>NZ_CM155280.1:1815000-3022500 GCF_056680395.1 Pseudomonas sp. ASL4 | reverse complement strand
CCAGGCTTTGGCACAACTCTCGCTCGACGATCGCCGCAAACAGTTCATCCTTTGACGAAAAGTGACTGTAGAACGCCCCGCCACTCAAGCCGATCGCCTTCATCAAACCGTCGACACCGACCGTTGCAAAACCAGACTTCTTGGCCGACACCGCACTGCTTTCCAGCAATTTCTCTTTGGTTTCCAGCTTGTGATTGGGCGAGTAACGCATTGCCTTGTCCTCAGGATTGATCACCTTGACGTTAGCCGGATCGTAGCATAACGTTCGTTTAGTTAACGATCGTTTACCAAAGGGATCTACCCATGAATAACAAGAAGGTCGTACTGATTGTCGGCGCTGGGGATGCTACCGGCGGCGCTATTGCCAAACGCTTTGCGCAAGAAGGTTTTATCGCCTGCGTCACCCGACGCAGCGCCGACAAACTCCAGCCGTTGGTGGATGCCATCAAGGCCAGTGGTGGCGAAGCTCACGGTTTCGCCTGTGACGCGCGCAAGGAAGAGGACGTGATTGCGCTGGTCGAGCAAATCGAAACCCAGATCGGCCCCATCGAAGCATTCGTGTTCAATATCGGCGCCAATGTGCCGTGCAGCATTCTCGAAGAAACCGCCCGCAAGTATTTCAAGATCTGGGAAATGGCCTGTTTCTCGGGATTCCTCAACGCTCGCGAAGTGGCCAAGCGCATGGCCACACGCCAACGGGGAACGATCCTGTTTACCGGCGCCACCGCTGGCATGCGTGGAGCGGCAGGGTTTGCAGCGTTCGCCGGCGCCAAACACGGCATCCGCGCCCTGGCCCAAAGCATGGCCCGAGAATTGGGACCGATGAACATCCACGTCGCCCACATCGTGGTCGACGGTGCCATAGACACCGACTTTATCCGCGACAACTTCCCGGAAAAGTACGCGACCAAAGATCAGGACGGCATTCTCAACCCCGAGCACATTGCCGAAAACTACTGGTACCTGCACAGTCAGCCTCGGGACGCCTGGACCTTCGAGCTCGACCTGCGCCCCTGGAGCGAACGCTGGTAAGCCCTCCCCCAACAACAATAAGCAGAGCGCATTGACCATGAGCAAAACCGTGGAGTTTTACTTCGATCTGGGCAGCCCCGCCACCTATCTGGCGTACACCCAACTGCCGAAGATCTGCGCGCAGACCGGCAGCCAACTGATCTACATTCCCATGCTGCTGGGCGGCGTCTTCAAAGCCACCGGCAACGCTTCACCGGCGACCATCCCCGCCAAGGGTCGCTACATGTTTCAGGACCTGGACCGCTACGCCAAACGCTACGGCGTTCCGCTGAAGTTCAACCCGCATTTCCCGATCAATACACTGATGCTCATGCGCGCCGTCACCGGCATGCAATTGCGCCATCCCGAGCGTTTCCAGGCGTTCATCGATTGCCTGTTCATCGCCCTCTGGATCGAAGGTCGCAGTCTCAATGATCCGGCGACCGTCGCGGCCGTATTGACGCAGAACGGTTTCGACCCGAACGAGGTACTGGCCCTGACCGCCGACGAGGAAGTCAAAGCCGCCCTCAAGGACAACACCGAGAAAGCCGTGCAACGCGGCGTATTCGGCGCACCGAGCATGTTTATCGACAATCAACTGTTCTTCGGCCAGGACCGCTTGGACTTCGTCCTTGAAGCCTTGCGTTAAATCTCGATAACCAATCGCCCTTTGGCCGCTCCGGCAGTGAGCATGTCATAGGCGGCCTCGGCAGTTTCCAGCGTGAACTGCCGGGGATCGAGTAACGGCGTCAGTTGACCCGCCTCGATCAATTGCGCAGCCTCCCGAAGTATCTGCCCGTGATGCTCACCGCCCGTGCCAGTCAGCAACGGCAACAAGGTAAATACCCCAGAGTAGGTCGCCCCACGAAACGAGAGCGGCGCCAGGCTGTGTTGTCCCCACCCAAGGCAGCTCACCACATGGCCGTGATAAACCCGAGCGGCCTTGAATGACGCATCCAGGGTCGCGCCGCCTACCGTGTCATAAACAATATCAAAGCCCTCACCCGCGGTGTGTTCAGCCACGTACTCTTCAACCGTAGACTTGCGGTAATCAATGAAAGTCGCACCGAAGCTCTCGATGATTGCCTGTTGTCCCGCCGATCCGGTGGCAAACACTTCAGCCCCGAACGCCCGAGCCAGTTGCACAGCCACATGCCCGACCCCGCCCGCGCCGCCATGAATCAATACCTTCTGGCCGGCCCGCACCCGAGCACGATCCACCAACCCTTCCCACGCTGTAATCAATACCAGCGGTAAACCCGCCGCCTCACGCATACTCAGACTCGCCGGTTTGCGCGCCAACAACCGTGAATCAACTACGGCGAATTCAGCCAGGGAACCCTGGACCCCGCCGATACCGGTGGCCATGGCATAGACCTCATCACCCGGCAGCCATCCACTGACACCTGCCCCTACCCCTTCAACGGTCCCTGCCAGGTCCATGCCCAATACCGCCGGCAATGGTTGGCGAGCATGGACAGCCTGACCCGCACGAATTTTCCCATCCAGCGCGTTCACGCCGCTGGCCTTGATCCTGACCAACACCTGCCCCACTCCCGGCACAGGCCGCTGAATCGAAGCCAAGCGTAACGGCCCGTTGGCCGAGTCAACAATCAGAGCGCGCATTTCCAGTAAGTCAGTCATTTCGTCAATTCCTGTAAGAGGTGAGTAACCCCATCCTCCTGCAATGCACTCATGCCGATAAGACGCTATATAGCTATAGTGACCATGCCCATTTGGCATCAATGAGAAACCCCGTGGACAAACTCAACGCAATGGCGGTTTTCGTCCGGGTAGTCGAGCGCGGCAGCTTTTCGGCAGTTGCCCGGGAATTGCAGACCAGCCAGCCGACCATCAGCAAAGTCCTGCGGGCGCTGGAAACCGAACTGGGCGGAAAGCTGATTTCCCGCAGCACTCGGCAACTGTCCCTGACGGACGAAGGTCAGCGGTACTACAGCGAATGCCGACAGATCCTCGCCGCCGTCGACGCCGCAGAACACAGTTTTCAATCGGGACGCGAGACCGTCGCCGGCAATCTAAGGATCGGCTCATCGGTGAGTTTTGGACGCATGCAAATTGCGACGCGACTGCCAGGTTTCCTCAAAAAATACCCACAAGTACACATCGACCTGCAATTAAGCGACCAAAACCAGGGCCTGGTCAGCGAAGGACTGGACGTCAGTTTCCGGATCGGCGAGCTGAATGACAGCGGCATGATTGCTCGCCATATCGGCACCACGCACCGGGCGACCGTCGCTGCGCCCGATTACCTCAAGCAACACAAAACACCACAAACGCCACAGGACTTAAGCGAGCACAACTGCCTGCAGTTCAACCTGCTGAACAGCCAAAACCTGTGGGTTTACGAGAAAGACGCCCAACGCCACGAAGTGCGGATCAAGGGCAATGCACAGAGCAACAACTCCGAGGCGATCCGCGAAATGGTCTTGGGGGGATTGGGGATTGCACTGTCGCCGGTATGGCTGTTCAGCGAGGATCTGAAGGCAGGCCGTGTCACAGCGATTCTTAAAGACTACAGCGCACAGCCACTGCCGATTCATGCCGTGTCCCCGGCCAATCGTCGCCAATCGGCCAGGGTTAAAGCCTTTGTCGATTACATGAGTCAGGCGCTGGAGACAGCGCCTGAACTCAAACCGGTCAGATAGCTGCGGTCCGGGTTTTCAACCATTCAAGGGCAGCACCGTCGAGCAACGGGCTCAAGCGCTCACACACTTCGGCGTGATAGGCGTTGAACCACTGTTTTTCGTCCAGCGTCAGCAACGACGGCTCAAGGCATCGAGTGTCGATCGGGCACAGGGTCAGGGTTTCGAATTTCAGGAACTCACCGAACTCGCTCTTGCCTGCTTCACGGTTCAACACCAGGTTTTCGATCCGCACGCCCCAACGACCCGGACGATAAGTCCCCGGCTCAATGGAGGTAATCATCCCCGGCTGCATCGCAGTTTGCGGTGCGGCTGCGGCTTGATAGGCAATCACTTGAGGGCCCTCATGAACGTTCAGGAAGTAACCGACGCCATGACCGGTGCCGTGACCGTAATCCACGCTCTCCGCCCAGATCGGCGCGCGAGCGATGGAGTCCAGCAGCGGCGACAGAATGCCCCGAGGGAATTGCGCACGGGATAACGCGATCACGCCCTTGAGCACCCGCGTGCAATCGCGTTTCTGCTCATCGGTCGGCGTACCGACCGGAACCATCCGCGTAATGTCGGTGGTGCCGCCCAGGTACTGGCCGCCGGAGTCGATCAACAACAGGCCGTCACCCTCGATAACTGCGTGTTCTTCTTCAGTGGCGTGGTAGTGCGGCATCGCGCCATTGGCGTTGAATGCGGCAATGGTGTTGAAACTCAGCGACACATAATCCGGACGCCGGGTACGGGCGGCGGTCAGGTGTTCGTCGATGGTCAGTTCGGTGATGCGCTCGCGGCCCCATGCCGACTCCAGCCAGGCGAAAAATTCGCACAGCGCCGCGCCGTCCTGCTCCATGGCCTGACGAATGTGTTCAGCGTCGGCCAGGCTTTTCTGTGATTTGGCCAAAGTAGTCGGGTTCAGGCCTTCCAGCAGTTTCACGCCACTGCTCAGGTTATCCAGTAGACCGGCAGTAACGCGGGCCGGATCGACCTGCAGGCTCGCGCCGCTCGGCACGGCGCGCAGGGCATCGGCCACTTCGCTGTAGTCGCGCAGTGTCACGCCGTCCTGTTCGAGGATCGCACGCAGTTCGGCGCTGACTTTGCTCAGGGCCACGAACAAGGTGGCCTGCTTCTGGCTGATCAAGGCGAAGGACACGAACACCGGATTAAACGACACATCGCCGCCGCGCAGGTTGAACAGCCAGGCGATGTCATCAAGGGTGGCGATGAAATGCCAGTCGGCACCGCGCGCCTCAAGCGTTTCGCGCAGCTTGGCGAGTTTCTCGCCACGACTGACGGTCGCTTGCGGCGGCAAATGTTGATAGATCGGCTCGTTCGGCAGCGTCGGACGGTCGCTCCAGACTTCGCTCAACAAATCGATGTCAGTGCGCAGTCGGGCACCGCGTTCTTCGAGTTTGCCGCCCAGCGTCCGCGCCGACGCCACAGCCATCACTGCACCATCGACGGCAACGACGCCACCTTCAGGGGTTTGTTCCGCCAGCCAGTCCAGCGGCCCGGGTTGACCCGGTTGCAGCTTGACCAGTTCGATGCCGCTGCCCTTGAGCTCCTTGCTCGCTTGCTCCCAATAACGACTGTCGGCCCAGACACCGGCAAAATCCGGCGTGACGATCAGGGTGCCGACCGAGCCGTGGAAGCCCGACAGCCATTGCCGACCTTGCCAGTAACCCGGCAGGTATTCCGACAAATGCGGGTCGGCCGACGGCACCAGCAGGGCATGAATACCCTCCCGGCTCATCAGCTCGCGGGTTTGCGCCAGGCGCTGGGGTACCAATCCATTGATCAAAGGCTGCGTACTCATCATGTCTCCTGCTAACCACTTCATCATTATTGTTGAGTGCCGATCTGAGTCGGCGCTTTCATAGCCTTATTGCCAAAATGCCGGCGCACTGGCGCAAGCCGCTTTAATCAGTTCGACCGCTTGATCGATGTCTTGCTCGGTGGTGAAACGCCCCAGGCTCAAGCGGATGGTGCGGCCGGCCGAGCGAGCGTCGTGCCCCAGCGCCAGCAACACATGGGACGGAGCATTGCTGGCGGAGTTGCAGGCCGAGGTCGCGGAAAATGCGATCGAATGGCCCAGCGCCGCCGCATTGAACTCACCTTCACCGAAGGTCAGGCTCAGCGTATGAGGAATACGTTGGATCGCGCTGCCGTTGAGGCGCACGCCGGGGATATTCAATAGTTGTTCGAGCAGACGCTCACGCAGATGAACGACGGTCGCTTTTTCGTCATCGAACAAGGTCGCCGCCAACGCAAACGCCTCGCCCATCGCGACGATCTGGTGAGTGGCCAGGGTGCCGGAACGCAACCCGCCCTCGTGGCCGCCGCCATGGATCTGCGCCTGCAAACGCTGGTGTGCACGCGGACCGACATAGAGCGCGCCGATGCCTTTGGGGCCATAGATTTTGTGAGCGGAAAATGACATCAGATCCACCGGCCATTCGGCCAGGTCGATCGCGACTTTACCTGCGCCCTGGGCGGCGTCGACGTGAAACAACGCGTCACGATTTCGCACCACCTGGCCGATGGCCGGGATGTCGTTGACCGTGCCCAATTCATTATTAACCAGCATCAGCGACACCAGAAACGTGTCGTCACGCATGGCTTCGCTGACCGCTTGCGGGGTGATCAGGCCTTCAGCGTCCGGCACCAGATAGGTGACCGCCACACCGGCGTCCTGCAATTGTTTCGCGGTGTCGAGAATCGCCTTGTGTTCGATCTGGCTGGTGATGATGTGGCCGCCGGACACACCACGGGCCTGGGCGACACCTTTGAGCGCGAGGTTATTGGACTCGGTGGCGCCAGAGGTCCAGACGATTTGATCAGCCTGGGCCCCCACCAGTTTGGCCACTTGCTGGCGCGCCTGCTCGACCGATTGCCGGGCCTGCTGGCCGAACGCATGGGAGCTGGACGCCGGGTTGCCGAAATTGCCGTTGAAACCCAGACACTCGACCATGACCTTGATGACCCGCTCATCCACCGGCGTGGTGGCGGCGTAGTCGAAATATAGCGGACGTTTATTCATAAAAAGACTCGCAGAGCATGTTCCGGGATCAGGAAGCTCGTGACTGGATAGGTCAAAGCGTCGCCTTGTGAGCGACGCCGAATAATCCGCACGTAAGCAATACCTGATCGGAGGCCGTTAAAGAAGAACAACTTCATTTAAAAGTGCGTAGGAACGCTCCTGAAGTCGAGCTTAACAGGCATCGGCCAACCGGTTGAAGCAATGCGTCAGCGAAAGCTTTCGATCAACAACGGATACAACGAAGCCACCAGCAGCAGGGCCATGCCCCAGTTGAAGATCCGCAACCAACGGCGATCCTTCAACACATTGCGCAACAAAGTACCGCAACCCGCCCAGACACCAACGCTAGGCAGGTTGATCAAGGCGAACACTGCCGCAATCACGATCACATTGGTGAAGTAGCCCTGCATCGGCGTGTAGGTACTGATGGCACCGATGGCCATGATCCAGGCCTTGGGATTGACCCACTGAAACGCCGCAGCGCTGAGGTAACTGATCGGTTTACTTTCGCCCTTTTCGCTCTCGGAGACGGGACCGGAATGGGCGATCTTCCACGCCAGGTAGAGCAAGTACGCCGCGCCGACGTAACGCAACACGGTGTAGAGCAACGGATAGGTTTGAAACACCGCGCCCAGGCCGAAACCCACCGCGACCACCAGGACAAAGAAGCCGCAAGTGATGCCGAGCATATGGGGGATGGTGCGGTTAAAGCCGAAGTTCACGCCCGATGCCAGCAACATGGTGTTGTTCGGGCCGGGAGTAATTGAGGTGACGAGGGCAAACAGGGCGAAGCCCAGCAGCAGATCGAGCGAGAGCGTCATCGGTGGCAGTCCGTCAGGGTCAGTCAGGTATTGACCCTATCGCACGCCTTGCGCAAAACCCACGGACAGTTACGTGAAAGTTCGAGCAGTACAGTCGCGAATCAGCTTGGGCGACCGTGAAGGTGTACGGCACGCTCGGCGTTCATTTCGCCTTGGCTATCAAAACCGTATGACTTCTGTGGCTGGCCGAGCAATGCAGCTTTTTTCATTTGGTATTCATCGAAGGACAAACCCCGGCGGTTCAAGGCTTCCAGCGCCAGTTCCTTGGTTTCTTCGGCGGTGTAGGGACGCAATTCCGGGGAAACATGGCTGGCACATCCAGCGAGGACAGAGACGGCAAGCAGCAAGGAAACAGCGAGTAAACGATTCATGGGGAGCGTCCTGACATTCTTTTGTTTGGCGATGGATGAAGGCTACGCCCGGCCTGGGTTTGGTAGAAATCACCGCTCTCGATAGTGGGTATCAGGGTTGGCGGCAATGAGGCTTAAAAATCAAAAAATCGCAGCCTTCGGCCGCTGCTACAGGGATAAGTGCATATTCATTTATGATCTATAAATATCTTTTAATGATCTTTTGAGGAATAACAACAAGCCTTTATAACAACTCCATCGCTTCAACCACTGTTGCCCACGCAACTGTTTGCCAGGCAACAGTCATTCAACAAACAGCCCTGGAAATCGCACAGCTTGCGCTGTTCACGGCGCTGAAAGCCCCGAAAACAGGGGCCTCGAAGGATTGGTACAGGTCTTGCTCAGGCCCAGTGACTATTCACTGCTCCCTGAGCAACTGTTTAAAAAGGAACTGATCATGTCGCGTCCACTGAAAGTTGTTGCCCTCTCCGGCGGTACCTGGCGTCCGTCCCGCACTTTGGTACTGACCCAAGCCCTGTTGGCGGAACTGGCCGAACAGTTGCCGATCGAGAGCAAGCTGATCGAACTGGGCGACATTGCCCGACCACTGGGCGCCGCCCTTGCCCGCCAGGAACTGAGTGCCGAGATTGAAGCCGAACTGCAAGCCATCGAAAGCGCTGATCTGCTGATCGTCGCCGCCCCGGTTTATCGCGGTTCGTACCCCGGCTTGCTCAAGCACCTGTTCGACCTGATCGATCTCAATGCGCTGATCGACACCCCCGTGCTGTTGGCCGCGACCGGTGGCAGCGAGCGGCATGCACTGATGCTCGATCATCAACTGCGGCCGCTGTTCAGTTTCTTCCAGGCCCTGACCCTGCCGATTGGCGTCTACGCCACCGAAGCCGATTTCTCGAATTATCAAATAACCAGTGAGCCCTTGAAGGCCCGCATTCGCCTTGCTGCAGAACGCGCTGCGCCATTGTTTGGCGTGCACCCCAAAAATCTGCTGAAAATCGCTTAAGGATTTCTTCATGGATGTTTTCTGGTTCCTGCCGACCCACGGCGACGGTCATTACCTGGGCACTACCCAGGGCGCCCGCCCGGTGACGCTCAACTATCTGAAACAAGTGGCCCAGGCCGCGGACAGCCTTGGTTACCACGGTGTACTGATTCCCACCGGTCGCTCCTGCGAAGACTCGTGGGTGATCGCCTCGGCGCTGGTGCCGTTGACCGAACGACTGAAGTACCTGGTGGCGATTCGTCCGGGAATTATTTCGCCGACGGTCTCGGCGCGCATGGCCGCCACACTGGATCGTCTGTCCAATGGCCGGCTGCTGATCAACGTGGTGACTGGCGGCGACCCGGATGAAAACCGTGGCGACGGGATCTTCCTCGACCACAGCGAGCGCTACGAAGTCACCGACGAATTCCTGCAGATCTGGCGTCGGGTGCTGCAAGGCGAATCCGTCGACTTCGAAGGCAAGCACCTGCAAGTACAAAACGCCAAGGCGTTGTATCCGCCGGTGCAGAAACCCTATCCGCCGCTGTACTTCGGTGGTTCTTCTGAAGCGGCCCATGAACTCGCTGCCGAACAGGTCGATGTTTACCTGACCTGGGGCGAGCCACCGGCCGCCGTGGCAGAAAAACTCGCCGATGTGCGTGAGCGTGCTGCACGCAACGGGCGCACGGTGAAGTTCGGAATTCGCCTGCACGTGATCGTTCGCGAGACGGCCGAAGAGGCCTGGAAAGCTGCCGACAAACTGATTGAGCACATCAGCGACGAGACCATCGCCGCCGCACAGAAGTCGTTCTCGCGTTTTGATTCCGAAGGCCAGCGGCGCATGGCCGCGTTGCATGATGGACGTCGCGACAACCTGGAAATCGCGCCCAACCTGTGGGCCGGTGTCGGCCTGGTGCGCGGCGGTGCCGGGACTGCACTGGTGGGCGATCCGCAACAAGTGGCGGCGAGGATCAAGGAGTACGCGGACCTGGGGATCGAGAGCTTTATCTTCTCCGGTTATCCACACCTCGAAGAAGCATATCGCTTTGCCGAACTGGTGTTCCCGCTGCTGCCAGAACCGTATGCGAGCCTGGCTGGCCGGGGCGTCACCAACCTCACCGGGCCGTTTGGCGAAATGATTGCCAATGATGTGCTGCCCACCAAAGCCACGGCCTGATAGAACCGGTCTGTGGGCTGTCGGGATTAATTGTGGCGAGGGGGCTTGCCCCCGTTCGGCTGCGCAGCAGTCGTAAAACAGGCTGACGCGCAGTATCAATAAATGCTCGGCTCTCAGGTTTTGGGGCCGCTTCGCAGCCCAACGGGGGCAAGCCCCCTCGCCACAAAAGCCAGCTCCCACAGGGATTACGTCGACTTCAATGAGGAACCCCCGCGTGACGGCCAAACCACAAAGCGCCCTGCTATCCCCTTTGCACACCGCTCGCCAGTTGGCGGCCGAGTTTGCCCTGACCGCCGTCGAGCGCGACGAACGCGGCGGTACGCCCAAGGCTGAACGTGATGCCTTGCGCCACAACGGTCTGCTCGCCTTAAGCATTCCCACCCAGTACGGCGGCCTCGGCGCCAGCTGGAGTGACACCCTGAGCATCGTGCGCGAGTTCGCCAAGGTCGACAGCTCGATTGCCCATGTCTTCGGTTTCCATCACCTGATGCTCGCCACCGTGCGCCTGTTCGCCAAACCCGAACAGTGGCAACCGTGGTTCGAACAAACCGCGCGCAAGAACTGGTTCTGGGGCAACGCCCTCAATCCGCTGGACACCCGCACCGTGGTGAAGAACCTCGGCGGCTGGCGCGAGTTTTCCGGCAAGAAGAGTTTCTGCTCCGGCGCCAGCGATTCACAAATGCTGATCGCCTCGGCGGTCGATGAAAGCGCTGGCGGCAAGCTGTTGATCGCCGCGATCCCCAGCGGTCGCAGCGGTATCACCCTGCACAACGACTGGAACAACATGGGCCAGCGCCAGACCGACAGCGGCAGCGCGACGTTCGAACGGGTGCGGGTCGAGGAATCGGAACTGCTGCTCGATCCGGGTCCGTTGAGCACACCGTTCGCGTGCCTGCGGCCATTGATTGCTCAACTGACGTTCACCCACATGTTCCTTGGCATTGCCGAAGGGGCGTTCGAAGAAGCGCGGCAATACACCCTCACCGAAACCCGACCCTGGCATAAATCCAGCGCCCAGGATGTGCGTGAAGATCCCTACGTACTCGGCCATTACGGCGAATTCTGGGTCGCTCTCGAAGGGGTTCGATTGCTGGTGGAACGCGCCGCCGAACTGCTCGACAAGGCCTGGGCCAAAGGCCCGAATCTCAGCGCCGAAGAACGCGGGCATCTGGCGACAGCGATTGCCACGGCCAAGGTCGCTGCCACCCGCAATGGCCTGGAACTCTGTAGCCGCTTGTTCGAAGTGACCGGCGCGCGCTCGACCCACGCCTCGCTGCGACTGGACCGCCACTGGCGCAACCTGCGCACGCAAACCCTGCACGACCCGGTGGATTACAAACTCCATGAACTGGGTGATTGGGCGTTGAACCAGTCCCTGCCGATTCCGACTTTCTATTCCTGATCTTCTCTTCATGGAGCCTGCCATGCAACTGCTGACCCTACCGCCCTCGCCCGCCCTCGCTACGTCGATCCGCGCCACCGCGCAGGTGTTCGAAGATCCGAAATCCCAGGCCTTGCTCGCGCATTTGCAACAGGTCGCCCCGAGTGAAGCCAGCGTGCTGATCATCGGTGAAACCGGCACCGGCAAGGAGTTGGTGGCGCGGCACATCCACAACCTCAGCGCCCGGCGTAACCGGCCGTTCGTGGCGGTGAACTGCGGCGCGTTCTCCGAATCCCTGGTCGAAGCCGAGCTGTTCGGCCATGAAAAAGGCGCCTTCACTGGCGCCCTCAGCGCCAAGGCCGGGTGGTTTGAAGAGGCGGATGGCGGCACCTTGTTCCTCGATGAAATCGGCGATTTGCCGATGGCGATTCAGGTCAAGTTGTTGCGGGTGTTGCAGGAGCGTGAAGTGGTGCGACTCGGTTCGCGCAAGAGCATTCCCATCGACGTACGGGTGCTGGCGGCGACCAATGTGCAACTGGAGAAAGCCATCAACGCCGGGCACTTTCGCGAGGATCTGTATTACCGCCTCGACGTGGTCAGCCTGGAGCTGAGCCCGTTGCGCGACCGTCCCGGCGACATCCTGCCGCTGACCCGGCACTTCGTCGAAGCCTACAGCCAGCGCCTCGGCTACGGCACGATCACCATCAGCAAAGAAGCCGAACTGAAACTGCGCAGCTACAGTTGGCCGGGCAACATCCGCGAACTGGAAAACGTGATTCACCACACCCTGCTGATCTGCCGTAACGGCGTGATCGAACGCGATGACTTGCGCCTGTCGAACATGCGCATCGAGCGTCAGGACGATCACCACGGCAACGTCGACGACTCACCGGAAGCCTTGCTCGACCGAGCCTTTCAAAAGCTCTTCGAGGAACAGGCCGGGGCGCTGCACGAAAAAGTCGAAGACGCGTTGTTGCGCGCGGCTTACCGCTTCAGCCATTACAATCAGGTGCACACCGCCGCATTGCTGGGCTTGAGCCGCAACGTGACCCGCACGCGGTTGATCAAGATCGGCGAACTGGCAGTGAACAAACGCCGCCCGACGGAAAACGTGCAAGGCGAGCGCTTGATGCAGTTGTCGATCTAGGCGCTTACCGGGAATGCACCAAATTGCAGTGCAGCGCGTTGTCGTGACTGCGCTCCAGGCTGTGCAGCACCTGGAAGGAGCCGAACGTTACGGCTTTCGCCTTGTGGGCGCGGATCAGTTGCCAGAAATCCTGCTCGCCGCTTTCAAAGTGCTGGAATGCGGCTTCCCCGGCCTCGCGGGATTGCCATTGCAGGTAATTGAGCACCCGCCGACCATCGTCGCTGGCCTGGATGCTCGCACTCAGAAACCCGCTGAAATCCTGGGCCAGACGCTCTGTCTGGACAGACAGCGCCGACACTAGAGCCGGTTGCTGATGCGGTTCAATCTCGAATTCGATCAATTGGGTGAAACTGCGGTTTTTCTCTGACATCGGCATAAAGACTCCCCACTCACCGGTTAACCGGACCTTGCGATCCGAAGGCTTGCAGGGTAAAACCTCGAGTTAACTAGAGGTCAAGGAGTTTTTCCAATGATCACCGCGCAGAACCTGCACAAAGAACTCACCGTCGGCGAGGTTGCCACCCGCAGCGGCGTGGCCGTGACCGCCCTGCACTTCTATGAAACCAAGGGCTTGATCAAGAGCCATCGCAATCAGGGCAACCAGCGCCGTTATCCGCGGGAAGTGTTGCGCCGGGTGGCGCTGATCAAGGTCGCGCAACGGCTAGGGGTTCCGTTGGCGGAGATTGGGGACGCGTTGAAGAACTTACCGGACAACCGCGCACCGACGGCGGCGGACTGGAAAGTGATGTCGGCGCAGTGGAGCCAGGATCTGGATCAGCGGATCAAGCAGTTGACCCTGATGCGGGACCGGTTGAATGGCTGCATCGGGTGTGGGTGTTTGTCGATGGAAGCGTGTCCGTTGCGCAATTTTGGCGATGTGCTCGGGGAGCGTGGACCGGGGGCGCAGTTGCTCGAGTGATCGTTCCCACCCTGTGGCGAGGGGGCTTGCCCCCGTTGGGTCGCGAAGCGGCCCTGAAACCAGCGAATTAGGTTCTTCAGACAGACCGCGCGCTGGTTTTACGACTGCTGCGCAGCCGAACGGGGGCAAGCCCCCTCGCCACAATGAGATCATCATTTGCAGGGCCTGCACCAGGATCAGCAGCAACATCACGGTGACCACCATCACGTCTGCCTGAAAACGCTGATAGCCGTAGCGGATCGCCAGGTCGCCCAGCCCTCCGCCACCAATCACCCCGGCCATCGCCGTGTAATCCACCAGCACAATCGCGGTCACCGTGACCGCCGCCAGCAACCCTCCCCGGGCTTCGGGCAACAAGGTGTGGCGGATGATTTGCCAGGTGGTTCCGCCCATCGCCTGCGTCGCTTCCACCACCCCGCGATCGACCTCGCGCAACGCGGTTTCCACCAGCCGCGCGAAGAACGGCGTGCAACCGACCACCAGCGGCGGAATCGTCCCCGGCACCCCGAGCGAGGTGCCGACCAGCAGCGTGGTCAAGGGAATCATCACGATCAGCAAAATGATGAACGGCAGCGAACGCAGCATATTCACGATCACCGACAACACCCGGTAAACCCCGACAGCCTCATGCAACTGGCGCTTGCCGGTGAGGAACAGCACCACTCCCAGTGGCAGCCCCAGCAACACGGTAAAACCGAGGGCCGCACCCAGCATGCTCAGGGTGTCGAGGCAGGCCTGGGCGATGTCCGCCCAATAGATGTGTTTCAGTAACTCGGCCATGGTCAGGACCAATCGTGGCGCGGCGGCTTCACGCCGTTGAGCAGCCAGTTGCCGACCACGTGGTACTTCCAGCGCACCGGGTCGTGCAGGGTGTGGACCCGAGCGTTGCGCCAGTGACGGTCGAAGTTGTGCTTCTTCAGAGTCGAGCGGGTGCCGCCGAGCTCGAAGAGTTTGTTGCTGGCCTCAATCGCAATTTCGGTGGTCAGCACTTTGGCCTTCGCGACGGCCAGCGAGGCGCGGGCGACGTTGTCTTCATCGGGTGCCGGACGTGCCGCGTCCAGCGCCCAACCGGCCCGTTCGAGTAAGGCTTCGGCGGCTTCCAGGCGAATTTCCAGGCCACCGACCTGGATGATGGTCAGTGGGTCTTCGCTGGCCTTTTCCACACCGGCGTCGATCCATGGCCGGGCGAATTGCTGGACGAAGGCGATGGTGTCACGCAGGGCCGCGCGGGCGATGCCGGCGTCGATGGCGGCGGTGGTCAGTTGCGCGAACGGGCCGGCCAAGGTTGGGCTTTCATAGGAACGCCAGGTCGGGAACACATTGAACGCTGGCACGTGCAGGTCCTCGGCCAACACCGTGCCGCTGGAGGTGGTGCGCTGGCCGATGCTGTCCCAATCGTCGACGATCACCAGCCCGGTTGTGCCGCGCTCGACGAACGACAACTGGCCCTTCTGCTCTTCATCCAGCGCCAGCACCGCCAGCCAATGGGCGTAGAGCGAACCGGTGCAGTACCCCTTGCGCCCGTTGATCACATGACCGTCGCCAAAACGGCGAATGGTCGCCTGGATGTCCTGCACGTTCTTGCCGCCAGTTTCCGACAGCGCGTTGGCGAACCGATGACCTTGCAGCGCGAGGCCAAAGAAATGCGCCTGTTGCTCGGGCGTGCCTTGCAGGCGAATGTCTTCCAACAGGCAATAGTGGTTTTGCGGGATCTGCCCGAGGGATGGATCCGCGGCCGAAATGATCGCGATCACCTGCGCCAGTACCGCATAGGACACCTGCGCGCCACCGAACTCCCGAGGCACGCTGATGCCCCACAGACCGCTGTTGGAATACAGATCGACGATCTCGGCGGGCACCTGGCGACTACGGTCGCGCTCGGCGTCTTGTTCCAACAAAACGGCGGCCACGCGTTCGGCGACGCGCAGGGCTTCGGTTTCGTCGGCGATCCGATGGGCGGCCGGCGGGTTGATCGGATAAACGGCAGATTCAGGCATGCAAGACTCTCGACAACAGTGTTTTGAGGAGGTCATTGCAGCTTCTGTGCCGACTGTATCACCCAATGTTTTCGGGGGTTTTACCGGGTTTCCTGGTGACAAACCCGAGCAATCTGCTGCTTCACTGTTGATGGCTGAACAGTGGCGTTTTTGCGCCCAACACCTGTAGGAACTGCCGAAGGCTGCGATCTTTTGATCTTGATCTTTGGTGGTTTCGGCATTGAGAAGATCAAGAACCAGGTCAAAAGATCGCAGCCTTCGGCAGCTCCTACTATATTTGTCCGCTCGTAATACTTTTGACCCATAACAAAAAACAGGGAGAACCGTCATGAGCGTCAAACCCATTCCAGAGGGTTATCACAGCATCACCCCGTACCTGGGCATTCAGAAAGCCGCTGAAGCCATCGAGTTCTACAAAAAAGCCTTTGGCGCCATTGAAGTCATGCGCCTGTCCATGCCCGACGGCGGTATCGGCCACGCTGAACTGCGCATCGGCGACTGCCCGATCATGCTCGGCACGCCGTGCGATCAAGGACCGTTGAGCAACCCGGACAAGTCACCGTCCGTGGGGTTGCACCTGTATGTGACCGATGTCGACAAGTCCTATGCCAAGGCAATTGCTGCCGGTGGCACGGTGGTGTCCGAGGTCAAAGATCAGTTTTATGGCGACCGCTCGGGGACCTTGAAGGATCCCTACGGGCATTTGTGGTTCCTGGCGACACGCAAGGAAGACCTGACGCAGGAGCAGATTGAGCAGAGGGCGAAGGAGATGTTTAGTCAGGGTTGAGTCTTCAGTGCCTGACCGGGCCTCTTCGCGAGCAAGCCCGCTCCCACAGGGGATCGGTGTGGATCACATATTTTGTGTACACAGCCGATCTACTGTGGGAGCGGGCTTGCTCGCGAAGGCGGCATTCCAGACAGCGCATATTCCTCGAACACACTTCATGAACAAACGCCCCACGCTTTGCGCCTTGCCCTAACGCGCCAACAATTTCAGGATGCAGGCAACTACAACAAGGAGTCACTCCCCATGTTCGCCGGATTCCTGAAAGACCAGCGCCACGTCAACGGCGTGGACATCGCCTACCGCATCGGCGGCACCGGGCCGGGCCTGCTGTTGTTGCACGGTCACCCGCAGACTCACGTCATCTGGCACAAAATCGCCGGACAACTGGCCGAGCATTTCACCGTGGTCGCCGCCGACCTGCGCGGTTACGGCGACAGCGCCAAACCGCTGGCCAACGATCAGCACACCCACTACTCCAAACGCGAAATGGCCAAGGACGGTGTGGCGCTGATGCAGTCCTTGGGCTTCGAGCGGTTCTCGGTGCTGGCCCATGACCGTGGCGCCCGGGTCGCCCATCGTCTGGCGCTGGATCATCCCGATGCCGTGCAACGCATGGTCCTGCTCGATATCGCCCCGACCCTGTCGATGTACGCGCAAACCAACGAAGCGTTCGCCCGCGCCTACTGGCACTGGTTCTTCCTGATCCGCCCGGCACCGTTGCCGGAAACCCTGATCGAGGCCGATCCCGAAGCGTACCTGCGCAGTGTGATGGGCAGCCGCAGCGCCGGGCTCAAGCCGTTCACCGCCGAGGCGTTTGGCGAATACCTGCGTTGCCTGAAACTGCCCGGCACCGCGCGCGGGATCTGCGAGGACTACCGCGCCAGCGCCAGCATTGATCTGGACCACGACCGCGCCGACATCGACGCCGGCCATCAGCTGAATCTTCCCTTGCTGGTGTTGTGGGGCGCCGAAGGCACGGTCGGCCGCTGCTTCGAGCCGCTCAAGGAATGGCAACGCGTGGCCACCGACGTGCGCGGCAAAGCACTGCCCGCCGGCCATTACATCGCCGAAGAAGCCCCCGAACTGCTACTCGCCGAAGTCCTGGATTTCCTGCGCTGATAGCCGCGCCTTACTGACCTGAACCCGCCGCTCGTCGCGGGCCGTCACTGGCCCGTGCGGGATCGGCATGCCCAAAAAACCTCTGGAGATAATAAAAATGACAATCAGAAAACTGCTGGGAACCCTCTATGTGCAGGTGCTGATCGCCATCGCCCTGGGCATTGTGATCGGGCATTACTGGCCGCAGGTCGGCATCGATCTCAAGCCGTTGGGCGACGGCTTCATCAAGCTGATCAAGATGATCATCGGCCCGATCATCTTCTGCACCGTGGTCTCCGGGATCACCAGCATGCATGACGTAAAACAGGTGGGCCGGGTCGGTGGCAAGGCGTTGCTGTATTTCGAAGTGGTCTCCAGCATCGCGCTGTTGATCGGGTTGCTGGCCGCTCATGCACTGCATCCGGGTGCGGGTTTCAATATCGACGTTAAGACCCTCGACACGTCGGCCATCGCCGGTTTCGTCGGCCAGGCCCAACATGGCGAAGGCGTCACCGGGTTTCTGTTGCACGTGATTCCGACGACGTTTTTCGAGGCGTTCTCACAGGGCGAAATTTTGCCGGTGCTGTTTGTTTCGGTGCTGTTCGGGATTGCACTGGTGATGGTCGGGGAAAAGGGTCGCCCGCTAGTGGGCATCATCAACCAGGCCAGCGAGGTGTTTTTCCGCATTGTCGGGATCATCAGCCGCGTGGCGCCGATCGGGGCGTTCGGCGCGATTGCCTTCACCATCGGCAAGTACGGTCTCGGTTCGCTGTTGCCGCTGCTGAAGTTGATCGGCACGTTCTACCTGACGGCGTTTATCTTCGTCGCTTGCGTGCTGGGCAGCATTGCCCGCTATGCCGGGTTCAGCATTTTCAAACTGCTGGCGTACATCAAGGCTGAACTGTTGATCGTGCTCGGCACCAGCTCTTCGGAATCGGCACTGCCGCAGTTGATCCAGAAGCTGGAAAGCCTCGGCGCGTCGAAAGGCGTGGTCGGCATCGTGGTGCCGACCGGCTACACCTTTAACCTGGACGGCACCAACATCTATATGACCCTCGCGGTGTTGTTCCTGGCCCAGGCAACCAACATTGACCTGACGCTGGAGCAGCAATTGACGCTGCTGGCAGTGGCGATGCTGACTTCAAAAGGCGCGGGCGCGGTGGTTGGTGCAGGCTTTGTCGCTTTGGCGGCGAGCCTCGCGGTGGTGCCGACGGTTCCGGTGGCAGCGATGGTATTGATCCTCGGGGTCGACCGCTTCATGGCTGAATGCCGGTCCCTGACCAACATCATTGGTAACGCGGTGGCAGCCTTGGTGGTGGCCGCGTGGGAAGGTGAACTGGATCGCAGCAAAATGGCGCCGATTGCGCTCAAGCGCGGACGTCATGCCCGGGCCGCAGCCAAGCTTTCCGCGGAATAGAAAGCCTGCACACCGATGCTATGCTGGCGGCTCATGCCGCCAGTGCTCGTTCTGTCATGACCATCAAGAAAGACACCGTGCCCCTACCCGAAGACCTGCGTGTTTTACTCACCGTCATCCGCAAAAGCGGTTTCGCCGCAGCTGCCGATGAGCTGGGGCTGTCCCCCGCCTACGTCAGCAAACGCATCCAGATTCTCGAGACCACCCTCGGCACTCGCCTGCTGCATCGCACCAGCCGCCGCATCGCGCTGACCGAGGATGGCGAGCGGGTGCAGCGCTGGGCCTTGCGCATTCTCGATGACTTTCAGCAACTGCACGACGAACTCTCCGACGCCCACGACAGCCCTCGCGGGCGTCTGCATTTGTGCAGCAGTTTCGGTTTCGGCCGTAACCATGTGGCGCCGGCTGTGTCGCTGTTGGCCGAGCGTTATCCGGAGCTAGAGATTCGCCTGGACCTGTTTGATCGAGTGGTGGACATCGTCAGCGAAGGCTTTGACCTGGAGATCCGCGTGGGCGATGACATTCCCGGCCAGCACATCGGTCGGCGGCTGGTGAGTAACCGTCGTGTTTTATGTGCGGCGCCCGGTTACCTGGAACGTCACGGTACGCCGCAGACGCTGGCGGACCTGGAACAGCATCATTGCCTGGTGATCAAGGAACGCGACAACGCGTTCGGCATCTGGAACCTGGAGCGCGATGGGGTTCAGGAGAGCGTGCGGGTCAGCGGGCCGCTGTCGTCCAATAACGGCGAGATTGTCTTGCAGTGGGCACTGGATGGGCGCGGTGTGCTGCTGCGCTCATTGTGGGACGTGAAGCCGTTGCTGGAACAAGGGCGGTTGGTGCAGGTGCTGGCGGATTACACCCAGAGCGCGAATGTCTGGGCGGTGTACCCGACGCGGTTGGCGTATTCCGGGAAGTTACGGGCGTGTGTGGAGTTTTTGCAGGAGCATTTCAAGGGGTTGTCGGTTTGAGGTGTGTTGTCTGTGCGGGCCTCTTCGCGGGCAAGCCTCGCTCCTACAGGTACAGTGTTGTTCGCGAATAATGCGCGATCCTGTAGGAGCGAGGCTTGCCCGCGAAAGCGATTTCAGCCCAACCAGGGATTCGCGGCCAGATGCTCGCGCTCGAAGGCTTTGATCTGCTCGCGGCGCTGAAGGGTGCTGCCGATGGCATCCAGCCCGAGCAGTAAGGCGGTTTTACGCAAGGTGTCGATCTCGAACGGGATGACCTGGCCATCGCTCAGGCGAATCTGCTGCGACTCCAGATCAACGCTGATTTCAGCGCTGTCCGGCTGGCTGACCACCTGCCCAAGCCGCTGCAACACCGCCTCTTCCAGCGTGATCAACAAGACCCCATTGCGCTGGCAATTGTCGTAAAAGATCCCGGCGAAACTGCTGCCAATCAACGCTCGAATCCCCATCTGCTTCAACCCCCACACCGCATGTTCCCGGCTCGACCCGCAGCCGAAATTCGGCCCGACCACCATGAAACTCGCGCCTTGCCACGCCGGTTGGTTCAGCACGAACTCGGGATTGAGCGAACCGTCCGGCATAAACCGCAGATCGAAAAACAACCCGCGATCCAGCCCGGCACGGTCGATGCCCTTGAGGAATTGCTTGGGCATGATCACGTCGGTGTCGATGTTGGCCGCCAGCATCGGCGCAGCTTTACCGCTGACTTGAGTGAAGGGTTGCAGGCTCATGCGCGGTCTCCAAAGTGACGAATGTCGGTCAGGCGCCCGGTGATGGCGGCCGCAGCGACCATCGCCGGGCTCATCAGATGGGTGCGGGCGCCGGCGCCCTGCCGGCCTTCGAAATTGCGGTTGGTGCTGGAAGCGCAGCGGTCACCTAGGGCCAGCACATCGTCATTCATTGCCAGGCACATCGAGCAGCCGGACTGGCGCCATTCGAACCCGGCATCGATAAAGATCGCCGCCAGGCCTTCGGCTTCGGCCTGATCGCGCACTTCGGTGGAGCCCGGCACAATCATCGCCCGCACATGGCTGGCGACGTGTTTGCCGCGCACCACGCTGGCGGCATCGCGCAGGTCTTCGATGCGGGCGTTGGTGCAGGAACCGATAAAGGCATGGCTGATGACGATCTCGCTCAGCGGCATGCCGGCCTCCAGGCCCATGTAGTTCAGGGCGCGGCGCATGTCCTGGCGCAGGATCAGGTCGCTGACGGCTTGCGGGTCCGGGACCCGCGCGCCGATGGGCGAGGCCTGGTCCGGGCTGGTGCCCCAGGTGACCATCGGTTCCAGAGTGCTGGCATCCAGTTCCACTTCGCAGTCGAACTGCGCGCCCGCATCCGTGTGCAAGGTGCGCCATTTCTCCACCGCGCGATCCCAGACCTGACCTTTGGGCGCCCGGGGTTTGTCCTTGAGGTAGGCGAAGACTTTCTCGTCCGGCGCCATGAAGGCGCCGCGGGCACCGGCCTCAACGGCCATGTTGCAGATGGTCATGCGCGCTTCGACGCTTAAGGCATCGATGGTCGAACCGCGAAATTCGATGGCATACCCGGTGGCGCCCGATGCGCCGATCTGGCCGATCAGCGCCATGATCACGTCCTTGGAGGTCAGTCCGATTGCCAGTTCACCGTCCACAGTCACGCGCATGCTTTTCAGGCGTTTGTAGACCAAGGTCTGGGACGCCAGCAGGTGTTCGATCTCCGAGGTACCGATGCCGAAACCGAAGGCCCCAAGGGCGCCGTAAGTGGTGGTGTGACTGTCGCCCGCGGCGATCACCATGCCCGGCAGGATGAAACCCTGTTCCGGGGCGATTACATGTTCGATGCCCTGGCGCTTGTCGAGGATGTCGAGCAGTTCGATGCCGAAGTCCCGGCAGTTTTCCGCCAGGTACGACACCTGCCGCGCACCGCCGGCATCCGGCATCGCGGCGATACGCACCGGCGCCGTCGGGTTGACGTGATCGACCACCGCCAGTGCGGTTTCCGGGCGCCAGACATTGCGTTTGGCCTCGCGCAGACCGCTGAAGGCTTGAGGGCTGGTGTATTCGTTGATGACCTGGCGATCGATATACAACAGGACATGGCCCTGGTCATCGAGGCGACACACCGTGTGGGCATCGATGTGTTTGTCGTAGAGGGTTTTGGCTGAGGTCATGGAGGTGCTCGCTCGGGCGTGTGAGTTCCATCTTAGAGAGCGAGGGTTGGGCATCAATGGCCTGAGAGTGATCCCGTAAACCATGTTTCGTGTTGGATCTCGATCCAAAGGTCAGTGAAGACCCCTTGTGGGAGCGGGCTTGCTCGCGAAAGCGTCGTGTCAGCCGACATCAATTTTGACTGCCCCCCCGCTTTCGCGAGCAAGCCCGCTCCCACCAAAAGCCGACCTTCATGAAAATGCGAAACATTTTCTTTCATCTCTGCCTTCGGGATTTCCCCTGCTCATCCGTCCTATATAGATGCAGTCCGGCCGCGTAGGCAAAAGCCACGGCCGGGCTTTCAGGGGTCACCGCGCTACGAAGCCCGCAGCACGGCCCTCTCATCGATACAAGACCTTTAATCATGTCGAAGAAATCCCGCTCAAAACTCTGGTTTCTGGTCCATAGCTGGCTGGCGTTGCCGATCTGGTTTTTCGTCTTGATCGTCTGCGTGACCGGCACCCTGGCCGTCGTCAGCCAGGAGATCGTCTGGCTCGCCAACCCACAAATGCGCGCCAGCCCGCCTTCTGACGATGCCCGGCGACTCAGCTACGACCAGATCCTCGCGGCCATGAAAAAAGCCGAACCCCAGACCCTCGTCTCAGCCATCAACCGCCCCGACGAATCGCACTTCGCCCTCGACGTGGACGTCAACTACCCCGACGGGCGCTCGGTGACGGTCTACGTCAACCCTTACACCGGGGTGATCCAGGGCGTCGCGCCAACGTTCAACTTCAAGGCGTTCACCCGCGCTTTGCATGGCTGGTGGCTGGTGCCATTTACCAACGGTTTCAGTTGGGGCTGGTACCTGGTGTCGTTCCTTGGCTTGCCGCTGCTGGTTTCACTGATTACCGGGCTGGTGGTCTACAAAAAATTCTGGAAAGGCTTCTTCAAGCCGACCCTGCGTTTTCGTCACGGTGCGCGGATTTTCTGGGGCGACTTTCACCGACTCAGCGGCATCTGGTCGATCTGGTTCATCGCGGTCATTTCCGTCACCGGTACCTGGTTTTTGATTGAAGCCCTGCTGTTCGACAACCAGATTTCCATCTCCAGCGAACCGATCATTCCGGCCATGGCCCGTGAAGCCGTGCCGTTGTCGCCGGATGGTTCGCCGGCACCGCAGATCCCGCTGGATCGGGCGATTGAAATCGCCATGCAAAAAATCCCGGGGCTGGAAGCCAGTTTTATCAGCCTGCCGGGCAACGCCTACAGCCACCTGGATATTGGTGGCCGTGGTTGGTATCCACTGATGTACCAGACGGCGACCATCAACCCGTACAACGGCGAGATCGCTGCGTCACGCCTGCTCTCGAACCGGACCACACTGGAGTTCGTCACCGAATCCATGCGGCCATTGCACACCGGGGATTTCGGTGGTTTGTGGATCAAGTTGATCTGGTTCTTCTTCGGCCTGGTGCTGAGCATGATGGTCCTCAGCGGCTTGCTGATCTGGACCAAGCGCACCGCCCTGGCCACCGCCAATGCGCTTAAGCGCAGCAGCAAGAAACAGCGCACTGCCACGGCGCAACCGAGCATGAGCCGCGAGACGTCGGAGGCTAGCCTGTGAGCAAAACCGCTGCCGCCCCCCAGCCCTCGCGCCTGAACGTGCTTTGGCACAAATGGCGTTTTCACCTGAACATTCTGTTGCTGCTGATCCCGTTGGGGTTCATGCCCAAATACTTCACCAACGCCGCGTTGATTCGCGGCGACACGGGGCTGGGCGAGCACGAAATCGGCGAGATCCAGGTCGGTCCCTGGAGCCTGCGCCTGGCCGAGTTGCGCGATGAAGCGCCGCGTCGGGATGGCGCGACCGGCCACGTAAAAGCCTTCAACGCAGCCCTGTGCGACGCCTGTATCGAACAGGTCAAAGCCACTTACCTGCGCATCGGCAAACCCCGCAGCCTGCGCGCCGCCGGGGTGATTTTCTTCGGTACACCGTACCGCATGGGTGCTTCGTTACCGGTGCCGGAAAAAACCCAGGCCGACGCCGAGCTGTGGATAACCATGGAAGGCTGGGACGGCGCCATGCATCAAGCCGCTATCCCGCTGAGCCAAGCATCGCCGGCCACCATCGCTTGGCTGAACAAACAAGGAGGCAAACCATGAGCAACGCTTTTCGCCCTCTGCGCGCCGCGTTACTGGTGCTCTGCACCGGTTTCAGCGCCAGCGCCATGGCCCACAACCCGATGTGCGAATGCAAAGCCATCGACGCCGAGCAGATCAAATGCACTGGCGGTTTTTCCGATGGCAGCAGCGCGCCGGGGGTGACGCTGGATGTGATCGGCTACGACGAAACCATTCTGTTGCCGGGCAAGCTTGGGGCCGACTCGACCCTGATCTTCAAGAAACCCGCCGCTGAGTTTTATGTGCTGTTCGACGCCGGTCCCGGCCACGTGGTCGAGATCGACCAAGCCGACATCGAGGCGCCCTGATGAGTACGCCCACCACGCAAGTCGTCCGCCCGGCCGGTGCCGGCCATGAAACCCTTTATGTGCTGCTGTTGTGCCTGATGATCCTCGCGGTTGCGGGCTCGGTGGTCGCTTGGCGTCACGAGTCCCAAGTTGTGAGCAACGTCGGCAGCCATCAACTGGATGGCCGCCGCGACTTGAGTGCGTCCGAACAAGGCATCTACGCCGATCTGCGGGTGACCCTGGACGAGATTCAGCTGCTGCGTCAGGAGCAACAGGTACTGCCCACGCCAGAAGCACTGGCCGGTGAAGGCTTTGCACCGTTTGCGCAAGACGCCAGTTCGGTCAGCCGCGGTGGGCATGTCTGGCAGTTGCTTGAGACCAAGGCCTACTTCGGCCAGAGCCAGACGCCGAGCGTGGCCGGTTCGTTTTTGATGCGTTTGATCGCAGCTGATGACGCGCCGTCGGACATCTGGCTCAACCGCGCAAGCGACATCAAAGCCCCGTCCGACCTGACTGACGCCGCGCTCGAAAGCGCCGGCTGGCAGCAGATCGTCGCGCAATTCGATGCCGGCGTAACCCGCCAGCACCGGGACTAACCCCTCGCCTTCACCCGAGAGAAGACCGCTTGCCCATGCCTAGTTCATCTCAACGTTCTTTACTGCGCTTGTTGCTTGTCGGGCTGTTTGCCCTACTGCTGACACCACTGGCCAGCGCCGATCAGGCCAAGCGCCTGCGCATCGGCATCACCCTGCACCCTTATTACAGCTACGTGGCCAATATCGTTGGTGACAAGGCCGACGTGGTGCCGCTGATCCCGGCCGGTTTCAATCCCCACGCCTACGAGCCACGTGCCGAAGACATCAAGCGCATTGGCGGGCTCGACGTGATCGTGCTCAACGGCGTCGGCCACGATGACTTCGCCGACCGCATGATCGCCGCCAGCGAAAAACCGAACATCCCGGTGATCGAGGCCAACGAAAACGTGCCGCTGCTGGCCGCCACCGGGACCGCCGCGCGCGGCGCCGGCAAGGTCGTCAACCCGCACACCTTCCTGTCGATCAGCGCCTCAATTGCCCAGGTCAATAACATCGCCCGGGAACTGGGCAAACTCGACCCGGACAATGCCAAGACCTACACCACAAACGCCCGTGCCTATGGCAAACGCCTGCGGCAGATGCGCGCCGACGCCCTGGCCAAACTGACCCAGGCACCGAACGCCGAACTGCGGGTGGCCACGGTTCACACCGCCTACGACTACTTGCTGCGCGAATTCGGCCTGGAAGTGACCGCCGTGGTCGAGCCGGCCCACGGCATCGAACCGAGCCCGAGCCAGTTGAAAAAGACCATCGATCAACTACGCGAGCTGGACGTGAAAGTGATCTTCTCGGAGATGGATTTCCCGTCCACCTACGTCGAGACCATTCAGCGTGAATCCGGGGTCAAGCTGTACCCGCTGTCGCACATTTCCTACGGCGAATACACCGCCGACAAGTACGAAAAAGAAATGACCGGCAACCTCAACACGGTAGTGCGGGCGATTCAGGAGTCCGGTTCATGACGGCTAAAGAAACCATCAGTTCGACCAACCCCGAATCCCCTGTGGGAGCGGGCTTGCTCGCGAAGGCGGTGGGTCAGTCCACATCAATGTTGAATGATGAACCGCTTTCGCGAGCAAGCCCGCTCCCACAGGTTTCGGGGCCGACTCTGGATTTCGCGGAGGTCAGTCTGACGCTGGGGCGCACCACGATCCTCGATCAAGTCACCTTCACCGTTCAGCCCGGCAGCGTGCATGCACTGGTCGGCCCGAACGGCGGTGGCAAAAGTTCGCTGATCAAGACCCTGCTCGGGCAGATGCCGCATCAGGGTCGCTTGAGTCTGCAATGGCCCGGCGATCCCGGCACCATCGGTTACGTCCCGCAAGCGCTGGAGTTCGACCGGGGCTTGCCGATGACCGTCGACGATTTCATGGCCGCGATGTGTCAGCGGCGTCCGGCGTTTCTCGGTTTGAGCAAGCACTACGCAGCGGAGATTGGCGAAGCGCTGGAACGGGTCGGCATGCAGGACAAACGCAAGCGCCGCATGGGCGCGCTGTCCGGTGGTGAACGTCAGCGAGTGTTGCTCGCCCAAGGCCTGATCCCGGCGCCGAACTTGTTGGTGCTCGACGAACCGATGTCAGCGCTGGATGAAGCCGGGATTCAGGTGTTCGAACGACTGCTGGGTGACTGGCGCCAAAGCGGCATCACCGTGCTGTGGATCGAGCATGACCTGGAAGCGGTTGCACGCTTGGCCGATCGGGTTACCGGGCTGAATCGCCGGGTGCTGTTTGACGCGACGCCGAAACAGGCACTGACACCGGAGCATCTGCTGACCCTGTTCTCGACCCATCCACGGAGCGCTGCCTGATGAGTTATGAAGCCTTTCGTTTGATGGTCCAGGGCTGGGCCTCTTCGGGTTATCTGCCGGAAGCGCTGGCTTATGGATTTGTGGTTAACGCGCTGATCGCCGGCCTGTTGATCGGCCCGGTACTGGGCGGGTTAGGCACGCTGGTAGTGGTTAAGCGCTTTGCGTTTTTCTCCGAAGCGGTGGGCCACGCGGCGCTGACCGGCGTGGCCATCGGGATTCTGCTTGGCGAACCCTACACCGGGCCGTATGGCAGCTTGTTTGGTTACTGTTTGCTGTTCGGCATCCTGCTTAATTACCTGCGAAACCGCACTGGTCTGGCCCCGGATACGCTGATCGGGGTGTTCCTCTCGGTGTCGTTGGCGCTGGGCGCCAGCCTGCTGTTGATTCTGGCGGGCAAGATCAATGTGCATATCCTCGAAAACGTGCTGTTCGGTTCGGTGCTGACGGTCAACGGTAACGACCTGTTGGTGTTGGCGATTGTCGGTTCGCTGGTCATGGCCCTCGCCCTGCCGCTGTACAACCGCATCATGCTTGCCAGCTTCAACCCGCAACTGGCGGCGGTGCGCGGCGTGGCGGTGAAGACCCTGGATTACCTGTTCGTGATTCTGGTGACGCTGATCACCGTCGCCGCGGTGAAAGTCATCGGCGCGATTCTGGTCGGTGCTTTGCTGGTGATTCCGGCGGCGGCCGCGCGGTTGCTCAGTCAGTCGCTGAAGGGGTTCTTCTGGTGCTCGGTGCTGATCGCCACGGTCAGCACGCTGTGCGGCATCCTGGCGCCGATAGTCTTCGACCTGCCGATCCCGTCCGGCGCCGCGATCATTCTGGTCGCCGGTATTGCTTTCGCCCTGTCCGCCATTGCGCGCGGCGTCGTCCCAAGTCTGAAAGGGAATCTCGGATAAATGTCATTTTCTCTGCGTCAATTAACCCTGGCCATAGCCCTATGCGGGCTGACCGCACCGCACGCGTTCGCGGACGACAACTTCGAACCGATGCGCCTGGTGGCCAATCACGGTGTCGGCAATACGCCGCTCTTCGCCTCTTCATCGGCGCACAAAGTCCTGGTCCTCGCGTCGTTGCCGGTGACTTATGGCCTGGGCTCGGTGCTGCTGGAAGGCACCGATGTTGCCATTCAGCGCGCCGCACCGGCCAACCTGCCTGGCTCGCGCCAGACCGCGTATTTCACCGGCCGTGGCGCGCCAGAACTGAGCAAGCTAGCGACCGATGCCGACGCAGTCATTGGCCTGCGCTCACTGTGGCCGGACGATCCGCTGTACCCGAATGCCCGCCGCAGCAATATCCGCATCATTGAAATCGACGCCGCCCGCCCAGTAGACGGCGCCCTGCCCGGTATCGCCGTGCAGCCGGGCAACAAGGTCGACGGCTTGAACAGTCAGCCATGGCTGGCGAGCAACAACATGGGGCGCATGGCGGACGTGATGGCCGCGGACCTGGTGCGCCTGGCGCCTGAGGCCAAGCCGAAGATCGAAGCGAACCTGGCGGCACTCAAGCAACGTCTGCTCAAGCTCAGCGCCGATAGCGAAGCGCGGCTGGCCAGCGCTGACAACCTCACGGTGATGAGCCTGAGCGATCACTTTGGCTACCTGATCGGCGGGCTCAACCTGGAACTGGTCGGCCTTGATACGCGGCCGGATGCCGAGTGGACGCCTGAAGCGCTGAAGCAATTGGGCGCGACACTCAAGGCCTATAGTGTGGCGGTGGTGTTGCATCATCGTCAGCCTTCGCAGGCGTTGAAAGCGGTGATTAGCGAGGCAGGGAGTCGGTTGGTGGTGTTGAGTACCGATGCGCAAGATCCGGTGGTCGAATTGGAGGGGAATGTGGATTTGGTGATCAAGGGGTTGAGCGGGGCGTAACGTCAGTTGGACCGCGTTATCGTTCTTCGCGGGCAAGCCTCGCTCCCACATTGGATCTACGGCACGACGAAATTCCAATGTGGGAGCGGGCTTGCTCGCGAAGACGTCCTGACAGGCAACACAAATTCCAGGCCAATAAAAAGCCCGTTGACCTTATCGGTTCAACGGGCTTTTTATTACACCGTGACTTACTGAGCCACAGCCGCCTGTTCTTCCATCTTCTGCCGCAAGCTCAGTGGACGCATGTCGGTCCAGGTTTCTTCGATGTAGGCCAGGCATTCCTTTTTCAGGCCGCTCTTGCCCACGGTGCGCCAGCCTTGGGGTACGGCTTTGTAGTCGGGCCAGATCGAGTATTGCTCTTCGTGGTTGACCACGACCTGAAAGAGGATGTCCTCGCGGTCGAATACTGACGTCATGCTATGTCTCCATCGCTATAGGGGTGGGCTGCACTGCGTGTACAGCCGGTATGTAGAAGGAACGTTCGAGTCGCTGAAAAATTTAGAGGCTGGCAATTGCTGCCGCCAACGCCCGGCCAAAAATCTCCGCGACCTGGTCGATTTCCGCAGCAGTGATCACCAGTGGCGGCAGGAAGCGCACCACCGCGCCATACCGGCCGCCCAGTTCGAGGATCAAGCCGCGTTTGAGGCATTCACGCTGAACCAGCGGTGCCAGGCGACCGAACGCCGGTGGATGACCTTGCACGTCCGGTGTGCCCGTCGGGTCGACCAGCTCGACGCCAAGCATCAAGCCGCGACCGCGGATATCGCCCAATTGCGGGAAGTCCCGCTGCAGGATGCGCAGGTGTTCGCTCAAGCGTTCGCCCATGGCCGCAGCGTGCGTACACACGTTGTTTTCGACCAGATAACGCATCACCGCCGAACCCGCGGCCATGGCCATCTGATTGCCACGGAAGGTCCCGGCGTGAGCACCCGGCAACCAGGTGTCGAGCCAGTCGCGATAAACCACCACCGCCAACGGCAGACTGCCGCCGATGGCCTTGGACAGCACCACCACGTCCGGAATGATCCCGGCATGTTCAAAGGCAAACATCTTGCCGGTGCGGGCAAAACCGCTCTGGATTTCATCGACGATCAGCGCCACGCCCGCCTGCTCGGTGATGCGCCGCAAGCCGCGCAGCCAGTCGAGATCCGCCGGGATCACCCCGCCCTCACCCTGCACCACTTCAACGATCACCGCCGCGGGCAATTGCACGCCGGCCTCGGGGTCGTTGAGCAGGTTTTCCAGGTAGTTGAGGTTGACCTGAACCCCTTGCGCACCGCCGAGCCCGAACGGGCAGCGGTAGTCGTAAGGGTACGGCATGAATTGCACGCCATTGCTGAGCAACGCGCCCAAGGGCTTTTTCGGCCCCAGGCTGCCCATCAGGCTCAGCGCGCCCTGACTCATGCCGTGGTAACCGCCCTGAAACGACAACACGGTGCTGCGCCCGGTGGCGGTGCGCACCAGTTTCAGCGCCGCTTCCACGGCGTCGGTGCCGGTCGGGCCGCAGAACTGGATTTTTGCTTCAGCGGCCAGGGCCGGCGGTAGCAGGCCGAACAGGTCCTGGACGAATTGATCCTTGACCGGCGTGGTCAGGTCGAGGGTGTGCAGCGGCAACTCATCGGTCAGCACTTGCTGGATCGCTTCGATCACCACCGGATGGTTATGCCCCAGCGCCAGCGTCCCGGCGCCTGCCAGGCAATCGATAAAGCGACGGCCCTCGACGTCATCGACATAAATGCCCTTGGCGCGTTTGAGCGCCAGGGGAATCCGTCGCGGGTAGCTGCGGGCATTCGATTCCTGCTGGCTCTGACGGGCCAGTAATGGCGATTCGTTGAACTGGTAAAGCGTCTCGGCAGGCGTCGGGGCAACCCGGGCCGGCTGATCTTCGATAAGGCTGGTAGCGACTGACATCTCTCGACCCCTCAATACGCTGTAGATAGTGACCAAAACTGCACACCGGGCAGGTGCGCGTTCCGGTCACGGGGCGCACTTGCAGGTTTTCCTGTTCTGGAAACGCATCGGGGGCTTGAGGATTTAGACCTGCGATCAGCTTTCTATGAAGGTGGCGCCAGCGCTTTATGCATCGGGATGGCTTGCAGCCCCGCCACGCTGAAGATTTCGGCGCTGGCGCGATAACCCTGGCGCCGATAAAAGGCTTCGCTGGTGCGAGTGCTGTTGAGTCGCGACTGACGCAAGCCCTGACCGAGCAACCAGGCTTCCAGGTCGTGAATCAAGGCCTGCCCGGCGCCACGACGAAACCATTCCGGTTGCACGTAGCAGAACGCGACCTGGCCGCTGAGCGCGGCCATGGCGACGCCAATGGGTTTGTCCTGAAGTAAGGCGATATTGAGGTACAACCGTGGGTTGGTGAGCCAGGTGTGGATGTGTTCGGCGGTTTTGTTGTGGGTCCAGGCGGCGACGATTTTTGCGTCGTTGCGGTGGTCGAGCGCGCAACCGACCCGGATCGAGCGTTCGACGATCCGGCTGATAATGCCGGCGTCGGCGGGCGTTGCCTTGCTGATGTGCAGGGGTGCATCCATGGCGCTGTTACCTCAATCCATTGAGTCAAAGCTGCCGGGGACGATAGCGCTAGCGCGGGCAGGAAAGCCAATGGAGAGAAGTTACATTTGATGTTCAACACCGATCCCCGAGGGGATTGGTGGTGTTGGTCAGGCCGGTTGCAACGGCATGGTCAGCTCGACCCGCAACCCGTCCGGGCGACTGTCGAAACGCAAGGTGCAGGCGCAACGCTGAACAATCGCCTGAACAATCGCCAGTCCGAGGCCGCAACCGGTGCTCTGGCCATTGCGCCAGAAGCGCTGGGTCAGGTGCTGAAGATCAGCCTCAGCAATTCCCGGCCCATGGTCGCGCACCACGAACCGCACACGGTTATCGGTGGTTTCAAGGCTCAACTCCACGGCACCGTCGCTCGGCGTATGACGCAAAGCGTTGTCCAGCAAGTTGCGCAACGCAGCAATCGACAGCACCGCGGGCATTTGCACCGGGGCGGCCGAGACTTTCGTCGGCACCTGAAACTTGATGCGTTGGCGATCACCACTGGCGGCATCCTGAATCGCCAGTTTTGCCACTTGCTCGGCGCTGCACTGAACGCCGTCATCGAACGACAGACTGCCCTCGACCCGCGCCAGCAACAGCAATTGTTCAAGGGTGCGGTGCAGACGGTCGGCGCCCTCCTCGGCCCGAGCCAGGGATTGATCCCGGGCTGCGCCGTCGGTCATGCGCGCCACTTGCAGGTGGGTCTTGATCGCGGTGAGCGGGCTGCGCAACTCGTGGGCCGCATCCCCGGTCAGGCGTCGTTCACGCTCGATGGTCCTGCCGATACGCTGGAACAGCTGGTTCTGGGTATCCAGCAACGGTTGCAGCTCACTGGGCAGCGGCTGGATCAGCAACGGTTCAAGGGAATCGGCACTGCGGCGCATCAAAGCATCGCGCATGCGATTGAGCGGCGCCAACCCCTGGCCGATGCCCAGCCAGAGCAGGCACAGACAACCGAGCAACGCCACGCCGACTGGCACCGACGCGGCCAGCAGGATCGACATGTTCAGCGCCTCGCGCTCGATCTGCCGATCCGCCGTGGTGATCCGCAGATCACCGCGCGCCAGGGTAAAACTGCGCCACGGCGCGCCATCAATCATCTGATCGTGGAAGCCCATTTTCTCGGCTTCCAGTTTTTGTTGCGGGTCGGTGTGACTACGGGCGAGGATTTCGCCGCGCAATGAACTGACCTGACAGGCCATGCCACCGGGGACATTCAATTGCTCAGCACTGAAATGAGTGCCTTCGCCCTTGGTCGGCAGCGCCGGCAGTTGCTCCATCAACCCGGCGACCATCCGCGCCGACGCCACCAGCCGCTGGTCGAGGGAAAACATCATCTGGTTTCGCAGGTCGCTGAGCATCCAGGCCGCCGCCAGCGCCCAGATCAGCGCAAACGCGGCGCCGAGGGTCAGGCTCAGGCGCAAACGCAGGCTCATCACTTCGATTGATCTCCGCCATCCGCCGGCCCCAGGCGATAGCCCAGGCCGCGCACCGTCTCGACGATGCCATTGCCGAGTTTACGCCGCAGGTGATGGATATGGACATTGAGGGCATTGCTTTCCAGTTCATCGTTGAAGCCGTAGACGCTGTCCTTCAATTGCTCGGTGGACAGCACTCGGCCACGGTTGTGCAACAGGGCTTGCAACAGCGATTGCTCGCGGCGCGACAGGTCAACCGGCTGGCCGCCGAGCATGGTTTCGCGGCTGCTTGGATCGTATGTCAGCGCGCCGTGTTCGATCAGGTTGACGCTGCGCCCGGCCACCCGCCGCAACAGCGTGTGCAGGCGCGCGGCGAGTTCACGCAGGTCGAAGGGTTTGAGCAGGTAATCGTCAGCGCCGGCTTGCAGGCCGTCGACGCGGTCAGTGACCGAATCCCGGGCAGTGAGGATCAGCACCGGAATCTCCAGGCCGCTATTGCGCAGCTGTTGAAGCAGCTTGAGCCCGTCTTCGTCCGGCAGGCCGAGGTCAAGCACCATGACGTCGAATTCAGCGACCTTGAGCATCGCCCGCGCAGCAGACGCGGTGGCGACGTGCTCCACGGTCAGGCCTTGGGCGGTGAGGCCGGCGACAATGCCGCTGGCGATCAGCTCATCGTCTTCGCATACCAGTACGTGCATGAGTGCTCCATGAGCAAAAACGTGAGTCAAGCAGGTGAGTATTAAGCACCGATTATGGCAAGCCCGGCGAAAGACGAGAAGCTCAACGTCTGCTCGCCCCCTCGGGCGTACCGAAAACAAGCCACATCGCCACGCCCCTCAAACAACTTAAAATTATTAATACTCAAGCCTGCCGTTTAAAACTGAAACACTATACCACTAACACTCTTATAAAAAGCCCCGTATAAAAAACGCATCTTCAAACCCACAAAAAGCACCTTAACCATGAAAACACTTAAAAACTTCGTTGCCGTTGACTGGCGCTCAGGCAAAGATCGTTTCTACTTCTTTTTCAAAGACACTAATACCTATACTCGATTTGACCTTGGGGATAACGAAACCCCCAAGAACTACCCAAGGACCATCAACGGTTACTGGGGCGATATGGATGCCAAACTTAAAAACCTGCGTTTTGGGTTTGCCACTACCGGCATCAGCCCGGCCAACTACCTAGAGCTCGATTCCGACATTTTATGGCTGTTCTATTATGAAGACGGGATTCCCACGGTCTGTAAGTACGACCAGGACACTGACAAGGTCAACAAGGTGTATCGACTGGCCGACTCCATCTGGCATAGATTACTTCCTTACTTTGATCGCATCGTCGCAGGCACGTGGTGGGAACAATCGCCGCACCCTCGGCTTTTTCGTTTCCTTATGAACGATGGAAACTGCCTTACCCTCAACCTTGCTATCGATAAATTGACGCAAGAGACCATCAGTGAAACCTGGTCTGGGCTGGCCCCCTATAAAGATCGAATCATTACAGCGGTGCAGAACGACCGGACGTTGGCCCACAACTATTACTATATATTCCTCACTGATAATGAATACCTACGGTACAGCGTCCCCTCCAGGCAGCTACTTGCCGGTCCGATTGCCATCGATGACGCTTCCTGGCCAGGGTTATTACGCGACTGAAAACACGTCAAAGCGCAACCCAAACACCATCACTTAACATTGAAAGAAATCAAGAATGTCCAAACTAAAAAATGTGGTCGCCGTCGACTGGCGCGCAAAAAAAGATAAAATCTTCTTCTTTTTCAAAGACAGTAATACTTATACAAAATTCGTTATCGACGGTAACGGAGTTCCTGATGGATACCCTGCACCGATCAGATTCGGTAACTGGCATGATTTTCATATGCACGCAAAAAACTTGCGATTTGGGTTCACCACCACAAACTTTCAACGAGAAGACAGGTTTGGCCTTGATCAGGATTTTCTCTGGCTATTTTATGACGATGGCGGTACGCCAATGGTCTGCACCTACTATCAAGACGAAGACAAAGTAATTGGGAACTCTCGCATTGCTGATTCGATATGGCACATGATTCTTCCTTATTTTGATCGTATCGTCGCGGGTACCTGGTGGCAGAACTCCACACCTCCACACCTGTCGTTTCGATTCCTCATGAACGACGGTAACTCACTATTCCTTAAATGGTATCCCCCCTCGACAAAATCCGATGGCGACTGGGCACATAAAGTGACGCTTCAACCCATCACTAACAAAACATGGCCTGGCCTGGAGCCCTACAAGGACCGGATCATTACGGCCGCACAAAATGATCGAACACTTGCCGATAGTTATTACTATATTTTCCTGACAGGTAACGAGTACATCACCTACAACATCCAGCAAAACAAAGTCGAATATGGCCCGTATAAAGTCAGTGACTCTACCTGGCCCGGACTGTTACGCGACTGAACGCCAACCAGTCCCCATGGCAGCCAAGCGGCGGTTAATCATCGGTTAATCGCCGCCCACCATTGTGCACCTCACTTGCACAGGGATAAGGCCTACCCATGCGTCGACTGTTTTTCCTCTTTGCTCTCTTGATCTCGGGTCTGGCCCAGGCTGGCACCAATCCGTTCGAGACCAAACCCGACTTTCTCCCCGTCGATCAGGCGTTCATCTTTACCTCCGAACGCCTTGAATCCGGTGAAACCCAACTGTTCTGGCAAATCGCCGACGGTTATTACCTGTATCAAAAACGTCTGAAATTCGACGGACTGGAACCGCAGCAGCACCCCGCACTGCCTGAGGGCGAGTCGCATAGCGATGAGTTCTTTGGTGAGCAGCAGGTCTATCGCCAGGGTCTGGAACTGAAGATCCCGGCCGGTGCCACCGGCCAGATCAAGGTTGGTTTCCAGGGCTGTGCCGATGCTGGCCTGTGTTATCCGCCACAGACCCAGGTCGTGAACCTGGGCAACGCTGCCGACGCGCCCGCTATCAATGAAGCCCCGGACCAAGCCCTGGCCAGCAACCTGCAACAGCGGGCGCTGGGCTGGAGTTTGCTGGTGTTCTTCGGCCTGGGTCTGCTGCTGGCCTTCACCCCCTGCACCTTGCCGATGCTACCGATTCTGGGCGGTTTGATCGTTGGCAGCGGCGCAACGCCCAAACGCGGTTTCGCGCTGGCCGGCAGTTATGTGGTCTGCATGGCGCTGGTGTATGCGGCGATGGGCGTTTTGGCGTCTCTGCTGGGGGCCAACCTTCAGGCACTGCTGCAAAATCCCTGGTTGCTGGGCAGTTTCGCTGCGGTGTTTGTGTTGTTGGCACTGCCGATGTTCGGCTTCTTTGAGCTGCAACTGCCGGTGGCCGTGCGCGATCGGCTGGAAAACGTCTCGCGCAATCAACGCGGCGGCAGCCTGATCGGGGCCGGCGTGCTGGGGGCCTTGTCCGGTCTGTTGGTCGGTCCGTGCATGACCGCGCCACTGGCCGGTGCCCTGCTCTACATCGCCCAGAGCGGCAACGCATTGCACGGCGGGCTGATTCTGTTCGCCATGGGCATCGGCATCGGTGTGCCGCTGTTGTTGCTGGTGACCGTCGGCAACCGCTTCCTGCCCAAGCCCGGCGCCTGGATGAACCTGCTTAAAGGCGTGTTCGGTTTCCTCTTCCTCGCCACCGCGCTACTGATGCTGCGCCCGGTGCTGGACGAGTCGCTGTGGGTCGGATTGTGCGGCGCCTTGCTGTTGATCGCCGCCTACAGCGCCTGGAAACAAGCGGAAGGCTTTAGTCGCGTCGCCCATGTGTTCGGCGCCAGTTCGCTGCTGCTGGGTATATGGGGCAGCCTGTTGATGATCGGTGCAGCGGGCGGCAGCGATGATCTGTTCAAGCCGTTGCAGGTTTATGCCGGTTCCAGTTCCAGCAATACCGCCAGCCCGGTCGGCCATGATGCGTTCACCACGATCAAGGACCCTGCGTCACTGCAACGGGAACTGGATGCCGCGCAGGCGCAGGGCCAATGGGTGTTGCTGGATTATTACGCCGACTGGTGCGTGTCGTGCAAAGTCATGGAAAAACAGGTCTTCGCCAAACCTCAGGTGCTTGAAGCCCTGAGCGATGTACGCTTGCTACGGCTGGACGTCACCGCCGACAATGCCGCCAGCCGCGAACTGCTCGGCCGTTATAAAGTGCCGGGGCCGCCTAGCCTGCTGTGGATTGGTGCCGACGGCGTCGAGCGCCGCAGCCAGCGCATCACCGGCGAGGTCGATGCCGACACCTTCCTGCAACGCTGGACCACCACCCGAGATGCCCGTTAATGCTGACCTTTACCCTCGGCACCTTTGCCATCGCGCTTAATCACCTGCTGCTGATCAGTGCCCTGGCGCTGGCCACCTTTGTCGGCTGGCGAGTGGCCAAGCGCGGCGGCGATAACCCCGAGTCGGTGCTGTTCGGCCTGTTTTTGCTGGGCATGCTGGGCGCGCGGATCAGTTTCGTGGTCGCCTACTGGGCGCAGTATCGCAACGATCCGTGGCAGATCATCGACCTGCGCGATGGCGGCTTTCTCGCTTGGCCGGGCGTGATCGTGCTGGTGCTCGCCGCGTTGTATCGCGGTTGGCGCCGACCGGGTTTGCGCCGGCCACTGGGTTTCGGTGTCGGCAGCGGCCTGCTGTTCTGGTTGCTGGCGACCTTCTCCTTGAGTCTTTACGAACAAGGCACGCGCCTGCCGGAAATCACCTTGCGCAATGCCGCCGGCGAAACCGTGCAACTGGCCGACTATCAGGGTGGCCCGCTGGTCATCAACCTCTGGGCCACTTGGTGTCCGCCGTGCCGCCGGGAAATGCCGGTGCTGGAAAACGCCCAGCAACAGCGCCCGGACCTGACCTTCCTGTTCGTCAACCAGGCCGAAAGCATGCAAAGCGTCAGCACTTTCCTGGAAACCCAGGGCCTGAGCCTGTCCAATGTGCTGTTCGATGGCAGCGGCCGACTGGGTCAGGCCGTCGGCTCCATGGCCTTGCCGACTACGCTGTTTTATAGCCACGACGGTCGCCTGCTGGGCAGCCATCTGGGCGAATTGTCGCAAGCAAGCCTGGCCCGAGCCCTGGAAAACTTCGACACCCCTAATCCTGCCGCACCGGCTACCTCTGCAAGGAAATTACCATGCCTCGCCTCCGCCACCTGCTGACGCTGACCCTGGGCGCTGCCCTGCTACACCTACCGTCGGTACAGGCTGCTGAAGAACTGCCCGATGCGATCAAAAAGATCGAAGCCAAAGGCGCGAAAATTGTCGGCCAGTTCGATGCACCGGACGGTTTGCGTGGTTACGCGGCGCAATACCAGAACCGCGGCATGGCGCTGTACCTGACCCCGGATGGCAAGCACGTGCTGCTCGGTAACCTGTACGACGCTGACGGCAATGACCTGAGCAGCGCGCCGCTGCAGAAGCTGGTCTACGCGCCGATGGCCAAGGAAGTCTGGGGCAAGATGGAAGCGAGCAACTGGATCGGCGACGGCAACAAGGACGCACCGCGCGTCGTGTACCTGTTCAGCGATCCGAACTGCCCTTACTGCAATATGTTCTGGGAACAGGCGCGGCCGTGGGTCAAGGCTGGCAAGGTGCAACTGCGGCACATCATGGTCGGGATTATCCGCGAAGACAGCCCGGGCAAATCCGCCGCGCTGTTGGCCGCCAAGGACCCAAGCAAAGCCCTGGAGGAACACGAGAAATCCGGCAAGGCCAGTTCGCTCAAGGCCTTGAAAGAGGTGCCACCGGCGATTCAGGCGAAACTCGCGGCGAACATGAAATTGATGGAGGACCTGGAGTTGTCAGCGACCCCGGCGATTTTCTACATGGATGACAAGGGCGAGTTGCAGCAACAACAAGGCGCGCCGTCGCCGGACAAGTTGTTGTCGATTCTCGGGCCGAAGTAAGCAAGATCAAAAGATCGTCCGAACGCGGCCCGAACCTTCGGCAACTCCTACATTGGAATGCGTACCCCTGTAGGAGCTGCAGAAGGTTCGGGCCGCGTTCGGACGATCTTTTTCTTAAACGCTATACCTGATGTTGCTCAGCCAAAAACTTCAGCAGCGCCGCCGTCACAAACCCCGGATTCTCCAGATTGGAGATATGTCCCGCCTCCGGCACCAACACACACGGGCAACCAATCAGCTCAGCCATCTCTCGGGCCTCGGATGGCGGCCGTGGCTTGTCCTGATCACCACACATCACCAACGTGGTTTCAGCATTCAACTCAGCCAGTCGCGGCAACAGATCATCCCGACCAAACGTAATCCGCCCCATCGGCACGATGCCCTCGCGCAGACGTTCAGCGGGCAACGCCGCCAGCGATGCGCGGAATTGCTGATACAGCGCCGACTGCGGATCAATGCCCGGACGGAAGAAGATCGGCACCACGATGTCCAGTAGTTGCGGCGAGATCACGCCGGTGTCTTCAATCTGTTTGAACAGCGAAAAATAGTATTGGCGAGTCGGCTCGGGTTCGACGCCGACGTAAGTGTCCATCAGCACCAGGCCGTTGAGCCGCTGAGGTGCCGACAGCGCCAAACGCACGCCCCACATGCCACCGACCGACAACCCGACCAGGGTGACGCGATCGATGTCCAGATGATCGAGCAGCGCCAATGCCTGACGTGCAATGTCATCCAGTGACGTTGTGCCTTCGGGCAGCCGTCCGGACTCACCGTGGCCCCAGAGGTCCAGGGCAATCACCCGATACTGCTGCGACAGCGCGGCAATCTGCGGCGCCCACATGGCCTGGTCCCACAGGTAGCTGCCAGCCAGCAGGACTGCCGGGCCAGTGCCTTGATCTGTGTAGTGAAGGGGTTGTCCGTCTATTGTTGCGAAGGGCATCGAATGTCTCCTCTCCAAAAAATGGCATGGGCAGACTGTGCCGCTGGCGATCTACAGTCAACCTTATGGTGCTTTTGCCGGCCCTTTCGCGAGCAAACCCGCTCCCACATTGGAATGCGTTCCCCTGTGGGAGCGGGCTTGCTCGCGAAGAGGCCGGTACAGGCGCCAGAGAACTACAGCCCCTCCAACTCCGCCATCAGATCATTCAGTCGATCAACTTTCTCTTCGGTGATGTCACTCGCCGCCAACCCCTCGATGTATTCGGCCAACGCTTCCACCGTGCTGCACTCGAACATTGCCCGCAGCGGCACGTTACGTTGCAGGGCTTTTTGCACCCGCGAGGCGATTTGTGTCGCCAGCAGCGAATGGCCGCCCAGCTCGAAAAAATTGTCGCGAATGCCGACTTTCTCCACCTTCAACACTTCAGCCCAAATGTCAGCCAGGGTCTGCTCCAGTTCATTGCGAGGGGCCAGATAATCCTGGCTCTGCAACTGGCCAATCTCCAGCGCCGGCAGCGCCTTGCGATCAAGTTTGCCGTTGGCGTTCAGCGGCATTTTTTCGAGCCACAACCAGTGCAGCGGCACCATGTATTCCGGCAATTCGGCGCGCAGACGTTGCTTGATACGCTCCAGTCGTTCACTCGGGTTGAGCGCTGAATTCGCCGCGACCAGATAGCCGACCAAGTGCTTGCCGTTTACACCTTCTTGCACGCCAACCGCCGCATCGCGAACTTCCGGTTGTTCGTACAGGCGCGCTTCGATTTCCCCCAACTCGATGCGGTAACCGCGAATCTTCACCTGATGGTCGATGCGGCCAACGTATTCCAACACGCCGTCACTGCGCCGACGGGCCAGGTCGCCGGTGCGATACAACCGGTCACCGGGCTCGCCAAACGGGTTCGGCACAAACACTTGGGCGGTGCGCAGCGGATCACTGACATAACCGCGACCGACGCCGGTCCCCGCGACGCACAACTCACCCACCGCACCCAACGGCACCAGTTCCAGCGCGCCATCGAGCAGGTACAAACGGTTGTTGTCGGTTGGCGTACCAATCGGCAAATAACTGCCGCGGGTCGAGGCCATGTCGACGCGGAAGAACGCCACATCGTCCGAGCATTCCGCCGGGCCATAGGCGTTGACCAGCCCGATACCCGGGTAGCGCAGCAACCATTGGTGTGCCAGTTCCGGCGGCATCGCTTCACCGGTCGGCAGCATCCAGCGCAGGCCGTCGAGGCTCATGCGGTCCTGGGCGAGCATGCCCTGGATCAGCGACGGCACGCTTTCGAGCACGGTGATGCCCTGGCTCTGGACGTGAGCCAACAAGCCCTGCGGATCATGGGCGATGGTGTTCGGCACGATGTCTACCCGCGCGCCGAACAGCGGCGCGGCGAGGAACTGCCAGACCGAAATATCGAAACTTTGCGAGGCGGTTTGCGCAATCACATCCGCAGCGCTCAGGCTCAGGTACGGCACCTTGCTCAACTGGTTATTGAGCATGCCGCGCTGCTCGACCATCACACCTTTCGGCAAACCGGTGGAGCCCGAGGTATAGATCACGTAGGCCAGGTTATCCGGCCCGCTGTAGATGCCCGGGTTTTGCACCGAGGCATCACTCGCCTGCACCTCCTCCCAGACCAGCAATCGAGGTCGATGGGCGCAACCAAACTCTTCCAGCAACGCCACCGCTTGTTCACGGCAAGCCTTAGTGCAGACCAGCAACGGTGTATGACTCAGGTCGATGATCCGGCTCAAACGCTGGCTCGGCAGCGCTGGGTCCAGCGGCAGGTAACCGGCACCGGCCTTGAAGCTGCCGATGATCATGCCGAGCAGATCGAGGTTACGTTCCGCCAGCAACGCCACCGGTTGATCCAGCCCGACGCCGGCCGCGATCAACGCATGACCGAGGCGGTTACTGCGCTGGTTCAGCTCGACGTAACTGTGCAGACGGTCGAGGCAACTGGCGGCGATGCGCTGCGGATGCTGGGCAACCTGGGCTTCGAACAACTCGACGTAGCTTTGCTCCAGCGGGTAGTCGTGTTCGCTCTGGTTACAGCCGTGGATCAAGAAGTCCTGCTCCTCCGCGCCCAGCAACGGCAAGTCAGCCATGTCGCCATGGAAGCCCGCTACCAACGCCAGCAGCAAACGCTTGAACTCACCGAGCATGCGCTCGACCGTGGATTCGTCGAAATAGCGCTGATCGTAGGACAGGTGCAAACCGAGGTCATCGCCCGGATAGCAAACCGCCGTCAGCGGGAAGTTGGTGTGGGTGCGACCCGAATCCGAGGTGGCGTTGAGGCTTTGCGCACGGTCCAGCACCGAGACTTCCACCGGAGCGTTTTCGAACACGAACAGGCTGTCGAACAGCGGCTGGCCCTTGGGCAGTTCGCTGTTTTCCTGAATCGTTACCAGCGGCAGGTATTCGTACTCACGTAGTTGCATGTTGTTGTCGAGCAAACCGCTGAGCCACTGACGCACGCTGCAACGCTGATCGTCTTCCGGCATCTTCACCCGCAGCGCGATGCTGTTGATGAACAGCCCGACGGTGCGCTGCATCTGCGGCATGTCCACCGGGCGCCCGGCCACCGTGACACCGAACAGCACGTCGCGATCACCGCTCAAGCGTCGCAGCACCAAGGCCCACGCCGCTTGGGCGAAGGTGTTGATGGTCAACTGATGAGCCTGGGCCAGTTCACGCAGTTGCGCACCGTCCCGGGCATCGAGTCGGGTGTAGCGGTCGCCCACCACCATGCCGCCGCTGTCGCCAGCGTGTTCACGCAGGAACGGCCGGTCACTTGGTATCGGCGTGGTCCGCTCAAAGCCTTGCAGGTTGGTTTTCCACCACTGCCGCGCTTCGGCAAGGCTTTGGCGTTGCAGCCAGCCGATGTAGTCGCGATAACGCGGCGGCACGGCCAACTGTGCTTCGCGCCCTTCGTCTAGCGCCGTGTAGATTTCGAAGAAATCGTTCATCAGCAGCGAGCGACACCACGCATCGATCAAGATGTGGTGGTTGCTCATCATGAACCAGTAACGCGCCTCGCCAACCTTGATCAAACGCAGGTGGAACGGTGCCTGGTTGAGCAGATCGAACCCGGCTTCACGCTCACTTTTGAGCAGCACTTGCAGCTTCGGTTCTTGCTCGGCATCGGCAATTGCAGTCCAGTCGAGGTACTCGATGGGCGTGCTGCCTGGCTTGTGGATCACTTGCAGCATGTCTTCGCCGACGTTCCAGCAGAACGAGGCGCGCAAGGCTTCGTGACGGGCGATCACCGCTTGCCAGGCCTGGGCGAAACGCTCGGGGTCGAGTTCGCTGTTGATGCGGTAGCGGTCCTGCATGTAGTAGAGGCCGGTGCCCGGTTCCAGCAAAGTGTGCAGTAGCATGCCTTCCTGCATCGGGGTCAGCGGGTAGACGTCTTCGATGACGGCCGCCGGGATCGGCAGTGCATCGAGTTGCGGCTGGGTCAGTCTGGCCAGCGGGAAGTCCGACGGCGTCAGGCCTCCGGCCTCGTCTTGCAGGCAATGCTCGATCAGGCTTTGCAACTCACCGACGTAAGCCTGCGCCAGGTCGCTGATGGTTTGCGAGTCGTGGCGTTCGGCGCTGAAGGTCCAGCGCAATACCAGTTCGCCGCCGTAGACCTGACTGTCGACGCTCAGTTCATTAGGCAGCGGCGCGTGTGGATCATGGGCCGCGCCGACCGGCTCATCGAGCGGACGGAACAAGGCGTCCGCACCGAAACTCTGGTCGAACTGGCCGAGGTAGTTGAAGGTGATCGGCGCCACCGGCAACGCGGCCAGGGTCTGGCGGCACAGCTCATCGGCGAGGTAACGCAGCGCGCCATAGCCCAGGCCTTTATGCGGCACGGCGCGCAGTTGTTCCTTGATCGCTTTGATCGAGGCGCCCTGCTCGTCCATTGGCACCAAGCGCAGTGGGTAAGCACTGGTGAACCAACCGACGGTGCGAGTCAGGTCAATCTCGTCGAACAGGGTTTCGCGGCCGTGCCCCTCGAGTTGAATCAACGCCGAGTCATGACCGCTCCAACGGCACATCACCCGGGCCAATGCAGTCAGCAATAAGTCGTTGACCTGCGTGCGATACGCGGCCGGTGCCAGTTGCAGCAATTGCTGGGTGCGCTCGACATCCAGCCGCACACTGACGGTTTGTGCATGACGATTTTGCTGGCCGCCCTGGGGGCGATCACATGGCAGGCCGGCGCTTGACCCGGCCAGTTGCGCCTGCCACCAGCCCAGTTCTTCGCGCAGTGATTCGCTGCCGGCATAGGCCTGCAAGCGTGCGGCCCAGTCCTTGAAGGCACTGGTTTTGGCCGGCAATTTGACCGACTGCTGAGCATCGAGTTGACGGTAGACCGTTTGCAGATCGTCCAGCAGCACTCGCCACGAAACGCCGTCCACCACCAAGTGGTGAATGGCGATGAACAACCGTTGTTGGCCTTCAGGTCCATCGACCAGCAAGGCACGCATCAGTGGCCCTTGCTCCAGATCCAGACTGCGCTGGGCATCAGCGAACAGCGCCGTGCACTTGCCCATCGATGCGACGCGAATCTGCCACAGCACTGGGATGTCATTGACCGCTTGGTGTTCGGCGTGCCATTGCGCGCCGGATTGGGTGAAGCGCAGGCGCAAGGCGTCGTGTTGTTCGATCACCGCCAGCAGCGATTGCTCCAGGCGTTGGGGCTCCAGCGCCACGGTGGGTTCCAGCAGCAATGCCTGGTTCCAGTGCTGACGCTCGGGGATGTCGGTGTCGAAGAACCAGTGCTGGATCGGCGTCAAACGCGATTCACCGGTGAGCAAACCTTGCTCGGCGGTGACCTGCTCGGTGCGGGTCGCCACGGCGGCGAGGGTTTGCACGGTCTGGTGCTGGAACAGATCACGCGGACTGAAGTGAATGCCCTGCTGCCGCGCCCGGCTGACCACCTGGATCGACAGAATCGAGTCGCCGCCCAGTTCGAAGAAGTTGTCGTTGAGGCCGACCTGCGCGACGTTCAGCACTTCACACCAGATGCCGGCCAATGTCAGCTCCAGCTCATTGCTCGGCGCCACGTAGTGCTGACGGTTCAACTCCGGGTCCGGTGCCGGCAGTGCGCGGCGGTCAAGTTTACCGTTGGCTGTGAGCGGCATGCTCGCCAGCAGGATCAGGTGCGTCGGCACCATGTAGTCCGGCAGCTGGGATTTGAGGTGAGCCTTCAATGCTTCGCGCAATGCGGATTGTTGCGCTTCGTCCTGTTCGGCGACGTCGGTGACTAGGTAGCCAACCAATTGTTTGCCGCTTGGGGCATCCAACGCCAGAACCACGGCTTCACGGATCGACGCATGTTCCAGCAGACGGGTTTCAATCTCGCCCAGTTCAATGCGGAAACCGCGAATTTTCACCTGATGGTCGATACGACCGAGGTACTCGACCAAACCGTCATCACGCTGACGCACCAAGTCGCCAGAGCGATAGATGCGCCCGCCGTTATCAGCAAACGGATCCGCCACAAAACGCTCGGCGGTCATGCCCGCCCGCCCGTGATAACCCTGGGCCAGACCGGCACCGCCGACGTACAACTCGCCGGTCGCGCCTTGCGGCACCAAGGCCAGGTCGGCGTCGAGAATGTAAGCCACCCGCGCGCCAATCACGCTGCCAATCGGCACGCTGCCCAACCCTTCTTCCAATTCCTCAGGCGCAAGACTGGCCAGTGGCATGACCACAGTTTCAGTCGGGCCGTAAGCGTTAAAGAACACACTCGGTTTGAACGCCGCGCGAATCCGCGACAAGTGTTCGCCAGTCAGGGCTTCGCCGCCGGTGATGCACATGCGCACCGGCAAGGTTTCGCCCTGGGTCGCCAGCCACTGCGCCAACTGACTGCCGTAACTGGGGGTGAAGCCGAGGATGTTGATCTGATGCCTACGAATCAGGCCGCAGATTTCTTCAGCGTCCCATTGCCCTTGAGCGCGCAACACCACTTGGGCACCGCTCAACAGCGGCACCAACAGACGCTCGGTGGCGGCGTCGAAGTTGATTGAATAGAAGTGCAGTTCGCAGTCGTCGGGGCGCATGCCGAAACGCTCGATCACCGCTTGGCAGTGCATGGCGATTTCGCCGTGGGACACCACCACGCCTTTCGGTTTGCCGGTGGAGCCGGAGGTGTAAATCAGGTACGCCTGATGCTGCGGCAGGCTGATAAACGGCAGCTCGCTGGCCGGGTAGTTGGCCAGTTCGGCGGTGTCTTCTTCGAGGCACCAGAGGGCTACGGTCGATGGCAATTCACCGAGGGCCTTGAACATCGCCGCGTCGCTGAGCAGCAGACCAATGCCGCTGTCTTCGATCATGTAATGCAGGCGATCGAGCGGGTATTCCGGGTCCAGCGGCACGTAAGCGCCGCCAGCCTTGAGGATCGCCAACAGGCCGATGACCATTTCCAGCGAACGTTCCAGCGCCAGGCCCACCCGCACTTGCGGGCCGACACCGCGCTCGCGCAGCATCCAGGCCAGGCGATTGGCGCGGCTGTCGAGTTCGGCGTAACTCAGGGTTTGCCCGGCGAAAGTCAGGGCCGGCGCGTCTTTGCGGGCCAACGCTTGTTCGCTGAACAGGTGATGAATGCACTGGTCCAGACGATGCTCGCCCGGCTCGATGCCGAGGCTGTCCAGCAGGTTTTTCTGTTCCGTGGTTTCAAGCAACGGCAGTTCACTGAGGCGTTGTTGCGGATCGGCCAGCAAGGCCTCCAGCAGGTTGCGCCAGTGCCCTGCCATCCGTGCAATGCGCGGTTCATCGAACAAATCGGTGCTGTAAGTCAGGCAGCAACCGAGTCGATGATCGAGGTCGGTGACTTCCAGGTTGAGGTCGAACTTGGTCGCCCGGGCATCGTTGGCCAGGTACTCGACGGTCATGCCGGCCAGCGTGCGGCTCTGCTGGAATTCCCAGCGCTGGACGTTGCACATCACCTGGAACAACGGGTTGTAAGCGGCGCTGCGCGGTGGCTGCAAGGCTTCCACCAGATGATCGAACGGCAGGTCCTGATGGGACTGACCTTCGATCACGGTGTGGCGAACCTGCTCGAACAACTCACCGACGGACATCTGTCCGTCGAGCTGGCAACGCAGCACTTGGGTGTTGAGGAACGCGCCGATCAGCCCTTCGCTTTCCGGGCGAATGCGGTTAGCTACCGGCGCGCCGATGCGCAGATCAGTCTGGCCGCTGTAGCGGTAAAGCAGCACGGCCAGGGCGGCGGTCATGGTCATGAACAGGGTCAGACCGTTTTGCGCATTGAAGGCACGAACCCGTGCAGCTAGCTCATCGCTCAGGTCGAAACGGAACAGTTCGCCCTGATGGCTTTGCACCGGTGGACGCGGACGGTCGGCAGGCAATTCCAGCAACGGATGTTCGCGACCGAGTTGCCCGGTCCAGTAGTCGAGTTGGCGTTGACGCTCGCCGGATTCCAGCCATTGCCGCTGCCAGACGCTGTAATCCAGATATTGCACTGGCAGCGGTTCCAGCGGCGACTCGCGGTCATCGACGAAGGCTTCGTAAAGCGCGCTCAGTTCACGGGCGAAGATGTCCATCGCCCAGCCTTCGGTGACGATGTGGTGCAAGGTCAACACCAAGTAGTGTTCCTCCTCGCCGGTCTTGACCAGACAGGCGCGCAGCAGCGGGCCGGTTTCCAGATCGAATGGCTTGTGCGCCTCATCGTCCGCCAGTTGCTGGACCTGCCACTCGCGGCCGTCGGCATCCAGAGAGGTAAAGTCCTTCCAGTCCATGCGCATGCCGGTGTCGACGTGCACCTGTTGGCGGGCCACGCCATCGACGCTCGGGAACGTGGTGCGCAGGGTTTCGTGACGGATGATCAGCGCTTGCAGCGCCGCTTCGAAACGCCCGACATCCAGCACCCCGCGCAACCGCGCCATGCCGCCGACGTTATAGGCCGGGCTGTCCGGCTCCATTTGCCAAAGGAACCACATGCGCTGCTGGGAATAGGACAGCGGCACCGGTTGGCTGCGATCGACTTTCTCGATCGGCGGCTGCTGGTTGGTTTTTCCGCTGGCCTGGATCAACCGGACCTGTTCGGCGAACGCCCCCAGCTCACTGTTTTCGAACAGCGCCCGCAGCGGCAATTCGACGTCGCAGGTTTGACGGGTGCGGGAAATGATTTGTGTGGCTAACAGCGAATGACCGCCAAGGGCGAAGAAATCGTCGCGCAGACCGATCTGGTTTTGGCCCAATACTTGGCGCCAGATGCAGGCGATTTGTTGCTCAAGTGCGCTGACCGGTTCGACGTGTTCACGAACCTGCCACTGCGGTTCCGGCAAGGCGCGGCGATCGAGTTTACCGCTCGGGCTCAACGGCATTTCATCCAGACGCATCAGTTGCGCCGGGACCATGTATTCCGGCAGCTCGGCAACCAGCGCAGTGTTCAGGCGCTGATTTTGCACATCGATGTCTTCCGAGGAATCGGTGGTGGTGTAGTAACCGATCAACTGCCCGCCAGCGGCTGTTTCGCGCACCAGCACCACAGCTTGAGCGACGCCGTCCTGAGCCAGCAGGCGTGCTTCGATTTCTTCCGGCTCAACCCGGAAGCCACGCAGTTTGACCTGCTGATCGAGGCGCCCGAGGTATTCGATCACGCCATCAGTTGTCCAGCGTGCCCGGTCGCCGGTGCGGTACAGCCGCGCGCCCTGCTCGCCCAATGGATCGACGACAAAACGTTCGGCAGTCAGGGACGGACGACCGAGGTAGCCTCGGGCCAGGCCGATACCGCTGATGCACAGCTCTCCCGGCACGCCAGCCGGTACAGGATTGAGGTCGTTATCGAGCACGCGGCAGACCACGTTGCCCAACGGCCGGCCAATCGGCGAGCGCTCCCCATCGGCGCTGGTGCAATGCCAATGGGTGACGTTGATCGCGGTTTCGGTCGGGCCGTAACGGTTATGCAATTGCACCGCTGGCAGTTGCTCAAGTACGCGGTTGCGCAGTTCGGCGGGCAAGGCTTCGCCGCCGGAGAACACCCGGCGCAGGCTGGTGCATTCGGCGGTCAGTGGCTCTTCGATAAACAGCGCCAACAGTGGCGGGACGAAGTGCAGCGTGGTCACGCCATACTGCTGAACCAGTTGCGCAATGCGATGTGGGTCGCGGTGTTCGCCGGGCCCGGCAATCAGCAAACGCGCGCCTGTGATCAACGGCCAGAAGCACTCCCACACCGACACGTCGAAACTGATTGGCGCTTTTTTCATCAGCACATCGGTTTCATTCAGACGATAAGTGGTCTGCATCCATTGCAGGCGTTCAGCGAGGGCCGCGTGGGTGTTGCCGACCCCTTTCGGCTGACCGGTGGAGCCCGAGGTGTAAATCACGTAGGCCAGGTTGTCGCCGTGCAGGTGCAGGCCCGGTGCCTGGCTCGGCCAGTTCTCCAGGTGCAGAGCGTCCATGGCGATCACGCTGACGCCGTCGGTCGCTGGCAAGCGGTCGAGCAATTCGGTCTGGGTCAGCAGTAATTCGACGCCGCTGTCGCTGAGCATGTAGGCCAGGCGATCAGCCGGGTAATCCGGGTCCAGCGGCACGTAGGCGCCGCCGGCCTTGATGATCGCCAGCAGGCCGATCAACAGCTGCGGCGAACGCTCGGCGGCGATGGCCACGCACACATCCGGGCCGACACCTTTGTCGCGCAGGTAATGGGCCAGACGGTTGGCCTGGGCGTGCAATTCGGCGAAGTCCAGTTGACCGCCATCCCAGATCAGCGCGTTGCGTTCCGGGGTCTGGCGCAGTTGTTCATTGAGCAGCTCTGGCAGCCATTGGCTGGCGGGTGAGCGCGGGGCCGCACTCCACGAATTTTGCTGATCGTGCTCGCACGGGGTCAGTAGTTGAAGGTCGCCGATGGCCTGTTGTGGCCGCTCGCAGACTTCACGCAGCAGGTTAGTGAAGTGCTCGGCCAGACGTTCGATGGTCGCGGCATCGAACAGTTCGCTGGCGTAATCGAAGGACAGGCTCAGCCGACCATTTCGGTCTTCTTCGCTGTGCAATTGCAGGTCGAACTTGGCTTCGCGGCTGTGCCACGGCAATTCTTCGGCCAGCAGTCCCGGCAAACGGCGCAGTGCGCCCAAGTCCCGTTGCTGGTGGTTGAACATGACCTGGAACAAACCGGATTCCCGAGCTTGCGCGAAGGCTTCGAGCAGTTGCTCGAACGGCAGGTCCTGATGGGCTTGCGCGCCCAACGCGGCTTGGCGGGTTTGCGCCAGCAGCTCAACGAATGGCAGCCGTGAATCAACCTCGGCGCGCAGAACCTGGGTGTTGATGAAGAAGCCGATCAGCCCTTGGGTTTCCAGGCGCGGACGGTTGGCGTTCGGCACGCCAATGCGAATGTCACGCTGGCCGCTGTAGCGGTGCAGCAGACTTTGGAACGCACTGAGCAACAGCATGAATGGCGTGGCTTCGTGGGCCTGGGCAGTCTGGCGGATCGCCTCGCTCAAGCTCACGCCCAAACGCACGGTATGCCGCGCGGCGCTGTGTGTCTGTTGCGCGGAACGTGGATGATCGGTGGCCAGGTTCAGCACCGGACATTCATCGCCCAACTGGTTTTTCCAGTAGGCCAGTTGCCGCTCGCCCTCGCCTTGCGCCAGCCATTGGCGCTGCCAACTGCCGTAGTCGGCGTATTGAGTCGGCAATGCCGGGAGGGTCGCTTTTTGCCCTTGGGATGCCGCTGCGTACAGGCGCGAGAACTCGTCGATCAATACGTTCAGCGACCAGCCGTCGGCGATGATGTGGTGCATCGTCACCAGCAACTGATGGTCCTCGTCGTCGAGGCGCACCAGGGTTACCCACAGCAGCGGGCCTTTTTCCAGGTCGAACTGGGTGTGCGCTTCGTCCTCACGAATTTGTTGCGCACGAGCCTCTCGTTCGGCAGCGGGCAGGTCGCTGATGTCGATCAATTGCAGGTTGAATTCACCGGCCGCATCGACCTTTTGCAGCGCCACGCCGGCACGCTCGAAGAAGCGCGTGCGCAGGGATTCGTGGCGTTCGATCAACTGTTGGAAACTGGCACGCAGCGCGTCTTCGTCCAGCTCGCCACGCAGACGCAAGGCGCCGGGAATGTTGTAGGCGCTGCTCTGCGAATCAAGTTGCCAGGTGATCCACAGACGGTTTTGCGCCAGGGATTGCGGCATCGCTTCGGTGCGCGACAACGCGGTGATCGTGCCTTGGGCGAGGCCGCCGTCCTGTTGCAGTCGAGCGACAGCATCAGCGAAGGCGCCGAGGGTCGGGGCCTCGAACAGCAGGCGCAGGTTCAGCTCCAGGCCGAGTTCTTCACGCAAACGCGCAACCACTTGGGTGGCGGCGATGGAGTTACCGCCGAGCAGGAAGAAGTGGTCGTCGGCGTTGACCTGTTTGACGCAGAGTTGCTCGCACCAGATCTTCGAGATCAGGCTTTGCATCTCGGAAGCGGATTGCGCTGAGGACTCGCTTTCAATGTTTGCCGACGGGAACAACGCATAGCTGTCGAGGCTGCCGTCCACCAGACGATTGCGGCACGCCGAGCGTTGCAGTTTGCCGCTGGAGGTCTTCGGCAACGCACCCGGATTGAGCAGCACCACCACGCTTGGCGCTTCCTGATACGCCTCGGCCACCGCTTGGCGGATGGCTTTGATCAGTGCCTCGGGCGGGAGGATTTTCTGCACGCTGCGGCTGACTTCCGCAGCAATGCCGATGCCTTCCTGACCGTCGATGTTGACGGCGAATGCAGCGACGCGACCTTTGCGCACCACTTCCACTTCGCGCTCGATGGTTTGCTCAATGTCTTGCGGATACAGGTTGTGGCCGCGAACGATCAGCATGTCTTTCAGGCGCCCGGTGATAAACAGTTCATCGTCACGCATAAAGCCCAGGTCACCGGTGCGCAGCCAGGTGCGGCCGGCATGCTGGACGAAGGTTTTGGCGCTGGCCTCGGGGTTGCGCCAGTAGCCGTGGGCGATGCTCGGCCCGGTGGCCCAGACTTCGCCAACGGCGTTATCCGCCAGTTCGGTGAGCACAAGCGGATCGATGATTAGCACCGCGTGATCCGGCTGGCTGACGCCGCAACTCATGATCGCTGCGCCCTCGCCCGGTTCGGCACGGTTTTGTGCCAAGGCCTGATCGTCCACCTTCAGGTTACCGATGCCTTGACCGCGAGGCGTGCCGGCCACGAACAGCGTGGCTTCCGCCAAACCGTAAGACGCCATGAAGCTGTCCGGGGTGAAGCCGCACGTCGCGAACTTCTCGGCGAAGCGTTCCAGCGTATCAAGACGAATCGGCTCGGACCCGGAATACGCCACGCGCCAGCCGCTCAGGTCGAGGCGTTCCAGCGCCGATTCGCTGACCCGCTCGCTGCACAGCCGATAGGCAAAGTCCGGCCCGCCGCTGATGGTGCCACCGTATTCGCTGATCGCTTCGAGCCAGCGCAACGGCCGGCCGAGGAAGTAGGCCGGCGACATCAACACGCATGGCACGCCACTGAAAACCGGCTGCAACAGGCCGCCAATCAGGCCCATGTCGTGGTACAGCGGCAACCAGCTGACGATCACATCGTCCGGGTTCAGATCAATGCCGAAGCCATGGCGGATCAGCAGTTCATTGGCCACCAGATTGCCGTGGCTGACTTGCACACCTTTAGGCAACGCGGTGGAACCGGAGGTGTATTGCAGGAAGGCGATGTGGTCGTCTTCAAGGTCCGGCGCAATCCAACCATCAGCCAGCGCAGCGTCGAGGGTATCGACGCAGAGCAACGGTGGTGCCCCGTCGATTTGCAGCAAGGCATCGCGCAGGCCGACGCTGGTCAGCAGCAAGCGCGGCTCGGCATCGCTGATGATCGACAGCAGACGTTCCTGGTGATGACGCTTGGTCGACTCCGGCGGATAGGCCGGCACCGCAATCACTCCGGCATACAGGCAACCAAAAAACGCCGCGACGTAATCCGGGCCGCTGGGAAACAGCAGCACCGCGCGATCACCCAATGCAGCCTCGGACTGCAACGCGCCGGCAATGGTCCGCGCCCGCTGATCTAGCTCGCGATAACTGAGCACTACGGCCTGATCCGGGGTTTCAGCGAGAAACCGCAAAGCCACGCGGTCCGGCGTCAGGGCCGCGCGGCGCTGAAGGGCTTGGACCAGTGTGCTGGGGAGTTCGAACGCGTCGGTCATGAGGTTTCCTGCCTGAATTCGGCTTGCAAGTTGAAATCGGTTTTCGTACGTCACGCTCATTTAGAGGGCGTGCAGGACGCGGTCTTCGCCGACCGCGCAAGGCTTGGGAATGCTGTTGTGGCCGGAACGTATCCGGACCCATTCACCAATGAGAACGATTGATGTCTTTAAATAATTAGTCCGCAGGCTTGAACCCAACCGGGCCGGGCCTGCCTGCGTGTCGCAGTTCGCACTCTGCACTTTTGTGGAGCATTAATTCTCTTTCTCAATTGACAATCATTATCATTCAACATAATTTGGCGCTCGATGTGTAGGACGGCTCCGAAACGCTTGTCGTCCCACAACCCTATTTGCAGCAAGGTGATTTCCATGACGGAACAAGTATCCACAGGCAGGTGCGATTCACCGCTACTTCAGGCCTTTGTCGACAACCGACTGATTCTGGTCAAAATTGCAGCCCGCATTACCGGCTGCCGGTCGCGGGCTGAAGACGTGGTGCAAGACGCGTTCTTCCGGCTGCAATCGGCGCCGCAGATCACCTCTTCATTCAAGGCCCAGCTGAGCTACCTGTTCCAGATCGTGCGTAACCTGGCGATCGACCACTACCGCAAACAGGCGCTGGAGCTGAAGTACTCGGGCCCAGAAGAAGAAGGTCTGAACGTGGTGATTCAGGGCGCTTCGCCGGAAACCTCGCACATCAACTTCTCGACCCTGGAACACATCGCCGACGCGCTGACCGAACTGCCGAGCCGCACGCGCTACGCCTTCGAGATGTACCGCCTGCACGGCGTGCCGCAAAAGGACATCGCCAAGGAACTCGGCGTCTCGCCGACCCTGGTGAATTTCATGATTCGGGATGCGTTGGTGCACTGCCGCAAAGTGTCGGGCAGTCGTGCGGATACGTTTGCCCGTCGGTAAGATCCGAAATTTCATCGCCCCCAATCGCGAGCAAGCTCGCTCCCACAGGTTCAGCGCAATCCCTGTGGGAGCGAGCCTGCTCGCGATGGCGGACTCAAGATCGCAACGGATCTTGAGTCCTACACCTCACGCCAATTTGCACCGATCAAAAAACCGCTCACGCCCCAGCACCATCAGCGCCGCGCGCTTGTGCGGGAAGTCGAACTCTTTTTCGCAGTGGAAACACTGGTTGTGCATATACCCGATCATCTTCGCGTTGTCGGCGCGAGGCTCGGCAACCACGTGCTGGGTGCGTGGATCGTCGAGAAACAGGTAATGCACCAGCGCCGATAACCAACTCGCGACTTTATGCGGGCCGCGATGCGCTTCTTCCCCCACCAGCATGTGAATGCCGCGGTCGTAATCGCCGGCGTCGTAGAACGGCGCGATGCGATCTTCCTTGGCCCAGTAGGCTTCAAAGTAAGCGAATGGCTGATCATCAAAACAACCGATCAGCGTCAAGGTGTGCGGGTCGGCATCGAGTTTGCTCAGGTACTCGCGATGCTTCTCGAGGCTGCCCTCTTCTTCCCAGAAACTCGCCACCCGCGGGCTGTTCTGCCAGCGATTAAACCGCGTCAGGTCATTTTCGATTTCCACTGTACGCAAGGAAACCCACGCACCGAGTCGCGCATCGAAACGTCGATAGACCTCGCCACGTGGTTTGGCCGGGCGTAATGGATGACGCTTGCCACCGCTGATGACCATCTGCTGCGGATAGCTGCCGGTCAGTGATTGCCCCAACCACGGCTGCGGCAACTGCCAGAACAAGGTGCGCTCACAGCGATACTCGCCAACCACGTCCGTCGGGATCAGCAAACCGCTGAGCAAGGCTTCGGTCGGTGCTTCATCCAGACGCCAGGTCAACTGCTGGCAGCCCGGGTCACGGGCAAACAACCAATAGCAAGCGGCCCAGAACGCCTGACTGGCAGGCAAACCAAAGCGCTCATCGACTTCGATGTGCAACTCGGGCTCGCGGCTCAGACGCAAGCGAATCAGCGGCTGCCCTTCCAGGCTGAGGCTCAGGCGGCTTTCGGTTTCATCGGCTACAAGACTGCGCCCTGACGGCAAGGCCAGGGCAGTCAGGTCATTCAGATTGGACATGGGTCGGGCTCACAGTAATCGTCGACAGTTCAACGATGTGACGTGAGCCGGGGCGGGAAATTTAAGCGAAGTGGTTAAATCCGCGACTTGCGGCACGCTTTCAGGTTTTGGGTACCGGCACCAAAGAGATTTTGTACGGCTCGAAAATCTTCAGCATCTGGCCGTTATCGCGCAAGCCTTGCAACAACTTGCTAAACGCCGGGCCACTGATCGGTGCAGCCGGACTGAGCAGTGCGTAATGGTGATAGACCTGATCGATGCGCTGGGACACCAGCAACTGATCGGCGACCTTCTCGTTGCGCAGCAGGTAATCGAACAGGTAAGAGCGCGTCACCAAGGCAATGTCCGCGCGCCCGCGCAGCACCATCAGCAGGTTGCTGTCGTGGGAATAGGTCAGCGTGGCGTTGTAGTTCTGCGCGAGGAATTTCGGGTCGGCATTGAAGTTGGCGAATTCGTAGTGATAACCGCTGAACAGGGCCAGGCGCTTGCCGGCGAGGTCGGCAAAGTAACTTTCACGACGATCAGGTTCGCGTTGCGCAACGAAAATCTCGGCGTCTTCCAGACCCATGTCGACGGTAGTGTGAGGAATGTCCTTCCAGCCCCAATCCGGGTTCTCGAAGATCGCCATGTCGACGCGACCTTGCTTGAAATCACCGAAACGCCGGGGAATGGAAGTGGGCACCAGTACAAACTGGTAATCGGTTTGCAACTGGTTCAAGGCTTCGACCAGTTGCGGCAGCAGACCGGTGTCGGCCCCGGACTCCGGGCGCACGGTGTAAGGCGGGAAATGCGCCGCACCGACCCGCACCTGTTGCGCAGCCTGGGAAGGCATTACCCAGACCACCGCAAGTGCCGTCAGCAATAACCGCGAGACCGTCCAAATTGGCGAAGACATCAAAAAAACCCACTCCCCGAAAAAAAATACCCATCAATTCATTCAAGCTAGGCGGTTTCGCCTGTTTATCCAGTTTATTGTTGAGATAGACGTCTCATGGCTTCTCCTCAAGCACCAGAATCAACGCTTCATCAGCCAATTGATCAAGGCTCATGCTGCCACCGGCGCGAAACCAGGTGGTGGTCCAGGACAAGGCGCCCGTCAGGAACCGTCGAGTGATGAACACATCACCGCGAATAAAACCGGCGTCCTTGGCCTCGCCCAGCACATGCAACCAGATGTCTTCATAAATGTCCCGCAGCGCCAGTACCTGGGCCTGCCCTTCTTCGGATAACGACCGCCATTCGTAGACCAGCACCGCCATGGCTTCGCCGCTACCGCCCATGATCGACTGCAACTCGCAACGAATCAGCGCCAGCACCCGTTCACGCACGTTGGCCGCGTCGGCCAGGGCGGCGCGCATCAGCGCGGTGTTGTAGCGAATGGTTTCCTCCATCACGGCGCGCAGGATCTCGTCCTTGCTTTTGAAGTGATGAAAAATACTGCCCGACTGAATGCCCACCGCGCCGGCCAGGTCGCGCACGGTGGTGCGTTCAAAGCCTTTGTTGCGGAACAGGTGAGCCGCCACTTGCAGCAGTTTGCCACGGGCGCTGTCCGGGTCGGTCAATTGGCCGTTGTCGACCAATTCGCGCATCACCCTCAGGGCTTTTTGCTCGTCCACCCGTTCTCTCCTACAGTCGTTCAGTCAAATACGCTACTCGCCGTTAAAACAGCGGGGTTGCGCGGGCAATTTAAGCTGGGCGGGGCGACCAAGCAAGCGCTTGGGAAGAAGATATTTCAGGCGTTTACAAACCAAGCGCTTGCTTGGTAGTCTCAAGCCACTTCTGTCGGACATGACCATGGAGTTGACCGTGCCAAAAACTATCCGCATCGGTTGTGCCAGTGCCTTCTGGGGCGACACCTCAACCGCCGCCGCGCAACTGGTGCAAGGCGGGCGCCTGGACTACCTGGTGTTCGATTATTTGGCCGAGATCACCCTGTCGATCATGGCCGGCGCACGGATGAAAGATCCCCAGGCCGGTTACGCCAGTGACTTCATTGAAGTGCTCAGCCCCCTCCTCACTCAACTCGCCGAACATAAAATTCGCGTCATCAGCAATGCCGGCGGGGTTAATCCGCAAGCCTGCGCGGCAGCCCTGCAAGCGGCGTGCGACAAGGCCGGTGTGGCGCTGAAAATCGCCGTGCTGTTGGGTGATGACCTGCAACCGCAATTCAAACAGCTGAGCAGTCAAGGCATTCACGAAATGTTCAGCGACGCGCCATTGCCGCCGATGTGTGTGTCCACCAACGCCTACCTCGGCGCACCGGGCATCGTCGAAGCCTTGCGTTTGGGCGCGGACATTGTGATCACCGGGCGGGTGGTCGACAGCGCCGTGGTCAGCGCTGCGCTGGTACATGAATTCGGCTGGTCCTGGCACGACTACGACAAACTGGCCCAGGCCGCACTGGCCGGGCACATCATCGAATGCGGCGCCCAGTGCACCGGCGGCAACTTCACCGATTGGCGCGAGGTGCCGGACTACGAGCACATCGGTTTCCCCATCGTCGAAGTCAGCGCCGACAGCCAGTTCATCGTCAGTAAACCCGAAGGCTCCGGTGGGCTGGTCACGCCACTGACCGTCGGCGAACAGATGCTCTATGAAATCGGCGACCCGCGGGCCTATCTGCTACCGGACGTGGTCTGCGACTTCAGTCAGGTCAAACTTCAGCAACAGGGTAAAAATGCGGTTCAGGTGCACGGCGCCAAAGGCTTGCCGCCCACCGATCAGTACAAGGTCAGCGCCACTTACCCGGACGGTTTCCGCTGCACCGCCAGTTGCCTGATCGCCGGGATCGATGCGGTGGACAAGGCCCGGCGTGTCAGCGAAGCGATCATCAACAAGACTTCAGAGATCTTCAGCCAGCGCGGCTGGGCACCCTACAGCGAAGTGAACATCGAACTGCTCGGCACCGAGGCCACCTACGGGCCCCACGGCCAGCGCCAGGACAGCCGCGAAGTGGTGATCAAACTCGCCGTGCGCCATCCAAGCAAACAAGCGTTGATTGTGTTTTCCCGGGAAATCGCCCAGGCCGCCACTGGCATGGCACCGGGGCTTACCGGGATCATCGGCGGGCGTCCGACGGTGTATCCGCTGATCCGGCTGTTTTCGTTCCTGATCGACAAAAGTACCTGCACGCTGGACATTGATCTGCAGGGTCAGCGCCATCCCTGCGCCTTGCCGACGCTTGAGCCGCTGGACACAAACGCCCTGCCCGCCCCCCACGAACTGCCCAAACCCCAGGGCCGGGCCGACGCCAGTGTTGCGTTGGTCAAACTCGCGGTGGCCCGTTCCGGCGACAAGGGCAATCACAGCAACATCGGGGTCATGGCACGTCAGCCGCAGTTCCTGCCGTGGATCGCCGAAGCGCTGACACCGGAAGTGATCGTCGACTGGATGAGCCACGTGCTCGACCCGGTCCACGGACGTGTCGGGCGCTGGTACCTGCCCGGCACCCACAGTTTGAATTTTCTGCTGGAAAACGCCCTCGGCGGTGGTGGCGTGGCCAGTCTGCGGATCGACCCGCAAGGCAAGGCCTTCGCCCAGCAACTGCTGGAGATCCAGATTCCGGTGCCCCAGAGCATCGCCGACCAGGTCAATTAGAGGACCGCTGCCATGGCTTACGACTCGATTTTCAAACCCGACCTGTTCGCTGGCCAGACCATCATTGTCACCGGCGGCGGCAGCGGCATTGGCCGTTGCACCGCCCACGAACTGGCAGCGCTCGGCGCCCATGTGCTGCTGGTGGGACGCAAGGCCGAGAAACTCAAAAGCGTTGCCATCGAGATTATCGAAGACGGTGGCAAGGCTGACTGGAAGGTCTGCGACATTCGTGAGGAAGACGCGGTCAAGCATCTGGTCAGTGAGTTGATCCGCCAATACGGACCGATTCACGGCCTGGTCAACAATGCCGGCGGGCAGTTCCCGTCGGCCTTGGCCTCGATCAACCAGAAGGGTTTCGAAACCGTGATGCGCACCAATCTGGTGGGCGGTTTCCTGATGGCCCGAGAAGTCTTCAACCAGTCCATGAGCAAGCACGGCGGCAGCATCGTCAACATGCTCGCCGACATGTGGGGCGGCATGCCCGGCATGGGCCACTCGGGCGCGGCGCGCTCGGGCATGGATAATTTGACCAAGACTGCTGCGTTCGAATGGGGTTATGCCGGGGTGCGGGTCAATGCCGTGGCGCCGGGCTGGATCGCGTCCAGCGGCATGGACACTTACGAAGGCGCGTTCAAGGCCGTGATCCCGACCCTGCGCGAACATGTGCCACTCAAGCGCATCGGCACCGAATCGGAAGTCAGTGCAGCGATTGTTTTTCTACTCAGCCCCGCAGCGGCGTTTGTCAGCGGCAGCACCTTGCGCATCGACGGTGCCGCGAGCCTTGGCGGTCGGGCGTGGCCGATCCACAAGGCACAAAACAGCGAATCGTATAACGGCTTTCACCGGGCGTATTTGCCGGACGTGCTCAAGGACAAGGAATAAGCCATGCCGGTTATCCAGTCGCAAATCGACCCTTTCAGTGAACAGTTCGCCCGCAATCGAGCGGCGATGCTGGTCGGCATCGAGCACGTCCGCCAGCTCGAACAAAACCTGCTGAACAAGGCCGCCGAAGCCAAGGCAAAATTCGACAAACGCGGGCAGTTGCTGCCCCGTGAGCGCCTCAATCTGCTGCTCGACCCCGGTGCACCGTTCCTCGAACTGGCGAGCCTGGCCGGCTACAAATTGCACGACGACAAGGACGGCAGTTCCGCCGGCGGCGGCTTGATTGCCGGGATCGGCTACGTCTCCGGCGTGCGGGTGCTGGTGGTGGCGAACAACAGTGCGATCAAGGGCGGGACCATTTCCCCCAGCGGTTTGAAAAAGTCCCTGCGCCTGCAACAGATCGCCATGGAAAACAAACTGCCGGTGATCACCCTCGCCGAGAGCGGTGGCGCCAACCTCAATTATGCCGCCGAGATTTTCGTCGAAGGCGCCCGCAGCTTTGCCAATCAGGCGCGGATGTCGGCCATGGGTTTACCGCAGATCACCGTGGTCCACGGCTCGGCCACGGCGGGCGGTGCCTATCAGCCGGGGTTGTCGGATTACGTGGTGGTGGTGCGCGGCAAAGCCAAGATGTTTCTCGCCGGCCCGCCGCTGCTCAAGGCCGCCACCGGTGAAGTCGCCAGCGATGAGGAACTGGGTGGCGCCGAGATGCACGCGCAAACCGCCGGCACCGCCGAATACCTGGCCGAGAACGACGCCGACGGCGTGCGCCAGGTGCGCGAAATTCTCAGTCTGTTGCCGTGGAACGATCAACTGCAATGGTTACCCGAACGTCAGTGGAAAGAACCGCTCTACCCCATCGACGAACTGCTGGGGCTGATCCCGGATGATCCGAAAAAACCCTACGACGTGCGTGAAATCATCGCCCGGATTGCTGACGGCTCGAACTTCCTCGAATTCAAGGGAGAGTTCGATCAGCAGACTGTTTGCGGCCACCTGCACATTCAGGGCCGCGCCTGCGGCTTTATCGGTAACAACGGTCCGATCACGCCCAAGGGCGCGAGCAAAGCGGCGCAGTTCATTCAGCTCTGCGACCAGAGCCAGACACCGCTGCTGTTTTTCCACAACACCACGGGGTTCATGGTCGGCACCGAATCGGAACAGCAAGGGGTGATCAAGCACGGCGCAAAGATGATTCAAGCGGTGGCCAATGCCCGAGTACCGAAACTGACCATCGTCGTCGGTGGCTCCTACGGTGCCGGCAACTACGCGATGTGCGGCCGTGGCCTCGATCCGCGGTTCATCTTCGCCTGGCCCAACAGCCGCACTGCAGTCATGGGTGGCGCTCAGGCCGGCAAGGTGCTGCGGATCGTCACCGAGGCCAAGCAGCTCAAGGATGGCCTAGTGCCGGACCCGAAAATGCTCGACATGCTGGAGCAAGTCACCGCGCAAAAACTCGACAGCCAATCCACCGCGCTCTACGGCAGCGCCAGTTTGTGGGACGACGGGCTGATCGATCCGCGGGATACCCGCACCTTGCTCGGGTATTTGCTGGATATCTGCCAGGAGGCCGAGGTTCGGCCGCTGCAAGCCAACAGTTTTGGTGTAGCCCGCTTCTAGGGCGTTCAGGAGAACAATAAAAATGATCTTCACCCAGGAACACGAAGCACTGCGCCGCACCGTTCGCCAATTCGTCGATCACGAGATCAACCCGCACGTCGAGGAATGGGAAAAAGCCGGGCGCTTTCCGATCCACGAGATCTTCCGCAAGGCTGGCGATCTTGGCCTGCTGGGCATCTCCAAACCGGAAAAATTCGGTGGCATGGGCCTCGACTACAGCTATTCGATCGTCGCCGCCGAAGAGTTCGGCACCATCCATTGCGGCGGGGTCCCGATGTCCATCGGCGTGCAGACCGACATGTGCACCCCGGCCCTCGCCCGCTTCGGCTCCGATGAATTGCGTGAAGAGTTCCTGCGCCCGGCGATCACCGGCGAGCAGGTCGGCTGCATCGGCGTCTCGGAAGTCGGCGCCGGTTCCGATGTCGCCGGGTTGAAAACCACCGCCCGAAAGGATGGCGACGACTATGTAATCAACGGCAGCAAGATGTGGATCACCAACTCACCGAGTGCTGATTTCATCTGCCTGCTGGCCAACACCTCGGACGATAAACCACACATCAACAAGTCGCTGATCATGGTGCCGATGAATGCACCCGGGATCAGCCTCAGTTCGCACCTGGACAAGCTCGGCATGCGCAGTTCGGAAACCGCCCAGGTGTTTTTCGACAACGTACGCGTGCCGCAACGCAATCGCATCGGCCATGAAGGCGCGGGTTTCATGATGCAGATGTTGCAGTTCCAGGAGGAACGCTTGTTCGGCGCGGCGAACATGATCAAAGGCCTGGAGTACTGCATCGATAGCACCATCGAGTACTGCAAGGAGCGCAAAACCTTTGGCAATGCGCTGATCGACAACCAGGTCATTCACTTTCGCCTGGCTGAGCTGCAAACCGAAATCGAATGCCTGCGGGCGCTGGTTTATCAGGCGACCGAGCAGTACATCAAAGGCCAGGACGTCACCCGCCTGGCTTCGATGGCCAAACTCAAGGCTGGCCGGCTCGGCCGGGAAGTCAGTGACAGTTGCCTGCAATACTGGGGCGGCATGGGTTTCATGTGGGACAACCCGGTAGCCCGGGCCTACCGCGACGTGCGGCTGGTGTCGATCGGCGGCGGCTCTGACGAAATCATGCTCGGGATCATCTGCAAACTCATGGGCACCCTGCCCGGGAAAAAGAAATGAACACCCTGCCGGTTTGCCAGACACTGCTGCTCGAGTCCCACAATGGCGTGCTGCACATCACCCTCAATCGCCCGGAAAGCCGCAACGCCATGAGCTTGCAGATGGTCGCCGAACTGCGCGCGGTGCTGGCGGCGGTGAGCGAGGACCGAACCGTTCGCGCCTTGGTGATCGGCGGTGCCGGCGGACACTTCTGCGCGGGCGGCGACATCAAGGACATGGCCAACGCCCGGGCTCAAGGCCCGAGCGCTTATCGCGACCTGAATCGAGCGTTCGGTGCGCTGCTGCAAGAAGTGCAACATGCTCCGCAAGTGGTGATCACGGTGCTGCAAGGCGCAGTGTTGGGCGGTGGCTTGGGGCTGGCCTGTGTCAGCGACGTTGCGCTGGCCGACCATCAAGCGCAGTTCGGCTTGCCGGAAACCAGCCTCGGCCTGCTACCGGCGCAGATCGCACCGTTCGTGGTCCAACGCATCGGTCTGACCCAGACCCGAAGACTGGCCCTGACCGCAGCGCGATTCGACGGCACCCACGCCCGGCGAATGGGCCTGGTGCATTTTGTCGAGCATGACGCGCAAGCCCTGGCCGAGCGTCTTGATGAAGTGCTGGCCCATGTGTTGTGCTGCGCGCCGGGGGCGAATGCGCTGACCAAAAAGCTCTTGCTGGCAAGTGCCGGACCGACTTGCGATGCGCTGCTGGATCAGGCGGCCGAGTGGTTTAGCGAGGCGGTGACCGGGGACGAGGGTATCGAAGGGACCATGGCATTCGTGCAAAAACGTAAACCGGGGTGGGCCTCTTAAAAGCTTCGCGGGCAAGCCTCGCTCCCACAGGGGTTATGTGTCGTTCACAAACCTTGTAGGAGCGAGGCTTGTCCGCGAAGAGGCCATCACATTCACCGCACAACAAAAGGGAACGCCCCATGCCCGGATTCAGCAAAATCCTGATCGCCAACCGCGGTGAAATCGCCTGCCGCATCCAGCGCACCGCCCAGGCCCTGGGCTACCGCACGGTCGCCGTCTTCAGCGACGCCGACGCTGATGCCCTGCACGTGCAAATCGCCGACGAAGCCGTGAACATCGGCCCGGCGCCTGTACAGCAGTCGTACCTGAACATCCCGGCAATCATCGATGCCGCCCGCCGCACCGGCGCCGATGCGATACACCCCGGCTACGGCTTCCTTTCGGAAAACGCCGGCTTCGCCCTCGCCTGCCAGCAAGCCAGCATCACCTTCATCGGCCCGAGCCCCGAAGCCATCGAGCTGATGGGCAGCAAGCGCCTGTCAAAACTCGCCATGATCGACGCGGGCGTACCCTGCATCAAAGGCTATCAGGGTGCCAAACAGGACGACGCGACCCTGAGCCGTGAAGCCGAACGCATCGGCTATCCGCTGATGATCAAGGCCAGCGCCGGTGGTGGCGGACGCGGCATGCGCCTGGTACACGACGCGGGTGATCTGCTGGAGCAACTGCGCACCGCACGTTCCGAGGCCCTGCACGGGTTTGGCAGCGATGAGCTGATCCTCGAACAGGCGCTGATCGATCCGCGTCACGTTGAGGTTCAGGTGTTCGGTGATCAGCACGGCAACCTGATCTACCTTGGCGAGCGCGACTGTTCAATCCAGCGCCGGCATCAGAAAGTCATCGAGGAAGCGCCTTGCCCGGTCATGACCGTCGAACTGCGCCAAGCCATGGGCGAAGCGGCGCTCAAGGCCGGGCGAGCGGTGAATTATGTGGGCGCTGGCACGGTGGAGTTCCTGCTCGATGCTCGCGGGCAGTTTTACTTTCTGGAGATGAATACCCGACTGCAGGTGGAACACCCAGTGACCGAACTGATCACCGGCCTGGACCTGGTTGCCTGGCAACTGCACGTCGCTGAAGGCCTGCCGCTGCCGCTGCGTCAGGATCAGGTGCAGCTCAATGGGCATGCCATTGAAGTGCGCCTGTACGCCGAAGACCCTGCCCAAGGATTCCTGCCGCAGACCGGGCATATCGACGCCTGGGAGCCGGCGCTGCAACACGGCGTACGAATCGACCATGGCCTGATCGAAGGCCAGAACGTCAGCGTCTTTTATGATCCGATGCTGGGCAAACTCATCGCCCACGGCGCCACTCGCGAAGAAGCCCGGCGTAAGTTATTGCGGGCGGTGCAGGACAGCGTGCTGCTGGGCATTCAGAGCAATCAACGCCTGCTCGCCAGCCTGCTGGAGCATCCGCAATTCATCCGTGGCGAATTCAGCACCGGTTTTATCCCGACGCACTTCGCCGACCACCCCTGCCTGCATGCCCACGTCCCGAGCGCCGAAGAACTGGCCATCGCGGCGGCGCTGTTCTATCAGGCATCAGCGCAACATCACGCGGCCCCTTTGGCCGGTTGGCGCAACAACGCCAGCGTGCCATTGCACTATCGCATCGGTGTAGAGGACCAGGACTGGACCGTAGAACTGAACGCGGTGCCTGACGCGCCCTTCCGGCTTCGGATCGGCGACCGGACGCTCGAATTGAAGCTCATCCACTGCGACAGCCGTTGGACCACCCTGGAAATCGACGGCATCCGCCAGCGTCACGCCTATCGCCTCGACGCCGGGCAACTCTGGCTGTTCACCCGCCCCGGCAGCCTGCGGCTGGTGGATCGCACTCAGTTGCCGGTCAGCAGCCAGGCTAGCGTCGGCTCCGGCACGCTCAAGGCACCGATGGACGGGGCGATCATCGACGTATTGGTCAGCGAGGGCAGCACGGTCAGCAAGGGGCAATTGCTGGTGGTGCTGGAGGCCATGAAAATGGAGCATCCGCTCAAATCCGGGATCGACGGCGTGCTCAAACGCTTGCAAGTCAGGGTTGGCGATCAGGTTAAAAATCGTCAGATTTTGTTGGAGGTCGAATAAGGTGCCAGGGGGCGTTCTCAATTAGTTTCCACGCGCGGAAACTAATTGAGAACGCCCCCTAGGCGGATCCGCCGGGTTTGGCTACGCTCAAGCCCTATCGGGACGCGGATACCAGGAACCCTGCGATGCCTCACTGGTTGGTCATTGATCTGGAAGCCACCACCGATGAGGGCGGCTGGCCAGTCACAGAAATGGAAATCATCGAAATCGGTGCCACCCTGGTGGACCGAAAAGGTCGAGAACTGGATCAGTTCCAGCGTTTCGTACGCCCGACGCGCCGGCCTTTGCTGACGCCGTTTTGCCGGGAACTGACCCACATCACCCAGGCCAACATCGATGCGGCGCAGCCGTTGGTCGAGGTCTGGGACGCGTTCGAGCACTGGCTCACCCAGCATCACTCGCGCTTGGAAGGCTGGGCCAGCTGGGGCGATTACGACCGCCAACAATTGGTTCAGGAATGGCAACGCCTGCAACTCGACAGCTTTTTGAGCCAAGTGCCGCACATGAACCTCAAGCAGCGATTCGCCAAGGCGCGTCGACTGGATCGACCGCTGGGGCTCAACGGCGCGCTGCAACTGGCGGGCATGCAATTCAATGGTCAGCAGCATCGGGCACTGGAAGACGCACGCAATACGGCGCGGTTATTACCGCTGATTCTTCCCATCTAGGAAGGTGACGGCGCAAGGGGCGTTGTGCATACTGGCCGGCCCTTTTAAGCCCTTTTCGAGGAATCGCCCATGTTTAAAGTCAACGAGTACTTCGACGGCACCGTCAAGTCGATCGCCTTTGGCACCGCACAAGGTCCAGCGACTATCGGCGTCATGGCACCGGGCGAATACGAATTCGGTACCAGCCAGCGTGAAATCATGCACGTGGTGACCGGCGCTCTGACTGTCAAACTGCCAGACAGCACCGACTGGGAAACCTTCGCCGCCGGCAGCCAGTTCAACGTGCCTGCCAACAGCAAGTTCCAGCTGAAAGTGGCCGTCGACACCGCTTACCTGTGCGAATACCGCGGCTAAAACCCTGGGTTTCACAGCAAAAAAAATGCCCGTGTCTAACGACACGGGCATTTTTCGTTTGCAGCCTTTTTACTCGAGAATGGTCACCGGCATACCGACTTCAAGTCGACCATTGCTGTCGTTGACCAGGTTCTGGCCAAACATCGCGCCGTCCGCCTCTGCGCGATACTTCTGCAAAGTGGCCAGCGGCTCGCGATCATCGCTGCGCTCACCGGTCTTCGGATCAATCGTCGTCAGAATGCAGCGCGAGCACGACTTGACCACCCGGAACTCGACGTCGCCGATGCGAATGCGCTTCCAGCCGTCTTCAGCAAATGCTTCGCTGCCCTCGATCACCAGATTGGGCCGAAAGCGCAGCGTCTCCAGCGGACGACCCACCTTGCTCGACAAGTCTTCCAGTGACGCCTGGCCGATCAGCAATAGCGGGAAACCATCGGCGAACGCTACCTGATCATCATCCTTGCCGTAGCCGGCCTCGGTGGTGCGCGCGCGATCCAGCGGCACTTGTACCAGTCGTGTTGGTTTTCCAATGAATCGGCTGACCCAGGCACCGGCCGCGTCGCCAGCATCGGGCACCCGCAGGGTGTCACGCCAAATGGTTACGCCACGCAGTTCGGCGTCGCTGCCGGGCAAGGCAATATCGATCGGTGAGTGGCCAGGAGCATTGAGGGTCAAGCCACCGTCGGCATTCCACAGCGCCGACAGCTGACTCATCTGCGCCACTGCGCGCTGGGTCAGGAAGCGTCCGCTGGCCTCGTCCACCAACATCCAGCGTCGATCCCCGTCCAGGCCCAGTTTGTCGAGGCTGACCTGTTGCAGGGTCTCGCCCTTGGCGGATTTCAACGGATAACGATAAAGCGCGCTCAGACGCAGCATGGCCAGCTCCCTGGTGGGCAAAAACGCCACCCTATACGAGCTTGATCGCCGAATCAAAGGCTGAGAACACTACATACCTTGTGGGAGCGGGCTTGCTCGCGAAAGCGGTGTGTCAGTCAACATTGATATCGACTGACACGGCCTCTTCGCGAGCAAGCCCGCTCCTACAGGTAGGCCAAGTCGTTATCAGGCCGGCACTTCGTCGAGCATCAGGCGTTGGCGCACCACATCGACGAGTTTGTCGGGCTGAAACTTGGAGAGGAAGTTGTCGCAACCGACTTTCTTGACCATCGAATCGTTGAAACTGCCGGACAACGAGGTGTGCAGGACCACATAAAGGCCACGCAGGCGCGGATCGTTACGGATTTCGGTGGTCAGGCGATAGCCGTCCATTTCCGGCATTTCCGCATCGGTGAAGATCATCAGCAGTTTGTCGGTCATGACAACGCCGGTATCGGCCCAGGCTTTAAGCATGTTCAGGGCTTTCAGGCCGTCGCTGGCGATATGCATCTTCACGCCCAACTGGCCGAGGGTGTCGCGCAATTGCGACAGCGCCACGTTGGAGTCGTCCACCAGCAGCACTTCACGGCCACGAGCACGTTCCAGAACCGGGTCATCCAGTTTGTCCTTGGACACCTTGGCGTTGTACGGAACGATTTCGGCGAGGACTTTTTCCACGTCGATGATCTCCACCAACTGGTCATCGACCTTGCTGATGGCGGTCAGGTAATGCTGGCGACCGGCGCTGGTCGGCGGCGGCAGAATGGCTTCCCAGTTCATGTTGACGATGCGGTCCACGCCACCGACCAGGAACGCCTGCACCGAACGGTTGTACTCGGTGACGATGATGGTACTGGTAGGGCTTGGCACCAGTGGACGCATGCCGATGGCCTGGGACAAGTCGATGACCGGCAGGGTCTGGCCACGCAGGTTGACCACACCGCAGACAAACGGATGGCGCTGGGGCATCAGGGTCAGTTTCGGCAGTTGCAGCACTTCCTGAACCTTGAACACGTTGATCGCGAACAATTGCCGCCCGGCCAACCGGAACATGAGAATTTCCAGGCGATTCTCACCCACCAGTTGCGTGCGTTGGTCTACCGTGTCGAGAATGCCGGCCATTAATGACTCCTGGGCTTGTTCTGATGAATTCACTAAAGAGGGTTATCGGCTGTTATTGCCGGACCTTGACCCTCAGACAAAATGCCATGCCCAGCCATTGATGTCACATTAACATCATGCTTTACTGACCCGGTGATTTTCATCACTCCTGATTCCCTGACGCGCGACCTCGGTTTGCACGTTAGGTTCCCCTGCGTAAGGGATTCCCCTAGTAACAATCAGGCCCAACCTGATATTCGCAATATCCAATAGCCATTAATGTGACGCCATTCTCATTGCATGAACGGAGTCAGGCTTTTGTGTGCGATCGCAGGTCAGTGGCCCTCCACCCTCTCGAGTTCTCCAGCGTGCGCAATAGCCTGCCGGGGTGCGTTCGCGCAAAAACTCGTGATTATCGACACGCACGACATTCCCTCATCTGACATGACGTTGTGGAGATAAGCATGCCGTACGACCATAAAGAGGGCGCTCAACGGCTTCCCGAGTTTCTCGTCGAGGCTGAAACACTCCTGGCTAAATCCGAGGAATGTCTCTGTCATCTGCAACTGATCAGCAATGACACCGACGCCATTGACTGCATGCTCAGCACCCTCCTGAAGCTGGCGAACAAGGCCGATGCCCTGGCCCTGGAAGCGGTTTCAGAGTTTTCGCTGCATATTCATGGCTTGTTGAATCACGCCCAACACCACATGGCCCTGAACGATCAAGCTCTCGATGCGCTGAAAGACTGCTTTACGCTGATGGCCTGGCAACTTGAACTCATCGATCAGAAAACCGGACAGTTGACCCTCGATGACAGCGAGCAAGCGTCTTTGATTGAGGCGTTTGCCTTTCAACTCGGGCAAAACCGTTTTCAGCCACCCGCCCACGCCAAGCCGCTCACCCTCGTGGCCTTCTCGGAACGGCAAGCTTAGATTTGCCGGCCAACTAGGCGTTGCCTGGTTTTCTTAATACCCAGACCCGACTCAATAACTTGAGCGCACCTGTCGCAATTGAAACTTTCTTACCTGTCAGCGACAGCACTAAACAAATAATTGTTTCTGTCGCGCAAGGACTATTGCTCTAGCACTCAGGTAATACCTGACCATAAAAATAAATGGCCAATTACCTTCGGCATCCTCGCGTGACAATAACCACACTTTTTCCATTATGGAACTAACGTCCAGAACAGCTGAATTCCTGACTGTCTGGACATATATACCAAACGCGACCAACGGTATCTTAAGTGGTATTATGCCGCCCATTAGTTGGCTTCAATTAATGGCGTCGTGATTCCAGACGAGAGCGGCTCGATAAACTTCAAGGCCGATTTCAACCACTGGTTTCACCCCTTGAAGTCGCTGTTTCACCCAATAGTTTTTTTCAGACAGAGATCCGTCAGGCCCCCCTGACCGATTTTCCCGCAGCGAACATCCATTGGCTCCATCCGCTATGTACGCCAGCCTCAAGTCAATCACCACGTGGCCACCTTCCAGAGAAAACGCGCGTCGGTTCACTCTGGTGCTATGTACCTGCTCAGCACTTGGCAGCCTGTTGGTCTATGGCCTGTCCACTCAACTGCCGGCGGGTCTGCTGGTGCTCAATCTGGCAGCACTTGCCTGCGTCTGGGTCGGGCATCGCCTCTCGCGCAAATCAATAAAGTTTCAGCCACAAGAGCTGGCCGATCGGCTTCTGGAAGTACAGGAAAACGAACGCCATCGGCTCAGCCGGGAGTTGCACGACGACATCGGCCAGTTACTGACGGCAGCGAAACTTCAAAGCGAATGGCTCAAACGTCGGCTACCCGAAGACCTGCAGGACCAGTGCTCGACGCTCTGCGATACCCTGGAAGAAACGTTGACCAAGGTGCGTGACGTGTCGGCTATCCTCAACCCCCGGCAACTGACCAGTCTTGGGCTGGAAGCCAGTTTGCGGGCACACTTGCTCAAGACCCTGGCCAATACGTCGGTGCACTGGAGCCTGGAGTGTCATCAGCGCTTGACCGGGCTCTCTGAAGAAATGGCCCTGGCAGCCTTCCGGATTACTCAGGAAGCGGTGACCAATATCCTGCGCCACGCCGAGGCCAGAAATTTATTGGTACGCCTGCAACGCCTGCCTCAGGGCCTGACATTGCTGATCAGCGACGACGGCCAGGGCTTTGAGCCCGCGGTAAACCCCGCGCGTGAAGGGCAGCGCGGAATGGCCGGGATGTCGGAACGGATCGATCAATTGGGCGGGACCTTGACCGTGACCAGCGAGCCGGGCAAAGGCACTCAAATCGAAGCACTTTTCCCCTGGGCGCCCCGCGCACTCGAGCGGGCCAGCACGAATAAGGTTCTGCGTTGACTTGTAACTTACTTCTGGTGGATGACCACTCGCTTATCCGGGCAGGCGTGCGCGCTCTGGTGCTGGATATTCCCGGCTACGCGGTCGTTGGCGAGGCCAATGACGGCTCGCAACTGCTGGAGATGGTCGAGCAACTGTCCCCGGACATCGTCCTGTTGGATATTTCCATGAAGGAAACCGGCGGCCTCGAAGCCTTGCAACGACTCAAAAGAGTTCGCCCACAAAGCAAAGTACTGATCCTGTCGATGCACACCGACCCGACACTGATCATGCAAGCTTTGGAGTCCGGCGCCCACGGTTATTTGCTCAAGGACACCACGGCCACCGAGCTCGAACACGCACTGGACGCCTTGCGCAATAACGAACGCTATCTGAGCCCGGCCATTGCCCACACGGTGATCAACCAGGCACTGACGCGCACTCAGAAAAACCAGCCGACTATTGCGGACTCTCACAACCTGACGGCCCGTCAGCTGGAAATCCTGCGCCTGATCGTTCGCGGCAAATCCACCCGGGAAATCGCCAACGGTCTGGGCCTGAGTATCAAGACTGTCGAAACCCACCGCTCGCAGATCATGAAACGCTTGCAGATCTACGACGTGGCGGGCCTAGTGCTGTTTGCCGTGCGCGAACAGATCATCAGCCTGGATGATTGACAGCCGGCGATGAACCCAGCAGCGGTGAGTTAGGCGGCAAATGCACACGCAATGCCGCCTCACGCGCCTCGAAACGCAAGCTGTCCCCCTCCAGAGGCTCACCATCAAGGTTGATGTGCAGGCCTTCCGAGACTTTGATCTCGACCCACGGCAAACGGGCTCGCACGAACATGTTGTCGATGCCGAAGCCATCGGCCAGCAGGTTTTTCAAGGTGCCTACCACCTCCTGCGGCGCTGGCAGAATGCTGATATCCAGCAATCCATCGTCAACCAGCGCTTGCGGGCACAGCACACGACCACCACCGGCCTGTCGGCCATTTCCGATACCCAGTGCCAACAGCTCGCCACGCCAGTAAAAGTCCGGTCCCTGCAATTCGCCATAGGCCGCATGCAATTCACTGAAGCGCGATAAACCGGTGAACAGGTACGCCGCCCCGCCCAGAACCTTTTTCAGGTCCTCCGACGTATTGGCCGTGACATTACTGCCAAAACCGCCAGTGGCCATATTCAGAAACACTTGTCCGTCTACCTCTCCCAGGTCGATGGAGACCGGGGCGCTGTCCAGAAGCTCCAGTGCCCGGGCAGGCTCCAGAGAGATGCCGGCGGCGCGCGCAAAATCATTAGCGGTACCCAATGGCATCAGCACCAGGCTGGACTCGTTCGAATGCGCGGCCATGGCCTCGGCGATATCGCGCAAGGTGCCATCGCCGCCGCCGGCAATGATCTGCGTATAACCCGCTGCCAGCGCTTCACCCACCAGACGCTGGGCGTCGCCCGCCTCCCAAGTCAGCCGAACGGCCAGATTCCAGCCCTCCTTGCGCTTGCCTTCGACGGCCGCGCGCACGTCTTCGTTGAGTGCCTGCTTGCCATGCAGAATCAACAGCGCCTTGCGCTCATCCATTGCGATAACTCCCCATGATTGGAATCCGTATGGGAGATGTTGACCTCACAGGCACCGAAAAAAGTCAGCGGATCTTGAATTAATTCAGGCCTCGGCGCCTCGCGTCCTACAGAGCGGGATATTTTCTTACAAAACGTGAGGAATCGGCTCAATTGACCGAGCCTGGTGATTGGTACACCTTTGGAGGCCTGCGGTTTCAATCACCAAAATACATACACACAAGGATGTGCACGCAATGAATGCAAACGCCTTAAGGGCTCATCAGGCTGAATTCAAAAACAGCGCAAAACCCACTGGAGAAGTTGATATGGAACCTCGCGTCATTGAACTGGAGACACACCTCAAGTACATCCGCAGGGACATGGATGAGGTGCGTGGTGACGTGAGATCCATCAAACACCGACTGGCCTATTCCACCGGTGCAACGGCCGTGATCCTGGGACTTCTGGGGTGGGTCGCCAACAGCCGGTTCGAACAGGTCGTAACGCTCCTGGCGCATTAAGCGGCATGGATGCACGCAAGACCCGGCTCATGCTACCGGGGCTTGCGTTGGTCAGCCAACAGCAGGCATCAGCTCAAGACTTCACTCAGGGGAATGAAATTGACGTATTCACCCTCGATCAGCGTCCGGTCCTCCAGCACTTCAACCAGGCCCTCGGCCCAAGCGGCGCTGCGTAGTACCCCGGAACTCTGGTTCCTGTAGATGGTTGCCCGACCATTCTCGAGACGCCCGCGCAGGTACTCGCGTCGATTGCCGGCCTTGGGCCAGACAAACCCTGCCAGCACTGGGAACTTCAGCGGTTCGACGTCTTTGACGCCTTGACGGCGAAAGATATAAGGCCGCGCCAGCAAGGCAAAGGTCACTAGCGTCGACGCCGGGTTACCCGGCAAACCAATCACCGGCACACCACGGAAATGCCCGAACGTCAGCGGTTTACCAGGCTTGATGGCGAGCTTCCAAAGCGTCAGTTCGCCCTCTTCGCGCAAGGCTATGCCGAGGAAATCAGCTTCGCCCACTGATACACCACCCGTGGACAAAATCAGGTCGACATCCGTCAGCTCGCTTAAACGAGCGCGAGTTATTTCCAGATCATCCACCAGGATGCCGGCGTCAATGACCTCGCAACCCAAACGCTGCAACCAGCTACAGAGCAACACGCGATTACTGTTGTAGATCTGCCCCGGGCCCAGGGCCCGACCGGGTTCGACCAGTTCATCGCCGGTGGACAGCACCGCGACGCGAACCTTGCGCACCACATCAAGCTCGGCACAGCCCAGTGATGCCGCCAAGCCCTGCTCGATCGGTCCAAGACGCGTGCCCGCCGACAAGACCAACTCGCCGACGGTGGTTTCCTGGCCTTGCGGACGAATGTTTTGACCCGCCGTCATGGCCTCGGAGAACACTACGCGTTCGTCTGCCCGAACCTCAGCGTTCTCCTGCATTTCCACGCAGTCCGCACCCTCCGGCACCGGCGCGCCGGTGAAGATTCGTGCGCAAGTCCCAGGCTGCAAGGGTTGCGGTGCCTGGCCAGCAAAAATCCTCTGGCTAACCACCAACGGTTCGCCGGTCCAATCGGCTAGGCGCAGGGCATAACCGTCCATGGCACTGTTGGGCCAGGGCGGTAAATCCAGCGTCGAGATCAGATCGTCCGCCAACACTCGACCCTGAACCTGCGCCAGCGGCAGGCGTTCACGTTCACGAATCGGCGCCGCTTCGGCCATTTCCAGCAAACGCGCGAGCGCCACTTCGACTGGCATCAAACTGCCGGTCTTGCCAGGCTTACCCGCGGGATTCACAGGGTGCCGCCTGTTTCAGATGAGGGACGAAATTGCACGGACGGTGCCGCGAATCCAGTTGTTCGGCGAGGATGCCATCCCAACCAGTACGCACGGCATTGGTCGAGCCCGGCAAGCAGCACACCAGCGTGCCGTTGGCCAGACCGGCCAGGGCTCGGGACTGCACGGTCGAGGTACCGATGTCTGCCACCGAAATCTGCCGGAACAGCTCGCCAAAACCATCGACCTGTTTATCCAGCAGGCAACTCACCGCTTCCGGCGTGCTGTCGCGGCCGGTGAACCCGGTGCCGCCAGTGATCAGCACCACCTGCACGACATCGTCGGCAATCCAGGTGGCGACTTGCGCACGAATTTTGTAGAGATCATCTTTAAGCAGCACCCGCGCCGCGAGGTTATGACCGGCAGCGCTCAGGCGGTCGACGAACACCTGGCCTGAAGTGTCGGTTTCCAGGGTACGGGTATCACTGACAGTCAGCACCGCGATGTTGAGCGGTGCGAAAGGTACATCAGCCTTGGCTTTCATAGGCTCGTCCAGTTGTAGGGGAAACAGCCCGGTGTTATATCACAGCACCTCATTTTTTTGCCGCCCCCAGGGAGAGTTGCCATGACGTCAAATACACCGCTGTCGCTGTGTTCCATTCTGCTCCTGGCGGGAGGGCGCGGCCAACGCATGGGCGGCCAGGACAAGGGGTTGATCGAATGGCATGGCGAACCGCTGATTGCCCACCTGCACCGTAAGACCCGTGCACTCAGCGATGACCTGATCATCTCCTGCAACAGAAACCAGGAAAAATATGCGCCGTACGCCGACCGATTGGTCGTTGATGATCACACCGATTTCCCTGGGCCTCTGGCCGGTATTCGTGCTGGCCTGAAGGCCGCCCGCCATCCGCACCTGCTGGTGTTGCCCTGTGATGTGCCGCGTATTGATGCAGCGCTGCTGCAAAGCATGCGCGAAACGGCCGGGCTTCATCCGGACAAGCCGCTAATGCTGCGCCACGGCGAACATTGGGAGCCGTTGCTGTGCGTTATCCCCGTCGCCCTTTTAGATGCGTTCGAAAACGCCTGGAACGAGGGTGAACGCAGCCCGGGCCGGATCATGCGCCAGCTCGGCGCCATTGCCCTGCAATGCCCTGACAATGACCCTCGCCTGGCCAACCTGAACACCCCCGAACTGTTAAGTGCACATAACACTGTGTCAGACTGACACGAGAAGGAACTTGCGCGCGTTGCATACGTCTACAAGCTCAGTAACCAAAAGAATTCATATTCGGAGACACGCTCATGACTCAACGGACCCTCGCCACATTCATGCTCGCACTGGGCCTTGCCACCCTCGCCGGTTGCGCATCGCCAACAGTGATCACCTTGAATGACGGTCGTGAAATCCAGGCCGTCGACCAGCCTAAATTCGATTCCGAGTCGGGTTTCTACGAGTTCGAACAGCTGGATGGCAAGCACACTCGCATCAACAAGGATCAGGTTCGTACTGTTAAAGAGTTGTAATCTTTGCGGTGATAACCGGATACAGAAAAGCCCGCGAAATGCGGGCTTTTTCGTGGGCGAAGCATAGTGCGGCGACCGATCACCACTGCAAGGTGATGGTGCTTTCGAAGGCCCGCTCCTGACCGGTGACCGGGTCCACAAAGCGCAGTCCCTGGGCCAGCAATTTCAGGGGGTTGGCGTAATCATCCTCGACGTCCTTGAGCACCTGTGGGTAGAACGGATCATTGCAGATACTCGCGCCCAAAGCCGTCATGTGCACGCGCAACTGGTGCTTCTTGCCGGTGACCGGATAGAGCCCGTAACGCCAGAGTTCGCCGTTTTTCTCCCTGACCTCGACCGCCGTCTCGGTGTTGCTGACGCCCGGACCTTCCTGCATGCGAAAGAACGGTTCGCCATCGACAAGCCGGCTTTTATGGACCAACGGAAAGGCCAGCTCAGGCAACGCCGGGGCAATGGCCTCGTAGCGTTTTTCGATTTGCCGCGTTGGGAACAACGACTGATACGCCGAACGCGTCTGAGGATTGGCTGAAAACAGCACGAGCCCCGCGGTATGCCGGTCGATGCGGTGCAAAGGCACCAAGTGGGGATTATCCAAGCGGTGGATCAGCCGCCGTAGCAGAGTCTGCTCCACGTATTCGCCAGCCGGCGTTACGGGCAGAAAGTGCGGTTTGTCCGCGACTACCAGATGTTCGTCGGCGTACAGGATCGACTCGATCACCGGAATAGGTTTTTCGTCCGGCACCTCACGAAAATAGTGAATCCGCAGACCTTCCTTGTAGGCCAGGTCAAGGGCGATTGGCAGGCCTTGTCCGTCGAGGACACGACCGCGAGCGATCCGGTCCAGCCACTGTTCACGACCAATTGCGCGAAAGTGCTCGCACAGGCAATCGAGGACGGTCTGCCACGGGCCGGGTGGCAAGTAGAGGGTGCTGGCCTGGCTGTGTGCAGCAGAAAAAGACGAAGTGGACATACGAAAGCTCTAACCCTCAATGCAGGGCGGCATTATCCAACAGTGACCGGAGCGAACCTAGCGAAGAATCCTCAAGCCGGGATCGACTGGGTCCGCGCGGCAGCCTCAGTGAACTCCTTGAGCCAGCGCAATACATCCACCGCTTCCCAGCGGCCGGGATCGTAAAGCGCATACATCAAGCCTTGATAACCCACGACATCCAGTTGCCGGTGATAGCCCGCGCGCTGGAACAAGGCTTCGATTTCGGCGAAACAGGTGTTGAAATGCAGCTTGTTGAACGGGGTTTTACCTTCGGTGACCAGGCCATCCAGACGCAATTCGAGGACCGCCTCGCGCACCACGTCGGCCGACATCCGGTTCAAGCTGTTCTTCAATTGTTCGACATTGACCACGGTTCATCCCTCTGACTCACGGGATCACCTGGCCAACTCCGAAAGAGAAGGATGCAGGGCAGGCAATCCGAATAACTGTACAGACATACAGTAACCGAATAACCTGTTTTGCGCCAATGGATGAACGCAACACCGCGACGGGTGGGAACGTTCAGCGCAAGAACGCCACGACCTGCTCGGCATCGAAGGGCCAATCGAGTTCAGCGCCGCTATCAAGACGCCGCAACACCGGGATACGCAGGCCATAGTCCTCGACCCAATCTTCGTTTTCCGCGATATCGACCAACTCCACCAACAAACCGTGCTCGACCAAGGGCATCAGTTCTTCTTCGGCAAGTTCACACAGATGGCAACCCAGGGTGCCGAATAGCTGACATTCAGGAGGCATGACAAACAGACCAGGCAAAGTGAGGTTTCATTCTAGGCCCACCAAAGCTGTCGAGCCAATGACCGTAAGGCCTGGAGACATCCCCGGCAGTCGATTTCAAAAGGTTTCGGCAATTTCCTGATGCATATCATTTGCGCCGAATCCCGTTTGCGCGATGCTCTCGACTTTTTTGCCTCTACGCTTGGGTAGCCCGAAGTCGTCACCGGAGTTTTTTGTGTTTGCCAATCTGTTGATCATCCTTGCCTCCTCCCTGGTGGTCATTGCCTTGTTCCGGCGCCTGCGCTTGCCGCCGGTGCTGGGCTACCTTTGTGTGGGACTGATGATCGGGCCTACAGCACTCGACTGGGTGAACGAAAGCGACGAGCTACCTGACCTCGCTGAGCTGGGCGTGGTGTTCCTGCTGTTCTCCCTCGGGCTGGAGTTTTCCCTGTCGAAAATGCTCGCGCTGCGCCACGTCGTGTTCGGCCTTGGCAGCTTGCAAGTGCTGGGCTCCGGGATGCTGCTGGGGGCTTTGCTGATGCTGTTTGGTATGTCTGTCACACCAGCATTATTGCTCGGTGCCGGCCTGGCGTTGTCTTCCACGGCCATTGTCAGCAAGGAGCTTGGCAGCCTGGGTGAGATTTTCAGCAGTCACGGCCAGAATGCCATCGGCGTGTTGCTGTTCCAGGACGTAGTGGCGGTGTTGCTGCTGACCTTGGTGCCGGTGTTTGCCGGTAGCAGCGATCAAGCCTGGTATTGGGCGCTCCCCCTGACACTGGCCAAGACCGTGCTGCTGTTTGTTGGCCTGCTGCTGGCCAGCCGCTGGTTGCTGCCCCGATTGTTCCATGAGGTGGCCGCGTCGCGTTCCGCGGAACTGTTCGTGCTACTGGCCCTGGTGATTGTGCTGCTGACGGCCTGGCTGACGCACTTGCTCGGCCTCTCCCCCGCCCTCGGCGCTTTCCTGGCCGGCATGTTGCTGGGGGAAAGCCATTACCGACATCAGATCGAGGCCGATATCCGGCCGTTTCGCGACATTTTGCTCGGGTTGTTTTTTGTCAGTATCGGCATGTTGATCGACTTGCAGCTGTTTGCCAGCCACGGTCTGCTCATCCTCGGTTTGACCCTCTGCCTACTCTTGATCAAGGGCAGCGTGGTAGCCCTGCTGGTCAAATGGCGTGGCAGCGATGACGAGACAGCCTGGCGCAGCGGTCTGGCATTAGCCCAGGGTGGCGAGTTCTGCTTTGCCTTGATGGCGCAGATGCAGCAACACAAACTGATGCCCGCCGACCTCGGCGGCCTGCTGCTGGCCGCGACGTTCTGTTCGATGCTGGTCACGCCGCTGTTGCTGCGCGCCGCGCCACGCATCGCCGCACGCCTGCACCGTAAACCCAACGAAGAAGCAAAGCTTGAGGAAATCAGCGCGCTCAATGCCGGCCTGCAAGGCCATGTGGTGATTTGTGGCTACGGTCGTGTGGGGCAATCCATTGGCCGGTTTCTGCACAACGCGCAACAAACCTACATTGCCCTGGATAACGACCCCGTGCGGGTTCAGGAGGCTGCCGTCGGTGAACGCAGCGTGCACTACGGCGACTCACGCCGTGGCGAACTTCTGGCTGCCGTGGGGCTGGAACGGGCCAGGTTGCTGGTGATCGCGGTGGACAATAGCGACATTGCGTTACTGATCTTGAAGGAAGCACGCCGATATAACCCGAGCGTGCCTATCCTGGTACGCACTCGGGACGACAGTCAGTGGGCCGAATTGAAAGCGGCCGGCGCCAATGAAGTGGTGCCGGAGCTGCTGGAGTCGAGCCTGATGCTCGCCTCCCATGCGCTGATCATGCTGGGTTTGCCCGCGCATCAGGTTCAGGAGCGTGTCGATCAGGTGCGCCACGATCGCTATCGCCTGCTGCACCGGTTTTATCCCGGTGCAGAAGATGAAGAAAACTAGTCCTGGCTCACGGCGCCGATCTTGTGCACCGACAGGTCCGCGCCGTAATACTCCTCTTCCTGACTCAGGCGCAGCCCGTGGAACGCCTTGATCGTGCCATACACCGCAAAGCCACCGGCCAGTGCCACGACCACGCCCAACGAGGTCCCAAGCAACTGGCTGATCAGGCTCACCCCGCCCAAACCGCCCAAGGCAGTCTGACCGAAGATGCCGCAAGCGATCCCGCCCCACACGCCACACAGACCATGCAATGGCCAGACACCCAGCACATCATCGATGCGCCATTTGCCTTGGGCAGCGGTGAAGCACCAGACGAACAACGCCCCGGCAATCGCCCCGGTCACCAGTGCACCCACCGGGTGCATCAGGTCGGAACCGGCGCAAATCGCCACCAGCCCGGCCAGCGGGCCGTTATGCAAAAAGCCCGGGTCATTGCGCCCGACGATCAACGCCGCCACGGTGCCGCCGACCATGGCCATCAGCGAATTCACCGCCACCAACCCGCTGATACCTTGCAACGTCTGTGCACTCATGACGTTAAAGCCGAACCAGCCAACGATCAGAATCCACGACCCCAAAGCCAGGAACGGAATACTCGACGGTGCGAACGCCACCAGTCGACCGTCGCGATAACGCCCCTGCCGTGGCCCGAGCAACAATACCGCCGCCAGCGCCAACCAACCGCCCATGGCGTGGACCACCACGGAACCGGCGAAATCATGGAAACTGGCGCCAAAATGCTCCAGCAACCAGGCTTGAAAACCGAAGTTACCGTTCCAGATCATGCCCTCGAAAAACGGGTAGATGAACGCCACTATCAGCGCGGTCGCGCACAACTGCGGAACGAAGCGTGCACGCTCGGCAATGCCGCCAGAAATGATCGCCGGGATCGCCGCGGCAAACGTCAGCAGAAAAAAGAACTTCACCAGCGCGTAACCATGATCGGCATTGATCACCGCCGCCGGTTGCATGAAAGTGACGCCGTAGGAAATCCAGTAGCCTATAAAGAAGTAGGCCAGCGTCGAAATGGCGAAGTCGCTGAGGATCTTCGACAAGGCGTTGACCTGGTTCTTTTGTCGAACCGTGCCGACTTCCAGAAACGCGAAACCGGCGTGCATGGCCAAAACCATGACGGCACCGATCAGAATGAACAACGTGTTGGAGCTGTGGACCAGACTGTCCACAGCGCTTTGCAGATTTTCCATGGGGTTGGCAGACCTGAAGGCTAAAAAAGCACCAAAGCAGTTCGCGCAGGCAATCCATGCACCAAGTTGCGCCTTATCGGAACCATCGTATTGATTCCAATGAACCGCTTTGGCGCACAAGGCCGGAACCTTTGCGCGGGTTTTGATTATTTGAGTTATGGTTTTGCTCAAATCATGCACAGCAACAGCGCAACGGCGCGAGCTGACGCACCACGACATAGCAAAAGTTGTACCAGTCATTTGTACTGAACCTTCGCCCAAGGCTCATACTCGAACGCATCAGAAGCCACTTACGGAGATCTACCCATGGCCAGCATCAAGGCAAAGACTGCTCAAGAAATCCTGATGAACGATTTTCAAACCCTGGTCAACGACACCGAACGGTTGCTGGAACACACCGCGTCCCTGGCCGGCGACCAGGCCGATGAATTGCGCGACCAGATCCACGACAGCCTGCTGCGCGCCCGCGAAACCCTGAAGCTGACCGAAGACTCCTTGCGTGATCGCGGCCAGGCTGCGGTCACCGCCACCGAGGATTATGTTCAGGCCAACCCATGGCAATCGGTCGGCATCGCCGCCGGCGTGGGTTTCCTCATCGGCCTGCTAGCCACGCGTCGCTGATATGTCTATCGGCGAATCCGGCTCGTCCGCGACGGGCACCAGCGCTACAACGCGGCGCCTGGGTGCCGCATTTCTAGGGTTGCTGCACAGCCATGTCGAACTGTTCGGCATCGAATTGCAGGAACAGAAAGCACGCACCGTCAGCCTGTTGCTGTTTGCAGGCCTGGCGCTGGTCTTTGCCTTGCTGTTGCTGGTGGGGTTATCGACGCTGGTGATGATCCTGTTTTGGGACACCTACCGCCTGGCCGCGATCATTGGGCTTTGCGTGTTCTACACCCTGGCTGCGATATTTTGCGGGATGCGGCTCAAGGCTGCGGTCTTCGATGAGTCCTCACCCTTCCATGGCACCCTGGAAGAATTGGCCAACGACCGGGAGCGCCTGCTGCCATGAGCCTGCCTCAGCTACCTCAAAACAGTTCCCGCGCCGAAATGCGCAAGGCGCTGATCCGCTTGCGCATGGAAATGCACCGCCAGGAAATCCGCCAGGAATCCCGGCAACTGCTGCAACCCTTGCAGCGAGTGCGCGGGATGACACAAAACCTGCAGGACGGTTTCGGCATCAAGCACGCCCCGCTCTGGGGCGTGGCCGCCGTGACCCTGCTCGGTTTTCTCACCGGCAAGAGCGCCAAAAACGGTGGCGTCAGCAGCCTGACTCGCCTGGTTCAACTCGGCGCCAGCCTGGGGCCGCTGATCAAACTGGTCATGCAGGGCTCCTCACGTAAACCCTGATCAGCCGCTATCTGGCTGCATTCTTGCAATACCACCGGGATGAACCTCTCTATCGAGGGGTTCGATCCTGCCTACCTACCCGGTGACCAGGTTTATCCAAAAACAAGACCTTACCAAGGAGGCCTCGTGATCGACGGGCAACCGCTCGCCTGCTTTCAGCCGTTCATCGATACCGCCACTGGCCGTATCGCCGGCGTCGAGGCACTGGGTCGACTGCGTCAGGCCGATGGTCAATTGACCTCTGTGGGACCGTTGTTCGCCGACCCGCGAACCCCGGCCATCGCCCTGCGCCGTCTCGACCGACAGATCCGCGATAACGCCCTGAGTCGTTTGCACGAGGCCCCTGCGGACTGGTTTCTGAGCCTGAACATGTCACCACGCTGGATCAGCCGCCTGCGCCCGGACCAAGCTTTGCCAAGTCTCAAGCAATTGGCCAGGCATAGCGTCGATCCGCAACGCATTGTCTTCGAGATCACTGAACTGGGGGGCGACAGCCAACGTCTGGCCGAAGTGGTCGCGCGCTACCGACAGGCCGGCGCACGGATTGCGATCGATGACTTCGGTGCCGGTTACTCCCAACTCGATCGTGTGCTGGCCCTGCAACCGGACATTCTCAAGCTCGACATGCGCCTGTTTCAGGCCGCCGCCTTGGGCGGGCCGAGCAGCGAAGTGGTCAAGGCCCTGGCGCAAATGGCCGAGAAAACCGGGTGCTGGATCATCGCCGAAGGGGTGGAAACCGAGGCCCAGCTTAATTTCGCCCTGGAGTGCGGTTCACGCTATGTGCAGGGGTTTCTGTTCGCCCGGGCGCAAACCGGTTTCTTTGCCACCGATGCCTTTGTCGAACAGTTCGCGCAACTGCGCCAACGTTATGTTCAGCGCAAGCTGACGGAACGTGGCCGGCTGATGATCATGCGCCGGCAACTCACCGAGCTGATGGCCATCCTGCAAGACTGGGCTCAGGCCCGCGCGCCCCTCAGCGCTTTACCGCAACTGGATGCTTTTCCCTGGCTGTTGCGCTTCTACCAATGCGACCGTCACGGCACGCAACTGACGCCCAACCTTGAATGGCGCAACAACTGTTGGGAGGCCGACAACCGCTACCTGGGCCACAACTGGTCATGGCGCCCGTACTTCTATCACCTGCTGGCCGAAGGTTGGGATGAGCGTCGGCTAACCCTTTCCAATACCTACCGCGACGCCACCAGCAATCAGTATTGCCTGACGGCGGGACAGTTTTTCGACAATGGCGAGCGACTGCTGCTCATCGATATCGACGCCGCCGGGTTGTAGTTCTGCTTGCAGGCACTGATGCGAGTAAGGACACTGGGCCATCAGTCACTTGACGGAGAGACCCAGCCTTGGATTGGCAAACCCTGCTCACCCGAGAACGCCTCGGAAAGCCGCTGCACAGCCCGGAAGAACTCGGCCGCAGCCCTTTTCACAAAGACCACGACCGCATCATTTTCTCCGGCGCATTCCGCCGCCTGGGGCGCAAGACTCAGGTCCATCCGGTCTCCAGCAACGATCACATCCACACGCGTCTGACCCACTCACTGGAAGTCAGTTGCGTCGGCCGCTCCCTTGGGATGCGCGTCGGCGAAACCATCCGCAACGCCCTGCCCGACTGGTGCGAACCGAGCGACCTGGGCATGGTCGTGCAATCGGCTTGCCTGGCCCATGACATCGGCAATCCACCCTTCGGTCACTCCGGCGAAGATGCGATCCGTCACTGGTTCCAGCAAGCCGCCGGGCGTGGCTGGCTGGATGCAATGAGCGAGGTCGAACGCAACGACTTCCTCAACTTCGAAGGCAATGCCCAAGGCTTCCGCGTGCTCACGCAACTGGAGTATCACCAGTTCGACGGCGGTACCCGGCTGACCTACGCCACCCTCGGCACTTATCTGAAATACCCGTGGACAGCCAAGCACGCCGATTCTCTGGGCTACAAGAAGCACAAGTTCGGCTGCTATCAGAGCGAACTGCCGCTGCTGGAACAGATCGCGCACAAACTTGGCCTGCCGCAACTGGAAGACCAGCGCTGGGCCCGTCATCCGCTGGTGTACCTGATGGAAGCGGCCGATGACATTTGCTACGCGCTGATCGATCTTGAAGATGGCCTGGAGATGGACCTGCTGGAATACGCCGAAGTCGAATCCCTGCTGCTGGACCTGGTAGGCGACGATATACCGGAAACCTATCGCCTGCTCGGCCCACAGGATTCGCGCCGACGCAAACTGGCGATCCTGCGGGGCAAGGCCATCGAACACCTGACCAACGCGGCCGCGCGGGCCTTCGTCGAGCAACAGGACGCGTTGCTGGCCGGCACATTGCCGGGCGACCTGGTGGAGCACATGCACGGCCCGGCCAAGCGCTGCGTGCTGAATGCCAAGGACATGGCGCGTAAAAAGATCTTCCAGGACAAGCGCAAGACGCTGCATGAAATCGGCGCCTACACCACCCTGGAAATCCTGCTCAACGCCTTCTGCGGCGCTGCACTGGAACAGCACAACGGTCGCACACCGTCCTTCAAGAGCCGCCGCGTACTCGACCTGTTGGGTATCAACGCGCCCGATCCCCATGGCCCGCTGCATACATCGTTCCTGCGCATGATTGATTTCATCGCCGGCATGACCGACAGCTATGCCAGCGAAATGGCCCAGGAAATGACCGGCCGCTCGGTCCGCGGATAAAAAACGCTGAATCAGCCGTGTCAGATTCTTCTGACCGGCTGATTGAAGTGGCTTGCCCTTCACCGCATTTCAACGCGCGCAGAGTGGCCCTAGAAGTTGCTTTGATCCAGCTTGCCGGCCGCCGGGGAATGATCCGATACCCCTTGCTGGCATACATGACCAAGCCACTGAAAAACCCGGCTTTAGAAACTAATTGACCTTGATCCAAACATAAACCCTGGCAAACTCCCGACACTTTCAAGTGCAATCAATTACAGCATGCAACTCGCAATGTAAACATCATCACGTTCCGATTACACAATCAGAACTTTCGCATTTCCTCATTGGAAACCTAGTTGATACGTAGGCCCATTCCTTATCAATTGTAGGAAACGTCCTGTATTGCCGCTATAGACCCGCCAGTTCATGCGCCCCCTCAATTAACTGAGCTAAGGTGCGCGCTTTATTCGCGCTCGTATGGGACTTGATTATGAACTCCGTTTTTATTGTCGACGATCACCCCGTCATCCGGCTTGCTGTCCGGATGCTGCTGGAGCATGAGGGTTATAAAGTCGTGGGCGAAACCGATAATGGGGTCGATGCCATGCAGATGGTTCGCGAATGCATACCTGATTTGATCATTCTCGATATCAGTATTCCCAAACTCGACGGACTGGAAGTACTCGCTCGTTTCAATGCCATGAGCACACCGTTGAAAACACTGGTGCTGACAGCACAATGCCCAACACTTTTCGGCATTCGCTGCATGCAATCCGGGGCCTCGGGGTATGTGTGCAAACAAGAAGATCTCAGTGAACTGGTAAGCGCCATCAAGGCTGTACTTTCCGGTTACAACTACTTCCCCAGCCAGGCCTTGAACCCCGTGCGCCCGGATGACGCAAGGTATGCAGAACTTGAGCTGTTCAAGTCAGTCAACGACCGTGAATTGATGGTATTGCAACTGTTCGCCCAAGGGCGCACCAACAAGGAAATCGCCAAAGGCATGTTCCTGAGCAACAAGACTGTCAGCACTTACAAGAAACGACTCATGCAAAAACTCAAGGCCAAATCCCTGGTAGAACTCATCGAGATGGCAAAACGTAACGCGTTAGTGTGAGAGACAGGATGCCCAGTCGCATAAAGGATTATCTAATAACATTGTGCGCGGGTTTATGCCTGAGCACCTCAGTGTCCGCAGCACACACTGACGTCGAGAACTACAGCCTGCTCAGCCGCTCAACCGGCGGACACGTGGAAGTCCAACTGGATAAATCTCAACGTCAATGGGCACACAACAAGCGCGAACTGACACTGGGCACATCAGCCCCCGACTACCCGCCTTTTGACCTGACGGTCAGTGGCCGTGACTATGAAGGCTTCACCGCCGACTTCGCCGGGATCCTCGGCCGGGCCATGGGGTTGCCGGTAAAGGTTCAGCGCTACACTTCGCGCCAGGCTGCCATCGAGGCGCTGCAAAAGGGCGAGGTCGACCTGCTCGGCACAGCCAATGGATTCGAAGCAGGCAATTCCGATATTGTGCTTTCTGCGCCCTATGCCGTAGACCAGCCGGTGCTGGTGACCCGCGAGGGGGAAACCCGATCGCTGACCGACGGCCTCGCCGGGCTGCGACTGAGCATGGTGTATCACTATTTACCGCGCGAGGAAGTGAAGGCGCTGTACCCGAAAGCGATCATCACCGACTACCCCTCCTACCAGAATGCAATCAATGCAGTGGCCTTCGACCAGGCTGATGTCTTTCTCGGCGACACCATTTCAACCCACTACATGATCAACAAGGGTTACCTGAACAACGTCCGCATGGCCAACTTCGGTAAACACGAAGCCCACGGCTTCAGCTTCGCGGTGCACAAGGACAACCCGGATCTGTTACAGATCATCAACGCGACGCTCAAGGCCGTCCCCACCAGCGAGCGGGAAAGCATCGCCAAGCGCTGGAGTGCCGGCAGCGACATTCTCCTCACCGATCACAAGCTGCAACTGACTGAACGCGAACAACGCTGGCTGGCAAAACACCCGGTGGTGCGTGTGGTGGTCAACGAGGCGTTTGCGCCGCTGACGTTTTTTGACAGCAACGGAAACTTTCGCGGCGTCACCGCCGACCTTCTCGAACTGATCCGCTTGCGTACCGGTTTGCGCTTTGACATCCAGCGCAGCCGCGGCGACAACCAAATGATCGCCCTGGTCAAAGACAATCAGGCCGACTTGATCGCCGCGCTGCTCCCCAGCGCGCAACGCGAGACCCAACTGAACTTCAGCCGCCCCTACCTGGAAAACTCTTTTGTCCTGCTGACGCGTAAATCCGCCGACAGCGCGACAAACCTTGCGCAACTGCACGGCAAACGCCTGGCCATTGCCCAGGGCAACCCACTGATGGACTACCTGCGCCGCGAGTTCCCACGGATCCAGCTGATTGAAACGCCGGACACCTTTCACGCGGTGGAACTGCTCGCCGAGGGGCAAGTGGAAGGCGCCGTCAACTCGCTGATCATCGCCAACTACTTCATTTCATCGCGAATCTTCGAACACAAACTGCAAATCACCACCACCATCGGCACCCAGCAGGCCGCGTTCTCCATGGCCACCGCGCGGGGTGCTACGGAACTGAATGCCATCCTCGATAAAGCGCTGCTGAGCATTGCGCCGGAAGAGCTGGGGGTCATCAACAGCCGTTGGCGTGGCTACTCGGCGGCCTCGGAAAAAACCTGGAACAACTTTCACCGGGTGTTCTATCAGATTGTGATCGGTGCCAGCGTGCTGTTGCTGATTTCCATGGCCTGGAATGCCTGGATGCGCCGTCAGATCAAACAACGTCAGGCGGCTGAGCGCGCGCTTAACGATCAGTTCGAATTCATGCGCTCGCTGGTCAACGGCACGCCTCACCCGATATATGTACGCGACCGCCAGGGGCTGCTGCAAAGTTGCAACGACAGCTACCTGGAGGCTTTCCAGGCGAAGCGCGAAGACGTGATCGGTAAGAGCATCATGCAGGGCAACATGAATAATGCCTTCGAAGCCCGGGAATATCAGGCTGACTATCAACGGGTCGTCGCCGAGGGCTCACCGTTGATCGTCGACCGCCCGCTGCACATTGGCGGCCGCCGGCTGACGATCTATCACTGGATCCTGCCCTATCGCGATTCGAGTGGTGAAGTGCAAGGCATTATCGGCGGCTGGATCGACATTAGTGAACGGCGACAACTGTTCGATAAGTTGCGCGCGGCAAAAGAACAGGCCGATGAGGCAAACCGGGCCAAGAGCACCTTTCTGGCCACCATGAGCCACGAAATCCGCACGCCGATGAACGCGGTGATTGGCATGCTTGAATTGACCCTCAAACGCATGGATCAGGGTCATCTGGATCGTTCGTCCATCGAAACCGCGTACTACTCGGCGAAGGACTTGCTGGAGTTGATCGGCGACATTCTCGATATAGCGCGGATCGAATCAGGGCGCCTGAGCCTGAGCCCGGAGCGCGTCAACCCGGGTGAAATCGTGGCCTCGGTGGTGAGGATTTTCGACGGCCTGGCCCGGCAAAAAAATCTTCGCCTGCTGCTGGAGTTCAATCCGCCGCAGCCGCCCGTGGATGTGGTGCTGGACCCACTGCGCTTCAAGCAGGTGCTGTCCAACCTGGTCAGCAATGCCATCAAGTTTACCGAGCAGGGTCAGGTCAAAATTAGCGTCGACTTGCTTCCTGACGATGAGCCCGGACGTACGCAGATGCAGGTGCAGGTACACGACAGTGGTGTCGGCGTCAGCGAACAGGATCAGCAACGGCTGTTTGAACCCTTCGCCCAGATTGACAACAACGGGCAGTTGGCCCGGGGCGGCGCAGGGCTCGGTCTGGTCATCAGTCGCAGTTTGTGCGAAATGATGGGGGGCAGCCTGCAACTGAGCAGCCAGCCGGGGGTTGGTACTCAGGTCAACGTTTCACTGCACTTGGCGACGCTGCCGCGCGAGCTGGCACCAGACCGGGTCGAACCACACATCCCCACCAGCGACGCGCCCTTGAACGTGCTGGTGGTCGACGATCATCCCGCCAACCGCTTGCTCATGTGCCAACAACTGGAATACCTCGGGCATCGTTTTACCGGTGCCTGCGATGGCCAGGCGGGACTGGAAGCCTGGACGCACGAAGCCTTCGATCTGGTGGTGGTTGATTGCAACATGCCCATCATGAATGGCTACGACCTGGCCTGCGCCATTCGCCTGCTGGAACAGCAACAGCACCGCCCTCCCTGTACCGTGCTGGGTTTTACCGCCAACGCACAGCCGGAAGAAATACACCGCTGCAAGCAAGCCGGAATGAACGATTGCCTGTTCAAACCCTTGAGCCTGGCTGCGTTGAGCCAATGGGTCGAAAGCATCAGGCCGGCCCTGCGCAACCAGCCATTCAATGTCGAAGGACTGGACCTGTTGACGGGTGGCAATCCGGAGCTGGCACAGCGCCTGATGGCCGAGCTACTGAACAGCAATCGCCTGGATCGACAGGAGTTGCTGGCCTTAACGCGACTGGAGCCCCGAGTCGAAGGCCGCCAGGCACTGATCAACGTCGCACATAAAATCAAAGGGGCGGCCCGAATTGCCCAGGCTACCCGATTGATCGAGTGTTGCGAGGCCCTCGAAAAAGCCTGCCACGACGCAGCGCCGGCGGATGAAGTCGCCCGATGCAATCAAGCCATGGACCAGGCCATGCTCGAACTGGAGCGAGCGTTACTGCACCAGATTGGCCTCAACACCAACAGCAAAATAGTGGAGCCTTAACTATGCTTGGACGCTGAGCAGTGCGTTAACCACTATGGAGAGACCAGCGATGCCCAGCCCACTGCGCCCGGATCAACGCCGGTTTCCCCTGCACGTCCATATCAGCGTCATGTTCACGTTCCTGTTGTTACTGACCGGCGTGGTGCTGGGGATTTTCAATTACCGACAAACCACGCAGATCATTCTTTCCAGCAGTGAAAAGCTCTTCAATCGCATCGAGCAGGATGTACGCCTGGACCTGCAAACCACCTATGAACCCATTCGCCACCTACTAAGCCTGTTGGCCGATCTGCCGGCCACCCAGGCCCCGGCTCTTGAACCACGGCTGGCATTGCTCAAGCCGTTCAGCCAATCGCTCAAGGACAACCCCGACCTGGCTTCGCTGTACCTGGGCTACGGCAATGGCGATTTCTTCATGGTTCGGCCGCTGCGCACCGATACCCTCAAGACGCTCCTCAAGGCCCCGGATACCGCGGCCTATCAGGTCTGGAGCATCGAGCGTCACGACAGCGCCAATCAGGTCGTTTCCCAATCCTTGTTCTACGATCAGGCCCTGAACCTCATCAGCCGCCAGGACGTGTCCGACGAAAACTACGACCCTCGGACCCGCGCCTGGTTTACCAGCGCTCGTGCGGATGCAGACCAGATCACCACCGAACCCTATATCTTTTTCTCCACCCACAACGTCGGCACCACTCTGGCCCGACGCAGCGGCGACGGCGCGGTGATGGGCGCCGACCTGACCCTGGCCGAACTCTCCGCAACCCTCGCCAAACACGTCGTCACCCCCAGTACCGAAATCGTCCTGTTCGATGCCCAAGGCAATGCCATTGCCTACCCGGACGCCAGCAAACTGATCATCGACGACCAGAGCGCCCGCCTCAGCAAAGCTGCGGACCTGAGCCCTGGCCTCGGCGCGCTGCTCGCCAATTCGCCAGCAGGCAATCGCCTGGAGGTTGACGGCCGGCAGTGGATCTTTGCCCGCAGCAGCATGCAGGAAGGTGGCCCCCAGGGCTTGCAATTGGCACTGCTGGTGCCTGAAGACGAGTTACTCGTCGATGCCTATCGCATGCGCTGGCAAGGCGCTCTGATCACCCTGGCCACTTTGCTGCTGTGCCTGCCGCTGGGCTGGCTGACGTCGCGAATTCTGGTCAATCCCCTGCATGCCTTGGTGAAGGAAGCCGATGCAATTCGCAGTTTCGATTTCAACTTTCCGGTGAGCCGCCGCTCGCCAGTGCTGGAAGTCGATCAGTTGAGCGTGTCGATGGCGCGGATGAAGGACACCCTGGGGAGTTTTTTCCAGATCACCGACAGCCTGTGTGCCGAAACCCGCTTCGCGCCGTTGCTGCAGCGAGTGCTGTTTGAAACGGTAAAAATCGCCCAGGCCCAGGCCGGTCTGATCTACCTGCGCGAAGGCGACGGTGATCGAATTGAACCCCATGGCCTGGTCATCAATGGCCTGTCCCAGGCCTTGCCGTCGTTTGATATTCAAGGGCATGAACTGCAAAACCCACAGAACCCAGCGTGGTTACAACGGCTGGCGAATACCGAGAACGTGGTTGCCAGCCTGGGTTTCGAACAGGCCGGGGATTTGCAGAAGGTGCTGCTCGCGATGGAGAGCCCGCGGGTGCACCTGATCGGTATTCGATTGCGCAACCGGCATAACGAAACCGTGGGCTTGCTGGTTCTGCTGCTGGCCGACAGCGGCAGCCAAAGCGACCTGGAAAAACTTCGACCGGATCGCATTGCGTTTCTTCAAGCGGTGTCCGGCGCCGCAGCGGTGAGTATCGACAGCCAACGTCTGCAGGCGAAACAAAAACAACTGCTCGATTCCTTCATTCAACTGCTGGCCGGCGCGATCGACGCCAAGAGCCCCTACACCGGCGGCCATTGCCAGCGGGTGCCGGCGCTGACCCTGATGCTCGCCCAGGCGGCTGCGGCCAGTCAGGCCCCGGCCTTCAGCGGCTACCATCCCACCGAAGATGAGTGGGAAGCCTTGCACATTGCGGCCTGGCTTCACGATTGCGGCAAGGTCACAACGCCCGAGTATGTGGTCGACAAGGCCACCAAACTGGAAACCCTGAACGATCGCATCCACGAAATTCGAACCCGCTTCGAAGTGCTCAAGCGCGATGCCTGGATCAACTATTGGCAGGCCATCGCCCTGGGTGGCGACGAGCAGCACCTGGCCGAACTACGCAATGCCGTGCTGGCGGGGCTGGACGATGACTTCACCTTTGTCGCCCGCTGCAATCTGGGCAGCGAAGCCATGGCCGAAGCCGACCTCAAGCGCCTGAACACCATCGCTCAACAGACCTGGACCCGAACCCTGGATGATCGACTGGGGGTTTCCTGGGAAGAGAACCGTCGTCAGGCGCGCACCCCGGCGTCGACACTGCCGGTCAGTGAACCGCTGCTGGCGGACAAACCCGAGCAACTGTTCGAACGCGCCGAAGGCGAACTGATCCCGGCCGACAATCCCTGGGGCTTCAAACTTGATGTGCCGCGCTACAAATACAATCGCGGCGAGCTCTACAACCTGAGCATTCCCCGGGGCACCCTGACACGCGAAGAGCGCTACATCATCAATCACCACATGGTGCAGACGATCCTGATGCTCAGCCACCTGCCCTTTCCAGGCCATCTCAACAACGTTGCCGAGATCGCGGGCGGCCACCATGAAAAAATGGACGGCACCGGTTATCCCAAACAGTTGAAGCGCGACGACATGAGCCTGCCGGCTCGGATGATGGCAATTGCCGATATTTTCGAGGCGCTGACGGCGGCAGATCGCCCCTACAAAAAGGCCAAGTCCTTGAGCGAAGCGTTGGGCATCATGGCCACGATGTGCCGTGACGCCCATATCGATCCGCAATTGTTCGAGCTGTTTATCAACGAACAGATTTACCGGCAGTACGCCGAGCAATTCCTCGATCCAAAACAGATCGACACCGTGGACCCGGCAAGCCTGCTGGTGAAGGCAGGCTTACGCTAACACCGTAAATCCCCTGTGGGAGCGGGCTTGCTCGCGAAAACGGTCTGTCAGTCAACATCAATGTTGAATGTTATGGCCTCTTCGCGAGCAAGCCCGCTCCCACAGGTGGTACGCGTTAACCGATGATCAGCAGTCGGTCAGTCGCAGGAAAATCGCTGCCAGTTGCTCGATGCCGGCCTGATCGACAGCGGTAAACCGCGCCAGTTTCGGGCTGTCCAGATCCAATACGCCGATCAGTCGACCGTCCTTGACCAAGGGCACCACCAACTCACTGTTCGACGCGCTGTCGCAGGCGATGTGCCCTGGAAACGCGTGAACGTCTTCGACGAGTTGAGTCTGCAAGGTCGCCGCAGCAGCCCCGCACACGCCCCGGCCAAACGGAATTCGCACACAGGCGATCTGACCCTGGAATGGGCCAAGCACCAGCTCTTCGTTGCGATTGAGGTAAAAACCGGCCCAGTTCAGGTCATCGAGCTGGTTAAACAGAAACGCCGAAAACTGCGCCGCGTTGGCGATGAAATCCCGCTCGTCCGCCAACAGCGACTCCAACTGCGCCCAGAGCATGCCGTAGCCTTCGAGGCCCTGGCCGCTCTTTTGTAAATCGATCATGCCTTGTGCTCCAACAGCTTGAGCCCGACCCAATAGCGAGCAAATTGATAGGCGCAACGTCCATTGCGATTACCCCGGCCAGTGGCCCAACGGACCGCGAGGATGTCCAGCTCTTCAGTGCGCTGCCAGGCCAGGCCGGCCTTGTCGGCCAATTGCCCGATCCAGTGCTCGACGACGTTGAGGAAGTGTTCCTGGGTAAACGGATAGAACGACAGCCACAGACCGAAACGATCCGACAGTGCAATCTTGTCCTCGACGGCCTCACTTGGGTGAAGCTCACCATCAACGCGTTTCCAGTTCTCGTTGTCGCTTTCCTTTTCCGGCACCAGGTGGCGACGGTTGGAAGTGGCGTACAGCAGAACATTGTCCGGCGCCTGTTCAAGGGAGCCGTCGAGCACGCTCTTGAGCACGCGGTAGTCGCCCTCGCCCGACTCGAACGACAGGTCATCGCAGAACAGCACGAAACGCTGAGGGAATTTGGCGATCTGCTCGACGATACGCGGCAAGTCCGCCAGGTGATCGCGTTCGATCTCGATCAAGCGCAAACCGGCCTCGGCGTGTTCGGCGAGCAACGCGCGAACCAGCGACGATTTACCGGTGCCACGCGAACCCCAGAGCAACGCGTGGTTGGCCGGCATGCCGTCGAGGAACTGTTGGGTGTTGCGCCCCAGTTGTTCAACCTGGCGGTCGACACCGATCAAGTCGGTCAAACGGGTGTCGAGGCTGACTTGCAGCGGCAGCAGAAAACCGCTGCGGCCCTCACGCTGCCAGCGCGCGGCCAGGCAGTGCGCCCAGTCGATAGTTTGTCTCGGTGCCGGCAACAGCGGCTCGATTCGGGCCAGAACGGCATCGGCGCGTTCAAGAAAAGCATTCAATCGGGAATCCACGTCTTCTCCTCGGGCACGTTTCACAGTAATGATGGCGACAAGAGCAACCCAACACAGTGTTCAATAACCGGCCCATCGTTGAATCTTGGGGCCGGGGAACATCGGTATCCCTGCATGATCGACTATGCTGGAGCAGCGAAGGGAAACGGAAGTGGTTCAACACCCAATGGATATCAAGTTCACCCACCGGCTTTCTTACAAGCAAGCCCGGCTTACTGTGCTGGTCGGTTTCATATTGGGCACATTGCTCAGTCTGGTGCAAATAGGCATCGATTATGCCAGCGAAGACGCCTCCATCAACCGCGAAATACTGTCTTTGCTGGAAATCAGCCATAACCCGGCGTCACGTATCGCCTACAACATCGACGCCGAACTCGCCCAGGAATTGACCATGGGCTTGCTGCGCTCACCAGCGATCATCAGCGCGCAATTGACCGACAACAACAATACCGTGCTGGCCAGCGTCAAACGCCAGGGCATGGAAAGCGGTTATCGGGTGATCAGCGACTTCCTGTTCGGCGCCAACCGCCAGTTCGAAGATCGCCTCTTCCTCGACCACTTGCCCGACGAATCCCTCGGCACCCTGCAGCTGGAGGTCGACACCTATTCCTTCGGTAGCCGCTTCCTGCGCCGGGCCGAAGTGACATTGCTCAACGGTTTCGCCCGCAGCCTGATCCTGACCGGCATCCTGCTGGCGCTGTTTTACGTGATGCTGACCAAGCCACTGGTACGGGTCATCCGCGAACTCAGCGGCCGCGATCCACGTAGCGCGGAGCCGACATGGCTGGAGTACCCGGCGGGGCATGAAAACGATGAAATCGGTGTGCTGGTCAAAGTGGCCAATCAACAGTTCGAAAACATCGCCACGGAAATCCAGCAACGGCGCAACGCTGAAAACCGCCTGACCGACTACCTCGAGCAACTGGAAAATATAGTCTCGGCCCGCACCGCCGAACTCAAGGCCATCAACACCCGGCTCAGTCAGTCCAACGAAGAACTGGAAGTCGCCCGCCAAACGGCCCTGGACATGGCCGAAGCGCGCTCGGCGTTCCTGGCCAATATGAGCCATGAAATCCGCACGCCGCTCAACGGCCTGCTGGGAATGATCGCCCTCTCGCTCGACGGCCCGCTCAATGCCGAGCAACAGCAACAACTGTCCATCGCCCATGACTCGGGCAAAGTACTGGTGGAACTGCTCAACGATATTCTCGACCTGTCGAAATTCGATGCCGGCCAGCTGGAGCTCGAACACATTCCGTTCGACCTTGGCTCGCTGATCGAGGACACCGCCAACCTGCTGTCCCAGAATGCCGCGCCCAGCGTCGAACTGGCCTGCCTGATCGATCCGCAGTTTCCGGCGCTGGTACTGGGCGACCCGACCCGCGTCCGGCAGATTGTCAGCAACTTGCTGTCCAACGCCCTCAAATTCACCCGTTTCGGGCGGGTCGATGTGCGTCTTTCAACGTTCGAGGATGGTGTGCGCATTGAAGTGTGCGACACCGGCATCGGGATCGCCCAGGACGCGCAGGTCAAAATCTTCCAGCCCTTCACCCAGGCCGGCGCCGGCATTACCCGGCAATTCGGCGGCACCGGGCTGGGCCTGGCCCTGACGTACAACCTCTGCGAAGCCATGCAAGGACGGCTGACGATCAGTTCGGAAGCCGGGTTTGGCAGCCAGTTCTGCGCCGACCTGCCGCTGCCCGCCCACACCCGCGCCATTGCGCCTGCACCGCTGCAAGGCAAGGTCATAGCGATTACGGCAGCCAGCAGCGGCTTGGCGGAACTATTGAAAGGCCTGCTGCCTTTATGGGGGCTCGAATATCAGCAGCGCTCCATTGAAGATTCGTTGCTCGGCCTGGAACCCGATGTATTGATCACCGACTGCCCGGAATGCCTGTTTGGCCTGCGCCCTACGTTCACGGCGCCGATCCTGTTGGTGACGGCCTATGGCAGTTTCATGCCCAGCCAAGAAGCTGCCGCCTTGGCGCCCTTGCAGCAACAGGCGCGGCCATTGGCGCGCAACGCGCTGTACCAGACGCTACGACGAGTCTTGCAACCGGACACCACGACAATCAACGACGCCCGCCTCGACGCCCTCACCCCGCAACGCCGCGGTCGGGTGCTGCTGGTGGAGGACAACCCGGTCAATCAGTTGGTGGCCAAAGGCATGCTCGGCAAGCTCGGTTGCGAGGTGATTGTCGCCGCCCACGGCGCCGAAGCCCTGGATCAACTTGAGCTGGGGGAATTCGACCTGGTGCTGATGGACTGCAACATGCCGGTGATGGACGGCTACGAAGCCAGTCGGCACATCCGCCGCAGCGGGCGCTGGCCACAATTGCCGATCGTCGCCCTGACCGCCAACGCCATGTCCGAAGAACGCGAGCGCTGTCGGGTGGCGGGCATGAGCGACTACCTGGCCAAACCCTTTCGACGAGAGGAACTGGCCGCTTTGCTCGACCAGTGGATACCGGCTAGGACAGCGCTTTGATCTGCCCCAACAACTGATCAAGGCCATCGCGCAGTTCATTCAGGCGATTCAGGTCCACACCGCTGTCGCACAGGAGGCGCGCCTTCAGCGGCCCGACCTGCTCGCGCAAGGCCAGGCCGGCTGGCGACAGGCTCAAGTGCACTTCCCGCTCATCTCGCGCCGAACGCTGACGCTGGACCAGTTGCAACTGCTCAAGCCGCTTGAGCAACGGCGTGAGCGTGCCGGAGTCCAGCGCCAGGCGTTCGCCCAAGGCCTTGACGGTCGGTTGCTCCGGGGCCGCGTCCTGCCATTCCCACAACACCAGCATCGCCAGGTATTGCGGGTAGGTCAGGCCGAGCTTATCGAGCATCGGCTTGTAGCCACGAATCACCGCCCGGGACGCGGCATACAGCTTGAAGCAGAGCTGGCTGTCGAGCTTCAGGGAGTCGGCGGACACGGTGTTCATTTGAGCAAGGCTTCGATCTCGGCGCTCAAATCCTGCGGCTTGGTCGCCGGGGCAAAGCGCTTGACCATTTGGCCGTCCTTGCCGATCAGGAACTTGGTGAAGTTCCACTTGATGCCCTGGGAACCCAGCAGGCCTGGTGCACGTTTTTTCAGTTGAACGAACAGCGGATGGGCGTCAGAGCCGTTGACGTCGATTTTTTTGAACAGCGGAAAGCTGACGCCGAAGTTCAACTCGCAGAATTCGGAAATCGCCCCTTCGTTACCGGGTTCTTGCTTGCCGAACTGGTTGCAGGGAAAGCCGAGCACTACCAGGCCTTGATCCTTGTAGGTCTGCCACAGCTCTTCCAGACCTTTGTATTGCGGGGTAAAGCCGCACTTGCTCGCGGTATTGACCACCAGCACCGCTTTGCCGGCGAAGTCGGACAGGGTCTTTTGTTCACCCTTGATGGTGGTGACCGGGATGCTCAGCAGGTTGTCGCTCATGATTCGGGCTCCAGATGTAGGAAGAAGCACTGAACATAGCGAGCAATTGAATTGTGTGCAATTTAATAAATCGATTCGACTGCTTAATGGGCAACACGATTGCGTAGGAGCTGCCGAAGGCTGCGATCTTTTGATCTTGCCTTTTCTCGAGATCGCAGAAGATCAAGATCACAAGATCGCAGCCTTCGGCAGCTCCTTGTATCTCGACTATCGCTCCGTCAGGAGCGATAGTTCTCGACTGATCATCGAGGGAGGGACCTGGAAGCCGTGCAGCTCCTTAGGCTTTTTGCCTGTGACGTAGATCGTGCTCCAACCCTCCGCACTCACTCGTATAGTTCGAACGGTATCTTGGGCCCGCCTCTGGCTAGAGCCCGCATTCGCAAGGTCGGGCAGAGTGCAGTGATGATCGCAATTGATCTGATTGGGAGAGTGTTATGTCCAGTTTCGTCGGCGTCGATGTCGCTAAAAACACCTTTGATATCGCTACACATCTGCCAAATGGCAAGCATAAAACCAAGGCCAAACTGGCTAACAATTCCAAGGGTTTCAAAGAGTTTGAAGTTTGGTTGCAGAAGCAGGCCGAGCCTTCGACCCTGATCGTGATGGAAGCGACCAGTGTCTATCATCTGGAGCTCGCCGAGTTCGTCTACAACAAGGGTTATCGGGTCTGCGTGGTGAATCCGGCCACGACTCACGCGTATGCGGGCAGCGAGTTACGTCGGATCAAAACCGACAAGAGTGATGCCAAGCTGATCGCCGACTTCGCTAAAGAAAAAAATGAAAAGCTCAAGCTTTGGGCTCCGGAACCGCTGAAGTTCCGCCAACTGAAGGCCATGGTTCGTCGCCTGGATGACCTTCAAGAGATGGAGCAAATGGAGCGTAATCGTCTGGACGTGTCCGACGAAAAGGTCAAAGAGTCGATCAACTCGGTGATTGGCCACATCGAAAAAGAAATCGTTGAAACCCACAAGGCGATCAAAAAACATATCGATGACGACCCCGACATGCGCCAGATGCGCGACTTGGTCGTGACCATCGACGGCATTGGCGAGAAAACGCTTGAGCGGTTGCTGGCTGAGCTGGGCGACCTGCGCAAGTACGACGACCCTCGAAAACTTGTCGCGGCTGCTGGCCTGAATCCAGAACTCCAGGAATCAGGGCTCCTCAAGGGCCGCAGCCCGATCTCGAAGATCGGCTCAGCGCGCTTGCGCGCAGGCCTATACATGCCGGGCTTGGTCGCGTTGCAACACAACAAAGCAATAATCGCCATGAAAGATCGCCTGAAGGCCAACGGCAAGGCCCCCAAGCAGATCATCTGTGCTGCCATGCGCAAGCTGCTGCATTACGTTTACGCAGTGCTCAAATCGGGCCAGCCATATGACCCTGAATTTGCGCTTGCTCGGTGAGATTCAAGACGGTATCTACAGGGCTCGCATTACGAGCGCGGAACGAGGTCCAGGCACACCGAGTTGATGCAGTAACGCAGGCCGGTCGGTGGCGGGCCGTCCGGGAATACATGCCCCAGGTGCGCATCGCAGGTGGCGCAGACTACTTCGGTGCGAATCATGCCGTGGCTGACATCGCGGATCTCGACCATCGCACTGTCGCCAATCGGCGCGTAGAAGCTCGGCCAGCCACAGCCGGAATCAAACTTGGTTTTCGAATCGAACAACGGCTCGTTGCAGCAGATGCAGTGGTAAACGCCGTCAGTCTTGGTGCCGTTGTACTTGCCGGAGAACGGTCGTTCGGTGCCTTTGAGGCGACAAACGTTGTATTGCTCCGGATCGAGCATGGCCTTCCATTCTTCCAGGGTTTTTTCCAACTTTTCCATCGTCACACCTCAGCAGCTGAAAAAGCCCGATCTGTACCTTTTCCACGGATCGGGCGGCACGTATGATTGCGCCTCGTCAAACGCCAGTCTGGCAGCCAGACCACGCGCATTCAAACGGATTTATGGGTGCTGCCTCTCAAGGCGTCAGGCCTGTGTGATTACGCAGGATTCCCAGTACGGTAGTTCATACGCCGCCTGGATCGTTCATTTTCGGGAACACATCGCCATGCAGGTCAGCAAATCGAACAAGCTCGCCAACGTCTGCTACGACATTCGCGGCCCAGTGCTCAAGCACGCCAAACGCCTGGAAGAGGAAGGCCATCGCATCCTCAAGCTGAACATCGGCAACCCGGCGCCCTTTGGTTTCGAAGCGCCGGATGAAATTCTCCAGGACGTGATCCGTAACCTGCCGACGGCCCAAGGCTACAGCGACTCCAAGGGTCTGTTCAGTGCGCGCAAGGCCGTCATGCAGTATTACCAGCAGAAGCAGGTCGAAGGCGTCGGCATTGAAGACATCTACCTGGGCAACGGCGTTTCCGAACTGATCGTGATGTCGATGCAAGCGTTGCTCAACAATGGCGACGAAGTACTGGTGCCGGCTCCCGACTACCCTCTGTGGACCGCCGCAGTCAGCCTGGCGGGCGGCAACCCGGTGCACTACTTGTGCGATGAGGGCGCCGACTGGTTCCCGGACCTGGCCGACATCAAGGCCAAGATCACCCCGAACACCAAGGCCCTGGTGATTATCAACCCGAACAACCCGACCGGCGCGGTGTACTCCAAAGAAGTCTTGCTGGGCATGCTCGAATTGGCCCGCTCGCACAACCTGGTGGTGTTCTCCGACGAAATCTACGACAAGATCCTCTACGACGACGCCGTGCACATCTGCACCGCCTCCCTGGCGCCGGACTTGCTGTGCCTGACCTTCAACGGTCTGTCCAAGTCCTACCGCGTCGCCGGCTTCCGCTCCGGCTGGATCGCCATTTCGGGCCCGAAACACCACGCCCAGAGCTACATCGAAGGCATCGACATGCTGGCGAACATGCGCCTGTGTGCCAACGTGCCGAGCCAGCACGCGATCCAGACCGCACTGGGTGGCTACCAGAGCATCAATGACCTGGTGCTGCCTCAGGGTCGCCTGCTGGAACAGCGCAACCGTACCTGGGAATTGCTCAACGACATTCCGGGCGTGAGCTGCGTCAAGCCGATGGGCGCGCTGTATGCCTTCCCGCGAATTGACCCGAAAGTCTGCCCGATTCACAACGACGAGAAATTCGTCCTCGACCTGCTGCTCTCCGAGAAGCTGCTGGTGGTTCAAGGCACGGCTTTCAACTGGCCATGGCCGGATCACTTCCGCGTCGTCACCCTGCCCCGGGTCGATGAACTGGATCAGGCCATCGGCCGGATCGGCAACTTCCTCAAGACCTACCGTCAGTAAGCTGACGTTCACCGTGCGACCCGGGTCGCACGGTGATTAATTCAGCAACACATCTCTGCACCTTGCCGCACATCTTTGTTGCCATCGCTGCCTGGTGACCGGTTTCGTGCGCGCGTCCAACAAAGACAGGGGCCACACAGTCAATCGACTGACAAACCCTTCCTGCGTCCACGTCGGAAATGCCCTGCATACAGCTAAACTATTGCTGTAGGACACAGTTTGAAATAGTCACTCGGTTGAATAGCACCGTGCAGCACCTTATATACCCCGCAGTACGCTACATCTTTAGCATGAGGAGATTTCTACAACCATGATGCGCATCCTGCTGTTTTTGGCCACTAACCTGGCGGTCGTGCTGATTGCCAGCATCACCCTGAGCCTTTTCGGCTTCAACGGGTTCATGGCGGCCAACGGGGTTGATCTCAACCTCAATCAGCTGCTGATTTTCTGTGCGGTCTTTGGTTTCGCCGGTTCCCTGTTCTCGCTGTTCATCTCCAAGTGGATGGCGAAGATGAGCACCAGCACCCAAATCATCAGCCAGCCGCGCACCCGTCACGAACAATGGCTGCTGCAAACCGTTGAGCAACTGTCTCGCGAAGCCGGGATCAAGATGCCCGAAGTCGGGATTTTCCCGGCCTACGAGGCTAACGCCTTCGCTACTGGCTGGAACAAGAACGACGCGTTGGTTGCGGTCAGCCAAGGCCTGCTCGAGCGGTTCTCGCCGGATGAAGTCAAAGCCGTCCTGGCCCACGAAATCGGGCACGTGGCCAATGGCGACATGGTCACCCTGGCGTTGATCCAGGGCGTGGTGAACACCTTTGTGATGTTCTTCGCGCGGATCATCGGCAACTTTGTCGACAAGGTGATCTTCAAGAACGAAGAAGGCCAGGGAATCGCCTACTACGTGGCGACCATCGTCGCCGAACTGGTGCTGGGTATCCTCGCCAGCTCGATCGTCATGTGGTTCTCGCGTAAACGCGAGTTCCGTGCCGACGAAGCCGGTGCACGCCTGGCCGGCACCAGCGCGATGATCGGCGCCCTGCAACGCCTGCGAGCCGAACAAGGACTGCCGGTGCACATGCCGGACACCTTGAACGCCTTCGGCATCAACGGTGGCGTCAAACAAGGGTTCGCCCGGATGTTCATGAGCCACCCACCGCTGGAAGAGCGTATTGACGCGCTGCGTCGTCGGGGCTGAGTCGCCCCGCACTAACAGAAAAGGCCCGCAGAGATGCGGGCCTTTTTTTGTCTGCTGATTGTTGTGGTATTTATCAGGGCCTCTTCGCGAGCAAGCCCGCTCCCACATTGGAATGCGTTCCCCATGTGGGAGCGGGCTTGCTCGCGAAGGCATCGGTACACCCAACACAAATCTATCGGCTGGAAACCCGGTAAACCCGCTCTTCAAGCCGCGTAACACCACCTTCCAGGAACTTCCAGCTCTGGCCCAGGATGTCCTGATCTTCCAGAATCTTCAGCTCCCACGAAGCGCCCAACAACCGTTGCACTTCGTCATCAAGCACAGCAAACGGCGGTCCGTCCATTTGCGCCTGGTCGTAGTCCATGGTGATCAAAAGCCCCAGGGAATCCTTTGGCAGAATCCGCTTCAAATGCTCGGCGTATTGCTCACGCATCGTCGGCGGCAAGGCGATCAACGCCGCGCGATCGTACAGCGCGCTGCAATCGGCGACATCGCCAGCGGTCAGCGCGAAGAAATCACCGCACCAAATCTCGATCGAACCCGCCCGATACACGGTGAAGGGGCCTTGGTCGCTGACGTCAGGGTCAAATTGATGCTCGTGGAAAAAGTCTTCCACCGCTTTTTCCGACAATTCGACGCCCAACACTTCATGACCACATTTAGCCAGCCACAGCAGGTCCAGGCTTTTCCCACATAAGGGCACCAGTACGCGCGCGCCCTCCTCCAGGCCCAGTTGCGGCCAGTACCGTTGCAGATATGGATTCACTTCCGGCAGGTGAAAGCCGATCTGATTCGACGTCCACCGCTTGTGCCAAAACTCCGGCTGCATAATTAATCCCGAAAATTCGATCAAAAGACGCTAAAACTTATATTAGATTTAGATCAATGATCTGACTGAAGATGGTGCCATCTTACCCCTCAGGAGCTCATTCATGTTCCCCAGCCTCTACATATCCCATGGTTCGCCGATGCTGGCACTGGAACCGGGGGCCAGCGGCCCGGCCCTGGCGCGCTTGGCTGCAGAAATGCCGAAGCCCAAGGCCATCGTGATTGTGTCGGCGCACTGGGAAAGCAACGAGCTGCTGGTCAGCGGTAACCCGCAGCCTGAAACCTGGCATGACTTCGGCGGCTTCCCAAAGGCCTTGTTCGAAGTGCAATACCCGGCGCCAGGCAATCCACAACTGGCGGCAGAGGTGGTCGAGTTGCTGAAAGCCGATGACTTGCCTGTGCGCATCGACGCCAAGCGACCGTTCGATCACGGGGTCTGGGTGCCGTTGTCATTGATGTACCCGCAGGCCGACATTCCGGTGGTGCAAGTCTCACTGCCAACCCGTGGCGGCCCGGCCCTGCAAACCCGCGTGGGTCATGCGCTGGCCAGTCTGCGCGAACAAGGCGTGTTGCTGATCGGCTCCGGCAGCATCACCCACAACCTGCGTGAACTGGACTGGCATGCCGGCCCGGAAAGCGTCGAGCCGTGGGCCAAGGCGTTCCGTGACTGGATGATTGAAAAACTGGCCGCCAACGATGAAACGGCGTTGCACGATTATCGCCAGCAGGCGCCGAACGCTGTGCGCAACCATCCGAGTGATGAGCATTTGCTGCCGTTGTACTTTGCTCGCGGGGCTGGGGGTGAGTTCGGGATTGCGCACCAGGGATTCACCATGGGGGCGCTAGGCATGGACATTTATCGTTTCGGGTAACGTTAAGATCAAAAGATCGCAGCCTTCGGCAGCTACGCGCCTGTGGGCGCTGCCGAAGGCTGCGATCTTTTTCAGGCAAAAAAAATCCCCGAACCTGTCGGGGATTTTTTATGTTCGATCAATCAGCCCGAGAGCGGATTAATCTTCGCGGTAGCGACGCAGCTTCAACTGCTTACCAGCAACGCGAGTGTCCTTCAGTTTGGTCAGGAGTTTTTCCAGACCATCTTCCGGCAGTTCAACGAGGCTGAAGCTGTCACGCACCTGGATGCGACCGATTGCTTCACGAGCCAGGCCACCCTCGTTGAGGATAGCGCCCAGCAGGTTCTTGGCAGCGATACCATCACGCGCACCCAGCGCGGTACGGCAACGAGCACGGCCTTCAGCCAATGCAACCGGAGCACGACGCTCACGATCACCACGGTCCGGACGATCACCGGTACGCTCTGGACGATCGCCGCGCGGTGCGTTGTTCGGCACCAGTGGACGTTCTTTCTCGATTGCAGCCAGGGTCAACGCCTGAGCGTTGGTGGCCTTGCGCAGCAGAGCAGCAGCCAGTGCACGCGGAGTGCAACCGATGTCAGCGGTCAGGCGATCCAGCAGATCACCGTGAGTCGATTCGGCATCAGCAACCAGCGGCGACAGGCTGTTGGTCAGTTTCTTGATGCGAGCATCGAGAACAGCTTGGGCGTCCGGCAGGCGAACTTCAGCAACCTTCTGACCGGTTACACGCTCGATCACTTGCAGCATGCGGCGCTCACGCGGAGTCACCAGCAGCAGTGCACGACCTTCGCGACCGGCACGGCCAGTACGGCCGATACGGTGAACGTAGGATTCCGGGTCGTACGGCATGTCAACGTTGAACACGTGAGTGATACGCGGAACGTCCAGACCACGAGCAGCTACGTCGGTCGCAACAACGATGTCCAGACGGCCATCCTTGAGGGATTCGATCACGCGCTCACGTTGGTTCTGAGCAATGTCACCGTTCAGCGCAGCGGCTTTGTAGCCTTTGGCTTCCAGGGCACTGGCCAGATCCAGGGTCGCTTGCTTGGTGCGCACGAACATGATCAGGGCGTCGAAGTCTTCAACTTCCAGCAGGCTCAATACAGCCGAGGTCTTCTGGTCAGCGTGAACCAACAGGTGAGCCTGTTCGATCGCGGTAACGGTCTGAGTCTTGGTCTGGATCTTCACGTGCTGCGGATCACGCAGGTGACGCTCGGCAATGGCACGGATCGACTGCGGCAGGGTCGCCGAGAACAATACGGTCTGACGGGTTGGAGGCAGAGCCTTGAAGATAACTTCGAGGTCGTCCATGAAACCCAGTTTGAGCATTTCGTCCGCCTCGTCGAGAACCAGGTGGTTCACGGTAGACAGGACTTTTTCGTCACGACGCAGGTGGTCGCACAGACGACCCGGAGTGGCGACAACAATCTGTGCGCCATTACGGATTGCTTTCAGTTGTGGACCCATAGGGGCGCCGCCGTAAACGGCCACAACGGTAACGCCCGGCATTTGCTTGGCGTAGGTTTCGAAAGCGGTTGCTACTTGCAGCGCCAACTCACGGGTTGGCGCCAGGATCAGGGCTTGCGGCTCGCGCTTAGCAGGATCGATGCGATGCAGGATTGGCAGAGCGAACGCGGCGGTTTTACCGGTACCGGTTTGCGCCTGGCCAATCATGTCGTGGCCGGCCATGATGATCGGGATCGATTGCTGCTGAATAGCCGAAGGCTCTTCGTAGCCAGTCGCGATGACGGCTGCAAGAATATTCGGATTAAGATTAAAAGCGGCGAAGCCGCCGGTTTCCTGGGTCATGGGTCTGCCTCTAAGTGCATCCGCAAAGACCCATGCTCCAAAGCTGCGCATGCCGTGTAAGACTCAAGAGTCGCCCTGGCTGCTTTGTCGGCGGGGATTTGCGAAAACGAATGAATGAAAAAGATTCGTCAAGGAAGAGTCCGCTGTGCGGACGTGCAGCCGAAGCTGACTTCGGGGAATTGCGCTACCTAAACGCGGCCCGGTTAAAGGCCGGCGCGCACTATACCGGAATTCGCCCAAAAAGGGAGCATTATTTGTCGGAAAAATGACGCATACACCGTTATGTCACAGGCTTTGCGGATAATCGTGCAACGGTCTATTTTTCAAAGGCCCGGCCCTGCTGGCGATGGCGCTAAAACGGTTCACCCTTGAGATACAGACCTTCGGTCTGACACCCCCCATCCCGCCCCTTCCCGCCCGAGGAAATGCCTCATGAATCAGCCCGTTTCCAGCCGTGTCAGCCGCGAACGACGCGGCCATGTCCTGTTGATCGGCCTGGACCGGGTCGCCAAGCGCAACGCCTTCGACCTTGATCTGCTCAATGAACTGAGCCTGGCCTACGGCGAGTTCGAGGCCGACAGCGAAGCGCGGGTGGCGATCGTGTTCGGCCATGGCGAGCATTTCACTGCCGGGCTCGACCTGATCAATGCCAGCGCCGCCCTCGCCAACGGTTGGCAGGCACCACCTGGCGGCTGTGATCCATGGGGGGTGTTCGCCGGGCCCAGGGTCAGCAAACCGGTGATTGTCGCCGCCCAGGGTTATTGCCTGACCATTGGCATCGAGCTGATGCTGGCCGCCGATATCAACCTCTGTGCCAGCAATACCCGTTTCGCCCAGATGGAAGTGCAGCGCGGGATCTTCCCGTTCGGCGGCGCCACCCTGCGTCTGCATCAAGTGGCCGGCTGGGGCAACGCCATGCGCTGGCTACTGACCGGCGATGAATTCGACGCCCATGACGCCTTGCGTCTGGGGCTGGTGCAGGAAGTCATGGCCAGCGAGGATTTGCTGCCGAGGGCGATTGAACTGGCCGAGCGCATTGCCCGACAGGCGCCGCTGGGGGTTCAGGCGACGCTGATGTCGGCCAGGCAGGCGCGCTATGAAGGGGAAACGGCGGCGGCGCAGGCGTTGCCGCCGATGGTGAAGAAGTTGCTGGCGAGTGAGGATGCAAAGGAAGGCGTGCGGTCGATGGTTGAAAAGCGACCCGGCGTTTTCAAAGGCTGCTGACCACAGCGCTTTTGTGGCGAGGGAGCTTGCTCCCGCTGGGCTGCGAAGCGGCCCCAAAAACCTGGTATTCCATGCAGATTTTGTGAGTGCTGCGCACTCAAGCGGGAGCAAGCTCCTTCGCCACAGGTAACCTCATCGCTTTACGTCGCCGGGCGAATCGCCTTGATCAAGGACGTCAACGAATACCCCAATCGCGGCGCCAGCCCTTCGGCCCGGGCGATCAAGCCGTCCATGTCCAGTTCCTGATCCAGCTCCGACGGCACGATCAGGATCACATTGCCCTCCTTCACCGGCAGCTCCCAGTAATGGCGGTGGTAGAGCCCGCGCAACAACGCCGCACCCAGCGGTTTACCATCGTCGGTCGCCCACTGATTGATCACCAGCCAGCCACCCGGATTCAAGCGTTTCTGGCAATCGGTCAGAAACCCCCAGGCCAGATGCCCGACGCCGGGCCCGACATCGGTGTAAAGATCGACGAAAATCAGGTCCGCCGGCTCGGCCGTGTCGAGCAGTTCCAGCGCATCGCCAACCCGGATGTACAACCGAGGATCGTCATCCAGCCCCAGGTATTCGATGGCCAGGCGTGGCACGTCGGGGCGCAACTCGATGGCTTCGACGTCTTCCAGCGGCAGGAACTTGAGACAGGCCTGGGTCAGCGTGCCGGCGCCAAGGCCCAGGAACAGCGCGCTTTCCGGCTGTTCATGGCACAACGCGCCGATCAGCATGGCGCGGGTGTAGTCGTACTCCAGCCAGCTCGGATCGGCAGTGAACACGCAGCTTTGCTCGATGGCATCGCCGAATTCGAGAAAACGGTAATCGGCCACTTCCAGCACGCGAATCACGCCGAACTCATCCTGTACCTCGGCGAGCAGATGCTCGACGCGCTCCTCAGTCATTTCGTCTCCTGATCGTCACCGGGTCTGCCACTTGGCAAACGGTGACGCAATACACCGCAACATGAAGCGGCAAAGGCGCGATTGTCCGCGAAGCGACGGGAATAGGTCACGCACTAATTGCTGATAACATGAGCGCCCGTGCGTAAACACTAGAGAACGTGATGAGCCAACCCTGGAGCCCTGACAGCTGGCGCGCCTTGCCGATCCAGCAACAACCCCAATACCCCGACGCAGCGCATTTGCTGCAGGTCGAGCAAACCCTGGCCAGCTATCCGCCGCTGGTGTTTGCCGGTGAAGCCCGGGAGTTGCGCCGTCAGTTTGCCGAAGTGACCCAGGGCCGCGCGTTTCTGTTGCAGGGCGGCGACTGCGCCGAAAGCTTCGCCGAGTTCTCCGCCGCGAAAATCCGCGACACCTTCAAAGTGTTGCTGCAAATGGCGATCGTCATGACCTTCGCCGCCGGTTGCCCGGTGGTCAAGGTCGGGCGCATGGCCGGCCAGTTCGCCAAGCCGCGTTCGGCCAACGACGAAACCATCAACGGCGTGACCCTGCCCGCCTACCGTGGCGACATCGTCAACGGCATCGGTTTCGACGAAAAAAGCCGCGTCCCGGACCCGGAACGCCTGCTGCAGTCCTATCACCAGTCCACCGCGACCCTGAACCTGCTGCGCGCCTTCGCCCAGGGCGGGTTTGCCGACCTGCATCAGGTGCACAAGTGGAACCTGGATTTCATCGCCAATTCGGCCCTGGCCGAGAAATACAGCCATCTGGCCGATCGCATCGATGAAACCCTGGCCTTCATGCGCGCCTGCGGCATGGACACCTCGCCACAACTGCGCGAAACCAGTTTCTTCACCGCCCACGAAGCGCTGCTGCTGAACTTCGAACAAGCCTTCGTCCGTCGCGACAGCCTGACCAACGATTACTACGACTGCTCGGCCCACATGCTGTGGATCGGCGACCGTACCCGTCAGCTCGACGGCGCACACGTCGAGTTCCTGCGCGGCGTGAACAACCCGATCGGCGTGAAAGTCGGCCCGAGCATGAACCCCGAGGACCTGATTCGCCTGATCGACGTGCTTAATCCGGACAACGATCCAGGTCGCCTGAACCTGATTGCACGGATGGGCGCGAACAAGGTCGGCGATCATCTGCCGCAGTTGATTCGCGCTGTTGAGCGTGAAGGCAAGAAAGTGCTGTGGAGCTGCGACCCGATGCACGGCAACACCATCAAGGCCAGCAGCGGCTACAAGACCCGCGATTTCGCGCAAATCCTCGGCGAGGTTAAGCAGTTCTTCCAGGTCCACGAAGCGGAAGGCACCTATGCCGGCGGTATCCACATCGAAATGACCGGGCAGAACGTGACCGAGTGCATTGGTGGCGCGCGGCCGATTACCGAGGATGGGTTGTCGGACCGTTACCACACCCATTGCGATCCGCGGATGAATGCTGATCAGTCGCTGGAGTTGGCGTTTTTGATTGCCGAGACGTTGAAGCAAGTCCGCCGGTGAGTCAGCCAGTCTCTGGTTGATTGACCCTACCGCTATCGCGAGCAAGCTCGCTCCCACAGTGGATCACCTAACCCCTGTGGGAGCGAGCTTGCTCGCGATGACGTCAGCTCAATCACCACAAATTTGAGCCAATGCCACCCTTAACCGCCCCGCACTCACCCGCTGACAATTCAACTGCACCCGCTCCAAGCCCAACCAATCCGCCATCTGCCGCAAATTGACCGCCAACGCCATCATCCCCGCCTCATCCAGCCCCGGCTCTTCTTCATGCACGGCGTGCACCGCCAAACGGCCCAACGCCCGTTCAGCGCGCAAATCCACCCGCGCAGCAATCCGTTCGTTGTGCAAAAACGGCAACACGTAATAGCCGTAGACCCGTTTGTCCTTCGGCGTGTAGATCTCCAACCGATACCGGAAATCAAACAACCGCTCGGTGCGGCTACGCTCCCAGATCAGCGAATCAAACGGTGACAGCAAGGCGCTGGCCTCGACCTTGCGCGGCACCTTGGGCTCGGGCAGGCAATAAGCCGGATGCCGCCAGCCCTCGACTTCGCAGGTCAGCAGCTCACCGGCCTCGACCAACTCAGCCACACGCCGTCGGCTGTCGGCCGGGTTCAGGCGAAAATAGTCCCGCAGGTCCTTTTCCGTCGCCACACCCAAGGCATTCGCGGCATGCAACAACAGACCGCGTTGGGCTTCGGCTTCTGTGAGCAAAGGCTGCTGGAGAACGGCCGAGGGAATGACTCGCTCTGGCAAATCGTAAAGCCGTTCGAACCCGCGCCGGCCAGCGACAGTCACCTCCCCAGCGGCAAACAGCCATTCCAGCGCATGCTTTTCGGCGCTCCAGTCCCACCACGGCCCGGCCCGTTCCTGACGGGTCGACAAACTGCCAGCACCCAGTGCGCCCAATTTCTCAACCGAACCCAGCACCCGGCGAATCGTGTCCTGTTCCTCACGCCCAAACCGCGCCAGTTGCTGGTAGATGTCTTCGCCACGGGTAGCGCGCTGCATGCGCCAGCGCATCAGCGGGTACATGGACAACGGCAACAACGAAGCTTCGTGGCCCCAATATTCGAACAACGTGCGTCGACGGCCCTGACTCCAGGCAGCCTGGTCGAGCAAGTCGGATGAATAGTTGCCGAGGCGGGAAAACAAGGGAAGGTAGTGCGAGCGCACTAACGCATTGACCGAATCGATCTGCAAAATGCCCAGGCGTTCGATCAGTCGGTTGAGTTGTACCGGCTTGATCGCCGCTGGCGGCTGGCGCCCGTTGAACCCTTGGGCAGCCAGTGCCAGACGTCGAGCCTGTTTGTTGGAAAAGGACAGCGTTGCGGGCATGAGCATCTCCTTGTCTGCTCGCAACCTACCTCACCAGGAAGGGGTTTGTGTAGCAATGGAATCATCATTTATGCATCGGATCGTCCCAGAACGGCCGGATCGATTCGTGCTCGACATCCGCACGACTCACACCGATGTCCTTCAGCGCTTCATCGCTCAGGCTCGCCAATAGCTCACGTTCGCGGTGAAGTTCGTACCAGCGACTAAACTTGTGCAGCAAATCGGAAACCGCGTGGATTGAGAATTTTTCTGCCGTTACATGCTCGTGTTGACCTTTCATCATGTCGCCCTCCTTTAGGGATGGCTCAAGTCTCGCGCCGGAGCTAAGATCAATCCAACGAATGTTTCTGATGGTATGCATCTCGGAGATTGATGAATGTCGGCGTACCCAAGTATCGATACTGATGTACTGCGCACCTTTGTTGCCATCGCCGACCAGGGCGGCTTCACCCGTGCCGGCGAAATGGTCAACCGCACTCAGTCTGCGGTGAGCATGCAGATGAAACGCCTGGAAGAGGACGTGTTGCAGCGCCAGCTGTTCGAACGCGACGGGCGCCAGGTCAAGCTGACCGCCGAAGGCCAGGTGCTGCTCGGCTATGCGCGACGCATCCTCAAACTCCACAGCGAAGTCTTCAATACCCTGCGCGAGCCGCACATGGTCGGCACGGTGCGCATCGGCACGCCGGATGATTACGTGATGCGCTTTCTGCCGGGGATCCTGTCGCGCTTCGCGCAGTTCTACCCGCTGATCCAGATCGAAGTTCATTGCGAATCGACCAAGCAACTGTTGCAGCGCCAGGACCTGGACTTGTCGATCGTCACCCGTGAGCCGGGCACCGAGATTGGCCAGTTGCTGCGCAAGGAACGTTTTGTCTGGGCCGAAGCGCAATGTTTCAGCGCCCACGAGCAAACGCCCCTGCCCCTGGCGATGTTCAACAGTGATTGTTTCTGCCGGTTGTGGGCGTGCAACGCCCTCGACGCGATGGGCCGCGATTACCGCATTGCCTACAACAGCTCGAGCCTGTCGGCGCTGATGGCGGTGGTCAGCGCCGGGCTGGCGGTGACCGCGCAACTGGAAAGCCTGATCACCCCGGACATGCGCATCCTCGGCGCCGCCGAAGACCTGCCGCTGCTGCCCGAGGCCTGCATTATGCTGGTGCGCAACCTGCACAACCCGTCGCCAATCACCGAATGCCTGGCCGAGCACATCGTCGAAGGCTTCAAACTTTAAACGCGAGCATCACCGCACAGAACACCAGGAAACCACAGAACAGCCCGCGCAGCAGCCGTTCCGGCATGGCGTGAGCGACTTTCACACCCCAACTGATGCTCAGCAATCCACCGACTGCCAAGGGCAGGCCAATCATCCAGTTCACTTGATGATGCGCCGCGTAAGTTACCAAGGTAACGCCGGTGCTCGGCAACGCCAGCGCCAGCGACAAACCTTGGGCCACCACCTGAGTGGTGCCGAACAGGCTGGTCAGCACCGGCGTCGCCACCACCGCCCCGCCCACACCAAACAACCCGCCCATGGTCCCGGATGCCGCGCCCAGCACGCCCAGCCATGGCCATGAGTAATGCATTTGTGAGGATGCCGGCGCGTTGGCAGTGAACATTCGCACAAGGTTGTAGGTCGACAGGGCGACCAGGAACGCGACAAATCCCACGCGCATGGTTTGCGCATCAATGCCCACTGCCCAGATCGAACCGATCCAGGCAAAGCAGAACCCCATCGAAGCCAGTGGCAATGCATGGCGCAATTCAATGCGATTGCGTTGGTGATAACGCCACAGCGCGAGCATCACGTTCGGCACCACCATCACCAGCGCCGTGCCTTGGGCCAGTTGCTGGTCGAGCCCGCACAACACGCCGAGCAGCGGAATGGCGATCAGACCACCGCCAATGCCGAACAAACCACCCAAAGTGCCCAGGGCCGCGCCAAAGATCAGGTACATCAAAAACTCAATCACAGGCCAATTCCCTCTCGTCAGGTCTTTCATCCTACGCAGTCGGCGCTAGCGGGGAAACGCACAGCAACGCACAATGGCTGTGCCGATTTCGCACAGGCACTGGTAGAACCATGAACCCCAATCAATTGACCGACCAACTCGGGCTGTTCCTTGATGTGCTGGAAACCGGGAGCTTTTCCGCCGCGTCCCGGCGCCATCCGCTGACGCCTTCGGCGGTGGCCCGACGCATCGACAGTCTGGAAAACGCGGTCGGCAGCCAGTTGTTTCTGCGTAGCACCCACGCCGTGCGCGCGACCCCGGCCGGGTTGGCGTTTGCCGAACGTGCGCGGCGGATCGTTGCCGAGCTGCGCCTGGCCCGGGCCGAAGCGGTGTCCCTGAGCAGCGCGCCCGAAGGCTTGATTCGGGTCGACGCGCCAGCGGCATTCGGACGCCGGCATCTGGCCCCGGTCATTGCCGATTTTCTGATGCTGTATCCCGGCCTCGACGTGCAATTGCACCTGATCGACAGCTTTGTCGACATGCAGGGCTTGAACCTGGGCAAGGTCGATCTGGTGCTGCGCGCCGGGCAGATCGCCGATACCCGGCTGGTGGCCACACCGCTGGCGAACATGGTGCGCATTGCCTGCGCCAGTCCCGACTATTTGAAGCGCCGAGGCGTGCCGACCGATCCGTCGCAACTGAGCGAACACGATGGTCTGGACTGGGACGGCCTGGCCCCGCCCTTCGCCTGGCGCTTTGAACGGGACGGGCACATGCAGTTGCACCGACCCGCGCGCATCCGCATGAGCGCCAACAATGCCGAAGCGCTGGTCTGCGGCGCACTGGCCGGGCTGGGCATCGCGCACCTGCCGACATGGCTGGCCAGCGAATACCTGCTGCGCGGCGAACTGCTGCCGCTGTTCTGCGAAAAGGGCTTGCCAAAACCCGAGACCGCAGGGATTTACGCTCTGCGCCTGGAGCAACAGGCCAGTTCTCGCAGTCGTTTGCTGCTGGAATACCTGAAAACCCGCTTCAGCCCGATTGCCCCATGGGATCTGGCGCTGCAAAGCGATCTGGGCCGGCACTAGCCATAATTATCTGGCGCATTAAAGATTCGCCCGCTAGATTCATGACGATCACTGATCAAGGCTTTGACATGACCACCGAACGCAACACCCCGGACAACTGCGACAACCTGCTGCTGGACAATCAGGTCTGCTTCGCCTTGCACTCCACTTCGCTACTGATGACCAAGGTCTACAAACCTTTGCTGCAAGCACTGGGGCTAACCTATCCGCAGTACCTGGCGATGATGGTGTTGTGGGAACGGGATGGATTGACCGTAGGCGAAATCAGCACGCGGCTGCTGACCGATCCGGGGTCGTTGACGCCGCTGCTTAAACGCCTGGAAGTCGAAGGTTTGCTCAGCCGGACCCGCAGCCGTGAAGATGAACGGGTGGTGATTGTCGAACTGACCGAACAGGGTCGCGCCCTGCGGGACAAGGCTCGGGACATTCCGCAGTGCATCCTTGGCGCCAGCGGGCAGACAATTGAGCAGTTGAAGAAGCTGCAAGCGGATCTCCAGGAGCTGCGCAGCCACCTGCAAGACAGCCTCTGATCTCCAATCCACCACAATTCCCCTATGGGAGCGGGCTTGCTCGCGAAAGCGGTGTGTCAATCTGCATTGATGTCGACTGACACACCGTTTTCGCGAGCAAGCCCGCTCCCACATTTGTCTTATGGCGTTGCTGAAGCCATCGTTCACTCCCTCTTCGCAAAAAAAATCACTCGCCGAAGATCCTGAACCAATCGCTCTAACTCAATAGTCTTTCCGGCATTCGACGCCCCGCTCATTCGAGTTCGCCAAACTTTTTCAAAAATTTATATTGCGCGCAAACTATTAGCGAACTACATTTACCTCGCAGTTACTTAGCGCGCAAATATTTAGCGCAAAACACCAAAAACCCGAATGAGACTCACACCATGCAAACTCTCTACACCGCAATCGCTACTTCCACCGGTGGCCGTGACGGTCGTGCGGTTTCCAGCGACGACATCCTCGACGTCAAACTCGCCACTCCGAAAGAACTCGGTGGTGCTGGCGGCTCGGCGACCAACCCGGAACAACTGTTCGCCGCCGGCTACTCCGCCTGTTTCATCGGCGCACTGAAGTTCGTCGCCAGCCAGACCAAACGCACCATCCCGAACGACGCTTCGATCACCGCCCATGTCGGCATCGGCCAGATCCCGGGCGGTTTCGGACTGGACATTGACCTGCACATCAGCCTGCCGGGTCTTGAGCAAGCCGATGCACAAACCCTGGTTGATGCCGCTCACCAGGTCTGCCCGTACTCGAACGCCACCCGTGGCAACGTCGATGTGCGTCTGCACGTCACCGTTTAACTGCTGATTCCAGGCCCGAACAGGAAACGACCATGAACACATTCAGCAAAGTCTTGACCGGTACCCTTCTCGCACTGTCCGTCCACAGCGCATTTGCAGGCGATGGGGTTGAACACAACACCCAGGCGTTCCTCGATGCTCTGAACGCCGGCACCGGCAAACCGATGGAACAGCTCACACCTAAAGAAGCCCGCGCGGTTCTGGTGGGTGCGCAAGCCGGGGTGAAACTGACGCTGCCAAAAGCCGATGTCAGTCAGAAGACCATTCAAGTCGATGGTCAACCGATTAGCCTGACCATCGTCCGGCCAGCCGGGGTCAAGGGCGAGCTGCCAGTGTTCATGTTCTTCCATGGCGGCGGCTGGGTGCTGGGGGATTTCCCGACCCACGAACGGCTGGTTCGGGACTTGGTAACGGGTTCGGGTGCGGCGGCGGTGTTCGTCAATTACGCCCCGTCGCCGGAAGCGCACTACCCGGTGGCGATCAACCAGGCCTACGCCGCCACGAAGTGGGTGGCCGAGCACGGTAAAGAGATCAACGTCGATGGCAAACGCCTGGCGGTGGCGGGTAACAGTGTCGGTGGCAACATGGCCGCAGTGGTTGCGCTGATGGCCAAGGACAAAGGCACGCCGGCCATCAAGTTCCAGGTGCTGCTGTGGCCGGTTACTGATGCAAGCTTCGAGACCGCGTCCTACAACCAGTTTGCCGAGGGGCACTTCCTCACCAAAAACATGATGAAGTGGTTCTGGGACAACTACACCACCGATGTCCAGCAACGTAACGAGATCTACGCGTCACCGCTGCGGGCGACCACCGCACAGCTCAAAGGCCTGCCTCCGGCGCTGGTACAGACCGCTGGCGCCGACGTGTTGCGCGATGAAGGCGAGGCCTACGCCCGCAAACTCGACGAGGCCGGCGTGCCGGTCACGGCGGTTCGCTACAACGGCATGATCCACGACTACGGGTTGCTCAATGTGGTGAGTCAGGTGCCGGAGGTGCGTTCGGCGATTCTGCAAGCGTCCGAAGAACTCAAGCAACATTTGAAATAGAGTAAAAGATCGCAGCCTCGTTTCACTCGAGTGAAACGAGGCTGCGATCTTTTGATCTTGATCTTCCAGGCACAAAAAAGCCCGACTCAATGGTCGGGCTTTTTCATTACTCAAGCTGTGCTTATTTAGCACGGCCTTTGTAGGAACCGCCTTCGCGGGTGTCGATTTCGATGCGATCACCGATTTCGATGAAGTCGGCAACTTGCAGCTCAGTACCGTTGCTCAACTTGGCAGGCTTCATGACTTTGCCGGAAGTGTCACCGCGAGCGGAACCTTCGGTGTAGTCAACTACGCGCACGATAGTGGTCGGCAGTTCTACGGAAACCAGGCGCTCTTCGAAGAAGATCGCTTCGCAAACATCGGTCATGCCTTCTTCAACGAAAGGCAGAACGGCTTCGATGTCCTCAGCGTTCAGCTCGTACATGGTGTAGTCAGTGGTGTCCATGAACGTGTAGGTGTCGCCGCTGATGAAGGACAGGGTCGCTTCTTTACGGTCGAGGATTACGTCGTCCAGTTTGTCGTCAGCGCTGTAAACGATCTCGGTCTTGTAACCGGTCAGCAGGTTCTTCAGCTTGGTCTTCATGATCGCGCTGTTACGACCGGACTTGGTGAATTCAGCTTTCTGAACCAGCCAAGGATCGTTTTCGAGACGGATCACGGTACCGGGTTTCAGTTCTTTACCAGTTTTCATTGCGAATATCCGAATTTGGATGGGATTTACAAAAATCTAGGCCGCGTATCATATCCAATTTACATAAAACTGTACCAGCGCTGCGGCAAGATCAGCCTGCAAGGCTTGTTCCAGACACCACGCCTCGGCATGTTTTTCCAGCTCCGGCCAGTGTTTACGGGTCGCAAGCCACTGGTCGGCCATGTCTTCGCCAGCATTCCACGCCCGCCAAAGACCGCTGATCGCCTCGCTGGCCGGCGTCGACAAGCCTTTTGTATAGAGCGCGATGAAGGCTTCGAGCTTCTCCAGGTGCACATCTTCTTCCTGCTGATAGATGTGCCAGAGCATCGGCCGCCCTGCCCATTGGGCGCGGACAAACGAGTCTTCGCCGCGTACAGCATTGAAATCGCAGCACCAGAGCAGGTGATCGTATTGATCCTGCCGGACGAACGGCAGCACCTGAACAGTCAGTGCATCGCGCACATGCAGCGCACCGGCCACCAGGCCGCTGACCCCGAGCCAGCGTTCGACATCACCGAGAATCCGCCCTTCGGGCACCAGCAGATGCGTGGGTGTCGGGTCGGTCGACAGCCTGTCAAGCCAGCTCGCCAGCCCAGTGTTTTCGTAGGCAAACAGCGAGATCAACCGGGCTGCGGGTGCACGATCAACGCCCAAACCTTGCAGGAATTCTCGCTGGGCTTCGGGGCTTTGCTGAAACTGCCGACGCCGCTCCAGCAATCCGCTTTCACGCAGCAAGCCACCGGTGTCCTTCTGGAACCCCGGGAAGAAGAAGTACTTCTGCACGCTCTTGTACTTCACCGACGGCAAACCGTGACAACCGATGACCCAGTCCTCGGCGCTTAGGTAATCCAGATTCAGCCACAACGGCGGTTTCTCCCGCTCGACCATGGCGTCCATGTACACGCCGGGCAGTTGGCAGGCGAACGCGGCGATCACCACATCAGCGGCATCAACCGGTTGCCATTCGGCTGGCCAGTGACACACCTCGACTCCCTGCTGCCATTGCTGGGGCGCATTGATGTCGATTTCCGGGCACAGGCGTTCGAAGGCGCGCAGGTCGTCAACCCATAGGCGCACGACCACAGAATGTTCGGCCACCAGTTGCCGGGCCAGGCGCCAGGTCACGCCGATGTCGCCAAAGTTGTCGACCACCGTGCAAAAAATATCCCAGCGGGTTTTCAGTTCAGGCATTGCGGGCTCCCGTTGGCAAAGGCGCCGATTGTCCGCATAAATTACCCCGTGCAGAAGAGCCGACGGCGATTAATCTTCGTGCGACAATCGCCATCCGCCCGCGACTACCCGCCAGGAGGCAGCCATGCCCTACCGTCCCAACCCGCGCCGCCCGTTGCCGATTCGCCTCAATGCCATGCAATTGACCGCCAGTATTGCCGTGGGTCTTTGGCTGGGGTTCATCGCCATCGCGCTGACCTGTTGGCTCGCTTCGCGTTTTTTGCCCTCCGAGCAATTGGCGCCCGTGGCTCAGGTCGTCCAGCGGCTGACCCAACCGACGGCAGTGGTGCAACCGGTGCCGGACATCCCGCCTCAGAGCCCGCTGTTCGAACAATACAAAGAAAACCTGCGCAAGAACGAACAGCAACAAACCCTGGATCAGGCCCGCACGAATAACCGCAACCTGTCGAATCCGAAATGCCAGTTCTGGCTGCAACAGGACCAGACCGCGCCGAGCGAAAAAAGCCGCGCCAACGTCCTGCAATTCTGCGATTGATCATGAAGCTCTCTATGCACAAGCCGACCGTCCACCAACTGATTCTCGACAAGCTGCGCATCGATCTCGACATCGCCGAACGCGCTGCGCAAACCGCCTACGAAACCGCGACCCACGAAGAAAATATCGCCGAAAACAAGTACGACACGTTGGGGCTGGAGGCGTCTTACCTCGCGGCCGGGCAGGCGAAACGGGTCGAGGAAATCCGTCATTCACTGACGCTGTGCCAAAACCTGACATTGCGCCCGTATGACGATCAGCGCGGTATCGAGGTCGGCGCCCTGCTCGGCCTGGAGGACGAGAAGGGTCGTGAACAATGGCTGTTCCTGGCCCCCGATGCGGCGGGTTTGAAGGTTGACTTGGTGGGGCAGATGATCACCGTCATCACCCCCCGCTCGCCGCTGGGCAAAAGCCTGCTGGGCAAGTTCGAAGGGGACGATGTGGAGATTCTGGTGGCGGGCGCTCGGCAACAGTTTGCTGTCACCGAGGTTGTGTAAGGCAGATTAATGGACTGGTAATTCGACGCCGTCGAACAGCTCTTCCAGTTCCTGCTTGTTGTGGCACTGAATGGCTTTGGCCATGACTTCGCGGGTCAGGTGCGGGGCAAACTTCTCGATGAAGTCGCACATGAAACCACGCAGGAACGTGCCGCGACGGAAACCGATTTTGGTAATACTGGACTCGAACAGATCGCTGGCATCAAGCATCACCAGGTCGCTATCGAGTTTGGCGTCGACCGCCATTTTGGCGACGATGCCCACGCCCAGACCCAGGCGAACGTAAGTCTTGATCACGTCGGCGTCGGCGGCGGTGAACACCACTTTCGGCGTCAGGCCACGATGGCTGAAGGCTTCGTCGAGTTTCGAGCGGCCGGTGAAACCGAACACGTAGGTCACGATCGGGTATTCGGCCAGGGCTTCGAGGGTCAGCTTCGGCAGCTTGGTCAGGGGGTGCCCCTGAGGCACAACCACGCAGCGGTTCCAGCGGTAGCACGGCATCATCACCAGGTCGCCGAACAGCTCGAGGGCTTCGGTGGCAATGGCAAAATCAACGGTGCCGTCAGCGGCCATTTCGGCGATCTGCATCGGCGAACCCTGGTGCATGTGCAGGGCTACGTCCGGGTATTGCTTGATGAAATTGCTGATCACCGGCGGCAGCGCATAACGCGCTTGGGTGTGGGTGGTGGCGATCGACAGGGTGCCTTTCTTCTCGTTGGAGAATTCCTGGGCGATCTGCTTGATGCTTTCAACCTTGCGCAGGATCTCGCCGGCGGTGGTGATGATACGCTCGCCGGCCGGGGTGACGCGGGTCAGGTGCTTGCCGCTGCGAGCGAACACCTCAACGCCCAATTCGTCTTCCAATAGGCGGATCTGCTTACTGATGCCCGGCTGCGAGGTGTAGAGACTTTGGGCTGTAGCGGAAACGTTGAGGTCGTGGTGCGCCACTTCCCAGATGTAGCGCAATTGTTGAAGCTTCATATGAATCCCTCAAAGCAGGTAGACGCCACGGGCATCAGCGACGGTATATAACTATATTAATGGCTTGAAGAATAAATCTAGAACTTTTTTATCAAAACGCCATTATTCGTGTTCTGGCGTCCTGCTTCGTGAATACGCTCCTCTTTTGACGAGGGACTGTTGCTGCCAGGCAACGCACCATGGCAGTAACAGGCCCCGTCAAAAAGGAACAGTATTTGCGAAGCAGGACACTAACGATCACCTTGGCGCCGACGTTCCACCAACGGCACCAGATAGACCGGCACCCGCGCCAGTTGCAGCACACGCGCCGCCGTACGCCCCAAAGGTGTTTCCGCACCAGCACGATGGCTATGACTACCTAGGATCAGCAAATCCACCGAGAGTTTCTGCGCCTGCTCAAGAATCACCTGCGACGGATCGCCCTGAAGCACCCGCACCGCTTTGATCCGCTCCAGATCCTGCTCGCCCTCCTCCCCCAGCTCTTCACGAAAGCTTTCGAGCACCCGTTGCTCAATATTGGCGATTACCGTGCTCAGGCCCTGACTGTGAAACTCGTTCAGCGCCTGTTCATCGAGATAACTTTGCAGCACCGATTCGGCGAACAGCCCCATGGGTTCCACCGCGTGCACCACATACAAGTCGGCATTGAATGTTCGCGCCAATGCCAAGGCGTGCTGCATCACCAAAGGTGCGTACAGGCCGAGGTCGGTGGCATACAGCATGGAACCAATCATATGACCTCCTTGCGTGCCAACTTGGCGGAGATTTGATTCAGCTTAGCAGTGCCTTGGCGTGTACGACGGGCCGCGTAACGCCTTGAAGCAAGGGCTTAAACTTTCTGCTCGTTGCTGATGCCGTGAGGCACATGACCGGTGGCGACCACTTCGCGAGCCAGTTCGCAATGGCCGGCCTGATCATCGAAAAACACGTCGGCGGCAAAGGCTTCCAAAAACGCCGCTTTGGTCAGGCCGCCGAGAAACAGCGATTCGTCCAGGCGAATGTCCCACTCGCGCAGCGTGCGGATCACGCGCTCGTGGGCCGGTGCTGAACGTGCAGTTACCAGCGCCGTGCGGATCGGGCAAGCGTCGTCGGGGAATTCGCGCTGCAACAGATTGAGCGCCGCCAGGAAGCCTTTGAACGGCCCACCGCGCAAGGGCTCGCGGGCAGCTTCACGTTCACTGGCCTGAAATGCCGCAAGGCCACCCGATTGATACACGCGCTCCGACTCGTCGGAAAACAGCACCGCGTCACCGTCGAAGGCAATGCGCAATTCGTCACTGGCCGCACGGCTCGCGCCGCCCGACAGAATGGTCGCGGCGGCAAAGCCGGCATCGAGTGCGCTGCGCACATCTTCGGCATGAGTCGACAGAAACAGGTCGCAACCAAAAGCCTTGAGGTACGGATAAGGACTGCGCCCGCCGACAAACGCCGCACGGGAAATCGCCAGGCCGTAGTGGTGAATCGAGTTGAACACCCGCAGGCCGGTGTCGGCACTATTGCGCGATACCAGCACGACTTCGACCCGGGCGCGGCCAAGGCTGGTGTTGAGTTTCAGGAGTTTTTCCACCAGCGCAAAGGCATCGCCGGGCTCGAGGATCTCGTCTTCGTGCTCGATCTGGTATTGCCGATAGGCTTCGACGCCGCTCGACTCATACACCTTGTGGCTCTCGCTCAAGTCGAACAACGCTCGCGATGAAATCGCCAGCACCAACTTGTCATCTATGTCCTTGGCCATGCCCTTCCCCTCTGGTTGATCGACTTAAACGTTTCGTCGATCGATAAAACCAAGCGCCCGATACAAGGCCTCGATGCGCGGCAATTCACATCCCGCCGCTTTCGCCGCCGCCAGGGGCCGAGCGTAGATCGCTTCCAGCTCCAGCGGTCGTTTGTGCTGGAAATCGTGGTACATGCTCGGCCAATAGTCGGGCATTTTTTCGGTCACCATAAACAGGTGATCGGCATACCCGGCCGGGATGTCGTGACCGCAGGCGATTGCGCCCCGAACCACTTCGGCCATCAACGCCTTGATCAGTTCCCGACTGTCGGCGTCGGCCATCAGCGGTGTAGTGCTCGCCCCAAGCAGCACCGACAGACCGTTGTAAGGGATATTCCAGACCAGTTTTTGCCAGCGCGCCTGATGCAGGTTCGGCATGCCCTGAGAGTCGATGCCAGCCGAGCGGAACAATCCTGCGCCCTCTTCGACGATTGCCTGGCGGGCCTGCTCATCACCGGCCGGGCCACTGTGATAGCCGACATTCACCGCGCCGAGCGCCTGATGGGTAATGACGCCAGGCCCGGCGCGATGGACGCAGATAAAACAGAGCCCGCCAAGCACGTGCAGCGAATCGGGGAGCAATTCGCGCAAGCTGTCCTCAACATCCAGGCCGTTTTGCAGCACCAGTATTTTGGCATCGGGTGCGGCGGCCTGGAGGATGGCCGGTGCGAGATCGGCGTTGCTGGTGGTTTTGGCGCCGACCAGCAGCCAGTCGCAGGACGGCATGTCCTCGGCACACGAATAGGCCTGGGCCGGGTTCAGGCTCAGCGCGCCATGCACTGCACTGTTGAGTTGCAGGCCGCGCTCGGCGACCGCTGAAAACTCACTGCGCAACAGAAAATGCACATCGAAACCGGCGCGCGCCAGCATCACCCCGTAGAAACCACCGATCGCGCCGGTCCCGATAATACCGATTGTCGGCTTGGCAACTGCTCCCATCATGGCAACTCCTCAGCAATTCGATTCAGCGCCTGCACTACCGCCTCATTAAGTTCGGTGCTGGTCAGGCGCGACTGTACCGCCCCAAAGAACTCACCGTCGCGCACCACAAACAGCGCCGGCAAATGAAAGACCTCATAACGTTCCACCAACCCGCCATTGTTGCCGGCGTCGATCCAGCACAACTGATCGACCACCAGATCAAGCCTTGGCAATTGCTCGCGGGCAAAACGGCAACTGGCGCAGCCGACGCTGGTGAAAATCACCAGTGAAGTACCGCTCATCGCCAGCAGCCGTTGGTCGGCGTCGAAATCGGTCAGTTCCGATTCGAACACTATACTGGGGGAAACAATGTCAAATGGGCGACACAGGGAGTCCGTGTTCATGGGACGTTTTCTTCCTCATCCTGACGATGTGCCCGTGGAGCTGACGCTACTCAAACATGAGTGCATTTCACGGCAACGGCTGCACACTATCAGCCTCGGCGGCATGGCTTGCAATTACCACCGCGCCTGGCGCCACGGCACGGCGCTGGAAGTTCGCATGCCGACCTTGAACCCCGACTTGCGTTACCTGGGCTATGTAGCCTGGTGCCTGCGACGAAAGCGCGGCTATCTGGTGGGCATTGCCTTTGTTGACGAGCAGATGCTGTTCAGTGCCCGGATGGGCGAACAGGCATGCCAGATCGAACGCTATTGCCGCCTGCACGAGGTGCAGGAGGACTTGCAGGATATTCAAGCGCTGGCCCTCGAATGGGTCCAGCAGCATGCCGACGAGTTCTCCCACGACACGGTTCGCAAGGCTTTTGCACAGCCTGTGCTGGATTAGGTCCACGCGCAAACTAACTGAGAATGCCCCCTAAACCAGTGTTTGCCCATTGTCGAGCCACGGTGTAACGCGCTAAGGTTCCGCTCCCGACGCGCTTAATTTGCTGTGCTCCGCCGCGCGGGTTCGCTGGCGGCCGGCACCCGTGACCTGACGAGTAAACGATGGCTGATTTACCGATCAACGACCTAAACGTCGCTTCCAACGAGACGCTGATCACCCCTGATCAGCTCAAGCGTGATATCCCTCTGAGCGACGCTGCCCTGCGCACCGTGACCAAAGGCCGCGAAGTCATTCGCAACATTCTTGATGGCACCGACCACCGCTTGTTCGTTGTGATCGGGCCTTGCTCGATCCACGACATCAAGGCTGCCCACGAATACGCCGAGCGCCTGAAAACACTGGCCGCCGAAGTGTCCGATACCTTGTATCTGGTCATGCGCGTGTATTTCGAGAAGCCACGTACCACCGTTGGCTGGAAAGGTCTGATCAACGATCCGTACCTGGACGACTCGTTCAAGATTCAGGACGGTTTGCACATCGGTCGCAAATTGCTGCTGGACCTGGCCGAGATGGGTCTGCCGACCGCGACCGAAGCCCTCGACCCGATCTCCCCGCAATATTTGCAGGACCTGATCAGTTGGTCGGCCATTGGCGCGCGCACCACCGAATCCCAGACTCACCGTGAAATGGCCTCCGGCCTGTCCTCGGCAGTCGGCTTCAAGAACGGCACCGACGGCGGCCTGACCGTGGCGATCAACGCCCTGCAGTCGGTTTCCAGCCCGCACCGTTTCCTGGGCATCAACCAGGAAGGTGGCGTGTCGATCGTCACCACCAAGGGCAACGCCTACGGTCACGTGGTATTGCGCGGTGGCAACGGCAAGCCGAACTACGATTCGGTCAGCGTCGCACTGTGCGAGCAAGCGCTGAACAAAGCCAAGATCAAGCCAAACATCATGGTTGATTGCAGCCACGCCAACTCCAACAAGGACCCGGCCCTGCAACCACTGGTGATGGAGAACGTCGCCAACCAGATCCTCGAAGGCAACCAGTCGATCATCGGCCTGATGGTCGAGAGTCACCTGAACTGGGGCTGCCAGGCGATCCCGAAAGACCTCGCCGATCTGCAATATGGCGTATCGATCACCGATGCCTGCATCGACTGGTCTGCCACCGAAAACACCTTGCGCAGCATGCATGCCAAGCTCAAGGACGTGCTGCCGAAACGCGATCGCAGCTGATCGCCGTTTTCTGCGCACACAAAAACGCCGGGCTAAACCCGGCGTTTTTTTATGCGTTGTGTTTACTGGCTCAGCTTGGCAGCGTGCCGCTGGTGACGCTCCATGTAGCGCTCCACGTAGGAGCACGATGGAATGACTGTGTAACCCATTTCCTCGGCGTACTGCAGCGCCTGCTCGGTCAATGCCGCCGCAATGCCGCGGCCACGCAAGGCGTTGGGCACGAAAGTGCGATAGATATCCAGGGTCTGTTTCCCCAGATCCATATAGGTCAGGTAGGCACGATGACCGTCCACATTGGTCTCGAACTGATGACCAGCCTGGTCATGGTGGATGGACAACGCCTCGCTCATCACTACTCCTCGCGGGTCTTGGATTCTGACCCCTACCTTACCGATGTTTTTCCGGCGAAGGAACATCTACGCCACCCTGTGCCTGAATGGACACCGAGAAGAGCTGCACCTATCTCGCGCAACCGGGCACGTATCAAATAGTAGGCACCATTGGCAGAAATGCTCAAGGTGCGCTCGTCATCACGTTGGGGGCGGCAGGTACGGCTCCGGGTTACGCAGGGACGGCTCGACCGAGGATCTTCCCCGGGTCGAAAGCCTGAACATTGCCGGATGTTGAGACTTAAGACGAGCGCCCTTTGTTAAAGTCACCTCAACATGCAGAAAGATATGAGAGGCGCTGCGCAAAATCCGAACAAAAGTGTAGACGACAGCATGTAGACAGACTTTAACAAAGACTGAAAATACCGCCTTTTTGATCGGGAACTTTTTGCGCACGGCTCGCTCAGCTCGGGCTTTCTAGCTGGATATTTTTTATCCAGCGCAGTTAAAAGTTGCTCGAAAAAGAATCAACGCCTACAATTTTTTTTGCTTCTTGCTTTACGTCAGTTTACTTACGACAAGTAATGGGTAGTATGTACGCCGGCTATTTCCTCACTCTGAGGAGACAGCTACTTAATAGAAAGTCCTTGAAGGGGAACACGATGAACAACGTTCTGAAATTCTCTGCTCTGGCTCTGGCCGCAGTTCTGGCTACCGGTTGCAGCAGCGTATCGAAAGAAACCGAAGCACGTCTGACCGCTACTGAAGACGCAGCTGCTCGCTCCCAGGCTCGTGCAGACGAAGCTTACCGTAAAGCTGATGAAGCTCTGGCTGCTGCTCAAAAAGCACAACAGACTGCTGACGAAGCTAACGAGCGTGCTCTGCGCATGCTGGACAAAGCTAGCCGCAAGTAATAATCCTTCGGGGTTGTTATCAAGCCGATCCATTTATGGGTCGGCTTTTTTTATGCCTGGCGTTTAGTCCCAGGCATAAAAAAACCCGCCGACACAGCCTGCGTCGGCGGGTTCTTTTCAGCGTTTACTGCTGCAGGTCGATCGGCGCACTCGACGCCATCGGTGCAGAAGTATTCGGCACGGCAATCTCTACCGGCATGCCATCTTCGGCAGCAACCACGTCACGCACCACATCCCAGTTCATGCGCAGGTTGTTGGTGATGTCTTCACGCTTGAGCATCGCGTTGATCACGGCGGTGTGCTTGTCGACCACCGACGGGTTGCCGTTGTCGTCCAGCGGCGTATGCGCCTCCAGATAAACCTTGCCGCCACTCATGCCGAACTTGTACGGGTCGTTGATGATCCGCACCGACGTACCGACCGGCACCATGCCCGCCATTTCCAGCACGTTGTTGTTGAACATGCGGAAGCAGCCGTGGCTGGTGCGCATGCCGATACCGAATTTTTTGTTCGAGCCATGAATCAGGTAGCCCGGCGTGCCGAGGCTGAACTTGAACGGCCCCAGCGGGTTATCAGGGCCGGCCGGCACCACATTCGGCAACGGGTCACCATCAGCGGCGTGCTCGGCCTTGATCGACGCTGGGGGGGTCCAGGTCGGGTTAGGCGTTTTGGCGGTGATGGTGGTGTGAGCGATTGGCGAACCCCAGCCTTCACGACCGATACCCAGCGGGAAGGTGTACACCACGTTCCGGCCTTTCGGGTAGTAGTAGAGACGGTATTCAGCCAGGTTGATCACAATGCCTTCACGCGGACCCGGCGGCAGGATGAAGCGGGTCGGCAGAATGATTTCGGTGCCGGCGCCCGGCAGCCAGGCATCGACGCCCGGGTTGGCCGCGACCATTTCCGAATAGCCCAGATCGTAAGTGGTACCAAGGTCGGCGAAGGTATCTTCGTACTTGGCCTTGATCACTTGCACCTGACCGATGATGTCTTCACCAGGGGGTGGTAGAGGCAGCTCCAATGCTGAAACAGGACCGGCCACACAGAGGGCAGCAAGGGTCAAGCAGCGGGTGACGGCGGGAAAGCGCGGCAACATCCGGAAAATCCTTCGCATGAACGACTAGAGGTATAAGACGGCGATTGTACACCGACACCCGTAAATTCGGGGAGATCGAGAACATTGCAGGCGATACATGACGTTTTTTTCATGTGGGCTTGTTTGGCGAAGGGACTTGGCCTAATCCCAATGAATTGAGGACGTCTGGCGTCGAACTCATACCTGTGGCGAGGGAGCTTGCTCCCGCTGGGCTGCGCAGCAGTCCTGAAATCAGGCAACTGGTTCTATAGATGGACCACATAGTCGGAATTGAGGTCCGCTTCGCGACCCAGCGGGAGCAAGCTCCCTAGCCACAGGGACAATGGTCACCTGTAACTTACCGGCTTCTGCCACCGCAGTCTAAAGCTCGAAACGTAACTCAGGCCAGATCGGCGAGGTGCCGCGTTTTTGCGACTCGAGGATGGCCCGGCACAACGAGCACAAACGCTGATCCTGAAACACCCTGCGGTCCACACTCGACCAGCGCGGTTGCGCCGGCAGCAAGCTGCCGCAGAGGGTCCGGTCCGCCGAGCCGCCGAGTTCCAGCTGACGGGTCACCAGATGCACCCGCACTTCCTGGCAGGCGAACAGATCCAGCTGCTCGTCAGGCTCGATCAGTTGGTAGGCAAAAAGGGACCAGGCGGGACGCGGCATCGGGGGCTCCAAATCGGGGCGCCACCTTAGCCGAAACACCGCCACTAGAAAAGCGTCAAAGCAGCGGTTTCAGTGTCGGCCAGACATTTTCCAGCAACTGGCCCTGAGCCCCTGCCGCCGGGTGCAGGCCATCGGCTTGCATCAGCTCCGGATGACCGCCGATTCCTTCGAGAAAAAACGGCACCAGCGGGATCTTTTTCTCGGTGGCCAGGTTGCCGTAGACCTCGGCAAAGGCTTCGGTGTAGCGCTTGCCGTAGTTGGGTGGCAATTGCATGCCCAGCAACAGGACCTTGGCGCCACTGGCCCGGGAGCTGTCGATCATCGCCGCAAGGTTTTGTTGCAATTGTGTTGGCAGCATTCCGCGCAAGCCGTCGTTGCCTCCCAATTCGAGGATCACCAACTCGGGTTTATGCTCTGCAAGCAGCGCCGGCAGGCGTGCCTGGCCTCCGGCACTGGTGTCGCCGCTGATGGAGGCGTTGATCACTTTATCGTCGAAACCTTCGCGCTTGAGCCGTTGCTCAAGCAGCGACACCCACCCCAAACGGGTATCCAGTCCGAAACCGGCGCTGATACTATCGCCAACGATCAGGACTGTACCCGCCGCTGCGTTCTGGGCCATGCACATCAAGGCCAGGCCAGCACTCAAAAACCACACACGCATCGGATTCTCCATGGGCGCAAGCATTCTCACCGCGAAGAACCTCAGCAAAGTGGTTCCCAGCGCGGAAGGTGAACTGACTATCCTGCACGAACTCAGCCTGGAACTGAACAAGGGCGACAGCCTGGCCATCGTTGGTGCCTCCGGTTCCGGTAAATCGACCCTCCTGGGCCTGCTCGCCGGCCTCGATCTGCCGAGCAGTGGCGAAGTCACCCTCGCCGGCCAGGCCCTGAGCAATCTCGACGAAGATCAACGCGCGCGCATCCGCGCCGAGCACGTGGGTTTTGTCTTTCAATCGTTCCAGTTGCTCGACAGTCTTAATGCGCTGGAAAACGTCATGCTGCCGCTGGAACTCGACGGCCGCAAAGACGCCCGGGAGCGCGCCACCGAATTGCTGCAACGAGTTGGCCTGGGCCAGCGCCTCACCCACTCGCCACGCCAGCTCTCCGGCGGTGAACAGCAGCGCGTGGCCATTGCCCGTGCGTTTGCCGCCGAACCTGACGTGTTGTTTGCCGATGAACCCACCGGCAACCTCGACAGCCACACCGGCGAGCGCATCAGCGACTTGCTGTTCGAACTGAACCAGGAACGCGGTACGACCCTGGTGTTGGTAACCCACGACGAACGCCTGGCACATCGCTGCCGGCGCCTGATCCGCCTTGAAGCCGGCCTGCTGGTCGCCCCTCTGGAGCCTTGATGGCACGCTTGCCGCTATTGCGCCTGTTCAGCCTCGCCATCCGCCAACTGCTGCGCGACGCCCGCGCCGGAGAGCTGCGGGTGTTGTTCTTCGCCTTGCTGGTGGCCGTGGCGGCGAGTACTGCCATCGGTTATTTCGGCGCCCGCCTCAATGGCGCCATGATGCTGCGTGCCACCGAGTTTCTCGGTGCCGACCTTTTGCTCGAAGGCAGTTCACCTGCGCGCCCCGAGCAGATCAAAAGCGGTACGGAGTTGGGCCTGGAACATGCGCAGGTGGTGGAATTCTCCAGCGTCATCGCCACGGACAAGGGCATTCAGCTGTCCAGCATCAAGGCGGCCGACGATGTCTATCCACTGCGCGGCGAACTGAAAAGCGCCCCCACGCCATTTGCCCCGGAAGTTTCCGGCGGCGGGCCAAAACCCGGCGAAGCCTGGGTCGAAGCACGCCTGCTGACGGCTCTGGATCTGAAGATCGGCGACAGCATCGACGTCGGCATGAAAACCCTGAAGCTATCGCGGGTGTTGACGTATGAACCGGACCGCGCCGGCAATTTCTACAGCCTGACGCCGCGCGTGTTGATCAACCTCAGCGACCTTACGGCGACTGGCGTGGTGCAGCCCGGCAGCCGGGTCAGTTATCGCGAACTCTGGCGCGGCAATGCCCAGTCGCTGGAAACCTATCGGCAACTGGTCAAGCCGGGCCTCGCCGCCAACCAGCGCCTGCAAGATGCCCGGGATGGCAACCGACAGATCGGTGGTGCACTGGGCAAGGCCGAGCGCTACTTGAACATGGCCAGTCTGGTGGCGGTTTTGCTGTCCGGTGTGGCCGTGGCGCTGTCAGCGACACGCTTCGCCATGCGTCGATTCGATGCCAGCGCCTTGCTGCGCTGTCTGGGTCTGTCCCGTCGGGAAACCATGCTGCTGTTCAGTTTGCAGCTGACAGTGCTTGGCTTGCTCGCCAGCCTCAGCGGCGCCCTTCTCGGCTGGTTGGCGCAACTCGGGCTGTTTGCGCTGCTGCATGACTTGCTGCCCACTGACGTTCCACCGGGCGGCTTGCTGCCAGCCATTGCCGGGATCGGCACCGGGCTGGTGGCACTGGCCGGTTTCGCCCTCCCACCGCTGGCCGCCCTTGGCCGGGTACCGCCATTGCGCGTATTGCGTCGAGACATGCTGCCAATCCCGTCCAGCACCTGGATGGTCTATGGCGCGGCGCTGGGCGCACTCGGGTTGATCATGTGGCGTTTGAGTCTGGACCTGGTGCTGACCTTCGCCCTGCTGGGCGGTGGCGTGATCGCTGCGGTGGTGCTCGGCGGCTTGCTGCTGTTGCTGCTCAATAGCCTGCGTCGAATGTTGGCCCGTGCGTCGTTGCCGTGGCGCCTGGGTCTGGGCCAACTGCTGCGTCATCCATTGGCGGCCGCTGGCCAATCCCTGGCCTTCGGTTTGATTCTGCTGTCCATGGCGCTGATTGCATTGCTGCGCGGCGAGCTGCTGGACACCTGGCAGAACCAGTTGCCGAAAAACGCACCGAATTATTTCGCGCTGAATATTCTCCCGGCGGACAAACAGGCGTTCACCGATCGGCTGATCGAACTGTCGGCACAATCGGCGCCGCTGTACCCGGTGGTACCAGGCAGGCTGATCAGTATCAATGGCGAAGCGGTGCAGGACATCGTCAGCAAGGATTCGGCCGGTGACCGGGCGATCCAGCGTGACCTGAGCCTGACTTGGGCGGCGGACCTGCCAGCGGGCAACAAGCTCACTTCGGGAACCTGGTGGACCGAACAAACGCCGGAGGATGTTCCCGGTGTGTCGGTGGAAGGCAAGGTTGCCGAGAGCCTGAAGCTCAAGCTGGGCGATCATCTGGTGTTCACCGTCGGCGGGGTCAATCGCGAAGCGAAAGTCACCAGCCTGCGGGAGATCAACTGGGACAACTTCCAGCCGAACTTCTTCATGATCTTTCAGCCTGGCACGTTGAAAGATCTGCCCGCGACCTACCTCACCAGTTTTTATCTGGCAGCCGGTCACGATCAGCAGATTGTCGATCTGTCCCGGGCGTTCCCGGCGGTCACCATTCTGCAAGTTGAAGCCTTGCTGGAACAGCTGCGCAGTATCCTTGCCCAAGTCACCCTGGCGGTGGAATACGTGTTGTTGTTCGTGCTGGCGGCGGGCATGGCCGTGCTGTTCTCCGGCCTGCAAGCAACACTGGATGAACGAATTCGCCAAGGGGCGCTGTTACGCGCCCTAGGGGCCGAGCGCCAATTGCTGGTCAAGGCCCGGCGCATCGAGTTCGGCTTGCTCGGCGCCGTCAGCGGCCTGCTGGCGGCCCTGGGTTCGGAGCTGGTCAGCCTGGTGCTTTACCGTTACGCCTTCGACCTGCCCTGGCACCCGCATCCGTGGCTGCTGGTGCTGCCATTGATCGGCGCGGCACTGATCGGCGGTGCCGGTGTGTTCGGCACGCGTCGCGCCCTGAACGCCAGCCCCCTGACAGTCCTGCGCGAGGGTTGATAGACTCCAGCACTCTCTACCACAAGAAGTCGCCATGAGCCGTTATCGCCCTCCCCGCACCGCTGGCACCGCGCTGATCACCCCCGAAGGTGAAGCGCGGATGCGTGCCGAGTTTCACGAACTCTGGCACGTGCGCCGACCGCAGGTAACGCAATCGGTCAGCGAGGCAGCGGCCCAGGGTGATCGCTCGGAAAATGCCGAAAACAACCTATAACCCCACCACCCATACTATTTCAAATGCAGCCCTTATAAATCAAGGCCTCTAAAATAGTACACATACTCCTAACAGCATACTATTTCGAGTATGCGGCCTCTTCTGACTGCTTACAATTTTTACATTTTAGCCTGCAGCAAGCGGCTCAATTCCTCTCTCCTCTCCAAAAGCGTCCTCAGATTTAGGGGGATCAATAGGCAAAGCGAAGGTGCAACAGCTTGTCATCTCGTACTCACGACCAGCTAGCGAGATCGGCAGGGACAGGGGCAGGAGAAGCCTCGATCAGATCGTTGCACGAGATCACTGACCGCCCCCTAAAAAGAACTCCAACTCTTCTCTATCGTGACAGCTTATCGAATTTGCCGGCGCGGCCATGGCACTTTGGTAGCCAGCCATCAGCAACGTAGAAGTGAAAAGGCGCCCACTGGCAAGCCATTCATTTTTTACAAGCAACGAGAGAGTGATGCTCATTCGATCAGCGCATTTTAATGCGCCACTACCTACCACTCATCGCGCATCAGTGCATTATAATGCGCCAAGCGAGAGCATTCCGCTCAATTTGAATACGCCTGCTGGATACGTCTGAAAGAATGGGGGTTGATGTGAAGGAGATGACTCTAGAAGAGCGCAAGGCCTACATTCAAGCAGTGGCCGATGAGGTCGCCCAGGGGAAACTGACGCTTGGCGGCGCCGTTAAGCGTCTTCGTGAAAATCTTCTGGGTGTGAGCCAAGAGCGGTTCGCGCTGGCCAGCAAAATTTCAAAGCGGGCTCTGTCGCAGTTGGAGGTCGATAGCGGCAATCCGACTCTCGCGACCCTGGACGCTGTATTCAAGAAGTTCGGTCTTAAGATAAGCCTGGCTCACCTTTATCCTGCAGACCTCAACGCCGCAGTTGCCAGGAAAAACAAGGCTGGATTTGGCATTCCCACAGTTACTCCTGCGCGACCTCCCTCCCCCTCCTCAAGTGAGCTGATTAAGGCGCGCTAACCACCTGTTTGTTTAGGGAAGCCTCATAGTCAGGCGTAATTACGCCCCGCCCCTATCCAACGCCAAAGGTGACCCAGGGAGGGTTGCCGCAGCGCCTCAACGAGCACGTCGCTCATAGCGTGTACCCGACGCCACCTCTATTAACATGCAGATACGTAAAAGGGATTGGAATGACAGAAGAAGCTCAAGGTAAAAGCAAGGTCGATGCTGCTCAAGCCATCTCCATTGGCTTGATAGAAAAGGCCTGGGAGTTCAAATGGGGTATCCAGTTGATCTACATCGCACTGTATGCCGATACGGTGCTAGCTTGGTTTCTTCACAAGAATTTGCTGTCGGTCACTACGGGCAGCACACAGATATGGGAATCGGTTGGCGCCCTCCTCTTGGCAATAGCAGGATTCGGCCTCACCGTTTCGTTCGTCATCCCACTTTTTTCTGAGTTTTTGAAAGCACTCATCATCGAGATTTCGCCTGCTTTCCTCTTGAATTCTTTCAGGGAGCGCGACGTCGGGCCTGGCGAAGTATCGCTCCATTATTTGCACACCGAAGCATTACGGACGAGCGATGACTTCCTCATGGCGATCTATCGGAAAAGAACTCTATCTGGATTCGCAAGCTGAACGATCAGCGACAAGCTACGTCTCTCCTCATTGGCTTGGTACTGTTAACAATTTCGGATATTTGGGTGGGCTATGCGTCTGGCACTGAGACACTAATCCTGTGGCTCGCCAGAGGGCATGAAGTGCCTTTTTACCTGTATCTGGCCTTAGCTATATTCACCCTGCCCGTTTTTTCGATCCTTAAGCCCTGGCCCCGGGCCTATGCCTATCATCCACGCCTATGCAGACAGAAGGATCAAGAACGAAAGGAGCTGTATGGCTCAGATCGGACTACGCGATTGGGATAATCCACTTCAAATACTGCGAGCGTATGGAGGAGTGGGTGGTGTGATGAGGGATTAGGCGACATAGATAGCGTCACCTCCCACTTGCGCGCGGGTTGGCATTATCATCGCTGAAAAAGTTTCACTACGGATGCCTGTAAAGGCTCCATGAAGGTCGGAACAGAGCCCCCCCCGTTAGGGGCACCCTGACGACTACAGAGGAACCACCTTGGTCGGGTAAGCGTGTTAGAAATGGTTGATAGTGAGAATGGTACGTTTGCAGTCAAGTGGCTTCTAGCGCTGGCAAGAGATGAGGGTTTGTTCTTTGAACGAGCCCCATGAAAGACAGGACACCGTTTCCCCCTTACGATAAGGGATAGGCAAACGGTTATGTTTATGACTAACAGCAACGATAAGAATGGGGAGCTTTTGGGCCAGGAGCGGCGGCGCCGCTGGAGCCCAGAGCAAAAGCTGGCCATGGTTCGCGAGAGCCTTGAGCCAGGGCAAAGTGTGTCGGTCGTCGCTCGGCGCAACGGCATCAATGCCAACCAGTTATTCCTGTGGCGCAAGCTGTATCAGGACGGCAGCCTGTCGGCGGTCAGCGCGGGCGAAGCCGTGGTGCCGGCCTCCGAGCTGAGCGATGCGCTCAAGCAGATCCGTGAACTGCAACGGATGCTGGGCAAAAAAACGATGGAAGCGGAAATCCTCAAAGAAGCCGTGGAGATCGCCCGGTCGCGAAAATGGATTGCGCACTCACCCTTGTTGCCGGGGGACGACCAGTGAAGCTGGTCAGCGAATGTCTCGGTGTGGCGCGCTCGCAATTAACGGTTCGAATCAAGCAATCGGTATCGCCCAAGACACGGCGAAGCAGGCCTGTGAACGACGCTGAGTTGGTGGCCGAAATCCAGCAACAGGTCAGCGAACTGCCCAGCTATGGCTACCGTCGAGTCTGGGGATTGCTGCGTCGCGTCCGTGAAACCCAGTTGCTACCCGCGATCAACGTGAAGCGGGTTTACCGGGTGATGCGTGATCACAACCTGCTGCTTGAACGCCGGATCAAACAACCCGGCGTGCCGCGTCGGCACGAAGGCCGTATTGCGGTGCAAACCAGCGATACGCGTTGGTGCTCGGACGGCTTTGAATTCCGTTGCGAGGACGGCGCTAAACTGAGCGTGACCTTCGCCCTGGACTGCTGTGATCGCGAAGCCATCGGCTGGGTCGCCAGCCCAACCGGGTACAGCGGCGATGACATCCGCGACTTGATGTTGGAAAGCGTGGAGAAGCGCTTCGGTGATCAGCTGCCTGCAACGCCGGTGCAGTGGCTCAGCGATAACGGTTCGGCCTACACCGCCGAACAGACGCGCCTGTTTGCTCGACAGATCGGCTTGCAGCCGGTGACCACACCGGTGCGTAGCCCACAGAGTAATGGCATGGCAGAGAGCTTCGTGAAGACGATCAAGCGTGATTACGTGGCGCACATGCCCAAGCCGGATCGAGAAACGGCGCTGCGTAACTTGGCAATTGCCTTCGAACATTACAACGAGCAGCATCCGCACAGCGCCTTGAACTACCGTTCACCGAGGGAGTTCAGGCGCTTGGCAGTGGCATCAATTTAACGGGGAGTTGGTGTCCGGTTTTGAAGGGGCAAGTCCATTCTTCAACCCGAGATCCGAGGAAGACAACATCAAGGCGATCATGGAACGATTCATGCCGGGATCAACCCTTGAAGGCGTCTACGATGTAGATGACAGGCCTGATACCCACCGGTTCGACTTTGCTTACAAAACCGCCCAAAGAGACATTTTTTTTAACGTCTACGTGAACGCCCTTGAGACCTGGCTTGATGTCTCCGAAAGCAGCCCCGGCCTCGGTGGATCTGCCATTTATGCAGGGGTGGCCACCTTTGCCTTCAACACTGATCGTACCTTCGTCGGGGATCCCGACGGGCTGTCAGACGTTGCGCTTCGTAGGAGGCTTGACAACATGTTATGCTCTGCCATCAAGTACAGCAGCACAGATCATATAGCTCCCCATCCTGACCAGATCAGCGGTTGTGCGAGATTAGGTGTTCCTCCCCTGACTTGGGTTAGGGGACAGACGCTGGACAACATCCAGTGCATGATTGACACTGTCACCGTATCCCTAGAAAACGTTGTACCGGAGGTAGCTCATGCCCATTACGACTTCCACGCAAAAACCTTCTGCGATTCTGAAGGCGGACAGCTATTGGAGCCAGTTTTTGGAAGCTGGAGTCATAACCTTGCAGGAAGCCGAAAGGCGAGCGCAGGGGTCACTACGTTTAAGAGATGCATACTTCTCCGATCCCTTGTACGCCAAGAAAGCAGCAAGAGACCCGAGCTTCTGGAGCAAGTTCTACGCGACACGCGTCAATTCGTAGACCACGGCGATCTCTTGGGTATTTTCTATTGATTTCGCTGCAGCCAGTTTCTGAATAAGGCCCCTATGGGGCCTTTTTTTTACGTGCTCCTATCTGTCCGACCTTGCGGCAAATGAGCAACGGACTGTGCTTGCTCCATGGCTGAAGAAAGGGATAGCCATGCAAATGACCGAGCGTTGCAACGAATACTAAAAGCTCACTGTTTCGCCTGCGCTGTGGGGTGACTTCCTCGCAAGCCCGATATCGCTAAACCTAGACTCCACTTGATCTTATCGATGGCCTTGTATGTCGGTACCCAGTCCAATGCCAAATGGTATTGATGCTTAAGATTCTCACGGTACCCTTCCAATCTCCGACGCGTCTTCTCATTCAAGTCAGGGTTGAGTAGCTTGAGATTAACGTCCAAATGACGTTCTTCGTATTGCGCTTTCCACCTATTTCGGAGCATGGCGTGAACAAATGGCATGACGGCCAAAACACCTAAATTGACCTGCAAAGCGAGACACGCGGTGTCTACGGTCAAAACTCCCTGATGATTGAGTGCGAGTAGCGACATGACAGGCATCGAGGCGCAGGCAACGACGAATTGCGCCCTCCCCGGCACACCAATAAGCGCTTGCGTGAACGGATGGTATTTAGTCATTTTTTTCGCTCCCTATGGAGTAATCCACTCAACATCATCTTCTTCGGATTCGACCTCAAATCCGCGCATCAGCCCAGAGGTGTACTGCCCGAGATCCGATTTCGTCGGGTTAACCAGAGGGATCAAGAGCCACCTCAGCCCGCTAACATAATGCGCGATGCAGAGCATCTTAAAAGCAAAACGCCCCGCCCAAGGCGGGGCGATTCAGGTAGCGCAGTATTAAGATTGAGAAAGGACAGAACCCGCCAGGCTCAAGACCGCCAGACTGTGACCGTCCTCACGCAGGATCTGACTGGCAAGTTCTTGCATACGCTCACCAGTCTGTTTATCAGGAGATGCTTGGGAGAGTGCAGAACCAGCCAACTCCAGAGCCTCCTTAGAAGCTTTAGGGTCACGCAGAACGGCAGAAGCCAGGGAGGCGATTGAGGGGCTTGTTTGTTTAGTGTTGAAGCTCATGGTCATACCTATAGATCTGAGATTAATGGCCTGACCGAGCGCTAACGCATCGAACCACGCGTCACATTAATTTGACGCGACAGTACGCAATTCGATGTAATGCGCGCACTAAAGTCAGGTTGTTCAACCGTATGGCTTCGAGAGCGAGTGGTTCACGGAACGTTTGGCGACCTTGCGTGACCACTCGCTGATTTTTGCCTTCCCCTGATGGGTTACGGTGCCAAACCCCATATCTAGGGCTAAATCGCTCGGCAAACACAAGATGAGCGATTTTTTACGACTAATCAAGTCATGTCCCCATGATCTGCCTGTGGATAATCTGTGCATATCCTTTGGGTAGTTTGTCCAAGCGGCAAACCGTCAGGCTTCTAGATCACATTGAAAAACTTCAGTTTTTTTCAAGAAAGGCGGGCATTAGGGTTCGCGGTAGCGAAATTTCCTAATCAAGCAAGCGGAATTGAAGACTTAAGGTGCTGAAGTTTTGGAGCGCATAGCCTTGTCTGAGGCTGTGCGCTTTTTCATTCCGGGTATACACCTTGAAAAATAGCTTCTGATGGCCATGAGGCTTCCACTCCTCCAAAGGCAGGTGGCTTGCGTGCCTAAATCGGTTTGCCTGGAGAAGGAGAGGGAATGCCAAAACCGGCCTTGCTTTTCAGGGCGGCTGCAGCGTTGAGATCTACCGGATTCAGGTGAGCTAGGCTTACCGTTAGACCGAACTTTTTGAACACAGCTTCCAGGGTCGCGAGAGTCGGATTACCGCGATCGACCTCCAGTTGCGACAGAGACCGCTTTGAAATTTTGCAGGCCATCGCGAACCGCTCTTGATTCACGCCCAGAAGATTTTCACGAAGACGTTTAACGGCGCTGCCGAGCGTCAGTTTCCCCCGGGCGACCTCATCGGCCACTGCTTGAATGTAGGCGCTCTTCTAGGGTCATCTCTGTCACATCCCACCCATTCCTTCAGCCGAGTCCCCTCACCCCAGACTTCAGCCACTCCCAATCGACCGTCGCGGGAAACGTTGGGCTAACGGTGTGAAGAACGACTGGAACGATTGAATCGATCCCTTTTACGAGTGTGCCGATAAACTCTCTGAGAAGCTCAAGATCTGGAATCTCATCAAGCACTGCGTCCAACCGCAGGCCGTCGACGTCGCCCTGTTCGTCCAGACAAGAAGCTAAATACGGGGTCAGGTATTCTTCGAAGTCGAGATACCCCGCAGACTGTAAAAGCTGACCTTGACTGCCTTTCATCCGCATAATCGCCCCTTTCAGGATGCGCCGAATTAAAGCGGCCACCTCGTGAGGTCGATCAGCAGGAGAGCAATCAATGCCTCCTTCCTCGGACAATCTAAACAGCATTGCTTCCCGCAACCCCAGATCAAAACACGCTTGGTGGAACGGATGCCGGTCACTGATCAGATCCGTGCGCACCCAATTCGCAAGATCCTCCGTAGCCCGGAGTCTCCTAGACGGATCATTGGATAGCATGGGTATAGGAGTGACGACTTCTTCCGTCACGTCATACATCTGCTTCATTTCGATCGCATAACGAAGCGCCTCTAACTGCGCCCACTCAACCATGGGCTCAATTTTCACGGCATGCTCTTTGTCTGGAGCTGCATTGAAGGCGGCCAAGGCAAGGTCGCCCAGCGCCCGGCCCACGAGGAAGGCATCATTGCACTTGATTGTCCCCCCTGGAAACGGCACTCCCGCCGACAGGTTTTCTACCAATGGCATAGCAACGGCAGGGTCTGTCCAGTCGAGTTGGTTGTGGCTCATATAGGGCATGTACCGGTTCCGCACGGCCGGGTTACAGACAAACTCGCGCGCGTGTTGTCCGAGACTACCCCAGAACTCGAACCTAGTAGGCACCCCCCTCAGACGATATTGCCGAGCCTTCATTTGCCAACAAAAGTCTCCGCGGAACTCAGGCTCAAACTGCTCCTTCAGAATCGGGTAGGCTGCGTTGGCAAGGTCGTAGATTGTGGCAGGCGTCTGACCCGCAATGTCGGCCTTGCGGCTGTCCAGAAACAAAGAAGCCTCAGAATCACGCTGGGGTAAACCGTGCTCCTTGCACCAGGCGTACATTGAGTAGGGGTCGATGGCGCACAGTGTGATGCACCACCGCCCTCGCCCGTGACCATTGACGTCCCGCCACAGCATCATGAAACCGTGTGATCCCGCTCTGTCGCCAGCACGAGCAATGATGTCCATTGCGGTGATCACTAACCGTGGCGGCAGTCGTTCATCAGTGCCTGCCTTCTCTGCCCGTCCACCATCAACCCCTTCACCAGTTCCCTCATCCTCGTAATCGTCGATGGCGTCCGCTGATTTTTCGGCCAGGTATAGATCGATCGAGGGTAATGCCTCCGGTGGCAGCCTCACGCTACCGGTGAGATGCCAAGCTTCGGGCATATGCGCGTGCAGCGCGAATGAGGACTCAGTGGACACCAACTTGAGCGCCAAGCATTGCTTGCCCGACCATGCATTCATGCTACCGACTGCGTGTGTCAGTAGCGTCGACCAGTCTGCAGCCACCACGACAAAACAAATGTCGAAATTGCCTAGGAACGGAAGCAGGTTCCGCAGTTCCTGTTCATAGCCTGCAAGCTCGGTAACGGTCTGCCGCTCAGTCTCACTGGCTCGTTTAACCTCAAAAACCACGAGGGTCTTCGACTCGGGATTGAAACAGAGAATGTCGGGGCGCAACACTTCCCACTTAGTGAGCGAGATGCTGGTGTTGATTGAAACAATCTCCAGCAATCCTAGGCGGCCCAGAACGTGCCCAGCAGCCTCCGCCGAGGCACTCGAGAGATGTAATCGATGCCGAAGGACGGAATGAAAAAATCCTGCCCGATCGCATCCGTTATGGAGGTGATGAATTCCTGGCCTTGAATGTTTTCGAACAACTGGTCGTTTTCGATAAGCCTTTGCAGCCAGGTCACTACCTCAGACTCAGGAGGCAATTTTGGTTTGGACATGATCCTTCCATGAGTTTCCGAGCCGCAGGTTTAAGCCATCTGAACACAATGGTGCGAGAGGTAATTTGTCAGCTCAGGCGAGGCCGCCGACGAATTCATCCTAGCAGAGCCATACCCAAAGCCGGCAAACAGCCAGACGGCTCCTGGCAGATCGCCCGCATTTCAGGTTCAAGATGGAGGCCTCCCACTCACCGCTCAAGGACATGGTCATGGAACTCGTCACCCTAGGCCACATCGCGCCGAATTGAATTGGATCTGTAAATGCGTCGGGCTTGGAGGTCATCGAGAGCGAAAATTCGTCACAAAGATCGCCGATTCAGACGTTCCCGGCCCTCAAAATTTCTGGCCGCTACTTCCAGCTTGAAGAGGTTGAGACCAAAGGAAGCACATTTTTTCACCCAGACACTGAAGCTGAATAGATAAAGAAACTGAATAGACTCAGAGCCCGGATAACTGTCGAAGCACAGTAACTGACAGGCCCTCCAGCAAAATGCTGTACGGCTTGCTGTTTATCAGTTGAATATTCAGCAATCCGCAGTACGCAACGCTGTACTTCAGTTTCGTGGACAAAGTGCCACTAGACATCACCGCTCAGACTCCGTAGCGTTCGGCTCACATTGGGTTGGTGCGTCTCGACTTATAAAGGACTTGTGATGGGCGAATGGTCAAAGAAATTGGGTGAACGTGGGGAACACGTTGTTGAGACTCTGCTCAACCTCATCGGATGGAAAGCGGCACTCAAAGGAACAAGCATCGACTGCGTCAAGCCAAAGCCACACAGCACGTCCGAGAACCCGAGGCAGACGCATGGGGCGGACTTCATCTTCAGTTGCCTGTCCCCCCTTGAAGATGGCGTGCTCAAGCACATGGTCATTTCGTCCAAGTTTTCGAGTGTGCCCTATCCCACCTCACCGGGAACCAAATTCAAAGAACACTTCGTCGACCTGGCAACAACAGTCGAATGCTTTAATCGCTCGACAGTGAAAAAGTCCATCAATTCGGGCTACAACGGTGCAAGCTCCCAAGCGATCGCAGGCGTCCTTTTTTGGCTCAGCGCAAAATCAGATGCCGAGGCAGATGTGGTCAGTCTGGTCGCAGGTTCGCGCAAGCTGGATGACTCCAACTATGGAACCATCTATGTGGTCGACAACTACCGCGCGAGCTTCCTGTTCGACACCATCACTTACGTTAGAAACACGTTCGGAGGTGAGAACGTGAGCTTCCTGTATCCCTCAACAGGGAAGAATGTCAGCCCCATCCAGAGGCTGACTAACGGCCCAATTTTACCTCCCGAATACCTCAACAGCGGACTCATACCTTTCTTCGTTCAGGAGTATGACAAGAAGCATCTAGTCATCTGCTGCCAGGATGGTTTCAGCGAGGAAGCGGTGAAACGCATGATCGGATTTTCAATGGCGATCGCCCTTGAGTTTCCGCATAAGGTCACGCTTGCCTTCCCTGACTTCAACTACGTTGAACACGAGGAAATCGCGAATATTGCCAAGCTGGCGATCGCGAACAAAGAATTCGCCTCCATAGTAGATGTGGAGTCTTACCAGGCAGATTTCAGAGGTTGATACAGTGAGTAATCAGAATATTGACTCGATCCTGCCGCAAGGTGAAGCCCTGCGCACCTACCTGGCCCAACCCTACATCGGCGCAGCTGATATTAAGACAGTACTGAAAAGTCGTGGCGTCTTCATCAACAGTCAGGAAAAGGAACAGTCTATCCCTGCTCTGACGTTGTCCCTGATTAGGCCTAGCGAATTCTCACAGCTACAGCTTGCCTATACGACGAAGGAAGACAATCCGAAAATCACCACCCAAACCATCAAGTGGCAAGGACAAGACACACTGCTCGACTCTGTTCCCGACTCGATCGATGTAAACAAGCTGCTTGACCTCGACTTCGTGAATTTCAAGGTACTGGGCACGCCTGGTTTCTATCCCGTCAACAAAGACCTCGACACCATCCGGATGGACTACCTCCTGGAGCGAATTGATCGATCCAAAAGCTGGGCGGATTCGCACAAGACCTTCAAGGGGTCAATCGAGATCAAGAAGAACAAGGCTCAGGATGAACTGATCCTGATCAGCACGCATACCGCACCCGAGACAAGAACCACGAATAAAGCGATGTCCAAGCACTTGGTCTCACACTTCAAATCAGTCAAGCAAATCGACGAGAGCGAGACAGTCACAGCCATCCGCTTCTGCGATTTCACCAATGAAAACAGATTCAAATATCTTTTGGGTCTGACTCAGCACAGCAAGTTGGTGGCGATCTCGTTTATCGAGGTCGTGGACATGGGCATAGCGCCTGATCCCGACAATCTACTTCCAACCGATTTGGGCTGGATGAAAGAGAAAATTCGCAACCTGGATCTGAAGGGATTCAGCTTGGAACATTCGGACTTTCTCTCCAACGCGTCCTATCGGCCGAGCCTGTTTTTGCATCGCCTAGACGCGAAATTTCGCTTCAGCACGTCGGGCCTCGATGGCAACTGCGTTATTTCCCTTGGCTTCCCAGAATTCTCTACCGGCCAGAACAAGGACAGCGAAATCGAGCTACGGATCAAGCAGATCACCTTCGACAATACAGGCAAGTCGATTGACAAGAACGATGCGAAAGAGACGATCCTGAAGGAGCTGGAGTCAGAGAAAATCGAAACATTCAAGACGCTCTCGATTCCTGGTAAACCAGTAACACCCAAGCCGCTGTCACCTGCTTAGTAGAAGAGCGACCCAGCGCCATTCGAATCCAGAGTGGCGCTACGGATGTTGGATAAAGCGAGCGTAAGAACCTGGCAACACCGAATACGCCATCGCTCAATACCTCGATACTCGCCATCCGAAGGTGACTAAGCACACTGGCGCTACGGCGACTCATCAACCTCAGGGCCCATCCTGACGAAGGAACAGATATCTAGATGTTTGAAAGCCTACGCCGCAAGAAAAATCTGAACACCTTCATTGAAAAAAACTTCAAGGAATTACCGGGCTACGGAGTGCCGTCCGTTGATGACCTGCGCTTTGAAGCTATCGAATTCGAAAAATCCATTGTTAGCTATGTCCACCGAAAGTCAGGTGCTGCCCCCCAAAAGCCACTCGGATACATCGTTCAGAAAATGCTGGGGGATTACCCCCTGCTTCCTGAAATCCCAGAGTATTGGCCTGAGTTTGTAGAAGAAGCCAAGAAGCTGAAAGACCTTAGGAATAACGTTATCCACTCTGATTTCGTCGGACTTCCGCCTCTTGAAGAGCTTTACGAAAAATTCAAGAAAGCGAATGAAGTTTTGAGGCCCTTCCGGATATGTAGTGCAAAACGGGACAGGTTCACTGATATCCGGTGGCGTGGTGACACCCTGCTTTTGAAAATCGATGAGCATCGATATGAACTGGAGGTGGATGACATCAAAAACCTGATGATGGAGCTTCATCCTGCAAGCAGAGGTGAAGTGCACTTCCTCAAGGGCAAGCTCGTCGTCAGCAAGGTGCTCGATTACTACTACGAAAGAATCACCTATTTCATCGAGAGCTATGACCCATTTGAACTGGGTCTTGAAGAGTCGATGGTACTGGAAGATTTGTTGGGTAGCCTCTTGGGCCAGCATTTTTACAGCCAGTAATTAGCTCAAATACTCAAAATCCGTTGCGCCCCCCCGAGTACTCCCCTCCAGTACGAACGCTCTCTCTCGCATGTTAGCCTCTGTCTATGTGCCCGGCGACAAGCTCATCAATCTGCACGAAGATCTGATCCTCGCTCACGGCAATCTGCTTCGCCCCCTTGGGCATGAATAACTTTTCAACAGGAGGCCGCTTTGGCCACAAACATCATTACTCGCGGTGGCCACGACGCCCTTAAAGCAGAGCTTGATCACTTATGGCGCGTCTACCGGCCTGAGATCACCCAAAAAGTGACTTGGGCGGCGTCCCTCGGGGATCGGAGCGAAAACGCGGATTACCAGTACAACAAAAAGCTGCTGCGAGAAATCGATCGAAGGGTCAGGTACCTACGTACACGATTGGAAGATGTCAGAGTCGTCGATTACTCCTCCGAGCAGGAGGGAAAGGTGTTTTTCGGCGCTTGGGTTGAAGTTGAAAATGACGATGGGGAACTCAAGAAATTTCGGATCGTGGGCTATGACGAGATTTACGGGCGCAACGATTACATCTCAATCGACTCGCCCATGGCCCGAGCGCTGCTAAAGAAGGAACAAGGTGACGAGGCCGTGGTGCAGACCCCAACCGGCGAGGCCATCTGGTATGTCAACAGCATTTCCTATGAGAGCCCAGCACATAGCGAGGGCACTATCCACCTATCAAGCGAATAGCGCTGTCGCCGCCCCCCCAAACCGCCAATGAACAGGTATTTGCGATGCTGGCATAGGATTGGACAGATGCTTGGTGTCAGGATAAATGATCGCGCCCCCCCCTTCTCTACTGATCATGGTCACAAAGCGTGCTAGTCAAATCCGACTCAATCGACGGCTAGCACCAATAAAAATGACAGCTCAGTTCGAATGCAAACGGGTGGTCAAGTTGAGCGCTAATTCGCAGCCTTGCTATCCGCTGTAACGCCCGGAGTAGACACTCAACGCGGCCCACCAAGGTACTTGCGCTCTTCACAACGGCTTGGTAGATTCTGGCTGCGCCGGGTAGGCGCACTTCACCCGTCAGTGTTAGCTGGAAACGGCACTACCCGCAGGAACTCAAAGCTTAAGGCCATGATTTTTCCAGGCCCCAAAGCGACGTAGGCGGGTGACGTTGCGGTAAGGGGCGGAGAAAAACATGAGCACCACCCCTGTTGTCCCCCCTTCTACACTCCGTGGTATCAAGCGCAAGGCAAAGTCCATTGCTCGCTTGCGTCAAATCTCCCACTCCGAAGCGCTCGACATTGCCGCTCTGGAATCCGGTTACGAAAATTTTCGCCACGCCCAACGAGCCCCCAAGCGCGCTCAGGACAACGCGACTCCCCCATCACCGCCATCATCTCCATCCATTGCGGCTGTGCAGGAGATGGTTGCACCCAATTCTAATGAACAAGGAATGCGCATGGGCATCAAGATGAGCTCCGCCTTTGATCAGAACAAGCAAGAGTGGGAAGCCGACACCTACCAAAAAGGCCTGGGCGCCGAGCCGTTGCAATGCAAGCATTGCGGCACACATGTCACCCATAATCCTCCGCACACCAGGGAGATGCACGACAAGTCGGTCTTCGTGCAGGGGTATTTCCGGTTGTTACCCAAAGGCGCACACGCCGCAAACTGCCCTTTCGGTGTAGATGAAGAGATCAATAAGATCGCGAAGACATCTGAGGGGTTGATCGAGAGCATCCAGCAGGACAAATACCGGATGCGACTGGTGATGATTAAAGAGGCCCTGGAGGGAACAGGCGCGCCGAAGAATCCGGACGGAGGGGACAGAGCAAAGACGGGCAGGACTTATACCTCCAATCCTGGGCTGTTGCCCGCCTATATCAACTCGGCCAATCGAGCCTTGAAACTCCGAACGCTCTGCGCAAGCAACCAGGATATCGAGCAGCATCTGGAACTGGTCTTTGAAGGCAATGTGAAGGTAGCCTGGAATCAGTTCTACTTCGAATCGGAACAGCACATGTCAGGCTTTCATGCCGTTTCGCAGAACACCGTGCAGCACCCCATTGCCATCCACGGCCAAGTCAGTAGCGTTCGTTGTGGACTCAAAGGCGACACCAGCAAAAACGTGATAAACCTGCAGATGAGCAAATTCCGGCCGGATCCCGAAAACCCTGAGAATGGAATTGGCGTAGAGGTTAGTATCTGGTCGCCCCAATCCGAGTGGTTTAAGGGCATCCAGGATGGGGACGAGGTCGTGGTGCTCGGCATGTGGAAAACAGCTACCACCCCTCCGGCGGCGGCGCAGCGAGAAGGTCGATACAAGACTTTTACCAAACGTCGGCTGAGTTTGAACATGGTACTCAAAGCACAGATCACCAAGGTTCTATGATTGATCGCGAGTGTTCATCAGGCTCACGCGATCTCGCAAAGCTGGTGAACAGTTGTGAGACTCACTCCACCGTTTCCCATCACGGCAGCGTTGGAGTGATTGAGTTTCGTCAGTAACACAGCCGCTGACTAAAGGCTGCTTTCCGCTTTTCCATACCCTTTCCTTTGCGGTCTTGGCGATTGGTTCTAGGGTATTGATGGCACGCCTAGAAACCATGGTGACGGGATGAACGCCACCGGTGTTGGTTACGAGTTGCCCCCCATTGAAATCAACCATTTGGATATCGAGACAAGTATGTCAACGCACATTAAGCCAGGCCCGAAACCGAAACGTGACGACGGAAAGGATGACAGAAGGCATCACGTGAACCCCGAGACCAAGCCGAAGCACCCGACCCTTCCCACCCACAGACCTGAAAAGTAACAAAGGTGTTGAGGTGATATCGGCGCTTCTCGCTGACCAGTCCTAACCTCAACGTTTGTCCGGCCGGCCCGAACGGGCCGGCTATGGCATTGATCGGTCAATCAGCTGAAACTTGACCGCCTAACCCACGCATGGAAGTCTGATTTCGAAGCAGACACCATCACTCAAATTGCGGGCGATCAGGCTACCGCTCAGTCGTGACACGAAGGTCTTTACCATATACAGCCCCTGCCCGAGATGATCAACCCTCCCCTGCGCCGTCTCGCACAGAGGCACCATATTCAAAAATCTCTTCTATAGGCTTATTCGCGATATGAGGGCCTTTATTTTTTATGGTGACAACGGCGTCGCCCCGCTCCAAGTAGCCATCGACGATGATGTCAGTATCACGCGTTCGAAAATCATTGGAGCTATTGATGATCGCCGTCAGCACCGACTCCAGCATGTCAGCGTCAACCATCACATAAAGGGCAGAATCGCCTCCAACATATTTGATATCCGCCATCGTCGACTCAGCGGCGTTCATCAAATATTCCGCTATGTTTTCCTTAGTGATATCTCCGGACAACGAGCTCATTGCCTCTTAGGGACTTTTAAATATGAAATTATCAGAAGTTTCCTGTCCAAGTACGAAGCCGGAGGTACGCTGAACGCCTAGACCCCGGTCATCAGCGCGCGGTGACCAATGCATAGGAAGAAAGTCATGGTCGTGTTGATTACCTCGGCGACTGGCATACTCATCCGCAGTTGAATCCCTCGCCTTCTGGAATCGATTACACCGAATGGGCGAAGCTGCGCTCGACCCTGAACAGACCACTTATCGTTATGATTGTTGGGGAACGCGCAAAATTTTTTGCGGCCTACCACGCGAACCAGAAACTAGTACCACTGACTGGTAGCGAATGAAATACCGACGTATTTTCATCGGTTTCAACTTACCCTAACATGAGAAAAAGCATGAATGTGCTGCACGCGCAAAAAACCGCTAAAGCTTCTGCAACCGTCGAAACCGCTACTCCAAATCCGGGCGGCAAAAACCTCTTCCTCACGATCTTTGATCGGGCAACCTACTCTGGCTTATTCAAAGCAAGCACAGTGTGCATCGCTATCTGGCTAATCGGTATGTCGCAAACCGCTATGACGCTGTACGACAAAGAGATTGATGCTTACGTCGACAAATACAAGTTTGAAGCGCTTACACACCGCTTCTTGGATCAGACCAACTGCAGACTGCTTTCCAGCTACCAGGCTGATTGCTTTATCGCTCAACACAAAATAGACGCTTCTCGGAGTGCTTTGGGGGCACTTAAGGCGGTGACTAACGCCGCACTAGTCGGCAGCATCCTTTGCTTCATTGCTTCGGCTTTCGTTTTCTTGTGTACCCCGTTTGCGCGTAACGCAGCATATACGGAAAACAGTCGATAAGGCGTGTTGCTTCACCTTTGGCTGCGCTTGAATGCGACCAACGCCTCAAGCGCCTGCGGAAGGCTCATGCCCTCTCGCTCTCTATCAATTATAAAGCCCGCGTCAAAGGTTGCAGGATCGTCAGCAGTAAAGTCCGGGTAACCTGCTTCAGCTGACTTTCGCGCGTTATCAATCACCGATTGCAGCCCCTCACGCTCTACCAGTGACGCCCTCTTTTTTCGATTCAATGGGGTTACTCCAGTGAGCGGTTAGAAGCACGATCATAGACCAGGCCGATTGCAGCAGGATTGTTGGAGAATGGCACCGAAAGTAAGGCGATATGCTTGCCCGCCAGCGTGGGGGCAAAGCGACTTCAAAACTTCTATCCGATCCCAACATTAGTGATTGAAAGCAAGACTCTCAGCCAAATCGACCACTTGTTTTCGATCATCTTTTTTCAGGCAGTGAAAACACTGAAGCAGATGAGCCGTCTCGTCATCCTCACAATAAAAGTAGGCTAACGGTAGGTTTAGCACTGCCGCGATCTGCTGCACCGTGCTCTCTCCCGGCTGATGCACACCTTTCTCATATTGGCTCATGCGTGCCGATGCGGACGCTGGATCAAGATTCGCTTCGATCCCAAGCCGCTCTTGAGAAAATCCTCGTGCCTTGCGCGCCTCCTTCAAGCGTTTGCTAAACGTGCTCATTTTCTCATCGCCGAAAGGCTAAGAGATTCTTAGTTTTTCTTTGACGACATACTAAGTATTCCTTAGTATTTCGCAGAAATATCCTTTTGCCATCACTCCGCGACGCAAGGACAGGGAATCAAGATGAAGGAAATGCAAATCGTAGACGGCCGGCTCGACGAAAAATCGCGAGGCTTCGGCGGCGACATGATCAGCTATCACTACTGGAAAATTGATGGCAAGAAGAACGAAAGGCTCGAAATCCCGGACGATCTCGACGCTCATGTAAAAGCCGGCGACCGGATTAGAGCGACTTACCAGCCAGGCAAAGACAACATCAACCGGATCTGGGCCATTCAGCTCGACAACGAACCTGTCCGCTCGGTTGTCACCATCCCCTTCATTGCTGTCTCCCTGGGAAGGCTCAGCATCCTGCCTCTGATGGTCGCCATCTTTACCATCTTTGTTGCCTACGGTTTCTGGGAGAACAGCGCGAATCACCGAAGCTTTCACGGGTCGACCTATCAGTTGGGCTGGCTCGCACTCAATTTGTTCGTCTGCTATCGCTACATGGTTAAGCCAATATTGATCATTACGCGCGGCATCAAGGCGTTTCGTGAATATTGCGCCAAGACTCCTGCTTCCGCCTCGACCGCCAATTGACATGAACCAATCGCAATAGAGAGCCAGGGAGCAAAAGTGAACAACGTCGAGCAGATCCAACTCCAAGCCGAGCTTGTCTTTGGCAACAAAGTGAAAGCCGATCATTGGCTGAGCCGGCCGACAGTACAAATAGGTGGTTGCTCGCGGTTGCAAACGGCTCACAGTCGAGTGGGATATGAAGTCGTGAAAGCAGAACTCGATAGGCTAAGCCATGGCTTCGCCTGCTAACGCTTTCTGACGTAGGCCATTCGCAAAGTATCCATCCACATGAGACCAGACTGACCACCCCCAAGTAATATTTTGTCATGATCCGGTCACGATCTAAGCCTGTACGTTAACATTTTTGTCATGATCCGATCGCAATCTAGCCCGTATGGAGGTTGCTCATCAGTTCTCTAGTAAGAATGTTGAGCCTTAAGGTAATGCAGAACAGGTCCGGGCAGGTGACATTGACTTAGATAGAACTCGCTATGAATCAGGGCAAACACTCGTTTTACCCAGAAGAAAGTTGGCGCACAACACATTGTTTGCGTGCAACGAATTAAGTCAGTCCAAACATTAGCTAAAAGGGAGTCGAAACAAGATGAAAGGTCAAAACGAATATCTAGTGTCAGAAAAAAATCGGCTTAACCTAGTGTATGATCTGCTGCACAAGCTCAGTCGCTGGAACGGACTTCGCCGACAGCGTAAGCTATTGATTAATTTGAGCGATGAAACACTGAAGGACATCGGCCTGAGCCGTGCGGATGTGGTGTTCGAGTCGGACAAACTGTTCAGAAATGCTCCAGTGCATAAGTGAGCAAAACACAACTACACAAACTTCATTGAATTACTCAATCGCAGCTGCCATTTTATAACAGTGCTGACAGTATGAATTGCTAAATCTAAGCTCTATAAACCCAAGGCTTATGTAAACATCAATTTTCTCTCGTGCTTTAGCTCTGTAGCTCAGCCAACTCAAGCCCCACATGCGTCCGAGGGCGGCATTAAGAGTAAATAAAGTTCTGACGTAGAAGCTCAATCTTAGGCTAGATTAGTTCAAATGGATCAAGTTACGTCCACGAGCGCACTGGCTAAGCAAGCAGCTCAAGCTCAACCTGTGGCGCATCAAATGCGGGAGCACCAAGGAGTTGATGAACATGTATAAATAAGTAGTTAAGGCCGTCAAAGGAAAATTAGGGATGCAATTCTGTATGGCGTAAGCGTACGGAGCGGTAGGACTATCGATTGTCGATTCGACAATTGTTCGCGCACCCAGTTTCGTGCCAAAAGCGAGGACGGCAAATGCGATCTGGAGATGTACCAAACGAAGAAAGGCAATCAATATTTTTGGGATGAAGGCGCATATTGGTGCTGACGTTGAATCGGGGCTAGTTCACAACGTTCATAGCACGGCAGCGAATGTAGCCGATGTCACCAAGGTTGCTGAAGGCGAGGAAAACGCGGTCTATGCCGATGCGGGCTACAAGGTGGTTTGGCAGACCGCAGCACCTACCCCAGACCGAGTAAGCGCAGCGTGCTTTATAAAGTCAAGCGAAAAATTGAGTACTTCAAAGCACAGACGCGGGCCAAGGTTGAACATCCATTTCGAGGGATCAAGCGTCAGTTTGGTTAAATGAAAGTGCATTTTCGCGGACTGATGAAGAACACCGCTCAACTGCCCACATTGTTCGCTCTATCAAACTTTTGGATGGCTCGATAAACAGCTGATGGATATGGGCGAGTTACGCGTGTAAAACAGAGAAATAGACTAACAAACTCACAAGGAGGCGCGCACTGGATGTTTCGCGAGAAATAGCGCAGGTCGCCACGAGACTCTCAACTTGCCGCGCGGTTGCAGCAAGTTGATCGGAGCTTCCTTAAACCTTAGGCGCCAACCACGAGTCTTCTGCCTCGATGCCGTCTGGCACCCAAGCCCAGGTAATCTTCTCGTAAGTCAGGCCGATATCTTCCATATGCCCCATCTGACTGAACTAATGGTTCAGCACGTTAGGCACCCAAGTACGAGTTGTACACAAACACTGCGCTGGACAGCACAACAGTGTAATACTTTTCTAACGCACTTTAGACGAAATGCGGTAGAACTCCAAGGTAACGGTTTTCAGTTGTTCGCCCTATGTCAGCGCGTGGAATAGCTTAGGCGAGGATTTGTCGACTTCCTTGGTCAGAGTCATCACCTGATGTACACGCTTGCCAGCCGGTAGTCCAGTCAGAGAGTTGCGTAGAATATCGACCGGATGTTCTACCGCTTGGACAATGATCATCCCCGCGTGGCCAGCAAGAGTGCTTGATCCTTCGATCGTGCCTTGGTTCTGGCCTTCAATACTGATATAGCATGGCATGGACAAATCTCCGATCACTTATTAAATTAGCCGCAGATCTGGGTTTACAACCCGTTTCGTTGCGCGGTGAGCTCATACTATGAGGAGATCAATGAACTGCCCCTCAGGTCAACACATTAGTTAAATTTGTGATTTTAGTTCACAACACCTTTTCAAAAAACAGAATTCCTCGCAGAAGCTCTGCCAGGGATAATAAACATCCTGACGTGTTACGTACCAGAGCAGCAAACGCCTACTTACTTAATTAGAAAGATAAATTCAATACTCATAAGGCCCCTTATGCTTACTGATTTCGCTGCGTGGTCCTGGACATCAGGTAAAGGCATCGACGGCCTCGAATTAGTCCGGAAGCCATTTGAACTGCCTGGCACAGGGGAAGTCTTGATTGCCAACCACGCAATCGCGTTGAATCCGGTGGACTGGAAAGTTATTGAGTGGGGCCATCCAGTATGGAAAACAGGTCATATTCCTGGCGTAGACGGGATGGGCGTCGTAATTTCCGTAGGCGCAGACGTGCAAATTACCCCTGGCTCACGAGTTGCATATCATCAGTCTCTAGAACGGGACGGCAGCTTCGCCGAGTATTGCCTATTGGACGCGTCTACGACACTGGCGGTTCCGGCGGCTCTTGACGACGGTGCTGCGGCATCACTACCCTGCCCTGGCTTGACCGCTTGGCAGGCGCTGGAAAAAGTGCCCACTGCCCGCTCTCGCGATGTTTTGGTAATCGGCGCCGGTGGCGCTGTTGGTTTGCTGTTGGTGCAATTAGCGGCTCATCGCGGATACCGAGTATGGGCGACAGCTTCCACCCTCCATCATACAAGCCTTAAAGCACTCGGCGCCGCCGGAGTTTTCGACTACCGCGAAGCTGATTGGAAACAGGAAATCGGAATAGCCTTGGGTGAGCGTCGTCTGTATGCAATTTTTGACACAGTGAGCAGTTCTCACGCGGCCAGTCTGGCGTCACTATTGGGATATAACGGTCACTTGGTGTGCATCCAGGACCGTCAGGAAACCCCCCCATTACCAGCCTTCAGTAGTGCCGTTTCACTGCATGAAGTCGCGCTCAATAGCTTCCACACTCATGCGAGTCTTATCGATCGACAAGTGCTGGTGCGGTGCGGCGAAGGCATGCTCGAAGGGCTATTGGACGGCTGCTTACTATTGCCAAAACAGCGGCTTTTTGACTTCCACAATCTTCCGCAGGCATTGCGTGCACTCAAAGATGGTGTGGCGGGAGGCAAATGGATTGCCCGACTTACAGGGACGCAATCTGTGGATTAAAGAGATGAAGCCCGAGCGCTTATCAAAGGGGCTCGGGCGTCAGATAGGGTAGCTTTTACATTTCAGCTAAAGATTCCTTTTTTCCAGCCACGCAATCATAAGCTCGCCCCAGGCAATATCCGCCTGCAACGCACCTTTGGCTTCGGCTCAGTCTCGATTACGCAATCCTTCCAGAACCTCGAAATGCTTGTGCTCGGCGCTGGTCAGCTCCCTCTTAGGCATTTCAGCGAGGAGTCGGCTTAGCAGCGGCCCCATGATAACCCACATATTTTCAAGTGTTTTCGACACTACCGGCATCCGCGCAGCAGAAATCAAGTCGAAGTGTAATTTCCTACTCAGCAATGCCGCTTGCTTATAATCGATCCGGACCGCCTTCTGAAACGCGTCCTGTATTGCTTCGAGATTCTGGACGAAAAATGGCAGGCATTCGGCTGGGAAGCACATGTCATCGACGGGTACAACATCGCCGAAGTGACTGAAACCCTTCGCCGGGTGAAGGTCGATGAAAACCGCGATAAGCCTGTCTGCGTCATTGCCAAAACAGTCAAAGGCAAAGGAGTTTCCTATATGTAAACCGAACCTGGCACCTCGGTTACCTCGACCCAGAATACGCCAAACGCGCAATCGCTGAAATTGAAGCCATGGAAATCTGAACATGAAAGCCCTTCTTTCCCAAACTCTTGGCAGCACCGTGGCCTCAATGCGCTCAACCCAGGCTTGTCGTACCTGTCCGATGCACTGATAGAGTTGACGAGACCGGTTAACAAGTGATGGCTGGTTCGGCCGACTTACAGTATCCCAACGGTTGAACAAGTTCGCCAACCAATACCCCGAGCGCTACCTGCAATTCGGGATCTCGGAGCAGAATATGGTTACCGCCGCCGACCTGCCCACCTGTGGTCCATTCATGGCGACCTTCGCTTCGTTCCTCGGCCTGTTGTGCTGCGAGCAGATCCGCATGGACGTTGCCCACTCGGCTCAACGGGTGCATTGATCGGGCACCACATTGGCATTTCCTTGGGTTTTTACGGCACCTCGCACCACGCCACCGAAGACATTGCGACCATACGTTCGATTGCGGACCTGGCAGTTGTGGCACCTACTGATGGGCCGCAGTTGGTTGCAGCGATCAAGGCCTCAGCCACTTATGACAAACCTGTGTATTTCCGTATCGGTCGGGGACGTGATCCGATCGTTTACGAGGACAGCATTGTCTTCGAATTTGACTCATCTATAAACTGATTACCCACATATCAATTCAGCAATGTAATCCTCATACGAGAACAGAAATTATTATCATAAAAATATTTTTTTGAAAACGGCACCAAACATCTATGCACGATTTTGTTCACGTTCGGCAGCATCAGCCAACCAATAACTGGACTCCTTAATAAGCACGTGCCATTCATTAACCTGGACGACTCCAAACCTTAACAAGTGATTCGCCTTGGAAATCAATTCACAGTAGTGATCATCGATATCGACTTTTTGATCTAACTGTCTGAGCAGTAAATACCAATCCAACAAGGCTTTATTATTTTTCATTGCCCGCACCCTCCGATGGCAAAAGAGACGCACGCCCTACAGCCCCATATTATCTTTAAGACTGCACTCTCGCCACAAGACAATAGATGTCTATTTGATATTACAAGAGTCGACCCAGGACAGCGTGATCACTATATTTATCGTCAATCCTACCTATAATTGCAAGGCCATTGAGGGTGTGAAAAAAGAAAAGCCGATTCTCTTTGTAAGAAAATATTAAGCATCAAGCAGAACTATCTAAAACTCCAAAAAACGCACTACATAAGAGAAAAAAATTCATAAATAAAACTCAGATTTTCTAAAAAAACTTGAGTCCAATTCCTTCTCATTTCTATTTACTTTGTGGCCGTCTGCCCTATGAATCGAGGAGACACTTCCGACTCATGGAGGATTGCAAACGTGGCACCATAAAGTCGAGAAACGTGCGTATGCGCTGGGGCACGTGCTGGCCACCTTGATAGAGCGCGTGGATGTCTTCGCTGTCGTGTCCCGTATGCGCCAGCACTTCGACCAGTCGGCCCGCGGCAATATCCTCGTCGATCTGAAAGTCTGCCATGCGGGCCATCCCCACACCAGCGATGGCCATACGCCGCAGAGTTTCACCGTTGTTGGCTTGCAGGGTGCCCTGAATGATGCGGCCGATGATGGGGCCGCTCTGATTTATTGGCCAGACCGGACTGGCACGCTGGAAATTGAAACTCAGACAATTATGTTCAAGCAGTGCATCCAATGTTTGCGGCACACCGTGTTTTTTCAGATAGGCCGGTGCCGCAACGATCCTTCGAAGGGCGGCACCGATCTTTCTAACGCGTAATGTCGAATCATTCAAAGCGCCCACCCGGATAGCAACGTCGGTGCGGTCCAGATACATGTCAACGATGTCATCGCTTAGAGACAAGTTGATATGAATATCGGGATGAGCTTCCCAGAAAGCCGGTAAATTAGGCTCAACAACCAAAGTTCCAAACGCCACCGAGGCGCTAATCCGCAACGTCCCGCACGGCCTCTGTGCCCCGTGCGTCAAAACCCTCTCGATATCATCAAGTTCTGCCAGCAATGTATTGCTGCGTTCGTAGTAGATGCGCCCTTCATCGGTCAGCGACAGCTTTCGGGTCGAGCGCTCCAACAGTCGGACACCTAGACGTAGCTCCAGACGAACGATCAGTTTGCTGACCGTCGAGGGCGTCATCAACATCTGACGCGCCGCTTGCGAAAAGCTACCGGCATCAACCACCCTCACAAATACCAGCATTTCGCCTGCTCTGTTATCCACGTCTTTCTCCCATCAGTTTGGCTGGTGAACAAGAATAAGATTGAAATTAATGTTCTATATAAAGGGGCTGTAAGAGAGCGTTACCGGAGGGAAATATACTGGCTATTTAATTATAAAACACTCGCATGAAAGCCTTATGAAAATCCCATTCAACGCTTATAGCCTTAAGTGATAATGCACTTTCCCAACCACACAATTAAGTCCAGAAAAGAGAGAGTTCCAATCAGCTTTTTCTTAAAAAAGTAAACGACACACAAGAAAAAAATGGCAACCGCCACACCTGATGGCGGTCGCACACACTTACTTAGAATCGGTAATCGACTTGTACAACACCCGACCCGGAGTTGTAGTTCTGGCCGAAGTCATTCGTATATTGCAGACGAACGTTCCAGTTGTCTTTTGAGTAAACATCCGTACCCACTGCGGCCTTACCTAGAACGTTGGGCAACGGCGTGGAGGTTCGGAACCCTTGTGTATCCGGTTGATCGACAAATTTTGCACGAGCCGCCCAATCACTATTAGAGAGATATTCCGCTCCCAAGCTCACGAACGGGCGAATAGTCGCGCCATTCTTTGCATTGAAGCGACTGCTGACTTCCACCCCGGTATTACCCGCGATGGAGGTTGAGTTTTTGGAGTCGACATCCAAATTGAAGCTGCCAGCACCATTCTCAGTGTAAGAGTCGCTGTGAACGAAGAAAGTATGCGCCCCTACGTAAGGTGTGACGTGCACCGCACCGAACTTGCTGTCGTGTTCGAGACGAATATGGGCGTCGGCGTTCCAAGCGTCAGGCGAAGCCTTGGCAACCGCCGAATAACCCGGCATCGAGATGTAGCGTTGGCTGTCATACCAGCCATGACCGATATCAACGGCACCAGACAGCAACCAGTCTTGCATGCGGTATCTTAGTGTCGCGCCCAGCAGTACGTTTTTACCGCTCACGCTGGAAGTATTCTCGTCGCCGCTCAGGTTACCATCCTCGTAGGCGATCGCCCCGCCAAGGAACAACCCATCTTTGACTTCGCCTTGGAAGCCCATCTGGTAAGTGGTGCTACGAGCGGAATAACCGAGTACATCTTTTGTGGTGTCCCGATCAGTGTTGCTTCCCACCACCCTAGACCAGGAGCACGACGTATCTTGCGGCGTATCCTGATTAACCGGACAACCGTATTGCATGTTTGCAACGAAGTTTTGACTCGCTTGATAGCGAAGGGCGGACATTACACCCAACGTTTGTCCGGACAATTTGTTCAATACATCATTATAAGCACTTGCCCCTTCCACAGTAGACAATTTTGCGAAACCACTACTCATGTCCGAACCAGAGTCCCAGATTTGTTGCAGGTTACTGGCGACCTTGTGAGCGTTGTCACCCAGCGCGCCATCCGCCCCTATGAAGTTGGCACTGGTCCCAACTTTCAAAGTGTTCCCCGACTGCACTGTATCTGTGTTGAATATGGTGCCTTTTGTCGACAGGAATTGCGGCGTGACAGTCAACTGATCAGACGCGGTCACGATGGTGACGGGGTCTCTTTTGGCGAGTGTCAAGTAGTCGAGTTTGAGACGCCCATCAAGCTGACCCTTTCCGTTGATAGTGAGCATGTCTGCTTTGCCGCCGATAACATCCGCATCCAGCTTCAGCACGCCGCTGGCGTTCTGGACAAAGTTACCGGTAAGCGTCGTACTGGCTACGCTGGCGGTTTTACCAATACCTACAGTGCCCGAGTTGGTCAGTAAGCCGGTTGCGCCCAGGTCGACCGTATTACCGGCATTGAACGTCGAACCCACACCGTTTTCGAACGTAGAGCCGACGCCCACCTTCACCGATCCTTCGATAGTACCGCCATTGGTGTTGTTAATTGTGACTTGATGACCAGGGAGACTGGTAACAGCGACACCTGACGCATCGCCTAGGCCGTAGATCAGCCCGCCATTGTTATTGATCGTGTTGGTACCGGCACCATTCAGAAAAACAGCACCGGCACTGTTGCCCGCGGCAACGATCGTAGCGCCTGAATTGAGGTTCAAGGTGACGTTATCGTTTCCGTTGCCTTGGCTGCTCGCATACACGCCGTAGGAATCAACGCCACTGACTTGAATTGTGCCGCCGTTCAAATTGACGGTAACGTTACCCGTACAGGCCTCAACACCCCCGCAGATCACATAAGGCAAGTGGCCTTCATAGGCGTAACCATTTCCACCGCCCGTTTGGCCGTACAGAACCCCGCCCTGACCCATGCTGGTTGCAAAAATACCGTGGGCATTTTTGCCTTGGGTCGAGATGTTCGCGGAACTGTTGACTTGCACATCACCCGACTGCCCAGTGCCATTAAGGGGATCGGCCAACCAGCCCGGAGGCTGCGTGACCACCAGATTGTCCATGCCGTTGATCATCCCGCCACCGCCACCGACACCCTGGGCCAGGATGCCCACAGCCCCATCGCCAACGGTGTTGATCGACGCGTATTTGTCCGCGGTCACATTGATGCTTCCCCCATCCAGACTAAACAGTGTCGATGGGTGAGCGAACAGCTTTTCAGGATCAGGGTCGGAAATGTTGCCCGCAATAATGACTCCACCGCCGCCGCCAATGCTCTGGGCAAATACCCCGTATGCATTTCTGCCCGATGTATTGATGCTCGATCCTGCCGCCAAATGCACGTTTACCGCACCACCATCGCTATTGAAACCGGCGCCGCCATCGAACTGGGCAGAGACCTTCGCAGACGTTGGAAGCCCATTGCTCGCGGTTTCAAATTTCCCGGTCGCGACGTTGTAGATACCGCCAGTGAGCGTGGCCAGGCCACCACCGCCACCCACACTCTGGGCAAATATCCCGACGGAATCATCACCATGAGTGGTAATTGAACCGGAATGTTCGACGTTGACGGTGCCCCCCAAGCCACTGGAGCCTTGACCACCACCCACGGAGATATTGAAGAGACTACCGATGCCAGGGGTGAGTACGGAAGCACCACCATAACCGCCGCCACCACCGATGCTTTGCGCAATGATCCCTTGCGACAGATAGCCGGAGGTCTCGATCGACCCAGTGTTATTAACCGTGACGGTGCCGCCGTTGCCACTGCTGCCGCCTTGGCCACCGACCCCAATGCGCCCGCTCACCAGGGTACTGGCCAATTTGTCATTAGAGGTCGCAGGGTTGGCCGCGCCGCCCATGCCACCGCCACCGCCGACACTCATTGCCCATATGCCGGCCGAACCCGGGCCTTCGGTACTGACGTCACCCGCATTTTTTGCCGTGACTGTGCCGCCATTACCGGCCGCGCCACCGTTACCACCATATCCAGCGCCGATATCAACCGTGAAATCCGTAACGGTCGGACTGCTGCCAATGGGCGGTACGAGCCCGTTATTCAGGTCGGCGTACCCTGCAAGGATTTGCTGGAGTCGCTGAACAGAACTGAATGCGCCCACGACGTTGTCCTTCCAGTCCCATATCTGGTTGAAGACCTGTTGCGTGGTCGTGTTGGGGTTTTGGCCAAGGGACTTAGCCATAGTGTCCCCCATGTATTCAGGGAACGAGTACTGAGGGTCATCGCCGGACCCCGTGGTCCCTTTGCCACCCAGGCCACCGCCACCACCCACGCTTTGCGCAAAGATACCATTGGAGGACGCGCCCGTGGTGTGGATTGCCCCACCGCCGTTGTCGGCCAAGACACTGCCACCGTTGCCGCCCGCGCCACCGGCACCACCGACAGCGATGTTGATATTGATCTGGCCATTGCTGCCATCGGCGGTGCCGTCACCCGCCATCCCCCCGCCACCGCCCACACTCTGGGCGAATATGCCGGCCGAGTTATCGCCGTAGGTGCTGATGCCGCCGGCCCCATTGATGATCTGCGAGCCAGGCACCGGATTGGAATAGTTATTTCCAGCCACATAGTTGTAAACGCTGACATCGCCACCTTCACCACCGGCACCACCTTTACCGCCCACCGAGACACTGCTTTGTAGGCTGTAATTACCGGCTCCGTTATAGCCGCCGGTATTGCCGTTGCCGAAGCCGCCATTACCTCCACCGCCGCCAACACTCTGTCCTAATACGCCGGGTGCCATTTCCCCAAACGTTGTCACCAGCCCACTGTTCCAGGCCTTCACCGTGCCCCCATTGCCCGCAGCGCCGCCGCTGCCGCCAATCGTCGTGTTGACGGACAGTTTGGATTGCGTATAGGCGCTGCTGAGCGCGGAAGAATCGCCACCTGCGCCACCTCCACCGCCGACACTTTGGGCAAACACACCAACCGAGCCGGCTTGTTGAGTACTCAGGAAACCCGCGTTAAGCGCGTTGACATCACCGCCGTCGCCACCCCTTCCGCCGGTTCCGCCGATACTTGCGTTCAATGTCAGGCTGGGAACATCCGGTGGATTGATCGAGAAGGTATTTGCGACGCTCGCCCCGCCCAGTCCGCCCCCACCTCCAACGCTTTGCGCGAGGATACCGTAGGAGTCAGAGCCTTGAGTAATGATCTGCTTATAGTTATTGGCGTAAACGTCGCCGCCCACGCCACCTGTACCACCGCTGCCACCGACCGCAGTTGAGATGGTCATGAGCGCCCCGATATCCAGTGATGTCGCTGCTCCGCCAGACCCGCCACCGCCGCCAACACTTTGCGCAAACACGCCAGCGGAATGATTGCCTGTGGTTTGCAAGATGCCGAAGTTATTCACGTCGACTTGACCACCTATCCCGCCCGCCCCCCCTTTACCACCAATCACCAGAGCAAAGGGACCGAGGTTGGTACCAGTTGCATCGCCACCACGGCCACCGCCTCCGCCAATGCTTTGCGCAAAGATCCCGCGAGAAAAATCACCGGTAGTGGAGATCACATAACCCGGCACGAACACGGGTGCTGTGCCATCTGTTGGTACAGTCCAGTAGCCATTTCCGACATCGACCTGGCCACCCGAGCCACCATTGCCGCCTACCCCGCCAAGCCGGGCGGTGATGCCGAATGCACCACCGTTCACGTTACCGGCATAACCGCCACCGCCGCCCACGCTCATAGCCACCAGCGCGTCCGAGTCTGTACCTCCCGTTTTGATGGATTGGTAGGCGGCGCCAGTCGCGCTCGTATTGGCGACCAAAATGTGCGCTAGCCCGCCGTCACCACCGGTGCCTCCGTTGCCGCCGGATGCACGAAACACACCGCCAGAAGTGGAACCGTCGCCACCGGCGCCGCCAATGGAAATCGCCGAAGCGCCAACGGCGCCATAACCTGACGTGCTGATCTGCCCACCCAAGACGTTAAGGTCGACCGTGCCGCCATCCCCGGCCGCGCCACCCTTGCCACCCGAGCCGGACGTACCGTTACTGAAGCTGCCATTGCCGCCCAGTCCACCCATACTGTAAGCCGCAAGGCCGTAACTGACCGGGGCAATCGTTGCGGTGACAGGGGTGAGTACGCCGTTGACGTAGCTGTCGACAGTCACAGGCAAACCACTACCAGGAACCGCGCCCGAATTAGTTTGAATCATTGCTCCGGGATTCAGCGTGAAGAAGATCGATCCGCCATCACCACCATTGCCACCCGCGCCGCCGTTGGCGCTGCCGGTGGTCGAGGACGCGCTGCCGCCTTGTCCGCCGTTACCGCCCGTGCTGAACGCAACCAGGCCGCTGCCTGCCGACGAAGTAATGGTTCCTGAGGAAACTGCTGTGATATTGCCGCCTGCACCACCCGCGCCACCCGTCTGGCCAACGACATGACCGTTGGACGAGGCCGTGTCCATGCCACCCGCACCGCCTTGGCCGCCTTGTGTCTGCAGCAAGACAACCGAGCGTTCGGTTGGCACGGTGGGCGTTTCGCCGATGACCAGTTGAGAGCTGTTACCCAGCAAGCTGAATGACAGGCTGCCACCATCCCCACCGGCGCCCGCGGCGCCTGCGGTGCCCACGTTGCCCGGCGTGCCACCGTTGCCTCCCGCACCACCAATGTTCTGCATGGAAATGATCGAGCCACTGCCGTTATACGTTAATGCAGTAGTCGGTAGTATCACCAGCGTTTGCAGAGCTGCATTGCCCCCCTGGCCACCGGCGCCACCGTTGCCCCCCAAGCCGGACCATCCGCCACCATTTCCGCCTGTCCCGCCTTGGGAGAGCATCGACAGAACTGCAGTGGTCGAGGGCAATGAAGGCACTTGATACACGGAATTTTGCACGTTCAGTGAAACCGAATCGGGTTGGCCCCCTTGCCCGCCCGGAGTGCCATCGCTATCAGGCTGTGAGCCTTGATCCGCACCTTTGTTGACTATACTGTAGGGCCACGGGCCGTTGTAGTTGATCGGTACAGAGGGCGACGCTTGCACCCGAACAGGCACGGTATAAAGCGCCAACAGAACCGCAACAGTCAGCGCTAGTCGTTCAAACTTCGGCGCTTTGACACCATCACGATTCGGCTCTGAGAACCGAACATACCCCATGTGTTTTTTGCGACTACAATAATTCACGCGATGTACTCCAGCAATGCAGCAGCATTGGAATCGGCCAGATACGGTGAACGCCTTGTAGAACTCAGGCGCAACGTCCGCAAATGGCACAAGCTGTAAAGAAGTTTTTCGGTGTCCTTTGCTTGAAGGGTCAAGCACAGCGGATGCTGGCAGAGCCGGAGGGGGGGCAGCTCTGTGTCCTAATTTCGGCCCAGAAGATAGTCGCTGTCCCGCGCATTGATAATCCGTCAAGAATTAACAAGATTTGTGATGAAGATTCATAAGTGATTGAAAAGCGTCGTGGTGTGTAGGGGATTCTTGCGGTATGAGAAGCGCTCAGACGTCGGCTTTTTTCATTTGCACATCGATTTGTATTCTGTCCGTCAGATCCCACCTGAGGGTTCGCCTCCAAACTAATCAGCAGGGAAGGTAGTTTCGAAATGTTATGCTTAATGAACCAGATACTTATTATTCATTCCCTATAAATGACTGCCGCCATGGATGGCTTTCTTACTCAAGTACATGGCCGCGATTACGAGGCGCTGAAGCAGCCTTTTCCCGTTCGCCATGCAAACAAAAGCAAGCATCGTCCCGCAGCGAAGTGCGGTAATTCTCAATATATTCATTGATGTCTCTCTCAAGGATTTCAGGCTTTCCTGACCCGCGCGACCAAGAAGTGACCTGGTCAAAGCCGACCACCTCGGCTCGACCACTGCAATACGATCGCCATATTGGCTCTTGTCGCATAGCTTATGTTGGCCCCATTTTCATCTAGCTACATACCAGCGGTGCCTCTCAATAGGGTGTGTCCAGCGGCGACGACATTGGCAGAAACGGCATAGAGCGAGACAGCGCATACGCCGTTGGCACCGGCTACTCTTGCCAGCCTATATGAGACTGATGACATCGCATGAAAACGACCCGGCGAACAAAGTTCTCGGTTGAGTTCTTGTTTTCGCACGGCCACAGCCCTGACCATGAAAGTACTTTCGCTCAAGCTTTTTATCCCAAGATGCGCATCTATGATTAGCCAAAGTGAGAAGCACGACCTAGAGCCGTATTTACGGCATCGAATACGGCAAGAAAAAACCGCACCGATTATGGATACGGTGCATGCCTGAATGATCGCCCCGAGTGACCATGTGCACGATGGTTCAGCGATCAGCAGGGCGCTGGATTACAGTCTGAAAAGCTGTGCAGTGCTGTTGCGCTACTTCGATAAAGGAGCCGTATCCATCGGCTTTGGGGCGCAAGAATTGGCTCTTCGCTGGGTCATTACGCAGCAAAAAACGAGCGGCCGCGATGATGAGTTTGATCAAGTCGACGCCACTCGATGGGCATGATCCGTATGCGTATCTAAAGGATGTACTGACGCGGCAGCCGAAGCAGCGGGCGAGTGAAATTGCTGAACTGCTGCCGCATAAATGGGCGCCCGTTTAATTGTGCAAGATCTGTTCGGCGACAAACGCTGACTCTAACAAAGCGATTCTAGAGGGCAGACGAGTGCGATACCTGCCCGACTAGTGAGTCGATGAATTCGGACGGCTTTGAGGATGGATAACTCCAAGCCTGCATGAGTTTTGGATGAGTCAATCCCGAAAATGTTCGAAAAAAGGGATGCTCACCTGGCCATCCCTTTATCGCTTCTCAGCGATCAATCCCCCCCAGACAGAGATATTTGATTTCAAGGTAGTCCTCGATCCCATACTTGGAACCTTCACGACCCAGGCCTGACGATTTTACCCCACCAAATGGCGCCACTTCTGTCGATATCAAGCCTTCATTAATCCCTACAATGCCGCACTCCAAGGCTTCGGCAACGCGCATTATTCGGCCAATATCCCGACTGTAGAAATACGAGGCGAGACCAAACTCTGTGTCGTTGGCCATTTCAATAGCTTGCGCCTCAGCACTGAAGCGGAACAGCGGAGCCACAGGCCCGAACGTCTCCTCGCGGAACACCTTCGCCTCCCTTGGCACATCCACCAAGATCGTCGGCTCGTAGAAATTGCCTCCTAATGTGTGCCGCTTACCACCGGCGAGAACAGAAGCCCCGCGTTTTACCGCGTCAGCGACGTGATCCTCGGCTTTGCGCATGGCCGCTTCATCAATCAGAGGGCCGATCGTCACTCCCTCTTCAAACCCGTCGCCCACCTTTAAAGCCTCGACCGCGGTTTTAAGCTTCGCTGCGAATGCATCGTAAACGCCGTCCTGTACCAACAGGCGATTAGCGCAAACACAGGTCTGCCCTGCGTTACGATATTTCGATGCGAGCGCACCCTGCACTGCCGCATCCAGGTCTGCATCGTCAAACACGATGAAGGGCGCGTTACCACCAAGTTCCATACTGGTTTTTTTGATCGTGGGCGCGCATTGACCTAAAAGAGTTGCGCCAACTTCAGTGCTGCCGGTAAAGGACAGTTTGCGTACGTCCGGATTGGAGGTCAGCTCGGCTCCAATTTCACTACCTGGCCCGGTAATCACATTGCAAACGCCGGCAGGCAGGCCAGCACGCTCCGCCAGTACGGCGATAGCGATCGCCGAAAATGGCGTCTGGCTGGCTGGACGTAGCACTCCAGTGCAACCGGCCGCCCAACCTGGCCCGGCCTTGCGTGTGACCATCGCCGCAGGAAAATTCCACGGAGTAATCGCGGCAAACACACCGATGGGTTCCTTCTGCACGATAATGCGGCTGGCCCTTGAATGTGAGGCGATTGTGTCGCCGTAAACACGCTTGCCCTCCTCTGCGAACCATTCAATGAAAGACGCAGCGCAGGTGATCTCGCCACGGCTTTCGGCAAGCGGTTTACCTTGTTCGGCGGTCATGATTCGCGCCAGGTCTTCACGGTGGATGATCATCAGTTCGAACAGGCGGCGTAGCTTTACCGCACGCTCTTTGGCAGTGAGCGCACGCCAGGCCGGTTGTGCACGCTTGGCGGCCGCGATGGCCTGCTTTGTTTCTTTGGATCCGAGAGAGGGCACGCGCCCCAGCACTTTGCCATTAGAGGGGTTGGTGACGGTAATGGTGCGGCCCTCACCCGCCGCCACCCATTGGCCACTGATGTAGTTCGCTTCACAGAACAGCGACGGATCGTCGAGCGTTGACAGGAAGTCTGAATCGGCCATGCTATTACTCCTCAAAACTCAATGACCTGACGAACCGCGCTTCCTTCATGTAAGCGGTCGAAGCCTTGTTGATGTCTTCCAATTTGAGCCTGCCGCTCAGCAGCCGGTCTACCGGCAAGCGACCATCTCGAAAGAGTTCGATGAATCGCGGAATATCCCGGATCGGCACACAGGTACCTATATAGCTACCCTTAAGCGTGCGCTCCTCACCCACCAATTGAACAACATTGACCGACAATGCCGAGCCTGGCGGCGGCAGTCCGGCGGTCACAGTCATACCTCCGCGCTTGGTCATCTTCATCGCGTTATCCAGAGCCCGGATCGAACCGGCCATTTCGAACACGTAGTCAGCACCGCCACTGGTCAATTGCAGCACTTGCTCAATGGCGTCAGCATCGCCTCCGTTGACCACTGCAGTTGCACCGACTTCTTTGGCCAATGCGAGTTTCTCAGGGGACAGGTCGACGGCAATGATTTTGCTCGCACCTGCTGCCCTTGCTCCTAACACCGAGGCCAAACCGACTCCGCCCAAACCGATCACAACGGCGGTCGAGCCGACCCGCAACTCCGCGGTATTGACGACTGCACCGACCCCCGTCAGCACCGCGCAACCAAACAGCGCAGCTTCTACAAAGGGTAGATCCCGATCAATCTTGACCGCGGAGTTGCGCGATACCACAGCGTATTCGGCAAACGCAGAGACACACCCAGATGGTGATGGACGTGACCAGCAGGACTGCTCAAACGAACAGAACCATTTATCAGCGTGCCAGCCGCATTCGCTTTGGCACCGGGCTCGCAGAGCGCTGGTCGACCTTCAGCACATGGCAGGCAATGGCCGCAACTAGGCATAAACACCATGACCACGTGGTCACCTGGTTGGAGATCAGTGATACCTTCCCCTAACTCTTCGACCACCCCTGCCGCTTCGTGGCCAAGCGCCATGGGCATTGGCCGAGGGCGGTCACCATTGATCACCGAGAGGTCAGAATGGCAGAGGCCGGCGGCACGGATTCGTACCAAAACCTCGCCGGGACCCGGGGGTGCCAGTTCGATTGTCTAAATCACAATCGGCTTGCTCTGGGCATAAGGCGGCGCAACATTCATGTGTCTTAGAACGGCAGCTTTGACTTTCATCTTTTGTCTCCAATGCAGCTGGACTCGAGAGTGAGTATTCACCACTATGCCGCAGCCTGCCGGTGTCAGAAATGCATCGCCGGGCGTAGCAGTTTGGAAATGGATTCGCAAAACAGCTAAGCCCGCCGATTGAATTGTTATTTCAATTCTCAAATCTTGTGCCCGGCCACTGCGTTCTCTGCCATCGACTCAGTGCTTATTCTGAAACCCTGAACAACATCACTACGTCCTTCAAACGACGCCTGAATGAGAGTTTCAACATGAGCGAATCAAGCACTCGGAAAAAACTGGTAGAGGCCGCGCCCCACGCCTCCTTTAACCTTGATGAGATCGTCAAGACGTTCCCCGAAACGGCCGAAACTCTATTGGTCGATACCCGGCTAACCGATGAAGATGAGGCCAGCGCCCGCGTCTTCCGCGTTTACCACCCAACCCCTGCGCACTACCATGCCACCTGTGACGAATACCTGATTGTGCTATCAGGTCGCGCCACATTTTTCATGGGCGACCGCGAAGAGTTTGAGGTTGGCCCAGGCGAGATGTTGTTCTTCAAGAAGTTCACCATTCACGGCATGCCGAAGATCCTCGAACACCCGCTGTTTATGGTCTCTGTGGATACCCCAAGACGTGATCCGAGCGATATTATTTTTGTCGACCCATCAAGCGGCACCGCTGAATCTTTCGTGCAGGCCAAACAATGAACAGTAACCTTCTGGAAATTTTTGCGACATTCCCGATCGAGCGTCCAGGCAACCCTACTGTCATGCCCGACGGGCGAGTGCTTGTGTCGGTATCCGCCATCATCGCGCCGGATATCTCCGTACGCGAAGTGTCGGAGGTAGGCGAGCATTCGGCCTATCCCAATGAGATCTGGGCAGGCAAACCCGGGTCAGATGGACGCGGTATGTCTGCCGTGATCGGCATCCGTACAGATCCTAACGGCATCGTCTGGATCCTCGACATGGGCAATGCGCAGCAACAGCCACGGCTCATTGCCTGGAATGATCGCGAACAAAACCTACATCGTCTGATCGTGTTGCCGCAAAACGTCCTTCGCCCAAGCTCCTTCACCCAGGACTTCGTAATCGATTGGCGACGTGAGCGTATTTACATCGCAGACATGACGATGAACGCAAGCGGCGTCAGCGACTTTCCCGCCATCGTCGTGGTAGACATGAAAACCGGCCTCTCGTGGCGCTCACTCGAGTGCTATCCAGGGTTGATGCCTGGAGATGTACCGCTTATGGTCGCAGGCAAACCTCTGGCACTACGCACGCCGGACGGCGAGGTCATTCCTTACCAATACGGTCTCAATCCAATCGCCATCGACCCATTGGGCCGCTGGGTGTATTTCGGTTCCATGTCTGCGCGTAAGGTCTACCGGATTGCTACTGAAATCCTAGCGCAACCCGCCAGTTCCGCACCACTGGACGAGGCAGTGGAATACTGGTGTGAGAAGCCTCATTGCGATGGGTTTGATGTCGATGCTGAGGGCAACGTCTATGTAACGGACATTGCCAACAATGCGATCGGGCTGGCCTCTCCTGCGGGCTATCGTATTCTGGCCCAGGATGATCTTTTGCTTGGTTGGCCGGATGGGGTAGAACTCGATGCAGAGGGGCGATGGCTCTACATCACGGCAAACCAGTTGCACCGGCATCCCCTGCTCAATGCGGGTGAGGACGACAGCCAGCCACCGTTTCATGTGCTCCGTTTGCGTGTAGATGCGCCGATGGGTTTTAGTGAAACGCAATGAACAATAGCCGTATCGCATCCGTTGTAAGTGTTCTGTTGCTGATGACAGCCGGCGTCGTAGGCTTGACGCGGGCTAAAGGTGATGGCGACAGCGGCGTCTGGATCTATGCCGTGGTGGTCATCGTGGCAATCGTATGCTCGCACGGCAGGCCTGACGCCTGGCCCGGCCGCCTGTTCGAGGTGTCGAGATCTTCACGAGCCACTTTGTCCCATCGTCTGCTGACACAGATGGCAGCATTGGTGTGCCTCCTATCGGCCCATTATATGAGTGGTGAAGCATCGGCGATCGTCTCGGTTGCCGGTGTTCTTTTGTTTGTTCATACCTTGGTGCTGGTGTGTCTGGCTCGGCTTGTTCAAGCTCCAAGGACACACTGACTGATAACAGAACAAATCCCGTTGGCGGAACAACAAACCGGTAACGCCGCCAGTCAACAATTGCCCGCGCCACTGCGAATTTTGTTATTAACTGCGCCAGGCCTGTTGAACGCCGCGGGATACATGGATCCCGGCAAGTGGGTGACAGATAACGCAGCGGGTGCACAGCTTGGCTACAACTCTGTTTTCATCGCAGTGTTTTCTCAAGTGGTACTGTCGATCCAACTGTTGTGTGCGGTCTATGCGTTGATTCGTTTCCCCCGCGATAAAAACGCTGATAGGTAAATTGGTTACTTCAACCCTGATTGTCGCCATGGCTTGGCTTATCTTCCTGCTGATCAGCGCTGCTAGTCTATGTCTGGTCACGTCAATCATTCTTTGAGTACCCTCCTCCCATACAGGTGAATGCATGAGTGAAGTCAACGTTTCAATTACCATCAAACGCCCCATCGAGAATGTTTGGTCTCTCCTTGGTGGCTTCGATTTTCTACACTGCTGGCTTGACGTCATCGGCAGTAGCTCCCTCAGAGAAGGAGGACGCATTCGTCATCTGAAAACAGCTGACGGCGCGATCATTGTCGAGCGCTTGCAAACGTTTGACGAAGCGGCGAAGACCTATACCTATGCCCTGCTTGAAAGGCCCTCTCCGGTTATCAACTATGTCGGCACAATGTCAGCACAAGCCGAAGGTAAAGGGGCAACGGTGGCGTCATGGTCGAGCATATTCAATGTCCACGACGCCGATGAAGCAGAGATAGTCGGGCATTTCGAGGCGCTCTACCGCACAGGCCTGGAACGACTGAAGGTCGTCATCGAATCGAAGGATTAATGATGGGAGTTCGCCCGAGGGCCACTAGTTATAAGGCCGGTTCCAGCACATTTAGCATCGCTGACAAGGCTTAGAACCGATTGATGATTTTAGATCATAACACCTTGGCATCGTCAGACGATTCCCCTCCGGAGGCTGGCAAGGATACTGGCCCCTGAACTGTGGCGTGTCATGGGCGACTTGGAGAATTATCACCGAGGCGAAATGAGTTCGATCCGGCCCTTGATGAGGACACACGATGCACGCTGATTTCGCCGCCTGGTCTTGGAACTCAGGCAAGAGGATCGACGGTCTAGAACTGATCCGCAAGCCGTTAGTACAACCCAGCCCAGGGAAGGTCTTAGTGGCAAACTGAGCAATGGCGCTGAACCCTGTGGACTGGAAATCATTGAATGGGCTCACCCCGCCTGGAAAACCGGCCACGTACCCGGCGTCGATGGCATGGGAGTGGTCATCGCATCAGGTGTCGGCGTGTCAATCAAGCCAGGCACTCGCGTGGCGTATCACCAGTCACTGGAGCGCGATGGCAGTTTTGCAGAATTCTGTTTACTCGACGCCGCTACCGTGCAGACAGTGCCGGCCGCGCTGGATGACACTGTCGCAGCGTCGTTGCCCTGCCCCGGCCTGACTGCCTGTCAGGCCTTGGACAAAGTGCCGATGATTGGCCCGAGCGATGTGTTGGTCGTTGGGGGCCGGTGGTGCGGTCGGCCTGCTGTTGGTGCAGATGGCCGTCCAACGTGACTATCGAGTGTGGGCCACAGCAGCCACAAAACATCACGAGGACTTGAAGACACTGGGGGCCGTTGGTGTGTTCGATTACCGGGACGGCAACTGGCAGAAACCCTACAAGCGCATCTTGGCGAGCGTCAATTGAAGGCGGTGTTCGACACCGTCAGCGCCGCTCATGCTTCTAGTCTTGCTCCACTGCTGTACTACAACGGGCATTTGGTATGTATTCAGGATACTCAAGAAACAGCACCGCTGCCGACTTTCAGCACCGCGATTTCCTTGCATGAGGTGGCACTCAACAGTTTCCATGTCCACGCCTGCCTGAGCGATCAGCAGTCGCGGTGCCGAGCCGGTGAACATCTGCTCAAACTTGCTCGCGGGCAGCCTTACCGCCCCCAAGCGCCAGGACTTCGACTTCTACAACATGCCGCAGACGTTGCATGCCCTCAAGCACGGTGGCGACGGTGGCGACGGTGGCGACGGTGGCAAATTGGTCGCTCGTCTGAACGAGTCAAGCCAGGTCGAATTCAGCCAACCGTAAAAACGATATCGCCCGAGGCACCTGGAGCGGAGTTCGGGCGATAGTTTCAGCAGAATCCGACAACAGCGTGGTGACTACGTCTCAGCCAGGTTTTCCTTTTTTTCAAGCCATTCGATCATCAACTCGCCCCAGGCAATATCGGCCTGCAAGGCGTCTTTGGCTTTGGCCGAGTCGCGAGTGCGCAAACCTTCCAGCACCTCAAAGTGCTTGTGCTTGGCACTGGCCAGCTCCCGCTTGGGCACCTCCGCGTGGAACCGGCTAAGCAGCGGCCCCATGATGACCCACATGTTTTCCAAGGTTCTCGATACCACAGGCATGCGCGCCGCGGAGATCAAACCGAAGTGGAACTCTCGGTTGAGTAACGCTGCCTGCCGGTAATCGACCGTGACCGCCATTTGAAACGCGTCCTGAATGGCCCCGAGTTTCGCCAGTTCCAGTTGGGTGATCCGCTGCGCCGCAACGCCTGCCGCTTCTCCTTCCAGCAGATGACGAATCAACTGAATTTCCCGCAATTGACTGACCGTCAGCTCCGGTACGTAGATCGAAGTGGCGGCCTTCATATCCAGCGCATGATCACTGACCAGGCGGAAAATAGCTTCCCGCACGGGTGTGATCGAGACGCCAAATTCCTCGGCCAACGTGCTGATGCGCAACCGATCCCCGGGTTGATACTGCCCGTCCATCAATGCGGTACGAATGATGGAATAGACCCGTTCGCTCAAGTTGCCTTTATCAATGGGCTTATGCACGGTCACTATGACTCTGTCTCCATGGTCAATCACTTTGCGTAGGGCGACAGACTTGTGAATCCGTCGACTTGCAGCGTCGAAAACGCATCATACATCATCAGAATATGCCTGCCACTCCACTCGACGGATCTCCTTAAATGCGCGCATCCCGGCGGCCAACACCTTGCAACAGCACCGCGATGACGATAATCGCGCCTTTGATGATCTGCTGCGGATAGGCCGGCACACTCAACAGGTTCATGATATTGCCGATCAGCCCCAACACTAGCACTCCGACGACGGTGTAAAAAATCGTACCTTTGCCACCGGACAGCAGTGCCCCTCCGATCACGCAAGCGGCGATGGCGTCCAGTTCCAGGGCCATGCCGGCACTGGGCGTGGCTACACCTGAGCGCGAAGCAATCACCACCCCGGCCAATGCTGCCAGGCCGCCGCAAATGCCATAGGCTGCCAGTTTGTAGCGCTCCACCGGAATACCTGCCAGGCGCACTGCCGTTTCGTTACTGCCACTGGCAATGGTCAGACGGCCATAGGCGTTATAACGCAGGATCAAGGCAAACACGACAGTCACCAATCCGGCCAGCCACACCGGCCACGGGATGCCCAGAACGCCATCGGCCAACCGTCCGAAATCACGCAGCAATTGGGCACTGACCAGTTTGTCATCCAGCCTTTGTGGCTGGCCGTTGGACAAGATGAACGCCAGGCCACGGGCGACCGTCATCATGGCCAGAGTCGCGATAAAAGGCGCCATGCGGAAGTACGCGATAAAGGTGCCCGTCACCAGCCCCATCAGCACTCCGGTCGCCACCGCAATCGCCACCGCCAACAGCAAGCCGACACTGCCTTCGACCGGTAGCACATTGAGGGTCATTGCGACCACAATGCCGCCCACTGCCGCGACCGAGGCCACAGACAAATCGATGCCCGCCGTCAGGATTACAATCAACATGCCGATGCTGACCAACAGCAAAGGCGTCAATTGGCGCAACAGATTGCCAATGTTCTGATACGTAAAGAAGTCAGCGGAGAGCACGCTAGCGACGATGGCCAGCAATACCAGCATCACCAGCGCGTTGTGCTCCAGAAACAGACGCTGCAACGAGCGTCGGTTTGCCTTGCTCTCGTGAGCGCGACTGTTTTCCTGCAAAAGCTCAGCCGGGGCCAGCTTGGAATTAGGGTTACTCATGGTGCTCGACTCCCATCGCCAGGCAAATCATTTCTTGTTCTTTAATACGCTCGCCCGCCAGTTCGCCGGCGACCGCGCCTTCGCGCATCACCAGCACGCGATCACACATGCCGATGATTTCAATCATTTCCGAAGACACCATAATGATCGCCACACCCTGTTCGGCGAGGTCGTTGATGAGCCGGTAGATTTCAGTCTTCGCGCCCACATCCACTCCGCGGGTGGGCTCATCGAGAATCAAAACCCGGCAACCCGCATCGACCCATTTCATCAGGGCGACTTTCTGTTGATTACCGCCCGACAGGTCGCCGACCAACTGTTCTATCGAGTGAGTCTTGACCGCCAGTTGCTTGCGCAAGGCTTCAATACCCTGGGTCTCCCGGCCGCTGGCAATCCAGCCCATACTCCCGGTGTAGGGGCTATCGGGGCGAAGCGCGCCATTGACCCGTATAGACATCTCCAGCAATACGCCTTGTTGCTTGCGGTCCTCGGGCAACAGGCCGATGCCATTGGTAATGGCTTCCCGTGGTGTTCGGTTGTGGATCTCCCGGCCATCGAGGTACAGCGCGCCGGAGGTTTTCCGATCAGCCCCGAAGATCGCGCGCATGGTTTCGGTCCGTCCGGCACCAACCAGCCCACAGAAGCCAAGCACTTCTCCCGCCCGAACCGCAAAGCTCACATCGCGCACCAGACGTCCCGCGCACAGGTGCTCGACCTTCAGCAACACCTCGCCGATGCATGGAGTGCGCGGCGGAAACAGGTCACTCAGCTCGCGACCAATCATCATCTCGATCAAGCCACGCTCGGTAATGTCAGCCAGTTCCAGTGTGCCGACCGTCTTGCCGTCCTTGAGCACCGTGGCGCGGTCGCAGATCCGGAAAATCTCATCCATGCGGTGCGAGACGTAAACGATGCACGCGCCATTGCGGCGCAATTTATCGAGGGTTTTGAACAGCTTCTCGGCCTCATGGGAGGTGAGCACTGCCGTCGGTTCATCGAAGACCAGCACCGACGAGTTACGCGACAGTGCCTTGCAGATCTCCACTGCTTGCTGGTAAGCCACCGGCAAGCTGCCGACCGGCTGGCGCACATCGATATCGCTGAAACCCAGTTCATCGAGAATCGCCCGGGCTTTTTTGTGCATGGCCGCCCACTGGACAAACCCCTTGCTCTTGCCCAGATCGTCGATGCATATGTTCTCGGCCACCGATAAATGCGGGGCCAGGGCGAACTCCTGGTAGATGATCGAAATACCCAGCTTGAGCGCATCGCCGGGTTTGCGAATATCGACTTTCTCGCCGTTGAGGCGGACCTCGCCGGCATCACGCAAGTAGGCCCCGGAAAGGATCTTCATCAAGGTTGATTTGCCGGCGCCGTTCTCGCCCATCAGTGCGTGGATTTCCCCCGCACGGGCAGAAAAATTCGCGCTGTTCAGGGCACTGATACCTCCGAACTTTTTCGAGATGTCGAGCATCTCTACGGCAGGTTTGTGCATCGCGTTCATTGTGTTCACCGTCTATAAACTGTTGCATTCGAGCTGTGGCCGCAATCAAACACAGCGGCCACAGGCCGGTTCAACCGTGCGTAATCACTTCATCGCGGTTTTGATCTGCTCGATGGAACGGAACGGCGGGACGGTTTCAGTGGACGGCGGCAACCTGTCGGCCTTGATGTAGGTGTCAACGTTGTCCGGTGTAATCAGCATGACCGGGAAGTAGGACGCCAGCGGCAAGTTGCTGGCATCCAGTCCCTTGTCGAGAATTTGGTGGATCAACTCGATGGCGGCCACACCGGTTTCCGAACCGCTGTTGGTGGCACTTACCAGCAACTTGCCTTGCTTGATCAAGTCCAGCGCCACGCGAAAGCTGCCGGCGGCGGAAGCGACCATGACGCTGTTTTTCTTACCAGCATTTTCCAGGGCATTGATCGCGCCAATGGCAATGAAGTCGTTCTCTGCCAAGACCAGATTGAGTTTGTCACCCTGGGACGAAAGGATGTCTTCCGTGGCCGCCAGACCACCCTCTTCCGTCCAATCACCACGACCCCAGGCGAGTACGTTGAAGCCACCTTCCGGCCAGCTGAAGCTGCCCTTCGCCTTGACCTGCTGGAACAGCTTGAAGCCTTTGAGCATTGCGTCTTCTTTGGAAAGGCCCAGCTTCCGCTCTTGCGAGCGAGCATAAACGATCCCGGAGATCATGCCGTTGAGTCGGCTTTCGGAGGTAGAGTTGCCCATCACCCCAATGACCATTGCGGCGTTGATCACCTTGGCCGTATCGGTCTTGGCCGCAACGTAACGCCCTGCCTCGAATCCACTGCCGTACGGGTTGCCGGTGCTGGTGGTGATCACCGGCGCGCGGGCGTCCGGGGCGGTGCCGACGGTGATCACCGGAATGCCGGCGGCCACTGCCCGCTCGACATCCGACACCGAACCGAGGACATCGGTAGGATCGATCACGATCAGATCGACGCCCAGGGTAATGAAGTTATCGACCTGGGCACTCTGCTTGGCGACATCGCTGTCAGCCACTTGCAGCTCAATATCGTAATTGTATTTTTTCGCTATGGTTTTCGAGTCGTCGATCATCGAGACAAACCATGGGTTGCCTAGGGTGATTTCAGTCCAGCCGATACGCAAACGCTCGCCCTTCTTTTTCAGCGGCAAGGCTTTGTTGATCGAGGTGCGATCGGGCATGTCAGGATCAATCACGCCCGACAATGCGGTGTTGGGCATCAAACTGTAGATTTCATGCTTGGGAGCCGCCCAGGCGTGGGTGCCGATGAGGCTCGCCAGGGCCAATGTGGTGATCGAACGAACAGCTGACAGCTTCATAATTATTATTCTCCAGTGCGCTGATTTTGATCGGTAATGCAGGCGCTGTTTGTTTCGAACAGCACCGGTTTCTCGTTTAAGGCTCAGGCCTGCAAATCGATCCAGGCGGATTTGAGTTCCGAATACTTGTCCAGTGCGTGCAGCGAGCGGTCACGCCCGTTGCCAGATTGCTTGTACCCGCCAAACGGCATGGTGATGTCCCCACCGTCGAAGCAGTTGACCCAGACGCTACCGGCGCGCAGCGAGCGGATGATCGAGTGGGCACGGGACAGGTCGCTGGTCCAGAGACTGGCGGCCAGGCCATAGGGCGAATCATTGGCGATGCGTACGGCGTCCAGGTGATCCTTGGCGTTGATCACCGACAGCACTGGCCCGAATATTTCTTCCCGGGCGATGGTCATGTCGTTCGTGACGTTGTCGAAGATCGTCGGTGGGATGAAGAAACCATCGGCCAAGGCGCCGCTGGCACGTTCACCACCGAGGATGATGCGGGCGCCCTCTTCCGAGCCCTTCTTGATGTAACCGAGCACGCGATCCATCTGCGCCTTGTCGACCATGGCACCCAACTGCGTGGCAGGGTCGAGCGGGTCTCCAACGGCGATGGTCCGCGCCACTTTCAAGACTTCGGCAACAAACTCGTTGCGAATGCCTTGCTCGACAATCAGGCGCGAAGGTGCCACACACACTTCACCCTGGTTGAAAAACATGGATCTGGCAGCGGTGGCGGCGGCTTTTTCCAGGTCACGACAGTCATTGAGAATGATGTTCGGGGTCTTGCCACCACACTCCAGCCAAACCCGTTTCATGTTCGACTGGCCGGAGTACTGCAGGAACAATTTACCGACTTCACCGGAGCCGGTGAACACAAGCGTATCGACATCCATGTGCAGGCCCAGGGCACGGCCAGCGGTAGGACCGAACCCCGGCAGCACGTTGAACACACCCGGTGGGATGCCCGCCTGCGCGGCCAGTTCGGCGATACGCAGTGCAGTCAACGGCGATTGTTCGGCCGGTTTGAGGATTACCGAGTTACCCATTGCCAGGGCCGGGGCAACTTTCCACATCGCCATCAGCATCGGGAAATTCCACGGAGTCACGGCAGCGACCACGCCAATAGCTTCGCGGGTAATCATGCCCAGTGCGCCCGGTCCCGATGGGGCGATTTCGTCGTAGACCTTGTCGCAGCATTCGGCGTACCACTGCAGGCATTCGAGCACCGCATGTACATCGAAACCGGCGCTTTCGGACACGGGTTTGCCCATGTCCAACGTCTCGAGCAATGCCAGTTCGGTCATGTGCTGCTCGAACAACGCCGCAAAACGCAGCATGACTTTTTTGCGCTCCTTGGGTGCCAGTTGCGACCACGCGCCGCTATCGAACGCCTGGCGGGCGATCTTCACGGCGACGTCGACGTCTTCGGCCTGGCAGGACGCGACGTAATTCAGTACCTGACCGTTGCGCGGGGAAATATTGGCAAAAGTTTCTCCACTCAGGGCGTCGACAAAACGGCCATTGATGAAGGCTCGCTTTGGCAGGTTCAGGGTGGCGACACGCTGCTGGACCGCAGCGATATCAACGAGAATGTTCATGCTGTTGCGTCTCCTGTTTTTGGTTTTAGGCGTAGGCGCCCAAATAGGATATATCATGCATCATTAAAATCGCAAGCGAAGGAATACCCTGAATAGTGGTGTTTTCTTCACAAGTTCTGTTCGATAATCCGCGTAATCCTTTAGAAACTGACCTCGGTTTTCAGCCCGAACACCACCACGCTTTTATCCCCACTCATCCCGCCAGGATTGACGACGTATTGCACGTTGGGCCGCAGGGTCAGGGCCGGTGTCACGCTGACGCCGTAGTACAACTCCATCGGGTATTCAGTGTCCGGCGCCGCTGAGGTGTAGCCATTTGCCTGGCGGATACGCTTAGCGGATTTTTCATTCACTTCAAGCCGACCGATCGCCACACCGATTTCATCCTGTGGCCGCCCAGCAAAAGGACTGCTGATAAACGCACCGGCCTGCCAGACCTTTTCCACGTAGGACACATCGCGATCCGATTGAATGAAGTTGGCGAACAGGGTCAAGCCAAGGGCGCTGTTGCTCGGGTCCTGATAAACCCGCTGTTCGACCATGGCGTAGTAGCCGCTGGCTTGATCGTGCTGATCGGGTGCATTGCCGGTCAAGCCGATGGGTTGACCATTGGCGTCGCGATAGACATCGTTGAAATCACCGGTATTGCGCCAGATGCCCGCCCGATAGCTGCCAGGCAGACCGTTGAGCGTGGGCGTCCAAGCCAATTCGCCTACGGCCAGATACCCGGTGGTGCCCGAGGGACTGCCGAAGTTCAGGCCCTGGGCGTTTTCGGTAAAGCGTGGATTGACCTGATACAGCGACGCGTTGAGGGACAACTCATCAGTCAGTTTCCCCGCCACAGCCGCGCCCCATTGGCTGACGGGCCAAGTGAACCAGTTGGGCGTGATGTAACCGGGCACCGTGCCGCAGAAGGTCAGGTTTTGAAACTTGCAGGAAAACGGAAAGACATCGCCACTCATGGGCAAGCGACCGAGTTTCACCACCAGTCGATCGTCCAATAACGCCTGCTGGTAATAGAACTGCACCAGACGGGTGACGCTGCCATAGCCGTAGATTTCCTGGGCGGCCAGCAAGGAGTTGGTCCCGGCCTCGGCCGTCAGGCTTTCGCCGTTACGATCGCTGAGGGTCATACGAAAACTCGCGCCCCGCCAGCCGAACAGCTTCTGCAAATCGAAACTGGTGTCAACCATCAGCTGATCGCTGTAAGTCCCTTTGTGCTCGTCGCCGCCCTGGGTGTTGTAGGCCAGTTCGTTGACGTAAGTTAGCTGGAAATCCACGCCCTGCTCGTGCAAGCGAGTACGTTCACCGTTCCAGTCCCCCAGCAGAAAATTATTCGGCGAGTAACTAGCTGCATGAGCACCCGGTAATACGCAGGCGCTCAAAAGTCCGACGGCAACTATCGTTTTATTGGTCATTATTATTGTTCCCGAAACTATTTTTATTGTTGGTCTTAGTGTTTTTCGAGCATGCAAAACCCCGCCAACCCAACTGACGGGTCGGTCAAACAACATTCTTTAGAACTTCGTGACAGAAACTTCGGTTAGAAACACATTCTCACTATGTCGGCAACCTCCTCTTTGCTGTTGATCTGTTTCGGATGACAGGCCAAGTCCTGGTTGAAACTGGTCCATACGGTCTGGGCGAAATCATCGATCTGCTCCGGGCGCAAACCGTAGCTGCGGAAAGTGTCGGTCACGCCCAACTGACTGAACAGTTTTTTCAAGATGTCGGGAAGACACTCGGCGCGTTCAATCTCGGAAAGGCCCAGCGTCGACGGATCAAGAATCCCGGCCACCCGCGCGAACTTTTCGGCACATACCGGCAGCGTCCAGCCAATGACATAAGGCGTACTGGCCGCGACAGTGCCGCCATGCGGCGCATCAGTCATTGCCCCCAACGGTTGGCCCAGGGCATGGGAAACCGTTACGCCGGCACTCGCTATCGCCATGCCGCCGAGGGTCGAGGCAAAGGCCATGCGTGCGCGGGCCTCCAGGTCATCGCCGTGCTTTACGCACTGCAGGGCATTGGCAGCGAACAAACGTATCGACTCCAGAGCAACCATTTCCACCCACGGCGTGCAGTGGATGCTGATGTACGCTTCCAGCGCATGGCAGAAGGTGTCGACAGCGGTCAACGCGGTCAGCTTCGGCGGTTTCGAAACCAGAATCTGTGGATCGATCAACGCGACATCGGGGTAGATGAACGGGTTGACGATGGCACATTTGAGACCCAGTCCGGGGTTATTGATCACCGAAAAAGGGGTCGCTTCGGTGCCGGTGCCGGAAGTGGTCGGCACCACCAACAATGGCAGCCCACGGCTTTTCGGGCGGGTTACGGCCTCGCCCAGGCGCTCGGTATAGTCCCAACAGCTTCCGCCATGAACGGCAACGAAAGCTACGGCTTTGGCCGAGTCGATAGCGCTGCCGCCGCCCACCGCCACCACCACATCGCAACCTGCATTGCGAACAAGCTCGACCGCACGATCGATCGTGGTATGTCGAGGGTTGGGCACGATGTCGTAGAACTCGACAAACTCAATGCCGCGTTCGGTAAAACTGCCGGAAATTTGCGCCACCAGGTCACTGCCCTGAAGAAACGGGTCAACCATCAAAAAAACCTTTTTGCCGAACGGCTCGACCTTTTCACCCATGCGCTTGATCGCCCCGACTTCGAAATCCAGGGTCAACGGCAGACTTGCCTGAAATGCTTTCATTAGATCACCTTTTGGCTGTGGAAAGTGCGCTGCCAACAGTCTCAACCGACCAGCAACGACCCGCCTTTTTTATAGAGTTCGCCCAGATCGCTCGCCGCGATCAGGGCCGATTTCATTTCATCGAAAGTGACTTCGAACGGTTCGACCTTGCTGGTCTGATTGGGGTCGGCAGCAGTGCGCGCCACGCAATCGAGTTCTTGCGCGGTGATATCGGCCAAGCTCAGGTCTTCGAAGGTAACCGGCAAACCGATACTCAGACAGAACCTCAGCACCGTATCCAACTCGCGACTGGATTTGCCTTCCAGCACCAGCATCACCAGAACGCCGAAGGCTACGTACTCGCCGTGGTACATCGTCGCCCGGGCACCCAGTTCACTGAACCCGCAATACACCGCATGGGCTGTCGCCACGCCGTTGCTCTCAAAGCCGATGCCACTCATCAGCGCATTGGCTTCGACCACGCGGTTGAAGGCTTTGGTCACGCATTGGTTTTCCGCGGCGCGTCTGGCTTGCAGGCCATCCTCCAGCAGTACCCGATAACACAGCTCAGCGATGGCCATTGAGGTCAGCGTCGACTTGGCACCGCCGCCGCCCGCCTTCATCCCGGCACCGGCGTTACCGAGAAAATTGTCCCGGTCCGACTCGACACAGGTGCGTGCTTCGAAATACGTCGACAGTGCGTCGCCCATTCCGGCCACTAATAGGCGCACCGGAGCTTGGGCGATGATCCAGGTATCGACCACCACCACATCCGGGCTGCGCTCATAGAAAAGGACGTCATCAAACGCTCCCGCTTCGGTGTACAGCACCGAGAGGGAACTGGTGGGGGCGTCGTTGGAGACAATGGTGGGCACGATGCACAGCGGCACCCTGGCCTGGTTGGCGACGGCCTTCGCAGCGTCCAGCACCTTGCCGCCACCCACCCCGATCACCCCGTCGCATTCAAGGGCGTTGATGCTCGCGGTGAGCCGCTGAATTTCTTCGCGGGTCACCTCACCGGCAAAAATCCCATAGTGCAGTTGAGTGTGCTCGGCGTCGAAACTGGCAACGAGTGTCTGCTTCAGACTGTCGAGGCGCCCCCGAGTGGTGATCACCAGAAACCGTCGACCGAACCAGGCCACATGCCTGTGCAGTCGATCGAGTTCTTTGTAGCCCTGGATGTAGCGGCCGGGTGCAGCAAACATTTGAGTCATGGTCATCATCATCCTGGCCTCGTCGGGGAGGCTTTTTTTATTGCTTTGAGGACGTTTGCGAGAGACTCATCCCTCGCCCGATTTAGGATATATCATATTTAATTTCGACTACCAACAGCTTTTTTTTGCGAAAACCACGGCACACAAAACCGGGATTGACGCTTGGGGGGCACGAAGATATATGATACATGAAAACAAGAACAACACCGTTTGGAGGAAGGCATGCACGATTATGTTGTGGTTGGAGGTGGCTCGGCAGGCTGCGCGTTAACAGGTCGTCTGATCGAAGCCGGGGCCTCCGTTCTGCTGATTGAGGCCGGTCCACGCGATACCCATCCACTGATCCACATTCCCGCCGGCTTCACCCGGTTGCTGTCGAGTCCACTGCTCTCTCGCCATGAAACCCAACCACAAACGGCCATGGACGGACGCAAGCGCATTCTTCCTCAGGGCCGAGTGCTGGGCGGTGGAAGTTCGGTGAATGCACTGATCTATATCCGTGGCCAGCACGAGGATTACGACGATTGGGCCCGTACAGGCTGCAATGGCTGGGCGTTTCGCGAAGTACTGCCGTACTTCAAACGTGCCGAGGACAACGAACGATTCGACAATGGCTACCACGCCACTGGTGGTCCGCTGGGTGTCTCTGACCTTAAGCAGGTGTGCGAACTGTCCCGTGGGTTCGTGCGGGCCGCGCAGCAAACCGGCATTCCCTTTACTGCGGACTTCAATGGCGAGCGTCAGAATGGCGTCGGCTTCAATCAGATTACCGCGCGCAACAATCGTCGTTGCAGCGCGGCCGTGGCATACCTGCGGACAGCGGAAAAATCCGATCGCCTGACGGTCGTTACAGACGCCACGGTGCAAAGAGTCCTGATCGAAGGTGATCAGGCCGTTGGAGTCGAGTACATCCACAAAGGTCAACGGGTACAGGCGCGTTCCAGTAAAGAAGTGATCCTCAGCGCAGGCGCCATTCAGTCACCAAAGCTGTTGATGCTGTCCGGTATCGGACGCGGTGAAGAACTTCAACGTCATGGCATTCCGTCGCTGCATGAATTGCCCGGCGTGGGGCAAAACCTGCAAGACCACGCGGAAGTCGGCACCATCGCCTACTGCCACGGCAAGTACGGTTACTACGGCCAGGACAATGCCTTCAATACGGTCAAGAACGGCCTACAGTACTTGATGTTTGGCAGCGGTCCTGTCAGCTCGAACGTCACCGAGGCCTGCGCATTCGTCAACACTGACAACGCACAGGAGCGGCCCAATGCACAGATGCACTTCGTGCCTATCGTGTTTTTCGACCTTGACCAGGACACCATCAAACAGCCTGGCGCAACCATCAACACCTGCGTGTTACGCCCCAAGAGCCGCGGCGAAATCCGCCTGACCGACAGCAAGGCCGAGACCCCGCCCCGCATTGATCCACGCTATTTCGCCCACCCGGAAGATCGTCGAGTAGCGATCAAAGGGTTGAACCTGTCCCGGGAAATTCTCGCGCAACCGGCAATGCGCAAATACACCGGTGAAGAGGTGTTTCCAGGACCAAGCGTGCGCAGCGATGAGGCGCTGTTGAGTTACATCAGCCAGCGTGCCAAGACGGTTTACCACCCAGTAGGCACCTGCAAGATGGGTGACGACGAAATGGCGGTGGTCGACCCGGAACTGCGCGTTCGAGGCCTGCGCAATCTGCGTGTCGTCGACGCCTCGATCATGCCCAACCTGATCTCCGGCAATACCAATGCGCCCTCGATCATGATCGGTGAAAAAGCTGCAGACATGATCCTTGGACGTTCGGCATTGCCAGCCTCCGCCTCCCATTCGTAAAAGAGGAATTTCGTTATGCCTATCAGCGGTAAAACCCAAGTAGTGGTGCACCTCACCTACCCCGCCAAACACCTGCGAACCCCCGAGTTTTTCAACCCGCTGCTGGAGCGGCTCGGCTATGACGGGGTGCTGGTGCCTTGGGAAGTGTCACCGGCCAATTTGGCCGCGGCGTGGGAAGGATTGCACGGCATAGAAAACCTGGCGGGGGTGATTGTCACCGTTCCGCACAAGCTGGAAGTGGCGAAATTGTGCGATGAACTCAAGGGTACCGCCAATCTGTTGAAGGTCTGCAATGTCGCCAAGCGACTGCCCGACGGTCGCTTCAGCGGGCGCATGTTCGATGGTGACGGTTTTGTCGGCGGCCTGAAAAAGCAAGGCCATGACCTGAGCAACAAACGTGTGCTGTTGCTGGGCGCAGGTGGCGCCGCTACCGGGATCGCCCATGCGTTGCTCGCCGAAGATATCCAGGAACTGGTGATCAGCAACCGCACACCGGCCAAGGCCGAAGAACTGGCGCGCGAACTGCGGCAGCTTTTCCCTGATCGGCAGATCAATGCGGGCCCCGCCGACGCGACGGGGTTCGATGTAGTGATTAACGGGACCGCGCTGGGCCTCAAAGCCGAGGACCCGCTGCCACTGCCCATTGAGACGCTCGCCCCCGGCACGGTGGTCGGCGAAGTGGTGATGAACCCGGACATCACCCCACTACTGAGCGCCGCCGCTGAGCGTGGCTGCATCATCCATAAAGGCGCGCACATGATCACTGGCCAGATCGATCTGTTGGCCGAGTTTCTGTTTTCCAAAACCGGCGTTTAAACGCTCTCCCACTAGACGTAAGGAAAAACCATGAAAAAGACTGCAATCGTGACCGGCGGCGGCTCCGGCATCGGCCTCGCCACTGCGCAACGCCTGCACGCTGACGGCTATGAAGTTTTCACCGTGGGGCTCGGCGAACCCGAGCAACGCATTGAGGGTATCCATTATCAGGAACTGGACGTGACCAACAACGCAGCAGTGGATGGCTTCTTCGCGCCGTTCGAGCGAGTCGATGCAATCGTCAACGCCGCCGGCATCATTGATCACACTCGCGAGTGGGAACTGGACGGCTTCAGTCGCGTCATGGACGTCAATCTCACGGCCGTGTTGCGCATCACCAACGCGGCCCTGCCCGGCCTGAAAGTCGCACGCGGTGCGGTGGTGAATTTCGCCTCGATGTGGGGGATTTTCGGCTCGGCAAAAACTCCGGCCTACGCTTCGAGCAAAGCGGCCATTTGCGAACTGACCCGCTGCATGGCGGTGGCTTGGGCAACCGATGGTGTGCGGGCCAACGCCGTGGCGCCAGGCTGGATTCTGACCAACCTGTCGCGTAAAGCGTTCGAAGACCCGGTCCGCTCGGAAGGGATCATGGCGCGCATCCCGATGAAGAGTTGGGGCGCCCCCGAAGACGTGGCCAACGTGATCGCCTTCCTGGTATCTGATAACGCACGCTACGTAACGGGCACAACGTTGCCGGTAGACGGCGGATATTCGATCGCCTGATGTCATCTGGTCGAATGAACCCTTGACCGCCTAAAAACATGATATATCATGCATCACAACAAGATCGTGAACTCGGCAACCTGGCGCCGGGCCTCGAATAACAATAAGCCGTGAAGTGAGAGGTACTGTATGAATCTGATTTTCGGTTCGCCCGGTCGCTACGTCCAGGGCACTGAAGTACTCGCTCAGGCGGGTACCTACCTGGTGCACTGCGGACGCAAGGCCGTGGTGGTCATCGACAGTTATGTGCTGGGCTTGATCCAACAACGACTCGATGATACTTGTGCGCAATCCAACGTCGAGTTGCACTACATCACCTTCGACGGCGAAATCACCGCCGACGGGATTGCCGGTCTGAGACTGGCCGCCGCAGAAATCGAATTCGACATGATCCTGGCCGTCGGTGGCGGCAAGTGCATCGACGCCGGCAAAGCCCTCGCCCACACCTCGGGTTGCGCACTGATTACCATGCCGACCGTGGCTTCCAACGATGCACCCACCTCCAAAAACTACGTGGTCTACGACGCACATCATCAACTGAGCGAAGTGGGCCACTTGCTGGTTAGCCCACGCTACGTGCTGGTGGACACCCCGTTGATTGCCCAGGCACCGCGTCAGTTTTTGCTCGCGGGAATTGCTGATGCGCTGACCAAAAAGTTCGAAGCCGAGCAGTGCTACAAATCTGGTGGCGTGAACATGTTCGGCGCACGCCCGGCGCTGTCGGGGCTGGTGCTGGCACGCGAGTGCTACCACGTCATTCGTAAGTACGCCGAACCGGCACTGGCCCAGGCCGGTACAGGCGAGGTGACGGTGGCCTTCGATCACTTGATTGAAGCGGTGCTGTTGATGAGCGGCCTGGGGTTCGAGAGCGGTGGTCTGTCCATTGCCCATGCGATGACCCGCGGCTTATCGAAAATCCCTGGAGCGCAACAGCAGGTTCATGGCTGGCAAGTGGCGTATGGCTTGCTGGTGCAGTTGGTTCTGGAAGACCGCGACGCTGAACTCGTGGGCGATATGTTGAGGTTCTATCAACGTATCGGCTTGCCACGCAACTTGACCGAACTAGGCGTTCTCAGCGTCGACGACTCGGTGTTGAGGCGAGTGGCCGAACCCACCTTGAAGGCCCCTCACGCCCGCAACTTTGCTTCCGTTTCGGGCGGCGCCCTGACGTGCGATGAACTGATCGCGGCGATGCGTGCGCTCGAAGGGTTGACCCACTGAGTCCTCACTGAAACATCGACGATTGCCCCCATAACCACCCCGTTGATGCTCAAGCCCCGCCACTGAAATTCAACTTCAACAACTTCATGCCTGTGATTGGAGGTAGAGATGTCTACACCCCGCAAAACACTCGAGCAATGGAAAGCCAGCAATTTTATGCCTTCCACCGAGACCGTTCTCAAGTTGAAAGACCGGGCGAAGTTCGTCCGACTAGAAACCATTCGCCTGATTGAAATCGCCAAGACCGGCCATTACACCTCGGTGTTTTCCGCCGCCGAATTGTTCTCCGCGCTGTACTACGACGTGATGACCATTCGCCCCGACGAACCAAAGTGGCCGGGCCGCGACCGTTTCCTGATGGGCAAGGGCCACGCTGCCGTGGGCCAGTTCCCGATTCTTGCGGACCTTGGCGTGTTCCCCAAGGAGTGGCTCGATGAATACACCCGCCTGGGCAGCCCTCTGGGCGATCACCCTGACATGCGCAAAGTGCCCGGCATCGATTTCTCTTCCGGCTCCATCGGCCACGCCCTCTCCGGCGGTCTGGGCATGTGCCTGGCCCAGCAATTCACCGGCGAAGTCTACGACGTGTTCGTCATGCTCGGAGACGGAGAAATGCAGGAAGGCCAGGTCTGGGAAGCCGCTATGAGCGCTGCCCACCACAAAGCCAGGCACTTGATCGCGATTGTCGACCGCAACGGCTTCCAGCTCGACGGCTCGGTCGACGACGTGATCGGCATCGAACCGCTGGACGAAAAATGGCGCGCCTTCGGGTGGGAAGTGCACGTCATCGACGGCCACAACATTGCCGAAGTGACCGAAACCCTGCGTCGTGTCAAAGCCGATGAAACCCGCGACAAACCGGTGTGCATCATCGCCAAAACCGTCAAGGGCAAAGGCGTTTCCTACATGGAAACCGAACCCGGCTGGCACCTCGGTTACCTCGACCCGGAAGACGCCAAACGCGCTATCGCTGAAATTGAAGCCATGGAGATCTGAACATGAACGCCCCTCTTTCCCCCAATTCCTGGCAGTACCGTGGCCTTAACGCGCTCAACCCGGGTTTGTCCTACCTGTCCGACGCGCTGATTGAACTGACCGAAGCCGGCTACCCGGTGATGGCCGGCTCCGCTGACTTGCAGTACTCCAACGGCCTGAACAAGTTCGCCAGCCGCTACCCTGAGCGTTACCTGCAGTTTGGTATCTCCGAGCAGAACATGGTGACCGCCGCCGCGGGCCTGGCCACCTGTGGCGTGATGCCGTTCGTGGCGACCTTTGCTTCGTTCCTCGGCCTGTTGTGCTGCGAACAGATCCGCATGGACGTCGCCTATTCGGCGCAACCGGTACGGTTGATTGGTCACCACACGGGTATTTCTCTAGGCTTCTACGGCACTTCGCACCACGCCACTGAAGACATCGCCACCATGCGCTCAATCGCTGACCTGGCGGTCGTGTCGCCGGCCGATGGCCCACAACTGGTCGCCGCGATCAAAGCCTCGGCCACCTACGACAAACCGGTGTATTTCCGCATCGGCCGCGGTCGCGATCCGATCGTTTACGAGGACGGTGTTGTCTTCGAATTCGGCAAGGCCCACGAGCACATCGAAGGTGAAGAGCTGACCATCATCGCCTGCGGTATCACCGTGCATCCGGCACTCGCCGCTGCTCGCAAGATGAATGCAGAAGGTCGTTCGGTGGGTGTGATCGACATGGCTTCGATCAAGCCGATCGACCGTGACGCCATCCTGCGCGCCGCGGCTCGCAGCAAACGCATGATGACCGTCGAAGAGCACAACGTGCTCGGTGGCCTGGGTGCGGCTGTGGCTGAAGTCCTGGCGGACGAAGGCGTCGGCGTGAAGCTCAAGCGCCACGGTATCTACGACGAATACAGCCTGATTGCTCCGCCGACACACCTGTATCAGCACTACAAGCTGGATGCCGCCGGTATCGAGGAAGTGGCACTGGCACATATGAAGGCCTGATCACCTTTCAGGAGCGAGGTTTACCCCATAGCGGGCAAGCTTCGCTCCAGTATTTTCGTCGTATTGGACACCTCTTTTCCTCAGGGAGCCTCACGCAACTCACCTCCACCGACCACACCCCGTGGTTTATGAAGTATCTCGGAGCCAACAATGAATAACATCACCGAGACCATGTCCGATTACTCGACCGGACAGGCCAAAACACGTACCTCCCTGCGCAGAAAGTCATTGATGGCCACTGGCGTCGGCAACTTGCTGGAGTGGTTTGACTGGACTATTTATACCGTCGCGTCGGTGTACATCGCCGCCGCACTCTTCGATAAAAGCAACGCAACTTCTGCATTACTGAACACCCTCGCGGTATTTGCCGCGGGATTTCTATTGAGACCTATTGGCGGCATCTTCTTCGGCATCCTGGCGGACAAGCTGGGCAGGCGCATTGTGTTGCTCAGTACCATGTTGTTGATGGCTGGCGCGAGCCTGCTGATCGCCTTTATTCCCTCTTATGATTCGGTTGGCAGCTGGGCTTCAGGACTCTTGCTGCTGGCCAGGTTGGTACAAGGTTTTGCGCATGGAGGTGAAACCACCACCTCCTACGCCTACATTGCTGAAATCGCGCCGCCGAAACGCCGAGGACTGTGGTCAAGCACGGTGTTTATCGCGGTGGGCTGCGGCTCGTTGCTGGCGACGTTCTACATGGCGCTGCTGACGTCACTGTTGTCCGTCAGCGAGATGCAGGAATGGGGCTGGCGTATTCCCTTCGCGACGGGTGGCCTGTTGGCCGTCTTCGCCTTGTGGCTGCGTCGTAACATGATGGAAAGCGAACACTCGCCAAGCGCTGGCGGTGAATCGACAGCACCAGCCTGGAGTCGTGGCAAGATCATCCAGCACGGCGTTCGTCTGTTTCTGTATGAAGCCGGTGCCACGTTGACCTACTACACATGGGTCACCTCGGCCTCGATCTACGCCATCAGTGTCAAAGGCATGGACCCACGCAGTGCGTTTACCATGAGCTGTCTTGCGCAGGTCATCTACCTGGTATTCCTGCCAATCTCCGGCTGGATATCGGATCTCTGGGGGCGGAAGATTTCAGCATTGATTTCCTTGCTGGGGATTGCCGCCACGCTGTTCCCGTTGTGGGGTTTGATTTCCAGCGAACCGTGGACCTTGATGGTGGCACAGACTGCAGGCTTGTTGTTGGTGGCCTTTATCACCGGTTGCAAACCGGCTTCGATCTCGGAGCAAATTCCGACTCGCTATCGCACTCGAATGTTTGGGGTATGTATCTCTCTGGGCGTCGCGGTGTTCGGTGGTACAGCCTCCTATCTGACGACCTGGCTGTACTCGGAAAACATTGGCTGGATGTTCAATATCTATTTGATCGTTGTCGCGGTCGTTGCCAGTGCCCTGGTGTTGATGTGGAAAAACAATCACGGTGTGCCGATCGACAAAATTTGAACCTCGTTGCTTGTTTTCGCCATTGCGGGCAAGCCCGCCCTTACAGGCATCTCATAACCTGTGAGGGCGGGCTTGCCCGCAACTTACTTAAATTGTCGTTACATACCTATCCCCCTAGCGCATTCACCAACGCCGCTTGATTCTGCCACTGTGCGGTCTTCACTTGGGACAGCGCATTCTGCGCAGCCAGTTGCACCCGCTGAGCCTGCAACACATCAAGGAACGGAGTCTCACCCGCCTGCCAGGCTCGCTGAATCTGCTCGGCAGCTGAGCTGGCTTGACTGGCCGCACTGGCCAGGAAAGTCTGACGTTCGGCATTGCGTTGGGCTGCAGCCAGCGCTGACTCCACCTCGGAAACGGCCGTCAACACGGTGCGTCGATAACTCAGCAACGCCTGCCGCGCCTCGGCATCCCGAAGATCGACCACGTTGCGCCGACGTCCGCCGTCAAACACCGGCACACTGGCATTCAACCCGGCCAACCAGAACGTCGAACTGGCCAGATTGGCGGCGCTCACACCGTCAATCAACGACCCCAGGGCCGCTGACAGGCTCAAGCGCGGCAACAGATCCGCCTTGGCCACACCGACTCGCGCATAGGCCGCAATCAAGCGTGCTTCGGCGGCGCGTATGTCAGGACGCCGACGCAACAGATCCGCAGGCGTACCGGCGTCCAGCAACGACACCGTCGAGATCTTCGCCGGACTCTCCTTGAACTGCTGATAAAGCGTCTCGGTCGGCTGGGCGAGCAGCACCGACAAGCGATGCAGCGAACGTTGCCAGTTCAGTTGCAGCGCTGGCACTTGGGCGGCTGTGGAGTCCGACTGCGAACGTGCGCGAAGCAAATCCGCTTCAGGACTGTCCCCCGCCGCATACAGCTGCTCAGTCAGCTGCAAGGTCTCAGCCTGGCTGGCCGCACTTTGCTTGACGATCGCCAAGCGCTCCTCCAGCCCTCGCGCTTCGGCGTAGGTCTGGACCACTTCAGTGATCAGCGCCACACGCACACCCCGCGCCTCTTCCTCTGTCGCGTTGAGGTCGGCGTCGGCAGCGCGCACACCTTCACGGATACGGCCGAACAGATCGATTTCCCAGGCCGCACTTAACCCCAATGAGGTCGGCTCGGTGATCAGCGAGTCGGTGAAACCCGCCTGATCCGCCGAGATACGCTGACGAGCGACACTCGCCCCCAAATCGATCTGAGGGCTGCCGAAAGCTCCGGCGATGTTGCGCAGTGCACGCCCAGCATCGATCCGCGCCAACGCAATCTGCAGGTCAAGGTTTTCCCCCAGGGCGCGCTCCACCAAACGGTCGAGCAACGGGTCCTGATAAAGCTTCCACCAATTGTCTGTCACGCTGGCGGGTACAGCCGTTTGAGCGTTGACGAAACTGTCGACCGGCAAGTCGCTCTTGGGCGGCATGACCGGCGAGGCGCAGGCACTCAGTAGCGCGGCCCCAAGTACCAGGCCTGGAACGCTGAGATAATTATTCATGGGCCTCACCCTGTTCAGAATGGTTGGTTTTAGACTGTGCCTGACGCTCGCCACCGGCCATTCGGCGGATCAACACATAGAAGACCGGAGTGAACAGCAGACCGAACAGCGTGACGCCGATCATCCCGAAGAACACCGCCGAACCGACTGCCTGACGCATCTCGGAACCCGCGCCCTCAGACATCACCAACGGCAACACACCGAGGACGAAGGCCAGCGAAGTCATCAGAATCGGGCGCAATCGCAGACGACACGCCTCGACGACCGCATCAACGATGCCTTGCCCCTCTTTCTCCTGCTGCCTTGCCACTTCGACGATCAGAATCGCGTTCTTCGCCGCCAGTCCCACCAGTACGATAAAACCGATCTGAGTCAGGATATTGATGTCCTGCCCCATCAGACGTACGCCACCGGCAGCCGCTAGCAGACACATCGGCACGATCAACAGAATCGCCAGTGGCAGACTCCAGCTGCCGTACTGTGCCGCCAGTACCAGGTAGACAAAAATCACACACAACGGGAAGACCAGGAGGCCCATGTTGCCGGCAGTGGTTTGCTGATAGCTCAGATCAGTCCACTGATAGGTGATGCCGGCTGGCAACGTCTCATCAGCTAGACGTTCCATCGTCTTGATCCCGAACTCGGAACCCAGTCCCGGCAATGTATCGCCGTTGATTTCCGCAGTAGGAAACAGGTTGTAGCGCGGGAATCGCTCCACACCCAGCGCCTCATGCAGACGCGTCACGCTGGCAATCGGCACCATTTGACCGGCATCGTTGCGCACCTTGACCCGTGACAGATCCTCTGGCGTGACCCTGTACGGCAAGTCCGCCTGCGCCGTCACTCGATACGTACGTCCGACGAGGTTGAAATCGTTGATGTAGGACGAGCCAAAGTACGTCTCGATGGCCTGGTTGATCTGGCTGCTTGGCACGCCCAGCATTTCGGCGCGTTCACGATCCAATTCAACGAACACCTGTGGCGTCCGGGCCGAGAACGGTGAATAGACGCCGGTCATGCCTTGAGTGGCGTTGGCGGCAGCAATCAGGTCGTCGGTTGCTTTGGCCAATGCTTCGGTACCCAGCCCGGCAGTATCCTGCAAACGCATGGAGAAGCCGCCCGTGCTACCCAAGCCTTGAACCGGTGGTGGGGTGGCGACAATGACCGTTGCACCGCTGACCGCTTTCAATCGTTCACGCAAGACTTCGGCGATCTTGTCCGACGTCAACCCATGCACTTTACGCACGGACCACGGCTGGAACACTGGCGCCAGGCCGGCCGAGTTCGATGAGCTGGTACCGGTCACCATCGAGAAACCGGAGAACGTCGGTACTCGGTCCACACCCGGCACATCCAGGGCAATCGCCTCGATCTGCTGAGAGATTTCGTTGGTCCGCTCCAGAGAGGCACCGTCAGGGAGCTGCACGATGACCACCAGGTAGCCACGATCCTGAACCGGGATGAAGCCCTTGGGCGTCGACACCATTAGATAAGCGGTCGCGGCAATCAACACCGCGTAGATCGCCAGCATCAACGGAGTTTTTGCCACGAGGCCACGCACGCTGCCGGCGTAGCCTGAAGAGAGTTTCAGGAAGCCGCTGTTGAAGCCATCAGCGGCACGCTTGAGCACACCAAAGACGCCTTTTTTCGGCTTCTGATGGGCTTCAGGATCATGTCGACGCAGAATCATCGCCGCCAACGCTGGAGACAGCGTGACCGAATTGAACAGCGAGATCGCTGTGGCCACCGCAATCGTGATCCCGAACTGGCGGAAAAACTCACCCGAGATACCCGGAATGAACGCGGTCGGAATAAACACCGCACACAACACCAGGGTAATGGCGATCAACGCGCCGCCGATTTCCTGCATGGTCACGATGGTCGCTTCCAGCGGGTTCTTGCCATCAGCCAGATGTCGCTCGACGTTCTCCACCACCACAATGGCGTTGTCGACCACGATCCCCACCGCCAACACCAGCCCAAACAGGGTCAGGTTGTTGATCGAGTAACCGAGCATCGCCATGACCGCAAACGTACCGACCAACGACACCGGAATCGCCAGGATCGGAATGATCGACGGCCGCCAGCCTTGCAGGAAGATCATGATCACCAGCACCACGAGGATGACCGCCTCGTAGATGGTTTTGCCCAGCTCACCGATACTGTCGGCAATAAACGCCGTCGGGTTGTAACCGATACTGTATTCGATGCCTTCGGGGAAATCCTTGCCGATTTTCTGCATGGTCTCTTCGACCACTTTCATCGTCGCCAGGGCGTTCGCGCCGGGACGTTGCAGCACTTGCAGACCGATGGCCGGGTTGCGCAAGTAATAGGTGTTGTTGACGTAAGCCAGCCCGGCGATTTCCGTGCGTGCCACGTCCTTGAGACGCACCAGACGCCCACCTGTACCCGACTTGAGGACAATGTTGTCGAAGTCGGCGGGCTCCTTCAGACGCCCTTCGAAAATCAGGTTTGGCTGGAACGCCTGGGACGCCACCGGCGGCTGGGCGATCACGCCGCCAGCCACTTGAGTGTTCTGTGAACGCACCGCAGCGATGATATCAGCGGGGGTCAAGTTGAAGGCTGCAACGCGTTCCGGGTCGAGCCAGATACGCATCGAATACTCGCGCGCGCCCAGCGGGTTGATGTCGCCGACACCGTCAATACGCTTGAGTACATCGGCGACGTTACGGATCGCAAAGTTCGAAACGTAGAGTTGATCGTAAGTGCCCTTGGGCGAGGAGATGAAGATCGTCGACAGCTGCGTCGGCGATGACTTGCGCACCGTTACGCCACTGCGCTGCACCGGTTCCGGCAAACGCGGCGTGGCCAGCGCCACACGGTTCTGCACCAACACTTGGGCCTTGTCGACATCGGTGCCGCTCTTAAAGGTGACGGTTAGGTTGAGGCTGCCATCGGACGTCGCCTGACTGTACATGTAAAGCATGTCTTCAACGCCGTTAACCTCCTGCTCGATCGGGATCGCCAGCGTCTCGGCCACGGTCTGCGCTGAGGCACCGGGATAGGTCGCGGTCACCACCACTGTGGGCGGTGCGATGTCCGGGTACTCGGACGTCGGCAAGACCAGATAAGCCAAGCCACCGATGATCATCAAGACGATTGAAAGCACAATCGCCAGCACCGGTTGTTCGATGGATGTGCGTCCCAGGCTCATAGCGGCGCTCCCTGGGCTTCTGGGGTTTTCGCGGCCTGAGCCAACACACGATCCTGGGCCGTCGCGGTATCGCCAGCCCGAACGCGCTGCAGACCATCGACGATTACCCGATCCTGCTCCTGCAAACCGCTGGAGATTTCGCGTAAACCGTCATGCAGTTTGCCGAGGGTGACAGGGCGTATTTCGACCTTGTTCTGTGGGTTGAGTACATAGACGACTTTGCGGGTTGCGTCGACGCTGATCGCGGTGTCCGGCAGCAACAGTGCCGGGTAAGCCGCCTGGCTAGAGAACTGCACCCGGCCAAATTGCCCCGGGCTCAACTGCAGGTCTTTATTGCTGACCCGGGCACGCTGACGCAAGGTGCCGGTGGACGGGTCGAGCCGGTTGTCGATGAAGTCCATGCGCCCGGTCATGCTCGGCTCGGCCTCACCCGGCAAGGCAATACGCACCTGACTCTGGTTAGCGGCGGCATGAGCTTGTCGACGGTATTTGAGGTAGTTCTGCTCGTCGATATCAAAGTAAATATCAATCGGATCCAGCGACACGATGGTGGTCAGTAACGTTGCGCTGCTGTTGCCACCGTTGACCAAGTTGCCCTCACTGATCAACTTGCGGCTGATCCTTCCGCTCATGGGCGCGGTGATCCGGGTGAACTCCAGATCCAGCTTGGCATTGGTCAATGCACCTTCGGCGCTAAGGACTTCAGCTTGCGCCGCCTGGCGCGCCTGCAAGCGCTGATCGTAGAGGCTACGGGCGATGGTTTTGGATTCGATCAGGACATTGGCCCGGGCAAACTCCTGCTCGGCGAGGGACAATTGCGAGCGCACCTGGGCCAGTTTGCCTTGAGCCTGTACCACGGAGGCCTGGAACGAGCGCGAATCGATCACGAACAGCAAATCGCCTTTCTTGACGATGGCACCGTCCTGAAACGCGACCTTCTCCAGATAGCCACTGACCCGCGAACGAACGTCCACCGAGTCGGTGGCCTCGAAGCGCCCGGTAAAACTGTCCCAGTCAGTAATCACGGACTTGACTGGCTGACTGACCGTCACGCTCGGTGCAACCGGCGTACTGCCGGCGTTGTCCGGCCCACAGCCGGTCAAGGCCGCCGTCAGCGTAAGACTGACGGCGGATATAGCCACGCCTTTGATAATCTTCGATTTGACTGAGGACGATGTTGCCAACTTCCTCGTTGTCTGCGAGTTCATGTTTAATACTCTCCACAGTTGGCCACTGAATAAAAATCATTCGATGACCCACGAATTGACCGAATTAAAACTTCAGTTCATTTAATTAAGTGCCGACAGCGATGCGAAACGGGAGACTTAACGTTGGCTTGAACTTTCACCGTATGATTTATTACGCTCGACAAAAGCACCGGATTCTTCCGCATGAATTGCCAAGGACGTAGAAAGGGCTGCCAGAGTGGCGAGCAGAGCAACGGTTTTTTTGAAGTAAGTCATTTGTGGTGTTCTCGGTAGTGATCAAGTAGGAAAGGATTTTCCGATACCACCGAGAGAAGATAAACCGCATGAATGGGAAAAGAATGTTGACTAAAAAGCAAGAGCAGCAGCTCTAGCACGGCACATACAAAAATTCTACCGCACGAATTAACACCTATACACCAATAACTTGTGAAGCGCATTCACTAATGCTTTAGCAAAGCACGACACCAACAGAAAATGATTTACTAAAACGAGAACGCTACTGAGTTACTTGAAGGAAATTGGACTTTTAAATTCAATAAAAAGGAGATGGCCTTACGGCCATCTCCCCAAACCTATCAGCGATCAATTCCCCCCAGGCAGAGGTATTTGATTTCAAGATAGTCTTCGATTCCGTACTTGGAGCCTTCACGACCAAGTCCCGATGACTTCACACCACCGAACGGTGCCACTTCCGTTGATATCAACCCTTCATTGATCCCGACGATACCGCACTCAAGTGCCTCGGCCACGCGCATGATCCGACCGATATCACGGCTGTAGAAATACGAGGCCAAACCAAACTCGGTGTCGTTGGCCATCTCGATGGCTTGCGCCTCGGTGCTGAAACGGAACAGCGGTGCCACAGGCCCGAACGTCTCCTCGCGAAACACTTTGGATTCCCTTGGCACGTTCACCAAGATGGTAGGCCGATAGAAGCTGCCACCCAATGGATGACGCTCACCCCCCACCAGAACAGAAGCGCCGCGCTCAACGGCATCGGCGACATGCTCCTCGGCCTTGCGCACGGCGGCGTCGTCAATCAGCGGCCCGATCGTCACACCCTCCTCAAACCCGCTGCCCACCTTCAACGCTTCGACGGCGACTTTGAGTTTTGCGGCGAAAGCATCATAAATACCGTCCTGGACCAGCAGGCGGTTAGCGCACACACAGGTCTGCCCGGCATTTCGGTACTTGGACGCGAGCGCACCCTGCACCGCAGCATCCAGATCAGCATCGTCAAAAACGATAAAGGGGGCATTGCCACCAAGCTCCATGCTGGTCTTTTTGATCGTCGGTGCGCATTGAGCCAACAATGTGGCGCCGACCTCGGTGCTACCGGTAAAGGACAACTTGCGCACGTCCGGGTTGGAGGTCAGTTCGCCGCCAATTTCACTGCCCGGCCCGGTAATCACGTTGCATACACCAGCTGGCAGACCGGCACGCTCGGCCAACACTGCAATGGCAATCGCCGAAAAGGGTGTCTGGCTGGCAGGACGCAGTACACCAGTACAACCAGCCGCCCAACCTGGCCCGGCCTTACGGGTGATCATCGCTGCCGGGAAGTTCCACGGAGTAATCGCGGCAAATACACCGATGGGTTCTTTCTGAACAATGATGCGGCTGGTCGTTGAATGGGAGGCGATGGTATCGCCATACACACGTTTGCCCTCCTCCGCGAACCATTCAATGAAAGACGCGGCATAGGTAATCTCGCCACGACTTTCGGCCAGCGGCTTGCCTTGCTCAGCAGTCATGATCCGCGCTAGGTCTTCGCGGTGAGTGATCATCAACTCGAACAAGTTGCGCAGTTTTACGGCGCGCTCTTTGGCGGTAAGCGCTCGCCACGCGGGTTGCGCGCGCTTGGCGGCGGCGATAGCCAAGGCAGTCTCATGGGCCCCAAACGAAGGCACGCGCCCCAGTACCTTGCCGGTGGCCGGGTTAGTAACGGTGATGCTGCGCCCCTCACCCACCTCCAGCCATAGGCCGTTGATGAAGTTCGCCTCACGGAACAATGTGGGGTCGTCGAGCGTTGCCAGGAAGTTTGTATCGGCCATGCTGTCACTCCTCAAAATTCAATGACCTGACGCACCGCGCTGCCATCATGCAAGCGGTCGAAGCCTTCGTTAATGTCGTCCAGTTTGAGTTTGCCGCTCAGCAGTCGATCCACAGACAAGCGACCATCACGATAGAGTTCGATAAACCGCGGAATATCGCGCAGCGGCACACAAGTGCCGATGTAGCTGCCCTTGAGCGTGCGCTCCTCACCAACCAACTGAACCACATTGACCGGCAGAGCCGAACCTGGCGGCGGTAGACCTGCCGTCACGGTCATACCACCGCGCTTGGTCATTTTCATGGCGTTATCGAGTGCCCGGATCGAACCGGCCATTTCGAAGACGTAGTCGGCGCCTCCACCGGTCAGTTGCAGTACCTGCTCTACAGCGTCCGGGTCGCCGCCGTTGACCACTGCGGTAGCGCCGACTTCTTTGGCCAGTGCCAGCTTCTCCGGTGAAAGGTCAACGGCAATGATTTTGCTCGCCCCAGCAGCTCTTGCACCCAGCACTGACGCCAGGCCGACGCCCCCAAGACCAATCACCACGGCGGTTGAACCGACCCGCAATTGCGCGGTATTGACCACGGCGCCGACCCCAGTCAACACCGCACAACCAAAGAGCGCCGCTTCGACAAAGGGCAGATCACGGTCGATTTTGACCACCGAGTTACGCGACACCACGGCGTATTCGGCAAAAGCCGAGACCCCCAGATGATGATGCACGTGACCAGCTGGATCGCTCAAACGCACTGAACCGTTGATCAGCGTACCGGCCGCATTCGCTTTCGCACCCGGCTCACAGAGGGCTGGACGACCTTCGGCGCATGGCAGGCAATGTCCACAACTTGGCATGAACACCATGACCACGTGATCGCCCGGCTCAAGGTCACGGACCCCTTCGCCCAACGCTTCGACCACGCCAGCAGCCTCATGGCCGAGCGCCATGGGCATCGGCCGAGGGCGGTCGCCATTGATCACCGAAAGGTCGGAATGACAAAGGCCGGCGGCACGAATACGCACCAGTACTTCTCCCGGCCCGGGGGGCGCCAGTTCGATTGTCTCAATCACAATCGGCTTGCTCTGGGCATAAGGTGGCTTAACATTCATGTGTCTTAGAACAGCAGCTCTGACTTGCATCTTGTGTCTCCGACGCAGCTCGACTCGATAGTGAGTACTCACCACTATGCCGCAGGCAGCCGGTGTCAGAAACGCATCACCAGGCGCAGCTGTTTGGAATTGAATTCGCAAAACAGTCGCTCCGGATGCACTTATAGTGGCGCCGCTGTCACTCCTCCGTTGCTGGACGCCGCATGTCAGAACTCCCTCGTCAAGTCGTCAGCGAGCTATCGCGAAGAACACAAATCCGTATCATGTTTGTGTGCGCTGCTCGCTCCTCCCTTACAGCGGGCCTGGCCTTTGGTTTGGCCATCCTGCGGCAGCTCCATCAACCGTTATGGGCGCCAGTCTCAGCCTTGATCACCAGCAAGGAAAATCTGGGCGACACCTTTTCCGAGTTCCGTAATCGGGTGATTGGCACAGCGCTAGGCGCGACTCTGGCAATCGTCTGTCAGATGCTCATGCAACAGTTGCACTTGGCGTCTTCTATCGAGTTAATGATCGTCACAGCTGTGACTGCGGCGATCATCGCCAATCGTCCAAAATGACGGGTTGGGTTGTGGACTGCGGTCATCATCCTGTTGAGCAAGGATGTGGGCTCGGCCATCTGGGAGACAGGACTCATGCGTTTTCTGGAGGTAACACTGGGCTCGACGATGGCTATCGTGATCGCAGCACTCGAAACAAGAGCCCGGCGGTTCTGGCCTGATCCCACAAGGCCCTGAAGCGGCGATTCGGGGTGCGCTTAACCCGCTCCCCAACGCTCGGGTCAAAACACAGTTGTTTTTTTATTCTCAAATCTTGTGCTCCCCCGCAGCGTTCTCCGCAATCAGTCCAATGCTTATCCTGAGCCCACAAACAACATCGCAGTGCCTCCTGAAAAAGACACCTGAATGAGGGTTTCAAGATGACCGAAGCCAGCACCCGAAAAAAACCGGTAGAGGCCGCACCCCATGCCTCGTTTAGTCTCGATGCAATCGTCAAGACGTTCCCCGAGACCGCCGACACGCTGCTGGTTGATTCAAGACTAACCGACGAAGACGAAGCCAGCGCCCGGGTTTTCCGTGTTTACCATCCTACGCCTGCGCACTACCACGCGACCTGTGAGGAGTACCTCATCGTCATGTCCGGGCGTGCCAAGTTTTTCATGGGCGACCGTGAACCGTTCTAAGTCGGTCTAGGCGAGATGTTGTTCTTCAAGAGGTTCACCATCCACGGTATGCCAGAGATCCTTGAGCACCCGCTGTTCATGGTGTCTGTCGATACACCACGACGCGACCCCAGCGACATCATCTTCGTTGATCCGACCGCTGGCACCGCGGCATCTTTCGTCAAGGCTCTGTCATGAACAACCATCAACTGGAGATCTTTGCGACGTTCCCGGTTGAGCGCCCGGGTAATCCAACGGTGATGCCAGATGGGCGGGTGCTGGTGTCGGTCTCTGCCATTATCGCGCCGGACATCTCCGTACGTGCGGTGGCCGAGGACGGCGAGCATCAGGCTTACCCTAATGAAACCTGGGCGGGTAAACCCGGGGCGGATGGCCGCGGGATGTCCGCAGTGATCGGCATCCGCACCGACCCTCAGGGGATCGTCTGGATACTCGACATGGGCGGGCCGGGCCAACAGCCGCGCCTTATCGCCTGGAATGATCGAGAAGATCGCCTAAACCGCCTGATCGTGCTACCGCAGAACGTGCTTCGTCCAAGTTCTTTCACTCAGGATTTCGTCATCGATTGGCGGCGTCAGCGTATTTACATCGCGGACATGACGATGAACCCCAGCGGTGAAAGCGATTTTCCGGCCATTGTTGTGGTCGACCTGCAAACAGGTCTTTCATGGCGATCGCTTGAGTGCTACCCAGGGTTGATGCCTGGAGATGTGCCGCTGATGATTGCTGGAAAAGCCCTTTCCCTGCGTACGCCAGAAGGCGAGATCATTCCTTACCGCTACGGCCTCAATCCCATTGCGATCGACCCGTTGGGCCGCTGGGTCTATTTCGGCTCGATGTCCGCACGCAAAGTCTATCGGGTATCAACCGGAGTCCTCGCAGAATCCGCGGGCATCGCACCGTTGAGCGAGGCCGTTGAGTACTGGTGCGAGAAACCTCATTGCGATGGGTTTGATGTCGACGCAGAGGGCAACATCTACGTAACCGACATCGCGAACAATGCGATCGGAATAGCGTCGCCGGACGGCTACCGTATTTTTGCCCAGGACGATCAATTGCTCGCCTGGCCGGACGGCGTTGAGCTCGACGCCCAGGGGGAATGGCTCTACATCACGGCTAATCAGCTGCACCGCCACCCACTGCTCAATGCGGGTGAGGATGACAGCCAGCCGCCGTTCCATGTATTGCGGTTGCGAGTGGATGCACCGATGGGTTCGAGCGAAACACCATGAGCTATAGCCGTGTTGCGTTCGTTGTCATTGCACTGCTGCTCACGGCCAGCGCCATTGGCTTGGCGCTGGCCGAAGGCGACGCCGGTCTCGGCGTCTGGATCTATGCAGTGGTGGCCATCGCTGCAATAACGTTTTCGCGAGCCAGGCCAGACTTTTGGCCCGGCCGCCTGTTCAAGGTGTCGAGCCCTTCACGGATTTCGCTGGCCCATCGTCTGTTGACCCAGATGGCGGCTCTGGTGTGTCTGCTGGCCGCCCACGCTTGGAGCGGAAAAGTATCGGAAATTCTCTCGGTTGCCGGCCTGCTGCTGTTCATTCATACCCTGGTGCTGGCACGCCTGCCCCGGCTTGCCCGATCACAAAGGACCCACTGACCGATGACGACACAGACTTCGTTGTCGGAACACCCCGCGATGCCTGCCATCCAACCAGCATCTGTGCCTGTGCCTGTGCCTGGACGCCTTTCGCTGCTGATGGGACCCGGACTGTTGATTGCAGTGGGTTACATGGATCCCGGCAACTGGGCGACCGGTATCGCTGCCGGCGCTCAGTTCGGTTACAGCCTGCTATTCATGGTGGTGTTGTCGAGTCTGGCGGCCATGCTTTTGCAAACACTCGCCTTGCGTCTGGGCGTCGTTACAGGTCAGGACCTTGCCCAGACCTGTCGTCTTCGCTACGGCCGTCAAGCCACACTCGCGCATTGGGCAATGGCGGAGATCGCCATCGTCGCCACCGACATCGCCGAGGTGTTGGGTGCAGCGCTGGCGTTCAAATTACTGTTCAACCTGCCACTGACCATCGGCATCGTGCTGACCGCTGTCAGCACACTGATCAACCTGGGCTTGAAGGGTACCGCCAATGGCCGAGTACAGAAAATCGTTCTGCCCCTCGTGGCGACTATTGTCCTGTGCTTTGCCATTGAACTGGCACTGATCACGCTCGATACCAACGCCATGTTTCAGGGGTTCATCCCTTCATTGCACACAATGGCTCAGCCAGGGGCGCTGTTCATCGCGGTAGGCATTATCGGCGCCACCGTCATGCCCCACAATCTGTACCTGCACTCATCACTGGCCCGGTCCAATAGCGTCACACACGACGGCGAGCAGATAAAACACTCTCTGCGCCAGGTTTCCAACGATACGATCCGCGCGCTTTCAATAGCGGCAGCCGTGCAAGCTGCCATTCTGCTGGTGGCCGCAGCCGTCTTCTACGATAGCGGACACACTGAGATTGGCGGGATCGAGCACGCCCATCAATTACTGGCACCCCTGACGGGCGTAGGTCTCTCTGCGGTGCTTTTCGCTCTGGCCCTGCTCGCGGCCGGCCAAAGTGCCACGCTGACTGGCACCCTCGCCGGCCAGGTCGTGCTTGAAGGCTACTTGAAACTGAAGGTTTCATTGTGGAAACAGCGTGTGATCACCCGCCTCCTGGCCATGGTACCGGCGCTGTGCGGCATCCTCTGGATGGGCGACGCCGCCGTGGGCGATCTGTTGGTGCTTTCTCAGGTGGTGTTGTCCGTGCAACTGCCATTCGCGGTTTACCCGTTGATTCGTTTCACCAGCGATAAAACGCTGATGGGTGATTTTGCTATCTCACGCCCGGTCGCAGTCATGGCCTGGTGTATTTTCCTGCTGATCAGCGCCGCCAATCTCTGGTTGGTTACATCAGTCATTCTTTGAATGCCCTCCTCCAATACAGGTAAAAACATGAGAGAAGTCCACGTCTGGATTGCCATTGAACGCCCCATTGAACAAGTCTGGTCGCTTCTCGGTGGCTTTGATTCGCTACCCCGCTGGCTCAATGTCATCGCCAGCAGCACCCTCAGTGATGGCGGACGTTTGCGTCACCTGAAAACCGCCGACGGTGCGATCATTGTCGAGCGCTTGCTCACGTTCGACGAAGACGAAAAACATTACAGCTACGCCCTGCTGGAAGGCCCGTCGCCAGTCATTGACTATGTCGGCACGATGTCAGCGCAGGACGATGGCAAAGGAGGGACGCTGGCGTCCTGGTCCAGCACCTTTCTCGTTCAGGGCGCGGAAGAGACTGAAGTCGTCGAGCATTTCGAGGCCCTCTATCGCGCAGGGCTGCAACGCCTTAAGGCCGTCGTTGAATCCCAGGACTGACGACAGTAGCGGGTTCACCCGCGGTTCATGAAGGCTTGCAGACGCGGTACCATAAAGTCGAGGAAGGTCCGGATACGCTGGGGCACATGCTGCCCGCCCTGATACAGCGCATGGACTTCCTCGCAGTCATGACCGGTTTGTGCGAGTACCTCAACCAGTCGTCCTGCGGCGAGGTCCTCATCAATATGAAAGTCAGCCAGTCGTGCAATGCCCACACCGGCAATCGCCATGCGCCGCACGGTCTCGCCATTGTTGGCCTGCAGGTTGCCCTGGACGATGCGATCAATGATGCGTCCGCCCTGGTGCATGGGCCAGACCGGACTAGAGCGACGGAAATTGAAGCTCAGGCAATTGTGCTCGGCGAGGTCTTCGAGGGTTTCGGGGACACCGTACTTTTCCAGGTAACCCGGGGATGCAACTATCTTGCGCCGAGCGATACCAATCTTCCTCGCGCGCAACGTTGAATCACTCAATACACCCACCCGAAAGGCGATGTCGGTTCGATCCAGGTACATGTCAACGATGTCATCGGATAAGGACAGGTTGACCTGAATGTTTGGATGAGCCTCCCAGAAGGCCGGTAAATGGGGTTCGATCGCCAACGTGCCGAACGCTACCGACGCATTGATGCGCACTGTTCCGCGTGCTTTCTGTGCGCCTTGTGCCAACACTCTTTCGACATCATCGAGCTCCGCCAGCAATGCATTGCTGCGCTCGTAGTAAATAAGTCCTTCATCAGTCAACGACAGCTTGCGTGTCGAGCGCTCCAGCAGACGAACGCCCAGACGCAATTCCAAACGAACAATCAACTTGCTGATCGTTGATGGCGTCATCAGCATCTGACGCGCCGCTTGCGAAAAGCTGCCGGCATCGACGACCCGCACAAATACCTGCATCTCGCCCGCTCTGTTATCCACTTCGTTCTCCCACTCATTGATTAGTGAAAAAATATCACAAGCGACACTCGGCGATATGTCGGAATAATAGGATTATCAATCACTGATCTTGTGAAAAAAATTCATAAACAATCAAACTAGAGCAGTACCTATTTAACTTGTGAAATTGCCTCACAGATCATTTTCAGCCACGTCGGATTATCAGTCAGCATCAATGCGCCTACCTTTTTGAGCATCATCAGGAAAGGACGGGATCCCATGAACTCATTATTTGAACCCTGCCGAGTCGGCGCGTTGACGCTGCGCAATCGCATCGCAATGGCGCCTATGACCCGGGCGCGCGCGCCGGATGGTGTTGCCAACGACCTCACTGCGCTTTACTACAGCCAGCGAGCCAGCGCCGGATTAATCATTACCGAGGGCACTCCGATTTCGCGCTCGGCCGAAGGGTTTCTGGCCATCCCCGGCATCTACACCACGCCACAGATCAATGGCTGGCGAAAAGTGACTCAGGCGGTCCACGATGCCGGTGGCGTCATATTCACGCAGCTATGGCATGTCGGGCGCGTCTCCCATATCAGCATTCAACCAGACGGTATTGCGCCGGTCAGTTCGACCTCTCAGATTGCCCGCAACTCCCAGGCCTGGGGCATGACTGAGCGTGGCGAACCCGGACCGGTCGATGTCTCCAAACCCCGCGCGCTTAGCACACACGAAGTCAAAGAGGTTATCCGTGACTTTGCCCAGGCAGCCGCCAATGCTATTGATGCCGGCTTCGATGGCATTGAACTGCATGGTGCCAACGGCTATCTGATCGAGCAGTTCCTCAACCCGCTGGTCAATGACCGCACGGATGAGTATCGCAGCGATACCATTGAAAACCGCTCGCGCTTCTTGCTCGAAGTGGTCGATAGCATCATTGATCGAATTGGTGCGCAACGCACGGCCATACGCCTGTCGCCCTTTGGTGGCCTGTTCGACATGGGGCTATACGAGGATGTCGAAGAGACCTACCTGTATGTCGCCGACCAACTTTCCAAGCGCGGATTGGCCTACGTCCATTTCATGGATCAGCTGTCGCGTGGCAGCTCGCCGATTCCAGGCGACTTCCTGAAAAAATTTCGCAGCCACTACCACGGAATACTGGTTCTTGCAGGGGGCATGACCAAAGAACGTGCGGAGCAATTCCTGCGCGATGGGTTGATCGATATCGCAGCGTTTGGAGAGCCCTTCATCGCGAACCCTGATCTGGTTGAGCGCCTGCACAACGACTGGCCGCTTTTGATACCGGACCGAGCACTAAGCTATGGTGGTGGAGCCCAGGGTTATACCGACTACCCACGCTACTCGAAGGCTTGACGCTCGATGAGTGGGCTGTGGGCTCGATCCACCACCTCGCGAATCATAAAAGTCGATTAACGTCCGGGACGTAGCCGATAACTCTCGGTGAGCTCGGAATATCGCGGAGAACGGTCGAGTTCGTTCACCCGACTGTTCCCGCAGCGGTATCAGACGTCCGCTTTCAATTAGCTCCCGGACGATAAAATCGTAGGTCTGGCGAATTCACATACCGTCCCGGCGAAGGACACTATCCCCAGCACGTAGTCGGACTCGCCCGCAACGGGTAAACGCCCCTTTTTTTTGTCCAACGATTGCCCGCTCCGCACCGTCGATCAACGAGAGTGTCGTGCGGAACTGTTCGATGTAAAGCATGCCCACGCCAGTTAGGCTCGTACGCCGGAAACTGAGGTAGTAGGGTGGTTCGCACCAGTCCCTCCCCCATTATCGGTAATCGCTCCCTGCCCCCCACAAAGCAACTCGTCCAATAGTGCATTTAGATCAAAACTATTGTGCCTGTTGATGCATTTTTCTCCCGACCGTGGCCGCCGATACTGTCCGCATTCACCCAGAGCGCTGCTCTGCATTGTGCAGCCACAGGAGATCTTATGAACTCACACTTTCAACGTTTGCTTGGTTCCACCAATTTTTCCATCGGACTGGAGTTGCCCCTGGACAATGATTGGTCCAAAGCAGGCCAACACTCACGCGTAGCGGAGAATCGGCCCTTTGGCGTCCCTGACTTGAAACAACACACTCAACTGGCCCAATTGGCGGACGCCAGTGGGTTTCGAGCACTTTGGGTACGTGATGTGCCGATGTATGACCCAAACTTTGGAGATGCAGCTCAAGTTTTCGAAACCTTTTCCTACTTGGGATATCTGGCCGGCGTCACTAAAAACATCATGCTGGGTACTGCTGCGGTGGTGTTGCCACTTCGACAACCGTGGTTAACGCTCAAGGCGACCAATAGTATCGACGAGCTGAGTGGCGGTCGGATGCTATTGGGTGTGGCTAGCGGCGATCGACCTATGGAATACCCGCTGTTCGGTGTCGACTACAACCAACGGGGAAAGCATTTTCGCAGTGCCGTAGAATTGATGAAAAGCCAAGGCACTGGACGTCTGCCGGAGGGAGCTCAACTCCTGCCGCAGCGTGTAGAGCGCGTTCCGTTACTGGTTGCCGGTCTTGGCCAACAATCGCCCAACTGGATTGGAGAGCATATGGATGGCTGGCTCGCTTATCCTGGAACGCCGCAAGAACATCGTCGGCGCGTTGGACTCTGGCGTGAGGTGGGTGGTGACAAACCCTATATAACCTTCCTGCATCTGGATCTTGAAGCCGCCCCTCATGCGCTGATGACACCACTACGCTTTGGTGGACGCTGTGGGCGAGACGTACTCATTGAACACCTAGAGGCATTACGTGAGGCAGGTGTACAGCATGTTGGCCTGCATCTGCGCCATAGCGAGCGCCCCATCGCAGAGGTAGTTGAAGAAATTGCCAGGTTTGTTCTGCCCAGGTTTCACGATGCATCCTGAATCGTCGTTCGGATTTTTACTTCTACAACTGTCGCGCCAAGCTCGGTGGCGCCTACGCGTCATTTATGACGCAACTGGGGGTTTAGCTTGTGCTTTCTGTGCAACCCTGGGGGGGCAGTTTGGAAGACTCACCACAGGCAGTGAGCAACGCGGCGGTGGTAATCAACAGCGCAAGTCGGTTGGACACATTCATTGTTCTAACCTCGCGGTGGCCATCCATGGGCCAGTTATGGGACAGGCAAAATTCCGGCGAAGTATCGCGGCGCCGATCCGTGATAAACACCGCGCTTGACTCAAATCACAGTTTCCTGAATTGCACGAATGCACGGCTCCAAAGCCAGTCAGTATCCCGACAGCCTCACTGCGGATTTAACAGCGCCTCGCGTAACAGCCGGGCGGTTGGCGAGTCCGGCACGTTTTTACGCGACACCAGTTCATAGGGTTCGCTGCGCGAGGTGATAGGCAGCGGCAGCGTGGTGGTAAAGCCATAGCCGGAGCAGAACTTCGCCACGTCAGTGGACACCAGCGCGACCAGGGTCGGGTTTTCCTGTAACAGCGACAGGGTGGCGAAGGCCGACGTGGTTTCCAGCAGATGCACCGGAAAACGCAAGTCGGCCTCGTGGAATTCGCGCTCCAGCAGCAAACGCATGGGCATGTTGGCGCGGTAGACCACCCAGCGGTAATCCACCAGATCCTTGAGCGACAGCTGCCGCGCATAGGCGAACGGATGTTGGGTGCTGGCGATCACCGCCAGGGTTTCTTCGACGAAAGCAGCGCTCTCATAGAGATAGGGGGTGGTGCTGATGGTGGTGCGACAGATCGCCAGGTCCAGGCGTCCCGCGTCAATCTGGCTGAGCAAGGCCGCGCTGGTGTCTTCGACGATCTCGATGGACAGCTTGGGGTTGTCGGCGATCACCCGGCTGATCGCAGTGGTCAGTAGCGGCACGGCGCCCATGATGGTGCCGACCGACACCCGCCCGCCCTCGCCACTCATGATGCCGATGATCTCTTCGCGCAGGTGCGCGAGGTCGGTCTGGATCAACCGGGCATAGCGAATGACCGAGCGCCCGGCGTCGTTGGGCTCAAGCCCGCGGTTAGTGCGAGTGAAAAGCGAGGTGCCAAACGTGGTTTCAATTTCTTGCAGCGCTTTACTGGCACCCGGCTGGGTCAGCGCGACCTGTTTGGCCGCGCCCAGCAAGGAACCGTGCTCATCCAGGGCTATCAACAAACGCAGTTGCTTGATGTGCAGGCGGGACATGATCGAGTTCAGTGATGGCGTCATCAGAATTAACTAAAAGTTATAGAGGTATCGAAAGTTGTCAGTATCGGGGCTCGCCGCGACGGCCCTATAGTCCACCCCACAACCAGGCAATGCAATGGGTTTACCTGAGAGCGACAGCCCTCCTACCCCGGGCCGATTGCAACAATAACAATCCTGTATAACTTGTGGTGAATCATGTCCCTCATCAATTACGTCACCAAAATCCAGTTCGGCTACGACAGCCTGGAACATCTGGCCGCTGAAGCCGAGCGCGCCGGCATCACCCGACCACTGATCGTCACTGACGTCGGGGTGTGCAATGCGGGAATCGTTGAGAAAGTCATCGCCGCCCTTGGTGCTAGCCTCACACCGACAATTTTCGACGCCACCCCGCCCAACCCGAACGAACACGCGGTGCGTGAAGCTGTCGCGCAATACCGCCTCGGTGAATGCAACGGCATCATTGCCGTGGGCGGTGGTTCTTCGATCGATCTGGCCAAGGGTGTAGCAGTTTGTGCCACCCACGATGGCCCTCTGCAAAACTTTGCGGTGATCGAAGGCGGACTGGATCGCATCACCTCGGCCACCGCGCCGCTGATCGCTATTCCGACCACCGCCGGTACAGGCAGCGAAGTCGGTCGGGGCGCCATTCTGATCCTAGACGATGGCCGCAAAGTGGGTGTCATCTCGCCGTATGTAGTGCCGCGCGTGGCCATCTGCGACCCGGAACTGACCCTCGGCCTGCCGCCGATGCTCACCGCGGCCACCGGTATGGATGCAATCGCTCATTGCATCGAAACGTTCATGGCGCCGGCCTTCAACCCTGCGGCCGATGGCATTGCCCTCGATGGCCTGTGGCGTGCTTGGGAACACATCGAGCGCGCCACCTCCGAGCCCGGCGATCGTGAAGCCCGAATGAACATGATGAGCGCGTCGATGCAAGGCGCCCTCGCTTTCCAGAAAGGACTGGGCTGCGTGCACAGCCTGTCCCATGCCTTGGGCGGGATCAATCCGAAACTCCATCACGGCACCTTGAACGCGATCTTTTTGCCGGCCGTCGTGGACTTCAACGCTAACGCCCCGACCGTGCGTAACGAGCGAAAACTTGAACGACTGCGCCACGCCATGGGCCTTGAAGCCGGCGCCGACATCGGCGTCGCGATCGAAGCCATGACCCGACGCCTGGGCCTGCCAACCCGCCTGCGCGACATCGGGGTCGATGAGAGCTTGTTTGCCAGGGTCGTCGAGGGCGCGCTGCACGATCACAGCCACAAGACCAATCCGCGTGAAGCATCACCCGCGGACTACCTGTCAATGCTCGAACAATCGCTTTAAGCAGCCGCTATCCAACAACAATAAATCAGGAGGCAACCGCGTCGTCGGCCAAGCCAACGCCAACGCCAGCGGAACAATCATGAAGCCCACCGTCCTTATCGAACGGCAAGCGTCCATTGCCATCGTCACCCTCAGCCACCCAGGGAAAATGAACGCCCTGACCTTGTCCATGTGGCAGGACCTGGGTGATGTCATGAGCGAACTGTCTGCTGACACCTCCGTACGCTGCGTGGTGTTGCGTGGCGCCGGCGAACAGGCCTTCGCGGCCGGTGCCGATGTCAGCGAATTCCCAAGCGTACGCGCCAATCAGCCCCAGGCCCGCTACTACGCGCAAATCACCTCGACAGCCATGCGCGCCGTGGTCGAGTGCCCACACCCGGTCATCGCCATGATCCACGGCGTGTGCGTGGGCGGTGGTCTGGAAATCGCTGCGTTGTGCGACCTGCGAATCTGCGGCACGTCCAGCCGCTTCGGCGCGCCGGTCGGCAAACTCGGCCTGGTCATGTCCTATGACGAAATGGCTGGGCTGGTGGCGCTGGCCGGACGCTCGACGACCCTGGAAATTCTGCTGGAGGGTCGCATTCTCGACGCCAGCGACGCCTACGTGAAAAACCTCGTGACCCGGGTCGTGCCCGATGCCGAGGTCGAGTCCGAAACCCTCGCCACCGCCAAGCGAATCATCAATGGCGCGCCTCTTGTCGCCCGTTGGCATCGCCACGCAGCGCGACAACTGGAAGCCGGCGTCGCCCCCACCGTAGAGCAGATCGACAGCAGTTATTCCTGCTACGACACCAACGACTTTCAGATCGGCCTGAACGCGTTTATCGCGAAAGCCAAACCACAATTCGAGGGCAAATAACATGGGACCGCTGACAGGCATGCGCGTTGTAGAGCTGGCTCACATCATGTCCGGGCCGGTGTGCGGAATGATGCTGGCCGACATGGGCGCGGACGTGGTGAAGGTCGAGAAAGTCCCGGACGGTGATGACTCCCGCCGCTTCTCGCCGATCATGGAAAGCGGTGAGTCCGCCTCGTTCATGGTGGTCAACCGCAACAAGCGCGGCATTGGCCTGAACCTGAAAACCGACGGCGGCCGTGATGTGTTGCGCCGCCTGTTGCTGGATGCCGATGTGGTCACGGAAAACTACCGCGCCGGCACCATGGAAAAATTCGGCCTGGGCTATGAAACCCTCAAAACCCTCAATCCTGGCCTGATCTACTGCGCCATCTCCGGCTACGGGCGCAGCGGGCCGTTTGGTGAGAAAGGCGGTTTCGACCTGATCGCCCAAGGCATGAGCGGCATGATGAGCATGACCGGTGAAGCCGGGCGTGAACCGGTCAAGGCCGGCTCGCCAGTGGCCGACATCAACTCCGGTATTCTCGCCGCCCTTGGCATCTGCGCCGCCTATGCCGCCAAACAGAAAACCGGCCTCGGGCAAATGGTCGACACCTCTTTGTTCGAAGCCGGCCTGCAACAGATGTACTGGCCAGCGGCGGCGTATTTCGCTGATGGCACTATCCTGCCGAAAATGGGTTCGGCCAACTCCACCAGTGCGCCGTACCAGGTGTTCCGCACCGTCGATGGCTGGATTAACATCGGTGCCGCCAACCAGGCCAACTACGAACGACTGGTCGAAGCCCTGGCCGTGCCGCAACTCAAGGCCGACCCGCGTTTCGCCAGCAACGCGCTGCGCATGGAACACCGTTTGGCCCTGGTGGACATCCTCAACGAAGTACTGGTCGCGCGCACCACACATGAATGGATGGTGTTGTTCGACAGCCTCGGCCTGCCTGCCGGGCCAGTCCTGGACATCGCCGCGGCGCTGGCGCATCCACAAACCATTGCACGCGGTATGGTCGTCGAGACCGAACACCCCACCGAAGGCCGGGTGCGCGGCATGGGTTTGCCGATTCACTTCTCCGACATGGACAACGCCGTGCCGCCGACCAGTCGTCATGCGCCGTTGCTCGGTGAGCATACCCGCGAGGTGCTGAAGGAAAGCGGTTATGCAGAGGATGAAATCGACGAACTGATCAAAACCAAAGCCGTGGTGGCACTGGCCTGACACGCCCCCACCTGTGGGAGCGAGCCTGCTCGCGAATGCGGTGGGTCAGTCACATGGATATCGAGTCTGACGGCCTCTTCGCGAGCAAGTTCGCTCCCACAAGGATCAGCATCGATCGTAGATTCTTGAACAACTACAAAAACAATAAGGTGAACATCATGAGCCGTATCTTGACCGAGACTGTCAGTCGCCGATCATTCCTGGTATCTGCCGGCGTCACCGTCGGTGGCGCCTTCGCCGCCAACCTGCTGCCGTCCAGCGTCTTCGCCGCGACCAAACCGATTGTGTTGCGCTACACCAGCAGCCTGCCCGACACCCATCCGCTGAACAAACAGATGAAGGCCGCTTCAGAAGCGATCAAGGCTGAAACCAATGGCGCCGTGGACCTGCAGGTGTACGCCAACGGCGCTATGGGCGGCGATACCGACATGCTGTCCCAGGTGCGCGCCGGGGCCATCGACTTCATTCCGTTGCCAGGTGCGATTCTCTCGACCCTCGTGCCGGCGATGTCCATCGAAAGCATGCCGTTCGCATTCAAGGACTACGACAGTGTCTGGGCCGCGCTGGACGGCAAGCTCGGCGAGTACGTGCGGGCCAAGACCAAGAAGGTCGGCTTGATCCCGATGGAAAAAGTCTGGAACAACGGCTTCCGCCAGATTACCAGTTCGACCCGGCCAATCAATACGCCGCAAGACCTCGCCGGTTTCAAACTGCGGGTGCTGGTCAGCCCGTTGTGGACCTCGATGTTCAGCGCCCTGGGCGCCTCACCGACTGGCATCAGTATCAACGAAACCTACTCGGCGCTGCAGACCAAAGTGGTCGACGGCCAGGAAAACCCCTTGGTGGTAGTCGAGTCCGCGCGCTTCTATGAAGTGCAGAAATACTGCTCGATGACCGACCATATCTGGGGCGGTTTCTGGATCGTCGCCTCGGGCAAGACCTTCCCCAAACTGCCCGCCGACGTGCAGGAAATCGTCTCCCGGCAGATCAACGCCGCCGCGCTGATCCAGCGCCAGCAGGTCATCGACCTCAACTCCAGCCTGGAACCGTCCCTGACCGCCCACGGCATCACCTTCAACAAAGTCGACCGTTCATTGTTCAGGACCGACCTGCAATCGAAAGGCTTCTACACCCAATGGAAAGAAAAGTACGGCACCGAAGCCTGGAGCTTGCTCGAGCAGTACGCGGGTCAATTGTCCTAAGCCGGAGCCAAGGTCATGAAAAACGAACTACCAATGACGGACGTTTCTCCTGATGACGGACTCAGTCCACGGCAAACCACTTTTCGTCTCGGTCGCGCCCTCGATACCGGCCTACGCTGGTTGACCGAAGGCAGCGCGGCGTTGCTAGTGGTGGTCGAAGTCACCTTGCTGTTTTGCAATGTGTTCTCCCGCTACGTGCTCAACCAGCCGATCGTCTGGGGCGATGAACTGGCCTCTCTGCTGTTTCTCTGGCTGGCAATGCTTGGCTCGGTGGTGGCGATGCGGCGCGGCGAACACATGCGCCTTACCTCTTTTATCGGGCGCTTGCCTGCGGAAAAACGCGCCTTCGTCGATACGCTGGGTGCGGTGATTGTCATCACGTTTATCGGGCTGTTGTTCACGCCGGCCTGGGAGTACGTGAGCGACGAGTGGATCATCACCACCGCCGCCCTGGAAATCCCCAACGCCTTTCGCGTGTCCGCCATCGCGGTCGGCCTGAGCCTGATGCTGATGACCTGTGTCGCCCGCCTGCTGGTCAGCGCGCGGCTGATCGATTTCTCCGTGTCCGTGGCGATGCTGGCCTCACTGGCGGCGTTACTGTGGGTGGCCGAAGGTCCGCTGTTGCTGATGGGCAACTGGAACCTGATCGTGTTCTTCATGATCGGAGTGGTGGCGATGATCGTTATCGGTGTACCGATCATGGTCGCGTTCGGCCTGGCCACGGTGGCGTATCTGTCGACCATGACCGCCACGCCCCTGACCCTGGTGGTCGGACGCATGGACGAAGGCATGGCGAGCCTGATCCTGCTGGCCATCCCGCTGTTTGTGTTCCTGGGTGCCTTGATCGAAGCCATGGGCATGGCCCGGGCGATGATCCGTTTCCTGTGCTCGCTGATTGGCCATGTGCGCGGCGGTCTGTCGTATGTACTGGTCGGTGCCATCTACCTGATCTCCGGCATTTCCGGCTCCAAGGCAGCCGACATGGCTGCAATCGCACCCGCGCTGTTTCCGGAAATGAAGAAACGCGGTGAGGATGAAAACGAACTGGTGGCGATGCTCAACGCGTCCGGGGCGATGTCGGAAACCATTCCGCCGAGCCTGGTGCTAATCACCATCGGTTCAGTGACCGGCGTGTCGATTTCCGCCCTATTCACCGGCGGTTTCATGCCGGCGGTCGTCGGCGCAATCGCCATGGCGGCGGTGATCTGGTGGAAGAACCGCAAGGGCGAAGCCTCTACCGGCAAACGCGCCACGGGCAAGGAAATCGGTCACTCGCTGCTGGTCGCATTACCCGCTCTGGCACTACCGTTTGTGATCCGCACGGCGGTGGTCAAAGGCGTCGCCACCGCCACCGAAGTCGCCGCGATTGGCGTGGCCTACACCTTCATCGTCGGTTTGCTCTGCTACCGCTGCTTTGACTGGCGCCGGCTGTACCCGATCCTGGTCAGCACGGCGGCGTTGTCCGGCGCGATTCTGATCATCATCGGCAGCGCGACCGCAATGGCCTGGGCGCTGACCCAATCGGGCTTTTCCCATCAACTGGCGCAGGTGATGTCGACGGTGCCGGGCGGCGCGATGGGTTTCCTGATCATCTCCGCGGTGGCCTTCATCCTGCTGGGCAGTTTTCTGGAAGGCATCCCGGCGATTGTCCTGTTCGGGCCGCTGCTGTTTCCCATCGCCAAGACCATGGGCATCAACGACGTGCATTACGCCATGGTCGCGATCTTTGCCATGGGCCTGGGTTTGTTCGCGCCACCGTTTGGAGTGGGCTTCTACGCCGCGTGCGCCATCGCCAAGGTCGACCCCAGTGGCGCCATGCGCCGGGTCTGGCCGTATCTCGGTGCACTCGTGGTGGCCTTGGGCGTGCTGATCGCCGTGCCATGGATTTCCATCGGCTTCCTGCCCACCACCTGACTCATCCTTTGATATCCCGAGGTCTTTAATGAATTTCTCTTCGCTGCAAGCAGGCACCGCCACCGAGCGCCGACAGGTTGTCGATCGGGAACGCACCATTTCGTTCCTGGGCGAAGACTTGCGCATCTACGCCACGCCGCGATTGGTGGACGACATCGAACAGACCTGTCTCGACTACTTGCTGACCTTTCTGGATGAGGGCGAAAATACCGTCGGCGCGGCGGTCGATATCCGTCACGTCGGGGCTACGCTGCTGGGCATGTCGGTGAGCATCGTCGCCACGGTTACACGCATCGAGGGGCGCAGCGTCACCTTCAACGTCGAGGTGCGTGACGACGTCGAATTGGTGGCCACGGCCGCCCATACCCGGGTGGTGGTTAACGTCGCCAAACTGCGCAGCCGCGTCCAGGCCAAAGCCGAGGCCGCCGCTGCTGGCGAAGTCGAAGACGGCGTGCTGAGCTCTTCCCAATTCGTCGCATCGCGCTGAGCAAGGGTCGCCGTCATGATCACGCTGCACGAACGCAACGACCTGCCGAATTTGGCGGCCGAGGATGCCCTGCCGACTGTCGATGCTCACCACCACCTGTGGGATCTGGGCAAGGGGCGTTATCCCTGGCTGCAGGACGAGTATCACGAAGGGTTTTTTCTCGGTGACTATCACAGCCTGTGCCGTGATTTTTTGCCGGAGCACTTCCTGGCCCTGACCGAAAGACAAAAACTGGTGGGTACGGTGCACGTCGAGGCCGAGCGTGCTCGCGATGAGCAAGTCGCCGAAACCCGCTGGCTGGAACAGGTGAACCAACGTTATGGCTTCCCGAATGCCATCGTTGCCCACGCCTGGTTTGATCGTGAAGACAGCGCCGAGATTCTCGCCGCCCAGGCTGCCAAGCCACTGGTCCGTGGGATTCGTTCGAAACCGGTGACTTCAGAGTCACCGCTGGAGTCGGTTGCCGGGGCCAAGGGCACCATGCAAGACCCGAAATGGCTGGAGGGTTTTTCCCGGCTGGCTGAGCACAACCTGTCATGGGATTTGCGCGTGCCGCCGTGGCACCTGGCCGAGGCCGCCGACGTGGCGGCGATGTTTCCGCAGATCCAGATCGCCCTGAACCACACCGGTTTCGCCTGGGATCGCAGCCCCCAAGGCATGGCGCGCTGGCGTCAGGGCCTGGAAGCGCTGGCCTTGCAGCCCAACGTCCACATCAAACTGTCGGAGTTCGGCCTCAAGGATTCGCCCTGGAACTATGACGACAACCGGGTGGTGGTTCTGACCGCGCTGGAGATCTTCGGTCCCGCGCGCTGCATGTTCGCCAGCAATTTCCCGGTCGCGGGGTTGCGCGCGTCCTACGACACGATTGCCGATGGCATGGCCGCGATGCTCGCGCCACTGGGTCGCGCGGTGCAGGAAGCGGTGTTCGCCGGCAATGCACGACGTTTTTATCGACTGGAGGAACAGCATGGATAACCTCACAGCCATCGACTGGCGCGAACGCTTCCTGGCCAGCGGCGACGACGCGGATTTACCCATCGTCGACGCCCACCAGCATTATTTCGATATCGAGGCTCACTACTACCCGTGGTTGAACGACCGGCCGTTGCGAGCGTTTCGCTATGGCGATTACTCGTCAATCTGCCGCACCTTTTTGCCCCAGCACTATCGCTGCCTGACGGGCCACCATCGCATCGTCCAGACCGTGGTCATCGAAAGTGAATGGGACCCGGCGACACCGGCCGATGAAGTGGGTTTTATCGAGTCCCTGACGCAAGACGAACCGACCCTAGCGGCCATGGTCGGGCAGGTGTGGCTGGATCGCGAGGATGCGCCCGACCTCTTGCGACTGTACGGAAACCATCCACTGGTGCGCGGCGTGCGCCATAAACCCACGGTCACCAGCCGTGAAGCATGGCGCGAAGATTTCGCGGCGCCGGGCTCCATGCGCGATCCCCGCTGGCGTGAAGGCTATGCGCAACTGGCGCAAAACGACTTGCACTTCGAGTTGCAGGCGCCGTGGTGGCATTTGCCTGAAGCCGCCGAGCTGGCCAGGGACTTTCCCGACGTGACCATCGTGGTCAATCACACGGCGTTGCCATCTGATCGCTCGGCAGAAGGTTTGGCTGGCTGGCGCGACAACCTGGCGCTGCTGGCTTGCGAGCCCAATGTCGCACTGAAAATCTCAGGAATTTGCATCCCCGGCCAGGCATGGCCTGTGGAATCGAACCGAGTGGTCGTGAACAACGCGATTTCGATTTTCGGGGTCAGTCGCTGTGCATTTGCCAGCAATTACCCGGTCGATGGCGTGGTGAACAGCCTGAGCGAAGTGCTCGACGGGTTCAAAACCATCGTCAGCGAGCGTTCCCGCGCCGATCGGCTGGCGCTGTTTCATGACAACGCCCGACGGATCTACCGGCTCACTTGATCCCCATTTGAACAGCCCTTAAGGAGTTCCCATGTTTGAAGTTTCAGGCCACAACTACATCGCCGGCGTTCGCTCGGCAAAGGGTTCGAACACCCTGCAAAGCCGCGACGCCTGCACCGGTGAAGTGCTGCCGTTTCACTTCCATCAGGCGACGGTGGAGGAAGTGAACGCGGCCGCCGAAGCAGCGGCCACGGCTTACCCGATTTTCCGCAACCTTTCAGCCACCCGGCGTGCCGATTTCCTCGATGCCATCGCCACCGAACTTGAGGCGCTGGACGACACGTTCATCGCCCTCGTCTGCCGGGAAACCGCCCTGCCCGCCGGGCGCATTCAAGGTGAGCGGGCCCGCACCAGCGGGCAGATGCGCCTATTCGCCACAATGCTGCGTCGGGGCGATTTCTACGGTGCACGCATCGACCGTGCACTGCCGCAAAGGCAACCGTTGCCCCGCCCAGACCTGCGCCTGTACCGCACCGGCCTCGGCCCGGTCGCCGTGTTCGGTGCCAGCAACTTTCCTTTGGCCTTTTCCACGGCCGGTGGCGATACCGCATCAGCCCTCGCCGCAGGTTGCTCGGTGGTGTTCAAGGCGCACAGTGGCCATATGGCAACCGCCGATTACGTCGCCGACGCGATCACCCGCGCTGCCCGTAAAACCGGGATGCCTGATGGCGTGTTCAGCATGCTCTACGGCAGCGTTGGTGAAGCCCTGGTCAAGCACCCGGCGATTCAGGTCGTGGGGTTTACCGGGTCGTTGCGCGGAGGCCGGGCCTTGTGTGACATGGCGGCGGCACGACCGCAGCCGATCCCGGTGTTCGCCGAAATGAGCAGCATCAACCCGGTGTTGTTGATGCCGCAAGCGCTCAAGGCACGGGGGGAAAAGATCGCTACCGAACTGGCGGCTTCCGTGGTGTTGGGCGCCGGGCAGTTCTGCACCAATCCCGGTCTGGTGCTGGGCATTCGTTCGCCGGAATTCACGGCGTTCCTCGAACGTTTTGCGGCGCTGATGGGCGAGCAAAGCGCCCAGACGATGCTCAACAGCAGCGCATTGAAAAGCTATTGCCACGGTTTGGAAAACCTTCACATGCACGCCGGCATCATGCACCTGGCCGGCGCCGAACAACAGGGTAATCAGGCGTGGCCGCAATTGTTCAAGGCCGACGGCAGCCTGCTGATCAACGGTGATGAGTTGCTCCAGGAAGAAGTCTTCGGCCCCACCACTATCGTGGTGGAAGTTGCCGATCACGCCGAGTTGCTCCGGGCGTTGCACGGTCTGCGCGGCCAGTTGACCGCCACCCTGATTGTCGAGGACTCGGAACTCAATACCCTGACTGACGTGCTGGCCTTGCTGGAACAGAAAGCCGGTCGGGTGCTGTTTAACGGCTATCCGACCGGGGTAGAGGTCAGCGATACCATGGTTCACGGCGGGCCTTACCCGGCGACGTCGGATGCGCGCGGCACCTCGGTCGGGACGCTGGCGATCGACCGATTCCTGCGGCCGGTGTGTTACCAGAACTGCCCCGACGATTTGTTGCCGGACGCGCTGAAAAACGCCAACCCGCTGGGCATTGCCCGACTGGTTGACGGTGTCAGCAGCCGCAACGGGCTTTAAGACACACGGTTTCAACTAACACCCGCTGTTAGCAACAACTCCCGCGCCTGTTGAACAACAGGCGTCGGATTCGCGCGCCCAAAAAACCGCTGTACCCACACAACAACAAAAACAGAGGAAGCCTCATGCACCTTCAACTTCACCCGACCCAGCGTTTTTGCAAACTGATGCTGGCCATGACTGCCGCCGTCATGCTCAACACAGCGGCCATGCAAATGGCCGTGGCCGAAACCGCCCCCACCGCGACGACAACGCCTATGCAATGTGCAACTGAAGCCACACCGCGCTACACCAAAACCCCCGTCGGCTACCTCATGGTGCTGCGCCAGGGCGACAACGCTTTCAAGGAGCTGACCAAACTGGCCATCGCCGAAAAAATTCCCAGCGCCTCCATCAGCGGTATCGGCTTCGGCAATGTGAAGTTCGGTTTTTGGAACAAGGACAAAAAGGACTTCGACGCGAAGATTTTCAGCAACGTCGAGATGGCCAGCATTACCGGCTCCGTGGCCTGGAAGAACGACCAGCCTTCGATCCATATGCACGGCGTGGCCGGCGACGCCACGTTCCAGGCCTATGGCGGCCACATCCTGGACTTTGACGTGACCACCGGGTCCATGGAAATCACCGTCATCGTTCATCAGCGTCGCCTGGAGCGCGGGATTGATCCGTGCATTGGCGCCAACGTGTTGGGGATCTGACTCAAGTTTCAGGCTCCCGCAGGCTGCGGGAGCCACCCTCCTGAATTCAAATTACAAAAAAATAGGGGCGATTTAGATGAGCCACAAGAACACCGTTGTCACCCTGGCGCTGGGCGCCATTGCACTGAGCACCCAGGCGCACGCTGACTTTCTCGGCGACAGCAAAGCCACACTGGACATGCGCAACTTCTATTTCAATAACGACAACCGCGACGGCACCGCCAAACCGTCGAAGACCGAGGAGTGGGCCCAGGGTTTCATGCTGGACTACAAGTCGGGCTACACCGATGGCGTGGTGGGTTTTGGCGTCGACGCGTTAGGCCTGATGGGCATTACCCTGGACAGCGGCAAAGGTCGGCACGTGGGCGGCTCGATGATCCCGTCGGACAGCGATGACAGGGCTGTGGACCAGTGGAGCCGACTGGGATTGACCGGCAAGGTCAAGGTCTCGAAAACCGAGCTGCGCCTGGGCACGCTGATGCCCAAGCTGCCGATCCTTGTGTCCAACGACGGCCGCCTGCTGCCACAAACCTTCGAAGGTGGGCAGATCACTTCGGCCGAGTTCAAAGACCTGACCCTCACGGGCGGCCGGCTCGAACATGCGACGGGCCGGGGCTCCAGCGATCAGACCGGCCTGGCCGCCACCGGCGGCACCCGTGAAAGCAACGCGTTCGACTTCGCCGGCGGCGACTGGAAAGTCACCAAGGACCTTACCGCCCAGTATTACTACGCCAACCTCGACGACTATTACACCCAGCAATTTTTCGGCCTGATCCACATCCTGACGATCTCGGACAATCAATCCCTTAAAACCGACCTGCGCTACTTCAAGACAGACTCGTCCGGCAAAAACAGCTCGGGCACCTCGGGCTACAGAATCAGTGGCTACACCCAAGACGGCGATGGCGAAATCGACAACCGGACCTGGAGCGCCGCGCTGATTTACACCCTGGGCGCCCATGCGGTCACAGCGGGTTATCAAAGCGTTTCTAGCAGCAGTGGTTTCACGCAGCTGAATCAAGGCACCCTGCCGGACAAGGGCGCCGGCGGGGTCAGTCTTTACCTGTATACCGATCGCCTGATCCAGACCTTCACCCGTGCAGGCGAGCGCACCGCCTTCGGCCAGTATGCGTATGACTTCACAGCCTTGGGGGTGCCGGGCCTGAAAGCGTCGGTCATGTACCTCAGCGGCGACAACATCAAGACGACCTCCGGTGATAACCAGAAGGAATGGGAGCGGGATCTGAGCCTGGACTACGTGCTCCAGTCCGGGGCGCTGAAAGGGGTTGGATTCGGTTGGCGCAACGGCAAGTCGAACAGCGAGGCGTCGCGCAACCAGGATCAGAATCGGTTGATCGTAAGTTACAGCATCCCTTTGCTCTGACATCAATATAACGCTAACGCGCATTTCTAGGATGTCCATGTTGCTTTGCCTCAGCGCTGATATCGTGTCAGCGCTTTTCTTATTTTATTATTTTCGAAGCGATGTCTCGTACCTTACTTAACTGAAATTACAAAAACCTGGGAAGTTGCCTAGGCATCAATCCGCCTACGGCCAGATAGCTGGTAACGCCCTTGACCTGACGCAGGCCAGTGAGAATGCGTTTGGCACCGGTTGATCGACTGCGAGGCCATCGTCATCTGCAGTAGCCGGTTGTGCATCGGCGGTGGCTTTACGGTTTTGGGCCCACTGGGCCCAGTACACCATCGCAAACCACTCCAACATGAACCACCAAGGGTAAACGACAACCACCGAGCAGAAATCATTGTCGTTCATCACGATCGTAAGCGAATGCGTTGCGCAGGTTGGGCCCAAATACGCTGCAGCACAGAGTTCTCATCTCATGCACGATATCGACACCGAACATCGCCTCTATACACTAGGCGCCCATGGGGTAGCGACTGGTAACGGGTGTCGCGCTTGGGCGTGACACGACGATCTGGGAACGGGAATGACAGTTTCAGGAAGAATCTTTGGAGAACAGGGAAAGTAGCAACACATTCGTGCGTCAGCGCATCGCTCCCGATGCCATCTGCCCCAGAATGCGGATAGGGGCAGCCGCAGTCTCCGTATTGGTTGCGCAAACCCACGATCCCGCGTCACTGCCCTGCACCATCGGCTTATGGCAATTTCCTTAGCACCCTCCCCGCCAGAGTGTGCGGTCGATGCCCCGCCGGTGTACCCCCCTGCCGGCGCCAGGTTCGCTACTGTTAACCCTCCGGCGTTAACGGCTCTTCGCGCGAAGGGACGGACGCTGCGCCACCCTCTTCCTCTCTTCACTGCTCGCCAACCATAGGCCGCATCATGAGCTCTGCGATATCTGACTCTCAGCGCGGCGAAAAGCCGGCTGACCGCTACAGCGCTAGGGAACAAGGCTTGGGCTACATTTTTCAGCCCCGCTTTGCGTTATTCCAAGCGCTGGATCTTTCTGAAGACACTGCCATTGTCATCGAGAAAGAAGACGACCTGGATTTTGAGGATGCTTCGGGCACCAAAACGCTGGCGTCATTGATGCACAAAGCGGTAGGTGACCGGCTGAATGACCTATCGGTCGACTTCTGGAAGTCCGTCAATATAAGGCTTACGCGATATACCGGTAACGGGAGGATCGAATCAAATTTCCAATTTTTTTTGTTCACGACTTCGACGGTAGCACCTGGATCCTTCCTAGAGTTTTTCCTTCACGGCGCCGATACCACTGATGCTTTGCCAAGTGTTTGGGAGGTGACTCAAGCAACTCTCCACTCCAGCGAGTCTAAAGCGCTACTGAAGGTGAAAGGGCTGCTTTCAACCCTGTCCGCCCCGGAGAAGGAAGACTTCGTTTCGAGGATTACCATCGTGGACGACGTTCCGCGGATTCAAGACCTACCGGCACTAATTAAGGGGCAGAAGATGCGCATTATCCGTCCTGAACATCGGGAAGCGGTGTTTGAGCTGTTGGCGCTGATTGAAAATTGACCCAGGGCGGATTGCTGATTTTTGTCCCAACAATTATGGATAAGCTTGGCAGTAGTGTCCTGGTTGAAGACGCATCTAGCCCCACCGCCTGCAGGCATGCGGAAGGGTGTTTACGGTGCAGATCAAAACGGCTCATCGTCCTCGCTACCATCTTCGTCCTTGCGCTTTTCGTTCACTCGATTTGATCTTTGTCTGGGCGGCCAAGGTGCTGTGTTGCAGGCGGTAGGACACGTTACCCGTTTGGACGATATGGCAGTGGTGTATCAGCCGATCCAGCAACGCTGTGGTTATCTTGGCGTCACCAAACACACTCGACCATTCCGAGAAGCTGAGGTTGGTGTTGATGACCACGCTGGTGTGCTCTTACAGTTTTGAAAGCAGGTGAAATAACAGCGCGCCTCCACTCTGACTGAACGGCAAATACCCAAGCTCATCGAGTATCACCAAGTCTGCCCGCATCAGTCCCTGGGCGATTCTGCCTGCCTTACCATCGTACTTTTCACGCTGCAGCAGGTTGACCAGATCGACCGTGGAGAAGAACCGTACTCGTTTGTTATGAGTGGTGATTCCGGACACGGCCAAGGCACTGACCAGGTGTGTTTTTCCAGTTCCAGGCCCACCGATGAACACGACATTTTGCACAGTCTCCGTAAACTCAAGGCTGGATAAATCCTTGACCAGTCGGGTATCAGCGCTGGAAGCGCTGAAGTCAAAGCCAGCTAAATCACGGTGCATGGGGAGCTTTACCATGTTCATCTGATGATTCACAGAGCGCACGGCGCGATCTGCCTGCTCCTGTTGGAGCAGATGCTCAAGCAGCCATTTCGAGGATACCGTCGAAGCTTCTCCCTGGGCCGCCAGTTCCTCCCAAGCCTGCGCCATGCCATGCAGACGCAGTTCTTTAAGTTCTGCCATCAAGTCACGCATTGCGGCTCTCCTCATCTGTTGTACGGAGTTGGTCATATCGGGCCGTGTTGGCAACGGGAGCCACCTTGAGTTGCAGGCTGGTTTCTACGGAAGGCGGTGGTGCAGTAGCGGTGAGTCGGGCGAGAACATTCAAGATGTGATCGGCGCTCAGACTTCCCGACTCAAGTACCAGTTCTACCGCTACCAGCACCGGGTCGAGACCGGCGACGAGCACGGCAGCGAGCACCTGCGTCATGATTCGATCACCGTTGCTGTGACGTCTTAGGCCCCGTTTGAGAAGCCGCAACGGATTGGGCAGATCGGCAAACGGTGCGCCATTGCGCAGTGCACCCGGCTTGCGCTCGATGAGCGGGATGTAATGCTGCCAGTCAAAACTGACCTGATCTCGATCAAAGAGACGCTCGTGGCTGGCGATCATCATGTCATCGGCGATGACCACGATCCGGGATGGGTAAAGACGGCTGCTGACCCACTGGCCGACTCGCTCACAAGGCACCGAGTAGCGATTTCGTGCCACGCTGATCAGGCAGGTGCTGGAGACCCTTACGGTGCGCTCGACATAGCCATCAAAGGCGGTCGGCATCGGCATCATTTCAACTCGTTCCAGTTCCAAGACCTCTGCCACCGTTAGCCGGTTGTAATGCGGATGCGGCAGCTCGCTCCAGAGCGACCGGCAGCGTTGGCCGAGCCAGGCATTCAGTTCCTCGAAGGTGTGGAACATGCAGTCTTGAGCGTCAAGCCAAATACGCCGTCGACTGCCTTGAACGTTCTTCTCGACAATGCCCTTTTCCCAGCCCGAGGCGACATTGCAGAAATCCGGATCGAACAGGTAGTGCGCACACATCACGGAAAGCCGGGCATTGACCGTGCAGCCCTTGCCTTTGTTGAGCTTGTCGACAGCCGTTTTCATGTTGTCGTAGATGCCGCGACGCGGCACGCCACCTAACGCTCCGAACGAGCGTGTATGGGCATCGAATAGCATCTCGTGACCTTGGCTAGGGTACGCAACCAACCAGAATGCGCGACTGGCGCACAGCTTCATGTGGGAGACCTGGATGCGTCGAAACAGGCCTCCGATCAGCAGCCTTCTTCGCTCCAGTCAAATTGAAAAGCTTCACCGAGCGCAAACGTCAGCGGTACAAAAGCGCGTAAAGACTTGCCTTGCTCACCTCGCCACGAGCGTACAAACGCAGTGAGCTGGCTGTAGCCGCGCCTCTGCTCGCGATGGCGGTGAGTCATTCAACGTGGATGTTGGCTGACAGTCCGCTACCGCGAGCAGGCTCGCTCCCACAGGGTTTACGGTGGTGGCTTACGCCGGGTAGTTAGCCCGCAACGCTTCGAGGCCGCCCTGGTAGATACCGTTGAACAGCGCTTCAACTTCTTCGTCGGTCACGCCTTTGGCGGTGAAACGCCCGGACCAGGTCACCCGAACGCCCTGCCCCTGGGCTTCGACGCACAGAGTCGCCAGATAATCGGTGGCAGGGAACGGTGCCTGCTCAATCGAATAGCTGTAGGTTTTACCGGCGTTATCGAACGCTTGCAGACGCTCAACCACCACCGCCCCATCCGCCGTTTGCAGACTGCGCACCCGCCCGCCTTCACTCAGCTCGCTTTTGGGAATGAACGGCAGCCAGTCCGGCAGCGAGTTGAAGCCCCCAATCAATTGCCAAACCTCATCGGGCGAAGCCGGAATATCGATAAACGCTGATGCAGTTGCCATGTGAAATGCTCTCTCTATAAATGAGGTTCAGATTGCCATGCTGTCGACGACGCCGCCATCAACCCGCAGCGCAGCGCCTGTAGTGGCGGAAGACAATGGCGAGGCGATGTAGGCCACCAGATTGGCGACTTCTTCGACGTCCGCCACGCGCTGGATGATCGAGCTTGGGCGGGCCTTGCGCACGAAGGCGTCGGCTTCTTCCCGGGCGCTGCGGCCGGACTCGGCGGTGGCGTCTTTTAGCATCTGTTCCAGACCGTCGGTGAAGGTCGGGCCGGGCAGAATCGCATTGACCGTCACACCTGTGCCGGCCAGGCGTTTGGCCAGGCCGTGGGACACCGCCAGGTTGGCGCTTTTGGTCACGCCATAGTTGATCATGTCGGCCGGGATCGCCACCCCGGATTCCGAGGACAGGAAGATCACCCGGCCCCAACCCTGACTGACCATGGCCGGCGTGTAATGCCGGGCCAAGCGCACGCCGGAGATCACGTTGACTTCATAGAAGCGCGTCCACTCGCTGTCCGGCGCGTCGAAGAAATCCACTTCGTTGAAGATCCCGAGGTTGTTCACCAGGATGTCCGCTCGCGGTTCGGCGGCGAACAACTGCTCGGCACCTTCGGCGGTGCCGAGGTCAGCGGTCAGGCCCCGCAGTTGCGCGCCCGGCACCCGTTCACGAATGCTCTCCAGTGCCTGTTCAACCTTGGCCGAGTCGCGGCCGATCACCACCACGGTGGCCCCGCATTCGGCCAGCGCCTTGCTGATGCCCAGGCCAATACCAGCGGTGCTGCCACTGACAATCGCCAACTTGCCACTCAGATCAATTTTCATACGACACCGCCCGGCAACGGCGCCCGTTCAGAAATCAGCTTCGCCTCACGCAACGCCTGCCAGAACGCCGCAGGAATCACCTCCGTCAACGCCGCCACATCTTCAGCGATGCGGTCAGGACGGCTGGAACCCGGAATCACCGCCGCCACCGCCGGGTTAGCCAAGGAGAACTGCAGCGCCGCCGCTTTGATGCTGACGCCATGTGCAGCAGCAATGCGTTTAATCTGCTCGACCTTATTAATGATCGCCGGGCTCGCCTTCTGGTATTCGAAGTGCGCACCACCGGCCAGGATGCCCGAGCTGTAAGGACCACCCACCACAATCTCGACGTTCTGCGCCAGCGCTGCATCCATCAAGCGTTGCAAGGCGCGCTCATGGTCGAGCAGCGTGTAACGACCGGCCAACAGAAAACCGTCCGGCTGGGCTTCGGTCAAATCGAGGGTCAACTCGCACGGCTCGACCTTGTTCACGCCCAGCCCCCAACCCTTGATCACGCCTTCTTCGCGCAAACGGGTCAGCACTTTGAACGCGCCGGTGCGGGCCTGGTTGAAGTATTCCAGCCATTGATCGCCGTAGAAGTCCTGGGCGATGTCGTGCACCCAAACGATGTCCAGGCGATCGGTTTGCAGGCGCTTGAGGCTGTCTTCAATCGAACGCATCGTCGCATCGGCGCTGTAGTCGTTGACGATTTTGTTCGGGCGACCGTGTTCGAACACGCCGCTTTTTTCGCCGAGGTCACGGGCCGCCGTGTCTTCGACTTCATCGAGAATCACCCGGCCGACCTTGCTGCTCAGCACGTAGTCGTCGCGGTTGTAGTGGGCCAACGCGGCGCCCAAACGGATCTCGGAAAGACCCGAACCGTAAAACGGTGCGGTATCGAAGTAACGCACGCCGGCATCCCAGGCCGCGTGCACAGTGGCCATCGCCTCTTCTTCCGGGATAGCGCGGAACATGTTGCCCAACGGGGCGGTACCGAAACCCAGAGCGCCGGGCAGTTTGTCTTTCAAGCTCATTATTCAATCCTCATCAGTGTCGTTGGCCACGTGGGTGACCGTTGAGCAGATCGTAGATTGCGGTAATCGGACCGTCAAAGACATAATACGCAGCACTTGAGTCCCTACAGGTCTGACATGATCGACATCCGCCAATTGCGCTACTTCGTCGCCGTCGCCGAAGAAGAACACGTCGGTCGCGCCGCCGAACGCCTGCACATTTCCCAGTCGCCCCTGAGTCGGCAAATCGCCCAGCTCGAAGAACGCCTGGGCCTGACGCTGTTCGAGCGCAGCCAGCAACGTATCCGCCTGACCCGCGACGGCCAGACTTTCCTCGCCGAAACCCGTGCCCTGCTGACCCATGCCAATCGCCTGGAATCGTTAGGCAAACGCCTCGGTCGCGGTGAAGAAGGCGGGTTGTGCATCGGCTACATTGAAAACGCCATGCACGCCGGGGTGTTGCCGAACGCCTTGCGCGTGTTGCGGGTGGATCGGCCGAACGTGCACGTCGCGCTGTACAACCTGAGTTCCGCCGAACAACTGGAAGGCCTGCGCCAGCGTAGTCTGGATATCGCTTTAGTCCGTGAACCGCCCGTCGCAGATGACCAGGACCTGCTGGGTTTCCAGGTACTCGCCGACCCGATGCTGTTGGCCTTGCCCGAACACCATCCGCTGGCCCAACAGGTGACGCTAACCCCGGCCGACCTGGCCGATCAGGAATGGATCGGCGTACAACACCGCCAGAATGTCACCAGCCGCGATGACTTCGTCAGCGCCTGCATCCGCGCCGGTTTCACCCCGGACATTCGCATGGAAGCCACCGAACCGTTCACCGCGCTGGGGCTGGTGGCATCGGGGTTGGGCATCACGATGATCCAGAAAGGGTTGAGCCGTAACGCACCACCGGGCGTGGTGTTGCGGGATGTGCCGTGGATTTCCTTTACCACGCCGTTATGGGCGGCGTGGCACCGGATCAATCTGCGACCGTTGGTGGAGACGTTCCGCAAAGTGCTGACGGAACCCAGTTCGTCGACATAACCGCAATCCCCTGTGGGAGCGAGCTTGCTCGCGAAGGCGGTGGGTCATTCAACATGAGTGTTGGCTGAGAGTCCGCTATCGCGAGCAAGCTCGCTCCCACAGAGGATTTGCAGCGTTTAGTTGATCTCGATAATTGCCCGCTCGGCCAGCGCCAGGCAGCTGGTCAGCCCCGGCGACTCGATACCGAACAAGTTCACCAGCCCCGGCACACCATGCTCGGCCGGGCCGCTGATGATGAAGTCGGCGGCCGGTTCCGTGGGCCCCGTGATTTTCGGGCGAATGCCGCTGTAGGCCGGTTGCAGGCTGTCATCCGGCAGCCCCGGCCAGTAGCAGCGGATCGCCTGATAAAAGCCATCGGCCCGGCGCGGATCAACGCGGTAGTCGATGTGCTCCACCCATTCCACATCCGGCCCGAAACGCGCTTGACTGCCAAGATCCAGAGTCATGTGCACACCGAGCCCGGCACTTTCCGGCGCCGGATAGACCAAATGCCGAAACGGCGCCCGACCGCTGAAACTGAAATAGCTGCCCTTGCACAATCGCGCGATGGGTACGTGATGGGATGGCAGACCTTCAATGCGGCTCGCCACTTCAGGCGCGGACAACCCGGCGCAGTTGATCAACTCGCGGCAGCTCAACGTCATGGGTTGCGCGCCGCCCATTTGCAGCTCAAAACCTTGTTCAATGCAGCGGGCAGCCAACAGCGGCGTATGAAACGCAATCGACGCGCCCCAGGCTTCGGCGTCCGCTTGCAGCGCCAGCATCAGTCCATGGGAATCAACAATGCCGGTGGACGGCGACCAAAGCGCCGCGACGCAGGACAACGCCGGTTCAAGTTCCCGCGCTTGCTGAGCATCGAGCCATTGCAGATCATCGACACCGTTGCGCAAACCCTGTTCCAGCAACCGTTGCAACGCCGCTCGCTGATCGTCATCGGTGGCGACGATCAGCTTGCCCAGCCGTTGATAGTCAACCCCGCGCTCATCGCAGAAGGTATACAAACGCTGCTTGCCCTCCACGCACAACCGCGCCTTGAGGCTACCGCTCGGGTAATAGATCCCGGCGTGGATCACCTCGGAATTGCGCGAGCTGATGCCCACGCCAATCCCCTCGCCCGCCTCGACCACAATCACTTCGCGCCCGCTCAAGGCCAGCGCACGCGCGACCGCCAGCCCGACCACCCCGGCCCCGACCACCACACATTCAATATCGACGCTCACTCGCCCTCCGCTCATTCAAGCCAGACCCCGTTCCCGATAATCGATCAGGCTGGAAAAAATCGCCAGCAGCAGGGCCATGACCACGAAGAAGATCAGCACCAGAAAGTAAGAGCCGGTGACCTGTACGATTAAGCCGATCATGATTGGTACGATCACCCCGGCCATGTTCCCGCAGAAATTCATGGTGCCGGCCAGCACGCCGGTTTTCGAGGTGCCGCCGAGAATCGACGGAATGCACCAGTACATGCCGCACCAGCGAATGAAAAACATCGCCACGCAGAGCAGGCCAATCGCCTTGCCGGCCTCGGTGGTGTACGCCACCGCCAGCATGCACAGCGCCGCCACCAGCGCCGAGCCGCTGAACATGCTGCGCATCACCAAGTTGGGCGAGGCGCCGCTGGACTTCCACTTATCACCCAGATAACCGCCCACCAGTTCGCCCACGAACCCGCACATGAAAATCAGGAAGGTCGCGCCGCCCATGCTCGAAATGTTCAGGCCGTAGGTCTGGTGCAGGTAACTTGGCATCCAGGTCAACAAGCCGTAGAACACGCTAAGAATGCAGCAGTAACCGGCGAACATCGCCAGCACCGAGCGGTCCTTGAGCAGCTCTTTCAGGGCAATGCTGGTCACCGCACCGGGTTGGCTGGTTTTGCGATTGCCCTCGGTGATGTGCGCCAGCTCCGCAGCGTTTACGCCGGGGTGTTCGCTGGGGTGGTTGCGGATGTATTTCCAGGCCAGCACACCGGCCAGCATGGTGCCGATACCAGCGATCACGAAGGCGATACGCCAGGAATCAAACCAGCCAATCAGGTCGGCAATGATGATCGCGCCAAACGCGCTGCCCAACGGCGCGCCGCCGTCCACCAGCACTGCGCCGCGCCCGCGTTCGTTGGGGGTCAGCCAGGCGCCATTGAGCTTGGCGCCGGCGGGCATGATCGGCGATTCGGCGATGACCAGCCCCATGCGGGTGATCAGCAGCAAGATCCAGTTGTGCGCGCCAGCGGCCAAGGCCTGGAACGCGCCCCACGCCACTGTCGCGACGACGATCACGCGACGAGTCTGAAAGCGGTCCAGCAGCATGCCGCCGGGGATCTGCATCAAGGCGTAGGACCAGAAAAACGCGCTGAGCATCAAGCCTTCCAGCGCCGGCGGGATTTGAAACTCGCTGGAAATCAGCGGCAGGGCCACCGACAGCGAGGCGCGGTCGATGTAGTTGATCGCGGTCAGCAGCAACATGATCAGGAAGATTCGCCAGCGCATGCTGGTGGGACGTTCAGTGGCGGTCAGGGCAAGTGTTTCGGCACTCGAATTGGTCATGAGGGGCGCTCTTTATTGTTGTGGATGCAAGCGACCCAATACTCGTAAACCAACACGCAAACCCTGTAGGAGCAAGGCTTGCCCGCGAAAGGAGCGCCGCGGCGCTGCCAGCTATACCGCGTTATCGTTCTTCGCGGGCAAGCCTCGCTCCTACAGGGGTGTGCTGGCTGACTGGAATTGGGCAAGCAGCCCAACTCTAATCACGCGCCCGATAGCTGAATAATGAGGGGATCTGATTGGGGGATCACTGAACGTCATCCCCCAAACAATCAGAACGTCCCGGGGTAGCTGCCGCCATCCAGCAACAGGTTTTGCCCGGTGAGGAACCCGGCCTGGGCGCTGCAAATAAACGCGCAGTAGGCGCCGAACTCATCGGGCTGGCCGAAGCGCTGGGCCGGCAAATGCTTGCGCCGTTGCTCGCTGATGCTTTCCACGCTGGCGCCATTGGCTTCGGCAGCCGCGCTCAGGGTTTTGTGCAACCGCTCGGTCTCGAACGGCCCGGGCAGCAGATTGTTGATCGTGACGTTCTTCCCGGCCAGCCGCGACTGCCGCGCAAGCCCGGCGATAAACCCGGTCAAACCGCTGCGTGCGCCGTTGGACAAACCCAGCACATCAATCGGTGCTTTCACCGCCCCGGAGGTGATGTTGACGACGCGCCCGAACCCGCGCTCGGCCATGCCATCGACACAGGCCTTGATCAGCTCGATAGGCGTGAGCATGTTCGCGTCCAGCGCCTTGAGCCAGTCTTCGCGCTGCCAGTCGCGGAAGTCACCGGGCGGCGGGCCGCCAGCGTTGTTGACCAGGATGTCGACCTGCGGACACGCCGCCAATACTTGTTCGCGCACGCTGGGTTCGCTGATGTCCCCGACCACGGTACGCACTTCAACGCCCAGGCTGCGCAACTCGCTGGCGGCAACTTGCAAGACTTCATGCCCACGGGCGTTGATCACCAGGTTGACGCCCTCCTTCGCCAAGGCCCGCGCACAGGCCAGCCCCAAGCCCTTGCTGGCCGCGCAGACGATGGCCCAGCGACCTGAAATACCCAAATCCATGATGCTGCTCCTGACCGTTGGAAAACCCTACGTTACCACTGCTGCCCGACGCTTCAGGGGATGACAAAGGGTGATCGCCGGATCAGACCTTTTCACTATCGACAGCCTGCACCGCTCATTACTGTCTCCAGACCAATAAGAACCGGAGAAGTACATGAACCCGTTCCAGTTTTATTTCCCCACGACCTTGAAGAGCGGCAACGGCCTGGTGCGTCAGGCCGGTGCATTGCTCAAGCCGCATGTTCGAAAAAAACTGCTGGTGGTCACCGATCAGGGATTGATCGCGTCTGGGGTGATGGAGAGTTTTTTTGCCTCGCTGGCCGAGAGTGAAATCAGCTACGAAGTGTTCGCCGGCGTAGAGCCTAACCCCACCACCGACGTCTTGGAACGCGCCGTCGCCTTCCTGAAGAACCACGAATGCGATTCGGTGATTGGCGTCGGTGGCGGCAGCAGCATCGACACCGCCAAGGGGGTCGCGGCGATGGCCACCAACCCCGGCAACGTCCTCGACTACGAAGGCTACGACAAACTGCTGCACCCGCCGCTGCCCATCTTCGCCATCCCGACCACCTCCGGCACCGGCAGCGAATGCACCGCGTCCACGGTGTTCACCAACACCAAAACCCTGTTCAAGACCGTGATCATCAGCCCGGCGCTGTTTCCAAAACTGGCGATTCTCGACGCAGAACTCACGCTCAAACTTCCGCCATCGATCACAGCCTCCACCGGCATGGATGCCTTGACCCACGCCATCGAGTCCTACGTCTCCAAGCAGGCCAACCCGGTCAGTCAGGCCCTGGCCCTGCAAGCGATCAAGATGATTTGCGCCCATCTGCCGAAAGCGTTTTTCACCGGCTCCGACCTGCACGCCCGGGAGCAGATGCTGCTCGGTTCGTTCCTCGCCGGCGTGGCCTTCGCCCAGTCGAAACTCGGTAACGTGCATGCGATCTCCCACACCTTCGGCGGCGTGTTCAACATCCCCCACGGCATCGCCAACGCCACGCTGCTGCCCTACGTCATTGAATACAACCTGGCGGCGTGCCCGGAGCTGTTCCGTGAGATCGCCATCGCCATGGGCGAAGACGTCGATGGCCTGAGCCCCGCCAACGCTGGGCGCAAGGTAGTCGATCACGTAATGGCGCTGAATAAGGCCATCGGCATCCCCGCCAACATCAAGGATCTGGGCGTGGACCTCGACTACATGCCGCAAATGGTCAGCGACTCTATGCGCAGCGGCAACGTGCTGGTCAACCCACGCCTGACCACCGCCGTCGACATCGAACAGATCATCACTAACGCCTTCCACGGCACTCATTCCTGAGAGACAAACCCATGTTTTACGAAATGCGCACCTATACGATCCAGATCGGAAAAATGCAGACCTACCTCAAGCACTTCGAGGAAAACGGCCTGCCGGTGATCTCTCGTTACGCCACGCTCGTGGGCTGGTGGTACACCGAAATCGGCGAGTTGAACCAGGTGATCCATATCTGGGCCTACGCGAGTCTGGATGAGCGGATCAAGAAACGCGCGGCGCTGTATCAGGATGCGGATTGGCTGGAAGGCTTCGTGCCGATCGCCTTCCCGATGCTGGAAAAAATGGAATCGAAACTGCTGATCGCGGCGGACTTCTCACCGATCAAATAACCCCAGACACCACCGCCCCCGTAGGCGCTGCCGAAGGCTGCGATCTTTTGATCTTGCTTTTTAAAATCAAAGTCAAAAGATCGCAGCCTTCGGCAGCTCCTACGGGGGGGGCGGCCGTCAATCCAAGGACAACCTTCATGTGCGACCACAATTCTAATAACACCGCCGACCGTTCTCCCGACGCCAAAAAACTCCTCGAAGGCCTGCCCACCAATTGGGGAAAATGGGGGCCGGACGATGAAGTCGGCGCCCTGAATTACCTGCAAAGCGCCGAGGTCCTGCGCGGCATTGCCTCGGTCCGCCAGGGCAAGACCTTCACCCTGCAAGTGCAAATCGGCCACCCGAAGGGCGAACCGCTGTGGCCCGGCCGCCGTCCGTCGATGCGGGTCAACGTGCTGGACAAGGGCCATTTCCTGGCCGGTAAAACCCACTTCGACGGCCATGTGGAATACGCCGACGACGTGATCTTCATGCACCTGCAAGGCTCGACCCAGTATGACGCCTTGGGCCATGTGTGGCACGACAACAAACTGTGGAACGGCTACGACGCCATGAGCACCATCGGCAGCATGGACAAGGCCAGCATCCTGCCGATTGCCGAGCGCGGGATTGTCGGGCGCGCGGCGCTGATCGACATGGCGCGGCATCGCGGCAAAGCGGTGTTGGACAAGGGCGAAACCTTCACCCATCTGGACCTGCTGGCAGCGGCGAAAGCCCAGGGCATCGAGATCGAAAAACGCGACATCCTGATCATCCGCACCGGGTGGATCGGCTCGTTCTACGAGCGCGAGCCGGAGGAGTTCTACAAGGATTTCGCTGAGCCGGGCCTGACCTTCAGCCGTGAACTGGTGGAGTGGTTTCACCAGATGGAAATCCCCAACCTGGTGACCGACACCATGGCCAACGAAGTGGCGGTCGACCCGGCCTCCGGCGTGCTGATCCCGTTGCACAACGCGTTGATGCGCAACCTCGGCGTGACCTTCACCGAAGTGGCGCTGCTCGATGAACTGGCCAGCGACTGCGCCGCCGACGGTCAGTGGAAATTTCTCTACACCGCCGCGCCGCTGAAAGTGGTCGGTGGTACCGGTGCTCCGGTGAATCCGATCGTGATCAAATAATCAGATCGTGTTGTAGCTCGTCGATCAGCAGGGTCGCCGCCGGAGACAGATCGGCGCCGGCCCGGCTGATCACGCCGTAGGGTTCGCTCAAGGCTCGCAACGGCACCGGCAGTTTCACCAGCAAAGCATGTTGCTCACAGAACGCGGCGACTTCCGCCGGGATCACCGCCAACAACGTCGGGTCCTGCTGCACCAATAGGATGGTGGCGAAGATCGACGAGGTTTCCAGCGGATAACGCGGGATTTGCAGCCCGGCCTCGTTGAGCTCACGCTCCAGGGCCTGGCGCATCGGCATGTCCTTGGGGTAGACCAGCCAACGGTAATCGCTTAACTGCGAGAGCTGCAAAGTGCTGGTGCCCGCCAGTGGATGGTGCTTGCTGGCGACCACCGCCAAGGGTTCTTCGCTCAGTTCGATGCAGTCGTAGGCGTCCGAGCGCTGGCCGACGCTGGTGCGACAAATCGCCAGATCCAGCCGTCCCTGATCCAGCAAGCCGAGCAAGGTCGCGCTGGTGTTCTCCACCAGTTCCACCGACAACTCCGGCTGCTTGAGGCGTAACGCGGTCAAGGCCCGGGTCAGCAACGGCATCGCGCCCATGATCACCCCCACCGACAACCGTCCGCCCTGGCCCTGCAAGATGCTGAGCATTTCTTCGTGCAAATGCTCGACGTCGCTGTGGATCAGGCGCGCGTAACGAATCATGCAACGCCCCATTTCATTGGCCACCAGACCTTTTGGCTGGCGCTCGAACAGCGGCATGCCGAGCAATGACTCAACTTCATGCAGGGCTTTGGTCGCGCCAGACTGGGAGATCGAAATCTGTTCGGCGGCCTTGTGCAAGGAGCCGCGATCATCGAGGGCAATCAGCAAACACAATTGTTTGAGGCGCAAGCGTGAAGCGATGCTGGCAAGGGAAGGAACCATGTCCGTGTGTTCTCGATTTTGGAAACAAAAAAGGGCCGAGGGATGTGTATCCCCGGCCCGGGACAGCGGCAAAGGTCGGCACGTGGGCGGCTCGATGATAGATTCCAAACTCAGCGGGTCGGCGATCAAATCTTTTTTGTCCGCTTAGCCATTAGATCTTTGGGCGCCCCAAGTGGTAGATCGTCGAGCTCAGAGTTGCCAACCCGGGAGAGTTTGATTTCGATGACGCTTTTTTCCTGAAGCACAAAGGCCCGATCTGCCGCAGGGCCATCGTACATGTGCTTCACACGCTTATGCGAGAAGCGGTGGCCAGCTACATGCACCGAGCCACCCAGAAGCTTCGCAAGCAACAGTCGCTGACTGCGGTATTCCAGGTAGCTGTGCTCCCATCACCATTTGGTGACGGGCCGAAGTACGCGAATTCGGTGATGTGCTAAGCGGTGAAGGTATTACCTTTTTCTGCCCTACCCCAAGGCTATTAGCAGGTGCATTTTTTTGACTACGCGTTTGTTGGTGATCACGCCTATTGGTGCGTTTTGCAGATAGTCTTTGAGCCGATCCACCAGCTCTTTTTTTGATTTGTACCCAAACGGCCCCACCAGAACATTCAGAAGTCTCCCTACCTCATCGGTAAATCCGAGTCGCAATCACAGACGCTGGGGGCCGCTCCCGTCAGAGGAGCCACAATAAACATCTGGTCGTTGTCCTACACCACTACCTGATCAGCCTCAGTCGCGATCACATCCTCCGTTGAAGCATTGTTGGTTATGCCGAAAGGAATGTGCACAGACGGAGCAACCGCACTGGTCGATTTAAGATGCCCGGATTGGTCATCGAAGAAAATGTGCGGTTTCAACACGGCCAGAATTTTGCCTTTCTCGATGCCCCCCAGAAAGAAAGCGTCGTTGGCCATGACACCCCAACTCTTGAGGGTATTCATCGCACGCTCATGAGACGGAGCATTACGTGCCGTCACGATCGAGACGCGGATGCGGTTTTCGTACTTCGGATTTTCCTTTTTGTGCTGCTCCTCGACCGACTGGATCTTGGAGATCCGCACCATGAACTCCTTCAAAGGCCCAGGGTTATGCGGCTCCATGACGTTCTTCACTTCATGGGCATGAAACACCGACAAGCCAGATGCCTGCATGATTGTTTCAGATTCGTCGCCGGCGAGTACGCCGTCAAAGTCGAATGCGATACGCAGGGTCTTGTCTGCCTCGTCGTCTTCGAATTTTGAGTCGAGCACCTGGCCCGCCGGGTACCCAGCTTTAATAGCGGCTTCCACGTCTTTTTTGTCACCAGACAAAAACAGGGCGATATTCAGTGCCGGTATGTACTCGTAAGGAGATTTTCCTTGCATGAAAATCGCTCTGGTCATCCCAAGTCCGTAGTGCTCGATAGTCTTCAATACGCGCAACCCGGTATCCGGATCATTCCGAGAAAGAAGGATGACCTCTACTAGGGGATCCTCAGGATCAACGCTCAAGTCATTCACCGACAGCAAACGCTTGACGAAGGGAAAAGCAATCCCCTTAGGAAGCGGGACGTGGAGGTTTTCTTGCTGAAATTTGCGGTACTCCTCCTCTCCCTGGCTCTGAAACACGGCATCAGACGCCACCAAGTCGAAAACGGCGCTGGAAGCCACGCCTATTACCAAACGATTTTCTAGGTCATAGGGCATTCTTATCACTCATCTAAAAATCAGGTTTACCAGGGTTAATTCAATCTGCTTCATTTAAGCAGTCTCTCGTTAACGCGCAGGATTTAAGTAATTGTTTGTATACATAACACTTGATGCTTGTCAAGCGAAAGTCTCTTGCAAAGTAAAAATCTACCATGCTAGCTTGTTAATACAACAATAAAAAAGGAGTTGTGCAATGGAGTCTTATTCCATTCACGTTGAACATTCAGAAAATACAAAAATGGCTTTTGTGGTCTTCAATGACCTAGGCGATGTTCCGCAGTCAGTGCGCGAGTGCAGATTCCAAACTATCGGTTGGATATTATATGTGTTCGACAAAATGCGGGCGCTCGTAGACGAGTGGGACGAAATTGTCCATGAAAGTAACGTTTCCGATGCGTTGAGAAATCTGGCGTCATTGGACTGGGAGACTGCCTGTGCTCTTGTGCGAGCTGAAACTTGGCGGGAGCGTTTCAACCTTATTTGGCCGCTCTTGAGCTATCAAGACCAAGCACTTGCACTCGGGTATGACTATGACGACGAGGAAAATAAAAATTATTGGCCTGGCTTCGACTCGTTCAACATGATTTTTCACGATTTTATTCGAAAATCACCACTCCGGAATCGTAGGAAAGCATGCACCGAAGCGAACTGCTAATAAAATGAGGATCTGATCATGCCTACCTTCTCCATCAATGTTCGTCTATTACAAACTAATGCTGGGCGCGTGTTAGAAACAGAGCACACCACAGAAAAAAAAGAGTCGATCACACGTTCGATTTTCCAAGGCATCGGCTTGCTCTATCACATGGCCGACGCAGTCGCCCTCCGCCAACCTAACTATGCTCACGTTGCAATTGAGCTTTTTAATTCTCGACTGTACGGATTAGGAGGAAAACTTGATATTTGGAGATCTGTTGCTCTCTGCGGAAACCTGGACAGATCGAATGTATTGCGCTTGAGTCATTATCGACAAAAAATCTAGGGCAGAGGCGTTAAAACTAGACCACGGGAAGTTCCAGAACTATTGGCCAACGCTTGATTTTTGCGCTAAGGGATGGGAGTTACAGGTAGAAGGATGGATGAACAGCCCAGATTAACTGGGTCGGCATCAGATAGAAGCCCATAAAGCCAGGTTGAAATCTCATGACCTCCGATTGCGCTTGAATGCAACCAGTGCCTGAAGCGCCTGGTCAAGACTCATGCCCTCCCTCTCCTTTTGAATGAGAAAATCCGCAACGAAGGTCGCAGGGTCATCCGCGGTAAAGTCCGGATAGCCCGCTGCAGCTGACTTGCGCGAATTATCGATCACCGATTGCAGCCCTTCGCGCTCGGCTAGAGTTTTTCCAGTTAATTTCATTTGTTGTTTACCCTGTACCTAACGTTCCAACGCGTTCCTGTACAAGAGAATACCCCCTGCACGTACCAGCCGCGTCCGAGAGCTGCAATCCTAGGATCAACGCGTCGTCCTCTCATGACGTTACCTGCGAAGCTCATCTAACGCATGCTTCAAGCCCGGGCATACTCCTTCTGCCTGACAGAAAGGCTCTAAAGGAGAGTGCCTCCAGCTATCATCAATGGGTCTCAAGTGAGTCAGAAAATGAATTATGTAGAGCTGGTTCAGCGCCAGGCCGAGCAAGTTTTTGGCAACAAAGCGAAAGCGTATTTGTGGCTGACTCAGCAAAAAATAGAATTCGGTGGATTCGCTGCGCTGGAGCACGCTCAGAACGAAGCTGGATATTTAGAGGTAAACGATGAGCTTGAGCGAATCCGCCATGGGTTCTCCTTCTGATCGTGAACACTCACCCTCCAATGGCAGAGAAGTAATCATGATCGTCTTTGACTTGGCCGTCGACTGTATCCCCGCTGGTGATACAGAAAGGAAAGCTCTGTGTCTTGGTGACGGATGTTTCTCGGATGGAGGGTTGGATGTTTCTGCCTCCAGCATACGCATTAGAATCTGTGTGTAGGAAGACTCCAAAGTCATTGCCCGTGAACGCTTCGCTCGCTTGCCACTTACTCCCCCATTCAGGGGGGAGAGGATGCTAAAATCCGCTACGCATACCGCCCGCTTCTTAGTGTGATTAGACATCCATCATGACTGCCGTTTTAGAGGAAATGCGCTAAGCGCTTTTTGGCTCATGCAAGCCACCTGATCCTGATCCAACTCTACCAAAAGCATCTGAGCCTCTGATCGTCTCGGCGCAACGAAATAGCCCAAAGCCCCGCCTCTCCGGTAAACCATTCTCTCCTAAACTGAGGGTGACGATGCACGCCACCAAAGAATTTGAAGGCGCCGTCGAAGTTTTCACTTACGACGCCAACACATCAAGTATATTTGTTGCAGAGCAAGAAGCCAATAGCGAAAAAAGAAGAAGTTCCGGTACTTCCATGTGTTGTCGATAAAACCCATCTAACGCTCGCACCGACAACCTGGTTAAGCCACACCCCGAAATGTTTAAGTACATCCAGTCGACTTCTGAACAGGACTTCACGATGCACTCCATGAATAACCCTATGACTGGTTGAATCTCACGGCCTCTTGCTGCGCTTGAATGCCACCGATGGTTCAAATGTCTGAGAACTACTCATATTTCTCCTCACCTTGTTGTGGATGATGAAATTCACTCGCCTTGCCTCATATGCTAGGCCAACGTCGGACAACCATTCAGAAGCATTTTTGCGTTTGGCTTAACGGGACAAGTCGTAAAAAATTATTTTACTATGCCGTGTCGTTAGTTGACAAAATGGCAATGAATTTATCCTTGCAACGGAGAAAAGGTTCATGGGATATTATAGTCATTGCATATAATAACAATGAAAGGAAAGTAGCGATGTCCTATTGCATCAATGTTAGCCATCTCGAAAGAGAAACCGTGGTCTCCGTCGAGATAAACGGCCCAAGTGAGGAATACCGGTCAGTCCGAATCTCTCAATTCCAATGTATCGGCTGGCTCTTGGGTATATTCGACAGTGCTCAACGGCTGATTGACAGGTCTGATGGGCTTTTGAACCCCGGTTATGACCAGGAGGCGTTGGAGCGAGTGGCTGGGCTATCAACTGATCAAGCCATCCAACTGCTCGCGCTGACTACGCTCAATGAGCGCTTTGAATACGTGTGGGAGGTAATAGGGGAAAGCGAACGTGAAACGGCGAGTGTCATGGATTTTCGTTACTACGACAATTTCTGGCCTGGTTTCGATGCCTACAGCCTCATTTGGAATCCTACCCCCTCCCCCTACCCTGGTCAGACGCTTCCTTTGCCGGCAAACTTCCCCAGCTTTTCTACGCTGAAAAGCTAGAAATCAGGTGGCGCGGCATTAGCCCCTGCCGAGCTTCAACGATCTATTGCATCACCAGAATCGAAAAAATAGGGAGTGACCTCTTGCATTGATTAGTATCATTCTCTAGGACATCTGCGTTATTTCCCTTGGCTTCCCGGAATTCTCTGCTGGCCAGAACAAGGACAGCGAAATCGAGCTACGGATCAAGCAGATTACCTTCGACAATGCAGGCAAGTCGATTGACAAGAACGATGCGAAAGAGACGATTCTGAAGGAGTTGGAGTCAGAGAAAATCGAGACATTCAAGACGCTCTCGATTCCTGGTAAACCAGTAACGCCTTAGCCGCTGTCACCCATGTGCTTACCAAGCAGCTTCATCGATACACAACATCTTGGCTAGAGATTGAAATAAGGGAAAAGGCATACGGCGCCTAACGACATCGTGAAGTTCAATGCTTGGCGAAGGCAAATTCACAGTGACCCAAATGTCTGTTTTCATGGATTCAGCAAGGTGCTTTCCGTGAGCTCATGTGCAGTCCCCTGAGGGTGACTAGTTGACGTGATCGAGGCAACGTACGCGGAGCCAGTGCTCCCCTCCTAACGTCCCAGCTTGCCCACAGACCTCGCAGATCGACATCGACCGTTCTTCTGCACCGGCAACCATTTCTCGGCACGCCGAGTCACCTCCGGAATAGTAAAAGCGCAACCCCCCGAATTTTTCCTTGACCTGACGCACCTGAATTGGCGGCAGCTCAGGGTGAGCATCCATGTAAGTTTTCAGCGCGCGACAAAGCTCATCGATTAAATCCAGCCAACCTGGCAGACATCCGATTTCGCGAAGGGGCGCGTGGCAGAAAAACTCCGGATAGCGAACGCGCAAGATAGGCAACAGATCTTCAATCATAGAATTATTGTTTCCGGTTTATGTAGGCGGCCATTGACTGAACAGCGGGCAAGCTCACGTGTTTGCGAGCACCTCGGCCGGCCAAGATAAAAATCGTGGTTTTGCTTTCAAAAATGCAGCCGTCGAAGTCACATTGGTAACCGCTCAAGATGCTGTCACCAGGCGAATGTTTGTTCTGGCTGTCGAACACTGCCGCTTGGGTATACAAGACAGTCGCATCAAGGCTTTGGGCTTTGATTTTCTGTTCAGTAGATTCTGGAAGCATGACGTCCAAAATCATCCAATGTCGGACGATGCAGAACGGTTTTTCTGTAAAGGTATCAGCGGCCAGCTTGATCAACTCATCATCGCCAAGTTTTGAGCCCCCTAGGGGTTGTGCTGACCCATACAGTAAATCTCCCAGCAGCTCGTCGTCTGTAACACTCATTCTCGTCATTCCGCTAACCTGCTCTCCCCCGCGATTACCAAGCTAAGAATCTTTTTCCCGATCCCATCACCACCTGGATAACCCCGAAGCTTTTACCGCGCATCTGCATTTGCAGATCGCTCAGTGATAAATCCGGTTCATATAGATGTTGCTACCACCGGGAGCCCAACTGACCACAACGTAGAGGCTCCCTGCCACAGTTCGGAACAACGCATAACCGTCGATGAAGAACACGTTCTTTATCGCGGACGTTCTCATACTGGTGCCCTCCCGAAATCGACCCGTGGTATCGCCAAACACCGTCCCCATCAGCACCGGAGGGTTGTCGACGGCTGCAAGCAAAAATGCGGTGATGGGCATGCCGAAATCTATCTCCATTGCCAATGCCACTGCTGCCGGAATGGAAGGCGGGTGCTCTACCCCAGTCATGCCGCAGCACCTAAGAAGTGCATCTGAGTCTTCAAGGGTCGTACTTTTTTGTCTCGCCAATGAATCATTCAAAGTCCTCTTACTCATCCAATCGGACACCGCCAGGTTCGCCCACACTCCATTGCTAAGAAGACATGGTCGATACGAGCCAAAACGTTTAAAGGAGTCCTTGGTCGACGCATGACGTCTAACCAGAGCGCTCATGAAAGGTCGACCACCAAGCCAGGATCAAAGCCAGTGTCTTCGTTTGGGTAACCCCGAGGGTTAGAGACCACGCGACACCGGCCCAGCGTGACGTCGACGGCCCGGTGTGTATGACCGAAAATCCAGAGATCCGCTTTATCCAGAAGCTTGTGCCAACGGTTTGAGTAAGCAGCACTCAAATGTCCTTCATGTTTATCACCCGCAACCTCGGGTATGGGTGCGTGATGCGTAACGACCACAGTTTCGCCATCGAATGGCTCATCGAGCGCCTTGGACAACCAAGCAAGCGACGCGTGGTTTCGACTGATGAGGTCGGATGGGCGCAGCCGGCGATAGCTTTCTCCAATCCGAATGACCCGAAAATCATTCATCCAATCCCATGCTGTTTGGGTTGCCGCAACCACGTTTCCACTCGACGAAAAATCAGTCCACCCAGTGGCGCAAAGGAACCGTGTTTGATTCCAAATAAAGGTCTCGTTTTCCAGGACGTGGACGTGCGGTAAGGCGGCTTCCTTCATCTTGTGTAGCGTGTGATCGATGTGGCCACCGTAGAACTCGTGATTACCGCAGATGTAGAGGACAGGGCACTGAAAGACTTCATTCGCCCATGTCACGCCCCTCGCCTTGACATCGATGTCCCCACCCAAAATCACCAGGTCAAAAGTACTGGATGCGGGCACATAGGGCGAAAACTCGTTGTGCAGATCTGAGAGCACATGAAGCTTGATCAACGGCCTGATCTCGATTTACAGCTAAATTGAAGGGGCTGAAACAGAGGCGGGATTTCGCAAGCCGTCAAAGGACTCACAGAACCGATACCGCCACCAATATAAATATATAGATTTGAGTGGCGGATGGCAAACGGGGCATACAACTCTGTTTTAACGGAACGGAAAAATGTCTGTACGCAACGCCTTCGCCGCAGCGCTAAAGGTCTTGAGAAAGAAGCGAGGGCTCACACAGGTAGCGTTGAGTGGAACTATCACTCAGTCACATGTGAGCCAAATCGAAAGTGGGAAAACCTCGCCCAGCCTTGCGGCCATCATCGAGCTCGCCCGAGTGATGGAGCTCAGCCCTGTCGCGCTGATGGCTATCGTGTGCGCTGCGCAGGATGAGCTGACGCCCAGCGAAGTCCTGGAGGTCGCCAAAGAAGATCTTCAGTCAATCTCACTACTTAACGCCGCCATTTCAATGGAGGTCGAAGCAAAACCGCACCCCGGTGTCACTGCAGCGGCAAAAACCCGAGAGAAAGTCCAAGCGTTGAAGAAAAAAGGGTTTTCGCAAGCGGATATCGCACGAGAACTGGAGATGGCGGAATCGACGGTTCGCCGGCACTGGCATCGTTCGGGTTGAGGTTATCGTACTTACTGGACAGCCCCCCGCGCTTGTACTCCCCCGTGATTCCCGTTTCATCCGCCTTGCATTTTGCCCAAAATTGAACCAGCCTCACTGATCAGCGTGCCCCATCAGTTCAGAACGCACACTCCGCCGCAGCGTTAGCGCTGCAGGAAGACTGCCATGGAACAAGACGACGTCGTCGTCCAACGGTTACTGGGCGTGATCGTGAGAGCGGCGCAAGCCATCGACACGACCGATCAAAACCTTGCCGCTCTTCTAGATGAAGCCAGCGCATTGCTGTGGTACCTGAAACCCGGCACTCCTCCCCTTTCCCTGGCCACCCTCAAGCACTACATCACCCTGCCATTGGAGCATTGGCTGGATGAACGCACGCGCCAAGGCTTCACCGGTTCGCTGAGGCTGGGCGGTGCACCCAGTCTGTTGTGCGACGAGATACTGCTAGAGCTTGATCCTAAAAAGGGCTGGGAACGCGTACAAGCCATCATCGCGCAGGTACGCGATCTCTGTCGCACGCGCGAACATGGCGAAGCGGAATACCGGGTGTTCCGAAGATTTCTCATTGAGCACGGCGTAGTGGATGTGGATCAGACCCTGGACTTTCTGATGCCCCTAGGCGTCGGATTTACCACGCTCTACGAACCCATCCCGCTACATGATCAAAAAGCGGGAATGATCTATCTGTGCCCTTCGTGTCGGTGGCCAATGAGGCTTGACCATTCCCAGGTTCGCTGCGGGTCACAGTGGTGCCTGGAAACGGCCGGCGTTTATGAGTGGCGACACGAGATGCTCATCAGCGCCAAGTACGCGACCACGGTTGAACCACAACCGGTTGAGAACACCCAGCGGCTTAAAACAGCACTCTGGAAATTCACGCTCATTCCTGGGTTGATCGAACTGCGCCTGTACAAACGTTTCGTGGAAATGGGCCTGCACCCGGAGTTATGGCCGGAGGTTGACCAGGCAGATATTCGCCTGTTTATCGGTGACAAAAAAATCGATCTTGATGCCAAGGTTTGGGCATCCACCGGCTTGCTGGGTAATCACCTGGAAATGCTGGATACCCGTGAAACCTGGGTGATCATTCCTGACTACCAAAAATCTTACGTCCATTCCCTGAATGAAACCTGCCCTCCCAATCTGATGGTGATGAGCGAGAGCCAGTGCGTGCGCAAGGTATCGCAGTTATGCCCACGCTGACCCAGACGGCGACTCGCCTTTGCCTGGCACTCACCGCGCGTTACCTTGGCCCGGAGCCTACGTTAATGGACGCCGTTGCCTTCACGGCCGGCCGGCCTCATACCTGGAGCCATTGGGATGACCTCCCCGATGACGACAAAATGAAATTTGTTTGTCTCATCAAACACCGGCCCGCCTCACTTGCGCACACCGGCCGCTTTATCGCGGCCGCATCCAGAATACTGTTGGCAGCAAAATCTCCTTTTCGTCTGTCTCAGACCGCTTTAAATCCACTGAAACTCAAAGAAACAGATACCTACCTCGTCGCAGACGGGATTGATATCGACTGCCTTATTGATGAACTCCTGCAGGACATCAAAAGAACAACCACACCACAGGAAACGGTCAAAATTCCGTGCGAGGGGGCGATCGAACTGCGTGAGATACAAGCCCAGTCCTACAGAACGTTCCTCGTTCCCGAATCATTTCGCCCTTACCTGAAAACAGAACCGGCACCGCTGAGGTTCCGAGATGCTCCAGCCACCCCCATCATGAGCTGGAGTCGCGTGCAGCTGCACTCCCTAGCGTGTTCGCTGGATGAAGCGGCACGACGTGACGAACACAGCAGGCTGCACCAGAAGCATCGAGAATCCCTCGAAAGAATCCTGCAATCCAACAATGCGGTAGAGGCAACGGCGGGCACGTTTTACCGCGTCAATGCACCCACCGGGTCAGGCAAAAGCGTCGTGATGCTCATGATGGCAATTTTGGCCGCCCAAGAGGGACACCGGATAGTGATCGCTGTTCCGACGCTAACGGATGTGAGAAATACCGTCGAGGCCCTGAGGGCCACTGTGGCGGTGGTCGCGCCGGCTCTGCGCATCGCTCCTCTGCATTCGCAACGACGGATCGCCAGTTCCTCGTTGCATTATTTGTCCACCGGTCGAGAAGATCACTCCTTCGATTACCGATGCCTGCTGGACGCCTTTTCCACAGACCACAGTAAATCCAAGCGCGATGAAGAGCCTTGCTTCAACCTGCTGATGCCCGGTGTGAAAAATGGCAAAGAAGTCTCCAAGCGCGTCGACCACTGCCCCTTCCTGAATCAATGTGGCAAACGCAGCATGCTGGAGCAGGCGCTGAGCTCAGACATTGTGGTGGTGAACCACCATGCTTTGATTTCCAGCACCACCCGAATCCCTTTGGAAGGATGTGGCTCAAGTAGCCGCAGTATCCTGGAACTGCTTCTGCGCACATCGCCTTTATTCCTAGTGGATGAAATCGACGGCCTGCTGCAAAGCGCGATCGACACCAGCGTGTTCGAATTGACCCTGAGCAACCGTCGACAAGAAAGCGCGTTGGCTTCTTTGAACACAGAAATTTTCAGCCAGGACAGCATCCCGGAACTCGACGATGACACCCTTTTTAGGGCACAACGGGCATCGACAGCCTGCATCCTCAATACCACACGACTGCTCAGACTCGCCAAGGAGCATGTGAAGTGGCCGAATCGCGAAACCGTTTGGGAACGTGCAGACGATAGTTTTATCAGCTCCAGCCTGGGCATCGAGGGTGACACGATTGATGGCGTCTGCGGTTACAGAGACGTTGAAGTGCCGCCAGTTCTGCATGAACTGCAGGAGTTACTCAGGTACTTCTCCCGCAACGATGCAGAACCAAGCCCTGAGCACATCGTGGCGGACATCGGCCTGTTCCTTCGCCACCTTTCCGTGTCCGGAAAACTGCCCGCTCGTCTCAATGACGACAAACTTCTGAGACTTAAATCTGCGCTCGTGTTGCGCACCAGCCTGCATTATCTCGAAGAGAGTTTGCGCACGCTTCACGTGGATGTTCCGTTGCTTGTGCGCGCCAAACTCTCGTACGCGCAAGCGGTGCAACAAGACATGGCGGGCTCTGCTCCATTCAGCCCTACGCCGCTCGGCCCTTTGCAACGCATCGTGTATGGGTTCAAGCGCAAGAAATCCGGCCACAACAATTGGTCATTGCAGGTGGTAGCGTTGCGTGGCGATCCTCATCGCACGCTGCAATACCTCCCAGAGCTCACCTCACTCATCTATGCCGGGGTGAAACGAATCTTCATTGGCTTTTCAGCCACGGCGTTTTTTCCTGGAGCCAGCAGTTTCGATTTGCAGGCAAAAAACCTGATCGACGTCCCCGACGCTGAAGGCAACATCCGGTTTGAAAACGTGAATGTGACCGTGGCGATCTCCGGCTCCCAACTCGACGAACGTCTCGTTAATGTCAGGCGACTGGGTCGAGAGTTGTGGCCCTGGGTGGCTGCCAAACTCGCGGCACTGTCAGCCAACCCCGAGACGCACAATCGGGCCAGGCTACTACTAGTGACCGGTAGTGATGACGAAGCGGAGGAGCTCGCTTCAACCTTGCACGAAATGTCAGAAAACCTCCACCAGGTGGGCTGGGCTCGAAGCGGGAAAAAAACCGACAAACAATTGCGCCTGCCAGCTCGGCAAAGACTCACGTTTGACGACCTCATCGAGTTTGCAAAGGGCCCATACACCAACGTTGATGTATTGGTCAGCTCCATCTATCCCATCGCCAGGGGCCACAACATCGTCAACGACGATGGACTGTCCGCACTGGGTGCCGTGGTGGTGTGCGTACGGCCGATGCCCTCCTCTGATCAGCCAGCCAACAACCTTGCCCATGTCTGCTACACCGTTGGCCAGCGAGTGATGCCAGGGGACCGTCCCGGGCTGGTTCTGATTCAGGAAAGAGGCTTGTCCAACCGCGTGCTAAACGACATTCGCACCTCGCCTCCCACATTCAGTCGACAGCCCGAGGAGATCCGGCACTTCACCATCATGAATGTACTCGTCATGCTGACTCAGTTTGTCGGCAGGGCCCGCCGTGGTGGCACGAAGGTGACGTGTTACCTCGCCGATGCAGCTTTTTTTGATAATTCCAGGACGTGGGCGGATTTGCTTGAAGAGACCATTCTCAAGCTCAAAAGGGATGGGCACTGGCAGGCCTTTTCTCGCCACCACGCCGGGCTCGTGGAAGCGATGAATCTCTACATTGAACACGCACGGAAAACGAACGATGAACAATCAGCTTCGGACGAACCTTTTCCATTTTGATCCGCACCAATTGCCTCCCGTTCATCAGTGGCACTCCACTAACGAGTACAGACTGGGGTGGCAACAGCTCGCACGCATGGCCGGCCACCTGAGTCCGCCGACTACCACGCTCGAAGAAATGCTTGGCGTGCTATCAGGCGGCCCAGCCTGGGTCAATCCCTATGCTGATCGCACTCCCGAAGTACCTGCCATTGCATTGCTCAATCCACTGCCCCATGAGGTCGTGTGCAGGGCCATAGAGTTATGGTCGCTTAGTGTTATCCACAGAACCAACAACACGGGCAGTGAAGTGCATCGATTGCTTATTCCAGGCGAACCCAGTCTTTTGCATGCCTCCACATTGATCAGCGACCACCAACAGTTCATGCCGGCTTACAAGGTGATCCCGTGGATGGTGACCCAAGCCATGGCCGCCGCTCCGATGGAGTCGTCCTACCCGCTCGACCTGACGCTCTGCTCGGATTCGACATTGCTGGCCTGGGACAGGCCGCTCACCTACCAGTACCGTAATCGATCAGCATGGGCCATGCATGCCATCAACGTGCAACTCGTATTGTTGCATCGTCGCCCGATGCCCTACATCGCCATCAATGTCCACCTGAGCCATCTCCTTCCTCAATGGCGACACTCCACCCGGTCGACCTGGCTGAAGACACCGACGGGTGTTTCGAAGTTGAGCATCCACATCACTCCCAAGAAAGAGGGTCACTACACCACCGTGTATTCAACGGAAGCGACTCAACTGCTCGAACTCATGGGCCAGCCGACGTTTCCAGAGCTGGGAGGTGATGACATTGCGATGAGCAGTGACTTGCGCCCTATCCATACCCACGTTCCCCCTGCATGGCCCGTTGGATCAGGCACAGGGCCCCTGTTTCTTGATCAGGCGTGCTTTCACCTTCTGAAAACCTTGCCTGGCACTTCACCGATGTTGGCCCACCGCGTGACGAGTCAGTTGCGCACTGTGACTTTCAAAAAAGAAATCCCTTCCCAACCACCGATTCGAATTGCTGTTGTCACGGCGCACACGGACATCATGAGCCGAGTGCTTGATGCGCATAAGCGGCTTGGCGAGCTCAGCCAGGTGTTCAAGGAGCTCCCGGTGCCTGCGCTAGTGCTCAAACAGTTAGGGTGTACTCACGCTCAAGAAACCCTCTGCACTATTACAACAGCGTCAAACGTTGAGCAGTGGTTCAACCAGGAACTGTTGCCCAAACTCAACGCGTTAAAACCCGACGTCGCGATCATCGAAACGACCCTTGATGCCGCTTCAAATCCAGAGGCAGACCCCAAACATATCCTTCGAGCACTCTGCGCCCAGCATGGCATCGCCACGCAGTTTCTGGTGCATGCAGATGCAGAAGAGGACGAGCCGACGTTTGATGAAGAGGAGACCGATTATCCAGCCATCAATGGCTTGATCGATGCCATTCGTGGATCTGGTTTTTTGCCTCGCCACCTGTCTCGCACGCGGGGTGTTGAGGAAGGCACGACCGTGGTGTCGATCTATCTCGACGAAAACCGGACTTCCAGTCAGTCCAAATTTCTTCTCGTCATCACACGCATGCATGTGGGAGAAGCGCACACGCAGGTCTTCTGGCCCGATGCTCAAAACGACAATATTCCGAAATGGTTCGACTACCGAGAGGGGTTGTGCCAGATACATTCAACGGCCAGATTGTTGACCAAGGAGGAGGCGCAGCAACGTGTCTCACAAGCCTTGCTCGCCCCGACCGCAATCGCCGGCAGCCCGCTGGTGATCTACCTGCATTCTGATTTGAAAAAGCTCTACCCTGGCTTGAACGACGGCTCGGGTAACGGCCTACCTGGTGTTCCAAAAGAAGCATGGGTTATCCGCATTCGCGCGGACTCTCAGACAGCCCAAATGAGCGGCGACCACACGAAATCACCGTTCGCGGCCCAGTACATCGGCACCAAATTGGGTGTGTATGAAGCGGCTGATCACGATCGTCTGCATTACTTCGTATCTCACACCAAGCAGTACGGCAGAGTGGAGTCTCAACGCAAGCACACTCGGTATGACATCCCGCAAGCCCGCCTGAGAGACCCTTGGCAGCAGTTGGGCGTGACCGAAATGGTGGTCATCCAGGAGGGGAACTTCAGTAATGCCAGGGAACTGGCCATGCAGACCGGTATCTGGTGTCGAGACGCGCCGTTGTGGGATGGCTATCTCAGGCTGCCCTCGCCACTTCACGCGGCCAAACAGATTGCGGAGGATCATCCAGTGGCAGAGCGCCGCAGAAAAAGCGTCTGATATATTCAATTTCTAACTTAATAATGGAAGTTGTATCGGCACTCTATTTTAAAGAATAGCAGAGCAAAAAAAGCAAGTATAAACCACGCAAAAAAAATACACATGAATCAAAATCGATTCATGTGTGAACTTTCATTAAATCAACACACAAGCCCAGCCCTACTACTTAAGCAGCACTCAAACATCAGTTAGTCGCGGCGAATATTTGAGCATTTCAGTGGGAAGAGCAAACAATCTTTCTATATCGAGAGCGGAAAACTCTAACTTTCTACCCTCAACAAATCTTAAAATCAAACCATTACAAAAATCTCTATAGTAGAAGTAGGTTTCTTCGTCAATGAATGTTGTACTATGAGCAAGATCCTTTCTAATTTCATAAAACTCCAACAAACGCTTGAGCTCGATATCGTCTGAAACCAGTGACAATGAATCATGAGCTTCTAGTGAGTATAAAAGTATTAAATGTGCCAGATCAGAATAACCGAGAACCCCACTCCTAAGCTCATAAGGTTTACCAGCCACATCATTCATTGACCGAGAAATACCTTCAGGTAATCCTTTGTAATCCCAAAATTCAATACCAAAATAAGTATAGGCGTAAATCTGAAGCAATGTTTCTGGGATCGTCAAAATTGACTGCAACGACTGAAACGGACTATAGCTGTCTGCCAAATGCAGCCGGAGTCCTAGAAGTTGTAGCAAAGGTGCGATCAAATTTTTAGTAGGTTGACGATCACAGCAAACATACCTCTCAAATCTAAGAACCGCGTCCGCCTTCCTTGCAAGGAGGAAGGACGCGAGGAGCTTCGTTACAGGGCGCCAATTCTCAAGTTCTTTTAACCAAACGTCTCCAGCTGGAATCTCTGTAACTCTCTCTTTGAAACTATCAAGAGCGACAAGGGCTTCAGCCCAATCCACATCACTTGAATAAATATCAGTAAACAACTGACAAAGACGAATACTATCGCCAACACTTTTCCAGTAACCAAAATTATCTCGATCAGTGTTACCTGATATCTCGACAATTTCTAACGCACTGGAAAAGTCACGACCAGACAACAAATTAATTAGATCAGCAAGCCATGTATGGCCGGATATACGCTGAAGCTCGTCCTTAGCTGCCCACGCAAGCATGTAAAAATTCAAGCCGCCGTTTTTATTTAAGATTATCGAGTTCCAATCATGAAAACGTACTTGCCCAACCGAATCCCCATACAGGCCAGAACACATCAAATTGACTATGTTTTTCTTGTAGACATGAGAAACCGCTTTTGCATCTAACCACCGAACCATGCGCTGACACAAGTCTACGGATCTAGATTGCAAAAAGCTGTCGAGACCGGCGCGTCGCTTAGTGCCTACTTCTTCAATCAATGCCTCAATCAGCTCTGCTGTTCCTGCCGTCGCGGTATGTAGAGTTGTGCACTGAGAGTTGTCTAATCCAAACTCCGCCCCCAAGGATTCAATTTCGTTGATTGAGTAACCTTTCAAAAGCTTGTGAGTATGGCCTTGGCCCCAATCAGATGCCAGAAAAGGTGCTTCGTCTTTCTTCATCGCCCCCCAACGCTCACGTAGGGTTTGTAGTGATACAGGCATTGTGACGACGGTCTTCAGTCGATGAGAATGCTCAAGGTTTCGCAGCGTCGTGCCAATATCTTCACCAAGCTTATCCAGCGCCTCATGAAATCGCTGGATAATGATAACCGGGACTCTGGAACGAGCTACTACTGCCTGACAGGCCAACTCAAGAATTGTTGAAGCATCCGTTTCACCAACTAGATGTTCTTCAACTTTCCATTTCTTTGCTACGGCGCATGCGAATTTATACTCACTTGTAAAATCGGCCGTATCGAGCTTGGCAATGGCTAATCGCTCTGCTAGCTCCCCGACGACCGAGTAGACAAATTCCTGAGTCGTAATCTTCAATATTACATTTCGCTCACCACTCATAGGTGGTGAAATAACAATATAATTACTTCTAGAGCGCTTCCACGACTCTACAATAGTTTTTGCTAGATCATCCTGTGATTTAGGTAGCATGTTAATTCCCAGCCCCACTCAAGCTTATGAGTTCATGGTCGATATTTGCCCACAAACGCCCCGAAGACTTTCTGATGGACTCCCCCAAAATCGGAATAGAAAAATCCAGTTCAGGAACAGAATCTGTTTCAACAATCCTTATAAGACCAAGGCCGATACAGACATCAAGACCACGTTCAATTTCCACTTTTGAAAGGTTGTAATGGGAGACAAGCTTACTTTCAACCGAGCTAATTTTCCCCCTGTAGGTTCGATGACCAGAAAGCGAGCTATGGAGCTCTGCAAATGCGTAAAGCACTGCCTTAGCTAAAACACCATCACCGCTTTGTTCCGTCGAGATAGTCGTCCGTATTTCGTCGGAACCTGGCTCACCGCCCATATCGTCTAATTTTGATATCCCGGTTTCACGTGCGAGCAACGCACGCAAACCTTCGTTTACGTCAGATACCAATATATGCGAGTGCTTGGCCTTGGAAAGTGTCGCTCCAGCGACCAACTTCATGTAGTAAGGGATTCCCGCACACAGCCAAATTAGATGTTCAAGCGACTCCTTAGGCAAATCATAGATCATGCGTACTTTCTGAGGTTCTACGATCTTTCGAGCCAGCTCTTCCGAAGATTTGGTTTTAGCGGAAAACGGCGTAAGTTCAAGATGGTCAATGCTATTATAAAATGGAGACTCCGCATTGGCGATGAACAACTGCTTTGCCGCAGAAGAGCCCGCAAAAACAATTCCGATATCTCGCCGATCTGTAATTGTATGCCTGACTTGCCACAGGATATCAATTGCAGTCTGCTTATTCTTCCCGCCCTGAAAATACATTGTTGCGAATCGATCGACTTCATCAATCAAAAAGATAATTCGCGTGGCATTATCGTTTTGTTTAAGCAATCTATCAGAAAGCTCACCAATAAATGTCCCACTATCGGTATCGTACGGCAAATCACGACCAATAGCGTCAAAGTCCTCATACAACTCCCTCAACTCCCGATTTGAAGAAATAGTACGCAGCCGCTTCCAGATCCAGCGATTAAACTCCATGCTACTGGAATAGTATTCGTCCAAAGTCAAATAAACCACCAAGTTATCTCTGTCGGCTTTATGAGAATAGCCATCCAAAATTCTAAATAGCATCGACGTTTTACCTGAGCGGCGTGGACTCGAAATCCAGAGACTTCTAACGATTTTGCTCTTAAACAATGCCTTTTCTATTTTCTGTTCATCGGCAATCCGAGGGACATACTCATCTCCACGCATGTGAACATCAGGGAAATTGTCATATGCGTCATCTATTTCATCTGGCGTTAGCGGAGAAAATGAATAATTGCCCTTGAGGGAAAAGCTCAACTCTTGACCGTAGCTAAATGTGTTGCCAGTTAACGAGGTGGCTTCACATTCTGTAAAAACTTTAAATGATGTTGCCAACTCATTTACCAGCAAAAACGATAGCAGGATAGAAGTATCTGTAAAGAAAGGACCTTTCAACTCATAGGAGACTGCATTATCCAAAAAACGGATGGGTGCATTAGTGGGCAGCTTTATCAACAAACTATCTGGACTGTCGACACGGCGAGGGGAGATTTTTAGCACCGTTCTGAAGATCTTATCAGTGTGGCGCTCCAAGTCGCCAACGATGGTCAAGCGAGCTGGTTGCTCGCCTTGCTCGATAGCATTTCCTAACATCATGTCAACAAAGATTTGGAAAGGACGCGCACTCACAGATTTTCTGAGGTCTATAAATCCCTGAAGAAGTTCACTACTACCACCAGCAATGGCTTGCTCTGCCACTTGAGCGAGCGCAAAGCTTTTCCGCTTATCGATGTCTATAGGTGAAAGTGTTAGGCAAAAAGCCAATACATCCGGAGAGCGTAGCTTCCAAGCTAAGCCCATAAATAGTGCTCTTGCTTCTGCTTGCTTTGCCCCTCCTGAAAACTTCTCCCACAATACTTTGGTTGCAAGCGGATCAAAATTATCACTGCCAAAGGCCAAATTGAAGCAGTTTCTGTACCCCAGAAACCCTTCAACATTATCAAATAACAACTGAATGCTATCTATAAACCTTGAGGCATCCAACAAACCAGTATTTTCCGCGCTTATCTTCCCGCCGGTAATAAGCTCTAAAAATTTAACTGACAACGCGAGCACCAAGGCCTTTCCCGACCTATCATGATGTAAGTATCTGACTACCTGACCTCCCAACTTTGCATTCAATAGTCCTAAAACCGCAGCTTGTGCAGGAGCATCAAACTCCACTCCATCACTTAGCATAGCGCTGATAGCCCAGTTGGAAAGATTGTCTAAAGATTCATAGTTACCAGCAGCCAGTTTTTTGAATGAAAATTGCTCTACTCGAACCCAATCCTTGGCCTCAATTATGGAAATCACATCAACTGAAATGGAGGACAGATCTGAAACGTTTCTTACTGAACTCAAATTTTGAGCTGCGGCCTTCAAAATGGAAATCGAGCGTTCTGCTCGCCCTTCTTGGACAGCAGAAAAAGTATCGACGGCGGCAAAGGTACCATCTAGGGAAGGAGAATCTTCGTCCTCTAGATGCTTGATCACACCAGCAACTTCAAATCTATCTAGAATCCTGTCTACAGCTACCCTGCCTAAGTCAGGCAGATTTTGCCAATCGTCTGCGGTGTCGATGAGCACACTATTAATCACTGAACTTTCTGATGCAGGATTGCTTTCCAACCTAATACTAAGTAGAAAGACTCTCACCAACGACATCAACTGCTCTTTATATGAAGGCAAAAGCGTATTAGAACGTGCCAACTCTGAGCATAAAGGATTGACAGCCTGCTCCCAGTAATAAGCAGCCTGCTCAGAAACAGATTGTTCTGGATATCGATTAAAATTATCGAGATGACTTACACACATCGATAGCTCTGCGTTCAAATCAATAGACTCCAAACTGGAGAGCTTTTGAACTACGACGATATGCGCCCTTCTTTTTTCATATTTACTATAATGTGATTCGAGATGCTTATTCAGTCTATTTACTGACCAACTTTCGTCAACGTCCTCAACACCCAGTTGTTCCAATATTGCCAAGAGGTTTTTCCTTGACGCCCCCTCCAAATCTACCCGTTGAAGATCCGTTGCGATTTGCTTTGCATTAGTCAGCGCAAGCTTTGCTTGCCGCCATTGATTACTATCAATGAACGATTCGACCCGGTCGATTTCTTTCAACAACAAACCATCGGTATCAATAGGCAAGATTTGTTTTATTGCATGTAGTGCCTCCTCAAATTCCGTCGCAATATCTTCAAGACTCTTCTCAATTCGACGCTCCAACTTCGCCGGGATTGAAACATTTCCTGTTGATAATATTTGGCTGAACCCTTCGCGAATTCCTTTATCCAGGTACAGCTCTACCAGATGCTCCACAGTATTATGGCCGAAACACCCAACAATCATATCTGTGTAGATATGCGCATAGGTCACCGTAGTGAAACCGTTCCTTACGAACGCTCTCGGAAGCAGCGCACTAATCTGCAAACCTTCTACCGCACCAAGATCCGGTGAAACTGATCGATCATGAGGCATATGCAAATTCATGTATACGCTGTTATCGTCCAACTTGTTATCCAACCATCTCCTTACCAAAATACATTCTTTGTCTTTCGACTTGAAAATTTTGGCGATGCTTTCCTTCAGCCCCTGGAGATAATCACTTTTAACAACTCCACCTTCTTGCAACTGAACATAAACGTCGTGCACATGATCCAATTCAAACTTCTTAATAATAACTTGCGTACGTGCAAACTTGTCATACTCCGAGTTCTTCTTCAAATGCTCAGGTATCTCAGACTTCCAGCTGTCCATGTGCTTATCAATATCGAATGCATCAACCCATTTTTCGTAGGTTTCGAAATAGGCACTCAAACCGGCGCGATCAAGACTATCTAATAATGGCTTAAAAAGGCTGTCATACGCAGCTTCCCAAATTTGCGCATACGTAACCCCTCCCCCCTTACGTCTGTAAGAAAGTAGGCTTCTAACTGTTTGTTCCAGATCTACCATTGAATCACTACGCCGAGAGCTAAGGGCTTTGGCTCCCGCAATCCCCAACCTGAGCGCTTTATTTGTTAACAGCTCATTAGACGTTTTTGAAGCCAAGCTGTAGAGCGCGCTAAAGAAGCTGTTTAAAGCATCACTCGAATGGTTTACGTACATCTCACTTAGTGGATAAGCACTCCAAAAACCAAAGCTCTCCTGCCTAGTTAGCGTACAATTTAAATAACCATCCAATTGAACCAAGCTAACCATTACACGCAAATTATAATAATTATGCGCTAAACATTCTTGCTGTCCGACTGTTAACCAACTCATGGCTGACAGAATGTCTATATCAACTTCCGACTCTAAACCCATGCTTTTAATGACAAGCTCAGCAAAAGCTGACTCTAGCTCACTGTAATTTCGATGCACAAGAGCACCGAGCAATGGATTAATCTTGCCAGAAGACATGTAGTATTGTGCCAAATCAATCCAGGTTTGATTCGGCAGCTTAGATTCTTTGTAAATATCCCAATCAAGGTCATTGTGATTTTTTAAAACTAGCGCCCTAAATTTCTCCTCTGCATAAAAGCCAGACTTTAGCATTTCATACTGTTTATAGAGATTTTTTACGCCTTCTACTGCGGAACTCAAATTTTGACTCACGCCAACTGACGCTACACGCCCTTTATTGAGCAAACCAAGCACAGACGCATCATCAAATGCAGATAATTCTTTTTCAACAGACTCTAGAACAACTAGTCTTTCTTCTATAGCCTTGAACCATATCGAAGGCTTCATTACATTTATACTAGGTACAGAATCCGAAAATGAAAGCCCAACCCTCATCAGCACCGTATTGAATGCAGAATTTATATTAAATTCGATAGACTTGCATTCATCAACTAAGGCACGGCGTTCTTCTTTCGCTTGACCCGCGAGATCCACTAAGCCCTGAAGAACAACTAATTGCGTATCATCCTGCAGCAAACCATTGGCTTTTAGACCTATCTGCTGTATCGACTGCTTGTACTTGACCAGCCTTTCATCAATTTTTTTAAGTCGTCTTTCACTTTCTTTAACAATATCTGACTTTGTTTCTTGTTTTACCACCGCTTTATTGAATGATGCAGGTGGTGCTTTATCAGAAAGCAGAATAACTTCATTTACTTCCGCCTCAGGCATAATGCACGGCGCCGGACGGAGTCCATCCAAAACTCCATTGAGCCCAGCCTCTTCAAGCGCGACACTCATTTTGAGACCAAATTGGCTTAGCGAGGACTCATTTGGAAATTTTATTCTGGCTATTATCGTTTCAACATTAATAGCCCAGATATATAATGCAAGTTCACGACTATTCGAGGACGACTCAACTAGCGCATCAATAAAAACATCTATTTTGTCAAAACAGAAAAAATACGCCTTATCGTCTTTTTCCGTATTAACAAAAAAACCCTTTTTCTCAAGACAAGCAAAACTCAAACCTTTATTAGATAAAACTACGTGAGTTCTAACCAACCAAATTGGCGAGGTTATCCGCGAACCGCTATTGAAAACCCATTTCTTTAGATAAACAGGGTTTTTAATTAGATTCGCAAGCGCATGAATAGCAGACTCTGTTGGCTTGATATTTTTCGAGGTGATTTCTTTTATCAGAGTACGAACTTTTGATCCTGGCTTAGGAACCCTACTCCAAAGTTCCTCAAGAAATTCCTCATCAACGTTGCCCTCACTATCCAAAAGTGCAACAGGCAGATATATTGTATTTCCTAACGCATCTATTCTTATTGTATCCATACATCATATCAACTCTAATAATTATATATTATGACTACGCCCAGACCACGCACAACTACTATCAGCATCCACGAACACGAAGCCCCACATAATGGAGTTAATATAATATTAATAGAAGGTTGTGTGCGACATATTTTGTAACTCTCCACCGATCCTTGAGCCATATGACTCAAGGACTGACTATAAAAAATATAAGCTATTGATTTTATAGACGAAGCTTGATTTTCCATCTATAGATTACGGCATGAGTGATAGGCGGGAAAAAGAAATAGCTTCCTTTTTTGGCCAGGTCGACTAGGCCTGGTAAAGCTCAGAATAGTGATCAACCATGACGAGTGCCTGATACCAGAAGGTTTCATAAAGCTTCGTCGTATCGACGCAAAACTTGCTGCCCCTACCATTCAAATCGTCCTCGAAGCCCGCCCCCCCGACCTGAGCCCAGACTAGAGCATGGGTGATTCGAAGCGAACCTGTGTGTGCCGCTGCCTGATTGAGTCGAATTAGATCACCAAACAACTGTATATAAATACAGTTAACTTAAGATGGCTCGCTGCCATCGTAGCAGTACTGCAAGCTCAGTCGCAAAGAGCCATCATTGCGTATAACTCTGTGTCAAAGCGCTTGGGTAATGGAGTCGATTGCGGTTTGGTTGCGATGGGATTTGAAACAGCATGACTCGCGGGAGATCGTTCTGTGTGGGCGTTCGGTATCTAGCCGGCGTCATTTCTTTGCTAAGGCGATAGCTCCGCCCCGGTAGAGAACAAAGCCCGCACTATGGCCACCCCTCCCTTTCTCTAAAACGGCCTGAATCACAGCCTCAAGTCCTCAGCCAAGGTTAACTCCCAGATGACTTCACTCCCTTCAGTAGCAAGGAGCTCCCTCACCTTATCTGTCAAATCGGCCCAGCCCAAACCAGAACGATCGCCCCGGGGGTAATCCAAATCCGCCAAGCACTCTCTGGCGTGTTCTCGTATCAGTCGAGACAAGATTTTCATCACGGGGTGATCTTCTTCGAGGCACTCTTCTCGACAGCCTTCACCGCCGTCAGAGAGGACAAGATCGTCATACATCTGTCTCAGAGCAAATTTATTCGCGAGTAGGATTTCTCGCAGCCTTGCCTCCATCACCGACTCACTGAAGAAGTCCCTCGCAGCGTTCCAGATGACACAGACTTTTTCATCTCCGAAAGCGGAAGCGCATGCCAAACATGCGTATATCCGGTCAGCCTCGGCTCGCATCAAAAAGTCGAAGCCATAGACCCTTGCATCTTTGTACGGAAAAAGTGCAGGCCAGCGACCCACATGCAACCTTACATACCGTTTCTTAGCTTTCACTGGGCCAGCCTCATCACCACACCATTGACACGGGATCGCGGGCGCAGCCTAAGGGATTCAGAGATTGAGGGATAGGTGAACCAATTCATGCGAACGGGCACACCGGATAGCCGCGAATGTAGTGGTCAACTAATCCCGGACACGACGTTAAGTTTTTCTTCGGCCCGAGCTGGCGCCAGCCCACCGTTGAATTGATGGGGTCGAACCCAGTTGTACCGATACATCAAGAAGTGGCTGATATCGCGCTGGGCTTCTTGAGCCGTTCGGTAACCCGTGGTCGGTATCCACTCCGTTTTCAAACTGCGGAACACGCGCTCCATTGGCGCATTGTCCCAGCAATTTCCCCGGCGACTCATGCTCTGGCGCATGCGATAACGCCACAGCCGCTGGCGAAATAAACGACTCGCATACTGCGACCCTTGATCCGAGTGAAACAGCAGCCCCTAAGGTCTTCCTCGTTGCTCGTAAGCCATATCCAGCGCCTTGATAACCAGATCGGCGTCCGGCTTTTCCGACAACGCCCAGCCCACCACCCGGCGCGTGCAAAGATCCAGCACGACAGCCAGGTAATGCCAGTTCCCCTGGGCCCAGATGTAGGAGATGTCACCGCACCACACTTGGTTGGGTGCTGGAACATCGAACTCCCGATTCAATATGTTCGGGATATCCAACCGTTCAACCGTCGCTCGTTTATAGGCATGTGATCCGGGTTGTTTACTGACTAAATCAAGCTCGCGCATCAGGCTGCGCACTTTGAACCGACCGAGCTGTTCACCGTCTTCAAGCATCAGCGACAAGATGCTACGGCTGCCCGCAGCACTGCGACTTTGCGAGAACAGCTCGCCCACCCGGCTGCGTAACCGAAGCCGTTCGACATCAAGCGTTCGACGCCTAAGACGCTGGGCGTAGAAGCACGATCGGGTGACTTCAAACACCTTGCACAGCCAATCAATCGGCTCATGGACGCTCAGCTGATTGATCAGCGCGTACGCTCGTGATCTTCCGACATCAAGAGCGCGGTAGCCTTTTTTAATATCGATTTTTCCCGTTCAAGGCGGGCAATCCGGGCTTCCAACTCCTGGATTTTCTGCTGTTCCGGGGTCAGCGCTTTGCTCTGCGGGGTAACGCCTTCGCGCTCTTGTTGAACCTGGTCGACCCAACGGCGTAGTGCCGACTCGCCGACGCCGAGTGAACGGCTGGCTTCGATGCAGCTGTAGTTTTGCTTGAGCACGAGGTCGGCAGCCTCGCGTTTGAATTCAGCAGAAAAGGAACGGCGTTGTTTGGTCATCTGACACCTCGATCTGGCGAGCATTCTCGCCTAAATGGGTGTCCGGTTTCATTAGACCACTACAGAATCCGTCTTTCAAATATCGACCAGACGATGGATAACATAAGCGGAGACCATCGCCTCCGCTCCTCATCTTGCGCTCGTAAAACTTGTCCTAGCCTTCTACTCCTAGGCGTAATTCCGGCCTCCCAACGACCGCCACTGCCAAATGCGAAATCCACTAGAGGTATTTCAACGCCTTTTCGATCGCATCAATGGTTCCGGGTTTAAGAACCTTCTGCCCATTTTCATCAATGATGTCGCCCACCTTTCCCCGCTCGAAATGCCACAGGCTCATGAAATCATCTGACAGGATGTATTCCAACGCACGTCGCTCCGAATCATCGAGCTTGAAGCTTCCCTTTGGCGCACTCCTATCATCGACGTAGATCTCCAGGTTTGGTGGCACAACCTCACGCACCAGTCGGCGCGCCTCCGCCAGTTCCGAAAGGAGAATATTGACGAGCATTCGATGCCGTGGAGAAGGAAGCTCTTCGATCCACGCCTCTGACTCAGGGTTGTTCTTCTTCTTTTTTTTGATGGGTGCCCCCGCAGCAAAAGACTCGATCAACGCACGGTAATGAACACCCGAGGCGTTACGAATACTCTGAGCTTGAGGCACTCCACGTTTCTCACCCAAACGGGCGATGGTCGAAAAAGAGAAGTCCGAGATGCCCCGCCCTGCCTGTTCCTGGCACACCTCGTAAATGGCCTCCAGGGTTCGATGCGTTCGCGGTGAAGCGATCGTCTTGAGGTGTTCCAGGGTGGCCTTTGGATCCATCATAGTGTGCTCGATTCAAGTGCTGGTTGGCGGCCCGCCAAAATGGCCTGGATGTCAGACTTGGCGATGTATTCCTGATCGCCAAGATCCTGCAGCAACAGCTTGCCCTCAATGAGCATGTCCACCTTGTCCCAGGACTTGACCCGGGCCAATAGGAAATTGGTCATTTGGTTGCCGATAACCATCTGCTGTTTTTTGTCCAACGCATACATTTTGGGCTTCATGTTATTGAAGGCAATCATCTTGTCGATCAACTGTGAACGAGGAGCCAGCGCAAGCTCAGCCGAGGCTGATTCATAGATTTCCGCGTTCTCACAGACCTCGTGCAACTGATGAAATCTCGATGTTTCCTCCATCGCTACATGAAGCTCATGCCCCGTGTGAACGATGAGCTGCGGAAGGTTTGCATCAGAATCAGTGGAAGCTTGCTCGTTGAGCAGCGCCTGACTCTGGTTGATCAATCGCGCAACCGCCTGAATGTCACACAAGTAAAGATCTGCTTTTTTCGAAGCGCTTTCCGACTCAGAACGCGTTTTACGGACTTGCATTTCAATCCAATTTCGCTCGCTCGCATCAAACTTGCGACGCGCTTTGTTGGCATGGAACTGTTCTACGTCCAACTCATCGATGCGCTTTCGCATCTCTTTAATGGATGATTCAAGTTCAGCAACGTGCTCGAACTGGATGGAGGCTTGCAAGGAAATTTCATTAGCGATAGCCAACAACCCTCCGATAAATACTGGCCCCGATACGAAATGACGGCATCGCAGGCAATTTTGCATTCCAAGGTAACCCGCAGCTACCGGCTGACGAACCTGGGTCTTGCCAATCAATGGCCCACCATCCTCGCAACGCGCCCCAGCGAACGGACAAAAACCATAGTCTCGGAACAAGATGCTACCCGCCGCACTGTTCCCCATGTACCGCCGTAAGGCTTCCTCATTGTTGGTGATGAGCTGACTACGAACCTCTTCGATCCGACCCTGCTCAATCATTTGCATGGCCATGTAAGCCTGATTCGAAAGCGCTCGCTTCTCGCCCTCACTAAACTTTTGACGCATACCCTCAGCATTGAGCTTGACGTAATAAATCGTCATTACGATCGCGCTGTGGCCCGCAATTTTCATGACGACTTCAAGCGGAAGACCAAACTCCATTACATAGGCGGTGATCAGGCTCACCCGCATGCTATGAGGTGTGTACTTGGATTGGTAACCCGAAAGCGCCGACATACTGCCGTTGCATTCGGCCAGCGCCAGGCTAGGCGGCTGGCTGTAGAACAATGCAGCAGCCAAGCGATCTTTCAGGCGATGGGCAAAATGGGCGCACTCTTCTCCCCCGAAATCTCGGAACAAGAAGCAATTTACTCCCCTCGCTTTTCTCTGCTTCTCATTCAGATCCGTCCGCACACACTCAAGCCACGGCATAGGTCGACTGATCGGATTGTATTTTGCCTGCCATTTACGCAAGCGGATCAACCAAATCGCGAGCTTCTCGGGCATCCAGGCAACGTTGTACCCAAGACCATCAGAGGAGGTTTTATTGGAAGTGAAGTGCATGCCGATCTGGTCGTCGGGGTAGCGTTTGATAAACCCCTGATCCTCGGTCTTGCCAGCCAACGCAGACGTATTGGGCACCCAAACGATCTTGCCATCGACAACGTCGGGAATCTCACGATCACCTTCACCCGAATCGTTGTACCCAAGTTGCTTGCCTCGCGCCGGCACCGAAGCCAGTGCAAAAGTATGCATCCAGGAGACCGGGTTCCACATCTTGGTTTTTCCATGCTCATGCTTGAACACACAATCAGGATCATCCGGATCCACGATGGATGGATCGACTTCGACCCAATCGGCGTCAAAAACCTGCAGGTGTCCGAGATCGGCATAGGTTTGCGCGGAGTCAGGAACCATCCACTCGCCCATCGCATGCACAAACTGATAAGACAATGCAGGCTTGCTGCTTTCACCCAGATTGCCACCACTCGCGCTGCCTTCATATTGCACTGCCGCGAACGGATTGCGGGCATTCGGAACCAATACGAGCTCACTGGTATCCTCATCCTCCATCGTCAACTTGCGTCGCAGGATGTGATCGCAAAACTCCTTGACCGCCGCAATGATGTAGCGCGCATTGTTGTCAGATTGCTCCGATGTGAACGCGTCAAAAAGCTTCAAATCAATCTTGGGGGATGTCAGAAACGCTTCGGGTGAAGTGCCCAATGCATTCTTCTGAATGTAGTAGCGTACAAACCGGCAAAGGCCCGCGACCTTGGTGTCAGCCCCCCGGGAGCTCTTCATGAACTCATCAATAGCGTCCTTCCACGGAAGGTAAGGTGCGCGGATGTTTCCTGTATTCAGAGGCTCCTGCTTGCCAACAAACCGATGCCAGTTGACCCACTTGTCCCTATACGTGCTTGCGGGATTTTGAGGCAGTCGAGGATCATTCTGCGCAGCACGAAATGCCCGATAAGCCATCCCCCCTGTCACGCCATTATCAATGACGATGCGGCTGCATTCTTCATAGCTGTAAGGCCGCGCAATATCACAGAGGTCATACCAATCCACGAATTCGTGATTGAAGACCCGATCGGGGTTCGCAGGGAGGCAGGAGTAGTTCCCGTACTCTTCACGGTACTCGACACTGTTCTTGATCTTCACGACCTTGATGACGAACTTTACGTCCGCCAATGTCAGGCAGGTTTCAGGCAATAGAAAATCAACCCAACCCTTCCATTGCGACCGGTAGTAATCGATCGGATCTGCCGGCAACCTAGGATCGCCCCTGCTCAGACGAAGGTATTCAGAGGAACCGGTGATACCCAGGGCTCGGGCAGCTGCTCCAGCCTCATAAAGATCCCTGTACTTCTCCACTCCAAGATAGGCATCCCAGCCCCAGGCCTCCCATTTATCGGCATACATCACCTGCGGAGACGCCGGAAGCCTCGGATCCTCCTTGTATCCCTCCAGATACTGCTCCTTCGTCCTGAACCCAAGGCGTTGTGCTGCCGTGCTGGCCTCAGTAACCGTCGCGTACTTGGGAACATAGTCGCCTAGCAGATCGGGGAACCCGATCCACTCGTTGGCGTACTTGATGTTAGGATTTGAAGGCAGCCGAGGGTCTTCGGTGTGTCGGACTTTGTACTCGATCGATGAAGTGATATCCAAGCGTCTGACGGCTTCTTTTGCCTGTGCCAACGTCTCGTAGAGGGCTACGACTTCTCGTGTAATGACGAAACGTCCCCAACCCTCCCAATAATCCGAATACGTTTTTTCAGGCACAGAGGGAAGCATCGGATCTTTACGGTAATCCTGGGTGTACTGTTTGGCAGAGTAAATCTCAAGCTCAGCAACACGCCGCTTCGCCTCTTCGTATGAATAGAAGACTTTCCCTCTGCGCGAGCCTAGAAAATCACCCCAGCCCTTCCAGTCCGCCTTATAGAACTGGGCTGGCGATCCAGGGAGCCTTGGATCAAGGGCCTTATAGGTACGCCCGTAGTTTGTATTGGAACCAAAATTCAACGCCTGAGCTGCCGCGCGCGCCCTTTCATAGGTGGGATACTTTTGCGCATGGCTGATCGTGCCGAGGTAGTCGTTCCAGCCAATCCATTCCTTCGCGTAGGTTTTATCCGGAAATGGTGAGAGCTTTTCATCCTGAGCAACCTTGCTGCGATAATCACCACCGCTCACTGCACCAAGCTTTTGGGCCGCCTCCTTGGCTGCGGCGTACGTTGCGTAATAGCTTTCATGTTTTTCACGATAGACATGTCCCGTAAAGTCTCCCCACCCTGTCCACTCACTCGCATAATATTGCGCCGGGGAAAAAGGCAGTTTTTCATCAGCCTTGTGACGCTCGATGTACTCACGCTGCGTTCGAATACCGAGTTTTTTTACGACTGCAGACGCCTGCTCCAAGGTGGCGTACTTACCCTTGCGCTTATCAGGATCGGGCGGCAGAAAATCAGGCCAGTTCGTCCACTCGCTGCGATAGACATCTTGCGGACTCGTTGGCAGCCTCGGATCGTTGATGTGAAGTGTTTTGTACTGCTGCGTCGTGTAGGCGCCCAGAACCTTGGCGGCGTCCTTGGCTTCGGCATAGGTCTCGTAATAATCTACCCGAAGGCCAAAAAAATCCTTGAAGCCATTCCACTCGTCCTTGTAGACGGTGTTCGGATTGGCAGGAAGCCGGGGGTCTTCCCGGTAACGCTTTTTGTACTCAAGGCTCGTTTTGATACCCAGTTTCTGAACGGCAAAGACGGCCTCTTTGAATGTGCAAAATCTGGAGTCCGGACTAGGCGGCAGAAAATCGCGAGCTCCTTTGAAACTATCTCCATAAAACTCTTCCGGATACGCAGGCAGCTTATGATCAATTTTGCAAAGCAGCCGATACTGTTGCATCGTATAGGCACCCAGGGATTTCGTGGCCTCCTTTGCTTCCTCATAGGTCTGGTATCGATCGACTAATCGATCGAAGAAATCAGGAAATCCAACCCAATCTTTTTTGTAGATTTCGTTTGGATTAGAGGCGAGCTGTGGATCTTCGCGATACCGGATGTTGTATTCGGCCTTGGTAGTGATCCCCATACGGCTAACGGCTTCGGCGGCTTCAGCCAATGTTGCATAAAACTTCGAATTGAAGCCTGCAGGGAGAAAATCATCCCAGCCTCCCCATTGATCTCCATAGTACCTGTCAGGTGAAGTTGGTAATTTTGAGTCTCGAACACACTGCTTTTTGTATTCAGGCATCGTCGACACATTAAGTAGTTGAGCCGCTGCCTTGGCTTCGGTGTAAGTGGCGTATCGCTCTACGTAGCCATCCAAAAAATCAGCATACCCGACCCACTCTTTTTCATAGGTTTTATTAGGGTTAGAAGGAAGACGCGGATCATCTTTGTATCGTTTCTTGTATTCGTCAGCACCGTTGACCCCCAAGGCCACTGCAGCTTGGCCAGCTTCTTTCAGCGAAGGATAAAATCTGCGGTCTGGATTCGGTGGCAGGAAGTCGTCCCATCCCGTCCAAAGATCGGCATACTCATCTTCCGGCCGGCCTGGTAGAAGAGGGTCTGCTTTGTAGAATTTCTTATACTGCTTAGTTGTAAAAACAGTAAGCGATTTGACCGCCTCCTTGGCTTCTGCATAGGAAGCATACCGTTGAATAGTCCAACTAAAAAATCTCGAAGGCCCTTCCCATTCAAGCGCGTAATACTTACCAAGATTCGACGGAAGCATTCTGTCTTCACGATATCGAGCCTTATACTCAACCATATTATTGATACCCAATGCTTTAGCAGCATTGGCAGCGTCTTTTAGGGTCTTATAGAGATTATTAGCGGCCATAGTTTTCGACGGTACGTTCCATTTTTTCACGGAGTTCTTTGTTGGTCATTTGAATGTAAACAAGGCACGAGTCAGGCGACTGATGATGCATGGACTTCTGAATTTCATGTTGAGCAAATCCATTTGAGGCCAAACGATACCCGTAAGCATGCCGATGACCATGTTCGGTAGTACCCAGATATTTTTCGTGCCTCAGTCCAATTCGATTTACAGCTGCTTTATGCAACCTCTGAAAATTCTTAATCGTCTCAGGCTCACCTTTGGAATTAGTAAATGCGTACGGATGATCCTGGCCTTGTGGCTCAACACGCTGGTACTGCAAGTATTTCCTAAAGGTGAGTAGAAACTCCGTCGCCTTATGCGGTGGATAGAACTCCACTTTGAAAAACTTCTCCCTAGTCAGCACCGGATCCTTCCACCCCAGGTGCAGTCGTTCACTCTTCAGATAATCCGTTCTAGGTACGAGCAAGTACTTTTTGGCGAGATACTCTCTGCGAGTGCTGTACGCTTTATCCGGAGTAGCACCATCAAAAGGATGATAAATGCGAACAATGGCCTCTGATCGCTTTCTATCTATATCAATGTCCGTCAGGTAGAGATGCAATGCCTCGCTCTTTCTCACCCCACCATAGTGCATCAATAACGTAATGGCCCGCGACTTGAAGTCTGCAGCCCGATCAGGATTGGTCTCTCCGCGCCGATCCGCCCGAATGAATCCGAAGTCCAGCAGCGGGAGAATTTTATCGTCAGGAAACCGCTTCACCTCTTCCTCGTAAAACGGTTTCTGACGCCTTGCAATCTCCCGGACAAAACGATTTTTTTCTTTCGCGTCTTCCCTACTATTCAGGTGATTCAGGAAGACTCGGTCATGCTTGTTATAGTAAGCAGCCCAGTTCAACCGCTGCTCTGTCGAGGTCGCCAGACGAAAAGGATTCGCACGCTTGATCTCGTGATCCGACTGCCTGGTAAGCCAGTCGGTGTACCCCGTGAGGCACACTGTGAGGTAATCGGCATCCTCAGCTGTACGAGGACTCCAATAAAGGCCCGAAGGGTCGCTCAGGTCTGAGGGGTTGGCCGTACCCATCCGCAGACATTCATCAAACGCTCGAAAGAGCTCCGTGTTCTGTTCGAACCGCCCCTCGTTGGCGTTGATGTACTCAATCAAAAGCTTGACTGCCTGGGTCACTTTGTCACGCCAGGACTGTCCTCTGTACAGCTTGCTCGCCAGGTATCTCAGGTGGGAAATCAACAACCCGCTCTCTGTAACAAGTGCAGGCAATCTCACCTCACGACCCGTCTTGTCGTTCCGGTACCTCGCCTTCACCTTCAATACGTAGGCCATTTCCGCATACTAACTATTATGTAGTTAGGGGTACTATCCCAAGCTGCTAGGGAAAAAGGAAGGGGGTTTGTAGGCGAAAAGGCGGGGAATTCGAGGTAAATAGTATGTTTCTAGATGGGGTTATAATACACCTACGGCAAGAAAATGCTGCGCGAGATCGACAGTCGTGTGCGTTTTCTCACCAAACGACTGGAAGCCCTGAAAGTCGTCAGCGAAAAACCCAGTGATCCGAACAAGGTGTATTTCGGCGCCTGGGTGACGATTGAAGATGAGGACGGCAAAGAGTCGCGCTATCGCATTGTCGGCCCGGACGAACTGGACCTCAAACTGGGACTGATCAGCATTGATTCGCCACTGGCCCGCGCTCTGATCGGTAAGGCACTGGACGCAGAAGTCCGGGTCCAGACACCCACCGGTGAGCAGTGCGTGTATATCGTGGCGATCGAGTATCTGTAGCGTCCTGAAACCTCAGCGCCGGGTAATCAACCCTTGTCGAGCGACACGGGTTAATTGTTTGATCACTTCGGGCGCATCTTCAAGGCTCGGCGACTGAATCACCGCCAGATCAAAACTGTCGTTGGCAAACCGAGCCAGTGACTCACCATCTTCGACAAACTGGATCAGGAAAGCTGCGGGGCCGCCAGTACGACGTGGCCAGCCGTCGAGATAACGCAGAAGCGTCGGCTGATGTTTGCCGCCAAGCAGGATTTTTGGATTGCGCTGGGTGAGGTGTGCCGTGATCGGCGCGGGGCGTACAACGGGGCTTAGTGCATTCATTGGGTCGTGTCTCTGCCTCAAAAGTCTGCATGGCAGGTGAGAGGCAACACCGAACCAGCGCTTTAGCGGTATTTCGAAGCCTGTTTCAAGCTTCTATCGGCAACTGGATGAGTCACCTGGCGCCCCGCAAGTAGCTGTTTAAATCGGCGCATGAGCAACATCCTAGAGAACGTGACCGGACAGTGTCAAGAATCCCGAGCAACAAAAAAGGCCCGCGCAATGCGGGCCTTTTCGTTAAGCCAGAGCGGTCAGCCGGCGATGGCGCGGTCTGCTGAAAGCTTGCCGGCGCCTTCGATCAGCACCGCGATGCTGCCACCGAGCAAAGCCAGGGCAAACTCGTAGCCATTGTTGGCCAAGAACAGACCGTTATGGATGTGCACCGAGAAGATCGCCACCAGTGAGAGGAAGGTCAGCCCCAGTGCCGCCGGACGAACCAGCAAACCGATGATCAAGGCCAGACCAGCGAAGAATTCCGTACCACCCGCCAGGATCGCCATCAGGTGACCCGGTGCAAGGCCAAGGCTTTCCATGTACTGCGCGGTGCCGGCAATCCCGTAACCACCGAACATTCCGAAGAGCTTCTGCGAACCGTGAGCCGCGAAGATAATGCCGACGAAAATACGCAGAACAGTCAGGCCGTAGCCAGCGCGGGTAAACAGTACCTTGTTGATCAGAGTGCTCATGCTGTGTCATCCATTGTGAGTATGTGTGTTGGTTGGCCGCCATATTAATCTGAAAATCGAATGATAAAAGCGGAAATATCCCACCATAACAATCAGCTTAGTCGATCATTTCCGAGAGACCACTTTTTGCCCTTTAGGCTCCAACGACTCCCGCTCCCGATCAAACGCCAAGTAATACTTGTTCACGCTATTAACATAGCTGACGGCGCTCATCCCCACTTGCTCCATGGCAATGCGCTCGACCTGAAAGAACCACTGATTAGGGTTCAAACCCCGTCGCCGGGCCTCAGCACGCATGCCCTGAACCCGTTCCGGCCCCATGTTGTACGCCGCCAGCACGAACGCCATCCGTTCGCGCTCGTTGAGTTTGGGGCTGGAGAAGAATTTTCGGCGGATCATCGCCAGGTACTTGGCCCCTGCCTGCACATTGGCGTCGAGGTTCTGCACATTGTTGACCCCGACCCGCTGTGCCGCCGACGGGGTGATCTGCATCAAGCCAGTGGGGCCACCGCCACTGCGGGCCTCGGGTTGCAGCGCCGACTCCTTAAACGCCAACGCCGCCAGGTTCAACCAGTCCATGCCTTGGGCATCAGCGTGTTTTTGCAACACCGGCCGGAGTTTTTCCAGCCGCTCCCGATCGGCCTTCGCCAACGGATAGTGCACTTGATACAGGCGCCGGTAGATCCGCAGAAACGCCACGTCCTCATCCGACGGTTTCTTGTAGGTGGTCAGGAAGCGATCAATGCTCGCCCGCAACATCGAGGCATCGCGGCGCACGAACCAGTATTCCTCGCCGGGCGCACCGATCAGCACCTGCCGATCAAACCGCAGCTTGGGCAGAATCTTGCCCCAGCGCTCGGCGATCGGCTGCTCGACGATGGTCAGGTGGAAGATGCCACCCTGGACCATCTCCAGCACGTCCTCAACCGCCAGGCTCGGGTCGACCCACTCAACCTTTACCGGTGCCAGTTTGTGCAAGGCCAGCTTTTGATTGATCTGACTGACCGCGTCCCCAGCCGCACTGCCCGTGGGCAATGCCAGGGTTTTGCCAGAGAGTTGTTCGAGATGGGTGTAACGTCGTTCACCCTTGATGCCGACCAGGATCAGCGGCACGTTGCTGGCAATCGGTTCGCTGGTACTCACGGCGTGGCCGGATTGCGGATCGAGCAATTCCCCGGGAGCCACCAGATCGCCCTCGCCGCGCTGCAACGCGCCGAGCAGTTGATCCTTGGCTTTGGGGATGATCTTGAGGGTGATTTCCTGGCCGTCACGTGCGTGGCCATTGAGGTATTGCTCGAAGGCCCGCAGGCGATGGTACTCGACACCGATGGCCTGGCCCTCAACTTCACCGGAGCTGTTACGGCTCTGATTGACCAGGACCTTCAGCACGCGGCTGCTGCGGATTGCCGCCAGATCGCGGACCTGGGTGGCCGGCACGGCTTGCAGCGGCCCGGCGAGGCGCGCAACCGCCGGCATCGGCAGCAGCAACGAACAACACAGCAGTAGCAAAACCGAGGGACGTGTCATCCACTCTCCGGAAAGAATACTGGTCCGGCTTCAGGGTAAATTCCGTGAAGCAAAACGACAGAAACAGAGCGCCTGGAGCGCTGGCAAAGTGCGAAAGACTGGCACAGTGATGGCAGTTTCACCAACCCGACCTGTCTCGCGGCATCAAAAGACAGCTTTAACTCGTTGTAGTTCTTGGCTTTTCTTATAAATCTACAGCTCTGATATGCTTTCCGGCCTTTGGTCCGAGGTAGCACCATGCAACTCATCGATATCGGCGTCAACCTGACCAACCCCAGTTTCGACGATAAACACCAGGCCGTACTCGACCGCGCCTACGCTGCCGGGGTCTGCCAATTGGTGCTCACCGGGACCAGTGTCGACGGCAGCGAACAGGCTCTGGAACTGTGCCGGCAACTGGACGAAAGCGCGCAACGGCTGTTCGCCACCGCCGGCATTCACCCGCACTCCGCCAGCGACTGGAATGCCGATAGCGAGCGGCGCCTGCGCAGTTTGCTCAAAGAGCCGAACATGGTGGCCGTGGGCGAATGCGGGCTGGATTTCAATCGCGACTTCTCGCCGCGTCCGCAACAGGAAAAGGTCCTCGAAGAACACCTGGCCATGGCGGTCGAACTGCAATTGCCGGTGTTCCTCCATGAACGCGATGCCAGTCAGCGCTTGCTCGAAATCCTGCGCGACTACCGTGATCAGTTGCCAGCCGCCGTGGTGCATTGCTTCACCGGCGAAAAGAAAGCGCTGTTCAGTTACCTCGACCTGGATTTGCACATCGGCATCACTGGCTGGATCTGTGATGAACGACGGGGCACGCACCTGCATCCGCTGGTGAAAGAGATCAAGCGCGGACGCTTGATGCTGGAGAGTGATGCACCGTACTTGCTGCCGCGCAGTCTAAGGCCCAAGCCAAAGAACGGGCGCAACGAGCCGGCTTATCTGACCGAGGTGTTGCGCGAAGTGGCGTTGCATCGCGAGGAAAGTGAAGAAGACCTGGCGGCTCATACCACTGCTTGCGCCCGGGCATTCTTCGGCCTGCCTACGTTCCCCCAGTAACACCTAAATCCCCTGTGGAACCGTGGTGGTTGTTGACCTGCATCAACGTCCAAATCCCTGCATAGCGGCACAATGCTGGCACCTTGCCAATGCTGTTTCCGCTATCAGAGAAGACCTCCTATGGGTGCCTGGCTTAGCAACATCTCGCTGAAATACAAATTCTGGGCGGTCAACGCGGTCGCCTTCGTCACCACCCTGCTGTTGGTGTTGTACGCCGTACAACTTGAACAGCAAGCCCGCAGCCATGCATCCCAGGCATCGGCTCAGGCTCAGGCACGTTTGCTCAACGCCTGGCCGGCCGGGCAGCCGCTGCCCCAGGCTGACAACGTACTGACCTTCAGTCACGGCCAGGCACCACGGATCAACGATCAACCAGTGCTGGAACTGACCGACACCAATGGCTGGGTCGATATCAACCGCATGCCGCTGTTCGGCGACAACCCGTTGATGGGCGCCGAGGTATTCAGCCGCGCCGATGGTCAGCAAGTCGCGGTGATCGCGTACGGCCCAAGCCTGACCCAGGTGTTCGGCGAACGTTTCTTCAACTATGCGATGGCGGTGGCGATCCTGATGCTGGCGATGCTCGGTGCTTCGCAGTTGTTGATCCGTTTCTTGCTCAGCCAGCTTAATACCTTGAAAGACGTGATGCTGCACGTCGAGAAAACCGGCGACCTGTCGGCCCGCGTGCCACTGGCCTGCAAGGATGAAGTCGGGCAGATGGCCAACGCCTTCAACGCCATGCAGGCCGGTTATCAGCGGGTGGTCAACACCGTCGCCAACACCGCCCGGCAACTGGATGTCGGCGCGGCACGGCTGGCGTCGAGCATGAATGAAGTGCGCCACGGTATGCTCGGCCAGCAAAGCGAAACCGATCAAGCCGCCACCGCCATCAACGAAATGACCGCCACGGTTTATCACATCGCCCAGCATGCCGGCGCCACCCGCGACCTCTCGCAAAGCGCCGACACCCTGGCCGGCAGCGGCCAGGAAGTGGTCAGCCGAGTGCAGAAGTCGATTGCCGGATTGTCCAGCGGCGTGCAGCAGACCGCCGAGATGATCCAGCGCCTGGCCGAGGACAGTCAGAAGATCAATGGCGTGGTCAGCGTGATTCACAGCATTGCCGAGCAAACCAACCTGCTGGCGCTCAACGCGGCCATCGAAGCGGCGCGGGCTGGAGAAATGGGCCGCGGCTTTGCGGTGGTCGCCGATGAAGTACGCAACCTGGCCAAGCGCGTGCAAACCTCGACGGATGAAATCACGCTGATGGTTGCTGCCTTGCAGGCCGGGACCCGAGACGCCGTGGACTTCATGCAGGAGAGCTCGTTCAAGGCCGACGATTGCGTCCAGCAGGCTCAGGAAGCCGGGGCAGCCTTGGCGCAAATCACCAGCGCGGTGGCGCAGATGCGTGAAAGCAATACGCAGATCGCAGTGGCCGCCGAGCAGCAGAGCCATGTGGCCGAAGAGATGAATCGGGCGGTGGTGAGCATTCGTGACGTGACCGAGAACACGGTGCAACAGACGGTGGATTCAGCGACCACCAGTAATGAGTTGGCGACGTTGGCTGGGGAGTTGAGCAAGGCTATCGGGCAGCTAAAGCTTTAAAGTCAAAAGATCGCAGCCTTCGGCAGCTCCTACATTGGATCGGCGTACACCTGTAGATACCGTCTTGAATCTCACCGAGCAAGCGCAAATTCAGGGTCATATGGCTGGCCCGATTTGAGCACTGCGTAAACGTAATGCAGCAGCTTGCGCATGGCAGCACAGATGATCTGCTTGGGGGCCTTGCCGTTGGCCTTCAGGCGATCTTTCATGGCGATTATTGCTTTGTTGTGTTGCAACGCGACCAAGCCCGGCATGTATAGGCCTGCGCGCAAGCGCGCTGAGCCGATCTTCGAGATCGGGCTGCGGCCCTTGAGGAGCCCTGATTCCTGGAGTTCTGGATTCAGGCCAGCAGCCGCGACAAGTTTTCGAGGGTCGTCGTACTTGCGCAGGTCGCCCAGCTCAGCCAGCAACCGCTCAAGCGTTTTCTCGCCAATGCCGTCGATGGTCACGACCAAGTCGCGCATCTGGCGCATGTCGGGGTCGTCATCGATATGTTTTTTGATCGCCTTGTGGGTTTCAACGATTTCTTTTTCGATGTGGCCAATCACCGAGTTGATCGACTCTTTGACCTTTTCGTCGGACACGTCCAGACGATTACGCTCCATTTGCTCCATCTCTTGAAGGTCATCCAGGCGACGAACCATGGCCTTCAGTTGGCGGAACTTCAGCGGTTCCGGAGCCCAAAGCTTGAGCTTTTCATTTTTTTCTTTAGCGAAGTCGGCGATCAGCTTGGCATCACTCTTGTCGGTTTTGATCCGACGTAACTCGCTGCCCGCATACGCGTGAGTCGTGGCCGGATTCACCACGCAGACCCGATAACCCTTGTTGTAGACGAACTCGGCGAGCTCCAGATGATAGACACTGGTCGCTTCCATCACGATCAGGGTCGAAGGCTCGGCCTGCTTCTGCAACCAAACTTCAAACTCTTTGAAACCCTTGGAATTGTTAGCCAGTTTGGCCTTGGTTTTATGCTTGCCATTTGGCAGATGTGTAGCGATATCAAAGGTGTTTTTAGCGACATCGACGCCGACGAAACTGGACATAACACTCTCCCAATCAGATCAATTGCGATCATCACTGCACTCTGCCCGACCTTGCGAATGCGGGCTCTAGCCAGAGGCGGGCCCAAGATACCGTTCGAACTATACGAGTGAGTGCGGAGGGTTGGAGCACGATCTACGTCACAGGCAAAAAGCCTAAGGAGCTGCACGGCTTCCAGGTCCCTCCCTCGATGATCAGTCGAGAACTATCGCTCCTGACGGAGCGATAGTCGAGATACAAGGAGCTGCCGAAGGCTGCGATCTTTTTTGCCCATTACACCTATCGAGTCAATAGCCAACCTTGATTCGCCGCCCACCCCTGCCCCGCCTATTCTTCAAGCATGTGTTCAACATGTATCGAGGAGTTTCAACATGGGCAAACGTCATCCTAACCTTCCAGCCTGGCAATGGAAGTCGCACCCGCAAAATGACCAACACGCAACCCATCATGCTTTGAATCTGATCGCCGTTGCGCTGGTCATCATCGGGTTTCTGCTGCTCGTTTCAGGCGTTTTCAGCCTGAGCCCGATCAATGTCGTGATTGGCGCCATCGGTGTGTTCGCCGCGCTGGGTATTCAGCGCCGCGGTCACAGCCTGAAGGCGTGAGTCTGAGTGATGTCGTGCTTGCTGGCCGATCAATTCCTGACGTTCTCAGCGGTGGCGGGTGGCGCGCTTGGTGTAAGCAGCGCCACCCTTGCTGAGTCAGGCAAAAATCGTCACGGTCTGCCGGCTCATGGCAATCAACTGACCGTCTGTGCTCCACAGTTTCGCCGCCGCATGCCCATAGCCATCTGCAGCATATTCGATGTCCACCAGGTACTTGCACCAGTCCAGCGTACTCAACGCCAGCAACGGCTGGACGAATTCGATGGTCCAGGTCAGCGTACTGCCCGCCGCCGGTTTGTTCAGGTGCGGCAGCAAGGCCGGTGGCCAGGCGTCGACCAGCGCGAGGATATACGCCTCGCTGAGCGGCTCGTCCTTCACATCCCCGCGCAAGCGCACCCAACCGCCCATGTCCCGGGATTTGTTCCCGGTGAACGGCAACCCACCGACGCTCCAGCGCATCGCCAGATGTTTCATGAACTCCGGGGTCACGCCTTTGATGTAGGGCAGTTCCTGGCATTCGTCCCAGTGTTTCATCTCGGGCGCAGATTGCGCCGTCACCGCCACTTCGGACGGTCGCGAGGCACCGAAACTGCCCTGGACCAGTGTCACCACCTGACCTTTCTGCATCACCCGGCCCAGCACTTGGCTGACGGCCTTGCCTTCGCGCAACACGTCGACTTCAAAACTGACCGGCACATCGGGTTCTACCGGGCCGACAAAAGTGATCGCCAGCGAACGCACTGGCCGATCCGCCGGGACTTTTGCGCGCATGGCTTCGTACTGCAACGCGGCGACCAGGCCACCAAAACTGGCACGGCCCTGGCCCCATTCGGCGGGAATCGACAGCGCCTGCGGCTGGCTGCGGACAGCGTCGAGCAGATCGGAAAATCGCATGAAAACCTCAGAACGCGGAAAAGGATGAAGGGATCTTAACCAGCCTCTGAGGGCGGCACAGCGCTTATTCCGGCCAAAAGCACTGACAGATGAGCCGCGTTTGGCTCTAACACACCTTCCAAACTCAAACACAAAACCAATGTGGGAGCGGGCTTGCTCGCGAAAGCGGTCTGTCAGTCAACTTTGATGTTGAATGTATCGACCTCTTCGCGAGCAAGCCCGCTCCCACATTTGATCCGTGGTGTTCTCAAGATTTGAAGCAGGCAGCGCTTAGTTTATCGAGCACTCGGTCGGCACGCCTTTCAGCCTGGGTCATGGTGGTTTTCCAGACCGCGACGCAGGATTGTAAATCCGCTTCCTGTTCCGCCCGCAGCAGCCACTGCCAGCAGTCGTGCCAATCACCCAGCGCGGCCTGGGCCGATTTGAGTCTGGGCATGGCGGCTTTGGGTAAACGGTCCAGTTCGGGATAGGCCTCGATGCCATAGCGCACGCGCTTGATCAACAAGCGCAACAAATGACGATCATGGGCCGGGTCGTGCAGGGTGTGGTCGAGTTTCTTCCACTGTTTGGCCAGGCGCTTTTCGATACGCTTGCGCAAGCCCTTGAGCAATCCCTGACGCTGGGACGCGCGCAGGAAGCGCGGAAACGCGTCGAGGATCATCAGCAATTGAATGACTTCAGGGCTGGTCGCGACGGTCGGATAGGCCTCGTCCATTTGCGCCATGCGCCGCTTCGCCGCCTCGGGTTGACCATGTTCAAGCAGGTACGCCGCCAGCACTTCGCGATCGCGCAGCGGCGTGGTCAGTTGACCGACCCCGGACGCCGCCACTTCCAGTTGCTCGACCCCAGGTAAACCACGAAGGGGCCGCAACAGGCTGCGCAAACGGCGCACCGTGGTGCGCAATTCGTGCAATGCTTCAGGGTCGGTACGGGCAGTCAAGCGTGCCTGACAGGCCAGCAAACGGACTTCCAGGCTCAGAACCTGAGCCACCAATCGGTCAACCAAGGCAGACATCGTTTGCTCCCTGAATCGAATTCCCTACGGCACTCGATGCATCTTGCCTGTATCGAAGCTCGCCGCCATTGAGCTACATCATAGTCTTAACGGCCCGCGCGGGATTCACGAATGTAGAAACGCGCCTTCTCGGCTTTGCTGGTGCAACCTTCGTAGGCTTCAAATTGCTGTTGGGTCTTGGCGCCGGTCAACAGCGACAGGGCCTTGGAGTAACTGACGGTGCCGGCGAAACCTTCGGCCTTGGCCAGGTCCAGTTCATGCCAGGCCGCATCAATCTGGCTGCCACAACTGTCACGGTACGCAGTTTTCCCAGCACAACCGGCCAGCGCCAGGGCAATCAAAGGCACACAGATCCAGGCTTTCATCGATAACACCTCAAAGATAAATAAACAGTCGTGCAGGTAAGACGTTTGGGCGCGTAAAAAGTGCCTTGACCCCGCTGCACAAACTACAGCGTCCGCGAGCATACCCATCTGTCGCCATGCAGTGTCGAAAAAACGACGCCCCTGCCCCGCCCAACGACCTTAACGATTGAAGCACGCCCCTCGATGGGTGCATTGTTGAACCTTGTCAGATGAGGGCGGTTCATGAAAAAGCGTGTCGCACTGGTGCTGGGCTCAGGTGGAGCCCGGGGCTACGCCCATATCGGTGTCATTGAAGAGATCGAACGGCGTGGCTACGACATCGCCTGCATCGCCGGTTGCTCGATGGGCGCGGTGGTCGGCGGGATTTATGCCGCCGGCAAACTCAACGAGTATCGTGACTGGATCGAAAGCCTGGATTACCTCGATGTGTTGCGCCTGGTGGACGTCAGTTTTCGCCTGGGGGCGATTCGCGGGGAGAAAGTCTTTGGCCAGATCCGCAAGATCGTCGGCGAGATCAATATCGAAGACCTGCGCATCCCTTACACGGCGGTGGCCACCGACCTGACCAACCAGCAGGAAATCTGGTTCCAGGCAGGCTGCCTGCACCAGGCCATTCGCGCCTCGGCGGCGATTCCCAGTTTGTTCACGCCGGTGATGCAGGGCAATCGCATGCTGGTCGATGGCGGCCTGCTGAACCCGCTGCCGATTGTGCCGGTAGTGTCGAGCCATTGTGATTTGATCATCGCGGTCAACCTCAACTCGACCAACCAGCGTCATTATCAACTGCCGGTGATCCAGCGTCCGGCGGCGTTCAAGTCGCGCTTCGATAACCTGATCAATTCCCTCGGCTCGAAGATGCCGTTCCGGCGCAAACAGGCTGAACAATTGCTGCTGCTGGAACAGGAGGCGTTGAAAGCCGAGGCGGCGGAAATCAATCCCTGGATCGAATCTGCCGAACCCGAAGCCCAGCAGCCCGCCGCTGCGCCGCAAGGCGAAGGTGCGCCGAAATCCGCTACGGGCTCGTTCATCATCGACAACGTTGGGCCGGCGTCTTTGCTGGACCTGATCAACCAGAGTTTCGAAGTGATGCAGACCTCGTTGGCGCAGTACAAGATTGCCGGGTATCCGCCGGATGTCTTGATCAACGTGCCGAAGCGCGTGTGCCGGTTTTTCGAGTTTTACAAAGCACCGGAGTTGATCGCGTTGGGACGGGAGATTGCGCGGGATACGATGGACCGGTATGAGAATGAGCAGAACTGAGAATCTGAAAATTCTCGGGTGACTGTCAGGACCTCATCGCGAGCAAGCTCGCTCCCACAGTGGATCTTTGGTGGACACACCATATGTGATCAGCCCCAATCAAATGTGGGAGCGAGCTTGCTCGCGATGAGGCCGGCTCAAACAATACAATTCCTAAAGACTGTCCTCGTTCAACAACCGATACCCCACCCCCGCCTCGGTCACGATAAACCGCGGCTGAGTCGGATCATCTGCGAGTTTCTGGCGCAAATGCCCAACCACAATCCGCAGGTAATGACTGTCCTCGGTATGGGTCGGCCCCCAGATGTCCTTGAGCAATTGCTGCTGGGTGATAACCCGCCCCGGATGCCGCGCCAGTTGCGCCAGCACCGCGTACTCCTTGCGGGTCAGCGCGACTTCAACACCGTCGAGCAACACTCGGCGATACGCCAGGTCTACGGTCAGCGGGCCGAACGTCAGGGCCGCTTGCTGAGCCTCACCGGCCGGCGCCTGTCGCAACAACGCCCGAACGCGCGCGAGGAATTCCTGAATGCCAAACGGCTTGGTCACGTAATCGTTGGCGCCGCCATCCAGCGCTTCAACCTTCTGCCCTTCGCTGGCGCGCACCGACAGCACCAGCACCGGCACCGTCGACCATTCGCGAAACTCGCGCAGCACTTGCTGGCCGTCCATGTCCGGCAGCCCCAGGTCGAGCACCAGCAGATCGGGTTTGTTCAGCGCCGCTTGCGCCAAACCTTCGTTGCCAGTGCCGGCCTCCAGCACTTTGTAGCCCTGGGAGGCGAGGCTGATGCGCAGGAACTTGCGGATCTGCGGTTCGTCGTCGATGACCAAAATGGTCGCGGTCTGGCTCATGAGTTCACATCAACAAATAGAAGTGGCAAGAGAGTAGCGCAAGCGCGATCAGGCTTCACTTTCGTAGCCCGGTTGCGCCTGCAACGGCAGGTGCAAGGTGATGCAGGTGCCACGCCCTTCAATGCCATCGGCAACGCTGATCCGCCCACCATGGGCGCCGACCATGCCCTGACAAATCGCCAGCCCCAACCCCGTGCCCTGCCCGCCACGATCACCACGCGCGGCGGTGTAGAACATGTCGAAAATCTTCGCTCGCTCGTCCTCCGGAATCCCCGGGCCTTCATCGCTGACGGAAAAAAACAGCTCGCTGTCATCGGCCCCGGCGCGCACTTGCAGGCGTCCGTGAACCGGTGAAAACCGCGCGGCGTTTTCGATCACGTTGACCAGCGCCTGTTCGATCAATGCCGCATGCACGTACAGCAGCGGCAGCTCGGCCGGCACTTCGGTGCTGACCTGCAACGGCGCCAACACCGCGCGCAGGCGATTGAGCGAACTGCCGACGATATCGGCGGGCGACACCCAGTCCCGGGCCAGTTTCAGCGCGCCGTGACCGAGGCGGGTCATGTCCAGCAGGTTTTGGATGTAGCGGTCGAGACGCTCCGCTTCATCGCGGGTGCCTTCGAGCAGCTCGCGGCGATCCTCCAGCGGGATCGCTTCGCCGAGGGCCAGCAGGCTGTCGATGCTGCCACGCATGGAAGTCAGCGGCGTGCGCAAATCGTGGGACACCGAGGCCAGCAAGGCACTGCGCAGTTGCTCGGTTTCACCGTGCAGCCGCGCTGCTTCGAGGTCTTCGGCCAATTGTGCACGGGCCAGGGCCTGGGCCAATGGCTGGCTCAGCGCAGTCAGCAAACGCCGGCGCTGGCCGCTCAAGGTCTGGCCTTCTTTGGCGCAGACACCGAGCAACGCCAGCGGCCCATCTTCGACCGACAACGGCCACCACCACCAACGCCCGAACGGCAGCGTGCCGGTGCCGGCGCCCGCCGGCTGATCGTGTTGCCAGGCCCAATCGGCAGCGGCACGTTCGGCCTCGGAGAACTCCAGCGGACCGCCGGTTTCGACTTTCCAGCCACCCTGCCCGTCGCGGTTGAGCAGGCACAGTTGCAGATCGCTCCAACCATTCAAATGCTGGGCGGCGGCACTGACCACGGCCTGGCGGTCGGTGGCGGCGGTGAGTTTGCGCGACAGGTCGAGCAGTTCGGTGGTTTCTTCCTGTGTGTCGCGCAAAGCCTCCAGTTGTCGACGTTGCCGCGCGGCGAGGTTGCCGGTGAGCGCCGCCATCAGCAGGAAAAACAGCAACGTCAGGACGTCTTCTTCGCGCTGGATGGCGAACGAGAAGTTTGGCGGTATGAACAGAAAGTCGTAGGTCAGAAACGACAACGCCGCACAGGCCAGCGCCGGGCCAAGGCTGCTGCGCACCGCCACCAGCAACACGGCGGCAAGGAACACCAGGGAGATATTCGGCAGCGGCAAAACACTTGCCACTGCCCAGGCCAAAGCACTGGCCAAAACGGTTGCCACCAAGGCCAGCGCGTAGTCGAACCAGACCAATGAATGCGCCGAACGCTGACGGGTTGCGGGCACTTCATGGTCGCTGTCGAGGACGTTGATTTCCAGCCCACGGGCATCGCGCAACAAGCGTGACGCCAGACCGCCGCCGAACACCCTTCGACGCAAACGCTGGCGCGACTGACCGACCAACACCAGGCTCGCGCGACGTTCGGCGGCGTGCTGGATCAGGGTTTTCGCCACCTCGCCGGCCCGCAGCAACACCACTTCGCCGCCGAGGCGCTCGGCCAGTTGCTGGGCGCTTTGCAGGCGCAGGCGCGATTGCTCGTCGCGCACGCTGCCGTTGTCCACATGCACCAGGCTCCACGGCAAATGCCGACGCTGGGCGACGCGGCTGGCGTGACGCACCAGACGTTCGGCCTGAGCATCGCCATCGACCCCGACCAACAAGCGACCGCGCACCGCAGGTGCCGCCTGGCCGAGCTGGCGATAACCCTGGGCCAGATCATCATCGACCTGAGCCGCAGCGGTTTGCATGGCCATTTCACGCAGGGCGGTGAGGTTGGTTTGCGTGAAGAACGCATCGATGGCCGCCCGCGCCTGCTCCGGCACGTAGACCTTGCCATCGCGCAGTCGCTCCAGCAATTCCCGGGGCGGCAGGTCGATCAACAGCAGTTCGTAGGCTTCTTGCAGGACCCAGTCCGGCAGGGTTTCGCGGACCTGAACGCCAGTGATGCCGCGCACCTGGTCGTTAAGACTTTCCAGGTGCTGGACGTTGACCGTGGTGTACACGTCGATGCCGGCGGCCAGCAGTTCCTGGATGTCTTGCCAACGCTTGGCGTGGCGACTGCCGGGGGCGTTGCTGTGGGCCAGCTCATCGACCAGCACCAGTTTCGGCTTGGCTTTGAGCAGGCCGTCGAGGTCCATCTCTTCAAGCATCACGCCACGGTATTCCGAGCGCACCAGCGGTTGTTGAGGTAAGCCACCGAGCAGCGCTTCGGTTTCGGCGCGGCCATGGGTTTCGACCACGCCAGCGATGATTTTCACACCCTGACGCAGTTGGGTGTGGGCCGCTTGCAGCATGGCGTAGGTCTTGCCGACACCCGGCGCGGCACCGAGGAACACCTTGAGCCGGCCACGGCCATCCCGAGGCAGATCTGCTAACAACGCATCGGCGCGGCCGGAGTCACTCATGCTTGGGAATCTCTTTTTTCAGATGTTGATTAAGTGCCTGTGAGACCGTCTTCGCGAGCAAGCCCGCTCCCACATTTTGAAATGCATTCCAATGTGGGAGCGGGCTTGCTCGCGAATGGCCGCGCCACCGATTTACAGTTTTTCCAGCGCGATGTTCAACGCCAACACATTAACCACCGGTGGCCCCACCAATGGTCGCTCGATGTTTGCATTCATCAGTTGTTCAACCGTCGCCACCGGCAAGTTACGCGCAGCTGCAACACGCGCCAGTTGATAGGCAATCGCTGCCGGTGGCAAGTGTGGATCGAGGCCGCTGCCGGAGGTGGTCAGCATCGCCAACGGCACCGGGCCCTGGCCTGGCACGATCAGTTTGTTGGCATCGTCGATCACTCGAGTGGCCAGCGCCGGGTTGCTCGGCGAGAGGTTGCTGGCGCTGCTCGACACGGTGGCAAACGCACCTGCCGATGGCCGTGGATGGAACCAGGCGTCGCCGACGAAATCCTGGGCAATCAGCGACGAGCCACGGACCTTGCCGTCGGCGTCACGCACCAGGCTGCCATTGGCCTGGTCCGGGAAGGCGACCTGAGCCACGCCGGTGACCACCAAGGGGTAAGCGACGCCAGTGATCAGCGTCATCAGGACCAGCAGGCTCAGGGCCGGACGTATCATTGTGGACATTTCAAAATCCTCGAATTCGGAAAATACTGTGAAGGCACACACATCACCTGTGGCGAGGGAGCTTGCTCCCGTTCGGCTGCGAAGCAGTCGTCAACCCGGCGAATGCGCTTTGCCTGAACAAACGCGGAGGCTGGGAAAGGGCTGCTCCGCAGCCCAGCGGGAGCAAGCTCCCTCGCCACAAAAAGCAGCTCCCACCCACCCGTTAACTGTTAAACCAAATGCAACGCCGTCAACACCATGTCGATCGCCTTGATGCCCACGAACGGCACCAGAAGCCCGCCCAAGCCGTAGATCAGCAGGTTGCGACGCAGCAACGCCGCCGCGCTCGCCGCCTGCACCCGCACGCCGCGCAGGGCCAGGGGAATCAGCACGACGATGATCAAGGCGTTGAACACAATCGCCGAGAGGATCGCGCTCTGCGGGCTGGTCAAATGCATGACGTTCAGCACACCGAGTTGCGGGTAGATCGAAGCGAACAGCGCCGGCAGGATGGCGAAGTACTTGGCCACGTCGTTGGCGATGGAGAAGGTCGTCAGCGCGCCGCGAGTCACCAGCAATTCCTTGCCGATCTGCACCACGTCCAGCAACTTCGTTGGGTCGCTGTCGAGGTCGACCATGTTCGCCGCCTCACGTGCCGCTTGCGTCCCGTCGTTCATTGCCATGCCGACGTCTGCCTGGGCCAGGGCCGGGGCATCGTTGGCGCCGTCGCCGCACATGGCGACCAGTCGACCGTCGTTTTGCTCGTGACGAATACGCGCCAGTTTTTTCTCCGGGGTGGCTTCGGCCAGCACGTCATCGACGCCCGCTTCAGCCGCAATCGCTGCAGCGGTCAGCGGGTTGTCGCCGGTCACCATGACGGTGCGAATCCCCAGTTTGCGCAGCTCGGCAAAACGCTCACGAATGCCAGGCTTGACCACGTCCTTGAGGTGGATCGCACCGAGCAGTTTGCCTTCGGCGCAGACCAGCAACGGAGTGCCACCGCTCTGGGCGATCTTGTCGATTTCCCGGGACAGCGACGGCGCCAAATCAGCACGTTTCAGACCGACGAAGGCCAGCAATGAATCCACCGCGCCTTTGCGATACACGCGGCCTTGATAGTCGACACCGGACAGGCGAGTTTCGGCGCTGAACGGCACCGCCGTCAGCAGCTCAGGGCTTGGCTCTGGCTGCGGATGCAGGCCACGCAGGTACTCGACGATGGATTTGCCTTCAGCCGTGTCGTCGGCCAGCGAGGCAAACAACGCACCTTCGGCCAGTTCCTTGGCGGTAACACCCGGTGCCGCGTAAACGGCGGTGCAACGACGGTTACCGAAGGTGATGGTGCCGGTCTTGTCCAGCAGCAGGACGTGCACGTCCCCCGCCGCTTCCACGGCGCGACCGGATTTGGCGATCACATTCAAGCGAACCAGGCGGTCCATGCCGGCGATACCGATGGCGGAAAGCAGGCCGCCGATGGTGGTCGGAATCAGCGTGACCAACAACGCCACCAGGAACACCAGCGGCAGGCTGCCGTTGGCGAAGTGGGCGAACGGTTGCAGGGTGACGACCACCAGCAGGAAGATCAGCGTCAGGCCGATCAGCAGGATGTCGAGCGCCACTTCGTTCGGGGTTTTCTGACGTTTGGCGCCTTCGACCAGAGCGATCATGCGATCGAGGGTCGACTCGCCAGGGTTGGCAGTAATGCGTATCAGCAGCCAGTCGGAGACCAGGCGGGTGTTGCCGGTGACGGCCGAACGGTCACCGCCGGACTCACGAATCACCGGCGCGGACTCACCGGTAATTGCAGCTTCGTTGACCGCGGCGATGCCTTCAATCACCTCGCCGTCGCCGGGGATCATTTCCCCGGCTTCGACGCGCACCACATCATCCTTGCGCAGGCTGGTGGCCGGCACCACTTGAAAGGTGCCGTTGGAGGTTTTGCGGCGGGCACTCAAGCCTTCGCTGCCGGCCTTGAGGCTGTCGGCGCGGGCCTTGCCCCGACCTTCGGCCAAGGCTTCGGCGAAGTTCGCGAACAGCACGGTAAACCACAGCCACAGCGCGATTTGCGCCGCGACGAAGGTCGGCACGCTGCCGTCGGGAATGAAGCACAGCACGGTGGTCAGGATGGCGGTCAGTTCGACCACCAGCATCACCGGCGCACGCTGCAATTGCCGAGGGTCGAGCTTGACGAAGGCTTGCACCAGCGCCGGGCGCCACAGGGCCGACATCGCAGTTTTCGGTTGTTCCGGCGCCTTGACGATCACCGGTTTATTTACGGGCATATTCATTCATTGATTCCTTAGAAGCCCATGCTCAAGTGTTCGGCAATCGGACCCAGCGCCAACGTCGGCAAGAAGGTCAGGCCACCCACGAGCAAAATGGTCACAGTCAACAAGGTCACGAACAACGGGCCATGCGTCGGGAAGCTGTTCTGGCCAATCGGTGCGGTTTTCTTCATCGCCAGGCTGCCGGCCAATGCCAGAACCGGGAGGATGTAACCGAAGCGACCGATCAACATGCCAAGACCGAGCATCAGGTTGTGGAACGGGGTGTTGGCACTCAGACCGCCGAATGCCGAACCGTTGTTGGCACTGGCCGAGGTGTAGGCGTACAGCAACTGACTGAAACCATGCGGGCCAGGGTTACTGATGGCACCGGCAGGTCCCGGCAGGCTGGCGGCGATTGCACCCAGCACCAGCACGCCGACCGGCATCACCAGCAAGGTCACGACCAACAATTGCACTTCCTTGGCTTGAAGTTTCTTGCCGAGGTATTCCGGTGTGCGGCCGATCATCAGGCCGGCGAGGAACACCGCGATCAACACGTTCAGCAACATGCCGTAGAGCCCGGCACCGACGCCGCCGAAGATCACTTCGCCGACCATCATGTTGACCAGTGCGACCATGCCGCTCAGCGGGTTAAGGCTGTCATGCATGCCGTTGACCGAACCGTTGGACGCCGCGGTGGTAGTCACCGACCAGAGCACGGTGGCCGTGGTACCGAAGCGCGCCTCCTTGCCTTCCAGCGGTGCGGTCTGTTCGACGGCAGCGTTGGTCAGCGCAGGGTTGGGTTGGTATTCAGCCCACATCGACGTCGCGCCGCCGATCAGGAACAGCGCCAGCATGCAGGCGATGATCGCGCGGCTCTGACGCAGGTCTTTCACGTAATGACCGAAGGTGAACACCAGGGCGACCGGGATCAGGATGATCGAACCCATTTCAAACAGGTTGCTCCAGGCAGTCGGGTTCTCGAACGGATGCGCCGAGTTCACGCCGAAGAAGCCACCACCGTTGGTGCCCAGTTGCTTGATCGCAATCTGGCTGGCGGCCGGGCCAAGCGGGATCACTTGATCGACGCCTTGCATGGTCACGGCATTCACGTAGTGCGCGAAGGTTTGTGGCACGCCCTGCCAGACCAGATACAGCGCCAGCAGCAAGCAGATTGGCAGCAGGCCGTAGAGGGTGGCACGGGTCATGTCGACCCAGAAGTTACCCAAGGTCTTGGTGGACTTGCGACCGATACCGCGGCACAGGGCAACCAGCACGGCGAGGCCGGTGGCGGCGCTGACGAAGTTCTGCACGGTGAGGCCGGCCATCTGACTCAGGTAGCTCAAGGACGCTTCACCGCTGTAGGACTGCCAGTTGGTGTTGGTCATGAAGCTGATGGCGGTGTTGAACGCCAGCGTCCACTCTTGACCCGGCAGGTTTTGCGGGTTGAGCGGCAAGTGGTCCTGGAACAACAGGATCGCGAACAACAGCAAGAAGCCCGCAAGGTTGAAGGCGAGCAAGGCCAGGGTGTATTTCTGCCAGCTCTGTTCTGCCTGCGGGTCTACCCCGGCTACGCGATAACAGCCGCGCTCCACCGGGCCAAGGATCGGTGACAGCCAAGTGCGCTGCCCCTCCATCACCTTGTAGTAAAAACGCCCCAGAAACGGTGCCGGAATCAGCACCAGGGCGAAGAAGGCCAGGATCAGCCAATAGTCATAACTGTGCATAGCCGCTCCTAGTTCCGATCCGCGCGCAACAGCGCAACCAACAGATAAATGAACAGCCCCACTGCCAGTAGCAGTGACACCCCGTCCAGAACGCTCATGGAAGTTCTCCGTGTTACGGCGTATTGCCGCGTGTGGAGTCATTGTCCGCAGGGTGGCTGTAAAGGAACGAGACCGAGGGGTGTGACGGGGCATAAAGAAAGCGTAAAGAGTGGCTTTATGCCGGCGTTACAGCGGGGTTGGGGCGGACGCCATCGCGAGCAAGCTCGCTCCCACAGGGATCGGTGTTGTTTGGGCGAACGCATTCCAACTGTGGGAGCGAGCTTGCTCGCGATGGCGGCATAAATGACGACACCGCCCCCAACTGGCGCACAAAAACAGGCCATCGCGCGGCGATCATCCCCGATACGACAGCTTTCACCCCTTTACGACGCACAAATACAAAATGGCACGCCCACTGCAAAGCCCTCCCCCGAGCTTTCCAAACCGTTCAGGGAGCAACGCATGAACACACAACTCAAACCCACGCTGGGCACGCTGCACTTGTGGGGCATCGCCGTCGGGCTGGTGATTTCCGGTGAGTACTTTGGCTGGAGTTACGGCTGGGGCGTGGCCGGGACATTGGGCTTTCTGGTGACTTCCTTTATGGTCGCCACCATGTACACCTGCTTCATCTTCAGCTTCACCGAACTGACCACGGCGATTCCCCATGCCGGCGGTCCCTTTGCCTACAGCCGCCGCGCCTTTGGCGAGAAAGGCGGATTGATCGCCGGGATGGCGACACTGATCGAATTTGTCTTCGCCCCGCCCGCGATCGCCTTGGCGATTGGCGCGTACCTGAATGTGCAGTTTCCAGCGCTTGATCCGAAACACGCAGCCGTCGGCGCCTACATCGTGTTTATGGGCCTGAACATCCTCGGAGTGAAACTGGCGGCGACGTTCGAACTGGTGGTCTGCGTATTGGCCGTGGCCGAACTGCTGGTGTTTATGGGCGTGGTCGCCCCGGCGTTCAGCTTCAGCAACTTTGCCCTTAACGGCTGGGCCGGTTCCGATGTGTTCAGCATGCCGGCGATTGCCGGGATGTTTGCGGCGATCCCGTTTGCGATCTGGTTTTTCCTGGCCATCGAAGGCGCGGCAATGGCGGCCGAAGAAGCCAAGGACCCGAAACGCACGATTCCGAAAGCCTACATCAGCGGTATCCTGACCCTGGTGCTGCTGGCCATGGGCGTGATGTTCTTTGCCGGTGGCGTCGGTGACTGGCGCACCCTGTCGAACATCAACGACCCGCTACCGCAAGCGATGAAAGCGGTGGTTGGCGAAAGCTCCGGCTGGTTGCACATGCTGGTGTGGATTGGTCTGTTCGGTTTGGTGGCGAGTTTCCACGGGATCATTCTTGGCTACTCGCGGCAGTTCTTTGCCCTTGCTCGGGCCGGTTACTTGCCGAAATCCCTGGCCAAGCTGTCACGCTTCCAAACCCCGCACCGGGCGATTATTGCCGGCGGCCTGATCGGCATCGCAGCGATTTACAGCGACGGCTTGATCAACCTCGGCGGCATGACGCTGACGGCGGCGATGATCACCATCGCGGTGTTCGGCGCGATTGTGATGTACATCATGAGCATGCTCAGCCTGTTCAAACTGCGTAAAACCGAGCCGAACCTGGAACGGACTTTCCGCGCGCCGTGCTATCCGCTGGTGCCGATGATTGCGCTGGTGCTGGCGGTGGTGTGCCTGGTGGCGATGGCCTGGTTCAACGCATTGATCGGGGTGATCTTCCTCGGCTTCATGGCGGTGGGATTCGTGTACTTCATGCTCACCGCACAATTGCGTGCCGATGCGCCAGCAGATGCGATGCTGACCGGGCTCTGACATGCCGAGCCACCCGATCCTAGGGTGGCAACACACCCTTCGGCAGCTCCTACAAGGGTGTTTCGGGCGACCGTGACACCATGCAGGTGAACGAGGCATAACAGGCATAGAATGGAACCACTGCGATTTTCCATCGCTCAAAGTGGTATGCACGATCGGTTGGCGAAATCCGTCAACCGGCCTGCCCTCAAGGAGAGCCCTATGCCCTGGTATGCCTGGTTGATTCTGGTCGTTGCAATCGGCTCGATCGTTGGTGGTTTGATGATGTTGCGCGACACCGCCACCAAGGTCGATATGACCGAAGAGCAACGTAAACGCGTCGCCGAACGCAATGCGGAAATGGATGCCAAGGAAGCGCAGGACCGCTAAACGAAAAACCCCACTCTTGCAGGTGGGGTTTGCTATTGGTCTCAACACAAATCCCTGTGGCGAGGGAGCTTGCTCGCGCTGGGTCGCGCAGCGGCCCTAAAACCGCCGCCTCCTTTCTTGCAGACATACGCATGTATAGGCCTGACGGCTGCTTCGCAGCCGTACGGGTGCAAGCTCCCTCGCCACAAAAGCACGGCTACTTTTCCCAATCGGCCTTGGCGATATGCAAGCCATGCAGCCCTTTATATGCAGCACGTTCAGGCTGGCTCCAGCCTTCGAGCAACGAATCCTCCAACCGATAAATCTCCACCCCCAACGGGCGACACACGCTCAGCGGATCCTGCGCATCCGGCCCCCACATGGCCAGAGACAGGTCGCCACCCGGGCAGGTCGACAGCGCGCACAACAAATCGATTTCGGCAAAGAACTCCAGGTAGTCGCCCTTCTGCGCCGGGCAGGCCTTCATGAAATACATGTCGTCGTGGTTAAGGCCGGTGCACTGGAAGATATTCAGCACGTCATGCACGTCGAACTCGGTCAGGCCATGGGGCAACACGGCGCGGGTCAGGTTCGAATGGCAGTGATGATGGAAGTCTTCGCCGGTGAGCATTTTGTTCACATACGGATCGCAGCGCGTGCCCAGCAAATCGTGCAGCCGGCCACCGTGCTCGTCGATGCCGTATCCCGCCAGGCTGTCATCGGTGATAGTCACCAGCGGACGTAAAAACGGCAGGTTCGACCACAGACGGTCATGAGTACTGACGTGGGCACCCTGCAACTGGCGGGTGCGCGCGGCCCACAGACGTTCCCGTGGGTCATGGGCATTCCAGACGTTGAAATCCCCGACCTGCGGGCCGACCGGCGTGGTCACCCGAAACACATGCCCGGCCGGCACATGCCAGGCGCGCCCGGTGCGGATCGGCACTTCGAATTGCTCGATCAGCGTGCGCCCGTCCTTCGCATCGCGGACTCGTTCATAGAACGCCTTGTCGACCTGCAAGGCCGAGCCTTTGCTGACTTGATAGGCCGCCGGATAGTCTTTGTACATGGCTCGAATCCTCGATCAGTGATGGGAAACAGGGGTCAGCATCTGCAACAGCAGTTGCTCGGAATCGTCGAGATACAGGCTCATTTCATCCAGAGCCAGCGCTTTGTCACCGTCTGCCAGCAAGTCGTGGATCAAACGGTCGCGGGCCAGCCACGGCGCTTGAAAACGCGATTCATCGGGGGCGCTGCAAAACACCAGGCGCAGTTGGGCGACGACGTTGGTGAAGAACTCGTCGAACAAGGGGCTACGCAACAACCCGACGATGTGTTGATGAAAGGCCAGGCTATAGGTACCGACCGCGCGCCAGTCTTCACGATCCCGAGCCAGTTCGGTGGCCTCCAGGGCTTCGAGCATCCGGTCCGACTGGTACTCACGCAGCGGTTGGCTGGCGCTGATGGCTTGCAATTCCAGGGTACGGCGCACGTTGAACAGATCCCGCACGTCTTCGACACCGACCCTGCGCACCATCACGCCTTTGTTGCGCACATAGCGCGTCAGCCCTTCCTGCCCCAGACGGTGCAGCGCTTCGCGAATGGTATTGCGCGATGCGTTGTAGGCCGACACCAGATCGTTTTCCACTAGCGCCATGCCCGGTAGCAAGCGACCGCCAATGATGTCGGCGCGCAACTCCCGGGTGATGTGGTCAGCCAGGGACAGTCCGCTGTTCATGCTCATCGCCTCATGATTGTTCAACAATCGTTGACGAGAGAGTAATCATTATTCATGCCAAGTAGCTGGACACCTCTGGACCCAGTCAGACGCATCTGCATGCTTTTTAGAAGTAGAAGTACAGTCACCATTCAACATTCATTGGTTAATATGGCGCATTGTTGTGGAGAATAAAGATGCGTTACTCGCAGGACCATAAAGCCCAGACCCACCAACGCATCATCAAGGAAGCATCAGCACGCTTTCGCCGCGACGGTATCGGTGCGACTGGCTTGCAACCGCTGATGAAAGCGCTGGGCCTTACCCATGGCGGCTTTTACTCACACTTCAAATCCAAGGATGAACTGGTTGAAAAGGCCTTGGTGGCCGCTGGCGAAGAAGTCGAGGGATTGTGCGCCGAGCTGTTCGCGTCGGAGCATCCGCTGGACGCGTTCATCGACACCTATTTGTCCGAATGGCACCAGACATCGCCCCATGAAGGGTGCCCGCTGCCAACCATGTCGTCGGAGCTCGGGCTGCGCGGGCAGCCGAGCCCGACCAGCGATACGGTGCTCAATGCACGACTCGAACAGGTGCAAGGCACCCTTGAAGGCGAAGATGCCGCCGAGCGCAGCATCGTTATCATGTCGACCCTGATTGGCGCACTGCTGCTCTCTCGCAGTGTCGAGAACACCGAGCTGGCTCAGCGGATTCTCGACGTCACTCGCGATCACCTCAAGCAGTCCAAAGACTAGCCCTGCCAGCGCTTGAACAATACGCTGGCATTTACCCCCCCAAATCCGAAGCCGTTGGACAGCGCGTATTCGATAGGCATCGAACGTGCCTGGCCATGGACGATGTCCACCCCTTGCGCCGCCGGATCCGGGCTATCGAAATTGAGGGTGGCGGGAACGATCTGATCTCGGATAGCCAACAGCGTGAAGATCGCCTCGATCCCGCCGGCCGCACCAAGCAGATGTCCGGTAGCCGACTTGGTCGATGTCACTGCAATCTTGTTATCCGTCCCGAACAACGACTTGATCGCTGCCAACTCACCCAAATCACCGACGGGTGTCGAGGTAGCGTGTGCATTGAGGTGCTGGACCTGCGCCGGCGAAATGCCTGCCTGCGCCAATGCCAACGACATCGCCCGACGCGCTCCGCTGCCATCCTCGGGGCCAGCAGTCAGGTGATAGGCATCAGCGCTGGTGCCGTAGCCGACCAGTTCCGCGATGGGCTGAGCACCACGAGCTAACGCGTGTTCAAGGGATTCGATCACCAGAAGACCGGAGCCCTCCCCCATCACAAAGCCATCGCGACCACTGTCGAACGGCCGCGAGGCGCGCTCCGGAGTCTCGTTGAAGCCGCTGGACAAGGCCCGGGCAGCGGCAAAACCGGCCAAGCTGACGCGATCGATTGCCGCTTCCGCCCCACCGCACACCGCAATATCCGCCTCACCACAACGAATCAGCCGCGCCGCATCACCAATTGCCTGAACACCCGCCGCACAGGCGGTGACCGGTGCGCCCAACGGGCCTTTGAAACCATGCTGGATCGAAACATGGCCAGCCGCGAGATTGACCAGAAACGACGGAATAGTGAACGGCGACAAACGTCGCGGCCCCCGACTGTCAGTGGTGCGCACCGCATCGGCTATCGCGCCAAAACCGCCAACACCCGAACCGATGATGGTCGCCGTCCGTTCCTGAGCGTTGGCGTCCAGGGCTTGCCAATCGGCTTGCTCCAGCGCCTGGCGTGCGGCCTCCATGGCAAACAGGATGAAGCGATCCATCTTCTTTTGCTCTTTGGGCAGCGTTGCCCGATCCGGGTCGAAACCCGCTTCCGCATCTTCAGCCAGGGTCGGCACAGCGCCACCGACCTTGGCCGGCAAATCGGCAACCACCTCATCCGGCAACGCCCGCAATCCGGAACGTCCGGCCAACAAACGCGCCCAGACCGCCTCGACACCGCTACCCAGCGGCGACACCAGGCCCATTCCTGTTACAACCACTCGACGATCACTCATACCGCATTCACCTCAAGCCGATACATGGCGCCTCACTTATAGCGTGCGGCGGCTTTGTCTCGGGACAAGTTCGGCGCCATCACATGACGGGCCGCAACAAAGGCTTCCCATTCGCTGGCCTGTGGCAAGGAAGGAATGGTGATCAACTCACCCTGGTCCAGACCAGCCAAGGCAGCGTCGACCATTTCCCCTGCTTCCATGACCATTTCCGCCGGTATGCCACTGGCGTCGATACCGGAACGCTCCCAGATTTCGGTGCGTGTTACCCCAGGCAACACCGCTTGAACCTGGACCCCGGTGCCATTGAGTTCAGTGTTCAATGACTGAGTCAGACTCAGAACATACGCCTTGCTGGCGCTGTAAGTCGCGTTGAACCGCTCAGGGAACAAGGCGACTACCGACGCGATATTGATGATCGTCCCTCGCCCAGCCTTGGTAAAACTAGCGGCTGCGGCCGAGGCCAATCGTGTAACCGTGGTGACGTTGAGCTGAATCAGGCGCTCCAGTTGCTCCATATCGGCGTTGGCCAACAAACCATCGGCCGCGACGCCGGCGTTGTTGAGCAACAGGCTGATACTGGAATCACTGCGCAGGCGTTGCTCGAGTTTGAGCACTTCATCCTTTTGCGTCAGGTCTGCCTTGAGCACTTCGACCTTGATTCCATACTCTGAACGCAGCTTGCTCGCCGCCGCCTCCAGCCGCTGCTCGTCGCGTGCCACCAACAACAAATCAAAACCACGGGCCGCCAAACGCTCGGCGTAAACCGCCCCGATGCCCGAAGAGGCGCCGGTAACAAGGGCCGTGCCTTGAGACTGGACTGAATTCATGACTGTGCTCCTGAGGAATGCTTGAGGAAGACGAGCGCCAGTGCGCTTCGGCAATTTATTATAGGCATAATCAAAACGCCATATGATAGTCGTAATTTTTTAAATCCCGACGAAAGGGAGCACATCGACGCTTTCGCCAGAATGCAAAAAGGCCGGTCAATGACCGGCCTCTTGGCGTTGATCTACAAGCTTAGTTCACTTGGAGCTTTTCACGATTCCTGTCCAGAATCGCCTTGCCGATCCCTTTCACTTCCAGCAACTCGTCCACGGATGCAAACGGCCCGTTTGTCTCACGATACGCAACAATCGCCTTGGCCTTGGCTTCACCGACGCCGGCCAGTTCGCGCTGCAGTGTCGGGGCATCCGCACCGTTCAGATCAATTTTTTCGCCCTGCGCCTTGGCGGCAACGTCCAGCACCATCGGTGCATTGACAGCCTCAGGCTTGGCCGCGGGTGCCGCGATCGCCGCGATAGAAGCGCTGGTAAGCAGTGCAAAAACCAAGGAGGAGAAATAGCCTGTACGCATAAGTGAAGCTCCATGACATCGATTGAGAAAAGCAGCTTTTCCGAAGCTGCTCCCCAAATTTAGGCGATGTGATGAAGCTGTCAAAAGTGTGTACGTTACAGGATGTGAAACAATCAGGGTTCGAGACGACGTTCCTGATAAATCCAGTCGACGATCTCGCCATCCGGGTTGTAGCCGCTGACGGTGTCGCGCAGGAGTTGACGGACGCGGGAGTAATCGTCTTGCTCAACGGCGTTAAGCAAATCCGTCAAACGCCCCTTGAGCACGTCCCATGGCAGGTGATCTTCATTGGCGCTCATAATCATCGGATGCTGAGTCGCCACGACGTTGTCACCGATCAGCAATTCTTCGTAGAGTTTTTCGCCCGGCCGCAACCCTGTGAACTCGATGGAGATGTCGCCTTGAAGATTTTTATCAGAACGAATACTCAAGCCGGACAAGTGAATCATCTTCTCCGCGAGCTCGACGATTTTTACCGGTTCGCCCATGTCCAACACGAAAACATCACCACCCTGCCCCATGGAACCGGCCTGGATCACCAGTTGTGCGGATTCGGGGATGGTCATGAAGTAGCGAGTAATTTTCGGGTGCGTGACGGTCAATGGGCCACCCGATTTGATCTGGCTGTGGAACAGCGGAATCACTGAACCGGAAGAGCCCAGTACATTGCCAAAGCGCACCATGGTAAATCGGGTCTTGTTCACGCGCGACACATTGGCCTTGTCGCCGAACAACACGGGAGCAATTTCGCGGCTGAGAGCTTGAAGGGTCAACTCGGCGAGACGCTTGGTACTGCCCATGACATTAGTCGGACGTACAGCTTTGTCGGTAGAGATCAATACGAAATTGGCAACACCCGACTGTAAAGCAGCCTGAGCCGTGTTGAGTGTACCGATGACGTTATTGAGCACTCCTTCGGCGATATTGTGCTCGACCATGGGCACATGCTTGTAAGCCGCGGCATGGTAGACCGTGTCTACGCGCCAAGTCTTCATCACATCCAGGAGTTTATCCTTATGGCGGATAGAGCCCAGGATCGGCAACAACTTGACCGATACTGACTCGCGACAGCCACGCTGTTCCAACTCGGAAAGAATGCTGTAGAGATTGAATTCACTGTGTTCGAACAGCAAAAGCGTGGTCGGACCCAGCGAGAATATTTGCCGGCAAAGCTCCGCGCCTATCGATCCGCCTGCGCCAGTTACCATCACTGTCTTGCCCTTGATACAACGAGCGAGCAGGTCCGGTTGCGCGGGTACCGAGTCGCGGCCCAGCAAGTCTGCGATATCGACTTCCTGGATATCCTCGACCTTTACCCGACCACTGGCCAAGTCGGTGAAGTTGGGGACGCTTCGTATGTGAAGGGGGTAACCTTCAAGCAGATTGAGGATCTCCCTGCGCCGTGCGCGGGTCGATGAAGGCAGAGCCAGGAGAATTTCCTGCGCACCAGTGACGTCGATCATCTGTTGAATATGTTTGGGCTTGTAGACCTGGAGCCCCGAGATTGAGCGATCAGAAATACTGGGGTCGTCGTCGATAAACGCTACCGGACGCATTACCCGGCCCATGCGAAGAGCGGCCACGAGCTGGTTACCGGCTACGCCAGCACCGTAGATGGCGACTTTGGTCAGACCATCGTCGCGGTTGGTAAACGGTACGTGCTGGGCGGCGGTGAACCAGTCACCCATGAAGTACTGGCGCATGCACAAGCGCAGGCCACCGATGATGACGAGGCTTAGCCACCAGTAGTTGAAGATGATCGAGCGGGGAACGACGGCTTCGTGATTGCTGTACCAGTAGACGACGAGCGCCAGGATCAGGGAAGAGAGACTAACGGCCTTCACGATCGCGATCAGCGCGTCATTGCCAAAGTAGCGCATGACTGCGCGATACATGCCAAAGCGTATGAAAAGCGGTATGGCTATGATCGGGGCGCAGACGAACAGCCAGAAATGAACCCTGAGGGGGTTGTACATATCATCGATGCCGAGGCGAACGATAAACGCGAGCCAGAGAGAGCCCCAGACCAGAAAAACATCTGTGGCGACTTGAATCAATCGTTTTTGCCTACGTGGCAAACCTAACAAAAAGGCACGTATTTTATCCATAAACCTCAACCGACCAGGCCCATTCCTTGACGAAATCAGCCGTCATTGTACGGAACAATCTGAAACCATTCTGAATTTATCCAATGATCAGCGCTTAACGGTCAACACTTCCACTTTTCCCGCCTTATACCTAACCGCTATTACCAGCAACGGTATGTAAGCGATTACTACCCCAAGCGCCCCATCCAGCCCAAAAATGGTCACGCAAAGCGCAATGGGCAACAGCCAGAACACATTGATCAAGGCTACCGCAGTCGTCACTGGTAAATGCCGCCCGTATTGGCGCGAAGCGTACTGATAAGCGTGGCTTCTATGAGCTTCATAGACCTTGTCGCCACGCAATAGACGTCGTAGCAAGGTAAACGTTGCATCAACAATAAAAACACCCAGCAGAATCAACCACACCCACAGAAAACGCGGCTCGACCGCTGCGGCCTGAAGCGACAACACCCCCAGAATGATTCCAAGGAACCCGCTCGCCGCATCGCCCATGAATATTTTTGCAGGAGGAAAATTCCAGAACAGGAAGCCAAGTACTGACATCGCCAATAGCAGCGGCCCCCAAATCAAGCTCTGGTGCCCACTGACCCAGTAAAGCAGACAAGCAGACAAGCATACGCAGATAGCCTCGACGCTAGCGATACCGTCAATCCCATCCATGAAGTTATAAAGGTTCAACAACCACACCAGATAGAACAACGCCAAAAAATCTCCGGCCCAGCGCAAGTTCAAGACCATCCCGGCCACTTCGATCGGAGCAAGCCCCCCTGTCCAGGCCAGGACCCATGCAGCACCGGCAAAATGGCCAAGCAAGCGCCAGCGGGCAGCAATATGGCCATGGTCATCCATGAAGCCAACGACCGCCACGAGCAAACCAGCCCCCGCCGCGCCGAAAAAAAACTGGGTATCGACAAAATTCCAGCCCCACATTACCGCCAGGGACGTCAGAAAAGTCACTACGATTGACACGCCCCCGCCCCTTGGGGTCGGCACCGTATGTGAGCTGCGATCATTCGGCACATCGAGCATGCTGCGTGCCAGCGCATATCGACGCAATGCTGCAGTCAAAACGAAAGAAAGGCCGCAGACAGCCGGTATGAGCCACCAGAAAATCATTGATCAGAACACTCCGAAAATGTAAGTCGGTACACGTGGCAGAATCCCCATGGGAGCAGAGAGTTGCCTGGAATCAAAGAAAGCCATCACGTAGGTATCGATCCGATACCATTGCGTACGCCCGAAACGAAGCCCGCCACATAACCTGTGATTGCCAAAGCGACAAAGGGTACACGATGTATCGTACCGTCGTGCGCGGGAAAAACCGGCTGAAGAAGCCCTGAAATGCTGCGTTAGTAAGCGGTGGCCTGCAAATGGCGGGTGAACGAAAAGAGTGACGTTCCCTACCCTGCGGATTAAGATTACGGGCTTTTTTTGAAAACATAGGCGACAGCCAAAGGGCGGACGTCTGAAGGAACGCTAAGTGATATTTTTTCTAGTATTACTCTCCGTTGTATTTGTTGTGCGCAGCCAATCAAACCAAATTGGGACTTCCCGGACAGCAGAAAAGACGAAGAAAAAAACAACGACCTGGTGGTCATACAAACTAAATAGTCTCCTTACTGTACAGAAAACCAAATGACCCCCACGACGCATCAAAATATCCGGCATGGGCTTTTCAAGACACTTGCGCTGTCAGCTTTTGTCGTTTTTATTGCATTTACCTGGCAGGGAAACGTCGGTTTCAGTCTCTGGGATGAGGGTTTCCTTTGGTACGGTGCCCAGCGTGTAATGGTGGGAGAAGTTCCATTAAGAGACTTCATGGCCTACGACCCTGGTCGTTATTACTGGTCGGCCGCATTCATGAGTGCTATGGGAGACAGCGGAATTATGGCGCTTCGTTTATCCTTGGAGTCCTTTCAGGCACTGGGGATATTTGTAGGCTTATTACTTATTTCACGCACAGCCAAGCAACATAACAAACACTCTTTTTATTTCCTCTTGCTTGCCAGCATAGTTTTTGCGCTCTGGATGTTTCCAAGGCATAAAATATTCGATTTATCGCTATCAATATTTATGACCGGCGCGCTGACCTTTCTTATCGAAAACCCGACTCGCCTACGTTATTTTATTACGGGTGCATGTGTTGGCCTGGCGGCTTTTTTCGGGAGAAATCATGGCATATATGGTGTCATAGGCAGCCTAGGAGTAATGATATGGCTCTGCATCAAACCAATTGACCTCCCAGGCTTTTTTCGCGGGGGCGTTCTTTGGGGGCTTGGTGTTGTGGTGGGCTTCTCTCCGATATTTTTCATGGCCATATTAATCCCAGGATTTGGTTCGGCGTTTGAGGCAAGCATTCGTTTGCTTTTTGAAATAAAAACAACAAACATTCCTTTGCCGATCCCGTGGCCTTGGACAGTAAATTTTGCGTCCTCCTCTATAATTGATTCAATTCGCCAATTACTTATTGGTATTTTTTTTATTGGCCTACCTTTATTCGGAATAGCGTCCATTGCCTGGATAACATTTCAACGATTTAAAGGTAGATACGTTCCACCCACCTTTGTAGCAGCGTCCTTCCTCGTATTGCCTTACACCCACTATGCGTTCTCCCGGGCGGACATAGCTCACCTTGCACAGGGTGTATTTCCATTTTTAGTGGGGTGCCTGACGCTGCTTTCGGTACAATCACCGAAAAAAAAATGGTCTCTAGGGCTATTACTGGGCGCTGCAAGCTTGTGGGTCATGTCAGCCTTTCAACCCGGCGGGCAATGCCTGTCAAGCATGCAATGTGTGGACATCAATATTTCAGGCAGTACGCTCAAGATCGACCCTAATACTGCCAACGACATAATCCTGCTCAGAAAACTGAGCGCCGAATATACCCCCGATGGCGGAAACTTTATTGTAGCGCCTTTTTGGCCAGGTGCTTATCCGTTACTGGAGCGTAAGTCGCCCATGTGGACAATCTATGCTCTTTGGCCGCGTTCAATTGATTTTCAAAATCAAGAAATTGATCGAATAAAAGCTGCCTCTCCTGAATTCGCACTTGTTCTGGATTGGGCATTGGATGGCCGGGATGACTTACGCTTTAAAAACACCTACCCCTTACTTTATCAATACATCCAGAACAACTTTTATCGCTTGCCTGATTCACCAGCTCCAGGCTATGAAATTTATAAAGCAAAAGAGGCAAAACCATGAAAAAAATTGCCATTTTGCAATCCAACTATATCCCTTGGAAGGGGTATTTCGACATGATAGCTGCTGTTGACGAATTCATTATTTACGATGACATGCAGTACACCAAACGTGACTGGAGAAACAGGAATCAGATAAAAACTCCACAGGGAGTCAAATGGCTGACTGTCCCGGTATTGGTGAAAGGTAAATATCATCAGAAAATTCGCGATACTGAAATCGATGATAATGATTGGGCAGCAACTCACTGGGCCATCCTCTGCCAAAACTATCGAAAATCAGCGAATTTCGACGAGATAGCGAGCTGGTTAGAACCTTTGTACCTAAAAAACAAACACAGTCATATCTCCTCTTTAAATAGGCACCTTATTGAACATATCTGCCTTTATCTAGGAATCAGGACAAAAATCAGTAATTCGTGGGATTACCCTTTGATCGATGGTAAGACTGAACGTTTGGCTGGCTTATGTACTAGCGCAGGCGGCACTGAATACATATCAGGTCCCTCAGCAAAAGACTATATTGATGAAACAGTATTTAAAACCTCGGGGATAAAGCTCACCTGGTTTGATTACAATGGATATGATGAGTATCCACAATTGTGGGGAGAGTTCACCCATGGTGTCACCATTCTTGATTTGCTGTTCAACTGCGGTAAAGACGCATACCGCTATATGAGGCATGTTGACGCATGAAGCTTTCCATCGTTTCCACACTCTACCGTTCTGCTCCATTTTTGGAGGAGTTCTATCGCCGTATCAGCGCTGCAGCGCAGCAGATCGCGGACCAAGACTACGAAATCATTCTGGTTAACGACGGATCCCCTGACCACTCGCTGCTAATGGCGCTTGAACTCCAAGCCAATGACAGCCATCTGCAAATAGTGGATCTATCGAGAAATTTCGGGCATCACGCGGCGATCGTTGCGGGACTGGAACATACGCAAGGCGAATACGTTTTTCTGCTGGACTGCGACCTTGAAGAGCAGCCTGAGTGGCTAGCATTGTTCGTTGATAAAATGCAGGAGACGAAGGCAGATGTAGTCTTTGGCGTTCAATTGGAAAGGGTTTCGTCAGCGGTATCCAATTTGTTGGGGGAGGCATTCTGGTCGTCCCTCAATATCATGTCCAACGTTCGTATTCCTCACAACCCCATGACCTGCCGTTTAATGACTCGACGCTACGTGGACGCCTTATTGAGCATAGGCGATCGAGTCCTTTACCTGGCGGGGGTATTTGCATGGGCGGGTTTTACACAAGCACCTCTTCCTCTGACAAAAACGCCTCGCCCCAAGACTCATAAGTCGACCTATAGTCTGTCACGCAAGCTACTTCAGGTTGCTGATTCTTTTTCTTCATTCAGCGTCGCGCCACTTTCCTTGATTTTCTCCACTGGCTTACTCATCTGGCTAGGTTCTGTACTTTATGGTTTGTACCTACTGATTCAAAAATTGATAAACCCAGAGATTGTGCTTTCTGGTTTTACATCTGTAATGCTATCTCTGTGGTTTTTAGGGGGCACCATTATTTTATTCTTGGGCGTCCTCGGACTGTACGTGGCAAAAATCTTCTATGAAGTAAAGCGTCGACCACTTTATATCGTTCGCAACCTTCACAAAAGGAATCAACATGACTAATCGTCTCGATAGCTATTTGTCTGCCTACGGTGAAGGCTTTGGGTTTGCATTCGACAATAGCATTATGCTGAATTGGTATCCCGAGCGAATTATGCGCCGGTGCAAGAGCGCCGACAGTTTGTTGGAGCTTGGCATAGGCCATGGATACACAACCCAACGCTTCTCCCAGTTTTTTTCTCGACACGTAGTGGTCGATGGGTCTGCATCAGTTATTGAACAGTTTAATCAGCAGTTCCCGGATTGCAGCGCATCTGTCATAGAGTCCTACTTTGAGAACTACTCACCTGATGAGAAGTTCGATATCATCGTTCTCGGCTTCATCTTGGAGCACGTCGCGGACCCCGAAGCCATCCTCCAGCGCTTTAAACAGTTCCTTGCGCCCGGCGGAAGGTGTTTTGTCGCGGTACCCAACGGGGAATCCCTGCACCGTCGTTTCGGACATGCTGCTGGCTTATTGGACGATATGATGGCGCTGGGTGCAGGTGATCTGGAGCTGGGTCATGAGCGCCTCTATTCCGTTACCAGCTTATCTGCAGAGCTTGAGAATTGCGGGTACAGCGTCTTGCGTAAAGAAGGTATCTTCTTGAAGCCGATGACCACCAATCAACTTCTCTCACTGCAACTGACGCCAGAAATCATTCAAGCCATGTGCGAAGTCGGCATTGGTTATCCAGAGCTTAGTTGCGGCTTATTGTTTGAAGTACAGGCAGTTGGCAGTTGAAAATCTTGATTGTCGGGAGCACGTCAGTGATCGGTAGATCGCTGGCAGCACGCCTTATGGCTCAGCATCACGAGGTCAGGCTCGCTGGGCGGCGCGAAGCAGACATCTCTTTCGATCTGACCGACTGGGGAAACCGCCCTGCGCCCAGCGAGACATTCGATGCCGTGGTGCATATCGCCGCAGACTTTGGAGGCGCTACAGACAAAGACTTTGTCCGAGCTGAACTGGTTAATACAGTCGGAACGTTATCGGCCTGCTCATTGGCACGCAAGGTTAATGCAAAACACTTTATTTTGCTGTCTTCCATCTTTGCAACTTATTCTGCCGCAGATCCCTACTTCGGAATCTATGCGCTGTCAAAGCGGCACGGCGAAGAAGTGGCACAGTTGTTTTGTGCAGAAAGGAACATTGACCTGACGATACTCCGACCCTCACAGGTCTACGACGATATAGGCCTCTGCCGCCCGCATCAAGAGTTTCTATATTTGATCGCAGACAAAGCCCAGAATGGCCAGCCTATCGAGATTTATGGTGCGCATGATGCGCGACGCAATTATATTCACCTATTAGATCTGACAGAAACAATTGCTCGCGTAGCAGAGCAACGCCAAGTGGGTGTATTCGCCTGTATACATCCCGACCACGTCCTCCTCAGTGAAATGGCCAACGCAGCATATTGCGCTTTTGAGACAGTCGGCCAAATTACGTTTTTAACAGATAAACCCGATCTCGCGGACTTACCCCAGACGGACGACTTCGAACTGTATTCGAAAATCAGTTTTTGGCCCAGAATTGATATCAAAGACGGTTATAAACGCATAAAAAACCAAAGGGAGATGCGCTCGTGACAACCGTATTAGTTACTGGGGTTGGAGCAATCATGGGGTACGGACTGCTTCGCTCTCTAAGAGCCACCAGGCCAGATATCCGCTTGGTAGGGACTGACATTTTTTCCAACGCGGTCGGGCAGGCATGGTGCGATAAATTTGAACAAGCACCGCTGACTAACAGTAGTCACTATTTGCATTGGCTCAATGACGTTGTAGAAAAACACCACATCGACCTCGTTATCCCCGGTATTGAGCAGGACGTTCAGCGTCTATCGGATGAGCGGGAGAAAATTTTGACTTTCAATTGCAAATTTGTACTCAACAACGCCCTGCTCATTGACCTGTCACGAGATAAGTGGGCAATGCATCAAGCGCTGCTTGAACTGGATGACCCTTCAAGGATTCCAAGCTATTTATCCGGAGATTACGCTAGCCTTTCAACATTATTGAAGGTTCCGTTCATTCTAAAACCTCGTAGCGGTTATGCGTCCAAGGGTTTGGTTAGAGTCAGAAGCGAAAATGACTTCGCGCTCGAAAAAACGCGACTGGGTGAACACCTCATGGCACAGCCTCTAATCGGCTCTGATGATGATGAATTTACCGTAGGTGTCTTTGGGGATGGACAGGGGCAAGTGTGTGCCTCCATCAGTATGCAGCGCCATCTCTCAAAGGAAGGCGCCACTGCTAACGCAAGGATTGTGAATGACGAGAGCCTGAACGACGCAGTGTCTCGCTTGTGTGCTCATTTCAAGCCAATCGGTCCGACAAACCTTCAGTTTCGAAGAGAAGGATTGGAATGGAGACTCCTGGAGATCAATCCTAGAGTATCCTCTACCAGCTCGATACGTACCGCGTTTGGGTACAACGAAGCAGAAATGTGTCTGGATTTTTATCTAAATGGGTTACTGCCCTCTCAACCCGCGATAAAAAATGGTTTTGCAACACGCTTCATAGAGGATTTCATAGTTTATGATCGGGATCATTTCTGATATCCACGGCAATCATGTCGCCCTCAGCGCAGTACTCGCTCGCCTCGACAAGCTGGGCGTCTCTGAAATCATTTGCTTGGGTGATGTCGGCGGTTACTACTGTGAAATCAATGAGTGCTGCGAAGAGCTGCAAGTGCGCAATATATTTAGTTTGATGGGTAACCACGACTGGTATCTTGCTACAGGCGAAAGCTGCCCGCGCTCCAATAGCGTAAATGTATGCCTTGATTATCAACGAGGGGTCATTACTGAAGCCAATAAAAAGTGGCTTTCTTCGCTGAGTCCACAAGCCCAGAGAGGGGCACTGAATATCGTACACGGAGGCTGGCTGGATCCTCTGGACGAATACCTTGTTCCGTCATCAGAGTACTTTTCCCGCATTGAAGGCAAATTTTTTGCTTCAGGACACACGCATGTGCCCTGTATTTGGAAGGGTAGAGAACAAACTTATTGTAATCCGGGCTCAGTAGGGCAACCGAGAGATGGTGATCCGAAAGCTTCTTTTGCGATTCTCGACGAAATAGATTTTACGATACATCGTGTCGAATACGATATTGAAAAAATACAGGCCAAAATGAAAACCGCAGGTTTCACTTCTTATTTCTATGAAAATCTCTCGATCGGCTCCAGAATTGGTGGAAAAATTGACACGCTTAAAAGGTTGATCTGATGGCTCGTCTATTTGATTATTTTTACATTTTGGCCACTATCGGTTTTACCGTTTACGGACAACTAATTCTCAAATGGCGTATCAGTAAATTTGGCCCATTACCGGTTGATGCGTTCGACAAACTGAAATTTGTCATTTCGCTTTTATTCGACCCCGCTATTTTTTCGGGCTTTACTGCTGCGTTTCTCGCCTCTTTAGCGTGGATGGCCGCAATGACCAAGTTTGACTTGAGCCACGCGTATCCGTTCATGAGTTTGAACTTCGTCGTCGTGCTTTTTTTGAGTGGCTGGTTATTGAACGAGCCTCTGACACTTCAAAAAATATTTGGAGTTGCATTGATCGTACTCGGCACTGTAGTCGCCGCTCGAGGCTGAAGGCTCTACAAGGTTCTGGATTTTTCAGTAATATGAATAAAGTAATTTCGTGACGGCTGCATATAAACAACTGTAGTCGGGCGCTGATGGAGTATAGACATATGAGCGATCGCATCCCGTTTAACTGGCCCCATATGACGGGCAAAGAGTTGTACTACATCGCAGAGGCCCACTTTAACGGTCGCCTGGCAGGTGACGGTCCATTCACCAAGCGTTGCCATGGCTGGCTTGAAGATCGAACGGGATGCAGCACCGCGCTGCTCACCCACTCCTGCACAGCTGCGCTAGAGATGGCGGCGCTGCTGATGGATATTCAGCCCGGTGATGAAATCATCATGCCGTCTTACACCTTCGTGTCCACCGCGAATGCGTTTGTGCTAAGAGGCGGCGTACCGGTATTTATTGATATTCGCGAAGACACGCTGAATATGGATGAGCATCTGATCGAGGCTGCTATCACGCCACGCACACGAGCAATAGTCCCGGTCCACTATGCAGGGGTGGCATGTGAAATGGACACCATCATCTCAATCGCTCGCCACCACCAGTTGATGGTGGTGGAAGATGCAGCCCAAGGTGTGATGGCGAGCTACAAGGGCCGGGCCTTGGGCAGCATCGGGGATCTGGGCGCCTATAGTTTTCACGAAACGAAAAACGTGATTTCGGGGGAAGGTGGAGCCCTGCTGGTCAATGATCCTGAGCTCTCCTTGCGAGCGGAAATCATCCGGGAAAAAGGCACCGACCGCAGTCGGTTTTTCCGCGGTGAAGTCGACAAATACACGTGGCAGGAAGTGGGCTCATCATTCTTGCCTGGTGAACTAATTGCAGCGTTCCTCTGGGCCCAACTGGAGGAAGCGGATCGCATTACCCACGCGCGCCTAGCCAGCTGGCAGCGATACCATGAGCTGCTGGAACCGTTGGAATCATCCGGTGTATTGCGTCGCCCTATCGTACCGGTGGAGTGTGAGCACAATGCCCATATGTATTACGTTTTGCTTGCCCCAGAAATCGATCGGCAGGCCGTTCTCGATGAATTGAAGAGCAACGATATCTGGGCCGTTTTTCACTACGTTCCCCTGCACTCATCACCGGCAGGTCAGCGTTACGGCAGAGCGAATGGCGAACTGAATGTGACTAACCATCAATCCGAACGCCTCGTTCGACTACCTCTATGGGTAGGGTTGACCGAGAAACAACAAGACAGGGTGGTTAGTGCACTCAAAAAAGCAGTAAATCTCTTACGTTGATTCGTGCGGTGCTCGCCCGACCTTCGACTAATACTGCCTCTTCTATGTAGAGGACTTCCACTTCAAAGCTTCCAGTTCGACCACCTTGGGCCGAGCTGGTTGCGCTTGTGCGCAACGCCGCACTCGACGTAGGTTCGACGTTTTTTTTCAGCGTGTTTATTGCAAACGAGCTGGTTTACGTTACGTTCAGGCTGCCTCCTCTTTTTGAAGCGCAGCTTTTCGTGATCTCGATTTAGCGTTTGCCATACTCTGCAAAGGCTTTAGTTTGAGCGCTGGTTTTTCAACCAAGTACCAACTGGCTAAGCAAACCGCCAGCAGGGGCAAGGGGAGCCATATCGCCATGTCAGTTGTGGTAGTCGCAATATCGTGCCGAATTAAATAAATAACGATTGGCATATGATAGATGTAGACGCCATAGCTGATATCCGGGAATCGGAACGGGATAGCCTTAAGGCCCACCATGCCTACCCATACAACAGCAAACGCTTGAAAACCTACAGGGCTTAACTGGACAAGCTGATTAAAGTATGGAATGCGGTAATTAAAGATAACGGCGAAAAGCAAAACCCACGGAATGATCGGGTTAACCTTTAGCAAGGTACTACGATGCAGGTATGCCAGATTGCCAATAAAGAACGATGGCAAAAGGAACAAAATCATTTGAGTATGTCCGTCAAGGACACGCCCCCAGTAAACGACGGCGAACGAAGCGGCCAGCAATAGCCAAATGATAGTGCGATGCTTGTAAGCACCAACCAACCAGAGCAAAGCCAGGCAAAGATACGCGATTTCTTCCCACATTAGCGACCAGAGAGGGCCATTGGCTACACCCGGCAATGTATATAAGCCACCTGTAATCCAGTTCAGGAACGAATTGTATAGGGCAAACCAGTCAAAAAGCGCCCAACACAGAATCATTGAAACCACTAATGCCGGAAACAGTCGCAGTGCTCTCTTTCGAATGAAAATACCCCATGAACCGGACTCTTCATAACTTTTGAGTACCAAGAACCCACTGATTGCCAAGAACGCCGGCACCGCCATGATATAACCCGCCCAATTAAATGCGACGTCTGTCATGGCCCAACCATGGACAAATGCTACTTCTACCGCTAGTAACAAGCGAAGTAGATCAAAGTTTGGATATCTCGTATTCATTGGCCAGCACTTTACCTAGATTTTTGGTGTGCGTATGTAAGACGCTACCGCGTTCAAAAAATCAAGCATCTTACCCAGTAACGGCCTCCACGTCGACTGAACGCCCCGAAAAAAGGGGAGCCGATGCTGCCCCCCTTTTCGACCCGCGCCGCTGGGCGCCTTGTAGCATGGATTTTAACCGGCCTTTCGAAGAGCCTCGTGCTTGGCGTATGCAACAGCACCCACATCTCGTTGGTTGCAGCCCTCAGAGCCCTTTATTGCTCTACCCCAGATAACGGGATAGTTTTCAGCGAATCAGGTTGACCAGACTGGTCGCCAGAGATTTCGCGTGTTGTCGCAACTCTGGAACCGCCGTGGCTTCCCAAAGATCGGCCTTAAGCATAGGTCCAATGTAGTGCAGCCAAGTGGATGCTTCACCGTCAGCACCTTTCACTGCAAGGCGCTCATCAACACTCAAGCCCAGACCAAAGGGATCAAGTTGCACAAACCCCTCTGCCCTCAACTGAGTGATCAGACCATCATCGACACGTCGCAGGTTTGTATTGGGGCCAGTGCAGTTAATGACCCGGGCCACATTGATTTGCTCCAGTCGCTGTTCGCCGCGCAATTGGATATCGATGGTCAAACCTGCCTTGCCTGCATTGACGCGTTGAATGCGCCCAGCCATTGAATGTATCTGCCCACTGACAACCGCTTCTTCGAAGCGTTGATAAGCCGCTGGCGCTACCCGATGGCGATGTACATCCCAGTAGGGCTGGACATGGCGCAAGAAGCGTCGGCGCTCGGCATCTGACAGCCGAACCCACAACCCTGGGGTGCTGGAACGCAGGACTGCGAGCAAATCGCGCCAATCAAGACCTTGCAGTTCTGCTGCATCGATTTCTCGACGAATGAGCCGCATGTACTCACGTACGGAGGGGGGAGACTGCATGAGTATGTCGATGAGACCAACTGGCACTTCATGAGCAGGGCGCTGCGGGCGATGTGGCAATGGGCGAAGTCCACGCCGGGAGACCATATGAATAGGTCCACGATGCCCCTGTTGTAACAACCCAAGGGAAACATCCAGGGCCGTAAGCCCTGCGCCCACCAGAAGTACCGGACTATCTGCTTCAGCCAGGGGCGCCACTCCACCAGTCCAAGGATCTGACTGGTAACAGCTCATTGATTTGGAGAATCCTGGAGGATCAAGCGGGGAAAAGTTGCCGAACGCCAACACTACCTGATCGGCCTGGATGCTCTGGCCATTAACCAACTCCAGCACAGCCCCCTTCCCATCTGCCCGCAGACGACGCACCTCCGCGACCACACGCTCAAGTTTTACCCCTACGGAACTATGCTTTTCAGCATGATCCAGCACCGAAGCCAGGTAGTCGCCGTATAATTTTCGGGGTACGAATGACGACGCGGTGTACGTAGGGTTCAGCGCCTGGCAAAACCGCAAAAAATGATCAGGCTCTTCAACATAGGCACTCATGTTGCCGGCAGGCACATTTAGTAAATGCAGTGAGCTGTTTGTCCCGTAGGCCAGACCTCGCGCCATGGTTCCGGAACGGTTGATCAATACGACTCGCACATCGGGTGGGCTATGGCGCAGGAACTGCGCTGCAGTGACCGCGCCGCTGAAACCAGCCCCGATAATGACGAGTGTCTTCATTGAGCGGACCCTTTATCGAGGTAGTCCAATACCCGCTCAACGGAGACCGCCAGATCTTCTGTAACCGTGTTAATGCGAATATTAGGATTGACAGGCGCTTCATACGCAGAGTCGATACCCGTAAAATTTTTGATCTCACCTGCCCGTGCTTTGCCGTACAACCCTTTAGGATCGCGTCGCTCGCACTCTTCCAGCGACGTATCGATGAAGACTTCGACAAACACATCGCTTCCAATTACTTCACGCGCTATGGCACGGTCGCGATGAAATGGAGAAATGAATGCGGTAATCACGATCAACCCGGCATCAACAAACAACTTTGAAACTTCCGCTACGCGTCGAATATTTTCTACGCGATCCGCATCTTTAAACCCCAGATCCTTACACAGACCCATGCGCAGATTGTCGCCATCCAACAGGAAGGTATGTCGACCTTTAGCAACCAAAGCCTGCTCGAGCGCGTTGGCGATTGTCGACTTTCCGGCACCGCTCAGTCCCGTGAGCCAGATAACTGCAGGTTTTTGCCCCTTCACCTGGGCTCTTGCCGAAGCACTGACCGCGGTTGCGTGAAAAACCAGATCCTTACTCATACTGATAAACCTTAAATAAATCAGACGACCAAGGCCCGCCCATGACAACGGCGGGCCTACTTCACGTTATGCCTTCACAATCAGACGATCGCGTAAGGCCTTGATACGAGCTTCGCAGACGCGATACGACTCACTGCCCAGCAAGTCCACCCGCTGCTGCTCATCAGTCAGCGCGAGTGTATGGGTGTCGCCTCCGATACGGTGAATGTAGTCGCCGATGAAGCCGCAGCTTCGCAATGAAGCCCAGTCAGTCCCGTCTCGAGAAAACAATTGCATTGTCAGGTAGTAATCTTCCATGTACTTCATGTCGTCAAAGTAGTGGATCGCCTCAAGATCACATTTATCTAGGTCCAGCATGAAGCTGTGCAATGGCGCATGGTTATGCTGTACAAAATCGAGATAGGAATCACCATAATCATAGATCTTGTCGCGCTTGATAATGCACCCTGTCGCGGAATCCACCATAGTGGAATAGACACGTGCGAAGGTGGCGTTCTTGCCGCTTGCCTTCAGTTGTTCCAGAAGCACGCAATAGGCGTCCGGAAACAGCAAGTCGTCATAATCAAGGAACGCCGCATAGCCCGTGCCGACGGCTTTGAGCGTGTCGTTTAGCATCAACGAGCGCAGATCCGGAGACTGTTCTGTAGAGAAATAGCGGCGGATCACCGGCGCACAATCAACGCTCCAGGGCAGTCTGGCCAGTTCAACCTCAAGTGCTGCTATTTCTTCATCACTCATATCCTGAATGGCCAAAACGGGCTTTACCCGACAACCCGACTGAGCGACCAGGGAAAGAAGTGCGTTCACCAACGACCGCCTGTCACCACGACGGTGGTAACGCATGATTGTTGACACCGTCTCCAGCGCAACTTCCGTGCTGCCGACTTGCGGCAGGAGGCGGAAACACGAAGCCTCACAGCAGATTTTGTAGCCTACCGCCGGATCAACCGGACATAGCTCCATACAGCCGCGCTGAGAAGCGTCGATTGTAAAGTTGACGGTGCTTTCACTTTGTAGAGAGGCCGGATCATTGCGCACGCTGGCAGAGATATTAAAGCCTTTATGCCGCTGCGCCATCTTCAGAAGCGATTCAACAACCTCTGAGGAAAACAGGCAGACATCGCTGAACTCCAGCGTGAAATCAGCAGCGCTGCTTTCATTGTCAACTGCTCTTACGCCCAGCGCCTGTAACGCCTTACTCAGTTGCGCATCTTCTACAACGACCCTGCAACGTTCAAATACATTGGAGTTGGCAAGACACGCCAGGAACTTGCGTTGTGATTCTGGCTCGGCTTGTAATCGCGAAAGCGCCCCTGCCGTCAGCACAACCTTGAGCGTCAGGTTCGAGTCTGGCGCAAAATGACTGGTCTCGGAGAACGACTGACCGGACAGGGCTCGTCCAATGGAGTTGAGGTATCCGTAGCCGAATCGAGTATCCGGCTCCAGGTGTGCGCCTTCAGCCCATTCATTCCATGCATTCACTACCAGGAATCGACGGTCAGCCGGCAGGTTTTGCTCAGAATACTGAACCAGATATTCCATCCAGCTCTGGAATTTCGCTGTGGTGAAGTTGTTCAGCACATAGGCATTGGAGCCATAACGTGCGGTGTTGTCCCACGTTGGAACCAGGGAGCGGAACAGAGTGTAATCTTTGCCCAGATCCTGCCCCATGTAGTGATCAGCGACATCACTGTACTCCAGAACGCTGCCATTGAGCGGCCAGTACGGACGTAGTTCATGGCGTCTGTCATCTACCGCATCGCCAGTCCAGTCGTGTAGCACTCGTTCGACTGCAGCCTCCATGCCGTAGTCCTGCGGCAACGTTGCTCCGCGGGTCAATGTTGCGACTACATAAGGGGCCTTTAGTCCGTTGCTTTCGCACTCCTGGCGCCAGATAGCCATGTAATCATCGACGTGCTCCATCGACGAAGGGCGATAGACAAACAGAACCGGACGCCCGTCTATCTTTATGTAGCGTTCATCTTTGAAGAATGGGATGACGTACTGAATAAACGCTCTTGCGTCGTCTTTTGAATAGACTTGGCCCAGCAGGATTTCCTGCTCGTTGCCATCCCAACGGCGAGTCCAGTTTTCATTCGCCCAGCAGAAAGAAAACGGCATGTTGATCTGTGGATTATCCAGCAGCATCTGCGCCGGCTTCTCCAGGATAAGTTTTCCAGAGAACCAGTAGTGATAGAAGATCAGGCCATGAACGCCCGACTTTTGCATCATTTCCGTTTGTTGGCTTAACTGTGCTGGAGAATCCAGATGGTAGTAGCCGATGTCTTCATGGGGAACATGCTGCTGATAATGCCCATAAAACAGCGGGTTCGCGGAACGAACTTTGTGCCATTCAGTGAAGCCGGCCCCATGCCACTCGTCATTCTCAGGTGTTGGGTGGAACTGCGGCAAATAGTACGCAAGCACTTTGATAGTATCGTGCACGATCGAACCCGAGTAATCGCCCTGCGGTTCGTAATACGCTAGAGGCTCGCGGGTAAGTTGAGGCGATTCGAGCTGATAGTTGCGCCCTTGCGTCTGTGTTGTGAAAATCAGAAGCAGACGCTCAAGACAACGAGTAAGCATTTCTGGTGCTGCAGCTTCTGGCGCATCGACAAAGTCTTCATATTGCAAAGACAATTGAACAAATTTCTCCACCGCACTTGCGCGGGCCCAGAACATGCCGCAACGAGGAAACTCTTTGGTCGGGAACGCAGCACTATCAATCAGGCTATATTTTTCCAGAGCTGCCGGAATCACGCCTCGGGAATCGCTCCAACCAGCCTGATGATACGCTTCCGGCTCGACCAGGTTATCCACCGGATAGACAATTTTACCGTCGCCATTGAGCAAACCGAAAATTTGCGCAACATAAGTGGCGGAACCACATAGAAGGTCCATCAAATCGTTAAAATGCAAGCGCTCACCAGCATCCGGTATACCACCGGCCGCATGGAAGTGCGCCACATAATCGTAAACGCTGAGACGACTACCAAATTGAATGATAAAAGGTGCGATATGCCCGACGTTATCCGGTACCTGTTCAACAACCAGCTTACGCAACAGAGGGGTAGTGGCACGCAGGGCTTTATCGTTTAAAATCTTATCGTGATTGCCTGACCTCGAAACGTAAAGGTCGAACTCGACAGGAATATTTGCGAGGTAAACGTAACCCGCCTCAGCGAGGCTACCATCATTCAGATGAAGATGAACGGCGACCTTCTTCTGCTCAACTTCCGCAACCTCTGACTGATAGGGATCCAGATAATACGGAACTACTTTGAACACCTCGTACTCCATCGCCGCATTGTCACACAGCGGCTTTAATGGTACGAGGTCAAGTAGCTTTTGGTTGCGTTTGAGTTTCCGCGTCGCTATAGCCATGGCATGGCGCAACCCACCACGGCGAGCTTCACGAACAAAGCGTCCCAGTAACTCTGGCTGCTGTACAACCAGATTCAACAACTGCACGACAGTCCGGTTACGACTGACTTTTCTAGAAAAATGGTAGTTGCGCCCATTCGTGTCGTATATCGATCGACCTTCGTAATAGCCGTGACGCAGGTAGTGGACCAATGGATTGATACGTCTCAGACGTACATCTTCATACTGGTTCAGATAAGCCTGAGTCGAGAAGCCGGCGGAAGGATCGCGCCCTTCACGCCAACCTTGCTCCAGGTAATGCTGCAACGGATTGACACCTGCCGCCCTGACATCTTCGTAAGTGTTCAGATAGTAATTGGCGTCGAACAACTCACTTTCGCCAGGATTGTCATCGCGATAACGAAAACCAAAACGTTTGGCAACGAGTGACGCCAACGACTTGATCAGGAAACGCCCAGATGCATAGCGTCGCAAATCCTCCTCGAGCGCGTGCATCGAACGCTCAGACTCTGCCACTACGGACTGGGCAGTATTTACGTGCATCTCAAGTGTGCTGAGCTGAGTCTGGAGGGTACTGAGATGAGTCTGGAGTACACTGCGGTCAGCATTGAGGCTGGCATGTTCTATCTCAAGGTTGCCGTACTCAATCTTAAGAGCGTTAATGCTTTGGCCACTGATCGTATTCTGATTGAAAAGTTGCTGTGCCAGATCAGCATTATTTTCATCAAAGCGGCGCATCAGACGATAGGCTGGCAACCGCTCCAGCATTGCGCGGTAGAGCTCATCCAGCGGCCCCTCAAGAGCCTCGTCGTCTGCCCGCAAGTCACTGGAAAGTTCCAGAAGCAACTTGCTGAGTTTCAAGATATCAACCGATACGGCCTCATCCAGACTAAGTTCTTCCAGGGTAAAATTGTTATGCTGCAAAGAGTGCTGGAGAAACTTGTGCTGGTACTCTAAAAAATCCGGACCTTGTGGGTAAAATGGAAGATCTAGAGCTGCAGAGATACGTTTTAGTTGATGCTCAGGGTCCTGAAGCATCAAGTCATAGTTAACAAATACCCGAGAGAAGCCTTGGCTGTATTTTAGGCTGAGCAACATGTGCTCCAACCAGAGAAAATAGCCTTTCTCCAGTTCGAACTCATTACGTTTGACCAACGAATGAGTGACACTTTTCGGGTTGCGAAATGCAACAACGTAGCTAACTTTTAAATTCAGTTCAGCAAAGACGCTCTGCCAAAAAGGTAAAAGTCTCGCCATGCGAGGGTCTTTCACGCCGAAACAATCAATACCCGACAATTTGTTGCGCAGAATTTCCACTGCACGAAGTTTGCGGTTCTGGGCAATCTGAGAATGCAGCTCATGAGGCATGATTGGCGTCAAACTGTGCCAGTCATGCCCAAGCTCTTTAAGAAACTCATCATTGAATGCCGTTACGTCAATGTCTTCCCAAAAGCCCTTGTCATTGATACCCACTTCAGGGGACAAGAGTTTGCTACCCAGCTCGACGCCGAGAACCTTTAAGCCACGAGTGATGGCACTGGTACCACTTCGGTGCATGCCCAACACGACAACTATTTGTTTATGATCCATAAGATTAATTATGCTCAACACTTGAAATGGTAAAAGCTGAAGTACACTTAAAGTCTACGGTCCCAGTAGCCGTACTCTCCGTTTCCGGGAGAACGCGAAACAGGCATGCATCTATCAAACGGTGCAGATAGGTTTCACCCTCCCCTGCGACGCCGACTACGCCTGAGTTAAGGAAATAGGTGCCAGGATTCAAGTTGCACTCAAATTTGAATTCGACCTCGATATCGGTCTCTGCGGCTACGTACGTAATAGCGTCCTGAACCTTGGCCGAACTCGCGGCCCCACCGATTTCAATACCCGCCAACGTTTTGATCATCATGCCAAAGCGAACAGCGACCGCCCCCGTCGAAAACGCGACCCGATAGGTATAACGGTAGACATCCCCTCGTTTGAGGCAGTTAACTTGCTTACCGGCGGCATTCAGGATGCGCGGATCACTGATCAGAACCCCATGAGACTCATAAGACAATACGCTTTTGGAGACAATGTGCGGATCGTAGTATTCTTCCAGACCATTGTCAGAGGCTTGCGAAACCTCAACAGCAATCGCTGACTTTATCGCCTCACGCTCCAGCTCGAGACGCTCAAGACCGCCAGATTTGATTGCTTCGCGGATGCCGCTTACTTTATCTGCAGGCGCATACAACAACTTCTGGTACTGGCCAACGATGACTTTCGGTACACCCTCTGCCAGTTTTTCACCTTTATCCAGCAACACCGCACGGTCGCAAAGCTCGATAACTGCGCTGCCCGAGTGCGAAACGAAAAGGATGGTGGCACCGCTTGCCTTGATCGCCTCAATGCGCGCAAAGCATTTACGCTGGAACAGCTCATCACCGACTGACAACGCCTCGTCGACAATCAGGATCTGCGGGTCAACATTGATGGCTACAGCGAAGGCCAGGCGCACCATCATGCCACTGGAGTAGGTCTTGACCGGCTGATCGATAAACTCGCCGATCTCTGCAAAAGCCTCGATCTCGGCAAAACGGTCGTCGGTTTCGTCTTTCGTAAGACCTAGAACCGCCGCGTTCATGTAGACGTTTTCTCGCCCGCTGAACTCCGGATTAAATCCCGACCCCAGCTCGAGAAGTGCCGCAACGCGACCATGAGTCAAGATGTCGCCATGGGTCTGATTAAGCGTGCCGCAGATCATTTGCAACAACGTGGATTTGCCGCTTCCGTTGCGTCCCAGAATACCGACCGTCTCGCCCTTGTTGACGGAAAACGAGACGTCCTGCAACGCCCAGAACTCCCGAAAATACTGCTTTTTTCCCCGAGCGAACATTTGTAGCAGCCGATCTCGAGGCTTATCGTAGATCTGGAAGCACTTGCTCAGACCATTAACCGCGATTGCTGTATTAGAGGACATCGGCAAACCCTTTACGCGTTTTTTGGAACCACACAAACCCTAGCCAGAAGACAAGGGCTGCAGCGATATAGTAGAACCCCAAGTGAACCAGGCTCGGAAGCTCCCCACGGAAAAGCAATGCCCTCGTATCTTCAATTGCAGGCGTCAGGGGGTTGAGAAATAGCAAATGTCTGTATTGCTCAGGCAGTGCGGTAATAGGGTAGAAAATCGGTGACAGGAACATAAGAACCGACGTGATGACGCCGATGATCTGACTCACATCTCGCAGGTACACGCCCATAGACGCCAGAAACCAGACCAGACCGATGATAAAAATCAACAGAGGCCCCAGGAACACCGGCAGAAGAAGTGCAGTGTATTGGAGCTTTCCAAAAAATATCATGTAGGCAATCAACCAGACGCTCAGGCTGACCAAAAAGTGGAAAAGCGCTGCACCCAGGGTAACCCACGGCAGGATTTCCAACGGAAAAACGACCTTTTTCACATAATTGACATTGCCAAGGATCAAGCTGGGCGCTTTGTTGATGCACTCTGCAAATAAGTTGAACACGATCAGACCAGCAAACAGCATCAAGGCAAATTCTGTTTTTGAACTGCTATCGACACTCCATCGAGCCTTGAACACGACACTGAACACGAATGTGTAGATCACCAGCATGACGATCGGGTTGAACAGCGACCACAGCATCCCCATGATCGATCCGCGATAGCGCCCGATGATTTCTCGCTGCACCAAGGCTTTGACCAAACCGCGATTGCGCCAGAAACTGCCAACCATCTCCTTCGGCGACGTAGAAAAATTCAGCATTATGCAAAAACCTCAAAAAAGTCGAGGGAGTTGAACTTCATCAGTGAACTCTCTTGTTCAAATATTGCATGAATTACCACAGAACGATTCCCTAAGGAGCCTTCCAGGCTCGTGCGCGCGTCAGATACCATTAAACAGTGTCGCCAAAATCAGCCCCAGGTTGCCCCAAAGGGTCTGCCGATAAACGCCGGACCGTCGCAACCAAATGAGCCTGGCCAATCCTCGTGAGCTACGCGCTCTTTTGAATAGATCCAGCCTCATTCGACTTTCTTCATTCAATCGGGGCCGGACCGCATCCAGCGCCGCGATATTCTTTTGGTTCCAATTGCGGAAACGCCCTTTAAAGAGCATCCGCAGGCGTCCCATCTGCACACCAAACCCCGAGCTCGAACCAATCAGGTTCGAATCATGCTGCCTATAGAGTATCGAGGGAGAAAAGTCGTAAAAAACCTGACCGCCGGCACCAGAAACAAGCAAATACGCCCACCAGTCATGAGAGACAATCTCCAACTCGGCTCCCGCTTGCTGAAACAGCTCCCTGGCAGCACGATTGAAGACCATCGTGTTACCCCCACTGATGCTCTGTACTAACGCATTAGCAAAACCGATAGGACGATCAAACAATGGTGAGAGACCTATATGCTCTCCGCGTTCATCAATCAACTCTGTTCGCCCGCAATAAAGTGCCGGGGTATCAGAAGGGGTACGTTGCAGACGTTGGATTGCCAGCTCCAGCTTGTTCTCCTGCCAGATGTCATCTTGGTCAGCCCAGGCGAAGAAATCGGAATCAACTGACCGATCGCAAGTGACCGACAAGAAATTCGCCGCGAAACCGTGTCCTGGACCATGGAGAATGGTCATTTTGTCTGCGCCCCAGCGATCGCTGTACTCGTGCAACAATTCGAGGGTGGCGTCTGTTGAACCATCGTCCGAGACCCAGACGGTCCAATGAGGATAGGATTGACGCGCAATGGAATCCAATTGCTGAGCCAAAAAACGTTCGCCATTGAAGGTACACAACAGAATCGCTACACGCCCCGCTTGCGCCGTTTTTTTTTGCTTAAAATTGCCTACGTCGCTGGAATCCGATTCGGTTTTTTGAACGATCGGAAAAATAGGGGCTACCACCTAGCGCTCCATTGCCTAAATGATAAAAAATTGACTATGTTCATTCGTTCAACATAGATATGAATTCGACTGGAAGAGCGAGCGCCAAATAATCCACTCATGCATCGCTTCCTGCCGCGAAAAATTCGCAATTATAACGACTATGCATTGCCATTTGATAGCCCAGTGACATTATCGCCTTGAGGCTGCTGAAGACGATAATCAGGGTATAGAAATAAAAATGGAGGCCAGATGCCACCTCCATTCAAAGCGAAAGATCCCCAGATATCAAAGGGAGCGTAGGGTACCAAGTGCCCCTCACCGGAAAAAGGGTGGCAATCTGCCAATGAACAGCGAAATCCAATCGCCGCTTTCGACACGATGCGTTCATCGAGTTCACTTAACGCAGCATTGACTGGCTGTGCGACGCAACGCTTTATCCACACTGACGGGAGGAACCCAACCGAGCGTGGAGCACGTTTTTCCGATGTCCACTTGCAAAGACCCACACAATCTTTGGGCCAGAGAATGCCGCCCGACGAGTACTGCGCCAACATTTAACATCCACGTAGGCACAGCCAACAAACGTGGACGAACATCCATAACGCCAGCCATCCGCCTAAGCAATTGCGAGGTGGATAAGTCCTCACCATCACTGACAAGAAAAGTGTTATCCGCTGCGGCGGGATGGGCAATACAAACGATGACGAGGTCGACCAGATTACCAATCGCAACCAGACTGCGGCGGTTATTAATCGCGCCAAACGGAAGCGGTACCCCCCGCCTCAACCAGCGCATCATATTTAAAAAATTAGCTTTGACACCGGGACCGTACACCAGTGGCGGACGGATGATAACGATCTCCATACCGGTATCCCTGCCGATTTTCCGCAGCGCATCTTCAGCCTCTCGCTTCGACACGCCATAAGGATCGACAGGGGCCGGCTGATCATCAGCCTTGAACGGCGCCCCCGGAGCAGTACCTTCGCCGTTAACCTTGATAGAACTGATGAAAATAAACCGCTTAACACCGGATTGCGCCGCCTTGAGAGCCAGTCGAACTGTCCCCTCCACATTAACCCTACGAAAACTCTCAAGCGGATTCGTCGCAGTGTCTTTCATCACGTGAACTCGAGCAGCGCAATGAATGACAACTGCGACATCGCTCATTGGAGGTAGAGCGAGCTCGTCGTTCAGGTCGAACGGTACAACGGGACACAGACCACTCAACCGTGTTTCGCCACGCACCGCAGCGACAGGCATGAACACCTTGTCGAGCAACAGTTGAAACACTATGGCCTCGCCTACAAAACCGGTAGCACCTGTCACTAAAATCCGACGACGATTCATTTACTTTTCCCACCGATTACCGCAGTGGCGCAGCAAACACAGAAGAAGAACACCTTATCGCGGGTGCGTCGTCGACATTTCCAGGCACTCAGAGACAGCCACAGCAGTTGCCTGCGCCCCAAAGGCAACCATTGCCGAACAAAAGCATCAGTCCCCCGCCCTACCAGGCAAGAAATCATCCGAACCTGAGAAAACCACCACCCGTCATGGATCGTCTTGTAACGTGCGATCAACGGATTGATACCGGTGTTGGCCCCGATCTGATTTCGCTCGTGCTGACGATATTGCATAGACGGCTGCGCATCGATAAACCATTTGAACCCATGACTGCGCGCAAAAGCGTAGCAGTACCAATCGTGCAAACTGACTCTTTGCAACTCAACCCAATTAGCCAGCATTGAAGCTTTCAAAGGCACTATCACGTAACAGCTCATCACATACGTGCAACCTGGTCCGGCCGCCTCAAACAAAAAATCCCAAGCCACCTGGGGCTGAGCCTTATCCAGCAACTGCGTCCTGCCATTTGACCAGAAAGCAGTGACGTTGCTGGAGTAGGCATCTACATGGCGGACTCGGATCGCATCGGTCGCGCGCTGAAGCTTGTCCAAATACCAGATGTCATCTTGATCGGCAAAGGCAACAAAGTCGTACTCATCCAGTTCGACATCGCGGATCAATCTGAAAAAATTGCGCGAAGCCCCGCCAAAGGCTCCTGCAGGAGGAAGAACGACAACACAAGGGTGTTCAACCGCATATGCCGCGCACCAAGCTTCGGTACCGTCAGTAGAAGGGTCGATACTAATGTAAACAGTCACGTCGACAGCTAGCTGACCTAGGATCGAGGCCAGTTGCTCCTCGATCCATTGCATACCATTGTAGGCAGCCAGCAAAACCGCGATCTTGGGACGTTTTACTGACATGCTATTCCTGCTTGTACCGGTTAAACGCGTCGGTCCGAAGTATTGAACTTTCGAGTCAATGAGCAGGCGAATCCAGCAGCTTCTGCAGGTACTGACCATAGCCAGTCTTCTTCAAGGCGTCGGCTTGAGCACCCAACTGCTCGGATGTGATCCATCCGTTGTGATAGGCGATCTCCTCCAGGCAGGCAACCTTCAGACCTTGACGCTGTTCGATGGTGTGCACGAAGTGGCTGGCTTCCAACAGAGAATCATGGGTACCGGTGTCGAGCCAAGCGAAACCACGGCCAAGCATTTCGACGCTGAGTGTATTGCGCTCCAGATAAGCACGGTTCACATCGGTGATTTCCAGCTCGCCACGTTCCGATGGCTTGATACACTTCGCGATCTCGACAACCTCGTTATCGTAGAAATAGAGACCGGTTACCGCATAGTTCGACTTGGGCTTCAGCGGCTTCTCTTCAATACTGAGAGCACGCCCCGTTGCGTCGAATTCAACCACGCCAAAACGCTCGGGATCGGAGACGTGGTAACCAAATACCGTCGCCCCACTCTGCTGATTGGTCGCCGAACGCAAGTTATCCGAAAAGTGCTGACCGTAGAAGATATTGTCGCCAAGGATCAGGCAGCAAGGATCCTTGCCAATGAACTCTTCACCGATGATGAAGGCCTGGGCCAGACCATCCGGGCTAGGCTGCTCGGCGTAGGTCAGCTTGATGCCGTACAAGCTGCCGTCACCCAGCAACTTGCGAAAACACGGCAGGTCCTCCGGCGTGGAGATGATCAGGATCTCACGCATACCGGCGAGCATCAGCACTGACAGCGGGTAAAAGATCATCGGCTTGTCGTAGATCGGCAACATCTGCTTGGACACACCAAGCGTCAACGGATGCAGACGTGTGCCCGAACCGCCAGCGAGGATGATGCCTTTACGATTTGTCGTGGTCATTTGTTCAGAACTTCCCTAAGCATTCGGGTTACGCCACTTTGCCAATCCGGCAAGTGTAGAGAAAAATTGTCACGCAGCTTCTGAGTATTCAAACGGGAATTCAGAGGACGGCGCGCGGGTGTTGGATAGGCGGTCGTTTCGATTGGATTAATTGCCGTGACGGCGAGGTGCTCGCCATTGGCCTGAGCGAAAGCGATCACGTGGCTGGCATAGCCGTGCCAGGACACTTCGCCACTAGCGGCCAAGTGATATAGCCCCGCGAGTTCCGGGCGCAGCAGCACTTGTTGAATGGCCAGCGCTGTCACGTCGGCAATAAGATCCGCACCGGTAGGTGCACCGATTTGGTCAGCGATGACGCTCAGGCTTTCGCGATCCGCGGCCAGGCGCAGCATGGTCTTCGCAAAGTTGTTGCCGCGAGCACCGTAGACCCAACTGGTACGAAAAATCACATGCTTGCAGCCAGACGCAATAATCGCCTGTTCGCCGGCCAGTTTACTGGCGCCATAGTGATTCACTGGTGCGACCGCATCAGTCTCTTGCCATGGTGTCGAACCCTGGCCGCTGAAAACGTAGTCGGTCGAGTAGTGAATCAGCCAGGCATCCTGGGACGCGGCCTCTTCAGCCATGACCTGACTTGCCTGACCGTTCACACGGTCGGCCAGCTCAGTGTCGGACTCGGCCTTATCGACAGCGGTATAGGCCGCGGCGCTGACGATGATGTCGGGCTTGACCTGACGGATCGTCGAGCGCAAAGCGTCGAGGTCAGACAGGTCGCCGCACAAGCCATCGAGCGCATGACGATCCAGTGCAATCAACTCACCAAGGGGCGCGAGAGAGCGCTGCAGCTCCCAGCCGACTTGGCCGTTCTTTCCTAACAGAAGGATCTTCATGCCTTACTCGAGCGATCCGCGTAGTTTTGGTCGATCCACTGTTGATAGCTACCGCTCTTAACGTGATCCACCCACTCAGTGTTACTCAGATACCATTCAACCGTTCTACGGATACCGGTTTCGAACGTTTCTTCCGGCGTCCAGCCCAACTCGCGCTGGATTTTGCTGGCGTCGATTGCGTAGCGCTGATCGTGGCCCGGGCGATCCTGAACATAAGTGATCAGGCTGGCGTGCGGACGATGAGCGGAGTCAGGACGCAGCTCATCGAGCAGTGCACACAGGGTATGTACGACTTCGATATTTTGCTTTTCGTTATGACCGCCGATGTTGTATGTCTCGCCGATAACGCCTTCGGTCACGACTTTGTACAATGCACGGGCGTGGTCTTCGACATAGAGCCAGTCACGAACCTGGTTACCTTTACCGTAAACCGGCAGCGGCTTGCCTTCCAGCGCATTGAGGATGATCAGCGGGATCAGCTTTTCAGGGAAGTGGCACGGGCCATAGTTGTTCGAGCAGTTGGTGACCAGGGTCGGCAGGCCGTAGGTACGGCTCCAGGCGCGAACCAGGTGATCGGAACTGGCCTTGCTTGCCGAGTACGGCGAGCTTGGCTGATACGGGGTGGTCTCGGTGAAGAGATCTTCCGGACCGTCAAGGTCGCCATAGACTTCGTCAGTGGAAATATGGTGGAAGCGGAAGTTGGCCTTGCGCCCGTCATCCAGCGCAGCCCAGTAGTGGCGTGCAGCTTCCAGCAGGGTGTAGGTACCGATGATGTTGGTCTGAATGAACTCAGACGGACCAGTGATCGAGCGGTCTACGTGGGATTCTGCGGCCAGGTGCATGATGGCATCTGGTTGGTGTTCACGCAGAACACGGTCGATCTGATCGCGATCGCAGATGTCGACGCGTTCAAACACATAACGCGAGTTTTGGCTAACTTTGGCCAACGACTCAAGATTACCAGCGTAAGTCAGCTTATCGACGTTAACGACAGAGTCGGTGGTGTTGGAAATAATATGACGAATGACTGCCGAGCCGATAAACCCGGCGCCGCCGGTTACTAGAATTTTCACGCGAAACCATACCCTTTGAGTTGCTGACAGGGCCGGCAACCGAGCGCTGTCTAGTCCATGAGTGCAGAAGCCCTCGTCTAAGCTGAGGCTTCTGACAGAGTCAGTCTGATTCGATGTGGGAATGCCACTATCGGACAAGCCCAGTATTTTACAGCTTAATGACGGTTTTACTAATGGATATAGACAAGCTGTGTTGCAAATTCGATAGGTATTTACTTTTTCGAATTCAGACCAGGCGCTTGCGGGCGGTTCTGGATGCACGCCCCAGAAACCAACCCAAAACAGGTCCGATCAGCATACCGATCAGCAGCGCTAGCACCATGACCAACGACACAGGCAATTGTGGACCTGCCCAACCGAGGAACAGCAGCGAAACCGATTGCTGATTTTCAAGAACAAACGCCAGAATCACCAGAATCAGCAACAGAATAAATACGCCAAGGAGTACACGCTTAAGATTGCGCATGCGTCGCCCCTTTAGTTATGGAGATCAAAGCCTTCCTCCTCTTCCTCATTCACCCGGTCACGCAACTCTTTGCCCGGCTTGAAATGCGGAACAAACTTGCCATCAAGGCTGACGGACTGACCGGTTTTCGGGTTACGACCTACCCGTGGGGCGCGGTAGTGCAGGGAGAAGCTGCCAAAACCACGGATCTCAATACGATCCCCAGTGGCCAGACATTGGGACATTTGCTCAAGCATGGTCTTGATGGCCAGCTCAACATCCTTGGATGAGAGCAGCCCTTGATGGGTGACAATTCGTTCGATCAACTCCGACTTCGTCATATTTTTCCCTTCTTTTTCAAGCAGCTAGATCAGCGCTTCAAAGGTTTTAGCATGCCCGGATGAATTTGAACAGCCCGTGTATTGACATATATTTAGCAAAGATGTGACGCCCATTTGCGGAGCACCACAACACGACAAAATCATTACGCACTCACCGACAAATAACCAACATGGTGCGCGTCACAAACCCTGCCGGATTGAAGCCGAACGGAAATTCGTCCTCGTCCTTAGCATCATCAGATCTGGCGACAACCTTGTAACCACTACCCTTACACTCCCTGTCAGCTCGCTTGCGGCACTTCTCCCACCCGGAACCCAAACCGGAACAATCAACCTCGATACCACTGACGCCACGCACGACGTGAGTCTTGGCATTGGTGGTACAACCTGCCAGTGTCAATAACGCTACTGCGACAATGAGCCTGTTCATTCACTTCCTTATACCGGGCGCTCCGCCCTACCGTCGTTCGTATCAAGCCTAAGCCTAGCTGCAAATAAACGATTGATCCTGTTAAAGAAAGAGACAGCAGGTGTTAGGGATTGGTTTCATAAGGGTCGTTTTTTGGGACGCTAGAAACATTACCAGGATCGCAGCCTTCGACATCCCCGAGCGACTCAGGGAGCTAGCCAAATCGCAGGCACAAAAAAGGGCGACCGAAGTCGCCCTTTTTCTATGGTCTGACAGAACTTAGTTCTGTTTTTCCATTTGTGCACGCAACAGGTCGCCCAGAGTGGTAGGACCAGCAGCAGGTTCCGAAGTCGCTGGCTTGTCGCGCAGGCTCTGGATTGCTTCTTTCTCGTCTTCAACGTCTTTCGACTTGATCGAGAGCTGGATTACGCGGCTCTTACGGTCAACGCTGATGATCTTGGCTTCTACTTCTTCGCCTTCTTTCAGAACGTTACGCGCGTCTTCAACGCGGTCACGGCTGATTTCGGAGGCTTTCAGAGTCGCTTCGATATCGTCGGCCAGAGTGATGATGGCGCCTTTAGCGTCAACTTCTTTCACGATGCCTTTAACGATTGCGCCTTTATCGTTCTCTTGAACGTACTCGGAGAACGGATCGCTTTCCAGTTGCTTGATACCCAGGGAGATGCGCTCGCGCTCTGGGTCAACCGACAGGATAACGGTGTCCAGCTCGTCGCCCTTCTTGAAGCGGCGAACGGCTTCTTCGCCCACTTCGTTCCAGGAGATGTCGGACAGGTGAACCAGACCGTCGATGCCGCCGTCCAGACCAATGAAGATACCGAAATCGGTGATCGACTTGATGGTGCCGGAGATTTTATCGCCCTTGTTGAACTGGCCAGAGAAATCTTCCCATGGGTTAGATTTGCACTGCTTGATGCCGAGGGAGATACGACGACGCTCTTCGTCGATGTCCAGAACCATAACTTCCACTTCGTCGCCGACTTGTACGACTTTCGAAGGGTGGATGTTCTTGTTGGTCCAGTCCATTTCGGAAACGTGTACCAGACCTTCAACGCCTTCTTCCAGCTCAGCGAAGCAGCCGTAGTCGGTCAGGTTGGTTACACGAGCGGTAACGCGAGTGCTTTCTGGGTAACGGGCTTTGATAGCAACCCATGGATCTTCGCCCAGTTGCTTGAGGCCCAGGGAAACACGATTGCGTTCGCGATCGTACTTCAGAACCTTGACATCAATCTCGTCGCCAACGTTGACGATTTCGGAAGGATGCTTGATACGTTTCCAAGCCATGTCGGTAATGTGCAGCAGGCCATCGACGCCACCCAGATCGACGAATGCGCCGTAATCGGTGAGGTTCTTGACGATACCTTTGACTTGCTGGCCTTCCTGCAGGGATTCCAGCAGAGCTTCACGCTCAGCGGAGTTCTCGGCTTCGAGGACGCTACGACGGGAAACGACAACGTTGTTGCGTTTCTGGTCGAGCTTGATGACCTTGAATTCCAGCTCTTTGCCTTCCAGGTGCGTGGTGTCGCGCACTGGACGGACGTCAACCAGAGAACCTGGCAGGAACGCACGGATGCCGTTAACGTCGACAGTGAAGCCGCCTTTAACCTTACCGTTGATAACGCCCTTGACCACTTCTTCGGCTGCGAAGGCTGCTTCCAGAACAATCCAGCATTCAGCGCGCTTGGCTTTTTCACGGGACAGCTTGGTTTCACCAAAGCCGTCTTCAACCGAGTCCAGAGCAACGTGAACTTCGTCACCGACGTTGATAGTCAGTTCGCCAGCATCGTTGTAGAACTGCTCAAGCGGGATGAGTGCTTCAGACTTCAGGCCAGCGTGAACGGTTACCCAGCGAGCTTGGTAATCGATATCAACGATAACACCGGTGATGATGGAGCCTGCCTGAAGGTTCAGGGTTTTTAGGCTTTCTTCAAAGAGTTCCGCAAAGCTTTCGCTCATTTTAATTCCTGTTGAATAAGGGCGAAGAATACGCCCATCTCCACATCCCAGACGATGTGGGTTACGTTCATTAGAAGAAGCATCGCAAGACTATGACTGGCCCCCTGCAAAGCTTCTTGGTCACCCGGCGATATCGCGAATGGCGATCTCGCTCATGATGCGTTCCAGCACCTGATCGATGGATAATTCCGTGGAATCCAGCTGTATGGCGTCAGCCGCCGGTTTGAGCGGGGCTACCGCTCGCTGGGTGTCACGCTCATCGCGGACACGTATCTCATCTAGCAGACTCGACAGACTAACACCATCGACTTTGCCCTTCAACTGCAAGTATCGACGGCGCGCACGCTCCTCGGCACTGGCCGTAAGGAATATCTTCAGCGGAGCATCGGGAAACACCACTGTGCCCATGTCGCGACCATCGGCCACCAGGCCCGGCGCCTCCTGAAACGCCCGCTGGCGCTGTAGCAGCGCATCGCGCACAGCCGGCAGTGCGGCGACCTGAGAAGCCCAGGCGCCGACTTGCTCATTACGCAGGTCGTCGGTGACATCGTCACCTTCGAGAATGATCCGCTGCGGATGACCTTCCGTCGCGCCGACAAACTGCACGTCCAGATGAGCGGCCAACAGCTTCAGCGATTCTTCATTGGTCAGGTCGACGCCATGGTTGCGCGCAGCGAATGCCAATAAACGATACAGCGCACCGGAATCCAGCAGACACCAACCCAGACGCTTGGCCAGAATCCCGGCAATAGTGCCCTTGCCCGAGCCGCTTGGCCCGTCGATGGTGATGACCGGTGGCTTGATAATCACGACTGAGCCTCTTGTGCAACACGAATACCGACCTGCGCGCACAGCGCGAGGAAGTTCGGGAACGAGGTCGCGACGTTGGCACAGTCGTGGATGCGGATCGGTGCAGTGGCGCGCAGCGAAGCAACGCTGAATGCCATCGCAATCCGGTGATCGCCGTGACCATGCACTTCGCCGCCGCCGATCTGGCCGCCGTCGATGATAATGCCGTCCGGGGTCGGTTCGCACTTGACGCCCAGCGCCAGCAAGCCATCAGCCATGACCTGAATCCGGTCCGACTCTTTGACTCGCAACTCTTCGGCACCGCGCAACACGGTGCGCCCTTCGGCACAGGCCGCAGCCACGAACAATACCGGGAACTCGTCGATGGCCAGCGGAACCAGCGCTTCGGGAATCTCGATACCTTTGAGTTTAGCTGCCCGCACGCGCAAGTCCGCAACAGGTTCGCCACCCACTTCACGCTGGTTTTCCAGGGTGATGTCGGCGCCCATCAGGCGCAGGATGTCGATCACGCCAGTGCGGGTCGGGTTGATGCCAACGTGCTCGAGCACCAACTCCGAACCTTCGGCGATCGACGCGGCCACGAGGAAGAACGCCGACGACGAGATGTCGCCCGGCACTTCAATGTGGGTCGCAGTCAGTTTGTGGCCGGACTCGACCGACGCGGTGGCGCCGTTGACGGTCACCGGGTAGCCGAAGCCGCGCAGCATGCGCTCGGTGTGGTCGCGGGTCGGCGCAGGCTCGGTGACGGTGGTCTTGCCTTCAGCGTACAGACCGGCCAGCAACAGGCAGGACTTAACCTGGGCGCTGGCCATCGGCATGGTGTAGGTCAGGCCTTTGAGCTTGTTGCCGCCACGGATAGTCATCGGAGGACGACCTTCTGCGGCGGTCTCGATCACGGCGCCCATTTCACGCAGCGGATTGGCCACGCGATTCATCGGACGCTTGGACAGCGAGGCATCACCGGTCAGGGTGCTGTCGAAGCTTTGCGCAGCCAACAGGCCAGACAACAAACGCATCGATGTGCCGGAGTTGCCCAGATAGATCGGACCTGGCGCAGGCTTCAGGCCATGCAGGCCCACGCCGTGAATGGTCACGCGACCGTGGTGCGGACCTTCGATCACAACACCCATGTCGCGGAAGGCTTGCAAGGTCGCCAGGGCATCTTCGCCCTCAAGGAAACCTTCCACTTCGGTGGTGCCTTCGGCTAGGGAGCCAAGCATGATCGAACGGTGGGAAATCGATTTGTCGCCCGGTACACGAATCCGCCCAGTCAGGCGGCCACCAGGTTGTGCCAGGAAAATCAGGTCGTTGGAGTTCATAGCGTCCACATAAGCCCGGCGGGCCAGGATTTTACTGAAATGTTCGCGGGCAACCCGGGCGCGAGTGAATACGCCCAACAATTGGTGCCCATCCCCTGCATCGACCGCGTCGCGCAAGGCGTCGAGGTCGCTGCGAAATGTATCGAGTGTGCGCAGGACAGCTTCGCGGTTGGCGAGGAAGATGTCATGCCACATGACCGGGTCGCTACCGGCGATTCTTGTGAAATCGCGGAAACCGCCCGCAGCGTAACGGAAGATCTCAAGATTTTCATTGCGCTTGGCCAATGAGTCGACCAAACCGAATGCCAGCAAGTGTGGCAAATGGCTGGTTGCCGCCAACACTTCGTCATGGCGCTCGACCTGCATGTGCTCGACGTCGGCGCCCAATTCGCGCCACAAACGGTCGACCACAGCCAGAGCTGCCGGATCGGTCTGATCCAGCGGCGTCAAAATCACTTTATGGCGACGGAACAGCTCGGCATTGGAGGCTTCCACCCCGCTCTGCTCGGAACCGGCTATCGGATGCCCCGGCACGAAACGCGCCGGCATACCGCCGAACGCCTCAGTAGCCGCACGTACCACGTTGCCTTTGGCACTGCCAACGTCAGTCAGGATCGCTTGCCCCAGATCCATGCCAGCCAGTCGGCCGAGCATTTTTTCCATGGCGAGGATCGGCACGGCCAACTGAATCACGTCTGCGCCCTGACAAGCAGCTGCCAAGTCTTCTTCACAGCGATCCACCACGCCTAACTCAACCGCCAGCTTGCGCGACTGCGGATCAAGATCGACCCCGACCACTTCGCGGCACAGGCCACTTTCACGCAAGCCCTTGGCAAACGAACCGCCGATCAACCCCAGACCGACCACCACCAGGCGACCAATCATAGGTTCAGCAGATTGCAGTGCAGTGACATCAACCACGAGCCAGAACCTTGGTCAGCGCCTCAAGGAAGCAGCTGTTTTCAGCCGGCAGACCAATGGTGATGCGCAAGTGATTCGGCATGCCGTAATTAGCCACCGGACGCACGATCACGCCTTCGCGCAACAAGCCCTGGAAGACCGGCGCCGCAACCTGCCCCAGATCGACACAGATAAAGTTGCCCTTGGACGGAATCCAGCTCAGCCCCAGCTCACGGAAACCCGCTTGCAGTTGCAGCATGCCGGCTTCGTTCAGGCGACGGCTTTCGGCCAGATAGTCGGCATCCTGAAGTGCGCCGCAAGCAGCGGCCAAGGCCAGGCTGTTGACGTTGAACGGCTGGCGCACGCGGTTCAGCACATCAGCGACCACCGCGGAGGACAAGCCATAACCAACCCGCAGCGCCGCCAGGCCGTAGGCCTTGGAGAACGTGCGCGAGACCAGCAGATTCGGGTACGCCGCCAGGAAGTCCAGGCCATCCGGCAAGTCACTGCCTTCGGCGTACTCGATGTAGGCCTCGTCCAGTACCACCAGCACATGAGCCGGTACATCCTGCAGAAACTCGTCCAGTGCTTCGGCGCCGAACCAGGTCCCGGTCGGGTTGTTCGGGTTGGCAATGAATACCACACGGGTGTCGGCATCGATCGCGGCCAGCATGGCCGGCAAATCATGCCCCCAGTCTTTGGCAGGGATAACGCGCGCGTCAGCACCCACGGCCTGGGTCACGATTGGGTAGACCGCAAACGCGTGCTCGCTGAACACGGCGTTCAGGCCCGGCGCCAGATACGCACGACCGACCAGTTCCAGAATGTCATTGGAACCGTTGCCCAGCGTCACTTGATTGAGCTCGACGCGGCATTGATCGGCCAGCAGGGTCTTGAGCGCAAAACCATTGCCATCCGGATAACGGGTCATCTCAGCCAATTCTTCGCGAATGGCTGCTAATGCCTTGGGACTGGCGCCCAGCGGATTTTCGTTGCTCGCCAGTTTGACGATTTTGGCCGGATCGATATCCAGCTCACGCGCCAGTTCGTCCACGGGCTTGCCCGGAACGTAGGGCGAAAGTTGTTGCACGCCCGGCTGTGCCAGAGCGAGGAAGTCACCACTCATTTGCTACCGCCCTTAGAGAACTGCTTTCGGGTAGGAACCCAGCACTTTGAGTGCCACTGCTTCCTGACTGATCTTTTCCAACACACTCTTGACCAGTGGGTCGCGGTGGTGGCCGACGAAGTCGATGAAGAACACGTAGGTCCATTTACCGCTGCGCGACGGACGGGTCTCGATCCGTGTCAGATCGATGCCGTTGTCGTGGAACGGCACCAGCAACTCGTGCAGTGCGCCGGGCTTGTTGCTCATGGAGACGATGATCGAAGTCTTGTCGTCGCCAGTCGGCGGCACTTCCTGGCTGCCGATCATCAGGAATCGCGTGGAATTGTCCGGGCGATCCTCGATTTTCTCGGCCAGACGGGTCAACCCGTACAAACCTGCAGCCATATCGCCGGCAATCGCCGCCGAGTTCCACTCACCCTTGACCCGCTTGGCCGCTTCGGCGTTGCTGGACACCGCCACGCGCTCGACATTCGGGTAATGGGCGTCCAGCCACTTGCGGCACTGGGCCAGGGACTGGGCGTGGGAATAGATGCGACTGATGCTGTCGGTCTTAGTGTTCTCACCGACCAGCAGGTGGTGGTGAATCCGCAACTCGACTTCACCACAGATGACCATGTCGTGTTCAAGGAAGCTGTCGAGGGTGTGGTTGACCGCGCCTTCGGTGGAGTTTTCCACCGGGACCACGCCAAAGTTCACCGCACCGGCCGCCACTTCACGGAACACTTCGTCGATCGCCGCCATCGGCTTGCTGATCACCGCATGACCGAAATGCTTCATAGCAGCGGCTTGGGTGAAGGTGCCTTCGGGGCCGAGATAAGCCACTTTCAATGGCTGCTCGAGGGCCAGGCACGAGGACATGATTTCGCGGAACAGTCGCGCCATCTCTTCGTTGCCCAGCGGCCCCTGGTTACGCTCCATCACGCGCTTGAGCACCTGAGCTTCGCGCTCAGGACGATAGAACACCGGCACTTCGCCTTCGGCCAGCGAGGCCATCTTTACTCGCGCAACTTCCTGGGCGCAGCGTGCACGCTCGCTGATCAGCTCCAGGACTTTGGTGTCCAGGGCATCAATGCGAACGCGCAGTGCCTTGAGTTCTTGCTCAGACATTAGCCGTGTTCCTTCTCGAACTCTGCCATGTACGAAATCAGTGCGTTGACCGCAACGATGTCGACGGCGTTATAGATGGAGGCACGCATGCCGCCCACGGAACGGTGACCCTTGAGATTCAGCAGGCCGCGCTCGTCGGCACCGGCCAGGAATGGCTTGTCCAGGCGATCATCGGCGAGGCGGAACGGCACGTTCATCCACGAGCGGTCCGACTTGTTGATCGGGTTGCTGTACATGCCGCTGGCGTCGATGAAGTCGTACAGCGTGCGCTGTTTCACTTCATTGAGCTTGCCGATGGCTTCAACACCACCCTGCTCTTTCAGCCACTCGAATACCAGCCCCGACAAGTACCAGGCGAGGGTCGGCGGGGTGTTGTACATCGAGCCGTTATCCGCTGCGACCTTGTAGTTGAGCATGGTCGGGCACAGGGAACGGGCATGACCGAGCAGGTCTTCACGAATGATGTTCACGACGATGCCGCTCGGACCGATGTTTTTCTGAGCGCCTGCGTAGATCATGCCGAAGCGCGACACATCGACCGGACGCGAGAGGATGTCGGAAGACATGTCAGCGACCAGTGGTACATCACCGGTTTCCGGGATCCACTGGAATTCCAGGCCGCCAATGGTTTCGTTCGGCGCGTAGTGAACGTAGGCAGCGTCTTTCGACAGCTTCCACTCGTTCTGACCGGGAATTGCGAAATAGTCGTAAGGCTTGGCGGTAGCGGCGACATTGACGTGGCCGTAACGCGAGGCTTCTTCGATGGCTTTCTGCGACCAGATACCGGTGTCGATATAGTCGGCCGAGCCGCCTTCAGGCAACAGGTTCAGAGGGATCTGAGCGAATTGCTGGCTGGCGCCGCCTTGCAGAAACAGCACTTTATAGTTCGAAGGGATATTCAGCAGATCACGCAGATCCTGCTCGGCCTTGGTGGCGATGGACACGAACTCATCACTGCGATGGCTCATTTCCATGACCGACAAGCCCTTGCCGTGCCAATCAAGGAGTTCACCCTGGGCGCGTTTCAGGACAGCTTCAGGAAGTGCCGCAGGACCGGCACAGAAGTTATAGGCTCTCTTGCTCACATCCAATCTCGCTCTGATTTGGTGGTATCACGCAATAAATCTATTTGATCTGTAGGAGCTGTCGAGCGGAGCGAGGCTGCGATCTTTTCGTACGGACCCACATAACAAAAGCGAGAGCAAGATCAAGAGATCGCAGCCTCGCTTCGCTCGACAGCTCCTACAGTCCTACATTAAAAACAATCCCACAGGACAAACAACAAGGGGGCGAATCTTCATCCGCCCCCTGTTTGTCCGCTTATTCCTGCGGTTCTTCGTCGGCTGCGGCGTCGAGTTGCTGGTCTTCGACAGCGTCGTCGATCACGACCTCGCCGTCGAACACTGCACCTTCTTCACCTTCCAGCTCTTCGCCCTCGACTTCCGACGGCTCCTGAACCCGCTCCAGACCGACCAGCGTTTCATCGCTGGCGAGCTTGATGAGGGTCACGCCCTGGGTGTTACGACCCAGGCTGGAGACTTCGTCGACACGAGTACGAACCAAGGTGCCCTGGTCGGAAATCAGCATGATTTCCTCGCCGTCGAGCACCTGGACTGCACCGACCAGACGGCCGTTACGCTCGTTGCTGACCATGGCGATAACGCCCTGACCGCCGCGCTTGTACTCAGGAAACTCGGTAATCGCTGTACGCTTGCCGAAACCACGGGCCGAAGCGGTCAGGATCTGGCTGCCTTCTTCCGGGATCAGCATGGAAATCAGCTTCTGGCCTTCCGGCAGACGCATGCCGCGGACACCGCGAGCGGTACGACCCATGGCGCGAACGTCGGTTTCCTTGAAGCGAGTCACCTTGCCGCCGTCGGAGAACAGCATGACTTCACGATCACCGTCGGTAATCGAGGCAGAAATCAGCACGTCGCCTTCATCCAGCTCCAGCGCGATCAGACCAACGCTGCGCTGACGGCTGAAGGATTCCAGCGGAGTCTTCTTCACGGTGCCATTAGCGGTAGCCATGAAGATGAAGTGACCTTCGGTGTACTCATCGACCGGCAGCATGGTGGTGATGTATTCACCATCGCCCAGCGGCAGCAGGTTGACCAACGGACGACCACGGGCAGCGCGGGATGCTTCCGGGATTTCGTAGGTTTTCAGCCAGTACACTTTGCCTTTGCTGGAGAACAGCAGCAGCGTGGTGTGGCTGTTGGCAACCAGCAGGTGAGCGATGTAGTCCTCATCCTTGACGCCGGTCGCCGATTTGCCTTTACCGCCACGACGCTGAGCCTGGTACGCAGCCAATGGCTGGGTCTTGGCATAGCCACCGTGGGAGATGGTCACGACGCGCTCTTCTTCCGGGATCATGTCACCCAGGGTCAGGTCGAGACGGGCATCGAGGATTTCGGTGCGACGCACGTCGCCGTATTCGGCGCGGATCACTTCCAGCTCTTCGCGGATCACTTCCATCAGGCGCGTGGCGCTGCTGAGGATGCGGATCAGTTCGCCGATCTGGTTGAGGATCTCTTGATACTCGGCCAGCAGCTTCTCGTGCTCCAGACCGGTCAGACGGTGCAGACGCAGTTCCAGAATGGCTTGCGCCTGTTCTGGCGACAGGAAGTACTTGCCTTCGCGCAGACCGTATTGCTCGTCCAGGGTCTCTGGACGGCAGGAATCGGCACCGGCACGTTCAACCATCGCGACTACGGCGGAAGATTCCCACGCGGTCTTGATCAGCGCTTCCTTGGCTTCCGACGGCGTCGGCGAAGCCTTGATCAGGGCGATGACCGGGTCGATGTTCGACAGGGCAACCGCTTGACCTTCAAGGATGTGACCACGCTCGCGGGCTTTACGCAGTTCGAACACGGTGCGGCGGGTAACGACTTCACGACGGTGACGAACGAAGGCTTCCAGCAGGTCCTTGAGGTTCAGGATCCGCGGACGGCCGTCGATCAACGCAACGATGTTGATACCGAACACGGCTTGCAGCTGGGTCTGGGCGTAGAGGTTGTTGAGAATGACCTCAGGCACTTCGCCACGACGCAGCTCGATCACGACGCGCATGCCGTCCTTGTCGGACTCGTCGCGCAGTTCGGTGATGCCTTCGAGCTTCTTCTCTTTTACCAGCTCGGCGATCTTCTCGATCAGACGGGCCTTGTTCAGCTGGTAAGGGAGTTCGGTGATGACGATCTGTTGGCGACCACCGACCTTGTCGATGTCTTCGATCATCGAGCGGGCGCGCATGTAAATGCGACCGCGACCGGTGCGGTAGGCTTCGATGATGCCGGCGCGACCGTTGATGATCGCAGCGGTCGGGAAGTCCGGACCCGGGATGTATTGCATCAGCTCATCGATGGTCAACTCTGGGTTGTCGATGAGCGCCAGGCAACCGTCGATGACTTCACCGAGGTTGTGCGGCGGAATGTTGGTCGCCATGCCCACGGCGATACCGCTGGAGCCGTTGACCAGCAGGTTGGGAATACGGGTCGGCATGACCGCCGGGATCATTTCGGTGCCGTCGTAGTTCGGCACCCAGTCCACGGTTTCTTTGTGCAGGTCAGCCAGCAGCTCGTGCGCCAGCTTGGTCATGCGCACTTCGGTGTATCGCATGGCCGCGGCGTTGTCGCCGTCCACCGAACCGAAGTTGCCTTGACCGTCTACCAGCAGGTAGCGCAGGGAGAATGGCTGCGCCATCCGAACGATGGTGTCGTACACCGCGGTATCACCGTGAGGGTGATACTTACCGATCACGTCACCGACAACACGGGCAGATTTCTTGTACGGCTTGTTGAAGTCGTTGCCCAGCTCGCTCATCGCGAACAGCACACGCCGGTGCACGGGCTTCAAGCCATCGCGCGCATCCGGCAGTGCCCGCCCGACAATTACGCTCATCGCGTAGTCGAGGTAGGACTGCTTCAGCTCGTCTTCGATATTGACCGGGAGGATTTCTTTGGCCAGTTCGCCCATGAGAAGCTCGATTCCTTTTTCTGGTGAAACTTCGTCACATCCATATGGGACGAACGAAGCTCGCCGACGCAGGCTGAGTGCCATGCACCGACTTACGACAAATCAACGAGTTAAGCCATGGATCTGCGCAGTAAAGACAACCCCGTGGGACTGCCTCGGAAAACGCCGGATGTTATCACAAGAGCCGCCACGCACCTATCCCCCAGATGCGCATGGAGCATAGTTAGTTGACCGGTGACAGGCTTAACGGGGACGAGAGAGGCTTAGAGCTGCCACAGCCCCAGATTTGCTAGCGAAATGCGGGAGCTCGGAAGCAGGAGACCGTGTCATCGTTCTTCGCGGGCAAGCCTCGCTCCTACAGGTTTGTGTGTTCAGTAGGAGCGAGGCTTACCCGCAAAGGCGATTTATCGGACAACAAATACCGTCAATGTAGACGCTTGCGGCACATCAACTGCGCCATTTTCGCCGTGTCCGGCCGCTCGACAATGCCCTTTTCAGTGACGATCGCATCGATCAGGTCGGCCGGCGTCACATCGAACACCGGATTGAAGGCGTCAACATTCGCCCCGACCCGCTTGCCGCCGACGTCCAGCAATTCGCTGCCGTCGCGCTCTTCGATAGGAATGTCATCGCCGCTGGCCAGGTTCATGTCGATGGTCGAACTCGGCGCCACCACCATGAACCGCACGCCGTGGTGCATGGCGCTCACTGCCAGTTGATAGGTACCGATTTTGTTGGCCACGTCGCCATTGGCGGTGATCCGGTCGGCGCCGACGATGACCCAGGTAATGCCCTTGGTCTTCATGATGTGCGCGGCAGCAGAGTCAGCATTGAGGGTTACCGGAATGCCTTCATTGGCCAATTCCCACGCGGTCAACCGCGAACCTTGCAGCCAGGGACGGGTTTCGTCGGCGTAGACGCGCTCGACCATGCCCTCGATAAACGCGCCGCGAATGACGCCCAGTGCCGTGCCGAAACCGCCAGTGGCCAAAGCGCCAGTGTTGCAGTGGGTCAGGATCGCCTGAGCGTTGCCCTGATGCTTACGGATCAGGTCGACACCCAGTTGCGCCATGGTCAGGTTGGCTTCGCGGTCGCTTTCGTGGATGGCGATAGCTTCAGCCTCCAGCGCCGCCAGAGGGTCTGCATCTCCCTTGAGACGATCCAGGCGATCCCGCATGCGACTCAAGGCCCAGAACAGATTCACCGCCGTCGGACGGGAATCGGCCAGCACCGCGTAGTCCTCCTCCCACGCTGCCTGCCAGTCACCGCCCTCGGCAATTCGGGCGCGGGCTGACAACACCATGGCATACGCGGCGCTGATGCCAATCGCCGGCGCACCGCGCACCACCATCGAACGAATGGCTTCGGCCACGCCAGCAGCGCTGGTGTAGGCGATCCAGGTTTCCTCGAACGGCAAAATACGCTGATCCAGCAGGTACAGGGCGCCATCACGCCAATCGATGGCCTTCACCTTCTCCGCAGCCAACAGTCGATCGCGCATCATTCACCCCGCACTCATGAACAAAAGCCGCCGATTATAGCGATCCCCCCGCGAAGACGCTCGGGTATACTTCGCCATCCTTTACAAAAGCACTGGAACCGACCCTCGATGCCGAAACCTGCCGTTGCGCTCGACTTATTATTGCTGCCGACCTGGCTGGTACCCGTCGAACCCGCAGGCGTGGTCCTCAAAGAGCACGGCCTGGGTATCCGCGACGGTCGCATCGTGTTTATCGGCCCGCGTGCCGAAGCGCTGAAGTGTAACGCGACTGAAATTCGTGAGCTGCCAGATGTTTTGCTCAGCCCCGGCCTGATCAACGCCCATGGCCACGCGGCGATGACGCTGTTCCGCGGCCTGGCCGATGATTTGCCGTTGATGACTTGGCTGGAAAACCACATCTGGCCGGCCGAGGCCAAATGGGTCGATGAAGATTTCGTGCGCGATGGCACGGATCTGGCCATCGCCGAGCAAATAAAAGGGGGCATCACCTGCTTCTCTGACATGTATTTCTTCCCGAAGGTTGCCAGCGAGCGGGTGCATAACAGCGGTATTCGCGCGCAAATCGCGATTCCGATCCTCGATTTCCCGATTCCAGGTGCTGCCACTGCGGATGAAGCCATTCGTCAGGGCGTTGAACTGTTCGGCGATCTCAAGCACCACGAGCGTATCAAAATCACCTTCGGCCCCCACGCCCCCTACACTGTGGGCGACGAAAACCTGGAGAAAATCCGGGTAATCGCCGAGGAACTGGACGCGGCGATCCACATGCACGTCCATGAAACCGCCTTCGAAGTGCAGCAATCGCTCGAACAGCGCGGCGAACGCCCGCTGGCGCGCCTCGGTCGGCTGGGCTTGCTCGGTCCGCGCTTCCAGGCCGTTCACATGACCCAGATCAGCGATGAAGACCTGGCGTTGCTGGTAGAAAGCAACACCAATGTGATTCATTGCCCGGAATCAAACCTGAAACTGGCCAGCGGCTTCTGCCCGGTGGAACGCCTGTGGCAGGCCGGGGTTAACGTCGCCGTCGGCACCGATGGCGCGGCCAGCAACAATGACCTGGACCTGCTCGGCGAAACCCGTACCGCCGCGTTGCTGGCCAAGGCTGTCGCCGGCTCGGCCACGGCGCTGGACGCCCACCGCGCCTTGCGCATGGCCACGCTCAACGGTGCCCGCGCGCTGGGAATCGAAGCTGAAGTCGGCTCGCTGGAAGTCGGCAAAGCCGCCGACATCGTCGCTTTCGACCTGTCCGGCCTGGCACAGCAACCGGTCTACGACCCGGTTTCGCAACTTATTTACGCCACCGGTCGCGACTGTGTGAAACACCTTTGGGTCGCCGGCAAGCAACTGCTCGACGACCGGCGCCTGACGCGGCTGGATGAAGAACAACTGTGCGCCACGGCCAAGGCCTGGGGCCAACGCATCAGCGGCCATACAGAATCGTAAGCCCCCCGGACCGAACACCGGGGCAACAGGATTTTTCAAGTTTTAGAGGACTTAAACCATGAGCAACGTCGACTACGCCGAAATCGCCAAATTCGAAGCCCTGGCCCATCGCTGGTGGGACCGCGAAAGCGAGTTTAAACCGCTACACGACATCAACCCGCTGCGGGTCAACTGGATTGACGAACGAGTCAACCTGGCCGGCAAGAAAGTCCTCGACGTCGGTTGCGGCGGCGGCATCCTCAGCGAAGCCATGGCTCAGCGCGGCGCTACCGTCATGGGCATCGACATGGGCGAAGCACCGCTGGCGGTCGCGCAACTGCATCAGCTGGAATCCGGCGTGACGGTCGAATACCGGCAGATCACCGCCGAAGCCCTGGCCGAGGAAATGCCCGAGCAATTCGACGTGGTCACTTGCCTGGAAATGCTCGAACACGTGCCGGACCCATCCTCGGTGATCCGCGCTTGCTTCCGCATGGTCAAGCCTGGCGGCCAAGTGTTCTTCTCCACCATCAACCGCAACCCGAAGGCGTACCTGTTCGCCATCATCGGCGCCGAATACATCATGAATCTGCTGCCGCGCGGCACCCATGACTTCAAGAAATTCATTCGCCCGTCCGAACTGGGCGCCTGGAGCCGCATGGCCGGCCTGACCGTCAAGGACATCATCGGCCTGACGTACAACCCGCTGACCAAGCACTACAAACTGGCGGCCGACGTGGACGTCAACTACATGATCCAGACCTTGCGCGAGGAGTAAGCCGATGCGAATCAGAGCAGTCCTTTTCGACATGGACGGCACTCTGCTCGACACCGCGCCGGACTTCATTGCCATCTGCCAGGCGATGCGTGCCGATCGCGGCTTGCCGCCGATGAATGACAAGCACGTTCGCGACGAGATTTCCGGCGGCGCCAAGGCGATGGTCGCAGTGACGTTCTCCATGGACCCGGAATCGCCGGGATTCGAGCAATTGCGCCTGGAGTTTCTGGAGCGTTACCTCAAGGATTGCGCAGTTCACAGCAAACTCTTTGACGGCATGGGCGAACTGCTGGCCGACATCGAGAAGGCCAACCTGATCTGGGGCGTGGTCACCAACAAGCCGCTGCGCTTTGCCGAACCGATCATGCAGCAACTGGGGCTGGCGGAGCGCTCTGCGCTGCTGATCTGCCCGGATCACGTAAAGAACAGCAAGCCTGACCCGGAGCCATTGATCCTGGCGTGCAAGATGCTCAATCTGGACCCGGCCAGCGTGTTGTTTGTCGGCGATGATTTGCGTGATATCGAGTCTGGTCGCGATGCTGGCACCAAGACTGCTGCCGTGACGTATGGCTACATCCATCCGGACGATAACCCGCGGCATTGGGGTGCGGACGTGGTGGTGGATCATCCGCTGGAGTTGCGCAAGGTTCTGGATAGCGCGCTCTGCAGTTGCTAAACCGAGCGTCTTTTTGTGGCGAGGGAGCTTGCTCCCGCTGGGTCGCGAAGCGGCCCCTCTGTCTACCACCGCAATCTGTCAGGCACACCGCATTGCTGGTTTTACGACTGCTTCGCAGCCGAGCGGGAGCAAGCTCCCTCGCCACAAGTGCAACGCCTGCCTACTGCTGAATTGTTGTGAGGTTTTTTATGTTTGATTATTCCGCCCGCCCTGAATTGCTCAAGGACCGGGTCATCCTGGTCACCGGTGCTGGCCGTGGCATCGGTGCTGCCGCCGCGAAGACCTATGCCGCCCACGGCGCCACCGTATTGCTGCTGGGCAAGACCGAAGCCAACCTGACTCAGGTCTACGACGAAATCGAAGCGGCCGGTCACCCACAACCAGCCGTGATCCCGTTCAATCTGGAAACCGCCCTGCCCCATCAATACGATGAGTTGGCAGCGATGATCGAGACCGAGTTCGGCCATATTGATGGCCTGTTGCACAACGCCTCGATCATTGGTCCGCGCACGCCGATCGAGCAGTTGTCCGGCGAAAACTTCATGCGGGTCATGCATGTCAACGTCAACGCCATGTTCATGCTCACCAGCACCTTGTTGCCGCTGCTCAAGCTCTCGCAGGACGCCTCCGTGGTGTTCACCTCCAGCAGCGTCGGGCGCAAGGGTCGGGCGTATTGGGGAGCTTATGGCGTGTCCAAGTTTGCCACCGAAGGCTTGATGCAAACTCTGGCCGACGAGGTCGACACCGTGGCACCGGTACGCTCCAACAGCATCAACCCCGGCGCGACCCGCACCAGCATGCGCGCCCAGGCGTATCCCGGTGAAAACCCGCAGAACAACCCAACGCCTGAGGAGATCATGCCGGTCTACCTTTACCTGATGGGCCCGGACAGCACCGGCATCAACGGCCAGGCATTCAACGCCCAGTAACGGCCGTGCGTCGCTTTTGTGCTGCGGCATTTTATTGCCGCTGCACGCTTCAACCGCTGCAACCCCTGCCCTTTACAGTCAAACAAATGCCGCCGAACTGCGCGGCACTTCTTCAAAAGCGTCCTAACCAAATGATTTAGAACGGCTTTTATCCGAATGAACCGAATGGCACGACTTTCGCTCTAATTTTGTTCAGACACGCAGTGTGAAAGCAGTTGGCAGCAGCGCCTGAGTCGGCAGGTTACTAATCTTCGACAAAGCGGACTAGACTCGGACCAAATGTCCTACGGGACTGATGGACCAGTATGACGCGCAGCCCAAAGCCGCTCTCACCCAGCCTGTAAGACAGCCTTACTGCTTAGGGGCTCACGCCATATGAAATCACCTTCCCAGACCAACGCAATTGACTTCGATAGCGCCAAATTGCAACGCCTGGGCTTTGGTCAGCAGCCTCCTCTTCCGGAACGGCCGGTCAGTCTTGCGCAATTGCGTCAGCAACTGAGCTTGCAGCTGCAAACCAGTCTTGAGCCGCAACGCATTCTCGGGCTCTTTTTTCGTGAAATTCAGCGTCTAGTACCGCTCGATGCCTTGGGCTATCAGCACAAGGCCAGTGACTTGCGGCTGGAGTTTGGTCTTCGCGGTCATCATTCGGTCAGCTACAGCCTGAGCCATGAAGGTGAACATCTGGGTGAACTGGTGTTCCGCCGCAATCAGCGTTTCAGCGAGCAGGAACTGGGCAACCTGGAGTCGCTGCTGTCTGCACTGCTCTATCCAATGCGTAACGCCCTGCTCTACCGCGCAGCGACCCAAAGTGCCTTGCGTGACCCGCTCACCGACACCGGCAACCGCGTTGCCATGGACCAGACCCTGCAACGGGAAATCGAAATGTCGCGGCGGCATTTGCAGCCCTTGTCGTTGCTGATGCTCGATATCGACCACTTCAAACGCGTCAATGACAGCCATGGGCACAGCGCTGGTGATGAAGTGCTCAAAGCGGTTGCCGCCTCGATCAAGGGCCAATTGCGCAACGTGGACATGGTGTTTCGGTTTGGCGGCGAGGAGTTTTTGATTCTGCTGTCCAACACCACTCGGGAAGCGGCGGCCATGGTCGGCGAGCGCCTGCGGTTTGCCGCCCAGGCTCAGGAGTATCACGCCGATGGCCAGTTGATCGAGCTGACCGTTAGCCTGGGTTGTTCGACCCTGCTGCCCGGTGAATCCGCCGAGAGCCTGTTGCGCCGAGCCGACAGTGCGCTGTACGTGGCCAAGCGCGAGGGGCGCAATCGACTGGCGATGGCGGGCTGAGCGTTCACGAACAATACAAAACAATGTGGGAGCGGGCTTGCTCGCGAAAGCAGTGTGACAGTCGACTTAAATGGTGACTGTCAGTCCGTCTTCGCGAGCAAGCCCGCTCCCACATTAGGTTGTGTGTTGCAGTTAGATCAGCTTTCAGCCAGCGCCATCCGCCCACGAACTACCGGCGCCCGTTCCGCGTGTTCCTGCTGCATGCAGCGCTCCAGAAACAGAAACATGTAGTCGTAGCTTTTGCACACAGCCTGGCGCAGTTCCACTTGCAGGGATTTGCTCGGGTTCTGGCCCGCCAGGGTGCAGATGATTTCCAGCGCTTCCCACGGGTGGGCATCGTCGTACTGGGCGTGCATCTTCAGCCACTTCATGGCCCGCTTGCGATCTTCCTCAGGGAAGGCTGCCGCGTACACGCCACTGGAACAGACCAGCGCCGACCACTCCCCGGTCGCGCCCTCAATGGCGTAGTTGGTAGCGGCGATGGCCACGATCAGCGAATCCGCTGAACTTGTGTGCCAGCACCAGTGGCTCAACGCATGAAGCTCCGGGGGCACTTGTTGCGCTTGCAGATCTTCCAGGCTGACACCGTGAGCCCGACTCCAGTGCACCCAGTAATCGGCGTGGTTCAGTTCGACGCGAATGTTACGCATCAACCAGCGGCGCGCCATGTCTTCACCAGGATGGCGGGCAAAGCGGGTTTTAGTCAGGTTTTGTGCCATATACAACGCGAACTGCTCGACTACCGGCCAGCCACCTATCAGGTACTGACGCATCGTCTTGGCGCTGAGTTTGTTATCTCGCATGCGCTGATACAGTTCGTGCTCGACAACCCGACGTTTGCTCTCGCTGCAATCCTGGATCAGTTGCTGAGCCCAGGCGGGATAACTTGCAGCTTCCATGAGTGGTCCGGTTCGGTTGAATGTGTCGATCACTGTTCGGCTCCTTTTGATTTGTGATTGTAAGGATCAGCAAGAGATTTCAACGGAACGTGCCAGGCGCCTTGAATAACAGCGGTTGCGGTCTGGCGGGACGACTTTGCAAGCTATCGCAGGTAAACAGTTGCGGGCGTTCGATGACATACCCTTGAGCGTAATCCACACCGATCTCGAGCAACGCCTGCTCGATCTGGGGTGTCTCGACAAACTCGGCAATGGTGCGTTTACCCATGACATGGCCGATGTGATTGATCACCTCGACCATAGCGCGGTTAATCGGGTCGTCCAGCATATCCTTTACGAAACTCCCGTCGATCTTCAAGAAGTCTACAGGTAAATGTTTCAAGTAAGCGAACGAGGACATTCCGGCGCAAAAGTCATCTAGCGAGAAGTGGCAACCTAAACCTTTGAGTTCATTAATAAATCTGATTGCACTTCCTAAATTCGCAATAGCGCTGGTTTCTGTAATTTCAAAACAAATCATTTCAGGAGGAATAGCGTAAGTAACAAACTGTTCACGCAGGAAGTCCAGGAACGCCTCATCTCCGATAGTAATGCCTGACAGATTAATCGCACACATGGCCAACGGGCCTTTGCGCTGTTCGGCAATACATTGGGCAATGATCTTGAATACGTTCTCCACAACCCAGCGATCCAGCGACGTCATCAGCCCATAACGCTCAGCGGCCGGGATGAAACTGTCGGGCAAAATCATCCGCCCGGCCTCGTCATGCAGCCGCAGCAGTATTTCGATATGCCCACCGCCCTGCTCGACATGCCCCAAAGGAGCGATTTCCTGGGCGTACAGGCAGAACCGGTTTTCTTCCAGCGCCATGTGCAAACGCTGCACCCAGGCCATTTCACCAAAACGCAGAGACAGTTCCGAGTCGTCGGCATGGTAGACCTGAACCCGGTTGCGGCCCTTTTCCTTGGCCATGTAACAGGCCATATCAGCGGCGCGCAGCGAGGATTCGAGCGTGGTGGGTGTCTGCGCTACATGGACCAGACCGATGCTGACGGTGGTCAGGAACGGCCGGCCTTTCCAGACAAAATGCAGGTTTTGCACGGTCTGGCGCAGTACCTCGGCGATTTTCTCCGCATGCTCCGGTGCGCAGTTCTCCAACAGGATGCCGAACTCGTCGCCACCCAATCTGGCCAGGGTGTCGCCTTCGCGCAAACCGGATTGCAGCAAGGCGCAGATATGCCGCAGCAATTCGTCGCCCGCCGCATGGCCGCAGGTGTCGTTGACCAGTTTGAACTGGTCCAGGTCGAGGAACATCAAGGCGTGGCGCCCCGGCTGCCGTGTCAGGTTGTGCAGCGCCTGCTCCAGGCGATATTCGAATTCGCGGCGGTTGGCCAGCCCGGTCAGGGCGTCGTGGGTGGCCTGCCAGGACAGATTGGCGATGTATTGCCGTTCCTGGGTCATGTCATGCAGCACCAGCACGGTGCCGCTGACCTTGCCGGCGTTGCGGATCGGTGCGCCGACCAGGGTCACCGACACGGTGCTGCCATCCAGACGCTGGATCAGTTTGGAATGCTCGCTGCCGCCGCTGAGCTGGCCACTCAAGATGTGCTCGATCAAGGTAAAGCCGTCGGCCTGGGCGTTCTCGTCCAGCAGATTGAACAGCGCGGCCAAGGGCAACCCCGTGGCCTGCTCGGCTTTCCAGTGGGTCATGGCCTCGGCTGCCGGATTCATGTAGGCAATCGCCCCTTCGACATCCGTGGTGATCACGCCATCGCCAATTGACTGCAGGGTGATCTGCGCCCGGTCTTTCTCCAGTTGCAGGGCCTCGGCGAAGGCGTGGCGCTGTTTGAGCAGTTTGTGAGTGCGCAGCAACGCCAGGACGATCAACCCCAGCGCAGTGGCCAGGTTGGTCACCAGCAACAGCCGCAGAATCACCCGCGAGCCCTCGCCCAATGCATCACTGAAGGCCTTGGCGGCCGGGGTTACGCCGTCGTTAATCGCAAAAATCTGATCCTTCCAGCGCTTGATGTCGGCAGAGGTGGCCTGATTATCGACGACACCCTGGTGCATCTCCCGAGCAACGTCATCGAGTTGCACCAGGTAAGCGTCGCCCACGGTCCAGCGATCAATGGCCTTTTCCAGATAACTGAAATGCCGGAAGTTCAGGTACAGCCAGATCAGGCTGGAGACGTCGTCCGGGTGATTGCCGCCCTTGAGAATCCCCACCCGCGCGGCGTCGAGATCCGGCGGCTGCTTGTCCAGCGCCAGACGCAACTCATGCCCGCCCTGAGGCACGGCAATTGCGTTCTGGTATTTGAGGAAGATCGCCTCATCGCGGCTGTCGGCGTAGAGATTGAGGTAATAAATGGCGTCTTTCTGGCCCTTGGACCACAGGCTTTCACCGGCCACATAGCCGCGAACCGCCGACAGCACATACAGGCTGACGCCACCGAGCAACGCTTGAAATAGCACGACGGCGATAAACGGCCAGACGATGCCCAACAATCGTGGCGTTCCGAGAGTCCGTTTTGGCTTCATGAGGTCCCTTGCATAGGCACTGCCCTGATCATCATCCAGATCCGACCACTCCCGCAAGACTAGGAGGCGTTCCCACTCCCCGCAAGGGGCAGGACGTACACCGAAAAAGACGCATCATCCCAGCATAGAGGAACAACGCGACCTTCGCCGTCAGTTGAGCGTTGCCGGGCACGAATGCCCGCCTCCCGGTTAAAGGGTTTCTATATATATGCACCGCACTAGAGCTTCTCGGACTCGCTTAACTGGGCGCCGGTCCTGCCCTTCGGTACGTCAATGAAGTGCAGGTTAAGCAAGCAACTTTGCGAAGAGAATCATTATTAATGTCTGCTGCATTACCAAACACCACCGAATTATCCTCACCGTCATATGCACAACGGCATCAAGGCCAGCTGGAAGATTACGATCTGTTGCTGTCGTCGATGCGCGCCCGTGAACAACCTGCCAATACATTGGCAATGAAGTTGTTGCGACCCAGTCGCTATTCCCCCATGGATCTGGACAGCCAAACAGCACAAGAAGCACTGAAAGCACTGGAAGTGCTTTATGCAAACGAAAACAAAAGTGCACCGGTTATTGAGTCCTACAGTAATAACGTCCCTTCCGCGACCGGCAACTGGGTCGCGACCACAACGCTCCCGCCCCTGTCGACCAACAACCCGCAATGGCGTCTTTACAAGGATGCCCTCGACAATGCCGTGCAATCTTTGGGAGGAACGATTCGCCGCGATGGCCTGTTCCCCCTTCAACAGATGGCGCTGTATTACGGCATCGCGCCGTGGGACCCGCAGAACGCGACCCAGCATCAATCGGTCATCGATACCCTGGAAGAAAAACGCGCCTGCCATTCTCTGGAACTTGAAAATGGCCTGGACCTTGACGAACTGCGACGCCCCGTGAGTTCGAAAGACCGAAAAGCCTACGACTCCATACGCAAAAGCGCTCCGCACCTGATCGAAACGCTGACGTTTGAGCGCTATCTGGCTAAACGGACGAATACCCTGATTATCGAGACCGTACGGGATTTTTTACCGCAACAGACATCGTTGATCGGCTATTTGAGCGATGCGGTTGACGCCAAGGTAGCGCTTGAAACGATGCGGGCAAAACCGAGCGTCTACCTGGAAAAACTGCTGAAATCGCCCAAGGCTCAGGCCCTCGCGAACCTTTTGATCAAGGCACTGGACTGGTACGGCGAAAGGCCCGGGGAGCAGACCTCACCGGCCATGCGCGCCAAACTGGTCTGCCGGGCCATCCGCCTTCATCGCCATGCTCCCTCCGGGGATGCGCCGCAAGAAACCGCCGGTTACGACTGGCGGCAATCCGCTCATTGGGGCAAGAGTTATCAGTCGATCCGCATTGCATTCGAAGCCCACTTGCTCAGCACCCGGCGCGTTGCTACAGCCAATGAGGCGGTCATTCTCGCCCGCCTCTATCAATCGCAACTGACGAAGGATTTTGCGGTACATGATGTCCCCGCCGAACTGCCATATAGAAGTTCTGTGGTGTGGGTGAACTTCATACACGGCGTCTTGCTCTCCGATGCCATGGGATCGGGCTGGATTCAACGACAGACTTTCCAGCAACTGGTCAATCTGCCAATGGCGCTATCGACCGACGCCTCTGCCGAAGAGCTGGAAGCCATTGCGTTTGCGCGGTTGGTCCCAACAATCCATTGGGCAGTGACCCAGGGCATCATTCCCGATCGCGCCGATCGGGATTACAGCCAGGATGAACTCGAACGCGCTTCGAAAGCGCTTGATGCTCACAGCCAGGACCTGCAAAAAGCCATTGTTGAACTCGATGTTCCCCCGCCTGAAAGACTGAAGATGGCCAAGCAAGAGATGGCCAATCTGTTCGGAAGCAAAACCTTCACCAGCGATGGACGCAAATTGGTCGTGCAGGATAAAACCCGCGCGGCTGGCGGCTTTCGCAGTACACCGCTGTTAGATAATCCCCGTGTTCAGGCTTTCACCTTTCTGGACGTTTACGCAGGGGGAAAATTCGACAACGGCGAAATTTGGGGAATGACCGGCAGCGATGGAAAATCTCAAACAGACCGAATATTCAAATTGGGAAATGAGCGCGAGTTACTGACGTCGGTGACGGCTAACACCACTGATCACGACAGGAACGGCTTTTTTATATTCAGCTCCAGAGCCAAGAAGCTGCCCGATGTGAACAAGCTGTTCGAATCGGCATTCGACCTTCACATAGCATCGATCAAAGGGGCTTATGAATCACTGATCATCAGCCAGATCGCCTCTCTGCCGCTGGCCGAGCGCCAGTTGTTCAAGCTTGGAAAGCTAAGAATGCTGGCACTGCGAAAGGAAACGGAAAACCTCAGAGAAGCCGATGAAACCGAAGACATCATCCGGCAGAAGACCGCTCGAATGGGCTTTCTTTTACAGATTATCCACGAGCGTAAAACCTATTTTTATGAGCTGTTTCCGCGGGCCGGCACGATTCGCCAACGCCCGGATTTGACCCTTGACATGACGGGTGCCGTTCGAACAACCGCAGAGTTCGAAGGCTGGTTCTTCGGAGAAAAGTTTGATGCGCCTGTTCTACGAGGCAAACAGCTTCCGCTGGATTGGTCAGCCTATGCAAACGGTACGGCACCCAAAAAAGGGGCGAGCTGCCGAGCGATTCTGGAACAACGAGGAGCAATACTGCTCGCGCCCTCCGCTACAACCGGCGAAAGCGTTGACCCCTCCGGCTGGTCTCGTTTCAAGGAAATTGCCCAACTCGTCTCATCGAACCACCTTTACGTCGATGAAAAACAACTCCGTACCGAAGCGAGTGGCAGAACGGCTTTCGACGAAATCGAAAGCGCTTTCGAAAACAAACTCGACACCGTGAAATCGTTCATCCCGTTCTGGGGCAGCATTGAGGATTTGATGTCTGGGGACACGGATCGAATCTACAGCGGATTGCTTGGCCTCATGATGGACTTGACGGCGTTTGCCTTGCCCATCGGAAAATTCGTTTCCGGCTCGGTCAGGTTGGTCAAATTGGCCGGCACCGCCTCCGTGGCCGGGCGGTTAGGCAGCCAGGCCACGCTCCCCTCATTCTCCACGCTGACCCGCAAGCTGCTGGTTTCGACCGTGCAAAACCTGAACCCGCTGGATGGCATGCCGACCCTGCTTGCGTCGCTCGGCAAAGGGGTTTTATGGCTCGGAAAATTCGGTGCTCGCAAGGTCAGGACACTGGCCGGGGTATCAGGTCAGTACAACTTCATCCAGGGCTTTGCTCAAGCGACAACACCCGGTCGCTGGATGCCGCTCAACAGTGGTGATCAGTTGGCCACCGTCAAAGCCGTCGACGACGTTCCGGTGCGCAACGTTCCTCATGCTGGCTCGCCCCGACACTATTTGGTCGATCCTTTATCCTCCCTGCCTTATGGGCCACAACTGACCACCAGGAAGAAGGATTTTTCACCAGGAAGATCTGCGTTCACGCCCCTGGAAATAAACCACAGCCACGTCATTGTCGAGCTCCCCGAAAACGCCCGGGTGCTTGAAGTGCTTGAGGTCGACGGCCGAACTACCCTGTTCATCGATGACGTACCGTATCGCCTGGATGGGGACACGCTGCGCCGAGCGGACAAGATTGATATCGGTGACACCCCCAAGGCGTTGCCATGCCGGATACGTCGCGCCTTGGGTGCGGATGTTTGTCAGACCCGCTACGTCATCCGCACACCGGGGCCCACACCTCACCTCGGGGTCTTCGATGAAACCAAAAGCTGGGCGCCCTGGTTCGGAAACAGTATTTACACGCCAGCCCCCAACAGAATGCCCATAAGCAGAACCTCGCTTGCCGCACATTCCACCCTCGAAGCCACGATGGAGTTTCAAACCGGTATTTATGGGCGGGTGAAAGTCCGTGTCCCCACACCCGAGCAGGATTTTTTCCATACCTTTAACGCAGGGGCGGTGATTGTCGAAGCCATAGACGACTCCAAACACTATCTTTTCACCCGCCTGAACGCTGGAGACTTTTACGTTGCCGAAGTCACCAAAGGTCAAAGCCTGCGCGATGCGCTGATTTTCAGGAAAGCGTCCTCCCTTCCCGACGAAGTAAGGAAGGAGTTGCTGGTGGTTTACACCGGGTCCCTCAACGCCAATAACACGGTGCGAATCCATGGTTTGAATTCCGTTGAGCGCGCCGTGAAGACCATGGAGGAAATCGCCATTCCGATTGGCGGCCACGCCAACCCACCCGAGACGCTCAAATGGCTGAAGGTCGATACCAGCCCTGGTGAGGCAGCGATGTTCGATCATCGGTCGCGGATGATCATCAGCAAACTGCCAGAAGGTGCCACGTCCTGGACCCGCAGCAAGGACGCCCCGGAGGCCTTGCGCCAGAGAACGGCGGAAATCTTCGATACGCTGTTCCTGGAACCGGTCATTACCCTGAGAAAAGACAGTGCCTTGAAGATCGACGCCACGATGCAACGCCTCCAGAAACTGATCCCGCGTAGACAGCGCCCCCACAACGCTCGGAACATCGCCTATGCCCAAGTCACTACTGCAGCGGGCAAGCAGGAAGTCTATGTCAGTGTTTCAGGCGCTCAGGGGGCTACCGCGCATCTTCCGCTGTTCAAGCACAATGGGGGCACCCATCCGGTCATCGTCGGTGAAACGACCTACTTCAATATCGACCATAACCAATCGTTTCCCAGTACCGCCCTCAACGTTACGGAGGACGGGAAACTGCTCGCCGTGCCACGCACCATCGACAACATCGACACCTACCGCCCGGAGCTGACCAGCCGACCTACTTCGCTGGACAGTGAAAGCAAGTTGATCAGCGTGATTCGCAAGAAATACCCAGATCGCACGTCGATCAAATCGGTCGACGTCGCCACGACGATGCCGCCGTGTGATTCCTGCTCGGTGGTGATGAAGGAGTTCGCCTACGACGGCGGGGAAAATGCGCTGCAAGTCTTGTGGAAATGACTTACAGCTGCTGCAGATGCCCGTAAAGCTTGGCGTACAAACCACCCTCAGCAATCAATTGCTGATGGTCGCCATCCTCGGCAATGCGCCCGCCATCGAACACCAGCACGCGGTCAGCCTGCTTAACGGCTGACAGTCGGTGGGCAATGATCAGGGTGGTGCGCTCGCTGAGGAACCGCGCCAGCGCCTCGTGCAGGTTGTATTCGGTGGCGGCATCAAGGGCCGAGGTGGCTTCATCGAGGATCACCACTTTCGGTTGGGCCAGGACCATCCGGGCAATCGCCAGACGCTGGCGCTGCCCGCCGGACAAGCGCACGCCGGAACGACCTACAACACTGTCCAGGCCCTGGGGCAAGGCGCGAACCGTGCCATCGAGCTGAGCGATTTCCAGGGCCTGCCAGCAGGCTTCGTCGCTGCGTTCGCGGCCCATGGTCAGGTTCGCCCGCACGGTGTCGTTGAACAACGCCGGATGCTGCAGTACCACCGCGACATTTTCCCGAACCGTTTCCAGGCCGATCTCCTGCTGGGTCGAGCCGCCGAAGCGGATCGTCCCGGCCAGCGGCGTGTACAAGCCCAGCAGCAACTGCACCAGGGTGCTCTTGCCGCCACCGCTGGCGCCGACAATCGCGACTTTTTCACCGGGAGCGATGGTCAGGTTCATCTGGTCCAGCACCAACTCGTCGCCGTAACTGAAACTCAAGCCCTGAACGTCGATGCCCACCGTGTCGCGCCCCTGGAACGGATCGACGCCGCCCGGGTATTGCGGCTCATCGGCGCGGGCCAGCAACTCGTTGATCCGTGACAGCGCACCACCGGCAGCGTAGTAGGCGTATTGCAGATTCAGCAATTGCTCCACCGGGCCGATCATGAACCACAGGTAGCTGAACACCGCGAGCATCTGGCCGATGGACAGGTCGGAGAACAGTACGGTGAGCATCGCCGCCGCGCGAAAAATATCGATACCAAACTGGAACAGCAAGCCGCTGGCACGGTTCGACGCATCGGTTTTCCACTGGGAATTCACCGCGTAGTCGCGCACTTCCCGGGCGCGTTGGCCGAGTCGTCCGAGGAAGAAGCCCTGACGGTTGCCAGCGCGCACTTCCTGAATCGAATCCAGGGTTTCGGTCAACGCCTGGGTGAAGCGCGAGGTGCTGTCGTTCTCCAGCTTCTTCAGGTGCTTGACCCGCTTACCCAGTTGCACCGTGGCGTAGATCACCAGCGGGTTGAACAACATGATCAGCAGCGCCAGTTTCCAGTGCATCCAGAACAAAATGCTCGCGGTGCCGACCAGGGTCAGCATCGCCACGAGGAAACGACTGAGGGTTTCGCCGACAAACTTGTCGAGGGTGTCCAGGTCGGTAACCAGGTGCGTGGTCACCGTGCCGCTGCCCAGGCTTTCGTATTCGCCCAGGGAAATACGCTTGAGCCGTTCGATCAGCCGCACACGGATCCGATAAACGATGTCCTTGGCCAAACCTGCAAACAACTTCGCCTGCACCACGTTGAACAGCAATGCCGCACAACGCAGGGTAAACGTCACGAGCAGCATCAACCCGATATAGCCGGCGGCTTTCTGCCAGGCATCGGGCAGTGCGTGGTTCATGATCTTCAGGGCCGAGTCGCCGTGACCCAGCAACACTTCGTCCACCAGCAACGGCAAAAGCAAGGGAATCGGCACGCTGCACAGGGTCGCCAGAACGGCGACGCCGTTGGCGATCCACAGGGATTTCTTGTGATGCAGGGCCAGTCGACGGATTTCCGCCCAGCTCAGTCGATCGACACGCGGTGGAGTTGGGGCGTCATCGGGCAGGTCATGCACAGGCAGCGCGCTCCAGCCAGCGGCCGAGCAGCGGTGACAGGACACTCAGCGGCTGATAGCCGTTGGTAAGTAACGCCAGTTGACCATCACGTTCGGCCAGCAAGGTCGGGAACCCGGCAATGCCGAGGTCCTGAACCCAGGTGAAATCGGCCGCGGTGGCGGCGTGTTGATCGGCGCGGTCGAATGCGGCGGCGAACTCGATACGCGGCACACCGGCCTGCTCCGCCAACTCCACCAGCACGCTGGCATGAGTGACGTCGCGCCCTTCGGCGTAAAACGCGTGTTGAATCAGCCCCAGCAGCGTCCAGGCGCAATCCGGCGCCAGGCTGCGCGCCGTCACCAAGGCCCGGCAAGCAGGCTCGGTGTCGTAGACAAAGCCCTCAGGCAGCGCGCCGTCGAGCTTGAACGGCTGACCGGTAGCCTCGGTGACCGCCTGCCAGTGCTCAAGGATGTAGCGCCGGGTGGTCGGCTCCAGAGCCGCGCCACTGCCGGTGCGCAAGCCGCCTACAACCAGATGCAACTCCACCCCTGCCGCCTGCGCCTGCTCGACCAGCGCTTCGGCCACCGGCGCAAAACCCCAGCACCAGGAACACATCGGGTCCATCACATAGAGCAGGCGGGCAGACATGGATTCAAGCCTCGGAAGGTGATTGCTTGTAGTTGTAACCAATCGGGTGCGGCAGGTTGCGCGCCTTGGCCAGTTCGATCTGCTTCTGCCGGTCGATGGCGCTACGACGGGTTTTCTCGCTCAGCTTATCCCAGCAATGCGGGCAACTGATGCCGGCCACGTAGTGCTCGGATGCGCGGTCGCAGGCGCTGATCGGTGTACGACAGGCATGACATTGATCGTAGTCGCCTTCGCTCAGGTCGTGGCGCACGGTCACACGGTTATCGAACACAAAGCAGTCGCCCTGCCACTTGGTTTCTTCCTGCGGCACCTCTTCGAGGTACTTCAGAATCCCGCCCTTGAGGTGGTAGACCTCATCGAAGCCCTGGCTGAGCATGTAGCTCGAAGCCTTCTCGCAACGAATGCCGCCGGTGCAGAACATCGCGACTTTTTTGTGCACGGCCGGGTCGAAGTGTTCTTTGATGTAGTCGGGGAACTCACGAAAACTGGTGGTTTTCGGATCGATGGCGCCTTCGAAGGTGCCAATCGCGACTTCGTAGTCGTTGCGGGTGTCGATCAACAGGACTTCCGGATCACTGATCAGCGCGTTCCAGTTCTCTGGATCGACGTAGGTGCCGACCTTTTTGTTCGGGTCCACGCCTTCGACGCCGAGGGTGACGATTTCTTTCTTGAGTTTGACTTTGGTGCGGTAGAACGGCTGGTCGTCGCAGTACGATTCTTTGTGATCGATATCGTCCATGCGCGGGTCGTTCTTGAGCCAGGCCATCAGCCCGTCAATGCCTTCGCGGCTGCCGGAGACGGTGCCGTTGATGCCTTCTTCGGCGATCAGCAGCGTGCCTTTGACGCCGTTGTCGACCATCGCTTGCAGCAGTGGCTCGCGCAGCTCAACGTAGTTTTCCAGGGTGACGAACTTATAAAGTGCCGCCACGACAATCTGTTGTGTCATGGGTGATTCTCCAGGTGGCTACCCTCGTAAGGGGTGAACCGGATGCGAAAAAAAACGCGCCGGGTAAGCGGCGCGTTGCGGATTCTAGCAAAAACGGTGTGGTTTTAGGACTGCGAGATGCCTTTGTGGCGAGGGAGCTTGCTTGTGGCGAGGGGGCTTGCCCCCGTTGGGTCGCGAAGCGGCCCTGAAAATACAGGGATCACCTCGGTGCATCTGTCCAACCGAGTTTGCCGGTTTTACGACTGCTTCGCAGCCGAACGGGGGCAAGCCCCCTCGCCACAACAAGCTCCCTCGCCACAACAGCCCATCAGCCCATCAGCCCATCAGCCCACTACCTTAATGCGTGCTACCGCCAGCACAGGTCGGCGAGGCCGGGGCCGCGTCGATCTGTGCCCATTCTTCAGGCGTGTAGGTATGCAGCGCCAACGCATGAAACTCACCCATCAGCTCACCCAGAGTGCCGTAGACCTTCTGGTGACGCTTGACGCGATTGAGACCTTCGAACTGCTGACTGACCACCACAGCCTTGAAGTGGGTTTGCAACCCACGGCTGTGCATGTGGCTTTCATCCAGCACTTGCAGGTGCTCGGGCTGCAACAGCCCCAGCGTCGACTCGATGCGTTGTTGCATGGTCATACCGAACTCCGCTTAAGGCTTTTTCTTGACAGCTGGAGCAGCGGCGCCTTTAGGCACCAGCTCGTTGGTCATGTCATCCAGCAGTTTGTTGACCACAGGCACTGCGCTTTCGAGCTTGGCTTGAGTCATCTGGGCCGATTGCTGAGTCAGCTGCGGCATTTTTTCCAGGACTTTTTTACCCAGTGGCGACTGGTAGAACGCAACCAGATCTTTCAGCTCGGATTCGCTGAAGTTGGTGGTGTAGAGCTTGACCATGTCCGGCTTCAGCTTGTTCCAGCCAATGGCTGCGTCCAGCGCGGCGTTGGCCTTGGCCTGGTAGGTATCCAGCAGGGCTTTTTTCGATTCAGGGGCTTTGGTTTGCTCAAAGCGCTGAGCGAACATTTGCTGCACTTGCATGTACACCGGAGTGCCCAATTTGTCAGCGTGCGCCAGGGTCAGGAAAGCTTCGGCACTGGCGTTGTGGCTGGCGGTATCGGCAAAAACCTGGCCGCTGGCGCAAACCAGTGCAACCGCGGTACAGATGGCACGAAGACGAGTCATCGAGTTTCCTTTTCTAGCAGGCGAGGTAAAACCCCAAGGGCGACCATTCTGCGCCTAAAAAACGTCATGGCTCAACCCCCACCCCTTATGGGGCTTGATTTCTAAGGCTCAGTGGTCAAAAAACAGACTGATGGAACCACTGCTGCCGAACACGGCCTAAACTGCGCAATCAGACCTACAGGAGTGTGACCGATGAGCCGTATCGAAACCGACAGCCTTGGTGAAGTGAACGTCCCGGATGACGCCTACTGGGGCGCCCAGACCCAACGTTCGCTGATCAACTTCGCCATCGGTCAGGAACGCATGCCCCTGGCTGTGCTGCACGCCCTGGCGCTGATCAAGAAAGCCGCGGCCCGGGTCAACGACCGCAATGGCGACTTGCCCGCGGACATCGCCCGGTTGATCGAGCAAGCGGCCGACGAAGTACTCGACGGCAACCACGACGATCAGTTCCCGCTGGTGGTCTGGCAGACCGGCAGTGGCACCCAGAGCAACATGAACGTCAACGAAGTGATCGCCGGTCGCGCCAACGAACTGGCCGGCAACGCCCGCGGCGGCAAGTCGCCGGTACACCCCAACGATCACGTCAACCGCTCCCAAAGCTCCAACGATTGCTTCCCTACCGCCATGCATATCGCCACCGTTCAAGCGGTGCAGCAGCATTTGCTGCCGTCGATCAATGAGTTGTCTGGCGGGCTGGCCGAGCTGTCGGCCCGGCACATGAAACTGGTCAAGACCGGGCGTACCCACATGATGGACGCCACGCCGATCACCTTTGGCCAGGAACTGTCCGCGTACATCGCACAATTGGATTACGCCGAGCGGGCGATCCGCAGCGCACTGCCAGCCGTGTGTGAACTCGCGCAGGGCGGCACCGCTGTCGGCACCGGGCTGAACTCGCCTCACGGCTTTGGCGAGGCGATCGCCGCCGAACTGGCCGCGCTCTCCGGCCTGCCATTCGTCACTGCGCCAAACAAATTCGCCGCGCTCGCCGGCCACGAACCGCTGACGACGCTGTCGGGAGCGCTGAAAACCCTCGCCGTGACGCTGATGAAAATCGCCAACGACCTGCGTTTACTCGGCTCCGGACCACGCGCCGGTATCGCTGAAGTGAAACTGCCGGCCAACGAGCCAGGCAGTTCGATCATGCCTGGCAAGGTCAACCCGACCCAGTGCGAAGCCTTGTCGATGCTGGCTTGCCAAGTGATGGGCAACGACGTCGCCATCGGCTTTGCCGCGAGTCAGGGGCACCTGCAATTGAACGTGTTCAAACCGGTGATCATCCACAATTTGCTGCAATCGATTCGCCTGCTGGGCGATGGTTGCAGCAACTTCCAGCAGCATTGCATCGCCGGGCTGGAACCGGATGCAGCGAAAATGGCGGAACACCTGGAACGTGGCTTGATGCTGGTGACCGCGTTGAACCCGCACATTGGTTACGACAAGTCCGCCGAGATTGCCAAGAAGGCTTACGCCGAAGGACTGACCTTGCGTGAGGCGGCGTTGCAGTTGGGTTATCTGACCGATGAACAGTTTGATGCCTGGGTGCGGCCGGAGAATATGTTGGAGGCCGGCGCCAAGGGCTGAGATGTGTAGCGCCTGAAAGTCAGTTTTCGCGGGCAAGCCTCGCGCCTACAGGTGATCGCATTCCCCTGTGGGAGCGTGGCTTGCCCGCGAAGAACGATGACGCGGTCTATCGACCGACCGCCATCCGCGTCCGCCGCGCCCTGAGCCCGGCCATCAACGATGGCCCCAACGCCACCAGCGCCGACCCGAGCACCACCAACACCGCCCCGCCATAACCCAGGCCATTGATCGTTTCGGCATGCACGTACTCCGGCCACAACGATGCGGCCAGTGCCACGGCGACAAACGTCACCAGCGGCGTAATGGCCAATGTCGCGCTGACCCGCGAAGCCTCCCAGTGCGCCAACGCTTCAGCAAATGCGCCATAAGCGATTAGTGTGTTCAGGCAGCACGCCAGCAGCAGCCAGCCTTGCAGCGGGCTCAGATTCAGCGCCTCCAGCGGATGCACCCACGGCGTCAGCAGTAGCGCGCAGAACAGATAAATCACCATCATCACCTGCAACGAATTCCACACCGTCAGCAATTGCTTCTGGCCCAGCGCATAGAAGGTCCAGACCGTGGACGCCGCCAACACCATCAATACGCCAGCGGTGTAGTCAGTCAGGGAGGTGAGCAATTCGATCAGGCGCTGATTGAAAAACAGCCCGAAACCGATCAGCAGCACCAGCAGGCCAATCCCCTGCCCCACGCTGAACCGCTCCTTGAACACAAACAGACTGGCGATCAGCAACATGATCGGTCCCATCTGCACCACCAATTGCGCGGTGCCGGGACTGAGCAGGTTTAGGCCCATCAGGTACAAAACGTAATTGCCCACCAGGCCGAGCACCGCCATCAGCACCAACCAGCCACCCTTCGGGCCGAGCGCTTTGCGGCTCGGCAGACGCTTGGTCGTCGCCAGATATAGAAAGAGGCAACCGCCGGACACCAGCAAGCGAAACCAGGTCACCGTCACCGGGTCCATCACCAGCAGCACTTGCTTGAGTTTGATCGGCAGGATTCCCCACAGCAGGGCCGTCAGCAACGCCAGGAACAGCCCGTAAACCCAGCGACCTGATGAAATGTGCATGCTGCCCCCGAAGCCCAATGGCGAGAGCGGTCATTCTAGGCCCAGCGCCCGGAGGCACACAGGGACAGTTGCTCGCTGGCCGCAAATGAAACGGTGCAGGTCGCAACGCTAAATTGACGAAGTGCCGTCGATCAGGTCGCCAGGCGCCGCAAGTACTTCAGGCATAAGCTCATTGGATCCGTAAACAGGACCTACACTCAGGAGATTGCCATGTACGGCATGCGCGCCCAGGACAACGCCCCTACCACGCACTTTCGCAGTGACCGGTTGTGCAGGGTGAATGGGGAGTTGTATTTCAGCACTCGGGAAAACACCCTCGAGGGGCCGTTTGACAGCCCTGAAGCGGCGATGCGGGAGATTCAGGCGTATATCGAGCGGATGCAACTATTGAGTACCAGTCACTAGACCGCAGTGCTGCTTTCGCGAGCAAGCCCGCTCCCACATTTAACCGAGTTCTCCCAGGAGAATGCGGTTAAATGTGGGAGCGGGCTTGCTCGCGAAGGCTATTCAACAGGCAATACAAATCTATCGATTTAACGCACCGCCTCAAACAACCCCGTAGCCCCCATCCCGCCACCGACGCACATGGTGACCACGCCATAACGCAAATTGCGCCGTTGTAGCTCATGCACGATATGCCCGACTTGACGCGAACCGGTCATGCCAAACGGATGACCAATGGAAATCGACCCGCCGTTGACGTTGTATTTCGCGTTGTCGATTTCCAGTCGATTGCGGCTGTAGAGGCACTGGGAGGCAAACGCTTCGTTGAGCTCCCACAAGTCGATATCAGCGATCTGCAAACCCTTGGCCTTGAGCAACTTCGGCACCGAGAACACCGGGCCGATGCCCATTTCATCCGGGGCGCAACCGGCCACGGTGAAACCACGGAAGAAGGCTTTAGGCTTGAGCCCCAACTCCAGGGCTTTTTCCAGGCTCATCACCAGGGTCATCGACGCACCGTCCGACAGCTGCGACGAGTTGCCCGCCGTCACCGAGCCGTCCTCGGCAAACACCGGCTTCAAACCGGCGAGGCTTTGCAGCGTGGTGTCAGGACGGTTGCAGTCATCGTGATCAACAACACCATCGAGGATCTGCCCCTGGCCGGTGGCCTTGTCTTCGACCCGGTACTTGACCGCCATCGGCACGATTTCATCATTAAACAACCCGGCGGCCTGAGCCTGGGCTGTGCGTTGCTGGCTCTGCAACGCGTAAAGATCCTGCTCTTGGCGGCTGACGTGGTAGCGACGGGCGACGATTTCGGCGGTCTGGCCCATTGGGAAGTAGATGCCCGGCACCTGTTCCTTGAGCAACGGGTTGATCAGGTTGTCGGTGTTGACGCTTTTCATCGTCAGGCTGATGGACTCGACGCCACCGGCGACGATGATGTCGCTGCAACCCGAGGCGATCTGGTTGGCGGCAATCGCAATGGCCTGCAAGCCTGAAGAACAGAAACGGTTGAGGGTCATGCCGGCAGTGCCGATGCCCAGGTGCGACAGCACCGCAACGTTACGCCCGATGTTGTAACCCTGGGCGCCTTCGTTGGAACCGGCGCCAACGATGCAATCCTCGACGCTGGCCGGGTCAATGTCATTGCGTGTGAGCAGCGCATTGACACAGTGGGCCGCCATGTCGTCCGGACGGGTCATATTGAACTTGCCGCGAAAGGATTTGGCCAGGCCGGTCCGTACGCTGTCGACGATCACCACTTCACGCATGGCATACCTCATTGTTGTTGTCGGTTGAGAGTGGACCGAGCATAAGTCCACCCCATTACCGACCGCGACAATCATTCACCCGGCGTATGCGTAACCATCGTCTTAGTGCTTGTGCTTCTTGGCCTTCTTGTCGGCCTTTTCGAACGCCACTTCCAGCGCCCGGTTGATCGTGCGCAACACTTTGACCCGGGCCCAGCGCTTGTCATTGGCTTCCACCAGGGTCCAGGGCGAGATCTCGGTGCTGGTGCGATCGACCATGTCACCGACGGCGTCGCGGTAGGCGTCCCACTTGTCACGGTTGCGCCAGTCGTCCTCGGTGATCTTGAAGCGTTTGAAGGGAATCTCTTCCCGCGCCTGGAAGCGCTCCAGTTGCGTCTGCTTGTCGATGGCCAGCCAGAACTTGACCACGATGACGTTTGACTCGGAAATCTGCTCTTCGAAATCGTTGATCTCGCTGTAAGCCCGCAGCCAGTCCGCTGGCGGGCAAAAGCCCTCAATGCGCTCCACCAGGACCCGGCCGTACCATGAGCGATCGAACACCGTGAACTTACCCTTGGCCGGGAGGTACCGCCAGAAGCGCCAGAGATACGGTTGCGCCCGTTCCTCCTCAGTGGGCGCGGCAATCGGGATGATGCTGTATTGACGTGGATCGAGTGCGGCGGCAACCCGGCGAATAGCCCCGCCCTTGCCCGCCGCGTCATTGCCTTCAAACACCGCCACCAAGGCGTGCTGGCGCATGCGTTTGTCGCGCATCAGGCCAGAGAATCGTGCCTGTTCGGTAATCAGTTGTTCTTCGTAATCGTCCTTTTCCAGGCTCTGGGTCAAATCCAGGCTGTCGAGCACGTTCATCTGATCAATATGGGTGGGCAGCGGCGCGGCACTGACTTTGTCGGGATGGACCTTGGGCCGCTTCAGCGCATTTTGCAGGCCTTCGAGAAGGATCTGGCCCACCATCAGACTGCGGTAATACGGGTCTACACCTTCAACCACATGCCACGGCGCATAGTCGCGACTGGTGCGGCGTAACACCCGCTCGCCGAACTTCACAAATTTGTCGTAGGTTTGCGATTGCTGCCAGTCCAGCGGGCTGATGCGCCAACTGTGCAGCGGGTCGTCGGCGAGCGCCTTGAGGCGCGCCTTCATTTGCTGCTTGGAGAGATGGAACCAGAACTTGAAGATCAGCGCGCCTTCATCGCAGAGCATTTTCTCCAGGCGTTCGGACTGGTTGATCGCCTGGTCCAGCACCGCGTTCTTGAAATCGCCATGGACTCGCCCTTGCAGCATCTGGCTGTACCAGTTGCCAAAGAAAATACCCATGCGACCCTTGGCCGGGAGCATCCGCCAGTAGCGCCAGGCCGGTGGCCGCGCCAGTTCTTCGTCGGTTTGCTGGTCGAAGGTGCGGACCTCGATCAGGCGCGGGTCCATCCATTCGTTGAGCAACTTGACCGTCTCGCCCTTGCCAGCGCCTTCGATACCGTTGATCAAAATGATCACCGGAAAACGCTTTTGCTGCTGCAGTTCGAACTGCGCTTCAAGCAAGGCTTCACGCAGGGCCGGCACTTCAGCGTCGTAGGTTTCTTTGTCGACGGCGTGACCGATTTCGGCAGATTCGAACATGGGCGGCTCCCTTCCAAGATTGAGCAAGACTAGCGGATTGGGCTGGTGATCATCAGAGAAATTCCCTGTTGCGTGGGGCTTTTGGCTTTTGTGGCGAGGGAGCTTGCTCCCGCTCGGCTGCGAAGCAGTCGTGAAATCAGCCAACTCGATTTACCTGATAAATCGAGTCGTCTGGTTTGAGGGCCGCTTCGCGCCCCAGCGGGAGCAAGCTCCCTCGCCACAAAAGCTTTCAAACCCAATCGCGGATGTTCCCTGACATCTCGTCATCAAGGCTTGCCATGGATCAAGCACACAAGCCCTGATCAGCTAGAATGCCCGCCTTGCCGTTGCCGAGCCTGCCATGAAACCTGTAATGCCTAACGCCCAGCTCGACTGGGACGATCAGGGTCGCCCGTATTCGCGGGTGTTCGATGATGTGTATTTCTCCGACCTGTCAGGGCTTGAGGAAACCCGCTACGTGTTCATCGAGCAAAACCGCCTGAAGGAACGTTTTGCCGCGTTGCCTGCGGACGGTCGACTGGTGATTGGCGAGACCGGTTTCGGCACCGGGCTGAACTTCCTGTGTGCCTGGCAACTGTTTGAAGAGCAGGCCGTGGCCGGTGCACGACTGCATTTTGTCAGCGTGGAAAAGTACCCGTTGACCGCCCCTGACCTGAAGCGGGCGCTGGCGTTGTGGCCAGAACTGAAACCGTTCGCCGATCAACTGCTGGCCCAGTACGTGGCGATCCATCAGGGCTTTCAACGCCTGATTCTGGATAACGGCCGCGTGACCCTGACGCTGCTGATTGGCGATGCGCTGGAACAATTGCCGCAGCTGGATGCGCAGATCGATGCGTGGTTTCTCGACGGTTTCGCCCCGGCGAAAAACCCCGCCATGTGGACCGCCGAACTGTTTGCCGAACTGGCGCGCCTGGCCGCACCCGACTCGACCATCAGTACCTTCACCAGCACGGGCTGGGTGCGTCGATTACTCAATGCGGCAGGCTTCAAGATGAAGCGCACGCCGGGCATCGGGCACAAATGGGAAATCCTTCGGGGTGCCTTTATCGGCTGGCCGGCCGAGGTGGCGACACCGACACCGGCCAAGCCGTGGTTCGCTCGCCCGCCTCGACCTGAAGGCGAACGCCGCGCCTTGGTGATCGGCGCCGGCCTCGCCGGTTGTGCCAGCGCTGCGAGCCTGGCAGCACGGGGCTGGCAGGTGAGTTTGCTGGAACGTCACGCCGACATCGCCCAGGAAGCCTCGGGCAATCCGCAAGGCGTGCTGTACCTCAAACTCTCGGCCCACGGCACCGCATTGTCGCAACTGATTGTCAGCGGTTTCGGGCATACCCGGCGCGTGCTCGAACACCTGCATCGCGGCGTCGACTGGGATGGTTGCGGCGTGTTGCAACTGGCGTTCAATGCCAAGGAAGCCGAGCGCCAGGCGCAGTTGGCGGCGGCGTTTCCTGCGGACCTGCTGCATTTGCTGGACCAGCCACAGGCCCAGGCTCAAGCCGGCATCGCGTTGGCCCACGGCGGATTGTTCTATCCCGAAGGCGGCTGGGTTCATCCTCCGGCGCTGTGCCAGTGGCAAGCCACGCAACCCAATGTTCAACTGCTGACTCATCGCGATGTGTTGGAGCTACGCAAGGTGGATGACCAATGGCAAGCCTGGGACGGCGACACCTTGCTCGCCAGTGCCCCGGTCGTGGTGCTGGCCGGTGCCGCCGAGATCAAACGTTTTGCGCAAAGTGCCGACTTGCCGCTCAAACGCATTCGCGGGCAAATCACCCGATTGGCGCAAACCACCGAGAGCCAGAGCCTGGCTACGGTGGTCTGCGCCGAAGGTTACGTGGCACCAGCACGCCTGGGCGAACACACCCTGGGCGCCAGCTTCGATTTCAACAGCGACGACCTGACGCCGACCACTGCCGAGCACTTGGGCAATCTGCAGCTACTGGAAGAAATATCCAGCGATCTGGTCAGCCGCCTGCACGCCGAGCAACTCGACCCGGAGCAACTTCAGGGCCGCGCCGCATTCCGTTGCACCAGCCCCGATTACCTGCCCATCGTCGGGCCTCTGGCCGACGGCCAAGCGTTCAGCCAGGCCTATGCCGCCCTCGGCAAGGACGCCCGTCAAGTGCCGAATGTCCAGTGCCCATGGCTCGACGGTTTATACGTCAACAGCGGTCATGGTTCACGAGGCTTGATCACCGCCCCGCTGTCCGGTGAGTTGCTGGCGGCATGGCTGGATAACGAACCGTTGCCGTTGCCGCGCAGCGTGGCTGAAGCCTGCCACCCCAACCGCTTTGCCTTGCGCCGGTTGATCCGCGGGGCCTGATCACAGCTGCGGTATCGCGCAAATACCCTGGTCGGCGAGCGCCCCTGTGCCTGCCGCCCGCGATAGCCCAGCCTCACGGCTTATAACCGATCGATCTAAAACTCCCATCAATCCACCAGGTCAGTTTCAGAGTACCCGCCGTTTTGGCGCGGTTTTGATTGACCCTCCCCAACGGAAAAACCGGTAAGGACTTTATGTGTGGATTAGCTGGCGAGTTACGCTTTGATCATCAACCTGCCGACCTCGCAGCGGTTGAGCGAATCACCCATCACCTGGCCCCCCGTGGCCCGGATGCGTGGGGCTTTCATGCCCAAGGGCCGATTGCCCTGGGCCATCGTCGCCTGAAAATCATGGACCTGTCGGACGGCTCGGCGCAGCCAATGATCGACAACCAACTGGGCTTGTCCCTGGCCTTCAACGGCGCGATCTACAACTTCCCGGAACTGCGCACCGAGCTTGAAAGCCTTGGTTATGCCTTCTATTCCGGCGGCGACACCGAAGTGCTGCTCAAGGGCTATCACGCCTGGGGCGAAGCACTGCTGCCCAAACTCAACGGCATGTTCGCCTTCGCCATCTGGGAGCGCGACGCCAAACGGCTGTTCATCGCTCGCGACCGTCTCGGTGTGAAACCGCTCTACCTGTCGCGCACCGGCCAGCGTTTGCGCTTTGCCTCGGCCTTGCCGGCGCTGCTCAAGGGTGGCGATATCAGCCCGATGCTCGACCCGGTGGCGCTGAACCATTACCTGAATTTCCACGCGGTGGTCCCGGCCCCGCGCACGTTGATCGCCGGCATTGAAAAACTGCCGCCAGCGACCTGGATGCGCATCGAGGCCGACGGCACCACCGAGCAGAAAACCTGGTGGACCCTGCCCTACGGCCCCCACGCCGACGAGATGAACCTGACGCTCGAAGACTGGCGCGACCGGGTGCTCGACAGCACTCGTGATGCGGTGGCGATTCGTCAGCGGGCGGCGGTAGATGTCGGCGTGCTGCTGTCCGGCGGTGTCGATTCGAGCCTGTTGGTCGGTTTACTCCGCGAAGTCGGCGTCGAGAACCTGTCGACCTTTTCCATCGGTTTCCAGGATGCCGGCGGCGAGCGCGGCGACGAGTTCCAGTATTCGGACCTGATCGCCAAGCACTACGGCACCCAGCATCACCAGTTGCGCATCCAGGAGAGCGAAATCATCGAGCAACTGCCCGCGGCGTTCCGCGCCATGAGCGAGCCGATGGTCAGCCATGACTGCATCGCCTTCTATCTGTTGTCCCGTGAAGTGGCCAAGCACTGCAAGGTTGTGCAAAGCGGCCAGGGCGCGGACGAGTTGTTCGCCGGTTATCACTGGTACCCGCAAGTGGATGGCGCGGCCGATCCGTATACGGCCTATCGCGATGCATTTTTCGACCTCAGCTACGAAGACTACGCCGCCACTGTGCAGCCGAAATGGCTGACGGCCAACGATGCCGCGGGCGACTTCGTGAAGGAGCATTTCGCACAACCCGGCGCCGATGCGGCAGTGGACAAAGCCCTGCGGCTGGACAGCACGATCATGCTGGTGGACGACCCAGTCAAACGCGTCGACAACATGACCATGGCCTGGGGCCTGGAAGCGCGAACACCGTTTCTCGACTATCGCCTGGTGGAGTTGTCGGCCCGCGTGCCTGGCAAATTCAAACTGCCGGACGGCGGTAAACAGGTCTTGAAAGAAGCGGCACGACTGGTCATTCCAAGCGAAGTGATCGACCGTAAAAAGGGCTACTTCCCGGTGCCCGGTCTCAAGCACTTACAGGGCGATACGCTGAACTGGGTGCGCGAACTGCTGCTCGATCCAAGCCAGGATCGCGGCCTGTTCAACCCGGCCATGCTCGACCGCCTGCTGACCGATCCGCAAGGCCAGTTGACCCCGTTGCGCGGCTCCAAGCTGTGGCAATTGGCGGCGCTGAACCTGTGGCTCAGTGAACAAGGAATCTGATTGATGAAACCCCACGCCACGGCTTACAGCCAACGCTTGTTGCGCGGCCAGTCACCCTCCTACGAACGCTTGCAGGCGCGCCTGGCCGAGGACGGCAGTGAACTCGGCGCGGCACCGATTGCGGTGCATTGCGGTTGGGGCCGGCTGCTGATCGGCCATACCTTTCCCGATGCCGCGAGCATCGCCCAGGAGTTGCTCAACGAGCAGCCCGGCGAGCGCGACATCGCGCTGTATGTCGCCGCGCCCCAGCAGGTTTTGGGGCTGGAACCGGCGCAGTTGTTTCTCGACCCGTCGGACACTTTGCGCCTGTGGTTCAGCGATTACCGCCAGGCGACCCGAGTGTTTCGCGGCTTCCGGATTCGCCGGGCGCAGAGCGAGGCGGACTGGCAGGCGATCAATGTTCTGTATCAGGCCCGCGGCATGCTACCGATCGACGCGTCGTTGCTGACCCCACGTCATCAGGGCGGCCCGGTGTATTGGCTGGCCGAAGACGAGGACAGCGGCGTGATCATCGGCAGCGTCATGGGCCTCAATCATCATAAGGCCTACAACGATCCGGAAAACGGCAGCAGCCTCTGGTGCCTGGCGGTTGACCCACACTGCTCGCGGCCCGGCGTCGGCGAAGTATTGGTGCGGCATTTGATCGAGCACTTCATGAGCCGTGGGCTCAGCTACCTGGACCTGTCCGTGTTGCACGACAACCACCAAGCGAAAAGTCTTTACGCCAAGCTCGGTTTTCGCAACTTGTCGACCTTCGCCATCAAGCGCAAGAACGGCATTAATCAGCCGTTGTTCCTTGGGCCGGGGCCTGAGGCTGAATTCAATCCTTATGCGCGGATCATCGTCGAAGAAGCTCACCGTCGCGGCATTGATGTACAGGTCGACGACGCTGACGCCGGGATGTTTACCCTCAGTCATGGCGGGCGCCGGGTGCGTTGCCGCGAATCCCTGAGCGACCTGACCAGCGCCATCAGCATGAGCCTGTGCCAGGACAAAAGCCTGACCCACAAGGTGTTGAAAGCGGCCGGTCTAACCCTGCCCTCCCAGCAACTGGCCGGTAATGCCGACGACAACCTGGCGTTTCTCGACGAGCACCAACGGGTGGTGGTCAAGCCGCTGGACGGTGAACAGGGCCAGGGTGTGGCGGTGGATTTGCAGACGATCGAAGAGGTCCAGCAAGCCATCGACGCGGCGCGCCAGTTCGACACTCGGGTGTTGCTGGAAAGCTTCCACGAAGGTCTGGACCTGCGAATTGTAGTGATTGGCTTTGAGGTGGTCGCCGCAGCGATTCGGCGTCCGGCGGAAGTGGTTGGCGATGGGCAGCATTCAATCGGTGCGCTGATCGAAGCCCAAAGCCGTCGACGTCAGGCGGCCACCGGCGGTGAAAGCAAGATCCCGCAGGACCACGAAACCCAGCGCACCCTGCACGCGGCGGGTTACGACTACAGCAGCATTCTGCCGGCCGGAGAGCATCTGTTCGTACGGCGTACAGCGAATCTTCATACCGGCGGCGTGCTTGAGGATGTCACCGCGATCCTTCACCCGACACTGGTGGATGCCGCCGTGCGTGCGGCGCGGGCGCTGGATATCCCGATGGTCGGACTCGACCTGATGGTGCCGGCCGCCGACCAGCCGGAGTATGTGTTTATCGAAGCCAACGAGCGCGCCGGCCTGGCCAATCATGAACCGCAGCCGACGGCGGAGCGGTTTGTGGATTTGTTGTTTCCGCACAGTCAGCCGGCGGTTTCCTAGCGATGTAGCGCCTGGACTGGCTTGCTCGCGAAGGCGTCAGCCCAGGCAACAATTGTTTTTCCCTTCATCGAAACCATCGATGTTCGTTACTCATCAGGAGTTTCCATGACCAGCAAAATTCCCGAACCGGATCTCAACTACCTGCAAAAGGTCCTGCTGGAAATGCTCGCTATTCCCAGCCCGACCGGGTTCACCGACACCATCGTGCGTTACGTCGCCGAGCGGCTCGAAGAGCTGGGCATTCCGTTCGAAATGACCCGGCGCGGTACTATCCGCGCCACCCTCAAGGGCAAGAAGAACAGCCCGGACCGCGCGGTATCCGCTCACCTGGACACCATCGGCGCAGCCGTTCGGGCGGTGAAGGACAACGGGCGCCTGACCCTGGCACCGGTCGGCTGCTGGTCCAGCCGTTTTGCCGAGGGCAGCCGAGTCAGCCTGTTTACCGACAATGGCGTGATCCGTGGCAGCGTGTTGCCCTTGATGGCTTCCGGGCATGCGTTCAATACCGCAGTGGATGAAATGCCGATCAGTTGGGACCACATCGAATTACGGCTGGACGCCTACTGCGCCACTCGCGCCGATTGCGACTCTCTAGGCATTAGCGTCGGCGATTTCGTGGCGTTCGACCCGTTGCCGGAATTCACCGAAAGCGGCCACATCAGCGCTCGCCATCTCGACGACAAGGCCGGGGTTGCGGCCCTGTTGGCCGCGATGAAAGCGATTGTCGACAGCGGCGAAGAGTTGATGATCGACTGCCATCCGCTGTTCACCATCACCGAGGAAACCGGCAGTGGCGCGGCGGCAGCGTTACCGTGGGATGTCAGCGAATTCGTCGGCATCGACATCGCGCCGGTCGCACCCGGCCAGCATTCCAGCGAACACGCGGTGAGCGTGGCGATGCAGGATTCCGGCGGACCGTATGACTATCACCTGTCGCGGCACCTGCTGCGCCTGGCCAGTGACAACGAATTGCCAGTGCGCCGTGACCTGTTCCGTTACTACTTCAGCGATGCCCATTCGGCGGTGACCGCCGGGCATGACATTCGCACGGCGTTGCTGGCGTTTGGCTGCGATGCGACTCACGGCTATGAGCGGACTCACATCGACAGTCTGGCGGCGCTGAGTCGTCTGCTCGGCGCATACATCCTCAGCCCGCCCGTGTTTGCCAGCGATGCGCAACCGGCCAAGGGTTCGCTGGACCGGTTCAGTCATCAGATCGAACATGACACGCAGATGGAAAGCGATACGCGGGTGCCGTCGGTGGACAGTTTGGTGGGGCAGCGTAGCGATAGCTGAACCTGGCCTTGTGCTGATGGAAAAATCGCCTTCGCGAGGCTTGCCCGCGAAGGCGTCAGATCAGACACCTCAGGACACCAAAGCTAGCCGCAATCCATCATTCGCCGTAGCATCGCGCCATTGTTTTCGCCGAGGTGCCCATGCTGATCCCCTATGACCAACTTGAAGTCGACACCCTGACCCGCCTGATCGAGGATTTCGTGACCCGCGACGGCACGGACAACGGTGATGACACACCGCTGGAAACCCGGGTGCTGCGAGTTCGCCAGGCACTGACCAAGGGCCAGGCGCTGATCGTTTTCGACCCGGAAAGCGAGCAGTGCCAGTTGATGCTCAAGCACGATGTGCCCAAGCACCTGTTCGACTGATCCTTAACGACCTTTGCTTTTCGCCAGTTTGGTCTGGATGCGTTCGTAGACCTCGGCCCGATGCACGTTGACGTTTTGCGGCGCTTCGACGCCGAAGCGTACGCTGCCGCCATTGACGGCCAGAATGCGCACGGAAATGTTGTCACCAATGGAAATCAACTCGCCTACAACTCGACTGAGTACAAGCATGGCATTCGTCCTTCAGGGTTACTGGCCCCTGAAGATGCCCCGCGTGCGTCGGCGCTTCAATGTGACAGCCGCAAATCAGTCCCGCCCTACGGCACAGGACGAATCCCCCGACAGACGCTTCATGCAAACCGTCTGGATGAAGGACCGTTCCTTCAGGATGCGGAGAAGCGCGGGCCGAACAGAATGACACTCGCACCGATCACGCACAGCGCCACGCCGATCCAGTCCGAGCCCAGCGGACGCACTCGCTCGACCACCGCCAGCCAGCCAATGGACGCAATGATGTAGATGCCACCGTAGGCGGCATAGGCGCGGCCGGCGTAGGTTGCTTCCACTCGAGTCAGCAGCAGGGCGAACAAGGTCAGGCTCAGCAATGCCGGGACGACCCACAAGGCACTCTTGCCTTGGCGCAACCACATCCAGAACGCGAAGCAACCGGCGATTTCGAACAGCGCGGCGAGGAAAAACCACAAGTAATTGAGCATGCAGACGTCTCGTGAGGATGGCCGATGGCGGCCACCCTAACGGCGGTGCTGGCTGCGGGCAAGATCAGCTGGCGGTTTGTTTGGCCTTGGCGCGCATTTTGTCGGCCATGACGGTCATTTCGTTGTAGAGCAGTTGCGGGTTCTTCTGCTTGATCGCCCAGGCCATGCGGCCCTGCTCGTGGGGCAGGATCATGAACTCGCCGGCGGCCACCTGGGTGTAGATGTAGTCGGCAATGTCAGTGGCAGTGATCGGCGAACTCTCCAGCAACTTGCCGACCTGGGCTTTCATGGCCGGCGTCGGGCCGCGGAAAGAATCCAGCAGGTTGGTCTGGAAGAACGACGGGCAAACCACATGGACGCCGACTTCCTGCTGCGCCAGTTCGATCAGCAGGCTCTCGGACAATGCCACCACTCCGGCCTTGGCCACGTTGTAGTTGCTCATGGCCGGGCCTTGCATCAGGGCTGCCATCGACGCGATGTTGATGATCTTGCCTTTGCTTATTTCCAGCAGTGGCAGGAAGGCCTTGCACCCCTTGACCACGCCCATCAGGTTGATTGCGATCTGCCAGTCCCAGTCTTCCAGGGACAATTCGCTGAAGAACCCGCCCGAGGCCACGCCGGCGTTGTTGACGATGATGTCGATGCCACCCAGTTTCTCTTCGCAAGCCTGGGCGAACGCGGTCAGTTGGCTGTAATCGCGCACATCGCAACGCTGGGTAAAACCGTCGCCGCCCGCTTCGCGAACCAGCTTCAGGGTTTCTTGCAGGCCGGATTCGCTCACATCCGACAAGGCCAGTTGCCAGCCTTCGCGGGCCCAGCGCAGCGCGATTTCGCGACCCAGGCCAGAGCCCGCGCCAGTGATCATCATGCGATTTTGCATAGCAAACAGCCTTGTTGTTCTGGGGAAGATGCCCCGAGTGTAGCGAAGGATATTGCCCGACCCACGCTCCATCAGATTGCTGAATGGTCCGGGCAAACCGGCGCGCGTCTTTGGATCGAGTCGCGGCCTTCGCGAAGAACGATAACGCGGTTCAACTAACCAACTAGCGAGACTGCATAAACGAAATAAGCCTGCTTTCTAAAAAACATTAAAAAACTTTGAATTATCTTTCGCACGCACCGGTCGGATTTTGTAAGCAGTTCGGATTTATCGCATTCCGGCTGATAGTTAAAACATTCGGTCAATCCAGAACACTTCCAGTAAGGAAATCGTCATGGGCACAATTCTTATCGTAATTCTGATCCTCTTGGTGATCGGTGGTTTGCCAGTCTTCCCGCACTCCAGAAGTTGGGGGTACGGCCCGTCAGGCATCCTCGGCGTGGTGTTGGTGGTGCTGTTGATTCTGCTCTTGCTTGGCAAGATATAAAGTTTTAAACAGGCAAAAAAAGAGGCCCTTAAAGGGCCTCTTTTTATTGGGTCACCGGTTAGTCCGGCTTGCCGTTCACCACACCGGCCGTATTATCCAGCAGGCTCTTGGTCGCGGTTTGCAGGAACGCCTCGAGTTTCAGCTTGAGGGCCGCCTCATCACTCGACTCTGGAATCACTTCGCCTTTCGGGTCAGCGCCCAATTCGTAGTGATAAAGCTTTGGCGGCATCTCTTTAGGCAATACCAGCACGCGGTCCGCGGTCAGCAATGCCACGGTCTGATCACTGCCCGAAGGCTTGATCACGCCGAAACCCTTGTCGCCTTCCGGCAGGTTCAGCAGGTCACGACCCCAGCATTGATGAACCACATCACCACCGACACGGCCCATGATGGTCGGCACGATGTCGATCTGGGTGCCCACGGTGTGGTCACGCTGACCGAATTTTTCCTGGATGCCAGGTGCGATCATCAGCATCGGCACGTTGAAGCGGCCCAGGTCCATTTCGGTGATCTGTTGCTCGTCGCCGAAACCATGGTCGCCGACAACCACGAACAGGGTTTCTTTGAAGTAAGGCTCTTTACGCGCCTTCTCGAAGAACTGACCCAGCGCCCAGTCGGAGTAGCGCATGGCGGTCAAGTGTTCGTTCAGGCTGCCACGATCGGTCACACGCTCTACCGGCAATGGCGTCGGCAAGGCGTACGGCGTGTGGTTGGACAGGGTTTGCAGCAAGGCATAGAACGGTTTTTTGTCCTTGCCATCACGTGCCTTCAGTTCTTCCAGGCCGCGGTTGAACATGTCCTGGTCGGACACGCCCCACGTCGGGTCGGAGAACACCGGGTTAACGAAGTCGTTGCGTCCGATGAAGTTGGTCATGCCCTGGTTGCTGAAGAAGCCCGACTGATTGTCCCAGGCAAAGTCACCGTTGTAGACGTACACGTCGTCGTAGTCACGGGCGCTGAGCAATTGCGGCAGGCCGGACAACTTGTGGCTGCCTTCCGGGGTTTGCATCAGGTATTCGAAACCCGGCAGGTTCGGGAAGCAGGCCATGGTGGCGAACATACCCTGGTGGGTATGGGTGCCGTTGGAGAAGAAGCGGTCGAACAGCAGGCCTTCCTTGGACAGTTTGTCGAAGGCTGGCGTGATGTTGCCCGGACGACCCAGCGCGCCCACCGAGTGACCGGCGAAGCTTTCCATCAGGATCACGACGACGTTCTTGATCGGCAGGGTCTTGGTGGTGTCCGGCGTGTAGTTACGGCGTACCGCGGCGATGTCGGGATCGACCAGTTTATCGCTCGGGGTCAGCAACATGTCACGCACGGTCTGCTGGGCCAATGGCTGATCCAGCGTGGCTTTCCAGATATTGCTGCGCTCGTCCGACATCCGGCTCTTGGCAGCAGCAATCAGTTGCAAGGTGCCGTTAAGGCCCAACTGGTTGGCGAAGTTGGAATCGGTGGTGTACACGTCACCCCAGCGCAACGGCGGGCCTTGGCGCAGGGTGCCACGGGCGGCGACCACGCAGATCACAAGGCAAACCACGAACACTGCGATGCGCGCATACCACGGCGCAACCTGGCGCGTGCCGATGCTGCCACCGCTGAACGGACCACGAGGACGGGTCGCGCGGTCGGCGCCCTTGAACGCCAGGGTCAGGATCACGGTACCCACGGCCCAGGCCAGCAGGTAGCGAACCACCGGAAAACCGTACCAGAGCATGCTCATCACGGTTTTCGGGTCTTCTTTCACATACTGGAAGACCAGGCCGTTGAGGCGCTGGTGGAACTCGCGGTAGAAGTCCATTTCCATCAGGCCGAGGAACAGCGCGATGCTGGAGGTCACGGTCAGCCAGAAACGGAAGAGCCCGCGAGCCGCCATGGCCCGGGCACTGAACAGCGCCAACAGCAATGGAATAATGAGATAGACCACGATGCGCAGGTCGAAACGCAGACCGTTGGCAAAAGCCTCAAGGAAGGTCGCGGCTGGCGTATCGAGGATCATCGAGCGGTTGTAAACCAGCAGCGCGACGCGCAGCAGGCTGAACATGACCATCATGACCAGGGCGCACAGTAGCGTGTAGGCCAGATGCGATTTGACGGTCGGTTGCAGCAAGCGACTAGAAGCTCGCTGCTGATTCAGGGCGTCCGGGTTTGCCATGTCGTTTTAGGACCCATTGGAAGTTTAAGTTTCAAAAATATAGCTGCGCCCTGCCCTCTGTTGGCCAGTACCTGGCCCCGGGGCTTGCGCGGGTGCGCAAATGTTGCACGATCAGTCGCGTCATTGCCATTGATTACTGTTCGAGGCGTCCAACTCTGTGCTGTAGCGCTCTGGAACACGGGCATTGAGGCTAAGTCGTGGGGAAAGTGGCGAGGTCGGATTGTCTTGGAGACTTTGTGAAAATTTCGTGCAACGCATATCTGGAAACACAATAAAGCCGCTGCACTGATACCTCTCAGCCAAGCCCGCTCCCACATTGGATTGCGCACAACCGGCTGATATCGGCTCAACCCCCAAACAAAAACGCCCCGAACTAAGTCGGGGCGTTCTCACAAGCGCGGCGCTGTTACTTCTCGGCGCGTTCTTTCAGGGCTTTCAAGGTATTAAACGGGGCATCGACCACGAACTTGTTAGCGATCATCGACGGCACACTGCCACCTGGCTCGGTGTGCACCTGATAGGTCACTTCGACCTGATCACCCTTGGGCACGAACTTCCAGAAGCCGTCGACCTTGGTGACCCGCACAAAGCCTTTTTCCTCAGGAATGTACTTCGGCACGCCTTCGAGCTTGCGGGTCAGGCTGCCATCGGCACCTTCGATGGTGGTGACGTGCAACACCGAATCACGCGCGGTCACTGGCCATGGGGTGTTGAACTGGGTATAGGTCCAGCTCTGGTCGCCTTCGTGCTTCAGCAACTTCTGGGCTTTGCATTCGTGAATCCAGGTGCAGGCTCCCGCCACGTCTTCCTGGAGCGCACGCAGTTTGGCGATGCTGGTCTTCATCAGGGTGACGCCCTGATAGGCCTTGTAATCGGAACCGGCCACTTCACTCAGGGAAACCTTGATGCCGTCTTCGTTTTTGGCGACTTTCCAATCGTCGGCCTGAGCAGCCGAGGTGGCCAGCAGAACCGTCAAACCACACAGCACAGCAATACGATGCAGCGAACCCATAGTCTTATTCCTTATTGTTGAAGTTCCGTTCTTTGACACATCACGCGGCCGTCATTTGCTCCCACCAGCCAATCAACCGGATGGCTTCTTCACTGCTGTTTCCGCAGACCTCGGCATCGGCTTCAAAGGCCGAACAGACTGCCGGGCGCTCTGCCTGGCCGAAAATATTGCACAAGTTTTCGACAGACAGTTGTATGCAACGTTCTCCGGCGGCTTTGCCATTGGGCATGCCGGGAATCGCTGAACTGATGGAAGGGGCAATACAACAAGCGCCACAGCCTTCACGGCATTTCATGACGACAAGCACCTCGCGACGGGCAATATGTAAAAGGGACGTGGCACAGAGTAACCGCTAAAACGACTGTTTAAAATTACTTGGACCGGGGTTTTTTCGCTCAAGCGAACGTGACTGAGCAGTCTCCGACGAAGTGTCTGGCCTGCGGCTTACAGATGGGCATGATTTACTGCTTGAACTCGAACTCCAGCGCCGCACCTTCAACGTCACGCCGCTCTTCGTTACGTAGTTGCAGCTGCATTTCGTTGCTGATCAGACGACCATTGAGTTGGAACTGACTGGTCTTGTCGCCGAACATTTGCGGCAGTACCCCGTCGTGTTTGGGCAATGCCACGGTACCGGAGGGTTTGAGCTGTTCAACCATGTGCTGAGGCAAGCTCAAGTCGAGACTGACGGGAGGCAGTTGGGTTTTCACCACTTCGCTGGCCGGCTTGGACTTGGAAGCAATCGGCGGACGTTTCTTTATCGGCGTGGCTTTCTTTTGGACCGGAGCCGCTTTTTTGGCCGCAACCGGCTTCTTCGTCGTTGTCTGGGTGGTGTTGGTGGCCGGGTTTTCCTGAGCAGCCGCCATGACACCTTCCGGTAACACAGTCATCAACAGGCAAATCGACAGCCCGACGGCAGTAAAAATCGGTTTCATGGACCCAACGGCGCTAACGGCAGAGGGCCATATGCTCGCTTGTTGGAAGCGACATGACAAGCGCGGGCAGTGGATGTCCTGCCCGCGGAATCAAAAACCGCTGGCCGTCTCCTGGCAGAGTTGGGTCGCCAGCATGCCAAGCGTCATCAATGCCCGCTCGGCCTCGCGGTTCCAGGGTGTGCCACAGTTCAGGCGAATGCAGTGATTGAACTGCTCCGTATTACTGAAAATCAGCCCCGGCGCAATACTGATGCCCTGCTGCAGTGCGCGCACATGCAACTCCTGAGTGTTGACCCGTCCCGGCAGGCTGACCCACAGAATAAAGCCACCCGTTGGCCGACTCATCTGCGTACCCTCAGGGAAATACTGCTGTACCGCCAACTGGAAAGCGCTGAGGTTTTTGCGATACTCCTGACGGATATAGCGCAAATGCCGGTCGTAGCCACCGTTTTCCAGGTACGCCGCGATGCCCATCTGCGTGACGCTGCACGCCGAATGGGTGCTGAACGTTTGCAAACGCTGGATCTCCTGCTGGTACTTGCCGGCAATCATCCAGCCGATCCGCACGCCCGGCGACAGGGTTTTGGAGAAGCTTGAGCAATAGATCACCCGATCCAAACGGTCGTAAGCCTTGAGCGCTTTGGTACGGCCCTGCTCGAACATCAATTCGCCATAGATATCGTCTTCGACGATCTGGATGTCGAAATCCGAGGCCAGGCGCAGCAATTGCTTCTGGCGCTCTTCAGGCATGGTGCCGCCCAGCGGATTGCTCAGGCGGGTGGTCAGCACCAAGGCCTTGATCGACCACTGGTTCGCGGCCAGTTGCAAGGCTTCCAGGCTCATGCCGGTGGCGGGATCGCTGGGAATTTCGATGACTTTTAGACCGAGCAAGTCGGCCAGTTGCAGCAGTCCGTAATAGGTCGGTGACTCGGCGGCGATCAGGTCGCCCGGCCGGGTCAGGACCCGAAGCGACATCTGCAAGGCATCGACGCAACCGTGGGTGATCACCACTTCAGACGGATCGACCACCACGCCAGCATCGCGCATGCGGATCGCGACCTGACGGCGCAACGGTTCGAAACCTGGGCTGAACATGTAGCTGAACGCCCGCGGACTATGAAATCGGGTGACCTTGGCCAACTGCTGATGCAGCGCCCGCACCGGCAAATAGTCGACGCTCGGCACGGCAGCGCCCAGAGGGAAGACGCCCTCGCGACGGGATTCAACCAGTACTTGCTGAATGATGCTGCTGCGGGTAACCAGCCCAGGCCGTTCGACCCTGGCAATGTCGGGTGTCGGCGCGGTCAGGGCCGGGGTCTGGTGCACGTAATAACCGGACTGCGGCCGGGCGCGGATCAGGCCCTGGTCTTCGAGGTTGGCGTAAGCCTGCAATACCGTTGCATGGCTGACATTGAGCTGCGAGCTCATCTTGCGCACCGAAGGCACGCGCTCCCCCGGTTGGTAGACACCACGGCGGATGTCCTCGGCCAGTTGCTGAGCAATACGTTGGTAGAGCAAAAGATTGGTCATGACGCAGCACTCGATTTCACGGGCATTTTATTCTTGTGTGAAACAATACCGGAACAGTTTAGAAGTGTACTGGGACAGTTGCCACAATAGTCGACCGTACAGTGCGGTGTCAGCAAAATCTGTACTGCTTTGCGAAGCAATTGGCAGGCGCAAAAAAACCCGGCGCTGACTGGCAGGCCGGGTTTTCCAGTGACGCAGCCCTTATCGGGCGGCGCCGAGCTGGCCTTTTTCGTCGGAGAACACAATTTCCACCCGACGGTTCTGCGCGCGACCGCGCTCAGTGGCGTTCACGTCTACCGGGTATTCATCGCCGTAGCCTTCGACCTGAATGCGTTTGTCTTCGATGCCCAGGTCCATCAGCACGTCTGCCACCGATTGCGCACGGTCGCGGGACAGCTTGAGATTGTCCTGCTTGCCGCCGGTGCTGTCGGTGTAGCCCTCGATCCGCACCACGCGCTTGGGATTGAGCTGCAGGAACTGAACGATCTTCAGCACCACACGGTTCGCCGAGTTCTTCAACTCTGCTTCGCCGGTGTCAAACAATACGTCGCCCAAGGTCATCACCAGCCCGCGATCAGTCTGGGTGGTGGCCAGCGCCACGATCTGTTCTTCCAGCCACTTGCCCTGCTGCTGCACGCTGAGCAACTTGGATTCGCGCAGGGCCAGTTGCAGGCGCTGACGCTCCAGTTCGAGCTTCGCGGCTTGCTCCTCGTTGAGCACCTGATTGGTGTGTTCGCGGGCAATTTCGCTGTAGCGCTGGCTCAGATACGCGTAATGCACCACGTCGTAACCGCTACCCCAGTAGGTGGACAGGCGATCGGCCCGAGCCAGGGACTCGCCGGCGCGGATAACGTCCTTGGGCGCGATTCGCAGCACGTTGGAATCTTCCTTGACCTTCTGGAAGTCCGTACCAGCCTGCTGCAACGCGACGTCGCTGTGCTGACCGGCGCAGCCATACAGGCTGGCGCAGCCTGCCAGGATCAAACCACCGATTGCTTTGGTCTTGAGGCTCATTGGGCATCTCCCAGTTGCTTGCGCAGACGAGCGATGCGGGTATTGAGTACGTCCAACTGCTCCTGGCTCTTGAGGGTCAGGACCTTGGCTTCGGCCAGACGCGCGTCCAGCTCGGCTTGTTCGGCCCGCATGCGCGCATTCCTGTAGGACTGGTCGGTCATGTTGCCCTTGGCACGGTTGAACTTGTCTTCGGCCAGTTTCAGTTCTGGCACATCATCAACAGTGGCGCCAACGGCTTTGGCTTGTTCGAGTGCCTGCGCGGTCAGGCGTATTTGTTCATTCGGCGCCGGATCGGCTGCACAACCCGCCAGAGCCAGAACGGCCAGGGCAGCGAAAAGAGGTCGAATACTCACTAAAAATCCCTACTGTTTTGGGGTACTGGCGGGTTGTGGCTGCAGTTGCTGTTGTTGCGCCTTCCAGCGCTCGATATTGCGTTGCAGCACGGCTTCCGTCAGTCCGGACGCGGGCAATTCTGTCATCTTTTTGGCCAGCTGTCCGCGCAACCAAGGATCGTTGCAGGCGGAGTTATGGGAAACCGCGAGGAACAGGCCAGGTTTGTCGACCGGCTGCGGGAATGCCTGCAGGTCATTGACCATGCCCAATGCCTGCGCGGCGGCCATGCCCGCGTAGCGCCCGGCGAGTACATATTCCACCTCCCCCAACAGCAATTTCTGAAAGGCCTGGGTCAGGTTTGGAGTACGGCTGAGGGTTAATTGCTGCTCGGCGAAAGTGCCGAATTCCTGGGTCAATCGAGCCTTTTCCGACACGGCGCCGGGATGTCCGTGCAGGTCTTTCGCCTCGCTGTAGGTCAAGGTCGAGCCTTTGCGAGTCCAGACCAGATAGTCGTTTTCCAGCAGCGGCGGGTAGATGTAATCGAGATTTTCCAGCTCATTGAACGTCAACGGTGCGTCCGCCAGCATGTCCATGCGTCCGCTGCGCACTTCGTCCAGAGCCTGGGAGCGTTTGCCGGCGTAGAGCATTTCGACCTTGATGCCCAACTCCCCCGCCACTTGCTGCAACAAGTCAGCACTGGCACCGATCAGATGTTTGGGGTTTTGCAGGTCTTGCCACAGATAAGGCGGCGCATCCGGGCTGCCGGTGACCACCAGGCGCTCACACTTGCCCGCGGCGACAGTTAGCCCTGGAAAAACCGCCAATCCCATCAGCAATGACCAGCCACATAGGCGGCGCAGATCCATGGCAAAACTCTCCCACTCAAATTCGGAACAAAAAAAAGCCCGACCAAAAGGTCGGGCTCTTTATAAGTCAAGCGACTGGATTAGACCAGTTTCTCGAACTCAGGGATTGCTTCGAACAGGTCTGCCACCAGGCCGTAATCGGCCACCTGGAAGATCGGCGCTTCTTCGTCCTTGTTGATCGCAACGATCACTTTGGAGTCTTTCATGCCGGCCAGGTGCTGGATCGCGCCGGAGATACCGACCGCGATGTACAGCTGTGGAGCAACGATCTTGCCGGTCTGACCGACCTGCATGTCGTTGGGTACGAAACCTGCGTCGACCGCAGCGCGGGAAGCGCCGACTGCCGCGCCCAGCTTGTCGGCCAGGGCGTACAGGTGTTTGAAGTTGTCGCCGTTCTGCATGCCGCGGCCGCCGGAAACGACGATTTTGGCAGCGGTCAGTTCCGGACGATCGGACTTGGCCAGTTCTTCGCCAACGAAGCTGGAAGTGCCAGCGTCGTGAGCAGCAGCAACCGCTTCAACCGAAGCCGAACCACCTTCAGCGGCAACCGGGTCGAAACCGGTGGCACGCACGGTGATCACTTTGACCGCAGCGTTCGATTGAACGGTAGCGATGGCGTTACCGGCATAGATCGGGCGCTTGAAGGTGTCAGCGCTTTCGACCGAGATGATCTCGGAGATCTGGTCAACGTCCAGCTGAGCGGCAACGCGCGGGAGGATGTTTTTACCGTTGGAAGTCGCGGCAGCCAGGATGTGGCTGTAACCAGCGCCCAACTCTGCAACCAGAGGAGCGACGTTTTCCGGCAGTTGGTGAGCGTAGGCGGCGTTGTCGGCCACCAGCACTTTAGCCACGCCTGCGATTTTCGCGGCGGCTTCAGCCACGGCGCCAACGTTCTGGCCAGCGACCAATACGTGGATGTCGCCACCGATTTTCGCAGCGGCAGCCACGGTGTTCAGGGTGGCCGGGGCCACTACCTTGTTGTCGTGTTCTGCGATTACCAAGATAGTCATGATTAGATTACCTTCGCTTCGTTTTTCAGTTTCTCGACCAGTTCAGCCACCGACTTGACCTTGATACCCGCGCTGCGTGCAGCCGGCGCTTCGACTTTCACGGTCTTGTTGGTGGAGGCGGTGGAAACGCCCAAAGCGTCAGGAGTCAGCACTTCGAGAGGCTTCTTCTTGGCTTTCATGATGTTTGGCAGGGACGCGTAGCGCGGCTCGTTCAAACGCAGGTCGGTGGTGACGATGGCCGGCAGTTTCAGGGAAACGGTCTGCGCGCCGCCGTCGACTTCACGGGTCACGGCAACGCTGTCGCCGGACACTTCGACTTTGGACGCGAACGTGCCCTGACCGTAGCCGCTCAATGCAGCGAGCATCTGGCCAGTCTGATTGTTGTCGCTGTCGATGGCTTGTTTGCCGAGGATCACCAGCTGAGGCTGTTCCTTGTCGACAACAGCTTTCAACAGTTTGGCAACGGCCAGGGACGTCAGATCTTCAGCGGATTCGACGAGGATGGCGCGGTCGGCACCCAGAGCCAGCGCGGTGCGCAGTTGCTCTTGGGCGGTGGACGGGCCGATCGAGACGACGACGATTTCAGTCGCAACACCTTTCTCTTTCAGGCGTACGGCTTCTTCCACTGCGATTTCGCAGAACGGGTTCATCGACATCTTCACGTTGGCGAGGTCGACGCCGGAATTGTCCGCCTTGACGCGAACCTTGACGTTGTAATCCACAACGCGTTTGACAGCTACAAGAACCTTCATGGATTCCTCGTTACTCTCCGGTGAAAAGAAAGTCGCCTAGGCGAACCTGGCGGTTGATGCTCGTGGGCGCAAGGGCACCTCTAAAAACGCTGGCATCTGAACGGGGTGACACTGTTCGCAGTAGATGACGACCGTTCGTCAGTGGTGACTGACGAGTCATTCATTACCGCGGCGTGTAAACTGCGCGCCGAATCTTCGCTGCGCATCACCTTGTACTGCCATCGCCCTGTCTTTAGAGGTGCTCTTGAAACCAACAGTCAGCCTACGGCGAGCGCAAAACCGCCCGTATCTTGACCGGAACGCCTATTCCGGTCAATACGGCAAAATGGCCAGTCATAAGCCGAGTTACTTTGATTTCTCTGGCCTGGAGCCGATTCAAACAAACGTTTGTATTGGACGCTAGGAGTGGTGTAGATATAATGCGCCACCTAGAGAGAAAGGTGGTTCATCGATTGTCCACTTCCGGCATTGCGCTGGGGTTCATGGATGCGACACCAAACCTCCATATTAGAAAAAAAACTGTTGAGCCTTGAGTAGGAGATAACCTGTGGAACGCGAATACATGGAATTCGACGTGGTCATCGTCGGTGCCGGCCCCGCGGGTCTTTCCGCCGCTTGCCGCTTGAAGCAGAAAGCCGCCGAAGCCGGTAAGGAAATCAGCGTCTGCGTGGTCGAAAAAGGCTCCGAAGTCGGTGCTCACATCCTGTCCGGTGCGGTGTTCGAACCCCGCGCCCTGAACGAATTGTTCCCGGACTGGAAAGAACTCGGCGCCCCGCTGAACACGCCGGTCACCCGCGATGACATCTTCGTTCTCAAGAACGCCGACAGCGCGCAAAAAATTCCAGACCTCCTTGTGCCCAAGACCATGCACAACGAAGGCAACTACATTATCTCCCTGGGCAACCTGTGCCGCTGGCTGGCCCAGCAAGCCGAGAACCTGGGCGTAGAAATCTACCCAGGCTTCGCCGCTCAGGAAGCGCTGTTCGACGAGAACGGCGTAGTCCGCGGGATCATCACCGGTGATCTGGGCGTTGACCGCGAAGGCCATCCGAAAGAAGGCCTGTACACCCCAGGCATGGAACTGCGTGGCAAGTACACGCTGTTCGCCGAAGGTTGCCGTGGCCACATCGGCAAGCAACTGATCAAGCGCTTCAACCTCGACAGCGAAGCCGACGCCCAGCACTACGGCATTGGCCTGAAAGAAATCTGGGAAATCGACCCGGCCAAGCATCAGCCAGGCCTGGTGGTGCACACCGCCGGTTGGCCGCTGGACATCATGGGCACCGAGAACACCGGGGGCTCGTTCCTCTATCACCTGGAAAACAACCAGGTGGTGGTCGGTCTGATCGTCGATCTTTCCTACAGCAACACTTACTTGTCGCCATTCGATGAATTCCAGCGCCTCAAGCATCACCCGGTGCTCAAGCAGTATCTGGAAGGCGGCAAACGCATCAGCTACGGCGCTCGCGCGATCGCCAAGGGCGGCCTGAACTCGCTGCCGAAAATGGTCTTCAAGGGCGGCGCGCTGATCGGTTGCGACCTCGGCACCCTGAACTTCGCCAAGATCAAAGGCAGCCACACCGCGATGAAGTCCGGCATGCTCGCCGCTGAATCGGTGGCCGAGGCGTTGTTCGCTGACAAGGACGGCACCGAAGAGCTGACCACCTACGTCGACGCCTTCAAGAAGAGCTGGCTCTACGATGAACTTTTCGCCAGCCGCAACTTCGGCCCGGCGATCCACAAGTTCGGCGCTATCGTTGGTGGCGGTTTCAACTGGCTCGACCAGAACATCTTCGGCGGCAAACTGCCGTTCACCTTGCACGACACCAAGCCGGATTACGCTTGCCTGAAGCTCGCGGCGGACTGCAAGAAGATCGACTACCCGAAACCGGACGGCAAGATCAGCTTCGACAAACTCAGCTCGGTGTTCATCTCCGGTACCAACCACGAAGAAGAGCAACCGTGCCACCTGAAGCTGACCGACCCGAGCATCCCGATCAGCAAAAACCTGCCGCTGTACGATGAGCCCGCCCAGCGTTATTGCCCGGCCGGCGTGTACGAAGTGGTGACCAAGGAAGACGGCGAGAAGCGCTTCCAGATCAACGCCCAGAACTGCGTTCACTGCAAGACCTGCGACATCAAGGACCCTTCGCAGAACATCACCTGGGTGGCACCGGAAGGCTCTGGCGGCCCGACTTACCCGAACATGTAAGCCGAACGCTTGAACATCAAGGCTCCCGAAATGGGGGCCTTTTTGTTGCCCACGATTCAAGCAACAACACAAGCCCCCTGTGGGAGCGAGCTTGCTCGCGATAGCAACTTATCATTCAACATCAATGCAAGCTGACCCACCGCCATCGCGAGCAAGCTCGCTCCCACAGGGAATCAACGTCAACTCAAGCAGCGCGCTCATCCCCAGGATTACGCTCAAAGTAGCGCTTGTACTCGCGACTGAACTGCGACGTACTCTGATACCCCACCCGGTGCGCGACCTGCGCCACGCCCAACCCTTCCGACATCAACAACTGCTGCGCCTTGAGCAACCGCAAGCGCTTCAAATACTGCACTGGCGACAACAACGTGCTGCGCTTGAAATGCTCATGAAAGGTCGACGCACTCATGTTCGCGCAACTGGCCAGGGTCTCGACATTCAAAGGCTCGGTGAAATGCCCGTGCAGATGGTTGAGTGAAGCCGCAATCCGCGCGAACTGCCCCTGTTGCTCCACCAGCGCGCGCAATACATCAGCCTGCGGACCACGCAATGCGACGAACAACAATTCCCGCAAACGCGCCTGGCCCATGATCTGGCATTCCAGCGGATCGTGCAGACAGCGCAACAACCGCTCCACGCAACCGCGCATGCCATCATCGAGCACCGTCGAGGTCATGGACTCCAGTGTCTGCGCAGGAATGTTACGCCCCGACACCAGCCCCATGGCCAACACCAATTCGCCAAGCAGTACCCGGTCGATGGCGATGGAAATCCCCAGCATCGGCCCCTCCGGCGCGGCAAAGGTTTCGCACTCGAACGGCACCGGCAGCGCCTGAATCAGATAATGCCCGGCGCCATATTCCAGCGTACGAGCCCCCAAATACGCCAGTTTGCTGCCCTGAACGATGATGACCAGGCTCGGCTCATAGATCTGCGGACCACGGGCCACATCGCAACTGGCGCGCAACACCTGCACACCCGGCAACGCCGTCGGGGCGAAACCGTCGCGATTGGTCAGAGGTTGGAGCAGTGAAACCAACGTGGCATTGGCATCGAGATGACGGGTCAACAACATGGGAAGTTCATCACAGAAAAAGTTGCAGAAATCGGGATGAAAACATCATCGCAGGTCTGAGGACCAATGCGACCAATCCGAGGCACATGCCGGAGGATTAGGCATGACACCCGGAGGAATCGCCATGGCCGCCCTCAGGCACCACGCCCAGAATGGCCCACCTCACCTGTCACCGCTTTTGCGAGGTTCCTCATGTACACCGCTATCGGATACGCCGCCCAGTCGGCCACCACTCCCCTCGCCCCCGTGAAATTTGAACGCCGCAGCCCTCGGGCCGACGACGTGGCGATCGAGATTCTCTACTGCGGCGTCTGCCACTCCGACATCCACCAGGCACGCAACGAATGGGGCATTGCCGTTTACCCGCTGATGCCTGGCCACGAGATCGTGGGTAAAGTTACCGCCATCGGTACGAACGTGACCAAGCACAAAATCGGCGATCTGGTCGGCGTCGGTTGCATGGTCGATTCCTGCCGCAGCTGCGAAGCCTGCCAATCCAACCTCGAGCAATACTGCCTCGAAGGCCCGACCATGACTTACGCTACCCCGGACCGGGTCGATGGCAGCAACACCATGGGCGGCTACTCCGACAGCATCGTGGTCAGCGAGCACTTCGTGGTGCGCATTCCGGAAAAACTCGACCTGGCCAGTGCCGCGCCGATTCTCTGCGCCGGTATCACCACTTACTCGCCGCTCAAGCACTACGGCGTGAAGGCAGGCGACAAGGTCGGGATTCTCGGCATGGGCGGCCTCGGCCACATGGGCATCAAGTTCGCCAAGGCCATGGGCGCTGAAGTGACGTTGTTCACCCGCTCGGCGAGCAAGGCTGAAGAAGCTCGCCGTCAGGGCGCGGACCACGTGATTGTGTCCACCGATGCTGAGCAGATGAAAGCTGCGGCCGGCCATTTCAACTTCCTGCTGGACACCATTCTGGTGCAGCACGACCTCAATCCCTACCTCGATACACTCCGTTTCGACGGTGTGCACATTCTGGTGGGCTTGATCGAACCGGTCGATCCGCCGGTGCATGCAGCCAAACTGGTGTTGGGTCGTCGAGTGCTGGCCGGCTCGCTGATCGGTGGCGTCGCAGAAACCCAGGAAGTGCTGGATTTCTGCGCCGAGCACAACATCACCTGCGACATCGAGATGCTCAACATCCATCAGATCAACGAAGCGTTCACCCGCATGATTGCCGGTGACGTGAAGTACCGCTTCGTGATCGACATGGCGACGCTCAAGGTCTGATCAGACTTTAGCGCCGAGCTCCGCCGAGAGCCGAGCCGTGACCCCTTTGATCAGGGGAATCAGCTCGGCCATTTTTTCCAGCGGCATGTACGGCACCGTACTGGCGATGCTGATGCCAGCAACGATGCGCTTGCTGGCATCACGGATCGGCGCTGCCACGCAGCGGATCGACGGTTCGTTGTCTTCCAGATCGAACGCGTAACCGCCCGCCACATATTCAACCATGCGCTGCTGAAATTGCTCCCAGGACTGCTCCGGGTGCTGCGGCCAGAACTGACTTTTCCCACCCGCCGGCAGGCTGACTTCGTACAGCCGTTTCCAGTCTTCCTGCGTGTCATCGAGCATCAGCGCCTTGCCGATCCCGGTGCGCGCCAACGGCATACGATGGCCAACCCGCGAACGCATTTCCGGGCCGTTGCGCCCCGGATTCTTATGCAGGTACAGCACCTCATCGCCTTCACGAATCGCCAAGTGAACGGTGTCGCCGGTCAATGCCGACAACTCATCCAGATACGGCCCGGCCAAGGTCACCAATGGCAACTCTTCGCGCGCCTGGAAACCCAGCTCGATCAGCTTCGGCCCCAGCAAATAACCGACTTGCGGGACCACACGCAGGTAACGCTCGTCCACCAGGCAACTGGCCAGACGATGGGTGGTGCTACGCGTGGTGCCGATCAGTCGGGCGATTTCCTTGAGATCGCGGGCGCCACTGGCCACGGCCTGAACCACACCCAAACCACGAAGCAGTGTCTGGGTGCCGGTCGGCGCGGCGTCCTTGGCGATTTTTGGGGCGTCTTCCTGCATATCCAGCCTTTACCGTTGAGCGAGTGAACGGGCGGCATTATGGTCGCCCGACGGCTGCGACTACAACTTGATACGTTCGACCTTGCCGACCAGCAACACGTAGGAAAGCGCACCAATCAATGCGAGAACCGCGATGTAGGTAATCGCCGGGGCAAACGAATCACCGCTGGCGAGGAAACCGATGACAATCGGCGTGGTAATCGCCGACAGGTTGCCAATGAAATTGAACACCCCGCCGGTCAGCCCGAGCAACCGCGCCGGGGCCAGGGTCGAGACCAGCGACCAGGTGATCGACGCGAGGCCGTTACCAAAGAACGCCAACGCGAGGAAGGCAATCACCAGCGGCGTCGACTCGACGAAGTTGGCGCCGATGATCGAGGTGGAAATCAGCAGGCCGCCAATGATCGGCAGCTTGCGGGCGAAACCGACGGTGTAACCACGACGGATCAAGAAGTCCGAAAAGAACCCGGAACACAGCACGCCGACAAACGCCGCGAGAAACGGCAGCGACGCCAGCAAGCCAGACTTGATGAAGTCCATGCCGCGATATTTCACCAGGTAGGTCGGGAACCATGTCAGAAAGAACCACAACGTCGAGTTGAGGCAGAACTGGCCGAGGTAAATGCCCCAGAGTTTGCGTTTGCTCAGGACAATCCCGAGGTCGATCCAACTGAATTTGGCTTTGACTTTGGCTTGCTCGGCCTGGATATCCACCAGCCCGCCGCCCTCGCGGATCAGGTCGATTTCAGCGTCGTTGGCGCCCTTGAAATCCCGAGGCTCGCGATATACCGCGTACCAGATCACCGCCCAAATAATGCCGACGATACCGGTGCTGACGAACACCATGTGCCAGCCGTATTGGTGTTGCAGCCAGGCCAGTACCGGCGTGAGAAACGCCAGCCCGACAAACTGCCCGGAGGTGTAGAAACCAATGGCCGTGGCGCGTTCGCGTTCAGGGAACCAGGTGGTAACTACACGGCTGTTGATCGGATACGCCGGGGCTTCCAGCGCACCCACCGCCATGCGCAGGACGAACAACGCGATGAAGCTGGCGGCAAAGCCGAGCATCACCGTGGCCAGCGACCATAGCAGCAGTGCAACACTGTAGAGAATTCGTGGTGGGACGCGATCCACCAGCCAGCCGCCGGGGATCTGCATGGCCGCATAAGTCCAACCGAACGCCGAGAAAATCAGCCCGACATGGATCGGGTCGATGCCCAGTTCGCTGGTCAGCGCCGGGGCGGCAATCGACAGGTTGCTGCGGTCCAGGTAGTTGATCACCACCGTGATAAACAGCAGCACCATAATGAAAAAACGCTTGCGACTGGGCGTCACCAACGTCGCCTGCCCGGTGAGGGTTTGCGGTTGCATGGGGTGTGCCTCTTCTTATGTTTATTGAAGGCGATCTAAAGACTGGCGCTGAAACCCTGTGGGAGCGGGCTTGCTCGCGAATGCGGTTTGTCAGTCGAAATCGATGCTGAATGACACACCGCATTCGCGAGCAAGCCCGCTCCCACATTGGATTTGTGTTGAGTCAGAGCGAACTCACCACTCCGCAAAACTGCCATCGGCATGGCGCCAGATCGGGTTGCGCCAGCGGTGGCCGACTGCCGCGCGTTCGATGACGTATTCCTCGTTAATCTCAATCCCCAGGCCTGGGCCATTCGGGATTTTCACGAAGCCTTTGTCGTAATCGAACACCCGCGGATCCTTGACGTAATCCAGCAGGTCGTTGCTCTCGTTGTAGTGGATGCCCAGGCTCTGTTCCTGGATGAATGCGTTGTAGCAAACCGCGTCCAGTTGCAGGCACGCCGCGAGCGCGATCGGGCCCAATGGGCAATGCAGCGCCAGCGCCACATCGTAGGCTTCGGCCATGTTGGCGATCTTGCGGGTTTCGGTGATGCCACCGGCGTGGGACGCATCGGGCTGAATGATGTCGACGTAGCCTTCGCTGAGCACCCGTTTGAAATCCCAACGGGAGAACAACCGCTCACCGAGGGCAATCGGGGTGCTGGTCAGCGGCGCCAGTTCCTTCAACGCTTCGTAGTTTTCGCTGAGCACCGGCTCTTCGATGAACATCAATTTGTACGGATCAAGTTCCTTCATCAGCACCTTGGCCATGGGTTTGTGGACCCGGCCATGGAAGTCGACGCCGATGCCGACGTTCGGGCCGACCGCGTCACGCACGGCGGCGACGTTGGCCAGGGCCAGATCGACTTTCTCGAAGGAGTCGAGGAATTGCAGCTCTTCAGTGCCGTTCATTTTCACCGCAGTGAAACCGCGCTCGACCGCTTCTTTCGCTGCACGCGCGGTGTCTGCCGGGCGGTCGCCGCCGATCCACGAATACACGCGGATCTTGTCGCGCACCTGTCCGCCCAGCAAGTCACTGACCGAGACGCCCAAGGCTTTGCCCTTGATGTCCCACAACGCCTGGTCAATACCGGCCAGAGCGCTCATGTGGATCGCGCCGCCGCGGTAGAAGCCGCCGCGGTACAGCACGGTCCAGATATCTTCGATGTTGCGTGGGTCTTTGCCGATCAGGTAGTCGGACAATTCCTCGACGGCAGCCGCAACCGTGTGGGCGCGGCCCTCGACCACGGGCTCGCCCCAACCGGTCACGCCTTCGTCGGTTTCGATCTTGAGGAAGCACCAGCGTGGCGGGACGATGAAGGTGGTCAGTTTGGTGATTTTCATCTTTTGCCTCTCTTATTAGATGCAGCGCGCTCGGCGCCAAAAAGTCTTAACGCAGAGCGTTCCATGCCGCGACGTAGGCCTTGGCATTTACCGCGACGTCTTCAGGCGTCATGCCCGGTTTGAACAACCCGGAACCGAGACCAAAGCCTTTGACGCCAGCGTCAATAAACACCTGCATGTTGTCCGGCGTAATCCCGCCGACCGGCGCCAAAATAGTTCCGGCGGGCAACACGGCGAGCCAGGCTTTCACTACGGCTGGGCCCATCTGCTCGGCCGGGAACATCTTCAGCACATCCGCGCCTTCGGCCAATGCAGCAAAGGCTTCAGTCGGCGTCGCTACACCCGGCGACAAGAACAACCCCGCCGCCTTCGCCGCGCGCAACACCTTGGGATCGCTGTGGGGCATGACGATCACCTGGCCGCCCGCCGCTTTCACTAGCTCGACCTGTTCCGGCGTCAGCACTGTGCCTGCGCCGATCAGGCAATCGGCGGGCAAGGTGCTGCGCAGGATGCGGATACTTTCGTACGGCTCGGGGGAATTAAGCGGCACTTCGATGACGCGAAATCCGGCGGAATACAGGACGTTTCCGATGGCCGCTGCTTCCTGCGGGCGCAGGCCACGCAGAATCGCGATCAGGCCGTTTTGCGCCAGGGCTTGCTTGAGCATGTCAGACCTCCAGTCAGGTTTAACGGGATGGGTTGTGTTTGATCAGTCCGGCGGCAACCGCCAGTTGCCACAACCCGTGCTCGGTGGCTTGCTCGGCCAGCGTCACTCGGGCAAAGCCGCAAGCGTCGAGGGCCCGGCTGTAGCGGGCACAGAGTTGTGAATTACCAATAAGAATGATCGAGGGCAGGTGCACGCTGTTGCGTCGGCGCCGCTGAACATTGGCCAGGGCCGACAGTTCATGGCCGATCAACAGGCCGGACAGATAGTCCGGCTGGGCCGTGGCGCTGAGTTCGCCGGTCAGCCCGAGGCTGCGGGCGCTGAATAACGTCGACAGCGGCCCGATCTCGCCGTCCGCCGACAAGGCCACTTGCACACCACGGTCAAACGCCGGGCCATCGAACGACGCGCCCTGTTGCTGGGTGCGCCCGAGAATGCTGTGTTCACTGAGCACGGCGAAGACTTCGCCGGTCATGAAGGTGTCGAAATGAACGATGCAGCCATCGGCCACTTCGACCCATTTCGAATGGCTGCCCGGCAAACCGATCAACAGATCGTTGCCCGCCCCGCTCGGCAGATTCTGCAACACGCCAAGGACCTGGGTTTCTTCGCCGCGCATCACGTTCGGCAGACGCGAACGCTGAATCACGCCCGGCACGATGTGCACATCGACACCGCGAAGACTGCGAACGGTTTGTAGGGAAGTTCCGAGATTAGCGACGTTTGCCGGCGTGTCGCAGTAGGCTGCTTCGCGCCAGCCCTGGGCGCTGCCGACCATGCCGCAGGCAATCACCGGCAAATCGGGTTGGGCATCGAGCCAGTCACCGCAGGCCTCATCGAACGCCAGTTCAAAACCGTTGGTGCATTCCTGGCCGTTGATGATTCGCGGCGTGCGTGGCAATTGCATGATGCCGGACGACAGCGAACGCTGTTCCAGCACCTGGCCACCCGCGGCGAGTTTGTAAGCACGTAATGAGGTTGTCCCCCAATCGAGCGCGATCAATTGCGCCAGCATCGCTTCACCTGTTTTGTTTTTGGCAGTGAGTGAGCTGGACTATAAACCCGGACGCGGGAAAATCTCAATATATAAATATCATTCCCATATTATGGGATATCCAATAACAAAAAAAATACCCGCCGGCGCAGATTTCGGCATTCAATCAGGGATTATGTGCAATGCAGAGCGGCCTCGATGAGATCAAGGCCGGAGAGCTTTCAGATAGTAGTACGACAAGCGCCAAATGGCTGGGCCGTTAGAGGCGGGCAAACACGTGGCGGGCGATGCAGGTACCGCTTGTATTTGCGCAAGTGAGCCTTGTGGCAGATGCTCGCGTTTACTGTTTCGTCGCCGCTTTTAGCAACTCACTCGTCGGGACGCGCATAACCTTTGAGAAGTACGTCTTGTAGGTTGTGGTCTGGACTCTAAATACACATGAAATAAAATCGCATCGTTTCAACAGCGGGACCAAGGTTTCACCGTCTAGATAATTTTCCCCGCCCTTGCCACTTTCCGATTCCCTGAAAATGACATTCGCGCGATACCGCAACGGCAGATCGCCCGCCACGGGTTCTACCAGACCAAAACCAGAACGTTTTATGTGATGGGCTTCGGTAAAGTCGAGGTCATCTTCCAACGCACAGACAAGCCCCTGACCAATCCTGGACTTAAACAACTGCAGAACATCGACGTCAGAGCTGAAATAAATCTGATAGAGCCCAGTATTACGAAGCTCCTCCACACTCAAATACTCGAGAGTGGCCTCTGGTTTTCCGTGATTTAACGAGCATCCGGCACTCATCAATATAAATAGACATAGAAGAACCTTGCGCACCCGGACTTACTTCCTGAAATAGATCAAAATTGATTCATAAAATATTTGTCGAGCCGATTTGCCGCCGGGCAGTATTTGCAAAAACATCCTGTCGGCATCCGCATGATTGACGTCAACGCGACCCATGACATTAGGGCCTTGCGTCACTTCCCACTGTTCACCAAAGTCGGCAACCAGGTCCGACACGTTCCAGTCGACGGCGGCAGCCGGGATATTCAACCAGTAGTCAGCCTTGGGTTTAGGCTCGCGCCGGTAGATATTGGAAATGCCGTAGACAATCTTGCCTTCGCCTACCGGGTCCAGCGTCATTAACATTTTTACTTTAAAGCCTTTATCCGTCAGCACACTGGACAGGTGAGCACCTGTTCCAGCCTCCCAGGCTATGGCCCACAATGTAAATCGCAGTGGAACAATTTGGTATCCGGCTCAGTACGTTCTTTTCGAGATCTTCATCACTGATAAACGCGTTATAACTGAGCGGCCAGGACGGGCAGCGCTTCAATATATTCAACTGCGTTGCATCGTCAATGGTGATCTTTCGGACATAGTCAATATTATTATTCGGCCCCGTCCCGTAGTAACTTTCCTGATCGCCCGCACCGCCAATAAAGAATATGACCAAATCGCGCAAGGCCACAGGAACCGGCTTGACGGATTGGTCGGTCTTGCACGTTAACGTGTGAGTTTTTACTTCTCTTTTTGGCAGTTCTTCCTTCACCGCCGGCGCTGCACCTGCCATCCCGATCACTCCACAAACAGTTTGATAGTTTCAGCCAGATGCGAACTGACGGTGTGGGTGAATCCGGACACGTCCGTAATCCCATGCTCTTCGCTGCCGTCGCCACGCTGAATGGTGTAAGGGTGATAAGGCACCGGTTCTCCAGAGGCCTCGTTAACCACCTGTAGCCTGTCAGTGAAATGCACCGGCATCGGCAACAACCCACTAAACGCAGCCCCGCCGCCACTCTGGCCAATAATCACAGTCCCGGAGCCACCGATTACCACGTTGCCGTGACCACCGGTGCTGTCGAGGGTGGCGGCGTTGAGACCGTTGATGAACACCGTGCCGGACACCGCGCCGGTAATCGGGCTACCGCAGGCGGATTTGTCGGTCATGCGGGCGGCGGCGAGAATACGTCCGGGGAGCCAGAAGCGATCGGGTTGGTGCCATGGCCTGGCAATGGGCACGCGGTAGGGTCGGTTACACGCGCGGCGGGTTTTCCACTCAAGTCAAAGCTCCTTGCTCATGAGTTATAAGTAATGGCGGGGAGATAGCCATGTCGCTCACGGCGAAGACGCCACGGGCGTGGAGATAGAGTGCCAAATGCATTGCAAGTGTCGTCCGTGAGCGCGCAAAAGGCGCGCACAATGCCGGACTAGAGCGGTCGGCACAACAAAATCATCAGATTGCCATCATCCACCTTCGGCAAATTCCCGGAGCACCGTCCCATCCATCCGATACCGCACCCACTCTTCCTGTGGTTGCGCGCCGAGGGATTTGTAGAAGTCGATGGCCGGTTTGTTCCAGTCCAGCACGCTCCATTCAAAACGCCCGCAATCATTGGCGCAGGCGATTTTTGCCAAGTGGCGCAGCAACGTTTTGCCGGCGCCACCGCCGCGTTGTTCGGGGGTGATGTAGAGGTCTTCGAGGTACAGGCAATTGCTGCCGAGCCAGGTGGAATAGCTGAAGAAGAACACCGCAAAACCAATCGGTAAACCGTCCCGCAGGCAGATCAGGCCGTGGGCGGTGGCGCCTTCGCTGAACAGGCTGCGCTCGATGTCGGCAACGCTGGCGATGACTTCGTGGCGGGCACGTTCGTAGTCGGCCAGTTCAGTGATGAACGCGAGAATTTGCGGTGCATCGCTGGGGGTCGCCGGGCGGATCTCGATCGTCATGGACGTGCCTTGTCAGAAGTTGAAAACGCCATACTAAGGCGGTAATCGGCGCTCGTCATATGGGAATGCAAAAAGTACCCTACAAATGGCTTTGTTGGGCCTTGTGTGGGAGCGGGCTTGCTCGCGAAAGCAGTCTTCCAGACACATGAACTTTGAATGTGAAACCGCTTTCGCGAGCAAGCCCGCTCCCACATTTTTACCGCGCATGACCAAAAGGATGTTTATGACCGCCGCCGCTTTCGTACCACTGCAAACCCTCGCCGATACACTGCTGCCCCACGCGCTGGAACCCTCGGAGGACGGCGCCCACGACCTGTCGCACTTGCAGCGGGTATGGCACAACGTACGCACGCTTCATGCGCAAGAAGGCGGAGATCTAGAAGTGCTGCTGGCGGCGGTGTTGCTGCACGATTGCGTGGCGGTGGAAAAGAACTCGCCCCTGCGTTCCCAGGCGTCTCGATTGGCAGCAGAAAAAGCCGCAACGCTACTGACGACACTGGATTGGCCAAACACAAAAATCGCTGCCGTCGCCCACGCCATCGAAGCCCACAGCTTTTCCGCCAACATCGCCCCGACCACCCTCGAAGCCAAAATAGTGCAGGACGCCGACCGTCTCGATTCCCTCGGCATGCTCGGTGTCGCCAGAACGTTCTATATCGCCGGGCGCATGGGCAGTGCGCTGTACGACCCGCAAGACCCGGAAGCCAAGGCGCGGGACTACGACGACAAGCGCTTTTGCCTCGATCATTTCCAGACCAAGCTGCTGCACCTGGCGGACGGTTTCCAGACGACCACAGGCCAACGCCTGGCGCAGACTCGCCATCAACGGCTCAAGGGTTTCATGGAACTGTTCAAGGAAGAAATCGGCGTCTGCTGAACCCCTTACTCCGGTCCGCGCTAACCCTGAAATCGGCAACCTCGGACCTAACATCGGCGACTTGCATGGTAGATAGATGAAGCGCTCATTTATCTGGTCAAGGAACCGCCTCATGTCTACCGCCCCACCCCAGGTCTCAAGCAAGTTGTTCGGCCTGTTTTGCCTCGCCAGTTACCTGCTGTCGCTGTCCTATGGCGCGACGTTTTTGCTCTCGCTGCTGATCGGTTCCCGGGGCGGTAATGAACATGACGCCGGCAGCGTGATTTCGGCGGCAATGCTCAGCACCTTTGCGGCGGTGATTGTCTCCGGGCATCTATCGGACCTGCTCGGTGCAGCGCGTTCGATCGCCCTGTTCGGTCTATTGCTGGTGGCGGCGAGCCTGGGCTTCGCGCTGACACCGGGCTTCGGTAACTTGCTGCTGTTTTTCGGTCTGTTGCTGGGGCTCGGCTGGGGCGTGTTCTACACCTTGGGGCCGATCATTGTGGCGAGCCTGGTCACGCCGTCCCAACGAGCCAAATACTTTGCGTTGCTGTCGGGCAGCATGATGACCGGCATTGGCAGCGGCCCGTTGCTGGGTCGCGCCGCCAGCGCGTTGGGCTATCCGGTGACAGCGGCGTTTTACCTGGCAGCGCTGGCCAGCCTGATCGGCGTGGTGCTGTTCTGGCGATTGGATTCGCACCTGAAAAAAGCCCACACCAACCCGACAGCGGTGTCGCGAATTTCCTGGGGCGCCGCACAGCAAGTGCTGTCCTCCAAAGCGCTGTTCCCCATCATCATGGTCGGTCTCGGCGGGTGCGTTTTTGGTGGACTGTCGAGTTTTCAGACCAGTTACGCAGCGTCGCGCGCACTGGATTACTCGCTGTTCTTTTTCGGGTTCATGGGTGCGGCCATCAGCAGCCGCATGCTGATCGCCAGTTTCGTGGTCAGGCGTGATCCGTTCCGGGCGTCCTGCCTGTTGTCGGGGCTGATGATGGGTTCGATCCTGATGTTCGGCTTCGTGGTCGATAGCAGCTTCACTTACCTGCTGGCGGCGGTGATGCTCGGGGTCGGTTACGGCCTGACCTATTCGGTGATCAATGGCCTGGCAGCAAACGAAGCGCCGACCGGCACCACCGCGCAAGCCTTGCTGCTGTTCAGCCTGTCGTACTTTATCGGCGTGTTCGGCTTTCCGCTGCTGGCCGGAAAAATCATCGTCGAGCACGGGATGGCGACATTATTGTTTGCCGTTTTGCTGATTGCCGCGTTGAACTGGCTGATCACGGTGGGCCGGCTGCTTTGGCGTCGAACTACACTCGCCAAAGCGCTGCAGCAAGCCTAGACCGTTCGTCATTCATCAGGCACCAATCCAGATCGGGGGCGGACCAACATCAGGTAAGGACTCTAATAATTGGAGACGACACCATGATCATGTCCCGGCTGACCGCCCTCGCTCTCGCTGCCCTGCTGTCCTCTACTGCCTTCGCCGCCACCATGGCCTCCGGCACCGGCCCGACCGACCCGGTCGAAAAACCCAAAGCCCCGGCCATCCAGGGTGCCCCGGGCATGAACAGCAATGGCTCGGGCATCGACAGCAGTTTGCCGCCAGCCACGGGCACTGACCCGCGACTCCAGGGCAGCGACGCCGGCCGTCAAGGCGGGATGAACATGCCGGACACCCAGACACCCGATAACGCTGGCAGCGGCATCGGCTCGAAAACCACAACCAGTGGTTCGGATTCCGAAGGTGCCGACCAATAGTTCGCCGACGCGAGTACCGCAACACCCTATCCACATCCATGAAAGAGGTAACCATGAACGTCGATAAAAACCTGGAAAAAGAAGTCCTGACCCGTCTGTTGCACGCCCACCCAAGCGGTTTGGGCAAGGAGGTCCTGGACAATTACCGGGGGGAGAAAGTCGTGGCCAATACCCTCGCCGCTTTGCAGGATCGCGGACTGATCCACCATGGTCATGTGACCTGTAACGAGGCTGGCGAGCATTCACTGAGCTTGCCGATCAAACTCAGCGCGGCGGGGGTTGAGGCGGCGCGCAAGTTGGACGTTTAACCGCAGCAAGATCAAAAGATCGCAGCCTGCCACAGCCCCTACACGGTAGTGCCATACCCGTAGGAGCTGCCGCAGGCTGCGATCTTTCAAAAAATTCGTGAAGCCAGGAGAAATCCCATGCCTCGTGGAAGCAAAGACAAATACACCGCCGAGCAAAAACGCAAGGCCGAGCACATTGAAGAAAGCTACGAACACAAAGGTGTTTCGAAGGATGAGGCCGAAGCCCGGGCCTGGGCGACGGTGAACAAGCAGTCGGGCGGCGGCGAACGGGCCGGTGGTTCCGGGCGCAGGAAACCGGCAAGTGCCAAATCTGAAGATCGTAAAGAGTCGTCCCGTCGGGCGGTGGCCAGCCGTGAAGGTCATTCGCGTAACAGCAAGGCTTCGCGGGACACGCAAACCGTCGACAGTTTGATGAAAGAAGCCCGGGCGAAGAAGATTCCGGGGCGGTCGGGGATGCGTAAGCAAGAGCTGATAGAGGCGTTGCGCAAGGCTGGCTGACGGTCAGGATTTGTGTTGGGTTTGAAGGCCCCTTCGCGGGCAAGCCTCGCTCCTACGGATATACGCGATCCCCTGTAGGAGCGAGGCTTGCCCGCGAAGACGTCGGTTCAATCACCAAAAGTCTTACGGATCAACGCATCCACTTCAGCAGCCCCCGGCGAAGTCGCCGGCCCCCACCGTGTAACGGCCAAAGCCGCCGCCGCATTTGCCCGCCGTGCCGCCTCAACCGCCGCCAACCCTTGCGCCAACCCGGCCACAAACACCCCAGCATGGGCATCCCCGGCACCGTTGCTGTCCACCGCATCAACCTTGAACCCCGGCACGTGCTGACGCTCGCCACGCTGGCTGATCCAGCAGCCCTGCGGCCCATCGCGCACCACCATCAACACCTCGGCCGGCAGATGATCGACCAACCGATCCAACGCCTCGGCGATGTTTGGCGCGCCGGTAAACTTCAGCGCCTCGACGCCGTTGCTGGTCCACAAATCGATACGCGCCAGCAAGGCTTGCATCAATGGTTCATCCGGCGAATCCACCAACGGTCCCGGATCGAACACCACGTTGATCCCCTTCGGCAAACCCAGCACCCAATCCACCAGCGCCTGGGCCTTGCCGCTATGCAGCAGGCTGTAGCCACTGACGTAGACATAGTCACCCACCTCGGCCGGCACGCTGGCCAAATCTTCAGCAGTCACTTCGCCTTCAGCGCCGATGTAGGAAATGAAACTGCGCTCAGCCGAGGCGTCGGTCACCGCGACGCACAATCCGGTATCGCGCTCGGCGCTGTGAGTGATGCCGATCCGAATGCCTTCGGTCCTCATCGCCTCCCGGGCCAGGTCGCCAAAACGCCCGGTGCCATGGCGACCTAGGTAGACCACCGGCAAGCCATTACGCTGGGCCGCAGCCATCACGTTGAACCCGCCGCCGGCTTCGAAACTGGCGGATTGCGCCAACACGTCGCCGCCCGCCTGAGGCAGTTTATCCACGGCCATGACCAGGTCGATGATGACCTGGCCGGTGTGCAACAGCTTAGGCATGAGCGTTCTCAATCAGTGCAGCGCGACGATCCTTGGCCCCGCCGAGTACAAAGTAAATCCCGCCGGCCACCAGGAAGGTCACGATCCAGCCGAGGCCGTTATGGCCCAGCCAGGAGTCGGACAGGAAGCCGCGGAACCAGATGTTTTCTGCAGTGGTGCCGATGGTGGTGAAGCTGAAACCCAGCACAATCGCGAATGCCCACGCACCGAAGGCGCGCCATTCGATGCCGCCGCGATACCAGTAGGCGCTGCTCGGGCTGACGTCCAGCAAGTCTTTGGGGCTGTAGTAATGACGATGAATCAGGTCGACCACGAAGATCCCGACCCACGCGGTGATGGGCACTGCCAGCAGGGAAATGAAGGTGATGAACGGACCGTAGAAACTGTCGGCAATCAGCATGAAGTAGATCGAGCCGGCGAAGATCGCGACGATATCAACCACCACTGCGTACACCCGCTTGACCTTCAGGCCGAGGGTCAGCGTGGTCAAACCGGCGGAGTACACCGACAGGTTGTTCGACAGCAGCAGCCCGCCGAACGCGGTGATCAGGTACGGCACGGCCATCCAGGTCGGCAGCATGTCGCGGATCGCGATGATCGGGTCAGTGGCTTGGGCCAGGTCGTTATTGCCCACCGAGAGCAAGCCGCCGAGGGTGATCAGCAGCACCAGCGGAATCCCCGCACCGAATGCGGCCGAGGCCACCAGGCGCACGGCTTTGACGCTGCGGTGCTGATAGCGCGACATGTCCGCGCCAGCGTTGGCCCAGCCAATCCCGGTGCCGGCCGCCATGGTGCCGACGCCGATGATCATTGCACTCAGTGGTGCCGGCGTGGCGTTGAACACCGCGCTCCAGTCGATGGTCGCGCAGAGGAAACCGCCGACCACAATGTTCAGCGCGCCGAACACATAGGTCGCCCACTTCTGGATCACCAACAACGTAGCGTGGCCCAGGCCAGACACCGACAGGGTCAACAGGACGAAAATCGCAATGAAGATCAGCGTCAGCACGGGTGCGCTTTTGGCTTCTACAGGCGAACCGAACAGGATCGAGCACAACGACAACAACACGAACGCGGCGGTGGTGGTGTTGACCGTTTCCCAACCCAGGCGGGACATCAGCGAGACCACGGTCGGGCCGATGTTGCCGCGCACGCCGAAGATCGCTCGTGACAGGGTCAGACTCGGTGCGCGACCACGACGGCCGGCGATGGAGATGATCCCGACCACCGCGAACGAACCGGCTGCACCAAGGATTGCGACGATGATCGCCTGCCAGATGGCCAACCCGCGAAAGGCCACGAGGGTCGCGCCCAACGGCAGACCGAGGATTGAAATATTGGCGGCGAACCAGACCCAGAACAGTTGCAGCGGATGACCGTTGCACTCGCTTTCCGGCACCGGCTCGATACCGCGGGTTTCCAGTTGCCCGGCGCTTGGCCCGGCGTTCGATGAACTCATGTTGGATGCTCCTGTTGCCATTGTTTTGGTTGTGGGCAGTTTCGGAAGTCGACATCACATCCCGGCAGTCCTGGCCGTCTTCGTGCTTTCCGTTGCGGGTAAAAAAATCAGATCGGCGGCGCGCCCTTCGCGAGCAAGCCCGCTCCCACAGGGGATTTGTGTCGTGCACAGATCAAATGTGGGAGCGGGCTTGCTCGCGAAGGCGTCAGCCCGGTCAGCGTAAAGCCAACAGGCCTTTCACCAACGGTTCAAGCTCCAGACCATTCACGGCTTTGATCTCGTCGATCATCGCCACCGGCCAACTCTCAAGCCCCAGACAGGCCCCGAGCATTGCGCCGAGAATCGCCGCAATGGTGTCGGTGTCGCCGCCCAGACTGGCGGCCATGCACACCGCTTCGAAGGCATTCATCTCGCCAATGGCCACTTGCTGAGCCAGGGCAAACGAGACCACCACCGATTCCTGCGAAGCCACCGAGGTGCCGATCACGTCGTACAGCAAGTCCGCCAACAAGGCCTTGTCGCTGTCGACGCTGATGGTCCGCGCCCAACTGATCCGCGAGGCGATACGTCCGCCAGCGACCCAGTGACCATGGCTTTCAGCTTGCTGGGCGATCTGCATGCCCAGGTTCAAAGCCTCGCCCAGGTCCATGCCATTGATGCCGGCCGAGACCACCGCCGCCACCGCCGCCGCACTGGAAATCCCCAGCGTGGTGTTGTGGGTGACTTGGCAGGCTTGCACCACGGCTTTAATGAAGCGCTGCGGATCGGCGACATCCGCCGCGATCCCGACCGGGGTGATGCGCATCGCTGCGCCATTGGTGGTGCCGTAGCGCCCCGCCTCTTCCGGCGAATGACCGGCGAGAATCATCTCGATCGCGCGTTTGGTCGAAGGGCCGAGCAAATCCTGCGAGCCCTTGGCCTGCATCTCGGCTTCCCACTCGATCAGCCGCTGGGCGAGCACGGCCGGTTCGATCCGGCCCTCGCCTTCAATCAGCAACTGGCCGACCAGGATCGCCTGTTCGGTGTCGTCGGTGATCGAGCCTTTGGGCATGTTGGCGGCGATTGGTTGATCGGGACCGGCATCTTCCAGGTCAGTGATTTCGCCGAAGCGCGCCTTGATTTCGGCACGGCTCAGGGATTGGGTCGGCATGCCCAGGGCGTCGCCTAACGCCAGGCCATAGAACGCGCCCAAGGCACGGTTGAGCGCGGTCACTTTGACTCTCCAAATTGCAGGTGCAAACGAAAATGCACCGGGTCGAGCAGGCTTTCGACCTGTTCCATAAACCGGCCCTGACGGTCGTACGTGGTGCGCAGGGCCTTGAGGAATACCGTGCCGTGCGGACGACCGAGCAGGTCGGCGTCTTCGGCACTCAACGGCTCGGCGCCGATCCACTGATCACCGCGTTCGCCGATGTAACCGTAGGCGGCCAGGGTGATGGTCAGCGAGTTATCAATCAGGCCAACCCGCGGCAGGCTTTCCAGGCCTCCGGTGGCGGGCATCAGTGAACGTTCGAGGGACACCAGCGTGCCGTCGTTGGAACGGCGGCGACGATCAAGGGTGATGAACTTCTCGGTGCCGAACCGCGGCAGCAAGTCAGGACGAGTGACCGCCTCGAGCCGCAGCACTTCGGTATTGATCAGCGCCCCGCTGTCCGCCAGGGCCTGGGCCCAACCACTGCGCTGATCGAGCACCACACCGTCGAAGGTGACAATGGAGCCGACTCCGCTTTGCGTGGCGATGTAGTTGCGCCTCTTCAGTTCGGCCAGGGCTTCACGCAGCGTGCCGCGGCTGACCTTGAATTCTTGAGCCAACTGATGCTCGCCCGGCAACAGAAAGCCGTCCTCCATGAGGCCGCTTTCGATGCGCCGGATGAGTTCGTCGACCACCCGTTGTTTCTTGTCAAATCGAACCTGTCTAATCATGTACAAAGTGATAACCGAAACAGGGTCGGGCGAGCAAGGAATTTTTTGAGGGAGGTGATGGAAGGAAGGAGGATCATAGATCAAATGTGGGAGCGGGCTTGCTCGCGAAAGCGGTCTGTCTGACACATCAATATTGAATGTGCCGACGCTTTCGCGAGCAAGCCCGCTCCCACACTGGATCTCCTGCCCCCACACATTTTGTGTGAGGCAGGTGAATTTATTTAGCGTTGTTTCAGTCGGTCAATCACCACCGCCAGCAACAGGATCGAACCGCGAATCACATACTGATAAAACGTATCGATGTTTTTCAGGTTCATCGCATTTTCGATGATCGCCAGAATCAACACCCCGGCAATCACATGCCGAATCATGCCGATCCCGCCACTCAACGACACCCCGCCCAACACACAGGCGGAGATCACCGTCAGTTCAAAACCCTGGCCAATCATCGGCTGGCCCGAGGTCATGCGCGAGGCGAGAATCACCCCGGCCAACGCCCCGATCAAACCGTGCACGGCGAAGATGATGATTTTGGTCCGATCAACGTTCACCCCGGCCAGCAGCGCCGCTTCCTGGTTACCGCCGATGGCCATGGTGTTGCGCCCGTAGGTGGTGTAGTTCAGCAGCCAACCGAAAAACAGGAAGCAGACGATGGTGATCAGGATCGGTACCGGCACGCCGAACAACTGGCCGTTGCCGAATACGAAGAACTGCTCCTGCGACACGCCCACCGCTTTACCGTTGGCAAAAATGTACGCCAGACCACGGACGATCTGCATGGTCGCCAGCGTGGTGATTAACGCATTGACCCGCAACTTGGCGATCACAATCCCGTTGATCAACCCGACAATCAGGCCCATGAACAGCGCAGCGACAACACCGAGGAACACGCTGTCGGTGTCGCGCATCACCACCGCCGCGACCACGCCGGCGCAGGCAATCACCGAGCCCACCGACAAGTCGAAATGCCCGGACGCCAGGCAATACAACATGGTGCACGCGGCAATCCCGGTGGTGGAAATCGCCAGCCCCAGGCCACGCATGTTCAGCGGCGACAGGAAGTTGTCGATCAGCAAGGTACACGCCAGGAAGATCGCGATGGCCGCCAGCAACATGACCCAGTCGTCGAGAAAACGCCGCAGGTCCAGAGGTTTGCGCGGGGTCGGCAGAGCGTTGTTTTGGATTGTCATCATAGTCACCTCTCAGTTCGCCACGCCGTCAGCGCGTTGGCGCGGCAAAGCCAGTTGCAGCAAGTTGGATTCATTCGCTTCGTCGCGGGACAGTTCACCGCGCAGCGCGCCTTCGCAGAGCACCAGGATGCGGTCGGAAATGCCCATGACTTCCATCAAGTCGCTGGACACCACGATCACCGCGATCCCGCTTTGCGCGAGGTTGTGGATGATCTGGTAGATCTCGGCCTTGGCGCCGATGTCGATGCCGCGAGTCGGCTCGTCGAGCAGCAGGACTTTCATCGGCATCGACAGCCAGCGACCGAGAATGGCCTTCTGCTGATTGCCGCCGGACAGGTACATGATTTTCTGCGACGCACTGGGCGTCTTCACTTTAAGCGCGGCGATCTGCTTGTCGGCGTTGCCCTTTTCCCAGAGGCCGCGCAACAGGCAACCGAAGGTGGAATGGGCGCCACGGGCGCTGATGTTGATGTTCTCGGCGACGCTGGAGAGCGGCATGATGCCCTCCTTCTTGCGGTCCTCGGGGCACAGCAAAATCCCGGCGGCAATCGCATCCCGCGGTGAACGCAGTTTCAGTTCATGACCGCGCAGCTCCAGGCGTCCGGCGGTGTTGCGCGTCAGCCCGCTGAGCATCCGGAACAACTCGGTGCGCCCTGCCCCTACCAGGCCAAACAATCCGAGGATCTCGCCTTTGTGCACCTCGAAACTTACCGGCTCACGCAGGCCCGGCCCGAGCAACCCGTCGACCTTCATCGCCACTGCACCTCGCTGGCGTGGGCGGTAATCGTAGATGTCCTGAATGTCGCGACCGACCATGCAGGTCACCAATTGGTCGTGGGTCAGTTCGCTCATGTTCTCGAACGTGCGCACGAAGCGGCCGTCCTTGAACACCGTCACCGCGTTGCAAATGCGGAACACTTCTTCCATTCGATGAGAGACGTAGAGCACCACTTTGCCTTCGTCCCGCAGCCGCCCAATGATCGCCATCAAACGATCAATCTCTCGGGCCGAGAGGCTGCTGGTCGGTTCGTCAAACGCAATCACATGGGCACCACGGGACAACGCCTTGGCGATTTCCACCAGTTGCCGCTGGCCGAGGGACAGCCGTCCGACTTTCTCTTGCGGATCGATTTCATCCGCCAGGCCCTTGAGGCAGGCCAATGCTTGCTGGCGCAAGGCGCCGCGATTGATCAGACCGAAACTCGCCGGTAAGTGACCGAGGAACAGGTTCTCCGCCACGGTCATTTCCGGGACCAGGTGCAGCTCTTGGTGGATCACCGCCACGCGGCTGGCGATGCTGTCGGCGGTGGACTTGAAGACCATCGTCTGCTCGCCGATCTGCAGATCGCCGCTGCTCGGGATGTAGGCGCCGCCGAGGATTTTCAGCAGCGTCGATTTGCCCGCGCCGTTCTCGCCCATCAAGGCATGCACCTGCCCCGGATGCGCAACGAAGCTGATGCCGTCCAGCGCCTTCACGCCGGGAAAGGTCTTGCCGATCCCGTTGAAGCGCAAGCTGTCGCCGCGGTGTTCTTGTGTTTGTGTTTGCGCTTGCATAACCACCTCATCACACAGATCAGGCAGCCCCGTCGCCAGGGCCACCGATGAAATCAACCGGCCTTCAGTTCCACAGGCCGATCTTTTCCAGTTCCTGCTTGAAGTTTTCACGCGTGATCAGCGTCACATCGTCCATGGCGGTGTATTTCGGCGGTTCTTTGCCGGTGGTCACCCACTCATACATCATCGCCGCAGTGTTGTAGCCCTCGATGTGCGGGCTAGGCAGCATTGAGCCGAAGAAGCCGCTGTTAGGCTTTTTCAGTTCGCCGATGGCGTCGGTGCCGTTGATGCCGATGCCGATTACGTTGGCCGCCGCAAACCCGGCGCTTTCGGTGGCGCGCACGCCGCCGAGCACGGTGTTGTCGTTCATGCCGCCGATGATCAGGTTTTTCGCACCGCTGGGCAGTTTCACCAGCGCCGAGTTGGTGGCGTCCATGCTGCCCGGTACGTCGAGGGTTTTCTGTGCGGTGTAGAGGATGTGGTCTTTCGGGAAGCCCGCATCTTCCAGCGCCTTGGCCGAACCGTCGGTGCGTTTCTTGCCGGTGTCGAGTTCGTTGAAGGTGTTGATCACCGCGTAGGTTTCTTTCCAGTCCCAGCCGCGCTTTTTAGCTTCGGTGGCCATGGCGGCACCCTGTTTCTGGCCGACTTCGAAAGCCGCCATGCCGAGGTAAGGCACGTCTTCCATGAACTTGCCGTTGGCATCGACAAAACGGTCATCGACCGCCATCACTTTCAAACCGTTGAGCTTGGCCTTGGCCACGATGGCCGGGCCGAGGCCGACGTCCGGCGGGCAAATGACGAAGCCCTTGGCGCCGTTGGCCGCCAGGCTGTCGATGGCCGAGAGGGTTTTCTCGCCGTCAGGCACGGCGATCTTGATCACGGTGAAGCCCTTCTCTTTCCCGGCCTTTTCAGCGAAAGCCCATTCGGTCTGGAACCAGGGCTCTTCCGCCTGCTTGACCAGAAAACCGATCTTCACTTGCTCGGCCGCCAGCAGCGAACTGCTCAGGCTGACCGCCGTGACCGCCAAAGCGGCACAGCACAGGGAACGGATCCCACGACGACGATTCATAAGCTGACTCCTTGTTATTTTTTTTGAGCGTTATTTGAAAGCCGATGCAGCGGTCAAACCGTGAAGCGAATAGTCATATCGTATGATGATTGGAATTCAGACGGAGTTCCGCGCTGAAATCCACTTACTCAGTCGTGGTACATCACCGAGCGACCACCATCGATGGTGATGCATGAGGCATTGATGAATGGCGCTTCATCGCTGGCCAGGAATACGGCAGTCATCGCCACTTCCATCGGCTGACCGATGCGGCGCGGTGGATGCAGGTCAAACGCCCGCTGACGCTCAGCATGTGGGTCGGCAAAACCGTTCCAGTAGTCGACGTTCAGTTGGGTTTCGATGTAGCCCGGCGCAATGGCGTTGACGCGAATGCCCTTCGGCGCGTACTCGATGCCGAGGGCGCGGGTCAGGCCGAGCAAGCCGTGTTTGGCTACCGGGTACGGGAAGCAACCGGGAATGATGTGGGTGGAATGGGTCGAGGCAATGTTGATGATGCTGCCGATACCCTGCTCGATCATCTGCGGCAACACGGCTTTGCAGCCATACCAGGCGCCGTCCAGGTCGATGGCGAAGCAACGGCGCCAGTCTTCGTCGGTCATTTCCAGCGGATCGCGGAACACGTTGACCCCGGCGCAGTTGACCAACACGTCGATCCGGCCGTGACGTTCGACGGCCAGTCTGGCCATGGCGTGCAGGTCTTGCTGGCTGGACACGTCAGCCTTGATCGCCTGGACGTCAAAACCTTTGTCCCGCCAATGGGCCGCGACTTTTTCGACTTTCTCGCCCTGGATATCGCTGATGATCAGCTTGGCTTGCTGGGAAACAAAGGTGGCGACGATGGCTTCACCGATGCCTTGAGCCGCACCGGTCAACAGCACGACTTTGTTTTTCAGTCGTTCGCCCTTCGGCGGCTCGGGCACCGGTGGCAAGGAAAGAGGTTCAGCCATGAATCCAGACTCCCTTTTTCAGGCACGACAAAAACCGGGCATCTGTCGATGTCCGGCCGAAAAGCTTTTGAGAAAATCGCTGCATCACTTCACCTGTTTTGTTTTTTTAAGTGTGAGTGCGTGTAACTGATGGAGCCGACTATAAACCCGACCACCAAATAATCTCAATATATAATTTTACGTCTCATATATTGGGATTTATCCGGCAAACCGGATGCAGGTTTTTCCAGGCACATCGAGCCGAATCGATAGCACCGCGCCGTCCAACGGATGGTTAAACGGGCTGGCGGCACTGGTGATGTACAGGGTTTTCAAGTCTTCGCCGCCGAACACACAGCTGGTTGGGCGGCTGATCGGCAGTTCAATGATTTGATCGACATGGCCTTCGGGACTTAATCGCAGCAGACAGCTGCCGTCCCATCGGGCGTTCCAGAGATAGCCCTGCGCGTCCATCGCCGAACCATCCGGGCCGCCGCGTTCGTGGGGGCCGAACCAGGCTTGCGCAGGTTCGAGGCTACCGTCGGTGCGAATGACATGTTGATAGAGCGTGCGGTCGAGGCTGTCGGCGAAATACACGCGGGTCAGGTCATCGCTCCACAATAGGGTGTTGGGAATGCCCAACCCTCGGAGCAGCGGCGTGACCCGTGCGTCGGCATCAATGCGGAACAAGCCACCGGAGCGGCGCTCGATGGGCAAGTCCTCGCCCTGTAAACCGATGTTGTTCTGCATGGTGCCGAGCCAGAGCCGGCCGAGTGCATCGCAGCGGGCTTCGTTGGGGCGATTGCCGGGTTGCGGGTCAGCGACACAAAGCAAAGTCAGGCGCGGTTCCAGGCCTGGCGAATCCAGGTCCAGCCGATACACGCCGCTGGTCATGGTCACCAGCGCATCGCCGCTTTCGCAGGGGATGAAGGCGGACACGTGTTCGGGCATTTGCCAGATCTGCACGTTGGCACCGATCAGCCTCAGCGCTTGCTTGCCGGCGATGTCTACCCAGTACAACGCCTGGGTTGACGCATCCCAGAACGGGCCTTCACCGAGCTGTGCCCGGTGTTGGGTAACGGCAGTCCACGTCATGAAACCTCCTGCATTGTTCTTGTTTTAGGTGGGAGGGGGCTTGCTCCCGAAGGCTGTGTATCTGTGACACCCATGTTGAATGTGTCGACGCCTTCGCGGGCAAGCCTCGCTCCTACAAGGGGACTTGTGTGGTCAGCTGGCTTTTTTGTCGGCCATGACTTGCGGGTAGAAACGCTTGATGGCCAGGTCGGCGTTGTCGATCAGGGTCATGCACGCCCACACACCCCGCGCGGCGTCCCGGGCGGCGATGGCGTCGGCCATGTCTTTGTGGATGGGCAGTGTGCGGCGCAGTTCGTCCGGGTCGGCAGCGGACACTTCGAACGACACCGCCAGCAGCGCGCCGAGGGCCGGGACCATTTGTTCGATGAATTGATTGTGGCTGGCGGCGAGGATGCACTCGTGGAAGAACTGGTCGGCGCGGTTGTAGTCGATGCCGCTATCCACCGCTCGTTCCAGCGCGTTGTAAGCCTGAAGGATCGCTTGAACCTGTTCGACAGTGGCCCGCTCGCAGGCCCAGCGCACCGCCATGGGTTCGATGGTGCGGCGCAAGTCGAGCAAGTCGTCGACAAAGTTTTCCGGCAAGCCGCTGCGGGACAACCAGCCGACGACTTGCGGATCAAACAGGTTCCAGCGGCGCACCGGCAGCACTCGTGTGCCGACCTTCGGCCCGACTTCGAGCATGCCTTTGGCAACCAGGGTTTTGATGGCTTCGCGGATGACCGTGCGACTGACCCCGAGCTGCTCGCCCAGGTCGGCTTCAACCTTGATGGTTTCGCCGGGCTTAACCTGGCCGGCGGCAATCCAGCAGCCTAGCCAATCGACCGTCGACGCATGAAAACTGCTGGACATGAAAACCTCGAGGCAGGGACGGCAAAAAGCCGTTCGCGATGGAGGCCACGCTAATCATCATATGATTGGGTGTCAATTTGATTTTTTCTGATCCGGCAAACGGCCCTTCCAGGCTGACGGTGCTTTTCTCAAGCGATTTGAAACAACCCATTTTGTGACCTACGGTTAGCCCGCGACAGATCAGGCAGTCAATAGCATCTGTTTCACTAAAGTCCGCTATCGACAGGTATGAGCATGAACATGGATGCGTCTACGCAATACCCAATTGTTTTGGTCCACGGCCTTTTTGGCTTCGACACAATCGCCGGCTATCCCTACTTCTTCGACATCAAGGAAGCGCTGGAACGGGCCGGCGCCAAAGTGTTTACCGTTAACATTCCAGCGGTTAATGGAAACGAGGAACGCGGTGAAAAACTGCTCGAACACGTCAATCGCATTTTGCTGGAAACGGGAGCAGCCAAGGTCAATCTGATCGGCCATAGCCAAGGTCCACTGTCCGCACGCTATGTAGCAGCGCTGCACCCGGAAAAGGTAGCGTCAGTCACCTCGGTCAGTTGCCCCAATCATGGTTCCGAAATTGCCGATCAGTTGCATAAGGCTTTGACGCCCGGAGAGTTGCCGGAAGCGTTCGTGCTGGCGCTGTTTGGAGCGGTCGGCACCTTCATATCGCTGATCAGTGGCCATCCGCAAAACCCACAGGACCCTCAAGCAGCTTTCGAATCGTTGACCAGCGCGGGATTGGCAGCCTTCAATAAGAAATACCCACAAGGGGTGCCGAAACACTGGGGCGGGGAAGGCAACGAAGTTGAAAACGGGGTCTATTACTATTCCTGGAGCGGGATCGTACAAAACTTTCAAAGCCTGCAACCACTCGATCCGACTCATTTGAACTGCATCGTGCTGTCGAAGTTATTTTATAAAGAGAAACACGCCAACGATGGACTGGTCGGACAGTACAGCTCGCACTTGGGCAAGGTCATTCGTTCGGATTACCCCATGGACCATTTTGATGCGGTCAATCAAATGGCCGGGATCACGAGTTGGAACGTAAGCCCGGTCCACCTCTATCTTGAACATGCCGCTCGGCTCAAGGACAAAGGTTTGTAGACCCAAAAAAAATGGCCCGCTTAATAGCGGGCCATTGTCCAGAACAAAAAAGCATCGCGCGTTACGGCTCAAGCCCGATGGGAAAGAACTCCCCGCCGCTCCACACACCCAACCATCGCTGCCCGTCGATTTCACGGCTCACCGCCAGTTCCACCAATTGGTAGAACACATTGCGATGGATCAACGCTTCAAGGTTGGTCCGCACGTGCACGTACGGCGCAGGCTCCTGGGTCACTGGATCAATCATCACGCGAATGGGATGTTCAGTGCCCGCCTCGGCGGTCTCATCGACATTGGTGGTGAAGCGCAAGACCTGGGCTTCGCCCTCGCCTTCGACGTCCACGGCAATCGCCACAAACGGCGCGTCATCGACCTTGATGCCGACTTTCTCGACCGGGGTGATCAGGAAGTAATCATCGCCGTCGCGGCGAATGATGGTGGAGAACAGCTTGACCATCGGCTTACGCCCGATCGGCGTACCCAGGTAATACCAGGTGCCGTCGCGGGCGATGCGCATGTCGATGTCGCCACAGAAGTCGGGGTTCCACAGGTGGACCGGGGGCAAGCCTTTGGTCTTGGGGATTTGCCCCAACAGGTCGACGGCTTTTTGCGGGCCACTCATGGCGATCTCCTTTGAATTACTGGTCGCTGAGCCCTAACAAGCCGCGAGCATATTGCGCCAGCGGCGGGCCTATCAGGTCTTCAGGCTTGGTATCGTGGAACGTCAGTAAACCGCCACGACTCTTGATCCGTGCAGTATCAATCAAATACTGGGTGCTGGTCTCGATCAACATGATCTGAATCACGCCGCTGTCTAGACCGAGGCGATCTACGGCTTCCTGGTCGATCAATTCGTCCGAGTTGCCGATACGGTCGTCAGCCTTGGCGAAACGGGTGTAGAGCAGGTAATGCGCGCCAGCAGCACGAGCTTCACCCATGGCAGCGTCGAGACCTTCCGGCGCCTGGGCGCGACGGACCATGGGGAAGTATTCGATAAAGCCTTCGAAGGCGGTTTCCGCCACCACGTTAGGGCGTGGGTAGGCGCTGCCCGGTGGCGCGAAAGCACCTTGGGCGATGAAGATGAACGAGTCCGGCTGAATGCGGAAGTTGTTCGAGCGCTGACTGTTGCTGTGATCCAACAGCCCCGCGTCGCTCATGTGGTAGCGAACACCTTCGCCCATATCGCTGACATTCATGCAGCCACCAAGCGCCAAAACGGCCAGCAGCAAAACCAGGCTACGCATCCTACCCTCCAGAGGCCGGTGACGGAAAACCGGCGAATGGGCGTTGAATGCAGCTTCCGCGCCAGTCCTTGAGTTGATCGAGATTTCAGGCTTGGGAATACAAACCTGTGGCGAGGGGGCTTGCCCCCGTTCGGCTGCGCAGCAGTCGTAGAGTCGGTGAATGCGGTGTTTCTGACGCAACACGGGAATGATTGGGGGCCGCTTCGCGGCCCAACGGGGGTAAGCCCCCTCGCCACAGAGGGACTTTCAGCCGCCGATAATTTTCATGATGGTCGCGCCACCGGAGAACGCCACTTCCTGCTTATCCCCCAGGGCTTTTACCAGCAGTCGCTGCAAGGCCGGCAGCGCTTGATGACGTGGCTTGTCCAGCAGGTCGCCGACATAGTGCCGATTACTCGACGACAGGCAGCCATGGAGCCAACCGGTGGACGACAGCCGCAGGCGTGAACAGGTCCGGCAGAACGGCACGCTTTCGTTGGCGATCACGCCGAAGTGGCCCAGCTCCGGAATCGCGTAGCGTACCGCCGTGGCATCCACCGGCGCGTCGGCTTGCAGGTATTCGTAGCGTTCGCCGATCAGGCTCAGCAACTGCTGAAGGCTGACGAACTGTTGTAGGAAGGCGTTGTTGTCGCTGGCCAGGTGGCCCATGCGCATCAGCTCGATAAACCGCAGCTCATAGCCACGTTCCAGGCAGTAATCGAGCAGCGGCATCACCTGATCGAGGTTCTGCCCACGCAACGGCACCATGTTGACCTTGATCTTGATGCCGGCAGCAGCGGCCTGATTCATGCCGTCGAGCACCGTCGCCAGATCGCCACCACGGGCAATGGTGCGAAACGCACTGGCGTCCAGGGTATCGAGGGAAACGTTGATGCGCCGAATGCCGGCATCCACCAGCAGCGGCAGTTTTTTCGCCAGCAACTGACCATTGGTGGTGAGGCTGATGTCCTCAAGGCCCATCTGGCCGACGGCAGTCATGAAGGCTTCGAGTTTGGGGCTGACCAGAGGCTCGCCGCCGGTGATGCGCAAACGCTCGATGCCGGCGGCTTCGATCAGATACGCCACGCCACGCGCCATGGCCTCGGCCGACAGTTCATCCTGCGCTGCCACCAACCGCTTGCCGTTAGGCACGCAATAGGTACACGCGTAATTGCAGGCTGAGGTCAGGCTGATCCGCAAATTGCGAAAACGCCTGCCTTGACGGTCAACGATCATGATCACTCCGGCGAAAGGATATTCGGACCGCTAAAACCTGACTCACAAATCAAGTTTTAGCAAGTCCTAAGCCTGAGTATATTCCTGCGGTACTGCGCCATGTAGCGAAATAATGGCGCAATAAGGGCGCTGAATGATTTAGCTGCTTGGCGTGTCGGTATCGCGCTTGCGCTTGTTGCCCATGCGCACGCCGATGTCCATCAGGAACTGGAAGAAGCCTTCCTGATCTTCCAGCACATTGCTCCAGAACGGCGAGTGATACAGCGCCACGGCGCCGTGCACCAGCGCCCAGGACGCGCAGTAATGGAAATACGGCGGCACGTCTTCGAGCTTGCCTTCGCTGATCCGGCCCTTGATCAGCAGGGTCAGGCGTTCGAAGTTCGAGGCACGGATCTTGTGCAGCTCCACGACCATCTCCGGCACCTGGTTGCCCTTGACCACCTTTTCTTCCAGGCGATCGAACAAGCGATAGCGTTGCGGATCGCGCATGCGGAATTCGAAGTAGGCCCGGGACAGGGCTTCCTTGTCCTTGTCGACATCGGCCGAATGCAACAGCTCGTTCAAATCGCGCTCGTAATCGAGCATCAGGCGCAGGTAGATCTCCGCCTTGGATTTGAAGTGCTTGTAGATCGTGCCTTTGCCGATACCGACGGCATCAGCAATCATCTCGACGGTGACACTGTCTTCACCTAGTTCGAGGAACAGCTTGAGCGCGGTATCGAGAATTTCTTGCTCGCGGCGACGAAACTCACGGACCTTACGAGGTTCTTTATGCATAAGAAAAGGTCTGTTGGGGTCAAAATTCGAAGCCGCGTATTATGCCTAACTTGCGCCAAAATGCACGGATCATCCGAGCATATCTGTGTTTCTTGATGATTTCATGCAGGGTCGACGATTGATGAGAACTCTTCCGAAGCGCCCGTATTCCAAATTTGTTTAAAAACCGGGGCGGCGAAACTGGCGTCGGCGCAATACTGATCAATACTTGAACTGTCGGCGAGGCATCTCCCCCAAGTGTCGCGCCGATATAGGTACCAACGGACCGCGTACCTTTGTTTTACTCCTAATGGTCTTAACCCGGATTCACCCCCCAGAACCCGGGTTTTTTTTGCCTGCGATTTAACCTTTCACATGCGCAAGCGGGAACAGTCGCTTGAAGTTTTCCGTCGTCTGCTCGGCAAAACGCTCGTAGGACTCACCGCGCAGCATCGCCAGAAACTCTGCCACTTCCCGCACATATTGCGGCAGGTTCGGTTTGCCGCGATAAGGGATCGGCGCCAGGTACGGCGAATCGGTTTCCACCAGCAAACGGTCGGCCGGCACTTTGCTCGCGACGTCGCGCAGGGCATCGGCATTGCGGAAGGTCACAATCCCGGACAGAGAAATGTAATAGCCCATGTCCAGCGCTGCCTTGGCCATGTCCCAGTCTTCGGTAAAGCAATGCAGCACGCCAGCCTGCGGCAATGCGGCCTCGCGCAACAGGTTCAAGGTATCGGCGCGAGCACCGCGGGTGTGGATGATCACCGGTTTGCCGGTCTGCTGGGCGGCTTGCAGGTGCAGGCGGAACGATTCCTGCTGGAGCTCGGCCGCTTCCGGCTCGTAGTGATAATCCAGGCCGGTTTCACCGATCGCCACCACGCGTGGATGATTCAGCTCCTGCAGCAGCCAATCGAGCGCGGGCGCGGCACCGGGTTGAACATCCAGCGGATGCACGCCCACCGAACAATCGACGTCGTCATAGCGCTCGGCCAGGGCTTTGACATCGGCGGCATTTTCGACGCTGACGCCGATACACAGAAAGTGCCCTACCCCGCGCTGACGCGCGGCATCGAGTGCGGCATCCAGAGAGCCGTCATGGGCGGCGAGGTCGAGGCGATCAAGGTGACAATGGGAATCTACGAGCATAAAGGGCTGCAACTTACATCGTATGAGTGGGACGGTCGGATTTCAGGGCTCCGGCCAGATGGGTTTCGATTCGACTGCGGGCGGTGTTGTCACCGTCATTGAACTGCACGCCAACTCCGGCGGCCCGGTTACCCTGCGCACCTTTGGGAGTGATCCAGGTAACTTTGCCGGCGACCGGAATTTTTTCCGCCTCGTCCATCAGGTTCAGCAACATGAACACTTCATCCCCCAGCTTGTAGCTTTTGTTGGTCGGGATGAACAGGCCACCGTTCTTGATGAACGGCATGTAGGCGGCGTACAGCACGGACTTGTCCTTGATGGTCAGGGACAAGATGCCGTTACGGGGTCCGGTGTTGAGCGGTTCATTCATGCTGACCTCCACTGCTGATGGTCAGAGTCTAGGCGCACACGGTCACTTCTGGATAGGCAAAGAGGCCCATTGCACCAGCAGCGCCTCAAGCAGCAACGCCGGATTGAGGTTGGCTTTGCTCATCACTTTCTGACGCTGGGCGAGGATCCAGTCCTGAATGGCGAGCACTTTGCCCTGCGCGGTTTTCTGCGCCAGGTATTGGATGACCTTGCGCATGTCCGTCAGGCCCAGGCCTTCCTCATCCTGGGTCAACTGATAACGCAGGATCAGGCTCGACCAATCGCAGAACCAGTCGAACAACAGCAATTGCGGGATGCTTTTCCATTCTTCCGCAAGCTGGGTCGGTGATTTCTGCTGTTTGAGCAACTGCTTCACGCCTTCAACCACCAGCAAACGCTGTTCGCGCACACCCTGGGTCTGCAACTTGACCGCGGCCAATGGCGAACCGGCGGCGAGGGTCAACAGTTCGACGCGTTCTTCTTGCGAGCAATCCGGCAGCGCCGTCGCCAACCAGGCCAGGCTCATCGCCTCGCTCGGCAGCGGACAGGCCTGCTGCTGGCAGCGGCTCTTGATCGTTGGCAGCAAACGACTGGTCTGGTGGCTGACCAGCAGCAACACCGTATCGCCGGACGGCTCTTCAAGACTTTTGAGCAAGGCGTTGGCGGCGTTGACGTTCATCGACTCTGCCGGCTCGATCAACACCACTTTGCGCCCGCCCATCTGTGCAGTCTGAACCACGAAGCCGACCAGATCACGGACCTGATCGACCTTGATCGCCTTGTCCGCCTCTTCCGGCTCGAGGATGTAGTTGTCGGGGTGACTGCCGGCCTTGAGCAACAGGCAGGATTTGCACTCACCGCAAGCATCCTGCGCGGTTGGACGCTGACACAGCAAATGCGCCATCAGCCGTTCGGCCAAGGCACGCTTGCCGATTCCGGCCGGGCCATGCAGCAAATACGCGTGAGCGTGCTGTTTACGCCCCGCCAATTGCTGCCAGAGGGCGTCCTGCCATGGGTAGGCCTCAGCCACGGGTCAACTCCAACAAGCGCGGCAACAACGCATCCAGCGACTGCTGAACCTGCGGCAACGTCTGGGCAGCATCCACCAGCACATAACGCGCAGGATCTGCTTCAGCACGCTTGAGAAAAGCACTGCGCACAGCATCGAAAAAGGCTCGACCTTCGAGTTCGAAGCGATCCAGTCGACCGCGCGCACTGGCGCGGGCCAGGCCGACTTCTACCGGCAGATCGAAAATCAGCGTCAGGTCCGGGCGCAAGTCACCTTGGACGAAGGTTTCCAGCGTCGCGATGCGCTCCAGCGACAAACCGCGACCGCCACCCTGATAAGCGTAAGTCGAGTCGGTAAAACGGTCACACAAGACCACCGCGCCCCGCGCCAGCGCCGGGCGAATCACCTCGGCCAGATGCTGGGCTCGCGCGGCAAACACCAGCAACAGCTCCGTGTCGGGGTTCATGACTTCGTCCACCGGCGCCAGCAGCACTTCGCGGATGCGCTCGGCCAACGGCGTACCACCCGGCTCGCGGGTCAACAGCACTTCGATACCGGCGGCGCGCAGGCGCTCGGCCAGGTATTCGCGATTGGTGCTCTTGCCGGCGCCTTCAGGGCCTTCGAGGGTAATAAACAAGCCAGTCACAGGCAGTCCTTAATCAGAGTCATTGCGGGCTTTGCGGCGCGGGTGCATCCGGCACAGGCGCGGGTGCGGGTTCTGGCGCCGGCGCTGGTGTTGGCGGTGATGGTTCAGGCGCGGCCGTCGGTGCAGGAGCGGGCTTCTGCGTCGGCACCTGAGGCACTTCTTCGGCCGCGGTATCGGGGGATGCGGCGGGTATCGGCGTTTCGGCATCCGGCGTCACCGGAGCGTTGGCCGGTGCCGGGCTGGAACGGTAATCGGCACGACGCTTGAGCTGGAACTCGCGCACTGCCGTGTTGTGGGCGTCCAGGTCATCGGAGAACACATGGCTGCCGTCACCGCGAGCCACGAAATACAGGCTGTTGCCGGCCACCGGGTTCAACGCCGCATGAATCGCTTCACGGCCGACCATGGCAATCGGCGTCGGCGGCAGGCCGGAGATCATATAGGTGTTATACGGCGTCGCTTCCTTGAGATGGGCGCGAGTCAACTTGCCCTGGTAACGATCACCGAGGCCATAGATCACCGTCGGATCGGTCTGCAGCAACATGCCGATCGCCATCCGTCGCACAAAGACGCCGGCGATCTGCCCACGTTCTTGTGGCACGCCGGTTTCCTTCTCCACCAGCGAGGCCATGATCAGCGCCTGATAGGGTTCGGTGTACGGCGCGTCAACGGATCGTTTGTCCCACTCCTTGGCGAGTACTTCGTCGAGTCGGTCATAGGCTTTTTTCAGCAGCTCGGCGTCGGACATGCCACGCACAAAGCTGTAAGTGTCCGGAAAGAAGCGGCCCTCAGGGAAAATTCCGCTATGGCCCAGCTTGTCCATCACTTGCGTATCAGTCAGCCCCGTCAGGGTTTGTTTGAGCTTGTCGTCCTTGGCCAGCGCCGCGCGGACCTGACGGAAATTCCAGCCCTCGACCAGTGTCACGCTGTACTGCACCACTTCGCCGCGCTTCCACAGATCGATCAAACCGTCGACGGTCATGCCGGGCAGCATGCGGTACTCACCACTGTGGATCGGTGTGCCGGCGAGGTTGAAACGCCAATAGACGCGCAACCAGAACGCGTCTTTGATGACGCCATCGGTTTCGAGTCGAATGAATGTGCCGGTCGGCGTAGAGCCTTTGGGCACCTCCAGCAGTTCTTCCTGGGTGATGTTCAGCGGCTGTTCCAGCGCCGAATTGATTTTCCAGGCCGAAGCGCCCAACAGCAGCCCCGCCAGAACCAGTCCGGTTTCCAGCAGCAGCAAGAATTTACGTCTCACGTATCAAGCATCCAGTAGCGCGCGGGCAATGGTTTGGAGTTTACGGGTGAGCGGGCCAACCGACCAGCTCAGTGCTGCATAGGCGCGCACCGGCCAGATGCCATACACGCTGTTGCAGATGAAGACTTCATCGGCCCATTGCAGCTGATCGAGGCTGATGTCGGTAATTTGCGTGGGGATTCCCAATGACGCAGCCTGAAACAATAACTCAGCGCGCATCACGCCGGCCACGCCGCAACGTTTGAGATCGGCAGTGATCAGTACGCCATCGCGGACCATGAACAGATTGCTGAAGACACATTCGATCACGCGACCAGCCTGATCGAGCATCAAGCCTTCGGCGTGCTCGGCGTCTTGCCACTCGGAACGGGCGATAACCTGTTCAAGTCGATTCAGGTGCTTGAGGCCGGCGAGCAAAGGTTGTTTGGACAATCGTGTCGCACAAGGGAACAAACGAACGCCCTGCTCCCCATGAATAACAGGATAAGCAGCGGGAGGATTGCCTTGCAGAATGCGCCGGGCGCGGGCCGCAGGATCGGGGGCGTAACCGCGCAATCCGTCGCCGCGGGTGAGGATGAGTTTGAGCACGCCTTCACCCAGCACGGCGGCATAGGCTTGCAACTCGCTGCGAATCAACAGGTGATCGGCAGCGATCGCCAGGCGCGAACAGCCGTCAGCCAGACGCGACAGATGCCGATCCAGCAACAACGGTTGCCCACTCCTCACAGCGATAGTCTCGAACAGACCATCACCGTAAGCCAGGCCGCGATCCTTCAGCGACAGAGCGTCAGCCGGCTGACCGTCGACCCAGCTGTCCATCAGTCAGCGAACCGGCGGAACACCAGCGAGCCGTTGGTACCGCCAAACCCGAAGGAGTTGGACAGCACCACATCGATATCCATGTTGCGCGCGGTGTGCGGCACAAAATCGAGGTCGCAGCCTTCGTCCGGCTCATCAAGGTTGATGGTCGGCGGCGCTACCTGGCTGTTGATCGCCAGCACACTGAAGATCGCCTCGACCGCGCCCGCTGCACCCAGCAGGTGACCGGTCATGGACTTGGTCGAACTGACCGCCAGTTTGTAAGCGTGGTCGCCAAACACCGACTTGATCGCACGGGCTTCGGCGAGGTCGCCGGCCGAAGTCGAGGTGCCGTGGGCATTGATGTACTGAACCTGGTCGCCATTGATCTTGGCGTCGCGCAGGGCATTGGTGATGCAACGTGCAGCACCGGCGCCATCGGCGGGAGGCGAAGTCATGTGGTAGGCATCGCCACTGGTGCCAAACCCGATCAGCTCGGCGTAGATCGTCGCGCCGCGAGCCTTGGCGTGCTCCAGTTCTTCGAGAACCAGTGCACCGGCACCGTCAGACAACACGAAGCCATCACGGCCCTTGTCCCATGGACGGCTGGCGCGGGCTGGTTCGTCGTTGCGGGTCGACAGCGCGCGGGAGGCACCGAAGCCGCCCATGCCCAGACCGCAGGCCGCCATCTCGGCGCCGCCGGCAATCATCACGTCGGCTTCGTCGTACATGATGTTGCGTGCCGCCATGCCGATGCAGTGCGTACCGGTGGTACATGCGGTGGCGATGGCGTAGTTAGGTCCCTGTGCACCCAAGTGGATGGACAGGAAACCGGAAATCATATTGATGATCGAGCCAGGCACGAAGAACGGTGAAATTCGACGAGGGCCGGAATCATGCAGCGTGCGGCTGGTTTCTTCGATATTGGTCAAACCGCCAATACCCGAACCCATGGCCACGCCGATGCGCTCGCGGTTGGCGTCAGTGACTTCCAGACCGGAGTTGCGCACAGCCTGGAACCCTGCGGCCAGACCGTATTGAATGAACAGGTCGAGCTTGCGAGCTTCCTTGACCGACAGATACTCCTCGACATTGAAGCCCTTTACCGAGCCGCCAAAGCGGGTGGAATAGGCAGAAAGGTCGGTGTGTTCGATCAGACCAATGCCACTGCGGCCAGCCAGAATGCCCTGCCAACTGCTCGGCACATCCGTGCCCAGTGGCGACAACATACCCATACCGGTGACTACGACGCGTCTACGCGACACAGCACTCTCCTTTTTCAAATGACGACTTTGCATCAGGCCTAAAGAAAAAACCGCACGCCGTGATGGCAGTGCGGTTTTTCCATGACAGCAAGCAACGATTACAAGCTATTAAGCCTGGTGGTTAGTAACGTAATCGATTGCAGCTTGTACAGTAGTGATCTTCTCAGCTTCTTCGTCAGGGATTTCGGTCTCGAATTCCTCTTCCAGAGCCATCACCAGCTCAACGGTGTCAAGGGAGTCGGCACCCAGGTCTTCAACGAAGGAAGCAGTGTTGACCACTTCTTCTTCTTTAACGCCCAGTTGCTCAGCAACGATTTTCTTGACGCGCTCTTCGATGGTGCTCATACCTTGTTTTCACTCCTAATGGACAAATTCAGGCAGCTGGCCAGTGGGTAAGTGTATAGAAAGACTTTTCAGTTTTTCAACTGAAAGCTTCACTCCTCAAACCCAGGGACCCTCTGCCTATAAATAGATTGCAGCTTTATAACGGATTTTAGACAGCTCGTATGACATTTTTTTGAAGCAATCCGTCACATTTAACTCATGTACATCCCGCCGTTCACCGGGATTGTAGCCCCAGTAACGTAAGCCGCACCGTCGGAAGCAAGAAAAGCGACCACAGACGCGATCTCTTGAGCTTGCCCCAGACGGCCCAGCGGAATCTGCGTCTGCAAGGCTTCACGCTGCGCCTCGGGCAGTTCGCGGGTCATATCGGTGTCGATGAACCCAGGGGCCACCGAGTTTACCGTAATCGAACGCGAACCGACTTCACGCGCCAGTGCACGGCTGAAACCTTCCAGACCGGCCTTGGCGGCTGCGTAGTTTACTTGGCCTGCGTTGCCCATGGCACCCACAACAGAGCCAATACTGATAATTCGTCCCCAACGGGCTTTGGTCATGCCGCGCAGAACGCCCTTGGACAGGCGAAACAGACTGTTCAGGTTGGTATCGACGACGTCATGCCATTCGTCATCTTTCATGCGCATCATCAGATTATCGCGGGTGATGCCAGCATTATTGACCAGGATCGCCGGCGCACCGAACTGTGCACTGATGCTCGCCAGTACCGCAGCAACGGACTCGTCGCTGGTGACGTTGAGTTCCAGGCCAGTGCCCTGGATACCATTTTCTTTCAGGGTAGCGGCAATGCGCTCGGCACCCGAGGCGGAGGTCGCGGTGCCGATGACGATGGCGCCCTGACGACCCAGTTCCAGGGCGATAGCCTGGCCGATACCGCGGCTCGCGCCGGTGACCAGTGCAACTTTACCTTGCAGACTCATGCAAGCTTCTCCTGATTCAGACCAACGCTGCACGGGCGGCAGCGAAAGCGTCTGGGGTATTGAGGTTGGATGTCGACACGCCTTCGGCGCAGCGTTTGTTCAGACCGGCAAGCACTTTGCCTGGACCGCACTCGACCAATTGGGTCGCGCCCTTGGCAGCCAGTGCCTGGACTGATTCAACCCAGCGCACAGGCTTGTAGAGCTGTTCAAGCAAATCGCGCTTGAGGGTTTCCAGATCGGCCGGCACGCTGGCGCTGACGTTCTGCACCACCGGAATCTTCGGCGCCTGCCAATCAATGGCAGCGATGGACTCGGCAAACCGTTCGGCCGCCGGACGCATCAGTTCGCAGTGGGACGGCACGCTGACCGGCAATGGCATGGCGCGCTTTGCACCACGGGCCTTGCAGCCTTCGATAGCGCGCTCGACCGCAGCCTTTGCACCAGCGATAACAACCTGGCCAGGGGAATTGAAGTTGACCGCACTGACCACTTCGCCTTGCGCCGCTTCGGCACAGGCTGCCAGCACATCGGCATCTTCCAGGCCGAGGATAGCGGCCATGCCGCCCTGCCCGGCCGGAACGGCTTCCTGCATCAACTGGCCACGACGCTCAACCAGTTTAACGGCGTCGCCCAGGCTCAGGCTGCCTGCAGCTACCAGGGCGCTGTATTCGCCCAGGCTGTGACCGGCAACGTAAGCCGGACGCGCGCCGCCTTCTGCCAACCACAGACGCCACAAGGCGATCGAGGCCGTCAGAATGGCTGGCTGGGTTTTATCGGTTTGATTGAGTTGCTCTTCCGGCCCTTGCTGGGTCAGTGCCCACAGGTCGTAACCCAGGGCATCGGAAGCTTCTTTGAATGTTTCGAGGACAATCGGATGTTGCGCGCCCAACTCGGCCAGCATGCCGAGGGACTGCGAACCCTGTCCTGGAAAGACGAATGCGAGGGAAGCAGACATGTAACAAGCCCCTAATGATCTTGTCGTCGGAGAATTGACGTCCCGCTTGGGGGACGCAAGAAACTGACAGTTGGATGGCCAATTGAACTGAGCGGTCACATTTAAGCATTGTCCGACGAAAACGCCTAAGGCAACAAATCCTCCAGACGACCGTGAAGCCGCTCCGGGAGGTTTTCCTGAATTTCGATCAGTGCGCGCTGTATCGCACTCTGAAAACCCTGCACCCCGGCCGAACCATGGCTTTTGACCACGATACCCTGCAAGCCGAGAAAGCTTGCGCCATTGTGCCGTGCCGGGGCCAGATCCGCCTGCAAGCGCTTCATCAGCGGCAACGCCAGTGCACCGACTATTTTCGACGCCAGGTTTTTCCTGAACAAGGCTTCGATGCGCCCGGCGATCATGGTCGCCAGGCCTTCGCTGGACTTGAGCAGGATATTGCCGACAAAGCCGTCACACACCACCACGTCCGCCTCGCCCCGGTACAAACCGTCGCCTTCGACAAAACCGATGTAATTGATACCACGGGCACTTTGCAACAATGTTGCAGCAAGCTTGACCTGCTGATTGCCCTTGATGTCTTCGGTGCCGATGTTCAGCAACGCCACACGCGGGCGAACGACACCCAGGGTTTCTGCCGCCACCGACCCCATGATCGCGAACTGCAGCAAGTGCTCGGCACTGCAATCGACATTGGCGCCCAGGTCGAGCAACTGGCAATAACCCTTCTGGGTCGGAATGGCCGCGACCATCGCCGGCCGATCGATGCCCGGCAAGGTCTTGAGCACAAACCGCGACAACGCCATCAGCGCCCCGGTATTGCCGGCGCTGACACAGGCCTGAACCTTGCCATCACGCAGCAACTCTAGCGCCACGCGCATTGACGAATCAGGTTTGCCACGCAAGGCCTGGGCAGGCTTTTCGTCCATGGCGATGACTTCGGACGCCGGCGTAATCGACAGGCGCGCGCGATCCACAGCCGGATGACTGGAGAGCAGCTCTTCTAAAAGGGTGGCTTGACCGACGAGGGTCAGGTGCAGCGAGGGCGTAGCAGACAGGCAAGCAAGGCTGGCCTGAACAATGCTGCGGGGACCGAAGTCCCCGCCCATTGCGTCAATCGCGATGACTTGAGCAGACAAGTGATTACTCGTCAGCGCCCTTGTCGATCACTTTACGGCCACGGTATACGCCTTCTGGCGATACGTGGTGACGCAGGTGAATTTCACCGGTGGTTTTTTCTACAGACAGAGTGCTTGCCGTCAGGGCGTCGTGCGAACGACGCATGTCACGGGCAGAGCGGGATTTTTTGTTCTGCTGAACAGCCATAATTGATTAACTCCTAAACGTTTGGGTCACGCTTTAACTGCGCCAATACACTGAACGGGTTGGACCGCGTTACCTCGTCCTCGCTCGGTTCGGGCTCATCGAGACCCGCCGGCTGCTGGCATTCTTCCGGATGATGAGCAGGCACAATGGGCAAGGCGAGCAGAAGCTCCTCCTCGATCAGTGACTGCAGATCCAATGGATCTTCGCCCAGTTCCAGCACGTCATAACCTTTCGGCAACGACTGGGTATTCGCACCCTCCTTCACCACAGCATAACTGCATTCGCTATGGATCGGCAGGGTGACCAGCTCAAGACAACGCTGGCAAACCATTTTGACCTCGGTGTCGATAAAGCTGTGGATGACCACAGATTTACGTTCATCTCGTTCAAAAACGAATTTAGCCTGCACCGTACCGACAGTGTCGGAAAGCGGGTCGCAGAGTCTCTCCAAATCGGCCAGCAGCATTTCACCTTGAAGGGTGGTGCCACGATCAGCCAATTTGCGCGGGTCAACGTGAGGTGGAATCGGGTCATTCAACATAGGCGCAGCATTATAGGGATGCACCCAGCCATGTCAAAGGAAATTCAACCCTGTCCGTCACTTGGAAGCCTCGCTAGAATTCGCCCCTGCCTTTTGGAGATGCGCATGCTGCCTTTATTACTCGCTTCAAGCTCGGTTTATCGCCGGGAATTGCTGGCCCGCCTGCAGCTTGAATTCACCTGCAGCTCGCCAGACATTGACGAAAGCCACCGTCACGACGAATCCGCAATCGACCTGGTAAAACGCCTGGCCGAAGAGAAAGCGCGCGCACTGGCCGGCAGTCATTCCGCTCATCTGATCATCGGCTCAGACCAAGTGGCGGTACTCGGCGAACGGATTATCGGCAAACCCCACACCTTCGAAAAGGCTCGTGAGCAGTTACTGGCCTCCAGCGGCGCCAGCGTGACCTTCCTGACCGGCCTGGCGCTGCTCAATAGCCAGACCGGCCAGTGCCAGGTCGATTGCGTGCCCTTCACCGTCCACATGCGCACACTCGATCAGGCGCGCATCGAGCGCTATCTACGCGCAGAGCAGCCCTACGACTGCGCTGGCAGCTTCAAGGCCGAAGGTTTGGGGGTGAGCCTGTTTCAAAGCACCGAAGGCCCTGACGCCACCAGCCTGATCGGGCTGCCACTGATTCGCTTGATTGATATGTTGTTGGCTGAAGGTGTGCAGATCCCCTGAGCGGCAAAAGATCAAAAGACCGCAGCCTTCGGCAACCCCTACATGCCTGTGGCCGCCGCCGAAGGCTGCGATCTTTTGACTTAAAAAAAACCGGCCACGAAGGCCGGTTCTTTTGTGCATCAAAGAGACTTATCGCAATGACGGGCCATGAAACCCCATCCACATCGCCAACTGCTCGGCCACGCTGGCACCGAGCTTCTTCGAGAAGCGATCAAACGTCGACTCCTGAATAGTGAAGTCCACCAGTTCTTTCTCGCCGATCACGTCACGCGCGACTGAGCTGGTGTTACCCAGCCCATCGATCAAGCCCAGCGGCAGCGCCTGCTCGCCAGACCAGACCAACCCGGAGAACAACTCCGGATGCTCTTTGTCCTTGAGACGATCGCCACGCCCCTTCTTCACACTGTTGATGAACTGCTGGTGCGTGGTATCGAGCACGCCCTGCCAGAACTGAGTTTCCTCAGGCTTCTGCGGCTGAAACGGATCGAGGAACGATTTGTGCTCGCCAGAGGTGTAGGTGCGACGTTCGACACCAAGCTTCTCCATGGTCCCGACAAAACCGTAGCCGGCCGCCGTCACACCAATGGAACCTACCAGGCTCGCCTTGTCGGCATAGATCTCGTCCGCCGCACTGGCGATGTAATAAGCGCCGGAAGCGCCCAGATCGGAAATCACCGCATACACCTTGGTATCCGGGTGCAGACCACGCAGGCGTTTGATCTCGTCGTACACGTAACCCGACTGCACCGGACTGCCGCCCGGGCTGTTGATGCGCAGGATCACGCCCTTGACCTTGGTGTCTTCAAAGGCTGCACGCAGACTGCCAACGATGTTGTCGGCGCTGGCAGATTCCTTGTCGGCGATCACGCCATTCACGTCGATCAACGCTGTGTAACTGGAGCCGCGGGTGGCGCTTTTTTCCATGTCCATCAGCGGCGTGAACAACAGCAACGCCGCAAACAGGTACACAAAGGTCAGCAGCTTGAAGAAAATCCCCCAGCGACGGGAGCGACGCTGTTCCTGCACGCTGGCCAGCAAGGTCTTTTCCAGCAGCTTCCAGCTCTTATCGTCACCGCCATCCGCGCTTGCCTTGGCAGGCGCTTTCCATTCGTCGGTCATGCCATCTACCCCAGCAAAAACGTATTAAGCCCGGTTGAGCCAGGCGTGCAATTCTGAAAAACGATCAATGGCCAGCTTCGGCTCGAACAACTTCAGCGCTTCGATGGATTGGGCGCCATAACTCACCGCAACCGAATCCATGCCGGCGTTACGCGCCATCTGCAGGTCAAAAGACGAATCCCCGACCATTAGCGCCTGTGCCGCCGGCACATCGCAATGAGCGAGGATCTCTTCAAGCATGAGAGGGTGAGGCTTGCTGGCAGTTTCATCCGCCGCACGGGTGATATCGAAATAGGTTTCCCAGCCGTGCGCCTTGAGTACCCGATCCAGCCCGCGACGAGCCTTGCCGGTAGCCACCGCCAAACGGTAACCCTGAGCCCGAAACGCTGCCATCGACTCGACCACACCCTCAAACAACGGCGAAGGCACAGCCTCTGCGGCGATGTAGTGATCGGCATAGTGCTGACGGAACGCTATCAGTTCGTCATCGTCGATTTCCGGGTACAACGTGCGAATGGCCTCGGGCAACCCAAGGCCGATGATGCCTTTGACGGCAAAGTCATCGCACAACGGAAAACCGGAACGCTCGGAAGCGACATGCATCGCCTCGACAATCCGACCAATGGAATCGGCCAGGGTGCCGTCCCAATCGAAAATCAGCAGTTTGTAATCAGATGGGTGCACTCAGGCGCTCCACAGTCTTGGCCCACATCTCATCCACAGGCGCCTGCAGCTTCAGCTCGCCGCCATCAGGCAACGGCACGGTCAGCATGTAGGCGTGGAGGAACAGGCGCTTGCCACCCAGGTCACGAATTTCCTTGCTGAAATCGTCATCGCCGTACTTGGTGTCGCCAGCAATGCAGTGTCCGGCGTGCAAGGTATGGACGCGGATCTGGTGAGTCCGGCCGGTGATCGGTTTGGCTTCGATCAGGGTGGCAAAATCGCCGAAACGACGCAGGACCTTGAACACGGTCACAGACTCCTTGCCCTCCTCCTCGTCGACCTCGACCATGCGCTCGCCGGAGCGCAGATTGCTCTTGCCCAGCGGCGCACGGACTTGCTTGATCGAGGCCGCCCAGTTACCGCGGACCAGTGCCATATAGCGCTTATCGATACCATCACCGCGCAATGCCGTGTGCAAGTGACGCAGCATGCTGCGTTTTTTGGCGATCATCAGCAGGCCGGAGGTGTCACGGTCGAGACGATGAACCAGCTCGAGCTCCTTGCAATCAGGACGCAACTGACGAAAGGCTTCGATCACCCCGTAAGTCAAGCCGCTACCGCCGTGAACAGCGATGCCGCAAGGCTTGTTGATCACAATCAGGGCCTTGTCCTCGAAGACAATCGAGGCTTCGAGGCGCTGGAGCAGGCCTTGTGCCAGTGGCACTGGCTCATCGCGCTCAGGCACGCGAACCGGCGGCACGCGCACGATATCGCCCGCCTGCAGCTTGTATTCGGGCTTGATCCGACCTTTGTTCACTCGCACTTCGCCTTTACGCAAAATGCGGTAAATCAAGGTCTTGGGCACGCCTTTGAGCCGAGCGAGAAGGAAGTTATCAATGCGTTGGCCGGCATATTCCGGCGAGACCTCCAGCAGTTGTACGGCTGGGGTCGAAGGGGCAGTAGTCGTCATGGCGCGGATGATAACAATTTTTTATGGAATTGAAGCACTTAATCATTGCTGCTATAGTCGCGAACGCCGCCAAAAGCGGCCTGGACAGCGGACTAACGGTCAAAAACCGGCCCTGACCAACGCAATTCACCAGGACGCGAGGCCGTCCTACGGGGCTTTCGCTACGTAACGGTGGAGTTTGCAGGTGTAACGAGCGCAGGTGACATGAGGCCTGAATCAAGCGGCAAAGCAGAGTTTTCACTCGCCTTGCGAGCCAATATTCATGGCCAGTTCACAAAGTGCAGTCAGCTGCGAATGACCCCGAGCGAACGCTTCGGAAACAACGCCTAAATTAGCCATGATGCGTGACCTCCCCTTTCGGAGCTCACGGTAAATGCCAACCCGCTGCGGATTCTGCGCGCGGCAGCACCCGAATTATCAGGGATACGTGTAGGGTGGAGATGCACAACCGCTGGACTGTGTAGCAATAGGCTTTATCAAGACGCTTCATCTCGTCCACAGCCGCTGGTTGATTCCTCCTCCTGACTGAGTGCTTAAGTAGCCACAGCAAGCAGGACGCGTACGTCGCGACGCCGGCCCACATTGGCCGGACATCGCTAGACACTGGAGTGTCCAACCACACTCCTGACGCACCTGACACCGACCGTGAGAAGTCGTGTGTGCCGAACGCCGTTTCCGGCAGCCCGGAAACCGACGGTACTACATGAAAAGAATGCTGATTAACGCAACTCAACCCGAAGAGTTGCGTGTTGCACTGGTAGATGGCCAACGCCTCTACGACCTGGACATCGAATCCGGTGCACGCGAGCAGAAAAAGGCCAACATCTATAAAGGCCGGATTACTCGCATCGAACCAAGCCTTGAGGCTGCCTTTGTCGATTTCGGCTCTGAGCGCCACGGCTTCCTGCCCCTCAAAGAAATCTCCCGCGAATACTTCAAGAAAGCCCCCGAAGGCCGCGTCAACATCAAGGACGTCCTGACCGAAGGCCAGGAAGTCATCGTTCAGGTCGAAAAAGAAGAACGTGGCAACAAAGGCGCAGCCCTGACCACTTTCATCAGCCTGGCCGGTCGTTACCTGGTTCTGATGCCGAACAACCCGCGTGCCGGCGGTATCTCCCGTCGCATCGAAGGCGAAGAGCGCAACGAACTGCGTGAAGCCCTGAACGGTCTGGTTGCTCCAGCCGACATGGGTCTGATCGTTCGCACTGCCGGCCTGGGCCGCAGCAGCGAAGAAATGCAGTGGGACCTCGACTACCTGCTACAACTGTGGACCGCTATCAAAGAAGCCTCGCTGGATCGCTCCGCGCCGTTCCTGATCTACCAGGAAAGCAACGTGATCATCCGCGCCATCCGCGATTACCTGCGCCAGGACATCGGCGAAGTGCTGATCGACAGCGTTGAAGCCCAGGACGAAGCCCTGACCTTCATCCGCCAGGTGATGCCGCAGTACGCCAGCAAGATCAAGCTGTACGAAGACAGCGTTCCGCTGTTCAACCGTTTCCAGATCGAAAGCCAGATCGAGACCGCTTTCCAGCGCGTCGTTGAACTGCCTTCCGGCGGCTCCATCGTTATCGATCCGACCGAAGCCCTGGTGTCCATCGACATCAACTCGGCGCGCGCCACTAAAGGCAGCGACATCGAAGAAACCGCCCTGCAGACCAACCTTGAAGCCGCCGAAGAAATCGCCCGTCAGTTGCGCTTGCGCGACATCGGCGGCCTGATCGTCATCGACTTCATCGACATGACTCCTGCCAAGAACCAGCGCGCCGTGGAAGAGAAAGTCCGCGAATGCCTGGAAGCCGACCGCGCTCGCGTGCAAGTCGGTCGCATCTCGCGCTTCGGCCTGCTGGAAATGTCCCGTCAGCGCCTGCGTCCATCGCTGGGCGAAAGCAGCGGCATCGTTTGCCCGCGTTGCAACGGCACCGGCATCATCCGTGATGTTGAATCGCTGTCGCTGGCAATCCTGCGCCTGATCGAAGAAGAAGCCCTGAAAGACCGCACCGCCGAAGTTCGCGCGCAAGTGCCGATCCCGGTGGCCGCGTTCCTGCTCAACGAAAAACGCAACTCGATCACCAAGATCGAACTGCGCACCCGTGCCCGCATCGTCATTCTGCCGAACGATCACCTCGAAACGCCGCACTTCGAAGTTCAGCGTCTGCGCGATGACAGCCCGGAAGCCCACATCAACCAGTCCAGCTACGAAATCGCTGCTGCCGCTGCCGAAGTGGAAGAAGTCCAGCCAGCCGCTGCGACCCGCACCCTGGTTCGCCAGGAAGCCGCGGTCAAGACTGCACCGGCCCGCGCCAACGCTCCGGTTCCGGCCGAAGTCGTCGCTGTCGCTCCGGTTGCTGCACCGGTTGCCGTACCAGAGCCAAGCCTGTTCAAAGGCCTGGTGAAGTCGCTGGTCAGCCTGTTCGCGACCAAAGAAGAGCCTGTTGCTCCAGTCGTGGTTGAGAAGCCAGCGACCACCGAGCGTCCGGCGCGTAACGAAGAGCGTCGCAACGGTCGTCAGCAGAGCCGCAACCGTAATGGTCGCCGCGATGAAGAACGCAAGCCTCGTGAGGAACGTGCACCGCGTGAAGAACGCGCACCACGTGAACCGCGTGAAGAGCGTCAGCCACGCGAAGCCCGTGAAGAGACCACCACGCCAGTAGTTGCTCGCGAAGAACGCGCACCACGCGCCCCTCGTGAAGAACGTGCACCGCGCGCTCCACGTGAAGATCGAAAGCCACGTGGCGACCGCGAAGAGCGTCCGGTTCGTGAACTGCGTGAACCACTGGATGCCGTTCCTGCTGTTGCAGCCGCTGCCGTTGATGCTACCGCTGAAGAGCGTCCAGCCCGTCAGCCACGCGAAGAACGCGCTCCACGCCCACCGCGTGAAGAACGTCAGCCACGTGCCGAACAGGAAACTGTTGCCGCCGTCGCCGAAGAAGAGCTGCTGACCAACGAAGAGCAACTGCAGGAAGACGGTCAGGAAGGCGCCGAAGGCGATCGTCCACGCCGCCGCTCCCGTGGCCAGCGTCGTCGCAGCAACCGTCGCGAGCGTCAACGTGATGCCAACGGCAACGTGATCGAAGGTTCGGAAGAATCCGAGTCCGCCGAAGGCGAAACCAACGAAACCAACAAAGCGCCAAGCGTTGCCGATCTGGCCGCCGGCCTGGCTGTTACCGCGGCCGTTGCCAGCACCGTGATCAGCGCTCCTGCTGAAGCCCAGGCTAACGAGCAAGCCGAACGCGCCACCGCTGCCGTGCAGGAAACTGCCCCGGTAGAAGCGCCGGTTGTTGAAGCGACTACTCCGGTAGAAGCTCCAGCGGCTCCGGAAGTTGAAGTGGCACCGGTACGTGAAGCACAGCCTGAAGTTCAAGCTGCCGCCGAACCTGCTTTCGTCGCTGAGCCAGTGGTTGTCGCAGAACCGGTTGTCGAAACGATCACCGAGACCGTGACCGAAGCTGTCCGCGAAGTTCGTGAAGAGCAAACCGCGTTCAACTGGGTTGCAGAGCCAGTCGTTGAAGCGCCAGCGCCAGTCGCTGAAGCTCCGGTAGCTAAAGCGATGGTCTCCGAGCCAGTGGTTGTGGCTGCCGAGCCTGCTCCAGTGGTTGAAGCCCCGGTTGTAGCCGAAGTGGTTGCACCGGTGGTCGAAGCCGCCCCAGCCAGTGCCCTGACCGAAAATGGCCGTGCGCCGAACGACCCGCGTGAAGTGCGTCGCCGCAAGCGTGAAGCCGAGCGTCTGCAGAAGGAAGCCGAACTGGCTGCCACAGTTGCACCGGTTGCTGCTGAAGTTGTCGAGGCAGCCCCTGCCCCGACTGCCGACGTTGCTGCCGAGCCGGTTGAGTCTGTGATCGACGAAGCACCACGCTCTGTTCAGGATGCGGTACAGCAACACGAACAAGCCCTGGAAAAAGAGCACGAGCCTAAACCTCTCGTCTGATTCCATCGGCCACTAAAAAGCCCCGCCTGGTGATCCAGGCGGGGCTTTTTTTTGCCGGTCCATAAATAGGCAGGCGAGTATTACGAAAGCGTCGCCCAACAGGCAGAATAGAGCGCTTGCAGGGCCCAAAGCACGCCCTGTCACGGCCCGAAAGTCTTCGGCCGGTTATGGAGCAAAGAGTGCATGACGATGGAAATTGCTGAACTGGACGCCTTCAAGGCGATTGTCGACTATGGCAGTGTCACGCAAGCCGCGATCAGGTTGAACCGCGCTCAATCCAGTATTTCCTTTCGGATCAAGACCCTCGAATCACGGCTCGACGCCAAGTTGTTCGAGCGCTCCGGCCGCGGCATCACGATGACGGCTCAAGGCAAGGAGCTCTATACCTACGCCTCACAAATCCTCGAACTGGTCGCTCGCGCCCAAGCCAGCCTGAGCCAGGCCAAAACCGAAACGCGGGTTCGTCTGGGGGTTATCGAGAACCTCTCCATCACTCGCCAGAACCTGCTGCAAGGCATTGTCGCCAATACCGACGGCCTGGCGGTGGATATCAGCATTGGTAACACCCAGTCACTGCTCAATGATCTTGAGGCTGACAAACTCGATGCGGTGATTGTCGGCGCCGGCTTCGCACCTGCGCATTATCGCCGGGTGACGTTGTTCAATGACCCACTGGCCCTGATCTACAGCGCGACACAGCCCGCCATCCAGGATCTGAAAGCCTTTAGCGGCCAGGTATTCCTGGTCAACAGCCGGCGCAGCGCTTCGCAACGCAACCTCGACGAGCTGTTTCTGACGGGAAGCATCACCCCGAAAAAGATCATCGAGTGCGGCTCTTATCCTCTGTTGTTTTCAAACGTGATCAACGGCATGGGCGTCGCTCTGGTGCCCTTGTCACTGATCGATTCGTGCTGCGACAACGAACAGGTGCAGACCTACCGCCCGAACGATTCGTATGGCTCACTGACCACTGAATTCGTATTTTTCGATCATCCCGGCAAGCCTGCACCCAAGGCCTTGGCACAATGGGTGCTGGACTTCGAAAACCCGGATCGCTCACAAACATCAGGCGATCCTGGCGAGCAGTTCAGTTGATGCGCGCCGCTTGATCGAACAGAGGATGACCCCGAAAACGATCAGCACCAGGCTGACCAGGTGATAGGCGTGTAATTGAACGTCGAGAAACACAATGCTGAACAAGCCACCTGACAATGGGACCAAGTGAGTGAAGATCTCGCCGCGTGTAGCCCCGATTTCACCGATGCCTTTGCTCCAGAACAGGTATGAAAGCCAGGACGGGAACACCACCAGATAGGCCAGACCGAGCCAGGGTGCAGCGCCCTCCCCCAAATTGAACGTCAGATCCGGGTGCAAAATCAAAACCCCGACGCTGAATGGAATCAGGCACAACGCCCCCACCACGGCGCAATAAGTCACGAACGCATTGCCGGCGATGGTTTTGGGCTTTGTCCGCAGAAAAGAACAATAGAAAGCCCAACTGACGGCCGAGGCCATTGTCCAGAAATCCCCTTTGTTAAAGCCTTCCAGAAAGCTCAGATCGGAAAGATGTCCCATGGTCACCAGCCAGAACACGCCGACCGTACTGATGAGGACGCCGAACATGTTCGACCTGGAGATGAAATCACCAAAAACGAAACGATTGAGGGCCAAGACCAGGCAAGGCGTGGCCGACAGATAGATCGCGGCATTCAAAGAACTGGTGTACTGCAATCCGATGTACAAGGTCAGCGGGAATACAACTTGCCCGCACACCGCCAACATCACCAGGGTCAACCATGACTGGCGCGCCGCCGGCAAACTGGCGATCACCGCTTTATAGTTGATCAACACCAGCAACCCACTGGTTATGAGCCATCGAAGTTGTGACAGCAGCACCGGGTCGACGTCCACCACCATCAACTTGCCGACAACATAGTTACCGCCCCAGAACACGGCGGCGAGTGAAAGTAATAAGTACGGCATTGACGTCTCCGTTAGGTCTTCCTCAGCAACAGGAAGGGAGGCGGTGTCGGACTCGACACCACACGTCAAATGATCGTAAGTGGGATAAAACCCGTTGAATAACGAGTTCTATAGCTGGCACCCATCGATAAATACGAATGGGCTAAGTGTTTACCCAAACACCAGTTTCTCAGGCACATCCACATCCCATAACACGCCAGGATCGTCCAGCGTCACCTCGACCACCCTCGCCTGCGCGAACAACGGCTTGGCCCCACGATCACCCGACAACCCCATCAACCCCGGACCAAAACTGCGCCCGAACCCGACGGGGTGCCCGAACTCGCCCTCGTGTACCGGCACGCTGATGCAATCGTCCGCAATGCCTGCCAGCACCCGTTCGATACTCGATGGCAGGATGAACGGCATATCCCCGAGCGCAATCAGCCAGCCACCGAGCTGCGAACAGGCGGCAACACTCGCAGCAATGCTGTCGCCCATGCCGGTGGATTCGATCAATACGATCTCGTAACCGTAAGCCTGAGCCATGCGAATCACCTGCGGGCGATCCTCGGTGGTCACCAGCACACGTGTCTCAATCGACGCTGGCAGATTCACCAGCACCTGCTCAATCACCGAGCGCACCGCGCCGTCGCGTCCGACACAGTCGGCCAGCAGCTTGTCCTTGTCAGCACCCGCGACTTGCCGAAACCGACTGCCCTGCCCCGCCGCCAGCACGATGACGCCGATGGATTCACTCATACGTCCTCCCGCAACGGCTTCTTCTGCTTCAGCTCGACGCCATTCTTGATCGCCACAATCTCGGCCAGCAGCGACAAGGCGATTTCCGCCGGAGAGTGGCTGCCGATGTGCAGACCAATCGGGCCGTGCAGCCGATTGATGGCCTGTTCAGACAAGCCTAGCTGAGCCAGGTTGTCTCGGCGCTTCAGGCTGTTGACCCGCGAACCCAGGGCACCGACGTAAAACGCCTTGGAATCGAGGGCGGTGAGCAGCGCCATGTCATCCAGCCGTGGGTCGTGGGTCAGGGCGACGATGGCCGTGCGTTCGTCGGTCTGGATGTTCAGCACGGCCTCGTCGGGCATGCCCGGCACGAAGCGACCGTGTTGCTCTTCCCAGCCGTAGACGAACTCGGTGCGTGGATCGCAGATCAGCACTTCGAAATCCAGCAGTCGAGCCATTTCCGCGACGTATCGCGACAGTTGCCCGGCACCGATCAGCAACAATCGCCAGCGCGGACCGTAAATGGCGCGCAAGGTGTTGCCGTCAAAACTTATCACGTCGGTTTTGCTGGCCGAATGCAAAAGCACTTCGCCGGTCGTGAGATCCAGCGAGCGCGAGACGATTTCATGCGCCTCGCAACGGGCCAGCAACTCGGCAACCCATGCCGGATCACCGACGCGTTCCTCGGTCAGGCGCAACGTGCCGCCACAGGGCAAACCGAAACGCGCCGCCTCCTCACGGGTAACGCCGTAGGTGATCAACTGTACCGGCGGTCCGTCGGCTGGAATGCGGCCATCGTGCAGCCGCGCGATCAGATCGTCCTCGACACAACCGCCCGACACCGAGCCAATTACCACGCCGTCTTCACGCAAGGCCAGCATGGCGCCCGGCGCCCTAGGCGCCGTGCCCCAGGTCTGGACCACGCTGTACAACACCACTCGCTGGCCGGCGCGGCGCCATTCGAGCACGCTGCGCAGAACGTTCAGATCGACGCTGCCCATCAGGCGTCAGCCTTCTGCCAGCCTTGCAATTGATAGCGAACCGGCAGGCTGCGGACGCGTTTGCCGGTGGCGGCAAAGATCGCGTTGCACAGTGCCGGCGCAATCGGCGGCACGCCCGGTTCACCGACCCCGCCCAACGGCACCTCACCCGGCGGCGTGACCAAATGCACCGCGACTTCTTTCGGCGCCAGGGACATGCGCGCCACTTCGTACATGTGGAAGTTGTCCTGCTGAACCTTGCCGTCCTTGAAGCTGATTTCGCCCAGTACCGCGTTGCCCAGGCCCATGACGCAGGCGCCTTCGAACTGTGAGCGAATCCGCTCCGGGTTGATCTGCGGGCCGCAATCGACGGCGATGTCAGCCTTGTGCACGATCAAAGTGCCGTCATCTTTGACTTCCACTTCGATCACCGCCGCCACATAGGTGACGAAGCTGTAATGCACCGCCAGTCCCAAGCCTCGGCCCTTGGGCAACTTGCGGCCCCAACCGGCAGCCTTGGCGGCGGTTTCCAGTACCGTGCGCATCCGCGCGGTGTCGATCGGATAACGCTCGGGGGATTCGCCGTAGTTCCACTCTTCACTCAAGGTGCGCGGATCGATCTGACGGTCCGGGCCGAGCAACTTGATCTGGTACTTGAGCGGATCTTGCCCAGCCTTGTGGGCCAATTCATCAACGAAGGTCTGAATCGCGAAGCCGTGGGGAATGTTCGACACCGAGCGATACCAGCCGACCCGGGTGTGAACCGTCGCTTCCGGGTTTTCCAGACGCACGTTGGGGATCGCGTAAGCCATGTTGGTAAAACCCATGCCCAACTCGAACGCCGCCTCGTGGTTCATACCGGGGGCGAACAGCGCGGTGATGCTCGGCGCGACGGTCCGGTGCAACCAGCCGGACGGCATGCCGTCCTTGTCGAGGCTGGCCTTCAGGTATTCGGCGGACACGGTGTGGAAATACGAACAATGGATGTCGTCTTCCCGAGTCCACTGCACGCGCACTGCCTTGCCGGGGAATTCCTTGGCGAGGATCGCCGCTTCGACAACGAAATCCGGCTTGGATTTACGCCCGAAACCACCGCCCAGCAAGGTGACGTTAAACGTGACGTTATCGAAGGGCAGGCCGAGGCGTTCGCCAATCCGCTCGCGGGTGACTTGCGGCGCCTGGCTTGGTGCCCAGGCTTCGCACACGCCATCCTTGTAGCGGGCGATGGCGACCATCGGTTCCATCGGCGATTGCGCGAGATGCGGTAAGTAGTAGGACGCTTCCAACGTGCTGTTGGCACTCCCCACGGCTTTGTCGATGTCGCCAGTATTGCGCACCACTTTGCCGGGTTTGAGGGACGCGGCTTCCAGCTCTTTGCGATAGGCAATCGAGTCGTAACTGGCGTTCGGGCCGTCGTCCCACTCGATTTTCAGCGCTTCGCGGCCCTTGATTGCGGCCCAGGTGTTGCTGGCCACTACGGCCACGCCACCCAGTGGCTGGAACTCGGACGGCAGCGGACGGCTTTCGATCTGCAAGACCTTGATCACGCCCGGGACTTTCATCGCGTCGCTGGCATCGAAAGATTTGACCTTGCCGCCGTACACCGCAGGCCGGGCGATGGTCGCGTAGAGCATGCCGTCGAAATGCACATCGGCACCGTAGACCGCCCGACCGTTGACGATGTCAGCACCGTCGATGGCGCGCACGCCTTCCTTGCCGATGTAGCGAAACTCCGACGGTTGCTTAAGCCGCAGGCTGTCGCGGGCCGGTACCGCCAGCGCACCGGCAGCGGCGGCCAACGCGCCATAACCCAGTTCGCGACCGGTCGGCTGGTGAATGACCTTGTGCAGGTTTGCGTGGCATTCGCCGACCGGGACTTTCCACTGCTCGGCGGCGGCCTGCTCCAGCATGGTCCGCGCGGCGGCACCGCAACGGCGCATCGGTTCGTACCAATGGCGCATGCTGCGCGAGCCGTCGGTGTCCTGGTTGCCGAAGCGCACTTCATCGCCCGGCGCCTGTTGCACCTTGACCAGCGCCCAGTCGGCGTCCAGTTCATCGGCCACCACCATGCTCAGGCTGGTGCGCACGCCCTGGCCCATTTCCGAACGGTTACAGACCACGGTCACCGTGCCGTCGGCGGCAATGCTGACGTAGACCTTCGGATCGTCGATCCAGCCGTTGGGCATCCCATCAGCACCGAATTTCTTCGGTTTGTCTTCGGCGAAAGCGTCCTGCCAGCCCCAACTTGCGGCGAGCACCAGCGCACTGGTGGCGCCCACACCTTTGAGAAAACCGCGACGGCTGAGGTTGCTCAGCGCGAAATCATTCGGGAGCTGGCTCATGCCTTGGCCTCCTTCAGGTGAGCGGAGGCCTGGCGGATGGCGGTCTTGATGCGGTTATAGGTGCCGCAACGGCAAATGTTGCCGACCATGGCTTCTTCGATCTGCTCGTCGCTGGGATTGGAATTGGTCTTGAGCAGCGCGGTGGCGGACATGATCTGCCCGCCCTGGCAGAAACCGCACTGGGCCACGGCGGTGTCGAGCCAGGCTTGCTGGACGATCTGGCCGACGGGGTCAGCGTGCAGGTTGTCGATGGTGCTGACGTTTTGGCCAACCACCGAACCGATTGGCGTGATGCAACTGCGAGCCGGCAAACCGTCGATATGGATGGTGCAGGCGCCGCACAGGCCCATGCCACAGCCGAACTTGGTGCCGTTGTAACCGGCTACATCGCGGATTGCCCAGAGCAGCGGCATATCCTCGGTGACATCGAGTTGATGATCTTGACCATTGAGTTTCAGGGTAATCATGGGCACGCCCGCATAGTATTTCGGTTATGGGGTCGAGCAATCTGCCGCCAGGGGTTAGCGGTGGGTTCATGCAGATCGGCTCAGGCTAAATGGGCTCTCTTACGCGGACGGCAACGTCTGCATCGGGCTTTGGATGGAGCAAAAGATTGCATCGTTAGGGTGCTAAGTTAACCCAGCATTAACAAAAAAGCCCTGCACATTTGAAGTGTGCAGGGCTTCGAAATTCGCCTTGAAAGCGTAGCTTCAATAGCGATTGGGCTCCATTTCCAGCTCGACGCTGAATCGTTGCCAAATATCTTTCTGGATCCGTTGCGCCAGTTCCAGCAGTTGCAAACCGGTCGCGCCGCCGTAATTGACCAGCACCAGCGCCTGCAATTTATGCACGCCGGCATCAGCCTCACGGAAACCTTTCCAGCCAGCCTTCTCGATCAACCAGCCAGCCGCCAGTTTCATTTGCCCATCGGGTTGCGCATAGGCGACCAGATCAGGGTATTCACCCTTGAGCCGGGCCACCAGCGCCGCCGGCACCAAAGGGTTTTTGAAGAAACTGCCGGCATTGCCAAGCACCAGCGGGTCCGGGAGTTTTTCGCTGCGGATGCTGCAAATTGCCTGGCTGACATCGGTCGGCGTCGGCTGATCGATGCCTTGCTCGGTCAGGCGCTGACGCACCGGGCCGTATTCCAGATGCAAATGTGCGGTGCGGTTCAGGGTGAACCGAACCCGCAAGATCAACCATCGGCCCGGCTGCTGTTTGAACAGGCTGTCGCGGTAGGCGAAATTGCATTCTGCCAGCGTGAAGTCACGCAACTCGCCGGTCTGGCGATCCAGCGCGGTGAGGCCGGCGAACACGTCTTTGATCTCGACGCCGTAAGCGCCGATGTTCTGCATCGGCGCCGCGCCGACAGTGCCGGGGATCAGGCTGAGGTTTTCCAGGCCCGACAAACCCTTCGCCAAGGTGTGTTGCACGAACGGATGCCAAGGCTCGCCGGCCTCGGCTTCGATCACCACCTGACTGCCGTCATCACTTAATACACGAATCCCGCGTGTCGCCATGCGCAGCACCAGTGCCTGGATATCAGCGGTCAGCAACAAGTTGCTACCGCCGCCAATCACCAACAGCGGCACAGCGTTCGTCGCTGCATAGGCCAGGGCTTCGCGCACGTCGGCATCGCTGTGGGCTTCGGCGAACAGTTGCGCCTGGACGTCTACGCCAAAACTGTTGAACGGCTTGAGGGAAACGCCGGGGTGTACCTGCAAACTCATAACCGTCCCTTTAACTCGATCACCAGCAGATCACTGGCGCGCTCGATCAAATCCAGTACTTGCTCGAAGCCTTGGTCACCGTCGTAATACGGGTCCGGCACTTCGTCGATTTCTGAAGCGTAGCGGCGCAGGAACAAGTCCAGCTCAGCCTTGCTCTTGGCCGGTTGCAGGACCTTGAGATTGCGCAGGTTGCTGTTGTCCATCGCCAGGATCAGGTCGTAGGTGGCGAAATCGGCACGGCTGACTTGCTGGGCACGTTGGGCTGACAAGTCATAACCGCGCAACTTGGCCGCAGCCTGGCTGCGCTTGTCCGGGGCCTTGCCGACGTGCCAGTCACCTGTACCGGCGGAGGCCACTTCGATTTGATCGGCCAGCCCGGCCTCGCGCAATTTGTGCCGCAGCACACCTTCAGCCGTAGGCGAACGGCAGATGTTGCCCAGGCAGACGAACAGAACCCGCATCAGGCCTCCAGCAGGCGACGAACGCGCTCAAGGTCTTCGACGGTATCAACGCCGGTCGGCGGTGCGATCAGCGCATCGGCAACGTGAATCCGCACGCCGTGCCACAGGGCTCGCAGTTGCTCCAGGGATTCGGTGTTTTCCAGCCAGCACGGCCCCCAGCTGACGAAGTCATGCAGGAAACCGGCGCGGTAGGCATAAATGCCGATGTGGCGGCGATACGGCACGCCTTCCGGCAACTGGTCGCGGCTCTTGGCGAACGCGTCGCGGGCCCACGGCAAGGTGGCGCGGCTGAAAGTCAGCGCCAGACCATTGAGGTCGCTGACGACCTTGACCACGTTGGGATTGAACAGGGTTTCCACGTCTTCGATCGGCTCAGCCAACGTGGCCATGCTTGCTTCAGTGTGGGCAGCCAGGTTGGCAGCAACCTGATCGATCACACTCGGCGGGATCAACGGCTCGTCGCCCTGGACGTTGACCACAATGGCGTCAGGCGCCAGACCGAGTTTCGCGGCGACTTCCGCCAGGCGATCGGTGCCGGAATTGTGGTCTTCACGGGTCAGTACCACTTCAGCGCCAAAGCCTTTGCAGGCCTCGACGATGCGGCTGTCATCCGTGGCGACTACCACGCGCTGGGCGCTGCTTTTGCTCGCCTGTTCCCAGACGTGCTGGATCATCGGCTTACCGGCGATCAACAGCAGCGGTTTGCCCGGCAAGCGGGTGGAGGCGTAACGCGAAGGAATGACAACGGTAAAGGCTGTGGTCATTTATCCAGACGCTCGTCGGTGGTCAGGGTGCGGGCTTCGGTTTCGAGCATCACCGGGATGCCGTCGCGAATCGGGTACGCCAGGCCTGCGCCTTTGCTGATCAGCTCGGTCTTGTCGGCGCTGAGCTTGAGCGGGCCTTTGCAGACCGGGCAAGCGAGGATATCGAGCAATTTGGTGTCCATGAGCATTCCCTGGATAAAAACGGATTTAAGGCAAAAGACGAGCCGGCAACAGGCGTATCAGCTGCGTATCGAACCAAGCCACGAAGGCCGGCGACGGCACAGCATCAACCGCCAGGTACCACCAATCGGCGGCGGCAAAGGCACGGCACTTCACCGCATCCTTTTCAGTCATCACCAACGGCAATGACGGTGTGAAATTCAAGGCCTGCACGCTGTATTCGGCGTGGTCGGCAAATGCGTGGGGTACTGGCTGCCAGTGTAGCGTTTCGAGGGTTTTGAAGAAACGCTGCGGATTGCCGATCCCGGCGACCGCGTGCAGGGTCTGGCCTGCCGGGAAATGGTCGAATGGTCGACGTTCGCCCGTTTTCAGATTGATCAGCGCAGTGGGTTGCAGTTGAAAGGCAAAACCGTCGTCGCGATCATTGGCGGCGCCGTTGTAGAGCACGGCGTCGACGCTTTGCAGACGCTCGATCGGTTCGCGCAATGGCCCGGCGGGCAGGCAACGTTTATTGCCCAGGCCACGGACGGCATCGATCAGCACCAGTTCCAGATCCCGGGCCAATCGATAATGCTGCATGCCGTCGTCGGACAGGATCAGGTCCAGCTGTTCATTGGCCAACAAGGCTTTGACGGCGCTGCTGCGGTCCGGGTCGATCATCACCGGCACGCCGGTGCGCTGGACGATCAACAGCGGCTCGTCGCCCGCGATGTCGGCGCTTTGATCGGCCTCGACCCGCCACGGCAATTGCGGCGGCTTGGCGCCGTAGCCACGGCTGACCACGCCAACCCGCAATCCGCTTCTCTGACAATGCTCGATCATCCACAGAATCATCGGCGTCTTGCCGGTGCCTCCGACGGTGATATTGCCCACGACAATCAGCGGCACCGGAGGTTGATAAATTTCGCCCTCACCCGCCAGAAAACGTTCGCGCTTGGCGTTGACCACCCGCCGATACAGCCATTCCAGTGGCTGCAACAACTTCAGGGCCGGATGACCTTGGTACCACGCGGCGAGCAAACGATCAGACATGGCCATCAGTGCGCCGGCGCTGCCTCGACGGTGGTCATGCGCAGATGGCTGAAACCGAGCTTGCCGGCGGCGTCCATGGCGGTGATGACAGACTGATGTTGAGTCTTGCCATCGGCGCTGATGGACAGCGGCATGTTGGTGTCGCCGTTTGATTCTTTCTGCATTGCGTCCATCAGGCTGGCCAGGTCGTTCTTGGGCAACAACTGGTTGTTCACCGAGAACACGCCTTCGGCACTGATGGCGATGTCCAGCTGCTTGAGCTGCTGGTCTTCGGCCGGCGAGCCGCTGACGGCTTCCGGCAATTCGACGCGCAACTGGGTTTCCCGGGTAAAGGTGGTGGTCACAACGAAAAACAGCAGCAGGACAAATACCACGTCGATCAGCGACACGAGATTGATGTCCACATTCTCCCGTTGCTTGCGGCGGAATTTCACGCTTTGCCCTCAGCCAGATCCACGTCACGGTCGCCCTGCACCACTTCGACCAGCTTGATGGCTTCCTGCTCCATCCCCACCACCAGCTCATCGATGCGCCGTTGCAGGAACCGGTGGAAGAATACCGACGGGATACCGACGATCAGGCCCGAAGCCGTGGTGATCAAGGCTTTGGAAATACCGCCGGCCAGCACCGCGGCGTTGGTGGTCATGCCCGTGCCCATGAACGAACTGAAGATATCGATCATGCCCAGCACCGTCCCCAGCAACCCGAGCAACGGGGCCATGGCGGCGATGGTGCCCAGGGCGTTGATGTAACGCTCCAGTTCGTGGATGACCCGGGCGGCGGCCTCTTCAATGCACTCTTTCATGATCTCGCGACCATGCCTGGAGTTGGCCAGGCCCGCGGCCAGGATCTCGCCCAGCGGCGAGTTGGCGCGCAGTTCCTTGAGTTTCTCTTTATTGAGTTGCTTGTCTTTGATCCAGACCCAGACCTGCCCGAGCAAATGCTCCGGGGTCACACGGCTGGCACGCAGGGTCCACAGACGTTCGGCAACAATCGCCATGGCCGCGATGGAACTCAGAATGATCGGCAGCATCATCCAGCCGCCGGATTTGACCAATTCCCACACAGTGACAGTCCCCTCGAAAAAGTGCGCCACTCTAACATAGGGGGTCGGCGCACCGAAGACCGTGATGTCGCATCCCGTCCGGCTGTAATAACTCATGGTTATTTGTTCAACCCGGGCGCATCACGCCAGAAGCGTCGTTGCTGACGCAGGGTCCGGGGTGGCTTGAAGCTGCCCAGTTGCAGACGGACGGCACCATCCTCGGCGCTGTCATAGATGTGCAGACCACGCTTGCGATAGCGCGCCATCACCGTGGGATGGGGATGCCCGAAAGAATTACCGTGGCCGCGGGAGATCAGCACGGCTTTGGGTTGCAGGGTTGTGAGCAGTGCCATGGATGAAGAACTGCGACTGCCGTGGTGTGGCGATTGCAACCAATCGGTGGGCACCGCCAGTGGACTGTCCAGTAATGCGCGCTCGGCATGGGTATCGATGTCGCCGGTCAGCAGCAGTCGCTCGCCGCTGGCTTCGATCTGCAGGACGCAGGATTTCTGATTGCTTTCACTGGCTGATGACCATTGCCAGAGCCGGAACGTCACGCCATCCCAGGTCCATTGCTCGCCACTTTCGCAGCCTTCGGCTTGCAGCTCGACGGGCAGCGCCAACGGATCGCCACTGAGTACCCGCGCAACGGGCAGTCCGCTGGCGATTGCTCGCGCACCACCGGCATGGTCGGCGTCAGCATGGCTTAGCAGCATCAGGTCGAGCCCATTCACCCCCAGTTTGCGCAATGACGGCAGCACCACTCGTTCACCGAGGTCGAAATCACCGAAACGCGGGCCGGCGTCATACAGCAGTGTGTGATGGCGAGTGCGCACCAAAATCGCCAAACCCTGGCCAACGTCCAACTGCCAGATATCAGCCAGTCCTTCGGGAACGTCCTCGCGCGGTGAAAAAACCAACAGCAACAACATCGGCCATCCCAGCGGACGTAAGGGCACGCCTCGCGGCATTAAAAGAAGAAAGGCGCCTAATGCGCCGATGGCCCCGATCCATATCGGCACGGCCACTGGCTCCCACGCCGGTAATTGATTCGCCATCAATGCCAGCGCCTTGAACAGCAGGTCGATCAGACCGCCAGCCAACCACAGCAACCCTTCTCCCACGTAGGGGACCGGCAGCAACAAGGTTCCCAGCAAGGCGGGTGGCAATACCACCAGACTGATCCACGGCACCGCCAGCAGATTGACCAGCGGCCCGCTGACACTGATGGGTAATCCCAGCACCAGCAACAACGGCCCCAGACCAATCGCGATCAGCCACTGGGCGCGGGTCCAGGTTTGCCACCAACGCCATGGGCCGAGACGGCCACCGAAGGTGAAAATCAACACTGCCACCGCTGAAAAGGACAACCAGAAACCCGGTTGCAGACTCGCCAGCGGATCGAGCAGCAAAACGCCATTAAGCGCCAGCAACAATGGCCACCAAGCGCCGAGATGACGAAAGCGCAGCCGCCACAACAGCACCAGACCGATCATCACGCACGCCCGCCGCACCGGCACCTCGAATCCGGCCAGCAGCCCGTAACCGAGAGCGGCGGCAAACGCCAGGCCGCAAGCCCACGGCAACCAGGGCCTGCGAGCCGGCCACACGCCATAACGGGCCAGCCCGGCGATCAGCAAATAGACCAACCCCGCCAACAAACCGATGTGCTGACCGGAAATCACCAGCAAATGCACGGTGCCGGTGTCCTGCAATACTTGCCAGTCCTCGCGGCTCAACCCGCCACCATCCCCCAGCACCAGCGCCGTCAGTGCTCCCGCTCGACCTTGGGCATCGACACTGAGCAAACGCTGGCGGATGCCGTCGCGCCAGGCCCAGCGGGCAGGTGACAGGCGCTGGCCATCCTTGACCGTACCAGTGGCGCCGATGCCTTGGGCCAGCAGCCAGGCGTCGTAATCAAAGGCATGGGGATTGAGCAGCCCGGTTGGACGCTTCAACTTCACCGCCAGACGCCAGCGCTCGCCGCTGTTGACCGGCGGCCCGCCGTACCAGGCCAGGCGCATCAGCGACGGAAGCGTCCCGTGGCGCGAGCGCGCGTCCGCCAGTTCGAATCGCACCACCGCTTCATTGTTCTGCGGCAACCCCGTGACCCGGCCTTCAACCCAGCGGGTTTCGCCGTCCAGGCTCGCCCGTAGCCGATCATCCAGCGCCGACTGCGCCTGCCCGCAGGCCCAACTGAAGCCGAAGAGGAAAAACGCCAGCGGATATGTGCGAAACGGCAGCAGCATCAAACCCGCGACCGGCAACAACAGCCATAACCAGACCGGCGGTAAAACCGGTAAAAAACGCAACGCCAATAACCCAAGGGCCAGCGCCACCATCCCTGTGCGCATAAGCCCGTCCTTGAGAGTCCCCCTCCTAGGCATAGCCGGCTCGTTGCACGGGCGTCGTTATTAATTGTCACAAAGTCTGAATGGGCGGCTAATAGAATCCAGACATACTTGCCGCCTGAACCGACCGAGAAGCCTTATGCCCCGGCGCTTATTCAAACGTTACATGCCAGACCCGACCAGCATCAGGGAACACAAATCCTTACGCTTTCTCGGCACGTTGCTGCATGACCCGAACCTTTGGCACCTCAACCGCCATTCTGTGGCACGGGCGATGGCTGTCGGTCTGTTCGCCGCATTCCTGCCGATTCCGCTGCAAATGCTCCTCGCCGCCTTCCTTGCGATCATGGTGCGCGGCAACATGCCGATTGCGGTGAGCCTGGTCTGGCTGACCAACCCGATCACCATGCCGGCGGTGTTCTTCTGCACGTACCAGACCGGCGCCTGGCTGATGGACGTGCCGGCCCGTTCACTCCCGGACGAGCTGACCTGGGAGTGGATCAGCGGCGAACTCTCGACGTTGTGGCAACCGTTTCTGCTTGGCTCAGTGGTGACCGGGCTAGTGCTGGGCGCCCTCGCCTATTGCCTGACGATGATGTATTGGCGTTGGTGGGTCGGACGACAATGGAAGCGGCGCAAGCAACGCCGGATGTAAGAATGCAAAACGGCCTCCGCTTGGGAGGCCGTTTTTATGCGGTGTCTGAGCTGGCGCCTTCGCGGGCAACTCGGTCCCGAATCAGGTACGCATCCCACGTCCACTCACCAGCAACCGCGCACAACCGACGTACAACACCACGGTCGCGACCAGCATGAAGGTGATCGCCACGCTGATCTTGATGTCCGAAACGCCGAGGATGCCGTAACGGAACGCGTTGACCATGTGCAGCACCGGGTTGGCCAGGGACACGGTCTGCCAGAACGGCGGCAGCAAAGTGATCGAATAGAACACGCCGCCCAGGTACGTCAGCGGTGTCAGCACGAAGGTCGGGATGATCGAGATGTCATCGAAGTTGCGTGCAAACACCGCGTTGATGAAGCCCAGCAGCGAGAAGATCGTTGCCGTCAGCACCACCACCAGAATGGTCACGCCCAGGTGATGAACCTGCAAATCGGTGAAGAACAGCGACAGCAGGGTCACGATGACCCCGACCATCAACCCGCGCAGCACGCCGCCCAGGGTGTAGCCGATCAAAATCGTATGCGGTGATACCGGCGAGACCATCAATTCTTCGATGGAGCGCTGGAACTTGCTGCCGAAGAAGCTCGACACCACGTTGCCGTAGGAGTTAGTGATCACCGACATCATGATCAGCCCCGGCACGATGTACTCCATGTAGGTGAAACCACCCATGCCACCAATCTGCTTGCCGATCAGGTTGCCGAAGATCACGAAGTACAAAACCATGGTGATGGCCGGCGGCAGCAAGGTCTGCGGCCAGATCCGGGTAAAGCGCCGGACCTCACGGTAAACGATGGTATTGAGGGCAACGAGGTTGGGTTGCAGCTCGGAACTCATACCGCCACCTTCGACAGATTTTTCTCCACCAGGGACACGAACAACTCCTCGAGGCGATTGGTTTTGTTACGCAGGCTCAGCACTTCGATGTTCTGCTGCGCCAATTGAGTGAACAACGCGGTGATGCCCATGGCCTTGTCCACCTGGACTTCCAGGGTGTGAGCATCGAGCAGTTTGGTCGGGTAACCGAGCAACTGTGGGACCACGGCCAGTGTGTTCTTGGTGTCGAGCAGGAAGGTTTCCACATGCAGTTGGCTGAGCAACTGCTTCATGCTGGTGTTTTCGACAATGGTGCCGTGGTCGATGATGCCGATGTTGCGGCACAACTGCTCAGCCTCTTCCAGATAGTGCGTGGTGAGGATGATGGTGATGCCTTTCTGGTTCAGCTCGGTGAGGAAGGCCCACATCGAACGACGCAGTTCAATGTCCACCCCCGCCGTCGGTTCGTCGAGGATCAGCAGGCGCGGTTCGTGAACCAGGGCGCGGGCGATCATCAGTCGACGCTTCATGCCGCCGGACAGCGAACGCGACGGCACATCGCGTTTGTCCCACAGGCCCAGTTGCGTCAGGTATTGCTCGGCGCGTTCCTTGGCGATTTTCGGCGGGATGCCGTAGTAACCGGCCTGGGTCACGACGATGTCGAAGGTCTTTTCGAACTGGTTGAAGTTGAATTCCTGAGGCACCACGCCGATGGAGCGCTTGAGCTGCGCAGGATTCTTGTCCAGGTCGTGACCGAAGATATTCACCGTGCCGCTGGTCTTGTTCACCAGGGTCGAAAGGATGCCGATGGTCGTGGATTTGCCGGCGCCGTTAGGGCCGAGCAAGGCAAAAAAGTCACCTTCGGCGACATCCAGATCGATACCACTCAAGGCCTGGAAACCGTTGCCGTAGGTTTTGGTTAGCTGCCGGATGGACAGAGCGGAACTCATATCGGGATACGCACCAAGAAGGGAAGAAAGGAATAAATAAGGGCGGGCGGCGACTTATACAACCACGGCGCACGAACGCAATGGTGCTTGTCGCCGCCACACAAGTACAGTCAAGTGTGTCGATAGTGAGTATTAAGTCAACGCGGTCATGACGGCTTTCTGATACGCCGGGCGCTGTTTCAGTCGCGCATACCAGGCCTCTAGATGGGGCTGCGGCGCGCGCTCGATCGGCATCTCGAACCAGGCATAAATGAAACTGCCCAAGGGAATGTCGCCCATACCGATCTCATCGCCGGACAGGTACGGTTTGTCTGACAACGCCTGATCGGCCATCGACAGCAAGCCTTCGCATTCCTTGATCGCCGCGTTGATGGCCGACCAGTCCTGCTGATCTTTCGGGGTGCGCAACACGCCCCAGAACACAGTACGGAACGGGCCGGCAAAGCTTGAAGTGGTCCAGTCCATCCATTTGTCGGCGGTGGCGCGGGCCTGCAGATTTTCCGGATACCAAGCGGTGTTACCAGCATGACGAGCCAGCAGATAACGCACGATGGCGTTGGATTCCCACAGTACGAAACCGTCGTCCTGGATCACCGGCACGCGGCCATTGGGATTCATCGCGCGGTACTCAGGCGTATCCACCACACCGAAAGCGCCGCCGGCATCGATGGCTTCATAAGCCAGGCCCAGTTCCTCGGCGGCCCATAGCGGCTTTCTGACATTCGACGAATTTTTCCGACCCCAGATCTTCAGCATGACCGCCTCTTTATGGATGAATGCGCAGGCAGCATACGCCGGATCAGGCGCGACTCAAATCGCTCTGCATATCGCCCAACAGCGATGGCAGTTGCTCGCCGAACAGGTGCGGATAGCACTTTTGCAAATGCTCGAAAAAGAACGCTTCGGGCACGTCGGAGAACTGGCCATGGTCCACCACGTACTCCATCAGCTTCGCGCCATCGCGGTTGAACGGATGGAAAACGCTGTCGTTGATCCCGTCAAATTCCAGCGGCGCGACATTGAACACTTCGCACAAGCCTTGATTGAACGCGGGCGTGGCTTTGACCCAGCGCTCGTTCAAGTACAGCTCGGTGTAGCCGTGCATGGCGAACACATCGCTCTTGAGCAGTTCGAGCAGGCGCGGGGTCGACAGGTGATTACGCACGTCCGCCAGACCGATCCTTGCCGGGATGCCGCAATGCCGGGCGCATCCGGCCAGCAGCGTAGCCTTGGGCACGCAATAACTTTCGCCCGTCGCCAACGCGTAGCTGCCGCGCAAGGTATCTGGGTCGCGGCTGAAGGTGTAGGGGTTGTAGCGCACCGCCTCGCGCACGACGTAATAGAGATTGATCGCTTGCTCGCGAGGATCACGACTGACGCCGCGATGTTTTTCCGCGAACTCCACCACCGAAGGGTGGTCACTATCGATGAAGCGGCCGGGACTCAGGTACTCGTGCATGAGGATGATCTCCTGGGGGAATCTCGAGTCTATCGACACCTTCAGCACAGAGACAACGACGATTCGGCCAAACATGGGCGCTTTGCCGCTTGCTCCACGAACGATTTCCCAGGCCTGTTGCCCACAGGTCTTACAAAACCCATCTAAGGTTTCCCACGATTTCAATCACCTTGCTCTGACCACCTGTTTTGCGGATGCCGTCTAAGCTCTGAAGGTTGGTTTTGCCTTGGCTTCACGGAGGATTAAATATGCTGTTGTTGTGGATACTGGTTCTGATCGTCGGAATTGCCTATTTGGCCCACCGCCGCATCGCCCCGTTACCTGCTTTGGGTATCGTGGCTGTCTATGTGGTGGCGATGGGTGCCTTCAGCCACCACGCACCAGGCTGGCTGCTGCTGATTCTCTGGGTGTTGATCGCAGCAGTCGCGGCGCCACTGTTGCTACCTGACCTGCGCCGCAAATTCTTCAGCGCGCCGCTGTTCATCTGGTTCCAGAAAACCCTGCCGCCGATGTCGCAAACCGAACGCGATGCGATCGATGCCGGCACGGTCTGGTGGGACGGCGAACTGTTCAGCGGCCGTCCTGACTGGAACAAGCTGCTGTCCTATCCAAAAGCGCAACTGAGCGAAGAGGAACAGGCCTTCATCGACGGCCCGACCGAAGAACTCTGCGCAATGGTCACCGACTGGCAGATTGGCCAGCACATGGACCTGCCAGCCGAAGCCTGGACCCACATCAAGGAACACGGCTTCTTCGCGCTGATAATCCCCAAGGAATTCGGTGGCAAAGGCTTCTCCGCCTACGCCCACTCCCAGGTGGCGATGAAACTCGCGACCCGCAGCGGCGACCTCGCGTCCACTGTGATGGTCCCCAACTCCCTTGGCCCGGCCGAACTGTTGCTGCATTACGGCACCGACGAACAACGCAACCATTACCTGCCACGGTTGGCCCGCGGCGATGACATTCCGTGCTTCGCCTTGACCGGGCCTCTAGCCGGTTCCGATGCTGGCGCGATGCCCGACACCGGGGTGATCTGCAAGGGCGAATGGGAAGGCCAGGAAACCCTTGGCCTGCGCCTGAACTGGGAAAAGCGTTACATCACGCTGGGCCCGGTGGCCACCCTGCTCGGCCTGGCCTTCAAGGCCTACGACCCGGATCATTTACTGGGCGAGAAAGAAGATTTGGGCATCAGCCTTGCGCTGATCCCGACCGACACCGCCGGGGTTGAAATCGGTCGCCGTCACCTGCCGCTCGGCGCCGCGTTCATGAACGGCCCGAACTCTGGCAAGGACGTGTTCATTCCACTGGACTTCCTCATTGGCGGCCAGGAAATGCTCGGCAAAGGCTGGATGATGCTGATGAACTGCCTGTCGGTGGGGCGTTCGATTTCCCTGCCGGCGGTCGGTACTGGCGCGGCGAAGTTCACCAGTCTGGTCACCGGCCAGTACGCTCAGGTCCGCGAGCAGTTCAACGTACCGCTGTCGGCGTTCGAAGGGATTCAGGAAGCCATGGCCCGCATCGGCGGCAACGCCTGGATGATGGACGCCGCCCGGATGCTGACCGCGAATGCAGTGGATCTTGGCGAAAAACCGTCGGTACTGTCGGCGATTCTCAAGTACCACCTGACCGAACGCGGCCGCGAGTGCATCAGCCACGCCATGGATGTGCATGGCGGCAAGGCGATCATCATGGGGCCGAACAACTATCTGGGCCGCAGCTGGAATGGCGCGCCAATCTTCATCACCGTGGAAGGCGCGAACATTCTCTCGCGCAACCTGATGATCTTCGGCCAGGGCGCGATTCGCTGCCATCCGTTTGTACTCAAGGAAATGGCGCTGGCCGGTCGTGAAGACAAGGACCAGGCACTCACCGAGTTCGATGGCCTGCTGCTCAAGCACATCGGTTTCGCGGTGAGTAACGCCGCCAGCACACTAGTGCTGAACCTTGGTTTTGGTCACTTCGAACATTCACCGGGTAACACACTCAGCCAGGGTTACTTCCGCGCGCTGAACCGTCAGGCTGCCGCGTTCGCCATGCTCGCCGACCTCAGCATGATGCTGCTGGGCGGTGAATTGAAACGTCGCGAACGCCTATCGGCCCGTTTGGGGGATGTGCTCAGCAACATGTACCTGGCCTCGGCCGCGCTCAAGCGTTATCACGACCTCGATTCGCCGGAGCACATGGCACCGTTGTTTAACTGGGCGATGGAAGAAAGCCTCGGGCAGTCGGAACGGGCATTGGATGAACTGCTGACTAACTTCCCGAATAAGGTGCTGGGTTGCCTGCTACGGGTGATCGTGTTCCCGTTCGGTCGTCGTCACAAAGGCCCGTCGGACAAACTCGGCGCCGAAGTGGCTGCAGTGATTGGTCGGGCCAAGGGCGATCCGACCCTCGAAGAATTGCTCGGCGGTTGCTACCGTCCGCAATCGGCCGAGGATGCCGTTGGTGCTCTGCAACACGCCTGCAACCTGCTGAATGCAGCGCAACCGTTGCAGAAAAAGCTGCATGTGGCGCTAAAAAGTGGCCAAGTCAAACCGGCGGCCGGGGAGCACGCCATCGATGCCGCGCTGGAAGCCGGGGTGTTGCAGCCGGGTGAAGCGCAGACCCTGCGTGACGCCGAAGTGGCGCGGCGCAAGGTGATCGACGTCGATGATTTCGACAAAGAGGAGTTGGCGCTGGCCGAAGGAAAGGTCCGCTGATCCAGCCATCGATGTAAAAATGGGCGCAGGAGCTTTATACTCCTGCGCCCGTTTTGCTCTTGAGGACTTATCTCGTGTCCAATGTCGTTGCCGACCATCTCGTCTTGCTTGACCACTTGCGCAGCATCCTGGTCGCCGTAGGTGAGGCCGAACAGGTTCCCGAAGAAAGCCATGCCTTGTTCCTGGAGCGCTTCGACGAATTGCGTGCGTTGCTGCCGGTCGATCCGATCGAAAGCCAATACCTGGGCCAGGACATCCTGTGCCAGGTGATCACCCGCTACCCGCAAATCGCTCATCTGGTGCCGCGCGACCTGCTGTGGTACTTCGCTGGTGACTGCCTGCATTACATGCCCGATGATGAAATCGACTTGTATCAGGCGCTGGAAGAGCGTCGTTTCGAAGCCGAACAGAACGATGAACCGTTCGACTGGAACCAGGAAAAACAACTGCTGGCGATGTCGAACCAGGACAGCAAGCACTGATCCCGGATCAGTAATACAAAAGGCCCGCATGGTTGAACATGCGGGCTTTTTTTGTGTTTTGAAGATCAAAAGATCGCAGCCTTCGGCAGCTCCTTGCGCCTGTGGGCGCTGCCGAAGGCTGCGATCTTTTGATCTTGACTTCAGAGCAACCCATCACGCTCGGGTAACTCATACTCCGCCGCCACCTTACCCAACGCACCGGGCTTACCCGGCTTACTCAATGTTGGCTCCTTCTCCAGGCACTCCACCAGATAATCGATAAACACCCGAAGCTTGGGCGGCAGATAGCGGGTCGGTGAGTGCAACAACCAGGCACCGCCATGATAGGAGGCCAGAAAGGTCCAGTCCGGCAGCACTTGCACAATCAACCCCTGCTCCAACGCATAACGGGCGGTGAAGTACGGAAGGCTGCCAATGCCGATGTGCTGCAACACCGCGCCCAAACGCACGCCAGTGTGATTGGCGGCGTATCGCCCGCGCACACCGACGGTCACGGCTTTAGTGCCTTTCTTGAATTTCCAGCGCGCATCGCTCGGGGTTTCGCCCAGGTAGATGCAGCTGTGATTGAGCAAGTCGTGGGGATGCATCGGCGTGCCGTGCTCGGCCAGGTACTGCGGCGTCGCACAGAGCAAGTGGTCAATGGTCAGCAACTGCCGCCCTACCAGTCCTGCGGGCGGCCGATCAGTAATACGGATCGCCAGATCGACATGGTCATCGATCAAATCCACCTGCCGGTCTTCGAGCAACAACTCCACATCCACTTTGGGATATCGGCGCAGAAATTCCGGCATATGCGGGTGAATCACAAATCGCCCCACTGCTTTTGGCACGCTGACCCGCACCAGGCCTTCAGCCTCATGGGTGAACTGGCCGCTGATTTCCATCACTGACTTGGCTGCGCTGACCATCTCCTGGCAACGCTTGAACACCTCTTCGCCACCGTCGCTCAGCCGCAGCTTGCGTGTGGTGCGCTGCAGCAACCGGGTGGCCAGGGCTTTTTCCAGACGCGAAATACTGCGACTGACTGCCGAAGGTGACGAGCCCAACTGACGTGCCGCTTCGGAGAAGCTGCCGGTTTCGACAACCTTGACGAAAATCGCCATTTCACCCAACAGCGGTAGCGGTAGATTTATGCTCACAGCGCAACAGTCCTTTGATGTTTGAACGGATTATCACGCAATTCCACGCTTCATATAATAAAAATAGAAACTTTAATAAGGGCATGGAATATGACGCTTCGCCTCTTTTTCCATAGTGATGACCTCAAAGCCAATGTGGAAGTCCTGGATTGCACGCCCCACGAGAATGAATTCGCGGTCGTTTTGCGCGCCACACTGTTTCACCCCCAGGGCGGTGGACAGCCCTTTGATACCGGCTGGATTGGTGAAAGCCAGGTGCTACGGGTGGTCCAGGATCCGGACCGGATCATCCATTACGTCGACCACCCGGTAAAACTCGGCATGACTCAGATACGGGTCGACGAGCAACGCCGCCAATTCAATACCCGCATGCATTCGGCCGGCCACCTGATTGGCCACTTCGTTCAGGCGCTGGGCTGGATGCCGACCAAGGCGCATCACTGGCCCAACGAAGGCCGCGTGCAGTTCAAACCGGCAGACTCGGCACAAGAGGTTGATGCGCAGATCGTTCAGAGCGGCATCGAACAGTGGATCGCCCATGACCTGCCACGCCTGACTTCACTGCGCGAAGGCGCCCGGGAAATCGGTTTCGGTGAACTTCCGGCCTACGGCTGTGGCGGCACCCATGTACGTAGCCTGAAGGATTTGGGCACAGTCTCGATCGACTCCCTTTCTCAGAAAAAGGGCACGTTGTCCGTCCACTACCACGTGGATTGAGCATTTTGGCGATGTCGACACCGTCATCGCCTGACGCGGGGGCGCCTGCATTCGCGGGCTCCGTTGACTACTCGATAGATGGACCTAAACCATGATGCTTGACGTCGAGCGTCTCGATGAGACGTGCATAAAAAAACTGGCCAATGAAGAAGTCCTCGCCATCCGCGTCAAAGGCTTTTTGCCTCAGCCGCTGGCGGTGCAGATTGGCGACAAGATTCTTGCACCGGGCTTTGAAGGCTATATCAATGCGCCGAGCATCGGTCGCATCGGCATGGCGTTTTACGAAGCGGAAAACCAGCCACTGCTGATCGAAGACTATTTCGAGCGCGCCACCAGCAACATCGAGGAACTGCGCAACCGATGCGCGCCCTACTCGTCCCCGGTCGACACCCTGCGTTGCATGCTTGATGAGTCCTGGCCAGCAGGCGCGCACCTGGAGAACCTCTACGGTCGCAAAATGTATGTCGGGCTGTCCCGAGTGGTGAAGCCCGGGGTGTGCTTTCTCGCCCATCACGACATTTTCGCCAAGGACGCCCCGGACAGTTTCCAGGCCAAAAGCCTGGAGGCGCAATTTGCCTGCAACGTGTACCTGAACATGCCCACCGAGGGCGGCGCGTTGCAGATGTGGGACCACGACATTACCCCCGACCAGTTCGACGAAATGCGTGGCGACAGTTACGGCATCGAGCCGACCCTGCTTGGACCTCCAACCCTGGAGATTCGCCCCGACCCGGGCGATTTCATCATGTTCAATTCGCGCTGCATGCACTCGGTGACCCCGGGCGTGGCAGACCCGCGATTGAGCCTTTCGTTCTTTGTCGGCTACCGCGGCAATGCTTCACCCCTTACCTTTTGGAGTTGAGATGCTTTCGAATTACCTGGGCGAGTTTCTGGCGCTGGCGACCATCCACTTCCTGGCCGTGGTCGCACCCGGACCGGACTTCGCCGTGACCATTCGCCAGAGCGTGCGCTTTGGTCGACTGGTGGGTATCTGCACCGCACTGGGCATCGGTGCGGGGATTTCCGTGCATGTGCTTTACACCCTGCTGGGCGTTGGCGCGCTGATGCACACCACGCCCTGGTTGCTGACAGTGGCCAAGGTCGTGGGCGGCGCCTACATTCTGTATCTCGGCGTCAGTCTGTTGCGCAGCAAACCGAAAACCGCGCTGGAAGGTGACAAGGCGGCAGACGAACCAGTGGTCGAGCAAACACTGTTGAAGGCATTCACCACCGGCTTCCTGACCAACGCGACCAACCCGAAAGCCACGCTGTTTTTCCTGGCGATCTTCACCACCATCATCAGCGCCACGACGCCGCTAAAGATCCAGGCTTTGTATGGCCTTTGGATGTGCTTCGTGAACGCATTGTGGTTTGTGATCGTTGCGCTGTTCTTTTCCAGCGCTCGAGTGCGACTGCTGTTTATGCGCATGGGGCATTGGTTCGAACGCACCATGGGAGTGATTTTGATCCTGTTCGCCGGGCGCCTGATTTTATCGATGTAAACCTCGCGCTCATGCAAAAGGCCCGCTCAGTCTGACTGGCGGGCCTTTTTCGTTTGTGCGTCGCTTTTGCGTTTCTGTGCGACAGATCCCACTTCGAGGGCTCCCCTATCGCTCCCTCATGGTGTTAGTTTAAAAAATGTTTCTGACCTATCGATCAGACATTTCTCACAAACCGCCTGCAAAGGAATGCCCCCAGCAATGGATTTTTCTCTCAAACAACTGGCCGCAACTACATTGATGCTGGCCAGCCTTTCGTCGTTTACCACACTTGCGCACGCCAGCATCACCCCGCAACAGAGCGCGACCATTCTCAAGACTTTCAGTGACGCCTCGGTGACAGACTTCAGGCAGTTCCTGGGAAGCCTGGCCAAGAGCGATCTTGCCAAAACCGACGACCTCGGCCCGGCAATCAGTGCTTTCCTCGACAACAAGACACTTTCCCCAGATCAGCAGAACGAGATATATCGCCTGCTTGGCCTCTATGCACGAGTGAAGTATGGCGCCGATGCCACCGAGACTCTGCGCGAACTGGTGGAAATCCCGACCTTCCAAGTGGAAGGTGTTGCCCAGCATGACAACCCGCAATTCATCAAGATCGCCGACAAGATCAAGGGCCTTGCCCAGGCCTTCAACCTGAACTTTCGCAACATCGACAACCGTGTCTATGAAATCTCCCTGGAAGGCAGTGGCGATGAAGTCGTGGGCATTCACGCGCATGCCGATGTGGTGCCCGTGACGCCGGAGAACTGGGTCCTGAAAGATGGCACCAAACTCGATCCATTCAAGATCACCCTGATCGGCGACCGCATGTACGGCCGGGGCACCGAGGATGACAAAAACGGCATCGTCGTAGCGCTCTACGCCATGAAGATCATCAAGGAAGAGAAGCTGCCACTGGCGAGGAATTTCAAGCTGCTGGTCGACACCACCGAGGAAACCACCGGCGACGCCATCCCCTATTACTTCGAACACAACCCGATACCCAACTACAACCTGGCGCTGGATGGCGGCTATCCGGTAGTGATTGCCGAGAAAGGCTACGGCACCGTCATGGCGAGCTTTGCCAAGCGCAAGGCAGAGGGCAAAGGCGCCGAAATCATCTCGATGACGGGCGGCCTGGCCACTAACCAGATTCCGTCGGCTTCGGTCGCCACCCTGGTGACTGACAAACCCGCCGAATTGGCTGCCAGCCTGCAGACGGCCGGGACTGACTATGCCAAGCGCAATGGCGGCAACTTCGAAGTGAGCGCCAAGGTCGACGGCAAGGACGTCAAACTGACGGTCACCGGCGTCTCCGCCCACTCCTCCGAGCCCGAATCAGGCGTCAACCCGGTAGCCAGGATGCTGGACTTCATCAACAGCCTCGACGGCAAGGTTGCGCTCAAGCACAACCACATCACTGACGCCGCCCGTTACGCCGCCGATAACTGGGGCCTGGACTATCTGGGTGGCAAATTGGGCGTTGGTTTTTCCGATGCCTTCATGGGGCCGCTGACCACGTCCCTGACCTATGTCGGGATGGATAAGAAAGCCTTCAAGCTCGCGGTCAATCTGCGCGTGCCGAAGGGCGAGTCCCCGGAAGCGCTCAAGACGAAAATTGCTGAAAAGATTGGCGCCTGGAGCAAGAAGTCCCACGTTGCAGCAACCTTCAACTACTCGATCGCTGAGCCTATGTACCGCAACCCTGAGGGCGAATGGGTCAAAGCCCTGCTGGCCGTGTCCACTGAAAACCTCGGCATGGAACACAAGTTCGGCAGCTCCGCTGGCGCCACTTCGGTCCATGAGCTGCCCAATGGCGTGCAGTTCGGCCTGGCCCGGCCAGAGGTCAAGTACACCGGGCACACTGACAACGAGTTCAAGACTGTCGACCAGTTCCTGCTGGACCTGCAGATCGTGACCGAGATGATGGGGCGTATCGGGCAGTTGCCGAAGCTCTGATTCGCTAGTCGGGCCCGCTCTATTGGCGGGCCCTACGCAAAAAAATGTGGGAGCGAGCCTGCTCGCGATTGCGGTGTATCAGTCGAAAAGTGCGCCAACTGACAGGCCGTAATCGCGAGCAGGCTCACTCCCACAAAAAAAATGCGCAAACAAAAACGCCGCTCATCACTGAGCGGCGTTTTTGTTAAATATGGAGCGGGAAACGAGACTCGAACTCGCGACCCCGACCTTGGCAAGGTCGTGCTCTACCAACTGAGCTATTCCCGCAAATGGCGTCCCCTAGGGGACTCGAACCCCTGTTACCGCCGTGAAAGGGCGGTGTCCTAGGCCACTAGACGAAGGGGACACGCTAACTGAAACACATGGTGTGTATTCCAGTGCCCAAATCCGTATCCGAAGATATCGGTTCTGGTTTCACTCAGCTTTGCCCGAAAGCAACGCTGTTTAAAATTGGAGCGGGAAACGAGACTCGAACTCGCGACCCCGACCTTGGCAAGGTCGTGCTCTACCAACTGAGCTATTCCCGCATATGGCGTCCCCTAGGGGACTCGAACCCCTGTTACCGCCGTGAAAGGGCGGTGTCCTAGGCCACTAGACGAAGGGGACACACGTACAACATTCACTACCTACCGCGTTTCGCTGTGTGCTTTACGCTGTAAGTGGCGCGCATTCTATGGATGGATTGAGGGGTCGTCAACCCCCTGATATAAATTTATTTAAATCAATGACTTCGCCCCGCTTTGGGAGGCGAATCCGGGTTTTCCGTCGTCCGGCGTTTGACGCCTATATTCTGGCACCCGCCAAGGCGCTATAGTCCACCCACGCAACAAATGATGGCAATGTGCACCTCGCGCGCTATTACTTATATAAGCAGCCTTGCGGCCGATATAAGTAGAGTCGTGGCCGATTCAACTCGTCGAGCGGCCCTATGCGCCCCCATGCCAAGCCACTACACTCGCACGCGAACCCTATAAAGAGGTCTTACCGGTGACACCACTCATGATCACCCTGCTAGTCATAGCCGGGATCGCACTATTGATCGCCATTGGCTACATGAACCATGTGGTGGAAAACAATAAGCTGGAAAAGGCCCGTACCAAGGTTGAACTCAACGACCGTTTGCGTCGCTGTGGCGAAATCACCGAGACCTTCCCCGGTCAGTTGATGACACCAGCGCTCAAGCTGCTGCTGACCCGTCTGGAGCTGAACGTCTGCCAGCGCCTGCTGAACCTTGAGAAAACCAGTGCATCGGTCAAGGCACGAATCGCCGAGCTGAACACCCTGGTTGCCCAAGGCGAATCGATCCCGGTGAACAACCCCCCGGCACCGATCCAGACCGAGGCCAAGGCCAAGGACGTGCGCTTCCTGCTCGAAGCCTTGCATGGCCAGATCACCCGCGCTGCTCAGGACGGCTTCTTGCCGACCAATGAAGCCAAGCGCTGGATCCGCGAAGTGCGCCACATCCTGGTGCTGCTGCACATCGAGTTCTTCAACAACCTCGGCCAACACTCCCTGCAACAGAACCAGCCTGGCCAGGCTCGCCTGGCGTTCGAACGCGGCGTGCAATACCTGCGCAAGCAACAAGAACCGCAGATATACGCCGAACAACTCGAATACCTGGAAAAACTCCTGGCTCGCGCCAACGCCCAAGTCATGGACAAAACTGCCCCGGCAGAAGGCGAGGTCAACCAATTGACCGAAGGCCTCAAAGACGTCGAGGCCGATGCCGACTGGAAGAAGAAAGTGATTTACGACTGATTGGAAGAAAAAAAGAGCCACCGAGAGGTGGCTTTTTTTTGCCTTGGATTTGATGGGGGAAGATCAAAGGATTGCAGCCTTCAGCGCCCACAGAAACCATTGCACTAACAATAGATTGATAGGCCTTCAGTGCGCCTTCGCGAGCAAGCTCAACTCCTACAATGGGGGTGAGTACATCCGAGGGAGATTGGTCGGCTGTCAGGCCGCCTTCGCAGGCAATCCAGCTCCCACAATTGGACCGAGTGCATCCGAAAGATATGGGTCGGCTGTCAGGCCGCCTTCGCGGACAAGCCTCGCTCCTACAAAAGCAGAATCAAAAGCAGAGCGGCGTACACCCACCCGCTCCTCACCACTCATTAGGCCGAGCGTTAGCTCGCCTGCTCTTGATCTTGCTCTACCCGCCCCTTCGGGAGGCTGAGTGGAGGTGTTCATCTGGGGGTTAGGCGCGTAGCGCCGTTCGACGAAGTCGAACACATCGAGAGGAGGTCGAAGCGAAGCCGACCGGAGGCGATGCCCCCAGATGAATACCGGAACGAAGGCACGCCGAGCCTAAGCGAGGGGCCGGACGCCGGGGCGAGACCTTTTGGTTACTTTTGGGGCGTTTGCCAAAAGTGACCCGCTGTAAGAGCGGAACCATAAGAAGCCGTTACCGCAACAAAGGATATGTACTCAACCAACAAGAACCTGGTCGGCCCTAAGGCCGCCAAGTCAACGCGTCAAAGTCGAAAATGCCCGACCATCCCCTTAAGCTCAACCCCCAACTGCGCCAACTCAATACTGGACGCCGCATTCCCCCGCATCGCCAACGAAGACTGATCCGCACTCGCACGAATACTCGTCACACTGCGATTAATCTCCTCAGCCACCGAACTCTGCTCCTCGGCCGCCGCCGCAATCTGCTGGTTCATCTGCTGAATCAACGACACCGCCGCCGCAATACTCCCCAACGCACTCTCAGTCTGCAGCGCATCACTGACCGCCAACTTAACCAACTCACCACTGTTCTGAATCTGCCGTACCGACGACTGCGCCGCCGAACGCAAGGCACTCACCAACCGCTCGATCTCCTCAGTCGATTGCTGAGTACGCTTGGCCAGCGCCCGTACTTCGTCGGCCACCACCGCAAAGCCCCTGCCCTGCTCACCCGCCCGGGCTGCCTCGATGGCCGCGTTGAGGGCCAACAGGTTGGTCTGCTCGGCCACGCTTTTGATCACGCTGAGCACCGTGCCGATGTTCTGGATCTCCGCACTCAGGCTCTCGATACTGGAACTGGCCGAAGTCGCCGAATCCGCCAGTTGCTCGATCCGCGCCATGCTCTGGCGTACGACCTGCTGACCACTCTCGACCTTGTCGTCCGCGGTCTGCGCCGCCGTGGCGGCTTCCTCCGCGTTACGGGCGACGTCATGCACCGTGGCGGTCATCTGATTCATTGCCGTGGCGACTTGCTCGGTTTCTTCTTTCTGGCTGCTGACTTCCAGGTTGGTCTGCTCGGTCACCGCTGACAGCGATTGCGCGGAACTGGCCAACTGTTCGATGCCGGCCTGCAAACCACTGACGATACTGCTCAGGCCTGCGCCCATCTGTTGCATGGCCTGCATCAACTGACCGATTTCGTCGCGGCGGGTTACTTCAACCGTCGCACTCAAATCACCCGAGGCAATCTGCTGAGCGACACGAATCACACTGCGCAGCGGCGCCACAATCAACCGGGTAATCACCCACGCCGCGATCAGCCCGACCAGCAGCGCCAGCGCCGAGGAGCCAATGATCAACAACGAGTTCTTTTTCAGCTCGGCCTGCATCGCCCCGTCTTCAGCCACGTAGGCCTGATCCACCCGCTCCACCACTTGAGCGGCGCGCTGGTGCAGTTGCTCATAGACGGTTTTTTCCTGGGCCAGGAGGCCGGTGTACTCGGTGAGTTTGTCACTGAAACTGGCGATATGACCGGTCACTTCATTGAGGACAGTCTGGTAACCCTCGTCCTTGACCGTGGTTTTCAGCTGCTCGGCCTGAGCCAGTGCCTGGTCGGCCTGCTCGATCTTGCCCTTGCCGGCGCTGTCGTCGTCACCCTTGCGGCTCTGGTCGAGGCGCACACGGGCCTCATTCATGGCCTGCAACATCAACCGTGACACTTGGCTGACCTGATTGGCCTGCTCAATGAACTGCGAACCATCCTTGCCCTCGGACTCCTTCAAGGCATAGGCGCCATCGTCTGCGAGGCCGGCCTGCAATACATCGAGGTTATTGGCCACGCTGGACACCGACCAACTGGCCATTTCCAGGGCCAGGTCCTTGGCCTGGGTCAATGAGACAAATTCGTCGAAGGCCTTGCGATAGGCACCAAGCGACTGCTCGACATCGTTCATGACCGGCACGTTGAGCGCCGACTGCGCCTTCAACTGAGTCGCCAGGGCAATCAGCGCATCAACCCCCTGATGCAGCGCATCGGCGGTTTTCGGGTTGCCGTGCAAGGCGTACTCCTGCTCTAGCAAACGCACCTTGAGCAAGCCGCTGTTAAGCGATGACATCTGCTTGAGCCCGTCGAAACGCTGACTGATGGTTCGCAGGGACCATACGCCAATGGCTGCCACCAAGGCTGTCAACAACAGCACCAGGACAAACCCGACACCCAGTTTTTTTGCCATACCGAGGTTGGCAAAACGTCCTTGCACGGCCGAAATCATTGCTCGTAGTCCCCTGCCAAAGTCTGTAGATGGAGATTCGCAACGGGCCTGTGTCAACACAAGTCTCTGGCGTCGGAATAATGGCAAAAAGCTACGCCTACGTCGTTTTCAGAACGTTTTAGGTCGATCCACAGCGGTGGCCTGAAAAAACCGCCGGGCACGCGGATCGCAGGCACTGGCGACATTGATCCGTTGCCAGTCATTGGCTTCACCGGTCGGGCTGAATGCCGTAGGAGAAGACAGCAGCACACCGAAACGCCGCGCCTGCACGCGCAGCTGAGCGTAGTCGGACATCGGCGGTCGCGCCCAGATGAACAAGCCTCCGGCAGGCTTGCCGAAGACTTCCCACTCGGCATCTTCGAGCAACTGCAACGCCGCAACCCGGTCCATGCTCAGACGCTGACGCAGGCGTTGTACCAATTTGCGATAGGCACCTGAGGCCAACAACCCGGCCAGCACCGACTCGCAAAACCGCGAGCCGCCCATGCTGCTGATCATCTTGACCTCGGCCAGCCGTGAAATGAGCCCGGCACCCGCCACCACAAACCCCACCCGCAATGAGCTGCTGAGGGTCTTGGAAAAGCTGCCGACGTAGATCACCCGGGCGTCGTCATCCAGCGCGGCGAGGCGTGTGCCCGGACCATGGTGCAAATCCGCATAGACATCATCTTCGATCACCAGCACGCCATGGGTTTTGCACAGTTGCAGAACCCGCTGCGCCACTGCCGGCGTCACGCAACTGCCGGTGGGGTTGTGGTGGTAGCTATTGATGAACAAGGCTCGAGGATTGTGTTTGATCAACAACCGCTCAAGCGCTTGCGTGTCGGGCCCACGCGGCGTGCGGGGCACCTCGAGCATGCTGACTCCGTGCAGCCGGAGCAAATCGAACAGATGAGAAAAACCGGGGTTTTCCACCACCACGCAGTCCCCCGGCCTGAGCAAGGTCCGCACAATCAGGTCGAGCCCTTGGCTGGCGCCGACCGTGGTCAGGACACAACTGTCGTCCACCTCGATATTGAGCGGCTTCAAGCGCTTGAGGATCTGCTGACGCAGCGCAAGCAAGCCCAGTGGCGTGCTGTAGTTGAACAGACCGGCCATGTCGGTACGGGCCACCTGACGGATCGCGTAACTGAGGTCGTCGGTTTCGCGCCAGCTTTCGGGCAGCCCGCCACACCCCAGCATCAGCTCACCCGACAGACTGTTGCTGAAATCCGTTTGCATCGCCTCTGCGCCTTCGAACCTGGGAAGATCCCACGCATCCGGCACCACCGGTGCTGATGCGGCGACAAAGAACCCCGAACCATGACGCGAGGCCAGGACCCCTTGGGCGACGAGGCGCTCACAGGCTTCAACGACACTGGATTGACTGAGCAAATTGATCCGCGCGATGTGTCGCACAGAAGGCAAGCGAGTCGCGGGCGGCACTTCGCTTTGACGGATCCAGCCCGCGAGTCCGTCGACGATTTGCTGTACGACGGGCACCATTGCCTGTCGATCAATTCTCAATTCCATGAGCAAGCCAACTCCTGTCCATTTTGCTGACAGCAGTTAATCACAGGAACACTCGTTCGGCTGTGCGACAACACCGCCAAAACCGCCGGTTCTAACCATTTGAAACACATTGTCCGGGGTCTTCACGGAACCTGTGGGAGCGGGCTTGCTCGCGAAGGCGGTATAACAGTCAACAGAAGTGTTGAATGCCAAGCCGCCTTCGCGAGCAAGCCCGCTCCCACACGGTTCGCGTTAGCAACATTCAGAATGCAGTGACGCCACCATCCACGGCCAGCGAATGCCCGGTAGTGAAGGCCGCGCCGTCACTGCACAGATACAGCACCGCGCTGGCGATTTCCTCGACCTTGCCGATGCGACCTACCGGGTGCATGGCATTGGCGAACTCACCCTTCTTCGGGTCAGCCTCATAGGCGCGACGGAACATGTCGGTGTCGATCACCGCCGGGCACACTGCGTTTACGCGGATCTTTTTCTTTGCATATTCAATGGCGGCCGATTTGGTCAGGCCGATCACCGCGTGCTTGGAGGCGGCGTAAATGCTCATCTTCGGCGCAGCACCCAGGCCGGCTACCGACGCAGTGTTGACGATCGCCCCGCCGCCCTGGGCCAGCAGCAACGGCAACTGATACTTCATGCACAACCAGACGCCTTTGACGTTGACGCCCATGATCGCGTCGAACTCATCGATCGTGCCGTCGGCCAGCTTGCCTTTTTCGATCTCGATACCGGCGTTGTTGAAGGCATAGTCGAGACGGCCGTAGGTATTCACCACTTCGTCCATCAGATGTTTTACCTCGCTTTCCACGGTGACGTTGCAGCGCACGAAGGTCGCTTCGCCGCCCGCCGTGCGAATCAGCGCTACCGTGCCTTCGCCGCCCGCCGTGTCCAGATCGGCAACCACGACCTTCAACCCTTCAGCCGCAAAGGCCTGGGCGGTGGCGCGGCCAATACCGTTGGCGGCACCGGTCACAACGGCTACCTGGCCGGAAAACGTCATGCTCATTGTTATGTCCTCGAAGAGAAGAATGCGGCGCGATTGCGTGCTTGCAGTCTAGCCACAGGGGCCTGCCGCGCGGCAGCACTATCAGAAGGCCGGTTGAGCGCCCATGAATCGCAGTGATAGAAGCGACCGCCCGACTATCACTGCACTGGATCGACCTGCATTCGCCGCATCAGCCAACCTTGCGGCATCAGCCATGAAGGTCTATCAACAAAGCTTCATTCATCTTGAGTGCCTGTCATGACTACCCAGACCAATCGCCAGTTCCTGCTCGCCAAACGCCCGGTAGGCCCGGCGACCCGCGAAACCTTCACCTATCAAGAAGTACCGGTCGGCGAACCGGCCACGGGTCAGATCCTGGTCAAGAACGAATACCTGTCCCTGGACCCGGCCATGCGTGGCTGGATGAACGAGGGCAAGTCCTACATCCCGCCGGTCGGCCTGGGTGAAGTAATGCGCGCATTGGGTGTAGGCAAAGTGATTGCGTCGAACAGCCCGGGCTTTGCGGTGGGCGACTACGTTAACGGCGCCCTGGGCGTTCAGGATTACTTCCTCGGCGAGCCGCGAGGCTTCTACAAGGTTGATCCGAAACTGGCGCCACTGCCGCGCTACCTGTCGGCGTTGGGCATGACCGGCATGACCGCCTACTTCGCTCTGCTCAACGTCGGCGTACCGAAGGCCGGCGACACCGTAGTGCTGTCGGGCGCGGCAGGCGCGGTGGGGAGCATTGCCGGGCAGATCGCCAAGATCAAGGGCTGCCGCGTCATCGGCATTGCGGGCGGCGCCGACAAGTGCAAGTTCCTGATTGATGAACTGGGTTTTGACGGGGTCATCGACTACAAGAACGAAGACGTGGTCGCCGGGCTCAAGCGCGAATGTCCGAAGGGCGTGGATGTGTATTTCGATAACGTCGGCGGCGATATTCTCGATGCTGTACTGAGTCGCCTGGCAATGAAAGCGCGAGTGGTGATTTGCGGCGCCATCAGCCAATACAACAACAAGGAAGCGGTCAAGGGCCCGGCCAACTACCTGTCGCTGCTGGTCAATCGCGCACGGATGGAAGGTTTTGTAGTGATGGACTACGCCGCGCAATTCACCGCCGCCGGACACGAAATGGCCGGCTGGATGGCCAAGGGGCAGTTGCAGAGCCGGGAAGACATTGTGGAAGGACTGGAGACGTTCCCCGAGACGCTGATGAAGTTGTTCAGCGGGGAGAATTTCGGGAAGTTGGTTCTGAAGGTTTAACCCGATATTTCAAAGCACCACAAAACCAATGTGGGAGCGAGCTTGCTCGCGATAGCGGTGTGTCAGACAACATTGATGTCGACTGACATGCCCTCATCGCGAGCAAGCTCGCTCCCACATTTTGATCTTCAGCGTTTGGTCAGGCGATTTCGGCTACAACCGCCGCCAACGCCTTCGCCGGATCCGCCGCCTGGCTGATCGGACGGCCGATCACCAGATAGTCGGAACCAGCATCCAGCGCCTGACGTGGGGTCAGGATGCGGCGTTGATCGTCCTGGGCGCTGCCCGCCGGACGAATCCCCGGGGTGACCAGTTGCAGCGACGGGTGGGCCGCCTTCAGGGCCTGGGCCTCCAGGGCCGAGCACACCAGACCGTCCATCCCGGCTTTTTCCGCCAACGCGGCCAGACGCAGCACCTGCTCCTGCGGCTCGATATCCAGGCCAATAGCCGCCAGATCCTCACGTTCCATGCTGGTCAGCACGGTCACGCCGATCAACAACGGCTTGGGGCCGGTACGCTGGTCGAGCACTTCACGGCAGGCTGCCATCATGCGCAAGCCGCCGGAGCAGTGCACGTTGACCATCCACACGCCCATTTCCGCCGCAGCCTTGACCGCCATCGCGGTGGTGTTCGGAATGTCGTGGAACTTGAGGTCCAGGAACACTTCGAAACCCTTGTCGCGCAAGGTGCCGACGATTTCCGAGGCGCAGCTGGTGAACAACTCTTTACCGACTTTGACCCGGCACAATTTAGGGTCCAACTGGTCGGCCAGCTTCAGTGCGGCGTCACGGGTGGGGAAATCCAGGGCGACGATGATAGGAGTCTGGCAGACGGACATGTGCGGGCTCTCAGGCAGGACGAAATCGGCGCGCATTGTAGCGGAACCAGCGCCGCTGCGGGACCCGATGATCGGTAATTCGTCGTCGCAGCTCAAGCAAGACTAGCCCTTTGGCCAATTGTGTCTAGCCGGATACACTCACGACACGCCCACAACATCCTTCATCGCTACCCTCGGGAGCCGCAACACGCCCTTACAGCACTTCCCGCCTTCGGGCAGGACGCCTATGCTGAAGCCACAACCTCGCAGCCCATCTTTGTGGTTGGCAGCCTACCTGGCAGATGAACGCACGCATGCAAAACACCCCTGCACCTGTGAACGACGATCAAAAAGCGCCCGGCGACGACAAACGCTGGAGCATTCGCGCCCTGATCGTCGACGATGACGTCCCGATCCGCGAATTGATGATCGACTATCTGGCCCGGTTCAATATCCACGCCAGCGGCGTCACCGATGGCGCAGCCATGCGTCTGGCGCTGCAAGCGGAACATTTTGACGTGGTGGTGCTCGACCTGATGCTTCCCGGCGAGGACGGCTTGTCTCTGTGCCGTTGGCTGCGTGCCGAATCGGACATCCCGATCCTGATGCTCACCGCGCGCTGCGAACCCACCGACCGGATCATCGGCCTGGAACTGGGCGCCGACGACTACATGGCCAAGCCGTTCGAGCCACGGGAACTGGTGGCGCGGATTCAGACCATTCTGCGTCGGGTGCGCGACGATCGTACCGAACAGCGTGCGAATATTCGATTCGACAACTGGCGCCTGAACAGCGTTTTGCGCCAGTTGATCGCCGCCGATGGCCTGGTGGTGCCACTGTCCAACGCCGAATTCCGCCTGCTCTGGGTGTTCATCGAACGTCCGCGCCGGGTGCTCAGTCGCGAACAATTGCTGGATGCTGCTCGTGGTCGTTCGATCGAAGCCTTTGATCGCAGCATCGACCTGCTGGTGTCGCGCCTGCGCCAGAAACTCGGGGATGACCCCAAGGCACCGCAGTTGATCAAGACCGTTCGCGGTGAGGGTTACCTGTTCGACGCGAGGGACATCGGCTGATGCGTGCGCGCTTCGATACGCTGTTCGGCCGCCTGTTTGGTGTGTTGCTGATCGCGATCATCCTGGCGCACCTGTTGGCATTTTTCTGGTTTCACCATTACGGCCCACCTCCCCCTCCGCCGCCACCTGGGTTCTCCGAGAACTTCGACGGGCAACAGCCGCCGATGGACCCGCGCTTCCAGAAACGGCCACCACGGCCCTGGTTCGGCGGCCCGTTGGTGCCGCTGACCTTTCAGCTGATCTCACTGGTCATCGCGGCCTGGTACGGCGCCAAACTGCTGAGCCGGCCGATTCAACGCCTGAGCGATGCGGCCGAACGCTTGAGCGAGAACCTCGATAGCCCGCCACTGGACGAGTCCGGCCCCCGGGAAGCACGGCAAGCAGCCCACACCTTCAACAAGATGCAGCGACGCATCATCGAGCAAGTGCAGCAGCGCTCTCGGATGCTCGGTGCGGTGTCCCACGACCTGCGCACCCCGCTGTCGCGACTCAAGCTGCGACTGGAACAAATCGAAGACGACAAGCTACAAGGCCAGATGCGTCAGGATCTGGACGACATGATCGGCATGCTTGACGCCACCCTCACCTACCTCCACGAACAGCGCACCAGCGAGGCCCGCCAGTGGATGGACGTGCAGGCACTGGTGGAATCCCTGAGCGAAAACGCCCAGGACCAGGGCGCCGATGTTCAGGCCAGTGGTCATTGCGCACCGCTGCAAGTCCAGCCCATGGCCCTGCGTTCGTGCATAAACAACCTGATGGACAACGCCCTGCGTTATGCCGGGCAAGCACTGATCACCCTCGAAGACAGCCGTGGGCAACTGGTGATCCGGGTAATCGACCACGGGCCAGGGATTGCAGAAGACAAACGCGAAGCGGTGTTCGAGCCATTCTTTCGGCTGGAGGGTTCACGTAACCGCAACTCCGGTGGCGTCGGCCTGGGCATGACCATCGCCCGGGAGGCGGCGGAACGCCTGGGCGGGCAACTGAGCCTGGAAGAAACCCCCGGCGGCGGCCTCACTGCGGTCATTTGCCTTCCCCGAACCTAAGCCCAACACCTATCCAATGTGGGAGCGGGCTTGCTCGCGAAAGCGATGTATCAGTCAACATGGAATCGACTGACACACCCTCTTCGCGAGCAAGCCCACTCCCACAGGGTTTGCTTCAGCCTGACGACTGTGTACCAACCGGTACAAACGTCACATACCCACGACAACTTGCCCCTTGAGGCTGCATAAGCCGGTGCACTCACCGGTTTTCCATCCCAAGGAGTGAGCCCAATGATCGGTAGCGTTAGCAGCAGCAACACGAGCTATACCAGCACGAGTACCAGCAGCACGTCGGCCAACGCCGCGCGCCGTGCACAGTTCCAGAAAGAGCTGTTCACCAAGCTCGACACTAATGGCGACGGTAAGGTCAGTCAGGACGAGCTGAAGACCGCCCAGGCAGAGAAACCCAACAGTCGCCTGTTGGCCGACCTGAGCAAGAACTTCACCAGCCTGGACAGCGACAGCAGCGGCAGCCTGAGCAGTGAAGAAATGGCCGCAATGGCGCCGCCGGCACCGCCCGCGCAGGATCAAGCGCCTAACACTGATCTGGCTGACGCGATCCTCGGCGCTCTGGATGCCAACGGCGACGGCAACCTCAGCAGTGCGGAACTTAGTAATGGCCTGACCAATGCCGGCAGCAGCGCCGACAGCAGCGCAATTTTCTCGGCCCTGGACAAAAACCAGGACGGCACCGTCAGCAAGGACGAACTCGCCGCCGCCCTCAGCCCTCCGCCACCGCCACCGCCGCAGCAGGCATCCAGCGATCAGTTGTTCAGCCAGCTCGACACCAACAACGATGGAAGTATCAGCGCCACCGAACTGAGCAGCGCGTTGCAGGCCAGCACCAGCAGCTCATCGACCGCTACGTCGAACGCCACCGACACAAGCGCCGCATTAATGAAGATTCTCGACCGCGACAACAGCGGTGGCGTCAGCAACTATGAACTCAAAGCCGCCATGCAAGCTGGCCGCGAGAAAAACAGCGACAGCTCCACCGCTCAGTCGAACGTCAGTGCAGCCCTGGACAAAATGATCGCCAGCCTGAGCCAGCAGTATTCGCTCGACAACGTAGCGAGCGCGGGCAAGAACCTGAGCGTCGCGACCTAAGCCAAAAGCTTCGCGGGCAAGTCGGATCGCCGCACCGCTCGCTCCTTCAGGTCATGCGTTGTTCGCCTCATCGCGATACAACAAAAACCTGTAGGAGCGAGCGGTGCGGCGATCCGACTTGCCCGCGAAGAGGCCATCACAGACACAGAAAAGCCCACTGACCTTCACAGGTTCAGTGGGCTTTTCAAGATCAAAAGATCGCAGCCTTCGGCAGCTCCTGCATAAGTAAATCAGCGGCGATCTTCGACCCGCGCCTGGCTTTTGCTCCAATCGGTCAACAGGCTGTAAGCCACCGCCAACAACGTCGGGCCGATGAACAAACCGATAAACCCGAACGCGATCAACCCGCCAAACACACCCAACAGCACAATCACCAACGGCAAATTTCCGCCGCGACTGATCAGGTATGGCTTCAGCACGTTGTCCACGCCACTGATGATGAACGTCCCCCAAATCCCGAGGAACACCGCCAGCCCGTACTCGCCCTTCCACGCCAACCAAGCCGTGGCCGGGATCCAGATCAGTGGCGGCCCCATCGGAATCAGGCTCAACAGGAACGTCACGATCCCCAGCACCAACGCACCAGGAACCCCGGCGATCAAGAAGCCGATCAATGCCAGAATCGCCTGGGCCGCCGCGGTGCCGATCACACCGTTGACCACCCGTTGCACCGTCCCGGCGACCAGTTCGATGTAGTACCCGGCGCGGTCACCGATCAACCGCTCCAGCAACCCATGGACAAACGCCGCCAATCGCGGCCCGTCACGGTAGAAAAAGAACACGAAGACAATGCTCAACGTCAGTTCGAGAATACCGCCGCCGATCTGCGCACTGCGCGCCAGCAACCAGTTGCCGACCTGCCCCAGATAAGGTTTGACCGCCAGCATCATCGCCGCACCTTGCTCATCAATGCTGTTCCAGACACCCACCAGGCGTTCACCGACCAAGGGAAGTGTACCCAGCCAGGCCGGAGCTTCCGGCAGGCCGTCGACCTGCACATCCTTGATAAACACCGTGGCATCGCGCACGTGATCCGCCAGGTTGAACCCCAGCCACACCAACGGCACCGCCACCAGCAACATCCAGCACAGGGTCAGCAACGCCGCCGCCAGGGATTCACGGCCATGGAGCCAACGGGTCAGTAAACGCATCAGCGGCCAACTGGCGAACGCCAATACCGCGCCCCAGAACAATGCCGACCAGAACGGCGCCATCACCCAGAAGCTCGCGCCAAACAGCACCAGGAGCAGAATCTGCACCAACAGCCGATCGTTATTGAGCATGTAAGGTCTCGAAAAAGTCAGTTCGCAAAAGAGTAGGCGAACGCGCGGGACGCGTTCGCCTGATGCAGCTTATCGCAACAATTCGATGTGCAGCCCAGCACCTTCGACGTTGCCGGCTTCCATCCGCGCCGCACGCACGCCCTGGGCGATCAGCGATTGGCGCCAAGCCTCGGCTTTAGGCCCGGAAACACTGACTCGCAGCGTAGTGTCCAGGTTCAAACCGCGAGAAATCAAACGCAGCCAGGTGTCGTCGGGATCGGCACTCAGTTTCGGGAAATCGAGCTCACCGGTGCTTTTGAGCTGGCGAAGCAAGGTCGCGGACGTTGGCAACAAATCCCCCAGCGGCGCGGCGGCTTCAAATTGCTCGACGTGCAGGTAGGCTTTGCGATTGCCGCGAGTGATGCTGTAGAGCGCCACCAGCGAATTGTCCTTGGGTGCCGCCAGCCGCAGCAACAAGTAAGACTGTTGATCGTCGGCGCCAAACAGCTTGGCGTTGCCGAAGACTTCATTGGCCCACAGGCTGCTTTCGCCGCAATCGCGGGCCTGGCACCAGAACAGCAGTTCGGCGCCCTGCTTCTGCAAGGCTTCGCGCGCAACGGTAAACGCTTCGGTGGCGGAATGTTCCGGCGGTAGCTCGTAGGTCACCGAGGTGGTTTGCCCGCGGGCGCTGACCTGGCCGTCGAAACGCAACTGGCCGCTGATCTTGCGGATCGAGCCCAGCGGATAAATCCGCTCAAGATCCACCGGTGGGCGAAAGTCGACGATCTGCGCATCGGCCAGGCGCGGCACAATGGGCAAGTCCTGACTGCCCGGCACATCGGCGGCAAACAATAAAGGGCTGAAACAACACAACGCCAGCAGACTGAGTGATCGCATGGGCAGGCTCATCGGATCAGCATGGCCTGGGCACCCTTGACGATACTGGCGTCATCGACGTACTCCGGCACCAACAAACCACGCTGTACCGCCGGGCGCGCTTCCATGGCTGCCAGCCAACGCTGCAAGGCCGGCAAGCCTTCGACTTCGACCCCGGACCAGTCGTGACTACGCACCCATGGGAAGGTCGCAATGTCGGCAATGCTGTACTCGCCGGCCAGAAATTCCACAGTTTGCAAACGCGTGTCGAGCACTTCGTACAGGCGCCGGGTTTCATGCTGGTAGCGGTCGATGGCGCCCTGAAGTTTTTCCGGAAAATAACGGAAGAACACGTTGGCCTGGCCCTGCATCGGGCCGATGCCACCCATCTGGAACATCAGCCACTGCAACACCACCGAGCGCCCCTTGGGGTCCTTGGGCATGAGCTGGCCGCTCAGTTCAGCGAGGTAAATCAGGATGGCGCCGGATTCGAACACGGCGAAATCGCCGTTGGCGCGGTCGACAATCGCGGGAATCCGGCCATTGGGATTGATCTTGAGGAAGTCCGCGGACTTCTGTTCCTTTTTGTCGAAACTCAAGGCGTGCACCGTATAGGGCAGGCCGAGTTCCTCGAGCACGATAGAGACCTTGTGGCCATTCGGGGTCGCAGCGGTGTAGAGATCTATCATGGTTGTCTCCCATTTCAACCCGCCCAGCCTCGACAGTTGCCCGGCGCAAGTCAAGGAACGGCGAAGAACCGATTGAAACAGTCTGCGACAAGGTCGGCGCCGGGTTCGTCATTCAGGTGCAAATGATGGCCGCCTGGCAGCTGTTCACGGCTAAAGGGTAGACGCTCCAGCAACTCGGGATGTTTGGCGAGCATGCCGTCAGCCGCGACCACCAGTTTCGCAGGACAACTGATGCGCTGGACGAAGGCCATCGCTTGTTCTTGTGTCAGACGCAGCGGCGATGGCAGCGTCAGGCGGTTGTCGGTGCGCCAGGTGTAACCACCCGGCACCGGCATCAGGCCCCGTTGCGCCAACAGTTCGGCGGCTTCGCGACTGACCGCCACCAGGCCTTTCATGCGCGCTTCGATGGCGCGGTCGAGGGTGCTGTAGACCGGTTTGCGTTTCTCCCGCAGATCCAGTTGCGCTTGTAGGGCCATGCCCATGCGTTCGGCGGCGTTTTCACCTTTATCTGTCGGAGGAATCACGCCATCGATCAAGGCCAGATGCGTGACACGCTCAGGCATCGACCCGGCAATAATCAATGAAGCAATCGCGCCCATGGAGTGCCCCATCAGCGCAAACCGCTTCAAACCCAGCTGTTCTGCGACTTGTAACACGTCGTGGGCGTAGTCCCACATCGCGTAGCCGGCGCCAATCGGACGATGCCCGGAATGACCGTGACCGGCCATGTCCAGCGCAATGATGCGCAAGCCTTTGAGCTTGGGCGCCAGCCGGGCAAAGCTGTTGGCGTTGTCGAGCCAGCCGTGCAAGGCAATCACCGGCAGACCGTCCTCGGGGCCGAACAGGTGCGCCGCCAGCTCGATGTGCGGCAGGCTCAGGCGGACTTCTTCGACAACGTGGCTCATGCGCAATCCTGTTGGTGGCGACCGTCCCAGCGACTGAACAGATCCTTCAGCAGCGTGGCGGTGTCCTGCGGACGTTCGAGGGGAAACATGTGGCCGCCGGGCATGGTCAGCGACTCGCCCAACGGCATGCGCCCGACAGAGCTGGCGTGGTGACGCATGACCACACGGCTGTTACGTCCGCGCACCACCGCCAGTGGCACTTTCAACTGTCGTGCACGACCGGGGCTGGTGTGGGGCACGCCACGGTAGATGCTGATTTCCGTGGCCGGATCGAAGCGCAGGCGCAGCTTGTCGCCGACCTTGTGCAAGCCGTGCTGCAAGTAGGCGTCGAAGCATTCCGGGTCAAAACCGCGAAACAGGGTTTTGCCGGCAAAATAACTGCGCGCGCTGTCCAGATCGGCAAACTCTTCGCGCCGGCCCAAGGTGCGACCGGCCGGGGTCAGGCGATCAATGAAACCGAAGCGCTTGGCGGCGAGGATCACCCATTGATCGGCACGGGTCAGTACCGGCGAATCGAGCATCACCACACCGCGATACAGCTCGGGGCAACGCAGGGCCGCGTGCAAGTGCAGCACGCCGCCAAAGGAGTGGCCGACGCCCCAGACTGGTTCTGGTTGCTGCTTGAGGTGATGGATCAGTTCGTCCACCAGGTTGTACCAGTTGTCATCCGCCGGGAAGCGCGGATCATGGGCGTGCTGCTCCAGATGCGTCACCTGATACTCAGGTGCCAACGCCGCGAACAACTTGCCGTAGGTCCCCGAAGGAAAGCCATTGGCGTGGGCGAAAAAGATCTGCTGCGACATACCGGTCAATCCATGGGCGAGAAACATGGGGTTGATTGTCCGCAAGACGCCGTCCTACAGCAATGACCGTAACTGACAGGAATGATGACAGTCCGGCCAGAGCTATAACCCATTAAGCATTCACGCAGAACCCTGTGGCGAGCGAGCTTGCTCGCGCTCGGTTGCGTAGCAGCCGCAATACCGGCGAACGCGGAACATCTGGGGAGCGATGGTGCCGGGGTTGGCGCCGCTTCGCGACCCAGCGGGAGCAAGCTCCCTCGCCACAGAACTCCGTCTGCAGATAAAACGTCGTTTAACGCGTCGGAGGATTCTCACCCAACGGCACCACAGCCATGGTCAACCGCGAAACACAACTGGCCTTGCCTTCATCACTGCTCAACCGAATATCCCAAACATGCGTGGTGCGCCCAATGTGAATCGCCTTGGCCACCGCCGTCACCCGCCCGCTGCGCAAGCCGCGCAAATGGTTGGCGTTGATTTCCAGGCCCACGCAGTAAAACTTGCTGGCATCGATGCACAGGTAGCTGGCCATCGAGCCGACAGTTTCGGCCAGCACCACCGAGGCGCCGCCGTGCAGCAAACCGTAAGGCTGGTGCGTGCGATGGTCGATGACCATGCTCGCGGTCAGGGACTCGTCGTCGAAGGCTTCGAAGCGGATATCCAGCACTTCGCCGATGGTGTTTTTCTGGATCGCGTTCAACTGTTCGATGTTGGGAGCGGTACGCCAAAGACTCATCGCCGTTTTTCCTTTGTTGGTTTTGTTCGTCACTCAATCCTGCCACAGCACCGCTTCGTTGCGCTCGCTCCATTCTTCGAAACGGGCGCCATACGCGGCTTCGATGACGTTGCGCTTGATCTTCAGGGTCGGGGTCAGAAAACCGTTTTCCACCGCCCAACTGTCCTTGACCACCACTAACCGGCGCAAGCGCTCATGCTTGTCGAGGACGGCGTTGACCTCTTCCAGGAGTTTTTCCAGGCTGGAATGCAAACCCGCCCGCGCCGTGCCAATGGCATCCTGCTGCCCGACTGCCGAGAGTACGCACAACCCTAGCGGCGCACTCAGGCCATCGCCGACCACGCACACCTGCTCGATCCGCGAATGCACCGCCAGGCGATTCTCGATGGGTGCCGGAGCCACGTATTTTCCTTTGCTGGTTTTGAAGATTTCCTTCAGGCGCCCGGTCAAGCGCAGGTTGCCTTCGGCATCTTGTTCGCCCTTATCGCCGGTACGCAAAAAGCCGTCCTCGGTGATGGTTTCGGCGGTTTTTTCCGGTTCCTTGAAGTACCCGAGCATGGTCGCGCCGCTGCGCACCATGACCTCACCGGACTCGGCAATCCGCACCTCGACCTCGGGGCAGGGCTTACCGATCCAGCCGGGTTTGTTCTCACCCGATCGGCCGATGTGCGAGTAACCACAGCTTTCGGTCATGCCATACACCTCCAGCACATCCAGCCCCAGTTTGCGGTACCACAATAACAAGGTCTGCGGCACAGGAGCCGCACCGGACAACGCGATGCGCAACGCATCCAGCCCCAACCCGGCGAGGACTTTGTGCCCTACCCGCTTGCCGATAATCGGCAGGCCAAGCAGGAAATCGAGGCGCTTTGCCGGAATCTTGCTGTACACGCCCATCTGGAATTTGGTCCAGATGCGCGGCACGCCAAATAGCGCTGTCGGCCGGGCGCGCTGCAAGTCGGTGAGGAAAGTGTCGAGGCTCTCGGCAAAGAACACGGTTTGCCCGGTATAGATCGACGCGAGCTCAACGAACATCCGCTCGGCAACGTGGCACAGCGGCAAGTAGGACAACAGCCGATCCGACTCATTGAGGCCAAACAACTGCGTACCACGGGTGGTGGCGAACCCCAGATTGCCGAAGCTGTGCATCACGCCTTTGGGCAGGCCAGTGGTGCCGGAGGTGTAAATGATGGTCGCCAGCTGATCGGCGGCGGGTTTCGGGTCGTCCTGGATCGGCGAGCTTTTTTGCAGGTCGTCCCAACTGAAATCAAAGGTGCCTGGCGGGTGCAATGGCAGGCTGATGGTCGGCAGGTCGGGGCTGACGCCACGGGACATGCCGGGCCAGTCATCGAGTTTGCCGATGAACGCCAGCGCGGCTTCGGAGTGAGTCAATACTTGAGCCACGGACTCGGCAGTGAGGTTGGGGTACAACGGCACCGACACATGCCCGGCCATCCAGATCGCCAGGTCAGCGATGATCCAATGGGCGCAGTTTTTCGAGATCAGGGCGATGTGACTGCCTTGCGGCAATTCCCGGGCGCGCAGCCAGTGAGCGGCGCAGCGAGCCTGATGGCCGACGTCGGCCCAGGTCAGCGTCTCGACCTGGCCACCGCCCACCGGCTGCACCAAAAAGCGCTGGCGGGGATGACGGGCTTCACGCTCGTAGAACACGTCCAGCGGCAAACGAAAGGCAGCAGACATAAGGCTTGCTCCTGATTTTTTGGTCTGGAGCAAGCGTAGTCAACCAAGCAAGTGCTTGGTTGACTATTTCACACAAAAAATCAGGTACACCGCAAAACAATGTGGGAGCGGGCTTGCTCGCGAATGCGGAGGATCAGTCGACATAAATGTTGCCTGACACACCGTATTCGCGAGCAAGCCCGCTCCCACATTAGTCCTGCGCTCACCGAGCTATGGGTGTTTGATACCGTTGAGTTTCATCGCCCCAGCCAGCGGCAAGTCGCCTTCCAGCTCGGCCAAGCCAGCCGTTTTTACCGCTTCCGGCTGCTGCACATGGCCGTGCTGCAAGTAGCCCAACAGGTTGCCCACCAACGGGTTATGGCTGACCAGCAACGCGTAATCCACCGACACCAACTGCTCCGCCACCGCTTGCGGGCGGTTGTCGGGGGTCAGCCACTCGACGGTACGAATCTCCGGTTCAAAGCCCAAGGCCTCACGCACCAACTGCGCAGTCTGCTGTGCTCGCAGGTAAGGGCTGGCGTAGATCGCGCTGATCGGCTGACCGATCAACTCGGCAGCGCTGCGCAGCGCCTCTTCACGACCGTGGGCGGTCAGTGCCCGTTCGGAGTCGGGACGCGAGCCATAAGGCTCGGCTTCACCGTGACGCAATACCCAGAGTTTCATAGCTTGGGTTCCTCATCTCGAACCGGATGCGGAGCAGGCGCCACCACATGCGGCGCTTCACCTTCCGGTGTACGCGGCGCCGGCCAGTCGGCGAACGGCCAAGGTTTCTGGTCGCTGTGAAAGCTGCCGAAACGACCGATCTGCGCCAGGAACTGGCTCAGGCTGTCGCCGAAGTTCATCAGGCTGGCGCTCGGGGCGCCATAGATCAAACGATAGATCAACTGCACCAGCACTACCGCGCCGAGGATGAATTGCGCCACTTGCCAGACCAGCAAGAAGACGATCATCCACAACACCCGCAGCAGGATGGATTCGTACTTGGCTTCTACTTTCGGATCGTTCATGTCTCGTTCTCCCTGCCCGTAGATTAAGGATTCAGTTGAAACCGCTGGTGGAGATAAAGTCGACGTCGGTTTTCGGCTCGGCACGCATTAGCAGCCCGATCACCTGCTCAAGCGTGCGCCCTTCGAACAAAATCGCGTGCAGGCCGGCGACCAGTGGCATGTACACGCCCACTTCCTGAGCCTTGGCCTTGAGCACTTTCAAGGTGTTCACACCTTCGGCGACTTCGCCCAGGCGCGTCACCGCGTCTTCCAGGCTCAAGCCCTGGCCGAGGGCGAACCCGACCTGGTAGTTACGGCTTTTCGGCGACGAACAGGTGACGATCAAGTCGCCCACGCCCGCCAGTCCGAGGAAGGTCATCGGGTTGGCACCCTGATTCACCGCAAAACGGGTCATTTCCGCCAGCGCCCGAGTGATCAGCATGCTCTTGGTGTTTTCGCCCATGCCCAGCGCCACCGCCATGCCGGCAATGATCGCGTAGACGTTTTTCAACGCGCCGCCCAGCTCTACGCCGAAGCGATCGGCACTGGCGTACACGCGAAAGGTGCGACCGTGCAGCGCTTCCTGCACCCGCACGCACAGCTCTTCGTCTTCACTGGCGACGACAGTGGCGGTCAGCGCATGTTCGGCGATTTCACGGGCCAGGTTCGGCCCGGACAACACGCCAATACGCGCTTGCGGAGCGATCTCTTCGAGGATCTCGCTCATCAGTTTGAACGTGTGGGCTTCGATGCCCTTGGTCAGGCTGACCAGCAGCTTGCCGCTCAGACGATTGGCAAAAGGGACCAATACCGAGCGTAGCGCGCTGGATGGCAGTGCGACGAAGCACAGGTCGCAGGCTTCCAGAGTGGCTTGCAGGTCAGTGACTGCCGTAACACCCGGCAGAATCTTGATGCCTTTAAGGTAACGCGGGTTCTCGCGATTGACCCGAATGGCCTCGGCCTGCTCGGGGTCACGCATCCACTGCAAGACCTGATGTCCGTTCTCGGCCAGAAGATTAGCCACGGCGGTACCAAAACTTCCGCCTCCCAGGACCGCAATTGGGCGCTGTTCAGTCATATGCAATCCGTTAATCCATACCAGTGGCGATGCCAGCATTATACGGAGCGGCCCAGTGGCGGCCAGCCCCTGCGTCAATTACCGGCACTTGTAGGAAGAAGACCAATAAAACCGAGGAAAATGCCCCTAACGTGACTGGAAAAGTCACTGAGCTCGGTTAACATGCGCGCCAATTAATCGCTATCAAGGCTGTGTTGTGTCTTTTGGCCCGCCCTCACCTCGCTCGCCGCTGCTTCTGGCGCTGGTCTTCAGCCCGGCATTGCTGGCCGACGATCTGTTCCTGGACAGTGAAACGTTGCCGCAAGTGCTGACAGCCACGCGATTGAAGCAGTCGCCAGCGGCGGTGCCAGGCAGCATGACGGTGATCGACAGCGAACTGATCAACGCCAGCGGCGCCCGGGACATCAGCGAATTGCTGCGACTGGTGCCGGGCATGATGGTCGGCAACATTACCGGCAATCAGCCAGCGGTGAATTACCACGGCACCAACGCCAGCGAAGCCCGGCGTATGCAGGTGTTGATCGATGGCCGTTCGGTGTACCGGGCCGGCCTGGCCACAGTGGACTGGAGCGATATTCCGGTGGCCATGGAAGACATCGAACGTATCGAAGTCTTTCGCGGCCCGAACACCGTCAGCTATGGTGCCAACGCGCTGATGGCGGTGGTCAACATCATCACTCGCAACCCCGCCGACAGCCATGGCACGCGGCTGAAAGTCACCCAGGGCCAGCGCGGCATCAATGACTTTTACGCCAGCCAGGGCACCGGTTGGGACGGTGGCGATTTGCGCCTGTCACTTTCCGGCCAGCAAGACGATGGCTTCGACTCGGACCGCACCGGCGCCGATTACCGCGACAGCCGACGCTTGAACCGCTTCAATCTCGCGGTCAGCCAGACGCTCAACGACAGTCAAAGCATCGACTGGCAATTGAACGCCAAGGACGGGACCAACCAGCGCCCCTACACCTACCGCCCGGTGTTTTCGGGGATTACCGCTGCCGGGAACAATTCCGACGTGGTCGCCAAGGATTACGCCGGCTCGCTGCGCTGGAACCTGGACATCAATCCCGAGCACAGCCTCTATATCCAGGGCTCGGCGCAACACTGGGATCGCCAGCAGACCTGGCGCGCCTGCGACGCCGAAGTGTCGTTCAGCCCACAACTGACTGATCTGTGGCAACTCAGCCCGAACTATGCCGAACGCCTGGCGCGCAACATGGAGCGCTACACCGGCCCCGGCGCACCGGCCGGCAGCCCGGCTGAACGCGCATTGGGCAATCAGGTGCTGGACCAATGGAGAAACGGCGCCCGGCAAACCCTGTGCGGCGACATTGACCAAAGCGCCCGGGAGTCGCGCTATGACCTCGAACTGCAAGACACCCTGAGCCTGTCCGATAGTCTGCGACTGGTCAGCGGCATGAACTATCGTTACGACCGGGCAGACTCCGAGACCTACTTCAATGGCACGCTCGACGACACCACCTGGCGTACGTTCGGTCAACTCGAGTGGCGCGCCAGCGAACACTGGCTGCTGCAGGGCGGTGCCATGTTCGAAGACTCGAAGCTGACCGGCAACTCGCTGACGCCACGGGTAGCGGTCAATTATTTGATCAACCCGCGCCATGGCCTGCGCGCGGTGTATTCCGAAGCGATCCGCTCCCCGGACATGTTCGAGAACAATGTGAACTGGAGTTATCAGGTGACCAACCTGCGGCCCAGCGCCTATGGCCAGACCAGCGCCCGCTACTTTGTGAAGACCCGCGGCCCCGGCGACCTCGACAAGGAGCGCATGCGTTCACGGGAACTGGGCTACAACGGCTACTTCGCCGAACTGGGCCTGGCGGTGGATGTGAAGCTGTTCTACGACGAAATCACCGGCATGATCAGCGAGCCGTTGCGCAACAATCAGTACATTGCCAGCAACGCCAACAACTCGCGGTTCAGCGGGACTGAAACCCAGCTCGACTGGCGCCTCAGCAACGCCGATCGCCTGCGCCTGACGTATGCCTACGTCGATGCCAAGGCCAGCAACCCGCTGGACCAATTGCAGACGGCGCGTAACAGTGGTTCCGCCGGTTGGCTGCGCAATTGGGGCCGGGGCTGGAACAGCGCGCTGTTCTATTATGGTGACGACGCCCTCAACGGCTACCGCTTCGAACGGCTCGACACACGCATCGCCAAACGCATCGGCCTGGGCAAGGCCAACCTGGAACTGGCAGGCGTGTTGCAGCAACGCCTCGACAATCAACCCACCACCTTCGTCGACAATAATTACGACGAACGCCGAGTGCTCTACTTCAGCGCGGAGCTGGCGTTTTAGATGCAGCCTTCGTCACGGAAGACGCCAACCCTTGGCCGCCTGCTGGCCGGGTTGTGCCTGGCCGTCAGCGGCCTGCTGTGCAGTCTGCCGGTCAGTGCCGCGGACATTCTGTTGACCGGCGCCGAAGACAGCCCCGGCGTGCAATCCTTCACTCAGGCCCTGAGCGAGTTACGCCCCTCCGACAGCGTGCGCTTCAAGCTGCTGGCCAGCCTGCCGGCGCCGGGCAAACTGCCCAGCGACACGCGCTTGATCCTGCTCGATTTGCCGAGCCTCGACTGGCGCCTGCAAGACAGCCAGGGCCCGGCGACACTGGTGCTGCGCATCAGCCGCCTGCAAGCGCGGCAACGGCTGAACAATCTGCTGCCATCCCATTTGAGCCTGCTGTGGAGCGATCCGCCGATTGAGCGGCAATTGCGCCTGACCCGGCTGATCCTGCCCCAAGTCCGTCGGGTCGGCGTGCTGTATGACCGGCACAGCGAATTCCTTTTGAAAGAACTGCGCCTGGCCACCCTGCCCCTGGGCCTTGAGATCGTCACGCAACGTTGGGAAAACACCAGCGACAGCCGTCCATTGCAGGCGTTGCTGAAAAACAGTGACGTGCTGCTGGGGCTCGACGACCCCGACCTGTACAACCCCAAAACCGCGAAAAATCTGTTGCTCAGCAGCTACGCGCGGCAGATGGCGCTGATCGGCCCCAATGCCGGTTTCGTCAAGGCCGGCAGCCTGGCCAGCACTTACAGCGACCAGAGCGACTGGCTGGCGATTCTCGACGACTTGCTCGACCAGTCACCGGCCAGTTGGCCACGCACGCTCTACCCCAAACACTTCAAAGTCTTAAGCAACCCGCAAGTGGCTCGTTCATTAGGTATTGAACAGATGGATGAAGCATCGGTCGCAAGCCAGTTGGCCGAAGGAGAACGCCGCCCATGACCTTCCGCCGTTGGGACATCAACACCCGGACCCAGATCATCAGCCTCGGCCCTGCCCTGCTGTTGACCTTGCTGCTGATCAGTTTCTTCACGTTCGTACGGATCCAGGACCTGCGCCAGGAGCTCAACCACACCGGTCAACTGATCGCCAACCAACTGGCACCGGCCACCGAGTACGGCGTGATCTCCGGCAACAACGATGTGCTGGAAAGCCTGCTCAAGGCCACGCTTGCGACGCCCAACGTGCGTTTTCTGGAAGTCCAGGACAGCGCCAACCGCATTCTGGTGTACGTCGAGCAACCGTCGGAGTCGCACACCCGTTCGCAGCAAGTCGAAGTGTTCCAGGCGCCGGTGCGGTTGCAACGCATCGCGCTGAACAATGACTTCTTCCAGAACACCCGCACCTCGGTCAGTGCGCCGAGCGAGGACTACCTGGGGCGAGTGATCGTCGGCCTGTCCAACGACGCCTTCAGCCAGCGCCAGCAAGAAATCCTGTTCAAGGCCGGGATCCTCGCGCTGTTCGCCCTTCTGTTTACTTTCCTGCTGGCCCGGCGCCTGGCGGGCAGCCTGTCGCAGCCGATCCGCGACATCGGCAACGCGGTCAAGGCGATCCAGAAAGGCGACTACACCACGCCCCTGCCGATCGTCGATGACACCGAGCTGGGCGCCTTGTCGCAACACATCAACAACCTCGCCGAGGGGCTCGAACAGGCCAGCCGCGAACAGCATCAAGCGATGGCGCAGCTGATCCAGACCCGCGAAGAAGCGGAAAAGGCCAACAACGCCAAATCCGACTTCCTGGCGATGATGAGCCACGAACTGCGTACGCCGATGAATGGCGTGCTGGGCATGCTGCAACTGTTGGAAACTACTGACATGACCGAGGAGCAGGTCGAATACGCGGCGCTGGCCTCGGAGTCCACCGAACACTTGCTCAAGGTCATCAACGACATTCTCGACTTCTCGCGCATCGAACGTGCAGAGCTGGAACTTGAGCATATTCCGTTCAACCTCGCGGACCTGATCGGCAGTTGCGCCCAGTCTTTCCTGCACAGTGCCGCGCAACGCAAACTCGACCTTGAGCTATTGATCCCTGAAGACATGCGCGCCTTGCAGGTTCAGGGCGACCCGACGCGGATCCGGCAGATTCTGGTGAACCTGATCGGCAACGCATTGAAATTCACCGAACAGGGTCGCGTAACCATCGAGCCGCAGTGGCAATCGCTGGATCACGATCTGTTGTGGTTTACCTGCACTGTGCGCGACAGCGGCATTGGCATTTCGGCCGAAAGCCTGGAATTAATGTTCAACGCGTTCCAGCAGGCCGACAGTTCCATTTCAAGACGTTACGGCGGCACCGGGCTCGGTTTGCCAATTGCCCGCACCCTGGCCGAGCGCATGGGTGGCACATTGCGGGCCCAGAGCGAAGAAGGTCGCGGTTCGGTGTTCACCCTGGAAATCCCCCTCGCCCTTTATAAACAGGCGCTGCCGGAACTGGCGCCGCCGCGGGTACCGACAGGCAATGGCAATGGCGAAGGACGCAATGTGCTGCTGGTGGAGGACAACCCGGTCAACCAGACTGTTATTGAGGCCATGTTGCGCAGCTTGGGCTTTACTGTGAGTGTCGCCACCGATGGCGCGCAGGCGGTACGCAGTGCCGAGAGTCTGATTTTCGAGGCCATTTTGATGGACTGTCGATTGCCGATCATCGACGGCTATGAAGCCACCCGACAGATCCGCCAACTGCCCGGCGGCCTGGACGTGCCGATCATCGCCCTGACGGCCAATGCCTTGCAGGGTGACCGCGAAGCGTGCCTGTCGGCGGGCATGAACGATTACCTGGCCAAGCCCTTCAAACGGACTGATCTGCAGCAAATTCTGCAACGATGGGTGCAGTAGAACTGTCCTTTCGGCTATCTGCGACTGGCGTGAAAGGCGAAAGTGCGGCAGTCTTAGGCACCCGAACAGGCCCGAAAAGGGGCTTGAATAATAATTTCAGTGCACAAGTGTACATTCATGTCCTTGGTGCTGTGACTTTCACCACAACGCAATAGTCTATGAGTAGGCTGTCGACTCGAGGCATGAATGCTTCGATCGGCCGGGAAGATTCGCCCCACCTGCCGCACGGGACTATTGAGGAGCTCGCATGACCAAACAAAACGCCTTTACTCGGGAAGACCTGCTGCGCTGCAGTCGCGGTGAGCTGTTCGGCCCAGGTAACGCGCAACTGCCCGCGCCTAACATGCTGATGGTGGATCGCATCACCCATATCAGCGAAGAGGGTGGCAAGTACGGCAAAGGTGAATTGGTCGCCGAGCTGGATATCACTCCGGACCTGTGGTTCTTCGCCTGTCACTTCGAAGGTGATCCGGTGATGCCGGGCTGCCTGGGCCTCGATGCCATGTGGCAACTGGTCGGTTTCTTCCTCGGCTGGCAGGGTCTGCCGGGCCGTGGTCGTGCGCTGGGTTCGGGCGAAGTGAAGTTCTTTGGTCAGGTCCTGCCGACCGCCAAAAAAGTTACGTATAACATTCAGATCAAGCGTGTCCTCAAAGGCAAGCTGAACCTCGCTATCGCCGATGGTTCGGTCAGTGTCGACGGCCGCGAAATCTACACCGCCGAAGGCCTCCGGGTCGGCGTGTTCACCTCCACTGAAAACTTCTAAGGGTTATCCGCATGCGCCGCGTCGTTATCACTGGTCTGGGCATCGTTTCGTGCCTGGGCAATGACAAAGAGACCGTCTCCGCTAACCTGCGTGCAAGCCGCCCTGGCATCCGGTTTAACCCGGAATATGCTGAAATGGGTCTGCGTAGCCAGGTTTCCGGCTCCATTGACCTTCCTCTCGAAGAGTTGATCGATCGCAAGATCTATCGCTTCGTTGGCCACGCAGCGGCTTACGCCTACCTGGCCATGAAAGACGCTATTGCTGACTCCGGCCTGACCGAAGAGCAAGTGTCCAACCCGCGTACCGGCCTGATCGCCGGTTCCGGTGGCGCCTCCACGCTGAACCAGATGGAAGCGCTGGACATCCTGCGCGAGAAAGGCGTGAAGCGCGTTGGCCCATACCGTGTAACGCGGACCATGAGCAGCACCGTTTCCGCTTGCCTGGCCACCCCGTTCAAGATCAAGGGCCTGAACTACTCCATCGCTTCTGCCTGCGCCACCAGTGCTCACTGCATCGGTACCGCCATGGAACAGATCCAGATGGGCAAGCAGGACATCGTGTTCGCCGGCGGCGGTGAAGAAGAACATTGGAGCCAGTCGTTCCTGTTCGACGCCATGGGCGCATTGTCCAGCAAGCGCAACGACACCCCTGAACAAGCCTCCCGTGCCTACGATGCCGACCGTGACGGTTTCGTCATCGCTGGCGGTGGCGGCATGGTCGTGGTTGAAGAGCTGGAACACGCTCTGGCCCGCGGCGCGAAGATCTACGCGGAAATCGTTGGCTACGGCGCGACGTCCGACGGCTACGACATGGTCGCTCCAAGCGGCGAAGGCGCCATCCGCTGCATGCAGATGGCCATGTCCACCGTCGACACCCCGATCGACTACCTGAACACCCACGGCACCTCGACTCCGGTCGGCGACGTCGCGGAAATGAAAGGTGTGCGTGAAGTGTTCGGCACCAACGCTCCGGCCATCAGCTCCACCAAGAGCCTGTCGGGTCACTCCCTGGGCGCCGCCGGCGTTCACGAAGCGATCTACTGCATGCTGATGATGGAAGGCAACTTCATGGCGGGTTCCGCCAACATCGACGAACTGGACCCGGAAGTGGCGGACATGCCGATTCTGACCAAGACTCGCGAAGATGCCACCATCAACACTGTGATGAGCAACAGCTTCGGTTTCGGTGGCACCAATGCCACGCTGGTACTGAAGCGCTGGGCCGGCAAGTAATACCCCGCCGCCTCGCTGCACACAAAAACGCCCCGACTGGTTCGGGGCGTTTTTTTTCGTCTGGAAAAACTGGCTCGTCCTGCCAACACAAAACCTGTGGGAGCGAGCTTGCTCGCGATGGCGTCGGCATAGCTAAAATAAAGGTTGCCTGACACAACGCTATCGCGAGCAAGCTCGCTCCCACAGGGGATTAGCGCCTGGTTCAGGCAACGGTTTTGTTCAGTGCGAACATGAAACTTTTGTCATTTAACTCAGCAGCCTGCGACCGAATGTCGCGTGTTTAGCGGCCTGCGGGACTTTTGCAGATTTCGCAATTATTCGTTACCGAACGAAAGCGTTTACTTAGGAAGCTAACAAAATATATAACAGAGGCCTGCACACGCCTTGGTGCAGGTAACTGAGATTGGAGCTAGCAGATGACTGTAAAAGTAACTGAACGCGACGATTCACATAAATCCCACGAAGGCATCGCCGCCGGTATCCGCATCTGGGATGTACATCAACAAGACATGCTGGTGGGGATGTTCCATTCCGAGACTGACGCCCACAACTACAAGTCCGAACTGGAAACACTGGAGCAAAAACGCGAAGCGCGTTCCGCCTAGGCGCAAAGCATAAGCAATTACAGCATTGAAAACGACAAACCCCGCCATGAGCGGGGTTTGTCGTTGTTGCAGGCCTTAAAGGCTTACCACATCAGATCATCAGGAATCTGATAGGCCGCGTACGGATCGTCCTCGGCAGCGACTTCTTCTGTCTTGACGTTCAGCTGCACGATCCGCTGTGGATCACGCTCCTGGATCTTCAGGGCCGCCTCATGCGGGATCACTTCGTAACCGCCAGCATGGTGCACGATCGCCAGGAAACCATTGCTGAGCTGGTTGCGCATCAGCGTGTTGACCGAGAGGCGCTTGACCTTCTTGTCGTCCACGAAGTTGTAGTAGTCCTCGGTGGTCAACTTCGGCAGGCGCGAGACTTCGATCAATTGCTTGACCTGGGCCGCACGAGCCTTCGCCTCAGCCTTTTCTTGCTGCTGACGGTTGAGCTCCTGGTCACGCTTGACCTTCTCGGCCAAGGCTTCCTGAGCCAGGCGCTGCTGGGTGTCATCCTGTTCGATCTGGCCTTTGTGAACCAGACGTTGCTGCTTCTGCTTGTCTTTGCCGACCTGTTTGGCCTGCTTTTGGTTGACCAGCCCTGCTTTGAGCAACTGGTCGCGAAGGGAAATGCTCATGGTGCTTATTTCTCACTTAGGCAACTGCTCAACCGCAGCTGGGCAAATTCTTTTCCTGACGTTTGGCTTCGCCCCACAAGGCGTCCAACTCTTCGAGGGTGCAATCTTCTATGGGACGGTGGGTGTCGCGCAATGCCTGTTCGATAAAACGGAAGCGTCTTTCGAATTTGCTATTCGCGCCGCGCAAGGCGGTTTCCGGATCGACCTTGAGATGCCGCGCCAGATTGACCACGGAAAACAGCAGATCACCGACTTCGTCGGCAATCGCCGCCGAGTCATTGTCGGCCATGGCTTCGAGCACTTCATCGAGTTCTTCGCGGACCTTATCGAGCACCGGCAACGCATCTGGCCAGTCGAAACCGACCTGCCCTGCCCGTTTCTGCAACTTCGCCGAGCGGGACAGTGCTGGTAGCGCAGCAGGCACATCATCGAGCAAGGACAGTTGCTGCGGCGCGGCTGACTTCTCGGCCCGTTCTTCAGCCTTGATCTCTTCCCAGCGCTGCTTGACCTGTTCTTCATTCAGACGCGGGACGTCCAGCGGTGCGTACAGATCACCGGTAGGGAATACGTGAGGATGACGACGAATCAGTTTGCGGGTGATGCTGTCGATGACGCCGGCAAATTCGAAACGCCCTTCTTCCCGGGCCAGTTGGCTGTAATAAACCACCTGGAACAGCAAATCGCCCAACTCACCCTGCAAGTGATCGAAGTCACCACGCTCGATGGCGTCGGCGACTTCGTAAGCTTCTTCCAGGGTGTGCGGAACGATGGTGGCGTAGGTTTGCTTGATGTCCCACGGGCAGCCGAACTGCGGGTCGCGCAGGCGGTTCATCAGGTGCAATAAATCTTCGAGTGAATACATCAATCAATCTCTACACAAAACCAATGTGGGAGCGAGCTTGCTCGCGATGCGGTGTGTCAGGCAACGGTGATGTCGACTGACACGCCCTCATCGCGAGCAAGCTCGCTCCCACAGGGGATAATCATCACGGCGTGCGGTTACGCCGGGTTTCGATGATGTTCGGCAATTGGGAAATCCGTCCCAGCAACCGGCCCAATGCATCCAGCCCTGGAATCTCGATGGTCAGGGACATCAACGCAGTGTTGTCCTCTTTGTTCGAGCGGGTGTTGACCGCCAGCACGTTGATCCGCTCGTTGAGCAGCACCTGGGACACGTCACGCAGCAGACCGGAACGGTCGTAGGCGCGGATGATGATGTCCACCGGGTAGGTGAGCACCGGCACCGGGCCCCAACTGACCTGAATGATCCGCTCCGGCTCGCGCCCGCCCAGTTGCAGCACCGAGGCGCAGTCCTGACGGTGAATACTCACGCCGCGGCCCTGGGTGATGTAACCGACGATTGCATCGCCCGGCAACGGCTGGCAGCAGCCGGCCATTTGGGTCATCAGGTTGCCGACGCCCTGGATCTGAATGTCGCCGCGCTTGCCGGGCTTGTAGCCGGTGGCTTTGCGTGGAATCAATTCCAGCTGTTCGTTGCCGCGTTCCGGCTCGACCAGTTGCTGCGCCAGATTGACCAGTTGCGCCAGACGCAAATCGCCGGCACCGAGGGCGGCGAACATGTCCTCGGCAGTCTTCATGTTGGCCTTTTCGGCCAACTTGTCGAAATCCACCGCTGGCAAACCCAGGCGCGTGAGTTCGCGCTCGAGCAAGGTCTTGCCGGCCGCGACGTTCTGATCGCGAGCCTGCAATTTGAACCAATGAACGATCTTCGCCCGCGCCCGCGAGGTGGTGACGTAACCCAGGTTCGAGTTCAGCCAGTCACGGCTCGGGGTACCGTGTTTGCTGGTGATGATCTCGACCTGCTCACCGGTTTGCAGGCTGTAGTTGAGCGGTACGATGCGCCCGTTGATCTTCGCGCCACGGCAGTTGTGACCGATTTCGGTGTGTACGCGGTAAGCGAAGTCCAGCGGCGTCGAGCCTTTCGGCAAGTCGATAGCGTGACCGTCCGGGGTGAAGATGTAGACCCGGTCCGGCTCGATATCGACCCGCAGCTGTTCCGCCAGGCCACCAATGTCGCCGAGCTCTTCGTGCCACTCGAGGACCTGACGCAGCCAGGAGATTTTCTCTTCGTACTGGTTGGAGCCGGCTTTGACGTCGGTGCCCTTGTAGCGCCAGTGCGCGCAAACCCCCAACTCGGCTTCTTCGTGCATGGCGTGCGTGCGGATCTGCACTTCCAGCACCTTGCCTTCCGGACCGATTACCGCGGTGTGCAGCGAGCGGTAGCCGTTCTCTTTCGGGTTGGCGATGTAGTCGTCGAACTCTTTCGGGATGTGCCGCCACAAGGTGTGGACGATGCCGAGCGCGGTGTAGCAGTCGCGCATTTCCGGCACCAGCACGCGCACGGCGCGCACGTCGTAGATCTGGCTGAACTCCAGACCCTTGCGCTGCATTTTGCGCCAGATCGAATAGATGTGTTTGGCCCGGCCGCTGATGTCGGCATCGACGCCGGTGGCGGTCAGCTCATTCTTCAACTGACTCATCACGTCGGCGATGAAGCGCTCGCGATCCAGTCGCCGCTCATGCAGCAACTTGGCGATCTGCTTGTACTGGTCAGGCTCAAGGTAACGGAAGGACAAGTCCTCCAGCTCCCACTTGATATGACCGATACCGAGGCGGTGGGCGAGCGGCGCGTAGATGTCGAAGACTTCACGGGCGACGCGGTTGCGCTTTTCGTCGTCGGCGGTTTTCACCGCTCGGATAGCGCAGGTGCGTTCGGCCAGTTTGATCAGCGCGACGCGAACGTCGTCGACCATGGCCACGAGCATCTTGCGCAGGTTTTCCACCTGGCCCTGAGTGCCCAGCACCAAGGATTGACGGGGGCTCAGGCTCGCGCTGATCGCCGCCATGCGCAACACGCCGTCGATGAGTTTGGTGACGACAGGGCCAAAGCGCTGGCTAACCGCCGGCAACTGGATCTGGCCTTCGCGCACGCCGCGATACAGGATCGCGGCCACCAACGAATCCTGATCGAGCTTGAGGTCGGCGAGAATTTCGGCGATCTCAAGGCCCGTGCGAAAACTCGAGGTCCCTTCGGACCAGAGGTTTTTCGCCGCATTGGCTTGCTGTTCAGACGCACGAGCGAACTCGCACGCTTCTTTCAAGGCTTCGCGATCCAGTGCCTGATCGACAGTGACCGCGTGATCGAGCCAAGCCTCGAGATTGATACTGCCGTCGGTGTTGATCGGCTGGTGTGCTCTCACCTGTACCATCTTGCTTTACCTTCCCTACGACGCAGATTCAATGCGTCAAATCGCTGACCTTCATTGCCCGTGAGCCCGCGCCGGGCTGGAGCGCGGCTGCACAGGCGGCCAGTCGGACCAGACGAGCCTTCCTAGCTCGCTTCAAATAACGCCATGGCCTCGACATGTGCCGTTTGAGGAAACATATCGAGAATCCCGGCACGTTTTAACCGGTAGCCCTGCTTGATCAATTCGACCGTATCGCGCGCCAGAGTTGCAGGGTTGCACGACACATACACCAACCGTTCGGCGCCCAGGGACTTGAGCTTGCGCACCACCTCAAAAGCACCATCACGTGGTGGGTCCAAGAGTACCGCACAAAAGCCTTCGCGCGCCCATTCGGCATCAGTCAAAGGCTGGGATAAATCGGCCTGAAAAAACTTCGCGTTATGCAGATTGTTGCTAGCGGCGTTCGCGGCAGCGCGCTCGACCATCGCTTGCACGCCTTCCACCGCCACCACTTCGCGAACGGTTTTGGCCAGCGGCAAGGCAAAATTGCCTAGACCACAGAACAGATCGAGGACACGCTGATCCGCTTGCGGTTTGAGCCAGTCCAGCGCCTGGGCGACCATCGCTTCGTTGACCCCGGCGTTGACCTGGATGAAATCCCCCGGCCGATACGCCAGGCTCAAGTCCCACTGTTCCAGGCGATAACCCAGCTGTTGAGTGACATCGACCGGTTGCGGCTCGCCATCGCCATGCAACCACAACTGGGCTTCATGGAACGCACAAAAATCCTTGAGGATCGTCATGTCGGCGTCGGACAACGGCGCCATGTGCCGCAGCAATACCGCCAACGACGAACCACTGAACAATTCCACATGCCCCAGCGCCTGAGGTTTGCTCAAGCGGCGGAGCATCTCCGGCAAGCGGGTCATGATCGGCTGCAAGGGCTGTACCAGCACCGTGCATTCGGTGATCGCAACGATGTCCTGACTGCCCGCAGCGCGAAAACCGACTTCGAGTTTTTTCGCCTTCATGTCCCAGCGCACCGCCACACGGGCGCGACGCCGGTAACCGAATTCCGGACCGCTCAACGGCGCGGCCCACTCTTCGGGTTCGACCCCGGCCACCTTGGACAACTGCTCGGCGAGCATGCGCTGTTTCAGGGCGAGTTGTTCGTTGTGGGGCAAGTGCTGCACGCTGCAACCGCCACAGCGACCAGCGTGCGGGCACGGTGCCGGGCGACGCAGTTCGCTGGCCTGGAACACCCGTTCGGTGCGTGCCTCGACCACTTTACCGTGGGCACCCAAGACTCGCGCCTCGACTTCCTCACCGGCCAATGCGCCGATGACGAACCAGGTGCGACCTTCAAAAAACGCGATACCGCGACCGTCGTTAGCCAGGCGCTCGATGTTCAAGCGCTGCTTTTTGCCGGTCGGAATTTGCGGGGCCTTGCTGCCGCCCGTGGGCTGGAAGCGCAGGCCTCTCTCTTGCTTGGCCATCAGTTAGGCGCGTCGAAAATGCCGGTCGACAAGTAACGGTCGCCACGGTCGCAGATGATCGCGACGATCACCGCGTTTTCAACTTCCTGGGACAGACGCAGCATCGCTGCCACCGCACCGCCCGAGGACACACCACAAAAAATGCCTTCTTCGCGTGCCAGACGACGGGTCACGTCTTCGGCTTCGCTTTGCGCCATGTCGACGATGCGGTCGACACGATCAGCTTGATAAATCTTCGGCAGGTATTCCTGCGGCCAGCGACGGATGCCCGGAATCGCCGAGCCTTCCATCGGTTGCAGACCGACGATCTGCACGTTGTCGTTCTGCTCTTTCAAGTAGCGCGACACGCCCATGATGGTCCCGGTGGTGCCCATCGAACTGACGAAATGAGTGATGGTGCCCTCGGTCTGGCGCCAGATTTCCGGGCCGGTGGTGGTGTAGTGCGCCTCGGGATTATCCCCGTTGGCGAACTGGTCCAGCACCTTGCCACGGCCTTCGGCTTCCATTCGCTGAGCGAGGTCGCGAGCGCCTTCCATGCCTTCTTCCTGGGTGACCAGAATCAGCTCGGCGCCATAGGCGGTCATCGCAGCTTTGCGTTCGGCGCTGGAGTTGTCCGGCATGATCAGGATCATCTTGTAACCCTTGATCGCGGCGGCCATGGCCAGCGCAATCCCGGTGTTACCCGAGGTCGCTTCGATCAGCGTATCGCCGACGTGGATCTGCCCACGCAACTCGGCGCGAGTGATCATCGACAACGCCGGCCGGTCCTTGACCGAACCCGCCGGGTTATTCCCTTCGAGCTTGAGCAAAAGGGTGTTGCTGGTGGCGCCAGGCAGGCGCTGCAAACGAACCAGCGGAGTGTTGCCGACGCAATCGGCAATGGTTGGGTACTGCAAGGTCATGGCGTATTCGCAATCCAGACTGCGGGGGCGCCTATCATACCGGCAAACGTTGGCAGGCCATATCACGCAAAGTGCGGTGCTTATGGCTTATGGGAATAAGCGCGGGGTTTGCAGCGAAAGAAATCCTACACAAATGGGTAATAGCTCCGTAGGAACAAGGATTGCCCACGATGATTCTGCAATACACAACGATGTTTCCGGACAATCGCCTAGGATATTTCCCGCAGGTTTTGGCGGCTTTCATGAACTAGTGAGTAAAAGATTTCATTGATAGTCTTTTGGTCGCATTCCGCGCTCCCTAGCGAAATGAAGCACATGCAAACCTCCTGAAGGACTCTAAATCAATGTCCGAAACCTTGACTTTATTTCGCTCTGAAGTTGCTAACGCGAAGAACGAACAACACTTCGGTCGCGTGCTGATCCATCAACCCTGGGGATATGGTGTAGCCGCCATCTTGGCTAGTATGTTGATACTACTGTTGATGACCTATGCCTACTTCGGAACCTATACCCGTAAATCAACTGTTAATGGCTTGCTTATGCCAGAGCAGGGAATGTTGCGTTTAACGTCTGTGGGCACAGGATTACTAACAGAGGTTCTTGCTAAGGAGGGACAAGCCGTTGAGATCGGCCAAGCTTTATTCATAGTTTCTGGCGAACGCTTCGGTACAACGGGCGGTGTACAAAATCTCATCTCAGAGCAACTTACTCAACGCATACAGATAACTGAGCGAAACCTCAACTTGGCGAACGAGCGTCGGAGAGGACAGCTACTCATGCTTGATGGTCGCCTCACTGCGATTACCGAAGAACTGAGTCAATTTCGAGAAGAAATACGACTGCTAAAACGGCGGGTAGCACTGGCTGAAACACAACAGCAACGACAGCACGAACTGGCAGCAGTTGACTTCATTTCGGTTGCACAGCTTCAAAAAGGAGAAGGGGAATTTCTAGCGCTGCAGGGGCAACAGCAAAGTATTCAACGCGCTCGTGCGAGTCTCAATCGCGAACGCATGGAACTGGTGGCGCAAAGACAAGAGGTCGAATTGCGACATCGCGCTGAGACTGCAGAGATAGATAACAGTATTTCCCTGGTCAGGCAGGAGCAGGCGGAAAACGAAGTTCGCCGAAAACAGATAAGCGTGGCACCGTTTGCCGGTACCGTCACTGGTTTGAACGTGCAAAAAGGTCAACAAGTCGAGGCCGGCTCACTGCTGGCTAGCCTTATCCCTCAAGGAGAAAATCTTACTGCTCACTTATATGTCGCTTCTCGTCAAGCGGGGTTTATAGAGAAAGGGCAGACCGTGTTAATCCGCTACGCCGCCTACCCTTATCAGAAATTCGGCATGGCCCGAGGACGGATCTTAGAATTGACGAAGAGCCCCTACGCAGCTCAGGAGTTACCTACCCATATTGCAAGTGCTCTTTATAGCACCGCTCCGCCGTCTGAGCTTTTTTATCGCGTAACCGTTGCACTCGATTCACAGAACATCGCCGTCTACGGTAATTCACACCCCCTGCAAGCAGGCATGCTATTGGAAGCCGATATTCTCCAGGACGAACGTCGCCTTTATGAATGGGCTCTGGAACCGATTTACTCTCTCACAGGCAAACATCTCTATTAAACAGCATTTAAACAGAAACAACAGGGAGCGGTAAACATATGACAAAAAGGGAGCAAGAAGTCCTAAAATCACTTCTCCAAGGACATACCAACAAACAAATCGCCATATTACTTGGAATAAGCGATTTCACAGTACGCGATCACGTTTCTTCAATTCTACGTAAGAAAGGAGCCGGATCAAGGGCGGAGTTATTCGCAGCAGAAATAGGCCAAAGAAAGCCTTACCCCCTACATTTATAGGATTAAAAAATCTCACCAAGTGAATTACACTTCCAATCACACCCAAAACAATACAATCCGTTTTTATTGCCAATGATACAGCGCCCAGCAAATACCAATTATCGGCTACCACCTTGACAAGTAAAAAAGCGCAACCAATTCAACCTCATCCTTAAACCAAAGATAAAAACAGAGAGGACTTAAGCCCAATGGTCGACCACAACCTTGGAGAATCGAGTGAAGGATGGAGCATAGTTGTATTGGGTATTCGCTTTGTAGAAGGCACTGTATCGAACGCCCTAATCTCCGCCCTTTCAATAACTCTTTATTTTATTTTCTTTTATTGGATATTCAGATTGTTACGCTTACGATGGGGACCACCTAAAAGCTTATTCATTACCCTCCTCTTACTTCATATAATTCCCGCCATTATTCTATGGACAACAAAATACGCCCTTCAACAATAGATAGTCAATTGTTCACAGTTCACCCCACCCAGCATCAGGAGCAACTATGCGTGAATTAACGATATGTGACTTTGAATTAGTATCTGGCGCAGTAGGTCCACCCGGAGCTGTTGTTGGAGCGGTTACGGGCGCGGCAACTTATATTGGAGGCGCAATGGCTACTGGCCAGGGCGATGTCGCTGGCCTTACTGCAAGTGCAGTGGCGGGGGGAGCCGCAGGCTTTCTACTGGGGCCTGCCGGTATGGGAGTAGCCCAAACTACCGCTGCAACCATCCTTGGTGCTGAAGTAGGGTTTTATTCCGGCATGCTAGGAGGACAAGCTCAAAGTGCTGTCAATGCAGCCGGGACGAACTACGGCGGCACAAACTACAACTAAATAATAAACTCAGAATGGAGCCTTGCCGCCTTAATGCCGCCAGGCTCCTAAGGTCTATCTTTATGAGCATATCGCTCAACATGTCTTTTGGTGAATTTTTTGAACAATATCAAGAAAAAAAACCACTACTTATTAAGGGGGCAGCTTCTAATACTCGATTCTCATGGGAGGACGTAAATGATATTTTCGATAACAGCGATGCAGCATCCAATGATTTCAAACTTGCCCTAGACGGCATACGCCCCAAATCAGAGTACGTAGAGAACTATCTAGATATTGGAGTATTACGCCATCGACTGATCAAGCCCGTCATCTACGAAAATCTAAAAAACGGCGCTACACTAATCGCCAACAAGATAAAAAATTCAAAAAAAGTCAATGAAGTATCAAATCAAATTGCAGCATTTACCGGCAGACAAGTCGTAAGCAGCGCATATCTATCTTTCGGAAGCAAGGATTCCTTTCGATGCCACTGGGATACTCGGGACGTATTTGCGATCCAATTAATTGGCCGTAAACGCTGGATCGTTTACGAGCCATCGCTGCAGTCCCCTTTATACACCCAACAAAGCAAGGATTACGAACACATGTATCCTTGCCCACCTAGTCCATACATGGATATCGTTCTAGAGGCTGGTGATGTTTTATATCTCCCTCGAGGTTGGTGGCACAACCCTTTGCCATTGGGGGAGGCTACCTTCCATCTTGCGATAGGTACTTTCCCGGCGTACACAGTTGATTATCTATCATGGTTATTCAAACGACTTGAGGTCTTCAATGGTTTACGTCGTTCGCTCCATAATTGGCAACAAGACAAGGACTCCCTTTCGTCGGTGGGTCAGCACCTCAATGAGTTGATCACCGACCCCAACAACTACCATTGTTTCCTTGATGAATTCACTGGTGCAACGCGGGTAGATTCTTCACTGGCTCTGGATATTTTTGGCAATCCTAACGCGGGCACACTCTCCGATCATTACGGCGTTCGACTGTGTACAAATAGTTGCCACGGCCTAAATGATGGTTACATTATTGCTAATGGAACCCGATTAAATCTTGACAAGCAAAGTCAAAAACTAGTACGACATATAGCTAAATCCCCTGACACAAGTATCGGAACGCTGCTCATCAACTTTCCAGAAATGCCGGCTAACCAAGTACGGAAACTGATCATCCAACTCTGCCATCTAGATATCTTGGAACTCTCCCGAGCCTGATCACGTCGTACAACTACCAGGAAGTTCTGCCACATGAAAGTTACGCTACAAGTAGAGAGCCCGGAGTGCGGCCTTGCCTGCCTAGTGATGATCGCCTCATTCCACGGGTTGCACTTGGACCTGATGAACATGCGCAGACACTTCTCCATTTCGCTAAAGGGAACCGACCTATCCCAATTAATGCGGCATGCTCAGTCACTCAATTTTTCCTGCAGGCCTCTGCGATTAGAATTGGAGGAGTTATCCCAGTTACGCACACCATGCATTCTTCACTGGAATATGAATCACTTTGTGGTGCTAGAGAGAGTGAAGGGAAACAGCCTAAGTATTCTAGACCCAGCATTTGGTCGTAGGGTGATGACATCGTCTGAGGCCTCGAGGCATTTCACCGGCGTAGCTCTGGAATTGACACCTAACGCTACATTTCGCCCCGATTCACAGAAAGCTCGAGTCCGCCTGTACGACTTGATTCGCCGCACCATTGGGCTCAAGCGCGCTTTAGGCAATATATTTGTACTTGCACTGGCGTTGGAAACTGTCGCACTACTCGCTCCACAAGTTACTCAATGGGTAATCGATGGGGCACTGGTGTCTTCTGATCATGATCTGCTGTTGTTGGCTGTATTGGGGGGCTGCCTACTGATGGTGACGGATTTTGTCCTACGGATGGCTCAGGGTTGGATGTCATTACGTCTGGGCCAACAGTTGGCAATACAGTGGTCGGGAAACTTGTTCAGCCATATGTTACGTCTGCCCTGGACATTTTTTGAAAAACGTCAACTTGGGGATATCGCTGCCCGTTTCCAGTCATTTGCTGTCATCCGCAAAATATTGACAAACGGCGCTATCACAGGAGTACTTGATGGATTAGTTGCAATAGCGACACTAACAATGATGCTTTTGTACAGCCGCGCACTTACAGCAATTGTATTGATTGCCTTGGTACTGTATGGCGTCGCGCGACTAGTTTTTTACCACCCGCTCCGCAACGCTTCTGAGGAGCGCATAGTACTTGGCGCCAGAGAAAACTCTTATTTCCTGGAAACAATAAGGGCAATTTTACCCATCAAGTTATTCAATGCAACCCAGTTGCGATTGGCGACTTGGCAAAATATGATTGCAGATGTTCAGAATCGAGATGTAACAACACAGAAAATATTGCTAGTGTTTGCCTGTTTGAACATTCTGATCTTTGGATTAGAAGGAATGCTGCTGCTCTATGTCGGTGGCTCCGCCGTTCTCCAGGGCGCACTATCATTGGGTATGTTGTTAGCATTCATCGCCTACAAAACCCAATTTACTGGACGAGCAAGCAAGTTGATTGACTTGGGCATTGAAATTCGTATGCTTTCACTACATTCCGAGCGACTGGCCGATATTGCTTTAGAAACACCAGAGCCTGATGAACCGATGGAAGCGGATTTTGATCGTATAGAACCTTATATTGAATTCAGACACGTTTCATATCGATATGCACATGGCGAGCCCTCGGTAATACACAATCTGTCTCTCACGATCAACGCAGGGGATTCAGTAGCAATCGTCGGTCGTTCTGGTTGCGGTAAAAGCACATTGCTTAAATTAATACTCGGCCTGCTTACACCGACAGAAGGGGAGATTTTGATTGGCGGAATACCTATGCGTCAGCTGGGGCCTCGGACATGTCGTAGCTTAGTAAGTGCTGTAATGCAGGAGGATCAATTACTGGCAGGATCTCTAGCCGAAAATATTGCTTGTTTCGATCCACACTTCTGTCAGGAACACATAGCGGAAGTAGCTCACCAAGCAGATATCCACAAGACTATTACTAATATGCCTATGGGCTACCAGACGCTTGTGTCTGAGATGGGAACCGGATTATCTGGCGGACAGAAACAGCGAATTTTTATAGCACGCGCCTTATATCGAAAACCAAAAATTCTTGCGCTTGACGAGGCAACTAGCCACTTGGATCTGCACAGTGAGCAGCATGTAGTCAGGGCGCTGCGTGAAATGCCAATTACGCGAATAATTATTGCTCATCGTCGTGAAACAATCGCTTTCGCTAAGCGTCTTGTCTGCCTGGACAATGGGAAGGTCGTGGAAGATGTTCGTCTCGATGAGACAAGGGTCAATATATGAGACCCATCAAAATAATTGTGATAAGTGCTGTCTTGTTGCTGGATGGGATGATTGCTAAGGCTCATGACAGTGATCTTTTGCACATCTATCAACAGGCATTATTGAATGATGCTCGGTACACCGCAGAGAAAGCCCATCAGCGCACGGGGCAGGAGCACTGGTTACAAGGCCGATCAGGACTTTTACCCAAAATATCGCTAGATGCTCAAACCCACTGGATAGAAACCGACTACCAAGTTCCTACCGGCAATATCGAGCACAGCCGACAGAATCGTAGTTACGGCATCCAATTGATACAACCTATCTTTCGTTGGCAGAACTGGGTTCAGTTCAAGCAGGGTGAACTTCAACGTGTGCAAGCAAAAATCCGTCTTGAAAACGCGGGACAGGTCTTAATGTTGCGTGTTGCGCATGCTTACTTTGAAGTACTGAATGCAACTGACGTACTTCGGGCAGTACGGGATCTACGAGCTGCCGATGGGGAGCAGTTAGCAAGCGCTAAAAAGAACTTTGAATTAGGTAACACCAGCATCATTGATGTGCATGAGACTCAGGCAAGTTTTGATCGCAGCACCGCGCAACTTATCAAAGCTAAAAGCGACCTGGATCTGACCCAAAACTCCTTAGTTCGAATCATTGGGCAGCATCCAGGCTTACTGAGAGGATTGGACGACAATGTGACTCTCTTACCTCCGCAACCATTAGAGCTATCTACATGGGTTAAAGCGGCTCAGCAATTTAGTCTTGCTGTACAAGCACAAGCATTACTCCTAGACATCGCAGGCAATGAAGTACGTATTCGTAAGGCCGAACACTTACCGTCTATCGATCTGATCATCAGTCAGAACATACAGCAAAACCCTAATGCCAATACGAACCGCATTGACTCGTCTAGTATTGGACTACGTTTAAGCATGCCACTGTATAGCGGGGGTAGACTGAGTTCTGCTACTCGGCAAGCAGTAGCGATGCAGGAACAAACTGAATTTGAATTGGAAGACGCCCGCCGCGCTGCTGCGCTGACAGCCCGAAAGGCTTGGTCGGGCGTAATGGACGGCATAGCGCAGGAAAATGCGCTTAAGGCAGCGAAATCGTCCGCACTCTCGGCAGTGACATCTAATAAAATCGGATACAAGGTCGGAATTCGAGTTGGTATCGATGTACTAGAAGCTCAAAGAAAATACAGCGACATAGTTCAACAACTGTCTCGCGTCCGTTATGACATCTTGTTGGCCCAGTTACAGCTTAAGGCCGCGGTAGGTACATTAAATGAAGTTGATATTGCCGAAATCAACGCGTTGCTGAGCGGTTGATAAAACAATAATTGAAAGTACATTGCTACAAGCTATCTATTATGGGATGTTTCCCCTACTACCAAATCGACTATTTGCCGCCCGATAGGTCGAGAAACTCAACCATGTACGCATCGCGGAATATCTCAAGCGCCGCAGGGTGAGTTTGTCTCAGCGCTGCCGAGACTTTTGCCGGTTGGGTGACGCTGCGCTCGAACAGGGCCGCTTTGAACTGGCGCTCCAGTTCGCGCGTCGACCACCTCTCCTGTATCGCCATACGCAGGTAAAACTCACGCTCTTCCGGGAGTCTGCTCTGAGTCAGGATGAGCAGATTGTGGGTTCAGAGCAATTGTGTCAGCAGCGCTGACACTTTTTTACCGGATGGCACGGCTTCATCGCGAGCAAGCTCACTCCCACAGTGTTCAGTGTTGTTCACGCGGTTTGTGACCTACACAAGTCCACTGTTGATCGGGTTGTCCGACCAAGGCAATTGTCTCACCAGTGGTGAGACTATCTCTTCAGCGCTGTAGAGGGCGGTGACTGGTAGGACGTCTTCGCGAGCAAGCCCGCTCCCACAAGGTTCGGTGTTGTTCATACGGTTTGTAGCCTTACACGAGTCCACTGTTGATCCCGGTTTTGCGACCTGGGCAATTGTCGCACCAGTTGCACGACTATCTCTTCAGCGATGCAGAAGGTGGTGGTTGGGAAGGCCTCTTCGCGAGTAAGCCCGCTCCCACAGGGGATCGGGGGTAACTACACAATTTGTGGGCGACACACATCCACTGTGGGAGCGGGCTTGCTCGCGAAGGCGTCGGCACTGACATCATCGATATCAGCCAACAACCGCATATTCAGCCGCAACCCAGTCCTGGTGTTCTCAGCCCAAAGCTCCCCGCCCTGGCGTTGCACCGCATTACGGGCAATGCTCAATCCCAGTCCAAATCCACCATCCCCCGGCCGCGAACCATCCAGGCGAATGAACGGCGAGAAGATCCGTTCCAGATTGACTTCAGCCACCCCGCCGCCCTGATCCTCCAGCCACAAATGCCAAAAGTCGCCATCGCGCTGTCCACCGAGGCGGACAATGCCGCCATCGGGAGAATGCCGAATCGCATTACGCAGAATGTTTTCCAGCGCCTGGGCGAGGGTATTCAGATGGCCGCGCACCCAGCAGGAAGAATCCACCGCACAGTGCAACCGACTCGCCGGCCAGCCACTTTCATAGCAGGCGTTTTCAGTGAGCATGTCCCACAGCGCCGGAACCTGGATCGATTCGTCGGGCAACCGTGTGCGTTCGGTGTCGAGCCAGGCCAGTTGCAGGGTGTCATCTACCAGCCGTTGCATGCCGTCGACTTCGCGCCCAATGCGCTCGCGCAATTGCACCAGGCCTTGCTCGCTTTCGCTGGCCACTCGCAGACGGCTCAACGGCGTGCGCAATTCGTGGGACAGGTCGCGCAGCAGTTGTTGTTGCAGGGCGACGGTGCTTTGCAGGCGCTCGGACATGTGGTCGAAGGCCCGACCCAGTTCACCCAGCTCATCCGAACGGTTGGTGGTGTGGCTCGACAGACGCACGTTCAACTGATCGGCCCGCCAGGCGTTGGCCTGTTCGCGCAAGCTGTTCAACGGCACCACCAGCAACCGGTATAAACCGACACACAGCAGCAAGGTGAACAGTCCGGGAATCACCCCATTGGTGATCACGCGCCAGAACACCCGGTATTGCCCGGGCAAGAAACGTTGCGGAAGCTCAATCACCAGGCTGCCAGCGGCCGGATCCTTTGGGAACGGCACTCGCAGCCACGGCAAGCCTCGAGTATGGCGACTGGTTGGCCAATCGAGACCGCGTAGAAAGGTCAGGCGTTGGATTTCCTTCTCCACCAGCGGATAGCTGCTCAAGGACTGCAGATCGCTACCGATCACGCCGACCCAGGTTGTCTCGCGCTGACCGACATCCTGCAACCAGACATCGACGCCTGCGCTCTTGCGCTCATCCCACGCCTGCTCCGCCTCAGCGGCATAACGCGTCAGGGTGCTTCGGGCCTCGTCGGACAGGAACAGGTTTTTCTGTTCCATGTAGCGGCCCCAGGACCAGCTCAGCCAGATCATCAGCAAACAGAACGCCACCAACAGGCACGCCAGCTTCCAGAACAGCGAGTGCCGGCCCGGCAGGTCAGACCATTTCATCGACGGCGCTCAATACATACCCTTTACCCCAGACTGTGCGCACTTCGCGCTCGGTATAACCGACGGCCTTGAGCTTGCGACGGATTTGGCTGATGTGCATGTCGAGGCTACGGTCGTGGGCCGCGTAGCCCCGTTGCAGCACCTGCTGATAAAGGAAGGCTTTGCTCAACACTTCATCGTTGTTGCGATTAAGGGTTTCCAGCAGCCGATACTCGCTGCGAGTCAGGCCGGCGGCTTGCTCGCGATAAAAGACTTCGCACTGCTCATCGTCGAAACACAGGCTATGGACCGGCGTCGCAATCGCTGTCGGGGCGGGTCGACGGTCGAAAGCCACCCGCCGCAGGATGGCTTCGATGCGCACCCGCAACTCGGCCATGCTGAACGGCTTGGGCAGGTAATCGTCGGCGCCCAGGCGAAACCCGCTGATGCGATCCGCCTCGGCGCCCAGTGCCGACATCAACACCACCGGGGTGGCATGGCTCTGACGCAGTTGGGTCAGAACGTTCAGGCCGTCCAGGCCCGGCAACAGAATGTCCATCAGCACCACATCGAACGGTTGCCCTCGGGCGATGGCCAGGCCTTCCTGGCCGTTCTGGCACCAGGTCACTTGAAAACCGCAGCGTCCCAAGTGCTCATGGACATAAGCACCCAGCACGAGGTCGTCTTCTATAGACAGGATACGAGGAAGGCCAGCAGCGATGGGAGTCATGACTATCTGCAAATAATTCTCAGTTGCCGATTATTCAAGATTGCCTCGCCAGGGGCAACCCACGGTTTGCCCGGAAGGCAAAAGCGCCCATCCAGCCGACGAATGACGACATCAACTTTACGAAGATTGCCCGCTAGCAAATCGCTACACTGCGCAAGTGGTGCGTGCCGGATGCACGTGCGGGTTATTCAATCGCGGGATGCAGGAGAGTTGCGTGCTCAAGAAACTGGGAATTAAAGGCCGCGTGCTGTTGCTGACCTTGCTTCCAACCAGCCTGATGGCGTTGGTGCTGGGCGGCTATTTCACCTGGATGCAGCAATCGGACCTGCAAACCCAACTCATGCAGCGCGGCGAGATGATCGCCGAACAACTTGCACCGCTGGTTGCCCCGGCCATGGGCCACAAAAACACCGAGTTGCTGGAGCGCATCGCCACCCAGTCGCTGGAACAGACCGATGTGCGCGCGGTGACCTTCCTCGCGCCCGACCGTACACCGTTGGCCCACGCGGGCCCGACCATGCTCAATGCGGCACCGACCGGCAACGGCTCGCAGATGCTACGCCGCAGCGGTAACGACGCGACCCGCTACTTGCTGCCGGTGTTCGGCAAGCATCGCAATCTGGCTGGCGACGTGATTCCCGACGAAGCTGATCGCCTGTTGGGCTGGGTCGAACTCGAACTGTCCCACAACGGCATGCTGCTGCGCGGTTACCGCAGCCTGTTCGCCAGCCTGCTGTTGATCGGCGCCGGCCTGGCCGGTGCGGCGTTGCTGGCTCTGCGCATGGGCCGGACCATCAATCGGCCGATCAGCCAGATCAAACTGGCAGTGGCACAACTCAAGGACGGTCATCTGGAAACCCGCTTGCCGCCCCTCGGCAGCCAGGAACTGGATGAACTGGCGTCGGGCATCAACCGCATGGCCGGCACCCTGCAAAACGCCCAGGAAGAATTGCAACACAGCGTCGACCAGGCCACCGAAGACGTGCGCCAGAACCTGGAAACCATCGAAATCCAGAACATCGAGCTGGACCTGGCGCGCAAGGAAGCCCTGGAAGCGAGCCGGATCAAATCCGAGTTCCTGGCCAACATGAGCCACGAAATCCGCACGCCGCTCAACGGCATTCTCGGCTTCACGCACCTGTTGCAAAAAAGCGAGCTGACCCCGCGCCAGCTCGACTATCTGGGCACCATCGAAAAGTCCGCCGACAGCCTGCTGGGGATCATCAACGAGATCCTCGATTTCTCGAAAATCGAGGCCGGCAAACTGGTGCTCGACAATATTCCGTTCAACCTGCGCGACTTGCTGCAAGACACCCTGACCATCCTCGCTCCGGCCGCCCACGCCAAACAGCTGGAACTGGTGAGTCTGGTCTATCGCGACACTCCCCTGTCGCTGGTCGGCGATCCGCTGCGGCTCAAACAGATTCTGACCAACCTGGTCAGCAACGCGATCAAGTTCACCCGCGAAGGCACCATCGTCGCCCGGGCCATGCTTGAAGAAGAGCACGAAGACAGCGTGCAACTGCGCATCAGCATTCAGGACACCGGCATCGGCCTGTCGAACCAGGACGTGCGCGCCCTGTTCCAGGCATTCAGCCAGGCCGATAACTCGCTGTCGCGCCAGCCCGGCGGCACCGGTTTGGGGCTGGTGATTTCCAAGCGCCTGATCGAACAGATGGGCGGCGAGATTGGCGTCGACAGTACACCGGGTGAAGGTTCGGAATTCTGGATCAGCCTGAGCCTGCCGAAAACCCGCGACGACGCCGAGGACCTGCCCGGCCCGCCGTTGCTCGGGCGTCGCGTGGCGGTGCTGGAAAACCATGAACTGGCCCGCCAGGCGTTGCAGCATCAACTGGAAGATTGCGGCCTGGAAGTCACGCCGTTCAATACGCTGGAAAGCCTGACCAATGGCGTCACCGGCGCCCATCAGACCGAGCAGGCAATCGATCTGGCGGTGCTTGGCATCACCAGCAACGACATGCCGCCGGAGCGCCTCAACCAGCACATCTGGGACCTCGAACACCTGGGCTGCAAAGTCCTGGTGCTGTGCCCGACCACCGAGCAGACGCTGTTCCACCTCTCGGTACCCAACCCTCACAGCCAGCTCCAGGCCAAACCCGCCTGCACCCGCAAACTGCGTCGGGCCTTGTCTGATCTGGTCAACCCGCGCCAGCAGCGCAGCGAGCCCGGCGAACCGGTGTCGAGCCGGGCGCCGAAGGTCCTTTGCGTCGACGACAACCCGGCCAACCTGCTGCTGGTGCAAACCCTGCTCGAAGACATGGGCGCCAAAGTGCTCGCCGTCGAAAGCGGTTACGCCGCGGTCAAAGCGGTGCAGAACGAAACCTTCGATCTGGTGCTGATGGACGTGCAGATGCCCGGCATGGATGGGCGTCAAAGCACCGAAGCGATTCGTCAGTGGGAAAGCGAACGGCATTGCACGCCGCTGCCGATTGTCGCCCTCACCGCCCACGCTATGGCCAACGAAAAACGTGCGCTGCTGCAAAGCGGTATGGACGATTACCTGACCAAACCCATCAGCGAACGGCAACTGGCCCAAGTGGTGCTGAAGTGGACCGGCCTGGCGCTGCGTAATCAGGCGCCGGAGCGCTCCAGTGACAGCCATGGTGCCAGCGACTTGCAGGTGCTCGATCACGAAGAAGGCTTGCGTCTGGCTGCCGGCAAGGCGGATCTGGCGGCGGACATGCTGGCGATGCTGCTGGCTTCGCTGGAAGCCGATCGCGAGGCGATTCGCGTCGCCCGCGAAGCCAACGACCAGAACGCCTTGATCGAACGGGTCCATCGCCTGCACGGGGCCACGCGTTACTGCGGCGTACCGCAATTGCGTGCGGCCTGCCAGCGCAGTGAAACGCTGCTCAAGCAACAGGACCCGAAAGCTGCGGCGGCACTTGAAGAACTGGAGCGCTCGATCAATCGCCTGGCCGCGCAGGCGCGTATCAGCGCCTGACCCAGCGCAATAACACCTGACGCCATCACGGCTAAGATGTTGCAGGGACATTTCCAGGAGGACACGATGCGCACCATTCTTTTCAGCAGCCAGGGCTACGACCGCGACAGCTTCCTCGCCGCCGACTTGCCCGCCGGCATCGAGTTGCAGTTTCAATCGGCACGTTTGAGCCTCGACACCGTGGCATTGGCCGAGCATCACGAGGTGGTGTGCGCCTTCATCAATGATGACCTCAGCACCCCGGTGCTCGAACATCTCGCGGCTGGCGGCACCCGCCTGATCGCCCTCCGTTCCGCCGGTTACAACCATGTCGACCTGGTCGCGGCGAAACGCCTGGGCCTGGCCATCGTGCGGGTGCCTGCCTATTCACCCCACGCCGTGGCCGAACACGCAGTGGCGCTGATCCTGGCGCTTAACCGTCGCTTGCATCGCGCCTACAACCGCACCCGCGAAGGGGATTTCAGCTTGCACGGGCTGACCGGCTTCGACTTGGTGGGCAAGACTGTCGGTGTGGTCGGCACCGGGCAGATCGGCGCGACGTTCGCCAAAATCATGAACGGGTTTGGTTGCCAGTTGCTGGCCTACGATCCGTTCCCGAATCCACAAGTCGAAGCCCTCGGCGCGCGTTACCTGAGTTTGCCGCAATTGTTGGCCGAGTCGCAGATCATCAGCCTGCACTGCCCGCTCAATGAGCAGAGCAAGCACTTGATCAACCGTCAGTCACTGGCCCACATGCAACCGGGAGCGATGCTGATCAACACCGGACGCGGTGGCCTGGTTGACACCCCGGCACTGATCGACGCCTTGAAAGACGGACAACTGGGCTATCTGGGGCTGGATGTCTATGAAGAAGAGGCGCAGCTGTTTTTCGAGGATCGCTCGGACTTGCCGCTGCAAGACGATGTACTGGCGCGGCTGCTGACCTTCCCCAACGTCATCGTCACTGCGCACCAGGCCTTCCTGACCCGCGAAGCCCTTGGCGCGATTGCCGCGACGACCTTGCAGAACATCGCTGCCTGGTCGGCCGGGGCGCCGCAAAATCAAATCGAAGGTTAATGATGCTCAGGGCTTGGGGCCGATCGAGGACGCCAGGATCAACAATCCCAGCCAGCCGAAGCCGATCAAGCGCTGGTGCAGGGAATGCCCGCGGCGCAGCAAAAACCAGACAAAAAACGGTGGTAGTAAAAACGCCATGATCTTCAGCCAACCTTCCACCGGACGTGGCCACGGGTCGGTCGATGGCGCATTCACCGGCGCGCCCCGACGCCTGTGCCGGGAGACGGGAAGTGGAATTTCTGGAATCTCGGGCGCTGGCTCGACCGTCGGTTCAGGTTCGACAACAACCGTCGACACCTCAGGGACATGCTCATCGCGCGGCAGTTGTCCGAATGAAATAGGCGCTGCCCGGGAGGTGTTCGCTTGCCTGGCCGCTGCTGGAGCGCCGCAGTGAATGCACGATAGTGTTTCAGAGCTGATGCTCCTTTTGCATTCATAACACTCGGTCAATGCCATTTCCATTCCTTAGGGGTGCAAAAGCGGCAGTGTGCCATGACTGGGCAGGTGATTTGAACCTGATCGAAGGTCACATGCCCACGCCATGCTGCGTTGATGCCCGTGCTAGCATATCGCGCATATTTGGAGGACCCATGGTCGAACACGATTTTCGCTACACCCTGATGAACCCTCAACACACCCTGACCGAATGCCGCGCCCTGGTGCCGGGGCGTTATCAGGTCACCGGCAACGGCGGCTCGATTCGCAATAATGACGTCCTGGTGGTCACCCTCAAAGGCAGCAAGGACTTGTCCATGCGCCTGAGCGTCGAAACCGTTCGCCACTTGATCAACCCGCCCGGCCAATGGGTCGCGGTGGCCAGTGGTCCGGTGTTTGGTGAACTGGCGATCCACACCTGGAAGGTCAATTGCGACAGCTGCGCCAAAGAACTGAGCTTCGAGTTCGCGGTCGACGCCAAATTGGGCAACAAGGCTGAAAAGCCTGCCGCCACAGCGCGCATTGCCGAGCTGGGCTGGACTAGCGTCGGCGAGAAACACCTGTGCCCGAAATGCCAGGAGCCTGCGTGATGAAACACCTTGTTCTGGCCGCGATGGCGGGCGCCAGCCTGATGGGCTGCGCCGCCGACCCGGTGCAATTGCAGCAAAACCACAGTTACATTCTGGAGTGGATCGGCGAACGTCCGTTGATGGACTACAGCCATTTGACCATCACCCTGGGTGACGACGGTCGCGCCTACGGTAATGGCGGCTGCAACCACTGGTTTGCGCCCTACACCCTGGAAGGCGACAAGCTGAGCTTCGGCAAAGTGGGCAGCACCCGCAAACTGTGCGCACCGGCGTTGATGGAGCAGGAAAAACGTTTCCTGCAAGCGCTGGAAAACGTGCAGCGCTGGGACATCTCGCCAATCGACCAGATGCGTTTCTGGCCGGCAGAGGGCAAGCCGTTGCGTTGGTGGCTTGAAGAGGGTTGATCCCTTCCTCTTTGTGGCTTGGAGAATAACTGTGGCGAGGGAGCTTGCTCCCGCTGGGCTGCGAAGCAGCCCTAAATCCAGCCCCCTCGTTTCGTCAGGGACACCGCATACACTGGTTTTGCGACTGCTGCGCAGTCGAGCGGGAGCAAGCTCCCTCGCCACAGGTGGGAACAATCACTCCCACCGCACCGTTCAGTTAGTTGCCTGCAACGCCTCCAGCTTCGCCATCACCCCCGCCGCCGTCTGCTCACCCATCAACTGTTCCCGCACCTTGCCCTTGTTATCGATGATGTAAGTCACCGGTAACGCTTCACTGCGTGGCAGATCAAAGAAATCCGCCGGGTCCTGGGCCAGCACGGTGAACCTGATCCCCAGTTTCTCACTGGCGCTCTTCAGCTCTTCACCCTGCACATTGTCGAAGTTGACCCCGAACACACCAATTTTCTTGCCGTTGAGCTCTTCGGCCAGCGCGTTCAACTGCGGGATCTCGGTGCGGCACGGGCCGCACCATTCGGCCCAGTAATTGACCACAATCCATTGTTTGTCGAGACGCCCGGACGCCACTTTGTGGCCATCCTGGTCGATGCCATAGTCACTGCCGCAGCCCCCCAGCATTAACGCCCCGATGATCGCCAACGCCGCTGCCAATCGTCTTGTCATGTCGTGATCCTTGCTCAAAATTGAATGCGCCTGCGACCCATCGACTCTCACGGTTCTGGATTGCGCGCTGCACAGTTAGAATAGACGCCACCTTACGCAAGATGCGACCCGCAAATGACCGATCTGACGCTTTATCACAACCCGCGCTGCTCGAAATCCCGCGGTGCGCTCGAACTCCTTGAAGCCCGCGGCCTGACGCCGACCGTGGTCCGCTACCTCGAAACCCCACTGGACGCTGCGCAACTGCAGAGCCTGTTGGGCAAACTCGGGATCAACGCCCGGCAATTGCTGCGCACCGGTGAGGACGAGTACAAAACCCTCAACCTGGCAGATGCCACGCTGACCGAAGCGCAATTGATCGCGGCCATCGCGGCCCACCCGAAACTCATGGAACGGCCGATTCTGGAAGTCGGCGACAAAGCCGTCATCGGCCGTCCGCCGGAGAATGTGCTGGAGTTGTTGCCGTGAGCGCGCCGTACATTCTGGTTCTGTATTACAGCCGCAGCGGCTCGACCAATGAAATGGCCCGGCAGATTGCCCGTGGGGTTGAACAGTCGGGAATGGAAGCGCGCCTGCGCACCGTGCCGCCGATTTCCACCGAGTGTGAAGCGGTGTCGCCGGATATCCCGGACGAAGGTGCGTTGTACGCCAGCCTCGACGACCTGAAAAACTGCGCCGGCCTGGCCCTCGGGAGCCCGACCCGCTTCGGCAACATGGCGGCGCCGCTCAAGTACTTCCTCGACGGCACCAGCAACCTGTGGCTGACCGGCGCCCTCGTCGGCAAACCGGCCGGCGTGTTTACCTCCACCGCGAGCCTGCACGGCGGCCAGGAAACCACGTTGTTGTCGATGATGTTGCCATTGCTGCACCACGGCATGCTGATCACCGGCCTGCCCTACAGCGAATCGGCCCTGCTGGAAACCCGGGGTGGCGGCACGCCTTACGGTGCCAGCCATCACGCCGGGGCTGATGGCAAACTCGGATTGAATGAGCATGAAGTCGCACTGTGCCGGGCCTTGGGCCTGCGCCTGGCGAAGACCGCACAGAAGCTGGAGGGCTGACATGGCCAAGAAGCCAAAGATACTGCCCTCGATCGAATGGCTCGAACCTCGGGTCCGGGCGATGCGGGTTGTCAGCCTGGTGTGCTTTTTCGGTCTCGTGGGGCTGCTGTGCGCCTACTACCTGCTGGTCGCCGACCTGCATGGCGCACGGCCGTGGGTGATTTTGCTGATCGAACTGGTGCCGCTGCTGTTGCTGGCGCCGGGGATGATTGTCGGCAGCGCCCGCGGGCATTCGTGGATGTGCTTTGTGGTGAATCTGTATTTCATCAAAGGCGCACTGGCCGCGTATGACCCTAACCGGCAGTTGTTTGGTTTGCTGGAGATGGGCGCGAGCCTGGCGGTGTTTTGTTCGGCGTTGTTGTATGTGCGGTGGCGGTTTCAGTTGAATCGCAAGTTGGCTGGCGAGGGCGAGATCAGCATCGCCTGATCTGACGCCTTCGCGGGCAAGCCGCGCTCCCACATTGGATCTTCAGGGGACACATTATTTGTGAACACCACAGATCCCCTGTGGGAGCGGGCTTGCTCGCGAATGGGGCGACTCGGTCTCAATGATTCACGGTATAAGCGAGCATCATCGAAATCTGGCTCATCGCCCGCCCACCACTCTGTTCATGCCACTGGTTAAACACGTCCTGCACCAACGCCAGATCCCGCTGGCTGGTCGGCACCTTGTCGACGATTTTCTGTGCATTCAACCCCGCGACCACGTCGTAGCTCGGCACAAACGTGTCTTTGCCAACCATGCGCAAGAAGCGCGGTGCCGACAACCCGCCCAATTGATGGCCGTGTTTTTTCAGGTAGGTCCACAAGCCGACAATATCGGTCACCGGCCAATCGGCGATCAACGCGCCGAAACTGCCCTTCTCATGGGCCACATCCAGAATGAATTGCGCATTGCGCGGCACGCTCTTGAGCTTGCCCAAGTGGCGGATGATCCGCGCGTCCTGCATCAGTCGCTCCAGGTGTTCGGCGCTCATCAGCACGACTTTTTCCGGATCGAACTTGAAAAACACTTCCTCGAAGGTCGGCCACTTGGCGTCCACCAGGCTGTGCTTTAGCCCGGCGCGAAAGACCCGCAGCGCCATGGTCGAGAGGTAGCGGTCGTCGCTGATCTTGCGCAATTGCGCCGGGGTCTTGGGAACCGGCAGATGGGCTTCCAGTTCAGCTGCCGAACCGAAGCGGTTCAGACAGTACTCGTGTAGCCACTTGTAATCGCGCATGCCCTCTCCTGAGGATTGGAATACATCACCTGTGGGAGCGGGCTTGCTCGCGAATGCGGAGTGTCAGCCGACATTGTTATCGACTGAAAGGACGCCTTCGCGAGCAAGCCCGCTCCCACAGTTTGTTCAGAGGTTGACCACGTTGACGAAGCGCGAGGCGGCGGTTTCATCGATGCGCAGGTTGGTGAAGTCAAACAGGTTGCGGTCCGCCAGTTGCGACGGCTGCACATTTTGCAGACTGCGGAAAATACTTTCGGTGCGACCCGGGGTCTTGCGATCCCACTCTTGCAGCATGTCCTTGACCACCTGGCGTTGCAGGTTTTCCTGGGAGCCGCAGAGGTTGCACGGGATGATCGGGAACTGTTTGAAATCCGAGTAAGCCTGGATGTCTTTTTCGTTGCAGTAGGCCAGCGGACGGATCACCACGTTGCGCCCGTCATCGGCACGCAGTTTCGGCGGCATGGCTTTGAGCGTGCCGTTGAAGAACATGTTCAGGAAGAACGTCTCGACGATGTCGTCGCGATGGTGACCGAGGGCCATTTTGGTCGCGCCGATTTCGTCAGCAAAGGTGTACAGCGTGCCGCGACGCAGGCGCGAGCACAGCGAGCAGGTGGTCTTGCCTTCCGGGATCAGCTCTTTGACTACCGAGTAAGTGTCTTTCTCGACGATGTGATACTCGACGCCCAGTGCTTTCAGGTACGCCGGCAACACGTGCTCGGGGAAGCCTGGCTGCTTCTGGTCCATGTTCACGGCCACGATGTCGAACTTGATCGGGGCGACCTTCTGAAAGTGCATCAGCACGTCGAGCAGGGTGTAACTGTCCTTGCCACCGGACAGGCAGACCATGACCTTGTCGCCGTCTTCAATCATGTTGAAATCGGCAACAGCCTCACCGGCCTGGCGGCGAAGGCGCTTTTGCAGTTTGTTCTGGTTGACCGTAAGAGTGCCCATGACGCGAAATCCGTGAGGAGTGACGAAAGGCCGGCATTTTACGCAAAAACGCTTCGCCGGCGAAGTGCCCACAGGGGATTGTGATGACAGACCCGCCCGCGATTAGCAGGTGTATTTACAGCGCGATTTGCTCTAAAGCCCCCCAACCTGCGCCGTTAAGACCTTTCTATACTGCGACATAAGGTCGCATACATATCCAGACCTTTACTTACTTGGCCACTTTGGGCCCGTAGGCGCTCCGCTGGGGGGCGATGGTAAAAACAAGAGGAGTGACTGGCATGATCCATCACGTAGTGGGGCTCTTCACCCACCCCGACCAGGAATGGAAAGAAATCCGTGGCGACCAAGAGGAAAGCATCAGCCACATGTACCTCACCCACACGCTGATTCTGGCGGCGATCCCTGCCGTGTCCGCGTTTATCGGCACCACCCAGGTCGGCTGGGTCATCGGCAGCCGCGCGCCGGTGATGCTGACCCAGGAAAGCGCGATCTGGATGACGGTCATGTCGTACCTGGCGATGCTCGGTGGTGTGGCGGTGATGGGCGCGTTCATTCACTGGATGGCCCGCACCTATGACGCCAACCCGAGCCTGGCCCGTTGCATCGCGTTTGCCACCTACACCGCCACACCGCTATTTATTGGCGGGCTGGCGGCGCTGTATCCACACATGTGGCTGGGGATGATCATCGGCACGGCCGCCATCTGCTACACGGTGTACCTGCTGTATGTGGGGTTGCCGACCTTCATGAACATTCCATCGGACGAGGGTTTCCTGTTTTCAAGCTCGGTGCTCGCCGTAGGGTTGGTGGTGCTGGTAGCCATCATGGCGTTTACCGTGATCGTCTGGGGCCTGGGCGTTGGTCCCGTCTACACGAACTAGAACTCCAATAGAACAAGATCTGCCAATACAGGCCGCCGCGAGGCGGCCTTTTAATGTCTATTGAAAGAGCACGAACAACGACCATTCGGCGCCTGGCCGATTCGCAAGCCCCGGGGGTTGCGGCATACTCGACGTCTCTGGAGATCCATCAAGCATGCCCGAGCAACTCAATACCCGCGTCGAAGACTGTTACCAACAAGCCGAAACCTTTTTCAAACGACCTTTCAAACGCCCCGTGGTAAGCCTCAAGCTGCGCGGGCAAAAAGCCGGTGTCGCGCATTTGCACGAGAACCTGCTGCGCTTCAACCCGCAGCTATACCGGGAAAACACCGAAGACTTCCTCAAGCAGACCGTGGCCCACGAAGTCGCGCACCTGATCGCCCATCAACTGTTTGGCGACCGCATCCAGCCCCACGGCGAAGAGTGGCAACTGATCATGCGCGGTGTCTACGAACTGCCGCCCAACCGTTGCCACACCTACGACGTCAAACGCCGCAGCGTGACCCGCTACATCTACAAATGCCCGTGTGCCGACAGCGATTTCCCGTTTTCGGCCCAGCGGCACAGTTTGGTGCGGCAGGGGCGGCGGTATTTGTGCCGGCGTTGCCGCAGTACGTTGGTGTTTAGTGGGGAAATGCGGGTCGAGTAACAGGTTTTTTTGTGTTCATGCCGGCCTCATCGCGAGCAAGCTCGCTCCCACAGGGGATTTTCGGCGTGACACAGAACCAGTGTGGGAGCGAGCTTGCTCGCGAAGGCGTCTTATCAAGCGCTACACAACCACCTTGGCACGCCGCAATTCCTCGATCCGCTGCGCACTAAACCCCAACTCTCCCAACACCTGATCCGTGTGCTGCCCCACCGCCGCACCGATATACCTGGGCGCCGGCAACCCTTCGGAAAACTTCAACGGACAAGCCATTTGCTGCTGAGTTGATCCGTCACCGCGAGGCACCTCAGTCACCAATCCCCGCGCCTGCAACTGCGGATGCCGCACCGCCTCGCCCACACTCAACACCGGCTCGACACACGCATCAACCCCGGCAAACAGCTCACACAACTCAGAAAAGTCATGCTTCTCGAATTCAATTTTCAAGTCATTTTTCAACGCCTGTTGCTGCTCTGGCTTGGGCGATAAACCCTGGACCGCCAGTTCCGGGCGACCCAGCACCGTGCACAGTTGCTGCATAAACGCCGGCTCCAGGCTGCCCACCGATAACCAGCGTCCATCCCGCGAACGGTAATAGTCATAAAAACTGCCGCCATTGAGCATCTGATCTTCGCGCTCCGGTTCCACACCGCAGGCCAGATACCCGGCGCCGGCCATGGCGTTCAGGCTGAAGGCGCAATCGGTCATGCTCACATCCAGATACTGTCCCTGCCCCGTCTGCTGCCGGGCGATCACCGCCGCCAGCAATCCAATGACGCCGTGTAACGAGCCACCGGCTATGTCTGCGGCCTGAATCCCCAACGGTAGCGGGCCGCTGTCGGCGCGGCCGGTGTAACTTGCCAGCCCCGCCAGCGCCAGGTAGTTGATGTCGTGGCCAGCACGGTCCTTGTAGGGGCCAGTCTGGCCGTAACCGGTGATCGAGACGTAAATCAACTTCGGATTGATCGCCTTCAAGGCTTCATAACCCAGGCCCAGGCGCTCCATCACCCCGGGGCGGAATTGCTCCAACACGATGTCGTGGTCCTGCAGCAGTTGCTTGATCACCTCCAGCGCCTCGGGCTGCTTGAGGTCCAGCGCCAGGCTGCGCTTGTTGCGATTGAGGTACGCATGACTCGCCGAGACGCCCTGGTCGTGGGGCGGCAGCACCCGCAGCAGGTCCATGCGGGTTGGCGATTCGATGCGCAGCACCTCGGCGCCCATGTCTGCCAACAGCAGGGAAGCAAACGGCCCCGGCAGCAGTGTCGAGAAATCCAGAACCTTGAGTGATGCCAGTGGACCGGGCATGGGTGTACTCCTTGAGCGATGCCTCCAGCCTAGGCAGCCAATCGCATTGCAGCAATCACCCGATGTGTCAGCCGTCGTGACCGTTACGCTCAAATCCCAGGCATAAAAAAACCCGCCGAAGCGGGTTTTTCAGTGCAGCCGTCTTATTTGACGTTGCTTGGGGTGACGCCTTCGGACACGCCCAGATCGTCTTCAGGACGGGTGTCGACAATACCGCGACCGCCAGAAGCCAGTTCGGCCTGCATCACGTCGGTGTCCAGTTCCTTGACCCACTTGGCCACAACCAGCGTGGCAACGGCGTTACCCACGAGGTTGGTCAACGCGCGGGCTTCGGACATGAAGCGGTCGATACCGAGGATCAGCGCCAAGCCGGCAACCGGCAGGTGGCCAACAGCCGACAGGGTCGCGGCCAACACGATGAAGCCACTACCGGTCACGCCAGCAGCGCCTTTGGAGGACAGCAGCAACACCACCAGCAGGGTGATCTGGTGCGTGATGTCCATGTGGGTGTCGGTCGCTTGAGCGATGAACACGGCCGCCATGGTCAGGTAGATCGCAGTACCGTCGAGGTTGAACGAGTAACCGGTCGGGATCACCAGACCCACAACGGATTTCTTCGCGCCCAGACGCTCCATTTTGATCAGCATGCGTGGCAGCACGGATTCCGAGGAGGACGTACCCAGCACGATCAGCAGTTCTTCACGGATGTAGCGAATCACTTTCAGTACGCTGAAGCCGTGAGCGCGAGCGATACCGCCCAGCACGACCAGCACGAACACCAGGCAGGTGATGTAGAAGCACAGCATCAACTGGCCCAGTTGCACCAGCGAACCCACACCGTAGGCACCGATGGTGAACGCCATGGCGCCCAGGGCACCGAGTGGCGCGAGCTTCATGATCATGTTGATGATGTTGAACATCACGTGAGCGAAGCGATCGATGAAGTCCAGGATCGGCTTGCCGTAGGCACCCAGGCGATGCAGGGCGAAACCGAAGATCACCGAGAACATCAGCACTTGCAGGATATCGCCGGTGGCGAACGCACCGATGATGGTGTTCGGGATCACGTTCAGCAGGAAGCCGACGACGCTTTGATCAGCACCGGCTGCTACATATTGAGCGACTTTGGAAGCATCCAGCGTGCTCACGTCGATGTGCATGCCGGCGCCCGGCTGGACGATGTTGACCACCACCAGACCGACCAACAGTGCAATGGTCGAAACGATTTCGAAGTAGAGCAGCGCGTAACCGCCGGTCTTGCCGACCGATTTCATACTCTGCATGCCCGCGATACCGCTGACGACGGTGCAGAAGATGATCGGCGCGATGATCATTTTGATCAGTTTGATGAACCCGTCACCCAGTGGCTTGAGGGCCACACCGGTCTGCGGGTAGAAGTGACCGACCAGGATGCCGATGGCGATGGCAACGATCACCTGGAAATACAGGGATTTGTACAGTGGCTGACGAGTCGTCATTGCAAAGTTCCTCAAGAGTGCCCCGTGACAACATCCATCTGTTGCCCCATGACACTTCAATTGCGAACCCTCCTGCACTGGAGGGATTTGTTTTGTCGAGCCGCTCAACGGCAGGCATCTGCCCGATATATCGCAAAGCCCGTGCCACCTCTGCCGAATTCCCTGCAAGCCTTTTGACATCAAGGGTTACAGGGGTTTCTTTGTCACTGGCCGGTTACAGCAATGTGGCGGATTTCCGCCTATCGGCCAGACCGCGTCCTACAATTTGGCGGATATCCGCCTTGTTCATCGCCAAGTCCTGCGGCTACCATCCGGCGCTTAGTGGACGGACCTGCCTCCTATGCGCGAACGCACCATCGCTAGTCATTTCGCCCGTGCCGCCCTCGGTGGCGCGCGTCGGCGTGGTTATGATTATTCAGGCTTGTTGTTACAACTGGGGATCAGCCCCGAGTTGCTCGACGAGCCAAGGGCACGCATCGCGCCGGAACAATTTACCCGGCTGATCCAGGGCCTGTGGCTGGCGCTGGACGACGAATACCTGGGATTCGGGCAGGCACCGAGCAAACCCGGCAGTTTCGCCATGATGTGCCACGCGATTATCCATTGCCGCAGCCTGGAGAAAGCACTTCATCGCGGCTTATTGTTTTATAGCCTATTCCCCGAGGCGCCGCGTCTGACCCTGACCCGCGAAGACGAAATGATCCGCCTGAGCCTCGACGATTCACAGTTGCGGGACCCGGATCACTTCCTCAGTGAATCCCTGCTGGTGATCTGGCATCGTCTCGGCAGTTGGCTGATCGGCCAGCGTATTCGCCTGGAGCAGGCGACGTTCAGCTATCCGAGACCTGAACACGGCGCCGAATACGATCTGCTATTCCCCTGCCCGCAGGAGTTTTCAACGGCCCAGAGCAGCCTGCTGTTTCACAGTCGCTACCTGAGCATGCCGTTGTTGCAGGACGAGCGCACGCTCAAACATTTCCTCGAACGCTCCCCCGCCGACCTGTTGTCGCGCCCGGATGACGGCGACAGCTTGAGCAGCCAGTTGCGCCGTTTGCTCAGCCGCGACAGTGCGCGCTGGCCGGACCTGGAAGCGGTGGCCGCGCACTTGCACATCAGCCCGCAGACCTTGCGCCGGCATTTGCGCGAAGAAGGCAGCAGTTTTCAGGAATTGAAGGACCAGTTGCGGCGGGACATTGCGATTTATCACTTGGGGCGGGCGGATCTGTCGTTGCAACAGATTGCCGAGCAGTTGGGGTTTTCCGAGCCTTCGGCGTTTCATCGGGCGTTCAAGAAGTGGACTGGACTTACACCTGGGGCTTATCGCGCGCAGGAGAATTGAGATCAGTTTGGCTTACTGGCTTTTGTGGCGAGGGAGCTTGCTCCCGCTGGGCTGCGAAGCGGCCCCACGATTTTGCGAGCGCTGCGCACTCGAACGGGAGCAAGCTCCCTCGCCACAATGGATCGGCTATTCCCGCGAACAACCTCAAACCACCGGAAAATGAATCCGGAACGCCGCGCCGCCCATGGCCGAATCCCCCAGAGTCAACTGGGCGCTGTAGCTTTCGATGATGTCCTTGACCACCGCCAACCCGATCCCCTGCCCCGGATGCTGTCGATCCAGTCGTTCACCCCTTTGCAGAATCCGCGCCCGCTGATCCGGCGGCACGCCCGGCCCGTCATCCTCGACGCACAACTCAATCCCGCTAAGCGTTTCGCGCACGCTGATGCGCACCTCACTCAGGCACAGGCGATAGGCATTCTCCAGCAGGTTGCCCATCATCTCCAGCAAGGCGCCCTGCTCGATCGGCACGTAACACGGGTCCGGCAGGTCGAAAGCGACCCGCACCCGTTTGTCGCGGTAGACCTTGTCCAGCGTGTCGCACAGGCTTTGCAGCACCGGGCGCAGGCGCACCTGATGGCGTACCAGACCGCTTTTGCGCAGGCTGGCGCGCTGCAACTGATAGCTGATCTGCTGACTCATACGTTCGATCTGCGATTGCAGCACCCAGGCCTGGTCACGGTCCTGCGGGCGCTGGGCCATGTCCTCGCTGACGCCTTGCAACACGGTCAACGGGGTTTTCAGGCTGTGGGCCAAGTCATCGAGGGAATCGCGATAACGGCTGCGCTGCTCACGCTCGCTGTGCAGCAAGCGGTTGAGGGAACCGGTCAGGCGCAGCAGTTCACGCGGGTGTTCTTCGCTGAGGCTTTCGCGGGTGCCGCTTTCGATCTGGTCCAGTTCCTGGCTCAGCCGGCGCAACGCCTGCAAGCCCCAAGTCAGGCCGATCCACAACAACGACAACAACACCAGCAACGCCGCGCCAAACCCCAGATAGAGATTTTCCCGCAGGCCTTCAAGGGTGGCTTCGTACTCACGAACCGGCTGCAAGGCCACGATACTGAACGCCGCACTTTTACCGCCCAGCAGTTTGACCTCGACGTCATAGACGAAGAACTCATGACCATTGGCCTCGCGAATGCGTGCAAACTCGCTACCGCGCCCGTCGTAACGCGGCTTGTAGTTGATGATCTCTTCCTGGGAGGCCTTCGAGCGCCAGACCAGATGCCCCTCGCGGTCATAGATGTAGCCCAGCAAACGGCTGTCGGTGAGGTTGAAACGCTCATCGGGCAATTGCAAAGGCATCTGCAAGTGGTTGTTCTCCACCCGGGCAGCGGAGATCAGCGTGGTGACGTCCGAGGCCAGGCGTTGCTCAATGGAATCCTGCAACGCCAGGCTGAACGCGCCCTGCATCGCCGGCAGCAACGCCAGCATGAACAACACCGCCAACAGGGTGGCGGCGAGCATCAGGCGAACGCGAAGAGAACGAATCAAGTACAGCGCTCGTTGAACAAGTAGCCGAGGCCACGCACGGTGTCGATCGGTTTGAACCCGGCGGGACCTTCGAGTTTGCGGCGCAGGCGACCGACCAGCACTTCGATCACATTCGGATCACGCTCGTCGTCATCCGGGTAGAGCTGTTCCATCAAGCGGTCCTTGGCCACCACTTGCTGGTGATGGCGCATCAGGTACTCGAGGATCCGGTATTCGTATGCGGTCAGCGCCAGCGGCTGTTCTTCGAGTGACGCCTGCTTGCGATTGAGGTCGAGCATCAACGGCCCGGCGACAATGGTCGACTGAGTGAACCCGCTGGAACGGCGCAACAAGGCATTAAGCCGGGCGTCCAGCTCTTCGAACTGGAACGGCTTGACCACGTAGTCGTCGGCACCGGCGGCGAGGCCTTCAACCTTGTCCTGCCAGTTGCCGCGGGCGGTGAGGATCAGGATCGGAAAGGTCTTGCCCTGGGAGCGCAGCAGACGGATCAGGTCGAGCCCGCCCATGCCCGGCAGTCCGAGGTCGATCACCGCCAGGTCATGGTTGAACTGCTCGGTCTGATACAGCGCCTCTTCGGCGTTGCCCACGGACTCGACCACGTGGCCGCTATCCGTCAGGCGGGTTTGCAGGTGATGGCGCAGCAGCGCTTCATCTTCGACGACCAGCAATTTCATAACGCTCTCCCGGGCAAAACAACATCTCCAAAGGTGCAACGGCAAATCTCGATGGCGACAAGGTGAAGCTTGCAGCCATCCACCAGGCAGAACTGATCATAGCGACCCATGAGGTCTTCCTGACGCAGTTTAATGCCATTGTGCGAGGCCGACATGCAGTTGTAGGTGAGATTGGCACTGGCATGACTGTTTTGCTGGACCAGTCATTGGGGGCATTTCCTCATGCGCAGGCGCGTTTGATCATGGGTCTACATTACCGACCGGCCCCTGAACTCCCCCTGAACGCACTCTAAACCTGAGCTGAATCAAATCGACTAGGCTGTTTTGACGACTTTATTAAAAGGAGATCCGACCATGCGCATGTTCTTCGTCCTCGTTTTACTGGCCTTGAGCGGGCTGACTCAGGCTGCGATCAAGACTCAGGAAATTCCCTACCAAAGTACCGACGGTACAAAAATGATCGGCTACTACGCCTACGACGACGCGATCAAAGGCCCACGCCCGGGAATTGTGGTGGTGCATGAGTTCTGGGGGCTGAACGATTACGCCAAGCGCCGCGCCCGGGACCTCGCCGGTCTGGGCTATAGCGCGTTGGCTATCGACATGTATGGCGGCGGCAAGAACACCGAGCATCCGAAGGACGCCATGGCGTTCATGCAAGAAGCACTGAAGGACAGCGCGGTGGCCAGCGCACGTTTCCAGGCCGGGCTTGATCTGTTGAAACAACAGCCACAGACCGACCCGAACAAACTCGCGGCCATCGGTTACTGCTTCGGCGGCGGTGTGGTGCTGAATGCGGCGCGTCAGGGCTTGCCGTTGAAAGGTGTGGTGAGTTTCCACGGGGCACTGGCGACCAACACGCCCGCGACGCCGGGCAGCGTGAAGGCGAAAATCCTCGTCGAGCATGGCGCCAAGGACAGCATGGTCACCCCGGATAATGTGGCGGCGTTCAAGTCTGAAATGGACAAGGCCGGGGCCGACTACAAATTCGTCAGCCTGGCAGACGCCAAGCATGGGTTCACCAACCCGGATGCGGATCGCTTGAGCCATGGTGATCATGGCGGGCCGGACATTGGTTACAACAAGGCGGCGGATGCCAGTTCGTGGGCGGATATGAAGGCGTTCTTCAAGAAAATATTTAGCTAAGCACACCAGAAACTGGGGCGGGACAGTGACCTCTGTGGTGAGGGGGCTTGCCCCCGTTCGGCTGCGAAGCAGTCGTAAAATCAGCAAACGCGGTTTACCAGTTGAAACCCGATTGCAGGTTTTAGCACTGCTTCGCAGCGCAACGGGGGCAAGCCCCCTCGCCACAGGTTGAGTTTCAACTGGGGTTCTTGCTGTGAACACTACCCAGCCGCAACCCAACCCGGCAAAATGCCCGCCATGAATCCCGCCCCCGCCCTACCCGTCTGCTGCACCCCACTTGAGGCCCATTGGCCGCTACCGTTCGTGCTGCCCGATGCGGTGCTGCTGAGTACTCACTTCGACACCTCGCAACTGGCCAGCGATGACTTCCAGCGCAGCGCCATCGAGCCGCCCGCGAGCATCCAGCGTTCGGTGGCCAAGCGTCAGGCCGAGTTTCTGGCCGGACGCGTCTGCGCCCGGGCCGCACTGCAACAACTGGAAGGGCTGAGCTTTATCCCGGCCATTGGCGAAGACCGGGCACCGGTTTGGCCTGCGCACATCACCGGTTCGATCACCCACAGCACCGGCCGGGCCGCGGCAATTGTTGCGAAGAAGGCCCACTGGCGCGGCTTGGGCATGGACCTGGAAAACCTGCTCAATGTCGAACGGGCCGAACGCCTGGCCGGGGAGATCCTCACACTGCCGGAGTTACAGCGCATGGCGGCGAGCGGGACCGATCAATTGGCGCTGCTGGTTACCCTGACGTTTTCGGTGAAGGAAAGCCTGTTCAAGGCGCTCTACCCGATCGTGCAAAAGCGCTTTTATTTCGAACATGCGGAAGTGTTGGAATGGACCGAGAGCGGTCAGGTGCGGTTGCGGCTGCTCACGGACTTGTCCAGTGAGTGGTGTAACGGGACCGAATTGGACGCGCAGTTTGGGGTGCAGGATGGGCAGTTGTTGAGCCTGGTCAGCATCAAGGCCTGAAGATCTTCAGTGTCTCGAGGGGCCTCATCGCGAGCAAGCTCGCTCCCACAGGGATTTGCGGGGTGGCATAGATCCAATGTGGGAGCGAGCTTGCTCGCGATGGGTCCCTGACTGACAACAAAGACTTCAGCGTTTTTCTTGATTACGCGGCCAACTCAAACTGAAACACGCCCCGCCCAAACTTTTGCTCTTGCTGATCAGCGCCCGCCCGTCATGCCAATGGACGATCCGGCGCACGATGGACAAGCCCAACCCATGCCCGCCCGATGCCCGGGTCCGGCTGTCATCGAGGCGCAGGAACGGCGTGAAGATTTTCTCCCAGGCCACTTCCGGCACGCCCGGCCCGTCATCCTCGACATCGACCCGGCAGCGCAACTGCCCCACCTGATAACTGACGGTCACCCGCGACTGCGCATGGCGCATGGCGTTACTGACCAGGTTTTGCAACGCCCGGTGCAGGTAGCGCGGCTCAGCTTCGACCCAGGCATCGTCACAATCGGCGGCCGACAGGCACAACCCTCGTTGTACCGTGACGTCCGCACGCAACGGTGCCAGTTCCTCGATCACCTGATTGACCAACGCATCGAGATCGATGCGCTGGAAATTCAGCGCCGGTGAGCCTTGTTCCAACCGCGCGTAGGTGAGCATCTCGTCCACCAGTTTGTCGAGGTCCTCGATGTCGTGGTCCATGCCTTCGCGGTACTTTTCCAGTGCCTGGGGCGTGGTGGCCGAGCCGATCATCTCCAGACCAAAACGCAGGCGTGCCACCGGCGTACGCAGTTCATGGGACACCGCGCGCACCAGTTCGCGCTGAATCGCCAGCAGTTGCTGCAAGTGCTCGGCCATGCCGTTGAACGCCGCCGCCAGACGCCCGACCGAATCTGCGCCGCGCGCCGGCACGCGGGTTTCCAGGCTGCCCTTGGCGATGCGCGTGGCGGCGGCTTCGAGGCCACGCAAACGACGCTCCAGTTGCCGCACCAACAGATAGACGATCAAACCGATCAGCGTCAGCCCAAGGGCGGCGATCAGCACCAGCCATTCCGGCGGATACGGGTTCATCTGAAACAGCGGGCCGATTTCCAGCACCCACGGCGTGCCGACCATGCCGGCAAACACCCGGATCGAATCGCCGCCCTTGCCCAGCGCCATCACCGTGTCGCCTTCGGACACCCGGCGACTCTGATCCTCGTCCATGTCGGCCTCTTCGACCGTGACCAGCCGCAGGTCGAAACCGAAGCCTTTATCTTCTTTCAATTGCGCCAGGCGTTTGGGTTGTTCGGCGACCGGGTAGCGCACCAGTTCATCGGCCAACAAGTAAATGGTCGCGCGGGCCAGTTGCTCGCTGATCTGCTGGACTTCCCCGGTGAGTACCAGTTGTTCCTTGTCACTGACCAACCGGTAAACCTTTGCTGCGTGAGGGCCGGTCTGTTCGACCAGCGCATGGCCACGCAACACACGGGTGCGCTGGGTCAGGTCGAGGTCGGTCTGGGCGAAGGTCTGCAACGACAAGGGAATGCCCAACAGACGCTCCCAGACCAGCAACGCCCGGTGGCGCTCGGTCTCGTTCATGGGTTGCAGGTTATCGGCCATCAGCGAAAACGTGCCGTGGGCCAGGCGTTCACGGTATTGCTCGCTGCGCACCTGGTTGAGCAGGTGCAGCGCCAGCACGCCGAGCACTGCCACCAGGACCAGCGCCGCACACATGCCGCCGTAGATGCGCAGGAAGATCGAGTTCACAGCGTGCAGGCTTCCGGAACGAACAGATAACCTTTGCTGCGCACGGTCTTGATCAACCGTGGGTGCTCCGGGTCATCGCCGATCTTGGGGCGAATGCGCGAGATGCGCACGTCGATAGAGCGGTCCTGGCCGTCATAACCGATGCCACGCAATGCGGTGAAGATTTCTTCCCGAGACAGGATGCGCCCGGCGTTGGCCACCAACAGCCAGAGCAAGTCGAACTCGGCGCTGGTCAGTTCGATGCCGTTGTCATTGAGCCAGGCTTCACGCAAAGCGTTGTCCACCACCAGCGGGCCGAACTGCAAACGCCGAAGTTTTTCCGGGGCCACTTCCGGCGCTTCGCTGCGGCGCAACAAGGCCTGGATGCGCGCCAGCAGCAACCGCGGGCGCACCGGTTTGCACACGTAATCATCGGCGCCCAGGTCCAGGCCGAGAATCTGATCGGCGTCATCGGTACGGGCGGTGAGCATCAGGATCGGGCCGTCATATTTGTCGCGCACCTTGCGGCAGATGCTCAGGCCATCCTCGCCGGGCAGCATCAGGTCGAGAATCACCAAGTCTGGCTGCTCCTTGATGATCCGCGCCGCCGCCAGGGCGCCATTGCCTTCGATTGCCACGCACAGGCCATTGGCTTCGAGGTAATCACGGGTCAGTTCGGCCAGACGTTGGTCGTCTTCGACAATCAATACCTGCCAGGCTTCTTGCTCCACGGGTGACCTCTGCTTGCCAACAACACTAATAAGGAAGGATCCGCCCGTCTTTTTGTAATGATTGGGGAGGATAAGAATGCTTGCGTACCGGCCGATTGTATAAACGTCGACTGCCGAGAAAACAAGTCGGCAAATGCGTTCGGACAACGCGGTTTTTTGTGATAGGGTTCGCGCCCTTAAAAACTGCCCCAACCGTTTTCAATCATGAAAATACCATGACAAACGGTCGACTCCAGTAGGGTCGCGGCCTACACGCTGTTTCCACGTTTCACACACAATTTACGCACAGGTTTATCCACAGGTAGTACGTTGCAATCACCCCCCAAAACGCATTATCTTGTACCTCGGCGCTAAAAAAACCCTACATGTAGGGTTTTCGCCCAAAAACCAAACACAAATCAGACACCGAATTCAAGCGCTTTTATTGCCTTTGTCTGGTTGAACCAAACGTATTTTCAGAAGACCAAACCGCACGAGCGGATGGCTGCTGTTTTTGACCCCCAAGCGGCGAAAACGGTACGGGTGTTGCAGTCCATAACTGTCACCCAAAAGGAATTCGGTTTTCAGCCTACGGCTTGAAACCAAAGACTTCGGCATGGAAGCGGCGCTCAAAAGGCCCCCTTCCTGAACTGTCCCGAAGTTGTTATGCCCGGCGCTCGCCGGTTGTAGTGCTTCAGGACGGAACGGTGGGCACCGTGATGGTGCCCAAACAAACATAGAGAACGTGGAGACACCCATGCAAACCGACACAACTCGCGAGAACCCGCAGGGCACCTTGCCGCAGGCCGCTGATTCGAATTCGGATCTGTCCGCCACCGCGCCTGGCCAACTGCGCGTGATCAAGCGTAACGGCACTGTCGTTCCTTACACCGATGACAAAATTACCGTCGCCATCACCAAAGCGTTTCTCGCAGTTGAGGGTGGCACCGCTGCTGCCTCGTCGCGAATCCACGACACCGTTGCCCGCCTGACCGAACAAGTCACCGCGACCTTCAAGCGTCGCATGCCTTCGGGCGGCACCATCCACATCGAAGAAATCCAGGACCAGGTTGAACTGGCCCTGATGCGTGCCGGCGAGCAGAAAGTGGCCCGCGACTATGTGATCTACCGTGACGGTCGTTCGAAAGAACGCGCTGCCCACGCGCCGACCGAAGAAGCCGTCAACGCTCACCCGTCGATCCGCATCACCCGCGCCGACGGCACCTTTGCTCCTCTGGACATGGGCCGCCTGAACACCATCGTCACCGAAGCGTGCGAAGGCCTGGCAGAAGTCGACGGCGACCTGATCCAGCGCGAAACCCTGAAAAACCTGTACGACGGCGTGGCCCTGACCGACGTCAACACCGCTCTGGTGATGACCGCCCGTACCTTGGTTGAGCGTGAGCCGAACTACTCGTTCGTGACCGCCCGCCTGCTGATGGACACCCTGCGTGCCGAAGGCCTGAGCTTCCTGGAAGTTGCCGAAAGCGCAACCCACCACGAAATGGTCGACCTGTACGCCAAGGCCCTGCCTTCGTACATCGCCAAGGGCATCGAATTCGAATTGCTGAACCCGATCCTGGCCACGTTTGACCTGGAAAAACTCGGCAAGGCAATCAACCACGAGCGCGATCAGCAGTTCACGTACCTGGGCCTGCAAACCCTGTACGACCGTTACTTCATCCACAAGGATGGCGTGCGTTTCGAACTGCCGCAGATCTTCTTCATGCGCGTGGCCATGGGCCTGGCGATCGAAGAGAAGAACAAAGAAGACCGTGCGATCGAGTTCTACAACCTGTTGTCGTCCTTCGATTACATGTCCTCGACTCCAACACTGTTCAACGCCGGCACCCTGCGTCCACAGCTGTCGAGCTGCTACCTGACCACCGTGCCGGATGACCTGTCGGGCATTTACCACGCGATCCACGACAACGCCATGTTGTCCAAATTCGCTGGCGGCCTGGGCAACGACTGGACGCCGGTTCGTGCCTTGGGTTCGTACATCAAGGGCACCAACGGCAAATCCCAGGGCGTTGTTCCGTTCCTGAAAGTGGTGAACGACACCGCCGTAGCCGTTAACCAGGGTGGCAAGCGCAAAGGCGCTGTCTGTGCCTACCTGGAAACCTGGCACATGGACATCGAAGAGTTCATCGAACTCCGCAAGAACACCGGTGATGATCGTCGTCGTACCCACGACATGAACACTGCCAACTGGATCCCTGACCTGTTCATGAAGCGCGTCTTCGATGACGGCAAGTGGACCTTGTTCTCGCCGTCCGAAGTTCCGGATCTGCACGACCTGACCGGCAAGGCTTTCGAAGAGCGCTACGAGTACTACGAAGCGCTGTCCGAGTACCCGGGCAAGATCAAGCTGTTCAAGACCATCCAGGCCAAAGACCTGTGGCGCAAAATGCTGTCCATGCTGTTTGAAACCGGCCACCCATGGCTGACCTTCAAAGACCCGTGCAACCTGCGCAGCCCGCAGCAGCACGTTGGCGTGGTTCACAGCTCGAACCTGTGCACCGAGATCACCTTGAACACCAACAAGGACGAGATCGCCGTTTGCAACCTGGGCTCGATCAACCTGCCGAACCACATCACCAACGGCAAGCTGGACACCGCCAAGCTGGAACGTACCGTGAACACCGCCGTTCGCATGCTCGATAACGTTATCGACATCAACTACTACTCGGTGCCACAAGCGAAGAACTCCAACTTCAAGCACCGTCCGGTCGGTCTGGGCATCATGGGCTTCCAGGACGCTCTGTACCTGCAGCACATTCCTTACGGTTCCGACGCTGCCGTCGAGTTCGCCGACAAGTCCATGGAAGCGGTCAGCTACTTCGCTATCCAGGCTTCCTGCGACCTGGCCGACGAGCGCGGCGCCTATGAGACGTTCCAGGGTTCGCTGTGGTCCAAAGGCATCCTGCCGCTGGATTCGCAACAGATCCTGATCGAGCAACGTGGCCAGAAGTACATCGACGTTGACCTGAACGAATCCCTGGACTGGGCACCGGTTCGTGCCCGTGTACAGAAAGGCATTCGTAACTCCAACATCATGGCCATCGCACCGACCGCCACCATCGCCAACATCACTGGCGTATCGCAGTCGATCGAACCGACCTACCAGAACCTCTATGTGAAATCGAACCTGTCGGGCGAATTCACCGTGATCAACCCGTACCTGGTTCGCGACCTGAAGGCTCGCGGTCTGTGGGACTCGGTCATGATCAACGACCTGAAGTACTACGACGGTTCGGTTCAGCAGATCGAGCGCATTCCGCAAGAACTCAAAGAGCTCTACGCGACTGCCTTCGAAGTGGACACCAAGTGGATCGTTGACGCGGCAAGCCGTCGTCAGAAGTGGATCGACCAGGCTCAGTCCCTGAACCTGTACATCGCCGGCGCTTCGGGCAAGAAACTGGACGTGACCTACCGCATGGCTTGGTACCGTGGCCTGAAAACCACTTACTACCTCCGTGCCCTGGCCGCGACCAGCACCGAGAAGTCGACCATCAACACCGGCAAGCTGAACGCTGTTTCCAGCGGCGGCAACCACGGTGACGATTCGGTCCTGGCAGCTCCTGCCGGTCCGGCACCAGTGCCAAAGGCTTGCGCGATTGACGAGCCGGATTGCGAAGCTTGCCAATAAGCTGAGCCGGTAAGCGCTTAACGGCGCTTATCTGAAACCCCCGATTAGTTCTCTGGACTGGTCGGGGGTTTTCTTTTGCCTTAGGGAAAGTGTTGGTCGGTCTGACGTCTTCGCGGGCAAGCCTCGCTCCTACAGATTCTATGTCGCTCCCAAGGCAAATGAACGACGCCAAATCTGTAGGAGCGAGGCTTGCCCGCGAAGAGGCCATCACCCACAACGCAAATTCAGAGACCAGCCTCAAATCCCGTGCATAAAAAAGCCCCTCTTCCGAGGGGCTCTTGGTGAAGCGCTACAACCCAACCAGCATCAGGTCATCTGAATGATGGTCTGCATGATGGTGCTCTGGGTGGAGATGGTCTTGGCGTTCGCCTGGTAGTTGCTCTGCGCCTTGATCAGGTTGACCAGTTCGTTGGTCAGGTTGACGTTGGACTCTTCCAGGGAGTTGGACTCGATAGAACCCAGAGTCCCGGTTTCCGGAGCATCGTAGCCCGGGATACCCGAAGAGAACGTCTCTTTCCAGCTAGTGCCGCCAACCGCTTGCAGGCCTTGTTCGTTAGTGAAGCTTGCCAGTGCAACCTGGCCGATAGCCTTGCTCTGGTTGTTGCTGAAGTTGGCGAACAGGGTACCGGTGCCGTCGATGGTCAGGTTGGTGATCTGGCCAGTGGCGTAACCGTCCTGAGTCGGGATCGAACGCGCGGTGTCAGCGTTGTACTGAGTGGTATTGGCCATGGAGATGGTCACACCGGCCGGGTTAGCGGCAGCGCCATTGGCTGTCCAAACGCCATTGGTCACAGTGCCTGGCACCCAGCTGTTAACCGTCAGGTTGCTGCTGATGATTGGAGCGCCACCCGCCGGATTAGGCGTGCTGACCTGAGTCAACTTACCAGTGGCGTCAAACGACAGTGTCGAAGCGACCGGTGCAGTGGTTTTCGGGTCGCTGCCGGTAGCATCCGGGTTGCGGCCGTCTACCAGGGTGTAGACCTTCCAGGTATTGCCACCGGTTTTCACCAGGTATTGATCCATGGAGTGCTGGTTGCCCTGACTGTCATAGATCGGGGTGCTGAACGACTTGGTGTAGGTCGCCGTCAGAGTCGGGTCGAACTTGCCGGCCGGAACGGTATCGTCGATGACCGGGGCCGTCGAGTTCAGGTTGATCGTCGAAGTCACCAACGAAGTGGTCTTCGGCGCCAGGTTCGAAGTGTCAATTTTCAGATCGGTCAACACACCGTTGATGACTTTGCCATTGGCATCCACACCGTAGCCTTGCAGGCGCGAGGTGTAGTCGGTGTTGGTGATGTAACCATCGCTGTTGACCTTGAACGTACCGGCACGGGTGTAGGTCGTCGAACCGTTGTTGCTCAGGGTGAAGAAACCCGAACCGTTGATGCCCATGTCCAACACGTTACCGGTGTTGTTGATGTCACCTTGGGTGAACTGTTGGGACACGTTGGCCAGTTTTACACCGCTGCCGACGACTTGGCTGCCGCTGCCGAGTTTGGTCGCCGAATAGACGTCTTCAAACTCTGTACGGGAGGATTTGAAACCGGTGGTCGCGACGTTGGCGATGTTGTTACCGGTTACATCCAGTTGTTTGTTGGCTGCATAGAGACCGCTAAGGCCGATATTGAAAGACATATTCCACTCCTTTGTGCCGGTTAGTCGGCTCTATATACCAATGGTTTGAACTTTGGACAGGGCGACCGGGCCCAGGCCTGCGAGGTTGAGCGTCAGCTCGCCGCCGGTCTGGCTCAGGGTCACGCTGTTGACGGTGGCCGGCAGGTAAACCGCCAGGTCCGTCGCCGTACCGTTGACAGGCGCGCTGGCCTTGACGGTATAAGTGCCGACTGGAACGGTGGCGCCGCTCGAGTCCTTGCCATCCCAGGTGAAGGCAGCACTGCCTGCCGCCTGAGTGCCCAGATCGATGGTTCTGACTGTGTTGCCACTGCTGTCGGAAATGGTCACGGTGCCGCTGGCGATGGACGACGTCAGGTTCACCGAACCGTTAACCGCTTTGGTCGGATCATCAACCTGCAGTGAGTTGGTCTGCACGATCACCGAACGACCGACCAACGACGAAGCCTGCAACGCTTGCGAAGAGCTGAAGTTGCTGGCAATCGAGCTGACCGTGGTGTTCAGCGTGGTGATGCCTTCCAGACTGCTGAACTGGGCCAACTGGGCGACGAACGCACTGTTGTCCTGCGGGTCCAGCGGGTTCTGGTTTTTGAGTTGGGTCACCAGCAATTGCAGGAACGCGTCCTTGCCCAGTGTCTGGCCGCCGGTCGCGGCGCCGGCCAAAGAGCCAAGGCTATTCGCGGTGGAGCTGTTGGCCGTCACCGAGGAGTTGGCCAGAATGTCGTTCATGCTGAGGCTGCTGGTGGTATCGGTAACACTCATCTGAGTCGCCCCTTATCACTGACCGAGGGTCAGGACCTTCTGCATCATGGTTTTGGCGGTGTTCATCATTTCCGCGTTGGTCTGGAACGAACGGCTCGCGGAAATCATGTCAGCCATTTCTTCGACGACGTTGACGTTCGGGTAGTAGACGTAGCCCTTGGCGTCGGCGGCCGGATGGTTCGGCTCGTAGCGCGCTTCAAGATTGCTCTGGTCTTCGACCACGCCCAGCACTTGCACGCCTTGACCGGCGGCGTCCTGGCTCTGGAACAGCGAATCGCTGCCGCCGTTCTGGCCGCCCTGGAACATGGTGGCGAATACCGGGTGACGGGCACGATAGGTCTGGTCGATGCTCGACGAGACGGTTTCGGCGTTGGCGATGTTCGAGGCAACGGTGTTCAGGCGAGTGGTCTGGGCACTCATGCCGCTACCGGCAATGTTGAAAACACTGGCAAGAGACATGACTTACTCTCCACGCAGGGCTGAAACCAGCCCTTTGAATTTGCTGTTGAGCAGGGTGAAGCTAGCCTGGAAGCCCACCGCGTTTTCCGCGTAGTTGGATTGTTCCAGTTGGGCGTCCACGGTGTTCTGGTCGATCGACGGTTGCATCGGCGTGCGATACAGCAGCGACTCGTCACCATTGCCCAGGCCTTCGGCTTCGATATGACGGCTGTTCGTCATGTTCAAGGCGAAAGTGCCGTTCTTGGTTTTCTCGTTCTGTGCGGCAAGCACCTTGGAGAAATCCAGGTCCCGAGCCTTGTAGTTCGGGGTGTCGGCGTTGGCAATGTTGTTGGCCAGGACTTCGGCACGCTGAGCGCGGAAGCCCAGGGCTTGTTCGTGGATACCGAGCGCTTTATCGAAGCTGATGCTCATGTCGGGAAACCTTCGGGTGACCTGATTTTTCGTAACGTGAACATAGCAAGCCGCGTGCCAATTAAAAAAAGCCCGTAAACCGGGCCTTTGCGGGCATCGGCAAGGCGGCAATGCCAGAAAAGCGGCAACGGGTTTCCGCCGCCTGCCGCTTTTCTGCCGCTTTCCCGAATCGCGCGCGGCCCCTGTAGGAGCTGCCGAAGGCTACGATCTTTTGATCTTGATCTTAAAAACCAGGATCAAAAGATCGCAGCCTTCAGCAGCTCCTACGTGATGCAAAAGCGGCAGGCATAAAAAAGGGAGCCCTTGAGGACTCCCGTTTTTTTATGCCTGCCGCTTTTGCATCACTTCGCCTGGTAAATGATCCCCGGACTGCACTGGACCATTTGGTAATGGTCCGGCAAACCGTTCAGCGCTTCAGAAGCGCCCAGGAACAAGTAACCACCCGGCTTCAACGTGCTGTGAATGCGCAACAGGATGTCTTTCTTCACCTCGGCGGAGAAGTAGATCAGCACGTTGCGGCAGAACACGATGTCGAACTTGCCCAGTGCTGCGTAGCTATCGAGCAGGTTGAACGAGCGAAACTCCACCCGACTCTTGATCGGCGCCTTGATTGCCCAACGCCCCGGCCCTTTCGGGTCGAAGTAACGCTGCAAACGCTCGGGCGACAGACCGCGACCGATCGCCAGGCTGTCGTACTCGCCAGTCTTGCAGTTGGTCAGCATGGTGCCGGACAAGTCGGTGGCAACAATCTGCACGCCCATCTTCAACTGGCCCATGTTGACCCGTTCGAACTCGTCGATGGACATCGACAGCGAATACGGTTCCTGACCCGACGAGCAAGCCGCCGACCAGATGCGCAGACGTTGACCGGGAGCAGCCTTGATTGCTTCGGGCAGCACCTTGTTCTTCAAGACTTCAAACGGATAGGTGTCACGAAACCACAGGGTTTCGTTGGTCGTCATGGCATCCACCACCATTTCGCGCAAACCACTGCGCGGCTGGGTCTGGATGCGCTGCACCAGTTCACCCAGGGACTTGATGCCCTGCTGTTCCATCAGTTTGTTGAGACGGCTCGAGACCAGGTACTGCTTGTTTTCACCGAGCAAAATGCCACAGGCTTTTTCCAGGAATACCCGGAACTGTTCGAAATCCAAATTACCCGTAGACAAAGATACCGCCTCTTAAATCGTGTTGACCGCCAGGGGCAAAAGGCCCCTAGCTGATGTCTGCTGCTTTGATCCGGTCGACTACCCGGGATGCCAGGTCATCAGGACGGAATTTGGCAAGGAAGTCATCGGCACCGACTTTCTTGACCATCGCCTGATTGAACACACCCGACAACGAAGTATGCAGGATGATATGAAGCTTTTGCATGCGAGGGTCGTTGCGGATCTCGGCCGTCAGGGTGTACCCGTCCATCTCCGGCATCTCGATGTCGGAGATCATCATCAGGAACTCTTCTTCCGGCTTCTTGCCCTCGTCGACCAGCTTGCGCAGGTACTCCAGCGCTTGCCGACCGTCGTTCAACGCCACCACTTCGACACCGATCGTTTGCAGGCAACGGGTCACCTGCTTGCGCGCCACCGACGAGTCATCGACCGTCAGCACTCGCAAGGACAAGGCCTTGTGCTGGGTTTCGACATCGACCACCCCCACCGAAATCGCTTCCGGTGTCGGCGCAACCTCCGCCAGGACTTTCTCGACATCGATGATTTCGACTAACTGATTGTCGACCCGAGTCACAGCCGTGAGGTAATGATCGCGTCCAGTGCCCTTGGGTGGCGGATGAATCTCCTCCCAGTTCATGTTGACGATGCGCTCTACCGACCGGACCAGGAAACCCTGAGTCTTGGTGTTGTACTCCGTGATGATCACGAAGGGATTGCTTTGATCTTTAAGTGCACCGGCACCGGTCGCCATCGCCAGATCGAGGATCGGGATGGTCGCCCCACGAATATTTGCCACACCGCACACGACGGGACTGGACTTGGGCATCAGAGTCAGTTTGGGGCATTGCAGCACCTCACGAACCTTGAACACGTTGATCCCGTAGAGTTGCTGGCCGTCGAGACGGAACAACAACAGCTCCAGGCGATTCTGCCCTACCAGTTGCGTGCGCTGGTTTACCGAATCCATTACACCAGCCATGCCCAGACTCCTACACCAACGCTAAGTTGTGTTGCGACGCACATTCATCACTAAACGGCACGGCGCTTGCTTTTTAACCCTTATGAACGATCAAACGACATTTTTCCGACGCCTGACATCAAACTACCGCAAATTGCTTTGCGTGATGTCGGCTGCTTGCCTGTTGACCCCTGGCAGCCCTGCCGTTGCTGATGCGGTTACCTTGCCTGACATGCTTATCGGCGTCACTCAGGGCTTTCTTGAATTCACCGTAGAGGACTATCTGGCTACCAGTCAAACGGAAGGTCGCTACGAAATCGAGGTCAAGCAGCTCGATCCGCGACTGCGCATGCCCATGTGCGACAAGGAATTGACAGCCTCCCTGGAAAGCCCGGCCACCCCCATCGGGCGGGTTACAGTCAAGGTTCGTTGCGAGGGCAGCTCCCCCTGGACCGTGTTCGTACCCGCTCAAGTGCACCTGTTTCGAGAGGTCGTCACCACCACTCGCCCGCTCAGGCGCGCCGGCATCATCGAACCGGGCGATGTCGTTTTACGCGAGCGCGACATCAGCTTGATCAACCAGGGGTATTTCACCTCGGTTGACCAGGCCATCGGACAGAAACTTACCCGACAAACGGTAGGCGATCAGGTCATCACCCTGGTCCATCTCGAACAGGCGGAAGTCGTACGCAAGGGTGATCAGGTGGTGATTACCGCACGCAGTGGTACGCTCAGTGTGCGCATGCCGGGCGAAGCGCTCTCCAATGGTGGCCTGGCTGAACAGATAAGGGTAAAAAACCTCAATTCCATGCGAGTCATCAAGGCGCAAGTCACCGCGCCAGGCCAAGTGGAAGTGTCCATGTAGGGCTCTCTGTTTTGTGAAGCTATGGCGCGCCGCCTGGCTGTTGCCTAAACTGTGCCCCATGCAGGACAAGTGCTGGCGCATGCGGCTCATTGCTTAAATGAGCCTAAAGTTTTCGCAGGGATTGCCGAAAACATGGCAAGCGTCCAAATACCCAGAGGTTTTTTATCATGGTCATCGATTTCAGCCGTTTAAACAGCTCCTCGCCACTTACGGGCAGTACACGTACCAGCGTTGCCAAGGAAACCGCCGACGCCGGCAAATCCGCACCGCTGACTACCCCGGCCGAACAGGCCAGTACCGTCACAAGCGGGGAATCGGTACATCTCAGCAATGAGGCTCAACAGTTGCAAAAGGTCACTGACAAGCTGCGCGATCAGCCTGCCGTCGACAACGCCCGTGTGGCCGAGTTGAAAGCAGCGATTGCCGATGGCAGCTATAAAGTCGACAGCAACCGTGTAGCCAGCAAACTGCTCAACTTCGAAGCCCAGCGCTAGGCCATCGCCTGCGCCAGGCTTTTGGACGCTTAAAACCCAAGGCCAGCCATGCACGACACTAATCTACTGCAACTGATCACCGACGACTTTGCTCCAGCTCAACGCTTGCTGGCGTTATTGCAAACCGAGTCCCTCGCCTTGCACGGTCGCGACATGCCACTGCTTGAAGAAATTCTGGCGGAAAAACAGGCATTGATCATTTTGCTCGAACAGCATGGCCGCAAGCGCAGCGAAATCCTCGCCAGCCTGAACCTGCCCCTCACTCGCGCCGGCCTTGAGCAACTCGCCAGCCATTCGAGCATTGGCGGTCAGTTGCTGGAACAAAGCGATGTGCTGACCGATCTTCTGGCTCAATGCCAGGCTGCCAACGTCAAGAATGGCCAGTCGATCCTGATGCAGCAGGCCGCTACGGCCAATCAGCTGAAAATCCTCACCGGTGGCGAACCTCCAGCGCTCTATGATGCACGCGGATCAACTGCCAAGATGGCCGGGCCTCGTCCGCTCAGTCAGGCTTGAGTCCGCTAATGAGCACGCCCTATCAAGACGCGAAACATGCTGGCAGAATGCCGGCTAGTAGTCATATTTTGTCTGGAGATTGATGAACCGTGTTCAATGCCTTAAGTGCGGAAGATGCTCCGCAGCCACCCAAGGTGCTCACCACACCCCTGGAAATCTCCGGCAACCTGCGCCAGCTGCAAGACAGCCATGATCCGCTGATCATCACGTTCCACGAACGTAGCCAGCGCTTCCAGAGCTATCTGGTGGACATCGATCGTGACAGCAACATGATCGCCCTGGACGAGATGATCCCCCGTGACGGTGAACGCTACCTGTTGGCCGGTGAACCATTCCGGGTCGAAGGCTTCCACGACGGTGTGCGCATTGCCTGGGAAAGCAACGGTCCGTTGACCATCGACGAGTCCGGTGGTGGTCGTTGCTATCGGGGCGCGCTGCCGACCGAGGTGGTGTACCACCAGCGTCGCAATGCCTTTCGCGCCGCGTTGAAGCTGGCGCAACTGGTTAATGTCGAACTGGGTGGTGAAAAACTCAAGTCGCCGATCAACGGCAAGTTGCTGGATATCTCTGCCACTGGCTGCAAGCTGCGCTTCGAAGGCGATATCACTTCCAGCCTGCAACTGGGCCAAGTCTATGACCGCTTCATCGCCGCCCTGCCCTTTGGCAGCATGACGGCCCCGGTTGAACTGCGTTACTTACACTTCGAAGAAAGAATCTCCACCACGTTCGCCGGCGTACGCTTTCACAACATGAGCGGCCTGGTGCAACGGCAGGTCGAGCGCTTCGTCTATCAGCTTCAGCGCGAAGCCCGGCGCTTCGACAAAGACGACATGTAAGCACTGCGCTTCAATAAAAAACGGGCAGTCCCTTGCGGTGACTGCCCGTTTTTTTATGCATGGATATTAAGGTCTGGCCTCGGTGAAGCTTTGTTCGCGACCTGTGTCCGGGTCGTGCGGTTCTTCCGGGGACGGATCGGTTTCAGGTTTCGGCTCAGGGTCCGGTTCAGGATCGATCGGGTTCTGCATCTGATCCTGCACCACTTGCTCATCGACCCGCGGGTCAAGGGCTGCCACCAGCGGTGAACTCGACATGCTGTCAGGCATGGCCACGTGATGCAGTGGCGCATCGTCGACCTGATGCAGGTTGGTCACCGCTTTCGGGCGAATCCGCCACACCAGCACCAGCGCAAAGAAGCTGAAGAAGGCATACAGCATGTGGCTGCCGAACAGTTTCATCAGCACCCCGGCCACCAGCGGCCCGATACTGGCGCCAACGCCGTAGGTCACCAAAAGCATCGCTGTCAGGGAAACCCGACGATCCCCCTCAACGTGGTCATTGGAAAACGCCACCGCCAACGGATACAGGCAAAACTGCACCAGCGAACAGAAGAACCCGGCGATGAACAGCACCTCCAGCGGCACTTCGGTCATGATCGCCAGCGGCAACGCAGCAACGGCCAGACACAAAGCGAAGCAGCGGATCAGCAACGCCCGATCATAACGATCAGACAACCAGCCCAACGGCCACTGCACCACCAGACCGGCAAAAATGCAGCTACCCATGAACAGACCGACCTGCTCGGTCGAAAGCCCTTGTTGCGAGGCATACAACGGTGCCAGACCGTAGAACGAACCGACGATCAACCCGGCCCCCAACACCGTGCTCAACGACTGCGGCACTCGCTTGATGAAGAACCGCGGCTCCATCGGTGCCGGATGCAAAGGCGCCGGGTGAATGCGTCGGGTCAGGGCCACCGGCACCAGGCACAACGCGAAGCACAAGGCGACCAGCATCAGCAGCTCCAGGCCCAAGGCCGGGTGCAGAACCAGAATCAGCTGCCCCAACACCAGCCCCAGGTACGAGGCAATCATATAACCGCTGAACACCAACCCGCGCTGCTTGGCTTCGGCCTGCTCATTGAGCCAGCTCTCGATGACCATGTATTGGCACATCATGCCAAGACCCACGATCACCCGCAGAAACAGCCACGCAGGCAACCAGTTGATCAAGCCATGGCCCAACACTGCCGCGCCGACAATCCCGGCACACGCTGCATAGGCGCGAATATGCCCGACCCGGGCAATCAACCGGTGGCCGATTTTGCCGCCCAGCACCAGGCCAAAATAGTTGGCCGCCATCAACGCACCGACCCACAAGCTGTCGACATGGTCAGCCGCCAGGCGCAAGCCCAGATAAGTACTCAACAGACCCGAGCCGATCAACATCATCAGCGAGGCGAAATACAGCGCTCGAAAGGATTTCCAGATTTGGCGCATCGGCGTTCCGAGCGGCTCCTTGCAGTGAGTATCGGGCTAGCGAGAACGATAGCCCGAAGACGACGGGTCGTCAGGCCTGGGCTGCTAAAACACGCCGTTCCCAGGGAGTAATTTCATCAAAGAAGCTGGTCAGTTCCATGGTCTTCGAAGCGATGTAGCCTTCGATGAACTCCTTGCCAAACAGTTCCATCGCCAATTGGCTACGTTTCAGACGTTCAAGGGCAGCGTGCAAGGTACATGGCAACGTAAGATTATCCGGCACCACGAATTCGCCCTGAATCGCCTCACTCGGCTCCAGCTCGTTTTCGATGCCGTGCAGCCCGGCGGCCAGGCTTGCGGCAATCGCCAGGTACGGATTGGCATCGGCGCCAGGCAAGCGGTTCTCGACCCGACGGGCCACCGGCGAACTGGCCGGAATACGCAGACCCGCCGCACGATTATCGTGGGACCAGCAGGCATTATTCGGCGAAGCAAACGGGTGGCACAAGCGCTGATAGGAGTTCACGTTCGGCGCAAACAACGCGGTGAAGTCGGCCATGCCGGCCTGCTGACCGCCGATGAAATGACGGAAGGTCGCCGTTGGCTGCCCGGCCTCATCGCTGAACACGTTACGCCCGCTGCCGATCTCGACGATACTTTGGTGAATATGCATCGAACTGCCCGGCGTGTGCGCCAACGGCTTGGCCATGCACACCACCGTCAAGCCGTGCTTGAGCGCAACTTCTTTGAGCAGGTGCTTGAATAAAAAGGTCTGGTCAGCCAACAGCAACGGATCGCCGTGCAGCAGGTTGATCTCGAACTGGCTGACGCCCATCTCGTGCATGAAGGTATCGCGAGGCAAGCCAAGGGCGGCCATGCATTCGTAGACTTCACTGAAGAATGGTCGCAAACCGTTATTGGAACTGACGCTGAACGCCGAATGACCGTCCTCGCGACGACCGTCCAGGCCAATGGGCGGCTGGAACGATTGCGTCGGGTCGGTGTTGGGCGCGAAGACAAAAAACTCAAGTTCGGTCGCCACCACTGGCGCGAGGCCATGTGCGGCGTAACGCGCGATAACCGCTTTGAGTTGGCCGCGGGTCGACAGACGGGAGCTTTCCCCGGTCAGTTCATCCGCATCACAAATGGCGAATGCCCGAGGCTGTTTGCTCCACGGCAAACGGTGGATTTGAGCAGGGTCCGCAACCAGCGCCAAGTCGCCATCATCGCTGCCGTAAAAACGCGCCAGCGGATATCCGCCCATGATGCATTGCAGCAGCACACCCCGCGCCATCTGCAACCGCCGCCCTTCCAGGAAACCCTCGGCAGTCATTACCTTGCCCCTGGGTACGCCGTTCAAATCCGGCGTAACACACTCAATCTCATCAATGCCCGTCAATCGCTGAGCGAGTGAACGCTGGCCATCGGTTGTCATGACGCAATCCTTGTTGTTGTGCGAGCCGCGAACGGCGACCCGTACAAAATAGGCTCCGCCCGTTCGGAATATCAAGCACTGGCGAACAAAAAACCAAACCGATGTCCCACACCCCGGTAGGAGCTGGCGAAGCCTGCGATCTTTTGATCTTGTCTGTAAAAAGTCAAAAGATCGCAGGCTTCGCCAGCTCCTACAGGAACGTGTATCAGGGCAAGTAGAGGCTGAAGACGCCACCGCCCAGTGGACCGCCGTTGCTGATGCGCGTGTATCCGCCAACGCCGTTGCGCTGATGCAACGCAGCGATGCGCCCGGCGAAGTAAAGGCCCAGACCAGTGCTGCCGGTGCTGTGGTTGATGCCCTGCACGTAATCGTCCTGGCGCTCGATCATCTCGGGCGGATAGCCTTCGCCATCGTCGTTGATGGTCACCACCAGTTGACCGGCCTCGTCGCTAACCGTGATCAACAGCGCATCGCGTGCGTAACGGATAGCGTTGTTGATGCTGTTGGCCAGCACCGAAGCAACCAATTCCCGGTCAAAGAAACCCAACGGGCTCAGCGGGTCCACTTCGTAGGTCGCCATGATGCCGCGACTGGCGAACACCTCCTGATGCGCGGCCAGTTGCGCTTCAATAAAGTCATCCAGCTCATGGTAAGCCGGCTGCAATGGCATCTGGTTGACGCCGAGCTTATAGAGCCCGAGCAACTGCACCAGCATGCCGTTGAGGTGGGCGAACTCGAAGTCGATGACGCCCTGTTCCTTGGTGTGCTGCTGATCGGGCAAGCGCGCCAGCCATTGGCTGTGAGCCTGCATCAGCATCGCTAGAGAGTTCTTCATGTCGTGCACGGTAGAGGCAATTACCGTGGAGAAGTCGAGTGCCTGTTCGCTGTCGTTCATTCGCCAAACGCCTTGCTTCGCAGCTTCTGATAACGGGGAAAACGGGTGTCGGTATCGGGCATCAGGCCGACCGTTTTCAGGCAGGTCCGGCACTCTTCGAGTTCCGCCGATGGGACATTGGTGTCAGTGCCATGCAGCAGCGATTGCGCCATGTTCAGCGCAATACTGATGTTCTTCGGTTGCAGCGCCAGGGCTTTGCGGAACACATCCCGTGCTTCCACCAGGTTACCGGTCTTGTACACCCGCACGCCCTGTCGGTTGAGGTCGGCGGCGGCGTTACCGGCATTGAGGATAGTCGGATCGTCAGTCAACTTGGCGATGCCCTGCATCACTGTCGGATCGTCACCGTAGATCTCCGCACAGTTTTTAAGCATCGAAGCGCCCGCAGTGGCTTGCCCGAGCATTTGCAGTTGCTTGGCCACCAGCAGCGCCGCTTCGGCACTCATGAATTGCTCCATGCCATCGAGGCGCATCATCGCTTGTTCGGTGAGCTTCTCGGCGGTCTCGGCATCGTTGAGCAGCAGGCTGGTAGCCTTCATCAGCCGTGCACGAATCTGCAGGCCCGGGTCGGAGGGGTTCTCCTTGGCCACAGCACTGAGGGTCGTGTTGATTTCCAGCCGAGTCCGAGTGTCCAGCCCCTTTTCGCTGCCCTTGCTGATCAAGGCGTGGGCCAGGCCAAGGTTGCTTTCGGCATCCTTGAAGCGAGACTGGGCACCTTGAGCCACCGCCTGGCGATAGGCTTTAGAGGCGGTGTCAAAATCTTCGTTGGCCATCGCCAGTTTACCCAGCAACGCTTGCCGGCGGACCGCCAGTGGCGACAGGCGAATGGCTTCCTCCAACACGCGCTGGGCACCCTTGGTATCGCCTTGCGAGACCAACACATCGGCCATGCCGTCATAGAGCGCCGGCATCATCGGGAATACTTTCAGCGCTTTTTCATAGACGCCTTTGGCCTGGGCAACCTGGCCGCGCTTGAACAGCAACTTGCCCAGCCCGGCAAACGCCCATGGCAAAGGCCGATCAGCGATGATGCCGTCGTAAAGACGTTCCAGCGCTTCGTTCTGGTTCAGGTCGCGCAAGGCATCGGCGCGATAACGCAGGCACAGCGGCGAGTAGCGGATGTCTTGCTTGCACAAGGCGATACAGGCGTTGAGCACCTCGACCGGTTTACCCCGGTCAAGCGCCTGCAGGATCGGCTTGAGCAACGTCTTTCGCTGCACCAGCCGTTCCAGCCGCTGGGCCAGACCAGAACGGTTGAACGGCTTGGTCAGGTAAGCATCGGGCTCGTGCTCCAGGGCGCTGAGCACCATGGCCTGACTGGTTTCGGCGGTGACCATGACGAACACACTTTCATGGCTGATCAGCTTCTCGATCATCAGGTCTTCAAGCACCTGCTGACCGTTTTTCTTGCCATCGCCCAGATGAAAATCCTGCAGGATGAAATCGTAGGACTTCTGCGCACACATACGCAGCGCCTGCTCACCGGTATCAGCGGTGTCGACATCCTTGATGCCCAGCTCCCGCAGCATGGACCTGACGGAGCTGCGGAAATCCGAGAAATCATCGACGATCAGAAAACTCTTTTGGTGATACGACAGCATCGAAGATTTCCAGGCAATTTAAGAAGAACAACCCAAGGGCAAATACACCAACACGCTTAAGTTCGCTGTCTCTTGGCGCGCAGATGATAGCTGGAGGCCAAAGGCTATCAAGCGTTTTCGCATCAACCCGCAAGGATACTTTCGGCTTGCCGCGAGCAAAGAGAACAACGACCGTTTGGGTTATCGGCCAGTGGTGGCCTTCCCTTGAAGCGGTGAGTGTGAAAACGTGCATTTGCCTGAGCTTAATGCACACTTGCACGGCGACAGATTGCCAAGGTCGCTTACTTTATGAACTCAAGGTCTTATTACTGTGCACACCCAAGGACGCTGGATGTTGTCCGCTTGTGCTCTGTTGGTTACCCAGCAGGCACTGGCGACTGGAATGGACTGTACAAAAGCGGCAAGCGCCGTTGAAAAAACCATCTGTGCTGATACGGGACTGTATGAACTAGACACTCAGATGGGGTCGGCTTACCGAGGGTTAATGGATGCGGCTCCTCATTCAAAGTCCGAATTGAAAACCGCTCAGCGCGCTTGGCTAAAGGCGCGCGATCAGTGCGCTGAAAAGGTTGATTGCCTGGATCAGAGCTATCGGAAACGTCTGCTGTCGCTGCAACAGCAGACGAATGAAGCGGTTGCTCAGCAGCCGGCGGGCATAGACAGGTTGGTACTGGATGACCTGAAACAAGCTATTCAGACAGCCAGTAAAACCGATGCAGAGTTTCCGTTAGAGCGGGCACTTGATCCACTGGTGATCAAAAAGGGCACTACTACGTTTTCAAATGTCAGGGATGATGAAAAATCTGTTGAAGACCCGCAGTTCCCGAAGGCGATTCCCAAAGGCGTGACGCAGGACGAGTGGCAGGCTCTCACGGGCTCTAAAGTTGAGAGCGAGGGTGAGAACGGCAACACCTCCTATACCTTGATGGACTTGGACGGTGATGGATTGCGGGATCTTGTTGTCGACACCTATTCTGGCGGCACTGGGTTGTTTTCTTACATAGAAACGTTTCACCGGGTTGGAGACGTATTTGTCAGAAGGACAGGTGCTGGTGACACTGAATCTGAAAGCTCGCTTTTTTCCCTTAATGGTCGCGGTGCGAACCAGTCAGTTGATTGGATAAATATTCGTGGCCGGGTTTATGCCGCTTATCGAAACAGCTACTACGGTGTTGATCAGGTTTACCTGCTTGATCCTCTTAAGGCTCCTGACGCGGTTCCGACTGTGAGCATCAATTACCGCTATCAACTGTCTGTGCCCAATACTCAAAAAGATGATGCCAAAGGCACTAGCGTCACGTTGGACGCGGTGCTGCATACAGCACTGACTAAGGCATTGGTTGGTGTCAGTAAAACTGAAGCCAAGGATGTAGGTGATCAGAGTCGTCCCCTTTGCCCTATCCCCCCAGCAGGACCGGGCGATGGTGATTATTACAGTTATGGCCCTGGGCACTACACCATCGAAATTGTGGGTGATATGCCTGTTGTGATTGGGGAGCAGTGCTATATCGGGAGGTTGGCGGATTGGTTTGGAAGTTATAGCGCCAAAGATGGACTGTTCACAGAACTCGCCCTCCGAAAGCCAGACTTGGAGGGTGACGGACGTAGTTATGAGGTCAATGGGCGACGCCGCATGACCGATGTAACCACTTCGGTTGGCAAGTTTGAAGAAGGCAATGGCGGCTGACGGGGGTGTCGATTGAGGGATACTAAAAAGCCCCATCAGTAGATTCTGATGGGGCTTTTTTATTTATGTGTTTTCGGACACTTTCCTGCAGGCAAAACAAAACCCCTACCTGCATACGCAGATAGGGGTTTCGGAATTTAATCTTGACGATGACCTACTCTCACATGGGGAAACCCCACACTACCATCGGCGATGCATCGTTTCACTGCTGAGTTCGGGATGGGATCAGGTGGTTCCAATGCTCTATGGTCGTCAAGAAATTCGGTAGCCAGGTCGTTCTCCTTGCGGAGTACGCTCCAGCGAATGGGTATGTGATAGATCGTGGTGTTTTGTGAGTGCCTCGAACTTTCGGTTCGTTTCGTCTTCACACACCGCAATCTGGTGCTCTTTCGCTTTTCAGCTCGAAGCAAGCAAATTGCTTGGGTGTTATATGGTCAAGCCTCACGGGCAATTAGTATTGGTTAGCTCAACGCCTCACAGCGCTTACACACCCAACCTATCAACGTCGTAGTCTTCGACGGCCCTTCAGGGGACTCAAGGTCCCAGTGAGATCTCATCTTGAGGCTAGTTTCCCGCTTAGATGCTTTCAGCGGTTATCTATTCCGAACATAGCTACCCGGCAATGCCACTGGCGTGACAACCGGAACACCAGAGGTTCGTCCACTCCGGTCCTCTCGTACTAGGAGCAGCCCCTCTCAAATCTCAAACGTCCACGGCAGATAGGGACCGAACTGTCTCACGACGTTCTAAACCCAGCTCGCGTACCACTTTAAATGGCGAACAGCCATACCCTTGGGACCGGCTTCAGCCCCAGGATGTGATGAGCCGACATCGAGGTGCCAAACACCGCCGTCGATATGAACTCTTGGGCGGTATCAGCCTGTTATCCCCGGAGTACCTTTTATCCGTTGAGCGATGGCCCTTCCATACAGAACCACCGGATCACTAAGACCTACTTTCGTACCTGCTCGACGTGTCTGTCTCGCAGTCAAGCGCGCTTTTGCCTTTATACTCTACGACCGATTTCCGACCGGTCTGAGCGCACCTTCGTACTCCTCCGTTACTCTTTAGGAGGAGACCGCCCCAGTCAAACTACCCACCATACACTGTCCTCGATCCGGATAACGGACCTGAGTTAGAACCTCAAAGTTGCCAGGGTGGTATTTCAAGGTTGGCTCCACGCGAACTGGCGTCCACGCTTCAAAGCCTCCCACCTATCCTACACAAGCAAATTCAAAGTCCAGTGCAAAGCTATAGTAAAGGTTCACGGGGTCTTTCCGTCTAGCCGCGGATACACTGCATCTTCACAGCGATTTCAATTTCACTGAGTCTCGGGTGGAGACAGCGCCGCCATCGTTACGCCATTCGTGCAGGTCGGAACTTACCCGACAAGGAATTTCGCTACCTTAGGACCGTTATAGTTACGGCCGCCGTTTACCGGGGCTTCGATCAAGAGCTTCGCGTTAGCTAACCCCATCAATTAACCTTCCGGCACCGGGCAGGCGTCACACCCTATACGTCCACTTTCGTGTTTGCAGAGTGCTGTGTTTTTAATAAACAGTCGCAGCGGCCTGGTATCTTCGACCGGCATGGGCTTACGCAGTAAATGCTTCACCCTCACCGGCGCACCTTCTCCCGAAGTTACGGTGCCATTTTGCCTAGTTCCTTCACCCGAGTTCTCTCAAGCGCCTTGGTATTCTCTACCCAACCACCTGTGTCGGTTTGGGGTACGGTTCCTGGTTACCTGAAGCTTAGAAGCTTTTCTTGGAAGCATGGCATCAACCACTTCGTGTTCTAAAAGAACACTCGTCATCAGCTCTCGGCCTTAGAATCCCGGATTTACCTAAGATTCCAGCCTACCACCTTAAACTTGGACAACCAACGCCAAGCTGGCCTAGCCTTCTCCGTCCCTCCATCGCAATAACCAGAAGTACAGGAATATTAACCTGTTTTCCATCGACTACGCTTTTCAGCCTCGCCTTAGGGACCGACTAACCCTGCGTCGATTAACGTTGCGCAGGAAACCTTGGTCTTTCGGCGTGGGTGTTTTTCACACCCATTGTCGTTACTCATGTCAGCATTCGCACTTCTGATACCTCCAGCAAGCTTCTCAACTCACCTTCACAGGCTTACAGAACGCTCCTCTACCGCATCACCTAAGTGATACCCGTAGCTTCGGTGTATGGTTTGAGCCCCGTTACATCTTCCGCGCAGGCCGACTCGACTAGTGAGCTATTACGCTTTCTTTAAAGGGTGGCTGCTTCTAAGCCAACCTCCTAGCTGTCTAAGCCTTCCCACATCGTTTCCCACTTAACCATAACTTTGGGACCTTAGCTGACGGTCTGGGTTGTTTCCCTTTTCACGACGGACGTTAGCACCCGCCGTGTGTCTCCCATGCTCGGCACTTGTAGGTATTCGGAGTTTGCATCGGTTTGGTAAGTCGGGATGACCCCCTAGCCGAAACAGTGCTCTACCCCCTACAGTGATACATGAGGCGCTACCTAAATAGCTTTCGAGGAGAACCAGCTATCTCCGAGCTTGATTAGCCTTTCACTCCGATCCACAGGTCATCCGCTAACTTTTCAACGGTAGTCGGTTCGGTCCTCCAGTTAGTGTTACCCAACCTTCAACCTGCCCATGGATAGATCGCCCGGTTTCGGGTCTATTCCCAGCGACTAGACGCCCTATTAAGACTCGCTTTCGCTACGCCTCCCCTATTCGGTTAAGCTCGCCACTGAAAATAAGTCGCTGACCCATTATACAAAAGGTACGCAGTCACCCAACAAAGTGGGCTCCCACTGCTTGTACGCATACGGTTTCAGGATCTATTTCACTCCCCTCTCCGGGGTTCTTTTCGCCTTTCCCTCACGGTACTAGTTCACTATCGGTCAGTCAGTAGTATTTAGCCTTGGAGGATGGTCCCCCCATATTCAGACAAAGTTTCTCGTGCTCCGTCCTACTCGATTTCATGACTAAGAGATTTTCGCGTACAGGGCTATCACCCACTATGGCCGCACTTTCCAGAGCGTTCCGCTAATCTCAAAGCCACTTAAGGGCTAGTCCCCGTTCGCTCGCCACTACTAAGGGAATCTCGGTTGATTTCTTTTCCTCAGGGTACTTAGATGTTTCAGTTCCCCTGGTTCGCTTCTTAAGCCTATGTATTCAGCTTAAGATACCTAACTTATGTTAGGTGGGTTCCCCCATTCAGACATCTCCGGATCAAAGTCTGTTTGCCGACTCCCCGAAGCTTTTCGCAGGCTACCACGTCTTTCATCGCCTCTGACTGCCAAGGCATCCACCGTATGCGCTTCTTCACTTGACCATATAACCCCAAGCAATCTGGTTATACTGTGAAGACGACATTCGCCGAAAATTCGCAATTACTCACAAATTTTACCTTAGCCTGATCCGTTACCAGTGAAAGTAACGTCCAGTCTATCTTTCTATCACATACCCAAATTTTTAAAGAACGATCTAATCAAAGACTAGAAATCAATATTCACCGAGGAATACTCATTTCTAAACTCTAACGACACAAGCCACCTTAAAGGCTGGCTTCTCGTCTTCTTCAATGAATCAAGCAATTCGTGTGGGAACTTATGGAGCAGCTGATGTCGTCGATTAAGGAGGTGATCCAGCCGCAGGTTCCCCTACGGCTACCTTGTTACGACTTCACCCCAGTCATGAATCACACCGTGGTAACCGTCCTCCCGAAGGTTAGACTAGCTACTTCTGGTGCAACCCACTCCCATGGTGTGACGGGCGGTGTGTACAAGGCCCGGGAACGTATTCACCGCGACATTCTGATTCGCGATTACTAGCGATTCCGACTTCACGCAGTCGAGTTGCAGACTGCGATCCGGACTACGATCGGTTTTCTGGGATTAGCTCCACCTCGCGGCTTGGCAACCCTCTGTACCGACCATTGTAGCACGTGTGTAGCCCAGGCCGTAAGGGCCATGATGACTTGACGTCATCCCCACCTTCCTCCGGTTTGTCACCGGCAGTCTCCTTAGAGTGCCCACCATTACGTGCTGGTAACTAAGGACAAGGGTTGCGCTCGTTACGGGACTTAACCCAACATCTCACGACACGAGCTGACGACAGCCATGCAGCACCTGTCTCAATGTTCCCGAAGGCACCAATCTATCTCTAGAAAGTTCATTGGATGTCAAGGCCTGGTAAGGTTCTTCGCGTTGCTTCGAATTAAACCACATGCTCCACCGCTTGTGCGGGCCCCCGTCAATTCATTTGAGTTTTAACCTTGCGGCCGTACTCCCCAGGCGGTCAACTTAATGCGTTAGCTGCGCCACTAAGAGCTCAAGGCTCCCAACGGCTAGTTGACATCGTTTACGGCGTGGACTACCAGGGTATCTAATCCTGTTTGCTCCCCACGCTTTCGCACCTCAGTGTCAGTATCAGTCCAGGTGGTCGCCTTCGCCACTGGTGTTCCTTCCTATATCTACGCATTTCACCGCTACACAGGAAATTCCACCACCCTCTACCATACTCTAGCTCGACAGTTTTGAATGCAGTTCCCAGGTTGAGCCCGGGGATTTCACATCCAACTTAACGAACCACCTACGCGCGCTTTACGCCCAGTAATTCCGATTAACGCTTGCACCCTCTGTATTACCGCGGCTGCTGGCACAGAGTTAGCCGGTGCTTATTCTGTCGGTAACGTCAAAACACTTACGTATTAGGTAAATGCCCTTCCTCCCAACTTAAAGTGCTTTACAATCCGAAGACCTTCTTCACACACGCGGCATGGCTGGATCAGGCTTTCGCCCATTGTCCAATATTCCCCACTGCTGCCTCCCGTAGGAGTCTGGACCGTGTCTCAGTTCCAGTGTGACTGATCATCCTCTCAGACCAGTTACGGATCGTCGCCTTGGTGAGCCATTACCTCACCAACTAGCTAATCCGACCTAGGCTCATCTGATAGCGCAAGGCCCGAAGGTCCCCTGCTTTCTCCCGTAGGACGTATGCGGTATTAGCGTCCGTTTCCGAGCGTTATCCCCCACTACCAGGCAGATTCCTAGGCATTACTCACCCGTCCGCCGCTCGCCACCAGGTACAAGTACCCGTGCTGCCGCTCGACTTGCATGTGTTAGGCCTGCCGCCAGCGTTCAATCTGAGCCATGATCAAACTCTTCAGTTCAAACATCTTTGGGTTTTTAAGAAACCCTAAACTTGGCTCAGCAATCGTTGGTTACATCTTTGATTTCTCGCGGAGTAACTTGTGATGCTGATAATCTTGTTGACTATCAGTCTGACTCCACAAGCACCCACACGAATTGCTTGATTCAGTTGTTAAAGAGCGGTTGGTTAAGATCTTTCGTCTCAACCGAGGCGCGCATTCTACAGCAGCCTCTGTCACTGTCAAGCGGTTATTTTCAGAAGTTTTCAAAGTTTCCTTTGCAACTTCAACCACTTGCGCTTCCGATCTCTCGTTAGCGGGAGGCGAATTCTACAGCGTTACTCGCTGCTGTCAACACCTCTTTTCCGCTACTTTCGACCGAGAAGATCGAACCGTTAATAGAGCCCTACAACACCGCTCCACCAACTCCTTCTGGGCTTCGATGACCTGAAGCAACTCGCTGCCGAAAACTGCATAACTCTTTGTTTACCAAGGAGTTTTCCGTTTCGACTGCGCCGGAAGTGGGGCGAATTATAGACTTCCAGAATCTGCCGTCAAGCCCTGATTTAGCTTTTCTATCAATAACTTGCTGAAAGCTGGAAAACCGCACGATTCCTTCTATATAGGAGAGCAAAACAACGCCTTCTATATAGAAGGAACCCTCAAAGCGCCCTGAATGCAGAACTCAGCGCTCACGCACTGACAGACAGCCGCCGCCAAAGAGGCAAATGAGCACCTAACAAGAAATGGTCTTTTGGAAATCGCTAGCCAGTTCAGGAAGAAAACGACTGAGCGTGAAATTAAGTGGTGTCCCAGGGCAGGTTCGAACTGCCAGCCTTCCCCTTAGGAGGGGGATGCTCTATCCAATTGAGCTACTGAGACACAAGTCGCCCGCGAGAACCGCGGTGCGATGGACGGCGAGCATGTTAACGGGCAAGCCTGCTTTTGTCATGTCGTCCTTAGGCTTTTTAAGTGTAGGCAAATGCCTCAAGCCCAGGGCGCACCACTCGTCATGCAAATTGCATCACCTCAAAACGCCACCATTGCGATTTGCAATAATGAGCCCTCTCAGGAGCACCTTAATCCATTGTTTTTAAAGGAGTTAACAGGCGTTAGACTATTGGCATGCAGGCTGCTTTAGCTGTTCCAAGAACAAGATGGAGCCCCCCCCCCATGAACAGCGCCCTTTTACTCTCGAATGCAATCACCTTGGCGGTGCTGCTCGGCTTTCAATTTACCCCCGAGAATGACACTGCAATGCTCACTCAGCGCGCGCCTCATTACCTGCCGCTGCAAAAGGCACCTCAATTAGCGGTCATGAGCGATCTGCAAGGCGCTGCTAGCCAAGACGTCAGCCAACGCAGATACCTGTTGCCAGCAGAGTCTTCCGAACGCCTGGTATTTTGAATTACCTTAACAGGAGCACCGCATGTCCAAATCAGCCACAGTTTTTTTTATCCTGGCCTTGTTGAGCGGCATTCTTCATCTGTCATTACCCCAAGATAAAGCTGTCACTCTGCCCTTAATCGCCTGCGGCGTATTTGGTGTGTTGTTCGTACTGGCGCTGATCATCGGGCGTCGAATCAAATTTGATCCGGTTTTGCGCTGAGCTTCAGCAGACTCAAAAGCCCCTTGACCGTGACAGCCAAATCACCAGAGTTATCCAGCCGATGGATCAGCACATCACCGATCGAACCGTCAGCCACAAATAGTCCATTGCGTCGAAGCCTGGCCTCAATATCTACCAGACTTTCACGACCCCGCCGCAACAAACGCTCGCGTAACACGTCATCCTTGACCGTCAGCAATACCGGCAGCAGCGTGGGATAACGCTCCAGCGCAGCGAGCAAATGCCCCCGAGAGCCATTCATTAGCACATGGCAACCCGTACTAAGCCATTGGTCTATTTCGATGGGAATGCCGTAATCCAGCCCATTTGCATGCCAGAAGAGTGCGAAGTCGCCCTCGCGCCGGTGCCGCTCGAATTCCGCCAAGGAAACGCCTACCGCCTCCTCCCCTTTAGATTCGGCCGATCGAGTAATGACGCGCCGGACCACCTCACAACCGAGCGCCCGCAATGGCTCTCTAGCGGCATCGATGAGCGTGTCTTTACCCGACCCGGAAGGCCCCATCAGATAAATCAATCTGCCATCCATCCTGAAATCATCCCGCACGACAGGCTCGCCTCTAGTAAATCGGCCATTTGCCACTATCCTATACAAGGTAAGGATCGTGATCGAATCCGCATAGCATGCACCCTCAGGCGTCTTCGGACATTACCCGCGGGAGCAAGAGGACGCGGTCAGAGATGTGGACCTGGGCAAACTTTTCAAACCAGTCCGCATTTCTGATAATTGGTGCTGGCATAACGCCTTTATCCAGTTCAATATTTGTCACAGAATTGACGCCAATGATCTGGCTACTTTGAGGCATGATGCGAGCCTCTATCAATTCAGGTTGAACATTTGGCCAGAGTGCTTGTCCTAACAGACATCCTGCGGCCAATCCCGAGAACCGCTCCCCTGAACTAACCGGTTAAATATATGCGCCCATTGAAACAGGCAATTTATTCCAGCCGTACGGCTGACAAGTTCGTCGTACGTCTGCCAGACGGAATGCGTGAACGCATTGCCGAGGTGGCTCGCAATCATCATCGCAGCATGAACTCCGAAATCATTGCGCGCCTTGAGCAGAGTCTTATTCAGGAAGGCGCACTGGGCGAAGAGCTGAGCATGCGCCTGGACAGCCCAGAGCTGTCACTGCACGAACGCGAACTACTGCAACGCTTCCGCCAACTCTCCCACCGCCAGCAAAACGCACTTGTTTCGCTGATCGCCCATGACGCCGAAATGGCCGCAGACGCGTCCTGACTCACTCTAGAAAACTCAGGCCAGCATAATCGCTGGCTTTTTTTTGCCCGAAATTCGGAGCAAAAAAAAGCCCGCCAATTTGGCGGGCCTTGAAGAAGCTATTCAGAGCAGGAAGATTGTCGCCAACCCCAGGAAGATGAAGAACCCGCCGCTGTCGGTCATGGCCGTGATCATCACACTGGCGCCCATTGCCGGGTCGCGCCCCAGACGCGCGAGAGTCATGGGTATTAATACCCCCATCAGCGCCGCCAGCAACAAGTTGAGCGTCATGGCGGCGGTCATCACTACACCAAGGGACCAACTGCCATAGAGCAGATAGGCGACGACACCAATTACACCACCCCACACCAAGCCATTGATCAAACCCACCGCAAGCTCTTTGCGCATCAAGCGCGACGTGTTGCCGGTACTGACCTGGTCCAGGGCCATGGCTCGAACGATCATTGTGATCGTCTGGTTACCCGAGTTACCACCAATACCCGCCACGATAGGCATCAATGCCGCGAGCGCTACCAGCTTCTCGATGGAGCCTTCAAACAGACCGATTACCCGGGACGCTATAAACGCAGTGATCAGGTTCACCGCCAGCCAGGCCCAACGGTTACGCAGGGATTTCCAGACTGACGCGAAAATATCTTCTTCTTCACGCAGACCTGCCATGTTGAGAACTTCGTTTTCGCTCTCTTCACGAATCAGGTCGACCATTTCATCGATGGTCAGACGACCAATAAGCTTGCCGTTCTTGTCGACAACAGGCGCGGAGATCAAGTCATAACGCTCGAACGCCTGAGCGGCATCGTAAGCGTCTTCGTCCGGGTGAAAACTCACCGGATCGCTAGCCATGACTTCGGAAACCTGTTTATCCGGATCGTTAACCAGCAACCGCTTGATCGGCAGGACACCCTTGAGCACGCCGTCGTAGTCGACGACAAACAACTTATCGGTATGCCCCGGCAATTCTTTAAGGCGACGCAGGTAACGCAGAACCACTTCAAGACTGACATCCTCACGGATGGTCACCATCTCGAAGTCCATCAGCGCACCGACCTGCTCCTCGTCATAGGACAACGCGGAGCGAACGCGCTCACGCTGCTGGCCATCAAGGGTTTCCATCAGCTCATGGACGACGTCTCGCGGCAGCTCGGAGGCCAGGTCAGCAAGTTCGTCGGCATCCATGTCCTTGGCTGCAGCCAGGAGCTCGTGATCGTCCATGTCGGCGATCAGGGTTTCACGGACCGAGTCGGATACTTCGAGCAGAATATCGCCGTCACGATCAGCCTTGACCAATTGCCAGAGCGTCAGACGATCGCCCAGCGGCAGAGCTTCAAGGATGTAGGCAACGTCAGCGGAGTGCAGATCATCGAGCTTGCGTTGCAGCTCGACGAGGTTTTGCCGGTGAACCAGGTTCTCGACCCGATCGTGATGCGGACCTTCCTGGCGATGAGTCAGGTCTTCGACCACTCGCTGACGCTGCAGCAGCTCAACAACTTGAGCGAGGCGGTCTTGCAAGCTTTCCTGCGTTTTCTTTACTTCAACTTCGGACATAGGCGAACTCCACTCCCAGCAGCGGGGTACGCCGGAAGGATCAATCAGTCAATTCATGATTGGAAAAACGGGGTACTGAGTAACTACTGGGTAAGTCCATGGAGGTTTTCCACAAGCCCCGGCGGGGCTGACGGGCGCAATGATACACCGCCTGACGGTTTAAAACGCTAAAAAATCGTGGTTGAAACAAGCGCTTGCAAGACAAACCTGAGCGCTGCCCTTACCGATGAAACTGCGACGACTTATCCTGAAAAGAAAACACACCACCGCCAAAAAATGTAGCGACTACCCTTCAGGCGGAACGTCATGGAGGACGCCGAATGCCATCGAACACACACCTTCTTTTGTTGACCACCCTACTCTGCCTGCCACCTTGGGCGCTTTCAGCGACCATCCACCGATGCGAAGCACCCGACGGGCGCATCACCTTCACAACGATGAGTTGCAAGGCCGAGGAGAGCCTTTCACTTCAGACCGTGCGCCCGTTCATGCCGGGAACCACAGTGGCGGTCATGCCTGAAGCCGACACCCAGGAAAAATCAGGTATGAATGCAAAAAGGAGGGAACTGACCGTTGTCGGCCAATCAGAGGACAAATGTGGAAACCTGATCGACGCCAAACAACGTCGCGAAGCAATCATCAATCAGCGGGTCGTTGCCGGCATGACCCAGCAGGACGTTGAAAGCGCTCTCGGCAAACCGGACAAGATCAGCATTCGGAATTCGGCCACTAGTTATCGCTATGACCTCAAGCGAGGTCGCAGCGCACACGTCGAGTTTGATGAGAAAGGATGCGTCAAAGGAAAAGCCAAATCCCAGACAGCAAAAAGCCCGCGTTAGACGCAGGCTTTTTGGTGTTTGGTGCACTCGACAGGATTCGAACCTGTGACCGCTCGGTTCGTAGCCGAGTACTCTATCCAGCTGAGCTACGAGTGCATTTTGTGTTTTTAAACCAGACCACAACTGGCTGAAGCAAAGTCGCTCGCATTACTGCAAACAACTCTTAAATGGTGCACTCGACAGGATTCGAACCTGTGACCGCTCGGTTCGTAGCCGAGTACTCTATCCAGCTGAGCTACGAGTGCATTTGTTGCCGCGCATTATAGGCCGTCTAATCTCTATGTCAAACACTTTTTCTAGTAATTTCAACAACTTACCGAAGAAGCCAGATTACAACGTACTACGCAAATAATGGCGGAGAACGGGGGATTCGAACCCCCGACACCCTTTTGAGGTGTACTCCCTTAGCAGGGGAGCGCCTTCGGCCACTCGGCCAGCTCTCCGCAACACGGGGCGTATCTTAACCAACCTTTTCCCCGTTTGCAAACATAAAAAACGATAAAAATTAATGGCTTGGTTCTTCGTCCTTCTCTTTCTTGATACGCAGGTAAATTTCCTCACGATGCACAGCCACCTCTTTCGGGGCGTTGACACCAATACGCACTTGATTTCCTTTGACGCCGAGCACGGTCACAGTGATTTCGCCATCACCAATAATCAGGCTTTCTGCGCACCGACGAGTCAGAATCAGCATACCTTTCTCCTCACGCATTTCAGTTCAGGGACAACAGTCTGCAAAAAAAAGGCACTCGACCTACAACCGGAACGATCGCAGCCCTACATGCCTGAGTATTGACCAGCGCGAGCAAAAGAACAGTTCTCGGGTCGCGCTATTCAAAAAAGACGAAGGGCGCGGTCAGACCGCGCCCTTCGGGAACCGCATCACTCACCCTGACGGGCAGGCGCATCCAGTTCGAAAGCCGTGTGCAGAGCGCGCACAGCCAGTTCCAGGTACTTCTCTTCAATCACGACGGAAACTTTGATTTCCGAGGTCGAGATCATCTGGATGTTGATGCTTTCCTTGGCCAGGGATTCGAACATGCGGCTGGCTACGCCTGCGTGAGAACGCATGCCGACGCCGACGATCGAGACCTTGGCGATCTTGATGTCACCAACGACTTCACGGGCACCGATCTCGCGAGCGGTGTTTTCCAGCACGGTTTGTGCGGCCTGGAAGTCATTGCGGTGCACGGTGAAGGTGAAGTCGGTGGTGTTATCGTGCGCAACGTTCTGCACGATCATGTCGACTTCAATGTTCGCAGCACTGATAGGCCCAAGAATCTTGAACGCCACACCCGGGGTGTCTGGCACGCCACGGATGGTCAGCTTGGCTTCATCGCGGTTGAAAGCGATGCCGGAAATGATCGGCTGTTCCATGGTTTCCTCTTCATCAATAGTAATGAGGGTGCCCGGACCCTCCTTGAAGCTGTGCAGTACGCGCAGCGGAACGTTGTACTTGCCGGCGAATTCCACCGCACGGATCTGCAACACCTTGGAACCGAGGCTGGCCATTTCCAGCATCTCTTCAAAGGTAATCTTGTCCAGGCGCTGGGCCACGGACACCACACGTGGGTCGGTGGTGTAGACGCCGTCCACATCGGTGTAGATCTGGCATTCGTCAGCCTTCAAGGCCGCTGCCAGCGCCACGCCGGTGGTGTCGGAACCGCCACGACCGAGGGTGGTGATGTTGCCGTGCTCGTCAACGCCCTGGAAACCGGCGACAACCACCACGCGACCAGCCTTCAGGTCACCGCGAATCTTCTGATCGTCAATCTGCAAGATACGCGCTTTATTGTGCGCGCTGTCCGTCAGAATCCGTACCTGATTGCCGGTGTAGGACACCGCTGGCACGCCGCGTTTGATCAGCGCCATGGCCAACAGGGCAATCGTCACCTGCTCACCGGTGGAGACGATCACATCCAGCTCACGCGGAACCGGCTGACTGTCGCCACTGATTTGCTTGGCCAGATCGATCAGACGGTTGGTCTCGCCGCTCATTGCAGACAGCACAACCACCAGGTCATCGCCGGCATCGCGGAATTTCTTAACCTTGTCGGCGACCTGCTCGATTCTCTCGACAGTACCGACTGAGGTGCCTCCAAATTTCTGTACGATCAAAGCCATTTCAAAGCCGCCTCTGCCCATGAAGGGCGCCCAATAATCACTCAAACAGTTGCCGACACCGCCACTAGACCGCGGCGCCGGCAAACCGCCTTATAAACCCTGCTCTACAAATGGAACGGTCAGGGCCAATGCGGCATCCAGTGCGCCGGCGTCTACACCACCGCCCTGCGCCATGTCTGGACGACCACCGCCCTTCCCGCCCACTGCCGCAGCGGCTTGCTTCATCAAATCACCGGCTTTGAGTTGGCCAGTCAGGTCCTTGGTTACGCCTGCAACCAGAACGACCTTATCCTCATGGACACTGCCGAGCAGGATCACTGCGCGGCCGAGTTTGTTTTTCAGTTGATCGACCAGCGCCAGCAGCGCCTTGCCGTCCTGACCGTCCAGACGCACGGCCAGCACTTTCACACCTTTGACATCCAGCGCGGAAGACGACAGATCGTCGCCCGCCGCACTGGCGGCCTTGGCTTGCAACTGCTCGAGTTGCTTCTCCAGCAGACGGTTGCGCTCCAGCACAGCCGACAGCTTGTCGATCAGGTTGTCGCGGCTGCCCTTGACCAGGTTGGCCGCTTCCTTGAGTTGTTCTTCAGCAGCGTTCAAGTAGGCCAGTGCCGCAGCTCCCGTGACCGCCTCAATACGACGCACACCGGAGGCCACACCGCCTTCGCTGATGATTTTCAGCAGGCCGATGTCGCCGGTACGGTTAGCGTGAATGCCACCGCACAGCTCGACGGAGAAATCACCGCCCATGCTCAGCACGCGCACGTTGTCGCCATACTTCTCACCAAACAGCGCCATGGCGCCTTTCTTTTTGGCGGTTTCAATATCGGTTTCTTCAGTTTCAACCGCGGAGTTCTTGCGAATCTCGGCGTTGACGATGTCTTCCAGCGCCTTCAACTGCTCAGGCTTGATGGCTTCGAAGTGGCTGAAGTCAAAGCGCAAGCGCTGACTGTCGACCAGCGAGCCTTTCTGCTGAACGTGTTCGCCCAGCACCTGACGCAATGCAGCGTGCAGCAAGTGCGTCGCCGAGTGGTTCAGCGAAGTCGCGTGACGCACGTCGGCATCGACATGAGTTTCTACCGGCGCGCCGATCGTCAGACTGCCCGAAGCCAGCACACCGTGATGCAGGAACGCACCGCCGGTCTTGGTGGTGTCGCGCACATCGAAACGGCTGCTGCCGACTTGCAGATAACCGCAGTCGCCGATCTGACCGCCGGACTCAGCGTAGAAAGGCGTTTGATTGAGAACAACCACGCCTTCTTCGCCTTCACTTAAGACGTCGACCGAGCGGCCTTCTTTATAGATGGCGACAATTTTGGCCGAACCGCTGGTGGCCTTGTAGCCGGTGAACTCGGTCGCTACGTCAACCTTGACCAAGGTGTTGTAGTCCAGACCGAACGAGCTGGCCGAGCGAGCACGAACACGCTGAGCTTCCATTTCGCGCTCGAAACCGACTTCGTCAACCGTCAGGTTACGTTCGCGAGCGATGTCAGCGGTCAGGTCCATCGGGAAACCGTAGGTGTCATACAGCTTGAACACCACATCGCCCGGCACCACGGTGCCTTTGAGTTCCAACAGATCCTGCTCGAGAATCTTCAGGCCGTGCTCCAAAGTCTTGGAGAACTGCTCTTCTTCGGCCTTGAGTACGCGCTCGATATTGCCCTGTTGCTGCTTGAGCTCCGGGAACGCTTCGCCCATCTCGGCAACCAGCGCCGCGACGATCTTGTAGAAGAAGCTGCCGGTCGCACCCAGCTTGTTACCGTGACGGCACGCACGACGAATAATCCGGCGCAGCACGTAGCCACGGCCTTCGTTGGACGGCAGCACGCCGTCGGCAATCAGGAAACCGCACGAACGAATGTGGTCGGAGACGACTTTGAGTGAAGACTGATCGTCGTTGCTGCAACCGATAGCCTCGGCCGACGCGCTCAGCAGGTTCTTGAACAGGTCGATTTCATAGTTCGAATGAACGTGCTGCATCACCGCACTGATCCGCTCCAGGCCCATGCCGGTATCTACCGATGGCGCTGGCAACGGATGCAACACGCCATCGGCGGTGCGGTTGAACTGCATGAACACGTTGTTCCAGATCTCGATGTAACGGTCGCCATCTTCTTCCGGCGAACCCGGCGGGCCGCCCCAAATGTGGTCGCCGTGATCGTAGAAAATCTCGGTGCAAGGGCCGCACGGGCCGGTATCGCCCATGGTCCAGAAGTTGTCGGACGCGTATGGCGCACCTTTGTTGTCGCCGATGCGAATCATGCGCTCGACCGGAACACCGATTTGTTTGGTCCAGATGTCGTAAGCCTCGTCATCCGAGGCATAGACCGTTACCCAGAGTTTTTCCTTGGGCAGTTTCAGGACACCGGTCAGGAAGGTCCAGGCGTAGGTAATCGCATCGTGCTTGAAATAGTCACCGAAGCTGAAGTTACCCAGCATTTCAAAGAACGTGTGGTGACGAGCGGTATAACCGACGTTTTCCAGGTCACTGTTCTTGCCACCGGCACGCACGCACTTCTGGCTGCTGGTCGCACGGGTGTACGCACGTTTTTCCTGGCCCAGGAAGCAGTCCTTGAACTGGTTCATCCCCGCGTTAGTGAACAGCAGGGTTGGGTCGTTGCCCGGAATCAAAGAGCTGGAGGCTACACGGGTGTGGCCTTGCTCTTCGAAGAAGCGAAGGAAGGCTTCACGGATTTCTGCGCTTTTCATTAGGTTCTTCCACGGAGGCTGCGGCCAAAGGCCTGTGCGAAACGTCAACAGACGAAGCGACGGCAAAGGGCCGCATTATATCGGCCCTGCGCGCGGGGTACAGCGTGTTTATACGATAGAAACGGTCAATTGGACGGCTAACGCTGTCAGTTGCGCGAAAACTCGACGAATGTCGCGATGACCTGCTCGATTTGTGCGCGGCTGACGTCCATGTGCGTGACCATTCGCAGACGGCCGGCGGCGCTCAGCTTGATACCACGCTCAGCCGCGAACGCCTTGATCGCCTCGGCCTTGTCGCCTATCTGCACGTAAACCATGTTGGTCTGCACCGGTTCGATGTCGTAACCGGCTTTACGCAGGCCGTCGGCAAGAAATTGCGCATTGTCATGGTCGTCGGCCAAGCGCTGGATATTGTGATCCAGCGTATACAACCCTGCCGCCGCCAGAATCCCGGCCTGACGCATGCCACCACCGACCATTTTGCGCAGGCGTCGCGCCTTGCCGATCAACTCGACCGAGCCGCACAACACCGAACCGATCGGAGCGCCCAGCCCCTTGGACAAGCAGACCGATACCGAATCGAAATGCTGAGTGATCTCCCGGGCATCAACCCCCAGCTTGACCGCCGCGTTGTAAAGCCGCGCGCCATCCAGGTGCAGGGCCAAACCGTGTTCACGGGTGAAACTGCGCGCCCGGGCCAGATACTCCAGTGGCAGGACTTTGCCCTGCATGGTGTTTTCCAGGGCCAGCAAGCGTGTGCGGGCGAAGTGGAAGTCGTCAGGCTTGATCGCTGCGGCAACCTGGGCCAGGTCCAGGGACCCATCGGCCTGCACTTCCAGCGGCTGTGGCTGGATTGAGCCGAGCACCGCGGCACCGCCACCTTCGTACTTATAAGTGTGAGCCTGCTGACCGACGATGTATTCCTCGCCGCGCTCGCAGTGGGCCATCAACCCTAGCAAGTTACTCATGGTTCCCGTCGGAACGAATAGCGCTGCAGCAAAACCCAGTCGCGTGGCCAGTTCGGCTTCCAGACGATTGACCGTCGGATCTTCACCGTAAACGTCGTCACCGGTGGCCGCTGTGGCCATCGCGTCGAGCATTCCTTTGGACGGTTGAGTGACGGTGTCGCTGCGAAGATCGATAACGCTCATAAATCTGGCCTCGGTAATCAGGGGAATTCGCTTTCCAAGAGGAATTACTGCGGTCATGCCGACGAATAATCAACCCTTGGGCGAGGAAAAGACGCTTTACCCCTTCGAAAAAATCGATATCAATCATCAGAAAGCAGCGATGCGCATGCACAAAATATGTGTTAAAAACGCTTCGCCGCCAAACATTCTGGCGGCAAAACGTTCTCAGGGCGGGGTGCAACTCCCCACCGGCGGTAATTGCGCGCAATGCGCATAGCCCGCGAGCGCTTGGTGACAGCACGCCTTGGGCGGTGACTGGCGGCAAGGTCAGCAGACCCGGTGTGATCCCGGGGCCGACGGTCATAGTCCGGATGAAGAGAGAACGGGATTGGCGCCAAAGGGCCGTCCGCCGGCATTCGTGCGAGCGCGCGTACCCTTAAATCCCATTCGATTCATAAGCCCTGTTTTTCACACAAACAGGAACCAGAACATGCAACCCACCGCAATCGATAGCAAAAGCAAAAACCATCAGGGCGAGCGCGTTGCGTTCATCCAGGCCTGCTGGCACAAAGAAATCGTCGACCAGAGCCGTAAGGGCTTCCTGGCCGAGATGATTGCCCTGGGCTATCAGGAATCGGACATCGACTTCTTCGAACTCGGCGGCGCCTTTGAAATTCCGCTGCACGCCAAGCTGCTGGCCAAAACTGGCCGTTATGCCGGTATCGTTGCCGCAGGCCTGGTGGTGGACGGCGGGATCTACCGTCACGAATTCGTCGCCCAGTCGGTGATCAGCGGCCTGATGCAGGTTCAGCTGGAAACTGAAGTGCCGGTATTCTCGGTGGTCCTGACCCCGCACCACTTCCATGCTGGCGAAGAACATCAGAAGTTCTTCTTCGAGCATTTCGTGCATAAAGGCCAGGAAGCAGCGAAGACTTGCGCGGATACGCTGCACAAGACGCGTGCATTGCGTCGTAGTGAACCGCGTGCGGTAGCGGTCTAAACACAAAAACTGTGTATGCGGGTGGGGCCTTCGGCCTCACCCAAACCAAATGTGGGAGCGAGCTTGCTCGCGAAAGCGGTTTAACATTCAACACCTATGTTGACTGTCAGTCCGCTTTCGCGAGCAAGCCCGCTCCCACATTGGTTTTGTGTCGGGTTTGAGATCGAGGTCAGGCGAGGTTCTCGTCGCTGGTCGGCACGATCAGGATGCCGGCGCGCAGGCCGTTCTTTACCTTGGGGTTCGGGAAGATGATCCGGGCGCCCTTCTCTTCGATGATCCAGCGGGTCTGGGCGATGTCTTCGGCCAGCACGTAACCCACTTCCAACTCCGAAAAGTTCTCGATGTCCGCTGGCAGGTTCAAGCGAAAGCTGTCGCTGTGCTTGATGATTTCCCGCGCCACGCTGAATAGCTGCAAACCGTCCAGCGACGCTTCGGCCAGGGCTGGCTCGTTGCCTTCGATGATCTGTTTGAGACGGGTCTCGAGCAGATCGACATTAACCCCGGCGTTCTGCCCGAACGGTCGGGCCTTGCCCAATTCGAGGGTAAAAGCCTCGGCCCCGAGCTTGTCGTAGGTGTAGGAACTGAAGACGATGGACGGCTTGTTCTGCAACAGCACTGCTTCCATGCCGGCGGCGCGCAGGCGAGCCAGTTCCAGTCGCGAATGCTGGCGACCTTCCTTCCACGGATACAGCGCGAACTGCTCAATTTTCGAGCCACGAATCGCGGTGTGCAGGTCGTAGTGCAGACGGTCGCGATCCGGCAGGCTGAAGAAACTCGCCGCCAGTCGCTCCAGTTCACAAGCGCGCAGGGCTTCGGAACCGCTGCTTTGCTCATGACGGCCGTTGAATAGCCGGTTGACGTCCTGCTCGATGAAACGCTCGCCGCGACGGATCGCCTCGGGGTTACCGAACAGGAACAGAATACGTGCGCGCGGTTTAAGATCGCCGCGGGCGATGTCATGCAACAGGCGATCAAGCAACTCGATCGGCGCTGTTTCGTTGCCATGGATACCGGCTGACAGCAGCAGGTCCAGGCCATTGTCCCGCGCTTCAGGTGGCCGGACTTCCAGCGCGCCTTCGCTCAACCAGCGCATCCGCACGCCTTCGACAGTCAGTTGAGTCTTCTCCGCCGGTTCGCGGCCGGCGAGGGTCAGTTCAAGCAGTTTGCCGAGGGCGAGCATAGAGCGATTTCCTTAGTGGTCGTGTGCGCAATCCGGGCCGTGCACGTGGTTTTCGTCACCGACTTCGGCCGGTTCCATTTCCAGTTGCAGACTTACCAGATTAGTCGCCAATGGGCGCAGCAGCAGGTTGGCGTATTCAGCATCGCCTTCTTCGACGTCGACGCCGATCAGCAGTTGGCCGCGGCCGTCTTGCTGGATCCACAGCTCTTTGCCTTGCCACATGACCGCGACGCGGGTGCAGGAGGTTTCCAGTTGCGTGCCGTCGGTGTCTTCAAGGATCAGCTGCAGGGTATCGCTCATGTTTTTTACGCTCTCGTTTGAGATGAAGCAGCGCACGCTCAGGTAGAGCGCGCGCCGACGTTCAATTGATCTGGAATGGATAAACCGCGCCCAGTTTAAGGATTTGCGTCAGTTCATCCAGTGCCGTCCGGCACTCAAGCAGCAATTGCGGGTCCGCCAGATCGTTTTCGGTCATGCGGTCGCGGTAGTGCTTGTCGACCCATTCGGTCAATGTGCCGTACAACGGTGCCGTCATGATAACCCCTGGATTGACGGCCGCCAGTTCGGTTTCGTTGAGGGCGACGCGAAGTCGCAGGCAAGCCGGGCCACCGCCGTTCTGCATGCTCTGCTTCAGATCGAAAACTTTCACTTCGCGGATCAGCCCGCCAGAGCTGGTCAAACCTTGCAGGTACTGCCAGACACGCTCGTTGCCACGGCACTCTTCCGGCACGATCAACAGCATGGAGCCGTCAGGACGCGACAGCAGTTGGCTATTGAACAAGTAGGACCGAACTGCATCTTCGACGGTTACCGCGGAACGCGGTACGCAGACAGACTGAAATTTCCCACCGACCTTGGCGAGTTTTCCGGAAAGCTCGGCCAGCATCTGTTCGGTGTCGAGGAACGCGTCCTCGTGATAGAACAAGACCTCGCCATTACCCACTGCGATCACGTCGTTATGGAACACGCCCTGATCGATCACCGAAGGATTCTGTTGCGCGTAGACCACGCCGTCATCGCTCAAACCGTGCAAACGAGCCACAGCCTGGGAAGCTTCGAGGGTCTGTCGCGCCGGGTATTTCTGCGGTGCCGGGTAACGGGTATCGAATGCGCTGCGACCGAACACGAAGAACTCGACGCCGGCTTCGCCATATTCACGGCAGAAACGGGTGTGGTTGGCCGCGCCTTCGTCGCCGAACTGCGCCACGGCCGGCAATGCGGCGTGGTGAGCAAAGTGCTTCTGGTCAGCGAACATCGCGCCCAGCACGCGGCTGGTGGTCGGGTGTTCGATGCTACGGTGATATTTGCAGTTCAGGTTGGCAGCGGTGAAATGCACACGGCCATCGGCGGTGTCAGCACTTGGGCTGACGGTGGCGGCGTTGGCTACCCACATGCTCGAGGCTGAGCAACTGGCGACCAACAGCGGCATTGCATCTTTAGCGGCCTGTTCGATCACCTGAGCGTCGGTGCCGCTGAAACCCAAACGGCGCAATGCAGCAACGTCCGGACGCTCTTGCGGTGCCAGTACGCCTTGTTGAAAGCCCATTTCCATCAGGGCTTTCATTTTCGCCAGTCCTTGCAACGCCGCTTCCTTCGGATTCGAAGACTGCTGGCTGTTGCTTTGGGACGCGACGTTGCCGTAGGACAGGCCGCCGTAGTTATGGGTCGGCCCCACTAGACCGTCAAAATTGACTTCATAGGATTTCATCAGCGAGGCTCCACGAGAATCTGTTTTTATAGGCATCAAGTAACAATTCAGTACAACGTGTCGCGGCCATCGCGAGCAGGCTCTCTCCCACAAGTTTTGCGTAATCCATGTGGGAGCGAGCCTGCTCGCGAATGGGCGTTACGACATCCGCACGCCAGGCGTCAGCGAGGCAGGCATGACCAGGCTCGGGGTTTCCAGCGAAGCCACCGGGTACGCACAGTAATCTGCCGCGTAATAAGCGCTGGCGCGATGGTTACCCGAAGCACCGACGCCGCCAAATGGCGCGCTGCTCGCAGCACCGGTCAGTTGCTTGTTCCAGTTGACGATACCGGCGCGGCTTTCCAGCCAGAACTGCTGATAACGTGCTTCGGAATCCGACAGCAAACCGGCGGCCAGACCATAGTCCGTGTCGTTGGCTTCAGCGATCGCCGCTTCAAAATCAGCGTAGCGGATCACTTGCAGCAACGGGCCGAACAGCTCTTCGTCAGGACGATCAGCCACTTCGCTGACATCAAGAATACCTGGCGTCAGCAAGGCTGCCTGAGCCTGCGGTTGAGTCATTTCCAGCAGCGCGACGGCACCATTCGCCAGCAAATGTTCCTGTGCATCCATCAACGCTTTCGCCGCGCCGAGGGAAATCACCGAGCCCATGAACGGCGCAGGCGTTTGATCAAATGCACCGACTTCAATCGTCGAGCTGACCGCTACCAGACGCGCCAGCAAGGTGTCACCCCAGGCGCCTTGCGGCACCAGCAAGCGGCGAGCACAGGTGCAACGCTGACCGGCAGAAATGAACGCCGACTGGATGATGGTGTAAACGGCGGCATCAAGATCAGCGACCTCGTCGACCACCAGCGGGTTGTTACCGCCCATTTCCAGCGCGAGGATCTTGTCCGGACGACCGGCGAATTGTTGGTGCAAGTGATTGCCGGTACGGCTGGAACCGGTGAAGAACAAACCGTCGATGCCCGAGTTCGCCGCCAGTGCGATACCCGTTTCGCGAGCACCTTGCAGCAGGTTCAACACACCTGCCGGCAGGCCGGCTTCGATCCAGCACTTGACCGTCAGTTCAGCGACTTTCGGGGTCAGTTCGCTTGGCTTGAACAGCACGCTGTTACCGGCCAGCAGCGCCGGTACGATGTGACCGTTTGGCAAGTGACCCGGGAAATTGTAAGGACCAAACACCGCCACCACGCCGTGTGGCTTGTGGCGCAATACCGCGGTGGCGTCGCCCAACGGGCCGCTCTTCTCGCCGGTACGTTCGCGGTAGCTCTGTACCGAGATCGCAATCTTGTTGACCATGCTGGTGACTTCAGTCGCCGCTTCCCACAGGGGTTTGCCGGTTTCTTCACCGATGCAGCGAGCCAGTTCGTCAGCGTGGTTCTTTAGGGCGGCGGCAAAGGCTTCCAGCACTGCGATGCGCTCGTCCAGGGTCCGACGGGCCCAGCCCGGGAACGCCTGACGCGCGGCTTGCACGGCCGATTCAACCTGAGCAGTGGTCGCGCCTTCGCCGGTCCACAGTACTTGTTGGGTCACTGGGTTCAGCGATTGAAAAGCTTCACCCTGGCCAGCCAGCCATTCACCTGCGATGTATAGCGAATTCATTATTTCGACTCCCGAGCAGCGGACAACGGAACGGCGCGCACTTGATCACCGGCGTTGAGTTGAAGGCGTTTGGCGGTCTGCGGATCGACCACCAAAGTACCGGCGGCGAAGCGTGCTGGCGCGGCAGTGATCCGGCAGTCTTCGCGCTTGCGGTTGTGAATCAGGAATGGCGTGGCATCGTCACCCGGCGTGCCGATGGCCAGCACCAGCGCCTGGCTGTCGCGTACCGCTCGGATCTTGCTGGTTTCGCACTCCACTGCCGGGCCTGCGTCGAAAATGTCGACGTAGCCCTGATAGCTGAAACCTTCGCTTTTGAGCATGGCCAGGGCCGGTTCGGTATCAGGGTGAACCTGACCGATCACGTTGCGTGCGTCTGGCGACAGGAAGCAGGTGTACAGCGGAAACTTCGGCATCAGCTCGGCGATGAACGCCTTGTTGCCAACACCCGTGAGGTAATCCGCCTGGCTGAATTCCATTTTGAAGAAGTGTCGGCCCAGGCTTTCCCAGAACGGCGAACGCCCGGCTTCATCGGACACACCGCGCATTTCGGCAATGATCTTGTTGCCAAACAGTTGCGGGAATTCAGCGATGAACACCATCCGCGCCTTGGCCAACATGCGGCCATTGAGGCCTGTACGGTAATCGGCGTGCAGGAACAGCGAGCACAACTCGGAGTTACCAGTCAGGTCGTTGGCCAGGAATAGCGTTGGAATTTCGCGGTAGATGTTCAGCTCTTGCGATGCACTGACAGTCAGGCCAACCCGGAAGTTGTACCAAGGCTCACGCATGCCGACGGCACCGGCGATGGCGGAAATGCCCACCACGCGACCGTTGTCGTCTTCGAGCACGAACAGGTAGTCCGCATCGCCCCGCCCGGCTTCGCCGCGGAAGGTCTTCTCGGCCCAGCCGACCCGATGGGCCAGACGTTCTTCGTTGGCCGGCAAGGTGGTCAGGCCGGTGCCGGTGCTGCGGGCCAGGTCGATCAGAGCGGGTAAATCGCTGCTGCGTACGGGACGAACGATCATGCTATCTCCTCAAACGGGCCGCTTGCGCCACCCGTGAAACTCGCTGCTTTTCAGGCATTCTTTCTAGACACAACGGCAGGCGTTAAACCGCTACCAGGCGCACGCTGGCACCTTCACCGACGCCCAAGGCCTCGGCCGCTTCAAGATCCAGGGTCACGGGTTTGCCCGGCGCGTAATCGAGCTCGAGCAATACGGCGCGGTAATCCTGCAACTGGGCGTTGGCTACCAGGTACTGACGACCGGCGCCTTTGACCGGCTCACCGATTTTCACCGGGACCACACGGCTCTGGGCGATCGAACGAATCCCCGAGACGCGGGCGTGCAGGGTCGGGCCGCCGTCGAAAATGTCGATGTAATGATCAGTCTCGAAGCCTTCGCGCATCAGTATGTCGAAGGTGATTTGCGCACGCGGGTGCACCTGGCCCATCGCTTCTTGAGCGGAGTCCGGCAGCAGCGGCACATAGATCGGGTAATGCGGCATCAGTTCGGCCAGGAAAGTCCGGCTCTTCAGACCACACAGACGCTCGGCAGCGGCGTAGTTGAGGTCGAAGAAGTTGCGACCGATGGCGTCCCAGAACGGCGAATCGCCATTCTCGTCGCTGTAACCGACGATCTCGGTCACGACCGAATCGGCGAAGCGTTCCGGGTGGCTGGCGACAAACAGCAGACGACCACGGGAATTGAGTTCCGCCCAAGGCGAGCCCACCAGTTCTCGTTGCACGTAGAAGCTGGTCAGCAAGCTGTTGCCGGTCAGGTCGTGGCACTGGGAGAGCACGTGGATCTTGTTATGAATCTTCAGCTCGCGGGAGGCATGCACGAAGGTTTCATTACGGAAACTGTAGAACGGCTCGGAATAACCGGCCGACGCAACGATGGCCGAGCAGCCCACCAGTTTGCCGGTGGCGATGTCTTCGAGGACAAAGAAATAGCTCTCTTCACCGTTGAAGCTGACTTCAGCGGAAAACGAGGCTTCGCTTGCCGCGATCTTGTCGCTCAGGCGTTCAACGTCATCCGGCAAGGAAGTGACACCAATCGGGCTGTCCGCAGCCAGACGCTGTACCTCGCCCAGATCAGCCATTTGCGCGGGGCGCATCACCAGCATGGTGTCACTCCTTTCTCGAAAACTCTTTTAGGAAAAATAACCGGGCAGTCATTGCAAACACTCGGACTAATGTGGGACCGGGCTTGTGTGGCGAGGGGGCTTGCCCCCGTTGGGGTGCGAAGCGCCCTTAAAACCAGTTACCACGATCTTTCAGTCAGAAAGAGGTGACCGATTTACGATTGCTTCGCAACCGAACGGGGGCAAGCCCCCTCGCCACAACAAGCCCAGTCCCACATTGAATCTGGCCCGGCATAAAAAATTGGGTTCGACGCCCGAACAGTCAGGCGTCGAAGGGTCTATCAGGCTTGAGTCAGTTTCGCCGCAGCGCGTTCGAAACGGTCCAGCCCTGCATCGATGTCAGCGTCTTCAACCACCAGGCTTGGCGCGAAACGAATCACGTCCGGGCCGGCTTGCAGAATCATCAGGCCTTCACGCTCGGCGGCGTTGAAGATGTCCTTGGCCTTGCCTTTCCAGGCATCGCTCAGCACACAACCGATCAACAGGCCCAGGCCTCGCACTTGAGTGAACAGGCCGTATTTCTCGCCGATCTGCTCCAGGCGAGCCTTGAACTTGTCGTGCTTGGCGTTGACGCCGCTCAGCACTTCAGGGGTGTTGATCACGTCGATCACGGCTTCTGCGACAGCGCACGCCAGCGGGTTGCCGCCGTAAGTGGTGCCGTGGGTGCCGACGACCAGGTGCTTGGCCAACGCTTCGGTGGTCAGCATCGCCGCGATCGGGAAACCACCGCCCAGGCTCTTGGCGCTGGTCAGGATGTCCGGGGTCACGCCGTAATGCTGGTAGGCGAACAGCTTGCCGCTGCGGCCCATACCGGTTTGCACTTCGTCGAACACCAGCAGCGCGTTGTGCTCGGTGCACAGCTCGCGGGCGCCTTGCAGGTAAGCCAGCTCGGCCGGCAGTACGCCGCCCTCGCCCTGGATCGGTTCCAGCACCACGGCGCAAGTCTTATCGGAAACGGCAGCTTTAAGAGCAGCCAGATCGTTGTAAGGAACGTGGGTGATGCCGGTGATTTTAGGACCGAAGCCGTCGGAGTACTTCGACTGGCCACCCACGTTCACGGTGAACAGGGTGCGGCCGTGGAAGCTGTTCAGCGCGGCGATGATTTCGTACTTCTCGCTGCCGAAACGATCGAACGCGACGCGACGGGCCAGCTTGAAGGCGGCCTCGTTGGCTTCGGCGCCCGAGTTGCAGAAGAACACGCGCTCGGCAAAAGTGGCGTCGATCAGCTTATGCGCCAGGCGCAGGGCCGGCTCATTGGTGAACACGTTGGACACGTGCCACAGCTTGTTCGCCTGTTCGGTCAATGCACTGACCAGCGCCGGGTGCGCATGGCCCAAGACGTTAACGGCAATCCCGCCGGCGAAGTCGATCAGCTCGCGGCCAGACTGGTCCCAAACGCGGGAACCGGCACCACGCACAGGGATGAATGCGGCAGGCGCGTAGTTGGGAACCATTACCTGGTCGAAATCGGCGCGTTGTACCGCAGCGTGCTCAACGGACATCGGAGTCTCCTGATGAGGAACACTCGCCTGAAACTGGCGAGCGATGAGGGGATTGTAAGGACAGTTTTCAGCCCGGCCTTGCCGCCAAGCGACAACTTCTTATAGCGCAAACCCCGGTTTCAGCCGGGTTTACGGCAATGCGACATATACCGTCGCAAAGGCGCAGTTTAAACCGATGCACGGGATTAGCGGCAGCGCGGGCGACATTAGATTTCAAGTCGTTGGTGAATGTGCGGTAACTATGTACCGCACATGCCTTTGTCAAAACGGGTTTCCTTGGGTGCCGCCCTATTCAAGGATGAAACCCGTGAATCTTTCCAATCAGTCGTCGACACCGGTATGGCCAATCCATCCGGATGGCCATTTCGAACATCTGGCCAATAATATGCCTCAGTGGCTGCTCAAGGCCTCAACCAAACGGCGGATTGCGCTGGGAAAAACCACGCCGCTTCTGCGAGATGAGTTCCGTAACGCCTCGACCGGCCAACACCGCGTGCTGAAGCGTCTCAATGCCGCCTACTGGACGGCCCAGAACACCGTGGACGAGCGCCTGGAACACCTGCAAGACGCCCGAGCTTTTGGCGAACCCTTGCTGCGTGACGCGATAAAGCAACGCTACGGCCTGGATCTCGATGTGAGCGCCACGTTCTTGCGCCTCTACATCCCGGCCTCAATCCCCTGGTTCCCGGTCAAGTCGGGGGCCGCCCGGACCTGGACGGTGTCGCTGCTCGATGCCGCCCTGCACAACTTCGAACGGTCAGAGACCGGCGAAGGCGCCCACGAGACAGATTCAACCTTCATCACCCAGCCATCCCCCGCCGGTCAATTCGAAACCCTGAATTACATCAAAGACAAACTGACGATCAACGCCTTCACGACGCTATGCCGCGAGCTGGATATCGGTGGGCAATATCGGGCCTGGCTCGAAGACAACCTTGGCGTGAGCAATCCAGTAGTCGCGGCCGTTTTGCGCCCGCAGATCAAGCAAAGCCATAAAGCCGCGCTACGTATGGCGCTGGAGCTGGCGCGCCTTCAGAAAGACACGCTAAAGGAAGACGCCTACCGGTCCATTTCCGGGCTGGTGAACGGCGTGCAAGGCATGCTGCTCGATGGCAAACCCTTGCTGTGTCATGACCTGACGATGATGTCCGCGCAGCTAACCGGCATCATCCTGTTCGCCCCGGATCTGGAGCAGCACCGTGGTGCAGTGAGGGTTATCGCCTACCTACCTGATGATCCGCAGCACCCGATCAAGGAATATCCGTCCAGCGGACACTTCATGATCGAACTCAGCCAAAAATTACGCTCGGGCGATTACCAGCACTTTTTCAGCCGCTTCGTCGCCCATGGCGATCGTGGCTACTTCTTCGCCAACCTGAACAGCCGTCTGACGCAAACCACCTGGCATCCGCGCGCCTCCGGCGACCCACTGCCCTCCTGGCGTGATTCGCCCGCCAAGCATATGAATTTGCAGTTTTGCGCTACACCCATCGCCGGCGATCTGTGGGAGCACCTGTATCAACGAAAACTCGACAAGATTCTCAATGATGCGCGCACGCTTGCCGTGTCCACCGCCAGTGCCGACCGTAAGGCTCGATGGGAGCTTTGGGATTCCTTCAGCAGCATCGCTTCGACACTGCTGCAGATTGCCGCTTTCGTTGCACTGCCGTTTGTCCCCGTTCTGGGCGAGTTGATGATGGCTTATATGGTTTATCAACTGCTGGACGAGGCTTTCGAATCAATCGTCGAATGGTCGCAAGGCCTGACACATCAAGCCCTCACACACACCCTGGAGTTCATCGAATCGCTGGTTCAACTGGGAGCGTTCGCAGCGGGAGGCACCCTTGTTGCGGGAGAGTTTCGCAACGTAATGCCCAAGGCATGCGTGGATTTCATTGACCGTTTCATTCCCGCGCAATCAGCTGACGGTCGAACCCGTTACTGGAACGGCGACCTCAAACCCTACGAGCAGAACATCTCCCTGGCAACCGACAGCAAACCCAACAACCTGGGTCTGTACCCCCACGAGGGAAACGCCATCCTGGCGCTGGAAAACAAACACTACGCCGTGACTCACGACACAAGGATCGGTCAGTTTCAAATTGACCATCCAACCCGCCCCGACGCCTACAAACCGTTGCTGGAACACAATAGCAACGGGGCCTGGCACACAGCGATCGAAAAACCGCTGACCTGGGACCGTGACACGCTATTGCGGCGCCTGGGGTATTTGGCCGATTCGCTCTCCAGCAGCGAACGCGAGCAAGTACTGAAGATCAGCGGCCACCACGAAAACGCGTTACGCCGGATGCACGTCGACAACGCCCCACTGCCGCCGCTCGTGGCCGATACGCTCAAACGCTTCAAGATCGACAAGGACATCCAGACCTTTATCGAACGGATCGGCAGTGAGCATTCACAACGTTGGCAGACGGCGGATCGACCGACCCAATTGCAACTGCTGACAGAACACTTTCCATGGCCGGAAAACAAAGCGTTGCGTCTGATCGACAGCGAAGGCCACACGACATGGCAAAGCGCAAACAGCCTGCCCCACGGCGTACACCTCTATGACGTCCCCGTCAGCAGCGCCGATGTGCTGAAAACGGCGCTACTGTGCTTGAGTGAAGATGAAATAAAAGTGCTGTTTGACGAAACATTCGGCGCACCTGCGCTGGCGCTCGAAGCACGAGCCAGGAACCTTAGAAGCCGTCTGGCGCAGATCGCATTCAAACAGCAACGCTCATTGTTCGACGCACGCTATCGGGCGCAGGAAACCAAGGCCGACCCACTGACCCAACGTCTCATGGACACTGTTTCAGGCTTGCCGAGCAGTGTTGCCGAAGAACTATTGAACACCGCCAGCGGAAATGAGCTACAGCAACTGGAACAGGGCACAGTCCCGTCAGGACTCCATGAACTGGCGCGCTGGGCACAACAACATGTCCGCGCCGTGCGCGCCCGCGAAGGTCTGGAGCTTTCGTCGCAGAACAACCCCGACACCGATCGGCTGGTCATGCACTCGCTACCGCGCCTGCGTGGCTGGTCGGGGGAGGTTCGAGTCGACGTCAACCGTTTTTCATTCAACGGGAAAACCATCGATACGATCGGCAATCCTGAGGCGTCCATGCGCAAGGTGCTGGTCCAGCTCATAGACGGGGAGTACCAGGCCTACAACGATCTCGGAGAAGAACTGTCCGGAGCTGAAGACCTCTATAACGCACTGTTGCGGGCATTGCCCGACAGCGAACGCAACGCAATGAATCTGCAGACAGGGCAAGGCTCGACGCTCAAACAATTGATCGCTGAACACGCGCTGGACCACGAGGAACTGCAAAAGCTCCTGGCGCTAACCCCACTGCGCAAACCACACTACGACCCGAACCTCATGCGCCTGCCCGGCGGCGCGGACTATCCTCAACGCCCCCCCGCAGCCGCGTCACTGCAAGACCATGTCAGGGACCTCTACCCTTCCTTCACCCTTGAGGAGGTGGAGCGTTTTACCCTGGGGTTGCAACGCCACCCCACGGGCGCTCGAATAGAACTTTCGAGGCTCTTCGACGAATACAACCGACTGATTAACGAACTGCGTATCTGGTGCAGTGCAATCCCCCCTTATCACCCGGAAACCGGCGCCCAACTCAGCGCCCGCCAGATCACCGCCTCCCGACGCAACCGCGCACTGCTCGCAGATGAACTGCAACGCTGCTGGCGCCGCCAGACCGCGCTCAACGACGGCGATCAGGATGCCGGCGATCGCGGCTACATGTTCAGGTTCACTCGGCCCATCATTGGAGAGTTGCCGACTATTCAGGCGGATTTCAGCCACATTGCCTACCTGACCCTCGAAGGTGGCGAGGCGACACGCGGTACTCATGAGTTCCTGCGCCACTTCACCGGTTTGCGCCGCATGGAAGTGCGCAATATTCCCTTGGCCACACTGCCCGACGTCCTGCCCTCATTGCCGAATCTTGATCAACTGGTCCTGAGTAATTGCGGGATCGCGTTGACCGCCGAATCTCAGGCAACGCTTTCGTCCTTGAATCGGATGCGTACGCTGGAGTTGTACAAGAATCCGTTGGGGCGGGTATTCAGTGTCGAGGCCATGAATCAACTGGACTACATAGACCTGGGCGAGACCGGTATCTCCAGCCTTCCACCCGGCCTGTTCAGTCGTCCACAGCTGAAAACCGGGATTTTCTCGAACAACCGGATTGTGGAGCTGCCAGCCGAACTGTTCGAGTTGCCCGCGAGCAAGGGCAACGGTTTCGATTTCGCTGATAACCCCTTATCCATCGGCACGCAAAATCGGGTGAAAACCTACTTTCAGAAGACTCGTGAAGACTTGGGCGTGTACGCCGAACTGGGCGATATCGAGCGGATTGCCGCCCTTTACCCGAGTATGGATCGCGAACAGGCCAGCGATTTTGTGTACAGCCTGCCCGGCACGCTGGCGGCAGGGCGAATCGAGCTCAGCCGACTGGAGACAGAGTACGCCACCCTGAGCACCGACCTCGCGACGTGGACCGGCAACATTCCCCCGCTGCACCCGCTCAGCGGCGAACCCTTCAGCGCACAGCAACTGCTGATCGAGCACAACACTCGGGATGAATTCAAACGGATCGTTGAACAAGGCTGGCGCCGGGAAACCGAACTGGATGACTTTAACGAAACCCTTGAACCCTCTTATGAGCTCAGCCTGTCACTGATAGTCACCGGCGAGTTGCCCACACTGAGTGCTGACTTCAGCCACGTTTCCCATCTTTACCTGCATAGCTACAGCGGGTTGACGTCGGTTTCCGATGGATTCCTGAGGTGCTTCCCCAAACTCAAGGGGCTGACCATTCGCGACTACAGCCTGGGCAATATTCCGCCGTCGGTATTCAACCTGGGTGAGCTGGTGGCATTGGTGCTGCCCAACTGCCGAATCAGCCTGACGGACGACACGGTGGCGGCGCTGGCCGGCATGGAACGCCTGGACTTTCTGGACCTGAGTAATAACCCGCTACTGCTGACACCCGATGTCAGTCAGATGCCAAATTTGTCCACGCTCATCCTGAGCCACACGCACATCACCGAGTTACCGCCAGGGTTGTTGAAACTGGAAGCGCTCGACATTGCCAACCTGAGCAATAACGCCATTCGAGAGCTACCTAGCGACATCCTCGAACTGCCCATGGAAATGGGCGAGAGCATCAACCTGCTTGGCAATCCGCTTTCTGAGCGAAGCCTGCAACTGTTGCGTGCTTACTTCAGGCAAAACGGCACCGATTTTGGCGTTGAGGAAATCTTTAACACTGCCGAGATGGAGGTGTCCGATTCAGACGACTCAGAGATAGAGCAATAACCGAAAATCAACCACGCTCTGAAGGTACCGACGACAACTCGAACGGGCTGCTGCTGCGCCGCTGGTTGCGATCTTCCCGCGGCGTGGCACCGAAGAAGTTGCGATAGGCGCTGGAGAAGTGCGGCCCCGAAGAGAAGCCACAGGACAGGCCGATCTGGATGATCGACTTGCTGGTTTGCATCAACATCTGCCGGGCCTTGTTCAGGCGCAGCTCCAGGTAGTACTGGCTCGGCACACGGTTGAGGTATTGCTTGAAGATCCGTTCCAACTGCCGACGGGACACGCACACGTGTTGGGCGATTTCGTCGGTGGTCAGCGGTTCTTCGATGTTGGCTTCCATCAGCAACACCGCTTGGGTGAGCTTCGGATGGCTGGAGCCGAGGCGGTTTTGCAGTGGAATGCGCTGGCGTTCGCCGCCTTCACGGATGCGTTCGACCACCAGTTCTTCCGAGACCGCACCGGCCAGTTCGGCGCCGTGATCGCGGGCCAATACGGCCAGCAGCAAATCGAGCACCGACAGGCCGCCGCACGCGGTCAAGCGATCGCGATCCCAGTCAAACAAATGACTGGTGGCGATGACTTTCGGGAAACGCTCGGCGAAATCGTCCTGCCAGCGCCAATGCACAGCCGCGCGATAACCGTCGAGCAAACCCAACTGCGCCAACGGATAAACACCAGCGGACAAACCGCCAATCACACAACCGGCACGCACCAGTTGTTTGAGCGAACTGCTGAGGGCCGGCGCAAGTGCGGTCGGCGGCTCATCGGCGAGCAAAAACAACTTCTGGAAATTTTCGAGCTTGCCGGCCCAAGGCTCACCGGGCAATTGCCAGGCGCCTTCGGTCGGCGGTTCGGCCTGCAAGAACGACAGTTCGTAGACAACGTCTGGATGCACACGCTGAGCAACACGCAAGGCCTCCTCAGCCAGCGCAAGCGTCAGAGCTTTAGTGCTGGGCCAAATCAGGAAACCAATTCGATGGGCAGTCATGGCGGGCAATCCGAAACTAAAACAGTGTTAAAGGCCGAAGGCGGCTGCAACCAAATTAGACCATCTGGCGCGCGGTGCGCAGCATGACCTAATTTGGTGCGTAACGGGAGCGATTACTTCAGGCTGCCCGAGAGGAATTGTTGCAAGCGTTCGGACTGTGGATTGACCAGTACTTCACGCGGGTTGCCGCTCTCTTCGACGACACCTTTGTGCAGGAACACCAGTTGGTTCGACACTTCACGGGCAAAGCCCATTTCGTGCGTCACCACCACCATGGTCCGGCCTTCCAGCGCCAGGGCTTGCATGACTTTCAGCACGTCACCGACCAGTTCCGGATCGAGGGCCGAGGTCGGTTCGTCGAACAGCATCACCTCAGGTTCCATCGCCAGCGCACGGGCAATCGCCACGCGCTGTTGTTCGCCGCCCGACATGTGGCCCGGGTAAGCGTCCTTGCGATGCGCCACACCGACCTTGTTCAGGTAGTGCTCAGCCTTTTCGCGAGCTTCGGCCTTGGTCATGCCGAGCACGTGGACCGGCGCTTCCATGATGTTTTCCATCGCGGTCATGTGTGACCACAGATTGAAATGCTGGAACACCATCGACAGGCGCGAACGCATGCGTTGCAACTGTTTCGGGTCGGCGGCTTTCAGCGCGCCTTCCTTGTTGGCGACCAGTTTCAGCTCTTCGTTATTGAGCAGAATCCTGCCTGCGTGTGGCTGCTCAAGCAGGTTGATGCAGCGCAGGAAAGTACTTTTGCCGGAGCCACTGGAGCCGATGATGCTGATCACATCGCCAGCCGCCGCTTTCAGGGACACGCCCTTGAGCACTTCGTGACTGCCATAGCGTTTATGCAGGTCTTGGACTTCAAGTTTGTACATGCGGTCGGTTCTCACAAAAACAGTCAGTCAGTCGTTGAGCAAGCGCCCGTGACGCAGCGCTTCGCGCCCCGCCACCTTGGCCAGCCAGAAACCGGGTTGGGCATAACGCAGCCGTTCAATGGCAAACAGCACCCCGGACGTACCAGCACACACCGTGCTGACCCGATCCGCCAACGGATCGATCACTTCGAAAATCTCATCGCCAGCTTCAACCCATTCACCGGGTTTACGCAGGAAACTCACCACACCCGGGTGCGGTGCGAACAACAATTCAGTGCCTTCGAACGGCATGCCTTCGCACGCGTCCTGGGCCGGTTTCGGCCATTCTCCGCTGATCAGGCCTTGCTCGGCGAGGAACGCCAGAATGCCTTCGGCGTACGCTACGGCATCGGCGCGAGTGGTATCGGCCTGACCGCCCAGTTCAATGGTAGTCGCCAGGCACGCCAGTGGAATCTGCGCATCCGGAAAGTGGCGCGACAGACGCAGCCACGGCAGCGAACAGGCTTCGTCAAAGGAACTGCCGCCGGAGTCTTCCGCCAGCAGGCCCACTTTCACATTCAGGTGTGCGGCGAGCGAACGCCATTGCGGCCAGTGTTGCGGCAACGCGTACATGTGCAGCGCCGCTTCGGCATCGCAATGCAAATCCAGCACCACGTCAGCCGTGCAGGCATGGCTGAGCAAGACGCGCTGCATGCCTTGTAGCTGACTCGCCGCCGGTGGCAATGCCGCCAAGGCGTCGCTCATGGCTTGGCGGATCAAGTGAATATTGGCGTGAGGATCATCCCCCAGGCGCCCTTCCAGTTCGGCGGCCACTGGCGCGCTGAGCTCGACGAAATCCCGGTTGAAGTTCTTGCCGCTGCCCGCCTCGAAACGCCCTTGATGATTGCCTTGCAGCAATTGGCCGAGGCCCAGCGGGTTGGCCACGGGCACCAGTTCAATGACGCCGTTCAACAAGCCTTGGGCTTCGAGTTCGGTCAGGCGCTTTTTCAGCTCCCAAGCGGTACGCATCCCCGGCAGTTCATCGGCGTGCAGGCTGGCCTGAATGTAAGCCTTGCGCTCGCCGCGGCCGAAGCGGAACACCGAAATCTGGCGTTCGCTGCCCAGGTGACTCCACGGCAATGAATGATCGATGCGTTCCATATCAGTGCTTCCGCGGGGCCATATAGCCCAGCCAGCGGCGCTCGGCCAGTTTGAAGATCTTCACCAGAATGAAGGTCAGGCACAGGTAGAACACACCCGCCGTGATGTAAGCCTCGAACGGCAAGTAGAACTGGGCGTTGACCGTGCGCGCGGCACCGGTGATGTCGATCAGGGTCACGATGGACGCCAGACTGGTGGTCTGCAGCATCATGATCACTTCGTTGCTGTACTGCGGCAGCGCCCGGCGCAGGGCCGACGGCAACAGGATGCGCTTGTACATTTTGTAGCGCGACATGCCCATGGCCTTGGCCGCTTCGATCTCACCGTTCGGCGTAGCGCGCAGGCTGCCGGCGATGATTTCAGCGGTGTAGGCGCTGGTGTTGATCGCGAAAGCCAGGCACGCACAGAACGTTGCGCTGGACAGCCACGGCCACATGAAGCTTTCACGCACCGCTTCGAATTGCGCCAAACCGTAGTAGATCAAGAACAGCTGCACCAGCATCGGCGTGCCGCGGATCACGTAGGTGAACAGCCAGGCGCTCATGTTGACGACTGCGTTCTTGGAGACGCGCATCAGCCCCAGCGGCAACGCCGCCAACAGACCAAAGAACAGCGACAGCGCGAGCAACTTGAGGGTGGTCACCAGGCCGCCGAAGTACAGCGGCAGGGCCTCCCAAATGACGTTGTAGTCGAAGATCATAGATCAGCCGCCCTTACGCCTACCGAGTAGCGCTTCTCAAGGTGACGCAATGCCAGCAACGAGACGCTGGTGATCACCAGGTACATCGCCGCCACTGCGAGGAAGAAGGTGAAAGGCTCGCGGGTGGCATCTGCCGCCTGCTTGGCCTTGAACATCATGTCTTGCAGGCCCACTACCGAAATCAGCGCGGTCGCCTTGGTCAATACCAGCCAGTTGTTGGTGAAACCTGGAATCGCCAGGCGAATCATCTGCGGCACCAACACCCGGAAGAACACCTGAAAACTGCTCATGCCGTACGCCATGCCGGCTTCTGCCTGACCTTTGGGGATCGCCATGAAGGCGCCACGGAAGGTTTCGGACAGGTACGCACCGAAGATGAAACCCAGGGTGCCGATACCGGCGGCCAACGGGTTCAGATCGATGTAGTCGTTAAAGCCGAGCATCGGTGCGACGCGGTTGAGCAAGTCCTGACCACCGTAGAAAATCAGCAGGATCAGCACCAGGTCGGGAATCCCGCGGATCACCGTGGAATACAGGTCGCCCAGCCAAGCCAGCCAGCGGATCGGGGACAGACGCAGCGAAACGCCGATCAGACCCAGAACAATGGCCAAGACCATGGACGACAAGGCGAGCTGAAGCGTCAGCCATGCGCCATCGAGGATGACAGCCCCGTAGCCTTTCAACATGATTCAGGTCCTCGAAAGTTGGGATGAAAAAATGGCGCAAACCTCAGAGATCCTGTTGCTTGCGCCATTTCGGACTTGTCGCCGGGACGTGTTACTTACCGTAGATATCGAAGGCGAAGTACTTGTCCTGGATTTGCTTGTACTTGCCGTTCTCGCGAATGGCAGCGATCGCACCGTTGATCTTGTCTTTCAGTGCGTCACCTTTACGAACTGCAATACCTACGCCGTCGCCGAAGTATTTGACGTCGGTGAAGGCCGGGCCAACGAAGGCGAAACCTTTGCCAGCGTCGGTTTTCAGGAAGCCGTCATCCAGCAGGGTTGCGTCAGCCACGGTACCGTCGAGGCGGCCGGCAGCTACGTCGAGGTAGATTTCGTTCTGCGAACCGTAAGGCTTGATCTCGGCACCCAGCGGGGCCAGGACTTCGCGGGCGAAACGCTCATGGATCGAACCACGTTGTACGCCGATGTTCTTACCCTTGAGCTCAGTCAAGCCTTCGCTGACTTGAGTGCCGGCCTTCATGACCAGGCGAGCCGGGGTGTTGTAGTACTTGTTGGTGAAGTCCACAGACTTCTTGCGATCTTCAGTGATCGACATGGACGACAGGATCGCGTCGATCTTGCGCACTTTAAGTGCCGGGATCAGACCGTCGAACTCTTGCTCGACCCAGACGCACTTGACCTGCATCTGTTCGCACAGGGCGTTGCCGATGTCGTAGTCAAAACCAACAATGCTGCCGTCCGGCGCCTTGGAGGCAAACGGAGGGTAAGCAGCTTCGATACCGATTTTCAGAGGTTTTTCATCGGCGAAGGTCGGCAGGGACAGCACGGACAGTGCCAGGGCGCCAAGCAGCACAAGTTTCTTCATCTTGGGACTCCATCGGTAAAGGGCAAAAACGGCAGAGTGAGCACAGGCCCAATATGCGAATGGGTTAAACCGGAATGCGGTGCTGCGTCCTGGAAACCCACGTTGATTTCAACGCGAGCAACGACGAGCGAGTGATCGGCATTCTAACGACAGGCCGGAAGCCGATATTTCTTCAATGCGACAACAAATTACAGATGCACTGAGAATGCCGCTTGGGCACGTTGACAGCCTCGCAATTTCATGCAAGAGCAAAAGATAGTGAACCGATCTATGCTGCAAATTGCGGGCCTATTATTGGCAAACCCTTCTAATCCGGCAAGCGCAGCGTGATGTCTAATTTTTCGGAGGGGGTTGAGAGGCCCTGATACGGGGCTTTGCGTTTCCCAATGCCCCGGATCGGGGCGGGCGGTTACACATTCAGTTACTTTCTTGGGACGGGGTAACAGTGGGAAATCGCCTACACGTGAGGCCGATAATTATTGGGCGTTGTTGATCAGGTGTCTGACAGACCGCTTTCGCGAGCAAGCCCGCTCCCACAGGGGATCTGCGTCTGACACACACTCTGTGTTCGCCGCAGATTTAATGTGGGAGCGGGCTTGCTCGCGAAGAGGCCAGTACTGCCAACACAAAAACATCAGTCAACAAAAAGCCCCACCCGGCGCAATGCCGGACAGGGCTTCGTCGACTCAGAAACCGCGCTTACGCGACGTTCATGGTCTTGTGCGTATCAATCAAATGCTGCACCACGCCCGGATCCGCCAGGGTGGAGATATCCCCCAACCCGTCGTATTCAGCCGTGGCAATCTTGCGCAGAATCCGGCGCATGATCTTGCCCGAACGGGTTTTCGGCAGCCCCGGCGCCCACTGGATAACATCCGGCGAAGCAATCGGTCCGATCTCCTTACGCACCCAGTTTTTCAGCTCCAGGCGCAATTGCTCGCTTGGCTCTTCGCCACCGATCAAGGTGACGTAGACATAGATGCCCTGCCCTTTGATGTCATGCGGCACACCGACCACCGCCGCTTCGGCGACTTTCGGGTGAGCAACCATCGCGCTTTCGATTTCGGCAGTGCCCATCCGGTGGCCAGAAACGTTAAGCACGTCATCCACACGACCGGTGATCCAGTAGTAACCGTCTTCGTCGCGACGAGCACCGTCACCGGTGAAATACATGCCACGGAACGTCTTGAAGTAAGTATCGACGAAGCGGTCATGGTCGCCATACAGCGTGCGCGCCTGGCCTGGCCACGAATCGAGAATCACCAGGTTGCCCTCGGCGACGCCTTCGATGATGTTGCCCAGGTTGTCCACCAACGCTGGCACCACGCCGAAAAATGGTCGAGCCGCTGAACCCGGTTTGAGTGCGTGCGCACCCGGCAGCGGGCTCATCAGCGTGGCGCCGGTCTCGGTCTGCCACCAGGTATCGACGATCGGGCAACGGGACTGGCCGACATTCTTGTAGTACCAATCCCACGCTTCCGGGTTGATCGGCTCACCGACCGACCCCAACAGACGCAGGCTGCTGCCATCGGCGCCTTCAACAGCCGCCTTGCCCGAGGCCATCATCGCGCGGATGGCGGTTGGTGCGGTGTAGAGGATGTTGACCTTATGCTTGTCGACGATCTTCGCCACCCGGGTGATGTCCGGGTAGTTCGGCACGCCTTCGAACAGCAGGGTGGTCGCGCCATTGGCCAGCGGGCCGTAGACAATATAGGTGTGGCCGGTGACCCAACCGACGTCGGCTGTGCACCAGTAGACTTCGCCCGGACGGTAGTCGAACACGCGCTCGTGGGTCAGCGCCGCGTACAACAGATAACCCGCGGTGGTGTGCTGCACACCTTTCGGCTTACCGGTCGAACCCGAGGTGTAAAGGATGAACAGCGCTTCTTCAGCGCCCATTTCTTTCGGCGCGCAGACAGTGCCCGCCACTTTCATCAGGTCTTCGTACCAGATGTCGCGATGCTGGTTCCACTTGATGTTGCCACCGGTGCGCTTGCACACAATGACTTTCTGGATGCTGCTGGTTTCCGGGTTGGTCAGCGCGTCGTCGACGTTGGACTTGAGCGGGATCTTCTTGCCGGCACGAATGCCTTCATCGGCGGTGATCACCACTTTGGATTTGCAGTCGATGATGCGACCCGCCAGGGCTTCCGGCGAGAAACCACCGAACACCACCGAGTGAATCGCGCCGATCCGGGTGCAGGCCAGCATGGCGACCACGGCTTCGGGGATCATCGGCATATAGATAGTCACCACGTCGCCGCGGTGCACATCCTGGCCGCGCAAGGCGTTGGCGAACTTGCAGACTTCTTCGTGCAGCTCGCGGTAGGTGATGTTGCGGCTCTCGGCCGGGTCATCCCCTTCCCAGATAATCGCGATTTGATCACCGCGCTCGGCCAGATGACGGTCGAGGCAGTTGTAGGAAACGTTCAGCGTGCCGTCGGCGAACCATTTGATGTCGACATGGTGATCGTCAAAGGACGTCTGCTTCACCGTGGTGAAAGGCTTGATCCAGTCGAGGCGCTTGGCTTGTTCGCGCCAGAAGCCGTCCGGGTTGACGACCGACTGCTGGTACATGGCTTTGTAGGTCGCCTCGTCAGTCAGCGTATTGGCTGCTACCTCGGGACGAACGGGATACAGAGAAGCCGCACTCATCTTTCTTACCTCGGTGGAATAGTTGTTTTTGTATGACCCTGTTGTAGCCGGGCCGGGCCTATAGAACCATTCGACGATGGTAGTAACAAGCCCCTACAAAATGCTGTGAATATCCCGTTAAACCGCTCGAAGCCACGCAACCCGGGCCTCCACATCCCCTGTAGGAGCTGGCGAAGCCTGCGATCTTTTGATCTTTTCAAGGATTGTTACCAAATCCGCGAAAGGTGTTTATCAAAAGCATGGGTATATGAATGTAAACCCGACGCCTAAAATCAGCCTCGCCAACAAGGCAAACCTGATTAACCAAGTTGCAGCCCCCACGAAGGCAGTTAATCAAAAACCAAGTACTGAAGTTCCACACGCAATCCCAAAAGGATTGCGTGACCCCTCTCGACTTTAGAAAGGTAAATTTGAAATGAAAGCTTTATTAGTTCTGGCCCTCAGCAGTCTGTGCGCAACCGCCATGGCAGACGAGATCCCGACTGATGTCGCACAGCAAAAACCCGTGGTAGTTGAGGAATACACTTACTCCACCCACCTGGACATCGCCAACATCGTGTCCATGAGCGAAGTCCCGAACGTGTGTGAAGTTGTTCCGATGAAAATGGAATACGACGACTCCAAAGGCCAACGCCACATCCTGCGTTACAGCGTTATGGGTAACGGCTGCTCTAACGGCTAATCACCCGCACTCCCCTTAACGGTTCGACCCATTTGCCCGCTGCTTAAGGCAGATGAAGCGCCGAACCGTATACATCGATAGATACGATTGTTTAGTGCAATTATCTGCTCTTTTTAATCAAATTTACTGGCGTAGTATGAATTCCACACCCAAGGCACAAAACGCCAACGAACCTGGAGCCACTACCATGAAAACCCAACTGATCCTCGCCCTGACCCTCTCCGTACTGGCCGGCAGCGCTTTTGCCGCCGACGGTTATGACCGCACTGGCTCGGCTGCTTTTACCAGCGATGCGGCTGTCGCTTCCGATGGCTACGACCATACCGGTTCGGCGTCTTTCGCCTCCGATGGTGCTGATCACACTGGTGCTGCGAAACTGGCTTCTGACGGTGCCGACCACACTGGCGCGGCCAAGCTTGCCGCTGATGGTGCAGATCGCGTCGGCGCTGCCCGTTTCAGCTGATGGCTGAACGCGACATTAGGGCCCGACTTCGGTCGGGCTTAGTTGTGTCTGGAGTGGTTGAAAATCGACCAAAACCACAACATGTAGTGATTTTGGCTGTTTTTTGAGCAAAACCGCATCAAAACATTTTCAGCTGAAAACTGCACACAATCGCGTCCACAAAACCCTCTGCATCGCCCTGTAAGCCGTGCCCTGTCTGGCTTGCGGCACATCAACAGACCGCAACGACACCCACACCCCGACTCCACCGTCAAAAACCAGCCAAAAAAAAGCGAAAAAAAACTTCATCCGCCAAAGCCCTGTAAACCCTCGCTCCAACCTCAAAACGCGCCCCGCCGACCGTTCCCAGTGCCACTTGGTCGCACCACGAAGGCAATTTTTTCCCTATAATGCGGGCTTAAACGGGCCTGCAATATTCCCTTACAGGGGATGAACAGTCAGTCCGAAGCCCAAGCAGACGCCGTTCACGTTTCTGCGCACCTCGGCTGCTTCGGATCCTCCGTACAAAATTCTGTTTGATGCCTGCGTATAGCTGCTGCAAAAAACGATTCCTTTAGATCCAACGCGGTCAGTACGACCGTGTGAAAAACCATCACACGGGCAACTGGCCCTCACGCAGGAGACGACACGTCATGCTGAGCTGGGACGAATTCGACAAAGAAGACACGGGCGAAGTAGCCGTAAAAGGCGCCAACGCTGGCCACGCGACTGAAGCCAACATGGACCGCCTCGACACCGCCGGTGGCGTCGCCGCCCAAGAAGCGCGTGCCGTGACCGCGTCCGACTCCGCCGCCATCGCCCGTGCCAAGGCTGCCCTGGACAACCTCGACGTTGCCGAAGGCCTGGCCGAACTCGAAGGCGCCTCCGCCCGTGTCGCCGTCGACGAAAAGCGCATGATCAACTGCCGCGCCGACCTCAACCAACTCGTGCCATTCAAGTACGACTGGGCTTGGCAGAAGTACCTGGACGGTTGCGCAAACCACTGGATGCCGCAAGAAGTCAACATGACCGCCGACATCGCCCTCTGGAAAGACCCGGAAGGCCTGACCGACGACGAACGCCGCATCGTCATGCGCAACCTCGGCTTCTTCTCCACCGCCGACTCCCTGGTTGCCAACAACCTGGTCCTGGCCGTGTACCGCCTGATCACCAACCCGGAATGCCGCCAGTACATCCTGCGCCAAGCTTTCGAGGAAGCGATCCACACCCACGCCTACCAGTACTGCATCGAATCGCTGGCCATGGATGAAGGCGAGATCTTCAACATGTACCACGAGATCCCATCGGTCGCGAAAAAAGCCACTTGGGGCCTCAAATACACCCGCTCGATCTCCGATCCGAAGTTCGAAACCGGCACCGTCGAAACCGACAAAGAACTGCTGCGCAACCTGATCGCCTACTACTGCGTCCTGGAAGGCATCTTCTTCTACTGCGGCTTCACCCAAATCCTCTCCATGGGCCGCCGCAACAAAATGACCGGCGTCGCCGAGCAGTTCCAATACATCCTGCGCGACGAATCCATGCACCTGAACTTCGGCATCGACGTGATCAACCAGATCAAAATCGAAAACCCGCACTTGTGGGATGCTGAGATGAAGGAAGAAGCTTCGCAGATGATTCTGCAGGGTACTCAGCTGGAGATTGAATACGCTCGCGATACCATGCCTCGCGGGGTGTTGGGGATGAATGCGGCGATGATGGAGGACTACCTCAAGTTTATTGCTAACCGTCGTCTTTCGCAGATCGGTCTTAAAGAAGAGTATCCGGGGACTACGAACCCGTTCCCTTGGATGAGCGAGATTATGGACTTGAAGAAAGAGAAGAATTTCTTTGAGACTCGCGTAATCGAGTACCAAACAGGTGGTGCGCTTAGCTGGGATTGATTCCGAGTGCACTGCCTAAAGTAACGATGTGGTTTTTTGGCCCATCGTACTTTTTTGAATGAGAAATAAGTCAGAGCGGAGCCGCAGTCATTGAGATTAGCGGCTCCTACTCAATGTTTCTGCGCACGACTGTTAACCACTGAGCATCTAGCAGTAGCTAAGAATAGAGCCTTGACGTCTGCTATCGAGAGATTGCGAAAAAGATGAGGGGGCAAAAACAAGAAACCCACAGCAACCGTTCGAGCGGATGCTGCGGGCCTTGACCGTACAGGTGAACAAAGCCCACTCGTACGGGCCGTAATCGGGGAAACCCACAATCACGAAAGCATTTGGGAATGCGGGGCGTGATTATGGACGACCTTTGAGCGGTGTCAACGGCTGATCGTCGGAGATCGGATTTCGCACGAAATTTGGTTTCCAAAGTAAATCGGCAAGCTAGGCAAATTATTTGCTAACGCTCAGACATAAACTTGAAGAGAGAACCACATCATGTCTAAGAAAAATCAACACGTCGTTCCCCATGGCAACGACTGGGCAGTTAAAGGTGCAGGCAACTCGAAGGCAACAAAAGTTGTCGGCACCCAGGCAGAAGCTATTGAGCTCGCGCGCGAAATTGCAATAAATCAGGGAAGCGAAATGCTTATCCACGGACAGAACGGACAAATTCGCGAACGCAATACCTACGGAGACGATCCGTTCCCCCCTAAAGGCTAACTATGTAGGCTCAAGAAGGAGCCCCGATCTGATCGGGGCTTTTTTTGGGGTCGGATGAATATGCTTTGCTCATCCCTACGCCACGACGCTAAAACTCCTACAACATTTACAGCCGCTTCCGCGTTGCTGCCCAATCAAAGCATCTCTAAGCTCCATCGCAGGTGCCTAAGAAACGCCCAACGTAGAAGCTGCTCACTCACACAGAATCGTGCTCGTCTCGGAGACAGACGTGCGACTTTTTGTTTGAGAGCGAGTGCTTGTTGGGATTTTCTTGAATCCTCTACGTCGGGTATTGGCCCTCTCCAAAACTACGTAGAGGTAATGGAAATGCCCATAACGATTTCACTCCGTCCCTCCGTCTCGGAGATCGGTCATGCTTGATCCATTCATCCCAACAGTATTCGCCCGCCACAACCTCCCCCTCCACGCCCTCCTACTGGAAAACCAGCCATGGTTCTGCGCCCGCGATCTGGGTCGCTTGATGGGCTTTCATCTGAGTGATCGTGTAGTGAGTAAACTGGATGAAGATCAACGGCATACGTTGCTGATCGACTACCACGGCCAACCAGAGAAACGGTTGATGCTCAGCGAGTCAGGCGTGTACGCGCTCCTGGTCTATCACTACGCGCCAGGAAATCGATTGTTGCGTGAATGGCTGACCCATCAAGTGGTGCCAGCCTTACGCGATGCGGGGCAGTCGAAGAATTCTGATCGGCCGATGTTGAGTTTGCTGGATTGGCCGGAGATGTCATTGAGTCTGTTGCATTGGCAGGATGAAGGCTGGATTCGGCTGCGTGACATGCCTTATTTATTGCTCAATCGCACGCGGCGGCGGGTGCCGGTGGTTAAGCCTTGGTGGCGGAGGGTTTGGGAGGTGTTTCAGTCGTCTAAGCAGTCGGTGGGTTAGTGCGGCAGTGTCTTTGTAGGATAGCTTGAACGACGCGTCGGTCTTTTCTGTAGGAATTTTCGTAGACAGTCGTAATGGCCACTCAGTATCGTCCGAGGGTTTTCAACCCTCGGCGATTGTATGGACACTGAAAAGAAGCAATCTAGATGGACTGACGAGGAGCTAGCAGCTTCGGTCGATACCTATCTAAAAATTCTTGCGCACGAAGAGGCCGGTCAGGCCGTCGACAAACCGCATGAACAGCGAATGCTGCAAGAAGGGGTATTAATCAATCGCAGCACCAAAGCCGTAGATTTCCGCTTACAGAACCTTTCGTTCCTGTTTGTAGAGTTAGGCCTCAAGCCTAATAGTTACCCCTTAATGGCAAATATCGGGTCAGGGGTAGCAGCGCGTGTAGAAATAATCCTTGCCTCAAGAGGCGTGATCGACCTTGACGACTATTTACCAACTGCGGACGAAGAGACGCTTAACCGTCGAACTGAAAAGCTTCGAGGAAAAAAACTCCTAGGCGAACCGGAAGGTATAGAGAAGCCCAAAAAGGTAACGGTCACCACCACCTCGTACGCTCGTTCCCCTCGGATCAAAGCCTGGATTTTGGATAACGCAAAAGGGATTTGCGAAGGTTGCAATCAGCCAGGTCCTTTCGAACAGGCTGATGGCACTCGCTTTCTTGAGGTCCACCATGTAAAGCATTTAGCTGACCGCGGATCGGATCGTCGGAGTAACGCGGTCGCCCTTTGTCCTAACTGTCATAAGCGTTGCCATCATGCCAACGACAAAGACGAATTCACCGAGTCGCTTTATCAGAAGATAGAACGGTTGAAGCGTGAGAAGCTGGACTGAACAACATCTGTGGCGAGGGAGCTTGCTCCCGTTCGGCTGCGAAGCAGTCGCCATGCAAACAACTCGATCTGTCTGATGCAACGCGTTTGCCGGGTTTGGGGCTGCTGCGCAGCCCAGCGGGAGCAAGCTCCCTCGCCACAGTAAGGTGTGTTGCTGCGGAGTCGGCGCGGGGTAGATTGATCGCGTTGATGCGGGGATTCGCGAGCAGGCTCGCTCCCACAGGTTTGGTGTGTTGCCACGGGTTTTGCGGTGTTTTGAAAACAGTCAGTGCAACCCGCCGCGCCTCCCTCTATTAATACCCTCCCCCACTCAAGGACCCGAGCCCACCATGAAATTCGACCTCGCCTACTGCCTCAGCCTCGACGACAAGCTGTCGATCTATGACGTGCGGGATTTGAATTTCGACGAGACGATGGAGTTCGACTCCGCCAAGGAACACTTCCAATGTCCCAATGACGCCTGCAGAGCGGCCTTCGATGGGTTGAATGTGTTGACGACGTTCAACGCCAAGAATGTGAATTACGTTCGCACCCCGCACTTCAAGAACACGCCCAGCACGCGGCATGTGGCGGATTGTCCTTATGTCAGTTTGAAGACGCCGGCGTCGGGGCTTGAGGCGGACGGTGCGGAAACGGATGACAGTCGCGAGGAGCATTTTCCGTCGGAGTTGTTGCTGACTCGGCGTGAGTATGTGCGTAAGCCGTCGAGCCCGGCGGTGGCGGCGGATATGGTGCGGGATGACATAAAACCGGTTGCAGCGGACAGCCACGCTGAGCATCCAACTCGGGAGTCGGCGCCGGACAAGACCAGTGTCTTCGCTCATCCGGTGGAGTGTTTTGTGTCGAACTTCGAGGACAAGGAGTTGCTCAAGCGCACGCCGCTGAAGATTGGCGAGCATACGGCGCCTTATGGGTCGTTCTTCAAGAAGATTGAGTATCTACAGGACAACAAGGGGCTGATTTACTGGGGCAAGATCAAGGAGATCAAGGATTACACCCAGAGCTTTCGCATCGATTTTGAACAGAAGGTCTGGTTCAAGGCGCCGGACGAGGCGAAGAAGAAGCCTTACTCGGTGAATGTTTATTTGAGCAAGAAGCTGATCGACAACTACCGCAAGCGCAAGGCGTTTCTGGAAGAGATCAAGCATGCCATCGAGAGCGGGAAGGAGTTGTTCTGTTTCTTCTATGGCGTGACGCCGGAGTTGAAGCAGGTGCCGAGCAAGAAAAACCCCGAGCAAACGTTCGGGGTGTTCAGTGCGAGTATTGAGAACCTGGATCACTTTATTGTTCGGGAAGCACCGGGGTTGGAGTAGCTATTAACTCTTGGGTAGTTCCAGTTTCACTGCGCCGGGGTGCTGTTTGATCAGCGAGTACGGCAGCACTGACCAGTCCGGCGAGTCGCATCCCCGTTGGAAACGGGCGAAGTAGGCGCCTAGGTACAAGCCCTTCGCGGTGAAGTGCCAGTTGGAGTAACCCCAGACACTTTCGTCGGTGTAGTCGCAGGTGTCTTCATCGCCTTCAGACGGTTTTTTCATTTCATCTGGATAGAGCGCGGTGAATTGCTTGATCAGCCAAGGCACCATCACGTCGCGCTGATGGCTGGCGCGGGTAGCGCATTCTGACCGGAGAAAATCATCCGGCACGGTGAGCAGGCTTATACTCGAGACGTTCCTCTACATCCGTCCACCATGTCCCGCCGCGACCCGAGTATGCAGACCGGCGTTTGTTCACCACGCAGGCGAACGCTGTTGTCATGCTTCGAAAACCAGGCCCCCAACACTGATCAATCCATCACAATCAGACGCGCTGATTTGACACCGATTGCCCAGCATGACGCCTTGGGACAGGATGATGTTTCTTGCCAGAAATAAACTGAGCGCGCCAGCCGCCACCCCCGTTGCAGCATCCTCCAGGTTCTCATCCAGATGATTGAAATTTCGTCCCTCGTACTTATTCAGTTCGTGGTGCGCGTAGGCATAAACGCCGCTCACGGCTGACACCTTCCCCCATTCAACAATCCCATTCAGTGGGGGGCGCAACGCGTACAACGCCTCTGGACTGACCATTTCAACCAATAACTTCGGACTACCAATTGACGCTATTGCAGCGGGGGGCTTGATCGCCGATTCAGTACAGCCGAGCAGTTTTGCAACGGCCCCCATAGAGGGTACAGGCATTTTCACTTGATCAGGTTCGACGCTGATGTGCAGCTCATTTCCTGAGTGCGTAAAGGTCAATAACTGTTTATTCATGGATGTCAGCACCGACCCGGAATATTCAGCGACATTATGGGTGTGCAAGTAATACGCGGCCGCCAGTGATGCGTGCAGACAGAGCGGACTTCTGGCATGCGGATAATAAAAATCGAGAACGCACGACCCGACACCATCCTCCATTATGTTGATAAACACGCAAGCCTTAGCCTTCTGCGCGGCTGCAAAACTTTGACGCTCAGCTATCGACCGTCCGGAGGAAACCCCTTCAAAAATGACCAAAGCTTCATTTCCGCTATTCGGGTCTGCTCCAAAACATCTAAATCGCTTCGAGTGCATTTGGTAGATTCACAAGTGGTTTGGTCATGCGTATTCAGTGTAAGGGGTGCGCCCAATACGCGGACACCATCGCCCTTAATGCTGGAGCTCTGAAGGTGAGTTGGCCGCACGCTTGCGTTTAAGGTCCATGCTTGCGCTCAAGACTGGCACCAAACCCGCGAATCACCTCCAGCAGTGCCTTCACCCGCAGTGGCAGGTTCCCGGCCGGGTACACCGCGTGCATCTGCGGGCTGTCACCGTTGCTGGAGGTGAGCCGGTACTCGGGGCAGACCCGGCGCAGGCGCCCCGCTTGCACTTCGGGCTCCGCCAGCCAGTCCGCCAGGCGGGCGATTCCGATGCCCGCCAGGGCGGCCTGCAACACCGCCACGCCCGAGCTGAAACGAAACCGTGGATGGACCCGAACGCTGATGGCCTGCTGCTCACTGCGGAAATTCCATTCCTTGAGGATGCGCGGCGCCGTGTGCAGGATCAGCGCGTGGGTCTCCAGCGCTTCAATGGCCTCAGGCGTCCCGCGCCGCTGCAGGTAGCCGGGGCTGGCGTACAGATGACGCGAGTAACTCCAGAGTGGATAGCCGATCAGGTCACTGGATTGCGCAAACGCGCCGCGAATCGAGAAGTCCAGCTTGCTCTTGACCGGGTCGAGGGTCCCATCGGTGAAGATCACGTCGACGTTCACATCCGGATAATCCTCGGCGTACTGCGCGATCAATTGCGGCAAAACGCCGTGGCCGAGGGACTCGGGGGCGGAAAAACGCACCCAGCCGCTCGCCATGCCGCTCAGACCGGCCAGGTCTTCATCCGCCTCACGTTGCAATTCCAGCATTTTGCAGGCGTGGGGCAGCAAGCGTTCACCCGCCTCAGTCAAGCTTACGACGCTGGAGGAGCGATTAAACAACTTGACCCCGGCACTGTCCTCCAGGCCTTGAACGGCGCGGGTCAACGCACTGGGGGAGCGGCCCAGCGTGCGTGCCGCCGCGACAAAGCTGCGCTTGCGCGCGACGGTCGCGAAGGCTTCAAGCGTCCATAACTGATCCAGAGCCATTGATCACCTCATTGCATTTATCGCAACGTGGCATTGCAACACAAAAAAGGCCCTTCCGTTAACCTTCGCGCTCAACTTACAGGGATGTAGGCAAACAGGAGCAAATGGACATGGCAAAGATGGAAAAAATGGTCGGGACATCAACGACCTCTGGGGGTGAACACATTCGTGACTGGCAGCGCAGTCACTCAGCGAGCTCAACCCGACAGGCGATACCGACAATTCATGTTTCGTTCGAAGAACGGCACGCGTTACACGCCGGCCTGGCCTCCCTGGACGTGACCGACAGTCTCTCGGGTATCCGTCACATGCCGGCTTTGGGGCAGCTGCTTGAGAGCGTCCTGTGCGGTGAAAAAATCGATCGCTTGCGCAACTTCCCCAAGGCTCCCGAGGCGGCAATGATCGTCAGGGGGTTGCCCCTGGACTCGCACCTGCCCGCCACCCCCTACGACATGGCGCCGGGTATCGAGCAACTGCGGGTAGTGGCCGGCGCGATCCTGGCGGTGCTGCAGACCCTGCAAACCCATCCGGTGGCCTACGAGGGTGAAAACGACGACACGGTGTTCCGCCACGTGTCGCCCAAGCGCCAGCGTGAAACCGAAGAGAGCTCCTATGGATCGCGCATGGACCTGTGCATGCACGTCGACAACCCGCACCTGCCCTTGACCTGCGAACCGGTCTCAGCGTTGTCGGCCTGTCCGGAGTACCTGTGCCTGACCGGCCTGCGCTGCGAGCTGGATGTGCCGACCCGCATCGTTGCCATTAGCGAGGTGCTGGCCATGTTGCCCGACTGGGTTGAAACAGCCTTGTCACAACCGCAGTTCGCCATTCGCCGACCGGTGTCCTTCGGCAAGCCGGGCAATGTGCTGGAACACGTCCCCCTGCTGTACAAAAGCGCAACCGGCGAGCTGTTTTGCCGTTACAACAAAGCCAGTGTCACCGCCACCTGCGCCATCGCGAAGTTGGCCCTGCAGCTGTTTGAAGCCGCCGCCAATCACCCCGACGTCGTACGCTCCGTCCTGCTGCAACCAGGGGACATGCTGATCTTCAAGAACCAGCAAACCCTGCATGCCAGGGAAGGTTTTACCCCGCGCTACGACGGGCGCGACCGCTGGCTGCTGCGGGTTTTCGGGGTCAATGACCCGGCCCGCGTGCTGGCGATGAACCCCCAACAACCCTTCATCGCCAGAGCCTGATATTAATGGTCGATATTGTCCTTCTTTGTGTGTTCGCCTTCGCCGCCGGCCTGATCGATGCGGCGGTGGGCGGCGGCGGCCTGATCCAGATACCCGCATTGTTCAACGTGCTGCCCGCCGCACCACCGGCGGCGCTGCTGGGGACCAACAAAGTCGCGGCCGCGTTCGGCACCGCGTTCGCAGCTCGGTCCTTCGTGCGCAAGGTGGTGATCGACTGGGGCTTGGTGATTCCAGCCGCCTGCGCCGCCTTTGTCATGGCCTTCTTCGGCGCGGCCACGGTATCGTTCGTGCCCCAGTCAGTGATGCGCCCGGCGGTGCTGGTATTGATCGTGCTGATGGCGATATACACCTTCTGCAAAAAGGACTTCGGCGCCCTGCACGCCCCCACTTTCATCGGTATCCGGCAGAAGTGGCTGGCGGTCGTCATCGGCGGCGCCATCGGTTTCTACGACGGGCTGTTCGGCCCTGGCACCGGTACCTTCCTGATCTTCCTGTTTATCCGCTGCTTCGCCTTCGACTTCCTGCACGCCTCGGCGTCAGCCAAGCTGGTGAACATCGCGACCAATGTGGCGGCGCTGATATTCTTCATCCCGACAGGTAACGTGCTGTACCTGATCGCCCTCCCCATGGCGGTCTTCAACATCCTGGGCGCGCTGACCGGCACCTGGCTGGCGGTGCGTAAAGGCGTGCCCTTTGTCCGGGCGCTGTTTCTGGTATTGCTGGTGATCCTGATCAGCAAACTGTCCTACGACCTGTTACTGAAAACCTGAGGAAAGCCCATGCAGCCCATGTTTGATCGCCTGGTCGCGCTACTCGATGCCCACGCCGCCTCCTATCGGGTGTTGATGCACGATGCCGAGGGCCAGTCGGCGCGGGTCGCCGAACTCCGTGGCACCGAACCCGGCCAAGGCGCAAAAGCCATGCTCTGCGCGTTAAAGGGTCAGGCCGAACCCTATGCCTTGGTGATACTGCCAGGGGACCAGAGGCTCGACATGAAGAAAGTCGGAGCGGCCCTGGGAGGAAAAAAAGCCGAGCTGGTGAACGCGCAAACGGCCATGCAACTGACCGGCTGCAGGATCGGCGCCATCCCTCCGTTTACCTTCGATGAGCGGATTCAATTGATCGTCGACCCGTCCCTGACCACGGGCTACGGCGAAATCGCCTTCAACGCCGGTCGGCTGGATGCATCAATGGTGCTCGATACGCAGGATTACCTGTCGATTGCCAAGCCACGGTTGCTGGATATCCGCCAGGGTTGAGCAGCGATGGGCAGGACTGGATTGCGCTGATGGGTGCCGGTGCGAGCTGGCTCCGGGCGGCGTTGCGACGAAAACCTGAGAACGCCACGAGGTGTCAGGTTTTATGCATTATCGTTGGCAACCATCGCGAGCAAGCTCGCGCTTGCAAGGACCCGAACCCACCATAAAATTCGACCTCGCCTACTGCCTCAGCCTCGACGACAAGCTGTCGATCTATGACGTGCGGGAATTGAATTTCGACGAGACGATGGAGTTCGATTCCGCCAAAGAACACTTCCAATGCCCCAACGATGCCTGTCGTTTGGCCTTCGATGCAGCGAATGTGCTGACAACGTTCAACGCCAAGAATGTGAATTACGTTCGCACCCCGAACAGACGTTCGGGGTGTTCAGTGCGAGTATCGAGAACCTGGATCACTTTATTGTTCGGGAAGCGCCGGGGTTGGAGTAGCTATTAACTCTTGGGTAGTTCCAGTTTCACTGCGCCTGGGTGCTGTTTGATCAGTGAGTACGGCAGCACTGGCCAATCCGGCGCGTCGCACGAACGTTGCACTCGGGCAAAGTACGCGCCGAGGTAAAGTCCTTTCGGGGTGAAGCGCCAGGACGAGTAACCCCAGACGCTTTCGTCGGTAAAGTCGCAGCCGTCTTCGTCGCCCTCAGCCGGTTTTTTCATGTCGTCGGGGTACAGCGCGGTAAGTTGTTTGATCAGCCACGGCACGAACACTTCGCGTTGGTAGCGCGAGCGTGCTTCGTCTTCTTCCTTGGTCAGAGGCGTATCGCCGGCGTTGTCACGGTCGGCGTGCAGCAGTGGTTTGCCCTCGCCCACCCACAGCACGTCTTCCAGGGACAAGGTGTGCCCGGTGTGCACGTCGAGGTTGATCGGCGAGTCGCCAAAGTCCGGGTGGGCGCCGCCGCAGTAATAGCTGGTGGAGATGTTCAGGCTGACCACGTCGGGTGACAGCAGCGCCGGTTCGACATGCTGGTCAAACTCAACGTTCTCCCCGCCCTGCAACTGGCAGCCGTGATAGCTGATGACCTCTCGCCACAGGCGCCCCAACAACTGCTGGTTTACTCGAGCCTGATCAGCCTTCGGGTAACCTGACTCGACGCTGAACATCGAAATTTTCGACTCGGGCTCGGTCCACCATTGCAAGTTGTAGCCCATCAGCGATTCTTTTTTGCCGGGCTTGAGCTTCAGCCCTTGCACACGCAAATACTCGTACGGATCGCTTTTCGGCAGCGCGGCGATGAAGGGCAAGGCGTCCGCCGCTGGCGCTGTAAGTTTGGCCTCGGTCAACTGCACCGGGAGGGTTTTGCCCTTGGGGCTTGTCCATTCACCCTGCCAGCCGCTGGCGGTTTGTTTCAGCGTCAGGGTTGGCAGAGGCTTGTCATCGCCGTAGCGGTTATTGCCCTCGTTGAGCGTCAGGGTCTGGTCTTGCAACGCCCCACTCAGCGCCAGATCGCGATGGAATTTCTCATAGAAGTAGCGGCCGGTCACTTCGCTCGCATCGCGGGTGTTCAGCTCCACGACAATCGGCATCTTGCCCAAGGTGCCGGTGAAAACCTGCCCACCGAATTCGGCATGGGCGGTTGAGGCCAGCGTAAGAAACAAAGCGGCGCAGAGTACGAGGCGCAACAGACCTTTAAACATCAAATCATCCTTGGATATGAGAGCGGGAAATGGCGGCGCGCAGTTTAAGGTAATTGCAGCGCTACGCCGCCGGGGTGTTGTTTGATGAGGTTGTAGGGCAAAACATTCCACTCCACATATGCACACGGCGCTTCCGCATGAGAGAAGTAGGGCCCTAGCTTGATTCCCTTCTCAGTGAAATACCAAGTCGGGAACGGCCAACGGTCTTCTTCGCCGTAAGCACAGTTCTCGTCACTGCCAGGTATCTGATCGGGATGAAGCTTATGCAACTGTCCAACTAGCCAAGGTGCAAATTCTTTGGTGCGGTACTCGGAATAAACTTCGCGCGCATCCGGGGACTGTTCGTCATTCAGCTCTTCGTAGTGCAGCGGTTTACCCTGCCCGACCCAGAGGACGTCATCTAACGTCAGGAACTTACCGGTTTTGGCATCCAGGTTGATGGGAGACTCGCTGTAATCCGGGTGCGGGCCGCCACAGCGGGCTTCGGTTTCGACGTTCGCGCTGATTAGCGATGGGGTAATCAGCAACGGTGTGATCGTTTGGATAGAGGAGGTATCGCTACCGCCAGCGAGGCATCCGTAATACGCCACCACTTCCCGCCACATACGTTCCATCAACCGCTGATTAATGCGATCCCGCGCTTCAGGGGTGTAGCCCGAAATAACTTCAAACATCGTCAACTTTGTTTGCGGTTCGCTCCACCACTGCAACGAATAACCATTGAAGGTCTCTGTCTTGCCTTGTTTGAGTTTCAGACCTTGAAGTCGCAGATATTCGTAGGGCTCAGTGTCATGGAGCTTGGCGAGGTAGGGAAGAGTATCGGCCGGGATGGCTGGCGGTTTGGCTTCAACCAGTTCTATCTTCAGCGTTTTGCCTTGCCCGTTGCTCCAATCTCCGAATAAACGATGGGGCTCGATATTTAGATGAATTTTAGGCCCAGGCGCTGTTTCGTCGTAAAGCTCACCTTCATCTAGCACCAGCGTCTCTCCATCCTTGATACCGCTGAGGACCAAGTCTTTGCGGTATTTCTGATAGAAGTAGCGGCCGCTTATGTGTTCAGCAGAAGACGTTTCCAATTCCATAAGGATTGGCATCTTGCCCAGCGTGCCGGTGAAGAGGCGTCGCCCGTCTTCGGCGTGCGCGATGGAACACAGCATGACTAACAGCGAGGCAATTGGCGCCAGGCGTAACAATCCTTTGAGCATCGATCAATCCCTGAATAAGTCGGAGCAGCACCGCATTGAACATCCGCGGCGCACTTAAAGCGACGCGGATTATGGCGGGGTTGTGCAGGAGAATCGAGCCTCATTACATGCTTTAGCTCAGCATCATGCTGACCATCACAAATACCAGCAAACCGACATAAACCCACGCATGAACGCGATCCGGTATCCGCCCAATCCAGGGCGTTGCCAGGCGAATACCAACGATCGATCCAATCGCCAATATCACAAACGCCAGCACATCCACATACCCAATAAACCACGGCCCCAGATCAAACTCGGTGAAGTGCGCCATCGCCATGTAGGTCAGCGTTCCAGCCAGCGCCACCGGCAAACTCAACGGATTGGCCATGGACGTAGCTTGCGACATGCTCAGCCCACAGCGCCTCAGTAACGGCACCGTCATGACACTTCCACCAACTCCGAGAAAGGTTGCAACTGCGCCGATTCCTACACCAGACACCCGCGCTTTCCCCAGTCGCCGTGGGATGGCGCTATCGGCCTGCGTGAGAAAACCACGCCTGAACAAGCAGTCCAGAATCGTGATGCCGAGATAGACGATGAACGCATACCGAATCACCTCGCCATCAGCCCACATGGCGGCAACAGCACCGATGATTGCACCCAGCCCGATGTACCCGCCCAACGGCCACAGATAATGGCGAATGAGGTTACCGGCTCGGTGATGTTTGGCCGTGGCGACTAGGGCGTTAACGATCATCACGCAGGTCGAAGTGGCCACGGCGATGTGCATCGCCGATTGGCCGATGGGGTCGTCGGCGCCGTGGCTGGCCATGAGCATGCGATACAACAACGGCACCACGACGAAGCCGCCGCCGAAGCCGAATAGCACAGCGGTGACGCCGGTCATGCAGCCGAAGAGTGTCAGTAAGAGATAGAACATCACGCGTCGTCCGTTAGCAGAGAGTTGTCAACGATAGGGCGATGCGGCTTGGCCTGCTTCAGCAAGTCAGCCAATAATGTTCGTGTTTACGCCAACCACTGAGTGCTGCTCCGATGCGCAATGTTTCGATCAATCTGCTGGATGACACGCCACGGCCGGTGGTGGCGATCGGGACGGATTATTCCCACGGTCATGTGTTGCCCCGCCATACACACCGCCGAGCACAACTCCTATACGGCGCCACCGGGGTGATGCAGGTCAGCACCCACGACGGCAATTGGGTGGTGCCGCCGCAGCGGGCGGTGTGGATTCCGGCCGGGGTGGCCCATGAAGTGTTGATGCTGGGGGTGAGTACGCGGAGTGTGTATATCGAACCGAGGGCGGTCGATCTGGGGAGTCGGTGCCAGGTGATCAGCGTCTCGCCGTTGATGCGGCACTTGTTGATGGAGGCGGTGGAGGTTCCGCTGGCGTATGACGAGGCCGGGCGCGATGGTGTGCTGATCGACTTATTGCTGCATGAACTGGCCCGCAGCGCTCATCTGCCGTTGCACATTCCGCTGCCCGTCGAAAGACGATTGCTCGGGTTGTGTCAGACGTTTCTCCAGCAGCCGAACATCCATCAATCGCCGCAGCAATGGGCCGATCAGTTGCACATCAGCCTGCGCACCTTCAATCGATTGTTCCGCCAACAGACCGGCCTGAGCTTCAGCCAATGGCGGCAACAAGCCTGCGTGGTGCTGGCCCTGGCGCGGCTGGCGGTGGGGACGCCGGTGACGCGGATTGCCGTGGATTTCGGCTATGACAGCCCGGCGGCGTTCTCGACGATGTTTCGTCGGGTGCTGGGGCAGGCACCGTCCGTCTGGATGGAGACGGCGAAATAGCAAAAATCAAAAAATGCGTTTGATCCGGGATCAAAACAACTGTACAAAAACACAGTATATTTTGAATCAGCACTCTCGAGCCCGGAGAACACCATGGCCTCTCTTGCGATGAAAATCACCCTGGAACGTATCGCCCTCTTCCAATTCACCCCGGCCCACAGCGCCCAGGCCCGAGCGATGCTGGGTTGGAGTGTGGAAGAACTGTCCCGCGAATCCGGGGTTTCCGTGGAGGCCATTGAGCGTTTCGAGGCCGAGCACGATGTGCTGGATGTCACTCGGTTGGCGCTGGCTTATCGGTTTGAATCGGAAGGGTTGGTGTTCTTCCCGGGATTTGCGCCGGGCAGAGGGATGAATGTGAAAGGCTCTACGCCGAACCCGGTGGCGCGGGCGGATTATGCGATGGTTGAGTAAGGAGCCTGCGAATGAATGAAATCGATGGAAGCAACAGCAGCGTTTATGAAGCGCTCGGTTATCCCGATGCTGACGAGATGCGTGCCAAGGCTGAATACGTCATGAAGATAGGCATGCTTCTCGAAACCGGGCATCTGAGTCAGGCCGAGGTTGCGCAAAAGCTCAGGCTGTCTCAGGAGGAACTGAGTGAAATGCTCCGCGGACAATTTCGCGATTTGACCGTCGCAAAGATCTCGGAATACCTGAACCGACTAAACGATGACAGCAGGTAGTTTAGTGGTGAGGCCAGGGCCGCTTTCATGGCAAGCGGCCCGGCGCCACACCATCAAGCGTTTTGCACCTTCACCTGATCCCCAACGTTTTCCAACCCCAGCCACCAGGGGTTGCCACGCTGCGGATACATCACGTTGAACGCCTCGCCCATCTGCGGCGTACTGATCGACACATTTCGCTCCCAGGCCAATGCCAGGATGCGATCAAAGGGTTCGTACCAGGCGTGCATCGAGAGGTCGAAGGTGCCGTTGTGAATCGGCAGCAGCCAGCGTCCTTTGAGGTCAATGTGGGCTTGCAGGGTTTGCTCGGGCTGCATGTGAACGTGCGGCCATTCAACGTTGTAGGCGCCGGTTTCCATCAGGGTCAGGTCGAACGGGCCGTACTGTTCGCCGATGTGTTTAAAGCCGTCGAAGTAACCAGTGTCACCGCTAAAGAAGATTCGTGTGTGGCCTTCGATCATCACCCACGAGGCCCACAGTGTGCTGTTGCCGTCGAACAGGCCGCGACCGGAAAAGTGCTGCGACGGTGTGGCGATAAATTGAATGCCGTCGACTTCAGTACCCTGCCACCAGTCCAGTTGACGGATTTTGCTGGCGTCGATGCCCCACTTGATCAGGGTGTCGCCGACGCCCAGCGGGGTCAGGAAGTACTTGGTCTTGTCCGCCAGTTTGAGCACGGCCTGGTAGTCGAGGTGGTCGTAGTGATCGTGGGACAGGATCACCGCTTCAATCGGTGGCAATTCTTCCAGGCTGATGGGCGGTTGGTGGAAACGCTTGGGGCCGGCCCATTGCACCGGTGACGCACGCTCGGCGAAGACCGGGTCAGTGATCCAGAATTTGTCCCGCAGTTTGAGCAGTACGGTGGAGTGGCCGAGGCGATAAACACTGTGATTGGGTGCGGCAATCAGTGCCGCCCGAGTCAGCGCTTGCACCGGGACGGCAGCGCTCGGGCGGGTGTTGCGTGGTTTGTGGAAGATCATGTTCCATATGATGCGCAGGGTTTTGCGAAAGCCTTCGCGCTCTACAGGGACGTGGTTTCGGAAGTGCCCTTCTACCTGATGGGATGCTTCAGGCGTAGAGGCGTTATCCTCAGGGGAAATTGAAATGGCCATGACTGAATGACTCCAGAAAAACCGCGCAATTCACAGTTTTCCGCTTTGGGACGATAAATGGCCAAGGCACGCACGCATCAGCCGAAGATTCTATTTTTCACTGTGCAGGATGAACAAAACATTACACTGCACAGTGTAGTTTCTAGGTTGCATGAAAGTGGATCACAAGTAAACTGCCGAGTGTAATTCCCCACTTCTTCTTGCCGAAGCGTATTTATGACAGCTCCACAGCGCCTGACCGACCGAAAACGCGAAGCCATCATCCTGGCGGCGATTACCGAATTCCGTGCCAACGGTTTTGAAATCACCAGCATGGACAAGATTGCTGCCACCGCCGGCGTGTCGAAGCGCACGGTGTACAACCACTTCCCGAGCAAGGAAGAGTTGTTCGCCGAAATCCTCAGTCAATTATGGGCGCGGGTGACGGCCGAACAGGAAGCGTCCTACCACCCTGATCTGTCGCTGCGCGACCAACTTCGGCAGATCTTGTTGGCGAAAGTGCAGATGATGGGCGACAACAACTTTCTCGACCTGGCACGAGTCGCCATCGCGGCCACCATCCACTCCCCCGAGCGCGCCCAGAACATGATCACTCGCATGGGTGAACGCGAAGAAGGCCTGACCCTGTGGATTCGCGCTGCCCAGGCCGATGGCCGACTGAAGCCGGTCGCACCGGAGTTTGCCGCGCAACAGGTCCAGGGGCTGCTCAAGTCCTTTGCATTCTGGCCGCAGATTTCCATGGGCCAGACAGGCCTTTCGCCCGATGTACAAACCACAGTGGTCGAGTCGGCCATGGACATGTTCCTGGCCTGCTATCAGCTCTAGATCACGCCTGTGCCACGCCTGCGCCCTGGTTAAATGGCTTCCAGGGACACTGATTATTCCTGTTGGAATAAATGACAATGTCCGCCGCTTTACCGATGAACGGTAGCTCTGAATAACACCAGACAATGTGTTACAGAATGAATCTGGCGCAGAGAACTATGGAAAACCATCGCGGCAAGGGCTTGTCATTTGCCAGACGTATTTACATGCCGCGGATCATCGGCCTGGGCATCGGCAGTATCAGTGTGGGTGCAGCGCTTTATCCGTTGAACCTGCCAGGTTGGGTCTGGGCATTTTTGTTGTTCAACGGGACACTCTGGCCCCACCTCGCCTATCAACTGTCGACCCGCGCGGCTTTTCCCTATCGGGCCGAGCGCCGCAACCTGCTGTACGACTCGCTGTTCGGCGGGTTCTGGACAGCCACGTTCCAATTCAATCCGCTCATCGCTGTCACCATCCTTTCGATGATGACGATGAACAACGTCGCGGCGGGCGGCCTGAAACTGTTTCTGCTCGGTGCTCTGGCCCAGGTGACTGGCGTGATGATTTCGTGGCTGTTGTTCGGCGTGGCGTTTACCCCGTCGGCCACGCAACTCCAGGTGTGGGCCTGCTTGCCGATGCTCACCCTCTATCCGCTGGCAGTGGGCATGGTCTGCTATCGACTGGCGATCAAACTCTCCGAACACAAACGCGCCCTGAGCGCCCTGAGCCGCACCGACAGTTTGACCGGCCTGCTCAACCATGGCGCCTGGAAGGACCTGCTGCACATCAAGTTCCAGCAATGTCGCCAGAACCAGGTGGCGTCGGTGATGGCCCTGATCGACATCGACCACTTCAAAGCGATCAACGACACCTACGGGCACATCATCGGTGATTCGGTGCTGCGTCAATTGAGTATTGAGCTCAGGCGTAACCTGCGTGAAGGGGATCTGGCGGGACGTTATGGTGGCGACGAGTTTTGCGTGATCCTGCCCGCCATGTCGTTGCAGCAAGCCTGGGAAGTCATGGAGCGCTTGCGCGAGGTGCTCAATGACTATCGCCACCCGCAAGTTCCCGAACTGCGAATCCAGCTGAGCATTGGCCTGGCCACCTATCAAACGGCGTTCACCGACGCGATTGCGTGGCTCAACGACGCAGACAAAGCCCTCTACATCGCGAAAAATACCGGGCGCAACAAGATCAGTGTCACCTCGCCCCCTCCAAGCGGCGGCTCAACAACACGCCTCTCAGCCTAAAAACTTGTGCAACATGTCAACAAGCGGGGCCGTTTTTAGTTGCTTGGTCAGAGACCTTGTCGCCGCCTTCGCGAGCAAGCTTTGCTCCTACTGGGGATTTGTGTCGTCCATCGATCAAATGTAGGAACAGAGCTTGCTCGCGAAGACGGACTGTCGTTCAACATTGATTCAGCTAATCAACGCCTGCGCAGGACTATAGTGAACCCAAGTCCCGAATCCTTGCCGAGCGAACTATGAATTCAACCAAGTCCGACACCAAACCCACCGCCGCCCCTGTCGACCACCTGCGCTTCCACCGCCCTCACGCTCACCTCGCCCCGACCTTTGGCACTGACACATTCGCCCTGCGCGCCGAGGCGTTTGCGCGGTTCTTCGGCACGCCGACGTTTCTCGGTGCACAAACCCTGATCGTGGCCATCTGGATCGGCGTCAACCTGGCGGGCGTGACTCACTTTGACGTCTACCCGTTTATCCTGCTCAACCTGGCGTTCAGCCTGCAAGCGGCCTACGCCGCGCCGCTGATTCTGCTGGCTCAGACCCGTCAAGCTGCGCGTGATAAAGCCCAGTCCGAGGCCGACGCGCAACACCGCGAAGCCCTGGCGGTTGCTAACAGCGAGCGCCAGGCTCAGGCCGCACAGAACACGACGCAATTGATGGAGTTGCTGGAGCAGAACACCCGCCTCACCGAGTTGACCAAGAGCCTGACCGAGCGCATCGAAAACCTGACCTCGGAAATGCATCAGCATTTTGTCCACAAGGGCGATCCGAAGGCCTGACGCTCACTCAAGGTAGTCGCAGCGCCCGCCCCAATTCGTCAAACAACGTCACTACCGAGCGCAGCGCGCGGCAGTCCGGGCGGGTCAGCAACCACAGCGCCGTGTCGCAACCGGGCAACGGTTCGGTCAACGGCTGCAAGCTGTCACCTATCAGAAAGTCCGGCAACGCCGCGACACCGAGCCCCGCGCGCACCAACTCCGTCACCGACAACATGCTGTTGCATCGATAGCCCGGCACCACGCCGGGCAATTGCTGACGACGCCAGGCAATGGTCGGATGATCGGGCAGGAAGTCGTCCGGGGCGATCCAGGTCAGTGAAGCCAGATCGGTGGGATCAACGGTTTTCAGGTAGGCCGCACTGCCACAGAGCCGATACGACACTTGCGCCAGGCACCGACCGACCAAATGCTCGGGCGGTGTGCGGGTCAGGCGCAGGGCGATGTCGGCATCCCGGCGGCTGAGGTTGGCGAAGTCGTTGGAGGTACTGAGTTCGATGGTCAGCGCCGGGTAGGACGGCATGAACTGCGCCAGCGCCGGCAGCAACAAACCTTGCAGGACTGAATCGGTGCAGGTCAGGCGTACGGTGCCACTGATGACTTCACCGCCCTGCTCGACGCCGATGCGTGCCGCGTCCAGCGCCTGTTCGGCGCGTTCAGCCTGTTCCGCCAGGGTCTGCGCCAAGGTGGTCGGCAGGTAACCGGCGCGGCTTTTTTCGAATAATTGCTGACCCAGCGCGGCCTCCAGTCGGCGCACGGCGCGGAACACCGTCGAGACGTCGACTTTCAATAGCTGTGAAGCCCGGGCCAGAGAGCCGCCGCGTACCAACGCCAGGATCAGCGCCAGGTCTGGGTAGTCGAGCCGATAGTGCGTCGGTGCATTGATCAATTGGGTTAACGCCAATATTGAGTGCGTGAACGCCAATCTATAGTGGGTGCCAGAAACGAACAACCTTGCTCTTTTGCCCTGTTCCTGTGGCTTGCTCTTGTGGCGAGGGAGCTTGCTCCCGCTGGGCTGCGCAGCGGCCCCGGTTTTGGGGTACGTAAAAGCGACGACTGCTTCGCAGCCGAGCGGGAGCAAGCTCCCTCGCCACAGGGGTTGTTCGGCACAGGGATTGTTCGGCACATTCGTAAATCGCTGTTTAAAAGGAAAACCAAATGGATGCTGTTTCTCCTGCGACTGAAATTCGCATCGCCCTGATCGGCGACTACGACCCGCAAGTCACCGCCCATCAAGCCATCCCCGTCGCCCTCGGCATGGCCGCCGAACATTCAGGCCTGGACGTGCACTTCCAATGGCTCGCCACTGACCACATTCACGCCGATACACCACTCGATACGTTCGACGGTTTCTGGTGTGTGCCCGCCAGCCCCTATCGCGATATGAACGGCGCGCTACGGGCAATCCGTTTTGCCCGCGAACAACAGCGACCATTCCTCGGGACCTGCGGCGGCTTTCAACATGCGGTGCTGGAATACGCCCGCAATGTGCTGGGCTGGGCAGATGCCGAGCACGGTGAGACCTCCCCCTACGCCGCACGGGCATTGCTCACGCCGCTGACGTGTTCGCTGGTAGAAGCGGTCGACAGCATCCGTCTGGTTGAAGGCTCGTTGATCGCCAAGGCGTATGAAAAGTCCGAGATTCACGAAGGCTATCGCTGCCGCTACGGTGTGAATCCGGAGTTCGAACAGGCGTTGCTGAACCATCAACTGACAGCCGTCGGTCATGATTCGATAGGGGATTTACGGGCGGTGGAATTACAAGGTCATCCGTTCTTCGTTGCCACCTTGTTCCAGCCGGAACGAGCCGCGCTCAAGGGGACTTTGCCGCCTCTGGTTCGAGCATTGATCGAGGCCTGTGCGAGGCAAAAGCCATGATCGCCAATACCCCGCCACCTCACTACTACGCCGTGATCTTTACCTCCCTGCGCACCGACGGTGATCAGGGTTACGCCGAGGCGGCCGAACGCATGGTCGAACTGGCTCGCGAGCAACAGGGCTTCCTCGGTGTTGAGTCAGCCCGGGGCGAGGACGGGCTGGGAATTACCGTGTCGTACTGGGCCAGTGAGGCGGCGATTCTGGCTTGGAAGCATCACCCGGAGCACAGTGCGATTCGTGAGCGTGGGCGGTCGACCTGGTATGCGGCGTGTCATACACGGGTGTGTCGGGTTGAGCGGGCTTATGAGTTCAAACTTTAATTGATGCAGCGTTTTGAAGGACGCCTTCGCGAGCAAGATCACCACAAAAACATCACCCCTGAACCAAACTCCGCACCGCCGAAATCTCCGGCACTTCCCGCCGATTCATATAAACCCGCAACGGTTCGCTAATGTTGATCCGCTCATCAATATTTTGATCCAGCAACAACTGAATCAACTCACGCTTGAGGGTCATGGCCTGCTCCGGGCCGGGCGCCCAGACGAACTCGCTGGTGGGAATGATGCCGTCGTCCGCCACGTCCATGCCGAAGGAGTCTTCGCTGAAACGCACGATGTATTGACCGGTTTTGCGATTGAGGCCAACGAAGCCTTTGAGCTGGTCGGCGGCCTGGCAGATGAGCTGGGAAGTGATGCGCATGATAAACCTCACAAAAGGTCGCAAAGGGACCGGTGATCGATGGTTTACACGCAGGGCTGGCGAACGGGTTTCCCTCTGCCGGGGAAACTACCGCGGCCAAGAGTACTGCAAAGAACCGCACAAAAGCGCAGAAAAAAACTGTTTTAAACCGGTTTATGTCGGTCTTGCGATAGCGCTCGCGGCGCTCAGTTGTTAAAAGGGACGTCTTTGAAAACCTCTGCGAAAGGATCTCGACCATGCCTGTTACCTTCACCAAAAGCGCCTTGGTGCTGGGCCTGCTGCTCGGCCTCGGCCAGGCACAGGCTGCCAGCCAGCCCAGCCCCTCCGCGCTGGCGACCACTTTAGGCATCCCGCATCCGGCCGTGATTGCCCACCGTGGCGCGTCCTTCGATGCCCCGGAATCCACCGCCGCCTCCTACAAACTGGCCCGCGATTTGGGCGCCGACTACCTGGAAATGGACCTGCAACGCAGCAAGGACGGTGTGCTGTTCGCCCTGCACGACAACAACCTGCAACGCACCACTGACGTTGCCAGCAAATTCCCTGAGCGCAAGGATGCGCCGGCCAACCAGTTCACCCTCGCCGAACTGAAAACCCTCGACGCCGGTAGCTGGTTCAACGCCGCTTACCCGGATCGTGCGCGTCCGGCCTACGTCGGCCTGAAGATTTTGACCCTCGATGAAATCATCGACATCGCCCAGGGCAATCCGCTGCACAAGCCCGGCCTGTACATCGAAACCAAAGAACCAAAGCAATTCCCCGGCATCGAGCATGACCTCAAGGAGAAACTCCAGGATCGCGGCTGGCTGAGCCCGGCGGGTTCGAAACTGGCGAAGAGCGAGCTGTCGGTCGGTCAGGGCAAAGGCAAGGTCGTGCTGCAAACCTTCGAGAAGAGCAGCCTCGAATTGCTGCAAAAAGAAATGCCGAACGTGCCGAAGGTCCTGTTGCTGTGGGTCGGTGAAGGCAGTATCGAGCCGAAATCCAAAGTGACCTTCGTGGAGTCCGGCGACAAGGACAAAGCCACTTACTACGCCAAGCAAGAGCCGAAAAGCAAAGCCGAATTCCAGCAATGGATCGAGTACGCCAAGGCCCAGGGCGCAATCGGCACCGGCCCTTCGGCGGCGCTGACCAAGGGCGGCGATCAGAGCTATTCGGATCTGGTGCAACCCTGGATGAACCAGTACACCCACGATCAGGGCATGCTGGTGCACGTCTACACGGTCGACGATGCCGTGGATTACCAGAAGGTGATGGACGCCGGCGTCGACGGCATCTTCACCAACCGCGCCAGCGAACTGCTGAAGTTCTACAAACGGCCAGCCGCTGGCACCGTGGCGCAATTGCTGCAGAACAACGGCTACTGATCGGCACCTGACGCGACACCGCGTCAACTTCTTCGCGAGCAAACCCGCTCCCACACTGGATCGCAGTCGTTCACAGACTCTGTGTATGCAGGCGATCCAATGTGGGAGCGGGCTTGCTCGCGAATGCTTTTCAGCAGCCGAGGGGTAATTAAGGGTGAATTAAGTTGCGCTGGCTAACCTGAGCCCACTTAAACAGCTCACCCAAGGAAAGAACCTCATGAAAACCCTGACTGCCCTGTTCGCCGCCGCTGCCCTGACCGTTACTGCGGGTCTGGCCCAGGCTGACGTTCGCCCGGACTTGATTCCGGGGCTGCTCAAGGCCGGCACTATCATGGACCTGGAAAAACTCAACCAGGCCGCCCTCGCCCAGCACCCAGGCACTACGGCGGCGAACATCACCGACACCGAGCTTGAGCAGAAGGCTAACGCTTACGTCTATCAGGTAGAAATCCGCGATGCTAAAGGCGTGAAGTGGGACGTGGACCTGGACGCCAAGACCGGCCAGGTGCTGAGCAACAAACAGGACAAGTAATCACCGCAATCCCTGTAGGAGCGAAGCTTGCTCGCGAAGACGGCAGCACATTCAACATTGATGTGACAGACACACCGCTTTCGCGAGCAAGCTTCGCTCGTACACGTTTTTTGATAACGCACGATCTTCGGGTCGTGCGTTTTTTTGTGCCTGCGTGCGCCAGGGGTCACTAGAATCCGTTCGCGGCGCAGAACGGCACGTTGTTTACCTTCAGCCTGCCGACAGTGGATTAAGCAGTAGTACTGACCATCGACCCGGAAGTGCTGCTGCCTTCGTCTTGTAACGCCTGCACCAACGCCGAGGTGGCGGTTTCCAAAGAGCCCGAGGTGGCTGAGAGCTGCGACTGCGCGGCGGCAACAGCGGCGGCTTTGGCATCGGGGCTTTCTTGCTTGGCCTGAGCCGCTTGCAGTTGCTGCTGTTGTTCCTGCAATTGCTTTTGCAGTTCGGCGATCTGCTTGCGCAGCTCTTTTACGGCATCGGAATCGGTGCTGCTGCTCGAACTGCTACTGTCGCCAGCCGGCGCGGCGCCGCCAGCAGAAGCCTTGGTGCTATCGCTGGAAGTTGTGGTGCTGGAGGTGGTGGAGGTTGCTGACGTACTGTCGTCAGTGCTGCCGTTGATCGAGGTTTGGCTCGTCGGCGTCGAGAGGGTTTGGTTGATCGAAACAGAGGTGATGCTGACCATGGGGCTTATCCTATTTGGGTTCAGGTTAAATCCATCATCGACATCGTTTAGCCGGACTTGAGATCAACTGTGTACCGACTCGGTAAGCAAGCCGGTACACAGCCTTTTCGGTTACGCGCTCAGGCGCGACGTCACTTCATTCAACTGCCCCGACAACCCGTGCAGGTTGTGGCTCGCCGCTTCAGTGCGCTGCACGTGGTCCAGGTTGGTACTGGCGATGCTGGTGATCTCGGTCAGGTTGCGCGAGATGTCTTCGGCCACCGACGTTTGCTCTTCGGCCGCCGTGGCGATCTGGCGGTTCATGTCGCGGATGGCTTCCACGGCATGGGTGATGCGCTCCAGCATGGCGCCGGCCTGCGTCACTTGCTCGACACTTTCTTCGCTGCGCGATTGACCGCTTTCAATCGCCTGGGCCGCGTCCACCGCGCCGGTTTGCACGGTCTGGATGATCTGGTTGATTTCGATGATCGACGCCGCCGTGCGCTGGGCCAGGCTGCGGACTTCATCGGCCACCACTGCGAAACCGCGTCCGGCTTCACCGGCGCGGGCCGCTTCGATCGCCGCGTTCAGCGCCAGCAAATTGGTCTGCTCGGCGATGCCGCGAATCACTTCCAGCACCTTGCCGATACGCCCGCTGTCGGTTTCCAGACGACGGATCACAGTGGCGGTGTTGGCGATCTCGCCGCGCATTTGAGTGATGGTGTGAATGGTGCCCTGCATGACTTTTTCGCCCTGCTGGGCGGACTGGTCGGCATCATCGGCCGCGCGTGCTGCGTCCGCTGCATGACGAGCAACTTCCTGCGCGGTGGCAGACATTTCGTTCATCGCCGTGGCTACCTGATCGGTGCGGTTGAACTGCTCGTTGGTGCCGTTGGCCATCAACGTGGCGATGGAGTTCAGCTCGCCGCTGGCGCTGTCCAGGTCCGACGCACTGCGCTGCAAACGGGTGAAGGTTTCGGCAAGGAAATCGCGCAAGGTGTTGGCGGCCATCGCCAGTTTACCCAACTCGTCTTCACGGCTGCTGGCCACGCGTTCGGCGAATTTGCCCTGGCTGAGTTGTGCCACGTAGTCGATCAGTTTGCGAATCGGGTCCACCAGGTTTCGGTTGATCAGCCACAAGCTCAACAGCCCGATCAGCAGCCCGGACGCGAGCATCACGATGATCCCCAACAACACCGTGCGATCGGCACTGGCGCTGATCAATGCCGACTGCTCGGTGCCGTGCTTGCGCAGCTCGCCGACCAACTCGCTCATCTGATCGCTGGTGGCGCGGTCCATACCCTTGACCGCGTTGTCGCCAGCGGCTGGATCGGCACCGGCAGCAACATAGGCATCACGACCTTTCTGATAGGCGTTGCCCAACTGACGATGTTCGTCACGCAGGCGTTCGATGCTGCTCTTGAGTTGGCTATCCAGACCTTTCTGCCCGACCAGTTCGCCGAGAATGCCCTGCACGTCGCGCTGACGGTCCTCGAATTGCTGCCAGTATTTGTCCAGGTCCGCCGGCTGTTTGCCGCGCAGCAGAACGTTTTTCCACTCCTGAACCTGCACCTTGAATTGCAGGTTGGCTTCATCGATCAATTGCGACGTGCGCAGTGGGCCGTCGATCAGGTTGGCGTAACTTTGGACGCCACTGGACAGGAAGTGAAAGCAGGCCAAAGCGATCAGCAACATCGCCAACAGACTGCCGCTCAGCAACGCGAGGATTTGGGCTCTCAGGGATTTTTGCAGCATCGAGTGATACTCATGACAGGAAAGAAGCACGCCTGATTGGGCGTGAAAGACGTCCAAACTTCCCTGTCTGCAATCTCGGCTCGTGGCCAAAGCCGCGCAACCTAACACCTGCGTCATCGGCGTGCCAGAGCGCTTCTTGAATCAATCCCGACCATCGGTAACGCACACGTTTGCGTCGCCGTGCAACTGTCACAAAACCGTCAAAACTCCTTGCGATGATGCGGCCCAAGTGAACCTGTGAACCCGCGACAGGCGCTTCCTCTCAGCGAGACCTCATGAACCACAGCATCGACCAAAGCCATCGCGACACTGACTTGTTCGGCCTGCTTTACGGCTTCCGTTTTCGTCCCGGTGAGCGCGGCCGGGAGATCGACTCGGCCGAAGCCCTGCGATGCTTGCAACACACCGAAGACAACGACGAATTCCTCTGGCTGCACCTGAACCTGGCCCACGCCGCGTGCGAGCGCTGGATGAAAAGCCATCTGGAATTGCCCGAGGAGTTTTTCGAGGCGCTGCACGAAGGTTCGCGCTCGACCCGCATCGAGCATGTCGATTCGGCGTTGCTGGCGGTGGTCAACGACGTGGTGTTCAACCTCAGCAGCATGGTGTCTTCGGATGTCTCGACGCTATGGGTCTGCGCCCGCAGCAAGCTGATCATCAGCGCGCGATTGCAACCGTTGCACTCGGTGGACAAGCTGCGTTCTTCGGTGAAGGCCGGGGAATGCTTTCGCTCACCGCTGGAGTTGCTGGTGCACCTGCTGCGCGATCAGGGCGAAGTGCTGACGCAGATCGTGCGCAAGACCAGCCAGAGTGTCGATCAGATCGAAGATGAGTTGCTGTCTTCGCGGCTGTCGACCAACCGTGCTGAGCTGGGCGCCAATCGCCGGGTACTGGTGCGGTTGCAGCGGTTGTTGGCACTTGAACCGGGGTCGCTATTGCGCCTGCTCAACCGTCCGCCGCAATGGTTGCAGAAGGAGGACGTCAAGGAGCTGCGCAAGTCCACCGAGGAGTTTGCGCTGATCATCAACGACCTCACGGCCCTCGGTGAACGGATCAAGCTGTTGCAGGAAGAAATCGCGGCCAACCTCAACGAACAGAGCAACCGCACGTTGTTCACCCTGACGGTGGTGACAGTGCTGGCATTGCCGATCAACATCATTGCCGGTTTTTTTGGCATGAACGTCGGCGGGATACCGCTCTCGGGCGACCCGGAAGGGTTCTGGATTCTGGTGGCATTGGTCGCGACGTTTACCGTGCTGGCCGGGCGCTGGGCGTTTCGCAAGCGCCAGGATTATTGAGTCACCTTTTTTGATTCACCGCGATCCCTTGTGGCGAGGGAGCTTGCTCCCGCTGGGTTGCGAAGCGACCCCCAGCACTCTCCCAGGCAAACCGTGCCAGCAGGATTAGCGACTGCTTCGCAGCCGAGCGGGAGCAAGCTCCCTCGCCACAGGTCGTGCCTTGCCTGTAGATCAGTAGTGGATTCCGATCAACGGAAATGCAAAAGAAACCCAAACCCTGACCCACCGCAGTCTCTCTGTCATATTTTGAAACGATCATGGGCGATACTCCTTCCTCACTCAGGATTGTCCGTGATGGCTACTCCTTCCTTGTCCGCTGGTCAGGCGCCTGCCCGCAGCGCCAGACCGCACTTCGATAAAAAACCCGGCCTGTTCACCTTCGTGATTTTCTTCGGGGTGCTGGCCAGCGGGTTGTTGTTCACCGCCTACAGCCTGATGCACGACATGCACGAACTCGGCACGGTGGTAACCACCTGGACACCGTTTCTGCTGCTGGGCGTGGCGCTGCTGATCGCCCTCGGTTTTGAATTCGTCAACGGCTTCCACGACACCGCCAACGCGGTGGCCACGGTGATTTACACCAACTCGATGCCGCCGAACTTCGCGGTGGCCTGGTCCGGGTTCTTCAATTTTCTCGGTGTATTGCTTTCGAGTGGCGCGGTGGCGTTCGGTATCATCGCGTTGCTGCCGGTGGAGCTGATTCTGCAAGTCGGCTCCTCCGCCGGGTTCGCGATGATCTTCGCCCTGTTGATCGCGGCGATCCTGTGGAACCTCGGCACCTGGTGGCTGGGCTTGCCGGCCTCCTCGTCGCACACCCTGATCGGCTCGATCATCGGCGTCGGCGTCGCCAATGCCCTGATGCATGGCCGCGATGGCACCAGCGGCGTGGATTGGGCGCAAGCCACCAAGATCGGTTACGCGCTGCTGCTCTCGCCGTTGGTCGGCTTCGGCTTTGCCGCACTGTTGCTGCTGGCCCTGCGGGCGTTCGTCAAGAATCGTGCGCTGTACAAGGCACCGGAAGGTGATGCGCCGCCACCTTGGTGGATTCGCGGTTTATTGATTCTGACCTGCACCGGCGTGTCCTTCGCCCACGGCTCCAACGACGGCCAGAAAGGCATGGGCCTGATCATGTTGATTCTGGTCGGCACCCTGCCGATGGCGTATGCACTGAACCGCACCATGCCGGCCGATCAAGCGTTACAGTTCGCCGCCGTGGCCGAAGTCACCCAGCAAGCCCTAGTGAAAAGTGCACCGCTGCCGACACCTGCCGACCCGCGTGCAGTGCTGTCCGATTACGTGCGCAGCAAGGAAGTCACGCCGCAACTGGTGCCCGCCCTCGCCTCGCTGGCCGGCAACATCGGGAACGAAGTGAAGGGCTACGGCTCGCTGTCGAAAGTCCCGGCCGAAGCCATGGGCAACGTGCGTAACGACATGTACCTGACCAGCGAAACCATTCGCCTGATGGACAAGAACAAGGTCGGTAACTTCGACGCTGACACCACCGGCAAGCTGCAACTGTTCAAGCAACAGATCGACAACGCCACGCGCTTCATTCCGCTGTGGGTGAAGATCGCCGTGGCCATCGCGCTGGGGCTGGGCACCATGGTCGGCTGGAAGCGCATCGTGGTGACGGTCGGTGAAAAAATCGGCAAGACCCACCTGACGTATGCCCAGGGCGCGTCGGCCGAAACCGTGGCCATGCTGACCATCGGTGCCGCCGACATGTTTGGCCTGCCGGTGTCCACCACCCACGTGTTGTCTTCAGGGGTGGCCGGGAGCATGGTCGCCAATGGCGGCGGCTTGCAGATGAAGACCATCCGCAACCTGATGATGGCCTGGGTGCTGACCTTGCCGGCGGCGATCCTGTTGTCGGGCAGTTTGTACTGGTTGTTCACCAAATTGTTCTGACCCACCAAGGATTTGTAGGAGCGAAGCTTGCTCGCGAAAGCGATCTGTCAGTCAACATCAGTGTTGAATATGAAATCGCCTTCGTGAGCAAGCTTCGCTCCTACACAGGTCAGTCAAAAGATCGCAGCCTTCGGCAGCTCGGGGGCGAATATGTCCCGGCCTGGTTCATTCCGGAGCCGGGATTTTTTTGCCTGGCCTAAGCATTTCGTCGCAAATGCAGCCGTTCTCACTTTTATTGACCCACCAAGCGATGGATCGCACTTCAGTTTGTTACCGTGGTGCCGATTCTTAAGAGACTCGATGCATTCAGGAGTGCGAACCGTGAATCTGTACATCAATCAGCTTCAGAAAAAAGCTGACTTCAAAGAAGCCATCTACGCCGGCGACATCTTCTTGAACACTGAGCTACGCGCTGCCAAAGCGCTGTGCGCGTTCGCCCAGGAAAGCATCACCGCCGCCTTCAATGGCGAGACTAACCACCAGGCCCTGCATACCTTGATGCCGGTGGAAGAATTCGTTGTGCTGGTGACGCGCCTCAAGGGCCAGTTCACCAACAGTCTGCGCGCCAAGGAATTGATCCTGAGCTTCATCGATGAAATCGGTGTCGACCCGCACGAATACATTTTCGACGTGCCGCGTATTCGCGTCGTGCCCAACTACGAATACCTGCACGCGGGCGTGAGCTACGCCTACAAGCCCCATCGCGATACCTGGTACGGCAGCGTCGATTGCCAGATCAACACCTGGATGCCGGTGCACACCATCAGCCCCGACCAGACCATGATGATCAATGCTGGCTACTTCGACATGCCGGTGAAGAACACCTCCAGCGAATGGAGCCTCAACGACTGGATCAGCAACCAGCGGCATAAAGCCAAGGACAACCTCAAAGAGGAAGTCCGCGTGCACCCAGTGCCGCTGGAAGCGATCAACAGCGCCTCTGAAATGCGCGTGGCCGGCAACACCGGTGACATGCTGATCTTCTCCGGCTCGCACCTGCACGGTACTGTTCCAAACCACACGCAACAGACCCGCTTCAGCGTGGACTTCCGCCTGATGCACCTCGACGACCTCAAGCACAAGCGCGGCGCGATCAACGTCGACAGTGCCTGCCCTGACGTCGGCGCCGGTTTCAAAGACTATTTCCACGCCCACGACTTTTCGAATTTCCAAGGAATCCAGCAATGACCAAGCGTCGCATCACGCCCGCCGAGGCCCAGTACAACGAAACCCGTGCCAACGTCCTGAAACGGGTCGATGCCGAGTACGTGGCCGACGCGCCGTTCGTCTTTGCCAACCGCATTGGCGTAACCGCTGCACTGTCGCGCATGGAGCTGTTCAAGAAAGTCGCCGAAGTACCCGGCGCGATCATTGAGTGCGGCGTGTACAAGGGCAACTCGCTGATGCTTTACATGCACTTGTCGATGATCCTGGAACCCTACGCGATCAACCGCTCGATCATTGGCTTCGACACCTTCGAAGGCTTCCAGAGCATCGACAAGAAAGAAGACCCGGCGGACGTCAACGAGACCATGTTCTCCGACACCGACCAGTCGCTGATCCAGGACATGATCGACGCCAACGACCTGCTGCGCCCGGTCAACCGCATCCCGCGTTGCGAGCTGGTCAAAGGCGACATCGTCAAGACCGTGCCGGAGTGGGTCAAGACTCGCCCGGACCTGGTTGTCGCGATGCTGATCCTCGACACCGACCTGTACGAATCGACCAAAGTCGCGCTGGAAACCTTCCTGCCGTACATGCCAAAAGGCGCGGTCGTGGTGCTGGACGAAGTCGCGTACCGCAACTTCCCAGGCGAAACCAAAGCCCTGCGCGAAGTGCTGGACCTGAACAAAATCGAACTCAAGCGCCTGCCGTTTGATTCGTGCGTAGGCTACTTCCACGTTTGATGCATAACCCTGTGGGAGCGGGCTTGCTCGCGAAAGCGGTCGATCAGTCAACATTTGCGTTGAGTGTTATTCCGTCATCGCGAGCAAGCTCGCTCCCACAGGGGATTACGGTTGATCACAGATTTTGTGTACGCCGTAGGTCCATTGTGGGAGTGAGCCTGCTCGCGATAACGGACTATCTGTCGACATCAGTTTTGCAAGTGCCCCAATCCCACAATTCAATGGGTTGTCGGGATGACTTGTCCCAGCCAATCCATGAACGCCCGCACCCGCAAGGGTAAATGCCGTTGCCGTGCATACAGCAGCGACACGTCCATCGACGGCGCGTTGAGTTGCGGCAAGACCGCCACCAGTTCACCGCTCAGCAAGTACAGGTGCATGCCCATCAGCGGCGCCTGGATCAAGCCGAAACCGCCCAGGCACGCCGACTCATAACCATCGGTGTTGTTCACCGTGATGCTGCCGGCCATCGGCACGCGATGCAGCTTGCCCTCTTCCTCGTACAGAAAACCTTCCGAACGCGAACCCAGCACGCCGACGTAATGCACCAGCCGATGCTGCGTCAGGTCTTCGAGTTGCTGTGGCATGCCATAGCGTTGCAAATAGGCCGGGCTATGCGGCGATGAAAGGCGCGATGGAAGCGCTGACTCGGTATCAGGCCAAGGAGTTGGGCGCGCGTGCGATTGCGGTGAACATCCTCGCACTTGGGGCCATCGAAACCGATTTCGGCGGTGGGACCGTGCGTGATAACAGCGCGGTGAACCAGATGGTGGCGAGCAATACAGCCCTGGGTCGCGCCGGTCAGCCGGATGATATTGGTGCGGCGATTGCGCTGCTGCTGTCGCCAGGTGGCCAGTGGATCAACGGCCAGCGCATCGAAGCGTCGGGCGGGATGTTTTTGTAAATAACCCATGGCATGAGCGGGCCGGCATCAGCCCGCTCAACGCGATCAATGGCGCGATAACAGTTGCCCCAAGACCGTCAACAATTCGACCCGGCCCTTGCGCGGTTCGCCTTCAAACTCGATCCAGCCCTCGTTGAAGCCATCGATCATCTGCATCCGTGGCAGTGGATGGTTCATCCCCTGACTTTCGAACAGCCCCTGCCACGTCTCCCGAGGCACGCTTTGCATGCGCACCGGTTTGCCCAGCAGTTCGCTGAAACCGGCGCCCAGTTGCAGCGGTGAAATCCGATGTGGGCCTTCCAGTTCGACAATGCGCTGACCGCTCCAGGTTTCCAGCAGCAGTTGCGCCGCCACTCGACCGACGTCAGCGGTAGCAATCATCGGCACTGGTTTTTCCAGCGGTTGCAGGAAGCTCGGAATGACGCCCGAGCCGAGCGCATGCTCGACGTCCCACAAGGCGTTTTCCATGAACCAGGCTGGCCGCAGAAAAGTGACTGGCAGCGCCAGCGAACCCAATGCCAGCTCCAGCAATCGCAATTGATTGAGCAGGTTTGGCTGACTGGCCTGGGCGCCAATGGTCGACAGGCCCACCACTTTGCCGGGGCGTGCAGCTTCCAACGCCGAACGAATGTTTTCCACCACTTGCCGGGTTTCCGGGAAGCCTGGCGATGGGTCGAAATTCGACGGCATCATCACGAACACCCCTTCTACGCCGGTGAACGCTTCGATCATGGCGTCGCGGTCATCGACATCGGCCACGGCCAATTCACACCCTTGCTGCGCCCACACCGCGCCTTTATCAGCACTGCGAACCACCGCACGCACAGTGTGCCCGGCGGCCAGCAACGTCCGGGCGACCGCGCCGCCCACTTTCCCGGTAATGCCCATGACTGCGTACATCAGCTGTTCTCCTGCTCGAGGGCGACGGTTATCGCGTTGGGCAGATTATTGAGCGCAAGGCAGACATTCTCCGATAGCATGAATGTCATTGAACAAATGACCAGGAATCACCAATGAGCTTTGACGCCAGTCTCGCCAGCGGCATGAGTGTGTTCAGCGCGGTGGTCGATGGCGGCAGTTTTGTCCGCGCCGCCGAGGTGTTGGAGCTGACACCGTCCGGGGTCAGCCGGGCCATCGCCCGACTGGAGAAACGCCTGGGTATCCGGCTGTTTGATCGCACCACCCGCACCGTCACTCTCACCGATGAAGGTCGGCGCTTCCATGGGGAAATCGCGCCGCTGCTGGCCAGTCTGGAAGAAGCCGCCAACTCGGCCTCGACCAGCGCCACTCAGGTGCGCGGCCGGCTGCGGGTCAACATGGACCCCTATTTCTCGCGGCTGATTCTGGGACCGCAGTTGGGGCAGTTCATGACGCGCTATCCCGAGCTGTACCTGGAACTGCAAACCCGCGATCAACTCGGCGACATGGTGGCGGACGGCTTTGACCTGGCGGTGCGTTTCGGTCATCCAACGTCCTCGTCGCTGGTGGCGCGCAAGTTACTGGAAGTGCGAGTCCTGACCCTCGCCTCGCCGGCGTACCTGAAGCGTCATGGCCGACCGCTGGCGCCGCTGGACATGGAGGACGAGCGGCATGTGTGCGTGCAGTTCCGTGACCCGCAAACCGCCCGGCCGTTTGGCTGGGAATTTCATCGCCCGGGGCGCGCGGTGCTGCATGTGCAGCCGCATTGCCGGTTGCTGGTCAATGATGTCGGCACCTTGCACAGTGTTTGCGAAAGCGGCCAGGCCATCGCCCAGGTGCTGGATTTAGGGATTGCTCCGGCGTTGGCCGAAGGACGGTTGGTGGAGTTGTTTCCCGATTGGCCGGATGAGAGATTTCCGTTGTACGCGCTGTACCCGTCGCGGCATTTTCCGGCGGCGAAGGTTCGGGCGTTTTTGGAGTTTGTGAGTGAGTTGTGTGGCGAATAACCCAGGCATCACACAGACCCTGTGGCGAGGGAGCTTGCTCCCGCTCGGCTGCGAAGCAGTCGTAAAACCATCCAACGCGGTTCCTCCCGATGCACCGCGGTTTGCCATTTTGGGACCGCTTCGCGCTCCAGCGGGAGCAAGCTCCCTCGCCACAAAAGCTAGTTGTGCCTCTTAACGCAGCGCTCGGCTCATCAACATCCGCTCCCGCACCACGTCATACCCCCAGTGGTAAACGTAGGTGTATGGCAGGAAGAACAGGAGCACACCGATGTCTAGCAGGAACGCCTGCCACAGACTGACGCTCAGCCACCAGGCAATCAGCGGCACGCCCATCACGATCAGGCCGCCTTCAAACAACAACGCGTGCACCACCCGGACCCAGGCGTTGCGCACAATATCCAGACGCTTGAGCAACCGGTCGAACATGCCGTTGAAGATCACGTTCCAGATCAGGGCAAGCGCGGCGATGGCCATGGTGACGAGACCCATTTCCACCATCGGTTTGTCCATGACCCAGGCCAGCAGCGGGGTGCAGATCATCACGGCGAGCGTTTCGAAACCGACGGCCTGGAAAATACGTTCAGTAATGGATTTGTTGGCATTCATGGCCAGACTCCCTGAGTGACTGTGGTTGCCATGATCTGTCAGCACACCGATACTTCATAACCAATAACCATCGATCAAGGCGATAGTTCATGGCCTCTCACGAAGTGTTGCTCGCGTTTGTCCAGGCCGCGACCCAAGGTTCGTTTTCCGCGGCGGCACGCAAACTCGGGCGCAGTCAGTCGACCATCAGCGCCGCCGTGGCGAGCCTGGAAATCGACCTGAACCTGGTTCTGTTCGACCGCAGCAGCCGCAAGCCCAGCCTGACCCCGGCCGGGCACGTGATGCTGCAACGGGCCGAAGAAATCCTCGCCGCCACCAGTCGCCTGGAAATGACCGCCAGCCAATTGTCCCAAGGGGTCGAGGCGAAGCTGACCGTGGCGATTTCCGACACTTATCAGTCCGACCGTTTCGAAGCGGCCCTGAGTGCGTTCGAGCAGCGTTATCCGGACCTGGAGCTTGAATGCCTGATCGCCGAATGCGACGACCTGGTGGCCTTGCTGCAACGGGGGCGGGCTCAAGTCGCCTTTGCCGAAATGCAGGACAGTTACCCGCCGGACCTGGTCAGTTCGACTGTCGATGAGCGCACGGAAATCGCGTTGTTCGTTGCCCAAAAGCACCCGTTGGCGACGCTCAGCGGGATCGATCAAGACGTGTTGCGACAGCACCGGGAGTTGCGTCTGGCGACCATCGTCAACCCGTATGAAAGCCGTGCCAAGGGCCGGGTCTGGTCGGCGCCGAGTTACTTGATGCTGCTGGAAATGGCTCAGGGCGGATTCGGCTGGGCACCGCTGCCGCGTTGGCTGGTGGGGCGGTTTGGCGCCGGGTCGCTGGTAGAACTGGAGGTGCGGGGCTGGCCAAAACCGGTGTATGTCGATGCACTGTGGTCACGGCTGCATCCGCCGGGGCCGGCGGGGAGTTGGCTATTGAGCAAGATGTTGGAATGAGATCTTTTGATTTTGGTTTTGTTATGCAGCCTCAACCTTTACCGGCCGATTCACCTGAAAATACTCATGCAACCCCCGCAACGCCGGCAACTCCAGCGCCTGCGCCGCGTAACACAACCCGACCCGACGCGTCGGTGCCGGCAGGTGCAAGGCGCGGGTCACGACCCGTTCGTGCCCACTGACCAACGACTGCGGCAACATCGCCACACCGACCCCGGCGGCGACCATGTGCAGCGCCTGTTTCAATGACCCTGCTTGCCCCGCCACCGCTTCCGGCGAACGCCCGTACAACGCCATCAAGCGCTGATGGGACGGATGTTGCGGGCAGGTGATCCAGTCATCGATCGGCGCCCAGGCCTGTCCCGATTCCGCCGATGCCATCGGATGCCCGACCGGCAACGCCATCACATAGGACTCTTCCCACAATGGCAGGAACAATTCGTCCTCGCAGCACATCTCTTCCACCGCCAACCGACCGTCGCCGTGACAGCCTTCTTCCAGCGTCAGCAGCAGGTTGGGCAGCGCCTGATGAGCCATGCGCACGAAGGCTTCGATCTGACGATCTGCGATATCGCCTTCAATGCCCAAGGTTAGCGGCGCACGGTTTTCCCGGCCCCGAAACAAACGGCTCAAGGCCTCGGCTTCGGCCACCATCCGCCGCGCTTGCGGATACAGCACCCGCGCCTCGTCACTGACCTCGACACCTCGGGGCTGACGTACAAACAGCACGGCACCCATTTCTTCTTCGAGTTGCTTGATGGTCACGGATAACGTCGGCTGACTGATGAACAGCCGCTGGGCCGCCGAGGTGATATTGCGTTCCTCGAACACCGTGAGGAAGGCTTTGAGATGACGGATATCCATAGGAAATTCCGATAGCAGACAGAGGAATAAGGCATTTTTCAGCCTGAACGGCGGTAAATATACTGCGCCCCACGTTCAGATATTTGTTTTTCTTATTTCAGGAGTCTAGCCATGAGCAAGCCATTGATCATCATCACCGGGGCCAGTTCGGGCATTGGCGAAGCCGCTGCAAGGCTGTTGAGCGCTGCCGGCCATCCACTGTTGCTGCTGGCCCGTCGGGTTGAACGCCTGGAGGCGTTGGAACTGCCGAACACCCTGAGCCGCCGCGTCGACATCACCGACCGCGCCGCCCTGCTCGCGGCGGTCGCCGAAGCTGAAGCGCAATTCGGCCCGGCGGATGCCTTGATCAACAACGCCGGGGTGATGCTGCTGGGTGAAATGACCAAGCAGGACCCGGCCCAGTGGGACCAGATGCTCGACGTCAATGTGAAGGGTTTGCTCAACGGCGTGCACGCGGTGGTCGCGGGGATGGTCGAGCGCAAACACGGGACGATCATCAACATCAGCTCGGTGGCCGGACGCAAGACGTTCCCGAATCACGTGGCGTATGTCGGCACCAAGTTCGCGGTGCATGGTTTGTCGGAAAACCTGCGTGAAGAGTTGTCGCCGCACAATGTGCGGGTCATCACCATTGCACCGGGCGCGGTGGAAACCGAGCTGTTGAGCCACACCACCGATGAGGCGATCAAGACCGGTTACCAGGCCTGGAAACAGGACATGGGCGGTACAGTGTTGAGTGCCGAGGATGTGGCTTCGGCGATTGCTTATGCGTATCAGCAGCCGCAGAACGTGTGTGTTCGCGAGATCGTGTTGACCGCGACTCGGCAGCAGGCCTGATCCTTTATCGCCGGTCCTGATGACGCTTTCGCGAGCAAGCCCGCTCCCACAGTGGATCCTCGGTGTGCATACAATCTGTGGCACACAGGCGATCAAATGTGGGAGCGGGCTTGCTCGCGAAGAGGCCGGCAATCATAAAGCACCTCCCGAATCATTCCAGATCCCTGAGCCGCCCCTCGATAAACCGCCGCTCCGGCTCTTGCTGCGTCAGTTCAAGCGCCCGTTGATACGCCTCCCGCGCCTCTTCCACCCGTCCCAACTGCCGACAAAACTGCGCTCGCGCCGAGTGCACCAAGTGGTAATCGCGCAACTCCCCGCGCGCCAGTATCCCTTCCACCACCGTCAACCCCGCCAACGGTCCATCGCGCATGGCCAGCGCCACCGCACGGTTCAGTTCGATTACCGGCGACGGCACCGCCCGCAGCAACAAGTCATACAAGCCAACAATCTGCGGCCAATCGGTCTCCCCCGCCGTCGGTGCTTCGGCATGCACCGCCGCAATCGCCGCTTGCAGGCAATACGGCCCGAAGCGCCGCAAAGTCAGCGCCCGCTCCACCAATGCACAACCTTCGGCAATCATCCCGGCGTCCCACAATGAACGATCCTGCTCATCCAGCAGGATCAGCTCGCCAGTGTCCGAGGTCCGGGCCGGGCGCCGCGATTCATGCAACAGCATCAGCGCCAGCAACCCCATTACCTCGGGCTCGGGCAACAATTCCATCAACAAGCGCCCAAGGCGAATCGCTTCGCGGGTCAGATCTTCCCGGGTCAGTTCGGCGCCGATGGACGCCGAGTAACCTTCGTTGAACACCAGGTAAATCACTCGTAACACGCTGTCGAGGCGCTCGGGCAACTCGGCCAGTGACGGTACTTGATAAGGGATTTTCGCGTCACGAATCTTCGCTTTGGCCCGCACGATGCGCTGGGCGATGGTGGCCGGCGCCGAGAGGAAGGCCCGGGCGATTTCTTCCGTGGTCAGGTCACAGACTTCGCGCAAGGTCAGCGGCACTTGGGCGTCGGCCGCGAGTGCCGGGTGACAGCAGGTGAAGATCAGCCGCAAGCGATCGTCTTCCACGTCTTCGTCACTCCAGTCGGCCTGTTCCAGCGCTTCCAACTGAGCGATCAACATCGGTCGCGACGCGTTGAAACGAGCGCGCCGACGCAACACGTCGATGGCCTTGAAGCGCCCGGTGGACACCAGCCAGGTCCGTGGATTGTCCGGCACACCATCGCGCTGCCAGCGCTCGACCGCGACGAAGAAGGCCTCGTGCAAGGCCTCTTCGGCGAGGTCGAAATCGCCGAGCAAACGGATCAGCGTCGCGAGAATCCGCCGCGAGTCTTCGCGGTAGACCTGCTCGACCCGCGCCTTGACGGCCTCGGCCGACATCAGTCCGGCATGCCTTCAGTCACCAGTGTCACCAGGCGATCGAGGCTCTGCCCCCAGCCGTCGTGGAAACCCATGGCCTCGTGGGCCTGGCGATCTTCTTCGCTCCAGTGCATGGCGCGGGCGGTGTAGAGGGTTTTGCCGCCCTGGTCTTCGAGGGTCACTTCGGCACTCATGAACGGTTTGCCCGACGGAATCCAGCCGGGGATAAACGCGTCGGTGAACACCAGTCGCTCAGGCGCGACGATCTCCAGAAACACGCCCATGGTCGGGTACTCGCTGCCGTCCGGGGCGCGCATCAAGGTGCGAAACTGGCCGCCGACCCACAGGTCCATTTCGCACTCCGGCGTGGTCATGCCGTGCGGCCCCCACCATTGGACGAGCAAGGCCGGCTCGGTCCAGGCACGAAAGATTTTGCGGCGTGGCGCGTCGATCACGCGGCTGATCGACAACTCAAATGGGGCAGGTTGTTTTTTAATCGGTTGTGGGCTCATGCAGATCTCCTGTTTATTTTTGATTGTTCAGGGATTCAACTGGCGAACGGGACGGACCTCGACGCAGCCGACCCGGGCCGCCGGAATATTGCCGGCGACCTGGATGGCTTCATTAAGGTCTTTGGCATCGATCAGGTAGAAGCCGGCCAACTGCTCCTTGGTTTCGGCAAACGGGCCATCGGTGATCGATAGTTTGCCGTTGCGCATACGCACGGTAGTGGCGGTCTGCACCGACTCCAGCGCCTCGGCGGCGAGCATCCGGCCGCTGCCCTGGATCGACTCGGCATAGGCCATGCATTCGGCGTCTTCGGGGCTGTCGGGCAGTGAGTGCAGCGCCTGCTCGTTGCTGTAAACCAGGCATAGGTATTTCATGGGGCTCTCCGTGATCGGCTGATCAACTATGGCTGCTGTTGGGTGGGGTGGCTGCTTTTCCGACGAATAAGCTCGACGAATTGGCCCGGGCGATCAGGGTTGCAGGCCGAACAGCGCAGTGCCGGTCATCATGTCGAACGGCGCCGACCAGTGCTCATGGATGATCTGCCAGAGCCCCGACTCTTGCCGATAGCACGCGGTGACGCGCATCCAGCAGGCCTGGGTTTCGCCCTTGTCATTGGTGCCACCGCAATGGGCCAGCCAATGAGCGAACGCGACTTCTTGCGACGCCTCGATGTCGAGTTCATGGAATTCGAAGATGTGCGGGCCGGGGCACATTTCCAGGCATTCCTGCCAATGCGCGCGGTACGCCGCTTTACCCTTGAATTGCAGGGCCTTGACCGCGTCGAAGGAGACGATGTCGTCGGCGTACAAGGCCATGACTTTTTCCACGTCCTTGGCGATGACAGCCTGGCGGTAGGTTTCGATCAGGTTGCGAATTTGGGTTTGCGCATTCATGGCGGTTCTCCATGTTTTTTGTTGTGAAGACACCCTTAGTCGTTCGGCGAAAAGCCAAATCGACAACCGAAATAAAAATAATCCAACAACGCAAACTCGCTAGAATCCGAAGCTCATTTCTATTGGGAAAAGGACACTCCAGTGACAGCCCTACTTGTGCCATACGAAAGCCTGAATGCGTTGCAGCGCCAACAGGTCGAGGCCATTGAAGTCCATTCGGAACAGATCAAGTTTAGCGGCGACATCCATGGTGCGTTGCACACCCTGCTGTCCAAACCCGGCCCCGGCGTCAAAGGCTTTGCTTTATTGGTCGAAGAGATTCCCGTGGCGTTCCTGCTGCTCAAGCGCCCACCGGTTTTACCCGCCTGGGCGAATGAACACAGCGCCACGTTGCACGCCTTGCAGGTCGATCAACGCGCCCAGGGCAAAGGTTACGGCAAGGCCTGCCTGCAAGCCCTGCCCACAGCCGCGCGCCAGGCGTTCCCGGAAATAAAAGGGCTGGAATTGTCGGTGGATGCCGACAATGAAGCGGCTATTGCGTTGTATGCCCGATATGGCTTTGTCGACAGCGGCGAGGCGTACAAGGGCCGGATCGGTTACGAGCGGCGGATGGGTTTGGTTTTCTGAATCGCTTAGGGAAAAACGATGCCGAAGACTACGATCGGGAGGCGTCGGCTCGGGTGCGCGACAGCCTCTATTAGAGATTGAGATCTTCCGATCGCCTTCGCGGGCAAGCCTCGCTCCTACAGGATCGCGCGGGACCTGTAGGAGCGAGGCTTGCCCGCGAAAGCAATTTACGCTGCACCGAATCAATCAGAGCTCAAGCACCATCTCATGCCACGCCATCCCGCCATGATCCGACGCCGAGGGCTTGATGTAGGCAAACCCGAACCCGGCATACAGCGGAACATGCCGTTCCTTGCACATCAGGTGGATGCTGGCCTTGCCCATCGCGCGCATCCGCTCGATGAACTCACCCATCAAGCGCTTTGCCAAGCCAAGCCCCTGATAATCCGGATGCACCACCACCGACATGATCACCACATGGGGACCTGCCGGGTCGTGGCCGATCAGTTCCTTGAACGCTTCGTCCGACATTTCCACCTCAAACGCCGCACCGGAATTGACGAAACCGGCTACAACGCCATCGACTTCGGCCACGATAAAGCCTTCGGGCCAGGTGGCGATGCGGGTGGCGATTTTTTCCCGAGTGGCGGCTTCGTCGCCTTCGTAGGCGACGGTTTCGATGGCGTAGCAGCGTTCCAGATCGGCAGGCGTGACGTGGCGGATGACGGTGTTCATGGCAGCTCGGTTTCAGCGATGGAAAGGTGGGAGATCATAAATTAATAAGGTGTTCATATCGATCACCGCAAGCGCCGTAAAGCCTGCGTATAGGCGCTGTCATTGCTCAATAATTCAGACTATTTGTGTTTCCTGTCTCTGATCATCAATAGGGAAACACACCATGAGCAGCGTTCAGATCGGCCTTCTTATGCTGTTGGGCATCAGCACCTTTGGCTTCATTACCTTGTCTGTCGACCTGTTGCGGGCGCGACGGATGAAGCAAGGTAAATGAGAAGTCGAGAGGCGGACGCGTGGTCCGCCTCTCGCGGTATTCATTCGGGTTTGAGCGGCAGCCAGATTTCCAGCACGCCGGTATTGAGCTTCGGGTTGAAGTCCTCGCTGTAGCGTTCAAACTCCGGGGCATCCGCCGCCGCGCGACCAGACTGCGGCAACCAGGTTTTCCAGATGTACTGAAAGGTCTGCGCCAAGGTGTCCAGTGAACCCTGGTGTTCGAAGACTGCGTAATGCTGTGGCTGAACCTCGACCCAGCGATACTTCTCAGGCAGGTCGTCGAGCTTGCTGATTTCGACGCCGGCGATGTACTCGAAACCGCCCTTGCCGTCGGGATTGCAGCAGATGCCGTAGGTCACTTCGCCTTTTTGACCTGGAATTTTGCCAATCTCGGGAATGAATTTGTCCCAGAGATCGGGGATTTTCTTCGAGGTTTCCTGGGTAAATCGCCCGCCAAACCCGGCAATGAGCAGGAAATGCCCGCTCTCGAATCGTGGCTCGGCCGGTTTGACGCGTGTTTGCTCATCCATGACTCGACTCCTGGTACAAAAAAGTGGGTTCGGCTGGAAGTATAGAAGCCAAACCCGATTCGCCCAATCAGAGGCCGGGAAGCTGCCCGACGGCAGCCTTTTCGATGAACTCGTTATAGCCCGATAGAATCACGTAAACCGCGAAATAGCAGAAGATCGCTGCTGATGCCATATAGGAATAGCGCAGTAACTTGTCACCCAGCAATTTGCCGCCATGGCTCGCAGCGAAGCACAAACCGGCACTCCAGAGCAGACCGGCACAGAGAAACCCACCAAGGAACAACGCAGAACTGAGTGCACCACCACCGCCGGAACGCGCGATCAGCGTGCCGCCCACCGCGGCGAACCAGAGAATCGCGCTAGGCGACGACATCGCCAGGAAAATGCCACGAAAAAATTCTTTGCGGTGCGAGTTCTGACCGACTTCGGCGGTCTGGGCCAACGCTGCTTCGTGGTGAATCGCCGAATAAATCATCTTCGCCGCGAAGTACACCAGCAGCGCCGAACCACCGATCCACAGTACCCAGCGCACGGTTTCGTATTGCAGCAAAACGGTCATACCGGCCAGAGCCAGCACGGCGTAGATTAGGTCGCCGACACACGTCCCCAACCCCAGCGCAAAGCCTTGAAAATAGCCGCGCTGCATCGCCAAAGTGATCATTGCAATGTTGGCCACGCCGATATCCAGGCACAGCGAAAGGCTCAGCAAGAAGCCGCTGCTAAATTCCATCAACCCGTTTCCTTCGGAAAAAATTGTTCACATAGTCGCTGGACAGTGTGCCACATCAGCCCTTACATTCCGCCACAGGCCACCGCAGTGGCCAGCGTCGCTCGGACGGTTCCGGGCGCTCACGTTATCCGAGGCAACAATGGCTAACCCAGGTTCGCCGCGCCGCTTTGCGCGCATAGATCGACTCCCCCCTTACGTATTCAACATCACTGCCGAGCTGAAGATGGCCGCCCGTCGTCGTGGCGAAGACATCATCGACTTCAGCATGGGCAACCCTGATGGCCCGACCCCGCCGCACATCGTCGAAAAACTGGTGACCGTCGCCCAGCGCGAAGACACCCACGGTTATTCAACGTCCAAAGGCATTCCACGTCTGCGCCGGGCGATTTCCAATTGGTACAAGGATCGCTACGAGGTCGACATCGACCCGGAAACCGAAGCCATTGTCACCATCGGCTCCAAGGAAGGCCTGGCGCACTTGATGCTGGCCACCCTCGACCAGGGCGACACCGTGCTGGTGCCAAACCCGAGCTACCCGATTCACATCTACGGCGCGGTGATTGCCGGCGCCCAGGTGCGTTCGGTGCCGTTGATACCGGGCGTGGACTTCTTCGCCGAACTGGAAAGCGCGATTCGCGGCTCGATCCCGAAACCGAAGATGATGATCCTTGGCTTCCCGTCGAACCCTACCGCTCAATGCGTAGAGCTGGATTTCTTCGAACGAGTGATCGCCCTCGCCAAACAGTACGACGTTTTGGTGGTGCACGACCTCGCCTACGCCGACATCGTCTACGACGGCTGGAAAGCCCCGTCGATCATGCAAGTGCCAGGCGCCAAGGACATCGCAGTGGAGTTTTTCACCCTGTCCAAGAGCTACAACATGGCGGGCTGGCGGATTGGTTTCATGGTCGGTAACGCTGAACTGGTCAACGCCTTGGCGCGGATCAAGAGTTACCACGACTACGGCACCTTCACTCCGCTACAAGTTGCAGCGATTGCCGCGCTCGAAGGCGATCAGCAGTGCGTCAAAGACATCGCCGAGCAGTACCGCCAGCGTCGCAACGTGCTGGTCAAAGGCCTGCATGAACTGGGCTGGATGGTCGAAAATCCGAAAGCATCGATGTACGTCTGGGCCAAAATTCCCGAGGCCTATGCACATTTGGGCTCGCTGGAATTCGCCAAGAAAATGCTCGCCGAGGCGAAGGTTTGCGTCTCGCCGGGGGTAGGATTCGGCGAATACGGGGATGATCATGTGCGCTTCGCACTGATCGAAAACCAGGACCGGATTCGTCAGGCCGTGCGCGGGATTCGCGGGATGTTCCGGGCGGATGGGTTGGTAGCAAAAACCAACGCCTGACACACACCAATGTGGGAGCGGGCTTGCTCGCGAAGAGGGCCTGACATTCAACGATGATGTTGACTGTCAGACCGCTTTCGCGAGCAAGCCCGCTCCCACATTTGGTTTTGCGGTGTACTTAGACCACCAGCGACAACAACATAATGAAGCCCAGCGCGACCACAGACAGGATGGTTTCCATCGCAGTCCAGGTCTTGAAGGTTTCCGCTACGGTCATGTTGAAGTACTGCTTCACCAGCCAGAAACCCGCGTCGTTGACGTGAGACAGCACCAACGAACCGGCACCGGTGGCCAACACCAGCAGCTCACGGTTCACACCTGGAATCATCCCCACCACCGGCACCACGATGCCCGCGCCAGTAATGGTCGCCACGGTCGCCGAACCCGTTGCTACGCGAATCACCGCCGCTACCAGCCAGGCCAGCAGGATCGGCGAGATCTGCGCGTTCACTGCCATGTGGCCGATCACGTCACCCACACCGCTGGTGACCAGCATCTGCTTGAAGCCACCACCGGCACCGATGATCAGAATGATCGCCGCAGTCGGCGCAAGACTCGAATCCAGCAGTTTGAGAATCTGTTTGGAGCCGATGCCCTGACGATGGCCGAAGGTGTACAGCGACAGCAGCAACGCCAGCAACAGTGCCGAAATCGGGTGACCGATCAGGTCCATCCAGTTGCGGAAGAAATGCCCGTCCGGCAGTGCCACGTCGGCAAAAGTCTTGAGCAGCATCAGGAATACCGGCAGCAGCACGGTGATCAAGGTGATGGCGAAGCTCGGCAGGGTCGTGGCTTGTGGCTCGCGCGCCAGTTGATCCACCAGTTCCTGGTTAGCATGGCCGGGAATGTACTTGGCGATGAACGTGCCGTAGATCGGGCCGGCAATGATGGCCGTCGGCAACGCAACGATCAGGCCGTACAGAATGGTTTTACCGATGTCGGCACCGAACACGCCGATGGCCAGCAGCGGACCGGGGTGCGGAGGCACCAGGCCGTGCACCGCCGACAGACCGGCCAACAGCGGGATACCGATCTTGATGATCGACACGCCGGTACGCCGGGCAACGATGAACACCAATGGAATCAGCAACACGAAGCCGATTTCGAAGAACAGCGGAATACCGACCAGGAACGCCGCGAACATCATGGCCCACTGCACGCGTTCTTTACCGAACGCGCGAATCAGCGTCTGGGCAATCTGATCCGCCCCGCCTGATTCCGCCATCATTTTGCCGAGCATGGTGCCCAGCGCCAGGATGATCCCGACAAAACCAAGCACACCACCGAAGCCGTCCTGGAACGCCTTGAGAATGGTGCCTACCGGCATGCCGGAAGTCAGGCCGAGGAAACCGGCGGCAATGATCAGGGCAATGAACGGGTGCAGCTTGAACTTGGTGATCAGGAAGATAAGCCCGATCACAGTGACCACTGCATCTAGCAGTAGAAAGGTTTCATGGGACATGCCAAACATGGGGGGGTGTCTCCTGTTTGTTGTTGTTATGAAAGCAATTATTCAAAAGCTATCAGGACAGCGCTATCTCTTGGAGCAAGACTTAACCGGCGAGTTTCAAACCGTGTTTGAGCCACCAGGCTTGAGCTTGTTGAGCCAATTCGTCGACGCTGTGATTCGAGGCGTCGAGGGCCAGGGTCAAGGGTTCGCCGACTGGCGACTCAAGGGTGGCGAACTGGCTGTCGATCAGGGTCGACGGCATGAAGTGGCCCGGTCGATGGGACACCCGCTCGGCGGCGACTTCAGGGGTCAGCTCAAGGAACACAAAGCCCAGGCCCGGCAAGGCACTGCGCAGTACTTCGCGGTAACTGTGTTTGAGGGCCGAACAGGTCAGCACCGGGCGTTCGCCCTTGGCATCGACGCGGCGCAGTTCATCGCACAGGCTGTCGAGCCAGCCGGCACGGTCTTCGTCATTCAGGGGAATACCCGCGCTCATCTTTTCGATATTGGCGGCAGGGTGGAAAGTATCGCCTTCAATGGCAGTCGCGCCGCTGAGTTGGCACAAGGCCTCGCTGACGCAAGTCTTGCCGCAACCGGCAACGCCCATGATGACCAGGGCGGTGATGGGATGATTCATGAAACACCTCAGCGCGCAGACAGCGCTACCTTTGCCAGTTATGACACTAGACCAAAAGTAGAAGTTGCCGACGCCTTCTTGTCATTTTTGTGGGTTGCAGCATGTTCGTTCCCAACGCCAAAAAGCGAGGATCAGGCAAAACTCGCTTACGCATTTGCAGCTGCTTCGGGACAGCGCTACCTTAGTGCCTTGAATTTTGTTTGGCAAGCCGCCCGATGACCTCCCCTAAAAACGACAAAAATACACGCACCACCGGCCGCCCTACCCTCAATGAAGTCGCGCGCCTGGCCGGCGTCAGTCCGATTACCGCTTCCCGGGCCTTGCGCGGTGTCAGCACCGTGGCCACCGAACTGGTGGAAAAAGTCCAGAAAGCGGCGCTTGAGCTGAACTACGTGGTCAACCCCGCCGCCCGCGCCCTCGCCTCGGCCCAGAGCCATTCGGTGGTGGTGTTGGTGCCGTCGCTGTCCAACCTGTTGTTCATCGACACCCTGGAAGCCATTCATCAGGTTCTTCGGCCCAAGGGCTTTGAAGTGCTGATCGGCAACTTCCATTACTCGCGCGATGAAGAAGAAAACCTGCTGCGTAACTACATGGCCTATCAGCCACGCGGCTTGCTGCTGACCGGTTTCGACCGCACCGAAAGCTCGCGACGGATGATCGAGGCGAGCAATATTCCCTGCGTGTACATGATGGAACTGGACAGCGGCGCGGGCCTTAATTGCGTCGGTTTCTCGCAACTGGCCGCCGGCGAAACGGCAGCCGAGCATCTGCTGTCCCGCGGTCGCAAACGCCTGGCCTACATCGGCGCGCAGCTCGACCAACGCACCTTGTTGCGCGGCGAAGGTTTCCGCAAATCCCTGCAAAAGGCCGGCTTGTATGACCCGGACCTCGAAGTGCTGACCCCGCGCGCGTCCTCCGTCGGTTTGGGCGGCGAACTGTTCCTGCAACTGCTGGTCAGCCATCCGGACGTCGATGCGATCTTCTTTGGCAACGACGACCTGGCCCAGGGTGCACTGCTCGAAGCCATGCGTTGCGGGATCAAGATCCCCGAGCAAGTGGCGATCCTCGGCTTCAACGACCTGCCGGCCTCGGCGCACATGGTGCCGCGCCTGAGCAGCATCAGCACCCCACGCGAAGCCATCGGCCGGCGCGCGGCGGAACAGATGCTGACGCTGATGGCCGGCAATGCAGTGGCCAAACCGGTGCAGGACATGGGGTTTGAGTTGATGGTGCGGGAAAGCACCTAAGGCCAACCGCAGTCCATTGTGGCGAGGGGGCTTGCCCCCGTTGGGTTGCGAAGCAGCCCCAGAACCTACGACCGCATTTTTTCAGGTAGTCCGCGTGCACCGGTCTACGACTGCTTCGCAGCCGAACGGGGGCAAGCCCCCTCGCCACAGGTTAACTCGCAGCCCTGGATTCAGCGGTTAGTCTTGCGAATCGAGGTTATCCAGCACCCGATTCACCGCCAGTTCAGCCTGCATGATGATCTGGGCAATCCCCAACGCCGTGTTGCGCTGCGTACCTTCCAGAAACACAGCGAAGTCATGGGCAATGACACACGCCGAGGCCAGTGATTCGCAGGCGTGGGCCAGCAGGGTCTCGTTGTCGATATTGGGGTTGATGGCGAAGATTGGACTGGGTTTGCGCGGGGGGTTGGGAGTTGGTTTGAACATGATCACGCTCCTAGAGTTATGGAGCTGCCACGATTCGCTGCTAGACGAAAATAAGGTGACAGCTGTGCGCGGGCTAGCAGACCGGGACTCTAGAGACCGGTAGACCCGAAGGTCTTCCCACGCACAGCCGCCATAACGTGAACGGATCACGAACGGTGAACGCTATGCGTCTAAAGTACCCAGGCTGCTAGACCCGATCGCTGAATTGCAGCGACACGGGAACGATAGTGTCCGGATGCCAGGCACACAAGCCGGCGGATTCTGGCGTAGTTGTAGGCAATGGAGCAAGAACCTGTAGCCTTCGGCAACCTGCTGAAACCTCTTTCCTACGGAGCATTCCTACATGCTTGTCTGTGGCGAGAGAAGCTGAGACCGGCGACTGATCATCCGCATTCTGAAACACCTTTTATCGGACACTCTATCGGCACGCGTGCAGAATCCTCGGCACTCGTGACCTGACTCAACAACGGCCCCCGGCACTTCCCCCCGGACACCTCCATGCGCAAAACATCCCTTTTTAACCCACTCCTGCTGCTCTGCATCAGCCAGCCACTCCACGCCGCAGAGCCAGACAACTGGACGCACCTTTTGAACGAACCCGGCTTCATGCCGGCGATCAAAAGCTGCCTCGCCGTTCATCCGCAAGGTCAGGGACCGGCCGTTGTCATGAATGTCTGGCATGCCAGTCTCGAAGAGGCCGGCGTCATGACCACCGATCTGGGCGGAGGCCGACAGGTATGTTACGCCAGTAAACAAACGGGCCAGGTCAGTCGATCCGAGACGTTGTTCGATCTGCCCGGGCCGTTGTTTGTTTCCGTTGATCAGGTTTCGGTCGCCCCCAAGGGAACGTGCATCGAATCCACCCCGGTGTACGTCAACCTAAAACTCCAGGGCTGGATTCTCAGGCAACCCGTACTCGACCCCAACCTTCCCAGCGCCTGTTCGTCTCCAATCTGGGACGAACTGCTCAACACTGAACGGGCTAAGTCCGCCCCATCAACTCAACAAACGCCAACGCGCCCTTCTGCAACGGCTGGCTCTTGAGCCACACCGCATGCACCGGTAACACCAAGCCGTTTTCGATGTTCCTGAACCTCAGGCGCTTGAGCCTTCCAGCGTCCAGCAACGGCTGCACCACCGACAACGGAAAGTTGCCCCAGCCCAACCCGGCTTCGACCATTTCCAGTGCCGCCGCCAAGGTGTCGGTACGCCAATAAGACTCAGCCACCAAGGGGCGGGTTTCGCTGATCGGCAAGTCACGGCTGGCGACGATGATCTGCCGTACATGCACCAGGTCTTCCAGAAACAAATCCTGCCCCTGGAACAGCGGATTGTCCGCCGCCAGCGTGGCGATCATCCGCTCGCTGCCGACGAACTGAAAACGCTCCAGCACGTTCATGCTCAACCCGGCGAATGCCAGGCACACGCTGACACGACCACTGTGGAGCAGCGCCAACACATCATCCTGGGGCGCACTGAGCACTTCGATCTCCAGCAGCGGATGACGCTCGGCAATGACCTTGATCGCCGCCATCAAACCGCGTTTGTCGATGTCCGCCACCACCCCGATCGATAACTTGCTTTCCAGCCCCAACGACAACTCGACCGCGTGCACCTGCAACTGCTTGAGCTGATCAAAAATCAGCCGGGCATGAGGCACCAAGGCACTGGCCATGGCGGTCGGCACCGGTTCGCGATGGCTGCGGTCGAACAGCGGATAACCGAGCTCGGCTTCTAGGTTGCCGATGCCCATGCTCACCGCCGACGGCACTTTGCCTAACGCCCGGGCAGCGGCGGAAAACGAGCCGCGCTCGATCACCGCGAGAAACAATTCGATGCTGTCGCTGTTGAAGTTCATCCGGCGTCCTATCAATAAAACTGAAAGCTACTGACTTTTTCTATCAGCTATATTGAAGCTATCTTTTGTCGCCTTCGCCAGTGCTGCTGGCATTTGTTCGCAAGAAAGAGGCAAAACCCTATGCAAGGCGTTAAACGCAAACTGGTCTACGTGTCGCTGTATGAAGTCATCGGCATGACCTTCTCGGCCCTCGGTCTGGCGCTGTTGTCCGGCACTTCACCCGGCAGCACTGGCCCGCTGGCGGTGATCATCACCACCCTCGCCGTGACCTGGAATTTCATCTACACCTCGCTGTTCGAACGCTGGGAAAGCCGCCAGCCTTCGCGCACCCGTACCGTTAAACGGCGCATCGCCCATGCCGTGGGTTTTCAACTAACCTTGATTGTGTTCCTCATCCCGTTGATCGCCTGGTGGATGAACATCAGCCTGGTCCAGGCGTTTCTCCTCGACCTGGCGCTGATCATCTTCATCCCGTGCTACACCTTCGCGTTCAATTGGTTGTTCGATCGCACGCTTGGCTTGCCGGCGTCGGCGCTGCCGGACCCCGCTTAATGTTAGATTCCCGAGGCGTCGATTCGCTAAAGGAGTAGCTCCATGGAACATGCACTGAAGATTCTCGGTAAAGCGTCGTCCATCAACGTCAGAAAAGTCCTGTGGACCTGTGATGAGCTGGGCGTTTCCTACGAACGTGAGGATTGGGGCAGCGGTTTTTCCTCGACCCACAGCCCCGAGTTCACCCGTCTCAACCCCAACGCCCAAGTGCCGGTGATCATCGATGAGGCCGGGGTGTTGTGGGAGTCCAATACCATTTGCCGTTACCTGGCCGGCAAGCATCACAACCACGATTTGCTGCCCAGCGAACCGGCCGCGCGCGCGCGGGTAGAACAGTGGATGGATTGGCAGGCCACCGAACTCAATCGGTCCTGGGGCTATGCGTTTACCGCGTTGGTGCGCAAGGACCCGGAATGCCAGGACCCGCACCAGATTGTCGTCGGCGTCAATGACTGGAACCACAAGATGGGCATCCTCGAACATCAACTCGCGACCACCAAAGCCTACGTCGCCGGACCACGCTTCACACTGGCCGACATCGTTATCGGTTTGTCGGTCAACCGCTGGTTGATGACGCCGATGGAGCGGCCCGACTACCCCGCTGTCGACGAGTATTTCCAACGGCTGGCGCAGCGTCCGGGCTTCATGAAGCACGGCTGCAACGGCTTGCCATAACGACTGTCATCGCCCAAAAAGATAAAGCTGACAATGAATACCCTGTGGCGAGGGAGCTTGCTCCCGTTGGACTGCGCAGCAGTCCCCTTCTTTTTGGATAAAGAGAGGGGCCGCTTCGCAGCCCAGCGGGAGCAAGCTCCCTCGCCACTGGTTCGGTGTCAGGCTTAACTGATCGGCATTACCACCGCCCCTTTTCCAAAAAAGAGAGATTCATGAACGGACTCAACGTACTGCTGACCGGTGCCTGCGGCAGAATCGGCAAAACTTTTTTCGAAGCCTCGAAAGATCGCTACACCTTCGTGCTGACTGATCGCATCAAACCCGACTTTCCGGTCGATGCGCCGCACCGCTTTGTGCGCCTGGACATGGCCGATCCCAAGGCAATAGAAGAGGTGCTGGAAGGCATCGACGTCATCGTCCACCTGGCCGGAATCCCCCACGCCACCGCGACCTTCGATGAACTGTTGCCCAACAACATTCTGGCCACCACCTACCTGTTCGAAGCGGCAGTGGCGGCGGGTTGCAAGCGATTGGTGTTCGCCAGCAGCGCGCAAACCATCGAAGGCTACCCGGTGGACCGGCAGATCACCCCTGGCATGCAGGTCATGCCGGCCAATCTGTATGGCGTCAGCAAATGTTATGGCGAAGCGTTGTGCGCGTTTTACGCCACAAAACGCGGGCTCTCGACCATCGCCATTCGCATCGGCGCATTCGAATTCCCGGATCGTCATGAGCTGACCAACGCCCGAGACTTGAGCGCCTGGCTCAGTCCTCGGGATGCGGTGCAGTTGCTGCAGCGTTCCGTGGAAGTCGAAGGCGTGCAGCACCTGATCGCCCATGGGATTTCCAACAACCGGTTCAAACGTCTCGATCTCAGTGAAACCACGCGGGTGCTCGGTTATCTGCCAGTGGATGATGCGTTTCGCGAGTTTGATATCCCGATCGCGCCATAAACCCTTAAAACGTAAGCCGTTATTGCAATAAATAAGCGAGTTTCGGGATAACGCCGCCAAGATTCACAACCATTCATTTCCGATAGCAGGCTAAGCTTCCTCTTCAACAAGAATCGGATCAGCCCATGCCTGCTCACTCCCCCGCCGCTGCTCAGTCAGACGGCATCGACCCTGTTCGTGCCGCACAGATTTCCGCCCGCATCGACCGCCTCCCCGCCGTCTCCACGATATGGAGGCTGGTGGCATTACTGTCGATTGGTGGTTTTTTCGAGCTGTATGACCTGTTCCAGACCGCATACATCAGCCCCGGCCTGATCCGCGACGGGATCTTCACCACCGGCAGTCAGGGTGTGTTCGGTTTCTCCGATCAGGCAGCGTTTGCCTCGGCGACATTTCTTGGACTGTTCCTTGGCGCGAGCTTGCTGAGCCCTTTGGCTGACCGCTTCGGGCGGCGTGCGATCTTCACGTTTGCGCTGATCTGGTACACCATCGCGACCGTGGCCATGGGCGTGCAGAGTTCGGCATTGGGCATCATCTGCATGCGCTTTCTGGTGGGCATTGGTCTGGGCATTGAGTTGGTGACCATCGACGCCTACCTCTCGGAATTAGTGCCCAAACGCATGCGCAGTTCGGCGTTTGCCTTCGCGTTTTTCGTGCAGTTTCTGTCGGTGCCGGCGGTGGCACTGATGTCCTGGTGGCTGGTGCCGCAGGCGCCGTTCGGGGTGTCCGGCTGGCGCTGGGTGGTGTTGGCCAGTGCGGTGTTTGCCTTGTTCATCTGGTGGTTGCGTTCGCGCTTGCCGGAGTCGCCGCGGTGGTTGGCCCAGCATGGCCGTTTTGATGAGGCCAGCCGGATTCTGGATGGCGTCGAAGCGCGTTGTGTGAAGGATCAGGGCAAGCCACTGGACGAGCCGGAACTCGCGGCGGTCGACGTTCAGGGCCCGGGCCGTTTTGCCGATATCTGGCAGCCACCCTATCGTCGTCGGGCGTTGATGCTGATTGTCTTCCACGTGTTCCAGGCCATCGGCTTCTTCGGTTTCGGCAACTGGTTGCCGGCGCTGCTTTCGGGCCAAGGCGTGAGCGTGACCCACAGCCTGATGTACGCCTTCATCATCACGCTGGCCTACCCGCTCGGGCCGCTGCTGTTCGTGAAGTTTGCCAACCGCTTCGAGAACAAATGGCAGATCGTCGGTTCGGCCTTGGGCGCCATGACCTTCGGCACGCTGTTCGCGCTGCAGACCAGCGCTGTCGGACTGATCGTCTGTGGGGTGATGATCACCTTCTGCAACGCCTGGCTGAGCTTCGCCTATCACTCCTACCAAAGCGAACTGTTCCCCACCAACATCCGTGCCCGGGCCGTGGGCTTCTGCTATTCGTTCAGCCGTTTGTCGACGGTGTTCAGCAGTTTGCTGATCGGGATCTTTCTCGAACACTTCGGCACGCCGGGGGTGCTGGCGTTTATTGTCAGCAGCATGTTGATCGTGATGATCACCATCGGCTACTTCGGGCCGCGCACCCGGAACCTGGCACTGGAGAACATTGCTCACCGCTGACGCCTGCGCGGTTGCCGCCCAGCGGCAAAGTTTGACCGCTGCCGTCGCTCAAACGCCCCAAATACAGGGCGATTCAGCGACGGCACGCTAATTGCTCCGACACACCCGACAGCAATTACCTACAGGCTTACCCATCATGTTGGTCAACGCCCAGAAAGCTTCCATCATTCAACCGACGCAACGCACGGACATGGACCCGACCACGGCCGCCGCCAGCGCGCTGTACAGTGGTTTGATCCAGAACGCGCAGAACACCGTCGCGCAGATCAAGCAGGACAGCACCAACGTCCAGGCCTCCGGACTGACATCTGCCACCCAACAAGTCAGCGCCGCGAGCACCATCAGCGACAACGTTGATGAAGCGTTCGCCAAAACCCGCGTAGGCCTGCAAACCGCTGTCCCGGATGACTCCACCACCAAGTCCACCGACAGCACTGCGATGACCGACTTCAAGGACTACATGAGCAAATCCCCGGAACAGCGGATGCGCGACAGTATCCTGCAAGGGATGGGCATTACCGAAGACCAATTGAGTGCCATGCCACCGGCGCAACAACTGGCCATCGGCAAAGAGATCGCCCAGCGCCTCGAAGATAAAATGAAAGTGGCGCAGACAGAGAAAGCAAATAGCAGTACCTCGAGTGACACGACTCAGGCGACTGACAAGTTTCTTGCTTCGCTGTAAGCCAAAGTACAAAACCTGTGGGAGCGGGCTTGCTCGCGAAAGCGGTATGACAGTCAACGTAGATGTTGAATGTAATTACGCCTTCGCGAGCAAGCCCGCTCCCACATTTGATTTGCGGTGTTCCTGGGATCAGTTCAGTTGCAGGGTTGAGTTGAACTGACTGATCGCATCCACCACATGCCGCGACCCTTGCTGAATCTCCAGAATCACCTCCCCCGCCTCGTTCGCCAGTTCCACGCCTAGCCCGGTTCGGCTCAAACTCGATTGCATGCTCGACACCGCGCTCAGCGACAAATCATGGTTTTTGCGCACCACCTCGACAATCTCCAGCGTTGCCTGACTGGTTCGGGCCGCGAGGCTGCGGACTTCATCCGCCACCACCGCGAACCCGCGCCCATGCTCCCCGGCCCGGGCCGCTTCGATCGCGGCGTTGAGCGCCAGCAGGTTGGTCTGGTCGGCGATGCCGCGAATGGTCTGGACGATGGTGCCGATGATGTCGGACTGCTTGCTCACCGCATCGATGCTCAGGGCCGCTTCGTTGAGGTCGCGGGAAATGTCCTGAATGATCTGCACCGTTTGCTGAACCACCAGGGAACCTTTCTGCGCACAGGCGTCGTTTTGTACCGAGGTGCTGTGGGCCGATTCCGCGGCGGTTTGCAGGGTCATGACCTGTTGAGTGATATCGCTGGCGAACTTGACCACTTTGTACAACCGGCCCTTGGTATCGAACAGTGGGTTGTAGGACGCTTCCAGGAATACCGTATGACCGTACTTGTCTTTGCGCTCGAAACGGTGCGAGTGATATTCGCCGCGATTGAGTGACGCCCAGAACGCTTTGTACTGCGCGGACTCGGCTTCGGCACGGTGGCAGAACAGGCTGTGGTGTTGACCCACTACTTCGTGGAGCGAGTAATGCATGGTTTTGAGGAAGTTTTCATTGGCGGTAATAACGCGACCGTCCGGGGTGAATTCGATTACCGCCATGGACCGCCCGATGGCCGCCAGCATGCTCTCCTCTTCGTGCTCTTTATAGATTCGGCCAGAGATGTCCGAGGCCACTTTCATCACACTTTTAATCTGGCGATCGGGTCCGAATACCGGCATGTAACTGGCTTCAAGCCAGATCTCTTTGCCCGCCTTGTTCAATCGCAGGAAGGTGCCACTGACCGGTTCGCCACGAGCGAGGTCGCGCCACAACTTGGCGTAGGCTTCACTGCGATAGAACGCTTCTTCACAGAAAATGCGGTGGTGTTTACCGCGAACTTCTTCGACGCTGTAGCCCATGGCGGCGCAAAAGTTTTCGTTGGCGTCGAGCACGATGCCTTCGGGGCTGAACTCGATCATCGCCATCGAACGACTGACCGCCGCCAACTTGGCGTTGGTCTCGGTCAATGCACAGTTGAAGCGTTCGATCTCCAGCAAGTCAGCCTTGTGATGTAGGTTGAACATGGCTCTATCACCTTAAGCGCGTTTTTTTGATTGATGAAAGTTCTTGGTCTTTCAAGATCCACCACTACGTTCCACGGAACAGGCGCACGCATCCCTCCACAGGAAGGATTTGTCAGGTGATAAATGATGTTTAATCGGAGAGTCCCTGCTGCGACGCTCTTATCAAGGCATCCTTCTCTTGATAGCCCGGTCGGGCCAACCTAACGTTTTGCTAAGTAACTCCATTTACCGGATGGCTCCATGTTGTTCAGTGTCGGTGCCTTGAGTTGCGCACTCTGCGGCTTATGTCACGGGCTCACTTTTGCAGTCACGAACCATTCATTTTTGCGACTGAAATAGTTAGTTACGACTGAGCATAGCCAGTGAAATGTCGGATGCAATGCCATTAGTCGGCCAGTATTCAGCACAAAATCGGTTCAGCATCCATTCATTGCCGATCATTGATCGGCGAGCATGCCCAGCAACGCTTGTACTGCGGCCGACGGTGCCTTGTGTGCCGCCACCACCAGGGCAAACTCGCGATCGATCCGCGGGGTTAACGGAACAACCCGCAGGCCCTGGCGATTGGCTGGCAGTGTCATTTCTGGCACCAGCGTCACCCCGATGTTTTCTCGCACCAGGGTGAACGCGCTGCTCCACTCGCGGACCTCGGCCCGCACGTCCAGCAATTGCAACCCGGCGTCGGCCGCCAGGCTGCGGGCATTGGTCGAACAACCGCCGGTGGCCAGTACAAAGGGTTGCGCCACCAATTGAGCGAGACTGATACCGTCTTCAATGCAGCCACGCGCCAGAGGGTGGCCGGCGGGCAGCACCGCCACCCAGGCATCGCGCCCCAAGCGCCCGACGCTGCGCCCGGACGCCGGGTTCAACACCACGCCGACATCCACCAAACCGGCTTCGAGCAAGGTTTCGACTTCATCGTCGCTGACTTCCAGGGCCACTACTTGAATGCCGGGGTAGAGACGATTGAACTGGCGTAGCAGCGGCGGTAGAAACGTTGCCAGCACCATCGGAAAACTGGCCAGCCGAATGCTCCCGCGCTGGACGTCCCTGGCGGCATCGACGGTGCTGCGAATGTTCTCCAGGGCACCGAGCATGGTGCGTGCCTGCTCGATCACCGGCAGGCCGATGGCGGTCGGCAGGGTCTGGCGGTTTTCCCGGCTGAACAGTTGAACGCCCAGGGTCTCCTCGATCAGCGCCAACGCCTGACTGGCGCCGGACTGCGTCATGCCGACCCGCTCGGCCGCCCGGGTGATGTTGCCGGTATCGGCCACCGCCACCACCATTCGCCAATGCATCAGATTCATCATGGCAGTAGCTGTCCTTATGGCAGTGTTCTGAAAGATTAATTTTACGAAGCCCGGCGCGCACTATGACACTGGCCTAAACCCCCAACCAGAGCCCTGCCCATGAAGTTGTATTACGCACCCCAAGCCTGTTCGATGGCGCCGCACATTGTGTTGCGCGAACTGGGTCTGCCCTTCGCATTGATTCGTGTCGATAACAGCACCAAGCAAACCGTCGCCGGTGAAGACTTCCTCGCCATCAACCCCAAGGGCTACGTCGCGGCGCTGCAACTGGACAACGGCGAGGTGTTGACCGAAGGCCCGGCGATCCTGCAATACCTGGCGGACCTGCGGCCCGAAGCGAATCTGGCGCCGGCGAACGGGAGTTTCGAGCGAGTGCGATTGCAGGAATGGCTGAACTTCGTCTCGACCGAGATTCATGGCGGGCTCGGTGCATTGTTCAATGCGCAGTTTCCCGATGAGGTGAAAGTGCTGATCAAGGCGAAACTGTTCAAGCGTTTTGGGGTGTTGAGCCAGACGCTGGAGCGACAGGATTATTTGATGGCGGGTGGGTTCAGTGTTGTCGATGCGTATCTGTTTACGGTGATGCGCTGGACCGGTTTTTTTGGCATCGATCTAAACGAATGGCCAGCATTGGCGCGGTTTCAGGCAAGGATTGATTCGCGGCCGACGGTGAAAGCGGCGTTGGCGGCGGAATTGGCGTAGGGCTGAAGGCCATTCGCGAGCAAGCCCGCTCCCACAGGGGATCTCCAGTGAACACAGACTTTGTGAACACCAAAAATCCAATGTGGGAGCGGGCTTGCTCGCGAAGGCTATCGCTCAAACACCACAAAAACATCAGAAAGAACCTACAAACTCCCACTCACCTTGGTCGCCACCTCCCCCGGCACCCAAGCCTTCCATACCTGCGGCTGATCACGCAAAAACGCTTCGGCCACCTGACGCGGTTGCTGACGTTTTTCGCTCATCTGCGCCAGGGTCTGGTTCAGCAGACCAATCGGCAAGTCGACCTTTTCAAAGAACGCCACCAGGTCCGGGTACTGCGTCTTGAACGGCGCGGACACGCCAATCGCCAAGCTGGCCGGCATTGAACGGGTGCCCTTCGGATGCGGGTTGTTGGCATCGGCCAGGGTCTTCCAGGCTTCGGCATCGAACGGCGGCTCTTCAAGTTTCACCAGTTTGAAACGGCCCAACAACGGTGTCGGCGACCAGTAGTAGAACAGCACCGGTTTGCCACGACGGATCGACGACGCCACCTCGGCATCCAGCGCCGCACCGGAGCCGGTGCGGAAGTTGACGTAGTCGGCAGTCAGGTCATAGGCCTTGAGTTTCTGACTGTTGACGATCTCCGAAGTCCAGCCAGTAGGGCTATTGAGAAAGCGCCCGCGACTCGGGTCTTCAGGGTCGCGGAACACGTCCTTGTAGCGGGCCAGGTCAGCAACGGACTTCAGCTCCGGGGCCAACGGTTTGATGCCGCGTTCCGGGTCACCCTTGATCACGTATTCCGGCACCCACCAACCTTCGGTGGCGCCTTTGACCGTGTCGCCGAGGCCGAACACTTTGCCTTCGGCCGAGGCCTTGACCCACGCCGGACTGCGCCCGGCCCATTCTTCGCCGATCACCTGGATATCGTTCTTGGACAGCGCCGCTTCGAGGCTGACGGTGCTGCCGGGCAAGGTGTCGGTCGGGTAGCCGTAACCTTTCTCGACGATCAGTCGCAGGACTTCGGTGATGAAACTGCCGCTTTCCCAGGCAATGTCGCCAAAGTGGATCGGCGTGGGTTTTTCGGCGGCAGGAACGTGGGTAGCCACGAGGCTCAGGGCCAGCAGCGAACTGCCGAGCAGGGTTTTGATCGATCTCATGCGGACCTCTGGGTCAAAGGTGTTCGATTGATGGATTCATTGGCGCTGTGCTGGACGCACAAAGCCTGGGAGCGGGTCATGTAGACGCTGACCGAACGCTGGGAAATGCCCAGTTCGGCGGCGATTTGCGGGTAGGTCAGGCCATCGATTCGCGACAACAGGAACGTTGCCCGGACCTTGCCCGGCAAGCGTTCAAGCGTGCGGTCGAGGCCATGCAAGGCTTGGGTCAGTTGCAGCAGGTCTTCGGGCGATCCCGCCTGATGCGGGTCGAGTTGCTGCAATTGATCGAGGTGCTGGCGCTCTAGATCCCGGCGGCGCCAAAGCTGATAGATCAAGCGCTGGGCGATGGTGGTCAGCAAGGCGCGGGGCTCGCGAATTGGCGTCAGCCCTGGGGATTCCAGCAGTTGGGTGAAGGTTTCGGCGGCAATGTCTTCGACGCTTGCGCTGGCGCCCAACTGCCGGCGCAACCGTGCGCACAGCCAGGCGTAATGCGCGCGGAACAATCCGCCCACGTGGTGACGATGGGAAAGGTCGGCGCCGGACATAGGGGCTCCTGGGGTTAGGGGTCGCTGAATGTCCGGTGATCCGGTGGCGCGATTCTAGCCAAGAGCCTTATTCTTTAATAAGACTTAAAAGGCATTTTTATATTCGATTATGGAATTTACAGAGATAAAGTCAAAAGATCGTACCTAACGCAACCGCCCATACCCCAACGCCTCGGCCTCTTGCTGGTAATCGAGCACGATCTGATAGTCGCTTTCCGTCGCGGGTAACACCTCTCGCAAACCCAGGATCTCGGCAACGTCCGGCAACTCCCGCAACGCCTCATTCATCACCCGCCGAAGCCTCTCGATCTGCTCATCGCTGGCACTGGCAGCGGTGATGTAAGGCAAGGTCGGACTGAAGGCACTTCGAGCGATAACGCGCAAGCCGGCCACTTCCGCTTCGGCGTGCCGCGCCAGGTAGGCGAAGGTCACGCTGTCGATGGCCGCCAGGTCAGCCAGGTCTTCACGCAGCCAGCGCAGGCTTTCGCGGTGGCCACCGCTGATGCCGACACTGGCGAAGAACTGGCCGTCGCGGTGCAACGGCGCCAGTCGATGACGCAGCAGGTTCATGCCGCTGTTGGAGCCTTCGTCGTTGATCACCCCGCGACTGTTGTAAAAGGCCGGCAAGCTGCGGCGCGGATCGTCGGCGCGGCAGAGCAACAGGCTGCAATGGTTGCCGGTGTTGCTGTCCGGCAGTTCGTAATGCGGGCGACCAACGACCCGGACCTGACCGCGTAACAAGGTCATCAGCGGATAGCCGCAGGTTTGGGTCAGCAGCAGGTTCGGGGAGCACCAGAGGTCTGGCAGTGACAGCCCTTCGGCGGTTTGGCGGGACACGCCCAGTCGCTCGATAATTCGGGTCAGCCAGACTTCATTGGCCTGGCGGATTGGCTCGGGGGCGACGTACATCAGTAGTTCGGCGATGCGTTGTGTCATCGAAATCTCCCATACAACGAATATCCAATGTGGGAGCGGGCTTGCTCGCGAATGCGCTGTGTCAGTCGACATCTTGGGTGCCTGATACGCCGCATTCGCGAGCAAGCCCGCTCCCACAAGGGATCACCTTCAATCAATAGAATGGATGCTGCGGGCTGTCGATCGCCTTCACGCCATTTTGGCGCCACAACTGCCCATAACCCTGCACCAAAAACCCGCCACTGCGCGCCAGCCATTGCTCACGACGTGCGTGATAAGCCGCGGGCAAGTCATACCAGGGCAGGCTCGGCAAGTCGTGATGCACCAGGTGCAGGTTGTTGTTCAGGAACAGCCAGCTCCACGGCCACGCCGCTTCATTGAGCACGGTACGTTGCTCGGGTTGGGCGTTCGGGCGGTGTTCATAGTAGGAGCGAATCATTGCAATCGACAGCGCCGGCACGCTGATCAGCAACAGGTAATGCCACACCGGCAGCACGCTGAAGTGCGCGATGAACGCCAGCATCAACACCGTAAGCGTGCTGTGGGTCAACCACATCAGCCAGGCTTGGCGCTCGCCCGCGCGCAGGCGTCGCAGTTCTTTGCGGGCCAGGGCCTGCAACGCCATGGGCGCGCCAACCATGACGCGCCCGAGCACGGTTTTGTTCAGCCGGTGCAGGGCCTGTTTGAACACCGAGCTGCGTTGCCAGTGCGCGGCGCTGAGGTAACGGCTTTCCGGGTCGCGACCGGGGACGGTCAGGTCTTCGTCGTGGTGATGCAGCAAATGGCTGTCGCGATAGAGGGTGTACGGAAACCACACTGCAAACGGTGCGTAACCGATGAGTTTGTTCAGGGCCAGCCTGCGCGTGGGGTGCCCGTGGAGCAATTCGTGTTGCACCGACAACCAGAGCACCACCAACGGAATCAGCAACAGCGTGCTCCACCAAAGGCCCAGCCGGTCACTGGCCAAGACAATGCTGAACCAGGCCGCGTACACGCCAATCAGCAACAACCAGGTGGGCCATTCGGTGCGAGCGGTCAGGCGTTGGCGCAGGGTTTCGATTTCTTCTCGATGGGCGGCGTCGAAGTAATGGGACATGGCTTTGCTCAGAACGGGACTTGTCCCTCTCTGTGCAATAGCGTGGGGAAATCTTGCAGATTATTTGGTTAGGTCGTCAGAGTGTGTTGGTTAAGCATTTGTGGCGAGGGGGCTTGCCCCCGTTCGGCTGCGCAGCAGTCGCAAAGGCGATGACCATTCTTCAGGTCAACCGCAGGGGAGCGCTTCGCGCTCCAACGGGGGCAAGCCCCCTCACCACAAAAAGCCCCTTAGCCACAGGGTGATTCAGGTCTCAGTGCCCGAACACGTCCACCTTCTTGGCCTTCTTGTCCGCGCGCTTTTCATCGGCGGTTTTTGCCGGTTTTTTCTTCGCAGCTTTCTTTGAATCCATGCCTTTGGCCATGATACGTACTCCACTTATACGGGATGTGAAGTCAGGTATACACCTATCGCGCCGCTCGCGTTCTTTTATAATCGCCCGCTCAGCCAACCGACAGCCAAAGCCCATGCCAGACACCCAATACACCTTGCTCGACGAGCCGTTATGGCCGTTGATGAACAAGTTTTACCGCGCCCACCAATCGCCAATGAAAGCGGTGCGCGATGCTCGACTCTGGGTAGCCAGGCGCGGGGAAATCGTCGCCGCGCTGTGCTTGCGCCCTGTGTCGGGCGGGCATTGGTTGACGGGGTTGTTTGTCGATCCGGCCTGTCGCGAGCAAGGCGTGGCGGCGGCGCTGATCGCCGCAGCCGTCAAGGACCTCGACAGCCCGGCGTGGCTGTTCTGCCACCCGGATTTGCGCGGGTTTTACGAGCGTCGCGGCTTTTATTTCGACCCGCAAATGCCCTACGCCATGGTCGAGCGCTTGAGCCGTTACGCGCGTAGCAAACCCATGATCGCCATGGGCTTAGAACCGTTGGCGAGGTCGACCATCGATAATGTGTGATCGCCCGTCGATGGCTGCGTGCTAGCCTCGTGGTCGACTTCGACTTCGCCAGGATGCGCCATGAAACCTGCCCTACTCGCCTTGACCCTCACCGCCCTGCTCGCCCCTGTTTTGGCTCACGCTGCCGACACGCAACCCCTCTCGGCCAAGCAATACGCCGAGGTGCTAAAAGGCACTTGGCGCGCGCCGCAGAACGTGGTGCGCGACGTCTACCGTCACCCGCAACAGAGTCTGCAATTCTTCGGGTTGCGGCCGAATCAAACAGTCATCGAAATCACCCCCGGCAGCGGTTGGTACAGCGAATTGCTCGCCCCGCTGCTCAAGGATCACGGCACCTATATTGCCGCTGTCCAGGCGCCGACGGTCAGTGACTCGGCGCGCAAGAACGAAGAAACGCTGAAGGCGAAATTCGCCGTCGCGCCTGCCCAATATGCCAAGGCCCGGGTGGTCGAGTTCGACCCCAAGGCCCCGGTGTTGGGCAAACCCGGTTCAGCCGATACCGTGCTGACCTTTCGCAACGTGCACAACTGGGTGCTGGCGGACACGGCGCCGTTGATGTTCGAGTCGTTCTTCAAGGTGTTGAAACCGGGTGGCGTGCTCGGTGTGGTGGATCATCGGGCCAAGGACGGGGCGTCGCTGGAGGACATCAAGCACAGCGGTTACCTGACCACGGCGTATGTGGTGAAACTAGCGACCGATGCCGGGTTCAAGCTTGAGGGACAAAGCGAGATCAATGCCAACCCGAAGGACACCAAGGATTACCCTGAAGGCGTCTGGACCTTGCCGCCGACGTTGACGTTGGGGGAGAAGGACAAGGCTAAATATCTGGCGATTGGTGAGTCGGACCGGATGACGTTGCGGTTCATCAAACCCGCGAAATAAAGATTCAGAGCACACCTAAATCAACTGTGGGAGCGGGCTTGCTCGCGAAGAGGGAGTGTCAGTCGATATCTTTTCGCCTGACACACCGCTTTCGCGAGCAAGCCCGCTCCCACATTGTTTTGTGGTGATTCAGTCGTCTGCGTTGGGGTCCAGGTCCGGGAACATCACTTCGGTAAACCCGAACTTGCTGAAGTCACTGATCCGCGACGGGTACAACCGACCGATCAAATGATCGCACTCATGCTGCACCACCCGCGCATGAAACCCCGAGGCAATACGCACGATCGGCTGGCCCCTCGGGTCAACGCCTTCATAACGAATGTGCTGGTAACGATCCACCGCGCCGCGCAGGCCGGGCACCGACAGGCAACCTTCGAAGCCCTCTTCCAGGGTCGGACTCAACGGCGTGATCAGCGGGTTGATCAGAATCGTCTGCGGCACGGCTTCGGCGTCGGGATAGCGTTCGCTGTGCTCGAAACCGAAGATCACCAGTTGCAGGTCGACGCCGATCTGCGGCGCGGCCAGGCCAACGCCACCCACGCTTTCCATGGTCTGGAACATGTCGTCGATCAGTTGCCACAACTCGGGGCTGTCGAACATTTCGGCCGGCACGGGAGGGGCAATGCGCAGCAGGCGTTCATCGCCCATTTTCAGAATTTCACGGATCATGTTCAGGCTTCGTCAGAGGTCGGTTTGAGCGAGTGGTCCCGTCCCAGTCCCGAAACGTGTTGTTTGGGTTCGTCGTTCTCGCCAGGGACCTTTTCGCCAGGGTCCTTGCCTTCGCTCGACATATGCTCGATCACCGCATTCATCTCCGCGCCGAGCAACAGCACCGCCGAGGAAATGTAGAAGTACAGCAACAGCACGATGATCGCGCCGATACTGCCATACATGGCGTTGTAGTTGGCGAAGGTCTTGACGTAAAACGCGAAACCCAACGACGCGATAATCCACACCACCACGGCCAGCACCGAGCCTGGGGTGATGAAGCGAAACTCTTGTTTGACGTCAGGCATGACGTAATAGATCAATGCCACCGCGACCATCATCAGGATCACGATGACCGGCCAGCGCGCGATGGTCCAAACCGTGACGATGAAATCTTCCAGCCCGACCTGCGACGCGATCCAGCCCATCACCTGCGGCCCGAGCACCATCAACGCGGCAGCGGCCAGCAGCATGCCAGCAATGCCGACGGTGTAGAAAACCGACAGTGGAAAACGCTTCCAGAGCGGACGACCCTCGACCACATCGTAGGCGGCGTTCATCGCGTTCATCATCAGCCGCACACCGGCAGAGGCGGTGTACAGGGCGATGACGATACCGACCGAGAGTAACCCCCCCTTGGATTGCTGGAGCTGATCGATGACCGGGTTCACTTGTTCCAGAGCCTGGGGCGGCAACACCAGTTCCGATTGCAGACGCAGCCAGGAGAAGAAGTCCGGCAGGTGCAGGAAACCGATCAGGGCAATCAGGAACAGAATGAAGGGGAACAACGAGAACAGCATTTGATAGGCCAGCGCCGAGGCGTAGGTCGACATTTCATCGTCGATGAACTCTTTGACCGTACGCACCATCACGTGGTGCAGGGGCAGACCTTTCATGTCCGGGAAAATCATTAGCGTCTCCTTTCGCCGCAAAAAGGTTGAAGTCGGGGCGACTCAGAGGCCGTTTTCTACATCAAAGTAGCCTACTTGGCGACTCTGAAACAATTTCGTTGTTTTAACCGGGGCGGCTGACGCAAAAACGGCCATCCGCGGATGGCCGTTTCAGTGTGCCTTGAAGGGGCGGCACGTCAGGACTTATCGACCGCTTTCTTGATCGCGTCCTTGGCTTTGCCGACTGCTTGCTGTGCCTCGCCTTTCTTCTCCTGCATCTTGCCTTCAACTTGCAGTTTGGTGTTGTCAGTGGCCTTGCCGACGCCTTGCTTGACGTTGCCGACCGCTTCGTTTGTCACGCCTTTAACTTTATCGCCAGTGCTGCTCATGGTGTTTCTCCTGTGAACAATTCAAAGGGCATAGTCGTTACACAAAGATTGACCGGCAGCGTTTGCACGGAGTTTCATTTATTTTTAACGCGACATTTCATCGCTGCGCGCAGGTTGGGCTTTATGTTTGCCGTCCAACCCCCGAGAATGCGCAACGTATTCAGGCCATGGCGCTGAAGATCCAATCCCGTAGGAATGTTATGAAACTCGATAAAAAGCAGGCCATTGCCCGCAGAAACCTGGAGCTCGGCGGTGCTGTGCTTGGCGTCAACAACTGCCATTTCACCGAATTGAACCGCAATCGCAACATCTGGTGGTTCGACATCCCGGTAGCGCGCCTTGCCGTTGGTCAGTACGAATGGGTTCACCTGCTGATGCACACACCGGACACCGACGAACTGGTGCACCTGAAAGTGCCGACGGTGTTCCTGCGCGAGAAGCTCGAAGGCCTGGTGGTGCGCAATGAAGGCAAACGCAAAGCAGCCCTGAGCCTGGAACTGAGCGCCGACAAGGACTCGTACCTGCAGGACATGCGTCCGGCGGGCACCAACGTCAACTTCGCGCCGTTCCGACTCTAAAAGCCAACGCGGACCATTGTGGCGAGGGGGCTTGTCGGAATGCCGCACCACCCCGTTCGGCTGCGAAGCAGTCGTAAAACCATCTTATGCGGTGCACCTGATGCACCGCGGTTGCAGGTTTTAGGGGCGCTTCGCACCCCAACGGGGTGGTGCGGCATTCCGACAAGCCCCCTCGCCACAGAAAGCTCTTTGCCCACAAGAGCGCGCCTGATATTTCGGGCAAACAAAAAGCCCCGCATCTGCGGGGCTTTTGTGTTTTACGCGGGGCTTACTTCTTCAGGCCCAGCTTTTTCAGCTCTTCGTCGCGCAGTTCGCGGCGCAGGATCTTGCCGACGTTGGTGGTCGGCAGCGCATCGCGGAACTCAACGGAACGCGGGACCTTGTACCCGGTGACGTTGGCGCGCATGTGCTCCATCACCGTTTCCTTGGTCAGCGTGACGCCCGGCTTGGCAACGATGAAGATCTTGATCGCCTCGCCCGACTTCTCGTCCGGAATACCGATGGCTGCGCATTGCAGCACGCCCGGCAGGGTCGCGAGCACATCTTCCAGTTCATTCGGGTATACGTTGAAACCCGAGACCAGAATCATGTCTTTCTTGCGATCGACAATGCGCATGTAGCCATCAGGCTGGATCAGCGCGATGTCACCGGTCTTCAACCAGCCTTCGCTGTCGAGCATTTCATCGGTGGCTTCCTGACGCTGCCAGTAGCCCTTCATGACTTGCGGACCTTTCACACACAGTTCGCCGATTTCGCCTAGCGGCTGTTCAACACCGGCATCGTCGATGACTTTGCACAGGGTCGATGGAACCGGAATACCGATGGTGCCGACCTGAATGTTCTGGATCGGGTTGACCGTGGCCACCGGGCTGGTTTCGGTCATGCCGTAACCTTCGCAGATGGCGCAACCGGTGACCGCTTTCCAGCGCTCGGCGGCGGCCAGTTGCAGGGCCATGCCACCGGACAGGGTGACCTTCAGCGCCGAGAAATCCAGCTTGCGGAACGCTTCGTTATTGCACAGCGCCACGAACAAGGTGTTCAGGCCAACGAAACCGCTGAACTTCCACTTCGACAGTTCCTTGACCATCGCCGTCAGGTCGCGTGGGTTGCTGATCAGGATGTTGTGGTTGCCGATCAGCATCATCGCCATGCAATGAAAGGTGAAGGCATAGATGTGGTACAGCGGCAGCGGCGTGATCAGGATCTCGCAACCTTCATTAAGGTTGGAACCCATCAGCGCCTTGCACTGCAGCATGTTCGCCACCAGGTTGCGGTGGGTCAGCATCGCGCCCTTCGCTACGCCAGTGGTACCGCCGGTGTATTGCAGCACCGCGACATCGCCGCTGTCCGGGTTGGCTTCAGCCACTGGCTGGCCGTGGCCCTTGCTCAGCACGTCGTTGAACTTGACGGCCTTGGGCAAGTGATACGCCGGGACCATCTTCTTCACATACTTGATGACGCTGTTGATCAGCAGACGCTTGAGTGGCGGCAGCAGGTCGGCGACTTCGGTGACGATGACGTGCTTGACGCCGGTTTTCGGCACCACGGTCTGGGCCAGATGCGCCATGTTGGCCAGGCAGACCAGGGCTTTGGCACCGGAGTCGTTGAATTGGTGTTCCATCTCCCGCGCGGTGTACAGCGGGTTGGTGTTGACTACGATCAGCCCGGCGCGGATCGCACCGAATACGGCGACCGGGTACTGCAACACGTTAGGCAGTTGCACGGCGATTCGATCACCGGGCTGCAAGTCGGTATGCTGTTGCAGGTAAGCGGCAAAGGCACCGGACAATTCGTACAGTTCACCGTAGGTGATTGTCTTGCCCAGGTTGCTGAATGCCGGTTTGTTGGCGAAGCGTTGGCAGGACTGCTTCAACACTGCCTGAATATTCGGATACTCGTCTGGATTGATGTCGGCAGCAATCCCGGCAGGGTACTTATCCTTCCAAAAGTCTTCGATCATGGAAGCCCACTCCTCAGCAACGCGAATTCATCACCGCATTTGATGCGATTATTATTGGTGTATGTTTTTTATTGGTGAGTCTGGCTTTTATATAGCCGAGATGTCACAAAGCGCGCCGAGAGTAGCAGCTTTGCAAAGGGCCGCCTAGAGCCCAAAACAGCCTCCACAGTCATATTAGTGACTCAAGACCAATCAATGGTCTTTTTTAGAGCAAAGATTCTATAGCGACAGAAAACGCTCTAAAACAAGCCTTACAGCCAAACAGCGAATACAAAAAAAGGGGCGACCGCATTTGGTCGCCCCTTTTTGCTGTAGCTTCGCTAACAATTCATTACGCGATATCGCGTAACTCCCGCCGCAAGATCTTGCCCACCGGCGTCATCGGTAACGACTCACGCAACACAATATGCTTGGGCACTTTGTAGGCGGTGAAGTTTTCTTTGCAGTACGCCTTCAACTCTTCAAGGCTGACTCCCGACTCACGGGCCACCACAAACAACTTCACCGCTTCCCCCGAACGTTCGTCCGGCACGCCGATGACTGCGCAGTTGGCGACTTTCGGGTGAGCCATCACCACGTCTTCGATTTCGTTCGGGTACACGTTGAAGCCCGAGACGATGATCATGTCTTTCTTGCGATCGACGATACGCACGAAACCGTCCGGGTCGATCACCGCGATGTCACCCGACTTGAACCAGCCCTCGGCATCCAGCACTTCGGCGGTGGCTTCGGGTTTCTGCCAGTAGCCCTTCATGATCTGCGGGCCCTTGATGCACAACTCGCCCCGCTCGCCCAACGGCTGCTCAATGCCGTCATCATTGATAATTTTGAGCGTAGTGCCCGGCACCGGCAGGCCGACCGTGCCGATTCGCGACTTATCGCCATACGGGTTGGTGCAGGCCACCGGTGAGGTTTCGGTCAGGCCGTAACCTTCGGTGATGCGGCAACCGGTGAGCTGTTCCCAACGCTCGGCGGTGGCCTTGACCAACGCGGTGCCGCCGGAGTTGGTGAGCTTGAGGCTGGAGAAGTCGAGGGTCTTGAAGTCCGGGTGATCCATCAGCGCCACGAACAACGTGTTGAGCCCCAGCAATGCCGAAAACCGCCAGTTCTTGAGTTCCTTGATAAAGCCTTTGATGTCCCGTGGATTGGTGATCAGCACGTTGTGGTTACCGGTCACCATCATGCACATGCAGTTCGCCGTGAATGCATAGATGTGGTACAGCGGCAGCGGCGCGATCATCACCTCCTGCCCTTCGCGCAGCAGCGGCTGACCGTCGTCGCCGAACTGCCCCAGGCACGCCCGCGCCTGCTGCATGTTTGCCACCAGGTTGCCATGAGTGAGCATCGCGCCCTTGGCCAGACCGGTGGTGCCGCCGGTGTATTGCAACACCGCGATGTCGTCGAGGCCGACGCTCAGTGGCTTGATGCCCAGGCCCCGGCCCAGACGCAGCGCGCTTTTGAAGGAAATAGCCTGGGGCAAGGAATAGTCCGGGACCATTTTCTTGACCTTGCTCACCATCGTGTTGACCAGCCAGCCTTTGGCGGTGGGCATCAGGTCGCCCATCTTCGCTTCGATCAAATACTGGATGTCGGTGTCGGCCAGCACTTCCTGAACCTTGGCGCCGAACATGTTCAGGTAGACCAGCGCCCGGGCACCGGAATCCTTGAACTGATGACGCATCTCCCGCGGGGTGTACAGCGGGTTGGTGTTGACCACGATCAGCCCGGCGCGCAAGGCACCAAACACCGCTATCGGGTAATGCAGGACGTTGGGCATCTGCACCGCGATGCGATCGCCCGGCAGCAGGTCGGTGTGGGCTTGCAGGTAACCGGCGAAGGCAGCGCTGTGGCGTTCGAGTTCGGCGTAGGTCAGGGTCACGCCCATGTTGCTGAACGCCGGGCGATCCGCGAACTTCTTGCAGGAACGCTCGAACACCTCGATCACCGACTTGTAAGCCCCAAGATCAATGTCCAGGGGCACGCCGGCCGGGCGTTTGTCATTCCAGAAATCAGGTTGCATTGTTCTTGTCCTCTTTACCTGAATCACCTCGGCCACTTTTCTGTCACTTCTGAAAAAACAAAAAGTGAAAAGCGGAGCTTCACGGACACTAGCAGCTATGGCGAATCAGGCAAATACGGCCAACACCGTCATTGATCGTGTGAATCTTCCTAGCGTGCTGTGGGCTGATCAGACGCCGGGCGAGGGATGCGCTATACAATGCAACCACATCGTGCAAAGGAATCGCCATGATCCACGACACTTTCTGGCTGACCGCGTCTGACCACAGCCGCCTCTTCGTCAACCAATGGTTGCCCGCCACGCCTTTAAAAGCCGTGATTCTGCTGGCCCATGGCATGGCCGAGCACAGCGGTCGCTACGGGCGTCTGGCAGAAAAACTCTGCGAGCAGGGCTACGGTGTCTGCGCGCCGGACCTGCGTGGACATGGCAAAACTGCCGAAAACGGGACACTGGGCCATTTCGCTGATGACGATGGCTGGTGCAAGGTCGTCGGCGACCTGGCCAGCCTCAACCAGCACATCGGCCAGCAGCACCCCGGGGTGCCGATTGTGCTGCTTGGCCACAGCATGGGCAGCTACATCGCCCAAGCCTATCTGCTGCATCACAGCGCCAGCCTGCACGGGGCGATTCTCAGTGGTTCGAACTTCCAGCCCGTGGCGCTTTATCGCGCGGCGCGGCAGATTGCCCGTCTCGAACGGTTGCGTCAGGGGCCGAAGGGGCGCAGCGCGTTGATCGAGTTCCTGTCCTTTGGCTCGTTCAACAAGCAATTCAAACCGGCGCGCACGCGATTCGACTGGCTGAGCCGCGACCCGCTCGAAGTCGATAAATACGCCAACGACCCGCTCTGCGGCTTTCGCTGTACCAATCAGCTGTGGATCGATTTGCTCGGCGGCTTGCAGCAAATCAGCAAAGCGTCCAATCTCGCCCAGGTCGATCCGGGCCTGCCCTTGCTCGTAATAGGCGGCGAATGTGATCCGGTAAGCGAAGGTAAGCGTCTCAAAGATCTGGCTCATGCGCTACGCGCGGCCGGCAGCCAGAACCTGCAATTGAATATTTACCCGCAGGCACGGCATGAGCTGTTCAACGAGAGCAACCGCGATGAAGTGACCGCTGACGTACTGAACTGGATCGCCCAGGCGCTCAGCCACCGCCGTCCGGCCAGAACCGAATAGTTTTTCGAATAGTTTTTTTGTGGATTTTTAAATTCGTCACAGGAATTGAGACAGATGACCCAGGTTACCAACACCCCTTACGAAGCCCTTGAAGTCGGCCAGACCGCCAGTTACAGCAAGACCGTCGAAGAGCGCGACATTCAGTTGTTCGCCGCGATGTCCGGCGATCACAACCCGGTGCATCTGGACGCCGAATTCGCCGCCGGCACCATGTTCAAGGAACGTATCGCCCACGGCATGTTCAGCGGCGCCCTGATCAGCGCTGCCGTCGCCTGCGAGTTGCCTGGGCCGGGCACTATTTATATCGGTCAACAGATGACCTTTCAGAAACCGGTGAAAATCGGCGACACCCTGACCGTGCGTCTGGAAATTCTCGAAAAGCTGCCCAAGTTTCGGGTGCGCATTGCCACTCGCGTGTTCAACCAGCGCGATGAGTTGGTAGTGGATGGCGAGGCCGAGATTCTGGCGCCGCGTAAGCAGCAGACGGTGAACTTGCCGGTTCTGCCGCCGATCAGCATTGGCTGAAACGCCGCTTATCTGTGGCGAGGGAGCTTGCTCCCGCTGGGGCGCGAAGCGGCCCTAGAGTCTGAAACCGCGGAGTATCAGGTACACCGAGTGCAATGGTTTTACGACTGCTGCGCAGCCGAGCGGGAGCAAGCTCCCTCGCCACAGTGATTAGCAGGCACAAAAAAACGCCAGTCAGACTGGCGTTTTTTATTACAGCCAAGAACCCTTACGAACGAGCACGAGCCTGATTACGCAGGGCTTTCACCTGGTCGTGGTTGCGTTGCACGCCGTGATACTGACGCTCAACCAGGTCACGAATACCCACCAGGTTGTGTTTGGTGATTTTTTCCAGCGCTTCCTTGTAGGCCTTCAGCGCATGGTCTTCACCGCGCTCGGCTTCGTTGAGCACAGCCTCCTCGCCCTTGCCGGTAAACATTGCTTTCACATCGACCCAGCGACGATGCAAGTCACCGCTAACGCTGGTGGAGGTTTCCGGATCGCCACCCATGGAACGCACAGCGCTCTGCAGTTCGGCAGCAGCAGTCGCGCAATCGGCGGAACGCTGAACGAACAGGGTTTTGAGTTCTGGGTGTTTGATGTCTTCAGCGCAAGTCTTGAACCCTTCCTGACCGTCTTTGCTGGTTTCAATCAGGTCGTTGAGTACAGAGATCGCTTCTTTATTGAGGTCGGTCATTTTTCAATTCCTTGCGGGTTGATGAAAGATGCAATAGTTGTTGCAGCTCGCATGCCAGCCTTGAATTGATAATTTATTTGTTATTTTTCAATTGCTTAACCTTTAATCAGAAATCTGCATCCGCTTTATTTGCATGATCTGTCAATTGGCCTGCATGCAGAATGCCTGTATTTTCCAGACTGTTTGAATCAAGACGATTAATTGATGAATCCTGAAAAGCTCGAACTGCTGATTACCCGCGAAATGCCCTTCGGCAAATACAAGGGCCGCATCATTGCCGACCTGCCCGGCCAGTACCTGAACTGGTTCGCTCGCGAAGGTTTCCCCCATGGCGAACTGGGGGGATTGCTGGCGCTAATGCAGGAAATCGATCACAACGGTTTGTCGGAACTGCTCGAACCGCTGCGCGCCAAACATGGTAGACCAGCCCCCCGCCACTGAATTGATTGAGTAGCCCATGCCCGAGAATACTCGCCGTGCCCGTGATGAAGCCTTCTGGCAAACCTTTGCCGACCGTTACGCAGTCGAACCTGGCCCCATCAACCTGGAGAACGGTTACTTCGGGCGCATGTCGCGCACGGTGGTCGAGGAGTACCAGCGCAATATCGAGCTGATCAATCGCAGCAACTCGGTCCATGTGCGCCAGCGTTTCGAACAGGGCGAAAGCCTGGACATTCGAGCGCAGCTGGCCGAGATGATTGGCGTGCGCGCTCAATCCGTCGCCTTCACCCGCAACGCCTCGGATGGCCTGCAGTCGCTGATCCGCAACTACAACCGTTTACAACCCGGCGATCAGGTGCTGCTGTGCGACCTGGAGTACGACACGGTCAAGGGCGCGATGCGCTGGCTGGCCCGGCATCGCGGCGTCGAAGTAATCGAAATCGACCACCAGCACCCCGCCACATTCGAGAGTTTGCTGGCCACTTACCGCGAAGCTTTCGTGCGCTATCCGCGACTCAAACTGATGGCCCTGACCCATGTCACCCACCGCACCGGCCTGGTAATGCCGGTGCAGGCGATTGCCGCACTCGCCAAGGAGCACGGCATTGATGTGATCCTCGACGGCGCTCATGCCCTGGGTCAGATCGACTTCGATCTGGAAACGCTGGGCATCGCCTTTGCCGGCTACAACCTGCACAAATGGATCGGCGCGCCGCTAACCCTCGGGTTCATCTACATAGCTCCCCAACGCCTGGCCGATATCGACCCGGACATGGGCGAGATGCATTTCCCGGTCAACGACATTCGCGCCCGCACGCCCTACAGCACGCCGAACATCCCGGCGCTTTTGACCTTGCCGCTGGTGTTCGAAGAACATCTGGCCATGGGCGGTTCCGCCGCCAAGGGTGCACGGCTCAACTACCTGCGAAATCGCTGGGTCAACGCCGTGCGCGAGCTGCCGGGGATTGAAGTCATGACCCCGGATGATCCTCGACTGTATTGCGCCATCACCTCGATGCGTTTTACCCGTCATGCCGATCAATACCTGATGGTCGAACGGCTGCTCAACGACTACAACCTGTTCACCGTGGCCCGCAGCGGCGCGGCGTGCGGGCCGTGTATCCGCATTACTCCGGGGCTGACTACCACCGCGGCGCAAATGGACCTGCTTGTGCAGGCACTGACCGACCTGCGCTGACGCACTGAGGACTGGCGCCTACACCGTGTACTTGTCGAAGTCCTCGGGCCTGATCTGGCTCGACACCGCAAAGGTGTCGATGCCAATGGTCAATTGCCCGAAAAAACCGTCGTCATGGGACTCTCGACCGATGGAGTGAACATCCAGGGTCGAAGCCTCACCGCCCATGCGTTCGTAGTAGTGGTCTTGATCGTTGGTCAGCCGCGACACGGTTCGGCCCCGATACTCCCGCGCATTGAGCACCGACCGGGACGCCACTTCGGGGAAGTAAAGCTGACCGACCCAGGCGACATGCCGCTCTTCCAGATAATTGTTGCCCGCCGTGATTCGAACCGCTACGTGAATGTGCAGCGCACGACCGGCATAAAAACCCGGGTAGATGGTGGTAAACCGCACGACGCCTTTGTTGTCGCTGAATTGCCCGCCGCGCAGGTAGGTGTGGTCATCCGTACGCGGAATCGAACCGATGGTGTCAGCGTCGACCTCTTTGTCCGGATCGACTTTGCTCCAGCCCGAGTAAGCCCCGCGAGCATTGCAATGCCAGATGTCCACCAACGCCCCGATCACCGGCTCGCCGGTCATGGCATCGACAATCGCCAGCCGCATCACCAGGGGAATGCCATCCTGGCCTTCGCTGATGTTTCTTCTGATCAGTTTCGAATTGCGGAAATAGGGACCGGCGATTTGCTCCGGGGACAGCAGGCAGACGGTTTCGCGGGGAGTTGCAGTGTTGTAATCCATGAGGTTCTCTCTTCCATAAGATGATTCAAGGATAGAGAGAGATGCTGGCGGGTATGCGGTAACTATGTATCGTCTGATGTTTTTGTGTAGGAGCGAAGCTTGCTCGCGAAGGCGGTCTGACATTCAACATTTTTGTTTGATGTGATGGCCTCTTCGCGGGCAAGCCTCGCTCCTACAGAGGAATTCTTGTGAGGGACACAGGCATTTTTTTGGGCAAAAAAAAACGGTGCACCGACCAAGTGCACCGCTAAAGCCGTAGAACACACAACGAAGTGTCAGGTAACAATCAGTCCAGCATCAGTCCAGCAGCGCCAAGGCCTCGGCGGTGCATTCCTGAATGCGGGCCCAGTCGCCGTTCTTGATCCACTCCGGATCAAGCATCCAGCTACCGCCCACGCACATCACGTTTTTCAACGCCATGTAGCTTTTGATATTGGCCGGGCTCACGCCGCCAGTCGGGCAGAATTTAACTTCGCCGAACGGACCGCCCAACGCCTTGATGGCCGCGACGCCACCGCTGACTTCCGCCGGGAACAGCTTGAAGCGGCGATAGCCCAGGCCATAGCCTTCCATGATGCCGGAGGCGTTGCTGATGCCGGGTAACAGCGGGATCGAGCTGTCGACACTGGCTTCGAGCAAGTCACGGGTGATGCCCGGGGTCACGATGAACTGCGAACCGGCCCTTTCGGCGGCGGCCAACATAGTGCGGTCAAGCACGGTGCCAGCACCGGTCACCAGTTCCGGACGCTGCTCGCGCAAGATCTGGATGGCTTTGAGGCCGAACTGCGAACGCAGGGTCACTTCCAGGGCTGTCAGGCCACCGGCGGCCAGGGCGTCGGCCAGAGGCAGAATGTCCTGTTCGCGAGCGATGGTGATCACCGGCAAAATCCGCGCTTTGGCGCAGAGGCTGTCGATCAGGGCAACTTTGTCCGCCATGGAAACGGTCGGGGATGTGTTTGTCATAGCGGCTGATCCTTGGCTCATGGGCACCAGTAAATCTCTAACGTAGGTTGCAGAAACGCGCGAATCGGCATGGCGGCGACATCGTCACCGGCCAATGCGGCACTCAGGGTGGTCAGCTTGGACTGACCGGAAATCGATAGAACGGTGTTCTTCGCCGAAGCCAGCAGCGCCAGGCTCATGGTCAGGCGCTGATGCGGCACGGTCGGCGCCAGCATCGGCCAGCAACGACGGCTGCCGTCGACTTTCAAGGCGTCGGCCAGGTTCGGGCTGTTGGGGAACAGCGAGGCGGTGTGACCGTCGTCGCCCATGCCCAGGATTAGTACGTCGATCGCCGGTAGTTCGGCGAGCAAACGGTCGGCCTGCTCGGCTGCCAGTTCAAGGTTGGCCGTGGCGCTATAGAGGCTCAGAAACTTCGCCTTCGACGCCGGGCCTTGCAACAAGTACCGCTTGAGCAAACCAGCATTGCTGTCGGCGTGCTCGACGGGTACCCAGCGCTCGTCGGCCAGGGTCACGACAACCTTGGACCAGTCCAGCGTCTGCTTGGCCAGATGCTGGAAGAACGCTACCGGGCTGCGACCACCGGAAACCACCAGGGTCGCGGTGCCGCGAGCGTCGACCGCCTCACTCAGTTGCTTGGCCACGCTCAGCGCGAGGCCTTCGGCCAACAACGCCGGGCTCTTGAACTCATGGGCGCTGACGCCCTGAGGCAGTTTCAAATTAGATATCGCCATACCACGACCTCCCATCCCGCGTGATCAGTGCAATGGAGCTCATCGGCCCCCAGGACCCGGCCGCGTACGGCTTGGGCGCATCACCGGATTTTTTCCACCCGGCGATCAACTGGTCACACCACTTCCACGCGGCTTCGATTTCATCTTTACGGACAAACAGGTTCTGATTGCCGCGCATCACTTCCAGCAACAACCGCTCGTAGGCATCGGGAATCCGCGCGCTGCGATAAGTGTCGGAAAAATTCAGCTGCAACGGACCGCTGCGCAGCTGCATGCCCTTGTCCAGGCCTTGTTCTTTGGTCATCACGCGCAAGGAGATGCCTTCGTCCGGTTGCAGGCGGATAATCAGCTTGTTGCTGATTTGCAGGCGCTGCTCGGGAGCGAAGATGTAGTGCGACGGCTCCTTGAAGTGAATGACGATCTGCGACAGCTTCTGCGGCATGCGCTTGCCGGTACGCAAGTAAAACGGCACGCCGGCCCAGCGCCAGTTGCGGATGTCAGCACGCAGGGCGACGAAGGTTTCGGTGTCACTCTGGGTATTGGAATTCGGCTCTTCCAGATAACCCGGCACCGGTTTGCCTTCGCTGTAACCGGCAATGTACTGACCGCGTACGACCTGAGTGGTCAGGCCTTCCGGACTGATCGGCGCCAGCGCCTTGAGCACTTTGACTTTCTCGTCACGGATGCTGTCGGCGGACAGGTCGGCCGGTGGGTCCATGGCGATCAGGCAGAGCAGTTGCAGCAGGTGATTCTGGATCATGTCCCGCAGCTGGCCGGCCTTGTCGAAGTAACCCCAGCGGCCTTCGATCCCGACCTTCTCGGCCACGGTAATTTCCACGTGGGAGATGTAATTCTGGTTCCACTGGGTTTCGAACAGACTGTTGGCAAACCGCAGGGCGATCAGGTTCTGGACGGTCTCTTTGCCCAGGTAATGGTCGATGCGGTAGGTGCGGTTCTCCGGGAAGAACTGCGCCACAGCGTCGTTGACCTTGCGCGAGGATTCCAGGTCCGAACCGATGGGTTTTTCCAGAACGACACGGGTGTTTTCAGTCAGACCGACCTTCGACAGGTTGTCGCAGATGGCGCCGTAGACCGCTGCCGGGGTGGCGAAGTAAGCAATGACTCGCTGAGCGGTCCCGGCCTGTTCGGCCAGGGCGACGTAGTCGTCAGCCTTGAGGAAGTCGACGTGCAGGTAGCTCAACCGAGCGAGGAAGCGTTCGAGCACGGCCTCATCCAGCTCTTTGGCGTCGACGTAGCGGCGCAGCTCCGAGGCGATGAACGCCAGGTGTTGCTGCTCGCTGCCGGGTTCACGGGCCAGCGCGATGATTCGCGAGTCCTCGTGCAACAGGCCGGCGCCGTCGAGTTGATAAAGGGCAGGAAACAGCTTGCGCAAGGCCAGATCGCCAAGGGCGCCGAACAAGGCAAAGGTGCACGGTTCAACCGTAATCGAAGGCATGATGTTTGTTCTTTTATCAAGTTAAGCTACAAATACCTTTTTTCAAGGCATCACTCAAGGGAAAATGTAGTAATAACCACAACATTTTCTCAAAATACAGATTCCGAGTGGTGGTCGGTCGGAGCCATCAGTAGGATAGGCCACCGTTACGGGCCACATCAAAGGCCCTTTTTGCATAGCAGACTGCGTGTTTGCGCTGCTGACTCAAGGAACATCTATGGACCGCGTGCGAAATTTACTGGAACAAATCCAGAGTCGCCTTGAAGACCTGAACAAGGCCGAACGCAAAGTCGCTGAAGTGATCCTGCTCAACCCACAGCAGGCCACCCGGTTCAGCATCGCTGCGCTCGCCCAAGCTTCAAAAGTCAGCGAGCCGACGGTCAACCGTTTCTGCCGCTCATTCGGCGTCAGCGGCTACCCGGAACTCAAACTGCAACTGGCCCAGAGCCTGGCCAGTGGCGCGGCGTATGTCAGCCGAGCGGTTGAGGCCGATGACAATCCTGAAGCCTACACCCAGAAGATCTTCGGCAGCGCCATCGCCTCGCTGGACAGTGCTTTGCAGGCCCTGGACCCAAGCCTGATCAGCCGCGCCGTCGACCTGCTGATCCAGGCCCGGCAGATCCACTTTTTCGGCCTCGGTGCTTCGGCCCCGGTGGCGCTGGATGCGCAGCACAAGTTCTTCCGTTTCAATCTGGCCGTTACCGCCCACGCCGATGTGCTGATGCAACGGATGATTGCCTCCGTGGCGCACACCGGCGAGTTGTTCGTGATTATTTCCTACACCGGCCGCACCCGCGAACTGGTGGAAGTGGCGCGCATCGCCCGGGCGAACGGTGCTTCGGTGCTGGGTTTGACCGCCGAAGGTTCGCCATTGGCCAAGGCCAGTACCCTGAGCTTGAACATTCCGCTGCCAGAAGACACCGACATCTATATGCCGATGACGTCGCGGATTATTCAACTGACCGTGCTGGACGTGTTGGCGACCGGCATGACCTTGCGCCGCGGGGTGGATTTCCAGCCGCATTTGCGCAAGATCAAAGAGAGTTTGAATGCAAGCCGATATCCGGTGGGTGACGAGTTCAACTAGTCAGATATCTTCATTGGCTGTCCCGGCCTCTTCGCGGGCAAGCCTCGCTCCTACAGGGATAGGTGATCTTCTGTAGGAGCGAGGCTTGCCCGCGAAGGCGTCAGTAGCAACACCGCAGATTTTCGCCTACACCCCAACCCGCGCCTGCAAACTCAAATGCGCCCTCTCCCCCGGCGCCAGGCTCAGGCTGTCGGTCCCGCCACTCGCCGCTTCCACACAGACAAATTCCAACACCTCGTTCCAGCTCACTCCCAGCAACGGCCGCGCCCCCGGATGCCAGACCACCGTGTCTGCATGGTCACCGGTGTCGATGCACAATTCGCGCTGCCAGGCGTGATCCTTGAGCTGCAATTCGCCGTCATGCTGGAACACTCGCTGACAGCCGCCATCGACCCGCAACTCGCCTTCCTGATGACAAACCTGGCGGTTCAACTGATCGTAACCTTGCGCCCCATCAAGCCCGGACAGCGCTACCTCACCCACGTCACCAATACGCCAGTAAGCATGCAATGCCTGACTCAGTTGGCACGGTAAGGTGTCTTGATGCTCAGTGCTCAGGCGCAAATCCATGCGTTCGCCCAGGTGCGCATGCAGGTCCACCGTCCAGTCGCACAGCTGCAATTGCCAATGCAGGCGCACACCATCGTCGTCATGACTGCTGTCGAGCAGCTTCCAGTCAATCAGCCGCGCCCAACCATGGGACGGCCAGGCGTTTTCGCTCGGATGACGACCAAACCACGGCCAGCACACCGGCACGCCGCCCCGAATGGCACCCACCTGCGGCCATTTCGCTGCGCACCATAACCAGGGTTTCTGCCCCTTTGGCTGAAAGTGCAACAACTGCGCGCCCTGGCGACTGAACACCGCCTGGCACAGCGGATGATCGATCACCAGCACATCGCGCATCTGATAGCGTTCCCACGCAAACACCGGACGTTCGCGCAAGGATTTGAAGAAGCGTTGTAGCGGATGCTCATGCATGTGCCGCGGTCCTGAAAATCATCTTTTACCCGGGGTGCGCAGCCCCCAAAAAAAAGCGGATAGCCTTGGCCATCCGCAAATATGCGCACATAGAGAGGAGCTTATCGCAACAGCGTTAGAACACCGACTGAATTTTCAGACCGGCCACCAGCGCGTTGTCGACTTCATCAACACCGCCCGGGTGAGTGATGTATTGCAGGTTAGGACGCACAGTCAGCCAGTTGGTAACGTGGAAGCCGTAGTTGATCTCGTAGTTGTATTCGGTGGAACGCAGCGGCGAAAACAGCGGATCGTCGTAGTTGGTGGCACCATCGGCGGCGTTGACCAACTCGGCGTTTTTCTTCACGTCATCGTTGACATGGATACGGGCGAAACCGATCCCGACGTCATCTTTTGGACGTGCATCAAACGGACCTTTGTAGACAAACATCAGCGACTGATAGTTGTCGACGACGTTGGTGTCTTTGTCGTGGAAGGTGGCGTTGGCCGCAACGTTCAGACCGCGGGAAGCGTCGCCGTTGTGGGTCGTGAGTTGCTGTTGGATGACGCCCCAGTAGCCGTGCTTGCTGTCGTGAACGCGATAGGCTTCACCGGTGGTCGCTGCGTCATTGCCGTTGCTGTCCTTGAGAACGTCATTGGCGTTGGCCGTGCTCTTGTAGTAACCCACACGGTATTCACCCGGCAGGCCGTTGAGCTTCGGCGACCAGACCAATTCGACCGGCAACACGGTGCCCGCGGTACCACTGCCGCTGAGTTTGAAACCGTTGCCGTGTTCCAGTTGCGACGGGTTCTGGTTGTACGCACCGATCTGCGCATACAACTCAGGTGTGATGTTGTACTTCACACGCAGCGCGGCTTGGCTGACTGGCCAGTTGTACCAGATACCGGTCGCCCAGTTCCCCGCCTGGGAACCGCAGAACGCCAGGTTCTGGAACTCGCACGGGAAGGTGTTGAAGTCTTCGCCTTCGCCGAAGTAACCGGCCTTGACGTCCAGCTTGCCGTCGAGGAACTGGTGCTGAACCCACAACTGGGTCAGACGGACCATATGGCCACGGCCGTAGACTTCCTGGGAGGAACTCAAGGTGCCGGCACGCGGGTCGCCCACACGGTCATTGGAGATGTTCTGACCGTTACGGCTGGTAAGCTCGATCTTGGCCTGGGTGTTATCCCAGCCCATCAGTTTTTGCAGGTCCAGCGCCACGCCCAAGCCAAACTGGTCGGCGTAACGCGCGGTCTTGTCGTTGTTGTAGCCGCCATGAAGGTTGCCGCCCACTTCACCGACGTAGTCAGCCTTGATGTCGACACCCTGCTCAAGCAGCTTGGTCCGCTCGCCACCCCAGTCACCGGTCATCCACTTGGAATCGGCGCTGAACGCGTCAGCCGCGTGAACGCTACCGGCCAGGGTTAATGCCGCCGCAACAGCAGACAACTGGCAGATAAGCTGAGCGTTGTTCTTCTTCTTCATCCCTACATCCTCGTTTTATTGTTATTAACTGTTTTTATCTAACGCGGTTTACATTGAATGCGACGGATGTCCCCATCCGTCGCGTATCCCCTTGTGGGAGCGGGCTTGCTCGCGAAAACGGTGTATCTGTCGACATCACAGGTGAATGTCAGACCGCTTTCGCGAGCAAGCCCGCTCCCACATTTGATCTTCAGCGACCCTTGAACTGGGCGATGTTGCCTACCGATGCTTCGGCTTTTGGCACACCGGCAACCCCCAGGCGCTCCCCAGTCTTGGCATCGAACAACAGCACTTTCGACGGATCAAATTGCAGGGTCAGGGTCTCGCCCACACCCGGCGCAACGTCTGGCGCCAAGCGGCAGCAGACCTTGGTTTCATTCAGATTGACGAACACCAGGGTGTCCGGACCGGTCGGCTCAGTCACCTGGACTTCGGCACGAATGGTCGGCAAACCATTGGCTTCGCTGCCGGCCAGCACGATCTGCTCCGGACGCAAGCCGAGGATCACTTCGCGATCTTCCAGCCCAGCGTCTTGCATGCCCATTGGCAGTTCGCAACGGGCCTGGCCGCTGTCGAGCAGCGCTACCAGACGACCATCCTTGCGCTGCAAACGCAGCGGGATGAAGTTCATCGGCGGCGAACCGATGAAGCTCGCCACGAACAGGTTGGCCGGGTTGTTGTAGATGTCTTTCGGCGTACCGAACTGCTGAATGATCCCGTCCTTCATCACCGCCACTTTGTCGCCCAGAGTCATCGCTTCGATCTGGTCGTGGGTCACGTAGACCGTGGTGGTTTTCAGGCGCTGGTGCATCAGTTTCATTTCGGTACGCATCTCGACCCGCAGCTTGGCGTCGAGGTTGGACAGCGGTTCGTCGAACAGGTAAATCTTCGGCCGCCGCGCCAGGGCACGACCCATGGCCACACGCTGTTGCTGGCCACCGGAGAGCTGGCCGGGTTTACGGTTAAGCAAGTGTTCGATCTGCAACAGCTTGGACACCCGCGCCACTTCGGCTTCGATATCGGCGGCGGGCATTTTGCGGATCTTCAAGCCAAAGGCGATGTTCTCGCGCACGCTCATGGTCGGGTACAGCGCGTAGGACTGGAACACCATGGCGATGTCGCGGTCTTTCGGGCTCATGCCACTGACGTCCTGGTCACCGATCATGATCGCGCCGCCGGTGATGGTTTCCAGGCCGGCGATGCAGTTCATCAAGGTCGACTTGCCGCAACCCGAAGGTCCGACCAGGATCAGGAACTCACCGTCCTTGATCGACAGTTCGATGTTCTTGAGGGTGTCCGGCAGGCCGGGGCCATAGGTCTTGTTTACATTGCGAAGTTCGAGCGTAGCCATGATTACCCCTTGACTGCGCCGGCCGTCAGCCCGCGCACGAAATACTTGCCTGCGACCACATAGACCAGCAGGGTCGGCAGCCCGGCGATCATCGCCGCCGCCATATCAACGTTGTATTCCTTGGCACCGGTACTGGTGTTGACCAAGTTATTCAGCGCCACTGTGATGGGTTGCGAGTCACCGCTGGAGAACACCACGCCGAACAGGAAGTCGTTCCAGATCTGGGTGAACTGCCAGATCAGGCAGACCATGATGATCGGGGTGGACATCGGCAGGATGATCAAACGGAAGATGGTGAAGAAACCCGCGCCATCCAGCCGCGCCGCTTTCACCAACGCATCCGGAACGCTGACGTAGTAGTTACGGAAAAACAGCGTGGTGAACGCCAGGCCGTAGACCACGTGCACAAACACCAGGCCGGTGGTGGTGCTGGCCAGGCCCATTTTGCCGAGGGTGAACGAGGCTGGCAGCAGGACTGTCTGGAACGGCAGGAAGCAACCGAACAGCAACAGGCCGAAGAACAGCTGCGACCCACGAAAGCGCCACATCGACAGCACATAGCCGTTCAGCGCACCGATGGCCGTGGAGATCAAAACCGCTGGGACGGTGATCTTGATCGAGTTCCAGAAATACCCGTCGACCGTGGCCCAGGCCTTGACCCAGCCAATGCCGCTGACCACGGTCGGCCAGCTCAGCAGGTTGCCGGTGTTGATGTCTTCCGGCGTCTTGAAACTGGTCAACAGCATGACCACCAGCGGTATCAGGTAAAGAAATACCGCAAGGATCAGCACCGCGTAGATCGCGATGCGACTCAGGCTGATGGAAGGTTTGGCGGCGAAACTAGTCATGACGCTTGGTCCTCAGCTCGGAGTACAGGTAAGGCACGATGATTGCGAGAATCGCACCGAGCATCAGAATCGCACTGGCCGAACCCATGCCCATCTGGCCGCGACTGAAGGTGAAGGAATACATGAACATCGCAGGCAGGTCGGAGGAGTAACCCGGACCACCGGCAGTCATTGCCGCCACCAGGTCGAAACTCTTGATCGCGATGTGGGCCAGGATCATCACGGCGCTGAAGAACACCGGGCGCAGGCTTGGCAACACCACTTTCAGGTAAATGCGCGGCATGCTCGCGCCATCGATCTGGGCGGCACGGATGATCGATTGATCAACGCCACGCAGGCCGGCGAGGAACATCGCCATGATAAAACCCGAGGCTTGCCATACCGCAGCGATCACCAGGCAATACACAACGCGATCCGGGTCGATCAGCCAGTCCAGGCGGAAGCCTTCCCAACCCCAGTCACGCAGCAATTTGTCCAGGCCCATGCCCGGGTTGAGCAGCCATTTCCAGGCCGTACCGGTGACGATCATCGAGAGCGCCATCGGGTACAGGTAAATGGTGCGAATGAAACCTTCGCGACGAATGCGCTGATCCAGGAACACCGCCAGCAGCACACCGATCACCAGGGTGATGCCGATAAACATGCCGCCGAAAACCGCGAGGTTCTTGCTTGCTACCCACCAACGGTCGTTCTCGAACAGCCGCTGGTATTGCGCCAAACCGGCCCATTTATAAGTCGGCAGGAAGGTCGAAGTGGTGAACGACAGGACGAACGTCCACAGGATATAGCCATAGAAGCCCACCAGGACGATGAACATGCTAGGCGCCAGCACCAGTTTTGGGAGCCAGCGCTGCAGTGCATCTAACGGCGAGGCCTTGCTGAACACAGCAACAGAACTCATGGGAAGATCCAGTACGTAGAGAAAGGATTACAAGCGCATTCCCTTGTGGGAGCGGGCTTCTGTGGGAGCTGGCTTGCCTGCGATGGCATTACCTCGGTGCAACTGATAAACCGAGTTGTCTGCATCGCGGGCAAGCCCGGCTCCCACAAAAGCCACTCCCACAGGGGGCTGCGGCTCTAACAGTTACTTGGCAGACTTGACCGCTGCGCCGAGTTTCTTGGCAGCATCGGCCGGATCGGCTTTCGGGTCGTTGATGAAGTTGGTCACGACATCAAAGAACGCACCCTGTACCGCCAGCGTGGTCGCCATGTTGTGCGCCATGCTCGGCTGCAGGCCGCCGGACTTGGCATCCGCCAGGAAGTCCTTGGCAGCGGTCTGGGCGCAGGAGTCGAAGCCGTACTTGGCCATGTCGTTCAGCATGTCGATTCGAACAGGGATCGAGCCCTTGTTGATGCTGAAGACTTTCTGGAAGTTCTCACCCAGCACGACCTTGGCAATGTCCTGCTGACCGGCAGCAGTGCCCGCGTTTTTCTGCTTGAACACGGCCAGGGAGTCGATGTTGTAGGTGAATGCCTTGTCGGTGCCCGGGAAGGCTACGCACTCGTAGTCCTTGCCGGCGACTTTCTTGGCCGCTGTCCACTCGCTCTTGGCCCAGTCACCCATGATCTGCATGCCGGCCTTGCCGTTGATGACTTTGGCCGCTTCCAGGTTCCAGTCCTGGCCTTTGCCGTCGACGTCCATGTAGGTCGCGACTTTCTTCAGCTCGGTCAGCGACTTGACCATTTCAGGACCGGTCAGAGCAGCGTTGTCCAGGTCGACCAGGGCTTTCTTGTAACCGTCGACGCCCATGACCGAAAGAACCACCGCTTCAAACACGGTGCTGTCCTGCCAAGGCTGGCCGCCGTGGGCAAGCGCGATGAAGCCCGCTGCTTTCAGCTTGTCGCCGGCTGCGTAGAATTCCTGAAGGGTGGTTGGGGCTTTTTCGATGCCGGCTTTCTTGAAGACTTCCGGGTTGATCCACAGCCAGTTGACGCGATGGATATTCACCGGCACGGCCACGTAGTCGCCGTTGTACTTCACGGTATCAGAGACTTTCTTGTCGAGCAGGCTGTCCCACTTCTCTGATTTGGAAACGTCTTTCAAGACGTCGGTGTCGAGCAGACCGGTAGACGCCCATTCCTGGATGTCTGGACCTTTGATCTGTGCGACACCCGGCGGGTTACCGGCAACGGCGCGGCTCTTGAGCACGGTCATGGCCGTAGCTCCGCCACCACCGGCGACAGCGCCGTCCTTCCAGGTGAAACCGTCTTTTTCGACTTGGGCTTTGAGCACGTCAACGGCAGCTTTTTCGCCACCGGAGGTCCACCAGTGAACGACTTCTACCGAACCTTTGGATTCGGCGGCAAGCGCACTGACAGGGAATGCAGAGATAGGAAGCAATGAGGCAAGAGAAATGACAGTAGCGAGGCGAGAAATCGCATTCATCTAGAATTACCTTTCTTGTTGTTATGCATGCAAGTCTGGTGCTTGCGCTGCATGGGATTTTAAACAGGAGTTATCCCTTCGCAGGTAACGAAGGGACGCTTGAATGTCACCACATGGTTACACAGGAGCACTCTGGGACAACTGCCCCAAGGCAGTCGCCATGCTCGGCGCCAGCGGCAGGCGCGGAATCAGCACGGCTTGCCAGGCGTGATACAGATCCGGTTTGCCGGCCCAGATATCGGCGCTCGGGCGGTTTTGCGGGTCGAGTTCATGGTGCCAACTGCCATCGCAGCGGTCGATGAAATGACTGTCACAGAAATCCCAGAACAGTCGGTACCAGGCTTCGTATTGCTCCTCGCCGGTGCGTTTGAGCAACGCACTGGCAGCGGCGCTGGCTTCGCAATGGGTCCAGTGCAGACGATGGCGGACCACCGCGCGGTTGTCCCAGTCGAGGGTGTAGACAATCCCCGGCAGCCCGTCGACATCCCAGCCGTGACGGCAGTTGTGATCGAAGAGTTTTTGCGCATCGGTCGCCAGCCAACCCGGCGTGAGCATCCCCGCCTGCACTCGCGCGGCTTCGAGGTGCAGCAACAGCCGCGCCCATTCAAAACCGTGGCCCGGCGTGGTGCCGTAGGGGCGAAAACCGTCGGCAGGGTTGTCGTGGTTGTACTCGCGCAGCGGCTGCCAATCGCGATCGAAATGCTCGACCACCAGGTAATCGTTGGCGGCGGCGTGAGCGTGGATCACTCGCTCGACAATCCGCTGGGCGCGGACCAGCCAGCGGTTGTCCTCGGTGACATCCGCCAGCGCGAGGAAGGCTTCGGTGGCGTGCATGTTGCTGTTGGCGCCGCGGTAGGCTTCTTCGCAACTGAAGTCGCGATTGAAGGATTCGCGCATCGCGCCCTCCTCCTCGCTCCAGAAATGCGTGTCGATGATGTGGATGGCATCATCGAGCAAGGCGTGTGCGCCGGGCCGTTGCGCGACTACAGCGGAACTTGCGGCGAGGGCGACGAAGGCGTGCAGGTAAGCGGCTTTGCCGGTGTTGTCATCACGATGATGGGCGGTGGCGAACCAGCCACCGTGCTCGGCATCCTTTAGCGGGCCGCTGAGCGCCTGGACGCCGTGATCCACCAACTCGGCAAACCCTGGCAGGCCCTGGATGTGAGCCATGGCGAAGCTGTGGGTCATGCGTGCGGTGTTCATGGTTTCGGCTTGGGCATTGGCCAGGAGGCGGCCCTTTTCATCGAGATTGCCGAAGCCTTCAGGGAGCTTCGAAGCCTTGGCGAACGCCAGCAGGCGCAGCCCTTCGGCGGCGAGCCATTGCTGGTGGGCAGGCGCGTTCAGCCAACTGCTGAAAGCGGGTTGGAAGGTGTCCATGGGGTACCTTTTTTGTTGTTATGACTGGAGGGCAGTCTAAACAACGGTTGAGGCGAGGCAGGTAACGAAGGGGGCGAGTTATGTCACTGAGCCGTGACAAAGCAAAAGCCAGATCAAAAGATCGCAGCCTTCGGCAGCTCCTACAGGCGTACACATTCCACTGTAGATACCGTCTTGAATCTCACCGAGCAAGCGCAAATTCAGGGTCATATGGCTGGCCCGATTTGAGCACTGCGTAAACGTAATGCAGCAGCTTGCGCATGGCAGCACAGATGATCTGCTTGGGGGCCTTGCCGTTGGCCTTCAGGCGATCTTTCATGGCGATTATTGCTTTGTTGTGTTGCAACGCGACCAAGCCCGGCATGTATAGGCCTGCGCGCAAGCGCGCTGAGCCGATCTTCGAGATCGGGCTGCGGCCCTTGAGGAGCCCTGATTCCTGGAGTTCTGGATTCAGGCCAGCAGCCGCGACAAGTTTTCGAGGGTCGTCGTACTTGCGCAGGTCGCCCAGCTCAGCCAGCAACCGCTCAAGCGTTTTCTCGCCAATGCCGTCGATGGTCACGACCAAGTCGCGCATCTGGCGCATGTCGGGGTCGTCATCGATATGTTTTTTGATCGCCTTGTGGGTTTCAACGATTTCTTTTTCGATGTGGCCAATCACCGAGTTGATCGACTCTTTGACCTTTTCGTCGGACACGTCCAGACGATTACGCTCCATTTGCTCCATCTCTTGAAGGTCATCCAGGCGACGAACCATGGCCTTCAGTTGGCGGAACTTCAGCGGTTCCGGAGCCCAAAGCTTGAGCTTTTCATTTTTTTCTTTAGCGAAGTCGGCGATCAGCTTGGCATCACTCTTGTCGGTTTTGATCCGACGTAACTCGCTGCCCGCATACGCGTGAGTCGTGGCCGGATTCACCACGCAGACCCGATAACCCTTGTTGTAGACGAACTCGGCGAGCTCCAGATGATAGACACTGGTCGCTTCCATCACGATCAGGGTCGAAGGCTCGGCCTGCTTCTGCAACCAAACTTCAAACTCTTTGAAACCCTTGGAATTGTTAGCCAGTTTGGCCTTGGTTTTATGCTTGCCATTTGGCAGATGTGTAGCGATATCAAAGGTGTTTTTAGCGACATCGACGCCGACGAAACTGGACATAACACTCTCCCAATCAGATCAATTGCGATCATCACTGCACTCTGCCCGACCTTGCGAATGCGGGCTCTAGCCAGAGGCGGGCCCAAGATACCGTTCGAACTATACGAGTGAGTGCGGAGGGTTGGAGCACGATCTACGTCACAGGCAAAAAGCCTAAGGAGCTGCACGGCTTCCAGGTCCCTCCCTCGATGATCAGTCGAGAACTATCGCTCCTGACGGAGCGATAGTCGAGATACAAGGAGCTGCCGAAGGCTGCGATCTTTTGATCTTTTCAATCGATTGATCGAGGAAGCTGCAACGTCACCCGCAATCCGCCTTCGCGCAGATTCTGCAGGCTGACCTCGCCACCATGGCTATGGGCAATATTGCGCGCAATCCCCAACCCCAACCCATAACCCTGCTGCTGTCCGGCCAGGCGGAAGTGCGGCTCGAACACCTGCTCCATCCGCTGCTCCGGCACTCCGGGCCCTTCATCATCCACATGCAGGATGAACGCGCTCTGGTCGTCATCGATGTGCAGGTGCGCGTTCTGTCCGTACTTCAAGGCGTTGTCGATCAGGTTGCCGATGCAGCGCTTGAGCGCCAGCGGCTTGCCGGGGTATGCCGCCAGTGCCCGGCCCTGTTGGGTCACGCGACCATTGCCGTTGGGCGCCAGGTACGGCTCGACCAAACAATCGAGCACGTGATTGAGGTCCACCGGCTCAATGTTTTCGTGGATGTCGGTGTCTTTCACGCATTGCAGCGCGCCTTTGACCAGCAACTCCAGCTCATCCAGATCGCGGCCGAACTTGGCTTGCAGCTTTTCGTCTTCGAGCAATTCGACCCGCAGTCGCAACCGGGTGATCGGCGTGCGCAAGTCGTGGGAGATCGCACTGAACAACTGACTGCGCTCGGTCAGGTAGCGGCTGATGCGCTCGCGCATCGCATTGAAGGCGCGGCCAACCTCGACCACTTCACTGCCGCCACCTTCGGGCACCGGCTCGACTTCCGCACCGAGGGACATGTCCCGTGCCGCCCGCGCCAGGCGCTTGAGCGGACGGCTCTGCCAGTGCACCAGCAGGCCGATGAACAACAGCAAAAAGCCGCTGGTGAGCACGATGAACCAGACTTGCTGCGCCGGCAGGCCTTGCTCTTCAAGACTGGTGTAGGGCTCAGGCAGCAGCGAAGCGATGTACAGCCATTCGCCCGGCGCCATCTGGATTTGCGTGACCAGCACCGGCGGGTTCACCGGTTCCAGGGTCAACGCGTAGTGCGCCCAGGACCGCGGCAATTCATCGAGTTTCAGCCCGCTGTTGAAGATCCGCAGGTCTTCGGGGCTGACGAAGGTCACCGAGATATCCGTGTCGTGGCCCAGGGACTCGCGCAGCACCTCGTCCACCGCTTTGAGCACCGCTTCTTTGCGCGGGGTGATCGGCAGCACTTCCATGCCCAAGGGTTTGTCGTTGAGGGTCACCACGAACCGGGTGCCGCCCATGCTGCGTAATTGATCGAGTACCAGCGGCCGAAACGCCACCGGCAACGAACGGAAGTAACTGACGCTGGCGGTCATCGAATGCGCCAGGCTACGGGCGCTGGTGACCAGGCCTTCGAGCTGAGTAGCGCGCAGCTGCGAAACCCAGATCACGCTCGACAGCGCCTGAGCGAAAAGCACCACCAACAGCGTCAGCAGCAACATCCGCCCGAGCAACGAGCGTGGCACCGGCACCTTGGCGGCGAGCCGGCGCAACCACTCAGTGGCCATTGCTGGCAACCACATTGGCGGCCAGTTGGTAGCCACTGCCCCGCACGGTACGGATCAGCCGCGGTGGTTTTTCGGTGTCGCGCAGGCGCTGGCGCAAACGGCTGACCGCCATGTCGACGATCCGATCCAACGGCATCAAATCGCGGCCACGGGTGGCGTTACCGATGGTGTCGCGGTCGAGAATTTCCTGGGGATGATCGAGGAACAGTTTCAGCAGCGCGAAGTCGGCGCCGGAGAGAATCACTTCTTCGCCATCGATGTGGAACAGCCGATGGCTGACCATGTCCAGCCGCCAGTCATCGAAGGCCAGTACTTCACTGCCGGAGCGTTCCTGACCGAACTGCGCACGGCGCAACAACGCCTTGATCCGTGCCTGCAATTCCCGGGGGCTGAAGGGTTTGCCGAGGTAATCGTCGGCGCCCAGTTCCAGGCCAATAACGCGGTCGGCCTCGTCGGAGCTGGCGGTGAGCATGATGATCGGCACCTGGGCCTGACGCGGGTGCTGGCGAATCCAGCGGCAAAGGCTGAAACCGTCTTCGTCCGGCAGCATCACATCGAGGATCACCAGATCACTCGGCGCCTCGTTCATCGCCTGGCGAAAGCCTGCGCCATCGGGCGTGGTGCGCACCTGAAAACCTGCACGGGTCAGGTAGGTGTCCAGCAACTCGCGTATCTCTTGATCGTCATCGACCAACAAAATCGACTTGTTGACTGAGCTCACAGGGGCGGCATCCTTGTTGTTTGAATTGGGCGGATTATGCCTTACCACAGAATCTACAAACACCGCAGATCCCATGTGGGAGCGGACTTGCTCGCGAAAGCGGTGTATCAGTCGACATCAATGTTGAATGTCAGTCCGCTTTCGCGAGCAAGCCCGCTCCCACAGTTGATCGTGTTTCAGGCCTGTTCGAGCGCCACACCCGCGCCCATCAGGCCGGAATACGGCGCCGTCACCAGCCACACCGGAATGCCTTTGAAGTAATCGCTCATGCAGCCCTTGTCGGCGAAGCATCGGGCAAAACCGCTTTCAACGAAGAAATCGGCAAACCGAGGAATCACCCCGCCCACGATATACACGCCACCGCGCCCACCCACCGTCAGCACGTTGTTGCCGGCCACGCGACCGAGCCAGCAGCAGAACTGCTCCAGCACTTCCAGCGCGACCGGATCACCGGCCAGTCCTGCCGCCGTAATGGCTTCGGGAGTGTGGAACTGCGGTTCATGACCATCCACCGCGCAGATCGCCCGATAGACCCGCGGCAAGCCGCTGCCACTCAAGGCTGTCTCGGCACTGACATGGCCAATCTCATTGAAGATGTGTTGCCACAGTTGGGTTTCCCGCGGGCTGCTCAGCGGCAAGTCGACGTGACCGCCCTCCCCCGGCAACGCGGCAAATCGGCCTTCGCCGAGGTCCAGCAACGTGCCAACGCCGAGCCCGGTGCCCGGGCCGATTACCACCGCCGGCCGCAACGGTTCCGGCGTACCTTCGCAGACCACCCGAAACTCGTCCGGCTGCAAACGGGTCATGCCCAGCGCCATGGCCGAGAAGTCGTTGACCAGCAGCAGTTGATCCACCTGCAAGGTCTGGCAGAACGCCTTGCGGCTCAGGCGCCAGTGATTGTTGGTGAACTTGAATTCATCACCGCTCACCGGACCTGCCACCGACAGGCACACCGAACCGATCGCGCCAGGCGCCAGGCCCAACCCGCTCAGGTAGACAGCGATAGCCTCCTCCGGGCTGGTGTGATCTGCCGTCGGCAACACCTGGATCGATTCCAGTTGCTGGTTTTTCCACAACGCGAAACGTGCGTTGGTCCCACCGATGTCACCGACCAAAGCCAGTTTCAATTAAGCGTCTCCAGGGCAGAAGTAAAGGCGCTGGCGCCCTGCTCTGCGGAGCTGAAGGCCATGCGCATGAAACCAAACAGTTCGCGCCCGCTGCCGATGTTGTTGCCCAACAGGCCTTTGGCTGGCGTGCGCGCTGCGAATTCTTCGGCGTCCACCTTAAGCTCCAGGGTGCCTTTGACGCCATCGACGCGGATGATATCGCCCTCTTGCACGCGCGCCAAAGCGCCGCCCACAAACGCTTCGGGACTGACGTGGATCGCCGCCGGGATTTTTCCCGAGGCGCCGGACATGCGCCCGTCGGTGACCAGCGCGACTTTGAAGCCGCGATCCTGCAGCACACCGAGGAACGGCGTCATCTTGTGCAGTTCCGGCATGCCGTTGGAGCGCGGGCCCTGGAAGCGCATCACCGCGACGAAATCTTTCTCCAGCAAACCGGCCTTGAACGCATCGGCCAGATCCTGTTGATCCTGGAACACCATGGCCGGTGCTTCGACGACCTGGTTTTCCAGGGCCACGGCGGAGACTTTCATCACCCCGCGACCAAGGTTGCCTTCCATTACCCGCAGGCCACCCTCGGGCGAGAACGCACGGGCGACCGGACGCAGAATAGTTTCGTCGAGGCTTTCAATCGGGCCTTCGCGCCAGACCAGTTCGCCGTTATCGAGGAACGGTTCCACGGTATAGCGGCTCAGGCCATGACCGAGCACGGTGTTGACGTTTTCGTGGAGCAGGCCGGCTTCCAGCAGTTCGCGGATCAGGAACGACATGCCGCCCGCGGCCTGGAAGTGGTTGATGTCGGCTTTGCCGTTCGGGTAGACGTGGCTCAGGGTCGGCACCACCTCGGAGAGGTCGGCCATGTCCTGCCAGGTCAGTTGAATGCCCGCCGCCATGGCGATGGCCGGCATGTGCAAGGTGTGGTTAGTCGAGCCGCCGGTGGCGTGCAGCGCCACAATCGAGTTGACCAGCGAGCGCTCGTCGACGATTTCGCCGATCGGCATGAAGTCGCCGTTCTGCTTGGTCAGTCGCGTGACTTGGTGCGCCGCTTCACGGGTCAGGGCATCGCGCAACGGGGTGTTCGGGTTGACGAAAGAGGCGCCCGGCAAGTGCAGGCCCATGACTTCCATCAGCAACTGGTTGGTGTTGGCGGTGCCGTAGAAGGTGCAGGTGCCAGGGCTGTGGTAGGAATTCATTTCCGATTCCAGCAATTCTTCGCGGCTGGCTTTGCCTTCGGCATAGCGCTGGCGCACATCGGCTTTCTGCTTGTTGGAAATGCCCGAGACCATCGGTCCGCCCGGCACGAAGATCGTCGGCAGATGACCGAAACGCAGCGCGCCCATCATCAGGCCCGGCACGATCTTGTCGCAGATGCCGAGCATCAGCGCACCGTCGAACATGTTGTGAGACAGCGCCACGGCGGTGGACAACGCGATCACTTCACGGCTCGGCAGGCTCAGTTCCATGCCGGGCTCGCCCTGGGTCACGCCATCGCACATGGCCGGGGTGCCGCCAGCGAACTGGCCGACCGAGCCGATTTCGCGCAGGGCTTTTTTGATCTGTTCAGGAAAGACTTCGTACGGCTGATGCGCCGAGAGCATGTCGTTATATGACGAAACAATTGCGATGTTCGCGGAATTCATCATCCGCAGGCTGTTCTTGTCGTCAGTGCCGCACCCGGCCACGCCGTGGGCGAAGTTGGCGCATTGCAGCTTGCCGCGCATCGGACCATCGCTGGCAGCGCCGCGAATGAGCGCAAGGTAAGCCTCGCGAGTTGCACGGCTGCGGGCGATAAGCCGTTCGGTGACCTCAAGGACGCGGGGATGCATGTGTAGAACTCCAGGCTAACGGATGTGGCGACCTGATTGTCTATGCTGATCAAGGGCCGTTGTCGATGGGCTGACGGGCGGCTTTCTTGATCGATCGGACCAGTTGATTCAGGTCACTCGTTGTAGATTGAACAAAATATTGCCATTAAAAAGGCTTGTTTTCTATTTTTATGCGAATAATCTTGTAATTCCAACAACAAAACGACGGCGGCGCTGTTAAATGACTCTTCGAATCGCAATCAATGGTTTTGGCCGAATTGGCCGTAATGTCCTGCGCGCACTGTATACCCAAGGTTATCGTCAGGATCTGCAGATCGTCGCCATCAATGACTTGGGCGACAGCTCGATCAACGCTCATCTGCTCAAGTACGACACCGTTCACGGCACTTTCGACGCTGATGTCCAGCACGATAACGAAAGCCTGACGGTCAATGGCGACCGCATTTCGGTCAGCGCCATCCGCAACCCGGCTGAACTGCCGTGGGCTGCCGAGAAGATCGATGTGGTCTTCGAATGCACCGGTCTGTTCACCGACCGTGCCAAAGCCGCCGCGCATATTACGGCCGGCGCGCGCAAAGTGATTATCTCGGCCCCGGCCAAAGGCGCCGACGCCACCGTGGTTTACGGTGTTAACCACGACATTCTGCGCCAGTCGCACCAGATTATTTCCAACGCCTCGTGCACCACCAACTGCCTGGCCCCGGTGGCCCAGGTGCTGCACCGCGAGTTGGGCATCGAAAGCGGTCTGATGACCACGATCCACGCCTACACCAACGACCAGAACCTGACTGACGTCTACCACACCGACCCGTACCGCGCCCGTTCCGCCACCCAGAACATGATCCCGAGCAAGACTGGCGCTGCCGAAGCCGTCGGCCTGGTGCTGCCGGAGCTGGCGGGCAAACTGACCGGCATGGCGGTGCGTGTTCCGGTGATCAACGTGTCGCTGGTGGACCTGACCGTACAGCTAAAACGTGAGGCGAGCGCAGAGCAAGTGAACGCGCTGCTGAAAGAAGCGGCCCAGCACTCGAAGATTCTCGGCTACAACACCCTGCCGCTGGTCTCCAGCGACTTCAACCACAACCCGCTGTCGTCGATCTTCGACGCCAACCACACCAAGTCCAGCGGCAAACTGCTCAAGGTGTTGGCGTGGTACGACAACGAATGGGGCTTCTCCAACCGCATGCTCGATAACTGCCTGGCGCTGTGCAACGCGGAATAAGCAACGTGATGGGGCACGTCGCCTCATGACGGGTTGACGCGGACCTGTAGGAGCTGCCGAAGGCTGCTCCTACGCGATATTTGCAAGGCCCCCACCGAGAGCAACATTCAATGATCGGTATCAGCTTTACGCAAAAGACCCTGGCGGCGCGCAAGCGTATCGCCCTGGTCGCCCATGACCACTGCAAAGTGTTTTTGCTGGACTGGGCCGAGCGGCAGAAAGACAAGCTGGCGCAACATGAACTGGTCGCGACCGGCACCACCGGGTTGTTGTTGCAACAACGCCTCGACCTGCCCGTGGAAAGCATGATCAGCGGCCCGTTGGGCGGCGATCAGCAACTTGGCGCGCGTATCGCCGAGCAACGGGTCGACATGCTGGTGTTCTTCTGGGACCCGTTCGAACCGCAGCCCCACGACCCGGATATCAAGGCGTTGCTGCGAGTCGCGGCGGTCTGGAACATCCCGGTCGCCTGCAATGAATGCAGCGCCGACTACCTGCTGAGCAGTCCGTTGATGGATCAGGCGCACGAGCACCGGATCCCGGATTACGCGACCTATCTGTTGGGCCGCGCCTAGCCCTCCGCAAATCAGCACTTGACCATTTGAGCGGATGATAAGCATTATCATTCGCTCGAAATGGATCAGGTCCTCCCGTGAGTCAATCGCGCTTCAATCACGTCTTCATCGCTCAGCGGGTTTCGCTGCTGCGCACCTTGGAGCGGATGGTCAACAATCACAGCACCGCCGAAGACCTGTTGCAGGAAACCTACCTGCGCGTGACCCGGGCGCTCAGTGAGCGGGCCATCGATCACCTTGAACCCTTCGTCTTCCAGACCGCCCGCAACCTGGCGCTGGATCATTTGCGTGCGCGGCGCATTCAGTCGCGCACCCTGCTCGATGACGTCCCGCTGGACGTGGTGGAAAGCATCGCCGCCCCGGTCAGCAGTGCCGAGGACGCCGCCCATGCCGAACAATTGCTGGAGCGTTTGAACGTGAGCCTCAGTGAACTTAGCAGCCGTCAGCAGCAGATTTTCATCCTCAGTCGCCTGCACGGCCACAGCTATCTGGAGATCGCCGAACAACTCGGCGTGTCCCTAAGCACTGTGCAAAAAGAACTGAAGCTGATCATGGCGATCTGCATTGGCGTCGCGCAACGGTTAAACGGCGACTGAGTCTGTAGGTTTACTCGCTACCTGCCGAGATCGACTGCGCAGGGCCTTCGAGCTTTGCTACCCTTGCCGCACTTCCACGCTCTACTAAAAAAAACAGCGGTGCACAGACACTGCCGAGGAAACACCGTGACGGACACCCGCCGCTCCCAAACGCCTGACCCGGCGCGGGACACTGCAAGCGCGATGGACCAGGCCCTGGACTGGCTGATCGTGCTGGGCAGTCCGAGTGCGGAACAGAGCCGACAGTTCCACGAATGGCTCGCCGCCGATCCATTGCATGCCGAGGCGTTCGCCAAGGCCCAGGCGATCTGGGACGGCCCATTGGTCCTCCAGTGCGCACAAAACCTGGCCGCTAAACCTGCGAAAGTCACCGTGTTGTCGCGCTTGCGTCCGCACTGGAAACCACTGGCCACGGCGGCGGTGTTGATCCTCGGTTTGTTCAGTTTCAGCAATCTGCCGATGCGTCTTCAGGCCGATCACCTGACCGTGGTCGGTGAACGCCAGCGTCTGCAATTGGAAGACGGCTCGAAGGTCCTGCTCAATACCAATTCGGCGTTTTCCAGCACCATCAACGATCAGCAGCGCGTCGCTCGCTTATATCAGGGCGAGGCGTTTTTCGAAGTGCCGGCCAACCGTGGCCAACCGCTGGAAATCGACGCCGGGCCGGTCAAGGCCAGTGTCCGCGATACTGCGTTTGCCGTGCGTTACCTCGATGGCGTGGCCCAGGTTCGGGTGCAGCGCGGCGACGTGGATTTGCGTGCCACCCGTGACGATGCGCGAGTACGGCTGTCGGCCGGTGAAAGCATCCGCATCGGCCCCAACGGTTTCGACCGCCCGGCCAAGCTCGACGCCGCCACCGACCTGGCGTGGGTTCAGGGCCGACTGGTGTTCGAGAACTGCCCGCTGAGCCAGGTGCTGGCGGAGCTGCGGCGCTACTATCCAGGCTGGATCATCAACAACAACGAGCAGTTGGCCGACGTCGCCGTCACCGGCAATTACCGCCTCGACCAGCCGCTGGACGTGATCCGCTCCCTCGCTCACATCACCTCGGCCAAGCTTCAGGAATTTCCGGCGCTGGTGATCTTGAACTAAATGAGAATTATTTTTACTCGATAGCCGAAGCTCGTTCGTCTCGTTATAGCCAATGCAATTGATTCGCATCTATCGATGCCAATCTGCACCTATAAAGATTCGTGCGACACGGAGCGCTATCGATGTCCTCTCGCCATACCCGCCAGTCCTCTTCACCTTCCTGCGTGCTGTCATTGCTGACCGCCGCCATCCTGATGGCCGGTGCCGCGCCGCTGATGGCAGCCACTGCCGCCGAGCAGCCGAGCCGCAACATGGGCGATTACTCGTTCGCGATTCCTCAGCAGTCGCTGGTTTCGGCACTCAATGCCTTTACCGCCGTGACCGGCTGGCAGGTCGGCTTGCCAGCAGAACTGGCTGAAGGCATCGCCTCGCCGGGTGTGCGCGGATCCTTGCCACCGGAAAAAGCCCTGGATCGCCTGTTGGTGGGGACCAACCTGAGCTATCGCAAACTGGGCACTAACAACATCGTGCTGGAAAAACGCAACGGCGGCGGCGCCCTCAACCTGCAACAGGTGACCATCAGCGCCACCCGTCAGGAACAAAGCATCGACAGCGTGCCGGCCACTGTCAGTGTCCAGACCCGCGAAGAACTGGACCGCAACAACGTCAACAACATCAAGGATCTGGTGCGCTACGAGCCGGGTGTTTCGGTGGGCGGCGCCGGCCAACGTGCCGGGCTGACCGGCTACAACATCCGTGGTATCGACGGCGACCGCGTGCTGACCCAGGTCGACGGCGTGCAAGTGCCCGACAGTTTCTTCAACGGCCCGTACGCCCAGACCAACCGCAACTACGTTGACCCGGAAATCGTCAAACGCGTCGAAATCCTCCGTGGCCCGGCGTCGGTGCTCTACGGCAGCAACGCCATCGGCGGCGCCGTCAGCTACTACACCCTCGATCCGGACGACATCATCAAGCCTGGCAAAGACGTCGGCGCACGTTTGAAAACCGGCTACAGCTCGGCCGATGACAGCTGGCTGACCTCCGGCACCATCGCCGGTCGCACTGGCGACTTCGACGGCTTGCTGCATTTGAACCAACGCAATGGGCATGAAACCGAATCCTACGGCGAAACCGGCGGCACCGGCCTGAACCGCACCGAGGCCAACCCCGAGGACGTGCGCACCACCAACGTGTTGGCCAAACTCGGCTGGAACTACGCCGACGACGCGCGCCTGGGCCTGACCTACGAGCACTACAAGGACGACCGCGACACCAATCAATTGAGCGCGGTCGGCGGTCCGTTCAACGCCGGACGCGGTTTCGGCTTCTACAAATCCCGTACTGGCAACGACACCGTGACCCGCGAACGCTTCGGCCTGGAACACAGCTTCGCGCTGGACACGGCGTTGGCCGACAACATCAAGTGGTCGCTGAACTACCAGATCGCCAAGACCGACCAGTCCACCGAAGAAATCTACGCGCCATCGCGCACCGTGTTGCGCGAACGCAATACCAATTACAAGGATCGCCAATGGGTGCTCGATGCCCAGGCTGACAAATCCTTCGCTATCGCCGACACCAACCACACGGTCACTTACGGCACCACCATCAAACAGGACAAGGTCACCGGCCTGCGCACCGGCACTGGCACCTGCCTGACCGTGGCCGGCGCCTGCCGAGTGATCGGTGCACCGAGCGCCGCGGATACCCTGAAACCGGCCAGCGACTTCCCGGACCCGACCATCAACAGCTACAGCCTGTTTGCCCAGGATCAGATCAGTTGGGGCAACTGGACCTTCCTGCCCGGCGCTCGCTACGACTACACCCAGCTCAAGCCGCACATCACCGACGAGTTCCTGGCTACCGCCGACCAGAGCGGCAACGGCGTGGTGAGCGACGACACCAAGACCTGGCATCGTCTGTCGCCGAAGTTCGGCACCACCTACAGCTTCAACGACAACTACACCTGGTATGGCCAATACGCCGAAGGCTTCCGCACGCCGACCGCCAAGGCGTTGTACGGTCGCTTCGAAAACCTGGCCGGTGGTTATCAGGTCGCGCCGAATCCGGACCTGGAACCGGAAAAGAGCAAAAGCTACGAAACCGGCCTGCGCGGCCGATTCGAGGCAGGCACCTTCGATGTGGCGGTGTTCTACAACAAGTACCGCGACTTCATCGACGAGAACGCGATCACTCCCGGCTACACCGAGACCACGTTCCAGAGCAACAACATCAAGCACGCCACCATCAAGGGCGTGGAGCTCAAGGGGCGCCTGAACCTGGACAGCTTCGGTGCGCCGACCGGCCTCTACACCCAAGGCTCGATGGCGTACCTGTATGGCCGTAACGATGACAGCGGCCAGCCACTGAACAGCATCAACCCGCTGACCGGCGTGTTCGGCCTCGGTTACGACCGGGACAACTACGGCGCCCTGTTGAGCTGGACACTGGTCAAACGCAAGGACCGCGTCGACAGCACCAGCTTCAAGACCCCGGACGGCACCAGCACCCAGTTCAAGACCCCGGGTTATGGCGTGCTCGACCTGGCCGGTTTCTACAAGGTCACCGACGATGTGACCGTCAATGCCGGCCTCTACAACCTGACCGACAAGAAATACTGGCAGTGGGATGACGTGCGCGGCTACGACAGTGTCGGCGAAGCCTCGGTGACCCAACCGGCCAACCTGGATCGCCTGACCCAGCCGGGTCGCAACTTCGCGATCAATCTGGTCTGGGACATCTGACCCTGAGTGCCTCACTGCGACACATTTGTTAATGGGTTGCCGTGAGGTTTTTTTACTGTTTGGCGCCTTGTTGTTCGTCTCGTTACCAAGCGCCTCTTTTTTCTCAAGGACTTCCCATGACCTCCCAGGACACTGCTCAACGCCCTGCTCTGCGTTCGCAACGCTTGAACCAGATCACCAACGAGCCACACACCAAACTCGACGCGTTGGTCAAAGCTCATGCGCCGTTCGAAACCCAGGCTAATTTCGCCCGTTTCGTGGTCGCGCAGTATTTGTTCCAGTCGGAATTGGTGTCGCTGTACAACGATACTGAACTGACTACGATCGTCCCGGACCTGCCGGCACGCTGCCGTGCCGAAGCGGCCAAGGCTGACCTGGCCGATCTGGACACTGACGTTCCGGCAGCGGTGGCTGACGCGGTGAAGAATCCAACCAAAGCCGCGGCCCTGGGCTGGTTATTTGTCTCCGAAGGCTCGAAGCTCGGCGCTGCGTTTTTGATCAAGCGTGCCGTGGGCCTGGGTTTGAGCGACACCTTCGGCGCCCGCCACCTGGGCGAGCCGGCCGGTGGTCGTGCGCAAGGCTGGAAGAGTTTCGTCAGAACCCTCGACTCGCTGGAATTCAGCGCTCAGGAAGAAGCCGAAATCGAGCAAGCGGCGGTTGATGCGTTCAACCGCTTCACCGTGTTGCTGGAACAGGCCTACACCCCGGAACTCGCCTGACAAACCACATTCCCCTGTGGGAGCGGGCTTGCTCGCGAAGACGGAGTGTCAGTCAATATCAATGTTGCCTGTCACACCGCTTTCGCGAGCAAGCCCGCTCCCACAATGGATCTGTGTGTACCTGCAGACATCAATCAACACTTGCCGATCACGCATCACACTGGTCACCATACGCCCCATGCCTCACCTCGCCGCCTCCAAACTCGCCCGAATCCTCTTCGGCCTGCTGGCCTACGTCAGCCTGGGCATCGGCCTGATCGCGATTGTCGTGCCGGGCCTGCCGACCACCGAGTTCATCCTCCTGGCCGCCTGGGCCGCCACCAAGAGTTCGCCGCGCCTGAGTGCCTGGCTGGAAAACCATCGCTTGTTCGGGCCGATCCTGTGCAATTGGCGAAACGGCAAAATCATCGTCCGCCGGGCCAAGGTCAGCGCCACCGTCAGCATGCTGCTGTGTGCAGGCTTGATGCTGGTGATGCTCGATCACGGCTGGCCGGTTTACCTGGCGATTACTGGCATGAGCCTGGGCAACCTGTGGATCTGGTCGCGCCCGGAATCGGCACCTCAACCGTCCTGACAAATAAAAATCCCCTGTGGCGAGGGAGCTTGCTCCCGCTGGGCTGCGAAGCGGCCCCAAAATTCTCCAGACGCACCCGCTACACCGAATTGCGACTGCTACGCAGCCGAACGGGAGCAAGCTCCCTCGCCACAGAATCAACGAAATTCTCCTGAATCCCAGCCCTTTTCAGGGCATTCCCCTGCGCAAACGTTCACCTGTTACCGCTCGTCGGCTTGCCATTCATGCACGCCCTGCCCACGCCGATGTGGATTAAATGGCGCTGAATGGACTTGGCGGATGGGAGTACCCCCGTCTCTTGGCCAACACCTCATCCATTTGCGAGTTCGCCCTATGTTCGACTCCCTGTCCATCCGCCTGAAAATCGTCCTGTTGTCCGGTCTGTGCCTGCTCGGTGTCGTCGCCCTGATCGTCGGCATGAACATGTACCAGACCAACCGCAACAACGACCTGGTCAGCGCCTCCAGCAGCAAAATGCTCACCGCCAGCGTCCAGGACCTGCTCCAGGCCAAAGCCGCCGAGCAAGCCGTGCGGGTGCAGAAGACCTTCGGTGAAAGCCTGTTGGTGGTCACGGCGTTGGCCGATCAGATCAAGGACATGCGCACCATGGCCGCCAAGCGTTCGCTGGACGCCGGCGCCCTGCGCGAGGAGTTGAACCAGAGCCTGAAAACCGCTTTCGAGCGCAACGGCAAAGTGCTGGGGATCTGGCTGGCGTTCGAGCCCAACGGCCTGGACGGCAAGGACAGCGAATTCGTCAATGACGCTGTCAGGCAGTCCAACGAGGTGGGACGTTTCGCCAGTTACTGGAGCCGCGCGGGCGGGGTCGGGCTCAACACGATCATGGTCGAAGACGACATGACCAAAACCACCCTGAGCCTCAGCGGTACGCCGTACAACAGCTGGTACACCTGCCCTCGCGACAACAAACGCACCTGCTTACTCGACCCGTATTCCGACACCGTGGGCGGCAAGGAAGTGCTGATGACCACCATTTCCGTGCCGTTGCTGGTGGACGGAAAAGCCATCGGCGTGGTCGGCGTGGACATCGCCCTCGATGCGTTGCAAGCAGCGGCGGTGGATTCCCAGCGTGACCTGTTCAATGGTGCCGGCCACATGCTGATCGTCTCCGGCAGCGGTGTGCTTGCCGGTTACAGCGTTGATGCCGGCAAGGTGGGTAAAAGCATCGGCGACACCCTCGGTGCCGACGGCAAGGAAGTCCTGCAACTGCTCGGCAACGGCTCGCCGAAGATTCTCGAACAGGGTGACCTGATCCGCGCGGTGTACCCGGTCAGCCCGATCACCGATTCCAAGGCCTGGGGTGTGGTGATCGACCTGCCCAAACAAGTGCTGCTGGCCGATTCGGTGAAGCTGCAAACGGTGCTCGATTACGCGCAACAAACCGGCACACTCAAGGCGTTATTGGTGGCGGTGACGGCCGGTTTGATCGGTCTGTTGCTAATCTGGCTCACGGCGTCGGGCGTGACCCGGCCAATCAACAGCGTGGCGCAAATGCTCAAGGCGATTGCCAGCGGCGACGGCGACCTGACCCAACGTCTGCACTACAGCAAGAAAGACGAACTCGGTGAACTGGTGAGCTGGTTCAACCGCTTCCTCGACAAGCTGCAACCGACCATCGCGCAGATCAAACAGAGCATTACCGACGCCCGTGGCACCGCCGACCAGTCTTCGGAAATCGCCCGCCAGACCAGCGAAGGCATGCAGGTGCAGTTCCGCGAAATCGACCAGGTCGCCACCGCGTCCAATGAAATGAGCGCGACCGCCCACGACGTCGCCAATAGCGCGTCGAACGCTGCCAACGCCGCCAAAGGTGCCGACCAGTCAGCCCGCGATGGCATGCAGATCATTGAGCGCAGCACCCGGGATATTAATTTGCTGGCTGACGAAGTCAGCAAAGCCGTGATCGAAGTCGAAGCCCTGGCGGTGAACAGCGAGCAGATCGGCTCGGTGCTGGAAGTGATCCGCAGCATCGCCGAACAAACCAACCTGCTGGCGCTCAACGCCGCGATTGAAGCGGCCCGTGCCGGCGAAAGTGGTCGTGGCTTTGCGGTGGTTGCCGATGAAGTGCGCAACCTGGCCAAACGGACCCAGGACTCGGTGGAAGAAATTCGCATCGTGATCGAACGCATCCAGACCGGCACCCGCGGCGTGGTTGCCACCATGCACTCGAGCCAGACCCAGGCCCACAGCAACGCAGGGCAGATCCAGCAAGCAGTCCAGGCCCTGGGCAAGATCAGCGACGCGGTGACGGTGATCAGCGACATGAACCTGCAAATCGCCAGCGCCGCCGAACAGCAAAGCGCCGTGGCCGAAGAGGTCAATCGCAACGTCTCGGCAATCCGCACCGTCACCGAAACCCTGACCGGGCAAGCCACTGAATCGGCGCAGATCAGCAGCCAGCTCAATGCGCTGGCCACGCATCAGATGAAATTGATGGATCAGTTCCGGGTTTAAGCGGCTAGCGCCAAACCCTGTGGGAGCGGGCTTGCTCGCGAAGGCGGTGTATCAGTCAAAATTGATGTCGACTGACACACCGCCTTCGCGAGCAAGCCCGCTCCCACAAGGGATTTCATCTGGCCCGGCAGATTTTTGATCTATCATCGAACCCTCGTTCCGGAGGGCCTTCGATGACTGATTTACTCACGTCCATTCAAGCCGCACTCGGCTTGCCGCATACCCCGATCCCGTTTACGTCGAGCGGCGCCCTGCCCTCGGCGTTCGCCGTCACTGACCTGGCCTGCGCCAGCATTGCCGCCGCCGGTCAGGCTGTCAGCGAATTGCTGCACCAACAGACCGGCCGCTTGCCCACCCTTGAAGTCGACCGCCGCCTGGCTTCGTTCTGGTTCGCCACCTCGATCCGTCCGCTGGGCTGGAGCGCGCCGCCGCTGTGGGACCCGGTCGCCGGTGACTATGAGACCAAGGACGGCTGGATTCGCCTGCACACCAACGCCCCACATCACCGCGCCGCCGCCGAAAGCGTGCTCGGTGCCTGTGCCGACCGCGCCGGCATGGCGAGTCAGGTCGCGAAGTGGGCCAAGACCGATCTGGAACACGCCGTGGTCGAGGCCGGTGGCTGCGCCGCTGAGATGCGCACCTGGGCGCAATGGCAGGCCCACCCTCAAGGCATCGCCGTAAACGCCGAGCCATTGATTCAATTCGCCGCCCACAGCAGCCAGAACGCCAAACCGTGGCAAGGCTCGGTGGCGCGACCACTGGCGGGAATCAAAGTGCTTGATCTGACCCGCGTGCTCGCCGGCCCCATCGCCAGCCGCTTCCTCGCCGGCCTCGGCGCCGACGTATTGCGCATCGACCCGCCGACCTGGAACGAGCCCGGTGTCGTGCCGGAAGTCACTCTCGGTAAACGCTGTGCGCGGCTGGATTTGCATGACACGGCTGATCGCGCAGTGTTCGAAAGCCTGCTCAAGGACGCCGACATTTTGCTCCACGGCTACCGCGCCGATGCATTGGAACACTTGAGTTACGGCGCCGCTGAACGCCAGAAGTTGTCCCCAGGCTTGATCGATGTCTGCCTCAACGCCTACGGCTGGAGCGGCCCGTGGCAGAACCGTCGGGGTTTCGACAGTCTGGTGCAGATGAGCAGCGGGATTGCCGAGGCTGGCATGCAGTGGAAGAAAGCCGACAAGCCAACACCATTGCCAGTTCAGGCGCTGGATCACGCGACCGGGTATTTGATGGCGGCTAGTGCGATCAAGTTGTTGGCTGAGCGGTTGACTCGCGGGTTCGGTGGTTCGGCGCGGTTATCGTTGGCGCGGACCGCGAAGTTGTTGATTGAGAATGGTGCAGGGACAAATGAGCCGTTGCGGGCGGAAGATCAGGACGATCAAGGGTTGTTGGTCGAGCAGACACCTTGGGGGCCGGCGCACCGGTTGCACGTTCCGCTGAAAATCACCGGAACGCCTGTGCAATGGGCCATTCCCGCCACGGAATTGGGCTCCCATCGCGCGCAGTGGTGGTGACTGTTAGATAGCCATCGCGAGCAAGCTCGCTCCCACAGGTGACCGAGTTCTCCCGGACGAACGCCATCAAATGTGGGAGCGGGCTTGCTCGCGAAAGCATCAGACCAGCCGCTACAAATCCCGGATCAGCTCAATCAACCCGGCTCAGCGATGTCCACAACTGCTGCGCCGCGTACCCCCGATAAGGTCGCCACACCTCAGCCCGCCGCAGCAACTCCCGCGCCGTCACCGGTCCGCCTTCAAGCGCCGCCAACGCATTGATCAACCCCACATCCCCACTCGGAAACGCATCCCTCTCCCGCAACTGCCGCAACGCAATGTACTGCGCCGTCCAGTCGCCAATCCCATGCAATGCCAGCAACCGCGCCACGCCGCCCTCGCGCGCCGGCTCAAATAACAACGGATCATCGAGTAACGCCTGAGCCACACCGGACAGCGTTCGCCCACGGCTTTTCGGCATCCCTAGCGTCGCCAGGTCCGAGACCGCCAACACCGCCGCCCCAGGAAACACATGAGTCAGCCCGGGCGGCGCTGAATCCAATGCCTCGCCATACTGCGCCACCAGTTTCCCTGCCAGTTTGATCGCCGCGCGCACCGTAATCTGCTGCCCCAACACCGCGCGAATCGCCAGCTCCAGACCATCCCATGCACCCGGCACGCGTAATCCGGGACGCTCGGCAATCAACCGCGCCATTAGCGGATCGGCCGTCAAATGTCGATGGATTGCAGGCAGATCAGCATCCAGATCAAACATCCGCCGCAACCGCGCCACGATCTCGGGCACGCCCGCGGGGTCAGGAAAATCCAGCGTCAGCTCAAGCGCAGCATCCCCCACCGGCTTGATCGAAAACGTGCCGTGCACACCATCCAAGCCGATGCTGCGCGAATACACGCCATCGACCACCGTCTCCATCCCGGCAATCGCCCGCGCCGACAAAAAAACCAACATTGCGGCCCAGTCATAAGGCGGCCGATACGCCAGCAGCAACCTCATAGCGACAGCACCCCACTAACAAATGGATTAATTTAACTAAATAGGCAAAGCGTAATAACGTTCAATAATTAACACCTATTAATGCCTTTTATTTATAGCCGATCAATCTGTGGCAATCGGTGCATAACAGTTTTGTGAGTCAATCCTAATAAATCAATTCTGTACTGAAAACAGTTATCAAAAAGTTGCGAATTCGCGAAAACGAACTAGCTTAAAAACCTCAACGCGATACGTATTATTCCTGCTTGAACTGGCCGAGGCCTCTGAGCCGGGCTTTTCCAGCAATACAGTTATGCCCGCGAAAAGTTCATAAGTCTTTCATTAACAATGGAATGTGCCGATGCACTGATCTATGTCAGCTGATTGAACAGTTAACAGATTTAATCTGTTGTCTCTCTTCTCCTGCATTGGAGTCATGCAATGTCTGAATCCCCCGGAAAACTGAAGCTCGGCGCGCTCGTTGCATTGGTAGTTGGCTCAATGATTGGTGGCGGGATCTTCTCTTTACCGCAGAACATGGCCGCCAGTGCTGATGTCGGTGCGGTGCTGATTGGTTGGGCAATTACGGCGGTCGGCATGCTGACCCTCGCGTTCGTCTTTCAAACCCTGGCCAACCGCAAGCCTGACCTGGACGGCGGTGTCTACGCCTACGCCAAGGCCGGTTTCGGCGACTACATGGGTTTCTCATCCGCGTGGGGTTACTGGATCAGTGCCTGGCTGGGCAACGTCGGCTACTTCGTCTTGCTGTTCAGCACCCTGGGTTACTTCTTTCCGATCTTCGGCGAAGGCAACACCGTTGCCGCTGTGATCGGCGCCTCGGTGCTGCTCTGGGCCGTGCACTTCCTTGTTTTACGCGGGATCAAGGAAGCGGCGTTCATCAACCTGGTGACCACCGTCGCCAAGGTCGTGCCGCTGGTGCTGTTTGTGTTGATCGCCGTGTTCGCTTTCAAGCTGGACATCTTCACTGCCGACATCTGGGGCACTAAAAACACTAGCCTGGGCAGCGTGATGAACCAGGTGCGCAACATGATGCTGGTCACCGTCTGGGTGTTCATCGGCATCGAAGGCGCGAGCATCTTCTCGGCCCGGGCCGAAAAACGTAGCGACGTTGGTAAGGCCACCGTGATCGGTTTCATTACCGTGCTGCTGTTCCTGGTGCTGGTGAACGTGTTGTCTCTGGGCATCATGACCCAACCGGAACTGGCCAAGCTGCAGAACCCGTCGATGGCGGCCGTGCTGGAACACGTGGTCGGTCACTGGGGCGCGGTGCTGATCAGCATTGGTCTGATCATTTCCTTGCTTGGCGCGCTGCTGTCCTGGGTGCTGTTGTGTGCGGAGATCATGTTCGCCGCCGCCAAGGACCACACCATGCCGGCGTTTTTGCGCCGCGAAAACGCCAACCATGTACCGGCCAACGCCCTGTGGCTGACCAACGCGATGGTTCAGGTATTCCTGATCATCACCCTGTTCTCGGCCAGCACTTACCTGTCGCTGATCTACCTTGCCACCTCGATGATTCTGGTGCCTTACCTGTGGTCGGCGGCTTATGCGCTGCTACTGGCGGTACGCGGCGAGACTTATGAACACGCCCTGGCCGAACGCAAGAAAGACCTGATCATCGGCGCCATTGCCGTGATCTACGCGGTCTGGCTGCTGTATGCCGGCGGCATCAAATACCTGCTGCTTTCCGCCCTGCTCTATGCCCCCGGCGCGATCCTGTTCGCCAAGGCCAAGATGGAAGTGGGCAAACCGGTTTTCACTAATGTCGAGAAGCTGATTTTCGCGGCCGTAGTCGTCGGCGCCCTGGTGGCTGCCTACGGGCTGTATGCCGGTTTCCTGACGCTGTAATAGCTGATTGTTTAGATCTGGAGGATCACTGTAATGACCACGGAAAAAGTTAAGTACGGCGTACATTCCGAGGCCGGCAAACTGCGCAAAGTCATGGTTTGCTCCCCCGGTCTGGCCCACCTGCGGCTGACCCCGAACAACTGCGACGAATTGCTGTTCGATGACGTGCTATGGGTTGCCCAGGCCAAGCGTGACCATTTCGATTTCGTCACCAAGATGCGCGAACGCAACGTCGACGTGCTGGAAATGCACAACCTGCTGACCGACATCGTCGCGAACCCTGAGGCCCTGGACTGGATTCTCGAACGCAAGATCACCGCCAATACAGTGGGCCTGGGCCTGGTCAACGAAACCAGTTCCTGGTTGCGCAGCCTGGAGCCGCGCAAGATCGCCGAGTTCCTGATCGGCGGCGTGTCGGCCGATGACCTGCCAACCAGTTTCGGCGGCAAGACCATCGAGATGTTCCGTGACTTCCTCGGCCACTCGAGCTTCATTCTGCCGCCGCTGCCCAACATCCTGTTCACCCGCGACACCACCTGCTGGATCTACGGTGGCGTGACCTTGAACCCTATGTACTGGCCGGCGCGCCGTCAGGAAACCCTGCTGGCCAGCGCCATCTACAAATTCCACCCCGAGTTCACCAACGCCGACTTCCAGGTCTGGTACGGCGACCCGGATCAGGAGCACGGCAACTCGACACTCGAAGGCGGCGACGTGATGCCTATCGGCAACGGTGTGGTGTTGATCGGCATGGGCGAGCGCTCGTCGCGTCAGGCCATCGGTCAACTGGCGCTGAACCTGTTCAAGCACCAAGCCGTGGAGCGAGTGATCGTCGCCGGTCTGCCGAAATCCCGCGCCGCGATGCACCTGGACACCGTGTTCAGCTTCTGCGACCGCGACCTGGTCACCATTTTCCCGGAAGTGGTCAACCAGATCGTCGCGTTCACCCTGCGCCCTGATGAAAGCAAACCGGGTGGCATAGACATCCGCCGCGAAGAAACCAACTTCCTCGACACCGTGGCGGCCGCACTCAACCTCAAGGCCCTGCGCGTGGTGGAAACCGGCGGCAACAGCTTCGCCGCCGAACGCGAGCAATGGGACGACGGCAACAACGTGGTGGCCCTCGAACCGGGCGTGGTGATCGGTTACGACCGCAACACCTACACCAACACCTTGCTACGCAAGGCTGGCGTGGAAGTCATCACCATCAGTGCCGGCGAACTCGGGCGCGGCCGTGGCGGCGGCCACTGCATGACCTGCCCGATCATTCGCGACCCCATCGACTATTAATTCTTGTGCCCCGCTTCGTGCTTATAAAGCGCGAAGCCGGCGGATAACCGAAACCCAAGGAGATCCAAATCATGGCTTTTAACATGCGCAACCGCAGCTTGCTGAGCTTGATGCACCACACCACTCGCGAGCTCAACTACCTGATCGACCTGTCCCGGGACCTCAAACGCGCCAAGTACACCGGCACCGAGCGTCCACACCTGCAAGGCAAGAACATCGCGCTGATCTTCGAAAAAACCTCGACCCGCACCCGTTGCGCCTTCGAAGTCGCAGCCCACGACCAGGGTGCTCACGTCACCTACATCGACCCGGTGTCGTCGCAGATCGGCCACAAAGAAAGCATGAAAGACACCGCCCGTGTGCTGGGCCGGATGTTCGACGCCATCGAGTACCGTGGCTTTGAACAGGAAATCGTCGAAGAGCTGGCCAAGTTCGCTGGCGTGCCGGTGTTCAACGGCCTGACCGCTGAATTCCACCCGACGCAAATGATCGCCGACGTACTGACCATGCGCGAGCACAGCGACAAGCCGATGCATGAAATCAGCTACGCCTACCTCGGCGATGCGCGCTACAACATGGGCAACTCGCTGCTGATGATCGGCGCCAAATTGGGCATGGATGTGCGCATCGCTGCACCCAAAGCCCTGTGGCCACACGCGGACTTCATTGCCCAGTGCAAAGAATTCGCTGAAGAAAGCGGCGCCCGCATCACCATCACCGAAGACCCGAAAGAAGCGGTCAAGGGCGTGGACTTCATCCACACCGACATCTGGGTGTCGATGGGTGAGCCGGTGGAAGCGTGGGACGAGCGCATCGAGCAACTGCTGCCGTACCAGGTCAACGCGAAAATGATGAAAGCCTCGGGCAACCCGCGCGTGAAATTCATGCACTGCCTGCCGGCATTCCATAACAGCGAAACCAAGGTCGGCAAGGACATCGCCGCGCGCTATCCGCACCTGGCCGGCGGCGTTGAAGTGACCGAAGAAGTCTTCGAATCGCCAGCCAACATCGCCTTTGAACAAGCGGAAAACCGCATGCATACCATCAAGGCGATCCTGGTGTCGGCGTTGGCGGATATCTAAAAAGACTGCCGCTTTCCTTCCTGTGGAAGCGGCTTTTTGTGGCGAGGGAGCTTGCTCCCGCTCGGCTGCGCAGCAGTCGTAAATGCATCACCGCATCGCGTCAGGTACACCGCGTATAACCTGATTGCGACCGCTGCGCGCTCGAGCGCGAGCAAGCTCGCTCGCCACAAAAGCCAGTCAACACAGGGATCACCGAACTCTGAAAGGACTGCATTATGCGTATCGTCGTTGCTCTGGGCGGTAACGCCCTGCTCCGCCGTGGTGAACCCATGACCGCGGACAATCAACGCGCCAATATCCGCGTCGCCACCGAACAGATCGCCAGGATCTACCCCGGCAACCAATTGGTCATCGCCCACGGCAATGGCCCGCAAGTCGGCCTGCTGTCGCTGCAAGCGGCAGCCTACACCTCGGTTTCGCCCTACCCGCTGGACGTGCTCGGTGCCGAAACCGAAGGCATGATCGGCTACATCATCGAACAGGAACTGGGCAACCTGCTGGACTTCGAAGTGCCGTTCGCCACCCTGCTGACTCAGGTCGAAGTCGATGCCAAGGACCCGGCGTTCCAGAACCCGACCAAACCCATCGGCCCGGTGTATTCAAAGGCTGAAGCGGAAAAACTCGCCGCCGAAAAAGGTTGGGCGATTGCCCCGGATGGCGACAAGTATCGCCGTGTGGTTGCCAGCCCACGGCCAAAACGCATCTTCGAAATCCGCCCGATCAAGTGGCTGCTGGATAAGGGCAGCATCGTGATCTGTGCTGGCGGTGGCGGCATTCCAACGATGTACGGCGCCAGCGGAAAACTCGAAGGCGTGGAAGCGGTGATCGACAAGGACCTGTGCTCGGCGCTGCTGGCCGAACAGCTGGAAAGTGATCTGCTGGTAATCGCCACCGACGTCAGCGCCGCATTTATAGACTTCGGCAAGCCAACCCAGAAAGCCATCGCCCAGGCCCACCCGGACGACATGGAAAAACTCGGCTTCGCCGCCGGCTCCATGGGGCCGAAGGTCCAGGCCGCGTGCGAGTTCGCCCGCCATACTGGCAAAGTCGCGGTCATCGGTTCACTCTCGGACATCGAAGCGATCGTCCAGGGCAAGGCCGGCACCCGCATCAGCACAGCGACACCTGGCATTACTTACCTCTAAAAAAGAAACTCAGCGGCAGGCCCGGGGTCTGCCGTTCTCCAATGCCTTCGAAGGAGAGATGTTTATGGCTACGTTCGAGCCCGGTCACTTGCACATCGAGCGCCACGCGCTGAACAAGGACGATTACAGCTACAACCTGTGCATCGACTATGAAGTCACCCAGGACCCCAAGGAAGGCAAGGGCATGCTGTTCAAGATGCATGGCAGCATCGAAGGCAAAGACATGAAAGAAGAGTTCTTTCTGCCCAAGGACCAAGCGTTTGACTTCGCCCGGCATGCCATGCAAATCGCACATAAACATGGCATCCCCAAAGAAGCCAACATCGCGTCGATGCACAGGACCTACGACGCAATGTTCGAGGACGTGCGGGCGCAGCTGGACGTTAAATCCGGCGACCCGGTGAAACCCGAACACCTCGAATAAAGGGTTCTGTGCCGAACACAATTGTGCGAACACCAACGATCAACTGTGGGAGCGGGCTTGCTCGCGAAAGCGGTCTGTCAGTCAACATTAATAGTGACTGAGACCCCGCTTTCGCGAGCAAGCCCGCTCCCACAGGGGATCATCGCCACACCGAAGACCTGCGCCAGATTTCACCTAACCCCCTCCTCCAAGGCATACTTGCCACCCTCCGCACTCCAGAACCAAAAACCGCCCCATGCGTATCCACGTCAGCTTCATCGACCGCGTCGGCATTACCCAGGAAGTCCTGGCCTTGCTCGGTGGGCGCAATCTCAATCTGGATGCGGTGGAAATGGTTCCGCCCAACGTCTACATCGACGCCCCGACCCTGAGCCCGGAAGTGCTCGAAGAGCTGCGCGATGCGCTGTTCAGCGTGCACGGCGTGCAAGCGGTGACGGTGGTCGACATCCTGCCCGGCCAGCGCCGGCACTTGCAGCTCGACGCATTGCTCGCGGCCATGACCGACCCGGTGCTGGCCCTGGACAGCGCCGGCAACGTGTTGCTGGCCAACCCGGCGCTGATTGCCTTGTACGGTCGCGAACCCGCCGGTGAAAGCATCACCGAATTGTTTGCCGACCCGGCGCTGCTCGATGCCTTGCTGGAAAACGGCTTTCGCCTGCCGCTGCGCGAGATCACCGTCAACGGCCAGACCCTGCTGCTGGACGCCACGCCGATCACCGACGCGGGCGCCCTGCTGACGCTGTATCAACCGAGCCGCATCGGTGAACGCCTTTCAGCATTGCACCATGACCACGCCGAAGGTTTCGATGCATTGCTCGGCGAATCCCCGGCGATTCGCACCCTTAAGGCTCGCGCCCAACGTGTCGCGGCCCTCGACGCACCGCTATTGATCCAGGGCGAAACCGGCACCGGCAAAGAACTGGTAGCCCGGGCCTGTCACGCCATCAGTGCGCGGCACAGTGCGCCGTTCCTCGCATTGAACTGCGCGGCATTGCCGGAGAACCTCGCCGAAAGCGAACTGTTCGGCTATGCCCCCGGCGCATTTACCGGCGCGCAACGGGGCGGCAAACCGGGGCTCATGGAACTGGCCAACCAAGGCACGGTGTTTCTCGATGAAATCGGCGAGATGTCGCCGTACTTGCAGGCGAAACTGCTGCGGTTTTTGAACGACGGCAGCTTCCGTCGAGTGGGCGGTGATCGTGAGGTCAAGGTCAACGTGCGGATCCTCAGCGCCACCCACCGAGACCTGGAAAAAATGGTCAGCGAAGGCACCTTCCGCGAAGACCTGTTCTATCGCCTCAACGTGCTCAACGTCGAAGTCCCGCCGCTGCGTGAACGCGGCCAGGACATTCTGCTGCTGGCCCGTTACTTCATGCAGCAGGCCTGCGCGCAGATCCAGCGTCCGATCTGTCGCTTGGCGCCGGGCACTTACCCGGCACTGCTCGGCAACCGCTGGCCGGGCAATGTGCGGCAATTGCAGAACGTAATCTTCCGCGCCGCCGCGATTTGCGAAAGCAGCCTGGTGGACATCGGCGACCTCGACATCGCCGGCACCTCCGTGGCGCGCCAGAGTGACAGCGACGTCGACAGCCTTGAGCAAGCGATGGAAGAGTTCGAGAAGACGCTGCTGGAAAAACTCTACGTCAGCTATCCCTCGACCCGGCAATTGGCCAATCGGCTGCAAACCTCCCATACCGCGATTGCTCATCGATTGCGCAAGTACGGCATTCCAAGCAAACCCTAAGCCTTACTCGGTCAAAATGTGGGAGCGGGCTTGCTCGCGAATGCGGTGTGTCAGTTGGCATTGATGTGACTGACACACCGCATTCGCGAGCAAGCCCGCTCCCACAGGGTTCTATGGCGCATTCAAAACCATGCTCGAAAGCGACCTTCATCTGTACTGAAAGCGCTACAGCGGAACGATATCGATACACTGTCCTCCGATCACCGCTGTGCAAGGCTTTGATCCCATTACGCTTTTTTCTTTGCTTCGTACTGTAGCGATTTCGCTACGGGCATTCATTTTGCTCGCCTCTCGAAAGCCAACAAGACTTTGATTTATAAGGACTTATTAACATTGGCAGCGATTTTGCTTAGTAACCTCCTATAAAGAAGGGCTTTTGCCCAAGCATTCAATCGCGTCCACCAGACGAGTCTGGCCCCCTTAGGAGTTTCCATGAGCGAGTTGCGTTTTACTGAAGATCACGAATGGCTGCGTACCGAAGCTGACGGCAGCGTCACAGTCGGTATCACCGCTTTCGCACAGAACGCCTTGGGCGACGTGGTTTTCGTACAACTGCCTGAGCTGCAGTCCTACGAAAAAGGCGCTGAAGCCGCCACCGTGGAATCGGTGAAAGCCGCCAGCGGCGTCTACATGCCGCTCGACGGTGAAGTGCTGGAAGTGAACTCGGCACTCGACAGCAGCCCTGAGCTGGTCAACGAAGATCCCCTGGGCGAAGGCTGGTTCTTCCGCTTCCAGCCAACCGACGCATCGGCTGTTGCCCAATTGCTGGATCAAGACGCTTACGACCGTCTGATCAAAGCCAACGCCGAAGCCTGAGGAGCGCCGACATGACTCAAGTAAACCTCACGACCGCCAACGAATTCATCGCCCGCCACATCGGCCCGCGCTCCGGCGACGAACAAGCGATGCTCAACAGCCTCGGCTTCGACTCCCTGGAAGCCCTGAGCGCCAGCGTCATCCCGGACAGCATCAAAGGCACCAGCGTGCTCGGCCTCGAAGATGGCCTGAGCGAAGCCGATGCCCTGGCGTTGATCAAGTCCATCGCCAGCAAAAACCAGCTGTTCAAGACCTACATCGGCCAGGGTTACTACGGCACCCACACGCCGTCGCCGATCCTGCGCAACCTGCTGGAAAATCCGGCCTGGTACACCGCGTACACCCCGTACCAACCGGAGATTTCCCAGGGTCGTCTCGAAGCGCTGCTGAATTTCCAGACCTTGATCAGCGACCTGACCGGCCTGCCGATTGCCAACGCCTCGCTGTTGGACGAAGCCACTGCCGCTGCCGAAGCGATGACCTTCTGCAAACGCCTGAGCAAGAACAAAGGCAGCCATGCGTTCTTCGCTTCCGTGCATTGCCACCCGCAAACCCTCGACGTGCTGCGCACCCGTGCCGAGCCGTTGGGCATCGACGTGGTGGTCGGCGACGAGCAAGCACTGACCGACGTGACGCCGTTCTTCGGCGCGCTGCTGCAATACCCGGCCAGCAACGGTGACGTGTTTGATTACCGCGAACTGACCGAACGCTTCCACGCCGCCAATGCCTTGGTCGCGGTGGCCGCTGACCTGCTGGCCCTGACCGTACTGACCCCGCCGGGCGAGTTCGGTGCCGACGTGGCCATCGGCAGTGCGCAACGTTTCGGTGTGCCACTGGGTTTCGGTGGCCCGCACGCGGCGTACTTCTCGACGAAAGATGCGTTCAAGCGCGACATGCCGGGCCGTTTGGTCGGCGTCTCGGTGGACCGTTTCGGCAAGCCGGCCCTGCGCCTGGCGATGCAAACCCGCGAGCAACATATCCGCCGCGAGAAGGCCACCAGCAACATTTGCACGGCGCAGGTTTTGCTGGCCAACATCGCCAGCATGTACGCCGTTTATCACGGCCCGAAAGGCCTGACGCAGATCGCCAACCGCGTGCATCACCTGACGGCGATTCTGGCCAAAGGCTTGAGCGCACTCGGTCTCACGGTTGAGCAGGAAAACTTCTTCGATACGCTGACGCTGAACACTGGCGCCAACACCGCCAAGCTGCACGACAAGGCTCGCGCCCAGCAGATCAACCTGCGTGTGGTCGATGCTGAACGTCTGGGCCTGTCCCTCGACGAAACCACTTCGCAAGCTGATGTTGAAACCTTGTGGGCGCTGCTGGCTGACGGCAAAGCGCTGCCAGATTTCGCGGCATTGGCTACAAGCGTTCAAAGCACCATCCCAGCTGAACTGGTTCGCCAATCGCCGATCCTCAGCCACCCGGTGTTCAACCGTTACCACTCGGAAACCGAGCTGATGCGCTACCTGCGCAAGCTCGCCGACAAGGACCTGGCACTGGATCGCACCATGATCCCGCTGGGTTCCTGCACCATGAAACTCAACGCCGCCAGCGAAATGATCCCGGTGACCTGGGCTGAATTCGGTGCCCTGCACCCGTTCGCCCCGGCCGCGCAAAGCGCCGGCTACCAGCAACTGACCGACGAACTGGAGGCGATGCTCTGCGCCGCCACCGGTTACGACGCGATCTCGCTGCAACCGAACGCCGGCTCCCAGGGTGAATACGCTGGCCTGCTGGCGATCCGCGCCTATCACCAGAGCCGTGGCGAAGATCGTCGCGACATCTGCCTGATACCGTCCTCGGCCCACGGCACCAACCCGGCGACCGCCAACATGGCCGGCATGCGCGTGGTGGTGACCGCGTGCGATGCCCGTGGCAACGTCGACATCGAAGACCTGCGCGCCAAGGCCATCGAACACCGTGAACACCTCGCTGCGCTGATGATCACTTACCCGTCGACCCACGGCGTGTTCGAAGAAGGCATCCGCGAAATCTGCGGCATCGTTCATGACCATGGCGGCCAGGTCTACATCGACGGCGCCAACATGAACGCGATGGTCGGCCTCTGCGCACCGGGTAAGTTCGGCGGCGACGTCTCGCACTTGAACCTGCACAAAACCTTCTGCATCCCCCACGGCGGTGGCGGCCCGGGCGTTGGCCCGATTGGCGTGAAATCGCACCTGACGCCGTTCCTGCCGGGCCATGCCCAGATGGAGCGTAAAGAAGGCGCGGTCTGCGCCGCACCGTTCGGCAGCGCAAGCATTTTGCCGATCACCTGGATGTACATCCGCATGATGGGCGGCGCCGGTTTGAAGCGTGCTTCGCAACTGGCGATCCTGAATGCCAACTACATCTCCCGTCGCCTCGAAGAACACTATCCAGTGCTCTACACCGGCAGCAACGGCCTGGTCGCGCACGAGTGCATCCTCGATTTGCGTCCGCTGAAAGACAGCAGCGGCATCAGCGTCGATGACGTCGCCAAACGCCTGATCGACTTCGGCTTCCATGCCCCGACCATGTCGTTCCCGGTGGCCGGCACGCTGATGATCGAGCCGACCGAAAGCGAATCCAAGGAAGAACTGGACCGCTTCTGCGACGCCATGATCCGCATCCGCGAAGAAATCCGCGCGGTGGAAAACGGCACGCTGGACAAGGACGACAACCCGCTGAAAAACGCCCCGCATACCGCGGCGGAAATCGTGGGCGAGTGGACGCATCCGTATAGCCGTGAGCAAGCGGTTTACCCGGTTGCCTCCTTGATCGAAGGCAAGTACTGGCCACCGGTCGGTCGGGTCGACAACGTGTTTGGTGACCGCAACCTGGTTTGCGCCTGCCCGTCGATCGAAAGCTACGCTTAAAAATGTAGGGGCGGGTTCGCTCGCCCCCACTCTCAAGAGCACCGCATATCCCCTGTGGGAGCGGGCTTGCTCGCGAATGCGGTAGATCAGTCACCATCAACGTTGCCTGACCCACCGCATTCGCGAGCAAGCTCGCTCCCACAGGGTCCGTGCAAAGCCCCAGATTCCGTGAATTCCTATAACAAGAAACCGGAGAACAACTCATGTCGTTAAGCGTGTTCGACCTGTTCAAGATTGGCATCGGCCCCTCCAGCTCCCACACCGTCGGCCCGATGCGTGCTGCTGCGCGTTTCGCCGAAGGTCTGCGCCGTGAAGGGCTGCTGGCCGCAACAACCTGCGTCAAAGTCGAGCTCTACGGCTCGCTCGGCGCCACCGGTAAAGGCCACGGCAGCGACAAGGCTGTGTTGCTCGGCCTGGAAGGTGAACACCCGGACACCGTGAACACCGAAACCGTCGCCGCCCGTCTGCAAGAGATTCGCAGTAACGGTCGTTTGAACCTGCTCGGTGAGCACTCCATCGAATTCAACGAAAAGCTGCATCTGGCGATGATCCGCAAACCGTTGGCTTATCACCCCAACGGCATGATCTTTCGCGCGTTCGATGCGGCAGGCATACAAATCCGCAGCCGCGAGTACTACTCGGTCGGCGGTGGTTTCGTCGTCGATGAAGACGCTGCCGGCGCCGATCGCATCGTCGAGGACGCCACGCCGCTGACCTTCCCGTTCAAAAGTGCCAAGGACCTGCTCGGTCATTGCGCCACCTACGGCTTGTCGATCAGCCAGGTGATGCTGACCAACGAAAGTGCCTGGCGCCCGGAAGCGGAAACCCGTGCCGGTCTGCTGCACATCTGGCAGGTGATGCAGGACTGCGTCGACGCCGGTTGCCGCAACGAAGGCATCCTGCCCGGTGGCTTGAAGGTCAAACGCCGAGCGGCGGCGCTGCATCGGCAATTGTGCAAGAACCCGGAATCGGCGCTGCGCGATCCGCTGTCAGTACTGGACTGGGTCAACCTCTACGCTTTGGCGGTCAACGAAGAAAACGCCAACGGCGGACGCGTGGTCACCGCGCCCACTAACGGTGCAGCCGGGATCGTCCCGGCAGTGTTGCATTACTACATGCGCTTCATCCCCGGCGCCAATGAAGACGGCGTCGTGCGTTTTCTGCTGACCGCCGCCGCGATCGGCATTCTGTACAAGGAAAACGCCTCGATTTCCGGCGCTGAAGTCGGTTGTCAGGGGGAGGTCGGCGTCGCCTGTTCGATGGCGGCCGGTGCGTTGTGCGAAGTCCTTGGCGGCAGCGTTTCGCAGGTGGAAAACGCCGCCGAAATCGGCATGGAACACAACCTCGGCCTGACCTGCGACCCGATTGGCGGCCTGGTGCAAGTGCCGTGCATCGAGCGCAACGCCATGGGCTCGGTGAAAGCCATCAATGCGGTGCGCATAGCCCTGCGTGGTGACGGTCAGCACTTCGTTTCCCTCGACAAGGTCATCCGCACCATGCGCCAGACCGGCGCCGACATGAAAAGCAAATACAAGGAAACCGCCCGTGGCGGTTTGGCGGTCAACATTATCGAGTGCTAATGCGCGCGCATTGGCATCTGCACACTTTTTCAGGAGCTGAATATGTCCACCGAACAATTGCTGAAAACCCCGCTGCACGCACTGCACATCGAACTCGGCGCGCGAATGGTGCCGTTCGCCGGCTACGACATGCCGGTGCAATACCCATTGGGCGTGATGAAAGAACACCAGCACACCCGTGATCAGGCCGGGCTGTTCGATGTCTCGCACATGGGCCAGATCCGCCTGACCGGCGCCAATGCCGCCAAAGCCCTGGAAACCCTGGTGCCGGTGGACATCATCGACCTGCCGGTGGGCATGCAGCGCTACGCAATGTTCACCAACGAGACCGGCGGCATCCTCGACGATCTGATGGTCGCCAACCTCGGTAACGACGAACTGTTCCTGGTGGTCAACGCCGCCTGCAAGGATCAGGACCTGGCGCACCTGCGCAAGCACATCGGCGACCAGTGCAGCATCGAGCCACTGTTCGAAGAACGCGCGTTGCTGGCCCTGCAAGGCCCGGCTGCTGTGACTGTGCTTGCACGCCTGGCGCCTGAAGTGTCGAAGATGACCTTCATGCAGTTCGCCCGCGTGAAACTGCTGGGCGTGGACTGCTTTGTCAGCCGTTCGGGCTACACCGGCGAAGACGGTTTTGAAATCTCGGTGCCGGCCGCCAACGCTGAAGCCCTGGCGCGCGCGCTGTTGGCTGAACCTGAAGTGGCGGCCATCGGCCTCGGCGCTCGCGACTCCCTGCGCCTGGAAGCCGGCCTGTGCCTCTATGGCCACGACATGAACACCGAGACCACCCCGATTGAGGCAAGCCTGCTGTGGGCCATCTCCAAGCCACGTCGTGCCGATGGCGCACGGGCCGGCGGCTTCCCGGGCGCTGAAAGCGTATTCGCCCAACAACAAGGTGGTATCAGCCGTAAACGCGTTGGTCTGTTGCCGCAGGAACGCACGCCAGTGCGCGAAGGCGCAGAAATCGTCAACGAAGCCGGCGACATCATCGGTAGCGTGTGCAGTGGTGGTTTCGGGCCGACCTTGGGTGGTCCTCTGGCCATGGGTTACGTCGACAGTGCTTACATCGCGATCGATACGCCGGTTTGGGCAATTGTCCGTGGGAAAAAGGTGCCTTTGCTTGTAAGCAAAATGCCATTTGTTCCACAACGCTACTATCGTGGTTGATTGACTGTTTCTATAAGTAACGCGATTGCGTTAACAGTGCACTAATCTGTAACGCAACCGCCATAAAACAGTGCAGTCGTTCGATTATGAACTTTGCTTATAACGTTCGAAAACAATTGAACACCTTCATCGAATAAGCACGCACTAGTGGACCGACTAATAGCCACCAAGCCGAGCAAAACCGGGCCCCTCACAGGGGCTTGTTTTTTATCGGCTAGTTGGCGTAGAGTTTGTTCACTGTGTTTGCATGGGTCGCTTGGAATCGTGACCTGGGCAGTAGCCTACAAGTTAGCTACATCCCGTTCTACGTCTTCTTACTTTCCTGCAACCAGCCCCAGTACTCTTTCATATGAAGGAGACTGTCATTAATTTTTGCGTCAAAGGAAATAAGAAATGTCCCAACGTCAGAGCGGTACCGTCAAGTGGTTTAACGACGAGAAAGGTTTTGGTTTTATCACTCCAGAAAGCGGTCCGGATCTGTTCGTGCATTTCCGCGCTATTCAGGGCAACGGCTTCAAGAGCCTGAAAGAAGGCCAGAAAGTGACCTTCGTTGCTGTGCAAGGCCAGAAAGGCATGCAGGCTGACGAAGTACAAGCAGAAGCCTAACCTTCTGTAACGAAAAAGCCCCTGATGCTGACATCAGGGGCTTTTTTGTGCGCGTAAATCCGTAAAATGGCTTTCTTTTTTCGCCCAGAGGCTGCCATGTCGAAACACTTGCTCAACCCCCAGGGCGACTTTCCCGCCCCTACCTTGGGCCGTCGCCTGGCAGCGATGTTCTATGACTTTCTGTTATGCACGGCCCTGCTGATCGTCACCAGCGGCATTTACAAGATGATCCAGATGGCGATCATCGGCGAAGACAAGATGCGCAAGCTCACCGAAGCCGGCGCGCTGGACGGCGATCCATTGCTGTCGACGGTGCTGTTTTTCGTGCTCTTCGGTTTCTTCGCCAAGTTCTGGACCTGGTCCGGTCAGACCCTGGGTATGCAGGTGTGGTGCATCCGTGTTCAGAATGCTGACGGCTCGTCCATCAGCCTGTGGCAGGCGCTGCTGCGGTTTGTGGTGTCGATCGCGTCGTGGCTGTGTGTGGGGCTGGGGTTTCTCTGGCCGCTGTTCGACAAACAGAAACGCAGCTGGCATGACATGTATTCCAACACCCAGCTTGTTCGTGTTCCAAAGAAACAAAAGTAGCGCCCATAAAAAAAGATCGCAGCCTTCGGCAGCGCCCATAGGCGCGGAGCTGCCGAAGGCTGCGATCTTTTGATCTTGCTCTTTAAGCGTTACCCGCCAACTTCATCCGCGCCGCCTGGGTGAAGTCCAGCATCCGCTTCAACGGCCGAATCGCCTGCGGAATCAACGCCGGATCCACAAAGATCTCGTTCGTCCCTTCCTTCAAGCTCTTCAGCGTCCGCTCAAGGGTATTCATCGCCATCCATGGGCAGTGCGCGCAACTGCGGCACGCTGCGCCGTTACCGGCCGTTGGAGCCTCGATGAAGACCTTGTCCGGGCACAGCTGCTGCATCTTGTAGAAGATGCCGCGGTCGGTGGCGACGATGAAGGTCTTGTTCGGCAGGGTTTGCGCCGCCGCGATCAACTGACTGGTGGAACCGACGGCATCCGCCAGTTCGATCACCGACGTCGGCGATTCCGGATGCACCAGAATGGCCGCGTCCGGGTACAGCGCCTTCATGTCCTCAAGCTGCTTGGATTTGAACTCCTCGTGAACGATGCAGGCACCGTCCCACAGCAGCATGTCCGCGCCGGTCTTACGCTGGATGTAAGTACCCAGGTGCTTGTCCGGCCCCCAGATGATGGTCTCGCCGTTATCCATCAGGCTTTCGACAATCTCCAGCGCGCAGCTTGAAGTCACCACCCAATCAGCCCGGGCTTTGACCGCCGCCGAAGTGTTGGCATACACCACCACCGTGCGCTCCGGATGCTGATCACAGAACGCCGAGAACTCGTCCACCGGGCAACCCAGGTCCAGCGAGCAGGTCGCGTCCAGGGTTGGCATCAGGACGCGTTTTTCGGGATTGAGAATCTTCGCGGTCTCGCCCATGAACTTCACACCGGCGACCACCACGGTTTTGGCCGGATGGGCATTGCCGAAGCGCGCCATTTCCAGGGAGTCAGAGACGCAGCCACCGGTTTCTTCGGCCAGGGCCTGAATCACCGGATCGCAATAGAAGTGGGCAACCAGCACCGCGTCCTGAGCCTTGAGCTCGGCAGCAATGGCAGCGCGGTAATAAGCCTCTTCCTCGACCGTCAGCGGCTTGGGCTGCTTGGCGTCGAGGTGAGCTTGAACCAGTAAGCGTTCAGAAATTTGCGTCATGATCGCAAGACCTGCGGGCGCTTTCGCGCGAAAGTCGAGTATACACCCGGCTCCGGACCACTTAAGGGTACCGCCGGGAGAGTGAGTATTCATCAGGCACAGCGTTGAAGCTGCGCAAGGCTACAGAATATCCCGCTGATGCAAAAGATGATTCTGACCTGCGTCACGCGGGGCAGCCCAGGACTTGTGCGAGCACAAATCGCGGACAAAAAAAAACCCGGAAATCCTCACTTTCGTGGGCCTTCCGGATTTTCTAAACTGCTATAAAAATGGTGGGTCGTGTGGGATTCGAACCTACGACCAATTGGTTAAAAGCCAACTGCTCTACCAACTGAGCTAACGACCCGCTGTGTGGTGGCGCGTATAATACTGATTTTTAAGGACTATTCAACACCTAATTTGAAATAAATCAGAAATAAGGTGTTGGGTCACTGATTCCGGCCGCCGCGAAGCCTTCTGCACGCAGGCGGCAGCTGTCGCATTTGCCGCACGCATAGCCTTTATCGTCGGCCTGATAGCAGGAAACGGTCAGCCCGTAATCGACGCCCAGCTTCACGCCCGCCTCGACGATCTGCGCCTTGCTCAGGTTTTGCAGCGGGGCCTGGATGCGGAAACCGTTGCCTTCGACACCGGCCTTGGTCGCCAGGTTGGCCATGCGCTCGAAGGACTCGATGAACTCGGGACGGCAGTCCGGGTAACCGGAGTAGTCCACGGCGTTCACACCAATAAAGATGTCGCGGGCGCCCAGCACTTCAGCCCAGCCCAACGCGAGAGATAGAAACACCGTGTTGCGCGCCGGCACATACGTCACCGGGATACCTTCACCCAGAGTTTCCGGGATATCGATACTGTTGTCGGTCAGCGCAGAACCGCCAATGCCATTGAGGTTAATACCGATCACCTTGTGTTCGACCACACCCAAATCACGGGCAACCCGTGCGGCCGCGTGCAATTCGGCGTGGGAACGCTGGCCGTAGTCAAAGCTCATGGTGTAGCAGCTATAGCCTTCAGCACGGGCCATGGCCACGACCGTCGCCGAGTCGAGGCCGCCGGACAGCAGGATCACCGCACGTTTTTCGGTAGTGTTCAGTGGTTCAGTCATATCAGCGCCCCGGCTCGTCATTCCAAAGATATTTATGCAGTTGCAATTGCAGACGCACTGGCAGGTTGTCCGCCACCACCCAGTCAGCCAGATCCCGAGCATTGAGGTCATGGTGACTTGGCGAGAACAGGACTTCGCCGGCACGTCGATCAAGACCGTACTGGATCAGCTTGGACACGGCCCAGTCATAGTCTTCCCGCGAGCAGATGACAAACTTCACCTGGTCGTTGGGCGTCAGCAGTTCGATGTTCTCATAACGGTTGCGGTGCGCTTCTTTCGAACCCGGTGTTTTCAGGTCGACGACGCGACTGACACGGGAATCTACTGCCGAGATGTCGAGAGCACCACTGGTTTCCAGTGACACTTCGTAACCGGCGTCGCACAACTGCTTGAGCAATGGGATGGCATTGGGTTGCGCCAACGGCTCGCCGCCGGTGACACACACATAACGCGGACGAAAACCGGCCACTTGCTCGAGGATATCGTCGAGGGGGCGAATGGTGCCGCCCGTGAACGCGTAGGCGCTGTCGCAGTATTGGCAACGCAATGGGCAACCGGTCAGGCGCACAAAAACAGTGGGCAGCCCGGCAGTCCGCGTTTCACCCTGCAACGAGTAAAAAACTTCGGTGATTCTCAATGTGTCTTGCATAGTCGCCACGGGCGTAACAGCTAAACAGGCTGTCCGCCTCCGTCAGGCTCTTCAAGGAACCCCGCCAACGCGCGAATCCCAAAAAGCGTGTTTCAGAAAAAGGGCATGAATTCTAACGAAAAAACCCGCGACAAGCGCGGGTTTCTTCAAGATCAGTCAAGCAACCTTACATGCGTTGCAGATCGCGTTGAGCCAACTGAGCGGCGGAAGTGCCCGGATATTGGGACACCACCTGCTGCAGAATGCCTTTTACCTTGTCGGTGTGACCCAGGCGGCGCTCTACATCAGCCAGCTTGTACAGCGAATCAGGCACTTTGGCGTGCTTGGGGTACAGCTGCGAAACCTTGGCAAACGCCTGACCTGCACCTTGCAGATCGCCTTTGGCCAAATTGACTTCGCCCAACCAGTACTGGGCATTGCCCGCGTATTGGCTGTTCGGGTATTTGCGCAGGAAAGCGGTAAAAGCCTGGCTGGCCTTGTCGAAATCCTTGGCTTTGATCAAGTCGAAGGCTGCATCGTAATACAGTTTTTCCTTCGCCGGATCACCCGGTTCACTGCTGGCGGCAGGGGCTTGAGCGGCTACCGCTCCCGCACCAGCGCCTGCAGCGGCTGCTGCACCAGGGGCATTCAAATTGCCACCGGTGGAAGAATTATCAGGAGTCGCGGCTGGTGCAACGCCGGTTCCTATGCGCCGATCAAGATCCTGGTATCGCTCCAGGTTTTCTTGCTTCATGCGCGCTACATCATTTTGCAGAACTTCGATCACACCCTGTTGGCGCGAGATCTGCTCCTGCATCGATTGCAGTTGGTTGAACAGCTCGCCCTGTGCCGAGACAGGGGCCGAAACCCCTCCCCCGGCATAGGCGCCGTTCGTACCGTAACCCGCAGGCGGATAACTGCTCCCGCTATTGTTATAACCGGAGTTGTCATCGACCACAGGAACCGCAGCCCACACCGCAAGCGGTGCGAGGCTGAGAGCCAAAACAGTTACAGCACGACGGCACGTTCGCATGACGAATTACTTACGCAGTTCGACGCGACGGTTTTGAGCCCAGGACTGCTCGTCGTTGCCGGTAGCAACTGGACGCTCTTCGCCGTAGGAAACCAGTTCCAGCTGAGCTGGGGAAACACCTTGCAGTACCAGGTAGCGCTGAACGGCTTTCGCACGACGCTCGCCCAGTGCCATGTTGTACTCACGAGTACCACGTTCGTCGGTGTTGCCTTCCAGAACAACGCGAGCGCCGTTTGCTTTCAGGTCTTTGGCGTGAATATCCAGGGAGCGCATGGCTTCTGGCTTCAGGTCCGAGCTGTCGTATTCGAAGTAGAAGGTGGTGATTGCGCGCAGAGCAGCTTCTTCGCTCAGGGAGCCATCAACAGCACCAGTGTTAGCGCCGTAACCAGCGTTTGGATCGACAGCGCCTTGACCGGCATTGTCGCCGCCTTTGGACGAGCAACCTACAGCTACAGCCATGGCCAGAGCCAGCGCAGCAAATTTACCAAACTTCAGCATTTCCATCGTGAAACTCCTAATGAACCCCAGTGTGTTAAGTAAAACGTGTAGCGCCGCGTCAGTTCAGGTAAGGGGACCAGGAAGGTTCTCTGACTTCGCCTTGTGCGGTAGGAAGCGGGAGCCTTACGCGTCCATTAATGGACACGAGCATCAAGACTCCCCGGCCCTGCTGGCGGGTGGCGTAGATTACCATGGTGCCGTTGGGCGCAACAGTAGGCGACTCGTCCAGAGTGCTATCAGTGAGGATTTTTACGCTTCCGCGCTGCAAATCCTGGGCCGCCACCTTGAAATTAGTGAAGCCATCCTGGCGGTGAATCATCACCAGGGTCTTTTCATCAGCCGAAAGCTTAGGGTTGGCGTTGTAGTTACCAATGAAGGTCACACGTTCCGCACCGCCACCACCGACGCTGGTTTTGTAGATTTGTGGCTTGCCGCCACGGTCGGAGGTGAAGTAGATGGTCGAACCATCCTTACCCCAGAACGGTTCGGTATTGATGCCGGGACCGTTGGTGACGCGAGTGATCTGACGCGAACCCAGGTTCATCACATAGATGTCCGGGTTGCCGTCTTTCGACAGTACGAATGCCAGGCGATTGCCATCCGGCGACCAGGCTGGCGCGCCATTCAGGCCTTCGAAGTTGGTGATCTGCTCACGGCGACCGGTGTCGATGTTCTGCATGAAGATACGCGGACGCTTCTGCTCGAACGATACATAGGCGATACGCTTGCCGTCCGGTGCGAAACGCGGCGACAGGATTGGCTCGCGCGATTGCAGCAGGGTCACGGCGCGGGCACCGTCATAGTCCGAACGTTGCAGCGTGTAGCGCGTGTTCTTCTCAGAGAAACGCTCGGCTGTCACGTACAGCAGGCGTGTCGAGAACGCACCTTTAATACCGGTGAGTTTTTCGAACGACTGGTCAGCGATGTAGTGCGCCATGTCGCGCAGTTGATCGACGCTGCCCGACACGCTGCCGGTCAGCACTTGCTGCTCGGTGGCGACGTTGAACAATGCGTACTGAACCTGCAGGCGACCGCCCGCCGGAACAATGCTGCCGACCATGATGTACTGGGCGCTGATCGCCTTCCAGTCACGGAAAATGATTTCGCTGGCCTGGCTCGGCTGGCTGATCATCTGCTGCTTTGGAATCGGCGAGTAATAGCCCGAGTTGCGCAGGTCATTGCCAATGATTTCGGCCATGTCGTCCGGCAGCACAGTGCCGCCCTGGAAACCGAACGGCACTACCGCAATCGGGGTAGCCCGATCACTGCCGCTGGTGACCAGAATGTTTTTTTCGTCTGCTACCGCCATCCCTGCCAGGCAGCAGATAACGACAAGCATTCCTCGAAGAAGGTTTCTCACAAGGCTAGATCCTCAGGTGTGAATGTCATCTTGAATGAACGATACGGAGCAAAATCGCTCGGCTTCATTCCCTGCATTTCTGTCAAACGTCCAATATTCTTCACCGCTGCCACAGCCGACGAGTCGAACGGACCATCGCCACTGGACTTGGCAATACTGACCGAAGTCACCGTACCGTCCGGCAACATGCCGATTTGCAACACGACCGTCATGCCTTTGCGTGCCGAAGGAGGACGAGCCCAGCCTTCTGCTGCACGAGCACGAATCAAATCATCGAAACTGCCGGCGACTTCGTCACCCTGCTCATCGGCCAACGCCTGCTGACGCTGCGGCGTGTCGGAAAGCAAATCTGCCAAGGCCTGGGCCTTTTTATCTTCGGTAGATTTACGTGCCGCATCCTGCGATTTCTTCTTCGCAGCATCGGCAGCAGCTTTCTTCTTCGCTTCGTCGGCGACTTTCTTCTTCGCCTCTTCAGCTTCAGCTTTCTTCTTGGCGTCGTCCGCGGCTTTCTTCTTCGCGTCTTCGACGATCTTTTTCTTCGCTTCTTCAGCGGCCGCTTTCTTGGCCTCTTCTTCAGCAGCCTTCTTGGCTTCTTCTTCAGACTTCTTCTTGGCTATATCAGCCAATTGTTTCTCTTCGACCTTCTTGGCTTCGGCGGTCTTCTTCGCTTCGTCGGCTTTTTTGGCTTCATCAGCCTTTTTCGCTTCCTCAGACTTCTTCGACTCGTCGGCCTTTTTGGCTTCCTCGGCTTTTTGAGCCGCTTCTTCTTTCTTTTGTTCCGCAGCCTTCACCGCTTCCTGCTCGACCTTCTTTTGTTCCATCTGTTCGACTTCGGTCTGACGCGCAGCAGATTTCTGCGCTTCACCCGCAATCTTCTGATTGGTCTGGGTGGTCGCCCGACTTTTCGATTTCAGCTGGTACAGGGTCGCCTGGACAATCGGCTTGGCCGGCGGCAACTCAGGCGTCATGGCGAAACTGACGAACAGCATGCCGAAAACCAGCACGTGCAAGCCAATCGCCCAGACACTAGGCCAGAAGTAGCTTTCCGAGGCTGTTGGCTCTCGTTGTTGCTGCATCAGGGCGCCTCGGTAATCAAGCCAACATTACCGACTCCGGCCTTCTGCAACCCGCCCATGGCGCCCATGACCGAACCGTAGTCGACGGTCTTGTCGCCACGAATGAAGACTTGGGTGTGCTTGCCGTTTTCGTTGCCGGCGCTGATGATTTTGGTCACTGCGCTGGTCATCTGCGGCAAGGTCATGGCCTTGTCCTGCTGCTTATCGGTGTCGACTTCGCTGCCAAGGTTCCAGTAGTAGGTCTTGTCAGCCTTGATCGAAATGGTCAGGACCTGGGTGTTGTTGTCCTGCGGCAAGGCTTCGCTGGAAACCTTGGGCAGATCAACTTTCACGCCCTGATTGAGCATCGGCGCGGTCACCATGAAGATGACCAGCAGTACCAACATCACGTCGATGTAAGGCACTACGTTCATCTCGGCAACCGGCTTGCGCTTTTTGCGAGCTCGAGCGATTAAAGCCATTGGAAATTACCTGCTTATTCTTCGCTGGTGTGCACTTTGCGGTGCAGGATCGCCTGGAATTCATCGGCGAAGGTGTAGTAGCGGCTCAGCAGGGTTTCGCTGCGAGCAGCAAAACGGTTGTAAGCAATTACCGCTGGGATAGCTGCAAACAGGCCGATGGCGGTGGCCACCAGTGCTTCGGCGATACCCGGGGCCACGGTGGCCAGGGTCGCCTGCTGGGCAGTTGCCAGGCCACGGAAGGAGTTCATGATGCCCCAGACCGTGCCGAACAGACCGATGTACGGGCTGACCGAACCGACGGTGGCGAGGAACGGCAGGCTCTGCTCGAGCTTTTCTTCTTCGCGGGAAATGGCCACGCGCATGGCACGGGCCACGCCTTCCATGACCGCTTCCGGGTCAACGCCTGGCTGCTGGCGCAGACGGGAGAATTCCTTGAAGCCGGCACGAAAGATTTGCTCGACGCCCGAATCCGGATCAGGGTTGCTGCCGGCCTGACGGTAGAGCTTGGACAAATCGATACCCGACCAGAAGCGCTCTTCAAAGCTCTCCAGGGCACGTCGACCAGCGCGTATCAGATTGCTGCGCTGAAAGATCATGATCCATGAGGTCACCGATGCGGCTACCAGAATCAGCATTACCAACTGCACCACGACGCTGGCATTGCTGACCAGGCTCCACATGGAGGAATGGTCGACGACGTTAGCTTCCACGCTTTATCTCCTGCTTTGAGTGTGTACCCGCGCCGCTCTCGCCGGCAAAGGCCGCACGTAGAGCTTCGGGAATGGCCCGGGGTTTCAAACTATTAGTGCGCACACAGGCCACCAAAAACTGCCCTTCGCAGAGCAGCACATTATCCGTAGCCCGCCTGACCTGCTGTTTAAAGCGCAGGCTGACACGGTTCAATTCGATTACTTCAGCGCTTACCAACAGCTCGTCGTCCAGTCGCGCCGGCGCGTGGTAACGCGCTTCGCTGGAATGCACGACGAACAACAGGTCCTCCCCTGCCAGCGCCGATTGGGCAAAGCCCAGATCCCGGAGCCGCTCGGTTCGAGCCCGTTCCATAAACTTGAGGTAATTAACGTAATACACAATGCCGCCCGCATCGGTGTCCTCGTAATAAACGCGACAACGATGTGCGAACGGCTCAAGCCCGTTTTGCGCGCGCATACTCTAGTGCTTACTCCTCAGGTTGCCAATCCGGCGAGGCAACTGTTTTTCATTGTTGCTGGGCTTTCGAGTGAAAGATTCGTCATCTGAGCCCCTAGGACCACATAAACCTTCAATCGATCAGCCCGCAAACGTTAATTAATCGTCCACTGCATCGAGAAACTCGTCTACCACGGGCATCTCGCCCAATCGTGACGGAATGTTTAAACCGAAATGCAGATACGCGTGCCGGGTCACCACCCGCCCACGCGGTGTTCGCATGATGTAGCCCTGCTGGATCAGGTACGGTTCCAGCACGTCTTCAATGGTGTGGCGCTCTTCACTGATGGCCGCCGCCAGGCTGTCGACCCCGACCGGCCCCCCGTCGAACTTCTCGATCATGGTCAACAGCAGGCGTCGATCCTGGTGATCGAAGCCACGTTCGTCGACATCCAGCAGGTTCAGGGCCAGGTCGGCAATCGGCTTGGTGATGTGGCCCTTGGCCCGAACTTCGGCGAAATCCCGCACCCGACGCAGCAAACGGTTGGCGATTCGCGGGGTGCCACGGGCGCGGCGAGCGATTTCGAAGGCGCCCTCCGGGTCCAGCGGCAAGCCAAGGATGTTCGCCGAACGGCTGACAATCGTCGCCAGGTCCGCAGTGCTGTAGAACTCCAGACGCTGGACGATCCCGAAACGGTCACGCAATGGGTTGGTCAGCATGCCGGCACGGGTAGTTGCACCGACCAGGGTGAACGGCGGCAGATCAAGCTTGATCGAACGCGCGGCCGGCCCTTCGCCGATCATGATGTCGAGCTGGAAATCTTCCATCGCCGGGTACAGCACTTCCTCGACGATCGGCGACAGCCGATGAATTTCATCGATGAACAGCACGTCGTGAGGCTCAAGGTTGGTCAGCAGCGCGGCGAGGTCACCCGGGCGCTCAAGTACCGGGCCCGAGGTGCTTTTGATCGACACGCCCATTTCCTGGGCGATGATGTTGGCCAGCGTGGTTTTACCCAGGCCCGGCGGGCCGAAGATCAGTGTGTGATCCAGGGATTCGTTGCGACCACGGGCAGCCTGGATGAACAACTCCATTTGCTCTCGAACCGTCGGCTGGCCAATGTATTCGGCCAGGCTAAGGGGACGAATCGCGCGGTCCTGGACTTCCTCGCGGTCACGGGGGCCAGGTGTGGCGGCGATCAGACGATCAGCTTCAATCACTTAAATCATTCCCTTCAGGGCACGACGAATCATGTCTTCACTGCTCAAACCTTTCTCCTTGATCGCGGAAATCGCCTTGCTGGCCTCCTGCGGCTTGTAGCCCAGGGAAATCAGCGCGCTGACCGCGTCATTTTCGGCGGTGGCCACCGGGGCCGGCGCATCCGGCCCACCCGGCTGGTTCGGCACCAGGGCGAACATCGCCGGCACGGTTTCCCAGGCCTTGAAGCGGTCCTTGAGTTCCACCAGCAAACGCTCGGCGGTCTTCTTGCCCACGCCCGGCACTTTGGTCAGCGCCGAGGTGTCCTGGGACTGCACGCAACGCACCAGCTCATCGACTTCCAGGCTCGACATCAAGGCCAGGGCCAATTTCGGCCCTACACCATTAAGACGGATCAACTCGCGAAAAAAGTCTCGCTCACGCTTGCCGTAGAAGCCATAGAGTAACTGCGCGTCTTCGCGTACGACCAAATGGGTGTGCAAGGTCAGCGGTTCACCGACCGACGGCAAGCGATACAGCGTGGTCATGGGCACTTCCAGCTCATACCCCAGACCATTTACATCCAGAATCAGGTGCGGCGGCTGTTTCTCAGCCAGGGTGCCGCGCAAGCGTCCAATCACGTTTCAAATCCTTGAGCGTTAGCCAGCCCGAGGCCAGCGACTGACAGAGCAAGGGTTTTACGCCGACGACACAGGCGCAAAAAACCTCATTCCATAAAAAATGATTGCTGATGCTATCAGAGACGCAGGCGCCCGCCACGACTGCGTGCCGTGCCGAGGCCATGAGGCAGCAGGCTGGAACGGGTGTGAGCGTGACAAATGGCGATGGCCAGGGCATCCGAGGCATCGATTTGCGGCTTGCTGGTCAACTTGAGCATGTGCATGACCATCATCTGGACCTGCTCTTTATTCGCCGCGCCGGTACCGGTCACTGCCTGCTTGACCTGGGTCGCGGTGTATTCCGCAATTTCCAGGCTTTCTTCAGCGCCAGCAACAATGGCGGCACCGCGGGCCTGACCAAGCTTCAGTGCAGAGTCGGCGTTGCGCGCCATAAAGACCTTTTCGATGCCCATGGTCACCGGGCCGTAGGTCTGGATGACTTCCCGCACACCGCGATAGACGATTTGCAGGCGCTCGTGCAACTCGCCGGAGCCCGTGCGAATGCAACCCGACGCCACGTAAACGCAGCCACGCCCGGTATCGCGTACCACGCCATAACCGGTGATGCGCGAACCGGGGTCGATACCAAGAATTAAAGTCATAACGCCTGCGGGTTCAGTAAAAGCACGATATCCAATACACCAAATAAAATGTGGGAGCGAGCCTGCTCGCGAAAGCGGTTTCATATTCAGCAACGATGTTGCCTGAAAATCCGCATTCGCGAGCAAGCTCGCTCCCACATTGGATCTTAGTCGCCCTTAACCCAGCTGTGCGGCAACCGACTCCGGAATGTCCGCGTTGGAATAGACGTTCTGCACGTCATCCAGGTCTTCCAGCATGTCGATCAGCTTGAGGACCTTCTCGGCGCCGTCCAGGTCCAGTTCGGCACTGGTGGTCGGCAGCATGACGATTTCCGCGTCATCGCCTTTGAAACCGGCTGCTTCCAACGCGTTACGCACGGAGTAGAACCCAGCGAACGAGGTGAACACGTCGATCGAGCCGTCTTCGTGGGTGACCACGTCATCGGCATCGGCTTCCATGGCCGCTTCCATCAGCGCGTCTTCATCAACGCCTGGCGCGAAGGAAATCTGCCCCTTGCGTTCGAACAGATAGGCCACCGAACCGTCAGTACCAAGGTTGCCGCCACACTTGCTGAAGGCATGGCGAACAGCGGCTGCCGTGCGGTTACGGTTGTCGGTCATGCACTCGACCATCACCGCCACACCACCCGGGCCGTAGCCTTCGTAGCTGAGTTCGACCATGTCGTCGGTATCGGCTGCACCGGCACCGCGAGCGACCGCGCGATCAATGATGTCGCGGCTCATGTTTGCACCAAGGGCCTTGTCCAGCGCCAGACGCAGACGCGGGTTGGAGCCTGGGTCGCCGCCGCCCTGACGGGCCGCAACGGTCAGCTCACGAATCCACTTGGTGAAAATCTTGCCCTTCTTGGCATCCTGACGTTCTTTGCGGTGCTTGATGTTCGCCCACTTGGAATGACCCGCCATATCTCGCTCCGAATTCTCTTTGAAACATTGCCCGCCGCGCATTGAGCGCCGGCCAGCAACAAAAAAATCTCGACCTATAAAAAAGGCGCATCCCATAAGGATGCGCCTTCAGGGTCAGCCTTACTCAGCCTTCGGCGTTTCGCGCAGACGAATGTGCAGTTCGCGCAATGCCTTGGCATCCACCACACCCGGTGCTTGCGTCATCACGTCGGCAGCACTCTGGGTTTTAGGGAACGCGATCACTTCACGGATCGACTGGGCACCGGTCATCAGCATCACCAAACGGTCCAGACCGAAGGCCAGGCCACCGTGCGGCGGCGCGCCGTATTTCAGGGCGTCGAGCAGGAAGCCGAATTTCTCTTCCTGTTCCGCTTCTTCGATACCCAACAGGCGGAACACCGTCTGCTGCATTTCCTTGCGGTGGATACGGATCGAACCGCCACCCAGCTCGGTGCCGTTCAGGACCATGTCGTAGGCACGGGACAGAGCGGTCGCCGGGTTGGCTTCCAGTTCTTCCGGCGTGCACTTCGGCGCGGTGAACGGGTGGTGCAAGGCACTGAAGCTGCCGTCGTCGTTTTCTTCGAACATCGGGAAGTCGACGACCCACATTGGCGCCCACTTGCAGGTCAGCAGGTTCAGGTCGTTGCCGACCTTGATCCGCAGTGCACCCAGGGCTTCGCTGACGATCTTCGATTTGTCGGCGCCGAAGAACACGATGTCGCCGTCAACTGCGCCAACACGATCAAGGATCACGTTGAGGTTGGCTTCAGGGATGTTCTTGACGATTGGCGACTGCAGGCCTTCAACGCCTTTAGCGCGCTCGTTGACCTTGATGTACGCCAGGCCCTTGGCACCGTAGATGCCGACGAACTTGGTGTAGTCGTCGATCTGCTTGCGCGGCATGCTCGCAGCGCCTGGTACGCGCAGGGCGGCAATGCGGCATTTCGGGTCGTTGGCAGGGCCGCTGAACACCTTGAAGTCGACTTCTTTCAGTTGGTCGGCAACGTCAACCAGTTCCAGCGGGTTACGCAGGTCCGGCTTGTCGGAACCGTAACGGCGCATGGCTTCTTCGAAGGTCATGTGCGGGAAGTCGCCGAATTCCAGATCCAGCACTTCCTTGAACAGGTTGCGGATCATTTGCTCGGTGATGCCCATGATCTCTTTTTCATCGAGGAAGCTGGTCTCGATGTCGATCTGGGTGAATTCCGGCTGGCGGTCAGCCCGCAGGTCTTCGTCACGGAAGCACTTGGCGATCTGGTAGTAACGATCGAAGCCGGCAACCATCAGCAGTTGCTTGAACAACTGTGGCGATTGCGGCAAGGCGAAGAAGGAACCGGCGTGAGTACGGCTCGGCACCAGGTAGTCGCGCGCGCCTTCCGGGGTAGCCCGGGTCAGGATCGGCGTCTCGACGTCGAGGAAGCCGTTCTCGTCCAGGAAGCGACGGATGCTTGTAGTCATGCGCGAACGCAGACGCAGCTTCTCGAGCATTTCCGGGCGACGCAGGTCGAGGAAGCGATAGCGCAGGCGGGTTTCTTCGCCAACGTCGGAGAACTCGTTGAGCGGGAACGGCGGGGTTTCCGACTCGTTCAGCACTTCCAGCTCGTAGCCCAGCACTTCGATCATGCCCGACGCCATGTTGGCGTTGGTGGCACCGGCCGGACGCAGGCGAACCTTGCCGGTGATCTTCACGACGTATTCGCTGCGCACGCGATCGGCGGCGGCGAAGCTCTCGGCGCGGTCCGGATCGAATACCACTTGGGCCAGACCGTCACGATCACGGATATCGAGGAAAATCACCCCGCCGTGGTCACGGCGACGGTGTACCCAACCGCAAAGAGTAATTTCCTGGCCTTCCAGGGCTTCGTTCAGCTGGCCGCAATAATGGCTGCGCATCATGGTAGTGGTTTCACTTCTCGTAATCGAAATTCGTTTGGAGGCCTCGCGTACATCCAGCCCTTTATAAAGGTGCCAGATGATGCAAGAACTCACTCGTGTCGTTCAACTCAGGTTCCAGACCTTAGTCAGCTTTGTCGCCGCCGGCCAGATTCTTCTTGGAACCGGTCTTGAAGTCGGTTTCGTACCAGCCGGTGCCACTGAGGCGGAAACCCGGCATGGACAGCATCTTCTTGAGCTCTGGTGCCTGGCACGCAGGGCAGTCGACCAGCGGTGCTGCGCTGATCTTTTGAATGGCTTCCAACTGATGACCACAGGAAGCACATTGATAGTCGTACATCGGCATGGGGGTTGTCTCGGCGATCAGATTGCTACCGCATACGCAGGGTTTTGCGGCAAAGAGCGGGATTATATCCATTAAATGCAGCCTGTGCAGCCGTAAGACTGCACAGACCGACACACCGCCCACTCTGGCCAACCACACAGGTGAGCCAGGTGAGGGGCGCGCACTACTTAAGGCTGTGTACAACGCAGACAACACGTACCAGCCCGGTGAAATTCTTCACCCCGCCGTGACGCAAATGAACCTCGCGGTCCACGTGGGACAACAGGGCACTGATCGAGCAGCAATTGAGCGTGGCCATTTCACTCAGGATTTCCCAATAGACCTGCTCTAGCCGCAGACAGGTCGCAAAACCGTTCAAGCGCACCGATCGGGATAAAGGCCGGGCCAACCCCATATCGAACTCGCTGACGAACGGATCAATTTTTATTGCCTGTTGTTCGCCGAGCCTCCATTCGCCTCGACTTTCTCCATAAACCATACCGTTGACACTCCTTTGCCATCCCTGGTTTCTATAAGAGCAACCTCCTGTGCCTTTATAAAAACGCAGGCGCAAAGTTATATCCAGATGACTTTATGACCATCAACGTAGGATAAGCAGACAACGGAGAGAGGATCATGGACACGGTCCTACGCCAGACCATTTCCTACATGACCCGGCATGTTTTCTTTAACTGACACGGTGTTTTTCTGAGGAAAAAAACGCTGCGCGGACAACGCCGCCCCCGGCGCCATCCGCGCACCGACGTTATTACTGATCCAGCAACGAGCGCAGCATCCACGCTGTTTTCTCATGAACCTGCATACGCTGGGTCAGCAAGTCCGCCGTTGGCTCGTCACTGACTTTGTCCAGCAACGGGAAAATCCCGCGTGCGGTGCGGGTCACCGCTTCCTGGCCGTCGACCAGTTGCTTGATCATGTTTTCGGCAGTGGGTACGCCCTCCTCTTCTTTAATAGAAGACAGACGCGCATAAACCGAATAGGCACCGGGTGCAGGAAAGCCCAAGGCACGGATTCGCTCGGCAATTGAATCGACCGCCAGGGCCAGTTCGGTGTATTGCTCTTCGAACATCAAGTGCAGGGTCCGAAACATCGGCCCCGTGACGTTCCAGTGGAAGTTGTGGGTTTTCAAATACAGCACATAGGTGTCCGAGAGCAGGCGCGACAGCCCGTCGACGATGGACTTGCGATCCGCCTCACTGATACCGATATCAATTGCCATGTTTACCCCCTAAAGGTGATGAAATTCATCGAACAAGTGCAGGACCACTGTAGCAAGGCGATGGACCCACCGCTGCTTTGCAGGGCCGACAGGCCTGCGACAAATCGACCGTGGGGGCACCGCCGGACTCCCTGATTTGAGTAGCCGCAGCCTTTGCTGTTAAATAGGCAGTGTGTCGCCATGTCCCTATTTTTCGGGGTGTCGCGCATAGGCTGGTACCGGGTGCGTGTCCACCGCCTCTTATTGTTCTGAAGCGAACCGTGCTCAATCAGCTCTTCCTTGTGATCCGTCTTAACGTGAGTCAATCAAAATGTTGAAAATCGTCCACCTGCTAATGGGCGCAGCAGCCTTGCTGCTGTCCTTCATCCCTAGCCTGCGATCCGAAGCCGTACCTTACCTGCAACAACCCGATGCGCTTTACCTGGCCTTTTTCGGCCTGCTCAACCTGACCCTCGCTCCGGTTATTCCTTACTGGAACAAAGGTCCTCGCCATCAACTGCAAAACCTGGTCAGCGCCCTGCTGGTCCTGGCTGTCGTATTGCAAACCCTGACGTTGATCGCACCGATGCCGGTTATCGCCGGTCAACCTGCGGTGCTGTTCAGTCTGGTCATTACCCTGGTCGCTGTGCTCCTGCACCTGGCAATCAGCTTCTACAAATCGTCACCGGCCGCCTCTTCGCCAAGCTATGACATGAGCAACCGCGATACCGGCACCGTCAAGTGGTTCAACACCTCCAAAGGCTTCGGCTTTATTTCCCGCGACTCCGGCGATGATATTTTCGTGCACTTCCGGGCCATTCGTGGCGAAGGTCACCGCGTCCTGGTCGAAGGCCAGCGCGTGGAGTTCTCCGTGATGAATCGCGACAAAGGCCTGCAAGCCGAAGATGTGATTGCCGCACTGCCCCGTCGCTGATTCCAGGCGATAAAAAAACCGCGAGCAGCCTGGCTGTTCGCGGTTTTTTATTGCGTCGACTTTTAGCCGGAGAACTCAATGCCGGCGAAATCAATGCCTTTGAGTCAGTAGTGCGGCGGGGGCGCCTCTTCTTCGGAGGATTCGAACTGGCCGACCATTTCCTCCTGACGCCGCAGCAGAGCAGCCATTTGCAGTTGCAGGCGTTCGACCACCCGTTGTTGCGTGACCAGGATATCGTTCAATGACTGAATGGTGTCGTCCTGGAACGCCAATTGGCTTTCCAGGTCGTTGACGCGCTCTTCCAGGCTCATGTGTCAGCCCTCCAGAAACGTGAATTTGTCGGTCAAGACCAGACGCAGTCGTTCGCGAATTACCGCGACCTGTTCGTCACTGTAGGGCTTGGCCGGGTGCTTGCCCCAGACCGGGGCTGGCCACGCCGCGTCTTCACGCTTACGCACGATCACATGCATATGCAGTTGACTGACAACGTTACCCAGCGCGGCAACGTTCAGCTTGTCGGCGTCGAACGAGTCCTTGAGCATCTCTGCCAGGGCGGTGGTTTCCTGCCAGAGCTGCTGTTGATCTGCGACATCTAACTGAAACAACTCGCTGATATCCTCGCGGCGTGGCACCAGGATGAACCAGGGGTAGTTCGAATCGTTGGACAAGAGCAACCGGCAGAGTGGGAAATCCCCGATCGGTAAGGTGTCTTGTTGAAGTCGTGGATCTAAAGCGAACACTGTGCGCACTCCCGCCGGTTTCATCATTTTCAGCTTAGCGCCCCTCATCTGAGGCTGCGCGCCAAGCGACAGGACGGCAGCATACCTGCGAATGCCCCGGGCTTCACGACGAACCGTACTCATAGCCGACCGGTCCATTCAGCACGCGGGACGAGCGCCCCGACATGAGACATTTTTCACTGGAGCGCACCATTACAGAACCGATACCCACAAAAAAAACGCTGGAATGACCCACTGATAACCGTACGTTTTCATGCCCTAAACGTGCGCACTGTGTGAATTCGGTACAGCGATTAAAATTTTTTGCACCAAAACCGCACAGCGCGTCTACGCTGAGTGCGTCAGGTTGCGCCAATTACTCACTTTTGGTGTGAACCGGTAACGTTTTTTGTGGTCGCTCGACGAGCACGATGTGGCAACACCATGCAAACCATGGCGTCAAGTGCAAACAAAACGGACTTGAACCCCCCGGTTTTATGAGGTTTTTACAGCAGCAAGCAGGCCTACAGAAAAAAACAGGTGCGGATTGCTGATTTGAGCACGCTTGTTGCATTCACACCCATATCGCCTATAAGCGCCCCGCTGGAAGTGGGAACCTTAAGGCAAATAAAAACAGTGGCAGGGTTGCCCGATGGAGATTCAAACGTTTCACCAGGGACTCTTTTTACCGATGCTCAAACCCAGAAAAACAACGCTAAAGTTGTCAATCCGGTTGCGTCGGGGCAGTGAATTTGCGACATCTACCAAGCCGTTTGCGACAGGGTCGTAAAGAAGCTGAAAGGTTAGATACGCAAGTATCGCCAACATTGTCGGCGTGATATAAGTTTGCGCCGACACAAAAAGAAAGAGCCGCCCAGATAATAAAACAGGTGGGACGGCAGTACTCTTCTAAAACCAAAGGAGCAAATCACGATGCGCGTGATGAAGTGGAGCATGATCGCACTGGCAGTTGCAGCAGCAGCCAGTACTCAATTGGCAACGGCCGCACCTTTCGTAAGCGACCAGTCCGAAGCCAAAGGCTTTGTAGAAGACAGCACAGCTAAGCTGCTGCTTCGCAACTACTACTACAACCGTAACAAGACCAATGGCGCAGTCGACGACAAAGACTGGACCCAAGGCTTCCTCGGCAACTTCAGCTCGGGTTACACCCAGGGCACTGTTGGTGTCGGTATCGATGCTTTCGGTTATCTGGCTGTCAAACTTGACGGCTCCGACAAGTACTCCGGTTCGGGCAACCTGAGCACTAGCGCAAATGGCGAAAACAACGACAGCCAAGGCAAAGCCGGCGCTGCTGTTAAATTCCGCATTTCCAAAACCGAGCTGAAAGTCGGCGACATGCAGCCATCCACCGCTCCGGTGTTTGCTGTTGGCGGTTCCCGTGTACTTCCTCAGACTGCCAGCGGTTTCCAACTGCAGAGCAGCGAAGTCAAAGACCTTGACCTGGAAGCCGGCCACTTCACCTCGGCCACCAGCCAGGACCGCAACGCTCGTGATGGCGATCTGTGGGCTACCTACGCTGGCGTGCAAGCCAACTCCATCGACTACTTCGGTGGCAAGTACGGCATCAACGACAACCTGACCGCGTCGCTGTATGCAGCCAAGCTGGAAGACATCTGGAACCAGTACTACGCCAACGTGAACTACACCATCCCGATGGGTGGCGATCAGTCGGTTAACCTGGACGGTAACATCTACCGCACCACCGATACCGGCAGTGCAAAAGCAGGCGAAATCAGCAACACCGCCTTCTCCCTGGCCGCTGCTTTCTCGTTCCTGAAAGCACACACCCTGACCTTCGCTTTCCAGAAGGTTAACGGTGACACTCCGTTCGACTACATCGGCGTGGGCAAAAACAACCGTGGCGGCGACTCGATCTTCCTCGCCAACTCCATCCAGTACTCTGACTTTAACGCTCCTGGCGAAAAGTCCGCTCAAGTCCGTTATGACTTGAAAATGGCCGAGTACGGCGTTCCTGGTCTGAGCTTCATGACCCGTTACGTTAAAGGTTGGGACATCGACGGTACCAACACTCCAGCAGGTTCCTCTTACGCTGGTCTGTATGGCAAAGATGGCAAACACCACGAAACCAACGTCGAAGCCAAGTACGTAGTTCAAACAGGCCCGGCGAAAGACCTTTCGTTCCGTATTCGTCAGTCTTGGCACGTTGCTAACGCCGCTGAAGGCGAAGGTGATATCTCCGAGTTCCGCCTGATCACCGAGTACCCACTGAACATCCTCTAATCGTCATCGATTAAAGTTTGTCAGCATAAAAAAGGCCCATCTTCGGATGGGCCTTTTTATTGTCTACGGTTTACGCTTAATTGATTAGCTTGCTACTCAATAACGCCTGACCCGCCAGTCAGGCATTAATTGATCTCAACCTCAATCCACCGACGCTTCCTGAACCACACGAATAACCCGCTGTGGCAACGGAATATTAATACCAGCGGCCTTCAAACGATTGCGGGATTGTTCGTTGAACAGGAACATCACATCCCAGTAGTCCGCGGTCTTGACCCAAACACGCAGCGAAACAGTAATCGAACTGTCGCCGAGGGTCGAAATAACAGCCTGCGGTGCAGGCTCGGTCATGATTCGCTCGTCTTTAGCCAGTTCCAGCAACACCTCACGGGCCTTCTGCAAGTCCGCTTCGTAGTCCACGCCTACATCGAACACGACTTTACGAGTCGGCTGACGGTTGGTATTGGTGATAATGCCGTTGGACAGTACACCGTTAGGCACGATGACGGTCTTGTTGTCGCCCGTACGCAGGATCGTATGAAAGATCTGAATGCTGTCGACAGTACCTGCTGTGCCTTGAGCCTCGATCCAGTCACCAATGCGGAACGGACGGAACAACAGAATCAATACGCCGCCAGCGAAGTTCGCCAGGCTGCCCTGCAAAGCCAGACCGATGGCCAGGCCGGCCGCACCGATAGCTGCCACGAACGAGGTGGTTTCCACACCGATCATTGAGGCGACGCTGACAATCAGCAGTACTTTGAGAATGATGTTGGCCAGGCTGCTGATGAAGCCCTGCAACGCCAGGTCAGCGTTACGCAGTGCCAGCAAACCGCCGAGTTTTTGCGTGAGCTTGTTGATCAGCCACCAGCCGATGGCCAGGGTAATCACTGCCAGCAACACGCGGCTGCCGTATTCCATGATCATCGGAATCCAGGCTTGAGACGCCTTGACCAGATTGTCCACTTCAGTATTCAAGTCCATCTACTTTCTCCTGATTTCCGGCCATCCGGCACGCGAAAAATAAGCGGCAGAAAAAACCCGCCGAGTTAAGCACTATCAAGGTGGAAGCGGGCTTGCTCCGGGCGGCGTTCCGACGAACGCGGTGTGTCATTCAACAGTGATGTTGACTGATACGGCCCCTTCGCGAGCAAGCCCGCTCCCACAGGTTCCCACGTTGCGAGGTCAGTCGCGGAAGTTGTTGAACTGCAGCGGCATGTCGAACGTCTTGGCGCGCAGGGCCGCAATGGCTTCCTGCAAATCGTCACGCTTCTTGCCGGTAATACGTACCTGCTCGCCCTGAATGGCGGCCTGGACCTTGAGCTTGGCATCCTTGATGTGAGCGACAATTTTCTTCGCCAGCTCTTTGTCGATGCCTTCCTTGAGAACGGCTTCCTGTTTCATCAGCTTGCCCGACGCGTAGGCGTCTTTGACTTCAAGGCACTGCACATCGATTTTGCGCTTGACCAGGGCCAGCTTGAGGATCTCGATCATCGCTTCGAGCTGGAAATCAGCTTCAGCGGTCAGGTTGACGGCCAGGTCCTTTTCCTTGAACTCAAAGGTGCCCTTGCCTTTCAGGTCATAACGACGATCGAGTTCCTTGACGGCGTTCTCGACCGCGTTGGTGACTTCGTGTTTGTCCAGTTCGGATACCACGTCGAACGACGGCATGTAGTTTCTCCAATAAAAAGGCGCGCTCGATAGCGATGGAGCGCGCTTGGCTTGCGGTTAAAATCGGGCTCATTATAACGGGTCTTTCCCCACCGATACTGCGAGCCTCACATGCCTGCCTCAAACCGAGCAAAAAGCTGATGTCCACCACCTGGTATGTTCTGGGCGCCGGCAGCCTCGGCACGTTGTGGGCCACCCGTCTGGCGCGGGCCGGGGTTGCGGTCCGGCTGATCGTGCGTGACGAGCAACGCTTGCAGTCCTATCAAGCGGCCGGCGGTCTGACGCTGGTGGAACACGGTGTCGCAAAAACCTATGACATCCCCGGCGAAACGCCCGACGGCGGTGAGCCGATCAGCCGTCTGCTGGTGGCCTGCAAAGCCTACGACGCCGAAAAAGCCGTGGCCCGACTGGCGCCGCGCTTGGCCTCTGGCGCCGAGCTGATTCTGTTACAGAACGGCCTCGGCAGTCAGGATGCCGTTGCCGCGCGGGTGCCACAGGCGCGCTGCATCAGTGCGTCGAGCACCGAAGGCGCGTTTCGCGATGGCGACTGGCGCGTGGTGTTCGCCGGTCATGGTTACACCTGGCTGGGGGATGCCGGTCATCCGGTAGCGCCGATCTGGCTGGATGATTTGAGCGCCGCCGGGATTCCCCACGAGTGGAGCACCGAGATCCTGACCCGCCTGTGGCGAAAGCTTGCGCTTAACTGTGCGATCAATCCGCTGACTGTGCTGCACGACTGCCGTAACGGCGGTTTGCAGCAGCACCAGTGCGAAGTCGCCACCCTTTGCGCAGAACTGACCGACTTACTGGAGCGTTGCGGCCAACCGGCTGCCGCCGAACTCCTGCAACAGGAAGTCGAGCGGGTGATCCAGGCCACCGCTGCCAATTACTCCTCGATGTATCAGGATGTCGCCCATCAGCGCCGGACCGAAATCAGCTATCTATTGGGTCATGTCTGCAAAGTCGCGGCGCGGCACCAGTTGAACCTGCCGCACCTCAATCAGCTTGAGTCGAGGTTGATCGCTCATCTGCACAGCCTTGGATTGCCCAGCGACTGAGCAGCGGCTACGCTGGCCACTTGTTCCTTTTCAGCGATGAACCTGATGCCACTGCGCCAGCGCCTCGAAAACCTTCCCGTCGGCCAGAAACTGCTGGCCGCCCTGCTGGTGCTGTTGATCACCGTCCTGCTGGTCGCCAACCTGACCTTTATCAGCGCCGCGTATTACATTTCCCAGGAAAGCATGGCGCCCCAGGCCTTGCAGACCATCGGCAGACTGATCTCCAACCCGAGCCTGGTGTCCGACGCATTGAAGTCGCCACAAAGCGCCGATCGCCTGCTCAACGAACTCAACAGCTATTCACCGTTGCGTGCCGCGGCGCTCTACGACGGCAACGGCGAACGCCTGGCCCAGTTGCAGCATGGCGACAAGCTCAAGCTGCCCGAGCGCTACAAGCACATCGAAGCCTGGCAAGCCACGGAGTTTCGCAGCAATCAAATCATCACCCTGCCCCGCCCCGGCACCGATCCTGGCCACCTGCTACTGGTAGCCAGCAGCGAACTGCCGATGGCGTTCTACACCGGCACCCTGACCGCGAGCCTGGGGATTCTGATCTTCAGCGTACTGCTGTGGCTGGTGATCGCCCGGCAGATCAAACGCCTGATTACCCGGCCGATCCATGAACTCGAAGAGCTGTCCCGGCAGGTCACCCGCGAAGAGAACTACGCCTTGCGCGCTTCCCGGGGCAACCACGATGAAATCGGCAGCCTCGCCGAGGCGTTCAACACCATGCTTTCGCGCATTGAAGCCCGGGAGCAGCAGCTCAAACGCGCCCGGGACGACTCCCAGGCCGCTTACGATCAGGCCCAGGGCCTCGCGGAAGAAACCCGCCACACCAACCGCAAGCTGGAACTGGAAGTCCAGGTCCGGAGCAAGATCGAGAAGAAGCTCACCGGTTTCCAGAACTACCTCAACAGCATCATCGACTCCATGCCGTCGGCGCTGATCGCCCTCGACGAACAGCTCTACGTCACGCAATGGAATCAGGAGGCCAGCGCCCTGTCCGGTACGCGGCTGGATGAAGCGCTGAACCAGCCGATCTTCCTGGCGTTCGAACCGCTCAAGCCGTTTCTGCCGCAACTCAAGCAAACCGTCGAGCAGCACACCGTGGCCAAGATCGAGCGGGTGACCTGGTTCAAGGACGACGAACCCAAGCACTACGCCCTGACCTTCTACCCGCTGATGGGTGGTGCCGGGCGCGGCGTGGTGATCCGGATCGATGACATCACCCAGCGTTTGTCCCTGGAAGAAATGATGGTGCAGTCGGAAAAAATGCTCTCGGTCGGTGGCCTCGCGGCCGGTATGGCCCACGAAATCAACAACCCGCTGGGCGCGATCCTGCACAACGTGCAGAACATCCGCCGACGCTTGTCTACCGAACTGCCGAAAAACCTCGAAACCGCCGAGCAACTGGGGATCGAGCTGGACGTGGTCAATCGCTACCTGCAAGGCCGGGAAGTGCCGCAGTTGCTCGACGGCATTCAACAGGCCGGCGCACGGGCCGCGAAGATCGTCACGCACATGCTCAGCTTCAGCCGTCGCAGTACCCGACAAATGGCCCCGTGCGACCTGCCGGCGCTGATCGATCAAGCGGTGGACATCGCCGGCAATGACTTTGACCTGGCCATCGGCTTCGACTTCAAGGGCCAGGCAATCATTCGTCAGTTCGACCCGGCGCTGGGCCCGGTGCCCGGCACCGCCAACGAACTGGAACAGGTGCTGCTCAACCTGCTGAAAAACGCCGCCCAGGCCATTCATCAACGTGAAGATGACAGCGAACCGGGGCGGATAATCCTGCGCACCAAGCTCAATCCGCCGTGGGCCGAAATCCAGGTCGAGGACAACGGCATCGGCATGAGCGAGAACGTGCGCAAACGCACCTTCGAACCATTCTTCACCACCAAGGAAATCGGCCAGGGCACCGGCCTTGGGCTGTCGGTGTCGTATTTCATCATCACCAACAACCACAAGGGTCAGATGGAAGTGCAGTCGACCCTCGGCCAAGGCACCTGCTTTACCTTGCGCCTGCCATTGGCGGGCACCCCGCTCGTCTCTCAAGAACTCAATCAGCTACCGAGGTAACCATGGGCTTTCGCTTGTCGAAGATTTACACCCGCACCGGCGACAAAGGCGAAACCGGCCTGGGCGATGGCCGCCGCGTGCCCAAGGATCATCCGCGGATCGAGGCGATTGGGGAAGTCGATACGCTGAACAGTCAGGTCGGCGTGTTGTTGGCCGGGTTGGCGGCGGAAAGTGATGCGTATCCGGGTTTGACTGAAGTGATCGAGGTATTGGCGCCGTGTCAGCATCGGTTGTTCGACCTTGGTGGTGAACTGGCGATGCCGGTGTATCAGGCGCTGAACGCAGCGGAAATTGAGCGGCTGGAAGCAGCCATTGATGTCTGGAATGAAGAGTTGGGCCCGCTGGAGAATTTCATTCTGCCGGGCGGTTCAGCGTTGATTGCCCAGGCCCACGTCTGTCGCAGCCTGGCCCGCAGTGCGGAACGGCGCTGTCAGCATTTGAATGCCGTTGAACCGCTGGCCGGGGTTGGCCTGGCGTATATCAATCGGCTGTCGGATTTGCTGTTTGTGGTGGCAAGGTTGATTGCCAAGCGTCAGGGGATTGCCGAGATTTTGTGGCAGCCAGCGGCCAAACCTCAGGTTTAGTCGGCGCCTTTCAGGACGCCTTCGCGGGCAAGCCTCGCTCCTACAGGGGTACGCATTCCAATGTAGGAGCGAGGCTTGCCCGCGAAGAGGCCAGCGGCATCACCGCAGAATCAAGCCTCAGGCCAAAACGCCCGAATCCCCGCCACGCCCTGCGCCCCAGCCTCCCAAGCCTTCTCGCGTTCCGCCGGGCCAACACCACCCAACAAGAACACCGGTTTGCTGAAGCCTTCGATCAGGGCCTTCGCCTGTTCCCAGCCCAACGGCTGAGCATCCGGGTGCGTCTGGGTCGACTGCACCGGCGACAGAGTCACGAAGTCGACGCCCATCTGCTCGGCCAACGCCAGTTCTTCCGCGTTATGGCAGGATGCCGCCAACCAGCGCGACGCCGGCAGCGGTCGGCCCTTCTCTGCATACTTGCGCAACTGCGCAGCGGTGATGTGCCAACCGGCGGACGGGAAGTCCCCCAGCCACTCGAACGGCCCCTTGATCATCAACTGCGCCTTGCCGGCACATAGCCCCGCCGCATCCACCGCCAGATCGCGGTATTTAGGGTCGTAGCCGTTCGGTGCCCGCAACACAATCAACTTGATGCCACCGGCAATGGCTTTCTGGATACCGCGCAGCAAGGCCGGGGTTTCCAGATCTTCCGGGGTAATCAGGTACTCCGCCGGCAGCCGTGCGGCCGCAACGATCGGCTGGTTGGCCGCCGGGAACTCGTAGTTCAGCAGATCACGGGGCGCAACCCACTCCAACGGCTGGCCTTCAGCACCGTGAGGCTCGCCGGTAAATGCCGAGACTTCCCAGACGTCCAGCAACACCTGCTTGTCCGGGTAATCGTGTTGAACCTTGATCAGCGGTCGCGCTGCACCGACGACAATCCCCAACTCTTCCTGAAGTTCGCGTGCCAAAGCGGTTTCGACCGACTCGTCGGCCTCGACCTTGCCACCGGGAAACTCCCACAAACCGCCCTGATGCTGGGTATCGGCACGGCGGGCGATGAGGATCTTGCCAGCGCTGTCACGGATAACAGCGGCGGCGACGTGTACTCGTTTCACTGCGTTACCTCCTCCAGAGCGTCCTTCTGCCAAGCCTTGAAGGCTGGCCATTGGTAAATGGTTTCGACATAGGCTTCATCCACAGCAGGCAGCTTCACCTGATAAGTGCGCAGACGCACGGCAATCGGTGCGAAGAATGCATCGGCCAGGGTTGCACCGCCGAACAGGAACGGACCGGTTTCGGTGGCAACCGCGCGGCATTCAGCCCACAACGCCAGCATCCGCTCGATGTCTGCCTGAGCATCCGCCGGGGTCGAGGCCAGCGCTTCGTCACGGCTCAGGTCAAACGACATGTTGCTGCGCAAGCCAAAGAAACCGCTGTGCATCTGCGCGCAAGCCGAACGTGCCTGGGCACGGGCGGCGGTGTCTTTGGGCCAGAGACCGGCATCGGGAAACTGTTCAGCCAGGTATTCGGCAATCGCCAGCGAATCGGCGATAACGCCGTGTTCGGTTTTCAGCAGCGGGACTTTGCCGGTCGGCGAATGCTTGAGCAGGCGTTCACGGGTGTCCGGCTGGCCGAGCTTGATCAGTTCTTCGGTGTAGGGAGCACCGGCCAGATCGAGGGCCAGTGCACCGCGCAGGGACCAGGAGGAAAGCAGTTTGTCGCCGATGATCAGGTGCAGGCTCATGTTCGGGACCTTTTGATGGGGAATTCAGGCCAGAATCTCTAGCGTCTGGTAGTCCGTCTTCGCGGGCAAGCCTCGCTCCTACAGGGTATTGCGATGTACACAAATCCAATGTGGGAGCGAGCCTGCTCGCGAATGGAGCGACTCGGTCTTACGTACGGTACTCGGCGTTGATCTTCACGTATTCGTGGGACAGGTCGGTGGTCCAGATGGTTTCGCTGCAATCGCCGCGGCCCAGTTCGATACGGATAGTGATTTCTTCCTGCTGCATCACCGCCGAGCCCTGGGCTTCGGTGTAGGTCGATGCGCGAGCGCCACGGCTGGCGATGCACACATCACCCAGGAACACGTCGATCTTGCTCACGTCCAGGTTCGGCACGCCGGCACGGCCGACGGCGGCCAGGATGCGGCCCCAGTTCGGATCGGAGGCGAACAGCGCGGTCTTGATCAGCGGCGAGTGGGCCACGGTGTAACCGACGTCCAGGCATTCCTGGTGATTGCCACCGCCGTTGACTTCAACGGTCACGAACTTGGTGGCACCTTCGCCGTCACGCACGATGGCCTGGGCCACATCCATGCAGACTTCGAACACGGCTTGCTTGAGCTTGGCGAACAGTTCACCGCTGGCGCTGGTGATTTCCGGCAACGCGGCCTGACCGGTGGCGATCAGCATGCAGCAGTCGTTGGTCGAGGTGTCGCCGTCGATGGTGATGCGGTTGAACGACTTGTTGGCGCTGTCCAGCAACAGGTTTTGCAGCACCTCGCGGGAGACTTTGGCGTCGGTCGCGATGTAGCCGAGCATGGTCGCCATGTTCGGACGAATCATGCCCGCGCCTTTGCTGATACCGGTGACGGTAATGGTCACGCCGTCATGCTGGAACTGGCGGCTGGCACCTTTTGGCAAGGTGTCGGTGGTCATGATGCCGGTGGCGGCAGCTTCCCAGTTGTTTACCGACAGGTCGTCGAGGGCGGCTTGCAACGCGCCCTCGATTTTCTCGACCGGCAGCGGCTCGCCGATTACACCGGTGGAGTACGGCAGCACCAGGCTGGCATCGACGCCAGTCAGTTCAGCCAGTTTGGCGCAGGTGCGCTCGGCAGCCGCCAGGCCAGGTTCGCCAGTGCCGGCGTTGGCATTGCCAGTGTTGGTCAGCAGGTAACGCACCGGCCCTTGCACACGTTGCTTGGCCAGAATCACGGGAGCTGCGCAGAAAGCGTTCAGGGTGAACACGCCCGCGACCGTGGAACCTTCGGCACAGCGCATGACCACGACATCCTTGCGCCCTGGGCGCTTGATGCCGGCCGAGGCGATACCGAGTTCAAAACCGGCAACCGGGTGCAACGTTGGCAAAGGACCAAGACCAACAGCCATGAATGCGCTCCTTTAAAAATGATGTCAGCACCGTCATCAGGAAGACGGTGGGTTTAAATGGCAAAACGCCGCGACGGCTGATGCCGGTCGCGGCGCGGGTATTTCAGCGTTTGAAACGGGTTTTACTGGATCTGCCCGTGGCAATGCTTGAATTTCTTGCCCGAACCGCAGTAGCACAGTTCGTTACGGCCCAGCTTCTGTTCGTTGCGAACCGGTGCGACAGCCAAGGCTACGTCGACCTCTTCACCGAGCAGTTCCGGTTGTTCAAGACCTGGCGCTTCGTCATGCAGGAACTGCATACGCGCGGCCAGTGCCTCGGCTTCCTGACGCAGGCGTTGTTCCTCTGCTTCCGGATCTTCGCGGCGAACCTGAACGTGGGACAGCACACGGATCGAGTCGCGCTTGATCGAATCCAGCAGCTCGGAGAACAGCGTGTAGGACTCGCGCTTGTATTCCTGCTTCGGGTTCTTCTGAGCGTAACCACGCAAGTGGATGCCGTGACGCAGGTGGTCCATGGTCGACAGGTGGTCTTTCCACAGGTCGTCCAGAACGCGCAGTACGATTTGCTTCTCGAAGCTGCGCAGCGCTTCAACGCCCGCCTGGTCTTCTTTCTCGTTGTACGCGGCGATCAGCTCGTGCATCAGCTTCTCGCGCAGGGTTTCTTCGTACAGGTGATCGTCTTCGTCGAGCCATTGCTGGATCGGCAGTGCCACGCCGAAGTCGCTCTGCAAGGTCGCTTCCAGACCGGCCACGTCCCACTGCTCTGGCAGCGATTGCGGTGGAATGTGCGCGCTGACGGTAGCGTTGAGCACGTCCTGACGGAAGTCGGCGATGGTTTCACCGATGTTGTCGGCGGCCAGCAACGTGTTACGCATGTGATAGATCACTTTACGCTGTTCGTTGTTGACGTCGTCGAACTCGAGCAGTTGCTTGCGAATGTCGAAGTTACGGCCTTCAACCTTGCGCTGAGCCTTCTCGATGGCGTTGGTCACCATGCGGTGCTCGATCGCTTCACCGGACTGCATGCCCAGGGCTTTCATGAAGTTCTTCACCCGGTCAGAGGCGAAGATGCGCATCAGGCTGTCTTCCAGCGACAGGTAGAAGCGGCTCGAACCGGCGTCACCCTGACGACCGGCACGACCACGCAACTGGTTGTCGATACGGCGCGATTCATGACGTTCGGAAGCGATCACCTGCAGGCCACCGGACTCCAGCACTTGCTGGTGACGTTTCTGCCAGTCAGCCTTGATCTGAGCGATTTGCTCAGGGGTCGGGTCTTCCAGGGATGCCACTTCCACTTCCCAGTTACCGCCCAACAGGATGTCGGTACCACGACCGGCCATGTTGGTGGCGATGGTCAGTGCGCCTGGACGACCGGCCTGGGCAATGATCTCGGCTTCCTTTTCGTGGAACTTGGCGTTCAGAACCTTGTGTTCGATGCCTTCTTTCACGAGCAGGCTGGACATGTGCTCAGACGTTTCAATGGTCGCAGTACCCACCAGCACCGGACGGCCCTGGGTCATGCATTCCTTGATGTCGGCGACGATGGCGGCGTACTTCTCGTCCGCGGTGAGGAACACCAGGTCGTTGTAGTCTTTACGCGCCAGCGGTTTGTTCGGCGGGATAACCATCACCGACAGACCGTAGATCTGGTGGAATTCGAACGCTTCGGTGTCTGCGGTACCGGTCATGCCGGACAGCTTGTTGTACAGACGGAAGTAGTTCTGGAACGTGGTCGAGGCCAGGGTCTGGCTTTCGGCCTGGATGTTCAGGTTTTCCTTGGCTTCGATGGCCTGGTGCAGGCCTTCGGACAAACGACGGCCCGGCATGGTACGACCGGTGTGTTCGTCGACCAGGACAACCTGACCGTCCTGCACGATGTATTCGATGTTGCGATGGAACAGCTTGTGCGCACGCAGACCTGCATAAACGTGGGTCAGCAGGCCCAGGTTATGCGCCGAATACAGGCTCTCGCCTTCAGCCAGCAGGCCGATACGGGTGAGCATTTCTTCGACGTACTGGTGACCGGCTTCGTTGAGTTCGACCTGGCGGGTCTTCTCGTCGACGGTGTAGTGGCCAGCCTTGGTAACTTCGCCTTCGACTTCTTCGATGTGCAATTCCAGCTGCGGGATCAGTTTGTTGATCTCGATGTACAGCTTGGAGCTGTCCTCGGCCTGACCGGAAATGATCAGTGGAGTACGGGCTTCGTCGATGAGGATGGAGTCGACTTCGTCGATCACGGCAAAATTGAGTTCGCGCTGGAATTTTTCTTCCATGCTGAACGCCATGTTGTCGCGCAGGTAGTCGAAACCGAATTCGTTGTTGGTGCCGTAGGTGATATCGGCGGCGTAAGCCAGGCGTTTCTCTTCCGGCGGCTGGAACGGCGTAACCACGCCGACCGTCAGGCCGAGGAATTCGTAGAGCGGACGCATCCAGTTGGCGTCGCGACGGGCCAGGTAGTCGTTCACCGTTACAACGTGCACGCCCTTGCCGGACAGCGCGTTGAGGTAAACACCCAGTGTTGCCACCAGGGTCTTGCCTTCACCGGTACGCATTTCCGCGATCATGCCTTCATGCAAGGTCATGCCGCCGATCAGTTGGACATCGAAGTGACGCATACCCATGACGCGCTTACCGGCTTCGCGGGCGACCGCAAAGGCTTCTGGCAGCAGCTTGTCGAGGGTTTCCCCTTTGGCGATGCGGGCCTTGAACTCGTCTGTCTTGGCACGCAATTGATCGTCCGAAAGGGCTACCATTTGCTCTTCGAAGGCATTGACGAATTGCACCGTCTTGAGCATGCGTTTGACTTCACGCTCGTTCTTGCTTCCAAAAAGTTTCTTTAACAAAGGCGCAAACATATCGGCAGGATCTTCCACACTAAAGGGATGGAGGGCGGCCCCGTGAGTCGCCCGTGCAGCCCTCATGGCCGCATGCGAACGAGCATTCTACCCGGAAACGATGGTGAGGAAAGTGGCGTTATTCCACGATGCATGCACTGCGCTGTTACGGGGCTCACTTAAAATAAGGGCTTTTTACTGAACTTCAACCCATTCACGGCAGAAGTTACTTGTTGATTTAATGGGTAAAGCGCTCGCAAAGCAATGGGTCAGGCTCATCGAGTGCTTTCTGCTACCATGGCCGCTCTGTTACTTCAGGTGTCTGATCATGGCATTTCGCCCTCTTACGGCCAGAGCACCCGCCGTTCTGCTTCGCGAAGCCAAACCGCTGAAAGCCATCTTCGGCCACGCTCAACGCCTGGGTCATTTACAACGTCTGCTGGAAAGCCAGTTGCAGCCCGCCGCCCGCGAGCACTGCCATGTAGCCTCGTGGCGCGAAGGCAGTTTGTTGTTGATCGTCACCGACGGTCACTGGGCAACCCGCCTGCGTTACCAACAAAAGCGTCTGCAACGGCAATTACAGTTGTTTGATGAGTTTGCCAGCCTGACCCGGATTCTGTTCAAGGTGCAGCCGCCGACCGTTCAGCAGGGCGCGGCGGGGCATACCATCAGTTTGTCGATGGATGCGGGCGCGACGATTCAGGCGACGGCCGACGGCATCACAGATCCGAACCTGCGGGCGGCGCTGGAGCGCCTTGCGGCTCACGCCAAACCCAAGGACTGACACAACCCCTGCAGGAGCGAGGCTTGCCCGCGAAGCTTTTGGCGGTCTTGAAGGGCTCTTCGCGGGCAAGCCTCGCTCCTACACGCGGTCTAACATTCAACATCATTGTTGAATGACGCACCGCATTCGCGAGCAAGCCCGCTCCCACATTTTGACCGTGCCCGCTTGCTATCGGCGTTTGCTGCCGCCAAGCAACGAGCCCATCAACCCGCGCACCAACTGTCGGCCCAACTGATTAGCCGCCTGTCGCATCGCCGATTTAAGCGCCTGCCCCGCCGCCGTACCGAGGAATTCCCCGGCTTTGTCGGTGAAACTCGGCTCTTCTGGCGCAGGCTTACCCGCCGCCACCTCGGCTTCAGGCGCCAGACTCTTACGCGCCATCAGCACTTCATACGCCGACTCACGATCAATTGGTTTGTCATAACGCCCCTTGAACGGCGACCCGGCGATCAGCATCGTGCGTTCGGTTTCGGTCAACGGCCCGATCCGCGATTGCGGCGGTGCGACCAGCACCCGCTGGACCATCTCCGGCGTGCCCTTGTCCTGCAAGGTCCCGACCAGCGCTTCGCCAATCCCCAGCTCGGTCAACACCGACAAGGCATCAAACGCCGGGTTTGGCCGGAAGCCTTCAGCCACGGCGCGCAAGGATTTCTGCTCCTTGGTGGTGAACGCCCGCAAGCCATGCTGAACACGCAGGCCGAGCTGGGCCAGCACGTCGTCCGGCAAGTCCCCCGGTGATTGGGTGACGAAATACACGCCGACGCCTTTGGAACGAATCAACCGCACCACTTGCTCCAGCCGATCCTGCAACGCCTTGGGCGTGCCGGCGAACAACAAGTGCGCCTCGTCGAAAAACAACGCCAGCAGTGGTTTGTCCGCATCGCCGCGCTCCGGCAGTTGCTCGAACAGTTCAGCCAACAACCACAGCAGGAACGTCGCATAAACCTTCGGCGCTTCATGCACCAGACGGCTGGCATCGAGCAGGTGAATACGCCCGCGACCATCGGCGGCCGGTTGCAGAATGTCTTCGAGTTGCAGCGCCGGCTCGCCAAACAGCGCTTCGGCACCCTGCTGTTCCAGGGTTGCCAACCGCCGCAGCAGGGCCTGACTGGAACCAGTGGTCATTAATGCCGCATCGTCGCCCAACAATTGCGGGTTGTCCCGCAGGTGATTGAGCAGCGCTTTCAAGTCCTTGAGATCCAGCAGTAACAGGCCTTCGCGGTCCGCGACCTTGAACGCGGCGTACAGCGCCGACTGCTGGCTGTCGGTCAGTTCCAGCAGGGCGCCGATCAGCAACGGTCCCATTTCACTCAGGGTGGTGCGCAATGGATGACCGCTCTCACCGTGAATGTCCCACAACGTCACCGGATAGGCCTGCGGCGTGTAATTGAGCCAAGGCATCCCGGCGATCCGCTCGGCGACCTTGCCTTGCGGATTGCCGGCGGCACCGAGGCCGCACAGGTCACCTTTGATATCGGCCGCGAATACCGCCACACCTGCATCGCTAAACGCTTCGGCCAGACGCTGCAAGGTGACGGTTTTGCCGGTGCCGGTGGCGCCCGCGACCAGACCGTGACGGTTCGCCAGGCGCATGGCCTGGGTGATCGGCTGCCCCGCAAGGTCGGCGCCGATAACGAGTTGCGATGAGTCCGGCATTTTGTCACCCATGGTTAATCTTTGATCCTTCACGGCCGATAAAAAGAGGCGAGAGACCAGACTGAAAAGAGCGTCGGTAATTCCCTAAGGAGAGACGGAATATCAGCTTACTTTCACCACTGCCCGTTTGGCGCGTCTTTATAAAAGCACGCCCTGGACATTTAGACCTTAGCGGACACCCCAAGCCATGAACAAAAATCTGCGCTTCAGCCATAAAATCCTGCTTGCCGCCGCCCTGATCGTTATTGCTGCCTTTGCCTCGTTCACGTTGTACAACGACTATTTGCAACGCAATGCGATTCGCCGCGATCTGGACAACTATCTACAAGAAATGGGCAGCGTTACTGCCAAAAACATTCAAACCTGGCTGGCCGGTCGCAGCCTGCTGATCGAAAACCTGTCGCAAACCGTTGCACTGAACCCAGAGGCTGGCAACGTTGGCAGCCTGCTCGAACAAAAAGCGGTGAGTTCTACCTTTATGGGGGCGTTCCTGGGCAACAAGGATGGCACCTTCATTATTCGCCCGAACAGCAAGATGCCCGACGGCTACGATCCTCGCGTTCGCCCTTGGTACAAAACGGCCCAAGGTTCCAGCGGTTCGGCGCTGACTGAACCCTACATCGATATGGCCTCTGGCCAATTGGTGATCTCCATCGTCAACCGCGTCCTCAAGGACGGTCAGGACGTGGGCGTGGTCGGCGGCGATTTGAGCCTGCAAGTGATCGCCGACAGCCTCAACGCGCTGGACTTCGACGGCATGGGTTATGCCTTCCTGGTCAGCGCCGACGGCAAGATCCTGGTTCACCCGGACAAAGCGCTGGTGATGAAAACCCTCAAGGACGTCTACCCGCAAGACACGCCAGTCATCGGCAATCAACCGAGCGAAATCCAGGTTGATGGCAAAACCCGCATCGTGACTTTTACCCCAATCAAAGGGCTATCCTCGGTCAACTGGTACATCGGCCTCTCCGTGGACAAGGGCAAGGCGTTCGCCATGCTTAGCGAGTTCCGCACCTCGGCCATCATCGCGACCACCATTGCCGTGGCGATCATCATCGCCCTGCTCGGCATGCTGATCCGTATCCTGATCCAGCCGTTGCACGTCATGACCCGCGCCATGGAAGACATCGCCGACGGTGAAGGCGACCTGACCAAACGCCTGACCATCGTGAACCAGGACGAATTCGGCATCCTCGGCACCGCTTTCAACCGTTTCGTGGAGCGGATTCATACGTCGATTCGCGAAGTGTCCTCGGCCACCGGCCAGGTCAACGAAGTGGCGTTGCGCGTGGTCGCGGCCTCGAACTCGTCGATGTTCAACTCCGACCAGCAAGCCTCGCGCACCAACAGCGTGGCCGCCGCGATCAACCAACTCGGTGCCGCCGCCCAGGAAATCGCCCGCAACGCCGCACAAGCGTCGAATCAGGCCAGCGATGCGCGCAGCCTGGCCGAAGACGGTCAGCAAGTGGTGGATCGCAGCATTAAAGCGATGAATCAACTGTCGACCATGCTTAGCGCGTCGAGCACCAACATCGAGTCGCTGAACAGCAAAACCGTGAACATCGGCCAGATTCTCGAAGTGATCACCAGCATCTCCCAGCAAACCAACCTGCTGGCCCTCAACGCGGCCATTGAAGCGGCACGTGCCGGTGAAGCCGGGCGCGGGTTTGCGGTAGTGGCCGACGAAGTTCGTAACCTGGCGCACCGTACTCAGGAATCGGCGCAACAGGTGCAAACCATGATCGAGGAGTTGCAAGTCGGCGCCCGTGAATCCGTGAGCACCATGAGCGAAAGCCAACGCCACAGCCAGGACAGCGTGGAAATCGCCAACCTGGCCGGTGAGCGCTTGAACAGCGTGACGTTGCGCATCGGCGAGATCGACGGAATGAACCAGTCGGTGGCCACCGCTACCGAGGAACAGACGGCAGTGGTGGAGTCGATCAACGTCGACATTACCGAGATCAACACGCTGAACCAGGAAGGTGTGGAGAACCTGCAATCGACGTTACGGGCGTGCTCGGACCTTGAGCAGCAGGCTGCGCGGTTGAAGCAGTTGGTCGGCAGTTTCCGGATCTGATGCGTTCCTGAAGGCCTCATCGCGAGCAAGCTCGCTCCCACATTGGATTTGTGTCGTTCACAAATCCCCTGTGGGAGCGAGCTTGCCCGCGAAGACGGCCTCCCAAACACCACAAAATCCCGCTGACACCCCGCCCCGCTCCACAACCCCCACCGAACATCTATCCTTCATAAAGGTCAACCAAAGGAGTGACACCGACCGGAGGGATGTTCACCGTGCATATCGCTGACATAACCATGTTCTACGCCCCTGCCAGCGGTGGCGTGCGCACTTATCTGGATGCCAAGCACCGTCGCCTGAGTGTAAAACCGGGTATTCGTCACAGTTTGCTGATCCCGGGCAAACATCTGAGCGAGCAGGACGGCGTGTACAAGGTTCCCGCCCCCGCCCTGCCCTTCGGCAAGGGTTATCGCTTCCCCCTCCGCCTGGCGCCGTGGCGCAATGTCTTGCAGGACTTGCAGCCCGACCTGATCGAAGTCGGCGACCCCTACCTCACCGCTTGGGCGGCGCTGGATGCCCGACGCCAACTCGATGTGCCGGTGATCGGCTTTTATCATTCGGACTTGCCACTGTTGGTCAGCAATCGCATGGGCCACTGGGTAACCACCAATGTCGAAGCCTATGTCAGCAAGCTCTATGGCAACTTCGACCGGGTGTTGGCGCCGAGCCAGGTCATGGCGGACAAACTGATCGGTCTGGGGGTGCGCAATGTGTTCGTGCAACCGCTGGGTGTTGACCTGCAAACCTTTAACCCGAGTCACCGCGATCCGGGCCTACGTGCCGAACTGGGGATTGATGAAGACACCCGGCTGCTGATCTTCGCTGGTCGTGGCTCCAAGGAGAAAAACCTGCCGGTGTTGCTCGGTTGCATGCAACACCTGGGGCCTCGCTATCACTTGCTGTTGGTGGGTTCATCGATGCCGGCCCAGGTGCCGGACAACGTCACGGTGGTCGATGAGTTCTGCCCGGCGGCGCAGGTCGCGCGATTGATGGCCAGTGCCGATGCGTTGTTGCATGCCGGCGATCAAGAGACCTTCGGCCTGGTGATCCTCGAAGCCATGGCCAGCGGCATTCCGGTCGTCGCTGTGGCGGCTGGGGCTTTTCAGGAAATTGTCACTGATCAATGCGGCCTGCTGTGCGCGCCGAACAATCCCTTGGCCATGGCCAACACGGTGCGCGAGTTGTTCAGTCAGGGCAGCGTCGCACTGGGTCAGCTGGCCCGGCAACATGTGGAACGGCATTACGCCTGGGACTCGGTGGTCAACAGCCTGCTGGGCCACTATCACGCTGTGCTCGGCAGCCACTGGCCGCTGACCGTCAATGGTTGAGTCCATGAGCGCGCCCGCCCTGCTGTTGGTGCTGCACGACGTGGCGCCGCAGACCTGGGCCGATTACCAGCCGTTCGTCGATGCTGTCGACGCCTTGGGCGGCGTGCCGATGACCTGGCTGGTAGTGCCCGACTTTCACAAGCACAACGCACTCGAAGCCCATCCGGGATTTCGGCGACGGTTGAGCAGCCGCCTCGCCCTGGGCGACGAATTGGCCCTGCACGGCTACTTCCACTGCGATGACAGCCCGCCGGCAACCACGCCACGGGACTGGTTTATGCGGCGGATCTACACTCACGAAGGCGAGTTCTATAGCCTGTCCCGGGAGGCGGCCCTCGCCCGCCTGCGCGCCGGTATTGAAGTGTTTGATCGTTACCATTGGCCCTTACAGGGTTTTGTAGCGCCTGCCTGGCTGATGAGCGAAGGTACGCGTCAGGCCTTGCGTCAGTTGCCATTGAGTTACACCAGCGACTCGCAACATCTGTATCGTCTGCCAGACTTCACGGCGATCGATGCACCGGGGCTGGTGTGGAGTGCCCGAAGCGCCTGGCGCCGTGGCGTGTCCAAACTCGTCAGCGATCAACGTGAACAACGCTGGCAGCAAGCACCGGTGATTCGCCTCGGTCTGCACCCGGTGGACATGCGCCATGAATTCTCGCGCAATTACTGGCTGCAAACCCTTAAACGCTTGCTCGACGAGGGCCGTGTGCCAATGACCAAGGCCAACTGGCTGACGCTGCAAAATGACCGTTTCGGTCGCGCCGCATGAGTCGCGGGATTCTGCTGTTCCTCGCCTTGCTGGCGGCGGTGCTGATCCCGCTGGTGCTGGGCGGCAACGAAACCTGGTCGCGACTGCAAAACTTTCCGCTGAGCGAATTGCTGATCATGTTCGCCATGATCCTGCTCTGCTGGGTGGTCAACACGATGCGTTTGCGCCTGTTGCTCGGCGATCAGCGCGACAAGGTCACCCGCCTCAAAAGCCTCGGCGTGGTGATGGCCGCCGAGTTCGCCTACTGCGCCACACCCGGCGGCAGTGGCGGGCCGCTGACCATCATGGCCTTGCTCGCGCGCAATGGCGTGCGCCCGGCCAGGGGCAGCGCGGTGTTCGCCATGGACCAATTGAGCGACTTGTTGTTCTTTCTCTGCGCCCTCAGCGGGATTCTGATTTATGCGCTGTTCCAGCACCTCAGCCAACGCATGGAGTGGCTGCTGACGGTCAGCGCCGTCTCGATGTTCGGTGGGTTGGTCAGTTGCGTGGTGGTGGCTCGCTACCATCGCCTACTGATTCGCCTGAGCGGTCGGCTGCTGGCGCGCCTGAATGTCAAAGCGACCACGCGCCTGCGTTGGGCGCGAAAACTCCTGCATTTTCTGGCGGCGTTCACTGACACGCTGAAATTGCCTTATCAGACGCTGATCAAGGTGTTTGCCTTAACCTGCCTGCATTGGGCCGTGCGTTATAGCGTGCTGTATCTGGCGTTGCGCGGTTTGGGGGCGGATTTGCAGTGGGCCTGGACCTTTCTGATTCAAATGCTCTCGCTGAGCGCGGGGCAGTTCAGCCTGTTGCCGGGCGGTGCCGGGGCGGCGGAGTTGACGTCGGCGGCGCTGTTGGCGCCCATGGTGGGAAAATCGACTGCAGCGGCAGCGATTCTGATCTGGCGGGCGGTGACGTATTACTTCTATCTGGTCGTCGGTGGACCGGTGTTTTTGCTAATGCTTGGGCGACCGCTGCTTAAAAAGTTAATGAAGCTCAAGCAGGCGTAGGAGCTGCCGAAGGCTCGGGCCGCGTTCGGACGATCTTTTCAGGGTTTAATCCTTTCATCGTCGGACTCGGGCTTCAACTCCTCCCACAACTCGGCCGCACCGGGAAACTCTGTCCCGTCTTCCGGGCTCATCTCATCCGGATCATAACGACTCAAACAACCCTCGCCCAACGTGGCGGGCGCCTTGGAAGTGGCTTTATCCAGTGGATCGGCCATGGTCATGTCCTTAGTGCTGAAACGGCGAAGGGCCTGAGCGATTGAACGCCCAGGCCCTTCGAATTTCAACCGTGCAGTGTTAGAACACGACAGTTTTATTGCCGTGCACCAGCACCCGGTCTTCCAGGTGATAACGCAGACCGCGGGCCAGCACCATCTTCTCGACGTCGCGACCGAAGCGCACCATGTCTTCGATGCTGTCGCTGTGGCTGACACGCACCACGTCCTGCTCGATGATCGGACCGGCGTCCAGTTCTTCGGTGACATAGTGGCAAGTGGCGCCGATCAGCTTCACGCCACGCAGGGAAGCCTGGTGGTACGGCTTGGCACCAACGAACGACGGCAGGAAGCTGTGGTGAATGTTGATGACTTTGTGGGCATATTCGCTGCACAACGCTGGCGGCAGAATCTGCATATAACGGGCAAGTACTACCACTTCGGCATCGTGCTGTTTGACCAGGCGCGAAACTTCGGCGAAGGCCGGCTCTTTGTCTTGCGGATTGACCGGTACGTGGTAGTACGGAATGCCATGCCACTCGACCATGCTGCGCAAGTCGTCATGGTTGGAGATCACGCAGGAAATTTCGCAATCCAGTTCATCACTGTGCCAGCGGTGCAGCAAGTCAGCCAGGCAATGAGATTCACGGCTGGCCATCAACACCACGCGCTTTTTCTGCGCAGTGTCGGTAATACGCCAGTTCATCGAGAACTCTTCGGCTATCGGCGCGAACGCTTCGCGCAAAGCCTCAATACCAAAAGGCAGCGAATCGGCACGAATTTCGTGACGCATGAAGAACCAGCCACTGAGATTGTCCGAGTGATGGCTCGCTTCAGTGATCCAGCCGTTATGTGACGCCAGAAAGTTACTGACTTTAGCAACGATGCCGACGCGGTCCGGGCAAGCAATCACCAGCCGAAAAGTGCGCATGAGGGTCAAACTCCAGAACTTCGCAAAGGCCGCCATTCTAGCGATTGCGCAGCAAAACTGCAGTATTGATGACGCCTTGCCCGGCACGCCGTTCAGCGACAGGGGGTTCTGGCAGCGTCACTGCCCTCGCGATGGTGTTCTTGTAGCCCATCTTCAAGAGAACAATTGTGAATATCTGTGATGACTACCCTGACACTATTTAACAATACATCGGTTTTGTGACCGGCTCACCGTAACTAAATTAAATAAACTCCGGTTAAATGTTTACTTGATGAAACACCCTGACTATTATTGCCGCACTGTCCCCTGCCATCCTGCGTCCTACATAAGGTAGTCCTCATGTCCTTGATCAACGAATACCGCGCCACCGAAGAAGCTATCAAAGAGCTGCAAGCCCGTTTGAAGAACCTGTCCCAAGACGACAAACTGCAAACCGAGCTGGAATTCGAAGGCAAACTGCGCACCCTGATGGGTGAATACTCCAAATCCCTGCGTGACATCATCGCGCTGTTGGATCCAGAGTCCAAAACCAAAGCACCACGCGGCGGCGCAGTAAAAACTACTGGCACCAAGCGTGCTCGCAAAGTTAAACAATACAAAAACCCGCACAACGGCGAAGTCATCGAAACCAAAGGTGGCAACCACAAAACTCTGAAAGAGTGGAAAGCCAAGTGGGGCGGTGACGTGGTTGAAGGCTGGGCTACCCTGCTGGGCTAAGCCGCAACGCCTGTCGCAGACTGATTTCGCGACTCAAAAGAACGCCAGCTGATGCTGGCGTTTTTTTATGCCTGAGGTTCAGGCAACCTTCATGTTCGAACTCAAAGGCTCAAACGTTTGCGTAATACCTGGACATAATCCTGCCACTCATTGAGCACCTCTTGCTGAATCGATGTAGCACTAATCGCCAATTGGGTGGCTGCCTCTGCAAATGATTCCAGGGTATTTGGCGCTCCCCATTCAGGCGCCGACAATCGTTGCTGACAGAATATTCGCCAGCGTTCTTGCTCTTCGAAATTCAACGTATCGGGAAAGTTGCGTGCGCGATATCGAAACAATAATTCAGGTAAACGTTCATCATCGAACGGCCATTGTTGTTGCGCTAATTGTGCAGGGTCAGCGGCTCTGACTTGCTCACACAAACGCCGATCCCGATCTCCGATAAAGCCATCGTATAACTGTTGCTCCGGGTCCTGGCTTGATGAGAAATCGTCGCTGGAATAAATCGCCGCGACTTTATCTCGCCAAACTTGTTGTGCGTCACTTAGCCGCAGCGCCCGTTCCTGATATAGCGCCATATCCAGCCCCAGGCGTTGCTGATCTTCAGAACGAAGTACCGAGAGCGGTGCCACCACCGGGCATTTGTTGATATGAATGAGTTTGAGCGGCACCGGCAACTCGCCGTCGGCCAGATCATCGCGGCGGGTATACAGGCGCTGACGCAGCGTCTCAGCATCCAGATCGAGCAAGCCCTGGGGATCGAGGTGCAAGTCGCAAACTATCAGTGCGTTCTTGTTGCGCGGGTGCCAGGCCAACGGCAGCACCACACCCACATAGTGGCGAGCCGCCGAAAAACGCCCGGAGATGTGCACCATCGGTTGCAGCAGCCGAACCTGATCCATCACCTTCTGTTTACTGCGTAACTGGAACAGCCAGTCATACAGCTTCGGTTGTTTTTCCCGAATCAGACGGGCCAGGGCAATGGTGGCGCGCACGTCCGACAAGGCCTCGTGGGCGTTGCCATGATCGATGCCATTGGCCACCGTCAGACGATCCAGCTTGAGCGTCACCCGTCCTTCGTCATCCGTAGGCCAGCTCAGGCCATCGGGACGCAAGGCATAGGCTGCGCGCACCACATCAATCAGGTCCCAGCGGCTGTTGCCGCCCTGCCACTCGCGGGCATACGGGTCGAAAAAGTTTCGATACAGGCTGTAACGGGTCATCTCGTCGTCGAAACGCAACGTGTTGTAACCCGCCCCACAGGTACCGGGGGCCGCGAGTTGGGCATGCACCCGCGTCATGAAGTCGGCTTCGCTCAACCCTTGCGTGGCCAGGCGACTCGGCGTGATACCGGTGATCGCGCAGGCAGCCGGATGCGGCAGGATGTCATCGCTGGGCTGGCAGTAAAGATTGACCGGCTCGTCTATTTCATTGAGTTCGAAGTCGGTGCGAATCCCCGCCACTTGCAGCGGGCGGTCACAACGGGGGTTGATGCCAGTGGTTTCATAGTCGTACCAGAAGATGGAGGTCACGGGCTGTTCCTGAACTGAAGACCGACGAAGTCTAGGCGCAGACAAGTCGCTGCGGCCAGTCAATCTGTCATTCAATCACCTCTGACAACTCACCGTGCAATACATAGTTATGTCGTTTCCCCCCGAGAGGCTGCTAGCATCGGACGAAGATTGAATCCCGACCCGGCCCCATCATTCAGGTTGCCCATGCTCGAGAGCACAGCACTGCCAAGGAAAGCGACGCTGTCCCCGCCACTGGACACGCGGTATCAAGTCGAAACGCCCGAAGGCATCGACTTGCCACTGCGCCCGGCCGGGCTGATGATCCGTGCACTGGCGTTCTCCATCGACCTCGGGCTGCGCGGGCTGATCCTCGGTTTGCTGTTCACCGTTCTGGCGTTTCTCGGCAAACTCGGTGCCGGGCTGGGCTCAATCCTGCTGTTCGGGGTCAGTTGGTGGTACATGGTGCTGTTCGAGGTGCTCAATCAGGGTCGCTCGCCCGGCAAGCAATGGATGGGTTTGCGGGTGGTGCAGGACGATGGCACGCCCGTCGGCTGGTCGGCCTCGTTGCTGCGCAATCTGCTGCGTTTTGTCGACCTGTTGCCGTTCGGCTATTTCCTCGGGGCCATCAGTTGCCTGCAACACCCGACCTTCAAGCGCCTCGGCGACCTGGCCGCCGGCACGCTGGTGATCTACAGCGAAAAACCGCTCACCCGCCCCGAACTGCCCGAAGCCCAACCCCGGCGCCCGGTGTTTGCCCTGACGCTGACCGAGCAACGCGCCATCCTCGGTTTTGCCGAACGCCAGGGTGAACTCTCCGGTGCCCGAGTCCAGGAACTGGCAACCGTCCTCGCTCAACCGTTGCAGGTTCCAGCACCACAAGCGGTGACTGAACTCAACGGCATCGCCCGCAGCTTGTTGGGCCCCGCATGAAGCAAAGCCTGTTCGAAAGTCGCCACAAGGCCGAATGGGAGCAGTTCGCCCTCATGCTTGACCGGTTGGAACGGGGCAAGGAAGCCTCACGAATCGCCAGTTTCCCGAAAGACTATCGACGCCTCTGCCAACACCTGGCCCTGGCCCGCGAGCGCGGCTACAGCAGTTTCCTGGTGGATTCGTTGCAGCATCAGGTGCTGCGTGGCCATCAACAGTTTTATCGGCATCGCAGCCAGTTGGGGGCCAACGCACTGGCGTTTATCCTGGCCGGTTTCCCGCAACTGGTGCGCCAGCAGTGGCGCTTTGTATTGGCTGCCGGCCTGATGTTTTTTGGCAGCCTGATCGGCATGGGCTTGCTGGTGTACCTGTTCCCGGACCTGATCTACAACCTGATCCCGACCGAGCAGGTGACCGAGATGCAAAGCATGTACGACCCCGTTGCCGGGCACCTCGGGCGGTCGGCCGAACGGGCGGCCAGCGAAGACTGGGTGATGTTCGGCTACTACATCATGCACAACATCGGTATCGCCTTTCAGACCTTCGCCAGCGGTTTGCTGTTTGGCCTGGGTAGCGCGTTTTTCCTGTTCTTCAACGGCTTGACGATCGGTGCGGTGGCCGGGCACCTGACCCACATCGGTTACGGGCAAACCTTCTGGTCATTCGTGATTGGCCACGGGGCCTTCGAGCTGAGCGCAATCGCCCTGTCCGGCGCTGCCGGCCTGCAACTGGGCTGGGCGCTGATTGCACCCGGGCGCCTGCCTCGGGCCGAATCCTTGCGTGTGGCGGCGCGTAAAAGCGTGCTACTGATTTGCGGGGTCATGCTGTTTCTGCTGATTGCTGCGTTTATCGAAGCCTACTGGTCGTCCATGACCGCGCCTACGCCAATGACCAAATACCTGGTCGGTGCTGCGCTCTGGTTGTTGGTGGCGGTATACCTGCTGTTTGCCGGACGGACCCGCCATGCGCCTGAGTGACGCCACCGTGGTGATTCGCCCGCGCATCACCTGGGAAGCCATGGACCTGGGCGTGCTGATGAGTCAACGGCACCGTCGCCTGTTGATGACCAGTTGGGCCATCGTGACCTTGCCGACATTCGCCGTGCTCAGCCTGCTGTTGTGGGATTCGCCGTCGCTGGCCGTGTTTATTTTCTGGTGGCTCAAACCGGCGTTCGAACGACTGCCGTTGTACATCCTGTCCCAAACCCTGTTCGGTGAAACCCCCACCCTCAAACAGGCCCTGCGCCAATGGCCGCAACTGCTCAAGCCACAACTGCTGGCGAGCCTGACCTGGCGACGCCTGAGCCTGAGCCGTAGCTTCGTGATGCCAGTGGTGCAACTTGAAGGCTTGAGCGGTATCGCGCGACAACAGCGTCTGCACGTATTACTGCAGCGCAATGCCGGCGCCGCGCAGTGGCTGACGATCATTGGCGTGCACCTGGAAAGCGCCTTGTGGATCGGCTTGATGGTGCTGTTCTACCTGCTCCTGCCCCAGCAGATCGAGCTGGACTGGAACTGGCAAACCCTCATCGCCGCGGCCAATCACGACTGGCGGTGGCTGGAGCACCTGACCAACGCCTTTTACGCTCTGGTGTTGGTGGTGTGGGAACCGATCTACGTCGCCTGCGGCTTCAGCCTTTACCTGAACCGACGCACGGTGCTGGAGGCCTGGGACATTGAACTGGTGTTCCGTCGGATGCGCCAGCGCCTGAGCGGCGCGGCAGTCGCCGTGTTGCTGGCGGTGATCGTATGCATACCGACGACGCAAACCGTCTGGGCCGCCGAGCCGGTCATTTCACCGGACACGCCGCGCCTGCTGGACCAGCCCCTGACCAGTCAGGCGTCCCGGGACAGCATCAAGGCGATCCTTGATCAGCCGCCGTTCAAGAACAAGGAAACCGTTACCCGATATCGTTTTGGCGAAGACAAAACCACCACCAAAACCCCGAGCGATGGCAACGCCCCAGAATGGCTGAAGACGCTGCTTGGACTGCTGGACAATCAACGTTTCGGCGCACTGGCCACGCTGATCGAAGTGCTGTTGTGGGGCGCGGTGATTGCTGCCGTCGGGCTGTTGATCTGGCGTTACCGCGAGTGGTTGCAGGCGTTTGTCAGCCGTCGACCGGCCTTGCGCAGCAAGGTGAATCGCCCAGTGCCCAAGCAGTTATTCGGGCTGGACGTCCATCACGAAACCCTGCCCGACGACGTTGCCGGGAGCGCCGAAATCCTCTGGCAGTCCAACCCTCGGGAGGCCCTCGGGTTGCTGTATCGCGCCCTGCTCAGCCGCTTGCTGCATGACTTCAACCTGCCCTTGAAAGACGCCGACACCGAAGGCCAGGTGCTGGTGCGCGTCGCGCAGCTGCAACAGCCGGCGTTGCTGGCCTTCAGTCAAAGCCTGACCCGTCATTGGCAGAACATGGCCTACGGGCACCGCTTGCCACCGGCGCAACTGCAACAGGAACTCTGCGACGGCTGGCGCGCGCTGTTCACCCCGGGAGCCGCCCATTGAGCCGGCGTGGATGGCAGGCGCTTGGCGCGTTGTTCGCGGTGTTGCTTGGCGCGTTGTGCGTGTATCTGTACCTCAAGGCCACGCCCTATCAGGAAGTCGTCGATCACGGCGCCTCCCCCGAGGCCCGGGCCAATCCCTACCTGGCGGCGGAGCAGTTCCTGCGCAAACAAGGCCTCGCCGTTACTCACGCCAATAGCCTCGACGTGCTGCCCGGCATCGACCCGCGCCAACACAGCCTGTTGCTGCTCGGGGACCGCTCGACCATGACCCCGCGCCAGATCGATCAGGTGTTGAACTGGACCCGGGCCGGCGGCCGTCTGCTATTCGTTGCCGAATCCTTGTGGGATGAAAAGACTGGCCAGAGCAATGACGTGCTGCTCGATCGAGTGCAACTGCACCAGATCCTCAGCAAAGACCTCAAGGACCCACCGCCCGACCCCATCGACGATCCGTATCCAAAACTGACCAAGCTCTACCTCGAGGACGAAGACGCCCCGGCTTACGTCAGCTTCGATACCGAGTTCCATCTCGAAGACCCGAAAAATCTCGCCCAGTCCTGGGCCAACAGTGGCAAGGCCACGCACATGATGCAGCTGGACCACGGGCTCGGTTCAATCACCGTGGTCACCGACGCCGACCTGTGGAAAACCCCGGCCATCGAGAAATACGACAATGCCTGGCTGCTCTGGTACTTGAACGCCGACACCAGCGTGACGCTGCTGTACAACACCGATCACGATTCGCTGCTGACCTTGTTGCTGCGCTACTTTCCCCAGGCGCTGGTCGCCCTCGCAGCGTTGATCATCCTCGGTTGCTGGCATGTCGGTGTACGTCAGGGTCCAATCCTTGAGCCCGCTCCAAGGGCACGCCGCCAACTTCAGGAACACTTGCGCGCCAGCGCCGATTTCATGTTGCGTCGCAATGGGCAGAACAACCTGCTGCAAGCCTTGCAGCAAGACATTTTGCGCCGCGCCCGACGCCGCCATCCCGGCTTCGAACAATTGGCGGTTGCCGAACAATGGCTGGTGCTCGCGCGCCTGACCCGGCAACCCACCCGCGCCATCAGCCAGGCCCTGAGCCCACGCCCGAAACAGCGGCTGTCCAGCGCTGAATTCAGCCGTCAGGTCGCCCACCTGCAAACCTTGAGGAATGCCCTATGAGTGAGATCGAGCCCGGCACACAACAGCACGCCGCCCAGCAGCGCCAGCGCGCCAGTCAATTGGCCCAGGCCGTGCGCAGCGAATTGCAGAAGGCGGTTATCGGCCAGGACACCGTGATCGATGACGTGCTTACCGCGCTGATCGCTGGCGGCCACGTGTTGCTCGAAGGCGTGCCCGGCCTGGGCAAAACCCTGCTGGTCCGCGCCCTCGCCCGCTGCTTCGGCGGCGAGTTCGCGCGCATCCAGTTCACCCCGGACCTGATGCCCAGCGACGTCACCGGGCACGCGGTGTACGACCTGCAAACCGAGCAGTTCAAACTGCGCAAGGGACCGTTGTTCACCAACCTGTTGCTGGCCGACGAAATCAACCGCGCCCCGGCCAAAACCCAGGCGGCGCTGCTTGAAGCCATGCAGGAACGCCAGGTCACCCTTGAAGGGCGGGCACTGCCCATCACGCAACCGTTCATGGTGCTCGCCACGCAAAACCCCATTGAACAGGAAGGCACGTACCCACTGCCGGAAGCCGAGCTGGATCGCTTCATGCTCAAGGTGCGCATGGACTACCCCGACGCCGAGCAAGAGCTGGACATGGTCCGCCAGGTCAGCCGCTCGACCCGGGCAGATATGCTCGACGTGCAGCCCTTGCGCACGGTGTTGCAGGCCAAGGATGTGATGGCGCTGCAACGCATCGCCAGCGACTTGCCCCTCGATGAACAGGTGCTCGACTACGCCATCCGCGTGGCCCGGGCCACTCGCTCCTGGCCCGGCCTGACCCTCGGCGCGGGCCCGCGGGCCTCCATCGCCCTGGTGCGTTGTGCGCGGGCGCGGGCGTTGTTGCGCGGTGGCGAGTTTGTGATTCCCGACGACATCAAGGGCTGTGCGCTGGCGGTGTTGCGCCATCGGGTGCGGATCGCTCCGGAGCTGGACATCGAAGGGCTGGACGTTGATCAGGTGCTTGAGCAACTGCTCGACCAAGTGCCGGCGCCGCGCCTGTGATCAAGGTCTTGCACATAGCCCCTGTGGCGAGGGAGCTTGCTCCCGCTGGGCTGCGAAGCGGCCCCAAAATATCAGGTCGAATGCGTTCTGCGGATTTACGACTGCTGCGCAGCCGAGCGGAAGCAAGCTCCCTCGCCACAGGATGTGCGCGGCTATGAAACCCTCGCGCCTGCTGCTGATCTGGCTCTCGGTGCTGCTGGGCCTGGGCATCGTGCTCGGTGCATTGCGGGCGCTCGAAATAGCGATGCCGCAAAACCTGCAATCGATCAGTTGGGCGCTGCTGCTGGCGCTTTTTACACTGGCCGTTCTCGACGCCATCCGCCTTAAACGCCTGCCCTCGCCGCGCCTCAAACGGCAGATGCCCGGCAGCCTGGCATTGGGTCGCTGGGGGGACGTGCAACTGGAGGTCGAGCATGATTTTGCCCAACCACTGAACGTGCAGGTCTTCGACTATGCCCCCGATGGCTTGAGCTTCGAACACCTGCCTCAATCCCTCGAACTGCAACCCGGTCAACGCAGCCTGATCAGCTATCGCCTGCGCCCTCTGCGGCGCGGCCACTTCGCCTTCGAACACTGCGAAATCAACCTGCCGAGTCCAATGGGCTTGTGGTCCGACAAACGCCTGCTGAAGGTTGCCGACACCACCCGCGTCTACCCGGATTTCGCCCGCCTCTATGGCGGCCAACTGCTGGCGGTGGACAACTGGCTCAGCCAGCTCGGCGTACGCCAGCGCCAGCGTCGCGGCCTGGGGCTGGAGTTTCACCAACTGCGCGAATTTCGCGAAGGCGACAGCCTGCGGCAGATCGACTGGAAAGCCACCGCCCGCCAGCGCACGCCGATTGCCCGGGAATATCAGGACGAACGCGACCAGCAGATTATTTTCATGCTCGACTGCGGACGACGGATGCGCAGTCAGGATGGCGAACTCAGCCATTTCGACCATGCGCTCAATGCCTGCCTGTTGCTCAGTTATGTAGCGTTGCGTCAGGGTGATGCGGTGGGGTTGTGCACGTTTGCCAGCGAGCAAGCGCGTTACCTCGCGCCGGTAAAAGGCGCCGGGCAACTCAACGTCTTGCTTAACACCGTTTACGACCTGAATAGCAGCCAGCGCAGCGCCGATTACCAGGCTGCTGCCAACCAATTACTGACCCGGCAGAAATCCCGCAGCCTGGTTGTATGGATAACCAACCTGCGAGATGAGGACGATGAAGAACTGCTCAGCGCAGTCAAACTCATGAGCCGCAAACATCGGGTGCTGGTTGCCAGTTTGCGCGAACAAATACTCGACAACCTGCGGCAGGAACCGGTGCAAACCTTGACCGAGGCATTGAATTATTGCGGGACCGTAGACTACTTGAACGCACGCAACGAATTGCATGAACGACTGGGCGCCCATGGAGTGGCGGTGCTGGATGCTCGCCCCGAGGAGTTAGGAACGAATCTGGTGACGCGGTATTTGAGCTGGAAGAAAGATGGGGTGTTCTAGCGCTTCCATATCGCCTGATATCCAACTCGATGGCCAGATATAGCAAAAGAGCCTAATCGACCTGTAAGTTCTGACAGTAGCCCGTTTCTGAATAGCTCCCGATAGTAGAGTTATTTCATCGGTCAACGGGAGACCGCTCATGGCACAGAATCAGAACCCCAAGGCAACTGCTACCGGCTCGTTGTACTTTTGCTATGGCGCTGAGCACACCTTCGCTATCAAAGCCGAAGCCGACAGCCCGTGGATCAATCAGGGCGTGAAACTGGATCGGGATCCAAACCTGCCTGCGTTGCCATTTACCAGCATTCCTGCGGCCAACACTTATCAACCTTTTGGTGAAGCCGGTGTTACCTGGACGGTCAATTGTCCCCGGGCGGCGTCTGATGCGGCGGTGCAGCCTTTCCAGATGTGGGTCCAGACCGAGTTCACTTCCCCTGCCTACAAGATCTCGGGCTCGTCGGGGCATCACCGCCTCAAGTTTCTCGATATCACAGGTAATGAGCAGTTTGTGGTGGTCGAGTATGACGAGGAAGCAACGCTGAAGGCTCGGGAAGTCAGCTATTACACTGACCAGCCCGTGCCTTTTCCGGCGAAGTGGGTACTGGGAAACCAGCAACTGGGTCCGGCCATACCCGATAGTAACGGTGCAGTCACACCTTTGGTTTTCAAACCGGTCGAAGGACGCTCATATCCGATCATTCTGGAAGTGCCCAGTCTGTATTACGAAACAGGTTACGCCCGAGTTGAAATCCCGGTGACCGCACTGGATGTGACGCCTTGGAACAATATGGCCACACTGCAAATAAATGGCAAAGCGGTTCCCGAAGTTGTCGACATTGGCCCCATCTGTACCCGCGGTAAATCCAACACGTTGAAGCTGGTGAATCCGAATTGGATTTTCGCAAACTCAATTCTCACACTGAAGTCATCCAGCGATTTGGCGGCATTGGGCATTACCGTTCCTGATTTGAATATCGGCAAACCGGTGCCTTCGAACGAAACGGAAACCGATTGGCTCATCAATTCCACACCGACGGCGGCTAAAAGTGGCTTTTTCACACTCGAACTGGCTTGTTCAAGACTCAAAAAAAATTGGGACATCCATGCTCGGGTGATCTCGGAGAGCCTCGCGGATGAAGTCTCAAAGATCGAGGTGCGAGACCGGCCAATCTCGGGAATGGGCGCACTGTTTTTTCCGGATGAAACGGCAGTTCTGAGATTGACCTTCGAGCCGTGGATGCGCGGCCTCAATGTGAAATTGACAGAAACAGGCGCCAGCCCGGGCAATGTTTACGAGCCAGCGCTCAACACCTCTCGCGCCGTACCGGACAACCTGCAACTTGAATGGAAGGTGACCGGCAAAACCGTGGGGGCGTTCACTCTCCAGGCGATCTGCGACAACACCCCCACAGCCCTGACCATCAACAGCCGAATCATCTCGAAACTCACAGCCGATCAATTCAAGTCGATCAAGCTCAACAGCGTGGCCATCGGAGATCTGAGCAACCCGAACCTGACGTTTTTCCGGACAGACACCTATGTCCTGGAACTCGAACCGGTGCCAGGCGGTTCACTGCCGGGAATGAAAGTCGCTTTGGTGGCGGATGACCTCAACCCGGACCTGGGCATGACATTCAACCCTCCGCTGGGTGAAGAGCAACTTATCCCGACCTCCCCTGGTGGTGCATTACCGAAATGGACCATCACGACGACCAACAAAAGCGGCTTTCTCGATCTGCAGTTCAAGTTCACGGAAACCGATGAATTGTTTCCACTGCCCTCTCGAGTGTTGTCCAAAAACTTGCTGGATGAAGCGGAGGTCACGATCGACAACGCGCCCGTCCCGGCAGAGGGCAATGTGTTTATCCGGGGAACGGCTCAGGCCCTCACGCTGACACCCAAACCGGGTAGCCCATTGGCCGGCCATCCGGTGACGCTGACGTGCAGCATCAAAAGCGGACTCGATCCGGCGAACGTCACCAGTGCGCCGGCCTACGGCAGCGCTCAAACCACTTATAGCTGGAATATCACCGGGGCTTCCAAAAGCGGCACTTTCCAACTGAGCCTGGCCGGGCAAGGCATGACCACGCCGATCGATGTGGCGATCAGTAAATTATTGTCGGATAACCTGGCCGATGAAGTGGAGGTCAAGATCGCCAACGCGCCCGTCCCGGCAGGGGGCAATGTGTTTTTCCGAGGAACGGCTCAGTCCCTCACGCTGACACCCAAACCGGGTAGCCCATTGGCCGGCCATCCGGTGACGCTGACGTGCAGCATTAAAAGCGGACTGGATCCGGTGAACGTAACCAGTGCGCCCGCCTTCGACAGCGCTCAAACCACTTATAGCTGGAATATCACCGGGGCTACCAACAGCGGCACTTTCCAGCTGAGCCTGGCCGGGCAAGGCATGACTACGTCGATCACTTTGCCTATCAGTAAATTGCTGTCGGATAACCTGGCCGATGAAGCGGAGATCAAGATCGCCAACGCACCCGTCCCGGCAGGGGGCAATGTATTTATCCGGGGAACGGCTCAGACCCTCACGCTGACACCCAAACCGGGTAGCCCATTGGCCGGCCATCCGGTGACGCTGACGTGCAGCATCAAAAGCGGACTCGATCCGGCGAACGTCACCAGTGCGCCGGCCTTCGGCAGCGCTCAAACCACTTATAGCTGGAATATCACCGGGGCTTCCAAAAGCGGCACTTTCCAACTGAGCCTGGCCGGGCAAGGCATGACTACGCCGATTAATGTGGCGATCAGTACGCTACTGTCGGCCAACCCGTCTGACGAACTTCAAGTATTGGCCCCCAGTAGTCCCTTGGATGGTGAGCCCATTCATATTCCAAACAATGTTGCAGGACTGGTGGTTTTTTTCAGGGCGATTGTCAGCAGCCCGACTGACGGTGCGCAGATGAAACTGGCTTGGGAAGTTCCGCCTTCCAATTCGGGTATCGGTCTAACACCGGACATGCAGATAGAACAAATGATCACCACGGGAAGAAATGCATCTTGGGCACTTTACATTCCAAGGGTTAGACCTAGTGACTCTTTCTCGATCAAGGTTGAATGTTCTGTTTTGCCCTCGTCGTATCTGGTAATTCCCGTCATCGTAGACCCTGCCGTCTCCGTAGACCCGGCCGTCTCGGACGGTATCTAAACAGCCCCATCTCGACACGGACACACAACTTGAATTGCCCGGGCTACCGCCCGGGCAATCGCCGACCTCCAATAATCATTTTGACTGGAGAACCGCCCGGTAAATCGGGCTCGCTCTCACAGGATGCGTGGTGCGCTTATCTCACGCAGGCACCGGATATGACCTGTCATCAACTTGCAAACTCGCCAACTTCAGCGGCACAAGATGCAGCTGCACGTCGATGTCAGTGATGCGCAATGCTCTCGATTCGGATTGTTCGGAAGGTCCTAGCAACTCCACCGAAATAGCTCTGTCGTTCGCCACCGCTTTCGCGATGGGGTAGTCGTAAAACTCGTTCCAGGTGGCCAGTGTATCCTCGGAAACTTTCCTGCCACTCAAGTCGATATCATCGACTGTTCCGCTGCTGGTCTTCAGGATCACCTTGGAGCCGGCACCCGCGAGATAGTTTTCATAAACAAAGTTAATCTTGTAGGTTGCGCCTTCGAACTGGCGCGCAGTCAAGATTGCCGTTTCAAACGTCTGGCCGACGGTGGCCTTCATCACCAGCGCCAGGTACTGACCGTAGTCAGGATCGCCATAAGTCGCGACAAACCCGTCGTTATTCAAGCGTGGCCAATTCTCTCTCCAGCTATCAGAAAAGCGCCCATCGGTGATCAGATTACGGCCGCGAATTTCGTCTTCGTTCATGATTGGTGCACCTCTTGTTGATCCATCGCCAATGGGCTGTTCTGCCCGTCAATCACCCAATTTATCCAGAACTGCATCGGTGTAAGCCGTACCGCCCGTCTTCGCCAGATAGCGCAGTGTCACGATGATGTCCGTCAGGCTGTCGAGCAGGTCTGCTTGCTCGGGTGAACCGGGCCGTGGAATCTGCAGTTGAAAGCTCGATACGGCACCCGTGCCTTCGAAGGGCAGGTAGCGCTCATCACCAAACATCAACTGGTGCAGGCCGGCATCATTGATGCCGGTACTGACCCCGACCTGCTGGTGACTGCGCAAGTTGAGCAGGATATCCAGCGGCGGCATGCGGTCCCGTTCTCCATACAGGTACTCAAGCGAATCGACATTGGCCTTGAGCACGGTGAGGCTGCCGGTTTGCATCAGCGTTGCGCGCACATCCTGATAAGGGCCAAGTACCACCGGCAGGGACAACTCGACGCTGGTGATTTGCCGGCAGTAATGGCCAGGGTAATCACTGTCGAACATTGGCTGGGGGAACTCGAAGTCCAGTTTGCCTTTGCGTAATTCGACCAACACCTGTTCCCAGGTTTTCGTGCCCACGAACCGGCCCTTCTCGAATAACTGGCGCAAGGAAACGGTCTTGGTCAATTCCAGGCGCCGTTCATTGCGGTTCAGGAAGTCGCGCTCCAGTCGCAGCAAATCGAGTTGCATGGACTCGCCCGCACTCAGGCCGTGGCGATTATCCATCCACACATTGGGGCGGATGATCCGTGAATCGAAGTCACCCATCTCGTACTGCCAACTGGCCTCGGCACTCAGGCACATCCCTACCACGGCGTCATAGCACTGGAAGTACAGAGTGGCCATCTGGCTTAGCAACCAGCGGTACAGTTCGACGTTGGTGGCCCGGGTTTTGTAGAACGAATAGATGTCCTGGGCCTGCTCGTTGGCTTTTTGCGTCTGTGCCAGGCTGGCCCTGGCGGCCTTTAGGGTGTGGTCCTGGGCTTTAAGTTGCTCTTCGATGACCGCCAACTCACTTTTGGCCTGGGCTTCGGCAAAGCTCCATTCCTGGCCTCGACGCTCGTAAAAGGCACTTCGCTGCGCAGCTTCACCCAACGCATAGGCGCCTGCGCCAAGTATCGTCAGGACGTTTCCCACTTCTGCTACCGGCGCTCCACGATCCCCTCCCTCGGTACCGATGAGTCCAGCAGGGAACGGACCTACCGGCCCCGCAAGTGCCTGTTCCTTGATGGATCCGGTAATCACGCTCCCCGCTGTACGAGGAATAATCGCAGCAGCCCCCAACAACTTGCCGGTCAGTGCTGCCACATCTCCGGCGATTTCCAAACCCAGCAACCAATTCCCGTTGAGGTCCTCATAGTGTTTAACCCGCTCTTCAATGGTTTTTTTACTGAGTTTGAGCGCCTCTCCCGAAGCCTCCAGTTGCTTGATCGTCTCTTCCTGAATGGTTTTGGCATGGGCGCCGAGCGCAATGACATGGCTTTGCTGCAATTCCTCCAGTTGCCCGCGATCTCGCAACTCCATCAATTGACGCACTTCCCGGCCAAAGCCGATCAGCGTCTGCACAGCGTTTTGCGCCGACGCCAGCATCGGGCGGAAGCGATAGTGCGGAATGTTCAGCCAGCCACCGGCGTTGCGTGAGGAGCCCGAAGAACCGCCGGCCTGCGCACGCAGCAGATCGAGTGGATTGGTCGGCGGCGCATACAACGCCAGCATCATCGGCTTGCCGTCGATGGTCAGGTTATGCCGCATGTTCCATAGGCATTCCCCGATGTATTTCCAGATGCCCAACAGTTGATCGTTGACCGGTGGACGAAATTCATCCAGCAACAGAATCTCGAAGTCCGGGGTGCCTTCCACCCGCGCCGGCAGATTGGCGACATCCACCTCCAGCGATTGGCTGAAACGGGTCAACAACGAAGCGACGGCTTCATTGGACGCACCGATAATCTCATCCGCCGTTTTGGGCACCCAATGGTTCATCGCCTTCGCGGCAGGGGCATTGCCCATCAGCGACAGAGCCCGCACATACTGCAGTTTCGCCGCTGCCAGGCTGTCGCGGGTCAAGCGGCGATAGAGCGAATCCGCATGGGCAATAATGCAACGCACATAACTGACAAAAATAGTTTTGCGGTAGTGAGTCCGGTCGGCAAAGGCGATCGCATCCGGATCCACCAGCCCCTTGGCCTCCCAGCCGGAGAGCCCCTTCTCCAGCAGTGGACGGCATAGCCAGTAACGATCACTGGGGCGCACCGGTGTGCCGGACGATACGCGCAGGTATGGGTTGAAGATGTACTGATACCAGCGTTGCGACTCTTGATAGTTTCGTTCTTCACAGAGCCGATGAGCAATCAGGAACGGCAAATGAAAGAACAGCTCCCAGTAAAAGGCGCCGTGGGCACTGTTGAAGTCGATGGCTGTTTTCGTCGCCCCTACAGGAGGCGGTTCAAGGGTGTCCTGGGTCGCACGGGACAGCACCTCATCAATGGAGATGGCGGCTTTGGCCACCAGTTCCGGGCCGAACAGCGAGTTAAGGCGTATCCACGGGACGCCGGCAATAGCCAGCGGCCGGATATCGAGAAACTGTGCGCCGGAGGCCTGCTTGCTGAGCAGCGGCACATTGCTGGCATTGGGGATTTGTTGGATCTGGATGTCATAACGGTCGCGGCCATAACGACCGTCGGCGTCCTCTCCCCACACGACACTTAATTTTTTACCGACTGGATTTCCCGTCCAGCGGTATTCGATCCACGGGGTTTGAAACCACCCTTTCAACTCGCCGGTCTCTTTCCATTGGCCGGGAAGGAGGGTCGTTCCGTCGATCACTTTCAGTGCCAGTGCCACGGTCTCCGCTTTCTTCATGACGGAGAGTTGATTATTACCACTACTTAACGGCAGATATTGAGCGCCCAACTGAATAGAAAACCCCGCGCCTCCCCGGATCTCACTCTCACGGTACAGCCACAGCACTTCCAACTGTTGAGGCGAAAGCATCACATCTTTTTTAACCGTGACCCATTCCACGGCCGTAGTGAAATCCTGTGCTTTAAAAGTGGCGATCGGAACAGGTTTCCCATCGGCGCCATCGAAACATAACGAAAAGTCAAAACCCACATTGGACTGGTGGAAACAGGTCAGTTTTATCCCTTTGGCACCCACCTTGGAAATTTCAAAATAAGTGGTGATCGTATTGACTTCTTGTTTAACGACGAAAGCGATCTCCTTCAAGTCATACTCAGGTCGCGTCAGGTCACACACCCCTTGCACCTGTAAAACATTGACGGTTTCAAGTACGCCCTCAAGCGAACTTTGTCGGCTACTGAAGTTGATATTCAATGAAAGAAACTTGTTCAGCAGGCCATCTCGCGTCTGGTCAATCGCTGCCACTGCCGCCGGTGCTACACGATCTTGACTGAGCACCGCCGACTCACTGAGCAATAGCTTGTGCTGCAAACCATTGCCGTTGCCAAAGCGCCCGTTGGCCAACACTTTAAGGCTGGCGATATTCGGCGGCACAACCTCGAACAGTGCATTCCTCGAAGCAAATATCCAACCGTGTTCCTGGTCATCCGCGGTGGCCACTGCCTGAGCGGGCGGCAAGTCCGTGGTGGTAAAACACACGGCCAATAGATCATCGACATCTTTCTTCAGCCCGGCATACGTCACGACCACCAGCCGCGCGGTGTCTTCAGAGGCCTTGGCAAATTCTTTTTTGCCCAGGCTCAAAGGCGCCGACCAGATCCCGTTCACCGCCAGGTAGGAAAGTTTGGCCTCAATCGACCAGGTGCCTTCAGTGACGATGTCATTACCTTCATCGTCCTTTACCTTCGTGTCCGGGGCTTGTTCGCCCTCGACCTGAACCACCATCAATCGGCCGGCAAAAAATACCGGCCTCATCGCCAGCACGGTCGCGGAGGCGGGAATACCAATGGGCTTCCACTCGGTCCAGGCCGCCGGATCCAGGAATGTACTAGCGGAATTCAACTCGACATGAGCCTTGCGCCAGAAGTAGCCGAAAGGTTGCACCCGTTGCCGGCCGATGAAGTAGTAATCGGCGTCTTTGAAATTTTTGCCCTTGCCAGTCTCCGTACCGTCGATGCTATCGATATACGCCGACACCAGATCCAGGTTGCACACTTCTTCGAATTGCTTGAGGTGCTCAAACAGTGCCATCTGCACCGATTCATCGCTGAGGCTGGCCTGGCCCAGGTTGTTTTCCAGTTCCTTGAACGAATCGGATTTATTCAAGCGCAACGTCGGGTTGATCCAGTTTTCCGGATAATCGAGCAGCATCTGGTAACCGGCGAAGTCACTGATATTGCTGAATCGCTGATGCCAGGCGATTAGTTCATCTTTGGAAAAGTCTTTGGTATGCCCGGGCTCCAGGCCGCCATAGATGGCGCCGATATACAGTTGCATACAGGCAATGGCTTCGGCCAGCCGGGAACTTTCCATTTCCTGGCCCATTTGGGTATCGAGCAACAAGTACTTATACAAATCATCCAATGACGTCAATTTAAGCTTTTTATTGTCCGGCTGACCTTCATCCAGCTTCGGTGCAACTTGCCCTAGATAGTAATCCGCCAGGGCCATGCAGCGGCGTTCTTCCAGCGTACCAATAATGGTCTTATCCATTGCGACTCTCCTGTTATGCGGCAGGGCGCCCGGCACTATTCAGCGGGACATAAACTCAATCAGTCACGCGCCGAACAATACGTTGCCTGACAACCAAACTAGCAGCACAGACAAATTAAAGTTGAGGGCTCAGCCAGCCCATCTCCGATCAGCTTTTATAAACAACGTTTATCGTGAGATCCGGACTAAGCCAAAGTTTGTATATTCCATCAACATACGTCCCGACGCTTATAGAAACATTCGAACTTACAGGTAGGATCGAATTAAACTGAATCCGCCAGCGACCATCACTATTCACCATTCCTTGAGCGTAAATGGTGCCTGCGGAGCGGGGCTGCACCATTCGGACCTCTACATTTGCATTAGGCAGCGCCAACCCCTCGGCCCAAGACTCAGTCTGGACAGTGCTACCTGGGGCGGGACTAAGGACTATTGGCGCGCTCACCAAAGCAATGTTTACCGTAACGCTGATATCTGCTGCCCAAGTCTGCGTCGAATCTTCGCGCTGTTGTTTAACCGACAAAACATGCGCCCCAGCCGTCATAGGTTCGGCAACCCGCAAATACCATTTCCCGTCATCGCCTACATAGGTACGCCCCAACTGCGCGCCCTCCCTCCCCGCGAATACCGAAACCTGCCCCCGCGGGCTGCCCGTCCCCATAAGCAATGGCTGGATCTCTACCGTTGCATTACTGGCGGGAGTCGTCACAACCATAGGCGTTGCATCGGCACTGACAATCACATTCACATCCGCCGCCCACGCCTCAGTCGTGTCCACATGCCGTTGCTTGACCGACAACACATGCGGCCCTGCCGACAGAGGTTTAGACGGCCGCAAAGCCCACTTTCCATCATCACCGACACTGGTACTGCCCAGCACAGGCGCGTCTTTTGCGCGACCTTCGAACACATAGATTTGTGCCGATGGACTGCCGGTCCCACTCAGCAATGGCCAAAGTTCGACAGTCGCGTTGTTGACAGGAGCCAGCACCACCGGCGGTGGCGCATCCAGGCGACCAGACAACACCAGCCGCTGATCCAGTCGATTACAGAAGAAGGTCAGGTCGAAGGCGCCGTTACGCAGGTCCTTGCAATCGATGTCCCAACTGAGTTTGCTCTTGTCGCCGATCACCACATAGGCACCGGTTGCCGGGGTGAAGATCATGCCCAGACCTTTGGCCGAGTAGTCACCGTTCCAGACCAGCATCGCGCGGGCATCGGTAAGATTGACCCCTGGCGGCAAGTCGATGTCGAGGGTGTAATCGTGCCCACGGATAAACGCCAGTGGAGCGCTGGTTTGGGTCTGGTTGGTCGTGGTGTCGGTCAATGTGTAGGCCCAATTGATCGCCGGTACGACCCTGAGGGTAAACGTGCGCTTGTCCTCCGGTGTACTGCGTCGATCGGCCGTCACCAGATAATCCCCTGCCGTCTCGACTTCGAAGGGGAAGGTGGAACGCCCCAAGGCATCGGTCGGGTAGTTGACCGCTTCGACCACCGTCCGGTCCGCTTGCCCTGCGGTTTGAGCCGTCACCGTCCACCAGATCGGGCAATTGGCAACCAGCCTGGCCTGGTTATGCGCGGCTTCCCGAGTCTCGACCCACAACAGGCTAGGCGTGCCGGAGTCCGCCACCGGATAGGCGTAATCCACGGACTCCCCGTGAATCCGTACCTCGCTGGCCACATAAACATTTATCCGCCGTTCCCCTCCCTGGACCCTGGCAATATAAATCTGCGGTCCTGCTGTCGGACTGGACACCGTGAACGTAGCGATCCCGTCCACGCCAGTGGTTACTGATCCAATCTCTGTGTCCGGGGCGGCATCGGAGTACAGCTTCACCACGGCGTCCTTTGAAGGCAGCTTGCCAAGACCCACCACCTCACAACGAATGATCAGCGGTTGCCCGACGACGGCCATCGACGTCACTTCCATCAGCCTGACCGAGGGCCTGTCGACAAACGTGATACCGGTAATAATCCTTGGATCCTTGTCGCTGTAGCTCGCCACCACGCTCGCATTCGCCACCGGTTCCGTACTTTTGATTCGCGTGCGGGCGAAACCGTCTTCATCGGTCAATACCACCAGCGGGTCGACTATCAAGCCCTTGCGACCGGCAAACGTGACGGCACGCCCGCGCCCTGGGTTCCCGTGGACGTCACGCAGACGTATGAACAGTGAGAAATAGCCCTCGCCGCCCGCCAGGTACTCGCCCTCTGGTAGCGAAACGTCGCTAATGCTGAAACCCAGCGAGGCTTCGTCACAATCGATCAGGATTTTTGGTGCGTAAACCACCTGGCCCAGACCGTAGGTGCCCTTCACTTGAACCACCCCCATCCACGGGCCCTTTACCGGTTTGAAACGGACCACGGCACGCCCCTCGTAGTCGCTGAAGGAGGTTTGCTCCAGCAGGCCGACGCGATCACAGGTCCAGCTCACGGTGATGTTCGGCAACACTTGATCGGTCAAATCACGCAGGGTCAATTCGACCTGCGCGAATTGACCGTTCACATTGGCGATCAGGGTATCGTTGATGCATCTGACGGTATGCGTCACGCTCTGCCCCAGCTCACCGAACACCTTATCGTGGCCGTCCACCGAGGACTCGCTCAAGCTTTGCAGCACCTGCTCCGCGGCACTGCGACACAGGCCCTTGTCCGTGTCGTGGGTCAGTAATCCCAGCTGAATGATGGCCTTGGCATCCATCCCGCTACGGACCGCCAGACCGCGAATCCGGATGAGGGTGTCAAGCGTCGGCAAATCCATGACGATCGGCTTGGAGGACGACAGATAGAGCGTACATTCGAGCACTTCCCTCACGCCCCATTGCACCACCTCGGCCAGTTCGCTCGCCGCTGAATCGCGGATCAGCCGCAGATCTTCCGGCGTCAGGTATTCGGGCAAGGCGTTGACCAGTTCCAGGTAGTGCAGCAGTTTTTCCGCAGGCTGCCCGGTGTGCGTGACCATGCGCTGGAACAATGTCAGGTAATACATCGTGCCGAGGCTCAATTCGTCGGCATACTTGAGGCCCAGCCACTGCCAGTTCTGCCGGGTCGTCAGCGCCACCAGCATGGCGGAACTGAGTGCCAGTTTTTTAACCACATCCGCGCGCCGCTCCAGCAGGGCCAGCAACGTCAATACATCATCGCCCAGCTTGATCTGGTCGGAGCCCGACGTCACCGCATTCAGGGCCCGGATGGTTTCCCTGAGCAACAGATAGTTTCCGCCCTTATCGACCCATTTGAGTAACGGCAAAACCAAGTCCGCATCCATGTTCAGATACACCGACAAACTTTCCTGAACCACCGCATTCTGTGCGTCACGGGCTTGCAGCAGCAGCGCCAGGATCGCCGTACAGGCAGACTCGACGTCCCTGTCCGGCACGCCTGCCAGCGTCACCGCCGCCTCGATCTCCCCGCGAGCTATCCCCTCATAGTTATCCAGTTCGACCAGGCTCAACACCAGCCCATCGCGATCGACCAACTCTTCGAGCAGGTGCAGCCACCCGTCATAGTCCGGGTTGCTGTTGGCCGGCACACCGGCGGCGTGCAGCGCCTCCTCCGATAAACGTACCGGCAGCAGCCGCTTATGAACCTCCTGTACCAGGGCGACATTCGATTCGGTCGCCATGGGTGGTGCAATCACGGGCGCCAGATGTTGCACCAGCCAAGGCACCGTCAACAGGTTGTCCCGGCACCACTCAATGCAGGCCGGCGCCGCGTGCAAGACACTCAAGATGTCGCCGGTGTGATTGACGCCGCTCACAAATACGCGTGACTCGCTCAACACCGCTTGCAATAACTCGCCCGCACCGCGGTCACTCAAGGCTTCAAGCATGGCTGCCAGTTCGATGACATTGACCTTGAGAAACGAGGCCAACAGCGCGATGCGATAAAAAGAAGAAAGCACCGCCAGACTGCAGGGCAGTTGATTGACCTGGTTATGGCTTTTGGCAACAAATCGTGCCAGGTACCGCCAGGCTTCGCCGTTGAAACCCAGGCTCTCGCAAATCTTGTTGACGACCAGCTTGTCGACGTCGGTTTGCGGATCGATGGCGAACATGTGACCGTCTACACGCAATGGCGTATCGAAACCGCTATGCACATTGAAAATCCGGTCGAACTGCGAAGGTTGCTCGCCTCGTCCGTAGGGAGATACTTCATCGATCAAAGCAGCGAACTGCTCGGCTGTGCATTTGTACTGTTGGCGAAACTCCTGGAACAGACCGATGGCGCGCAGGGTGTTGTGAGTGATCCGCAGCGGCGTCGCTGGCGCAGGGTTTTCGTCGGTCGGGGCGCGGCGCTCGGCGGTGATGGCGGCGACGATCAGTCGATCACATTCGTCGGGCTGCAACTCCAGCCAACGTCCCAGCCGCAGCAGCCGGTTCATCCGTTCAAAACGGTTGTCGCTGGCATTCTCAAATTTTCGGGTTGTGTTTTTGATCGGCGCTGACAAATCCATCGCGGCAGCAGCGCCTTCGTTGATGAACACCGAACCGAATACCTTCGGTGACACCGTTGTCGTTCCAGACACGTTAGCCGAGCGTTTGGGGGCGAAATCTTCAATCGACAACAGCGACAGCAGTGCCTGGGTATCAATCGAGGTCTGGGCACAGAAGTGCACCGAGTCCTCCAGGTTCAAACGTGCAGAGCCATAGTTGTTCAGGTAAAAGAGTCTGCTCTGCTCCGCTGGCGGATTGGCGGGCATGAAATTTTCGGTCAACAGGCGCTGCCCTTGTGGCCCGATGTTGCACGATTGCCGCAAGGCGATATCGGACAGATTCCCGTGATTGGAGGACTGCTTGAAGTAGGGTGCGGTTGGATCGATGGTGCGCACCACTTCCCCCAGCGACAGCTTGTTCTCCTTCAGGACTTGCCCCCACTGCTCGGCATACCATTCAAACGGCATGGAGCGGAACGGAAAACGGGTGTCCAGCAACACATCATCAACCACATGGTCCTGGAAGGCCGCCGCTTCGATGAACGTTTTGATGATGTTTTCCAGCACCTCGCTGACCAGGCCCACCGTCGATTTGATTTGATACATGCTCACCGGATCAATGACCAGATTGGCGATATCCGGACGTCGGTCCTGGAGGGGCAGTAACGACGAATTACCTTCTGCACGCGTTTCCAGCGCCCGGGCCAGCATCACCAACTTCACAAAATACGAGGCCGGCGAGATCGTCGAGCCGACACCGTCGGCAGGGCTGAGGTTTTCCCAATCGGGTTCGAACAGGTCGTCGAAGCTGGGCGTGTCCACCCACGACGTAATGCCGGTCTGGTGCAATGGATTGGCGGACACCTGGCGCACCAGGCGCTGCTCGCGAAACTGCCGCGCCACATGCACCGCAAGGCTGGTCGCTTTGTCCATCAGCGTTTGCGCATCCAGGCTGTGCAAGCCAAACGTATCTACCACGCCTTTTCGACCCAGTTTCAACAGGTCGAACACCGAACCACCCTGTTCGATAAACGCCTGGACCTCCTCGGAGGTCGATTGAACATCGGCACTGGGCGCCAGCCTGAAGAGTTGTTCAAGTGCTGGATTGGTGAAGTCCTGACTCATCATGTTTCTCCTTCAGCCTGGCGTTAAAAAAACGACAGTCGATAAAAACGAATGCTTCAACAGTGATAGCGAGCCTGATGTATCGAAAGCAGCGGATTATTCGGGCGGAGTTCGGACGTAGAACTTCTGGATATGCGTCATCTGGTCCCAATCATCGCGCCACTTGACGTCCCAGTTGACGTCGTACGGGCCAGGCGCCAGCGGGATCTGGAAGGCAAACTCCCGGGTAGTGAATGAAAAATCTTTAAAGGCGACTTCTCCGTACGGCCCGAAGAAGTAGACGCGCAGATCTTTACGCTCGCCAACACCGGGGTGGTAGAAGCCAGTGACCTGCAACGGGGATGGGTAGTGTTTGCCGGCTAACGGCGTGTACCAGTAGCCGTATTCCGGTTCAATCGGTGCGGTTTGTTGCTCGGCCATGATGCGAACTCCAGAGACTGTGGTTCTCGAAAAGAGTCGTTAATTTTTAACGCTTGCGTAGGCATTTTCCTACCTGTCAGATCTGACAGATCGGACGAATGGTCCTACGGACTTTTCCCACGTTTTTTGAGGCCTACGAAGCCTTGCGCCATTGCCTACAGCTGCGCCAGAATCGGCCGGCTTGTGCACTTTTGGCCTGCCCCGTAACTTGATCCGTGTCGCTGATTGGCAGCGACCGGGTTTAGTCGCTCGGGAGGTTTATGAAAATTGCACTTGTTCCGCCAGACGGTCGGGATGTCCCTATCCCCCTTCCTGAACGTTATGGTGGCTGTGCGCAGGGCGCCCTCGGGCGCGCCGGTTTTCATGAACCTCCCGGTCGACTAACCTGTGCACAGCCGCCACCCCTTCGTTTAGTCGCGAGTCGGTGGCAGCTCCATCCAGAGGTTTATGACTATGTTCAAAGCAACACCCAATCCGCCGAAAACGGACCCGTTTTCGGCCACCCTCGATGCCAAGAAACTCCGCGAGGCCGCCGACCGCGCCCTCGACCACTACCTCAAACCCAACGCCCACCACCTGCGCGCCCCCCAGGATCGAGCCATGAAAATGTTCGCCGTCGCCCCCGATGCCAACGTCCAGGCCATTGCCATCCAGACGTACGAAACCTTTTCTTCGGTCAGCATCCTGCTGCTCGACCTGGCCGAAAGCCTGGACGACAAGCCACGGCACCTGGCCATGGCGATTTATCAGTTGAGTGAGTTGGGGTTGTTGCTGGTGGAGAAGACGCTGGAGAGCGAGGCGGCGGTGACTTCGACTTAATGTTTACCCGTTCAGGATGCATTGCCTGAACTGACGCCTTCGCGAGCAAGCCCGCTCCCACAGTTGATCAATGCCGTACACAGGGTTTGTGTGCACTGAAGATCCAATGTGGGAGCGGGCTTGCTCGCGAAGGCGATTTCAATTGCACCACCTCTATCAAGCCGAAGCAGGCAACGGCTGAAAACTGAAGTACTGGCGCAACGCGCTCACCAATTGCCCATATTCCGGCGGTGCCCGTTGCAGGCTGAACCCGGCGTCATAGTGGTGGGGCGTCGCGTCTTCGTGGCACCACAGGCAATACGCGCGCACGTCGATGACCTGCATGCAGCCATCGCTGGCCGGGATTTTCAGACGCAAGTCAAAGTCCGCACCAATCATCATCGGCAACTGGCTGATGAGCATCAAACCGTCTTCAGACACATTGCCTAGAAAGCCGATGGGCCTGTCGGTGACGCTGTTGAACACTTTCAGAAAATACGGCAGTTGATGCCGCTCGATACGGCGGTCGGTAAACATGCTGAATTCGCTACGCAAGGCCCTTAAGCAGGGCCGCACTAATGCTTCGGAACGCGGCTCTGCTTCATTTATATAAGCAATAGAGGCGCGCTCTCCCCGCTTCCGGTGTGGCAAACCTTAAACCGCTGCCACGTCTACCTCTGCCAGTCGCAGGTGTTACCTCAGTTTAGTTGCAAGGCTCTAAACCGGTTATTCGACTATAGCCCACCCTCTACAGTCGGCCAGCCTTTGTATGAGATCTATCATCAGAAGCCGGTCGGCTGCACCACCGCCGCGCTGCGGGTTGGGTAATGGCCCAGCGACTGCAGGGTTTCCAGGCGCGCACGGGCACGGTAGGCGTATTCGCTTTGCGGGTACGAGGCAATGATGAACTCGTAGGTTTGCGCGGCATCGATAAACAGCTTTTGCCGTTCCAGGCATTGGCCGCGCATCATCGACACTTCCGGCTGCACGTAGCGCCGGGCGCGGCTGTCGCGGTCAACCTTGGACAGCTCGAGCATCACCTGCTCGCAATTGCCCCGGTCATAGGCGCTGTAGGCGTTATTCAAATGATGGTTCATCGACCAACGGGTGCAGCCCGTGACGCTGAGGGCACTGATGGCAAGGGCGGCAATGAGCACGAATCGCATGGGGGTTCTCCTGTCTTGAGCTCTGTATCGACCCGTTGGCGGAAATCTTCAGGAATGTTCGTTTAAAGAAAGAAACGAATAAGTAGTGCACATGAACAATGACTACAGCCAGAGACCATAGTAGCCTCACTCAGCGCTTGAACTCAGGAGTCTATGCATGTCCGTCCGTCGCACCAAAATCGTCGCTACCCTTGGCCCGGCCAGTAACTCGCCGGAAGTTCTCGAACAGCTGATTCTGGCTGGCCTGGACGTCGCCCGCCTGAACTTCTCCCACGGCACCCCCGACGAGCACAAGGCTCGCGCGAAGCTGGTGCGTGACCTCGCTGCCAAGCACGGCCGCTTCGTCGCCCTGCTGGGTGACCTGCAAGGCCCGAAAATCCGTATCGCCAAATTCGCCGGCAAGAAGATCGAGCTGAAGATCGGTGACCAGTTCACCTTCTCCACCAGCCATCCGCTGACCGAAGGCAACCAGCAAGTAGTCGGCATCGACTACCCGGACCTGGTCAAGGATTGCGGCGTAGGCGACGAGCTGCTGCTCGACGACGGCCGCGTGGTGATGCGCGTCGATACCGCCACCGCCACGGAGCTGCATTGCACCGTGCTGATCGGCGGCCCGCTGTCGGACCACAAAGGCATCAACCGTCGCGGCGGTGGCCTGACCGCTCCAGCCCTGACTGAAAAAGACAAGGCCGACATCAAGCTCGCCGCCGAGATGGAAGTCGACTACCTCGCCGTGTCCTTCCCGCGTGACGCCGCCGACATGGAATACGCCCGTCAACTGCGCGACGAGGCCGGCGGTACTGCCTGGCTCGTGGCGAAGATCGAACGCGCCGAAGCCGTGGCCGACGACGACACCCTCGACGCGCTGATCAAGGCGTCCGACGCGGTGATGGTTGCCCGTGGTGACCTGGGCGTGGAAATCGGCGACGCCGAGCTGGTGGGCATTCAGAAGAAAATCATTCTGCACGCACGCCGCCACAACAAGGCTGTGATCGTTGCGACCCAGATGATGGAGTCGATGATCCAGAACCCGATGCCGACCCGCGCCGAAGTGTCCGACGTGGCCAACGCCGTGCTCGACTACACCGACGCCGTGATGCTCTCGGCCGAAAGTGCTGCCGGTCTGTACCCGCTGGAAGCCGTGCAGGCAATGGCGCGCATCTGCGTCGGCGCTGAAAAGCACCCGACCAGCAAGACCTCCAGCCACCGCATCGGCAAGGTCTTCGAGAGCTGCGACCAGTCCATCGCCTTGGCCGCCATGTACACCGCCAACCACTTCCCGGGCGTGAAGGCGATCATCGCCCTGACCGAAAGTGGCTACACGCCGTTGATCATGTCGCGCATCCGTTCCTCGGTGCCGATCTACGCGTTCTCCCCGCACCGCGAAACCCAGGCCCGCGCGGCCATGTTCCGTGGCGTCTACACCGTACCGTTCGACCCGGCATCGCTGCCACCTGAGCAAGTCAGCCAGGCCGCGATCGACGAGTTGCTCAAGCGCGGCGTCGTGGCGAAAGGCGACTGGGTCATCCTGACCAAGGGCGACAGCTACCACACCATCGGCGGCACCAACGGGATGAAAATCCTGCACGTTGGCGACCCGATGGTCTGAGTGATCGGTTGTTAGAAAAACAAAAGCCCTGCCATGTGAATGGCGGGGCTTTTTGGTTTCTGATCCAGGAAGCGTGGTGACTGACCTGACGCCTTCGCGGGCAAGCCTCGCTCCTACAGAGGTTCATCGGTGTTCACAAATTTTGTGTCAACCACAAAACCTGTAGGAGCGAGGCTTGCCCGCGAAGAGACCCGCCCGATCACCACAAGACTCAATGCCGATTGATAAACCCCAACAACGCCGCCATCGCTTCCGGCGAACGCAGCCGCTGGGTAAACAACAACCCCTCTTCCTCGATCACTTTGCGGATCAATTCCCGGTCCGGCGCTTTCATCAATTGTTTGCTGATGCGCACGGCCTCGGTTGGCAACGATTCAAACCTCAACGCCATCTCCCGCGCCTTGGCCAATGCCGCTTCGCCATTGCCCAACGCTTCGGTGGCAATCCCCCACGCGGCGGCTTGTTCACCGCTGAAACCTTCACCGAGCAGCAACAGTTCAGCCGCTTTGGCATGCCCGAGCAAACGCGGCAGGATCAGGCTGGAACCAAACTCCGGGCACAACCCGAGGTTTACAAACGGCATGCGCAACCGAGCATCCCGACTGACGTACACCAGATCGCAATGCAGCAGCAGGGTCGTGCCGATGCCCACCGCCGCACCGGCCACGGCAGCGATCACCGGTTTGCGGCAGTCGAGCAGGCTGAGCATGAAGTGGAACACCGGGCTGTCGAGGTTGCTCGGTGGTTGCTGGATGAAGTCGGCGATGTCGTTGCCGGCGGTGAAGCACTCACTGCTGCCGGTGATCAGCACGGCGTTGATTTCGGGGTCAGTGTCGGCCTGTTTCAGCGCTTCGGCCAAGCGGCTGTACATGGCGCGGGTCAGGGCGTTTTTCTTGTCGGGGCGGTTGAGGCGCAAAGTCAGCAGACCGCGCTCGCGTTCAATCTGGATGGCATCGGGCATGGCGAGTCTCGCGTCGTTAAACGGTCAGCGCTCAACCACGGGGCAGGAAGACATCAGCCAGCAGTTGATTGCGCGGCAATCCCGCCAGGTACAGGCGCCGGGCAAAGGCGTCGACGCTGTCGGGGGCACCGCAGAGTAAGGCCAGGGTTTGCCTTGAAACAAGCCGCAGTTGCGCCAACGCCTGTGGCAACTCGGCCGGGGTCCAGAGCTCGACCGTGAGGTTTTCACGGCCAACGGCCATGGCTTGCAGGGGTTTGGCCAGGTAATGCTCGTTGGCGTCATGGGCCAGGTGAATGACACGGATGGCGCCCAGATGATCCTGGCGCAACGCTTCACGTAACACCCCGAACAACGGCCCCAGACCGGTGCCGGCCGCCAATAGCCAAAGCGGTCGAGTGTGCCAGTCCGGGTCGTAATGCAGGGCACCGCCGCGCAGTTCACCGAGGCGGAGTGTGTCGCCGATCTGCAACTGGCGCGCCGCGTCGCTGAATTCGCCAGGCTGACGGCAATCGAGGTGAAATTCCAGGAAGCGGTCTTCTTCCGGCAGGCTGGCCAGGGAATACGGCCGGGCCACGTTGCCGGCCCACAACACCAGGTGCTGGCCGGCGCTGTAGCGCAGCGCACGCACAGGGATCACGCGCAAACGCAACACGCTGGTGCTGAGCCAATCAACGGCGGCGACTTCAGCCGGGCGACCGTCCTGTTGCGGGTCGAAGGCGTGTACTTGCAAGTCCTCAACCACCGAACACTGACAGGCCAGGCGCCAACCTTGCTGACGTTGCTCGGCACTCAGCGCATCGGGGCGACTGTCGCTGGGCGTGCCTTGTACACATTGCACCAGGCACGCATGGCAACTGCCGGCGCGGCAACTGTAAGGCACCGATACACCCTTTTGATTCAAGGCATCCAGCAGGTTGCTGCCCGCCGCCACCGACCACTGGCGTTCGCCGACTCGTAACTCAGGCATCGATGTTCTCCCACGCCGCCGCGCAACGATTACGGCCGTCGCGTTTGGCGCGATATAGCGCCTGGTCGGCACGTTGCAGGGCATCGTCGAGGTCATCGCCCAGCTCCAGCAGGGTCATGCCGGCGGACAAGCTGAGGTTGCGCACATTCAGGCCGAACAACTCGACATCGGTAAAGGCAATGCGCAGCCGTTCGCAACAGGAGGTCAGGCGCTCGGCATCACAGTCGGGCAGCAACACCACGAATTCTTCGCCGCCGTAACGGGCCAGCACATCACCATCACGCAGGCAGGCCGTGGCCACCCCGGCGAAGGCTTGCAACACCTGATCGCCAGCGGCGTGGCCATGCACATCGTTGATGCGTTTGAAGTGGTCGAGGTCGATCAGCGCCAAGCCGTGGATCACGCTCGCGTCCATGGCGTTGAGCTCGCGGGAGGCCAGGCGCAGGAAGTGGCGGCGGTTGAACAGCCCGGTGAGTTCGTCGGTGGCCACCAGGTCTTCGAGCTGGCGCATCATCCCGCGCAGAGTGTCTTGATGCGCCTGCAAGGCGAAGCGCCGTTGGCGCATGAGTTGACGCGAGGCCTGGACGTAACGGGCGTAAAGCACCAGCCACACCAGCACCATAAACAGCACGCACACCTGCAACAGCGCCAATGCCGGATCGGGCAACTGGAAGTGGTAACCGTCCCACAAGGTGATGGCGCTGAAACTGAAGAACACCAGCAACGCACACCGCACAAAGGCACGACGCGACAGGTGGAACAGGCCGAACAGCAGAATCAGAACATAGAACACCAGAAACGCGCCGCGGGCCCCGTCCAGGTGAAAGATCAACCAGGTTTGCCAGCCCAGGCCCAGCAATACCTGCACTTCGGTCAGGCTCGGGTCGCTAAAGCGCAGGTTGCAACCGCTGTAAAACACTGCGAACAACGCCGCCTGACTGATCACCACCAACGCACTGCCAACGGCGACGCCGGCCAGTGGCTCATCGTAGTGCCCGGTGAAAAACGCCAGCCACAGCAGCAGCAATGCCAGGGCATAGGTGCCGGCCGCGAGGGCAAAACGTTTGAGCAACAGGCGCTGGATGGCGTTATGGGTCAATCGTTGACTCACCAAAGGAAAAGAGGCTGAAAGAGTGTCCTACTCTACAGGCCGATTGCCACTTTAGTGGCGTGACCGATAAATAACCATTCAATTCTCGGGGCGAAAAACTGGCGTCAAAAGCATGGCCCGTTTGACTCGTATTTATGGGCATGACCGCTTCTGTGGCGAGGGAGCTTGCTCCCGCTGGGCTGCGAAGCGGCCCCAAAATAAGGACTGCTGCGCAGTTCAACGGGAGCAAGCGCCATCGCCACAGCAAGCTCCCTCGCCACAGGTCATCTCCTACCAAAAGCCAATGTGTGCCGACCCGCGAGCCGAGTTATACTGCCGCGCCTTTTTAGCGTCGCGCCAGCAGCCCCGGCGTGCCTTGTAAAGGTGCTTGCAACCGACCGATGCACCCAAGCTGCAAGCACCTTATTGAATGTTCCCGTCTTTTAGAGGAGCGCGACTCATGACCGTGATCAAGCAAGACGACCTGATTCAGAGCGTTGCCGACGCCCTGCAGTTCATTTCCTATTACCATCCCGTTGACTTCATCCAGGCGATGCACGAAGCCTACCTGCGCGAAGAATCGCCAGCGGCCCGTGACTCCATGGCGCAAATCCTGATCAACTCGCGCATGTGCGCCACCGGCCACCGCCCGATCTGCCAGGACACCGGCATCGTGACGGTATTTGTCCGCGTGGGCATGGACGTGCGTTGGGATGGCGCCACCATGAGCCTGGACGACATGATCAACCAAGGCGTGCGCCAGGCTTACAACCTGCCGGAAAACGTCCTGCGTGCCTCGATCCTCGCCGACCCGGCGGGCGCTCGTAGAAACACCAAGGACAACACCCCGGCCGTTATCCACTACTCCATCGTTCCGGGTAACACCGTGGAAGTGGACGTGGCGGCCAAGGGCGGCGGCTCCGAGAACAAGTCGAAGATGGCCATGCTCAACCCGTCCGACTCGATCGTCGACTGGGTCCTGAAGACTGTGCCAACCATGGGCGCCGGCTGGTGCCCACCGGGCATGCTCGGCATCGGCATCGGCGGCACCGCCGAGAAAGCTGCGGTGATGGCCAAGGAAGTGTTGATGGAATCCATCGACATCCACGAGCTGAAAAAGCGCGGCCCGTCCAACCGTATCGAAGAGATGCGTCTGGAGCTGTTCGAGAAGGTCAACCAACTGGGCATCGGCGCACAGGGCCTGGGTGGCCTGACCACCGTGCTCGATGTGAAGATCATGGATTACCCGACCCACGCCGCTTCGTTGCCGGTGTGCATGATCCCGAACTGCGCCGCCACCCGTCACGCGCACTTCGTGCTCGACGGTTCCGGCCCGGCCTCGCTCGAAGCACCACCGCTGGACGCCTACCCGGAAATCGTCTGGGAAGCCGGCCCATCGGCTCGCCGCGTCAACCTCGACACCCTGACGCCTGAAGACGTGCAGAGCTGGAAGCCGGGCGAAACCGTCCTGCTCAACGGCAAGATGCTCACCGGTCGCGACGCTGCGCACAAGCGCATGGTCGAGATGCTGAACAAGGGTGAAACCCTGCCGGTCGACCTCAAGGGTCGCTTCATCTACTACGTCGGCCCGGTTGATCCGGTGCGCGAGGAAGTGGTTGGCCCTGCCGGTCCGACGACTGCTACGCGGATGGACAAGTTCACCCGTCAAATCCTTGAGCAAACCGGCCTGTTGGGCATGATCGGCAAATCCGAGCGCGGCCCTACCGCGATCGAAGCGATCAAGGACCACAAAGCCGTTTACCTGATGGCGGTCGGTGGCGCGGCTTACCTGGTGGCGCAAGCGATCAAGAAATCCCGCGTCGTGGCGTTCGCCGAACTGGGGATGGAAGCCATCTACGAGTTCGACGTGAAGGACATGCCGGTCACCGTTGCGGTCGATAGCAAGGGCGAGTCGGTACACATCACCGGTCCTGCCATCTGGCAGAAAAAGATCAGTGAAAGCCTGGCGGTGGAAGTGCAGTAAGTACTTTTTGCCAGTCAAAAACCGGTCTATCCGTAACGATAGACCGGTTTTTTTTCCCCTGAAAAAAGGCGATTAAAAGAGCGACAGGGTCAGCGAATCGTTCTAAGACTTCCCCTTCAGCCTGTCAGATCTGACAGGTCACAGCCTTCGTACTACCTGATAAGTTGCAAGTCATCGTTGCATCCTTCACGGCGGATATGCAGATGGCCACGGAACAGCAAGGCACCCTCGACATCAACGCCCCCGCCCTTCCCAAGGGTGGCGGTGCCATCCAGAGCATCGGCAAGGGCCAGGGCGCGGTGGGCACCAACGGTGCGGCATCGCTGGAATTGCCGCTGCCCATCAGCAAGGCGCCCAATCGCGACCTGGTGCCGGCGCTGGGTCTGGGCTACAGCAGCGATGTGGGCAACAGCCCCTTTGGCATCGGTTGGCGGCTGACCACTAACGCCATCACCTTGCGCACCGCCCAAGGCGTGCCGACCTATGACGGCAGCAACCAGATCGTGGGGCCCAGCGGTGACGTGTGGATGCCCGAGAAGGGTGATGACGGACGGATCATCTCCAGGACGGTCTCGGCGTACAACGGCAAAAACGTTGGCAGTCATCAGGTCGTGCGCTATTGGCCACGGGTCGAAGGCGCCTTCGACTTGATCGAGCACTGGAGCAATGCCGCCGATTCGTCGGGGTTCTGGCTGATCCACGGAGCCGACGGCAGCCTGCACTGCTACGGCAAAACCGAGGCTTCGCGCCGGGCCGATGCCAAGGACAAGACGCATGTCGGCGTCTGGCTGATCGACGAAAGCCTTACTCTTCGTGGCGAGCACGTGGTTTACGAATACCTGGCCGAAGTCGACGAGCCGGCCGCCCCGCAATTTCGTGACTATCGCGCCCAGCGTTACCTGCATCGGGTGCTTTATGGCAATGCCGTGGCATCCGCCGACCTGTACGCCTGGGACGCCAATGGCTGGAAGGCTGTGCAATGGCATTTCCACCTGCTGTTCGATTACGGCGAACGCAGCGACGACCTGAGCCAAAAACCGGTCTACGGCCCGCCCTATTCACAGCCCGATGATGAGTACAACGACTGGTCCGTGCGCAGCGATCCGTTCTGGAACTATGCCTACGGCTTCGAACTGGGTACCCGGCGCCTGTGCCGGCAGGTGCTGATGTTTCATCATTTCCCCGTCGAGTTGGAGCCCGCCCCGGTGCTGGTCCAGCGCCTGCTACTGGAACATCGCCCCAGCCCTCTGGGCTACAACCACCTGACGGCGGCGCATATCCAGGCGTATGACAGTCGCGGTCAGATGGAAAGCCGCCCGCCGATGGAGTTTATGTACAACGCCTTCGAACTCGACCCAGGGCGCCAGGGTTATGTCGAGTTCCCGGCCATGCCTGGTCTTAATGACGGCCAGCCCTACCAACTGGTGGACTTGTACGGCGAAGGTTTGCCTGGCGTGTTGTTTCGCAGTGACAAGGCCTGGTACTACCGCGAGCCCGAACGGGGCGAAAACGGCCCCGATGATGTGCGTTACGGTGACTGGCATCTATTGCCGCATATTCCCGTTGCCGACAGCCGCAAACCGCTGCGTCAGTCCTTGAGCGACCTGACCGGTGACGGCAAGCTCGACTGGGTGATTGCTCAACCGGGGCTCAGCGGTTTTTTCACCCTCAACCCGGATCGCACCTGGTCGAATTTCGTGGCGTATGACGCCTTCCCCAGCGAATTCTTCCACCCTTCGGCGCAGCTGGCCGACCTGGTGGGCAAAGGCCTGACGGACCTGGCACTGATCGGCACCCGCAGCGTGCGGCTGTACGCCAGCCGTCGCGAAACCGGTTTCGCCCACGGCAACGATGTGCCCCACGATGACGACGCCCTGCCCTTGCTGAGCAACAGTCAGACTGAACTGGTGGCCTTCAGCGATGTGCTCGGAAGCGGCCAGCAACATTTGATTCGCATCCGTCACAACGAAGTCAAATGCTGGCCAAACCTGGGCCGCGGGCGATTCGACAAAGGTTTTGTGCTCTGTGCGCTGCCCTTCGATTACGCCACGTTCAACGCGGCGCAGGTGCGCCTGGCCGACCTCGACGGTTCCGGCGCGACGGACTTGATTTACCTTGAGTCCGACCGCTTTCGGGTGTTCATGAACCGCGCCGGCAATGGTTATGACCCGACTGCCACCGACCTGCCCTGGCCCGAAGGGGTACGTTATGACCGGTTCAGCCAGGTGAGCACCGCGGACCTGCAAGGGCTGGGTTGTTCCAGCCTGATCCTGACGGTGCCGCACATGTCACCGAGGCACTGGCGCTACGATTTTGTGCAGGCCAAGCCTTATCTGGTGAACGCCACGAATAACAATATGGGCGCGGCCACCGGCGTGACCTATCGCAGTTCGGCCCAGGAATGGCTGGATGAGAAAGTGCAGTTGATTGCTGCCGGGAAAGACCCGGTGTCCGACCTGCCCTTTGCCATGCACCTGGTCAAACAACAGACCCAACTCGATGAAATCACCGGTAATTGCCTGACTCAGGGCTTCAGCTATCGCCAGGGGTTTTACGACCGCTACGAACGGGAGTTCCGCGGCTTTGGCCTGTTGCTGCAAACCGACACCGAAGCGACGGCCGCCGAACGCACGAGCCTGGGCTTCACCGCGCCGATCCTCAGTAAAACCTGGTTTCATACCGGTAAAGCCGTGGACCTGCGCTACGACGGTTATTACAACCGCGATCCCTTGGCGGTGCCCCTGGGCAACACCCTGCTGCAGGAATACCACCTCAATGATGCGGCAGGCCGTTCGCTGGTTCCCGACGAGGGCCTGGCCCGAGAGATGGCCCGCACCCTCAGCGGTTCGGTACTGCGCACAGAAGTGTTTGCCGCCGATGATGACCCCGCCAGTGCCGTGCCCTACGCCGTACAGGAAAGCCGTTTCCTGGTGCGCGAACTCCGGCCCAAGGGCGAGCATCAGCCCTACGCGGTGCTGCAACCGCTGGCACTGGAAAGCATCGCCTATCAATACGAACCGCAAGTCGCCGACGATCCGCTGTGCCAACACACGGTGAATCTGGAGTGGGACAAGTTCGGCGGCCTGATCCATGGTTTTACCGTGCACTACGCACGGCGCAACACCGTCGATGACCCTCCCCCTTTTATCGTGTGCGAAGCGGGTGACGATCGCGACGAGTGCTATGAAAACACCTGGTGGACTGACGCCCATGATCCCGCCCAGCAAGACTGGTACCTGACCGAGGCACGCGCCGAGTACATCCACCTCGATGATGCACAAGCCTGGCGTCTGCGATTGCCGTATCGCCAGCGTGGCAATGCATTGGTGCTGGCCAAAAACAAACTGCGCCCGCAAGACATCAACCATGAAAACTTTCTGACATGGGCCGAGTACGACGGTGACTGGGCCAAGGCATCGGTATTGATGGGGATGTCTCAACAACACTACCAGGATCCCGCCACCGGCCAAGTGATGCCTCCCGGCAACGCGACCTTCCAGGCCTTGCCCGATTATCTGGAAGCAGCCGAACTCGATGCCACAGCCCTGAGCGCCTACGACAAACTCAAGGACGCTGGCGGCAACATGCCGTTCAACCTGAAGGAAAAGCTCGAATCCAAAGAAGTGGGTTATCACATCATGGTGCCGTTCCTGCCCGATGCCAAAGCAGGCGAACCCGCCGATCCCACAGACGCCAAAAACTATTTATGGTCAGTGTGGCGCGGCTTCCCCGTCTACCACGGGCTGGACAAGTTTTTTAACGTCAAGGAATTCCGCCAGACCCAAAGTCACGGCATCACCCAGGTCAGTTACGACGAGCCTTACTGGTGCCTGGCCACGGCGGTGACGTTACCGGATGGCTGCGCCACTCGCACGCTGAACACTGATTACCGCTCCTTCTTGCCGGCGGCCATCGAAGACCCGAACCAGAACATTCAGGAGGCTTGCTATAACGCCTTTGGCGAGGTGCTGGTGACGAGTTTTCACGGGACAGAACTGGGTGAAGAGGTGGGCTTCAAAAAACTCGCAGGTTATGTCCCTCCGCCGGACCGTCACCCCCAGGACGCTATCGACGCGCCAAAAACCGTCCTCGGCGATTACGCCACGGCCAGCTTCAGCGACCCGTTCAGCTGGATGGGCCGCGTTTCAAAAGCGGCAACAACGCCCTGGCTGATCTGGGCCCGCGCCGAAGGTTACGCACTGCCCACCGGCCATATCTGCACCCGCGCCCGGTTACACCTTGAAGGTCTGGAAAACCCGTCTGCCGACGAGACGCTGCTCAAGCAGTACGTCGACGAAGCCCGACGCGAACCGGTCCACATCGCCGCCTTGCAAGCCGACCGTTACCCTGGCGATGATGCGTTGCAAATCCGCGTGAGCGTGGCGTGCTGGGACGGCTTTGGCCGAGCCTTGCAAACCAAGCAGGAAGTCGAACCGGGCAAGGCCTGGGTGGTCGACGAAAAAGGCGACCTGGCGCTCAACCCCGACGGTACGCCAAAGGAAGCCGAGGCCGTTCGGCGCTGGCGGGTCAGCGAGCCGGTGGAGTACAACAACAAAGGCGAAAAGGTGCGGGTCTACCGGCCGTTTTTCGCTGATCAGTACCGTCATATCAACACACAAGCACTGCGCAAAACCGGCTATCACGACCAACAGTTCTACGACCCCGCCGGCCGGCCGACCCGTACCTTGCTGGCGAAAAAACCACTGCGCCAAGAGGTGTGGTACCGCACCTGGTACACCATCGCTTTCGATGAAAACGATACCTATGAACAAGCCATGGCCGAAATGCAGGCCACGCAAACGGTGACGCCATGAACACCCGCCTCGATCGACACACTCCGAACCTGGCGGTGATCGACAGCCGGGGGCAGCCACTGCGCCAAGTCGCGTATTGGCGTCGCGACAGCAGTGTCGTTGCCGTCGCACGGGTCACGCGCTCGGAATACGACGCGGCCGGTCGCTTGGTGAAACAGCGTGATCCACGCTTTCTGGCACCCGCCCTGCGGGCCAACCTGCAGACGGTTTACAGCCTGTCCGGGGCAGCCTTGAGCAGTGACAGTGTGGACGCCGGCTGGCGCCTGAGTTTGCCCGCAGAGGCGCAGCAAACGCTGGAAAGCTGGGACGGGCGAGGCAGTTATCGGCGCAGCGAGTACGACCTGCACCTGCGCCCGGTCGCGCTGTATGAAACGATGGCCGGGCAACCGGCACACACCGTAGAACGCCTGACCTACGCCACCAACGCCACCGAGTTTGCCGCGCGCAATCAGTGCGGCCAGTTGCTGCGCCATGACGACCCCGCCGGCACGCTGCTGTTCAATCAACAGGCCCTGACCGGTCAAGTCATCAGCCAGACCCGACGCTTTCTGCCGGATGAACAAGCCGCTGATTGGCCGCTGGACATCGCCGCACGGGATACCCTGCTCGAATCCGACAAACGCTATACCACCCTTCAGCGCTACAGCCCCGCGGGTGAATTGATTGAACAGACGGATGCCGCCGACCATCAACATCACTGGACCCTGGACCGTGCCGGCCAACTCAAGAGCATTGCATTGACCCTCAAGGGCAAGACGCCCGAGCCACTGCTGACGGCCACGGACTACAACGCCGAAGGACAATTACTCAGCCAGACCGCCGGCAACGCGGTGGTCACCACGGCGACTTTTGAGGCCAGCACCGGCAGGCTGCTACGCCTCAGTGCTGCGGCCCCGAGTAAAGGCACATTGCAAAACCTGAGTTACGAATACGACCACGTGGGCAACATTACCCATCAGATGGACCACCTCAAGCCCTTGGGCTTTTTCGCCAATCAGCGGGTGGAACCAGAAACCACCTACACCTACGACAGCCTTTATCAACTCTCCACCGCCAGGGGACGTGAAGCCGTCGGGGCAAGCATCCGGCCCGGTTTACCGGACCTGATCAGCCCCATCGACCCAAGCCTGCTGCTCAACTACACCCAGGAATACGAGTACGACGCGGGCGGCAATTTCACCGTGCTGCGGCACATCCGCCCTGGCAACAACTACACCCGCACGATGCGCGTGGCGCAGGGCAGCAACCGCGCCTTGCCGTGGGAGGAAGGTGCACCGGCGCCAGACTTCGAGCAGCAATTCGACCCTAACGGCAACCTGAAAACCCTGGTGCCCGGCGCACAACCGATGCAGTGGGACGGACGCAATCAGTTGCAAAAACTGACGACGGTCAACCGTGACAACGGCGCCAATGATGACGAGTACTACCGCTACGACAGCAGCGGTGCGCGGGTGCGCAAAGTCAGCTCGGCCCAAGCCAAAACCGTGGTTCATCAGCGGGAAGTGCGCTATCTGCCGGGACTGGAAATCCGCACCCTGGACAGCGGCGAAGAACTGCAAGTGATCAGTGTGGCGCTGGGCCGTGGCAGCGTGCGTTGCCTGCACTGGGTCGCTGGCAAACCTGCTGAAATCGAGGCTGATCAATTGCGCTACAGCATCGATGATCACTTGGGCTCCAGCAGCCTGGAACTGGACAAAACCGCCGCCGTCATCAGCCACGAAGGGTATTACCCCTATGGCGGCACAGCGTGGTGGGCGGCGCGCTCGCAGATTGAGGCGGACTACAAGACCATTCGGTATTCAGGTAAGGAGCAGGACGCAAGCGGGTTGCTGTATTACGGGTTGCGGTATCTGGCGCCGTGGTTGGGGCGGTGGGTGAATCCGGATCCGTTGGGGGTTGTGGATGGGTTGAATGTGTTTCGGATGGTGCGGAATAACCCGATTAGCCTAGTGGATGACACAGGAGGAAGTCCATCGGACCCTGCTGTCAGTATTGAAATGAACGACTTGGCAGCTGAGCCGGTTTTCTTTGGCCCTAATCTTCCAGAAAACCCGCAAGACAATCCTCCCCCGATGCCTGACTCATGGACTGTCTGGGGCCGTCAGTTGCGTGATAAAGATTATTGGAAGCAAAAAACGGAAAAAATGGGATTAACGATAGCCAACTCCTGGCTGGCAAAACTCGTGTTCCCTGAAGGCGGTACAGGTTCTTTGACCCCGTGGATCATTTCGACCGCCGGGACATACGGGGCGCAGGCCCTGACAAACGTTCTTCATCCTAATCCAGCATGGTCGATTTGGAGCATGTGGCCCGGAGTTCCCGACCCTGTTGGTCCGGACGATCCCGGGTATCCGGAGTATCAAGAGCAGATATTCGAAGTAACCCAGCACCATAATATGGTGCATTCCAACTATGTACTTGTGGCAAGTGCGACAGGAGCCAGCCTAGGGCCCCTTCATACCCTAATTAACAAGCGAGTTGATGAATTCAGGGACGGCGTAATTAAAGCCAGTAAGGCTGCGACAAAGGCTCAGGGAGCCGCGCGTATGGGCAGAATCGAGCAGGAAATGTTTACGCTTAAATTGAATCAAACAGTGACTGAGGAAGCACAAAACCTGCTCATTAGTGAGTTACTCCTGGCCGAAAAAGAGCTAGGGAGTTCTTCGCCCCAAACAGTTAATTTATTGGAAAGGCTTCGTGCGATGGGGCCTCTCAAGGGATATGAAAAGGATTACATTCCGGATGACTTCGGAAGACGCTCCGACCAGGGTGCTCATCGTCTTGGGGGCACCCCTGGCTCCAGCCGTCTTGTCAGGGAATATGGAGGAACGAGACTCTAGCTATTCGCGCCATCAGATGTTCTGCCATGCACCATCTCCCCCGGCGGGCCCACCATGCTATGGTGCCCGCCCGACTTCCCACCTATTTGCGCCAGCATGCTGCCGACTTCCCGTACCCTGCGTTTGTCGTTGTATACCCTGTTGATCCTCGCCGGCGCAGCCCTCGCTGCGGGGCTGGCGATGCGTCACGCCGAACGTCAGGCCCTGGAAGAAGACGCCGCCCGCGCCAACCAGCAACTGGCGCTGTACGCCAATTCCCTGCACACCCTGATCGACCGCTACCGCGCCCTGCCCGCCGTGCTGGCGCTGGACCCGGAATTGCGTTCGGCCCTCGATGGCCCGGTGAGTCCTGAACAACAGGACCTGCTGAACCGCAAACTGGAAAAGATCAACGGCGCCGCGCAGTCCTCGACCCTGGAATTGCTCGATCACACCGGCCTGGCCGTGGCCGCCAGCAACTGGCGCTTGCCCAGCAGTTACGTCGGCCACAACTACGGCTTTCGCCCCTACTTCAGCCAGACTCGAACTCAAGGCACCGGGCGCTTTTATGCGGTGGGCGTGACCAGCGGCATTCCCGGTTACTTCCTGTCCAGCGCGGTGACCCGGGACAACGGAGAGTTCCTCGGCGCCATGGTGGTGAAACTCGAGTTTCCCGAACTTGAGCGTGAATGGAGCCAAGGCACAGACACGCTGCTGGTCAGCGATGCCCGCGGGATTATCTTCATCGCCAACCAGCCGGGCTGGCGCTATCGCCAGTTGAAACCGCTGAGCGACAGCGATCACGCCGAACTCAAGAACACGCGCCAATACGACAAGCAACCGCTGTCGCCGCTGGCCTATCAATCGAAACGGCGCTTTGACGACAACAGCGACCTGGCGCAAGTCGAGGGCCCCGACGGCACGGCGGATTACCTGTGGGAATCCCTGCCGCTGCCCGCCGAAGGCTGGACCTTGCACCTGTTGCGCCGCCCGCAAGTCGCTTTCGAAGACAGCCGCAATGCTGGCCTCGCTGCCGCCGGGTTATGGCTGGCGGTGGTGTTTCTGTTGCTGTTCCTCTACCAGCGCTGGCGCTTGGCGAAAATGCGTCAGCGCAGCCGCGAAGAACTCGAACAATTGGTGGAAGAACGCACCCGCGACCTGCGCACCGCCCAGGACGGTCTGGTGCAATCGGCCAAACTTGCAGCGCTGGGGCAGATGTCCGCGGCGCTGGCCCACGAAATCAACCAGCCGCTGACCGCCCAGCGCATGCAGCTTGCTACTCTGAGGCTGCTGCTCGATCACGGCCGGGTCGATGACGCCTACAAGGCGCTGAAACCGGTGGACGACATGCTGACGCGTATGGCTGCGTTGACCGGCCACCTGAAAACCTTCGCCCGCAAAAGCCCCAGTGGCCTGCGCGAACGGCTGGACCTGGCGGCGGTGGTCGATCAATCCTTGCAGTTGCTCGATGCGCGCCTGCGCGATGAAAACGTCAGCACCGTGCTGCACCTGACGCGCCCGGCCTGGGTCCGTGGTGATGCGATTCGCCTGGAACAAGTGCTGATCAACCTGCTGCGCAACGCCCTCGACGCCGTGCAGGACAAACCCTGCAAACGCCTGGAAATCCGCCTCGAAGCCGATGAGCAACTGTGGCGCCTGAGCGTTTCCGACAACGGTGGCGGCATTGCCGAAGAACACCTGCCGAACGTCTTCGATCCATTCTTCACCACCAAACCGGTGGGCGATGGCTTGGGCCTGGGGCTGGCGGTCTCGTTTGCCATTGCGCACGAATCCGGTGGGCGCCTGTCGGCCGACAACCACGACAATGGCGCGGTGTTCACCCTGACCTTGCCGATCGATCTGGAGGTGCCCCTCTCATGCTGAATTCGGTGATCGTGGTCGACGACGAAAGCAGCATTCGCAGCGCCGTAGAACAGTGGCTGAGCCTGTCGGGATTCGAGGTGCAGCTGTTCAGCCGTGCCGATGAATGCCTGGCAAAGTTGCCGGCCCACTTCCCCGGCGTCATCCTCAGCGACGTGCGCATGCCCGGCATGACCGGCCTGGAACTGCTGGCCGAAGTGCAGCGGCGTGATGCCGACTTGCCGGTGATTTTGTTGACCGGCCACGGCGATGTGCCGATGGCGGTCGAAGCGATGCGCGACGGCGCGTACGACTTCCTCGAAAAACCCTTTAGCCCGGAAACCTTGCTCGGCAGTTTGCGCCGGGCCCTGGAAAAGCGCCGGTTGGTGCTGGAAAACCGGGCCCTGCACGTACAGGCCGATAACCGAGCCAAACTCGACGCCACGCTGCTGGGTGTGTCCCGCGGCTTGCAGACGTTGCGCCGGCAGGTGCTGGACCTCGCGACGTTGCCGGTCAACGTATTGATCCGTGGCGAAACCGGCAGCGGCAAAGAGTTGGTCGCCCGCTGCCTGCATGATTTCGGTCCGCGTGCTGACAAGCCGTTCGTGGCCCTGAACTGCGCGGCGATTCCCGAGCAGTTGTTTGAGGCCGAGCTGTTCGGTCACGAAAGTGGCGCGTTCACCGGCGCCTCGGGCAAGCGCATCGGCAAGCTCGAATACGCCGACGGCGGCACGCTGTTTCTCGATGAAATCGAAAGCATGCCGCTGGCGCAGCAGGTCAAGTTGTTGCGGGTGTTGCAGGAGCAGAAGCTTGAGCGGCTGGGGTCTAACCAGAGCATTCGTGTGGACTTGCGGATCATCGCCGCGACCAAACCCGACCTGCTGGACGAAGCCCGCGCCGGGCGTTTTCGAGAGGACCTGGCCTACCGTTTGAACGTCGCCGAGTTGCGCCTGCCGCCGTTGCGCGAGCGCCGGGAAGACATTCCGCTGTTGTTCGAAACCTTTGCCCAGCAGGCGGCCGAGCGCCTGGGACGGACCTTCCCGCCCTTGAGCGGCCCGCAACTGAGCCATCTGCTGAGCCACGACTGGCCGGGCAATGTGCGGGAACTGGCGAACGTGGCCGAGCGCCAGGTATTGGGCCTCGGTGAGCCAGAACCGGCGGGCATCGACCCTGGCCAGTCGCTGGCGGCGCAACAGGAAGCGTTTGAAGCGCATTGCTTGCGCGCGGCGCTGACCCGGCACAAGGGTGATGTGAAAGCGGTGCTTGAAGAGCTGCAACTGCCGCGCCGCACGTTTAATGAAAAGCTTCAGCGGCATGGGTTGAGTCGGGAGATGTTCCTGCACGACAGCTGATTTTTGTAGTGACGGCACTTGCCCGCGAAGAGGCCGGTGCAGACAAAGCAACTCCCAACCTCAATGAGCAATTTTCCGCTCACAGACACCAAGCAATAAGCGGATTTCCGCTCAACAAAACCTCCTACCCCCTCTAAACCGGCCCTCCGCCCTTTGGCACAGCTCCTGCTATAGCCCCAGCAGGCTGCGTTTACACGCGCTCCACAAAAACAATTAAACGAAGGATCCTTCAATGGATAACTCCAACGCCCTGCCCCTCGGGTCGGCCGTCGCGCCCGCCAAAGAAAGAACCACTTCGAGCCGGATCAAATCGATCTTCAGCGGCTCGGTCGGCAACATGGTCGAGTGGTACGACTGGTACGTCTACGCCGCGTTCTCGCTGTACTTCGCCAAATCTTTCTTCCCGGCGGGTTCCACCACTGCGCAACTGATGAACACCGCCGCGATCTTCGCCGTGGGCTTCCTGATGCGTCCGATCGGTGGCTGGTTGATGGGCCTCTACGCGGACCGTGCCGGTCGTAAACGTGCGTTGATGGCCTCGGTGTACCTGATGTGCTTCGGTTCGCTGCTGATCGCCCTGAGCCCCAATTATGAAACCATCGGTATCGGTGCGCCGATCCTGCTGGTGTTCGCTCGCTTGCTGCAGGGCCTGTCGGTCGGTGGCGAGTACGGCACTTCGGCTACCTACCTCAGCGAGATGGCGACCAAGGAACGTCGCGGCTTCTATTCCAGCTTCCAGTACGTGACGCTGATCTCCGGTCAGCTCATCGCCCTGGCGGTGCTGATCGTGCTGCAACAGGTGCTGACCACCGAACAACTGTACGCCTGGGGCTGGCGCATCCCGTTCGCCATCGGCGCGCTGTGTGCGGTCGTGGCGCTCTACCTGCGTCGTGGCATGGAAGAGACCGAGTCGTTCAACAAGGTCAAGAAAGAGAAGAAAGAAAGCGCCATGCGCACGCTGATGCGCCATCCCAAGGAACTGATGACCGTGGTCGGCCTGACCATGGGCGGCACTCTGGCGTTCTACACCTACACCACCTACATGCAGAAATACCTGGTGAACACCGTCGGCATGAGCATCACCGACTCCACCAGCATCTCGGCGGCCACGCTGTTCCTGTTCATGTGCCTGCAACCACTGATTGGCGCGTTGTCGGATAAGGTGGGTCGTCGGCCGATCCTGATTGCCTTCGGCGTGCTCGGCACGCTGTTCACCGTGCCGATCCTGACCACCCTGCACACCATCCAGAGCTGGTGGGGCGCGTTCTTCCTGATCATGGCGGCGCTGATCATCGTTAGCGGCTACACCTCGATCAACGCGGTGGTCAAAGCCGAACTGTTCCCGACCGAGATTCGTGCACTGGGCGTTGGCTTGCCGTATGCACTGACCGTGTCGATCTTCGGCGGCACCGCCGAATACATCGCGCTGTGGTTCAAGAGCATCGGCATGGAAACCGGTTACTACTGGTATGTCACGGCCTGCATCGCGGTGTCGTTGCTGGTGTACGTGACCATGAAAGACACCCGCAAGCATTCGCGGATCGAGACGGACTGACTGCTTTATTTGAGGTGACTGTTCCGGCCTCATCGCGAGCAGGCTCGCTCCCACAAGGATCTGGTGTACGCAGATCCAATGTGGGAGCGAGCTTGCTCGCGATGTGGGCAACTCGGCTTTAAGTCAACTCGGCAACCGCTCGCTTGCCATACTTGTTCTGCGCGTAAGCCGCGCCCGCAATCATCACCACCAAAACCCCCGCCAACACCAGCGACGAGCCAATGGTGCCGAAATCCAGGCCGCCCTTTTCATGGGGTTTAGTCAGGAAGTCGCCCAGGGTTGCGCCGAATGGCCGTGTCAGCACGAACGCCACCCAGAACAACAGCACCGACGAAATCTTCGTGAAGTATTTGAGCAGCACCACCACCGCGATGGTGGAGCCGATCAACAGTGCGCCGCCGGCAAAGCCCAGGCCCGAGTCGTCGGCCAGGTAATCGCCGAGCGCAGTGCCCAAGGTGTTGGAAAACAGAATCGCCATCCAGTAGAACATCTCGCCACGAAAGGTCTGGACCTTGCTGACGTTCAACGAGTCGCCGCTCAGACGCCAGGCTGAGAAGATCCCCGCCAGAATCGCAATCAGGATCATCGAACCCGTGGCGTAACCCAACCCGAGGGTGCGGTCCATGAAGTCGGACATGGTGGTGCCGGCCGTGCTGGTGGACAGAATCACGATCCAGTACAGCACCGGCTTATAGGTTTTGGACATCAACTGCGTGACCAGGGTCAGCACGAACACACTGATCAAAATCAGCGAGCTGATGGCGTAGCCGACGTTGAGGGTCATCGACAGCAAGTCACCGGCGGTTTCCCCCAGGGTCGTCGCACAGATTTTCATCACCCAGAACGCCAGGGTGATTTGAGGCAGCTTATTCATTACGGGTAAAACTCCAGTGGTCATGACGGCCGTTTTCTTAGGGTTATGGCCGACGCGCAGACTGGCGGCGAAGCGGTGAAAAATAGGTAGGTGCTGTATGAAAAATCTGTCATGCAAGCAAATTGCTTCACGCATAACCCGGCAAAATCACTAATCCCCGCGACCTTTTCCAGCCGGGCGCATCCATACCCGCATGACGCACGTATATCAGTTGCAGGCCCCAAAGCGACGAAGGCCTGAGGGTCGGGTAGACCTGCATGAAAAAACTGTCATCCCGGATTAATCACCGGTTAATGCCCGAAACTCATCCTGCTCCTGCCTGATCGATTAATTGCGATGCGCTCAACCAAGCCCCGAAAGCGAAAAAGCCCGACGACCTTAATATCTAATTAATCGATAGTTTTTAGCATTAAATTGTAAATTCAAATCAATTTAAATGAACCTGGAGTCACTAACATGAAAACTCAACTGTTCTTCGCTCTGGCCCTCTCCGTACTGGCGGCCAACACCTACGCCGCGGATGGTTCCGACAAAACCGGCACCGCAGACTTCATTTCTGGAGCCACTGCTGCCGTCGAACACACCCACTCGACGGCTGTTGCCTCGGATGGTTTCGATCACACCCGCACTGCTGGCGCCATCGCCGCTGATGGCTTTGATAAAACCGGTACGGCGGGTGCCATCGGTTAACACTTGGAGGGCATTGAATAGCCCGGCTTCGGCCGGGCTTAGTCGTTTTGGGGGGTACGCAAAGTTCGACATCAACACAAACCACTGTGGGAGCGGGCTTGCTCGCGAAAGCGGTGTGACATTCAACAATGATGTCGACTGACACGCCCTCTTCGCGAGCAAGCCCGCTCCCACAGGGATCTGCGTCTGACTGGAAATTACCTGCGCGCACTTGCACTATGGCCAATGCCCCTCTTCCAGGAAATCCAGCGCCATGCCCGACGACATCCACTTCTACGAACCCGCCAACGGCCACGGCCTGCCCCATGACCCGTTCAACGCCATCGTCGGCCCGCGCCCCATCGGCTGGATTTCTTCGCAAGATGCCAATGGTCACCTGAACCTGGCGCCCTACAGCTTCTTCAATGCGTTCAACTACATTCCGCCGATCATTGGTTTTTCCAGCGTCGGGCGCAAAGACAGCCTGAACAACATCGAGCAGACCGGCGAGTTCGCCTGGAACCTGGCGACCCGGCCACTGGCCGAGCGGATGAACCAGAGCAGCGCCATGGTCGCGCCCGACACCAATGAATTCGAGCTAGCCGGATTAACACCCGCCGCATCGAAAATCATTCAGGTGCCACGGGTCGCTGAAAGCCCGGTGTCCTTTGAATGCAAGGTCACGCAGATCATTCAGTTGCAGCGCGCGGACGGGAACGTGGTGCCGAGCTGGCTGATTCTCGGCGAAGTGGTCGCCGTGCATATCGCCAAGTGGCTGTTGAAGGATGGGGTGTACGACACCGCCGCGGCAGAACCGATTCTGCGCGGCGGCGGGCCAGCGGATTACTTTCAGCTGGGACCAGAGGCATTGTTCAAAATGTATCGCCCGGGGGCAAAAAAATAACTTACCAGAGCAGGCCGGCGTCTTCTTTGACGTCTTTGAGGCGGGTCAGCTCTTTGGCCGCGGCCAGATCGGCCTCGTTGGCAGTCTTGAAGATTTGCCCTTCAAGCACTTTATGAAAGCGCGGCGCACCCGCGCCACCGATGGCTTTGACGGCGATCGCGGCGTGGTAACCCCCCTCGCCCGGTACGACAGCGGAAACAGCTTCAAAATGATCAAAGGCTTTACGTGCCATGTCGCGGATCCTGGCTAATTGAGAATGGAGCCATTAAACCCTCAACCGGCCAGTTTGTGTACCTGCGCCGTGGACTGACCCAACGCCTGGGCAGCCGAGACATCCTTGAAGGTATGGAAATCCAGGCTGTTGACCACCAGGTCTTGTACCAGCTCGGCGAAAATCTCCATGGCCGGCGTGTTGAAGTAAGCAGTCATGGCCTGTTGATGGGTCCAGAAACCGGACACCAGCCACAGGTCCGGATCGCATTGCGAGTGTTGCAGGGCAAAGCTCAGGCAACCGTTGGCTGCACGCGATGGTTCGATCAACGCGCTCAGGCGAATACCGAGTTCTGCCGAACGCCCGGCGCGGGCACGAACGAAGGCCATATGACTGACGGGGATCTGCGTAGACATGTTCAACCCTCCCAGGGAGTTGTGTAGCAGCCAGGGACGGGCTGCGACAGGATCCAAGATTAGGCGGCGCAACAGGGTTGCCGTTAGTCGATTCCTGCCGGCTTGTTGCACAATCCTGCGAGGATCAGTGAATCGGCCTGAAACGCCGGTCCAGACATGTCTGTGCGATGACACAACGGTTTCAAGCAAGTTTCAGCGCCGCGACACGGCTAAAACAATGCCGCGAAACAACCCAATGCAGAATCAGGCAAGCATCAGGCAGGATGTGTCTACCACTGTGGCTTGCACAAACTTATGCTCTTCCCATCAACAACGCCTCACCGAGGAGGCCCTGCATGTCGTCGTTCGATCACTTTCAAGCCCCGCTGGACGCCGACATGGAGAAACAGCGCGAGGAACTGGCCGCGATCATCCGCCGCAATACCAGCGAGGATGGCAATTACGCCACTGCCGTCAGCTCGCTGTTCATGTCGCGTCACAGTCAAACCCATCAGTTCGCCCCGGTGCTGGCGCAACCGGCACTGTGCATCATGGCCCAGGGGCGCAAGGAAGTTCGGCTGGCCGACGAAGTCTTCAATTACGACCCGCTCAATTACCTGGTGGTGTCGGTCTCGATGCCGGTAACCGGCCGCGTGGTGACCGTCACCTCTGAAGAGCCGATCCTCGCCGTGCGGCTGGACATCGACCCGGCGGAAATCACCGCGCTGATCGCCGACGCCGGCCCCATGGGCGTGCCGACCCGGCCCACCGGGCGCGGGCTGTACGTTGAACGACTGGACGCGGCGATGCTCGACGCCGTACTGCGCCTGACCCGTTTGCTCGACACGCCAAAAGACATCGCCATGCTCGCGCCGCTGATTCGCCGGGAGATTCTGTATCGCCTGTTGCGCAGCCAGCAGGGTCATCGACTGTATGAAATAGCCATCGCCAACAGCCAGAGCCATCGCATCAGCCAGGCGATCAAATGGCTCAACGGCCACTATGAACAGCCGTTGCGTATCGATGATCTGGCGAAGGAAGTGAACCTGAGCGTGTCGACGCTGCATCACCGCTTCAAGGCGATGACGGCCATGAGTCCGTTGCAGTATCAAAAGCAGTTGCGATTGCAGGAAGCCCGGCGCTTGATGCTGGCCGAAGGGCTGGAAGCGTCGGCGGCGGGGTATCGGGTGGGGTATGAAAGCCCGTCGCAGTTTAGCCGGGAGTACAGCCGGTTGTTCGGGGCTCCGCCGCTACGGGATTTGGCGCGGTTACGATTGAGTGTTTAGCTGAGATTTGTGTTGGTTGTGCCGCCCCCTTCGCGAGCAAGCCCGCTCCCACATTTGACCGCATTCTTCAGAACTACTCGGTCTAATGTGGCAGCGGGCTTGCTCGCGAAGAGGCCAGTCAAGGCAGCATAAGGCTAAAGGTCAGGCGCTGAGTACTCGGCAAGCCTCCGCCGGCAACGTCACCGAAACCGGATTGCCGATACTCAACCCAAACCCCTGACACGGCGTGCTCAGCGCGGTAAACGACACCCCTGAACACTCCACCGTCGTTTCAATCGTCGCGCCAATGTCGCGCACAAACGTCACCTTGCCCAACAGGCGATTCCCCGCCGTGGCTTGCGGTTGCGACAGTTGCAGATCCTCAGGGCGAATCAGCATCTTGATCTTCTCCCCGACCACAATACTGCTGCAGATCGGCACTTCCAGCGCATCACCACCGGGCAAGCCAACCTTGCCATTACCCAGCGCGGTGGCCGGGAAGATGTTGCCCGAGCCGATAAAGTCCGCGACAAATTCATTGGCCGGATGACGATAGATCTCAATCGGCGTGCCCACTTGCTGCACCTTGTGCTCACCCAGCACCACGACGATATCGGCCATGGTCATCGCTTCACGCTGATCGTGCGTCACCATGATCGTGGTGATGTTCAGCCGTTGTTGCAGCTGACGGATTTCCACCTGCATCGATTCACGCAACTTGGCGTCCAGCGCCGACAGCGGCTCATCCAGCAGCAGGATTTTCGGCCGCGAGGCAATCGCCCGGGCAATCGCCACGCGCTGGCGTTGACCGCCGGAAAGTTTCGCCACCGGGCGATCAATCATTTCCTGCAGTTGAATCAGTTCCAGCAACTCCACCACCCGCGCCTGCTGATCGGCCTTGCTCACGCCGCGCAGTTTCAGCGGATAAGCGATGTTCTCCCCCACCGTCATGTGCGGAAACAGCGCCAGCGACTGGAACACCATGCCGAAGTTACGCAGGTGCGCCGGGGTGTGGCCGATGTCCTCACCGTCCAGGCGAATCTCGCCGCCGGTCAGGGTTTCGAGCCCGGCGATCATCCGCAGCAAAGTGGTTTTTCCGCAGCCCGACGGGCCAAGAAAACACACCAGTTTGCCCTCAGGCAAATGCAGGTTTACATCCTTTACCGCGCAGGCCGAGCCGTAATGTTTCTCGACGTTTTCCAGAATCAGACCAGTCATGTTGCACCTCAAGAATCAGAACGAAACGCCACCTTCACCAACCAACTTTTCGAGCGCCCAAATCAGGACGAAGTCGATCAGCACGATCAGCACGGCAAACGAGAAAACGGTTGGGTCGAGCGATGACACGGTGCGGCTGTACATCCAGATCGGCACGGTCATGACATCGATGGTGTAGAGGAAATAGGTCACGGTGAATTCGTTGAACGAGACGATGAACGCCAGCAGCATCCCCGCCAGAATCCCCGACTTCATCAGCGGCACCACCACATCGACAATCGCCCGGGTCGGCGAGGCGCCGAGCATTTGCGCGGCCTCTTCGACTTCGCTGCCAATCGACAGCATCGCCGCCGTGCAGTTTTTCACCACGAACGGCAACGCGAGGATCACGTGGGCGATCACCAGCCGCGAGGTGGTCATCTGGAACGGCAAGCTGTCGAACACCAACAACAATGCCAGGCCCAACACCACCATCGGGAACACCAATGGCAGCGACATCAATTGCAGGGCCACGGCTTTGCCACGGAACTCGCAACGGGTCAGTGCGTAAGCCGCCGGCACTGCGATGATCGTGGCGAAGACCATGGTCAGGCACGCCACCATCAGGCTGGTAGTCATGGCTTTGCCCAGGCTCAGCACATCGCTGGCGTCCGGCGAAGCGAAGGTGTGCCAGGCCGCGCGATACCATTGCAGGCTGTAGCTGCTGGGCGGAAAGTCGAGGTTCGAGGCGCCGCTGAACGACATGACGATCATCGTCAGGATCGGCAGTACCGCCAACAACAGGATAAAACCGGACAACACGCCCGCGAACTTGCCGGTTTCCCCGGGCAGCAGCGAATAACGCTTCTTGGTCAACGTGCTCATTGCGAAGCCTCCAGCATGCGCCGACGACGGCCAGTGATGTATTCAGACAACGTCATGATCGCCAGGGTAGTAATGATCAACACCACACCGGCAGCGGACGCGGCGGGCCAGTTCATCAGCGGAGCGATCTGGTCATGCACCATCACCGCCAGCATCGGCACCCGGCGGCCACCGAGCAGCAGCGGCACCACGAAGCTGCTGGCGTTGTAGGCGAACACCAACGTCGCACCGGTGATGATCCCCGGAAAACTCATCGGCAACACCACCTGACGGAACACCTGGAAGCGGCTGGCGCCCAGGGTCGCGGCAGCTTCTTCGTAAGTTCGGGCGACGCCACGCATGGCGCTGGCAATCGGCAGCACGGCCAGCGGGAACGCGGTTTGCACCAGGCCCATCAGCACGCCGTTCTGGTTGTACAGCAGCATGATCGGTCGCTTGATCAGGCCCAGGCCCATCAGCGCCTGATTGAGCATCCCGCCCGGGCCGAGAATCACCAGCCAGCCGTAGCTTTGCAGCAGCAGGTTGACCAGCAACGGCAGCAGCACGGCAGCGAGGAAGATCCGTCGAATAAACGGCGAGGTCAGGCGCGACATGGTGTAAGCCACCGGGATCGCCAGCAGCACCGCGATCACCGCGCTGAACAGCGCCAGGCGCAGGGTCAGCATCAGGGACTTGAGGTAATACGGTTCCAGCAACTGGGCGTAACTGGCCAGGCTGAACCCGGTCCATTCCGCGCCTTTGGTGCCGACGCTCATGCGCAGTACCAGCAGGCTCGCAGCAATCAGCACGCCGAGAAACAGCATCGATGGCGACAGGAAAAACCAGGCGCGGGCGGTCGGCGACACACCACGGCGCGAACGCACTGGCACGGCGGCGACCGGATGAGTAAGAGGTTGGTGTTCCATAGCAAAGGTCTCGTCAATGGAAGATCAGAAATATCCGCGCACCCGGTCCTGTAGGAGCTGCCGAAGGCTGCGATCTTTTGATCTTTTCAGAGCCGCCGAAGAACAGGATCAAAAGATCGCAGCCTTCGGCAGCTCCTACGATCAGGAAGAAAAGATTTCCGTGTAGCGACGAATCCATTGGTCATGCACGGTGGCCAGGAAGGCGTTGTCGTGCATGATCGCCTTGTCGGCAATCTGCTCTGGCGTAAGGATGTACGGGCTCTTGCGCGCTTCGGCGGAGATGATCGCCTTGGCGTTGACCGGGCCGTTGTAGATGTCTTCAGCCATCTTGCCCTGCACCAGTGGGTCCAGAGAGTGGTTGATAAAAGCGTAGGCCATGTCGGTATCGCCGGGGCGATTCTTCGGCATCACCGATTGCATCAGGTCGGTGTAGAAACCTTCCTTCATGCCGAAGGTTGCACTCAGACCGTAGGCCGGATCGCGGATCTGTTTCGGGAAGAACGCGGGTGCGTACAAGCCGCCCATGTCCAGGGAGCCAGTGCGGAACAGCTCGGCAATCTGGTTCGGGTTTTCGCCCAGGGTCACCACGCGCTCTTTCAGTTCAGCGAGCTTCTTGAAGCCGGGCTCGACGTTGTGTTCGTCACCACCGGCCAGTTTGGCGGCGATGATGATCAGGTCCATGGCCTCGGTCCAGTTCGGCGGCGGCAGGAAGATGTTCGGGGCCAGGTCTGCGTCCCACAGCGCGGCGTAACTGTCCGGCGCTTCTTTCTGGGTGCGGGTGCTGTAGACCAGACTGTTGCACCACAGCAGGTAACCGATGCCGTGACCGTTGGCGCCCGTGCGGTATTTCTCCGGCACGTCCACCAGGTTCGGGATGCGGTTGAGGTCGGGTTTTTCCAGCAGCCCGGCGGCGGCCAGACCTTCGGCGCCGACGCCTGCCAGGGTGATGACGTCGTACTGCGGACGATCACCGCCGGCCTTGAGTTTGGCGACCATTTCCGAGGTACTGCCGGTGCGGTCAGCAATGACCTTGCAGCCGTACTTCTCTTCGAAAGTCGCCGCAATGTTGCGCAGTGCCGCCAGACCGGTGTCATCGGACCAGGTCAGCAGGCGCAGGGTCTTGCCCTGGAAGCGCGTGTCGCTGGCATTCGCCCGGATGAAGGGCATGCTCATGGCCGCCGCTGCAACCGATGCTACGCCCACGGTTTTGATGAATTGACGCCTGTTCAGATCATGCTGGCCCATGAAGGACTCCCTTTGTTTTTTTAAGTATGAGGTTGGTCGCAACCGTTGCATCCGCGCGCTCAGATCTGCGTTAAGCCCCCGGTTTGAAAGGGCTTGAGCTGAGTCGACGGCTTCATCCTGAGGTCGTGCAAAACACCTGACTATCGATAAAAACTCATTGTAGCCATGACCCTGGCGCATGCCTCAGAACGAGGCATGCGCTCACCTTTTTCGAGCGCTTAGACGGCCCGAATCACGTGTTTTATTTCCTGGAAAGCCTGCAAGCCCCACGGCCCCAACTCGCGGCCGATGCTGCTCTGTTTGTAGCCACCCCAAGCGGTCTGCGGGAAGATCACTTGCGGCGCGTTGATCCACACAAGGCCCGCTTGCAGAGCGTTGGCGACCCGATCAGCGGCAGCGTTATCACGGCTGACCACGCTGGCCACCAGGCCGAACTGGCTGTCGTTGGCCAGGGCAATCGCATCGGTTTCGGAGGCAAAACTGCGTACGCAGATCACTGGCCCGAAAATCTCTTCACACCACAGCGCACTGTCGAGGGGCACTTCGGTGAAAATCGTCGGCTGCAAAAAATATCCGCGCGGCAGATCGGCCGGACGATTGCCGCCGCAAATCAGCCTGGCGCCAGCGCTCAAGCCACGATCAATGTGGCCGAGCACGCGCTGGTATTGCGCCTGATTGACCAGTGCGCCCATCTCCACGTTCGGGTCGAACGGGTCGGCCACGCGAATCGCTTCGGCGCGGGCCTGCAAACGGATCAGGAATTCATCCGCCAGTTCATCGGCGACCAACACGCGGCTGGTGGCCGAACACATTTGCCCGGCGTTGAAGAAACCACCGCCGCAGGCCAACTCCACGGCCAGTTCAATGTCGGCGTCTTTGAGCACCAGCAGTGAGGACTTGCCGCCCAATTCCAGACTCACGCCCTTCACGGTTTCAGCAGCACGTTGCATGACCTGAACACCGACCGCGTTGCTGCCGGTGAAGGAAATCTTGGCGATGCGCGGCTCAGCCGAGAGCGGCGCGCCGACCGCCAGGCCAGTGCCGCAGACCAGGTTGAACACGCCCTTGGGCAGGCCGGTCTCGGCGATGATCGCGGCCAGTTCCAGCTCTGGCAACGGCGTGACTTCCGATGGTTTGAGCACCACGCAGCACCCGGCAGCCAGGGCCGGGGCGAGTTTCCAGGCAGTGGTGACCATCGGGAAATTCCACGGCACGATCAGCCCGACCACACCGCAGGGTTCACGGCGCAGGCGTGCGTTGAAGTCGTCGCTCGGCAGCTCGACGGCGCTGTCCTGTTTGGCGTCCAGGCCCTCGGCCAGACCGGCGTAGTACTCGAACGTGGCGATCACGTCGTCGACGTCGATGGCCGCTTCGAACAGCGGTTTGCCGTTGTTGCTCGACTGCAAATGCATCAACTGTTCGCGACCGGCCTTCACGCCATCGGCGATTTTGCGCAGGATCGCACCGCGCTCGGTGCCGGTGGTTTTTGACCAGTCGTTGAAGGCAAGGGTCGCAGCATTAACGGCTTGATCGACGGCATGTGCATCGCCGCCATTAACGGTGGTCAACAGGGCTTCGGTGGCCGGGTTGAATACACGCAGGTGTTCTTGGCCGGCAGACCATTGGCCGTCGATGTACAAACCATCGAGAGCCGTTGGGAAAGTCATGCGAAAACTCATTTCGACACCGCCTTCATCCACGAAGTCTGATCGATTTCAATCAGGGTCGGGCCCTGACGATCGGTGGCAGCACGCAGTGCGCTGCGCAATTGCTCGACACCGTTGACCGCTTCGGCGGCGCAGCCCAAAGCCTTGGCCACACCGATAAAGTCCGGGGTGTAGATGTCCACGCCCACCGGTTCGATGGCGCGGTTGACCATGTACTTTTTGATTTCTTCGTAGCCCTGGTTATTCCACAGCAGGACGATTACCGGCGTGCACGCTTCAACGGCGCTGGCCAGTTCCGGCAGGGTAAATTGTAGACCGCCGTCGCCGATCAGGCACACCACCGGAGGACGCGAAGAGCCCTCAACGCTGCCGCCGAGCCAGGCGCCGATTGCCGCCGGCAAGGCGTAACCCAAGGTGCCGTAACCGGTGGACGAGTTGAACCAGCGGCGCGGGCGCTCCGGGTTAAAGGTCAGGTTGCCGGTGTACACCGGTTGGGTCGAATCGCCGACAAACACAGCGTCCGGCAGCTCGTGCAGCACGGTTTCGAGAAATCGGGTCTGGGCCAAGGTTGGCGCATCCCAGGTGGCAGCCAGTTCTTCACGCAAGCGCGCGGCACGCACCTGGCCCCAATCGTTGCGACGCTCGGCCAGCGACTGGTGCGACAACGCGCTCAGCAAGGCTTGAGCGGCATTACGCGAGTCGGACACCAGCGCGACGTGCGGCGGATAGTTGCGTACGGTCTGGTCCGGGTCGATGTCCACGCGCAGCAGTTTGCCGGGGATTTCGAAGCCGCCAGCGAAGGTCACGTCGTAGTCGGTTTCGGCCAGCTCGGTGCCAATGGCCAGCACTACGTCGGCCTCGGCCACCAGGGCGCGGGTGGCGACCAGGCTTTGGGTCGAACCGATCAGCAGTGGATGGTTGGATTCGAGCATGCCCTTGGCGTTGATGGTCAGCGCGACTGGCGCGTCCAGCAGTTCAGCCAGTTCAGTCAGCTCGGCGGCGGCCTCGATGGCGCCGCCACCGGCCAGGATCAATGGGCGTTTGGCAACCGCCAGCAGTTCGGTCATGCGCGAAACGGCGGTCGGCGAGGCACCGGCGCGGTCGATGTTGACCGGGACGCTAGTGAGCAGGTCGTCAGCTTCTTCTACCAACACGTCCAACGGAATTTCGATGTGCACTGGACGCGGACGACCGGCCTGGAACAACGCGAACGCACGGGCCAACACGCCCGGCAACTCCGACGCCGACATCAGGGTGTGGGAGAACGCCGCCACGCCGCCGACCAGTGCACTCTGGTTCGGCAGCTCATGGAGCTTGCCGCGACCGCCGCCCAATTGGTTGCGGGTTTGCACGCTGGAAATCACCAGCATCGGGATCGAATCGGCATACGCCTGCCCCATCGCGGTGGTGATGTTGGTCATGCCTGGGCCGGTGATGATGAAGCAGACACCCGGTTTGCCGCTGGTGCGGGCGTAGCCGTCGGCCATGAAGCCGGCGCCCTGTTCGTGACGCGGAGTGACATGGTTGATGCTCGAACGGGCCAGCCCGCGATACAGCTCAACGGTATGCACCCCGGGAATGCCGAACACCTGCTCGACCCCGTAGTCTTCGAGTAACTTGACCAATACTTCGCCGCACGTCGCCATGTCTTTGCCCTTTTTGTTCGTTTGAGACGCCGAGCCTGCGCAGTGTTTATGATGCGTAGGCAAGCCCTGGGATGGCCTCATTGGAACGGGCGACAGGTAGCCGCAACAATGGATAAAAAGTCATACTAGCCATGTCCTCACGTCATACCTTGGGTCCTCATGAAACGACTGCCTCCCCTGCCCGCCCTGCACACTTTTCTGATCACGGCCCAATGTTGCAACTTCACCCGGGCGGCCGAGCAGTTGCACATCACTCAGGGCGCGGTGAGTCGACAGATCGCCGGGCTGGAAGATCATCTGGGTTATGAGTTGTTCATTCGACAAGCCCGAGGCCTGGACTTGACCGCCGAAGGACGGGAGTGGCTGCCGCGGGTTCAACAGATTTTCGGCTTGATCGGCGAGGCGGTGGAGCAGATCGGAGCGAAGCGCGAAACCCTGCAACTCAAGGCCCCGACCTGCGTGATGCGCTGGTTGTTGCCGCGCCTGATGCAATGGCAAAAGGAGCGCCCGGACGTGCCGGTGGAGCTGACCACCACGGTGCGGCACGGGGTGGATTTTCATCGTGAGCAGTTCGATGCGGCGGTGATCTATGGCGCGCCACCAGACACTTCACTGGCGTCACTTCGGCTGTTCGATGAGCAACTGACCCCGGTTTGCTCGCGGCCATTACTCGAAGGGCCGGTGCCATTGCACACGCCGCAGGATCTGGAACAACACATGCTGCTGCACCCCACTCGCGACGAACGCGACTGGAAAGCCTGGCTGGCCACGGCGGATATTCACTTGAGCAATGTCAGCAAGGGCCAGCATTTCGAAACACTGGACCTGGCGATGTCGATGGCGTCCCAAGGGACGGGTGTGGCGATTGGCGACTGGTCGTTGATTGGCGATGACCTGAGTGCCGGGCGGCTAGTCATGCCCTTTGAATTGAAGGTGAAAACCGGGTTGGCGTATTACCTCGTGTTGCCGCAGAAGCCCGCACCTTCGCCGAAGTTACAGGAATTGTTGGGGTGGTTGGTGGAGCAGGCTCAAGCTCGCTGACACCCTAAAAAGCTTCGCGAGCAGGCTCGCTCCCACATTGAAATGCGATCAAATGTGGGAGCGAGCTTGCTCGCGAATGGTTTCAGCCGCGCTATCAGTAACCGACTGCAAACCGCTGACGCGAATGTTTCGGTGCTTCAACTTCATCCAGCAGCGCAATCGCATAATCGGCGAATGTGATCCAGCTCCGGCCTTCAGCACTCACCAGCAAATCATCCTTGCCGATCCGGAACTTGCCGGTGCGCTCACCTTCCACAAACTCCGCCGATGGCGACAGGAAGGTCCAGTCCAGTTCCTTCTCCTGACGCAGGTTTTCCAGGAACACCGCACCGGCACTGGCCTCAGCCTTGTACGCTTCAGGGAAGCCTTCGCTGTCGATGACACGGCCGCCATTAGGCAGCAACAACGAACCGGCACCGCCCACCACCAACAGACGTTTGACCCCGGCCTTTTTCACCGGCCCGATCACGGCACTGGAAGGCAACGTCGAGAAGTGCGCGGCGCTGATCACCACGTCATGACCGGCGACGGCGGCTTGCAGTGCTTCGGCATCCAGGGCGTCGACGTTCTTGCTGACCACACCGGCACGCTGGCCGATCTTCGAGGTATCGCGGGCGATGGCAGTGACGCTGTGACCGCGACGCAGGGCTTCTTCCAACAGTTGGCTACCGGCACGACCGGTGGCACCGATGATTGCGATTTTGCTCATGACGTTCTCCAGTTGGGTTATGGCTGCGATTTATGACGAGTGAAGCTTGTGTGAACGATGAAACCCTTGTGGCGAGGGGGCTTGTCGGATCGCCGCACCGCCCCGTTCGGCTGCGAAGTAGTCGCTAAACCTGAGAATGCGGTGTAGCTGAAGGAATGCAGGGGAGCCCTTCGCACTCCAACGGGGGCAAGTCCTCTCACCACAAAAGCTCCCTCGCCACAGTCATCATCTGCATCTCAAAGCCGCTTCAGCTTCAGGTACGGCGGATTACCACTTCATCTCGCCCTTGGCGACTTTCGCACTCAACTCCAGCGAGCTTTCTTCGCCCAGGGTCGGGTAGCGTTTTTTCATGGCTGCGATCAGTTCAGCAGAGTTTTTCGCCTTGGCGGTTTCTTCGTCGAAAGCCTTGATGTAGCCAGCGGTGAATTGCACAGCGGCCAGGGAACGAGCGCTCTCACCCAGGTAGTGACCCGGCACGATGGTCTTCGGTTTCAAGGTTTCGATCGAATGCAGCATCGTCAGCCAGTCGGCGTGGGATTGCGCCGTCTGAGTGTCGGCCATCCACACGTGGATGTTTTCAGCGACGACCACGCCACCGACCACAGCCTTGATCGACGGAATCCACACGAAGCTGCGATCCGGCTGCTTGCCGTCCAGGCCCACTACCTGCAATTTCTGCCCTTCGAGCATCAGGCTGTCGCCCTTGAGCACGCCCGGCACGATGGTTTTGGCCGGCACGTCAGCGCCCATTTTCGGGCCCCAGAACGCCAGTTTGCCCTCGACGGTTTTCTTGATGTGATCCACGGTCGGCTGCGAGGCCAGTACTTTGGCGTTCGGGAAAGCGGCGGTCAGGGTGTCGAGGCCGAAGTAGTAATCCGGGTCACCGTGGCTGATGTAGATGGTGGTCAGTTGCTTGCCGCTGGCGCGGATTTTCTGTACCACTTGCTCTGCCTGGGATTTGCCGAATTGCGCGTCCACCAGGATCGCGTCTTTCTCGCCGCTGACCAGTACCGATGTCACCGGAAAAATCGCCTTGTCGCCCGGGTTGTAGACGTCCAGGGTCAGGGTCGATGCGGCGGCAGCGTGAGCGGCGAAGCCGAGGGTGGCGGTTGCCAGGAGAATGCGCTTGATTGCGGTGAAACCGATCATCTGTTGCTCCGTTGTCCGAATGCCGTGCTTGGCGATGGGACAGAGCTTAGTTGCATGACTCAGTACAAAAAATGCGATGCTTGAACATAGTTTGTTTCTGAAAGTGAGCAAATCATGGATCGTCTACAAGCAATGCGGGTGTTCGTCTCGGTGGTGGACCTCGGCAGCCAGTCAGCGGCGGCCGATCACCTGGACCTGTCACGGCCGGTGGTTTCGCGTTATTTGGCGGAACTGGAAGATTGGGTCGGCGCCCGGCTGATGCACCGCACCACGCGCAAGCTGAGCCTGACCGCTGCTGGCAGCGAGATCCTGCCGCGCTGTCGGCAGATGCTCGACTTGTCCACCGACATGCAAGCCGCCATCAGCGAACCGGACGAAGCGCCCCGTGGCCTGCTGCGGATCAGCGTCAGCACCTCGTTCGGCCAGGCGCAACTGGCGGACGCCATGGCCGCTTACGTCAAGCGCTACCCCGGCGTCAGCATCGATATGCAGATGATCGACCGCACGGTGAACCTGGTCGATGAGCGCATTGACCTGGCGATCCGCACCAGCAACGACCTGGACCCGAACCTGATCGCCCGCCGACTGACGGTGTGCCGCTCGGTGATCTGCGCCTCCCCGGCTTACCTGCAAGAACACCCGACGCCGCAGCGGGTCGAGGACTTGAGCCAGCACAACTGCCTGACCCACTCCTACTTCGGCAAAAGCCTTTGGCATTTCGAACAGGATGGCGAGCAGGTGTCGGTGCCGGTGCAGGGCAACATCAGCGCCAACGAGGCCAGCACCCTGCTGCGCGCGACCATGGCCGGTGCCGGCGTGGCGATGCTGCCCAGCTACCAGGCCGGCGTGCACATTCACAGCGGCGAGTTGATCCGCCTGCTGCCCCACGCCGAGCCACGACAAATGAACATGTACGCGGTCTACGCCTCACGCAAACACATGCCGGCGACGATGCGCAGTATGCTGGACTTCCTGGTGCTCAGATTCCCCGAAGAACCGGCGTGGGATGTGGGGTTTTAAGATCTTCTCGTATCAGTCACCTCTATGTTGGATGTGCCGACGCTTTCGCGAGCAAGCCCGCTCCCACAGAGGTGCATTAGTGTCCTGAATACCGGGTTACATGGGAGGGTCGCGCGGGTGGCAACTCAGTGGCGCTGACCTATGCTGAAGGTAATACCGAAGGGTATTCGTTCAGAGGTCAACGCCATGAACATCAGAACAAGAAGGTACCTCGCCATTTTCATCACCTGCGCGGCGACGCTGGCGCTGTATGGCACCGCTGCCTGGCGGGTCGAGCAGTTGCGCAACCTGCCTCGTGAATTCGCGAGCTGCAACTTCGAGCGCTGCATTCCCCACAACGCGACCCTCAACGCCCTTCGCTAGCGAAGCGTGTCAGGCCTCGTTGTCCTGATCGGCCTTCAAGCGGTCGCGGAAGGCCTTGGGCGAGATCCCCACTCGTCGCCGAAACAGGCGCGTGAAGTTGGTTGGATCGGAAAACCCCAACACGTCGGACATTTCGTAAATGGTCATGCTGGTGTAAGTCAGCAAGCGCTTGGCTTCCAGCAACTGCCGTTCGTGCATGATCTGTAACGCCGGTTGCCCCGCCAGTTCACGGCAGGTGCCGTTGAGGTGGGACACGGAAATCCCCAACCGATGGGCCAGGTCCTCGACCTTGACGTGCTGGCGATAGGTCTCTTCCACCAGTTGAATAAACCCGTTGAGGTATTCCCGGGCGCGCTGCGGACGTTGACTGGCACTGCGGCGCTGGATCACCTGGCGGCTGACCCAGACCATGATCACGCTGACCAGCGAATGCATGAGCATTTCCCGAGCCGGTTGATGACCGGTGTATTCGCTTTGCAGCGCCGCAAACAGACTGTTGAGGTACTCGCTGTCCTTGCCAGCCGGGTAACTTTCGGCTTGCGCCAGGGCGTTCACCGAATTGCCCAGTTGCACCTGCAGATGGGCAACCAACGGCGCGGCCAACGTCACGACAAAACCTTCGACGTCTTCAGAAAAGCGATAACCGTGCACCGATAACGGCGGCAGGATCAGCATTGCCGGCTCGGTCAAATCAGTGCGTTTACCTTCGATTTCAAGCTCTGCCTGACCTTTGAAAACGAAGAGTAACTGGCACAAATCAGCATGGCGGTGGGGTTTGATTTCCCATTGATGTTCGCGGCTGCGTTTGGAAATGGTTTCACAGTGCAGCAAGTCGGGGGTCGGCCAGTCCAGGCTTTCACCGTAGAGCTTGAACACCGGAATCGAAGGCAGGTCAGGCTTGTTCATCACTTCAATCCAGGCCTCGGGGGTAGACGGGGCGATAATCGCACCGATTGGCAGAATGTACAGGTATCGGCTCAGTTTTCACCTTCAATTGACAGACTCGCAAGGGAAAAATGCAAGCACTCGATCCATAAAAATTATTCACCGGCCGTGGTCGCGTGAAGCTTGCGAGTCATAAAAACAATGAAAACGCTGAAAACCCAAATCGCCATCATCGGCGCCGGTCCGTCCGGTTTATTGCTTGGTCAGTTGCTGCACAACGCAGGCATCGACACTCTGATTCTCGAACGCCAAACGCCGGATTATGTGCTCGGCCGAATCCGCGCCGGCGTCCTTGAACAAGGCATGGTAGAGCTGTTGCGTCAGGCCGGTGTCGGTCAGCGCATGGACGCCGAAGGGCTGGTTCATGGCGGCTTTGATCTGGCCCTCGACGGCCGCCAGGTGCACATTGACCTGCACGCCCTGACCGGCGGCAAAACCGTGATGATCTACGGCCAGACCGAAGTCACCCGCGACCTGATGGCCGCTCGTCGGGACGCCGGGGCACAGACGATTTATGCGGCGAGCAACGTCGTCCCTCACGGCATGAAAACCGATGAAACCTTTGTCACGTTCGAAAAGGATGGCGAAACGTATCGCCTCGATTGCGACTACATCGCCGGGTGCGACGGCTTCCACGGCGTGGCCCGGCAATCGATTCCCGCCGAGAGCCTGAAGGTCTTTGAGCGGGTCTACCCGTTCGGCTGGCTGGGGATTTTGGCTGACACCCCGCCGGTCCACGAAGAGTTGGTCTACGCCCGCCACGAACGCGGGTTCGCTCTGTGTAGCATGCGTTCGGCGACCCGCACTCGCTATTACCTTCAGGTGCCGACCGAGGAACAGGTCGAGGATTGGTCCGATCAGCGTTTCTGGGATGAACTCAAATCCCGACTGCCACAGGCGTTGGCGGCAAAACTGGTCACCGGGCCATCCATCGAGAAAAGCATCGCGCCGCTGCGCAGCTTCGTGGTGGAACCGATGCAGTACGGGCGGATGTTCCTGGTCGGCGACGCGGCGCACATCGTCCCACCCACCGGCGCCAAGGGCCTGAACCTGGCGGCCAGCGACGTCAGCACATTGTTCAATATTCTGCTGAAGGTTTACCGCGACGGGCGCGTGGACTTGCTGGAGAAGTACTCCGAAATCTGCCTGCGCCGGGTCTGGAAAGCCGAGCGATTTTCCTGGTGGATGACCTCGATGCTGCACCGCTTTGACGAGCACGATGCATTCAGCCAACGCATCAGCGCCTCGGAACTGGACTACTTCGTCAACTCCGAAGCCGGGCGAAAAACCATTGCAGAAAATTACGTCGGGCTTCCATACGAGGCTATCGAATAGCCTGCTATCGACTTACACTGGCGAGCACTAACCCGCTCGCCTTGCCTCTTGCGGGAAAATCACTGCCCGCAGGTTTTATCGTGACCAATCTGAACCAGCCTGAAACGCCCAAACCGGCCATTCGCAGTGTGCTGATCGCCCTGATGCTGGCGATCTTTCTCGGCGCGCTGGACCAGACCATCGTGGCCGTGTCGATGCCGGCCATTTCCGCGCAGTTCAAAGATGTCAGCCTGCTGGCCTGGGTGATTGCCGGTTACATGGTGGCAATGACCGTGGCGGTGCCGATCTACGGCAAGCTCGGCGATCTGTACGGTCGACGCAAGTTGATGTTGTTCGGGATGGGGCTGTTCACCATTGCGTCGTTCTTTTGCGGCATGGCCCAAAGCATGGAGCAACTGGTGCTGGCGCGGATCCTTCAAGGTATCGGCGCCGGCGGGATGATTTCGGTTAGCCAGGCGATCATCGGCGACATCGTCCCGCCCCGGGAGCGCGGTCGTTATCAGGGTTACTTCAGCAGCATGTACGCAGTGGCCAGTGTCGCCGGGCCGGTGCTCGGCGGGTACATGACCGAGTACTTGTCGTGGCGCTGGGTGTTCCTGATCAACCTGCCGCTCGGGCTCGGCGCGTGGCTGGTGGCCAATCGCACACTGGTCGGGCTGCCAGTGCCGCAGCGCAAACCGATCATTGATTACCTCGGCACATTGCTGATGATCGTCGGCTTGACCGCGCTGCTGCTCGGCATCACTCAAGTCGGTCAGGGCCATTCGTGGCGCAGCGCCGAAGTGCTGGGCCTGCTCAGTTGCGCGGTGGTGGTGCTGGCGGTGTTCGTCTGGCATGAGCGGCGGGCGCGGGAGCCGTTGCTGCCGATGCATTTGTTCGCCAACCGCAATGCGATCTTTTGCTGGTGCACGATTTTCTTCACCAGTTTCCAGGCCATTTCCTTGATCGTGCTGATGCCGCTGCGGTTCCAGAGCGTCACCGGTGCCGGGGCCGACAGCGCCGCGCTGCACCTTTTGCCACTGGCGATTGGCTTACCGATTGGCGCCTATTTCGCCGGACGCCGCACCTCGGTAACCGGGCGCTACAAACCGATGATCCTGAGCGGTGCGCTGCTGATGCCGATCTCGATTCTCGGCATGGCGTTCAGTGCGCCTCAAGACTTACTGATGAGCAGCCTGTTCATGTTGTTCAGCGGGATTGCCAGCGGCATGCAATTTCCGACCTCGTTGGTCGGCACACAGAACTCGGTCGAGCAACGGGACATTGGCGTGGCCACCAGTACCACGAACCTGTTTCGTTCGTTGGGTGGCGCGGTGGGTGTGGCGTTGATGTCGGCGCTGTTGCTGGCGTTGTTGCAGGACTCCAGTTTCGCTCACATCGCTGGATCAGCAATTGGCGAGGGCAGTTCGGGGAATGTCTTGCTCGATGGTTTGAACGCTGCACCGGGGGATGCGCAGAACGCCTTGCGGGCGGAGTTGCTGCTGACCTTCCGGCATTTGCTGATGGTCAGCGCGGCGGTGTCATTGCTGGGGCTGGCGGCGGCGATTGCGATGCCGAACAGGGTGTTGCGGGGGCGGGAAGATAAGGTCCGATAGATAGACCGAGGCGCGGCCTTCGCGAGCAAGCCCGCTCCCACAATTGATTTCTGTCGTACACAAAATCTGTGATCGCTGGAAATCCAATGTGGGAGCGGGCTTGCTCGCGAAAGCGGTCTATAAGTCACGACGATTCAAGGGCTGTAATACCCGACAGCCACCAGAAAATGCCCGACCTTCTTCAGGTACGCATGCTTGTCCTCGACCTTGCCGGTCACCGGGTTCTTCCAGCGATACTCGTACTCTCCCCGATCCTGCTTGCCCATAATTGCCAGAATCGGCTCGCCCACCGGTTTGCCTTCCGGGTCGTTGACCTTGCCGAAGTCGGTGTTGATCAGCCGCAGATTGGTGCCATGAGCCACGTAGCGCTGGTTATTCAGGTCAACCACAAAGACGTATAGATCGTCCTGCAAGTACCCGCCCTTGAGCGAGTTGATCGCCGTCAGCGTGCCCTTCTCGTCCTTGGTCAGGTCAGTTGCCGCTTTATCGAGCAAGGCCTGGGCTTGCTGCGCCGATGCGCGAGGCAGGTAGTAGCCGACCGCCAGGATCCGCTGACCAATGCGCTGATAGAACACGTGCTTGCGTTCGACCTTGCCGTCGGCCCAGTTCTGCCAGTGGTATTCGGCCTGTTGAATGCCGTTGCCCTCCGGCACGTTCAAGGCGTCTTTGAAGGCTTTCTGCAAATCCGGTGGCAGCGTCTGCGACACATCCCGGCCGATCAATGCCGAAGACGGCCCACCGCTGGCGAGCATGACGCCCTTGGTATCGACCACAAACACGTAACGGTCCTTGTCGACAAACTCGCCCTGACGGCTGAATGCAGCGAAGGCCTTGTCGCCATTGTCGTGGTAGTACGCCAGGGCTTTTTCGAGCAAGGCCCTGGCAGCCTGGCCCTCATCCTTTGGCGCCGTGGCCGCCTGAACCTGGCCCAGGCTCAGCAAAAGCATCCCGCCCAGCAAGGCTAACTTGTGCACAAACCCCATAACGCATCCCCCGTTCTTGTTGATGTTTCAAGAGCGTAGACGGGCTGGGGATATGTATGAATATTCAGAAAATCACTGCGTCACAGTGGTAAGACAGGCTTTTGTGGCGAGGGAGCTTGCTCCCGCTCGGCGGCGAAGCAGTCGTAAAACCTGAGAATGCGGTGTGCCTGACACAATGCAGGGGAGCGCTTCGCACTCCAGCGGGAGCAAGCTCCCTCGCCAAAAAATCACCTCGCCACAGGCAAGCCTCCCATAACAAAGGCTCCTCGCCAGAGGTATGGTGTGCCGGACTACTGCGCCCGGGCGTTGATCTGCTGTTGCAGATTCTGGATCTGCGACTGAAGGGTATTGAGGTTGCGGGTGGTCTGGCCGCGGAACGCGTCGAACTCGGCGGTATTGGTCGCGCCTTGTGGGGCGGCCGGGCGGTTGTCCTGCTGGGCTTTGAGGATGACGATTTCCTGTTCCAGACGATCGATCGCAGTGCTCGGGTTGCCCTGTTTCTTCAGCGCAGCGATGTCGGCGTTGAGGCTTTTGAGCTCGGCGTCGACTTTGCTGGTGTCGGCAGGCGCGCTCTTCAGGGCGACCAATTCACCGCTCAAGGCTTTGACCTGAGCCTGCAACTGCGTGTTGGCCGCCTGTTGCTCGGTGGTTTGCGCGGTCATTTGCGCCAGGCGCTTGTCCAGTTCGCTGGTCTGACCGACCACACCTTGTTGTTGCTGACTCTGATCCTGGAGTTTGCTTTCCAACTGCTTGATCTGCAGTTTCAGCGCTTCGCTGTCGCTGTTGACGTTGGTCTGACTGGCCACGACCTTGCCGGAAATGTCCTGCAAGCGCCCCGCCGCTTCCTCACTGATCCGCGCGAAACTTTCCTGGGTCGCCACCAGTTGCTGCTCCATCAGCGAAATCTGCTGAAAACTCCACCAGGCCAGGCCCGCGAAGGCAAAGAACAAGGCGCCGACCAGTGCCCACAACGGGCCAGTGCTCGGGCCTTTGACTTTAACCGCCGCAGCGCTGCGCGCAGGTGCGGCGGTGCGATCACGAACGACCGGAATGGTCGGAAATTCATCGTGGTCGTGAACGTCGGCGCGCAGGCTTGGTACATCGTCGAAATCGTCGTTGGCATCGTTACGCATGGACATTGAGTCAACCTTTGTGGAACGCGGTGGTGGCTTGATGCGGCGAAGTATAACCCCCACTGCCGCACCGATTGACCCTGAACCCGGAACTCGGTTCAGTCAGCGAATGTCCTGGGCCTTCCACCAGCCGCAAAATTCATCGAGGGCCGCCCAGAGACTGACCTTCGGATCGTAGTCCAGATAATGCCGGGCACGGCTGATGTCCAACGTGAAATTTTTGTTCATAACCTGCATGCCCAGACGCGACAGGGTCGGCTCGGGACGCCCAGGCCAGAGCTTGCACACGCCCTCATTGAGCGCCGCTACGCTGTAGGCCAAGCCGTAGGAACGGTAGCGAGTGACCTGTGGGACGTCCATTTTTCGCATCACGTAATTCACCACATCCCACAACGGCACCGGCGTACCGTTGCTGATGTTGTAGGCCTTGCCCAACGCCGAACCGCTGGCCAGCAAACTGCTGAGCAACGCTTCGTTGAGGTTTTGCATGCTGGTGAAATCAACTTTGTTCAAGCCGTTGCCGACAATCGCCAGACGCCCCTTGCGCTGCATTTTCAGCAGGCGTGGGAAGATGCTCATGTCACCAGCCCCCGTGACGAAACGCGGGCGCAGGGCGATGGTTTCTAGACCGAACTCCTGGGCGCCAAAGACCTTTTGCTCGGCGAGGAACTTGGTCGCGGCATAGTGATGCTTGAAGCGTTTAGGCACCTGCTCTTCGGTCAGGCCCAGATGATCGCGGCCATCGAAGTAGATCGACGGCGACGACAAATGCACCAGCCGCCGGACCCGTTGCTTCAGGCAAGCCTCGACCACATTTTCAGTGACCTGGACATTGCCCTGGTGAAAGTCCTGATAACGGCCCCACAAACCAACGGCGCCAGCGCAATGGACCACGGCTTCAACGTCCGAGCACAGGTCACGCACCAGTTCCGGGTCGCTCAAGTCTCCCTGGATGAACTCGGCGCCACGGCGCACCAGGTGCTCGACGCCCTCGGCCCGGCGACCGTTGACCCGCACGTCCAGGCCCTGCTCCAGGGCGAAACGCGCAAAGCGTCCGCCAATGAAGCCGCTTGCGCCGGTGACCAGAATTTTCATGTAAAGCTCCGATGTCTATCGTTTTGCGTAATGCGTGAGTCTTGACGCTGCCCGTCAGTCCAACGGCACCAGCCATTGCTTCGACGAACTTACCAATTGGTCAGTCAGTAAACCCAGTAACTGACCGCCATTGCGCCAATGATGCCAGTACAACGGCACATCAATCGGCTTATCTGGCAATAGTTCCACTAAAACACCGCGTTCGAGTTGCTCGCGCACCTGCAATTCCGGCACCAGGCCCCAACCGAGCCCCGCCTCCGTAAGGCGGATAAAGCCTTCGGACGATGGGCATAAATGGTGTTCGAAACCGCCGTCCACGCCTAAGGACGCGAGGTAGCGATGCTGTAGGAAATCGTCCGGGCCAAACACCAGCGCCGGCGTGCGCGGCAACAACTCGGCACGCACACCGTCGGGGAAATGCCGGGCAACGAATGCCGGGCTGGCCAACGCCCGGTAACGCATGGCGCCCAACAGCACGCTCCGCGCCCCGGCCACCGGGCGTTCGCTGGCGCAAACACAGGCCGCCACTTCGCCGGCGCGCATGCGTTTGAGACCCACGGTCTGGTCTTCCACCACCAGATCCAACAGCAAATGTTGCTCGGCGCAAAAATCCCCGACGGCGTCGGCCCACCACGTAGCGAGGCTATCAGCGTTGAGGGCGATGCGCAGGCGTTCCGGCAGACCTTCTTCGTCCAGCGCCGGCACCAGCGTCTGCAAATCCCGCTCAAGCAAGCGCACCTGCTGCACATGGTTGAGCAAGCGCCGACCGATTTCGGTGGGCGCTGGCGGTGTGACACGCACCAACACCGGTTGGCCGACCCGCGCTTCCAGCAGTTTGATCCGCTGGGAGATCGCCGATTGCGACAAACCCAGCACCTGCGCGGCACGTTCGAATCCGGCCTGCTCGACCACGGCGGCCAAGGCAGAAAGCAATTTATAGTCGAACATCAGTTTTCCTAATGAGCGATCAGCACTATTGGTTTTTCTTATACAGCGTAGCGCCGGAGAATGGCCAGCAAGAACTTTTGAACAAGGAATACCGACATGGCTGGCGAAACTTCATTGGCAACCCTGCTACGCAGCATGAGCCCGCACCTCAACGTCGGCGAATACGTGTTCTGCACCCTGCGCGACGGCACGCTGCCGGCAGGCCTGGAAATCGTCGGCAGCTTTCGCGAGCAGGAAGGCCTGACAGTGATTCTGGAACGTTCCCACGCCGAAAAGGCCGGTTTCAGCTTCGACTACGTCGCTGCGTGGATCACCTTGAACGTGCATTCGGCCCTGGAAGCCGTCGGCCTGACCGCCGCTTTTGCCACAGCGCTGGGCAAGGCCGGCATCAGTTGCAACGTAATCGCCGGCTACTACCACGATCATTTATTCGTCGGCCAGGCCGATGCCGATCGTGCCATGCACGTGCTGCGGGATCTGGCAGCCAACGCGGAGTAAAACCTTATGTGGCAAAGCTATGTAAACGGCCTGTTGGTCGCTGCGGGGCTGATCATGGCGATCGGCACCCAGAATGCGTTTGTGCTGGCCCAAAGTCTGCGCCGCGAACATCACCTGCCGGTTGCCGCACTCTGCGTGGCCTGCGATGCATTATTGGTCGCCGCCGGGGTCTTCGGCCTGGCGACGGTGCTGGCGCAAAACCCGACGCTGCTGGCGGTTGCCCGTTGGGGCGGTGCGGTGTTTCTGATTTGGTACGGCAGCCAGGCATTGCGCCGGGCCTGCTCGAAACAAAGCCTGCAACAAGGCGAAAACCAGACCGTACGCTCACTGCGGGCGGTGATGCTCAGTGCGCTGGCGGTGACGCTGCTCAACCCGCACGTTTATCTCGATACCGTGTTGCTGATCGGCTCTCTCGGCGCACAACAATCGGTGCCCGGCGCTTATGTCGTGGGGGCGGCGAGTGCGTCGTTGCTGTGGTTTTTCACTTTGGCGCTGGGCGCTGCATGGCTGGCACCGTGGCTGGCCCGGCCCAGCACCTGGAGGATTCTCGACCTGCTGGTGGCCGTCATGATGTTTACCGTAGCGATTCAACTAATCACCTCGGCCTGAATATTCTAAAAGGCTTTGGAACCTCTATCCCACACAGTTGTTGCGTGGTTATGCCGCACCCCCGGTGCTATGATCCGGTTCGATGCGCCGCAAAGAGTACAAACTCCCCGGCGCTTGTCTGGCCGCCCGTGATCGGCCTTGCGCTCACCGCAACTGACCTGATTAGGAGAATCATCATGGCTTTCGAATTGCCGCCGCTGCCTTACGCACACGATGCCCTGCAGCCGCACATTTCCAAGGAAACTCTGGAATACCACCACGACAAGCACCACAACACCTACGTCGTGAACCTGAACAACCTGGTGCCAGGCACCGAGTTCGAAGGCAAGACTCTGGAAGAAATCGTTAAATCTTCTTCGGGCGGTATCTTCAACAACGCCGCTCAGGTCTGGAACCACACCTTCTACTGGAACTGCCTGGCGCCAAACGCCGGCGGTCAACCTACCGGCGCACTGGCTGATGCCATCAACGCAGCCTTCGGTTCGTTCGACAAGTTCAAAGAAGAATTCAGCAAAACCTCCATCGGCACCTTCGGTTCCGGCTGGGGCTGGCTGGTGAAAAAGGCTGACGGTTCCCTGGCCCTGGCCAGCACCATCGGCGCCGGCAACCCGCTGACCAGCGGCGACACCCCGCTGCTGACCTGCGACGTCTGGGAACACGCTTACTACATCGACTACCGCAACGTTCGTCCGAAGTATGTCGAAGCGTTCTGGAACCTGGTCAACTGGAAATTCGTGGCTGAGCAGTTCGAAGGCAAAACCTTCACCGCTTAAGATCGATACCAGTCAAAAAACCCGGCTTAGGTCGGGTTTTTTTATGGGTGTTGGATATGTATTGCCTGGTAGGCCGCCTTCGCGAGCAAGCCCGCTCCCACATTGGAATGCGTTCCCCTGTGGGAGCGGGCTTGCTCGCGAAGAACGATGACGCGGTCAACCTGACTGAATGCCTATTGCTGCGGATCGACAATATCCAACGCCCGATTCACGGCCAACTCCGCCAACATCACGATCTGCGCGATAGCCAGCGCCGTATTGCGTTGGGGACCTGTCAGGCCGGTGGCGAAATCACTGGCCAGGACACTCGCGGAGGCCAATGACTCACAGGCATTTGCCAGGAGCGATTCGATGTCCATGTTCGGGGAAATCATGAACATGGGATTCGGGGGATGGGGGTTGATGGGCGGATCGGGGATTAACTTATCCAATTACATTTCCTTTTGAGTTGGAGCCATCCACTCCCGATCTCACTCGAAGAAGAGGTGGCAGCTATGTGCAGGGTGAGATCACCGGCAAAAGGAACCCGGCCGGACCTAAGTCCGCCCGCACACAGCCGCCATAAAACAATTACTGACAGCCCGAAGCTGGCGGCAATTATGGGGGGCCTTGCGCTGGTTTCCAATTGCTAGCCGGGGATCTCACACCCGGTCGCTGATGTTCAGCGACAGCCAAAAGGTTATTGAGCCCGCTTCCGACAGGCAACCTGAAAACCTCGTGGGAAAGTTCTACCGACGTCCTACACAGTAAAAACCCCAGTAGGAGTGAGCCTGCTCGCGATAGCGGCAAGTCAGCCAGATTGAAATTGAATGCGCCAACGCCATCGCGAGCAGGCTCACTCCCACAATGAATTGATGTGTGACAGGAAGAAACAGGTCGACTGTCAGGCCGCCTTCGCGGGCAAGCCTCGCTCCTACAAAAGCAAAATCAAAAGCAGGAGCTGCGTACACCACCCGCTCTTCACCACTCATTAGGCCGAGCGTTAGCTCGCCTGCTCTTGATCTTGATCTTGCTCTACCCGCCCCTTCGGAAGGCTGAGTGGAGGTGTTCATCTGGGGGTCAGGCGCGTAGCGCCGTGCGGCGAAGCCGCACACATCGAGAGGAGGTCGAAGCGAAGCCGACCGTAGGCGATGCCCCCAGATGAATACCGGAACGAAGGCACGCCGAGCCTAAGCGAGGGGCCGGACGCCGGGGCGAGACCTTTTGGTTACTTTTGGGGCGTTTGCCAAAAGTGACCCGCTGTAAGAGCGGAACCATAAGAAGCCGTTACCGCAGCAACGGATATGTACCCAACCACCAAGAGCATGGTCGGCCCAAAGGCCGCCAAGCCCAACCCAGTCAAATCGCAATTTCCTACGATGAAACAAGCCAAGAGCCCCTTGCCCCAGAGCCACAGCCGACTAACATCAACCCAAAGGAAAAATACTCCCAATCCCCCTCAAGTTGCAGCCCAAAACTACCGACACAGTACAAATAGGACAAATACTCAAAACAACAGCATATTAGCCAAGCTACAGGCAAAATCCCCTGAGCTGAATTGTCCCTTTGACTGCCACCACGGGATTGCCAATACTCATGGCAACTTGATGCTACCCGCACGGAACAAGGAATAACCCTTTGAAGCTGGAACTCAAGAACAGCTTGTCGGTGAAGTTGCTCCGGGTCGTGCTCCTGTCGGCATTGATCGTCGGCGTAGTCTTGAGCTGCGCGCAGATCGTTTTCGATGCCTATAAAACACGTCAGGCCGTAGCCGGCGACGCCCAACGCATCCTCGACATGTTCCGCGACCCCTCGACCCAGGCCGTCTACAGCCTGGACCGGGAGATGGGCATGCAGGTAATCGAAGGCCTGTTCCAGGACGACGCCGTGCGCCAAGCCTCCATCGGCCATCCCAACGAAGCCATGCTCGCGCAAAAATCCCGCGAACTGCAGCACTCCAACAGCCGCTGGCTGACCGACCTGATCCTCGGCCAGGAACGCACCTTCACCACCCAACTGGTGGGTCGTGGCCCCTACAGCGAGTATTACGGCGACCTGAGCATCACCCTCGACACCGCCACCTATGGCCAGGGTTTCATCGTCAGCTCGGTGATCATCTTTATTTCCGGGGTGCTGCGCGCGCTCGCCATGGGCCTGGTGCTGTATCTGGTTTACCACTGGCTGCTGACCAAACCGCTGTCGCGAATCATCGAGCACCTCACCGAGATCAACCCCGACCGCCCCAGCGCACACAAGATCCCGCAGCTCAAGGGCCACGAAAAAAACGAACTGGGCATCTGGATCAACACCGCCAACCAGTTGCTCGAGTCCATTGAGCGCAACACCCATCTGCGCCATGAAGCGGAAAACAGCCTGCTGCGCATGGCCCAGTACGACTTCCTCACCGGTCTGCCGAACCGCCAGCAATTGCAGCAGCAACTGGACAAAATCCTCGTGGACGCCGGCAAATTGCAGCGTCGGGTTGCCGTACTGGTCGTAGGACTGGACGACTTCAAAGGCATCAACGAACAATTCAGCTACCAGACCGGCGACCAACTGCTGCTGGCCCTGGCCGATCGCTTGCGCGCCCACAGCGGTCGCCTCGGCGCCCTCGCCCGCCTGGGCGGCGACCAGTTTGCGCTGGTCCAGGCCGACATCGAACAACCCTACGAAGCGGCCGAGCTGGCCCAAAGCATTCTCGATGACCTGGAAGCGGCGTTTGCCCTCGACCATCAGGAAATCCGCCTGCGCGCCACCATCGGCATCACCCTGTTCCCCGAGGACGGTGACAGTACCGAGAAGCTGCTGCAAAAAGCCGAGCAGACCATGACCCTGGCCAAGACTCGCTCGCGCAACCGCTATCAGTTCTATATCGCCAGCGTCGACAGCGAAATGCGCCGCCGCCGCGAACTGGAAAAAGACCTGCGCGACGCCCTCGCCCGCGATCAGTTCTACCTCGTCTACCAGCCGCAGATCAGCTATCGCGACCACCGAGTGGTCGGCGTCGAAGCGTTGATTCGCTGGCAACACCCTGAGCACGGGCTCGTACCGCCCGACCTGTTCATCCCGCTGGCCGAACAGAACGGCACCATTATCGCCATCGGCGAATGGGTGCTGGATCAAGCCTGCAAGCAACTACGCGAGTGGCACGACCAGGGGTTTGTCGACCTGCGCATGGCGGTGAACCTGTCCACCGTGCAACTGCACCACGCCGAGTTGCCGCGGGTGGTCAATAACCTGCTGCAGATGTACCGCCTGCCACCGCGCAGCCTGGAACTGGAAGTCACCGAAACCGGCCTGATGGAAGACATCAGCACCGCCGCCCAGCATTTGCTGAGCCTGCGCCGCTCCGGTGCCTTGATCGCCATCGACGACTTCGGCACCGGCTACTCGTCACTCAGCTATCTGAAAAGCCTGCCGCTGGACAAGATCAAGATCGACAAGAGCTTTGTGCAGGACCTGCTCGATGACGACGACGATGCAACCATCGTTCGGGCGATCATCCAGTTGGGCAAGAGCCTTGGCATGCAGGTGATTGCCGAAGGCGTGGAAACCGCCGAGCAAGAGGCCTACATCATTTCCGAAGGCTGCCACGAAGGTCAGGGTTACCACTACAGCAAACCGCTGCCGGCAAGGGAGTTGAGCGCTTACTTAAAGCAGGCCCAGCGCAGTAACGCGGTCATTCTTTGAATTCTTAGTCATTGCCAAAAGATCGCAGCCTTCTGCAGCTCCTACATGGATCGCATTCCCAGTAGGAGCTGCCGAAGGCTGCGATCTTTTGATCTACAGCACCGCCGCCATCTGAATAAGAAATATTTCCAAGCGCTACCCTTTACACATAATGCGAAAGATTTGCATCATGTCGCAGTTTTGCGCGCCCACAGCGCCATTCCACCCTCTATCGAAGCAGGATGTTCGCCATGATTCGTATGCCTCTGGCTACCGCCAGTCTGTTGGCCATCGCTATTTCCCTCGCCGGTTGCGGCGAAGGCAAAGACAAGGCCGCCGCGTCGCAAGCGCCGACCCCGGCCGCCAGCACCGCCGCTGCCCCAGCTACTACGCCAGCCGCTGCCGGTAAAGTCGACGAAGCCGCCGCCAAAGCCGTGGTCGCGCATTACGCCGACATGGTCTTCGCTGTTTACAGCGATGCCGAATCTACTGCGAAAACCCTGCAAACCGCCGTTGACGCTTTCCTCGCCAAACCGAACGCCGAGACCCTGAAAGCCGCCAGAACTGCCTGGATCGCCGCTCGCGTTCCTTACCTGCAGAGCGAAGTGTTCCGCTTCGGCAACACCATCATCGACGACTGGGAAGGTCAGGTGAACTCCTGGCCACTGGACGAAGGCCTGATCGACTACGTCGACAAGTCCTACGAACACGCACTGGGTAACCCGGGCGCCACCGCCAACATCATCGCCAACACCGAAATTCAGGTCGGCGAAGACAAGGTCGACGTCAAAGACATCACCCCGGAAAAACTCGCCAGCCTGAACGAGCTGGGCGGTTCCGAAGCTAACGTTGCCACCGGCTACCACGCCATTGAATTCCTGCTGTGGGGCCAGGACCTGAACGGCACCGGCCCTGGCGCTGGCAACCGTCCTGCTTCCGATTACCTGGAAGGCGCCGGCGCAACCGGCGGTCACAACGATCGTCGCCGCGCTTACCTGAAAGCCGTGACCCAACTGCTGGTCAGCGACCTGGAAGAAATGGTCGGTAACTGGAAGCCGAACGTGGCCGACAACTACCGCTCCACCCTGGAAGCCGAACCTGCCGAAACCGGCCTGCGCAAAATGCTGTTCGGCATGGGTAGCCTGTCCCTGGGCGAACTGGCGGGCGAGCGCATGAAGGTTTCCCTGGAAGCCAACTCCCCGGAAGACGAACAGGACTGCTTCAGCGACAACACCCACAACTCGCACTTCTACGATGCCAAAGGCATTCGTAACGTGTACCTGGGCGAATACACCCGCGTCGACGGCACCAAAATGACCGGCGCCAGCCTGTCGTCTCTGGTGGCCAAGGCCGACCCGGCTGCCGACAACGCACTGAAAGCCGACCTGGCTGCCACCGAAGCCAAGATCCAGGTCATGGTCGATCACGCCAACAAGGGTGAGCACTACGACCAGTTGATCGCTGCCGGCAACACCGCAGGCAACCAGATCGTACGTGACGCCATAGCGTCGCTGGTCAAGCAGACCGGTTCGATCGAACAAGCCGCTGGCAAACTGGGCATCAGCGACCTGAACCCGGACAACGCTGATCACGAGTTCTGATCAACGTTGGCTGAATAAAAGGCGACCTTCGGGTCGCCTTTTTCATTTCAGGGCTGACTGGCTTTTTGGCCCACCGTGCCGAACTCGATCGGCGCCTTTATGTAGAACAGGGAAATGTCTTCAGCTTCCAGGCGCAGGAACAGGCGAACCGACTCCTCCTCGGTAATCGCCAGGCGAATTTCCATGGGCTGATCAGCCAATTCGAACAGATGCGAGGAGTGCAACCGACCGGTATGCCCAAAGCCTTCGATGCCGGTGGTCAGCGTCGCACCGCGCAACCCCAGCTCCTTGGCCAGATCGACCACCCACTCGCCCAGCATCTTGCCGTGGTGACGACGATTCTGTTGGGTAAAGAAAATCACCAGAAAACCATTCACGATTGATCTCCCGCCAGCACACACCCCCTTTATTGAGAATAGGCCGGCCTGGGAAAGGTCAGCGATATTTGTGTTGAAACGACTAGCGCTTTCGCGAGCAAGCTTCGCTCCTACAGGTGACTGCGGTCTTCGGTGAAAACCTGCCTCAGATCAACCAAACGATAATTCCTCTTATTCAATCCCCCCTGCCCTGTTAGACTTTGCGCCCTCGTTTTGCTCGTCTTTCAGGAAGTCTGATGCCGTCGTTGTTTCTTCGCTTGTGCACCTTGTTCATGGCCCTGGGCCTGAGTGCCTGCGATGACGCCCCGCGTTTTACCAAGGCCGAGCCCGGTGAAGCCCGGTCCGGTGGGAGTGCAACGGTGCGCAAGACCGATCAGAATTCATTTTCCCTGCCCTCCGCCAATCTGCCGCCGTCACGGCGCGTGGATTTCAGCGTCGGCAACAGTTTTTTCCGCAGCCCCTGGGTGATCGCTCCGTCGACCACCACCGCCCGGGATGGCCTCGGGCCGTTGTTCAACACCAATGCCTGCCAGGGTTGCCACATCAAGGACGGTCGCGGCCATCCGCCGACACCTGATTCGCCGAATGCAGTGTCGATGCTGGTGCGCCTGTCGATTCCCAATGCACCGGCCTACGCCAAGGTCATCGAGCAACTGGGCGTGGTCCCGGAGCCCGTCTACGGCGGCCAGCTCCAGGACATGTCCGTGCCCGGCGTCGCACCGGAAGGCAAGGTACGTGTCGATTACACGCCCGTACCCGTGCGCTTCAAGGACGGCACCGAAATCGAGTTGCGCAAACCGAGCCTGAACATCACGCAACTGGGCTACGGCCCGATGCACCCCGACACCCGATTCTCGGCACGCGTGGCACCGCCAATGATTGGCTTGGGTTTGCTCGAAGCGATTCCCGAAGAAGCCATCCTGGCCAACGCCGCCGCTCAGGCAAAAGACAACAACGGCATCGCCGGGCGCCCGAACCAGGTGTGGGATGACGCCCTACACAAAACCGTCCTCGGCCGATTTGGCTGGAAGGCCGGGCAACCGAACCTCAATCAACAAAATGTTCACGCCTTCTCGGGTGATATGGGCCTGACCACCAGCCTGCGCCCGTTCGATGACTGCACCGACGCACAAACCGCCTGCAAGCAAGCGCCCAACGGCGGTGGCCCGGATAGCGAGCCGGAAGTCAGCGACAACATTCTGCGACTGGTGCTGTTCTACAGCCGAAACCTCGCCGTCCCGGCCCGCCGCGATGTCAGCGCGCCGCAAGTGCTGGCCGGCAAAAATCTGTTTTTCCAGGCCGGCTGCCAGTCCTGTCACACCCCGAAATACACCACTGCCGCCAATGCCGCAGAGCCTGAACTGGCCAATCAAGTGATTCGCCCCTACAGCGATCTGCTGCTGCATGACATGGGCGACGGCCTGGCCGACCACCGCACCGAATTCAAGGCCAGTGGCCGCGACTGGCGCACCCCGCCGTTGTGGGGCATTGGCCTGACGCAAGCGGTCAGTGGCCACACCCAGTTCTTGCATGACGGCCGCGCCCGCAACCTGCTCGAGGCAGTGCTCTGGCATGGCGGCGAAGCGAGCGCGGCGCAGCAACAGGTTTTGTCTTTCAATGCCGAGCAGCGCGCTGCGTTGCTGGCGTTTTTGAATTCTCTTTAAACACCTTATAAAAGAATCGGGAGCCCGACATGTTCCGTCCCAAATTGTTGTTCACCAGCCTTGCAGCGCTCGCCTTGGGCGCCTGTTCGCCGCAGGACCCGCAAGCGGTTACGTCGGCGGCCATCGCCAAGCAAGTGATCCTGCCGACCTACAGCCGCTGGGTTGAAGCCGACCGCCAACTGGCCGTCAGCGCCCTGGCCTTCTGCGAAGGCAAGGAAAACCTCGACACCGCCCGTGCCGATTTCCTGCATGCACAAAAAGCCTGGGCCGAGCTGCAACCGTTGTTGATCGGGCCGCTGGCCGAGGGCAACCGTTCGTGGCAGGTGCAATTCTGGCCGGACAAGAAAAACCTGGTCGGCCGTCAGGTCGAGCAATTGGTCACCGCCCAGCCGCAGATCGATGCCGCTGCGTTGGCTAAATCGAGCGTGGTGGTCCAGGGCCTGTCGGCCTACGAATACATCCTGTTCGACAGCAAAATCGACATGGCCGACGCCACCCAGAAAGCCAAGTACTGCCCGCTGCTGACCGCCATCGGCGAACGTCAGAAGCAACTGGCCGAAGAGATCCTGTCGCGCTGGAACACCACCGACGGCATGCTCGCGCAAATGAGCAAGTTCCCGAACCAGCGCTACGCCGACTCCCACGAAGCGATCGCCGATCTGCTGCGCGTGCAGGTCACGGCGCTGGACACCCTGAAGAAAAAACTCGGCACGCCGATGGGTCGTCAGACCAAAGGCATTCCGCAGCCATTCCAGGCCGATGCCTGGCGCAGCCAGTCGTCGCTGCAAGGGCTGGAAGCCAGCCTCGCGGCGGCGAAAACCGTCTGGGTAGGCGTCGACAACAAAGGCCTGCGCGGCCTGTTGCCGAGCGAGCAGAAACCGTTGGCCGACAAGATCGACGCTGCCTATGCCGCCTCGCTCAAACTGTTCGCCAGCAACCAGCGCTCGCTGACCGAAATGCTCAACGACGATGCCGGTCGCCAACAACTCAACGATCTCTACGACAGCCTCAACGTCGTCCATCGCCTGCACGAAGGCGAACTGGCCAAGGCGCTGGGCATTCAACTGGGCTTCAACGCCAACGACGGTGACTGATGAGGGCGAGTGCCATGCTGCGACGTCAGGCTCTGACTTTAGGTAGTTTGCTGCTGGGAGCAGTGACACTGGGCGGCTGGACGCTGTTCAAGCAAAAGGACAAGAGCCCGCTGCTGCTGTCGGCACGGGACGATACCGACGGCAAGCATTACGCCGTCGGTTATCGGCTGGACGGCACCCGGGTGTTCGCCACCCAGGTCGGCCAGCGCTGCCACGACATCATCAATCACCCGACGCTGCCGGTGGCGCTGTTTGTCGCTCGTCGTCCGGGCACCGAGAGTTATCTGGTTGACCTGCGCGACGGCACGCTGCTGCAAACCGTGACCTCGCAGCCGAACCGGCATTTCTACGGGCACGCGGTGATTCACAAGGATGGCGAGTGGCTGTACGCCACCGAGAACGACACCCGCGATCCGGGTCGCGGTTTGCTGGGTGTGTATAAGTTCGAAGGTGAGCGACTTATCCACAGCGGCGAAATCCCCACCCACGGTGTCGGCCCGCATCAGGTGTCGTGGATGCCCGACGGCGAAACCCTGGTGGTGGCCAACGGCGGGATTCGTACCGAGGCCGAAAGCCGGGTCGAGATGAACCTCAACGCCATGGAACCGAGCCTGGTACTGATGCAACGCGATGGTAGGTTGTTGAGCAAGGAAACCCTCGCCCAACAGATGAACAGCGTGCGCCACTTGGGGATTGCCAGCGACGGCACCATCGTCGCCGGCCAGCAATTCATGGGGCCGTCCCACGAGTCGTCGGAGCTGTTGGCGATCAAGCGTCCGGGCCAGCCGTTCGTGGCGTTCCCGGTGCCGGAGCATCAGTTGCAGGCCATGGGGCATTACACCGCCAGCGTCGCGGTGCACAGCGAGTTGCGGCTGGTCGCGCTGACCGCGCCCCGGGGCAACAGGTTTTTTATCTGGGACCTGGACAGCGGCGAAGTGCGCCTGGATGCGCCACTGCCGGATTGCGCCGGGGTCGGTGCGGTGGCCGATGGGTTTGTCGTGACGTCGGGTCAGGGCCGCTGCCGGTTCTACGATTGTCGCCAGACCGATCTGGTCGCGCAACCGCTGGAACTGCCGGCGGGGCTCTGGGATAACCACCTTCACCTGATGGCGATCTTTTGATGTCAAAAAAAAGGCCTCGCATCTGCGAGGCCTTTTATTTGGGCTTTAGTGTATTCAACTCTGCGGCCTCAATCCCTGGGACATCCCGAACATGAACAGCAACAAATCATGGTCAGGTTGGGATGCCACGGCTGCTTTCACAACCCGTGGCAACGGGCAATGAGCGCCTTCGCTCATTGCGCTGAGGACTTGCGTGCGGGGCTGCTCCCAGGCCGCCACCGCCAATGAAGCAACTGCCAAGGCTCCAACCAGGAACAAACCTCGTGCAATTTCGAGTTTCATCGCTATAAACCTTTGATAGAGCTGCCAAACGCCTTGTCATAAAAGTAGACCAGATTCTTCCAGTCTGTATCACTGAACGACGAGTGGCGACGCAATTGCTTCAGGTCATGGGCGGCGGCGCGCTGGGCGGTCAAGCGCTGCCGGCACTTCTCAAGATCGATCAAGGCCACTTCAACGGTCGCCGCGTCACCTTCGCCGGTCACCCGCACAAATACGTGCTTGATGTAGATGCAACTGTGCTGCCAGCGCCCCTTGTGCATGCGGGCCAGGTTCTCGGCCAGCTCCTTGAGGACACGCTCGTGCACCGCCTCGCCATGCCGCTCGCGACCGCCACCGGCGTACCAGTGTTCGATTTCCTCGAAGCCGTCCAAGGACTTGGTGACCAGCAAGGCACGCCATTTGTGCACCGGGTCACGCTGGGCGCCGCAGAACACCATTTCCGGTACCCGCACACCCAGCGAAGACAGACCGATCAACGCATCACGCTCGCGCAATACCGTTGGTCGACCGAAGGGGTGCAACCAACTGCGATAGATATGCCCGGTCTGACGCTTTACATACAGCAGCTGTCCGCTACTGCCCATGACGCGCTGCACACCACTTTCCCCACCGCGACGGACGTTGGGTTCTTCTACCCACTCACCGCGCTGATTCCAGAAATAGTCGAAGCGGTCCTGGGGAGCGACTTCCGTTTCTGCTGCACATTGAACTGCCATCCTGTTACCTCTTGCGTAATACGTAAACCCGCCACATGGCATAGAGCGGTAAAAAGTCCAGTTGTTCCTGAATGCGGAAACCCGCTTGTTCGAATTCCTTTTCTACCGTGGCGGCCGGTAGCACAAACCGGTTTTGGTAACCTTCCTGCCCGCGCGCTTTCTCGGCGCGCTTGCGTTTCCAGGCCTTGAAGTTGCCGTCTACCCACAGCGAAATGATCACGCTGTCACGGGTGACACGCTCGAACTCGCGCAAAATGGCCAGTCGATGCTCGGCTTCCCCGATGTGATGGAGCAAACGCATGCAGAAAATGCTGTCTACGGCGTTATCGGGCAAGGCAATGTCGAAGGCTGAAGTGTGCAAGGGTTGTACCCGCTTTACCACTTCGGCTGGTTGCGACTGGGTCGCAATTTTCAACATTGATTCGGAGTTGTCAGCCCCGATGATCACGCGGTTGTGTTTTTCTGCCAGCAACGGCCAGAAACGCCCGGCACCGGACGGTAAATCGAGGACCAGCCCAGGTTCACCGGCCAGGGTCAGCGCCTTGCGGGCCAATTGCTCGTCACGCCAGTGGGACAATCGGCGACCGAGGCCTTCCTTATGCTTGCGCAAGTATTTCTGCGCATGCTGATCGTCGTACTTTTCGGAAAAATCCAGTTTGATCGGGCCGGCCATTATCAAAGTCTCCTGAGCTGCTGATGACAACCACATTAGGTAGCGTCGTGTCAGCTTCAGGTCATGACTTTGTGAAAACTTCGTTGTGTAAAAGGGCGAAGTATTTCAGGGTTTTACAGGGTGTAAAACGGTAGCGCGGGGCCAGCATTGTTGGGCCTGTTATGCTCAGGGCTGACTCAACTCGACCTCAAAGCGACAACCATTAGGCTCCATGGTGGTCAGGCTAACGGTCCAACCCTGATTTTCACAAATCCGCTGCACCAGCGACAGACCCAGGCCCAGGCCTTCGCCGCGTTTTTCGCTGCCCCGCACGAAGGGCTCAAACATTGCCTCGCGCTTCTCTTCCGGAATCCCGACGCCACTGTCCTCGACCCGAAACCCGCGGGCCGTGAGGGTTAGACGAATGAACCCGCGCTCGGTGTAGTGCAGCGCATTGCGCAACAGGTTACCCATCACCGCATGCAACAGGGTGGCGTTGTAGCCGGTACCAGGCGGATTGCCCGGTTCGAAATTCAGTATCAGGCCCTTGGACTCGATCGGTTCTCGCCAAAGACCCAGCAGCCCTTCGGCGACCTGACTGACGGTTTGCTGTGGCGACATGCTGGCGTCTTCACGCTGGGCGCGAGCGAGCATCAGGAAGGTCTGCACCAGTTCGCGCATTTCCTCACAGGCCCGGGCGATTCGCTCGACCTGGGCGCGCCCGCGCTGGTCGATGCCGGGGTTCTCCAGTAGCAGTTCACAGGAACTGGCCAGTACCATCAGTGGCGTGCGCAATTCATGGCTCACGTCACTGGTGAACAAGCGTTCACGGGTCAAGGCCTGGCGCAGGCGACCCAACGTGGCGTCGAAGGCCACCGCCAGTTCACCCACTTCATCGGCGGCGTAGTCCGGCGCCAGTGGTGGCGCCAAACCCAGCAACTGATCGCGGTGGCGCACCTGACGGGCCAGCCGCACCACAGGCGCCATGACTTTGCGCGCCAGGATCCAGCCGAGAAATACCGCCAGCGCCAGGCTCAGCACGAAGCCCACCAGCACCACGGCAAACAGCACTCGCTCACGTTCTTCGAAATCACTCTGGTCCTGCAACAGCACGTAACGCCGACCGTCGACGATCTCGACCATCGCGTGATACGACAGGTGTTCGCGAAAGACTTCGTGAAAACCGGAGTCCAGGTGACGCAGATCTTTGGGTAACTCGAAGTCGCCTTTGCCACCACTGAAATAGAACAGTTGGTCAGGCTCCGGGCGGTGACTCCAGTCCGAGACACTGTCCATCAGCAATAGGCGCTGCAAATCGCCACCCAGCCCTGCCGAAATCAGCTTCTCTTCCACCAGGTGCACGGTCGCCACGATGCCCATGGCGAAGGCCCCGGCCACCAATGCACTCATCAGCGCAAAGGCAATGATGATCCGTTGAGCAAGGCTCTGCTTAAACTCCATCTCGGCCCTCGGCCAAGCGATACCCCACACCGTGCACGGTTTGCAGCAGTGGCTTGGCAAAAGGCTTGTCGATCACCTGGCGCAGTTGGTGAACGTGGCTGCGCAGGCTGTCGCTGTCTGGGCAATCATCGCCCCACAGGGCTTCTTCGAGGATTTCGCGACGCAATACGTGAGGGCTTTTCTGCATCAGCACCGCGAGCAATTTGAGGCCGACCGGGTTGAGCTTCAGCAGGCGGCCTTCACGGGTCACTTCCAGGGTATCGAGGTCGTAGCTCAGGTCGCCGACCTGCAGCGAACGGCGACCACCGCCCTGGGTACGACGCATGACCGCTTCGATGCGCGCGGCCAGTTCGGACAAAGCGAACGGCTTGATAAGGTAGTCGTCGGCACCGGACTTGAAGCCTTGCAGGCGGTCATCCAGTTGATCCCGGGCGGTGAGCATGATCACCGGCGTGTCGCGGCGGGCGTCTTCTCGCAGACGCTTGCACAAGGTGTAGCCGTCAATGCCGGGCAGCATGATGTCGAGCACGATCAAGTCGTAATGCTCGGTGGCCGCCAGGTGCAGCCCCGACAAGCCGTCCTGCGCGCAATCCACGGTGTAGCCCTTGAGCCCCAGGTAATCAGCCAGATTGGCCAGGATATCGCGGTTGTCTTCAACCAATAGAATTCGCATGGGGCATTCCTCCGTACACAGTAACAGCCGTCATGGCCCGCGCAGCTTAAGGCCTGAAGTGACTCAGGGCTAGGGCCGGGTATCAGTGGGATCGATTGGCTCAACTAGCGGGCGGGCTTTACAAGTTTTTCACTATCGATTCACACCCTCAATACAGTACGTCGGTTAGACTCCCGCGGCTGATATTAAAGGAATAAAAACAATGGATTTTTTCAAGACGGCGCCAATGCGCTTTCTGTTGCTCGTCACCGGCGCATGGCTGGTTATTTTCTTTCTGACCCGCACGGTTCTGTTGCTCACTCACCTGGATGAGGCCGGTAGCGGTTTTCTCTCGGTTTTCGGTATCGGGTTTCTTTACGACCTCGGTTTCATTGCCTATGCGGCCTTGCCAATGGGCCTCTACCTGCTGCTCTGCCCGCCCGCCTTGTGGCGCCGCCGTGGCCATCGCTGGTTTCTGCAAGGGCTGCTGACTGTCAGTCTGTTTGCCATGCTGTTCACCTCCGTCGCCGAATGGTTGTTCTGGGACGAGTTTGGTGTGCGCTTCAATTTCATCGCCGTCGATTACCTGGTGTATTCCGACGAAGTCTTGAACAACCTGCTGGAGTCGTACCCGATTGGTACGCTGCTGAGCATGCTCGCCGTGCTGGCCCTGGTCCTGAGTTTCGTGTTGCGCAAGGCTTTCAATGCCGCACTGGACGCGCCGCTGCCGCCGCTGCGCCGGCGCCTGTTCAATGCCTTGGCCCTGTTGATCGTGGCAGGCCTGAGTATGCAACTGCTCAGCCAGGACGCCCCGCGTGCCCAGGGTGGCAATGCCTATCAGAACGAACTGGCGAGCAATGGCCCGTATCAGTTCTTCGCCGCGTTCCGGAACAACGAACTGGATTACCCACAGTTCTATAAAAGCCTGCCACCCGACGTCGTGGCCAAGCAGATTCGCGCCGAACTGAGCGAGCCGAACGCACAGTTCGTCGGCCAGGACCCGCAAGACATCCGCCGCAACATCGACAACCCGGGCACCCCGCGCAAGCCCAACATCGTGTTGGTGACCATCGAGAGCTTCAGCGCCAAGTACATGGGCAGCAATGGCGACGAGCGCAACCTGACACCAAACCTGGATGCCTTGCGTAAACAGAGCCTGTACTTCAACAACTTCTACGCCACCGGCACCCGTACCGACCGCGGCCTGGAAGCCATCACCCTGGCTATCCCGCCGACGCCGGGCCGCTCGATCGTCAAACGCGTGGGCCGTGAAAGCGGTTTCGCCAGCCTTGGCCAACAGCTCAATGCAGTGGGTTACGACAGCGTGTTCGTCTATGGCGGGCGCGGCTACTTTGACAATATGAACGCGTTCTTCAGCGGCAATGGTTATCGAGTTGTCGATCAAAGCAGCGTCGATGAATCAGAGATTCACTTCAAGAACGCCTGGGGCATGGCTGACGAAGACCTGTACAACCAGACCCTGAAACTGGCCGACGCCGACTATGCCAAACAGCAGCCGTTTCTGCTGCAACTGATGACCACCTCCAACCATCGTCCTTACACCTATCCGGAAAACCGGATCGACATCAAGTCCGGCAACGGTCGCGACGGTGCGGTGAAGTACACCGACTACGCCATCGGCCAGTTCCTTGAGCAGGCGCGTAAAAAGCCGTGGTTCGACAATACGATTTTCGTGTTCGTCGCCGACCACACCGCAGGCAGCGCCGGCAAGGAAGACTTGCCGATCAGCAACTATCAGATTCCGTTGTTCATCTACGCACCGAAGCTGATCGACGCCCGGGAAACCGCGCAGTTGGCCAGCCAGATCGATCTGGCGCCGACCCTGCTGGGCTTGCTGAACATGGACTACCAATCGACGTTCTTCGGCCGCAACCTGTTGCAGGACAACCCGCTGCCACCGCGGGTAGTGGTCGGTAACTATCAGCACCTGGGGTTGTTCGACGGCAAGGATCTGGCGATCCTGAGTCCGCGCCAAGGGCTGCGCCGTCACGACGACGCGCTGACCGAGAGCCGCGAATCGAAGGCCGAAGCCAGCGACCCGTTGATCACTCGCGCCATCACCTATTACCAAACCGCCAGTTATGGCTTCAAGCAACAGCTACTTGGCTGGAAAGCGCCCAAGGAGGGCGACCACCAAGTCAGCGAACGTTAATCGAATAGCCCCGGGCTGATGCCCCGGGGCTTTTTCTCATGTTCAGGATCCACCATGTCATCAACCGCTGCTCGCCCCGTCTCCCGGCCACTCAACTTCTGGGTGTGCCTTGGGGTTCCCGTCATTGCCGCAATCATTCTGGTGCTACTCGAACTGACATCGCTGGACATGAACCTGGCCAACCTCTTTTATGACCCGGTGGCCGGTGACTTCATTGGCCGGCACAGTTACTTCCTCGAAAACATCCTGCACAACAAGGCCAAGGACGTGGTCATTGCGTTCTCGGTGTTTGCCGTGATCGCGTTTATCTGCTCGTTTTTTGTTGAAAAACTCAAACCGTTCAAACGGGAATTGGGCTGCCTGGTGTTGTCTCTCGCGCTGGCCACTTCCTTTGTCACGCCGGTCAAAGTGGTGACGTCGGTGCAATGCCCCTGGAGCCTGGAACAGTTCGGCGGTCATGAAACCTACAGCGAGCTGCTCAGCCCGCGCCCGCACACCGATAAACCCGGCCGTTGCTGGCCAGGCGGTCACGCGGCCACCGGTTTCACGCTGTTTGCACTGTTCTTCGTGTTGCGCGACCGGCGTCCGCGCCTGGCCCGCATCGCGTTTGTCTTCGCTTTTGCCCTCGGCTCGGTGTTTTCCATCGGCCGGATGATGCAGGGCGCGCACTTCTTCTCCCACAACGTGTGGACGGCGGTGTTCTGTTGGCTGATTTGCCTGGGGTCGTATTACTACGTGTTGTATCGACCGGCGGGCAAGGTTGATCGGGCTGACAAGGCAAAACCTGCCCGCGCCTGAAACACAGATCCAAATGTGAGAGCGGGCTTGCTCGCGAAGAGGGAGTGTCAGTCAACATCAATGTTGCCCGACACACCGCTTTCGCGAGCAAGCCCGCTCCCACAGGGTCCAGTGCAGTTTCAAGATCAGCGTAAATTGAGGGCAATAAAAAACCCCGCCTGCTTTCGCAGGCGGGGTTTTTTTATAGGGGTAAGGCTGGCTTACATCATGCCGCCCATGCCACCCATACCGCCCATGTCTGGCATACCGCCGCCAGCCGAGCCTTCATCTTTGATCTCAGCGATCATGGCTTCGGTGGTGATCATCAGGCTGGCGATGGAAGCCGCTGCCTGAAGAGCCGAACGAGTCACTTTAGCCGGGTCAAGGATGCCCATTTCGATCATGTCGCCGTATTCGCCGGTAGCAGCGTTGTAACCGTAGTTACCCGAACCCTGCTTGACCTTGTCGACTACTACGCTTGGCTCGTCGCCGGAGTTGGCAACGATCTGACGCAGTGGCGCTTCAACAGCGCGACGCAGCAACTGGATACCAACGTCTTGATCGGCGTTGTCGCCTTTCAGTTCGGAGATAGCCTGCAGAGCGCGAACCAGTGCCACGCCACCGCCAGGTACCACGCCTTCTTCAACGGCTGCACGAGTAGCGTGCAGGGCGTCTTCAACGCGGGCTTTCTTCTCTTTCATTTCAACTTCGGAACCAGCGCCAACCTTGATCACTGCAACGCCGCCGGACAGCTTGGCCAAACGCTCTTGCAGTTTTTCACGGTCGTAGTCGGACGAAGTGTCAGCCACTTGCTGACGGATTTGCAGAACGCGAGCCTGGATATCAGCTTCAACGCCGGCGCCGTCGATCACGGTGGTGTTTTCTTTGGACAGGATCACGCGCTTGGCATTACCCAGGTGTTCCAGGGTAGTGCTTTCCAGGCTCAGACCGATCTCTTCGGAGATAACGGTACCGCCGGTCAGGACAGCGATGTCCTGCAGCATGGCCTTGCGACGGTCGCCGAAGCCTGGAGCCTTGACGGCTGCGACTTTAACGATGCCACGCATGTTGTTCACAACCAGAGTCGCCAAGGCTTCGCCTTCAACGTCTTCAGCCACGATCAGCAGTGGACGGCCGGCTTTTGCAACGGCTTCCAGTACTGGCAACATTTCGCGGATGTTGGAGATTTTTTTGTCGACCAGCAGGATCAGCGGACCGTCGAGCTCGGCGGTCATGGTCTCTGGCTTGTTGACGAAGTACGGGGACAGGTAGCCACGGTCGAACTGCATGCCTTCAACAACTGACAGTTCGTTTTCCAGGCCCGAGCCTTCTTCAACGGTGATCACGCCTTCTTTACCGACTTTTTCCATGGCTTCGGCAATGATGTCGCCGATGGAGTTGTCGGAGTTGGCCGAGATGGTGCCGACCTGAGCGATTGCCTTGGTGTCAGCGCAAGGCTTGGACAGGGCTTTCAGCTCTTTGACAATAGCGATGGTCGCTTTGTCGATGCCGCGTTTCAGGTCCATCGGGTTCATGCCGGCAGCGACGGCTTTCAGGCCTTCGTTGACGATCGATTGAGCCAGAACGGTAGCGGTGGTGGTGCCGTCGCCTGCGTCATCGTTGGCACGGGAAGCAACGTCTTTAACCAGCTGCGCGCCCATGTTTTCGAAACGGTCTTTCAGTTCGATTTCTTTGGCTACGGAAACGCCGTCCTTGGTGATGGTCGGAGCGCCGAAGCTCTTCTCGATGATCACGTTACGGCCTTTAGGGCCCAGGGTCGCTTTTACTGCGTCAGCCAGGACGTTTACACCGGCGAGCATTTTCTTGCGGGCGGAGTCGCCGAATTTAACTTCTTTAGCAGCCATGATCGATATTCCTTAAATACTTTGTAGTAGCGGGAAAATGAACGGGAAATCAGCCTTCGATAACAGCGAGAATCTCGTTCTCAGCCATTACCAGCAGGTCTTCGCCGTCAACTTTCACAGTGTTGCTGCCGGAGTACGGGCCGAACACAACCTTGTCACCCACTTTTACGGCCAGTGCACGCACTTCACCGTTTTCCAGCACACGGCCGGTACCGACAGCGAGGATCTCGCCGCTGTTGGCTTTTTCAGCAGCCGAACCTGGCAGGACGATACCGCCAGCGGTTTTCTTTTCTTCTTCGCTGCGACGGATAACGACGCGGTCATGCAGAGGACGAAGCTTCATTGTCGATCTCTCCTAATTGTGGTTTTCATCGGCCGGTGTATTCCCGGCGGGTTTAACAAATCCGGCGATGCCGGGTGCGGTTCGTCGAGCGAACCGCGGAAGTCTGTCTGGCTTGATCGCCAGAAACCTTGCGGTGACCGTTACATAAGGGCGCATAAGCTTATTACAAGGGCGAGCCAGCAAATTTTTTCATGTTGTTGCCCGCAAATGAACACGGCACCCGAAGGTGCCGTGTGGCTCAAACGCTTTACTTGGGATCGCGGTGTTCGAACTCGCCTTCGATCACGTTGGGCTCGCGGCCCAACGGCTGACGCGGAGCAGGACCGCCCCGCGGTTGCAGGTCATCGGCGAATGCACGCTGACGGATCGCCTGTTCTTCGGCGCGCTGACGCATCTTGTTCGCCACCAAACGGCGAGACAGCGGCAGCAACATGATCAGGCCCAGTACGTCAGTGACGAAACCCGGCAGGATCAACAAGCCGCCAGCCAGGGCCAGCATCAAGCCTTCAAGCATGGTCTGGGCCGGCAGTTCGCCGCGGTTCAGGCTTTCACGGGCACGCAGTGCAGTAGCCAGACCGGCGATACGCAGCACGAACACGCCGAGCATCGAGCCGAGAATGACCAGCAGCAGAGCCGGGAAAAACCCGATCGCACCGCTGACCTTGACGAATACGAACAGCTCCAACACCGGAAACAGTACAAAGAGCAATAAAAAAGGGCGCATCAAATGGTTCCTCAACGCAAGAATGCCTTGCCAGTGTTCCCTAGATGACGTCGCCGATTCGTGAATTCAAGCGTCGGCCACTTCATTTTTTGGCCAATGCTCGGCGTGAGCCAGGAAAACCAAGGCTTCGCGCACTTGTGTCGGCGTATTACAAGGCGCTTGAAACGGTAGCCAGTAGAGCCCCTGACCGATGCGCAGGTGCATGCCTTCGGTGTCGATGCCGGCCAGTTGCGCCGGGGTTGTCGTCGGCAAACCGGCGAGTTCGACATAGTGTGCGATGGCTTTGGTGTGGTCGGCATTCATGTGCTCGACCATGCTCACTTCAGCCTTGCCGGCGAACGGGTTGGCCAAGGTCAACTGATCGACCCAATGAATCGCGCCGAAACCGCCGATGTAGCGGTGACGCACCGGTTTAAGCACCCAGAAATCGAAATCGTGGGCCTTGTGGTAACTCTGCGAATCCGGGAAATAGCGGTAGTACCGCTCGGCTGCCGCTTCGATGGCCGCCTCGTCCTCGAGTTTTTCTGCTTCGGCAAGGTACGTCAGGCGACCAACGGCTTGAGCATCTTCAGCCCCACGCTCGCCGACGAACAGTGAGCATTTCGGATCTTTTTGCAAATTATGAGTGTGTTGGGCAATGCGGCTGATCAGGATCAGCGGCCGGCCCTGCTCGTCCAGGCAGTACGGGACCACCGAGCCAAACGGGAAACCGGGCATGGCCTTGGAGTGTGTCGAAAGCACTCCGCGGTATTCCTTGAGAAGCAATTCTCGGGCATTCTTCGCCGCTTCAACGCTCAATTTATGACTCCTTATATAGAATCCGTCGAAAAAACGGACAGGCGCCTGGGGATAAGTTCCAGTACGCCATCGGGGCAGTTCTCATGTGCAACCAGGCCACATCAGGTGCAGATCGAGAGGCCCTCTAGAAGGAACCACTCTCTGACCTGCAATTGGGGCATGCGAATGCAACTCACTGACAAAGTAATCATTATCACTGGCGGTTGCCAGGGTTTAGGCCGTTCGATGGCCGAGTATTTAGCCGGCAAGGGCGCGAAGCTGGCGCTGGTCGATCTGAACCAGGAAAAGCTCGACGACACCGTTGCCGCTTGTAAAGCCAAGGGCGTCGAGGCCCGCGCCTACCTGTGCAACGTCGCCAATGAAGAGCAAGTGACGCACATGGTCGCTCAGGTGGCCGAAGACTTCGGTGCGATCCATGGCCTGATCAACAACGCCGGGATCTTGCGCGATGGCCTGTTGCTGAAGGTCAAGGACGGCGAAATGACCAAGATGAGCCTGGCCCAATGGCAGGCCGTGATCGACGTCAACCTGACCGGCGTGTTCCTGTGCACCCGTGAAGTCGCGGCCAAAATGGTCGAGCTGAAAAACAGCGGCGCGATCATCAATATCTCGTCGATTTCCCGTGCTGGCAACGTTGGCCAGACCAACTACTCCGCTGCCAAGGCTGGCGTGGCCGCAGCCACAGTGACCTGGGCCAAGGAACTGGCGCGCTACGGCATTCGCGTGGCGGGCATTGCGCCGGGCTTCATTGAAACCGAGATGACGTTGGGCATGAAGCCTGAGGCTCTGGAGAAGATGACTGCCGGGATTCCGCTCAAACGCATGGGCAAGCCTGAAGAAATCGCCCATTCGGCGGCGTACATTTTCGAGAACGACTACTACACCGGTCGGATTCTGGAGATGGATGGCGGGTTGCGGATTTAAGTCCAGACACAAAACAAATGTGGGAGCGAGCTTGCTCGCGATGAGGCCATAACATTCACCATTGATGATGACTGTTACACCGCTATCGCGAGCAAGCTCGCTCCCACATTGGATTGCGTTTCTTCAGCGAATCAATCGTCGCTGACGGTGATGTTCGGCATCGCCGGTGTTGCCGCTTCCTGCAACACAATCCGCGCACCGACATGGCGGGCCAGTTCCTGGTACACCATCGCAATCGGACTGTCCGGCTCGGCGATCACCGTTGGCTTGCCGCCGTCGGCCTGTTCGCGGATGGTCATCGCCAGTGGCAACGAGGCCAGCACTTCGACGCCGTACTGGTTGGCCAGTTTCACACCGCCGCCCTCACCGAACAGATGCTCGGCATGCCCGCAGTTGGAGCAGATGTGCACGGCCATGTTCTCCACTACGCCCAGCACCGGAATGTTGACCTTGCGGAACATCTCCACGCCTTTGCGCGCGTCCAGCAGCGCCAGGTCTTGAGGGGTGGTGACAATCACAGCACCGGCCACCGGGACTTTTTGCGCCAGGGTCAGTTGGATGTCGCCGGTGCCTGGCGGCATGTCGATGACCAGATAATCCAGATCGCCCCACGCGGTTTGTGTCACCAGTTGCAGCAAGGCGCCAGAAACCATCGGACCGCGCCAGACCATCGGCGTGTTGTCGTCGGTCAGGAACGCCATGGACATCACTTCAACGCCATGGGACTCGATCGGAATGAACCACTTCTGATCCTTGACCTTTGGTCGGGTGCCTTCGGGGATACCGAACATGATGCCCTGGCTCGGGCCGTAGATGTCTGCGTCGAGAATCCCGACCTTGGCGCCTTCACGGGCCAGCGCCAAAGCCAGGTTGGCGGCGGTGGTGGATTTGCCCACTCCACCCTTGCCGGACGCCACCGCGACCACGTTCTTGACGTTGGCCAGGCCCGGGATCTGTGCCTGGGCCTTGTGCGCGGCGATCACGCTGGTGATCTCGACGCGAGCGGTCGTCACCCCGTCCAGCCCTTCAATAGCCATTTGCAGCAACTGCGCCCAGCCACTTTTGAACAGACCGGCGGCGTAACCGAGCTCGAGCTGGACGCTGACGCGATCGCCCTGGATGTCGATGTTGCGCACGCACCCGGCGCTGACCGGGTCCTGGTTCAGGTAAGGGTCGGTGTATTGGCGAAGGACGGCTTCCACCGCTGCGCGATTGACGGCGCTCATGAGCAACTCCGATAGCAAGACTGGAAAATCAGGCGGGTATCCTACGCCGGACATACATTTGTGGCGAACAGATTACTGTGGCTGGAAAGCTTTCTTGTGGTGAGGGGGCTTGCCCCCGTTGGGCTGCGAAGCAGCCCCAGGAACCAGCGCACGCAATCTGACAGATACACCGCATTCACCGGTTTTACGACTGCTGCGCAGCCGAACGGGGGCAAGCCCCCTCGCCACAAAAGCATCCTCGCTGCGGCAGAGCCTCTCGCCACAGGGGTGAAAAATATACGCCAGCGCTTTATAGTGGCCGACCTCCGTTTCATCAAGTAGCCGAGCCCCATGTCCGAGCCACGCAAGATCCTCGTCACCAGCGCCCTGCCCTATGCCAATGGTTCGATCCATCTTGGCCACATGCTGGAATATATCCAGACCGACATGTGGGTGCGCTTCCAGAAGCACCGCGGCAATCAATGCATTTATGTCTGCGCCGACGACGCTCACGGCTCGGCCATCATGCTGCGCGCGGAAAAGGAAGGCATCACCCCGGAACAACTGATCGCCAACGTCCAGGCTGAACACAGCGCCGACTTTGCCGAGTTCCTGGTGGACTTCGACAACTTCCACTCCACTCACTCCGAAGAAAACCGTGAGCTGTCGAGCCAGATCTACCTGAAGCTGCGTGACGCCGGGCACATTGCCCAGCGCTCGATCACGCAGTACTTCGACCCGGAAAAGAAAATGTTCCTGGCCGACCGCTTCATCAAGGGCACCTGCCCGAAATGCGGCACTGAAGACCAGTACGGCGACAACTGCGAAAAATGCGGTGCAACCTATGCACCGACCGACCTGAAGGATCCGAAGTCGGCGATTTCCGGCGCCACCCCGGTGCTCAAGGATTCCCAGCACTTCTTCTTCAAACTGCCGGACTTCCAGGAAATGCTCCAAGCCTGGACCCGCAGCGGCACCCTGCAAGATGCCGTCGCCAACAAAATCGCCGAATGGCTGGATGCCGGTCTGCAACAGTGGGACATCTCCCGCGACGCGCCGTACTTCGGTTTCGAGATTCCGGGCGAGCCGGGCAAGTACTTCTACGTGTGGCTGGACGCGCCGATCGGCTACATGGCCAGCTTCAAGAACCTTTGCGCCCGTCGTCCGGACCTGGACTTCGACGCGTTCTGGGCCAAGGATTCCACGGCCGAGCTGTACCACTTCATCGGCAAGGACATCGTCAACTTCCACGCATTGTTCTGGCCAGCGATGCTCGAAGGCGCCGGTTTCCGTAAACCGACCGGTATCAATGTGCATGGCTACCTGACTGTAAACGGTCAGAAAATGTCCAAATCCCGCGGCACCTTCGTCAAGGCCCGGACCTACCTGGACCATCTGTCGCCGGAATACCTGCGCTACTACTACGCGGCCAAGCTGGGCCGTGGCGTCGACGACCTGGACCTGAACCTCGAAGACTTCGTGCAGAAGGTCAACTCCGACCTGGTGGGCAAAGTCGTCAACATCGCCAGCCGTTGCGCAGGGTTCATCCAGAAAGGCAACGCCGGAGTGCTGGTGGCGGGTAACGCCGCGCCGGAACTGACCGACGCGTTCCTGGCTGCTGCGCCAAGCATCGCCGACGCCTACGAAGCCCGCGACTTCGCCCGCGCCATGCGCGAGATCATGGGCCTGGCCGACCGCGCCAACGCCTGGATCGCCGACAAGGCACCGTGGTCGCTGAACAAACAGGAAGGCAAGCACGACGAAGTCCAGGCCATCTGCGCTTTGGGCATTAACCTGTTCCGCCAACTGGTGATCTTCCTCAAACCGGTTCTGCCGCTGCTGGCTGCCGACGCCGAGGCGTTCCTGAACGTCGCGCCGTTAACCTGGAACGATCACGCCACCCTGCTCAGCAATCATCAGCTGAACGAGTTCAAACCGTTGATGACTCGCATCGACCCGGTAAAAGTGCAAGCCATGACCGACGCCTCGAAAGAAGACCTGACCGCCAGCGCAACCGATACCGGCGAAACTGCACCGGCCGGCAACGGTGAACTGGTCAAGGAACCTCTGTCGCCGGAAATCGAGTTCGATGCGTTTGCCGCGGTGGACCTGCGCGTTGCACTGATCCTCAAGGCCGAAGCCGTGGAAGGCGCCGACAAACTGTTGCGCCTGACCCTGGACATCGGTGATGAACAACGCAACGTACTTTCCGGGATCAAGAGCGCTTACCCGGACCCGTCCAAGCTCGAAGGTCGCCTGACCATGATGATCGCCAACCTCAAGCCGCGAAAAATGAAGTTCGGGATATCCGAAGGCATGGTGATGGCGGCCGGCCCTGGCGGTGAAGAAATCTACCTGTTGAGCCCGGACAGCGGCGCCAAGCCGGGTCAGCGCATCAAGTAAGGCTCGACTTGCCAGACCGATCCCACAGTCGTGCCCGGCATGACTGTGGGATTTTCATGTCTGGCCCATAATATCTCTCAGGCTTGGCTTCACCTTGTAGGAGCTGCCGAAGGCTGCGATCTTTTGACTTTGTTTTCAAGATCAAAAGATCGCAGCCTGCGGCAGCTCCTACGGAGTTATCAGCAGTCTGCAACACCGCGTGGATACGGACGATCATGACCGAACTGCTTCTTACGCTTATCAGCGCTGCCCTGATCAACAACCTCGTGTTGCACTGGTCGCTGGGCGTCGATCCGCTGTTGAGCAGTGAGCGCGACAAGGTCCACGCACTGGGTATTTCGACGACCTGCCTGATGCTGATCGTCGGCGTATTGAGCTACTCGGCTTACCATTGGCTGCTGGTGCCGCTGCAACTGACGGCCCTGCGCCTTTTCGTGTTCCTGCCGCTGAGCGTTTTGCTGATCGCGCCGTTACTGAAGTTGCTATCCAGAATATTCCCAAAGCTTACGTTCGATGGCCTCTGGCCCCTGCTGCTGGGAAACGCTGGCGTGCTCGGGCTGACCTTGCTCAACGCCCAAGACGACAAGGGATTGCTTCACGCCAGCGTCCTGAGCCTCGGCGCCGGACTGGGTTTCTGGCTGGTGCTGAGCCTGTTCAGCGACTTGTGCCAGCGCACACGCGATAACGATGTTCCCCTGCCCTTTCGTGGCTTGCCGATCCAGTTGATCGGCGCCGGACTGATCGCAGTGGCCTTTCTCGGATTCAGTGGACTGATCAAAACATGAGTCTGATTCAACGCATCGACGCCCTTTTGCCCCAGACCCAATGCGGCAAGTGCGGTCACCCCGGATGCAAGCCCTACGCCGAAGGCATTGCCAGCGGCGAGTCGATCAACAAGTGCCCGCCGGGCGGCAGCGAAACCATCGCCGCCCTGGCCGAACTGCTGAAAGTGCCGGTGCTGGAACTGGACATCAGCCGCGGCTCGGCACCGGCGCAGATTGCCTACATCCGCGAGGCCGAATGCATCGGCTGCACCAAGTGCATACAGGCCTGCCCGGTGGATGCGATTGTCGGCGCGGCGAAGTTGATGCACACCGTTATCGTCGATGAATGCACCGGTTGTGACCTGTGCGTGGCGCCGTGCCCGGTGGATTGCATCGAAATGCGTCCACTGCCGCTGGCCACGGTGCTGCCGATTGTCGGTGGCCTGGCGTTCAGTCTTGAAGAGCAACAGGCCCGAGCCACCAAGCGCAATCGTGCGCGGCGTCGCTTCGAACAGCGCAACGCCCGACTGCAACGTGAGGAGCTACAGAAAATCGCCGAGCGACAGGCCCGGGCCCAACGCGTCGCACAACCCAGCGAAGTAACGCTCGATCCGGTGCAAGCCGCGCTTGAGCGAGTCCGCGCGCAGAAAGCGGCAACGGCTGATGCGGCGTTGAAAAAAGCCAAGATCGACGTGGCGATGAGTCGGGCGCAATTGAACAAATCGCTAAAGGCGTTCGGGCATCCGCCGACCTTCGAGCAGCAGTCGCAACTGATCGTCCTGCAACAGCAATTCGAAGCTGCCGAACAGGCTCTGACACAACTGGAAAGCGCCGCACCGCCGGCCCCGGCACCTGTTGCGCCAGCGAAGGACGCGGAGCTGAAACGGGCGAAAATCCAGCTGGCCATGCGCCGCGCCGAACTGAAAAAAGCACAAACCAGCGATGCCTCGGCTGAACAAATCGAGCTACTTGAGCAAGCCCTCAAGGACGCCGAACACAACCTGCACACGGCCGAAGCAGCGAGTGATCAACCTTTGCCTGACCTGATGCGCGTCGAAAAGCGCCCCATCGACAGCCAGCTTCGACAGCTGAAAACCGAATTGGCCTACGCCCGTGCCGACGTCAGCAAACTGGAACGACGCACCGACACTCCCGCCGAGCAGATGGACAAGGCTCGTGCCCGACTTCAGGAAGCCGAACGCCTGGTGGAGGCTTATGTCGCCCCTTGAATCGGTGGACGAACGCCTTCAGCAGGCCATGAAGCTGGTGTTGCTGGCCACCGTGCCGGGGCTGCTGATGTTGTTTTGGCTGTATGGCTGGGGCGTTCTGATCAACCTGATTCTGACGGTGGTGACTGCGCTGGCAGTAGAGGCTGCGGTGCTGAAGTTGCGCCAGCGTGCCCTCACGCCAACGTTGAGCGACGGCAGCGCCCTGGTCACGGCGACGCTGCTGGCGCTGGCCTTGCCGCCTTATTGTACGTGGTGGCTGACTATCAGTGCCGCGGCGGCGGCATTGCTGTTTGGTAAACACTTGTATGGCGGCGTCGGCAAGAACCCGTTCAATCCGGCCATGCTCGGTTTTGCGCTGGTGCTGGTGACCTTCCCCCAACCAATGACGCACTGGCCGTCGTCCCATGGCATGGACCTGCTCGGCGGTCTTTCCCAGGTCTTCGGTTTCAGCTTCAGCCAGACGCCGGATGCCTGGGTCCAGGCCACGGCGCTGGACAGCTTGCGCATCAATAAAAGCCTGACCATGGATGAGCTGTTCGCCGGCAACGCCGCATTCGGTCACTTCGGCGGCTACGGCGTGGAATGGGTGAACCTGGCATTTCTGGCCGGCGGCGCCTTTCTGCTGCAACGGCGAGTGTTCAGTTGGCATGCGCCGGTGGGCATGCTCGCCAGCCTGTTCGTTATCAGTCTGTTGTGCTGGAACGGTTCGGGCTCCGACTCCCATGGCTCGCCGCTGTTTCATCTACTGACTGGCGCGAGCATGCTGGGCGCATTCTTTATCGTGACGGAACCGGTGTCCGGCGCCAGAAGCCCCAGTGCCCGACTGCTGTTCGGCGTGGGGGTGGGCCTGCTGACCTACTTGATCCGAACCTGGGGCGGCTACCCGGACGGCGTGGCATTTGCCGTGCTGTTGATGAACCTCTGTGTGCCGGCGCTGGAGCGATTTGTCGCCGCCCGGCAAGAGCGAACGGCATCATGAACCGAGCGATCAGCGTTGTGACATTGGTGTTGTTGGCCGGACTGGGGATCGGGGCGACGTATCTTGTGCAGCACACCAGCGCAGCGCGGATTGCCACTGAACAGCGCCTGATCGACAGCCGCACGTTGCTGGACATGCTGCCCCCAGGCAGCTACGACAACCAACCGTTGGAACAACCGCTGGCCCTCGAAAACGTCCCGCTGACCAACAGCACACTGCTCGGGGGTTATTGGGTGACCCTCGCTGGCCAACCCAGCGCCGTGTTGCTACGTAGCCAGACTTTGGGTTACACCAGCACCATCGAGTTGCTGATCGCCATCGACGCCAACGGCAAGCTACTGGGGGTCAAGACCCTCAAACAAGCAGAAACACCGGGCTTGGGAGGCCGGCTCGCCGACTGGCCAAATGCCTGGCTGCACATCTTTACCGGCAAGTCGCGTACCGACCCTGCCGACAATGGCTGGGCGCTGAAGAAGGATCAGGGGCAATTCGATCAAATGGCCGGAGCGACCACGACCTCAAGGGCGGTGATCAACACTGTCCATGATGCGTTGCGCTATTTCGATGAACATCGGCAACAACTGGTGGGAAGCAACGCCCATGAATAAGGTATCGGTACAGAACTCGCTGATGCTGGCGCCGCTGATCGGTGCCACCGGTTCCCTGATGTCCGCCTTAGGCCTGTGCGTGACGTTCGTGGTGGTGATTGCTGCTTATGACCTGGGGATGGGGCCGTTGCGCGCCCGACTCGATCCGTCGGCACGCTTGAGCGCCGGCGTCCTGCTCGCGGCGACGCTGACAAGTTGTGTTGAACTCGCCGGACAATCCTGGTCGCTGCAATGGCAGCAACACCTGGGGATGTATGCCGGGTTGATCGCGCTGCAATGCGTGGTACTGGAAAACAATGGCTTCTTCCAGAGCTCGCGGCACGACCGTGTGCGTCTGTGCGCCCTATTCAGTGCGTTGATGGTGAGCTTGGGCCTGTTGCGCGAGCTCATCGGCAACGGCACCCTCGGTGCTCATCTGTCCTGGCTGACCGGCGCAACAGACTGGCCCGGCTTGGTGCTGACCGCTGATGGAGGCTTGCGCCTGGCTACGCTGGCCCCCGGCGGATTCATACTGCTGGGACTGTTGATTGCCGCCAGGCAAGCCTGGTCTCGCCCGAGCCCCTCAAACTGACCACTTTCGAGGAAACGCATCATCCATGAATGCCGCAAAACGTTATGAAATCTTCCGCAGGCTTCACGAAGACAACCCGGAACCGAAGACCGAACTGGCGTACTCCTCACCGTTCGAACTGCTGATTGCCGTGATTCTGTCGGCGCAGTCCACCGATGTCGGCGTCAACAAGGCCACGGCAAAATTGTATCCGGTGGCCAATACCCCGGCAGCCATCCATGCCTTGGGGGTCGAAGGGCTGTCGCAGTACATCAAGACTATCGGCCTGTTCAACAGCAAGGCCAAGAATGTGATCGAAACGTGCCGCTTGCTGGTAGAGCGCCATGGCGGCGAAGTCCCGCAAACCCGTGAGGAGCTGGAAGCGTTGCCAGGCGTTGGCCGCAAGACTGCCAACGTGGTGCTGAACACGGCATTTCGTCAACTGACCATGGCCGTGGACACCCATATTTTCCGGGTCAGCAACCGTACCGGGATTGCACCAGGCAAGAATGTGGTCGAGGTGGAGAAGAAGCTGATGAAATTTGTGCCCAAGGAGTTTCTGCTCGATTCCCATCATTGGCTGATCCTCCATGGACGCTACGTCTGCCTGGCCCGCAAGCCCCGCTGCGGCAGTTGCCGGATCGAGGACTTGTGCGAATACAAGCAAAAGACCTCGGACGATTGAGGCACTATTAGATTTATTGATTTACCGATTGAAAAAATCTTTTTTACCCGCCGGGAGAATGTCGATATAAGGAGCCCCAAAGGCAGTCTTAGCCTGGAGTAACAAAATGAGTACTGGCAAAGAGCAATTGGACGTAGAAGACGACTTCACCCCCGTTGAGGCCGATGACGCTGAACCGGTGGTTGAAGTGGCGAAGACCAACCTGAGCAAGCGCCGCACCATCGACAATCTGCTGGAGGAGCGCCGACTGCAAAAGCAATTGGCCGATTACGATTTTGATCTATGACACCTGAAAGCCTCCCGAAACGGAGGCTTTTTACTATGTGCCGTCATACCAGGCCATTGCGCTGGGCCAGCTCGATCAGGTCCACCAGCGAGCGGGCATTGAGCTTTAGCAATAACCGGGTTTTGTAAGTACTGACAGTTTTGTTGCTGAGAAACATTCCATCGGCAATCTCCTTGTTTGTTTTCCCCCGAGCCAGTTGCTGCAACACCATCATTTCCCGCCCCGACAATCGATCCACCATATCGGCCTCACTGGCATTGCCCAGGCTGGACCGAACCGTATGCAAGGCTTGATTAGGGAAGTAGCTGTAACCCGACAATACAGCTTTGATAGCACTGAGCAATTCAGTGAGATCCTGTTGCTTGCAAACATAACCAGCAGCACCCGATTGCATGCAGCGCATTGAAAAATGCCCTGGTGCCTGGGAAGTCAGCACCAACACTTTCAACGGCGAAGCCACTGATGTCAGACGCGCGATGACTTCCAGCCCATCCAGTTTCGGTATACCAATATCCAGAATGACAATGTCCGGCATAAGTTCGCGAGCAAGTTGCAATGCATCCACACCATTGTCTGTTTCTGCGATGACTTCGTAGCCATGACGTTCCATTAGCAAACGCACCGCAAGACGAATGACGGGGTGATCATCCACGATCAGCACTTTATTCATGGGCAAGTCCAATTTTCGCTGTTCGAATTTTTAGAGCCCGCACAATATCCTAGTCGTTTCACCCGTGGGATGCCGTACCCCCCGGGCATCCACACCGAGAGACATTCCCTACAAGTAACACGGACAAGTCCTACAAAAAAGCCGTGGATATAAGGCGTTTTAAAACCTCCAAATTTAAGAGTGTGCCGCTTTCTGCCGACTTTTTTGTATCTGCTTACAACCAACGCTTCGCACAACCGTCAGCCTCGCAACTAACCAAACACCCAGCGCTCAAAGGCCCACGCTTAAAGGCAACCGATATTTTCAATACAAAACACAATCCATCAAATATTTTTTAACATTAAAATAAAACAAACCATAGAAAATAAGAATTTTTGAAACAAGAAGATCCGACATACAACAAACACGAGCATTACAGTAACTCCATATAATCACAGAAGGAACATCTCCAAAAATCATTACCAAGAACTCAAACAAACAATCTCCCCCCCTTTATCGACAAGAGAAAAAGACGTTATTCCATGAGAAAAAAACATGAAAAAACTCAAAAGAAAAATTTCGAACCCCATGACAATTATCGCTATATTCGCAGCAGTTTCCGAAACGTCGGCGGTTGTTTCACTGCCCTTCCTTAATGACGACGAACGAGAAATATATGTCTGGTTCTTAATCAGTTTCCCGCTCTACTTGCTCTTTCTTTTCTTCCTTACTCTCAATTTCAATTACCGATCGCTTTACGCCCCCTCTGACTTTGATAAAGGCAAGCACTTCATAAAAGTCATTGATAACGCCGAACGTTCGGAAAACAAAAAACACTTACGCCCAAACGCCTCATCTGCAAAATGCAAAAGGTCCAGTACGGCTTTGATGTCTGGGCGCGCCCCCCCAGGCTTTTCAACTGGCGTGAGAAGGTTTCGTTGCCGGCTCTGGAACGCACAAGATCCGTTGGCCAAAATCTATCTGTCGGGACCGCTTGAGGACCTGAGGATCATCGATACGCGCGGGATGAATACCCATGTGGACTTCACCACCTTAGTGGACAAAACCCGGAAACCACGTAAAAACGCCACTAAAGTGATCGTGTTTCTTGCTTGCAACCAATCGGAGAAACGACTGAAGGAAGGCACGCTCAGGTATTCGAGACACAAAAATAAAAGCGCCAGGAAAACCTTTTACATCGTTTACAACTTGAATTCACAGGATGTGACGGTGCTGGATCAAACTTGAAGAGCGGCAGAATGCGCTCCTGTTTGATTGATCAGGAAGAGAAGAGACTGAATAGAAATGAGATAAGCGCTGACAAAATAATGCTAGAAGAACAACCGTTTTTTGAGCCGTGGCCCTGTCGACGACAGGGCCACAACCTCAATAACCGCTACAAAGGTCTCAGAACAGCTTGCGACCCTTGTTGGCGGCAATACGCATGCGCAAGGCGTTGAGCTTGATGAAGCCCGCCGCGTCGGCCTGGTTGTAGGCGCCGCCATCTTCTTCGAAGGTCGCGATGTTGGCGTCGAACAACGATTCATCGGACTTGCGGCCGGTGACGATCACGTTGCCCTTGTACAGCTTCAGGCGCACGACACCGTTCACGTGGGCCTGGGACGCATCGATCATCTGTTGCAGCATCAGACGCTCAGGGCTCCACCAGTAACCGGTGTAGATCAGGCTGGCGTATTTAGGCATCAGCTCATCTTTGAGGTGAGCCACTTCGCGGTCCAGGGTGATCGATTCGATCGCCCGGTGAGCACGCAGCATGATGGTGCCGCCTGGGGTTTCGTAGCAGCCACGGGACTTCATGCCCACGTAGCGGTTTTCGACGATGTCCAGACGGCCGATGCCGTGTTCACCACCGATACGGTTCAGGGTCGCCAACACGGTGGCCGGGGTCATTTCGACGCCGTCCAGTGCGACGATGTCGCCGTTGCGGTAGGTCAGTTCCAGGTATTGCGCTTTATCAGGAGCGTTCTCCGGGGAGACGGTCCATTTCCACATGTCTTCTTCGTGCTCGGTCCAGGTGTCTTCCAGCACGCCGCCTTCATAGGAGATGTGCAGCAGGTTGGCATCCATCGAGTACGGGGATTTTTTCTTGCCGTGGCGCTCGATCGGGATGTTGTGCTTTTCAGCATAATCCATCAGCTTTTCACGGGAGAGCAGGTCCCACTCGCGCCAAGGAGCGATTACTTTCACACCTGGCTTGAGGGCGTAGGCGCCGAGTTCGAAACGAACCTGGTCGTTACCCTTGCCGGTCGCGCCATGGGAAATGGCATCTGCACCGGTTTCGTTGGCGATTTCGATCAGGCGTTTGGCGATCAACGGACGAGCGATGGAGGTACCCAGCAGGTACTCGCCTTCGTAAACGGTGTTGGCACGGAACATCGGGAACACGAAATCACGCACGAACTCTTCGCGCAGATCGTCGATGTAGATTTCTTTTACGCCCATGGCCTGAGCCTTGGCGCGGGCCGGTTCGACCTCTTCGCCCTGACCCAGGTCAGCGGTGAAGGTCACTACTTCACAGTTATAAGTATCCTGCAGCCACTTGAGGATCACCGAAGTGTCCAGGCCGCCGGAATACGCCAGAACGACCTTGTTTACGTCCGCCATGCCATCACTCCACGGGGTTCTACGGAAAGCCGAGAAGTCTACCGCTCATACAGAATAATTTACAGTGGCGCGACAGCTTATGACGACGAAGCGACAGATTATGTCGAGCGAGCGACGATTACAGCGGGTTCAGGAGGTCGCCGCAGCGCCTGCAGAAGCGGTGGCCGCAGGTGCCGGTTTGTCGATGGGCGCAACGCGCTCCAGGCGCACGGCCACCCGACGATTCTTGGCCCGGTTGGCCGCATTGGTGTTTGGCGCCAAAGGATAGCGCTCACCGTGGAAACGCATGGTGATCTGCGACTCCTGAATGCCATTGGCCTTGAAGAAGTCCATCACCGCCAGCGCCCGGCGGCGTGACAGTTCACGGTTGGTCAGACGATTACCGCTGTTGTCGGAATGACCGTCAAGTTCGATGTGATTGACCGTCGGGTCAGCCTTCATGAACGCCAGCATGACCTGCAACTTGGCCTTGGCTGCCGGATCCAGATCGACACCTTCACCAGAGAAGCCGACTTCGGATTGCTTCACCTGCTCGAAATTCTGCGGCAACAGCTTGGCCACGCAACCTTGATAGTCATTGAAGGCTTTGCTGAACTTGACCGGCAGCAAACGCACTTCAGACACCCGACCGTCGCCCGAAGCGTGCCGAATGACTGGGCTACGACCGTCCATCAAACCACTGATCAGGCGCCCGGCCTGAACCTGCGAACTGTTGAACAGCACGTTGCCGCTGCCAATGTTCACCGAGCCCAGGTTGATGTCCCCACGCCCCGGTTGCCACGGCGCGGCGGCCGCCAGCAAAGTCGCGGAACCGCCGCCAATCATTGAGTTGTAGGCTTTGAGACGAAAAATCGCCTGCTCGCCGGCACGACGCACGAACTCACCGGAACCGAAATCGGTGATCGGCTGGGTCAGTCGGCATTCGAACTTGTCACCTTCGACCGTCCACTCGATGCTCTCCAGACGGGTCTGGAAAGTGAGCGCCATCGCGGGAAGGCTGGCAAACACACTGAGCAAGGCTAAATAACGCTGGCGCACGGGAGGCTCCACTGGCTTCTACAACAAAAAGACCGACACATACGTTTACGGCATACCTATTGGATATCGGAAGCTTGCTGCAAAACTTGATAGCGAGTGCCTGCATGAGTCTTTTCCGGTAGCATTCCCCTCAGTTTGACCCGCCTGGAATCCCCTCATGTCCGACCGCCTGACCCTGCTGCGTCCCGACGACTGGCATATTCATCTTCGCGATGGTGCTGTTTTGTCAAATACCGTTGCGGATGTCGCGCGCACCTTTGGTCGCGCCATCATCATGCCCAACCTGGTACCTCCGGTGCGCAACGCCGCTGAAGCCGACGGCTATCGCCAGCGGATTCTCGCTGCACGCCCGGCCGGCAGTCGTTTCGAACCGCTGATGGTGCTGTACCTGACCGACCGCACCCAGCCCGAAGAAATTCGTGAGGCCAAGGCCAGCGGTTTCGTTCACGCCGCCAAGCTGTACCCGGCCGGCGCCACCACCAACTCGGATTCTGGCGTCACCAGCATCGACAAGATTTTCCCGGCGATCGAGGCCATGGCCGAAGTCGGGATGCCTTTGTTGATTCACGGTGAAGTCACCCGTGGCGATGTCGACGTGTTCGACCGCGAAAAGATCTTCATCGATGAGCACATGCGACGTGTGGTCGAGCGTTTCCCGACACTCAAAGTGGTGTTCGAACACATCACCACCGCTGACGCCGTGCAGTTCGTCAACGCGGCTTCGGCCAACGTTGGCGCGACCATCACCGCTCATCACCTGCTCTACAACCGCAACCACATGCTGGTGGGCGGGATTCGGCCGCACTTCTACTGCCTGCCGATTCTCAAGCGCAACACTCACCAGGAAGCCCTGCTCGACGCCGCCACCAGCGGCAGCGAGAAGTTCTTCCTCGGCACCGACTCGGCGCCGCATGCCCAGCACGCCAAAGAAGCCGCTTGCGGCTGTGCCGGTTGCTATACCGCTTATGCTGCAATCGAGATGTATGCCGAAGCCTTCGAACAGCGCAACGCGCTGGACAAGCTCGAAGCCTTCGCCAGCCTCAACGGCCCGCGCTTCTATGGCCTGCCGGTGAATACAGATCGCATCACCCTGGTCCGCGATGAGTGGACCGCCCCAACCAGCCTGCCATTTGGCGAGCTGACCGTAATCCCGCTGCGCGCCGGTGAAAAACTGCGCTGGCGCCTGCTGGAGGAACACGCGTGAGTGAAGACCATTTCGACGACGAACAGGACGGTCAAGGCGGCGGAGGCGGTCCTCGTCATCCAATGGCGGCCCGATTCCGTGGTTACCTGCCGGTTGTCGTCGACGTAGAAACCGGTGGTTTCAACTCGGCCACCGACGCCCTGCTGGAAATCGCGGCGACCACCATCGCCATGGACGAAAAAGGCTTTGTGTATCCCGATCACACTTACTTCTTTCGTGTAGAGCCGTTTGAAGGCGCGAACATCGAAGCGGCCGCCCTGGAATTCACCGGGATCAAGCTCGATCACCCGCTGCGCATGGCAGTGAGCGAAGAAACCGCACTGACCGATATCTTCCGGGGCATCCGCAAGGCCCTGAAAGCCAACGGTTGCAAACGGGCGATTCTGGTCGGCCACAACAGCAGCTTCGATCTGGGCTTCCTCAACGCCGCTGTCGCGCGCCTGGACATGAAACGTAACCCGTTTCATCCATTCTCCAGCTTCGACACCGCAACCCTCGCCGGCTTGGCGTATGGCCAGACTGTACTGGCCAAGGCCTGTCAGGCTGCCGATATCGACTTTGACGGTCGTGAGGCCCACTCGGCTCGCTACGATACCGAGAAGACGGCCGAGCTGTTCTGCGGCATCGTCAATCGCTGGAAACAAATGGGCGGCTGGGAAGACTTCAACGACTGATACGGTCGAAGGGATTTATCCCGCCCACAAAAAAACCGGCCTTGGCGGCCGGTTTTTTTATGCCTGACGCTTGGGCTTACAGCGCCGCAGCGTGCTCGGTCAGGTAAGCCGCAACACCTTCGGTGGAAGCGGTCATGCCTTTGTCGCCTTTTTTCCAGTTGGCAGGGCAAACTTCGCCGTGCGCTTCGTGGAATTGCAGAGCGTCAACCAGACGGATCAGCTCTTCCATGTTACGGCCCAGCGGCAGGTCGTTGATGATCTGCGAGCGGACAACACCTTTGTCGTCGATCAGGAACGCGCCACGGAATGCCACGCCGTCAGCGGACTGAACGTCGTAGGCCTTCATGATTTCCTGCTTGATGTCGGCAGCCATGGTGTAGCGAACCTGGCCGATACCGCCATTGTTCACCGGGGTGTTGCGCCATGCATTGTGAGTGAAGTGCGAGTCGATCGACACCGCGACCACTTCCACGTTGCGCTCTGCGAAGTCACCCATGCGGTTGTCCAGCGCGATCAGCTCGGACGGGCAAACGAAGGTGAAGTCCAGTGGGTAGAAGAACACCAGGCCGTATTTGCCTTTGATGGCCGACGACAGGGTGAAGCTGTCTACGATTTCGCCATTGCCGAGTACGGCCGGTACGGTGAAGTCAGGGGCTTGTTTGCCTACGAGTACGCTCATTGGATATCTCCTGGTCAAAATAACGTGAAGCACTGGGTCCGCGTCAGCTTGCCACCCTCAAGCGACATCCCTGTGACACGAACCTGCTTCGCAAGGACCGAACATCATACACGGCACATTTGAGCTGTCCTTAACGGTTTTTCACTGGCGGGTTCATTTGCCCTCGCCACGCTTACTGGCGGATTGCCCAGCGGGAAAACCGTTCGTCAGTCATGTGCACTTATAACGCAAAGCTTTCAGAAACCACTTTGACAATCATTCTCGTTAACATTAAGATCCATCGCAATTGAGTCACAACCAGCGACGGTTCTCACTTTATGTATGTCTGCCTCTGCACTGGCGTCACCGACGGTCAAATCCGCGATGCAATCTATGAAGGTTGCTGCAGCTACAAGGAAGTCCGTCAGGCCACCGGCGTAGCCAGTCAATGCGGTAAATGCGCCTGCCTTGCCAAGGAAGTGGTGCGTGAAACCCTGACCAAGCTGCAAACGGCCCAGGCCGCTATTCCATTTCCTGTTGAATTTACTGCTGCGTAATTACCGTATTTCAAAAATACCGGACTCATGTCCGGTTTTTTTATGCCTGAAAATCAACCGCTTAGGTACTAGACGCGGAACACAAACATTCTTATTCCGATTAATTTTCATATAAGTTTCAATAACTTAGGTTTGACACTCTTAAATACGCGGCTCAAACTCTGCCTTATAGTCAGTTAATAAAGGGCAGGACCCCATCATGAAAGGCGACATTACAGTCATCCAGCATCTCAACAAGATCCTTGCCAATGAGCTGGTCGCGATCAATCAATACTTTTTGCATGCGCGCATGTACGAAGATTGGGGCCTGAACAAGCTTGGCAAGCATGAGTACAAAGAATCCATCGACGAGATGAAGCACGCCGACAAGCTGATCAAGCGAATTCTGTTCCTTGAAGGCCTGCCGAACGTCCAGGACCTGGGCAAGCTGCACATCGGCGAGCACACCAAGGAAATGCTTGAGTGTGACCTGCGTATCGAGCGCACCGGTCATGCGGATCTCAAGGTCGCGATCGCGCATTGCGAAACCGTCGGCGACTTCGGCAGCCGTGAACTGCTTGAAGATATTCTTGAATCCGAAGAAGAACATATCGACTGGCTGGAAACCCAACTGGGCCTGATCGATAAAGTCGGTCTTGAGAACTATCTGCAATCGCAGATGGGCGAAGAGTAGGAGCTGCCGCAGGCTGCGATCTTGGCGATTGCAGCCGCAATAGTGCAGTAACTTCTTAAGTGCAATAAAAAGCCCCGCCTTCTTTCGAGAGGCGGGGCTTTTTTACATCTTGAAGATCAAAAGATCGCAGCCTTCGGCAGCTCCTACAAGGGAGCCTGCGCTTTAGGCTTCGGTCTTGGTCGCAGCAGCAGCTTCGACAGCAGCCTTGATGGTGGTTTGCAGCGAACCGTCTGCAGCCATCTCGGTCATGATGTCGCTACCGCCGACCAGCTCACCACCGACCCACAGTTGCGGGAAGGTTGGCCAGTTCGCGTACTTTGGCAGGTTGGCGCGGATTTCCGGGTTCTGCAGGATGTCCACGTAAGCAAACTTTTCACCACATGCCATCACGGCCTGCGCGGCTTTTGCGGAGAAGCCACACTGCGGGGCATTCGGCGAGCCTTTCATGTAAAGCAGAATGGTGTTGTTAGCAATCTGCTCTTTAATCGTTTCGATGATATCCATGGAGCACCTCGGCTGAACTTTCCGACTCAAGGGTCGGCACGGTGGCGCATTGTAACGGAAACCCGAGCGCCATGCTCGGTCTCCCCGACAGACACGCTCAAGCGGCTGCCACGGTCACCGGCACACCATTGAGCGCCGCATTCCCCGACAACTCGTCGAGCTGACATTCGTCAGTCAGGTCATTGGCGCTAGACCCGGGCTGGCTGCTGGCAATCGTCATCTGCACGCCTGGGCGCGCATGGCCCCAACCGTGCGGAAGGCTGACCACGCCTCTCATCATATCCAGACTGCCGAGCACCTCAACTTCGATCACGCCAACCCGCGAACTGACCCGTACTCGCTGCCCATCGCTAAGCCCACGACTGCTGAGGTCATCCGGATGCATCAACAGTTGATGCCGCGGCTTGCCCTTCACCAGACGGTGATAGTTGTGCATCCACGAGTTGTTGCTGCGCACATGCCGTCGGCCAATCATCAACAGTTCATCAGCAGCCGGTGCTTGCAGCGATGCAAACCGGGCCAGATCTGCAAGGATCACTGCCGGCGCGGCCTGGACATGTTGGTTCGCGGTTTTGAGCCGTGGTGCCAGGTTGGATTTGAGCGCGCCCAAATCAACGCCGTGAGGATGATCGAACAAAGACTCCAGCGACAACTTGTGCTCCGACGCATCGCCGTACAGCCCCATCCGCAAGCCACGGTCGATCATTTGTGCCGGGGCAATGGTCGGTTTGAGCTCCTTGCCGGTCTTCGCGGCAAAGGCCTTGGCCAGACCGACGAAAATTTCCCAGTCATGCAGCGCGCCCTCCGGCTTGGCGAGGATCGCCCGGTTGAAGCGCGTGACGTTACGTACGGCAAACATGTTGAACGTGGTGTCGTAGTGATCGTTTTCCAGGGCTGAGGTCGACGGCAGGATCAGGTCGGCGTAACGGGTGGTTTCATTGATGTAGAGGTCGATGCTGACCATGAACTCCAGCCCGTCCAGCGCTTGCTCAAGTTGCCGGCCATTGGGCGTCGACAACACCGGATTGCCGGCCACGGTGATCAGCGCACGAACCTGCCCTTCCCCGCCGGTGAGCATCTCCTCGGCCAGCGCCGACACCGGCAATTCGCCGCCGAACTCGGGACGTCCGGACACCCGGCTCTGCCATAGATTGAAATGCCCACCCGAAGTCGACGCCACCAGATCCACCGCCGGCTCAGTGCACAGTGCACCGCCGACCCGGTCGAGGTTGCCGGTCACCAGGTTGATCAACTGCACCACCCAATGGCACAACGTACCGAAGGCTTGAGTCGAAACCCCCATGCGGCCGTAGCAGACCGCCGTCGGCGCTGCCGCAAAGTCTCGGGCCAATTGGCGAATCTGCTCGGCGGGAACGGCGCACAGTGGGCTCATGACCTCGGCCGTGAAGCCCGCGACCGCCGCACGCACCTCGTCTAGACCATCCACTGGCAAATGGCTGTCGCGGGTCAGGCCTTCGGCAAACAACGTATTGAGCATCCCGAACAACAACGCCGCATCGCCACCGGGGCGCACGAACAGATGCTGATCGGCAATCGCTGCCGTTTCGCTGCGGCGTGGATCAACCACCACTACTTTGCCGCCCCGGGCCTGAATCGCTTTCAGCCGCTTCTCCACATCCGGCACGGTCATGATGCTGCCGTTGGACGCCAACGGATTACCGCCCAGGATCAACATGAAATCGGTGTGATCAATATCCGGAATCGGCAACAGCAAGCCGTGGCCGTACATCAAATGGCTGGTCAGGTGATGAGGCAACTGATCGACCGAGGTCGCAGAAAACCGGTTACGGGTTTTCAGCAGGCCAAGAAAGTAATTGCTGTGAGTCATCAGCCCATAGTTGTGCACGCTGGGGTTGCCTTGATAAACCGCCACCGCGTTCTGTCCATGACGCGCCTGAATCGCAGCCAAGCGTTCGGCTACAAGGTTGAAGGCGTCTTCCCACGCGATGGCCTGCCATTCGCTGCCGACCCGGCGCATCGGCTGGTGCAAGCGATCCGGGTCGTTCTGGATGTCTTGCAGGGCTACGGCTTTGGGGCAGATGTGCCCGCGGCTGAACGTATCCTGCGGATCACCCTTGATCGAGGTGATCTGCACGCGACCTTCGGCCTCGGTGGTTTCGATGGTCAGGCCGCAAATGGCTTCACACAGGTGGCAGGCACGGTGATGGAGAGTCTTGGTCATGGCCAGTCTCTGTTTTGTTCTGGGCGGGCAATATCGGCCGCGGGAACAAAACTATGGCGCCTGCCCCGTCGCTGCGCCAGCGACGTTCGTCTTGTGAATCGGCAACCATCAGGCCAGCCGATGGCCGCGGGGAATCAGTTCGGCGGCAACCGGGCAGGCAACTGCATCTGAATCTCCTGGACGGTTTCGATCTCCTCGTGGGCGACATGCACGCCGGTGAGTTCGCCGATCAGCCGCCAATGTTCATCGAGCCCGGTGCTGATGGTGGCCATGCGGTCGATCATCCGGCGACCCGCGGCCTTTGTCACTTCGTCGTCACTGCGCATCAACTCAAAGGACATTGAGGTCATGGATGCCGTGAGGTGAGTCAGGGAGCGGGCCGTGAGACCGAGTAGTGCCATCAATTGCTGTTCTTTCGATTCCATTCTTAAGCCTTCCTGCGTCGCTCGTGAGGTAGTTATAACCCAGCACTTTGCATTAGCAAATGTTTCAGACGAGACACAGTGCCACTACGTATCACGAATCATAGGTCAGAAACCGACTATCGCTATGCCGTCCCCGCCCCGTTTGATTGCAATGCCCGACGAGCCCGGTGTACAAATGACGGGCTGCTTTCAGGAAACAGGCTTCAAAAGCGCTACTGCGGTCACCCCGTAGCCCCTCTGAACTCCCCTAAAAACTGTAGCCCTATTGGTAAGACGCGACATTTAATTATAAGATCGCGCCTTCCCCTATTTCGTCGCCCCGTGCGGCTTACGCCGCAGGTCTCGCCCGTTTTTCAATTAAACAAGGCTTTGAGCATCTGCGGTCTGTAGCAAAAAGGTAGTCAATGATGAGCGCAAGGCACTTTCTCTCCCTGATGGATTGCACGCCCGAAGAGCTGGTCAGCGTGATCCGTCGAGGCGTTGAGCTCAAAGACCTGCGTAACCGCGGCGTACTGTTCGAGCCTTTGAAAAACCGTGTCCTGGGGATGATTTTCGAGAAGTCCTCGACCCGTACTCGCATCTCCTTCGAAGCGGGCATGATCCAGCTCGGCGGCCAGGCGATTTTCCTGTCGCCGCGCGATACCCAACTGGGTCGTGGCGAGCCGATCGGCGACTGCGCGATTGTCATGTCGAGCATGCTCGACGCGGTGATGATCCGTACCTTCGCCCACAGCACCCTCACTGAATTTGCCGCCAACTCCCGCGTACCGGTGATCAACGGCCTGTCCGATGACTTGCACCCGTGCCAGTTGCTGGCCGACATGCAAACCTTCCTTGAGCATCGCGGCTCGATCCAGGGCAAGACCGTGGCCTGGATCGGCGACGGCAACAACATGTGCAACAGCTATATAGAAGCCGCGATCCAGTTCGACTTCCAGTTGCGTATTGCCTGCCCGGAAGGTTACGAACCAAACGCTGAATTCGTGGCCAAGGCCGGCGATCGTGTGACCATTGTCCGCGATCCTCTGGATGCCGTGCGCGGCGCCCACCTGGTCAGCACTGACGTCTGGACCTCCATGGGCCAGGAAGAAGAAACCGCCAAGCGCCTGAAGCTGTTCGCACCGTTCCAGGTCAACCGCGCCCTGCTCGACCAAGCCGCTGCGGATGTGCTGTTCATGCATTGCCTGCCGGCCCACCGTGGCGAAGAAATCAGCGTCGATCTGTTGGATGACCCGCGCTCCGTTGCCTGGGACCAGGCGGAAAACCGTCTGCACGCACAAAAAGCCCTGCTGGAGTTTCTGGTCGCGCCGGCGTACCACCACGCATGAGTCAGCCATTACTGCTCAATCTGCGCAACCTTGCCTGCGGCTATCAGGACCAGCGAGTTGTGCAGAACCTCAACCTGCACTTGAATGCCGGCGACATCGGCTGTCTGCTGGGCTCTTCGGGCTGCGGCAAGACCACCACCCTGCGGGCCATCGCTGGTTTTGAACCGGTGCACGAAGGTGAAATCCAGCTGGCTGGCGAGACCATCTCCAGCGCCGGTTTCACCCTCGCCCCGGAGAAACGCCGGATCGGCATGGTCTTCCAGGACTACGCACTGTTCCCGCATTTGAGCGTGGCCGAGAACATTGCCTTCGGGATTCGCAAGCATCCGCAAAAGGATCGCGTCACCGAAGAGTTGCTGGAACTGGTCAACCTGAAGAACCTCGGCAAGCGCTTTCCCCACGAGTTGTCCGGTGGCCAGCAGCAACGCGTTGCCCTGGCCCGCGCCCTGGCGCCGGAGCCGCAACTGTTGCTGCTCGACGAACCGTTCTCCAACCTCGATGGCGAATTGCGGCGCAAGCTCAGCCATGAAGTACGCGACATTCTCAAGGCCCGTGGCACCAGTGCAATTCTAGTGACTCACGACCAGGAAGAAGCTTTCGCTGTCAGCGATCATGTCGGGGTTTTCAAGGAAGGTCGCCTGGAACAATGGGACACTCCCTACAACCTGTATCACGAACCGCTGACACCGTTTGTGGCCAGTTTTATTGGCCAGGGCTACTTCATTCGTGGCCAGCTAAGCAGCCCGGAGTCGGTGCAGACCGAGCTCGGTGAGTTGCGCGGCAATCGCGCCTACACCTGGCCAACTGGCGGCGCGGTGGATGTGTTGTTGCGCCCGGACGATATCGTTTATGCGCCGGACAGCACCTTGAAAGCACGCATTGTTGGCAAGACGTTCCTCGGTGCGTCGACCTTGTACCGCTTGCAGATGCCAACCGGCGCACAGCTGGAATCGATCTTCCCGAGCCATGCCGACCATGAGGTAGGTGCTCAAGTGGGCATTCGTGTGGCGGCTGAGCATCTGGTGCTGTTCCAGGCATCTGGCAGCACGGCGGCGCAGATTCCGCTGGTCGAATCCGGCGTGCGGCGGTACAGCACCGTTAGCTGAAAAACACGGACCCATGTGGAAGCGGGCTTGCTCGCGAAAGCGGTGTATCAGTCAATGATGATGTCGACTGACAGTCCGCTTTCGCGAGCAAGCCCGCTCCCACATTAGATTTGGGTCAGCCGAGGTGCAGCGTTCCGCTCGCGACCAGCGTCGCATTCCCCCCGATCTTCACCCGATCCCCTTCCAGCCGACAAAACAACTCACCGCCGCGCGCCGAGCACTGATACGCCGTCAGACTCGACTTGCCCAAGCGCTTCGACCAGTACGGAATCAAACTGCAATGGGTTGAGCCGGTCACAGGGTCTTCGTTGATGCCGATTGCTGGCGCGAAGTACCGGGACACAAAGTCATGCTTGCCTCCCTTGGCGGTGACGATTGCACCGGGCCATGGCAGTTTTGCCAGGGCAGCCATGTCTGGTTTGCAATCGAGCACGGCCTGCTCGGATTCCAGAACCACCAACAGCTCGTTCGAACCCAGCACATCCACCGCCTCCACGCCCAGGACGCGCTCGACGTCCAGGGTCACGCCGACTTCCGTCGGCACTCGCGCCGGGAAGTCCAGCCACAACCGCTCGCCTTCGTGGCTGACACTCAGCGGGCCGGACTTGCAGATGAAGTCCAGGCGTTCGGCCGGTTCTTTATAGATTTCAAACAGCACGAACGCACTGGCCAGGGTCGCATGCCCGCACAGCGGCACTTCGGTTGCCGGGGTAAACCAGCGGATATGCCAGACCAGGCCTTCACGTACCACGAAGGCGGTTTCGGCGAGGTTGTGTTCGGCGGCGATTTTCTGCATCAGCTCATCGGCGAGCCAGGCATCGAGGCGATACACCATCGCCGGGTTACCACTGAACGGCCGATCACTGAACGCGTCGACCTGATGAAATTCAAGCTGCATAACTGACTCCCTAAGTCTGGTCACCGAGCATGAAGCTGGCGTTCAACAGGCGCCAGTGACAGACCAGGCAAATTTGCACCATACAGCGTCGACTCAAACCCGACCGATATCGGCGAACTTCGCCTGGGTGTGTTCGGCCAGGACCGCAGGCGCCAATTCGACTTCAAGACCACGTCGCCCGGCGCTGACAAAAATACTGGCGAAGGGTTGAGCCGAGTTATCGATAAAAGTGCGCAGTCGCTTCTTCTGCCCCAGCGGACTGATGCCGCCCAACAGATAACCCGTCGCCCGTTGTGCCGCCGCCGGGTCGGCCATTTCGACTTTTTTCACCCCGGCCGCGTGCGCCAGGTGCTTTAAATCCAGACTTCCGACGACCGGTACCACCGCCACCAGTAATTCGCCCTTTTCACTGGCTGCCAGCAAGGTCTTAAACACCCTTGTTGGATCCAAACCCAGCTTTTCCGCGGCCTCCAGACCGTAGGACGCTGCCTTCGGATCATGTTCGTAACTGTGCACGTAATGTTCGGCACGAACTTTTTTCAACAAATCCAATGCGGGGGTCATGGCATCTCCAGGCTCGGCGACAGAAGAAAAATACTGCTCAGAATTCTAGATCATTGATCAACAGAAGGCTCTATTACGGCACTGTTTCAAAGGCTTGGAACCGCCCGTTTCCATTAGGTCGCAACCCCTTCTATCAGTGACCCACACGATCATTGATGCGACGAATAGCTTAAATATGACTGATGGTTCACTTTCGACCTTTGACATCAGCGTTTCTTGTCTATATTTTTTCGAATGCGAATACTGTAGGAATGATCCCGAAGTAGTACTCGGCAGTAAACCAAGATCAGGATGGGGATCCTGCCTCGGTGAAAATCGCGCTTTGACCAAGATGATAAAGCGCCAGACAACAACAAAAAAATGAGGTTTTCGATGACAACTGCTTTGAAACAACCGTCGCTCTCGAGCCAATGCATGGCCGAGTTCCTGGGTACTGCACTATTGATCTTTTTTGGTACGGGTTGCGTTGCCGCGCTCAAGGTCGCGGGTGCCAGTTTTGGTCTATGGGAAATCAGCATCATTTGGGGCGTAGGCGTCAGCATGGCGATCTACCTGACCGCCGGGGTTTCCGGGGCTCACCTCAATCCTGCAGTCAGTATCGCCCTGAGCATTTTCGCTGACTTCGAAAAGCGCAAACTGCCCTTCTACATCCTTTCCCAAATCGCCGGTGCATTCTGCGGCGCGCTGTTGGTTTACACGCTCTACAGCAATCTATTCCTCGATTACGAACAAACTCACCACATGGTGCGTGGCACTCAAGCAAGCCTTGAGTTGGCGTCGGTGTTCTCCACTTTCCCGAACCCGGCCCTGTCCACTGCCCAGGCGTTCCTGGTTGAAATGATCATCACCGCCATCCTGATGGGCGTGATCATGTCCCTGACCGACGACAACAACGGCTTGCCAAAGGGTCCGCTGGCGCCGCTGCTGATCGGCCTGTTGATTGCGGTGATTGGTAGCTCGATGGGCCCGCTCACCGGTTTCGCGATGAACCCGGCACGTGACTTCGGTCCCAAGCTAATGACTTTCTTCGCAGGCTGGGGTGAAGTTTCCTTCACCGGCGCACGCGATATCCCGTACTTCCTGATTCCGATTTTTGCACCGATTGTCGGTGCCTGCCTCGGTGCTGCTGGCTATCGCGGGCTGATTGCCCGTCATCTGCCGACTCCCGAACCTGCTACAAAGGACGCAACACCGGCCATTGACGGCAAACCAAGAACCTCTTGATACCGTTGGCGCGCGATCCTGCCCATTTGATCGCGCGCCTGACCTCACCTCCTTATTTCGTCCAAGGCAATCGACATGACCGACATTCAGAATAAGAACTACATCATTGCCCTCGATCAGGGTACGACCAGCTCCCGCGCGATCATTTTCGACCGCGACGCGAACGTGGTCTGCACCGCACAACGTGAATTCGCCCAGCACTACCCGCAAGCCGGCTGGGTCGAGCATGACCCGATGGAAATTTTCGCGACCCAAAGTGCCGTGATGGTCGAGGCCCTGGCTCAAGCCGGCCTGCATCATGACCAGGTGGCGGCCATCGGCATCACCAACCAGCGCGAAACCACCGTGGTCTGGGACAAGACCACCGGCCGCCCGATCTACAACGCGATCGTCTGGCAGTGCCGCCGCAGCACCGAGATCTGCCAACAACTCAAACGCGATGGCCACGAGCAATACATCAGCGACACCACCGGCCTGGTCACCGACCCGTACTTCTCCGGCACCAAGCTGAAGTGGATCCTCGACAACGTCGAAGGCAGCCGTGAACGTGCGCGCAACGGCGAACTGCTGTTCGGCACCATCGACAGCTGGCTGATCTGGAAATTTACCGGCGGCAAAGTCCACGTCACTGACTACACCAACGCCTCTCGCACCATGCTCTTCAACATCCACACCCTGGAGTGGGATGCGAAGATGCTGGACGTGCTGGATATCCCGCGCGAAATGCTGCCGGAAGTGAAGTCGTCGTCCGAAATCTACGGCCACACCAAAAGCGGCATCGCCATCGGCGGTATTGCCGGCGACCAGCAGGCTGCCCTGTTCGGCCAAATGTGCGTCGAGCCAGGCCAGGCGAAAAACACCTACGGCACCGGTTGCTTCCTGCTGATGAACACCGGCGACAAAGCCGTGAAGTCCAAGCACGGCATGCTGACCACCATCGCTTGCGGCCCTCGCGGCGAAGTGGCTTATGCGCTGGAAGGCGCGGTGTTCAACGGTGGTTCGACCGTGCAGTGGCTGCGTGATGAACTGAAAATCATCGCCGATGCCACCGACACCGAATACTTCGCCAGCAAGGTCAAGGACAGCAACGGCGTGTACCTGGTGCCGGCCTTCACCGGTCTGGGCGCTCCGTACTGGGACCCGTATGCCCGTGGCGCACTGTTCGGCCTGACTCGCGGCGTACGCGTGGATCACATCATTCGTGCCGCACTCGAATCGATCGCCTACCAGACCCGTGACGTGCTCGACGCCATGCAACAGGACTCCGGCGAACGCCTGAAAGCCCTGCGCGTGGATGGCGGTGCGGTAGCGAACAACTTCCTGATGCAGTTCCAGGCCGACATCCTCGGCACGCAGGTTGAGCGTCCGCAAATGCGCGAAACCACGGCACTGGGCGCCGCTTACCTGGCCGGCCTGGCGTGCGGTTTCTGGGGCAGCCTGGACGAGTTGCGCGGCAAGGCTGTCATCGAACGCGAATTCGAACCGGCCCTGGAAGAAACCGCGAAGGAAAAACTCTATGCAGGCTGGAAAAAAGCCGTCAGCCGCACCCGCGACTGGGAACCTCATGAAGGCGCTGAATAAGCCAACGTAAGTACTCGTATCGGTATGTAACTGGTAGGGAGCAGATTCCTGCGGCATCATGGGCAAATTTTGCACGGCAGCCCAAAGGAAGCCCCATGAATCTGCCTCCCCGTCAGCAGCAAATCCTCGAGCTGGTCCGCGAACGCGGCTATGTCAGCATCGAGGAAATGGCTACGCTGTTCGTCGTTACACCGCAAACCATTCGCCGCGATATCAATCAGCTCGCGGAAGCCAATTTATTGCGTCGCTACCACGGCGGCGCAGCCTACGACTCCAGTGTCGAAAACACCGCCTACGCCATGCGCGCCGACCAGATGCGCGATGAAAAGCAGCGTATCGGCGAAGCCATTGCGGCCCAGATCCCCGATCACGCCTCGCTGTTCATCAATATCGGCACCACCACCGAATCGATTGCCCGGGCGCTGCTCAACCACAATCACCTGAAAATCATCACCAACAACCTGCACGTCGCCTCAATGCTCAGTGCCAAGGACGATTTCGATGTCCTGCTGACCGGCGGTAACGTGCGGCGTGACGGCGGTGTGGTGGGCCAGGCGAGTGTCGACTTCATTAACCAGTTCAAGGTTGATTTCGCCCTCGTCGGCATCAGTGGTATCGATGAAGACGGCAGCCTGCTGGACTTCGATTACCAGGAAGTGCGGGTGTCCCAGGCGATCATCGCCAACGCCCGGAAAGTGATTCTGGCGGCGGACTCCAGCAAATTCGGGCGCAATGCCATGATTCGTTTGGGGCCGATCAGTTTGATCGATTGCCTGGTGACTGATCAGCAGCCCGTTCCGGCGCTGGCGCAGCTGTTGAGTCAGCACAAGATTCGGCTGGAAGTGGTTTAACCCCCCCTTTCGAAAGCAGTGCGCTCCCTTGTGGCGAGGGAGCTTGCTCCCGCTCGGCTGCGCAGCAGACGCAAATCAGACGACAGGTTCTTTCTGAAATACCGCAATTGCCAATTTTAGGGCCGCTTCGCAGCCCAGCGGGAGCAAGCTCCCTCGCCACAGAAGCACTCACCACCCTCGCTCAATGTTCGTAAATTTTCCTTTAATGGCCCTTCGATCAGTATTTTCAATCGAAGTTGACTAGCTGTGGGCGCCTTTATGGGCTACCATTTTCGCAAATGAACATTAATGTTCGAATTCAAATATCGAAAATCATAAAAGCCCGAGGCCAGCCGATGCCCACTTCTACCTTGCCTACTCCCCCTCTCGCCGAGGTCTACGATATCGCCGTCATCGGTGGTGGGATCAATGGTGTGGGGATTGCAGCGGATGCCGCCGGTCGCGGTCTTTCGGTGTTCCTTTGTGAAAAGGACGATCTGGCCAGCCACACCTCGTCCGCCAGCAGCAAGCTGATCCACGGCGGCCTGCGCTACCTCGAACATTACGAATTCCGCTTGGTACGCGAAGCTCTGGCCGAGCGCGAAGTGCTGTTGGCCAAGGCCCCGCACATCGTCAAGCAGATGCGCTTCGTGCTGCCACATCGCCCGCACCTGCGCCCTGCGTGGATGATCCGCGCCGGCCTGTTCCTTTATGATCATTTGGGCAAACGCGAAAAACTCGAAGGCTCGAAAAGCCTGAAGTTCGGTCCGGACAGCCCGCTGAAAAGCGAAATCACCAAAGGCTTCGAATACTCCGATTGCTGGGTCGACGATGCCCGCCTGGTGGTCCTGAATGCCATGGCCGCTCGCGAGAAAGGTGCCCACGTTCACACCCAGACCCGTTGCGTCAGCGCCCGTCGCGCCAAGGGCCTGTGGCACCTGAATCTGGAACGTGCTGACGGCAGCCTGTTTTCGATCCGCGCCAAGGCGCTGGTGAACGCCGCCGGCCCGTGGGTCGCCAAGTTCATTCGTGACGACCTGAAAATGGATTCGCCGTACGGTATCCGCCTGATCCAGGGCAGCCACCTGATCGTGCCAAAACTGTACGAAGGCGAACACGCGCATATCCTGCAAAACGAAGATCAGCGCATCGTGTTCACCATTCCGTACCTGAACCATTTCACCCTGATCGGCACCACCGACCGCGAGTACACCGGCGACCCGGCTGCCGTGGCGATCACCGAAGGCGAAACCGATTATCTGCTCAAAGTGGTCAACGCCCACTTCAAGAAGCAAGTCAGCCGCGAGGACATCCAGCACAGCTATTCCGGTGTGCGTCCGCTGTGCAATGACGAGTCAGACAATCCATCGGCCGTGACCCGCGACTACACCCTGGCGTTGTCGGGCAGTGGCGAAGAAGCACCACTGCTGTCGGTGTTCGGCGGCAAGCTGACCACCTATCGCAAACTGGCCGAGTCGGCGCTGGCTCAACTGGCGCCGTACTTCACGCAGATCAAGCCAAGCTGGACCGCGACGGCCACCCTGCCCGGCGGCGAAGACATGACCACCCCGCAAGCCTTGAGCGCACGGATCCGCGACACGTTCGACTGGGTGCCCACCGAAATCGCCCGCCGCTGGGCTACCAGCTACGGCAGCCGCACCTGGCGCATGCTCGAAGGCGTGCAGAGCCTCAGCGACCTGGGTGAACACATCGGCGGCGGTCTCTACACCCGCGAAGTCGATTACTTGTGCAGCGAAGAGTGGGCAACCACCGCTCACGACATTCTGTGGCGCCGCAGCAAACTGGGGTTGTTCACCACCGAAGCCGAACAGCAGAAGCTCGCGGACTACCTGAGCAAGGTCGAGCAGAACCGCAGCAAGATCGAAGCGGCCTGATCGGGAATCCGGTTATACGAAAGCCCCTGAATCGTGAGATTCAGGGGCTTTTTGCATTATTGGCAAAACTGCAGGAGCGAGGCTTGCCCGCGAAGGGGTCACTGCGGCTTGCCTGAAGCACCGCGTTATCGTTCTTCGCGGGCAAGCCTCGCTCCTACGGAATATCGGGGGATTGCATTCGGTTTTCCGAACGCGACCCGTCGGCCGATTCGGTTTACCGGATAATTCGACGGTATTTTCAGCGCCATAAATATTTAATATCCTTACAAATCAATACCTTGATCAACATCACCTGGCCTGGCACGAGTCATGCTCTACACTCTGGGACGAATGTACTGCCGTGCCCAATCTTCAGGAGCACCCAGGCACTCGAAGCACAAAAGGGCCGACGAACTGGCTCCATAAAAAAAACAATGTCGAGGAAAATTTGATGCGCATCGTTCCCCATATCCTGGGCGCAGCCATTGCTGCCGCTCTGATTACCACTCCAGTTTTCGCTGCCGAACTCACCGGCACACTGAAGAAGATCAAAGAGTCCGGCACCATCACCCTCGGGCATCGTGACGCCTCCATTCCGTTTTCCTATATCGCGGACGCTTCCGGCAAACCGGTTGGCTACTCCCACGATATCCAGCTGAAAATCGTCGAAGCTATCAAGAAAGACCTCGACCTGCCGGACCTCAAGGTCAAATACAACCTGGTCACCTCGCAAACCCGTATCCCGCTGGTGCAAAACGGCACCGTGGACGTCGAGTGCGGCTCCACCACCAACAACATCGAGCGTCAGCAGCAAGTTGACTTCTCCGTCGGCATCTTCGAAATCGGCACCCGCCTGCTGACGAAGAAAGATTCCGTGTATAAGGATTTCGCCGACCTCAAGGGCAAGAACGTCGTGACCACCGCGGGCACCACGTCCGAGCGCATCCTCAAGTCGATGAACGCCGACAAGCAGATGGGCATGAACGTCATCTCCGCCAAAGACCACGGCGAGTCCTTCCAGATGCTGGAATCGGGCCGCGCTGTTGCTTTCATGATGGACGACGCCTTGCTGGCGGGTGAAGCGGCCAAGGCCAAGAAGGCTGATGACTGGGCCGTTACCGGCACTCCACAGTCCTACGAAATCTACGGCTGCATGGTCCGCAAGGGCGACGAACCATTCAAGAAGGCTGTAGACGACGCGATCGTAGCCACCTACAAGTCGGGCGAGATCAACAAGATCTACGAAAAATGGTTCATGCAGCCAATCCCGCCTAAGGGCCTGAACCTGAACTTCCCGATGAGCGACGAACTCAAGAAGCTGATCGCCAGCCCGACCGACAAAGCGGCTGACGACAAAAAATCCTGATTTCTGACTAACCCTATCTCCTGAGAGGGCGCCTGCCCTTTCAGGTGGTTGTCATTCCCTGCTGGCATTTTCTGGAAACACTCGAACCGGTGGTTGTCGAGCCGATCGCGTGTGCCTGATCTTAGTGGCCTGTACCACACAGGCCACCCAGGTTGGGCGGGAACGGAGCTTCCCCAAGCGGGCACTTGTACATTGATCGATCCGAGGGGAGACCCTAATGAATTACAACTGGGACTGGGGCGTGTTCTTCAAGTCCACCGGCGTGGGCAGCGAGACCTATCTCGACTGGTACATCTCCGGTTTGGGCTGGACTATCGCCATCGCCGTCGTGGCGTGGATTGTTGCCTTGCTGCTGGGCTCGATCCTGGGTGTCATGCGCACCGTACCGAACCGCGTCGTATCGGGCATCGCGACCTGCTACGTCGAACTCTTCCGTAACGTGCCGCTGCTGGTTCAGCTGTTCATCTGGTACTTCCTGGTGCCCGATCTGCTGCCGCAAAACCTGCAGGACTGGTACAAGCAAGACCTGAACCCGACCACCTCGGCCTACCTGAGCGTTGTCGTGTGCCTGGGTCTGTTCACCGCTGCTCGCGTTTGCGAACAAGTGCGCACCGGCATTCAGGCGTTGCCACGTGGCCAGGAATCCGCCGCGCGTGCCATGGGCTTCAAGCTGCCGCAGATCTACTGGAACGTGCTGCTGCCCCAGGCCTACCGCATCATCATTCCGCCGCTTACCTCGGAATTTCTGAACGTCTTCAAGAACTCGTCCGTGGCCTCGCTGATCGGCCTGATGGAGCTGCTCGCGCAGACCAAACAGACTGCCGAATTCTCCGCCAACCTGTTCGAAGCCTTCACCTTGGCGACCCTGATCTACTTCACCCTGAACATGAGCCTGATGCTGCTGATGCGCCTGATCGAGAAGAAAGTCGCCGTACCCGGCCTGATCTCCGTAGGGGGTAAATGATGGATTTCGATTTCAGCGGCATTATTCCGTCCCTGCCCGGCCTGTGGAACGGCATGGTCATGACCCTGCAACTGATGACGCTGGGCATCATCGGCGGGCTGATCCTCGGCACAATCCTGGCGCTGATGCGCCTGTCGTCGAGCAAACTGCTGTCGCGGGTTGCCGGCGCCTACGTGAACTACTTCCGTTCGATCCCGCTGCTGCTGGTCATCACCTGGTTCTACCTGGCGGTGCCGTTCGTGCTGCGCTGGATCACCGGCGAAGACACCCCGATCGGCGCGTTCACCTCGTGCATCGTGGCGTTCATGATGTTCGAAGCGGCGTACTTCTGCGAAATCGTCCGCGCTGGCGTGCAGTCGATTCCCAAGGGCCAGATGGGCGCAGCCCAGGCACTGGGCATGAGCTACGGCCAGATGATGCGTTTGATCATCCTGCCGCAAGCGTTTCGCAAGATGACCCCGCTGTTGCTGCAACAAAGCATCATCCTGTTTCAGGACACCTCGCTGGTCTACACCGTCGGCCTGGTGGACTTCCTCAATGCCTCGCGCGCCAGTGGCGACATCATCGGCCGCTCCAATGAGTTCCTGATCTTCGCAGGTCTCGTGTACTTCACAATCAGCTTTGCCGCCTCGCTGCTGGTCAAGCGTCTGCAAAAAAGGTTTGCCGTATGATCTCTATCAAGAACATCAACAAGTGGTATGGCGACTTCCAGGTACTGACTGATTGCAGCACCGAGGTCAAAAAAGGCGAAGTAATTGTGGTCTGTGGCCCGTCGGGCTCAGGCAAATCGACCCTGATCAAATGCGTCAACGCGCTCGAACCGTTCCAGAAAGGCGACGTGATCGTCGATGGCACGTCCATCGCCGACCCAAAGACCAACCTGCCGAAACTGCGTTCGCGGGTGGGCATGGTGTTCCAGCATTTCGAGCTGTTCCCGCACCTGACTATCACCGAAAACCTGACCATCGCGCAGATCAAGGTGTTGGGCCGCAGCAAGGAAGAAGCCACCAAGAAAGGCCTGCAATTGCTGGAGCGCGTCGGTTTGTCGGCCCACGCTCACAAGCATCCGGGCCAACTCTCCGGTGGCCAGCAACAGCGTGTGGCGATTGCCCGTGCGCTGGCCATGGACCCGATCGTCATGCTGTTCGACGAACCGACCTCGGCCCTCGACCCGGAAATGGTCAACGAAGTGCTCGACGTGATGGTGCAACTGGCCCAGGAAGGCATGACCATGATGTGTGTGACCCACGAAATGGGCTTCGCCCGTAAAGTGGCCGACCGGGTGATCTTCATGGACGCTGGCAAGATCATTGAAGACTGCCCGAAAGAGGAGTTCTTCGGCGACATCAACGCCCGCTCCGAGCGTGCGCAGCACTTCCTCGAGAAGATTTTGCAGCACTAAGAAAGGCACCGCTCCCCAACTGTGGGAGCGGGTTTGTGTGGTGAGGGGGCTTGCCCCCGTTGGGTCGCGAAGCGGCCCCGGCATTTCAAAGTTAAACCGCATGCAATGGGTTTACGACTGCTTCGCAGCCGAACGGGGCGATGCGGCGTTCCGACAAGCCCCCTCACCACAGGCCCGCTCCCACATTGGATCGGCGGTGGCTTCTAGATTTGTGTTGTGGTTGACCCAAGGCATCTGTGATGAAATGCGACCCCACTCTCTATCGCGCCGCGCCGCCATCACTCGCCGTGAAACCCCGTCTGATTCGCCATCTGTTCCTGCCGCCGCTGGTCATCGCCCTGATGATCGGGTTGGGTTACATCGGCTTCTGGGTCAGTGAGCACTACGGGATTCGCAGCCTCAGCGAGAACGGCCAGCGTCAGCTGGAACTGCACGCCCGCGCCGTCGAGAGCGAGATCAGCAAGTACACCTACCTGCCCAGCCTGCTGGAACTTGAATCCAGTGTTTCAAAACTGCTCGACGACCCAACGCCGCAAACCCGGCAAACGGTCAACGATTACCTTGAAGGCCTGAACCGGCGCAGCCGCAGTCGGGCTATCTATGTGATGGACACCACCGGTCGCGTTTTGGCCTCCAGCAACTGGCGCGATGTCGACAGTTACCTCGGTGAAGACCTGTCCTTCCGTGCCTATTTCCAGAATGCCATCCGAGGCCAGCCGGGGCGGTTCTACGGCATCGGCAGCACCAACGGCGAACCCGGTTATTACCTGGCTCACGGCCTCGAAGAACACGGCAAGATCATCGGCGTCGCGGTGGTCAAGGTGCGTCTCGAAGCCATGGAAGAACGCTGGCAGCGCGCGCGCCTGGAAGCCTTCGTCAGCGACGAGAACGGCATCATCATTCTCTCCAGCGATCCGGCGCGGCGGCTCAAGTCAGTGGTGCCGCTGAGCGACGAGACCAAGGAAAAACTCGCCCGCAGCCTTCAGTACTACTGGTTCCCGCTGAACGAACTGCAACCCCTGGCCCGCGAAACCCTGGCCGAAGGCGTGGAGAAACTGACGTTCCCCGCCAACAGCGAACTGGCCTCCGACGAACAAGACATCACCTACCTGGCCCAGACCCGGCCCTTGAGCGACACCCCGTGGAATTTCACCCTGCTCACGCCGCTGGCAGACTTACGTCGTGAAGCAATCAATCAGGGGATTCTGGTGGCCGTGGCGTTTGCCTTGGTGGCGTTCCTGCTGATTGCCTGGAACGAACGGCGCAAGGTCATCGCCACCCGCCTCGCCGCCCGGGAAGCCTTGCAGGAAGCCAACAATCAACTGGAGCGTCGGATTACCGAACGCACCACCGACCTGCGGGCCAGCAACGAACGGCTCAAAGGTCAGATCCGCGAACGCCGCCAGGCCGAAGAGACGTTACGCCGGGCTCAGGATGAACTGGTCCAGGCCGGTAAACTGGCGGCCATCGGCCAGATGTCGACCAGCATTGCCCACGAATTGAACCAGCCACTGGCCGCGCTGCGGACCTTGTCCGGCAACACCGTGCGCTTCCTCGAACGCGGTCAGCTGGACGTCGCCAGCACCAACCTGAAAACCATCAACGAACTGATCGACCGCATGGGCCGGATCACCGCCAGCCTGCGCTCCTTCGCCAAACGCGGCGATGACAAGGGCCAGGCCAGTCTGGGCAAAGCCGTCGACGCGGCGCTGCAACTGCTCGGCAGTCGGGTGGAAAGCGCTCACCTGCAACCGCATCGCGACTTCAAAGATGTGCAGGTGCAGATCGACCAGACGCGGCTTGAACAGATTCTGGTCAACCTGATCGGCAATGCCCTCGACGCCATGCAGGCCCAACCGCTACCGGAACTGTGGCTGGAAGGCGAAGAGTTCGACGGCAAATATCGCCTGCGGGTGCGCGACAACGGCCACGGCATCGACGCCGAAGCGCGCAAGCATTTGTTCGAACCGTTCTTCACCACCAAACCCGGCGCACAGGGCCTGGGCCTCGGCCTGACCCTCTCCGCCAGCCTGGCCGCGGCCACTGGCGGCCACTTGGGTGTCGAACACCCGGCCAGCGGTGGCACCACCTTCGTCCTCAGTTTACCGTTGGTAAGCCCCACTCCCGCCGAGCCAATATGAACAACGACCTTAGTGTGCTGATCGTCGAAGACGACCCCCATGTGTTGCTCGGCTGCCAACAGGCGCTGACCCTGGAAGACATTCCCTGCGTCGGCGTGGGCAGCGCCGAAGAAGCGTTGGAGCGAGTCGGCGAGAACTTTGCCGGCATCGTCATCAGCGATATCCGCCTGCCGGGCATCGATGGCCTGGAATTATTGACCCGGCTCAAGGCCCGGGATCGCAGCCTGCCGGTGGTGCTGATCACCGGCCACGGCGACATCTCCATGGCCGTCGGCGCGATGCAGAAAGGCGCCTACGATTTCATGGAGAAACCGTTCTCCCCGGAACGTCTGGTAGACGTCGCCCGGCGAGCGCTGGAACAACGCAGTCTGGCCCGTGAAGTCTCGTCGCTGCGCCGGCAACTCGCCGAGCGTGATTCCCTCGAGGGCCGGATCATCGGCCGCTCGCCTGCGATGCAGAACCTGCGCGAATTAATCGCCAACGTCGCCGATACCTCGGCCAACGTGCTAATTGAAGGCGAGACCGGGACGGGTAAAGAACTGGTCGCCCGTTGCCTGCATGACTTCAGTCGTCGGCACACCAAGCAATTCGTCGCGCTGAACTGCGGCGGCCTGCCAGAGAACCTCTTCGAAAGCGAAATCTTCGGCCACGAAGCCAACGCCTTCACCGGCGCTGGCAAACGGCGGATCGGCAAGATCGAACACGCCGATGGCGGCACGCTGTTCCTCGACGAAGTGGAAAGCATGCCGTTGCCGTTGCAGATCAAACTGCTGCGGGTGTTGCAGGAACGTACCCTCGAACGCCTCGGTTCGAACCAGAGCGTGGCGGTGGATTGCCGGGTGATTGCAGCGACCAAATCCGATCTGGATGAGTCGAGCAAGGCTGGCGAGTTCCGCAGCGACCTGTATTACCGTCTCAACGTGGTGACCCTGGAACTGCCTCCACTGCGCGAACGTCGCGAAGACATCCTGCAACTGTTCGAGCATTTCCTGCAGCAGTCGTCCCTGCGTTTTGACCGCGCGGTGCCGGACCTGGATAACCAGACCCTGTCCAACCTCATGAGCCACGACTGGCCGGGCAACGTGCGCGAACTGCGCAACGTCGCCGAGCGTTTTGCCCTCGGTCTGCCAGCCTTCAAGAAGTCCGGTGCCAGCGGCAGCAATCAGGGCCTGGCCTTCGCCGAAGCGGTGGAAGCCTTCGAACGCAACTTGCTCAACGACGCCTTGCAACGCAGCGGCGGCAACCTGACCCAGGCCAGCCTGGAACTGGGGATGGCCAAGACCACGCTGTTCGATAAAGTTAAGAAGTATGGGTTGAGCCACTGATGGACCTGATTCTCAAGGCTGCTCTGGGCGCGGGGGTGGTGTTGATCCTCGCCGCGCTGGCCAAAACCAAAAACTACTACATCGCAGGCTTGGTGCCGCTGTTTCCAACCTTTGCCTTGATTGCGCATTACATCGTTGGAAAGGGTCGTTCGGTAGATGATTTGAAGACCACCATCGTGTTTGGCATGTGGTCGATCATTCCGTACTTCGTCTATTTGGCGACGTTGTACGTGATGGTCGACCGGATGCGGTTGGAGGCTTCGTTGGCGGTGGCTGCGGTAGGCTGGTTGATCGCCGCGACCGTGCTCGTCAGCGTTTGGGTACGCGTCCACGCCTGACCAGTTGATCACCAAAATCTAATGTAGGAGCGGGCTTGCTCGCGAAGGCGGTGGGTCAGTTGCCATCATTGTTGACTGACACAGCGCCTTCGCGAGCAAGCCCGCTCCCACATTGGGACTGCGGCGCTGATGACTGGCCCGTCCCTTGCATTTACCCCCAAAGCCCTCTCGGCCGGCCTTCATGTGTGATGAACCCTGGTGTCTGAGAGCGCCCGCCAAAGGGTGAATCCTGACCGTGACCTTCTTAGATCCCGACCTGACGCTGACCGTCGTGCTGCTGGTCGCCTTTTCCATCGTGCTGGACGTCATCGGCCAGCTCTGCTTCAAGCTCGGCCTGGACCGTTTGCCAGAACTGGAAGGCGGTTTCCGGCTGAACGCGTTCTGGGGCCAGGTGTTCAACGCACCGCTGCTGTGGGCCGGTATCGGCGCTTATGCGCTGGAGTTTTTCGTCTGGCTGGAAGCCCTGTCCCGCGCGCCTCTGAGCCTGTTGTTCCCCGCAGGAGCCCTGGCCTATTGCGGCGTGGTACTGGCGGGCAAAGTGGTGCTCGGTGAAACCGTCAGCCGCCGACGCTGGCTTGCAACCCTGGTGATTACGGTGGGCGTGATGCTCGTGTGTGCCGGCCATGCCTGACGCTCAATTGATCAGCAAAAGGAACAACTCGATGGATTGGCTGCACGGGCGATTCGGCACTGTAGTGCTCTGGGCGCTGTTGATTCTTCTGGAGAGTGCCGGGCAGATCGCGACCAAGGTGGGCGGCGATCAAATCGGGCAAATGACCTTCACCCTGCAATGGTTGCAGTCGGTCGTGGTCGACCCCGGCGTACTGTTTGCGGTGGGCTGCGGCATCGGCGCGTTCTTCGTGTGGATGCTGATTTTGCGCCGCAGCAGTCTGTCCCTGGCGTTTCCGCTCAGTTCGCTGGTATTCGTCGGGGTGTTGTTGGGTTCGTGGCTGGGGCTGGGCGAGCAGATCAGCCTGCTGCACTGGGTGGGCGTGGCGGTGATTATTGGTGGGATTGCGTTGTTGGCGGAAGGCGAACAAACCTGAGGGCTACGCGATCCATTGTGGCGAGGGAGCTTGCTCCCGTCGGGGGGCGCAGCGGCCCCAGCAATCTGTCAGTAGAATCACATTGGCAGGTTTACGACTGCTTCGCAGCCGAACGGGGGCAAGCCCCCTCGCCACACAAGCTCGCTCGCCACAGAGATCTGAGTGTTTTCAGGTTATTTGAACTTGTAAGCCACCGCAGCCTGCACTTCACCCTGATCGGGATTCCCCACCTGTTTGACGATGCTGCTGTCCGCCGCCGAACCGGTCAGGTGAATCCAGCTGGCGCTGGTCACCAGCGACCAATGCGGGGTCAGTGGAAATTCGAAGCTCTGGGTCAGCGCGACATTCTGCAAACCACCACTGGCGTTGTACCGGGCAATGCCCGAGTTCTGCGAGGCGTGAGCACTGACGCCGAAAAACGCCTGATTTTGCTGGGCATCGGCGAAGTGCGCGGTCAGATTACTACTGCCGATCACGCCGCCACCCAGTGGATAACCGATCTCGCCACCCAAGCGCCCGACCACGCCGTCCGGCCCGCCGATGGCCTCGCCGATCGAGGCAAATACCCGCCAGAAATCAGCCGGTGCGTACTGCACAAAACCACCGACGACGCCCATGTCCGGCACATCGTGCAAGCCTTGCAAATCACCGTTGGCAGTGCGCCCCGGCAGGTAATTCAGAAACGGCCCGGCGCTGAAACCATTGGCCTTCAAGGCGCTCCAGGTCAAACCGTCGTCAGTACTGAGGCTGACATCGCCCCAGTCCAGATCCAGATACGGCACCGGCCGGGTTTCATTACGGCTGCCGGTCGGATCGTGGGGCTGATAACTCAGGCCCAAACCCGCTTCACCTGTGATGCCTTCGGCCATGACTTGGGCTGGCAGGCACGTCAGCGCCGCGAATAAAACAACTGTAATCCTCACCATGAGGCACTTCCTTATCTGAACATGCGCGCATCAATCCTCGTTTTGCCGATCCTGCGCAAGCACTCATGTTGTTTGTAGCAAGCTACAAAAATTGTAGCTTGCCTGACACAACCCCCTACCACAACCCCGGCAATACGGGGCCAGACCGGGTTGGCACAGTCCCTGCTCTACCCCCTTGGCAAGCGCAAACAGCGCGCCCTGCTCAATAGGTAAAGCAGATGAATGATTGGCATATCGTGTGTGATTTCGACGGGACCATCACCCGCACCGACGTGATCGACAGCATCCTCCAGCGTTTCGCCGACCCAAGCTGGGAAGCGATCGAAGATGAGTGGCTGCGAGGCGACATTGGTTCGCGTGAGTGCCTCAGCCGCCAGCTCTCGCTGGTCAAGGCCACGCCGACCGACCTGCTCGCCTTTTTCGACACGATCGAAATCGATCCGGACTTCCCCGACTTCGTCGATCACGTGATCGGCCTCGGCGCCTCCCTTGAAGTGGTCAGCGACGGCATCGAACAAGGCATCGCGCGAATCCTCGCGCGCAACTACGTGACCCTGTTGCCGATCCTCGCCAACCGTTTGCGTCAACTCGATCACGAGAGCTGGCGCATCGACTTTCCATACTCCAGCGATGCCTGCCGCGCCGCTTCCGGCAACTGCAAATGCAAGTCCACGCCCAAGACCAAACGCGTGTTGGTGATCGGCGACGGTCAGTCCGACATGTGCGTGGCCTCCACCGCCGACTTCGTGTTCGCCAAGGATCGCCTGGCCGAGCACTGCGAGCGCAACGGCATTGCCTACGCCCGCTTCGACAGTTTCGCCGAGATCCCGGCCCTGCTGGCCCAACTGCCGGCCGGCCGCGCAGCCAACGCTACCGCTTTCGCCCTTGAAACCACTTCTGACTACGCGTCAAACAATCAGGAACTCTTCAATCATGTCTGATATCCGAATTGCTACTCCCGAAGACCAGGTGCTTCTGGATAAAGAAGCCAAGTACTGCTCTTACGGCGACACCGTTCACTACATCGATCCGCCGCGTATTTTCAGCCGTTGCGAAGGTTCCTACGTCTGGGACACCGAAGACCAGGCTTACCTCGACCTGCAAATGTGGTACTCGGCCGTTAACTTCGGTTACGCCAACCCGCGCCTGAACAACGCGCTGAAACAGCAGATCGACACCCTGCCGCAGATCGCCAGCCAATACCTGCACAAAGGCAAAATCGAGCTGTCGGAAATGATCGCCGTCGATGCCAAGAACAAGTTCGGCCTCGACGGTCGCGTGCACTTCAACGTCGGCGGTTCGCAGTCCATCGAAGACTCGCTGAAAGTCGTGCGTAACGCTTCCAACGGCAAGAGCCTGATGTTCGCCTTCGAAGGCGGCTACCACGGCCGTACCCTCGGCGCGTCGTCGATCACCTCCAGCTTCCGCTATCGTCGCCGCTACGGTCACTTCGGCGAGCGCGCCAACTTCATCCCGTTCCCGTACCACTTCCGCGGCCCAAAAGGCATGACCAAGGAAGAATACGGCAGCCAGTGCGTGCAGAATTTCGCTCGCCTGTTCGAGACTGAATACAACGGCGTTTGGGACCCGAAAACCAACCAGTGCGAATACGCAGCCTTCTACGTCGAGCCGATCCAGGGCACCGGCGGCTACGTGATCCCGCCGATGAACTTCTACAGCGAACTCAAGCAAGTGCTGGATCAGCACGGCATCCTGATGGTCGTCGACGAAATCCAGATGGGTTTCTGGCGCACCGGCAAGCTGTGGTCGATCGAACACTTCGACGTCAAACCGGACGTGATCGTCTTCGGTAAAGCGCTGACCAACGGCCTAAACCCGCTGGGCGGCATCTGGGCCAAAGAAGAACTGATCAACCCGAAAATCTTCCCGCCAGGTTCGACTCACTCCACCTTCGCGTCCAACCCATTGGGCACCGCGGTAGGTCTGGAAATGTTCAAAATGACCAGCGAAGTCGACTACGGCGCGATGGTTATGGCCAAGGGCAAATACTTCCTTGAAGGCCTGAAAGAACTGCAAAAACGCTACCCGATCATCGGCGACGTCGATGGCCTGGGCCTGGCTCTGCGCTGCGAAATCTGCGGCCCGGACGGTTTCACTCCGGACAAGGCCACCCTGGACTTCATGGTCGACGAAGGCATGAAGGGCGACATCGAAGTTGATGGCAAACGCCTGGGCCTGATCCTCGACGTGGGCGGCTACTACAAGAACGTGATCACCCTGGCGCCGTCGCTGGAAATCAGCTACCCGGAAATCGACCTCGGTCTGGCCCTGCTCGACCGTCTGCTGCACCGGGCAATGAAACGATGAACCACGACGAGATCGATCTTGGCGAAGGCAACGCCGGTTTCGTTCTCGGCACAGGGGAGGTCGCGGTGGTGTTGATCCACGGCCTCACCGGCACCCCGACGGAACTCCGTCGGGTGGCCATGGGCCTGGCGAAAGCCGGGCACACGGTCTACGTGCCCACCCTGGCCGGGCACTGCGGTGGCAACGCCGACCTGCAAGCCACTGGCTGGCGCGACTGGTACGAAAGCGCGCGCAACACCTTCGTCGGTGTACGGCGCAAGCACGAACGCGTATTCGTCGGTGGCTTGTCCATGGGCGCGGTCATGTCGATGTACATGGCAGCCGAGCACCCGGGGCAAATCGAAGGGCTGATGCTGTATTCGACCACCCTGCGCTACGACGGCTGGAGCATCAACAAACTGGCGTTCCTCACGCCATTGCTGATGAAAATCCCGTTCGGCGTGAACCTGTGCAGCTTCGAAGAAAAACCACCTTACGGCATCAAGAACGAACGCCTGCGGGCGATCGTCGAGCGTCAGATGAAGGAAGGCGAAAGCAGCCAGGCCGGTTTGCTGACCATGGAAGGCGTCACTGTGCGCGAACTGCACCGTCTGAACGCCGTCGTGAAAAAACGCATGCCGTCGATCACCACGCCTGCGTTGGTGGTGCACTCCATCGAAGACGACATCACCAGCCGCTGGAACGCCGATTACGTCGAACGCAAGCTCGGCGGGCCGGTGGTCAAAGTGTTGCTGGATGACTGCTATCACATGATCACCGTCGACCTGCAATATCGCCGGGTGATTGAACTGAGCGTGGACTTCATCGATCAGCGCTTCATGCAACAACGCTCCGCCCCGCTCCCCCTGCGCGAAGAGTATCGGCAGTTAGCCTGACAGCCTGGCGCACCCGGTTGTAGACGGGTCGCCACTGGCGGGGCAATGTCGGCTACTGTATTGACCAAGGCATCACCCAATATCCTGTAGTGAACCTGTTTATCGATTCGAACTGAACCGACCCGCCATGGCTTTCGACAAGCGAAACCCGATGACCAAACACCGACCTGCCAAAGCCCGACCCTTCGCCCTCTCCGGCTGGAGCCTGCAACGCAAACTGGTCCTGGCCTTCTGGCTGGTCAGCGTGATCCCGACCATGATCGCCGCCGAACTTGCGGCCACCACCCTGTCGCAGATCTTCGACAGCAACGTGCGCATCTGGCTGCAAGAATCGACCAAGATCGTCGAGGACGAGATCAGCGAAATCCTGCGGGACAACGCCCGAGTGGCGCAGTTGTTTCTGCGTTACACCCGCCCGCAGATTGATAAGTTTTCGGGGCGCCACAACCGCATGACCACAGACATCGCTGATTCCATGGGCATCGACGCCGTCGCCCTGGTGCGCAGCAGCGACCATGCCGTGGTGTTCAGCACCGCCGCCGATGACATCATCCGGCAGATCAGCACCGCGCCCAAAGCCGTGTTGCAAACCTTGCAAATCGGCGGTGTCGCGACCGGCGCAGTGGTGTCGACCTTCGAGACCGAGCAGAACGGCGTCGCTTACAAACTGGTGATTGCCACCTACCTCGACAACAGCTTCCTGACCAGTGTCTCCGATGTGCACTCGCTGGACTTGCGCCTGTACTTGGCCAAGGGCGACAGCTTTTCGGAGATTTTCTCCAGTCAGCGCTTCGAGGATCACCCGGCGGCCGTGCCGGAAAAAATCGAGCAGATCCTGCGCACCACCAAGCAGCCGACCGAGCAATTCACCAGCCGTTACAGCGGCATCTATCGGCCGATCCTCAACGAAAACGGCGATCTTCAGGGCGTGATTTTCAGTGGTCTGCTGCGCCACACCAGCCTGGTCGGGCTGGTGAATCAGAGCAACCTGTTCATCCTGATCTTCCTGCTCAGCTCAGCCGCTTCCCTGGGCGTTGGCTGGCTGGTTTCGCAACGCCTGACCCAACCGTTGCGCGGTTTGTCCAAAGGCGTGCAAGCGGTGATTGCCGGGGATTATCGCCAACGCTTGTCGGTGACTGGTGGCGATGAACTGGCGGAGTTGAGCAGCACCTTCAACCACATGAGCGAACGCCTCGGCGAATTGCAAAACCTCGAATCGCAGCTGCGCCGCCGCGACCGTCTGCATGCACTGGGCGAAGTCGCCATGGGCCTGGCCCATGAAATCCGCAACCCGCTGGGCATCATCAAGACCGCGACCCAACTGTTGCACCGACGCGCCGATTTGCCCGAGACCGACAAGCGTCACCTGGAATACGTGGTCAGCGAAGTCAGCCGGATCAACGACCTGATCACCGATTTCCTCGACTTTGCCAAACCCAGCGCGCCGCTGCGTTCGACCGAACCGGCCCGGATGTTGGTCGATGAACTGGTCGGGTTCTGCGCCCCGGAACTGGCCAGCCATCACATTGAGGTGCACATCGACGATCAAGCCCCCGGCGCGACCCTGTACGCCGATGCGCGCCAGCTCAAACAGGCCGGGCTGAACCTGATCGTCAACGCCATCGACGCCATGCCCGACGGCGGCCAACTGACCTTGGGCATTCGTCGTGATGCCACCTTCACCGTGATCAGCGTGGCGGACACCGGCATGGGCATTGAGCCAGACATGCTCGAACGAATTTTCACCCCGTTTGTCACGACCAAGGCCTCCGGCACCGGGCTGGGCCTGGCCAAGGTCTTTTCGATCATGGAAAACCATGACGGGCGCATCGAATGCACCAGCGAAAAAGATGCCGGGGCGACCTTCAGCCTGTACATTCCGGCCCATGGTGAAGACTTCGACGAGGCAAGCGATGACACATAACGTACTGGTGGTCGACGACGAGCCCAAGCTCTGCGACCTGCTGGCATCGGCCCTGAGTCAGAACGAGATCACGGTGTTCACCGCCGGCAACGGCCTGCACGCCCTCAAGGTGCTGGAGGCCGAAGACATCGACCTGGTGATCAGCGACTGGCGCATGCCCGGCATGGACGGCCCGCAATTGCTGGCGGAAATCAAAAACCGCTTTCCGCAGTTGCCGGTGATCGTCATGACCGCCTACAGCACGGTGAAAAATGCCGTGCAGTCGATGCGCAACGGCGCCTTCGACTACATCGCCAAGCCGTTCGACATCGACGAGATGGACATCACCGTCAGCAAAGCCCTGCAATTTCGCGACATCCTTAGAGACAACCAGCGCATGCGCGCCGAACTCGATGAACACCAGCAGATCGACAGTCTGGTGGGCGACAGCCCGAGTTTTCGGCAAGTGCTGCAAGCGATCGATTCGGTGCGTGAAAGCAACGCGACCATCCTGCTGACCGGCGAAAGCGGCACTGGCAAGGAAATGGTCGCCCGGGCGATCCACAAACATGGCAACCGCGCCGACAAACCGTTCGTGGCCGTCAACTGTGCAGCAATCCCCGAAGGCTTGCTGGAAAGCGAAATGTTCGGCCACCGCAAAGGCGCGTTTACCGGCGCGGTAGCGGACCGGGTCGGACGCTTCCAACAAGCGGACAGAGGCACGCTGTTTCTCGATGAAATCGGCGAAATGCCATTGGCCTTGCAGGCGAAAATCCTCCGCGCCTTGCAAGAACGGGTGATCGAGCCGGTGGGCGACCCGCGCGAACGCAAGGTCGATGTGCGAGTGATCGCGGCCACCAACAAAAACCTGCTGGACGCGGTGGCCAACAAGGAGTTTCGCGAAGACTTGTACTACCGCCTCAACGTGTTCCCGATTCCGCTGCCGGCCCTACGCGATCGGGTCGAAGACATCGCCCCGCTGGCCCGGCATTTCGCCCACATCCTGGGCGCGGCGGCGGGCAAACGCTTTAGCGGGTTCAGCCCGGAAGCGTTGAATGCCATGGCCAATTATTCATGGCCGGGGAATATTCGCGAACTGCAAAACTGCGTTGAGCGGGCAACCATCGTCGCGAGCGGAACGGTGATCGAAGAGGATGACCTGCCGGCGTATCTGTTTGCCTCACGGCCGAGCGATGGCAGCGTCCCGCTGGTTGAAAACAACGGCGTGCCGGCGGATCTGGAAGCGGCCCTGGCAGAAGTCGAGAAGAGCTACATTCTGGCGGCGCTGCAACAGAGCAACGGCGTACAGGCCGCGGCGGCGCAGTTGATCGGGATTTCCGAGCGCAGCTTTTGGTATCGGCTGAAGAAACTGGGGATTCATGTGGACAAAATCGTCCGCTGATAATCGCAAGGCTCCCACCATCCTGTGGCGAGGGAGCTTGCTCCCGCTCGGCTGCGCAGCAGTCGTAAACTCTGCAAATACGGTTTATCTGAAGGACCGTGGCGGATGGTTTTGGGGCTGCTTCGCAGCCCAGCGGGAGCAAGCTCCCTCGCCACAAAAGCCTCTCTCCAGGGTCAGTTCACCTTCCCGCCCTTGGCCTCACTCATGATCTGCCGGATCGCCCCAACAAACGCTTCCACCGGCTGCCCGCCACTGACCGCGTACTGGCCGTTGAACACCACCGTCGGCACCGAACTTACCCCGCGCGATAGCCACAGCTGCTCCTCTTCTTTGACCTCTTTGACGTACTCGTCCGACGCCAGAATCGCCTCGGCCCGCGCCTTGTCCAGCCCGACGCTTTCAGCGATCTGCGCCAATTGGCGAGGATCGGACGGGTTGCCGCCATCGGTGAAATACGCCTTGAACAGCGCCTCTTTCAAATTGAACTGCAACCCTTCCAGCCCCGCCCAATAGAGCAAGCGGTGGGCGTCGAAGGTGTTGTAGATGCGGCTGTTGCCGTCGGTGCGGAAGGCAAACCCGACTTCGGCGCCACGGGCGCGGATCATCTCGCGGTTTTTCTGCGATTGCTCGGCGGTCGAGCCGTATTTTTCGGTGATGTGTTCGGTGATGTTCTGGCCGTCGGGGCCCATGTTCGGGTTCAGCTCGAACGGCTGGAAACGGATCTCGGCCTGCACTTCGTCACCCAATTGGTCCAGCGCCCGGGTCAGGCCGTACAGGCCAACGACGCACCAGGGGCAGGACACGTCGCTGACGAAATCGATTTTCAGGGAGTTACTCATCGCATACCTCGCAGTCTTTGATTGCGCCGCAAAGATCGAACGATACACCCGACAGGTCCGAGCGTGCAGATCCCGTTGTTCACACCGCTCCCACAAGGGGATTTGTGTGGTGTTTAAGTGGTTTGTTTAAACCGGTTTCCGAAAGTTTCCGGGAGGCTACAGCGCCTTGCGTCGTTGCCTACACGTAAGCCAGAATCCGCCGGCTTGTGCGCCTTGGGGGCTGTCGGTAACTTTGTTCGCATCACTGATTTCCAGTGATCGGGTTTAGTAGCCCGGCTCGATCCCTCTCATACGGTTGCACAAGCGTCGTTCAGTCAGGCTCTCGCCTGCACTTGATGGTAGCTGTGCGCATGGCATCCTCGGATGCGCCGGATTTGAGGTGGGTATCCGGTCTACTAACTTGCGCACAGCTGCCACCCTTCCGTTTAGTAGCGAGACAGGTTGCAGCTCTACTTAGAGGTGTACCCCCTTATGTTCAAAATTACGCCAAATCCACCGGAAACCGATCCGGTCCCGCACGACCCATCGCTCGACGCCAAAAAACTCAAAGAGGCCGCCGACCGCGCCCTTAACTATTACCTCAACCCCGCCGCCCTGAAGACCACACCGCGCAAACCCAGCACCCTCTTCTCCATCTCCGTCGATGCGGACCACGAAACCCTGCTGGCCAGCGCCTGCGAATCCCTGGCCTCGGCCAGTGTGATGATGAGTGATTTCGCAGCGTTGATGGACGGGCCGCAACGCAACACCCTGCTGGGGATTCAACAAGTGGTCATGCTGGGTGAACTGGCGGTGAACCGGATGCTGGATAACGTTGTTCCAGCGACGTAACTGACCGGCAAGGACTCACGGCCACAGAAGATCCAATGTGGGAGCGGGCTTGCTCGCGAAGAGGGAGTGTCAGCCAACATCAATTCAGCTGACACACCGCCTTCGCGAGCAAGCCCGCTCCCACAGGGGACAGCGTCATCCACCAAATATGCGGAGGGTGTTACAACAGATTCGGCGTCTCCACCGGCTCAATCTGCGCCCAATGCGAGGTGTCTTCGCGGTGGGCCTGCAAGTACGGCAACACCGCCGCCAGTAACGGCGCCTTGAACGCTTCCTGGAAACGATGGGCCATGCCCGGAATCAGTTTCAACTGGCTGCCACGGATATGCGCCGCCAGGTGCACGCCGTGCATCACCGGCAACAACGGATCCGCCGTGCCGTGCACCACCAGCGTCGGCACCCGCAATTGATTGAGCAACGCCACCCGGCTCGGCTCCGCGAGGATCGCCATGATCTGGCGCTTCACGCCTTCGGGGTTGAAGGCCCGGTCGTACGACGCGGCAGCCTGTTGCAGCAGCAGCTTTCGATCATCACTCACGTTTGGGCTGCTAAGCGCCGCGAGCAAATCGGCTTGCTGCTCCAACGCCACCTCGCGATTCGGTGCACTGCGCCGCGACAATAACTGCACCAACGCCGCACTCGGCGCCGGCAAGCCTTCAGCCCCGGAACTGGTCATGATCAGCGTCAGACTCTCGACCCGTTGCGGCGCCATCGCCGCCAGATGCTGGGCGATCATCCCGCCCATACTCGCGCCCAACACGTGAAATTGCTCGATGTGCAACGCATCCATCAGCCCCAACGCGTCCTCGGACATATCGGTCAACGTGTACGGCGCCGCCACCGGCAAACCGAGTTTGTAGCGCAACACTTCAAAAGTCAGGTTGGCGTTGGCCGGGGCCTGGCGCCAGGTCGACAGCCCGACGTCGCGGTTGTCATAGCGAATCACCCGAAAGCCCTGCTGACACAACGCAACCACCACCTCGTCCGGCCAGTGGATCAGTTGCCCGCCAAGCCCCATCACCAACAGCAACGCCGGATCGGACGCACGGCCGATGCTTTGGTACGCCAGGCTCACCTGATCCAGATCGACGTGCTCGGTCGGAACATTGACATCGCAGCGCGACGCCGCAAAGGACGGCAGGCCGAACAACAGCGCTGCCAGTAAAAGAAATACACGCATGAAAAACACCGAAACGCAGAACCCCAGTAGAGCGCGAGTCTGATGAAGTTTGTTCAAGCGCGCTGCCACAGTTGCGTGACAGTTTGATGAAGATTGCCGAGTGGTCATGTGCGGTAACTCTATACCCCCCTGGGGATGGGCAGTCCGTCTCACATGGACCGTCTGGCGAGGGCCTTCCTGCCCCGCTCTTGCGCAATGACCATTCATCGAAAACCACTCGATACCTGTTATTTCTGACAGTAGCCAACCCCATCCCTGAAGCATCCAATCAGCCATGCATCCACTGTCATTTATGCGCCCTGCCACCGGAGCCCGGATCATGAGCACTGACTATCGTCGCCAAGAGCATTCGTTCCATATCCCAAAAAAACGCCCGCGCCCGGCGATTGATATTCCGACAGCGCTGCCCTTTGCCGATAGCGCGATCCTGGGCGTCAATCAGGCCATGGTCAAAGCGTCTGGATTGCAGGTCCGCATTGATTCCGACTCGGTCAAACCCGGCGACAGTGTATTGGTGTATATCGACGACCGCCTGGTCCTGGTGCTGCCGGTCAAGGTGGATTACGCGGGCGAACCGATCATCCAGTACATCCCGGCAAGGCTGATCCCCGAAGGTTTGATCAGCGTGACTTATCGGGTGAATCTTGAGTGGTCTGTGCCGCAGAAGGTGCTGGTCAAAACCCGTCTGCCCGGCGGCATCGATCCGAACCCGGACGCGCCGGGGCATTACCTGTTGGCGGCACCACAGCTCAGCTCGCCCCTCCTGAGCGGCTTGCGGGATGAAACGGTCACGGTTGCCCCTTACGAAAACATGTGCCGTGGCGATGTGGTGACGCTGGTATTCGGCAAGTCCGCCATACCCCATACCGTGGAAGCAGATGAAGTCGAAAAGCCTCTGACCTTTACCCTGCTTAAGGACATGTTTGCCGAGAACGGTGATGGCGAAGTCGTTCTGTACTACAGGATTGTTGATGAAGTCGGCAACAGCGCCACGGATCACTCACTGGGCCTCTCAGTCACGATCCAGAGCGACGCCAATGAGTCCGCACCGCCGACCGTGGCGGGCGTTGACGAGCAGAACACCCTCTACCTGAGCCAACTGGGGAGCCAGGCGCTCGATGTCCGTCTCGATACGCAAGACTTTGACCCCGGCGACATGCTGGCGCTTTACTGGTTAGGGCTGGACCGTACAGGCGAGCCACACGTGCTCACCGAAACACAAACCCTCGAGACCCAATCGACGCTTAATTTCAAGATTGCCAACGCCGATATCCAGGTACTTGCCGGCGGCAGCGCCCGGCTTTCCTTTACCCGGACTGACGGCAACGGCGGCACGCAGCCATTACCCTCACGGGAAATACTCATCGTGGGTAACACCCGCAGGGGCAGTGAGGCGCAGCATCCGCCAGAAGCCGACACAGTCGGCAGCCCACTCAGCGAACCCGAAAGCGCTGTCTTGAGGATCGACGTGCCGATTATTCCGGGAAGTACCGAGCCTGTGGTCGGGGCGCACTGCGGGGTCTCGATCAGAATATACGATGACCAGGACCCGAATGGAGCCCAGGTCGTCATCGACCCCCTGGTCGGGGGGGAGCCACTTGATGTCCTCGACATCGTTCTCAACGATAACATTGTCGATACCCTCATCGTTGCAGACGGCGAAGAGAATGCTCGGCATCTGATGAAAATCCCCAATCATCAGCTCAACCCGTATGCCGTCAATTTTCTTGTCGCCATCGTCAGTCGGGTCGGCGGAAATGCCGATTTTTCCGAGCCGCCATTGAGTATCTTGTACAACGAAATCCGCCCGGGTAACAAAGACCTCGACACCGAGCCAGGACACTCCGAACTGCAACTGAAATTGCCGCAAGACATCATCGACAATGGCCTGGATGCCGCTCGGGCGTTGCAGGATGTCGAGGTGAGCTTTTGCTACCCCTACTGCCGGGCTTACGACATCATCGAGCTGCGACTGGGGACCTCGACTCTGCACTTCGCGGTTTTGCCGAGCGAGGCCCCAGAGTTCGGTGAAAGCACGCCCCTGTGCATTGTGCGCAAATTGATTGCGCAAAACTTCAAGGATGCCGGCGACAGCCCGGAATTTGTGTTCAGTTACACCGTGCATGACCAGATCACCAACGGCGCGGACCCGTCCGACCCGTTCTCGGCGCCTATCTTTATCGATGTCGATCTCGCGGGTGTGCGGCGCCCGGCTCCGGTGTTTTTCGACAACCCGAACGACACGGATTCAACCCTTATCGACCTGGAACAGATGGGCAGCGAAGACCTGATCATGCTGGTCAGGGCCGCCGCCCCGCAGTTTGTGATTGGCGACACGATCGACGCCAAATACAGCAGCCCTCCCAGCCCTGACTTCGCGGTGTCAGGGACAGTGACCGGCCAGTTCGGCATCCCCTTGCCGTTGCCACTGCTGGTGCCCAATAACCTGGTCATCTCCGGACGGGGGGTGACTGGCAGCTATGTGCAATCCAGAAACGGCGTCTTCATTGCCAACTCGAAAATTGCCACCGCGCGGGTTATTGGCGTCGGCGTACCGGACTTGCCACCGCCCGAGGTGATCGTCGCACCCGGCGGCGTGCTTGAGCCCAAAGACAACCCGCAAGGGGCCAGGGGGCGGGTCAGCGTTCCGGGGTTCCGCCCAGGCGATGAGGTCCAATTGATTGTTCGGGGCGCTCCCGGGGACGGCTCCCCGGCGTTCACTCCGGTGGAACTGGACGACAACGGTCTGGCCGACTTCCCCTTGAGCACCGCCTTTATCAAGGCCAACAGAGGCCGGGTGGTGATCGTGAGTTACATGTTTATCCGGGGTATCCGGCAGCTGCCATCACGGGAGTTGACGCTCATCGTTCATGACTCGAGTGAAACACCGGAAATCACCAGCGTGACGGCCGGCGGAGCGGTGGTTGGCGATCGGGGATCGACGTATTACCGCACGCTGAGCATCAGCGGTACGGCCGAAGCGGGGGAAGAGGTGGAGGTATTGGATAACGGCGCCCCCCTCGGTCGGTTCCCGGTCGATGACAGCGGGATCTGGACGGTCCCGGCACGAACATTCAACGTGACCACTCATACCCTCACGGCACGAACCACCGATGGTAGCGACCTGGTCTCTGGGCCACGAGCGTTCACGGTGCTGGAAGGGCTTGTGCTCGAAATTACAAACTTCGTCAATCCGGCCTACAACGGCTGGCAGCAAGGGCCGGCGGCTCAGCCAAATGACCTGCGTTTCATCTTCCTAGCCCAGTTCAACATCAACCAATACGTGCTGTTCAACAACACCAACACCAATAACTCAGCGGGGGTCGTCCTGTACAAGGACTTCAACAATTTGACGCCCGGCAAGACTTACTACTTCACCGTCAATTTCGCACGATTCCCGCAAGACTACGCGGTACCGATAGTGACCTTGAGAACTAACGGCGCCACGAGCCCAAACCTAACCATCAACCATCCCGATGCCCGGTATTACACGCTGAATTTCATCCCGACCAGCCCCAGCGACAGACTGATGATCTCCAATGTTCTGGCCACCGGCACAGGCAATGACTGGATCATTCCCTGGATTCAAATCCAGCGGGTCAACTAAGGCCTCAATTCCCGCTGACCGGAGATCGGTCAACGGGTTTTGAGGGCTCAGTGGCGTGACAGTTTGATGAAGATTGCCAAGTGGTCATTTTTGAGACCGCGTTATCGTTCTTCGCGAGCAAGCCCGCTCCCACATTGGACCTTCAGTGATCACAAATGCTTTGTTCGCAAAAGATCCAATGTGGGAGCGGGCTTGCTCGCGAAGGCGCCAGAGCAGGCGCCGCTGAACCTTACGCCAACTGACTGCGCAACTGCCGCGCCGCCGCCACCATGTTCACCAGCGCCGCCTCGGTCTCCGGCCATGCGCGAGTTTTCAACCCACAATCCGGATTCACCCACAGCCGCTCAGCCGGAATCCGCTTCACCGCTTTGCTCATCAACTTGACCATCTCAGCCGTGTCCGGCACCCGTGGTGAGTGGATGTCATACACGCCCGGGCCGATATCGTTCGGGTAGTCGAACGCTTCGAAGGCCTTGAGCAATTCCATGCCCGAACGCGAGGTTTCGATGGTGATCACGTCGGCGTCCATGGCCGCGATGGACTCGATCACGTCGTTGAATTCGCTGTAGCACATGTGCGTATGAATCTGCGTTTCATCCCGCACACCGCTGGCGCTCAAACGGAACGCTTCCACCGCCCAGTCCAGATATTCCTGCCATTGCGCCCGGCGCAGCGGCAAGCCTTCGCGGAATGCGGCTTCGTCGATCTGGACGATTTTGATGCCGGCGTTTTCCAGATCCACCACTTCATCGCGCAGGGCCAAGGCCAATTGCTGCGCCTGGATTTTGCGCGACACGTCTTCGCGCGGGAACGACCACATCAGCATGGTCACGGGACCGGTGAGCATGCCTTTCATGACTTTGTCGGTCAGGCTCTGCGCATAAGTGATCCAGTCGACCGTCATGGCGGTCGGACGGCTGAGGTCGCCGTAGATAATCGCCGGTTTCACACAGCGCGAACCATAGCTCTGCACCCAACCGAAACGGGTGAACAGGTAGCCGTCGAGTTGCTCGGCAAAGTACTCGACCATGTCGTTGCGCTCGGCTTCACCGTGCACCAGCACGTCCAGGCCCAGGCGTTCCTGGACTTGCACCGCGTGGCGGATTTCGCTGTGCATGGCGTCGGTGTAATCGTTGGCCGAGAGCTTGCCTTGCTTGAAGGCTTGGCGAGCGAGACGGATGGAGCCAGTCTGCGGGAACGAGCCGATGGTGGTGGTCGGGAACGCCGGCAATTGCAGGCGTGCGCGCTGCTGTTCGATGCGCTTGGTAAACGGCGAATGGCGTTGGCTGTCTTTGGCGCCGATGGCGGCGATTCGGGCCTGGACTTCGACTTTGTGGATGCGCGGCGACTGGGCACGACTGGCTTGAATCGCACGACTCTCGACCAATGCGGCTTGTACCTTGGGTGATTGCGGATCGTTGAGGGCATCGCGCAGGACGGCGATTTCGCCACACTTCTGCACAGCGAAGGCCAGCCAGGATTTCAGTTCCGGGTCTAGTTTGTCTTCGCGCTCCACGTCCACCGGGCTGTGCAGTAACGAGCAGGAACTGCTGACCCACAGGTTGTCGCCAAAACGCTCTTGCGCCGGTTGCAGTTGCGCGAGCACTTGCTCCAGTTCGCAGCGCCAGATGTTGCGACCGTTGACCAGGCCCACCGACAAAATCTTGTAGGTCGGCAGGCGATCCAGCACTTGGCCAAGTTGATCCGGCGCCCGTACCGCGTCGATGTGCAAACCTTGCACCGGCAGGCTGACGGCCAGGCCGAGATTATCTTCCAGGCCGCTGAAGTAAGTCGCCACGAGTTTTTTCAGCGGCGAATATTGAAGGATGTGATAGGCGCGTTCGAAGGCACTTTTCCAGGCTTGCGGCAGATCGAGGGTCAGGATCGGTTCATCGATCTGCACCCATTCCACGCCTTGTTCAGCGAGGCGGTTGAGGATTTCGTTGTAGACCGGCAACAGGCGTTCCAACAGTTCGAGCTTGTCGAAGTCGTTGCCACCGCCCTTGGATTTGCCTTTGCCCAGCCACAGGTAAGTCAAAGGGCCAATGATGACGGGTTTGACGTTGTGGCCCAGGGCCTTGGCTTCCTCGACTTCGTCGAACAGTTGTTCCCAGCTCAGTTTGAACGGCTGATCCGCGCTGAACTCCGGGACCAGATAGTGGTAGTTGGTGTCGAACCACTTGGTCAGCTCTTGGGCGTATTGCGCTTTGGTGTGGTCGCCGCCGCAGCAGTTAGCCGTGGCGCCACGGGCCATGGCGAACAGGGTGTCGAGGGTCGGCTGGCCGCTGGCACCCAGCGTGCTGTCGAAACGCTCGGGAACCACGCCGAAGGCCAGGGAATGGCTCAGCACCTGGTCGTACCAGGCGAAGTCGCCCACCGGCAGCAGGTCGATGCCGGCGTCTTTCTGCAATTGCCAGTGGGTGGCGCGCAATTGGCGGCCGACGCTTTTCAGCGAGTCCTGATCGAGATCGCCCTTCCAGTAGGATTCGAGGGCTTTTTTGAGTTCGCGGTCAGCGCCGATGCGCGGGAAACCAAGTGTGTGGGCCAGGGCCATGGTGTGTTTCTTCCTGTGAAAGAGGTTGTGAAAACATGGCGCTATTGTCGACAGTCAACCCAACATGAGACAAACTCAACCTTTTCGTGTTCATCACAAGTTTTCCTCATGGAGCCCCCGGTGCTTGAAATCCGTCACCTGAAGACCCTGCACGCCTTGCGCGAAGCCGATAGCCTGGTGGATGCGGCTGATCGCCTGCACCTGACCCAGTCGGCCCTGTCTCACCAGTTCAAGGAACTGGAGGAGCGTATGGGCATGCCGTTGTTCGTGCGCAAGACCAAACCGGTGCGTTTCACCAGCGCCGGTTTGCGCCTGCTGCAACTGGCCGACGCGACCCTGCCGCTGCTGCGTGGCGCCGAGCGCGACATCGCGCGACTGGCCGGCGGCACCGCCGGGCGCCTGCACATGGCGATCGAGTGCCACAGTTGCTTCCAGTGGCTGATGCCGACCATCGACCAGTTCCGCGATGCCTGGCCGGAAGTCGAACTGGACCTGGCCTCGGGCTTCTCCTTCGCCCCGCTGCCGGCCCTGGCCCGTGGCGATCTGGATCTGGTGGTGACCTCCGATCCGCTGGAACTGGCCGGGATCACCTATGTGCCGTTGTTCACCTATGAAGCAATGCTCGCGGTGGCCAATCAGCACCGGTTGGCGAACAAGGCTTATATCGTGCCGGAAGATTTGCTCACGGAAACCTTGATCACTTACCCGGTTGAGCGGGATCGGCTGGACATCTTCACGCGGTTTCTGGAACCGGCGGACGTCGAACCGGCACAGGTCCGGACCTCGGAACTGACGGTGATGATGATGCAACTGGTGGCCAGCGGTCGCGGCGTGTGCGGCATGCCGCATTGGGCGCTGCATGAATACAGCTCACGGGGTTACGTGAAGGCCAAGCGGCTGGGCGAGAAAGGGTTGTTTGCGACGTTGTACGCCGGGATTCGCGCCGACATGCTGGACGCGCCGTATATGCGCGATTTTTTGCTGACGGCAAAGGACACGTCATTCTCGACGCTGGATGGGGTTAGCGCGGTTCGCTAATCGTTATCGACCTGAAATGCGATCAAATATTGGAGCGGGCTTGCTCGCGAAAGCGGTGTGTCAGCCAACATCAATGTTGAATGTTAGACCGCATTCGCGAGCAAGCCCGCTCCCACAGGGGATTGTCGGGGTGTCAGACTTCTCGCCACATATGGATCTTGTCGAAGTACTCCTCGCCCACCCGCACCGCCAACGGTTCTAAACCGTACTGGATGAAGCCGCAGCGTTGATACAACTTGAACGCGGCTTCGTTGCCAGCGGTAACGGTCAACTGGATCAGCCTCAGGCCCGGATGGTTTTGCGCTTCAGCCAACGCCGCCTGCACCAGTTGAAAGCCGAGCCCGCGCTGGCGGACTGTGCCAGACACGTACATGCCAAACAACGTCGCCTTGTGCCGGGCCTTTTCCCGGGGTTCGAAGGCCAGGCCGACGATGCCGGCCAACTGGCTATCCTCGAACGCGCCAAACACCGCGTCGAGTTTGCTGGTCAACCGCGATTCCCACCAGCTCAACGGCATCGTGGCGCGCTCGCGTACGCTGGAAGTGAACGCTTGCGGATGCAGGTCGTAGGCTTCAAGCATCAACGCCCGATAGTTCAGGGCATGGCTGGCATCCAGTCGTTCGATCCACATGGTCAAGCCGCCTTACGTTGTTCAAACATCAGCCGCACGGCCAGTGCCGACAGCACAAACCCCATGAAATAACGCTGCACCGCGAGCCAGGTCGGGTTCTTGACGAACCACGAGGCGATCCCGGCGGCGAACAATGCAATCAGCAGGTTCACGCAGAAACTCACGCTGATCTGGGTCAGGCCAAGAATAATGCTTTGGGTAAACACCGAGCCATGTTCCGGGCTGATGAACTGCGGGAACACCGACAGGTAAAACACCGCGATCTTCGGATTCAGGGCGCTGGTGAGAAAGCCCATGGTGATCAGTTTGCGCGACGAATCCGGCGGCAATTGCTGGGCCTCGAACGGCGAGCGAGCACCGGGCTTAACTGCCTGCCAGGCCAGCCACACCAGATATAGGGCGCCGGCCCATTTCAGTACTTCATAGGCCATTGGCACGGCCAGAAACACCGCGGTCAAACCGGCCGCGGCAGCGAACAAATGAACGAAGAACCCCGCCACCACGCCAAGCAATGAGGTGACGCCGGCCTTGCGCCCCTGGCAGATCGAACGGGAGATCAGGTAGATCATGTTCGGCCCCGGCGTCAGGACCATCAGCAATGCAGCGGCGGTGAAAATCAGCAAGTCTTGGAGCGGGATCATGGGGCAGCCCTTTGGTCCTGTTTTGATCAGGCGATCGTGGTCAACGAGGCTCGATAAAACGGCAGGATCACGTCCCGTGTCAATGGCGCCAGCGTAAGGTTGCCGTCGGTAGCCGGATCGATCCAGCGTACCTCTTCGATCTCTGCCGCCGGCGAGACGTCTGAATCGATGCGTAGCAAGAACAACTCGGCCTGCACGACAAAACCCGGCTCGTTGGCGGCCGGTGCCGAAAACTGTCCCAGATAGGTGGCCTGCGCCGGGTCGACGACCAGGCCCAACTCTTCTTCCAGCTCCCGGGCCAGGGCGTGGGCCGGTTGCTCATGGGCTTCGATCTTGCCGCCCGGCTGCATGAACGCCTCGGTGTCGCGTTTGCGCACAAGCAACGTGCGGCCATCGGAACCGATCAACAGGGCCGCAGCGATACGGATGATGCGTGGCGAGGCAGCGACTGAAAGGGTCATGGATGGGGGTTGGCCTTGGTTAAAAGGCGCAAGAATAACCTGTGATGAGGGAGATTACCTGTGGCGAGGGGGCTTGCCTGTGGCGAGGGAGCTTGCTCCCGCTGGGCTGCGAAGCGGCCCTGAAAAGCTGGGGACTGCTGCGCAGTCCAGCGGGAGCAAGCTCCCTCGCCACAACAGCCGTCTGGCCACAGGTTCATTGTCGGGCATTACAGCAATGCCTCGCGTATACGAAATAGCGCGCTCCAACAGGGCTTCGACTTCCTCCGGCACTTTTACGAAGACGCTGTATTTGGCGCCTTCCATGGTTTCGAAGGCGATCAATTTGTCCACCAGCGGTGCATTCAGCACCTTGCCGGCATTGAGCAGCAACATGCCGTTGTCGGCGTTGAGGTTGCGCGCCAGGATCATCCCCGCCGCCAGATCCCGCGTATTCAGCACTTTGACCGAAGGGTCGGCTAACGTCACATCGCTCAGGTACGCGGCGCAGACGTGGATGAAATCCTCCACCAGTTCGGGATCGTAGAGACGCCCGGTATAGCTGCGGATATACACCAGCGCTTCGTCGCTGTTCATCTGCCGTTCAAGGATCAACCCGCGCTGCAATTCAATGAAATCCACCGCCAGTTTCAATAACCGCGAACCGAACGGAATCGCCTCCCCCTTGAGTCGGTCAGGGAACCCGCTGCCGTCCCAGCGCTCCTGGTGGTGCAGGATCAGACGGGCGGCATCCTTCATCGGGTCGAGGGTCATCAGCAGCGACTCGCTCTGCTTCGGGTACTCGCGATAACGGTCGCGGTCAATGTGATGGAGCATGTCCGACGGCGTGATCATCATGCTGTCGGTCCAGCTCAGCTTGCCGATGTTGTAGAGCGCGGCAGCCATGGTCAGGTCGCGGCTGGTGCCTTCGTCCAGCCCATGGAGTTTGCAGTACACCCGCACCAGTTCGATGATCTGGCGGTTGGTCTGCTTGGCCGGCGGCAGGCGCAAGTTAGCCAGCAGCGAGAACACCTCGGTGCCCGTGACATAGCTGTGTTTGAGCTCTTCATAGGCCAGGTCGAGCATGTCGGCGGTCTGTTGCAACTCGCAAGTGCGCGCCGCGACATGTTTTTCCAGGGTGGAATTGAGGGTTTTCAACTGATCGTTCTGTTGCCGGGTCAGTTGCACCAGGCGCACACGTTCGCGCTCGGAATGCTGATGGTCCAGGGCCTGGCGCAGGGTCAGGAGCATTTCCTCGTCGTTCCAGGGCTTGCTGATGTAGCGGTGAATCTGCCCGTCATTAATGGCCTTGATGATCGTCGGCAGGTCCGCGTAACCCGTGAGCAAGATACGCGTAGTCGTCGGGTAAATCTGATGGATGTGCGCCAGCAAGGTGGCGCCATCCATGTTGGGCATGCGCGCATCGGTCATCACCAGATTGATGCTGTGTTGCGCCATGATCTCCAGCGCCTGGGCACCGCTGGTGGCCAGCAGCACCTCGTAGGGTTGGCCGCGCAACAGCCGACGCAGGCTGTTGAGGATTGATTCTTCGTCGTCGACCAGCAACACCTTGGGTTTATCGGTCAAATTCGTAGGGAGTTGCTCTTCCATGGCGTCACCTCGAGTGAAACAGGGTCTTGCGTTATGTCAGGCGGCGACAAACATCCACTCTTGCCGGAGCCTGACCTACAGGCTAGATGATTTTCAGGAACTCTCGGTATTTCATTTCCCTGATACACACAAGCGAACTCCGGGTAAGGGGACTATGCTCAGCGAACTCGGATCCACAAATCTGTAACCGTTCGGCCAGGTGATCAGGGAAAGGATGCCCCTATGAACAGACCGTTTCGAACCGCTGTCGGCCCAGGCGTCTCCCTATGAGTACGCTACTTGCACGGGTCAACCGGCGAATTCTCATCGTTGACGATACCGCCACGATCCATAGGGATTTCGAAAAGATCCTCAGCCCTCAGTCAATCGAGGACGACGATCTGGACAGTACCGAAAGAGCGCTTTTCGGATCAACGGCTGCCATCACGTTGCAAAGCTTTGTGCTCGATTCCGCGTTTCAAGGCCTTGAAGCCCTGTACATGGTCGAAAACGCACTGGCCAACGACCTGCCCTACGCCATGGCGTTCATCGACATGCGCATGCCACCGGGCTGGGACGGCCTGGAAACCATCGAACGGCTGTGGCAAGTCGACCCCAAGCTGCAAGTGGCGCTGTGCACAGCGTATTCCGACTATTCCTGGGAAGACATCGACGAACGCCTGGAACTGGGCGATCGCCTGCTGATCCTGAAAAAGCCCTTCGATGCCATCGAAATCCGTCAGATGGCCAGTGCGCTCACCGCAAAATGGCAGATGACCGAAGACGCCGCGCTGAAAATGTCGCTGCTCGAACAAGCGGTCGAAGAACGCACTCTGGAGCTGTCCGACGCCAACATCATCGTGCAAAACAGCCCGACGATCCTGTATCGGCTGCGCGGCGAGCCATCGTTTCCGTTGATGTACATCTCGCACAACATCACCAAGTACGGTCACATCGCGGCCAAACTGGTGGCGTCGGCCAATTGGTCCAAAGAGCTGATTCACCCCGACGACCTGCCGAAGGTCGACACCGCCATGGCACGGGTGCTGGACCGCCATGCCGAGGGCGCCTCCATCGAATTTCGCATGCGCACTGGCGACGGTGCCTGGCGCTGGGTCGAAAACCGCTATATCCCGGTGCGCGACGCTGAAGGTCGGTTACTGGAAGTCGAAGGCATCATCCTCGACATTACTGAACGCCGACTGGCCGAAGAAAAAATCGCCCTGCTGGCCCGCACCGACGGGCTGACCGGGCTGGCCAATCGCGCGACCCTGATCGAACGGCTGCATCAGGCATTCGCGGCGGCGCGTCGAGGGGCGGCCGCCTTCGCGATTTTTTACCTGGACCTGGATCACTTCAAGCGCATCAACGACACCCTCGGCCATCCGGTGGGCGACTTGTTGCTGCAAGAGGTGGCCCGGCGGATCAAGGCCTGTGTGCGCGAAAACGACGTGGTCGCCCGGCTCGGTGGTGACGAGTTCGCCATCCTGCAACTCGATGTCAGCGACCCGACCCAGTCTGCGGCGCTGGCGGTGAAGGTCCGCGATGCGCTGATGCAGCCCTACTCCTTGGCCGGCAACGATGTCCGGGCCTCGGTCAGCATCGGCATCAGCAGTTGCACCGCGGAAATCCTCAGCGCCGACAGCCTGTTGACCCAAGCCGACATGGCGCTCTATCGCTCCAAGGAGCAGGGTCGCAACCAGTACCACTTCCATTCCGAGGAGATCAATCAGGAAGTGGTCGAGCGCATGACCATCGCCAGCGAACTGAAAACCGCCATCGAACACGAAGAACTCGAACTGCATTACTGGCCGGAAGTGGACCTGAGCACCGGCAAGATCCTCGGCATGGAAGCCCAGGTCACCTGGAACCATCCCACCCGCGGGATTCTCGAAGGCCCGGCGTTCCTGCCGGCCGCCGAAAAAACCGGGACTATCGTCGCCCTTGGCCACTGGGTGCTGGATCAAGCCTGCCGACAGATGCGCCAGTGGCGCGACGAAGGCATGGCGCCCCCGGTGATCGCGATCAAGCTGTCCCTGGCCCAGCTCAAGAGCGGGCCGGAACTGATCTATGACGTGCTGCGCACCACTGCGCGCTGGGAACTGTGCCCGTGGGACCTGCGCTTCGATGTCACTGAAGCGACCCTGGCCCAGACCAAGTGGACCCACAACGATGTGCTGCCACGGCTGCGGGAGCTGGGGGTGAAGATCGCCATCGACGACTTCGGCACCGAATATTCCTCGTTCGATTACCTCAAGACCTACCAGGTCAATCACCTGAAACTTGCCCAGGCGTTTATCGACACTGCCGCTCAGGACCCGGCCAGCGCGAACACCTTGCGGGCCATCATCAATTTTGCCCGTGAGGTAGGGATCGGCATCATCGCCGAGGGCGTCGAAACCCAGGAGCAACGCAGTTCGCTGATGGCCACCGGTTCACCGATGAACGCTCAGGGCTACTTCTTCAGCAAAGCGGTCAGCAGCCAACAGGCCGCCGAGCTGCTGAAGGCCGGCAGCATCGTGCCCTCGGGCACTGACAGCGACCGCACCCAGGACGATCCCCGGCGTTCCACGGAGGAAAACGGATGAAGTCGCCTTTCGTTCGGACCAACCGGCGCATCCTGATCATCGACGACACGCCGTCGATTCATCATGACTTCCGCAAAATCCTCGACCCCGACGCCGAAGGGGAACAAGACCTGGCCGGTACTGAGGAAGCGCTGTTCGGCACCCTGCCGCCCGACCGGCTGACCTTTGAGCTCGATTCCGCTTACCAGGGCCAGGAAGCCCTGGAACTGGTCAAGCGCGCCCGCTCCGAAGGTCGCCCGTATGCCTTGGCGTTCACCGACATGCGCATGCCGCCGGGCTGGGACGGGCTGGAAACCATCGAACAACTGTGGAAAGCCGACCCGCACCTGCAAATCGCGCTGTGCACCGCTTATTCGGACTACAGCTGGGAGGCCATGGCCGAGCGGCTCGAATTCGGCGACCAGTTGCTGGTGCTGAAAAAGCCTTTCGACAGCCTGGAAATCCGTCAGATGGCCAGCGCCATGACCTGGAAATGGCAGATGGCCCAGGACGCCGCGAATAAAGTGCTGAGCCTGGAACAGACCATCGAGGCCCGGGTGCACGAACTGCTCAAGGTCTCGCACTTATTGCAGTACGACGTCCTCACCGAGTTGCCCAACAGCACCTTGCTCGGTGACCGTTTGAACCAGTCCCTGGCCTTGTCCCGGCGCCATGACAGACAACTGGCGGTGATGTTTCTCGGGCTGGACCGTTTCAAGCGCATCAACAATGCCCTGGGGCATCCGGCCGGTGACGAGATGCTCAAACGGGTCGGGCAGAGCCTGGTGGCGAGCGTGCGCGAGTCCGACTCGGTGTTTCGCTACGGCTCCGATGAGTTCGTGGTGATCCTGGCGGACGTTCGCCATCCACAGCAGACCAAGGGCATCGCCGAAAAACTCTTGAATGCCATCCGTACTCCCCAGCATATCGCCGGCCACGACCTGAGCGTCACCGCCAGCCTGGGGATCAGCATTTACCCCGAGGATGGCCTGGACGCCATCGTGCTGATCAAGAAAGCCGAAACCGCGATGCGCAACGTCAAGGAAAACGGCCCGAACGATTTCAGCTTTTTCATTGACGAAATGAACCAGCGTGCCCGGGAACAACAGAGCATTGAATCGGGCATTCGCCTGGCCCTGGAACGCAATGAATTTGTGCTGCATTACCAACCAAAAATGGACCTGAGCAGTGGCCAGGTGGTCGGCGCCGAAGCGCTGATCCGCTGGAAAAAACCCGGGCAAGGCTGGGTCTACCCATCGGATTTCATCGCCGTGGCCGAAGACAGCGGCTTGATTGTGCCGCTGACCAAATGGGTGATGGCCCAGGCCTGTCGGCAGGCGTGTATCTGGCAAGAGGCCGGGCTGCCGAAAATCTGCATCTCGGTGAACGTGTCGGCCATCGACTTCCGGCAGCGCGACTTTGTCGATGTCATCGAACAGATACTGAAGCAGACCGGTATGGATCCGACGCTGCTGGAGCTGGAAATCACTGAAGGGGTGTTGATGCAGAACATCGACGCCACCGTGACCGCCCTGAACCGGATCAAGGCCTTGGGCGTGCGACTGGCCATCGATGACTTCGGTACCGGTTATTCCAGCCTGAGCTACCTGCGACGGTTTCCCATCGACGTGCTGAAAATCGACCAGTCGTTCATTCGCGGCTTGAGCCGCGACAGCAGTGATGCCGCCCTCGTCAACGCCATCATCAGCCTGGGCAAGAGCCTCAAACTGACCGTTATCGCTGAAGGCGTGGAGACCCTCGAACAGCTGGATTTCCTCAAGGCTCACCACTGCGAGGAAGGCCAGGGCTATTACTTCAGCAAAGCTGTGGCACCGGATGCGTTTGCACATTATTTGATGTCAGTGAAACCACTTCCATCTGCCCAGACATAAGCGACGCGCCACGACACACAGGCCAACCGCCAAGGAAATAACCGATGTCGCCCTATCGTGCCCACTTGCTTGCGATTTTATTGTTGGCGATCTCCCTGACCGCCACCGGCGCTCCGCTGGACGAACCGCTCAAACCGTTACCCGCCGCGCCACAGCAAAATCCGCTGCGGGTCGAACTCGGCCGGCAGTTGTTCAATGAGCCGCGCTTGTCGGTCAATGGCAGCCTGTCCTGCGCCAGCTGCCATCGTCTGGAAACCGGCGGCGCCGACAACAAACCGTTTTCCATCGGTTTCAACGGCCAACCGGTCGCCATGAACACCCCCTCGGTGTTCAACGCCACCCTGAACTTCCGTCAGTTCTGGAATGGCCGGGCCGACACCCTGGAAACCCAGGTCCACGAAGTGGTGCAGAGCCCCAGCGAAATGGGCAGCAACTGGGAGCACGTGGTGCAGACGCTGGCCACCGACCCGACCTATAAAACCGCGTTCGCCAATGCCTACCCGGACGGCGTGACCATGGGCAATGTGCAAAACGCCCTGGCCAGCTACGAGCGCACGCTGCTCAGCGCCAACTCGCGCTTTGATCAATACCTGCTGGGCAACACCGACATTCTCACCCTCGACGAAAAGTACGGTTATCTGCGCTTCAAGGATTACGGCTGCATTTCCTGTCATCAAGGGGTGAACATCGGCGGCAACATGTTCCAGAAATTCGGGGTCATGGGCGATTACTTCCAGGCCCGGGGCAACCTCACCGAGTCCGACCTGGGACGATACCTGGTGACCAAGGATGAAGAGGACCGCAACGTGTTCAAGGTCCCGAGTTTGCGTAACGTCGCCGTGACCGCACCGTACTTCCACGACGCCTCGGCGAAAACCCTCGAAGAGGCGGTGGATGTGATGTTCAAGTACCAGCTCGGCCGTGTGCCTTCGGCCGATGACAAGGCACTGATCATCCTGTTCCTCAAGACCCTGACCGGTGAATGGGAGGGCAAGCCGCTATGAAAATGTCGCGACGTCGCAGCATGGCCTTGCTGAGTTTTGTGGCGCTGGCCCTGGCCTCAATCCTGTTGTTCCTGTACCTCAAATCCAGCTCCGACCAGACCTCGACTTACACCGATTCCCGGGATTTGATCGGCCGGATGAAACAGCTCAACGCGCAATGGGAAACCGAGATTCTCAAGGCCCGGATCACCATCTATCACAACTACGATCCGCTGGTCACACCGCTGACCGAGATGACAGAACTGTGGGAGCGGTTCGACAGCATGGAGTCGGGCCACGGGCGCAATGACGCGGCCATGTGGAAAACCAGCCATGACGCCTACCTGGCCGCCATCCAGGAAAAGACCCGGCTGGTGGAACAGTTCAAATCCCACAACGCGGTGCTGCGCAACTCCCTGGCGTTTTTGCCCACTGCCGAGGACGACATCCAGCAACCCCTGGCCGAACTGGTGGATGGCGACAAACTGCAACTGCAGAACATCGCCACCGACACCTATGACCTGCTGCTCAGCAGCCTGGAATTTGCCCAGGTCACCTCTGACGACAGGGCCGCCGACATTCTGGTAGGCCTGAACAAACTGGGGGTGAACAAAACGCGGCTGCCGGAGCCGTTCCACGAGCCGATCGACATTTTGAGCAACCACATCGCACTGATCCTGCGCGAACAACCGATCGTCAACCGGCTGCTGGACAACATTGAAGCCGTTCCCGTGGCCGAACGCCTGGACGACATCACCGGCCTGTTGAACAAGGATCAGCAACAGGCCGACGCGGTTTATCAGCGCTATCACTTATACATGCTGGTGTTCTCGACGTTGCTGGTGCTGGTGCTGGTGTACCTGGCGATTCGCTTGATGCGCAGCTTCACCGAGATCAATCGCGTCAACAAAGCCCTGCAAACCGCCAACGAAGAGCTGGAGATACGCGTCGAAGAACGCACCCAGGAACTCAAGGATACCCAGAGCGAACTGCTCGACACCGCGCGCCAGGCCGGCATGGCCGAGATCGCCACCAACGTGCTGCACAACGTCGGCAACGTGCTCAACAGCGTGAACATCTCCGCCGATCTGGTCACCCGCAAACTGCGCAGCAGCAAGGCCTTGGGGCTGAGCAAGGCGATGCAATTGATCAACGAGCACCCGACGGACCTGGGCAGTTTTCTAACCGAGGATGCAAAGGGTAAATTGCTGCCCGGTTACCTTAATCAACTGGTGGACGCCATTGCCCTCGAACAACAGGGCATGACCGACGAGTTGGCGCAACTGACCAAAAGCGTGGACCACATCAAGGACATCGTCGCCACCCAGCAGTCCTACGCAGGCGCCAACAGCCTGATGGAGCCGCTGCACATCAGCGAACTGCTGGAGGACGCCCTGCGCATGAACTCCGGCGCCCTGACCCGGCACCATGTCACGGTGGTCAAGGAGTACAGCGAAGTGCCGCGGGTGATGGGCGACAAGCATCGGCTGCTGCTGATTCTGATCAACCTGATCAGCAACGCCAAATACGCGATGTCCGACCTGAGCAACCGCCCGCGCCAGATGACCCTGGGGGTGAAAATCGTCGACGACGCCACCCTGCAAGTCAGCGTCAAGGACGACGGTGAAGGGATCCCGGAGGAGAACATGACACGGATCTTCGCCCACGGTTTTACCACCCGCAAGGAAGGCCACGGCTTCGGCCTGCACAGCTGCGCCCTGGCCGCCATCGAGATGAACGGACACTTGACCGCCCACAGCGACGGGCCGGGCAAAGGCGCACAGTTCACCTTGCAGATCCCCCTGAAAACCGTAGCAGGTGACGCATGAGCGAACCTTCGAATCGACGCATTTTGTTGATCGATGACACACCGTCCATCCACGTGGACTTTCGCAAGATCCTCACCCCGAACCCGGTGCAACACGTGGAACTGGATGAGATGGAGGCCGCACTGTTCGGCGCCGCAGCGAAATCCGCCAGCGCATTGTTCGAACTGGACTCGGCGTTCGGCGGCCAGGAAGGCCTGGGCAAGCTTAAATTCGCCCTGAAGGAAAACCGTCCCTACGCCATGGCCTTCGTCGACATGCGCATGCCCGACGGCTGGGACGGTGCACAAACCATCGAATACCTGTGGCAGGAAGACCCGCGCCTGCAAGTGGTGGTGTGTACCGCCTACTCTGATTATTCGTGGGATGAACTGCTGGACCGTTTGCAGGCCCATGACCGGCTACTGATCCTGAAAAAACCGTTCGACAATATTGAAGTCCAGCAGATGGCCAATACCCTGCTGACCAAATGGGACATGACCGAGCGGGCCAGCGTGCAGATGGACCATTTGGGGCAGATGGTTGAGCGCCGGACCCGGCAGTTCAAAGAGGCCAGCGTGGAACTGCAACGGGAAATCGACGAACGCAAACAGCTTGAATCGCAACTGGTGCAATCGGAAAAACTCGCTTCGCTGGGGCAACTGGCCGCCGGTGTCGCCCATGAAATCAACAACCCTATCGGTTTCATTTCTTCCAACCTCGGCTGTCTGGACGGCTACTTCAAACAACTGCAGGAAATGCTCGATGCGTATCGAGGAGCCGAAGCGTCGATTACTTCACCCGAGGTGATCGAGCGGCTTAATGTGCTGCGCGAACGCGTCGAGCTGGAGTTCCTGCGTGAGGACATTCCGCTGCTGATCAAAGAGTCAAAGGACGGCATCAGCCGGGTCGGGCAGATCGTCAAGGACCTGAAGGATTTCTCCCGGGTGGATTCCAGCCAGGAATGGCAGTGGGCCAATCTGCAACAAGGCATCGAATCGACCCTGAACATCGTCGCCAACGAACTCAAGTACAAGGCCGATGTGGTGAAGGAGTATCAGGTGCTGCCGGAGATCGAGTGCCTGCCGTCGCAAATCAACCAGGTGATCATGAACCTGATCGTCAACGCCTCGCAGGCTATCGGGCCGGAACGCGGAGTCATCACCCTGCGTACCGGGCTTGAGGGGGAAACCGTCTGGATTGAAGTTGCCGATACCGGGTCTGGCATTGAGCCGCAGTGCTTGCAGAAGATATTCGACCCGTTTTTCACCACCAAACCGATTGGCCAAGGCACCGGGCTTGGGTTGTCACTGTCGTACGGGATCGTGAAAAAACATCACGGGGATATTTCGGTGCGCAGTGAAGTCGGCGCTGGCACAACCTTCAGAGTCGAGTTGCCGGTGCACCAAACCAAAGCCGCTGCCTGAACCCCGATTAAATGTGGGAAACATAAATCAAATGTGGGAGCGAGCTTGCTCGCGATAGCGGAATGTCAGTCACTATAAATGTTGACTGACACGGCCCAATCGCGAGCAAGCTCGCTCCCACAGGGTCATGCAACAGGTTGGGTTTATGTGGCTTCCTGGAAATCCATTTCCGGAGGCTGACGACGGAACCCGCCGGTGAGCACGGCCAGGTACACCACGCCAATCGCCAGCCAGCTCAGGCCAAGGTAAATCGCCAGGTGATCGAGGCTGACCATCAGCCACAGGTCCGCAACCAACCCAATGAACGGGAACACCAGGAACAGCACCAGTTCACGCGGGCCTTTCTTCTCGCCAGCGATCCAGTAATGGAAGATCACCGACAGGTTCACCAGGCTGAAGGCCAGGAACGCGCCGAAGTTGATGAACGAGGTCGAGGTGGTCACGTCCAGTTTCAGCGCCAGCAAGGCCACCACTGCACACAGCAAAATGCTGTTGACCGGCGTGCCGAACTTCTCATGCAAGGTGCCGAAGAACGACTTGGGCAACACACCGTCGCGGCCCATGGCGAACAGCAACCGCGAACCGCTGGCCTGGGCCGACAGACCCGAGGCGAACTGGCCGACGATCAGGCCGATCAGGAAGATCGACACAAACAAGTCGCCGCCAATGTTGCGGGCAATCTCATAGGCCGCCGAGTCGACGTTATCGAACTGGAACGCCGGATGGGCGATCTGCACGAAGTACGACACACCGACAAATATCAAGCCGCCGATCAGGGTAATCAGCATGATCGCCCGTGGGATGGTGCGGCGCGGGTCGCGGGTTTCTTCGGTCAGGGTACTGACCGCGTCGAAGCCGAGGAATGAGTAACAGGCGATGGCGGCGCCGCTCATGATCAGCGGCATTTGCATGTCGCCGTTGAAGAATGGTTTGACCGTCCATAGCGGTGTGCTCGCATCGCCGCCGATGTAATGGATACACAGCACGACGAAGGCAATCAGCACCAGCGCTTGCACCAGCATCAGCAAGGCGTTGATGCCGTTGGCCAGCTTCAGGCCGACGATGTTGATCGCGCTGGTGATGCCGATAAACGCCAACACCCAGATCCACTGCGGCACCGCCGGGAACGCGGAGTTGAGGTAAGCGGCGCCGATCAGCCAGATCGCCATCGGCAGGAACAGGTAGTCGAGCAACACGGCCCAACCGGCGATGAACCCGAGTTTCGGGCTGATGGCTTTGCGCACATAACTGTAGGCCGAGCCAGCGACCGGGAACGCGGCGGCCATGCGCCCGTAGCTCATGGCGGTGAAGAACATCGCCACCAGCGCCGCCAGGTAAGCGGCCGGAACCATGCCGGCGGTGGATTGAGCGAGGATGCCAAAGGTGCCGAGCACAATGATTGGCGTCATGTAGGCGATGCCAAACAGCACCACCGAACCCAATGACAGGGTGCGTTGCAAACGAGCCATGAGCGACTACTCCGAATTTATTAGATTTATGGCAGAGCCGAGTTCGGCGCAAGTTACGGGTGTTGCTTTGTTGTTCTGGGTTCAACGGTCCAGCAGGTGTGTCGTCTGTCAGGGCCTCTTCGCGAGCAAGCCCGCTCCCACATTTGATTTATGTCGTTCACAAATTGCATGTCCGCTGAAGATCCCCTGTGGGAGCGGGCTTGCTCGCGAAAGCGTCAGTCCAATCGACACAGAATCCGGATCAGTTCGAAGGAATCAGCAGCTCCCGCAATCCCGAAGCATGCTCAACAATCTCCCCGGGCAACTTCAGCCGCTGATCGTCCAGGTAGCGATAATCCTGCCGAGCCGCCGTCAACTGATTCAGGTCCAGTTCAACCGTAAACTGTCCCTCCTCCCGCCCGGCCTCGAACAGCAACGTGCCCAGCGGATCCACCAACGCGCTGCCGCCGGCAAACAACAAGCCGCCATCACCCGCTTCCACCCGGTTGACCATCAGCGCAAACGCCTGGTTTTCCTGGGCGCGAGCCATGATCGCGGTACGGTGAGTCGGGCCGTACGGGTCCATGTTGCCGTTGGTCACCAGCAGCAGCTCAGCGCCCAGTTGCGCCAAAGCGCGGGCGGTTTCGGGGAATTCGATGTCGTAGCAAATCAGCAGGCCGACCCGCACCCCGTTCCACAGACAAGTGGCGTAGCGATCACCGGCCTCGTAGACGCCGCGATCCGACGCCCACAAATGCGTCTTGCGATAGCGCAGGGCAATGCCTTCGGGGGTAATCAGCAGCGTGGTGTTGTAGAACCGGCCGTTGTCGTTCTCGGCCATGCCGACGACCACCGCAACCTTGCGTTCGCGGGCCGCATCAATCACCGCGCTGACGGTCGGGCCATCCAGCGCTTCGGCGACCTGGGCCGCGGTCTCTTCCGACGCAAAGCCCATCAAGTGGCCTTCAGGGAACATGATCAGTTGCGTGTCGACGGCGCAGGCAGCAATCGCCGCCAGTGCGCGTTCGAGGTTGTAAGCCGTGTCGTTGTCACGGCCCGCCAATTGGGCGAGTTCGACCTTCATGGGTATTCCTTGTTATGTGCGCCGGGGATGCAGAAAGATTGCCCGGTCGGTGTCTGTGCGCCAGTATGCGCAGCAAGCAACCGGCCAGGGAATTACGCGGCTGGGGTAACCCGATAGGGGTAGATGTATGACACTCTCGCTGGATGACATCGCCTGGCACCGCTCGGTGGGGCAACTGATCGACGCCCTCGACAAGCCCAATTTCTGGACGCAGCTTGTCCGGTTGCTGGATCAATACGTGACCTTCGACAGCTGGGTGGCGCTGCTTTTCAGCGCCGATCAGCACCCGCTGGTGTTCGCCGAATGCCCGGGCGAGGACGGCAGCCCCGATCAGTTGTTCCAGGATTACCTGCGCGGTTTGTACCTGCTCGACCCGTTCTACATCGCCTGCCGCGAACAATCGCGCACCGGGCTCTATCGCCTGTCGGAAGTGGCCCCCGAGCACTTCGAGCTGACCGAGTATTACCAGCGCTACTTTCGTCTGAATGTGGTGGCCGACGAAATCCAGTTCAATTGCCAACTCGAAGGCGACCGCACGCTGTGCCTGTCGCTGGGCAGCAAGCAGCGCTTCAGTGGCCAGCAGATTGCGTTGCTGTCGCTGATCCAGCCGTGGGTGCTGGGTTTGTTACGCCAGCGCCTGCCCTATGAAATCAACGAAGTCGTGGCCCTGGCGCCGGCACCACCGCAGGTCGACTGGCGGGTACAGCTGGAAGCCTCGGTGCAGCAACTCAAAGGTGCGCAGTTGACCGCTCGGGAGCTGGATGTCGGGCGATTGATGCTCAGCGGTTGCTCCAGTAAAGAAATCGCCCGTAAGCTGGAAATCTCCGTCGAAACCGTGAAAGTCCATAAGAAACACATGTACAGCAAGCTGGGGATCAAATCCCAATCCGAGCTGTTTTCGATATTTCTCCAGGCGCAGAATGCCTGAAATGGTTAACCGTAATTTCGGGCAAAACCATTGTGGCGAGGGGGCTCGCCCCCGTTCGGCTGCGAAGCAGTCGTGAAACCAATTGATGCGGTTGCCTGAAGGAATGCTGGGAGTGCTTCGCACTCCAACGGGGGCAAGCCCCCTCACCACGGAGCTCCCTCGCCACAAAAAGCAAGATGCAGCATTGCCAAACAATGACCGAGTCCGAACCCAGGGAAACCGTATGAGCCTGTCACTCCTGAGCCGCTACGCCTTCTTTGCCGTCTGCGTGATATTCACCCTCGCCAGCCTGCCCTTTCTGGAGCACGACTGGCTCTGGCCGATCACAGCCGTCACCGGCATCCTCAGCCTGGTCGGCATCTTCGACCTGATGCAAAGCCCCCACGCGGTGCGCCGAAATTACCCGATCCTCGGCAACATTCGTTATCTGGTAGAAGGCATTCGCCCGGAAATCCGCCAATACCTGCTCGAATCCGATAGCGACGCCCTGCCCTTCTCCCGGGCCCAGCGTTCGCTGGTCTATTCACGGGCCAAAAACGAAAGCGCCGACAAACCGTTCGGCACGCTGATCGACGTCTATCAGTCAGGTTTCGAGTTCATCGGCCACTCGATGCGCCCGGCACCATTGAGCGACCCGAGCAGTTTCCGGGTAATGGTTGGCGGCCCGCAGTGCACCCAGCCGTACTCGGCCTCGGTGTTCAACATCTCGGCCATGAGCTTCGGCTCTCTGAGCGCCAATGCCATTCGCGCATTGAACCAGGGTGCCAAGCTCGGCAACTTCGCCCACGACACCGGTGAAGGCAGCATCAGCGCCTATCACCGGGAAAATGGCGGCGATCTGACGTGGGAACTGGGCAGCGGCTACTTCGGCTGCCGCACCGCCGACGGCCGCTTCGACCCGGAACGCTTCGCCGCCCAGGCCCAAACCCCGCAAGTGCGGATGATCGAAATCAAAATGAGCCAAGGCGCGAAACCCGGCCACGGCGGCATCTTGCCCAAGCACAAGGTCACCAAGGAAATCGCCGAAACCCGCGGCATCATGATGGGCGAAGACTGCATCTCGCCGTCACGCCACAGCGCGTTTTCCACGCCGATCGAACTGATGCATTTCATCCAGCAACTGCGTGAACTGTCCGGCGGCAAACCGGTGGGCTTCAAGTTCTGCCTGGGTCACCCGTGGGAATTCATGGGCATCGCCAAGGCCATGCTGGAAACCGGCATTCTCCCGGACTTTATTGTCGTCGACGGCAAAGAAGGCGGCACCGGCGCTGCGCCCGTGGAATTCACCGACCACATCGGTGTGCCGATGCGCGAAGGCCTGTTGTTCGTCCACAACACGCTGGTGGGCCTGAACCTGCGGGACAAGATCAAACTCGGCGCCAGCGGCAAAATCGTCAGCGCCTTCGACATCGCCAGCGTCCTGGCCATCGGCGCCGACTGGGCCAACTCCGCCCGGGGCTTCATGTTCGCCATCGGCTGCATCCAGTCGCAAAGCTGCCACACCAACAAATGCCCGACCGGCGTCGCCACCCAGGACACCCTGCGCCAACGTGCGCTGGTGGTTCCGGACAAGGCTCAGCGGGTGTTCAACTTCCATCGCAATACGTTGAAGGCTCTGGCGGAAATGCTGGCGGCGGCGGGTTTGGAACATCCTTCGCAGTTGTCGGCCAAGCATCTGGTGCGGCGCATGTCGGCGACCGAGATCAAATTGTTCTCGCAGTTGCATGTGTTTTTGAAACCGGGGGAATTGCTCACCGGGGAAGTGAATGGCGAGTTTTACTCGCGGATGTGGCAGATGGCGCGGGCGGATAGTTTTGAGCCGAGTGAGGTTGTTGCTGCGTAAGACCTTCTTGAACGCCATCCTCCGTGGGGGTGGCCGTTGAGTCGAGGACGTACAGACGGGCTTCAATCTTGCGGTCCTTGAAGCCTTGTACGTATCTCCAGTCCTTGCCAAACAACTCCTCATCGGCTGAATGAGGCAGATCAGTGACCCACCAGACTCTCCTGTCACCCTGTTTCAGTACAGCAACATCATGGAAAAACATCCATTTCGAACGCTGTGGAATGAGTGCCAGAGCACCATGACCGGGTGACAGCAAAGTGAGCATCTCCTGTGCCGACCTGATGTAGAACCTCGGCTGGATACCTGTTGTGTTGTAGTACATAAACGGGAGATACCAAAAAAAACTGTCGAACACTATCTCGTCGCCTGGTCGAGCATCCCGGCTTATGTGAGCCGCTACCCCCTCCAGCCCCATGGTCTTACGCACGCTACTCCCATTCAAATCATCCGTTTGCCCGTAGATGGCCGACACGCCTTGTATCTCCCCTATGAGAAAAAACGCCATAAGCCCAATAACAAGGGCTCGTCGTACCGGCCACCAGGAGGCTAGCGCAGTCGCAATGATTAACGGCAATCCGACAGCCGCAAACCCAAGGTATCTGGGAACAAATATCGGCTTGAACAAGGCGACCAAAAAGACCGTTAGAACCGGCACAAAAAAATAGCCGACCAACAACACACTAAAACGAGGCTTGATACGATCCTTCAACAAGATCCTTGCCGAACAGATAATGATCAGAACTGTCGATAAAACACCCCAGAATGACGAATCAGTCACCGGACCTTTCATGACCATGAACTGCCAGACGATGGTCAATATCGATTGCCAAGTCGCAGGTGGTATCCAGCCTAGTGATGGGCCTGCTCTCAGTTGATCGATGACATACGGTAACCACGGCACAAACAACACGACAATGGCAGCGTTGGCCAATATCCATGAACGAGCAGCCAGCCCTGCGCCTGAAATACTTCGCGACTGCCACCAATAAAGCCAATGCACCATGACGCACAGCGCCGCAAAGTAATGCGTATAGAAAGCGGCAGTCATCAGCAACACATAGATAATCGCAAAGCGCGTTCTATCTGGAGCCTGGCACCAACACACCAATGCTACGGTTGCCCCCATTAGCCAGAACCCCAGCAGGGCATACATACGAATTTCCTGGCTGTAGCGAACTGACATCGGTAGCAACGCCAACAATAATGCCGCCATCCACATTGCCTTGCGCGTCGTAAACAGACTCATCAACTTAATGCAAAGTAACAGCGTGACGACATCGGCCACCACGCTCAGCGAGCGGGCGGAAACAGCATTATCACCAAATATCATCAGCCAATAATGCAGCAGGATGTAATACAACGGTGGATGAACGTCCCACGCAGTAATAGCCCATATTTGCACGGGTTCTTCTTTTGAAATGAGTAGACTGAAGGCCTCGTCATACCAGACTGACGGCACCGCAATACCGTGAAATCGCACGATCAGCGCCAGGATCACTATTGCAACAAGGCCCGATGCTTCAAGTAAAAAGCCAGGATGCTCGACCCGATAAGCAGCAAAATATTTCATCTGGCAATAGTCCATGTTATGTACAGCGGCTCATTTCTTTTGAGCCGCACACTTCAGAAACTTAATGAGTTAAACACTCATGTCCCGCATCCGTTGAAAAAGGCCCAACTGCATAAAGCCGCAACTCCATATCCCCCGCATCCTCAACAATCAAACACTTCCAATTGGCCGGAAACCGGGTTTTGTCGTCCACCAAGGCCGTTCCGGTTATCCACCACACCCGATTTACACTCGTCGGTAACTGACCAAGGTCTTCGAGAAAGACCTTGTCGCGATCCTGATAAATCAAGGTAGACGCACCATAGCCATTCGGTCGGTTGTCGGTGGTGTCACCCATAGGGGGGTCATACAGCAAGGGGGAAATCCCGGCGCGACTGTAGTACGCCACGGTCAACCACCAATAACCGCCATCAACGACAATACTGTCGCCAGCAATGGCGCTCTCGTTGATACGCGCCACCATGTCGTCCAGCGGATGGCTCGCTTCATTGCGCGGATCATCCAGTTCATCACGCTGTTGATAAAGAGTGGCCAACCCCGCGCACTGAATACTCACCAGCGCACAGGCGAAAACGATCGCCAGCACTAAATGTCGACGCGCCACTCTCGCGATGGCCAGCGCCAATATCATGGGTATGCCCATGGCGGCAAAGACCATGTAAGGCTCGACGAACATCGGGAACTTGAACGAGATCAAGGCAACGGCCAATACCGGAAAAAGCGTATAGATCAGTAATAGAAAACCGAACTTCCACCGACCGTTTTCCTTGATCGCCACCCAGACAGCAGCCAGCGCCACCAGAATAGGAAGCAACAGGTAAAACGTCGCGGGTAACTCTTCGTTACTGCGTAACGTTAAAAACTTCCAGATCGAAGAAGGCAAGGTGTAAGGCGCCAGTGCCGGAATCCAGAAAATATCGCCGCCGATCTTTAACTGCTCGGTGTGGACAAAGACCTCATCCACCAGGCTGATCAGCCACGGGATGTAAAGAAGGGAAATGCCTGTGTAGGTCACCCACAGCATCGGTCGCGACAGGTAGTGCAGGGTTTCGTCCCGTTCAAACCTCAACATCACCAGATACAGGAAGTGAGACAGCGCACATAAAATCGCCAGGTAGTGGGTATACAGAGCGGCGGTCATCAATAGCCCATAGACCACCAGATATCGATTGCGCGGAGTCTTCAACCAATAAACCAGGGCAATCGTGGCGCCCAACAACCAGACGGCCTCCAGCGTGTACATCCGCGCTTCTTGACTGTAACGAACGGAGATCGGCAACAGCGCAATCAAAAGACCGGCGAGCAGCGCCGTTTTCGGCGTGCTGATCATCCGCATCAACCACATCCCCAGAGCGACCGTTGCCACACCCGCCACGGCACTCAGCGAACGAATGGCCAAGACGCTGTCGCCAAAAACGGAAATCCATAAATGCAGTAGCAGAAAATAAAGCGGTGGATGCACTTCATGCCCCATATGAAACCAGATCGCCTGCGGTGATAAAACGCTCACCAACGCCGAAAAGGCTTCATCGGTCCAGAAGTACGGAAGATTAATATTATGAAAACGCACCATGGATGCGAGCAGGATGATCAACAGCCAAGCTGTACTTTCTGTGCCTGAGTGCAGGGAAATAAATGATCGCTTCATATTTCGTCACTACGAAACACAAAGAACTTCGAAAAAAAGAACCCGCATACCAGACTCAATAACGAAAACGACGTCACCGTTACCATTCCATGAAGTCGCCACTCATCAGCCAGACGCCCGATGCCGTAGCTCATCGCCCCCATAAAACCAATAAGCAGCAAGTACCCGTACAGCGACACCTTGCCATCGAAGGTGTACAGCGCATTCACATAAAACGAAAACGACGCAGCGACGCAAAACGCCGCAAAGTTACTGGCTGCCTGACTGAATTCAGCAGCGGTGGTGAGCACAAAGAATAGCTGCCAATGAATAATCGCATTGGCCAGCCCGACCACCGTGTAAGTGGAGAATCCTTTCCAAAAGGCTTTCATGCTGGTCCCTTGCTGCGTCGCCGTTTCAGGAGTCTGTCAAACTAAAATCATGAGCGGGAGCCGTCTACTGTAAGAAGTTACAGGGCGGCTGTTGTTCCTGACAGACGGTCACGACTCACCAGCGCAGCGCAGTGATCGGCGCCGGCTCTTTCATGACGATAAAACCGTAATCCCCCAGCAGATAAATGCGGTAGTACTGGCTATCCACCAGCGGCACAAACCCTTGATAGCCGACCCGCGTCGCGTTGCGCCGCTCTCTCTCGGCGACCACGTTGGTGATGCCGACCTTCGGCAGGTTTTCGGCCAGCATGTAGTAGTCGGTGTTGAGCAAATAGCGCAACACCGGCATCTGTTTGAATGAACCGGCGGCGCCCGACAGCCAGTGATCGGAATACGTCACCGACATATAAATACGTTTGGCATCGCGCAGTGCCGGGCGCGACGCAATGTCGTAGCTCAGGGCATACAGCGCGCTGTTGGCGAAGGTCTTCTGCACCATCAGCACCCGCCCGTAGGCGAAGGACAACGACAGCATGGCCAGCAGCGGAATCAATAGCAGCAACGGCAGTCGTTCATGCACAGCGGCCAGCACCAGATGACTGAGGTAGAACAGCAGCAACATCAGCACGGCAAAGCCCATAAAGGTTCGGGCGCCTTCATTGAAGTCGCGAAATAACAGTGCGATACCCGATACCAACACCACGGTAGCGGGCACGATCAGCAGACACAGCACGCCGATCAGGGCTTTCTTCTGCCCCGCCTCCCGGCGCTCAAGCAGGCGTCGTCCCACTTGAACGCTGCCGGCAGCCGCGCACAGCAACAACGCGGCAAACACCCAAGCGAATCCGCCGTGGAACAACAGCATGACTTTTTCCAGCACCCGGCCCGCGTTGATTTCGGCTTGCAGCAGAGGATCCGCCGTCCAGTTCAGCAACAGGGTGCGACTCTGATTCATGTAGGCGTAAGCCGTAGCGCCGTAGATCAACCAGGCCAGCCCCGTTTGCGCCAGTTTCCAGCCGATCAAGCGGTACCACTCGGGCCAGGGGCGCCGGTCATTCGCGAATCGCAGCAACTCCAGACAACACAGCCCGAAAAACACATTGATGCTGACTTGATACAGCCCGATGGCCAGCGCAATCAGCAACGCAGGCACGATCCATTGCTGGACGCGGGAGGCGCTGCAAAAGGTGATCGCGAAGATCACGGCCACCAGGCTCAAGACCATGGCCGGCCCGTCGTATTGATAGGAAAGGTTTTGCAGAAAAAACGGGTTGTACCAGAGCGCGAGCACCACCAGACAGTGGGATAACCTCGGCTCGTCAAAGTAATGGAAGGTCAGGCGGGTCAATGCCCAGGCCATGGCCAACGAGGCAATCAACAACGGTAACGGGAAGATGTTCGGCGCTGCACCGCTGAAGGTCATCGCGTTGTAAAACAGCTGTGTGAATAACCGCCCCTCCCCGGCCCAGCCCAAACCGGCGGCCAGTGAGCGCCAGTTGTCATCGATGTAGGAATAATCAGCGAGGATCAGCGGCAGGACGTAGGCAAAGGTTGCGAACACAAAGAACAGCCAGACCCGACGGCCGCCGAGTTCTCTGTCGAGCCATTCGCCGATCCTCATGCCCGTGCCCCTTGGGGTGCCCACGCTCAAGCCATGAAACTTTGAACCCGGCGCCGGGCATACATCACCGGCTTTTAGACAGACGGCGTAGCCGGGCAATACCCGGAGACATCCCGAAATATCCCGCCTTTGCAATTAGCGGCCAACCACGGCACCCTGCGCGCCGCCGACGTGCGGCATGCACCTTTTGCGCAGCGCTCCACTCCTAACTCAACACCCGTTCAAGAGCCCTCAGTCATGACGTCTGAACGCGATCATCGAATCGACTTTTTTCGAGGCCTGGCCCTGATCTTCATTTTTTGGGATCACGTGCCGCATAACCCCCTCGGCCAGATTACCCCGCGTAACTTCGGGTTCAGCGACGCAGCCGAAATCTTCGTGTTCCTCGCCGGGTACGCGGCAGTCCTGGCCTACGGCAAGATCCTTGCGCGCGATGGTTACCTGATCGCTTGCGTGAAGATCCTGCGCCGCGCCTGGGTGCTTTACGTGGTGCATATCTTCCTGCTGGCGATGCTGATGGGCATTGTGTTCTTCGCCAACAGCCATGTGGAAACCCGCGACCTGGTGGAAGAAATGGGCATGCACCACTTCATCACCAATCCTCAGCAGGCCTTGGTGGATGAGTTGCTGCTGCGCTTTAAACCGAACCTTATGGACCCGTTGCCGCTGTACATCGTGCTGCTGGCGGGTTTGCCGTTGGTGCTGCCGATGCTGGTGCGCAAAGCCTGGGCGGTCGTGGCCATGTCGTTGACCGTGTACCTGTTGGCGCCGTGGTTCGGCTGGAATCTGGCGGCGATCAAGGATGGCGTGTGGTACTTCAACCCCGTCGTCTGGCAATTGCTGTTTGTGCTTGGCGGCGCCACGGCGATCCACGGGCAGCGACCACGCTTGCCCGAGACTCGCCCGCTGATGCGCCAGCCGTTGTTTGTCAGTGCGGCGGTGTACGTGGTGGTGGCCGGTGTCATTACCGTCTCTTGGCGCTGGCCGGACATACACGACGCCGTGATGCCGGCCGCCCTGAGCAATCTGTTGTACCCGATCAGCAAGACCGACCTGTCGCCGGTGCGGCTGGTGCATTTCCTGGCATTGGCCTACGTCACCGCCAAGTTGCTGCCCGGTCGCGGCTGGACGCAAAACTGGCTGGCACAGCAAAGTTGCCGCATGGGCCGTTATTCGCTGGAAGTCTTCTGCCTGGGGGTGCTGTTGGCGCCTTTGGCGGACATGGTCAATGCCATGACCGACGATGCGTTCGTCATGCAGGTCTTCACCGCGCTGGTGGGGGCCGGGTTGATGGCGTTGTTGGGGGCCTGGCTGGATTTCAACAAGCGGTTGACCCGGCCTGTTCAAACCTTGGCAGTCAATTGATTGATGCCCGGTTTTTGTGGCGAGGGAGCTTGCTCCCGCTCGGCTGCGAAGCAGTCGTAATCCGGTCGATGCTGTACACCTGAAGGATTGCGGTGTCTGCATTTAGGGCCGCTGCGCGCCCCAGCGCGAGCAAGCTCGCTCGCCACAGTAAACTACGTGCCGCAACAAAAAGCCCCGATCATCAAGACCGGGGCTTTTGCGTTTCAGGCGTTACACACTCAAGAAACCGAACGCGCCGCGCCTTGCGTCACGTTGGTTGGTTGCAGCTTGAACACGTAGAACAACACCGTCAGCAGCACCAGGAACGCCGGTCCTACATACAGCGCCACGCGGGTGTCCGGGAAGTACGCCATCAGGCCGACCACCAGCACCAAAAACGCCAGCGCCAGATAGGAGCTCACCGGGTACAACCACATCTTGTATTTAAGACCGGCACGTTCACTGGCGCTCAGACCTTTGCGGAACTTGAGCTGGGCCAACAGGATCATCACCCAGGTCCAGATCGCGCCGAAGGTGGCAATCGCGGTGACCCAGACGAAGACTTTTTCCGGGACCATGTAGTTGAGCAGCACACCCAGTAACAGCACGAAGATCGACAGCAGCAACGCGCGACGAGGTACACCATTGCTCGAGGTGGTGGCGAAACCGGCCGGGGCCTGGCCGTTCTGCGCCAGACTGTAAAGCATGCGGCCGGTGCTGAAGATGCCACCGTTGCAGGACGACAGCGCTGCGGTAATCACCACGAAGTTGATGATGCCGGCGGCGGTTTTGATGCCCAGACGCTCGAACGTCATCACGAATGGGCTGCCTTGGGTGCCGATTTCATTCCACGGGTAGATCGACAGGATCACGAACAACGCACCGACGTAGAACAACAGGATCCGCCAGAACACCGAGCCGATCGCGTTGGGAATGGTCTTCTGCGGGTTCTTCGCTTCACCGGCGGTCAGGCCGATCATTTCGACGCCGAGGTAGGCGAACATCACCATTTGCAACGACATCAACACGCCTTGCACGCCGTTGGGCATGAAGCCGCCGTGGGCCCACAGATTGGAAATCCCCAGTGCTACACCGTCGTTACCGAAGCCGAAAGCGATCACACCGACACCCCCGACGACCATCGCAATGATGGTGACGATCTTGATCAGGGCGAACCAGAATTCGAATTCACCGAAGGCTTTCACCGCGATCAGGTTGATGGTGCCCATGCTGATCAGCGCCGACAGCGCCCAGATCCAGCGCGGCACCTCGGGAAACCAGACGCCCATATACACCGCCACGGCAGTGATTTCCGCGACGCAAGTCACCAGCCACAGGAACCAGTAGTTCCAGCCTGTCAGAAAGCCTGCCAGTGGGCCGAGATAATCTTGAGCGTAACGGCTGAAGGAACCGGCGACCGGGTTGTGCACGGCCATCTCGCCGAGGGCGCGCATGATCACCAGGATCGCCAGACCACCGATGATATAGGACAGCATGATGGCCGGGCCGGCCATTTCAATAGCCTTGGCCGAGCCGAGAAACAAGCCGACGCCGATACAGGCTCCGAGCGCCATCAAGCGAATATGCCGTTCGCCGAGTTCTCGTTTGAGCGGGCCGCCCTGAGCGGTCTCGCCTTGGGGCAGGTGATTGCCAACTGGCATAGGGGTGCAACCTCGTCTTGTTATTGGATGTGACCACCGAGTGTCGAAGCGTCGACCGATAAGCCGTTGCTTGTCTGAAACCGGGCCTGCCTCGTGGGCAAACCCGTCTTGTAGGACAAAACCTGCAAGATCAGCGGGCGTGCAGTATAAAAAGCTTATTGCAGGGATTTTCACTCTATAAACCAAAACATTTAGCGACAAGTCCCGCCAAAAGCCCGGTTTTCGGAGGGGCATTACCTGGGTTTATGCCCGGTCATCACCCGTAGAAACGGCGCCAAGTATTGCACAGCATTGGTGCATCGTCATGCTCAGACCTAGGTCGTATTTACCCGTAAACAGCTCTAACTCGGCACTTTCAGGCATAGACCCATTCCAATTGGCTACAAGAACCTGTGGTGAGGGGGTTTACCCCCGTTGGACTGCGGAGCAGTCCCCAAACCTCCTGACCGGTTATGGATCTGATGCATCGCATCCATCGGGTCGGCGACTGCTGCGCAGCCGAACGGGGGCAAGCCCCCTCACCACAGGCAAGCCCCCTCGCCACAGTTTGTCCTTCACAGGAATCAGAATTTTCACTCAGCAATTGCAGCACCGACATCAACAGTCGGGCACTAGCCTGAAAGCGTAAATTGACTACTACGCAGGGAAGCAAAGGATTGCCTACTCAACCAAACTCTCACCGTCTACGTGAGGGACGATATTCCGAAAGCGGCCGTGCTTATCTCATCACCACCGTTACTCTCGACCGTGTACCCGTTTTTTCTGATTGGCGACTCGGACGCCTGCTCGTCGCAGAACTGCGCCGAACTCACGAGCAGGGTCTGGCGGAGTCAATTGCCTGGGTTGTAATGCCCGATCATTTTCATTGGCTAATGCAATTACGCGACGACAGCCTGGGGAATGTCATCGGCGCGACCAAATCACGTTGTACCCAGGCAGTGAACAAAGTAACCGGCCGGCGAGGCCCGCTTTGGCAAACCGGCTATCACGACCGGGCGATCCGCGATGGTGAAGGTCTCCTGCCATTCGCCCGCTACATCGTTGCCAATCCATTACGTGCACGGTTAGTGGAGAAAATTGGCGACTACCCGCTCTGGGATGCTTGCTGGCTATAAGGCCAGAGCAGAACTTCACTTGGAAGGCGCTCCCTTCCTGTGGCGAGGGGGCTCGCCCCCGTTCGGCTGCGTAGCAGTCGTGAACCGGATGAATGCGGTGTGCCTGATGCACCGTAGATTCTGTAGTTTCTGGGGACTGCTTCGCAGTCCAACGGGGGCGAGCCCCCTCGCCACAGAGGTTCCAGTTCCCACAGGCACATCCTTAATTACCGCAAGCCCTTTGGACGCACCTCGTCATGCCATTTCGAAATTTCTATGTTCACAATTTTTTCACCATCGCCAACCACCGTCTAAGCTTCAGACAAGTCCGATCAATCTGCGTGAATGGATCAGTCGACTATGGGCGCGTTATGGCAAAGCGATTCGAGCAAGACCGAAGTTCCAACTGAACGTGTGGATGACGCGCCGCCACCTGAAAAACCCCGCCGTTCCAAGCATGGCTGGAAGGCGTTCTGGTTGCTGCTGCTGATTATCCTGATCGTGCTGGGCCTGGCTGCCGCCAAGGAAATGCGCACCTCGAAGTTTCAGGCCCGGGAAGTCAGCAAATTTGCCGCGTCCCTGAGTTACGAACTGCAACCCGGGCCCAGCGACGCCATTCGCTACCCCGGCGCCGGCCCGTTCGATTTGCGGCTGGGCTACAGCTCGATGGGGGATTTCCTGCCGCGGCTGATCAAGCGTAACTATGTGATTGCCTCGCAAACCCGCTTTTCCCCGGCGCTGCTGAAGTACAGCGACCACGGCTTGTTCGTACCGTATTCGGAGAAAATCCAGGCCGGGCTGTCGATCACCGATTGCCGCGCCGCTCCGCTGTACCAGTTCAACTATCCGCAACAGCTCTATTCCAGCTTCGAATCGATCCCGCCGGTGGTGGTCAACAGTTTGCTGTTCATCGAAAACCGCTTCCTGCTCGACCCCCAGCAGCCCCTGGCCAACCCGGCGGTGGACTGGCCACGGTTTGGCATGGCCGCGTGGTCCCAAGTGGCCAAGCTGATGCACTTGCCGGGGCAGTCGGCGGGCGGCAGTACCCTGGCGACACAGCTTGAGAAATACCGCCACTCACCCGACGGCTTGACCGTGTCGGGAGCGGAGAAGATCCGGCAGATGATTTCCGCCAGCGTGCGCGCCTATCAGCCCGGCCCGCAAACGCTGGAGGTGCGGCAAAATGTGGTGCGCGACTACCTCAACAGCGTGCCGCTATCGGCCGTCCCCGGCCACGGCGAAGTGCATGGCATGGCCGAGGGCTTGCGTGTCTGGTACGGCGCCGATTTCAGCAAGGCCAATGAAAGTCTGGCCAGCACCGCCACGGATCCAAAAACCATGGCAGCAAAAGGCCTGGCACTGCGTGAAATGCTCTCGCTCATGATCGCCCAGCGCCGCCCTTCCCATTACCTGACCAAGGGCCACGAAGAACTGGCCGACCTCACCGACAGCCACATTCGCCTGCTCGCCCAGAACAACGTCATCGATGCACCGCTCGCCGCCGCCGCGCTGGCCAGTCAGGTGACCTACCGCGACTGGCAGACCCAACCGACCATCCAGCCGATCGAAACCAACAAAGGCATCAGCACCGCCCGCAGTCGTTTGGCCTCGATGCTTAACCGTCCGCTGTATGACCTCGACCGCCTCGATCTGTCGGCCACCACCACCTTGCAGAGCGACTTGCAGGCTCAGGCCACCGAGTACCTCAAACATCTGGCCGACCCGGTCTTTGCCGGGCAGATCGGCCTGATCGGCGAGCGCCTGTTGACGCCGACCAGTACCACTCAGGTGCGCTACAGCTTCACCCTGTTCGAACTGACCCCGGACGGTTCGCGCGTGCGGGTACAGACCGACAGTACCGACCAACCCTTCGACATCAACGAAGGCAGCAAACTGGAACTGGGCTCCACCGCCAAGATGCGCGTGCTGACCACGTACTTGCAGATCATTTCCGAGCTGCACGATAAATACCTCGACAAGACCGTTGCCGAGCTGAAGAAAACTCCGGTTCCCGAGCAGGATCGTATTAGCCGTTGGGCCGTCGATTACCTGATCCAGAACTCCGACCGCAGCCTGCCGAAAATGCTTGGCGCAGCGCTGGACCGTAAATACTCGGCCAGCCCCGGCGAGGCGTTTTTCACCGGTGGCGGCCTGCACGTGTTCCATAACTTCCGCAATGAAGACAACGGCCGTATGCCAAGCCTGCGCGACGCCATACGTGAGTCGATCAACCTGCCGTTCATTCGGCTGATGCGCGACCTGGTGCGCTACAGCACCTATTCCGGACCCAACAGCAGCGCCGAATTGCTCGGCGATGACAGAGACCCGCGCCGTCAGGAATACCTGGCCCAGTTCGCCGACCGCGAAGGCACCTCGTTCCTATTGCGGTTCTGGAAGAAGTATCAGAACAAAGACACCGAAGCCCGACTCGATACCTTCCTCGACGGCATGCACCCCACCGCCATGCGCCTGGCCGCCGTGCACCGTTACTTGCTGCCGCAAGCCAGTCAGGAAAGCTTCAACCTGTTTGTGCGCTCACACCTCAAAGGCGTGAAAAGCACCGACAAGCTCAACGAAAAACTCACCGATGAGCGCCTCGACCGCCTCTATCAAAGCTACGGCCCCGGCGCCTACGACCTGCCGGACCAGGGCTTTATCGCCAAGGTCCACCCGCTGGACCTGTGGTTGATCGGCTACTTGCTGAACAACCCCGACGCCAAGTTCAGCCAGATCGTCAAAGCCAGTGAGTTTGAGCGCCAGGAGGTTTACAGCTGGCTGTTCAAGAGCAAGCACAAGGGTGCCCGTGACAGTCGTATCCGCACCATGCTCGAGATCGAAGCGTTCCTCGACATTCACCAACGCTGGCAGAAAGTCGGCTACCCGTTCGATCACCTGGTCCCTTCGCTGGCCACGGCCATCGGCAGCTCCGGCGACCGGCCGGCCGCGTTGGCCGAACTGATCGGCACCATCCTTAACGATGGCGTGCGGATGCCAACATTGCGCATCGACAGCCTGCACTTCGCAGCCAATACGCCGTATGAAACGCAGTTGATCAATGACCCGAACGTTGGCAAACGAGTGATGCCGTCCGAGGTGGCGACGGCCATGCGCGAAGCCTTGTCGCAGGTGGTAGACGCCGGTACCGCCAAACGGGTGGCCGGCAGTTTCAAACTGCCGAACGGCACACCGCTGGCCATGGGCGGCAAGACCGGCACCGGGGATAACCGCATCGAAGCCATTGGTGCTGGTGGGCGGATCCTCAGTTCGAAATCGATCAACCGCACCGCGACTTTCGTGTTCTACATCGGCGATCACCACTTCGGCACCTTGACCGCGTTCGTACCGGGGCGCTCCGCTGAAACATTCAAATTCACTTCGGCGTTGCCGGTACAGGTGCTCAAAGGGATGGCGCCGATTCTGACGCCGTATTTGCAGCCGGGTCGCAACACTGAGTGTCAGGCACCAGCGGTGGTGCGGCGATGACGGCCACGTGAGTTTTCGATTTCTCCTACGGCTTAAACGGCATTAGTTACAAAGGTGGTAATTAAATACTTTCGGGACTCTGTTTTTTAATCATTAACACGACAACCTCCAACTTAAGGAGCAGACATTTAGACTTTTATTCCTCACGCCAGCGGATAGTTTTAAGACTTCCCCTAAACGTGAAGACAACTCACCATGCTTCAGTTACAAACAGTAAACAACTGGGCTGAATCGGACAACTCCCATAACAATAAAGGTCGTCATTACTCATTAATCAAAGACACGACCAACCATTGTTTTACCCAGGCTTCAGTCAAAAGAAGCTTGGCATTGGGCAGCGTCCCGCCAATCCGCGAAAGCTGGTACAGCAGCGCCGGCCAAGCGCTTGAAAAGGCCAATATAGAGGCCTGGAACAGCCAAAATGCGGTGGATCGATTACTCGACTCACTTCAAGATATCCATACCTTTGCCGAGCCCTTGCTCAGGTCTGCGCTAAAACAGCGCTATCGCCTGGACCTGGATGTGCAGGCAACATGGTTAAGGCTTTACATTCCCAAGGATCAACCTTGGTATGTGATCGATACTTCCGATGGCGTCATCACTCGAACCGTCTCCTTACTGGATGCGGCCTTGCATAATTTTTCAAGATCCGAAACCTTCCAAGAGCCGTCGGAGTTTATTACCAGGCCCGATCAGCGCGGGCACTTCGACGTGGTGCCCATCAAACATAAAATGACCATCAAACAATTCCAGACACTGTGCCGTGAACTGGATATCGGCGCCCGTTACAGGCGTCATCTTGAACATGTTCTGTTGCCGGCCAGCCCCGTGGCCGCCGGGGCCTTGCAGCATTTTGTCAGCCTCAACCGGATATCCGCACTCAAGGCCGCAGCGCACCTTGCGCTGAAGAGAAAAGACATCAGCCAAAATGCCCACAGCCTGGTGCTGGGCCTGGCCCACGGGCTCACGAGCCTGACCCTGGACGGCAAAGTCATGCAGGCGTGTGACCTGCGCCTGCTGGACACCACCCTGACCGGTATCGTGGTCTTCACGCCCGTGGAGCAACAGCAGAATATGGGCATCAGTCGAGTGCTGGTGTACGTCCCTCATGACCCGGAGCACCCGCTTAAGGAATACCCGTCGGGGACCGCCTGCCTGAGGGAAATGACCCGCCAACTGTTCGAAAACAAAGTCCTGCCGTCTACCGGCAAAACGTATCGACAATTCTTCAGCCAGTTCGTTGACCAGCAACAGCGCGGGCATTTTTTCGCCGGCCTGGAGCAACGCCTGAGCCAGGTAAAATGGCAGGAAAAGTCGCCGACCGATCCAAACCCAAGTTGGCGAGAAACGCCGGTCTCCAATCCCAACCTGCAGGTTTATGCAACGCCGATCAGCGGCCCACTCTGGGAGCATCTGTACCAGCAATCACTGAACAAGATTCTCAATGATGGCCGGGAGATCGCCGTTTCCACCGCCGACACCGACAGCCGAGCGCGTTGGGCCTGGTGGGACAACTTCAAGAAAATCCTCTCGGACATCTTCAATGTCGCGCTGATGGTGGTAACACCTTTTGTGCCAGGCCTGGGAGAACTGATGCTGGCCTACACCGCCTATCAACTGACCACGGATGTCATCGAGGGCGTGGTCGACCTGGCCGAAGGCTTGTGGGCCGAAGCCGCCGAACATGTGATCGGCGTGGTCACCGACGTCATTCAACTGGCGGCGTTTGGTGTCGGTGGCGCTATCGCCAGCGAGTTCAAGCTCAAGCTTTCACCGCTGATCGAAGGCATGACTACCGTGCAACTGCCCAACGGTAAAACCCTGTTGTGGAACCCCGACCTTGGCCCGTATGAGCAAAAGCAAATCAGCCTGTCCAAAGATTCGACGCCCGACGCCCTGGGGCTGCATCACCATGAAGGCCAAGTCATTTTGCCTCTGGACGAGGGGCTTTATGCCGTAAAAAAAGATCCCGCTACCGGCGACCATCACATCCAGCACCCCAGTCGCCCCGACGCCTACACGCCGAAAGGGACCAACAACGGTCGCGGTGCGTGGCTGTTCGAAGGGGAAGATCCACGCAGTTGGGACGTCCAGACCCTGATGAAACGTCTTGGCCACAGCACCGATGGCTTCAGTGCCGAGCAACTGGAAGCCATCCGACTGGTCAGCAGCACGGAAGAAGGGGTGTTGCGCCGAATGCACGTCGAGCACAACCCGCCGCCGTTGCTGCTCGACGACACCCTCAAACGCTACAGGGCCTTCAATGATATTGGTGTGGCCCGTGAGCAAATTCGTTCGGGGCAGGCCATCGACCCGGCTTCCTACTGGTTCGAACAACTGGTCACCGAACTCCCTGGCTGGCCAGCGGATTGCGCGCTGAGCGTGTATGCACGGTCCGATCTGACCGGAATGTTTCGTACCTATGGCCATGCCCAAGCGTCCGCCAGCCAGACGCTGAACATCAGCCTCGGCGACGTGATGGCGGGCAAGCTCCCGGTGCGAGTGGTGGACTTTCTGAATGATGCGCAACTAGCTGATTTACTCGGTGCAAGCCTGCCAACCGATGAACGCGTACAAGCGCTGCGTGAGCACCTGGCTGCGCGGGTGGATGGGCGCAAGGCCGACCTCGCGCAATACCTGTATCGCGCCAGGGAGGTCAGCCACGATGCCAACGTTCAGCGATTGCAACAGCAGTGGCCGGACCTGCCGACGGACATCGCCGAAACCCTGCTGGCCGGTGCCGGAAAAGCCGAACTGGACGCGCTGACCCAACAGCAGCGCATTCCCCTGCGACTTAAAAGCCTGGCCCGCGAATGCGCCTTTGAAACCCGCGCGGCAAGGGCCAGCGAGGGGTTTTACCAGAACGCCCGTATCACCGCCGACACCGAGCGTTTGGCCCTGAACGTATTGCGGTTGAACAGTGACACCTTTAATGGGCTGCGCATCGAAGTGCGCGACGGCACCTTCGACGGCCCGTTGCGTTGCCAGGCAGGCGCCGAAGATGCCACTAACGTCAGGGTGCTGGTACGTGATGAACGCGGGCGATACAAGGTGCGTGACAACGAAAATCGCATGCTGCACAGACCCTACAATCTGTATGAGTCGATCTTGCGCGCCATACCCGAAGCATCGCGCCTCGAACTCGGTTACCAACCCGGTCAGGGCGCCTGGTTCAAGGAGTGGCTGATGGCCAAGTCCGAAGCGGCGGCCGAACGCCGCACGGCGTTGCTGGAGCCACCGATCCGGCCGGTAGCGGAGCGCGAAACGACCCTATTGCTGCGAGGTCCGTCGCTGACCAAGCAGGCCCGAACCATTGAGCAACGGGTGCAGGATTTGTATCCGCATCTCAGCGAGCGGGAGGTGGATACCTTCGTGCGCTCTGTGCCTCGTGATGTTGACCCTGCCAAGGAGATGAAAAGCCTCGAACACGAACTGCACAAGCTACGCAACATACTGAGCCTCTGGGGGGATCAGATTACGCGGACTCTACCCGACGAGGTCGCCATTGCGCCCGACGCAGTCAGGCACATCGCTGAACGCCTGGTGGAGTGTTTCGAGAGAAAACCGCGGGTGTTCGATGAACGCAGCACTCATTTCGCCGGCGGGTATGCGCTGGACCTGTCCAGCGAACTACGGCATTACAACCTGGAGCGCTGGTGGAAAAAACTACCGGACATCAAAGACTACCTGAATCAGATCACCACCTTGAATCTGGATGGCATGGATTTCTCTCAACGCTCTGACGGGATGTTGCAAGACTTCACCCAGCTTCGCCGGTTCAGCGCACGACGCTGCGGCCTGACAGGCGTGCCGGCCGGGGTCGGCAAAATGTCCATGCTCGAAACACTGCGTCTGAGCGACAACCGCATCCGGCTGACAGACGAGGCATTGGTGCAACTTGGCAATCTGACACGCCTGCAAACCCTGCGACTTGAATACAACCCGCTGAGCCTGGCGCCGAATGTCCGGCGCATGCCACGCCTGAGGGTACTGAACCTGGCCTACACAGGCATCGACACATGGCCCGAGGGTTTGCTGGGCAAGTATCGTCCCAGGGGCTTTTTCCTTGATCTGTCGGGTAACCCGATCCGAACCATCCTCCGCGCCGTACGAGGCTCGAATAACGCATGGACTGTCGCCCGTGCGCGACTGGACTCCAGCAAACTGTTGGACGCCCACCGCCAGGCCTTTCACGAGTACCGCCGCTCGGTGGGCTTGCCCCGCGAGAACGCCTACGAGCCGCTGGCGCAAAACGCGCGGGACAAATGGCAGCTGAGTGACGACTCGTCACTGTGGGGCAATCGCTCCCCCGGCTTGGGCAACTACCGGGTCGAAGCCTGGGACAACCTGATGAGCGAAGACAACAGCGAAGGCTTTTTCAGGCTTATCGACAGCCTGACCACTTCCGCGGATTACCGGGCCGGCGGATGGGTACGGGAACAACTGTCGCGCCGTGTCTGGGAACTGATCGATGCCATGGATCTTGATTCGCCCTTGCGTGAAAAACTGTTCCGCACGGCTGAAAACCCGGAAAACTGTGAGGATGCCAGCTCCGAAATTTTCAACCGTATGGGCGTGCAGGCGCTCGTGTACCAGGCGCACGCCTATTCGACGTCTGCCGCCGAACTGGAGTCCCGACTGGTAACGTTGAGCAAAGGTGCGACACGTCTGGATCGGGTCAACCAAATTGCCCTGGCCGATTCCCTGTCGCGCCCCGGCAGGGCCGAAGAAGTGGAAATCTATCTGGCCTATCAGACCGCATTGGCGCAACGCCTTGACCTGCCCTGGCAATCCGATTCCATGCTCTTCAGAGCCATCGCCGGGGTGACGGAGGACGCCATCGACCGGGCCTACGACACCGTGCTGGAGAGGGAGGTCGGCGACGGTCTGGTCAATGGCATGCTCGAACAACCGTTCTGGGAACAGTATCTGCGTGACATCTATCCTGACCGGTTCGAGGCCAATGATCGCCTCTATGATCAGCGACTGGATCGCCTCGAAGCATTGCGCGAACCCTCTGCCAATCGTGCGCCGATATCCGATCAGGAATACGCGCAACGATCCATTGATCTGGCCTACGAAAGACTCGAGCTGGCGCGAAGCCTGAGCCGAATGCTGTTGCAAAAGTACGGCCTGTAGACGCGGCGACTCAGCCTCCCGGCGCCCTGGCATTGAACAACAACAGCACATTGCCGTAGTAGTCCCCGGCCCGATATCCCCCGGCAGGTTGTAGCGGTTCTATCTCCAATAGCACGCGCGAACCCACCGCTGCGTCGGCGGCCGATACCACTAGCCGGGGCTCGACGGCATGGCTCAACTCGACACCATTGAAGCTGACGCGCAACGGGATATCGTCTGCCGGGCGGCCATTGGACAGATAGGGCTGCGAGTCGAGGCGCGCCTCGATCGCACTGGTATCGTGCCGCACATCAAAATATTTGCGCAGATTACCTAGCTTGGAGGTCGCAACATTCCAGGGCAATATCTGCTCGCGGTGAATCCAGCCAGTGTCCACCGGCACGATGTAAAAAGAGCGCGTCGGGATCGTCACGGACACTTCAAACGAGTGTTCCTCGCGAGCCGCGAAGACCGTCAGGCTGGCCAACCCCGTTGCAGCCATCAGCGTGGCGACAGTGCATTGCTTGATCATGTTTGTTACCCACAGCGTCAATTAAAAGCAGCCACTATCGACTCGCTATCTTCAGCACTTTCTTGCTGTCGCCCTCAATCACAATGAAGCGGTGTTCACGGCCCTTTTCCTTGTCGAAACCAAAGGTCTTTCCGGCCAGCAGATGATGTTTGGTGGTCGGCCGACAATCACTATCATCGCTGAGCGAACAGCTTTTGAACTCATCGACCACCACGACCGTGTTGCCGTTATTGTGAAGTTCATACCGGGTGGCCGTGTCATTGATAACCGTATCGAATCGGGCGTTTTTGGGCCGGACAAAAAAGATCGTGCCAAACCCGGTCATTACATTGACCCCCGCAGACAGGCTCTTTTTATAGTCCTCACGTTCTTCGCTGGAGAGCACGAACTCATCTTCCTTTTCCGGGACTACCGGCACGAAGCGCACGCGGAAGTAACGCTCGGTGTCGCGCTCGCCCATGTACAGCAAGCGCGTGCCCTGCATGCCTTTAGCCGGTACGATCAAACGGGCCGGGCTGGCCATGATGCCCTTGCGAGAAGCACCGTCCACCGCACTTTCGATCGGTACTTCCCGAGGAGTACCGTCGGTGTCATAGATGATTTCCAGCACATTGATTTTGACGAAAGCGGTACTGTCGCCACTGTTGAAAACCCGTTTGAGGTACGTACTTTTATCGCCGTCCAGATAGTCGTACACCGTGCCGACATTAATCTGCGGCCCGGCTTGCGCCGTCAGACAAAACACGCTGGCAACCCACATCAACAACAGACGTTTCATCGTCTTCAACCTCAAAAAATTGGCGAATGTTTGTACTGTCAGACTTCCGAATCCCAGACCACCGTCATGGTGCCCGAGTAATCACCCGGAACACCGGACTGGAGCATGGCGTGGGTCCAGAACTCTCCGATTTCGAAGTGCAGGATTCCCTTTCCGCGATCCACATAGAAGCTCGGAGCGAAGTGCAAGGCTCCCGAGCTGCCGATCCTCAATGGCACTCGGTTGACCGGACGTCCGTATTGATCCGTCAGCCCGTTGGGCAGCGTCACGCTCAGTTCCACCATGCCGTACTTGCGTGCGGTCATATCGTTAATGACGCAGTTGTTGCTGATGCTGCTCGAGCAAAACAAGGTCATCTTGAAGCGTGATGACGCCGAGATATGAAAGGTCTGATCACGGAACAACCGATTGGGCTTGCGTCCTTCGTTGATCCAGCTCTGCCAGCCACCTTGCGGCACCAACTCGACTTTGTTGCCGCCCGGCGGCAGGGTCACTTTGAGTGTGTGCTGCACATCGAGGACGAAATCCAGGGTCAGGTTGCTGTCATCAGCATTCAACCCGCCGATGTCGAAATCTTGCCCTGGGCCGAGGAAGTAGTTCATGGAACCGGTGTACAGCCCGCTCGACATCCCCAAAGGGTTAGGCGTTCGGAGCTCATAGGCAAAGTCCAGGGTGTCCCAAGACATGTACGGAATTCGGAAATCCGCCACTTTGGTACAAAGTGCTTCTTGCGGAGTCTTCCAAAAAAAACGATAGGTGGGGCCTGTAAAGAGTCCTACGCCGCTGTACACACAGGGAGGCGCCGCGTACACCCAGCTTTGACCGCCCCATAGCTTGGCATGCCCTTCACGCAGATCGGTTACCCCAGCCAGATTGGCGGCGGTATCGCTGAGGATGTAGTTAGAGCCAATACCCGTGATTCGCACTTCGACGATTTCCGATTCGCCGGTTTCCCTGTTTGTGACTGTCAGTTGTCGCCAATTGGCCGGTACCTTGACAGAAACGCCAGTGCCGGGCGCAATCGCTGAGCTGGGCCCGAAATGCACCGGTATCCGAATGCTGAACATGTTTTGTTGCTTGCACTCGTCGGGATAGTCCCTGCAATACCCACTGTCCGGCGTCTTGTTGATGAATACGTTTCGTTGCGGCTGCGCCGGATCCGGCGCGAACGACGCCCGGATCTCCTGGTTAAACGCCTCAGCGGTCGGCACCATCAGCGCCATCATCAGTCCCAACCAACCCGTGGACTTTTTCATAGGTTTCAACCTGCCTTCTGATCAGTGGAGCTGACGTCGGCCAGGGTGTCCGGCGTGCACCGCAGGTCACCGATCATCAACACGTTGTTTTCGCTGCGATGACGACTGGCATCGAGGCGGAACTGGCAGAGCAATTGATTGCCCTGGCGCACTTCCAGCGTCGGCGCACCGGCGTTCATTTCCATGGAGAAGAACCCATCGACTTCAGTCACCCCGCGGCTGGCGTGATTGATCACGTGATGGCCCTTGAGCGGCTGTCCTTGGGAGTCGACCAGCCGCCCTAACACGGTCAGGGTTTTCATCACCCGCACCTTGCGATACTCCACGCCGCCCTTGTTCAGGTGATAACGGGTGCGCGGCGGGTCGATGCTGGCGGCAGGCACGTGATTACCTTCGAAGTCGAAACTCACCGAACTGTTTTGATACGCGGTAATCGGGATGAAGTTTCGCCCAGGTTTCAGGGCTGCGCTGCCACCGCTGAAGTCGTCGGCGCGCAAGGCGATACCGTCGATATCGGACTCCACATCGACGATCAACCCCGCACCCCGCACCTGATGCTCACTGGTCAGGACCATCTGCTGGCCGCCAACGACCAGTGTGCTGTCGAGGTTCAGGCCGCCAGTGAAGTTATCGTTGTAGGACGAGCGCTGAACAAACCCGTCGCCGCTGAGTGCCTCGGTGCGAAAACTGGCCAGGCTGGACAGGCCGACGCCATAGGTGTCAGTGAGTGCGGTGACCGAGACGTTTTGCAGCACATGGTCTTTCAAGTCTTTGCGCCAGCCGAGAGAGGCGTTGTTGTCTCGACCGCCCTCGCGAGCGGTTCGTGAACCGATGCTGCCGGTGAACTGTTGACCCGGTGCGCCCAGTGCCAGGTTGAGACTCAGGTCGACCCCGCGATTGCGCGCATCGCCGCTGCTGTAACTGCCCGGGCGGTCGAACAATGCCAGCCGCCAGTTGGCATCACTGCCGAAGAACACGGTGCGCTGGGTCCAGCCCAGATCCACACCAACGCCTTCGGTATTGCCCTCGCTATGAGAAACCCGGGCATTTACCGAGTTTTTGCTGCTGACCCGATGATTGAGCGCCAGGGATGAGTTGCTGGTCTCGCCGACAAACACATTGCGTTGCCGCACCCGGGTGCCGTCCGACAGGGTGTCGTAGGTATCCGTGGTATCGAGCCAACTGCGGTTGTGGCTGAAGACCACACTGCCGGAGCCGTAGTTATAGAGGCTTTGCAGATCGACGCCGGTGCCGTGGTCTTGCGTCTGGTAGACGTTGGCGTACAGGCTGATGTGATTGGCCAGGGTCCAGTCGATGGACGTGCCGTATTGCAGTTTTTCGCGAATCTGCCGCGCCGACAGCCCGAGAATCACCCGTGGATGCATCAAGTAGTTGAGCGAAGCCCCGGCCGTCGCGCTGCCGCTGGCCTGTTGGTCCCAGTTACTCAGCAGCTTGGTTTCTTGCCCGGCAAACAGGTTGTAGCGCCAGCGCTCATCAAGGTTGCGCCAGTTGTTGGGCTTGTAGACCAGCTCCTGGCTGGTGCTGGTGATTTGGCCGTCTTCGATCAGCCGAACTTCCACTTCGTAGATACCGCCGGGCAGTGGTCGGGTGTCGAGGGTCTGCAGGCCGGCGGGCACCGATTGGGTGTTGATCAGCAAACCGTCGCGCAGGATCTCGACCGAAGCCTGGCGGTTGGCCGTGACGTAGATCGGATACACGCTGGGCATCGGGCTGTTGATTGCCAGGCTGTCGGAGCTGCCAAACATGACGCCGACGGCGGTGTCGGGGCTGGTGCCAAACGTTCGCGGTTGGCGGGTCAGCCCTTCTGAATTGGGGGTGAAATAACCCAGGCGTGCGAAGCTGCCTTGCAATTCGCGCTGGGTGTAAAGCTCATGTACCGCGTGGTAGAGCTGGTCATCCGGACCACCCAGCCGGGCCAGTTGCATGTTGAACGTCTGGCTCCAGCTGCCGAGGCTGCCACTGGCTTCCAGACCAAAGCGTCCGCCCAGGTCCTGGCCCTGACCACCATTGAGGTTGAGCTGATTGCGCAGCATCAGCCCGCTGCTGCCGCCTTCGGGCTGGTCGTAGTAGCGTTTGACTTCAGTGTCGCGCTCAGCGTTCTCGGTGAGGATCGATACCAGCGAGTTTTCCAGGTTGTAGTGCACCGCCAGCATCTGTTCCGGGCATTGTCCGGCACAGTCGCCCAGCGCCACGCCGGGCTTGAGGTAACTGGCCCAGGTGTCGCGTTCGGCCGCCGTGAATCGGCTGTCGCTGGTGTCGGTAAATTCGAGCAGGGTGATGCGGTCATCGCGAGACAGCACGACCATCGCCTCCCCCAACGGCTGCTGATCAAGTTCCACGCGAACCGCCAGCGGCACATCAAAAAAATGCTCCTCGAACTCCGCCGGCAGACCTTTGGCCTGGGCCAACAGACTTCGCGGTGTAGAACCGGTGGAAACCGGAGCCGCCGCCGCGCTGGCACAAAACAACAGCGCAAGCGCAGCCGCGATGGGTGTCATCGGGAACATGAACACGTACTCTGATTGCAGACAAATGGAAGTCCGGCGAACCAACTAAGTTGTTGGCTCGTCGGTTGACGCTCTACCGGGAGAAGTTAGAGAACCGGTGGTACGGCATCAAAGATCATTGCCACTTCACCGGTATAGTCGCCCGGTGCAAAAGTGCTGCCCGTGGCGCTGATACGCAATGGGGCGCGATAGTTCACGTTGGATTCATCTTCACCTACAACCATTTGCGGGGTCGTGGTCAGCTCTTTGCCATTGAGTTCAACTTTCAAGTTAATGGTGCTGGCACCGGAGTACAGTACTGGAGCCGTGACAACACTGGCGTGTACCGAGCCATTGTTGTTGCGCATGTCAAAAAATCCGTTGACCTCGTCCATTGCACCGGTAGTTGGGAGGAAATCCATACGCTGATCTTTGTTGACCAGATCCGGATCGACAGGTACCACGTAGAACCCGTTGGTCGGCACGTGGGCAACGAGGTTGATGGAGTGCTTGGCTTCGCCGGCCGCAAACACCATGGAGGAAGTCAGTGCCAGCATCGCCAGAGGAGCTGCAATCGTCATTTTCTTGAACATCAGTCAGTACCTGTCTTTTCAATATAAAGGGTTCATTGAAAGCTCAAACAACGCCAGTCCGGAACCTATCGCAGCGAGGTAGGCTTGAACTTTCAACGCCGGCAAATGATCGGCCAACGCCCCTGGAAAGTAAGCAAGTAACTTCCGATGATCGTGTAGTTAAACGCCTCCATGACCGGAAAGAAAAAAACACAAAAAAGAAAATTATCGATTTGTAACTGTCGGCAACTACCTACATACAGTTTCGCTTAAAAAACCATACAGACCATTCAACTTAAAACCGGGCACTTGAGGAGGTTTAGAATATATGATCAACAATTAATAGAGTGATAGCTTTAACTTTAAAGTTACTTCCAGGCGCAACGAAAAATACCTGCTTGGTGGTGATTTTTCGTGATGAACCGCCTCGCTCAGCGAACCTCGCCGCTCGTCGGCCGACGCAAACCTCTCTCGAAAAACGTCTTGCCTTCGTCTAAAGATATATCTTAAGTTGTATCTAAACACGACGAGAGAACGCAAAAAATGAGAGACCATCATTCCCACCGCGAACACGGTGACGGCCGCGACGGCTTCGAGAAACGCCCAGGCCGCGAACGCGGCGGCCGTGGCCCACGGGTCTTTGCCCCTGGCGATTTGAAACTGCTGTTACTGGCGCTGATCGCCGAGCAGCCGTGCCACGGCTACGACCTGATCCGCCAGATCGAAGGCATGTTCGACGGTGCCTACAGCCCCAGCCCCGGGGTGATTTACCCAACCCTGACCTTTCTGGAAGAAAGCGAAATGATCGCCGGTGACGCCGAGGGCGGCAAAAAACGCTACAGCGTGACCGACGCCGGACGTCTATCCCTGAGTGACCAGGCGATTGCCCTGGAAGGTGTGCGGATGCGCATCGATGTCAGCAAACGCTCGCTGCGCGGCCATGATCGCCCGGCCGAAATCCATGAAGCGGTGCATAACCTGCGTCATGCACTGCAAATGCATCACGGGCGCTGGAGTGCGGAAGAAATCATCCGCGTCGCGGCCCTGCTCAACAACACCGCCAAAGCCATCGTCGACGGCCCCGCCGTTCAAGCTGCCCAGGAGAAAGCCGAATGACTGCAGTCGATACCCAAACCATTCACCGTGTCATGCACGAAATCAAACGCCGTCGCCTGGAAGTCTTGCAGGTGGTCGACCTGACGCCTCGCATGCGTCGGATTACCTTGGGCGGGCCGGAACTGGCGGGCTTCGTCAGCCTCGGCACGGACGACCACGTCAAACTGTTGTTCCCGCAGAACGCGGCGCAAACAGCGGCGCTGGAAACCCTGGTCCTCGGTGCCGGTAAAACCGACCAGCCGATGCCGGCGATGCGGGATTACACGCCGCGTCGCTACGACCTGGATTCGCTGGAGCTGGACATCGATTTCGTCCTGCACGGCGACGGCCCTGCCTCGACCTGGGCCGAGCAGGCCGAGCCGGGTCAGTTCCTGCACATCGGCGGGCCACGGGGTTCGATGATCGTGCCGGACATCTTCGACAGCTACCTGTTGATCGGCGACGAAACCGCCCTGCCCGCCATCGCCCGACGCCTGGAAGGCCTGGCGGCCAATCGCCGCGCGCTGGTGATCATCGAAGTGGCGAACGGCGCCGAACAGCAACGCCTGGAAAGCGCCGCGCAGGTCAATGTGATCTGGGTGTTGCGTGACGGCGGCAAGAACAACCTGCTGACTACCGTGAAGCAATTGCAGGTGCCGAGTGGCGATCTATACGCGTGGATAGCGACCGAGACCAAAGTGTCACGGCAGATCCGCCGGGTGCTGCTGGATGAGCACGGGCTGGATGATCAGTTCGTCAAAGCGGTGGGCTACTGGCGGGCGGATGGCACCCTTGATGAATAATCGATAGCGCAAGGCCAATTGGCTTTTGTGGCGAGGGCGCTTGCTCCCGTTGGACTGCGCAGCGGTCCGCTTCTTTTTGGGGTCGCTTCGCGACCCAACGGGAGCAAGCTCCCTCGCCACAGTGGGTGTTCACTTTCGAGTTGCGCACCACCGATCAAGCCCAACCACCACTAACGCAATCGCTACAAACCCCGCCAATATCCCTCCGGCATTGATGAACACCTGTGGATAACCCAGCGTGCCGACATCAACGAACGGATACGGATACGTACTCAGCAGATGCCCGCGCAATAACGTGAAAGCGAAGTACACCAACGGGTAAATCACCCACAAGGCGATGTGCCCCAGGCGCAATGTGCCCTTGGTCACGCACAACCACCAATACGCCAGAAACAGCAGCGGCATGATGTCGTGCAGCAATTCATCGGCGAGCAACTGCCAGCCTTCGGGATGCCAGAGATGGCGCAACAAAAGGCTGTAGGCGATCCCGACCACGGCGATGCTCACCGCAATCCCACTGCTGACCCACGGCTGCAAAAACCAGCGGCGCGCTGCCGACTCACGAGCCGTCAGCTCACAGGTCAGCACAACGGCGACCAAGGTATTGCTCAATACGGTAAAAAAACTGAAGAAACTGATCAGGCCGCCCATCAGGCTGGCGCCGAGGCTCCAGCGTGAGCCGAGAATCAGGTACAGCTGAACACTCAAACCGACCCAGCCCAGCACCGCCGCCACGGCCACACAACGACGCCTCGCGGCAGCTCCCGGCGTCGATAGGCTGAGCATGTTCAGACCGGGCGCTTGGTGCGCATCAACTTCACGTACAGATGTTCAACCTTCTCCCGCGCCCACGGGGTTTTGCGCAGGAAGGTCAGGCTCGATTTGACGCTCGGATCGCTTTTGAAGCAGCGAATGTCGATACGCTCGGCCAGCCCCGACCATTCGTAGTGCTCGACCAGGACATTGAGGATCTGTTCCAGGGTCACGCCGTGCAGCGGGTTGTTGTTCAGTTCGGTCATGCCGGGCCTTTGCGCGAAGAAAGAATAAAGAAGCCGCGCACCTTAGCCGAGGCCCTCGTTCGGTGGAAGGACTCGATGCGCTGGTCAGTTAACTGTAGGTGAACAATAGCTTTTTGTAGGCGTTCGCGGCGTCGGACAACGTGCCGCTCCTACAGGTGATGGTCTCTAAGACAGCATCGCCACTCAGTAATAACGGCGCGGATCGGTATCGATCAGGCTGGCCAGTTTGGTCAGGGCAAAGCGCAATTCGTCATGGCTGGTAGGCGACATCAATACCAGCCTCACACACCGGGTTATGCCAGAGCGTTCGGCCTGGAACTGTGTGCCGCTGAGCACCAACACACCATTGGCCCGGGCCAACATGGTGAACTCATCGCTGGTCCACGGCTCCGGCAGCGTCAACCAGACGTGATAGGAGTACGGCTGGGTCTTGAGCTCGAATTGGGCAAAAATTTCCCGGGCAATGGCTTGCCGCGCGGCCGCTTCGTTGCGCTGGATGCGGATCAGTTTTTTGTCCAGGCCTTCGGTGATCACGTTACTGGCCAGTTGCGCGGTCAGCGGCGACGGCATCCAGACGCTGCTACGCACCATCGAAGTCAGGCGCGACAGCAATTTAGGCGGGCTGTAGAGATAGCCGATTCGCAGCGCCGGCATGATCGACTTCGACAGGCTCGTCAGGTACACCGAACGGTCCGGCGCAAACGCCGACAATGGTTTGATCGAAGGATCAGTGGCGAGAAAGCCATAGATGTCATCGTCGAGGATGATGAAGTCGAATTCTTCGGCCAGCGCCGCGATTTGCGCCCGACGCTCTTGCGACATGATCGCCGCCGTCGGGTTCTGGCAGGTCGCCACGCAGACCAGCATCGCCGGTTTCTCCCGCAGACACAGTTCGCGCAGCGCCTCGGGAATGATCCCTTCATCGTCCATCGGCACGCCACGCAAGCGGCGCTCAAGACCGTGGGCCAGGGAAATAATACCGGGGTAGCAAAGCGCTTCGCAGAGCACCAGGTCACCTGCGTTGGTCAGGGCGCTCATCGCGACCATCAAGCCATGCTGGGCCCCGGCGGTGATCACCACTTGCTGCCACTGCGCATCGGGCAACCAATGCCGCAGAAACTGCGCCCCCGCCTCGCGATGCGCCGGGTGACCGCCATCCGGCGCGTAATCCAGGGCTCGGGCGAAATCGGTGCTCTTGGCCATGCCGATCAGGGCATCACGCAGCCAGTATTCCAGGGTTTCGCTGTAGGGCTTGATGATGGAAAGGTCGAGCAGTTCGGACTGCCCCAGGTTGAGCGCCGTCGGGCCATGACTCACTGGTAATTCGGTCGGTTTCTGGCTCTGCACATAAGTGCCGCGCCCCACTTCGCCCTGCACCAGCCCGCGCCGATGGGCCTCGCTGTAGGCACGACTGATGGTGCCCGGCGTGACATTCAGTGTGGCGGCCAATTCCCTCAGGGTCGGCAGGCGATCGCCCTGGTTCAGCACGCCATTGCTGATGTCGCGAGCCAACGCATCGGCAATCGACAAATACATCGGCTGGCTGAATTCGCTTAGCTGAGGAACCCACATGAATGATCGCTGCCCATCGTAGAAATCAGAAAAATCGGAGCATATCACATCGAAGTTTGATGCCTGACAAACCGGTCAATTCAGCACATTGAGTCGATTGCTACTATCGATAAACCCATGAACATCGGGGAACAAAAAACTCTTAAAAAATAATTTCTTTTAAAATCATATGGATGAAGCCAGATCAAACGTTCAAAGATCGGATTCACCCAATGAGATTCCAGACATATATTGAATCAACTCAATCCATTCAAATACACTCACCACGAATCGAATCAATCGAATCAATCAATCCCCTGATCACTGCGCGACTCTGCCGCGCCAAGTCGAGACATCATGGACACACTCAGAAAGGATCTATCCCTGTCAGCGGTCATTGCAGGTTTTATCGCGGTGATCATTTCCTATGCCGGCCCGCTGATCATCGTGTTTCAGGCAGCCAAGGAAGCACACCTGCCCAGCGACCAGGTGTCCTCGTGGATCTGGGCGATCTCCATCGGCAGCGGCATCACTGGCCTGTTCCTGAGCTGGCGCCTGCGGGTTCCGGTGATCACCGCGTGGTCGACGCCGGGCGCGGCGTTGCTGGTGTCCATGTTGCCCAGCGTCACCCTGCCCCAAGCCATCGGCGCCTATGTGGTAGCAGCGGTAATCATCGCCGTGATCGGTTTATCCGGAGCGTTCGACAAACTGATGAGTCGCCTGCCCAAAGCCATCGCCGCAGCCATGCTCGCCGGTATTTTGTTTCGCTTCGGCGCTGAGCTGTTCACCTCGATCAAGCTGCAACCGGCGCTGGTGCTGTCGATGATCGCGGCGTACCTGATCTGCAAACGCCTCTCGCCGCGCTACGCGATTCTGTCCGTGTTGATTGTCGGCTGCGCCGTGGCCGCCTCGTTCGGTGAACTCAACAGCGGTTCGATCACTATCGCGGTAGCCCACCCGGTCTTCATCGCTCCCGAGTGGAGCTGGCACGCGATCATCAACATTGGCCTGCCGCTAGCGCTGGTGACCCTGACCGGCCAATACGTGCCAGGCATGGCGGTGTTGCGCACTTCGGGCTACAACACCCCGGCGCGCTCGATCATTTCGGTCACCGCGATTGGCTCGATCCTGATGGCGCCGTTTGGCTCCCACGGCTTAAACCTGGCCGCCATTACCGCAGCGATCTGCACCGGCCGCGAAGCCCACGAAGACCGCGATAAACGCTACATCGCAGGGATCGCCTGCGGGGTGTTCTACATTCTGATGGGCACCTTCGGCGCGACCCTGGCCTCGGTGTTTTCCGCGTTGCCTAAAGAACTGATCGCCTCCCTCGCCGGGCTGGCGTTGTTCGGCGCGATCAGTGCCGGGTTGACCGGGGCGATGGCAGACGAGAAGCAGCGTGAAGCGGCGCTGATTACTTTTCTGGTGACCGCTTCGGGCATGAGCTTTCTGGGTTTGGCCGCTGCGTTCTGGGGGTTGATCTTCGGTCTTGTGGCGCATTTTGTGCTGACCTGGACTCGGGAGCGCAACGTCGCTGCGGTGGCTGCGGGCGACTGACGGATATTTGAGCACCGCAATCCCTGTGGGAGCGGGCTTGCTCGCGAAAGCGGAAGGTCAGTCGACATTGATGTTGCCTGACACGACGCCTTCGCGAGCAAGCCCGCTCCCACAGGGTGTGTTTTTTGCCTGTTAAATCCCTGCGGCGAGGGGTCGCACACGACTGTTACAAAATCTGAAATGATCCATGTCAATAAAAGCGCTTTCTCTCTTTGTAACAGATCATTATCCTGCCGCCCTTAAGCTGAAACGCTTCACTGCCCGTTCCATCTCGTTGCTTTCAGTTCACCTCCCAGAAAAAGACCAAGAATTACTTCTCTATGCCTGACTTTCCAACTTCGCGAGACAGCGCTGTCTCCACCCCTGTGGCCAACCGAAAAGCCCTGAACCTGATCGGCGGTCTCAGCGCCTTCGGCCTCGCCACCTGCGTTCACGCGGCCCCGGCCTTTGATAGCGACTCACCGTGGATGCTCGGTGACTGGAATGGCACGCGCAGCGAACTTTCGGAAAAAGGCTACGACTTCAAAGTCGACTACACCGGCGAAATGGGCAGCAACCTGCATGGCGGCTATGACCACGACCGCACCGCCCGCTACAGCGACCAGTTCGGCCTCGGTACGCACCTGGACTTGCAGAAGATCCTTGGCTGGGACGACGCCGAATTTCAGCTGACCATCACCGAACGCAACGGCAACAACATCAGCAACGACCGGATCAACGACCCGCGGGTCGGCGGTTTCACCTCGGCTCAGGAAGTCTGGGGCCGTGGCCAGACCTGGCGCCTGACGCAGATGTGGTATCAGCAGAAATTCTTCGACCAGAAGCTCGACATCAAGGTCGGCCGCTTTGGCGAAGGCGAAGACTTCAACAGCTTCCCGTGCGACTTCCAGAACCTGGCGTTCTGTGGCTCGCAGGTCGGCAACTGGATCGGCGGCATCTGGTACAACTGGCCGGTCAGCCAATGGGCGATGCGGGTCAAATATCACCTGACGCCGGAGCTCTACGCGCAAATCGGCGCCTATGAGCAGAACCCCTCGAACCTCGATCGCGGCAATGGCTTCAAGCTCAGCGGCAGCGGCACCCAGGGAGCAATTCTGCCGATTGAACTGGTCTGGTCGCCGAAGCTCAACGGCCTGCCGGGCGAGTACCGCGCCGGTTATTACTACAGCAACGCCAAGGCCACAGACGCCTACAAAGACAGCAATGGCCAGCCCGCAGCGCTGAGCGGCGAAGCGTATCGCAGCGCGTCGAGCAAGCACGGCGTGTGGCTGGGTGTGCAGCAGCAGATCACCAGCCGCGCCAGCGACAACTCCCGTGGCTTGAGCGTGTTCGCCAACGGCACGATGCACGACAAGAAGACCAACGCCATCGACAACTACGTCCAGGCGGGCGTCGTCTACAAAGGCTTGTTCGATGCGCGCACCAAAGACGACATCGGTTTCGCCCTGGCCCGGGTTCACGTTAACCCGGCCTATCGCAAGAACGCCGAGGCGACCAATCAGGCCCGAGCCGTCTACGACTACGACGACCCATCGTTCCTGCCGCCGCAAGACACCGAATACAGCGCCGAACTCTATTACGGCGTGCACGTCACCAACTGGCTGACCGTGCGCCCGAACCTGCAATACATCCGCCACCCCGGTGGCGTGGACGAGGTCGATGACGCGCTGATTGGCGGGATCAAAATCACCTCATCGTTCTAACCCACACCACACCCCCCTGTGGGAGCGAGCTTGCTCGCGATAGCGGTATGTCAGTCGACATCAATGCTGAATGTTAAGCCGCCATCGCGAGCAAGCTCGCTCCCACAAGGGAATGCTTCAACTAAACACGCTCCAACCAAGTTTCACTTTTGCAACTGAACCAATACCCACGCCTGATCGTCATCTACAGTGAACTAGCGCGGGACTACTTAAACGTCACGGAGAACCACACTATGAGCACTGATGGTGCTTTGAGCCGAAGCCGTCTGCTGCCGAGCCTGCTCGGTATCCTGCTTCTGCTAATGGGCCTGGCCATGCTGGCCGGGGGGATCAAGCTGAGCATGCTCGGCGGCTCGCTGTATTACCTGCTGGCCGGTATCGGCTTCGCGCTGAGCGGCGTGCTGCTGATTGCCGCTCGCCGCGCAGCACTGGGCCTGTACGCAGTGGTGCTGTTCGCCAGTACCGTTTGGGCCCTGTGGGAAGTCGGCCTCGACTGGTGGCAACTGGTGCCGCGCCTGTCGTTGTGGTTCGCGCTGGGCGTAGTTCTCTTGTTGCCGTGGTTCCGCCGACCGTTGCTGCGCGATGGCGCTGCACCGCTGGGTACCGCTGCGCTGAGCGTCGCCGTGATTCTGTCCGGCGCCACCGCCGTTGCCAGTCAATTCACGCATCCGGGTGAAGTCTTCGGCGAGTTGGGCCGCGACACAACCGATATGGCCAGCACCGCCCCGGCCATGCCCGATGGCGACTGGCAGGCCTATGGCCGCACCGAATTCGGTGACCGCTACTCGCCGCTGAAGCAAATCACCCCGGCCAACGTCGGCAAGTTGCAGGAAGCCTGGCGTATCCGCACCGGCGACCTGCCGACCGCCGATGACCCGGTAGAGCTGACCAACGAAAACACGCCGCTGAAGGTCAACGGCATGGTCTATGCCTGCACCGCTCACAGCAAAGTGCTGGCGCTGGACCCGGACACCGGCAAGGAACTCTGGCGCTTCGACCCGCAGATCAAGAGCCCGGTGGGCTTCAAGGGCTTCGCCCACATGACCTGCCGTGGCGTCTCTTACTACGACGAGAACGACTACGCCAAGTCTGCCAATGCCTCGACCGCTGTCATCTCCGAAGCTGGCAAAGCCGTTGCCCAGGCCTGCCCGCGTCGTCTCTACCTGCCAACCGCCGATGCACGCCTGATCGCGATCAACGCCGACACCGGCAAGGTCTGCGAAGGCTTCGGCAATAAAGGCACCGTTGACCTGACTCAGGGTATCGGTCCGTTCACGCCGGGCGGCTACTACGCCACCTCCCCGGCCGCGATTACCCGTGATCTGGTGATCATGGGCGGTCACGTCACCGACAACGAATCGACCAACGAGCCTTCCGGCGTGATCCGCGCCTTTGATGTGCATGACGGTCACCTGGTCTGGAACTGGGACAGCGGCAATCCGGAGGCGACCGAGCCTTTGGCGCCGGGCAAAACCTACACCCGCAACTCGCCGAACATGTGGTCCCTGGCCAGCGTCGACGAAAAACTCGGCATGGTTTACCTGCCACTGGGCAACCAGATGCCTGACCAATGGGGCGGCGACCGCATGCCCGGCGCAGAGAAATTCAGCGCCGGCCTCGTGGCTTTGGACCTCGCCACCGGCAAGGTACGCTGGAACTATCAGTTTACCCACCACGACCTGTGGGACATGGACGTCGGCAGCCAGCCGACCCTGCTTGACCTGAAAACTGCCGACGGCGTGAAGCCGGCGCTGATCGCACCGACCAAACAGGGCAGCCTGTATGTGCTCGACCGTCGCGATGGCACGGCGATTGTGCCGATTCGCGAAATTCCGGTACCGCAAGGCGCAGTACCAGGCGACCGCACCGCACCGACCCAGGCGCGCTCGGACCTGAACCTGCTGGCCCCGGAACTGACCGAAAAAGCCATGTGGGGCGCCAGTCCGTTTGACCAGATGCTGTGCCGCATCCAGTTCAAGGAACTGCGTTACGAAGGCCAGTACACCCCGCCGTCGGTGCAGGGCAGCCTGATCTATCCGGGTAACGTCGGTGTGTTCAACTGGGGCAGCGTCTCGGTCGACCCGGTTCGCCAGATCCTGTTCACCAGCCCGAACTACATGGCGTTCGTTTCGAAACTGATCCCCCGCGCCGAAGTGGCGGCTGACAGCAAGCGCGAAAGCGAAACCGCTGGCATCCAGCCTAATGCTGGCGCGCCGTACGCAGTCACCATGCACCCGCTCATGTCGCCGTTCGGCGTACCGTGCCAGGCCCCGGCCTGGGGCTATGTCACCGGCATCGACCTGACCACCAACAAAGTGGTGTGGAAACGCAAAAACGGCACCAGCCGCGACAGCTCGCCATTGCCTATCGGCCTGCCGATCGGCGTGCCAAGCATGGGCGGCTCGATGGTGACTGCGGGCGGCGTCGGCTTCCTCAGCGGCACGCTGGACCAGTACCTGCGCGCCTATGACGTCAACAGCGGCAAGGAACTGTGGAAGTCGCGCCTGCCGGCCGGCGGCCAAGCGACACCAATGACCTACACCGGCAAGGACGGCAAACAGTACGTACTGCTCGTCGTTGGCGGCCACGGCTCGCTGGGCACCAAAATGGGCGACTACGTGATCGCTTACAAACTGTCCGAGTAAGTTTTAGCGGCGGTTAAACGAAAGGCGACTCCTGCGAGGGGGTCGCCTTTTTTTGTGGCCACCGGGTAGGTAAACACTCCCCCGTAGGAGCGAAGCTTGCTCGCGAAGGCGAATTTATATTCAACATCGTAGTCGGCGGGCCCACCGCTTTCGCGAGCAAGGTTTGCTCCTACAGAGGATCTCCGGCGTTCGCAAATGCTGTGTTCACCGAAAATCCACTGTGGGAGCGGGCTTGCTCACGAAGGCGATTGAACATTAAACATTGGTGTTGAATGACACGACGCCTTCGCGAGCAAGCCCGCTCCCACATTTTGATCGAGGTCAGTTTGGAGGTTTTTTGATGTGGTCCTACAGATGAGATGGTTTTGGGGAATATTTCCGACAGGTTTTGACGGTTGCCCGTCGGAAGTGCGGGGGGATAGGCTTTTTAAGTCGCTGCAAAAATCAGCGACCGGGCTTGGTCGCCCGGGTTTAGAATGGCGCACTTTTTCGCATGCTTAATGGCGAGCTGTGCGTGGGAGGGCTTCGGCCCTGCCGGGTTTCCATTCCCTGGTCGACCAACCTGCGTACGGTTCGCCACCCTACTGTTTGGTCGCAGTACTGGCGAACTTCATATTCTTGAATGGAGTTTCACCATGTTCAAAGCAACCCCGAATCCCCCTGAAACCGAAAGCACTGCCCTCGACGCAAAAAAACTAAAAGAAGCCGCCGACCGCGCGCTCAATTTCTACCTCAACCCCTCCGCCCTGAAAGCCCCCGCCGCCCGCAAACCCAGCACGATGTTCGCCGTCACGCCAGATACTGCTGACGAATACCTGTTAGCCCACGCCTGCGAGTCACTGGCCTCGGCAAGCATCATGGCCAGCAATTTTGCCGGGCATCTGGAAGGCCCGCACCGACACACCGCGATGGGGCTTCAGCAGCTCATCATGCTGGCCGAACTGGCGGTAAACCGGATGCTGGATAACGTCGATATACAAAAACCTTCGCCACACAGCTAACCCCCCTGTGGGAGCGAGCCTGCTCGCAATGACTGCCTGACATCCAACAATGATATCGACTGACATTGCGCCATCGCGAGCAGGCTCACTCCCACAATTTGACCGAGGACATCCGGGAGGGATAGGTCGGCTGTCAGGCCGCCTTCGCGGGCAAGCCTCGCGCCCACAATTGGACTGAGTGCATCCGAAAGATATGGGTCGGCTGTCAGGCCGCCTTCGCAGGCAAGCCAGCTCCCACAATTGGACCCAGTACAACCGGGAGAAATGGGTCGGCTGTCAGGCCGCCTTCGCGGGCAAGCCTCGCTCCCACAATTGGACCCAGTACAACCGGGAGAAATGGGTCGGCTGTCAGGCCGCCTTCGCAGGCAAGCCAGCTCCCACAATTGAACCCAGTACAACCGGGAGAAATGGGTCGGCTGGCAGGCCGCCTTCGCAGGCAAGCCAGCTCCCACAAAATCAAAAGCAGGAGCTGCGTACACCGCCCGCTCCTCACCACTCATTAGGCCGAGCGTTAGCTCGCCTGCTCTTGATCTTGCTCTACCCGCCCCTTCGGGAGGCTGAGTGGAGGTGTTCATCTGGGGGGTGGGCGCGTAGCGCCGTGCGGCGAAGCTGCACACATCGAGAGGAGGTCGAAGCGAAGCCGACCGTAGGCGATGCCCCCAGATGAATACCGGAACGAAGGCACGCCGAGCCTAGGCGAGGGGCCGGACGCCGGGGCGAGCCTTTTTGGGTACTTTTTTGGCGTTTGAAAAAAGTGCCTCGCCGTAAGGGCGAAACCGCCAGCCGCCGTTACCGCAAAAATGGATATACACACCACCACCAAGAACATGGTCGGCCCTAAGGCCGCCAAGTCCAAAAGACCTGTCAAAAACCTGAACACACACCTTGAAATATCCATCCCCATTGAAACCACCCCCCACCTGCCCCATCTAAGACCCATACCCCATTGCGCAGGTGCCCCATGAGCGACCAGCAAGAATTCCCTGAAGACCCGAGCGAATACGCCGAAACAGACCAAATCGAACACCACTCCACCGGCAAAGGCCTCGCCCTGCCTGGCCAGAACCTGCCGGACAAGGTTTACATCATCCCGATCCACAACCGCCCGTTCTTCCCGGCCCAAGTGCTGCCGGTCATCGTCAATGAAGAACCGTGGGCTGAAACCCTGGACCTGGTGAGCAAATCCGATCACCACTCCCTGGCCCTGTTCTACATGGACACGCCCCAGGAAGATCCGCGCCATTTCGACACCAAGGCACTGCCGGAGTACGGCACCCTGGTCAAGGTGCACCACGCCAGTCGTGAAAACGGCAAACTGCAATTCGTCGCCCAGGGCCTGACCCGGGTACGGATCAAAACCTGGCTCAAACACCATCGCCCGCCGTACCTGGTGGAAGTCGAATACCCGCACCAGCCCACCGAGCCGACCGACGAGGTCAAGGCCTACGGCATGGCGCTGATCAACGCGATCAAGGAATTGCTGCCGCTCAACCCGCTGTACAGCGAAGAACTGAAGAACTACCTCAACCGCTTCAGCCCCAACGATCCGTCGCCACTGACCGACTTCGCCGCCGCGCTCACGTCCGCTACCGGCGGCGAACTGCAAGAAGTGCTCGACTGCGTGCCGATGCTCAAGCGCATGGAAAAAGTCCTGCCGATGCTGCGCAAGGAAGTCGAAGTTGCGCGCCTGCAAAAAGAAATCTCCGCCGAAGTGAACCGCAAGATCGGCGAGCATCAGCGCGAGTTCTTCCTCAAGGAACAGCTCAAGGTCATCCAGCAAGAGCTGGGCCTGACCAAGGATGATCGCAGCGCCGACATCGAGCAGTTCGAGCAACGCCTGGAAGGCAAAGTCCTGCCACCTCAGGCGCAGAAACGCATCGAAGAGGAAATGAACAAGCTGTCGATCCTCGAGACCGGTTCGCCGGAGTACGCGGTCACTCGCAACTACCTCGACTGGGCGACGGCCGTGCCGTGGGGCGTGTATGGCGAGGACAAGCTCGACCTCAAGCACGCGCGCAAGGTGCTGGACAAACACCACGCTGGCCTCGACGACATCAAGGACCGGATCCTCGAGTTCCTCGCGGTCGGTGCTTATAAAGGCGAGATCAGCGGTTCCATCGTGCTGCTGGTCGGCCCGCCGGGCGTGGGCAAGACCAGCGTTGGCAAATCCATCGCTGAATCCCTTGGCCGGCCGTTCTATCGCTTCAGCCTCGGCGGCATGCGCGACGAAGCAGAGATCAAGGGCCATCGACGCACCTACATCGGCGCGCAGCCGGGCAAACTGGTGCAGGCGTTGAAAGACGTCGAAGTGATGAACCCGGTGATCATGCTCGACGAGATCGACAAGATGGGTCAGAGCTACCAGGGCGACCCGGCCTCGGCGCTACTCGAAACCCTCGACCCGGAACAGAACGTCGAATTCCTCGACCACTACCTGGACCTGCGCCTGGACCTGTCGAAAGTGCTGTTTGTCTGCACCGCCAACACCCTGGACTCGATCCCCGGCCCGTTGCTCGACCGGATGGAAGTGATTCGCCTGTCGGGCTACATCACCGAAGAAAAAATCGCCATCGCCAAGCGTCACCTGTGGCCAAAACAATTGGAAAAGGCCGGCGTGGCGAAAACCAGCCTGGCCATCAGCGACAGTGCCTTGAAAGCCTTGATCGACGGTTACGCCCGTGAAGCCGGGGTGCGTCAGTTGGAAAAACAACTCGGCAAACTGGTGCGCAAAGCTGTGGTCAAGCTGATCGACGAGCCGCAAGCGGTGATCAAGATCGGCCCGAAAGACCTGGAAGCTTCACTCGGCCATCCAGTGTTCCGCAACGAGCAAGTGCTGTCCGGCACCGGTGTCATCACCGGTTTGGCCTGGACCAGCATGGGTGGCGCGACCCTGCCGATCGAAGCGACGCGGATTCATACGCTCAACCGTGGCTTCAAACTTACCGGGCAACTGGGCGACGTGATGAAAGAGTCGGCGGAAATCGCCTACAGCTACGTCAGCTCCAACCTGAAGTCGTTTGGCGGTGATCCGAAGTTCTTCGACGAAGCCTTCGTCCACCTCCACGTACCGGAAGGCGCTACGCCGAAAGACGGTCCGAGCGCCGGTGTGACCATGGCCAGCGCCCTGCTCTCCCTCGCGCGCAACCAGGCACCGAAAAAAGGCATCGCCATGACCGGTGAACTGACACTGACCGGGCATGTACTGCCGATTGGCGGGGTGCGCGAGAAAGTGATCGCGGCGCGGCGGCAGAAGATCTTCGAACTCATCCTGCCAGAGCCGAACCGTGGCAGCTTTGAGGAATTGCCGGAGTACCTGAAGGAAGGGATTACCGTGCACTTTGCCAAGCGCTTTGCGGATGTGGCGAAGATATTGTTCTGATAGTTCTCTAGCGCTTGCACCATCGATTCGCGAGCAGGCTCGCTCCCACAGGATCATCGCAATCCACTGTGGGAGCGAGCCTGCTCGCGATGGCGTCGGCACTTACGACGCCAACTTCTCGGTCGCCCCGACCTGACCGTCACACTTTGTCGCATCTTCAGTTATGCTCGCCGTTCGTCGTGAATGCCGGAGCCGCTGATCTTATGTCCCCCACCCGCCTGTTGGTCCCCCTCGCCCTTTCTTTGCTGGCCGCCTGCGCCACGCAACCGAAACAGAACGTGACCGTGGAAAAACAAAGCGAATGCCCGGCCAAGTTGAGCAACGGGCAAAATCTGATCGTGATTCTGCCGAGCAACCCGACCACGGGTTATCGCTGGTCCATTCAGGATTCCGCCGGCGGCGTGTTGCGGGCACTTAGCCCCGAGGTTTATAGCAACCCGGAAGATGCCGGGATTGTCGGCAGCGCCGGGATGTCGACCTGGCGCTTCCAGTCCTTCGCCGCCGGTACTGGCCGTTTGCGCCTGACCTACTCGCAGCCGTGGGCGCCGGAAGTCCCGGCGGTCAAAACCTTCGATTGCGCGATCTCGGTTAACTGATCGTGGGCTGGCTGATTCTGGCACTGATGGGTGCGGTGACCTTTCTCTACGGGCTGAGTGTGCATGCCGCGCTGCTTTGCCTGTTGGTCAAACCGTTGCCGGTGTTGGCCTTGCTGGGATGGCTGCACGACGCGCCGCCCACCGAGTATCGGCGCTGGATCAGCCTCGGTTTGATCTTCTCCCTGGTCGGTGACGTGTTGTTGGCGTGGCCGGGGGATTTGTTTGTGTTTGGCCTTGGGGCGTTTTTGGTGGCGCATCTGGCGTACTTGAAAGCGTACCTGAGCGATTGTCGGCGGTTGGCGATGTTGCCGTTGGTCCTGGCGCTGGTCGTTGGTGCAGTGCTGTTGGGGATTCTGATTTCCCACGGGCTGGGGCCGTTGCTGGTGCCGGTGATTGTTTACGGTATGGCGATCAGCGCGATGCTTTGGCGGGCGCTGGCCCGGCTCGGCACTGACGTGCCCAAGCGCTCGGCGTTGCTGGCGGCGGCGGGTGCCGTGGCGTTTGTGTTTTCCGACAGCGTGATTGGCATTAGCCGGTTTGTGCTGCCGTTCGAGGCGGCACCCTATGTGATCATCCTCAGCTACTGGGTCGGGCAATGGGGAATTACAGCGTCGGCGTTCGGCCCGAAACCGCGCTGAACCTTGTGGTGAGCCCCCGTTGGAGTGCGAAGCGCTCCCTTGCACTCCTCCAGGTTCACCGCAATCACCGGATTTACGACGGCTGCGCCGCCGAACGGGGGCAAGCCCCCTCGCCACAACAGCGTTCTGCACCCTAAAGCCCGGCGGTTTATCAGACAACCCGCGCATCCCCCCGTCAATTTGGCTAAAATGCCGGCCTTTCCACCTACGCCGCTGGAACCGCCGTGAGCAAAGAACCCGATCGCCTTTTCGCCCAGCCTTTGGCCCAGGTGCCTGACTTCGCCTTTAACGAGGACGTGGTGCGGGTATTCCCGGACATGATCAAGCGCTCGGTGCCGGGTTATCCGACCATCGTCGAAAACCTCGGCGTGCTCGCTGCGCAGTTTGCCCAGCCCAACAGCGTGCTTTACGACCTCGGTTCGTCGCTGGGCGCCGTGACCCAGGCCCTGCGCCGTCACGTACGCACCGACGGTTGCCGGGTTATCGCTGTGGATAACTCGGCGGCGATGGTCGAGCGTTGCCGCGAGTACCTCAACGGTCAGGACTCGATGTTCCAGGAGTTGTTGCCGGTGGAAGTGATCGAGGGCGACATCCTCGCCCTCGAGTTCCAGCCAGCCTCGGTGGTGGCGCTGAACTTCACCCTGCAATTCATCGCCCCCGAGCAGCGCACCGCGTTGCTCTCGCGCATTCGCCAATCGTTGTTGCCGGGCGGCGCGCTGATTCTGTCGGAGAAGCTGCGCTTCAACGATCTGGAAGAACACGCGCTGCTCACCGATCTGCACGTCGCGTTCAAACGCGCCAACGGCTACAGCGAACTGGAAATTGCCCAGAAACGCAGCGCCATCGAAAACGTCATGAAGCCCGACAGCCTCGAAGAACACCGCGAACGCCTGTTGGCCGCTGGGTTCTCGAAAGTCGTGCCGTGGTTCCAGTGTCTTAACTTTGCCTCGTTGATTGCCTTGCCATGATTGATCTGTCCCCCCTTGCCCGCCGTTTGGCCGGCACCCCGCTGGCCGATTGGGCCAACACCCTGCAAGCGCAACTCGACAAGAAAATGGAGAAGGGTCACGGCGACCTGGAGCGCTGGCAAAGTGCGCTGGACGCCTTGCCGAAGATCCAGCCGAGCAAAGTTGATTTGCTCAATGGCCTGACGCTGGACACCGATTGCGACGACGAAACTCGCGCGCAGATGCGTACGGCGCTGATGGGCCTGTCGCCATGGCGCAAGGGGCCGTTCGACCTGTTCGGCGTGCACGTCGACACCGAATGGCGCTCGGACTGGAAATGGTCGCGGGTTGCCCCGCACCTGGACCTGAAGGGCAAACGCATCCTCGATGTCGGCTGCGGCAATGGTTACTACATGTGGCGCATGCTCGGCGCCGGCGCTGACAGCGTGATTGGCGTCGACCCGAACTGGCTGTTTTTCTGCCAGTTCCAGGCCGTGCAGCGTTACCTGTCCGAGCCGAATGCCTGGCACCTGCCGTTTCCTTTCGAAGACCTGCCGCCGAACATGGAAGGCTTTGACACGGTGTTTTCCATGGGTGTGTTCTACCACCGCCGCTCACCAATCGAGCATTTGCTGGCGCTGAAGGACTGCCTGGTCAAGGGCGGCGAGCTGGTGCTGGAGACGCTGGTGATCGAAGGTGATCAGCAACAAGTGCTGGTGCCGGAAGACCGTTATGCGCAGATGCGTAACGTGTGGTTCCTGCCGTCGGTGCCGGCGCTGGAGTTGTGGCTGCGGCGAGCCGGGTTCACGGATGTTCGTTGTGTGGATGTCAGCGTGACCACCGTTGATGAACAGCGTGGGACAGAGTGGATGAAGTTTCAGTCGCTGAGCGATTTCCTCGATCCCGAAGACCACAGCAAGACGATTGAAGGACTGCCGGCGCCGATGCGTGCCGTCATCGTCGCCCGCAAATAAACCCCGATCTCCCTACCCAATGGAGATTCAAATGTGGGAGCGGGCTTGCTCGCGAAAGCGGTGTATCAGGCGACATTAATGCCAACTGACACTCCCTCTTCGCGAGCAAGCCCGCTCCCACATTTTTGATTAGTGTTCAGTCTGCGGGTTTGGCTCTTCGGGCCTTGAAGAATTCGCTGAGCACCGCACCACACTCCTCCGCCAACACCCCGCCTTCAAACAGCACCCGGTGATTCAAAAAGCCCTGGGTGAAAAACTGCCCCTGACTCTGCACAATCCCGGCCTTGGGCTCCAGCGCGCCGTACACCACCCGCGCAATCCGCGAATGCACGATCAGGCCGGCACACATGCTGCACGGCTCCAGGGTCACGTAGAGGGTGCTGCCGGGCAGGCGATAGTTGCTGGCGGCCAACGCTGCGGCGCGAATCGCGACCATTTCGGCGTGGGCGCTGGGGTCGTTGCCGCTGATCGGGCAGTTGAAGCCGCGACCGATGATTTCCCCGTCCTGCACCAACACCGCGCCCACCGGCACTTCACCGAGGGCTGCGCCTTGGGCAGCGAGGGTCAGGGCTTCGCGCATGAAGTCGCGGTCGCGACTGCGGTCGATAATTGCAGCGGGACGAATCTGGCGCATCACGCCACCTCGATGGCGGCCATCAGGCCGGTTTCCATGTGGTCGATCACATGGCAGTGGAACATCCAGACCCCCGGGTTATCTGCCACCAGCGCCACTTGCGCGCGCTCGTTCTTGCCCAACAGGTACGTGTCGGTGAAGTACGGGATGACCTTGTGCCGGTTCGAGGCAATCACTTTGAAGCTCATGCCGTGCAGGTGAACCGGGTGCTGATACTGGGTCATGTTTTTCAATTCAAAAATGTAGCTCTTGCCCTTTTCGAGCTTGGCGATCGGCCGGTCGGCGCAGGTCTTGTCGGTGATGTCCCAGGCCTTGCCATTGATCTGCCACAGGCTTGGCGGCTTGCCGTTGTCGACGTTGACCGACACCGAACCCACCCATTCGAAATTGAAGTTGAGTTTCTCGGCATTGGCCAGGTCCGGCTCGGCCACCGGGTTGGCGGGCAGCGCGGGCGGCCACTGGGTCGGTGCGTCGGTGTTTGCCACCGAACGCAGCGTGCCCAGGCGCACCGGGCCGTTGCGCAAGGATAGCTCTTCACCGGCCGGCGGTGCCTTGATCGCCAGGCAAATGCGCATGCCGGGGCCGAGCCAGTATTCCTTGCCCAATGGCCGTGGTTCGATCGGGTTGCCGTCCAGCGCGTAGATCTGCGCTTCGACACCAGGGATGTTGAGGCGATACGTCAGGGTGTTGTCGAGGTTGAGCAAACGCACGCGAGTGATTTGCCCGGCAGGCAAATCGATCACCGGCAGCGGCACGCCATTGATGGTCGATAGCCGCCCGGCCGTGCCGCCTCGCGCCGCTTCACGCGGAACACTGAACGCGACGAACGCGCCCTCTTCATCGACGTGCCAGCTCTTGAGGCTCAGGGTTTTTTCGTACTTGAAACCGGTAGGTTCGCGCTCCTCGATGATCAGCGGGCCGACCAGGCCACGACCGAGTTCTTCGCTGCTGTTCACGTGTGGGTGATACCAGTAGCTGCCGGCGTCCGGCACGCGGAATTTGTAGTCGAAGTACTCGCCCGGCAACACTGGAAGCTGCGAGACGTAGGGCACGCCATCCATTTCCAGCGGCAGACGGATGCCGTGCCAGTGGATGGTGGTCGCGACCGGCAGGTGATTGATGAAGCGCACCCGCAGCCATTCGCCCTGGCGCACCCGCAACTCGGTGCCCGGCGCCGACGGGCCGAACGCCCAAGCCTCGGTTTTGTGACCGGCCACCAGTTCGACATCCAGTGGCGCGGCGATCAGCTCATAGTCGTGGCCAGCCTCGGCGTCGGCCATTTTCCCCAGCCAGTAACGCGACGCGCCACCGGCCCCCACGCCAACCACCACAAGACCGGCCAGACCACCGAGTATTTGTCGACGGGTAAAGGACATGAACTCAACTACCTCACGTATCAGCGACGGGCCTGGGGCCCGCAAAAGGCGAATACGATACACCTGCGGTTGAGAAACAGTAAGGGTGGGGCGGCAATGGGACACAGGGGATCAGGCTGGCAGTTGAGAGGTGAGCTTGCCCTGTGGCGAGGGGGCTCGCCCCCGTTCGGCTGCGAAGCAGTCGCAAAACCAGTCAACACAGTGTGCCTGATGCAATGCGATTGCAGGGTTTGGGGCCGCTTCGCGACCCAACGGGGGCAAACCCCCTCGCCACAGGCAAGCTCCCTCGCCACAGGGTTTTGTTTATGCTTGGAGGCCGGTGATCAGGTGCACCACTCCATCATTCAGCATCATGACGCCCGGCACACCTGCCAAATTCAAAGCCTGCCGATCCATCCGCGCCACATCCCGCAACTCCACCCGTACCCGCGTCAGCGCCACCGGCTGCTGCGACTTGAGGTTATCCACCCCGCCCAACGCGGCCACGATATCCCCAGCCAAACCCGATACCGGTTGAGCAAACTGCTTGGGCTCATCCACCACCAGATCCGGGGTCAACGCTTTCCAGAACGCCCGCTGCATTTTCTCGAACATGCTCAGTTCTCCAGAACCAGTGAAGTATCGACCGTCGCCGCGTGATACAGCCGCAATGCCTCGCGCACCTGCTCGGCGCTTTCCAGCCCCAGCACTTGCTGGGCAATAGCCTGGCAATCCGCCAGATCAACTTCGCGCACCGCCGCTTTGACCGCTGGAATCAGCGGCACACTCACCGACAATTCATCCACCCCCAACCCGAGCAACAGCGGGGTCGCCAGGGTTTCCGAGGCCAGCGCACCACACACGCCGACCCATTTACCGTGGGCATGCGCCGCTTTGACCGTGCCGGCGATCAAGCGCAGCACCGAAGGGTGAAAGCTGTCGGCCTGACTGGCCAGACGTGGGTGATCGCGGTCCATCGCCAAGGTGTACTGGGTCAGGTCGTTGGTGCCGATGGAGAAGAAATCCACCTCGGGCGCAAACAGATCCGCCATCAACGCCGCTGCGGGTACTTCGATCATGATCCCCAGTTTCGGCAGTTCCGTGAGGCCCAACGCCAGCGCCTCTTCCTCCAGCATTTGCCGGGCCAGTCGCAATTCGGAGAGCTGCGTGACCATCGGCAACATGATGTGAAGACGAGCTAACCCGGCGCTGCTGAGGATCGCCTTGAACTGGTCGCGCAGCAGCTGCGGACGCTCCAGGCACAAGCGAATCCCGCGCATGCCGAGGAATGGATTGGTTTCGCTGTCCATCGGCACATAGGCCAGCGGTTTATCGCCGCCGACATCCAGGGTTCGCACCACCAGATTGCGTGTCGGCCCCAGAGTGCGGGCGATGGCGCTGTAGGTGGACGCTTGTTCGTCGTGGCTCGGCGCGTGGTTGCGATCCAGATACAGAAACTCCGAACGCAACAGCCCGACGCCCTCACCGCCCAGGGTCATGGCCTGTTCGGTTTCAGCCAGCGAGGCGACGTTGGCCGTCACCTCGATGTGATGACCGTCGCGGGTACACGCGGCGAGCGAGGCCTGCGCGAGTTCGTGTTGATGGCGTTTGTGTTGTTGCTGACGATTGGCTTGAAGCTGTTCGATAGCGGCGAGATCCGGATCAAGGTGCAACTCACCCTTGTCGGCATCGAGCAACACTTGCGTGCCATTGACCAGCCCCAGCACCTGAACCGGCAAACCGCAGATCGCCGGCAGGCCAGCGGCCCGAGCGAGAATCGCGACGTGGCTGGTAGCGCCACCGCCGACCGTGGCGAACCCCAACACCTTGTGGGTATCGAGCCCGGCGGTCTGGGACGGGGTCAATTGTTCGGCGATCAGGATTGCCCCGTCCGGCAATTCCATCGCGCGGTCCTGTACGCCAAGGATGCGCTTGAGCACCCGTTGGCCGACATCCGCCAGATCCGCCGCGCGTTCAGCCAGCAATGGGCTGCCGAGACTTTTAAACTGAACCGCCGTCGCCTCGGTAGTCGCTCGCCAGGCGAACCCGGCACTTTTACCTTCGGTGATCAGCGACTGGGCCTGATCCAGCAGACTCGGATCTTCGAGCAGTTCCTGGTGCGCCTTGAATATTTCGGCCTGAGCGTCACTGGTGGCGTTGTCACGCAGTTGTTGCAAGTCCCGCAACGCCTCGCTCAAGGCTCCTGACAGTTGCTCACGCTCAGCTTGCGCACCCTTGCCAAACTCGCTCACTTCCAGCGTCTGCCCGGCGATCTGCACCACCCGGCCAAACGCCGAACCCGCCGATGCACAAACCCCACGCAGCACCGTCAGCGTCGAGGCCTCGACCGCGTCCACAGCCGCCACCACCGTCACGGTTTCGCCACAGCCTGCGACCAGTAACTCGGCCAACGCCTTGATCGCAGCCTCGGCATCCGCCCCCGCCGCGCTGACTTGCACGATGTCACCGTGGGCCGTTTGCAACGCCATGATCGCCACCAGGGATTTGGCGTTGGCACTGTCCTGCTGTTTATGCAGATAGATGCTTGCCGAAAACCCTTTCGCCGCTTGGGCAAACACCGCCGCCGGACGCGCGTGCAAGCCGTTCGGATTGGCCAGCGTCACTGGTTTCGAGAACAGGGCTTCGCCCTCCTCCGCCAGCACCTCATCGATGGTTTGCCCCGCCGTGTTCAAACCCAGCAACGGTTGGCCGCTGTCCACCAGACCCGTTTCGGGCACCAGCCAGGTGAACGGTTCACCGCTGACCACCAGCATCAGCGTCAACAAACTGCGCGCATTCAAAGCGATGTAATCGACATCAAATTCGATCAGTGCCTGCCCTGCTTCAACCCGCTGACCTTCCTCCACCAACCGGGTGAACCCCTTGCCCGCAAGGTTCACGGTGTCGAGGCCGATGTGCATCAACACCTGCACGCCGTTGTCATCGGTGATGCTGACCGCGTGACCACTGGCCTGCACATTACTGATCACCCCGGCCAGCGGTGCGCACAAGGTTTTCGATGTCGGGTCGATGCACAAACCGTCACCGATCACGCGGCTTGCGAACACCGGATCGGGCACTTGGTCCAGCGGCATCAGCACGCCGGACAGCGGCGCGAGCAGTTGCAAATGTTGGGGTGTGGCCATGACGTCACCTGCTGTTTTGTTCTTTTAAAAGACGCTTGCGATACCTGTAGGAGCTGCCGAGGTTATGCGTTTATTTCCACCAATACTCGACCTGCAATCCGACATTCGCACCGTGGAGTGCCGTGCCGAAGGCGCCGGTGTCGGACAACGCCGAGCCCGCCGCCAGTTCATTGGCCGCCCGTTTGGCCGCCTCGTTCCAGCTTGCATAGGTGTAATACAGACGCACCTCGGGGCGCGCCCAGAAATCCGGGCCTTTGGGCGACCACGTCGGGGCAAAGGTGAACTTGCTCAACTTGCGCGTCCCGCCGGGTGCTTCTACCTGATCGTGGCCCAATTCGGTCACCAGTTTGAACTGCTCGGTGATTGCATACGCCGGGCGCACGCCAAGGGACATCCAGTTCTGATCGGCGCCGTCCGGGCGAATGTCTTTCTGATACACCGCCTCGATCTGCCCGCCAAAACGCGGTGTCACCTGCCAGTCGAAGAACTCCACCACGCGATAGCTTTTGTTGCTGTCGTCGAGCTTCACGTTACCGGTATAGCCCAACCCTGTGCCGGGACCTTCACCGTATTGGAACGCCAGTTTGTTCTTGCCACCAAGAAAGCCTTTCTGCACATGCTGGGTGGTGATCGCCCAGCCACGGTGCGCGTCTTGGCTGTCGGGTTTGTCGATGTAACTCAGGCCGAACTCCAGCTCGCCGCCGGGGTTGGTCTTGAAACCGGCGACGTTGAAGTCATGCCGGTTGATGTAGTCCTTCTGGTACAGATTGTCTTTACGCGAAAGCGCGTAGCTGTATTTCAGATCGCCAATCTGCACGTCCTCAATACCACCGCCAGTGGCGCTCTGGTTCCAGTAGTAGAAGTCAGAAATATGGATATCGTTCCGTTTGTAATAACGCCGCCCGGCCCATAGCGAACCACCGTTGAGACTCGGCAGGTTCGACCACTGCGCGTACATCTGCGGCATGCGCACCGAGCCGTTGTCACCGTTGAAAGTCAGGTCCTTGTCGTACTGGTTGTACAGCGACGCCATGCCGTCGACGCTGAGCACCGAGCCGTCGTCCAGGGTGTATAGATCCTGGCGCAACTCCAGTTCCGCGTACTGCTCGCATTCATTGCCCAAGCGGTATTTGGTCTGCGCGCCCGGCAGTTGAAAACACTGTTGTTTGCCGCTGTTGACCGAGGTCCCGACGCCGCTACGCAAGTAACCGGCGAACTCCAGCGCCTGGGCCGACAGAGGCAAAGCCAGGCACACGCCTGCTGCTACAAGGCTGCGATTTATTGTTGTTTTCAAGAGCCACCCCATTATTTTTATTGTGTGCTGCAGCAAAAAACGGCGCGCAAAACTCCCCCGCGCAGCGTTCTGCGTGTTGTTTAAACCGTGTTTTTTAGTGGTCGGTCAGGTGCAGGACAAACGACTCAAAGGGCCGCAGAAACATCTGCCGATTACGCGGCGGACAGTCCGGGTAGTTGCTGATCACCAGCCGTTGCGACATCGCTTCGCTGATCACGTCATTCGGCAATTCAACTTCACACGGTGTGCCGTAAAAGTTGTTCAGCACCAGCAACCGCTCACCCTGGCCTTCACGGACATACGCCCAGATTTGCCTGTGCTCGGACAGCAGCTGCCGGTACACGCCGTCGGACATCAACGCTTCGTTGCGACGCAAAGCGATCAACTGGCGGTAGTGATGCAGCACCGATTCCGGGTCGTCGAGTTGACTGGCGACGTTGATCTGCGCGGCGTTGGCCGGCACGCCAATCCACGGCTCGGCGGCACTGAAACCGGCGTTCGGCTCGGCATTCCAGTGCATCGGTGTGCGGCCGTTGTCCCGGGACTTCTGCATGATCGCCGCCATGTTGTCGGCATCGCTCACACCGGCCTCGCGCTTAAGCCGATGGATGTTCAGCGTCTCGACATCGCGGTACTGATCGATGTGATCGAAGCCCGGATTGGTCATGCCGAGCTCTTCGCCCTGGTACACAAACGGCGTGCCCTGAAGGAAGTGCAGCGCGGTGCCAAGCATCTTCGCCGAGACCACCCGATGCTCGCCATCATCACCAAAACGCGAGACCACCCGCGGCTGATCGTGGTTACACCAGAACAACGCATTCCAGCCGCCACCGGCCTGCATGCCGGTCTGCCAGTCCGAGAGGATGCGCTTGAGTTCAAGGAAGTCGAAGTCGGCGCGAATCCACTTTTGCAGGTTCGGGTAATCGACCTTCAGGTGATGGAAGTTGAAGGTCATCGACAGCTCTTTCGACTCTGGTCGCGAGTAGCGAATGCAATGCTCAAGACTGGTGGAGGACATCTCGCCGACGTTGATCAGGTCATGGCCTTCAAACACTTCGCGGTGCATTTGCTGCAAGTACTTGTGGACGTTCGGGCCGTCGGTGTAGAAGCGTCGACCGTCGCTGGTGTCCTCGGGGAAATCCGCCGGTTTGGAGATCAGGTTGATCACGTCCAGCCGGAAACCACCCACGCCTTTGTCGCGCCAGAACCGCATCATCTTGAAGACTTCGGCGCGCACCTTCGGGTTGTCCCAATTCAGGTCGGCCTGGGTGTGGTCGAACAGGTGCAGGAAGTACTGGCCGGTCTGGGCTTCGTACTCCCAGGCCGAACCGCCGAACTTGGATTCCCAGTTGTTCGGCTGGTCGCGCCAGATGTAGAAATCGCGGTACGGGTTATCGAGGCTGCTACGAGCCTGCTGGAACCAGGTGTGTTCGATCGAGGTGTGGTTGACCACGATGTCGAGCATCAACTTGATCCCGCGCTTGCCGGCCTCGGCGATCAGTAATTCGCAGTCAGCCATAGTCCCGTAGCTCGGGTCGATGGCGTAGTAATCGCTGATGTCGTAACCGTTGTCGCGCTGCGGTGAACGCAGGAACGGCGTGATCCACAGGCAATCGACACCCAGCCAGTGCAGGTAGTCGAGCTTGGCCACGACGCCGAGCAAATCACCCGTTGGGTTGCCGGCGTGGCTATGAAAACTCTTCGGGTAGATCTGGTAGATCACCGAACGTTGCCAGTCTTGCATGGCGTTATTCCTTCAGTAAGTTGATGCGGTGACCGTTATGGCCCCTTCGCGAGCAAGCCCGCTCCCACATTTTGGAATGCGGTCAACCTGTGGGAGCGGGCTTGCTCGCGAAGGCGATCTATCAGGCGACCCGATACCCAGGCCGGACAATCTTCATGCTCAACCCACAGGTCAAAACAAACGGCACGACCATGGCGATGATCATCCCGATCACAAACATCGGAATGAACTGCGGAATGATCGAGATAAAACCGGGCAAGCCACCGACGCCAATCGCCGAGGCCTGGACCTTGTTCAGCGACAGGAAGATGCAGCCCAGCGCCGAGCCGATCAGGGCCGAATAGAACGGAAATTTGTAGCGCAGATTGACCCCGAACATCGCGGGTTCAGTGATGCCGAAATACGCCGAAATTGCCGAGGTCGAGGCCATGCTTTTGTCCCGCACATTGCGGGTCATGTAGAACACCGCCAGCGCCGCGCTGCCCTGGGCGAGGTTGGACATGACAATCATCGGCCAGATAAACGTGCCGCCCTGGGTCGAGATCAACTGCAGGTCCACGGCGAGGAACATGTGGTGCATGCCGGTGATCACCAGCGGGGCATAGAGCAGGCCGAAAATCGCCCCGCCGACCATTGGCGCCAGGTCAAACAAAGTGACCACGCCTTCGGTGATCAGAATCCCCAAATGCCGGGTCACCGGACCAATCACCGCCAGCGCCAGCACACCGGTGACGACGATGGTGGTGATCGGCACCACCAGCAACTGCACGGCGTTCGGCACCCGCGCCCGCAGCCATTTTTCGATGACACTCATCACGTAGGCGGCCAGCAGGATCGGCAGGATCTGCCCCTGATAACCGACCTTCTCGATTTTGAACCAGCCGAAGATGTCGAAGTACGGCAGGCTCTGACCGTCGAGCCCGGCCACAGCCTTGCCGTAGTTCCAGGCGTTGAGCAGGTCCGGGTGCACCAGCATCAGGCCGAGCACGATGCCGAGGATTTCGCTGCCGCCAAAACGCTTGGCCGCCGACCAGCCCACCAGCGCCGGCAGGAACACAAACGAGGTGTTGGCCATCAGATTGATCAGGCTCCAGATGCCATCAAGGCTCGGGTACGCATCCAGCAGCGTCTTGCCCTCGATGAACATGCCCTTGGCGCCGATCAGGTTGTTAACCCCCATCAGCAGGCCGGCAATGATCAGCGCCGGCAGGATCGGCATGAACACATCGGAAAACACCCGCACCAGGCGTTGCATGGCATTGATCTTGTCGGCGCTCTTTTGTTTAACGTCGGCAATGGTCGACGCGGCGAGACCGGTTTGCCGGCGCAGTTCGGCGTAGACCTTTTCCACTTCGCCGGGGCCGATGACCACCTGGAACAGGCCGCCGGTAAAGAACGAGCCCTTGACCAGATCAATCTGGTTCAGCGTGGCGCTGTTGACCAGGCTCGGGTCCTTGAGGGCCAGGCGCAGGCGAGTGACGCAATGCGCGGCCTGCTCCAGGTTGTCGCTGCCACCGAGGCTGATCAGCAGCTCGCTGGCGATATTCGGATAGTCGTGGCTCATGCTTGATCTTCCGTTGTAGTTTTTTGTTATTGGCAGCACGCCGAAACGAAAAGTACTCGTCTGTACGAGTTAAAGCAACAACTCGTACAGACGAGTTTGATTTTGTTTATCCTGAACCCGACCGGCGGCGACATTTCCTACCTCCGAAGTCAAAGAAACCTAATGCCGAATGGACAAACCCCTACCCTGCCCTTAAGGTTCCAAGCCTTGAGTACAGCGCGGCATAGAGCCATCCCATGAGTAAATACAACCAGATCTACACCGATCTGCTTGCCAGCATTACCACCGAACGTCTGGAACGCGGTGCCCGGTTGCCTTCTGAAACCGAACTGATGGACAGCTACCAAGCCAGTCGCGGCACTGTGCGCAAGGCCATCGAGCAATTGCAGGAGCGTGGCTTCGCGCAGAAAGTCCACGGTAAAGGCACCTTCGTGCTGTCGACCAACCCGATCGAATTTCAATTGGGTGGCATCGTCAGCTTCCAGGAGACGTATCCGCGGTTGGGCAATGACGTCAGCACCGAAGTGGTCGAGTTCGACCAGATTCCTCTCGACGGCGCGCTGCTGGAACACATCAAGGCTGAAGAAGGCAGCCTGATCACGCGAATCAAACGGGTGCGGCGGATCGACGGCAAACGGGTGATCCTCGACATCAACCATTTCGTCAGCGATGTGATTCCCGGCCTGTCCCGTGACATCGCCGAACAATCGATCTACGCCTTCATCGAACAGACCCTGCAACTGCAAATCGCCTACGCCCAGCGCACCATCGAAGCGGTGCCTCGGAGCAAGGACGACCAACTGCTCCTGGATCTCGACGGCCAGAGCCATGTGATCGTGGTCAGTAACCAGACGTTCCTGCAGGATGGTCGCCAGTTCGAGTACACCGAATCGCGGCACACGCTGGACAAGTTCTACTTTTCGGATGTGGCTCGGCGCTGATTCGTACAAGGGTCATGGCTTCATTCTGTGCTGCCGGGTCTGCCATAACCTGCAACCGATGAGGCCGTATCCGACATCTTTATCGTGGCGGCCTTGGGATATTGAAGGTGAACCTTCTATCCGAGAAGCACGCTATGACTGCCATCGAAACACCCGCCGCCGCCACTGACCTGCCCAATGCCGCCGATGCCCAAGCCCTCAAGGCGCTGGTCCCGGCACTGGTCCAGGCGTGCCCCGACATGTATGAAATGGCGACCGCATTCGCCAAACGCATCCTCACCGAGCACCGCATTACCGATCTGGAACCGGATCAGGTTTACTGGCACCGCTTCCACGGCTCCCAGAGTAACTCGCAGACCTTCACTGGCTGGGAGCACCTCGAACACCCCCACGATTCCATGACCCTGACGCAACTGGTGATCCAGCGGTTCACCGTGCATGACCAGGACAACATGGACATGCTCGACAACGACTGCGGTTTCTACACCGCAGGTCCGGAAGTCGGCACTTATGACCAGACCAACGAAGTGCGGCTGTTCGGCAGCCAGGTCTTGAAAGCCTTCTGGGCCTACAACTTCATTGATCACTACAAGGAAAAAGTCGGGGCGTTCTGGGGCACCCAGAGCACCCCTTTCAGGACCCTGGCCAAATGCACGTTCCTGGCCAAAGCCATGGAAGATCGCGAAGCCGGGCGTTTGTCCGATGACAACTTCCGTACGGTGGTCAAAGCGGTTGCCAGCAACATCACCTGGCCCGTTACCCGACAGATGCTCGAAGCACAAACCCGGCCAGCGGCAGGTTTGCGTGTACGACGCCTGACCGTAGGCGGCTTCATCGCCACTGACATACTCAGCATCGTCGACAGCCAGGGTCGGCAGATCGTCTATGTTCCGGGGGAGTTGTGGGGCTTCCATGTGCTGGAAAGCGTCATCGACCTGCACTGGTGGATCATGTCCGAAGTGCAGACGCCTTCGGCCCGCAAACGCTTCATGTCGCACTTTCAGGTCGCCGATCACGACATCATGGAAGACACGGCGGCCTTCAAGAAAAGCACCGAAATGTTGTTGGCAGCGATACCTGTCGCGGACCTGCTGACCCGTTTTATCCATGAGCCGCGCATCGAGAACGTCGGCCTCGAGCATGTGCTGGACCTGTTGTTCAACGCCTGGAAATCCAACGATCACCAGTTGCTCGAGACGCAGGACGCCTGGATCACGGATGATGCCTTCACCCTTCTGCGTGACGCCACTCATGCCCGCATGATCAGCGACGCGAGCTTCATCATGAGCTCCAACGGCGAGCTGCGTAAAAAACTGTGGATGGGTTACCTGAATGCGTTTGGCCGTATGTTCGGGCCCCTGGCGGCGGTGGGCTGGCCGGTGGCGCTGGCGGTTGTCGGCGCAGGCATCGCTAACGTCGGCCTGAACATCGACCAGGCGATCAACGGCAAAACGCCGATGGAGCGCAAGGCCGGGGTCACCGGCGCGATATTCGCCGCCATCGATACCCTGTTTAACGCAACGTTCCTCAAGAGCGGTGGCGAGTTGCCGGACATGGTCGAGGCCGACAGCGCTCTTTCAACTGAAGAGAAAATCAGCGAACTGGAAATAGAACGCACGGCGTTGCCTCTGCCGGAAAAACTCCCGCTTGAGCCGGTCAATGCGCTTGAACAGGAAGACTTTCTCGCCCCCTTCAGAACCGAGATCACCGAAGCCACCCGCGAAGGCACCGGCATTGCCAAGGGGGTTATCGAGACCTTTTCGGGCAAAAAATACATCTACTTGCGCTGGGCTGCCCGGAACGGGTTTTATCAGGTTCGCTACATTGGGCAGATGAAATGCTGGGCCATTATTGATCCGGCCAACCCTTGGTCGTTTTACCGTAATGTGCCCGTACGCTTGAACGAATACCTGGAATGGGAACCCGTCGCCGCACCAGGCCTGAAAGGTGGCATCGGCGGCAAAATCTTTGGCTTTAAGGGTTGGGGGCAGAGTGCTAGCCCATTACCGCCGGTCGAGACCCCGGTCACACCTTACGATGTGCCTGAAGCGCTAAGACCTGCCTACAGCAATGCCGCCAATGGCAGGGCGAGCATCAGGGACCTGGATGAGCATTATTTTGATGACGGTGAATACCGCGATTTCAAAGCCCTGCGTCGAAGGCTCTACGACGATGCCACGGCTTTCTTCCTCGACCCACCCTTGCCCGCCAGGCCCAAAATACCCTCCTTCACAGCCAATGTGGCACCCAAGGTCATCATCAAGGGACTGCTCAAGGACTCACCGGGGATTTTGATCGGGGAGAGTCACTCCAGCGTCGCCAGTAAACAGTTTCTCATTGAGAACATGCCGATCCTGAGCAAGCAAAAAGTCAGGACCCTGTACCTGGAACATGTGCTCACCGACTTCCACCAGGCTGACCTGGATGTATTCAATAAAACCGGCACTATGTCGGAGAATCTGGAACGCTATCTCAAGGAACTGGACCAGGGTCAAATAACCGACCCCTCCGGCCAATTTACCTTTCTGGAAGTGGTCAAGACCGCCCAGAAAAATCATATCCGGGTCCAGGCCATCGATTGCATGGCCAGTTACAGAAGCCAGGGAATAACCGGCGCCAAAGGAAACTTCCGGGGCCGGATGATGAACTACTTCGCTCGCAACGTGATCAACGCCGACCAGGCCGCCCGCGGTGCGCACAAATGGGTTGCGTTGGTGGGCGAGTCACACGCCAACACCTTCGAAGGCGTTGCAGGACTCAGCGAGCTGGAGGGCGCTATCGGTTTGCGCATCGAAGAACCCGAGACCGGCCTGGCTCGCGGAATCGAACCGGACCCCGGAAGGATTGCAGACAAAGGCCTTCTGAAGGTCCCGGTCAAAAACGACCTGCGTCTGCAACTAGATACCCCGCCCAGCGTCAAGCAGGCACGTCAAATGGACAGGCTGCTGACTGAGAAAGGCATGTTTACCCTGCAGAGCGAGTCCGGCACAGCGGTGCTGTTCAGCCGCAATCGCGACGGCATATTGTTAAGAACCCCGATTCAGCAAGACAGCGGTGGATTTTTTGTGGATCGTCCCGAGTGGACGTCGGTGCATGTTCGTCGCTTCGCCACCCTTGAGGAGTTGCGCAACGCCCTCATCGCCAGACGGATGCGCATGGTCAAGCTACCTGCTGAAGGGACTGCACCAACGACCAATATCGCCCCCGCCGATCCGCAACCATCGACCAGCAACACTGAGCCACGCCCAGGTCCCAGCCGTCCCAACACCGCGCCAAAAACGCCAGCCACCCCCTACGACACCCATCCCCTCTCCCGGGCCGACATGAAAAGCTGGGTATGGAAAACAGAAGCACTGCGCGGGACCAAACAGACACACGAACAACTGCTGGAATCCTTCGGGCCAGAGATGAATTTGTCTTCCCGGCGGGCGTCATTGCTCATCGATGCCCAGACGCTGGAGAACGATCAGGAATGGAACAACCTGCCTGATCGTCCGCCGATCCCAACCCAGAGCCGTAATTTCATCGAGTTCATCAACGAGTTGTTCAGAGACTCCCCGGGATTGGTGATCGGCGAAAGCCTGGACCGTATCGCCAGCACGCGACTGCTGATCGAGAACATGGCCGAATTTGCCCGGCAAGGGGTCAAGACGTTGTATTTGCCGCGCCTGCTCAATGACTTCAACCAGGCCGAACTGGATTTGTTTTTTACCTCCAAAACAGCCGCCATGCCTCAAGACCTGGAAGCCTACCTCAGGACGCTCAGCTCGGATCAACCGGAGCCATTCACGGACCTGGAGCTGGTAAAAACCGCCCGCCAACACGGGATCCGGGTGCAAGGTACCGACTGCGCAGCCAGTTACACCGTGACCTCACCTGGCTTCTCGCCTATCGAGACACAGCGAACAAAAATCTTCCTGACTACCCGGATCATGAAGCGCAGCCAACAGATTCACGGTTCCTCTAAATGGATCGCCGTGACCTCGGCTGAAAATACCAACGCGTTTCGCGGTGTCATCGGATTGAGCGAGCGTACGGGCAGTGTGGGCTTGAGAGTCGAAGAGGTCGGGCTTGGGCGCGGGCGGAGCATCGGGCTGGACCCGGGCATTGAAGTGGGTCGTAACGAAATAGACGGGCCGATGTATAACGGAAGCTCGGATACGCTTTACGCCGACCTGTACTTGCCCATAGAAACTCCATGGTTTGCCAGGTCCGCAGCACAACGCGAACGGCTGCTGTTCAAGCCCGGCTTTTATTGCTTCGAACGTTCCGGCGAGACGTTTACGCTCTGGCATCGCGATGGCAACTACGCGATGACACGAACGCCCATAGAACGCCTGGCCAACGGCGACTTCTACATCACTCGCCCTTCGTGGACAGAGATCGACCAAAAGCCATTTTCGAATTTGCTCGACCTGTCCCATGCGCTCAACCAAAGAGGCATGTACCCACGAGGTCGCACTCCACAATGACGTAACCCGAAAACGCAAAACCCCGGCACCAGGCCGGGGTTTTGTTTATTCAGCAGCGGTCAGCGTGAGGGATTATTCCCACTCGATGGTCGCTGGCGGCTTGCTCGACACGTCGTAGGTAACGCGGGAGATGCCTTCGATTTCATTGATGATGCGGCCGCTGACGGTTTCCAGCAGTTCGTAAGGCAGGTGAGCCCAACGCGCGGTCATGAAGTCGATGGTTTCTACGGCACGCAGGGCAACTACCCAGGCGTAACGACGGCCATCGCCAACAACGCCAACCGATTTGACTGGCTGGAACACCACGAATGCCTGGCTGACTTTGTGATACCAGTCGGCCTTGCGCAGTTCTTCGATGAAGATGTGGTCGGCGCGACGCAGCAGGTCGGCGTATTCCTTCTTCACTTCACCGAGGATCCGCACGCCCAGGCCCGGGCCCGGGAACGGGTGACGGTAGACCATGTCGTACGGCAGGCCCAGCTCCAGGCCCAGACGACGGACTTCGTCCTTGAACAGTTCGCGCAGCGGCTCGACCAGTTTCAGGTTCATTTCTTCCGGCAGGCCGCCCACGTTGTGGTGCGACTTGATCACGTGAGCCTTGCCGCTTTTGGCGCCAGCCGACTCGATCACGTCCGGGTAGATAGTGCCTTGGGCGAGGTACTTGATGTTGTCCAGTTTGTTGGACTGGGCATCGAATACGTCGATGAAGGTGCGGCCGATGATCTTGCGCTTCTTCTCTGGGTCGCTTTCGCCAGCCAGGTTGTTCAGGAACTGATCTTCAGCGTTGGCGCGGATCACCTTGACGCCCATGTTCTCGGCGAACATGGCCATCACTTGCTCGCCTTCGTGCAGACGCAGCAGGCCGTTGTCGACGAAGACGCAGGTCAGTTGGTCGCCAATGGCTTTGTGCAGCAGCGCGGCAACCACCGAGGAGTCAACGCCGCCGGACAGGCCGAGCAGTACGTTGTCGGTGCCGACCTGGGCGCGAATGTTGGCGATGGCGTCTTCGGCAATTTTCGAAGGCGTCCACAGGGCTTCGCAGCCGCAGATGTCGAGGATGAAGCGCGAAAGGATGCGACCGCCCTGCTTGGTATGGGTCACTTCCGGGTGGAACTGCACGCCGTAGTAGCCGCGAGCGTCGTCGAACATGCCGGCAATCGGGCAGCTCGGGGTGCTGGCCAGGATGTGGAATTCCTGAGGCATCTTGGTGACTTTGTCACCGTGGCTCATCCACACGTCGAGGCCGAACAGGCCGTCAGCGTCGATGTGGTCTTCGATGCCGTCGAGCAGGCGGCTCTTGCCGACTACGTCAACGCGGGCATAACCGAACTCACGCAACTCGGAACCTTCGACCTTGCCACCCAGCTGTTCAGCCATGGTCTGCATGCCGTAGCAGATACCGAAGACCGGTACGCCCAGGTCCCAGACAGCTTGCGGTGCGCGCGGGCTGTCGGCGACGTGTACGGACTCGGGGCCGCCGGCGAGGATGATCCCCTTCGGTGCGAATTCGCGAATCGCTTCGTCGTCCATGTCGAACGGATGCAGTTCGCAGTACACGCCGATTTCACGCACGCGGCGGGCGATCAGTTGGGTGTACTGGGAACCGAAGTCGAGGATCAGGATGCGGTGGGCGTGAATGTCGAGGGCCATGAAGTCAGTCTCGTCTAGTGAATCAGAAACAACTCGGGGCTGAATAAAACAGCCCCGGTTACTTAACTTATTGCTGGAAGCCTCAACCTACGCGGTAGTTTGGCGCTTCTTTGGTGATCTGTACGTCGTGAACGTGGGACTCGGCCATGCCAGCGCCGGTGATCCGTACGAACTCAGGCTTGGTGCGCATTTCTTCGATGTCGGCACTGCCGGTGTAGCCCATCGAGGAACGCAGGCCGCCCATCAGTTGATGGATGATGGCGCTCAGGGTGCCCTTGTATGGAACACGCCCTTCGATGCCTTCAGGTACAAGCTTCTCGGCGCCTGCCGAGGAATCCTGGAAGTAACGATCGGAGGAACCTTGAGCCTGGGACATGGCGCCCAGCGAACCCATGCCGCGGTAAGCCTTGTACGAACGACCCTGGAACAGTTCGATCTCGCCCGGTGCTTCTTCAGTACCAGCGAACATCGAGCCCATCATCACGCAGGAAGCACCGGCAACGATAGCCTTGGACAGGTCACCGGAGAAACGGATGCCGCCGTCGGCGATCAACGGAACACCAGTGCCTTCAAGGGCAGCAGCAACGTTGGCGATGGCACTGATTTGCGGGACGCCGACACCGGCGACGATACGAGTGGTGCAGATCGAGCCAGGACCGATACCGACCTTGACTGCATCAGCGCCAGCTTCGGCCAGAGCCAGAGCAGCAGCGCCGGTAGCGATGTTGCCGCCGATGACCTGCACTTCAGGGAAATTCTGTTTGACCCAGCGAACGCGGTCGATCACGCCTTTGGAGTGACCGTGTGCGGTGTCGACCACCACCACGTCAACGCCGGCAGCAACCAGTGCTGCAACGCGATCGCCGGTGTCTTTACCGGTGCCGACCGCAGCGCCTACACGCAGACGACCTTGATCGTCCTTGCTGGCCAGCGGGTAAGCCTTGGCTTTTTCGATGTCGTTGACGGTCATCATGCCTTTGAGGGCAAACTTGTCGTCGACGATCAGTACGCGTTCGATGCGATGTTTGTGCAACAACTCGCGGACGTCGTTCTTGTCGGCGCCTTCCTTGACCGTGACCAGACGCTCTTTAGGCGTCATCACTTCACGGACAGTGGCTTCCAGACGGTTTTCGAAACGTACGTCACGGGAAGTGACGATGCCGACCAGGTCGCCATCGTGCAGTACCGGAACGCCGGAGATGTTGTGCAGGCGGGTCAGTTCGAACAGTTCACGAACCGTGGCGTCAGCCTCGATGGTGATCGGGTCCTTGACCACGCCGGCTTCATAACGTTTGACCTTGCGAACTTCGGCAGCTTGCTGCTCGATGGTCATGTTCTTGTGGATGATGCCGATGCCACCTTCCTGAGCCATGGCGATTGCCAGACGGGCTTCAGTGACGGTGTCCATTGCGGCAGAAACCAGAGGAATATTCAGCTCGATGCCACGGGTTAGGCGGGTCTTGAGACTGACTTCGTTAGGAAGCACCTCGGAATAACCGGGCACTAGGAGAATGTCGTCGAATGTCAGAGCTTCTTGGCTGATACGCAGCATCGCGGGGGCTCCCGAGCGGGAAAATGGAAGCGCGCCATTATAGTCAGACACCCCCTCGGGTTCAATGTAAAACTCTGTCTATTATTGGCATTACTGATATACGGGGATTGCCGAGCGGATCTGCAGGGTCTGCGGCTTTTTGTAGGAACTGCCGAAGGCTGCGATCTTTTGATCTTCAGCGATTTCAATTCCGTCGAAGATCAAGGTCAAAAGATCGCAGCCTTCGGCAGCTCCTACGGTGTCCCCCCGACGTTATAACTCGACTTTCACCCAACTCACGGGCTGATCGAGCCAATCGGCGAACTCATCGATAAAGCTCTGCTTGAACCCGGCCTCGGCCCAGTTGTTGAAGATGAAACCCAGGTTTGAGAAACCGCATTCCTGCAAAAACAGAAACCCGTTGATGTCATCTTCATGCCCGCACTCGGGGCAGGTGAAGTTATCGGTGCGCCCCGGCATCCACTCTTCCAGGCTTTCGAACAGCGCTTCACCAACTTCCTTGCGGCACTCGGCGCAACCCGCCTCTTCCAGGAAACCCTTGGCCGGCGTGTAGATGCAGCGTTTGGTGATGATTTCCAGGCCATTGATCGGCTCACCGAACGGCAGCGCTTCCGGGTGCAGGACCACGGCGCGCGCGCCGTCAGCCAGTGCGTAACCCATGCGATTACCAGTGCGCCCGCAGGTCGTCAGCTCTTCTTTGATAATGTTCTTGCGCACCAGCCACCGAACGATTGCCCGGGCCCGGGGTTCGTGCACCGGCAACGTGGAGATTTTCGGGACAATGATGCTTTGGGAATTCATGGTGCAAGCCTGCAAATACTGAATGATCACCCTTGTGGGAGCGAGCTTGCTCGCGATGAGGGCATTGCAGCCAACATTAATGTTGCCTGACCCACCGCCATCGCGAGCAAGCTCGCTCCCACAGGATCTGCGGCCGGCAGCTTAATCCCTGACACACTCAGGTCAAGTACTCAAATAGCGCCCGATCAAGGCAATGCCGCTGGCCAGCACCAACCAGGTCACCATCCGTACAAAGGCCTCCCGGGACAGCTTCATCGTCAACCGCCGGCCGATCCACAACCCCAGCGCCATGGCCGGTAACAAGCACACGGCCAATACCAATAAGGGTAGCTCGGCATACACACCCGCGACGGCAAACAGGCTCAAACGCACCACGGTGCTGCAACTGATCAGCGCACTCTGGGTCGCCCGGGCCGCGTCCTTGGGCAGGCGACTGTTCAGATAGATCGCATATAAAAAGCCACCGCTGCCAAACAACGCCCCGAACATCCCGCCCACCGTGCCCATCGGCACTGCCCAACCGGCAGACAACTGTGTCGGACGGGTTTTGGCCCACAAGCTGTACACCGCATAGGCGCTGATAAACAGCCCCATCAACAGCAACAACAAATCGGATTTGAGGTTCAACAGGAAAATCACCCCCAACGTGCAGCCCACCGCCATACACGGCAGTAGCCGCAGCAGTTCGGGTTTGTCCACATCCCGCCGCGAGGGCAGCAGATTGCCGAAGGCCGCGACAAAATCCAGCAGCACCAGCAATGGCACGATTTTCGACAGCGGCATAAACAGGATCAGGATCGGCCCGGCCACCAGCGCGGTGCCAAACCCGGCAATGCCAAACACGATGTACGCCAGGACGATGCCCAGTCCGATCACCAACCAAGCCGTCGCACCGAACGGCCATTGGTTCAACATCTCAAGCACATTCATTTGCAGGCTTTCCTTGAATACCTGTGATGACTTTAGCCAGCGCCAAGCGTTGCGACTAATATCTTCAAAGTCGCCAACCCATCTCGAAAAGGCATGCCTCGTGCTTTCAACCCGCCAATTGCGTTACTTCGTGGAAATCGCCGAGTGCGGCAGTTTCAGCGCTGCGGCCGAACGCCTGTTTATCGCACAGTCCGCCCTTAGCCGGCAGATCAAGGACATGGAAACCCGCCTGCAAACACCACTGTTCGAACGCACCGCGCGCCAGCCCCGACTGACCGCCGCTGGTGAAGCCTTTTTGCCCCGGGCCAGAAACCTGTTGCTTGAGCTGACCAAGGCCAGCGAGATGGCGACTCAGGTCGGCAACGGTCAACTCGGCACTTTGCGCCTGAGCCATTCCAGTACGGTGCCGATGAGCGGCCGCTTGTTGCGGGGCATCAGCGCTTATCTGGATCAGCATGCCGGCGTGTCCATGGACATCGTCAAACTGTCCTCCGAAGCGCAGTTGGAAGAGCTGGCCGAAGGTCGTCTGGATGTTGGTCTGTTGCGCTTGCCAGTGCTGCGTCAGCGCGAAGGCGTGCAGATTGTTCCTTTATATAGCGAGCGTTTGCTGCTGGCTGTGCCACCGAATCATCCACTGGCTGTGGATAAGTCCACTCAAGGCATCGATCTGGCGCAGTTGAAGGATGAGGCGTTTATCTCGATTCCTCATCCGCAACGTGGCGGCTTGAGTTACTTGTCTGCCGAGTTATGCATGCGCCAGGGCTTTTTCCCCAAGGCCGCTCGGGTGGTGTCGCGCAAAACCACGCAACTGCAATTGATTCAGGCCGGGTTCGGCATTGCGCTGTTACCGGAATCGCTGCTAGACATTGCCCCGCCCGACATCCATTTCCTGCCACTGGCCGACCCGGATTGCCACAGCACCGTCGCCCTCGCCTGCAGCCAAAATCCTCCGCCCCTGATCCAACACTTCATCAACATCTGCACAAATCCCTGTGGGAGCGGGCTTGCTCGCGAAAGCGGCCTAACATTCAACATTGACGCTGACTGACACTCCGTCTTCGCGAGCAAGCCCGCTCCCACAAGGGATTTGTGTGTACGCATGGAGATTGTTCGCCGAATGCCTTTATCATGCGCCCCATGATTAAAGATCCCTTTGCAAGACTCGGCCTGGACCGTGAAGTCCTGACTGTCAGCCAGATCAACGGCCGCGCGCGGGTGTTGCTGGAAGACGTGTTCAGCAATATCTGGGTCGAAGGCGAAATCTCCAACCTCGCCCGCCCGGCGTCCGGCCATGTGTATTTCACCCTCAAGGACAGTGGCGCCCAGGTCCGTTGCGCACTGTTTCGGCAGAACGCCGCTAAGGTTCGCCAAGCGTTGAAGGATGGCCTGGCGGTCAAGGTCCGTGGCAAGGTCTCGCTGTTCGAGGGCCGTGGCGACTATCAACTGATCCTCGATACTGTGGAGCCGGCCGGTGACGGTGCCCTGCGCCTGGCCTTCGATGCGCTGAAAGAAAAACTCAGCGCCGAAGGCCTGTTCAGTGCCGAACGCAAAGTGCCGCTGCCGGCGCATCCACAACGCATCGGCATCATCAGTTCGCCCACCGGCGCGGTGATTCGCGACATCATCAGCGTGTTCCGCCGCCGCGCGCCGCAGATCCAACTGACGCTGATCCCGACCGCCGTACAGGGTCGCGAAGCCACTGCACAAATTGTCCGCGCCCTGAAACTGGCGGACGCCCGGGGTTTCGATGCGCTGATCCTGGCCCGTGGCGGCGGCTCGCTGGAAGACCTCTGGTGTTTCAACGAAGAAGCCGTGGCCCGCGCCGTGGACGCCTGCGTGACGCCGATTGTCAGCGCCGTCGGTCATGAAACCGACGTCTCGATCAGTGACTTCGTCGCCGACGTTCGCGCCCCGACGCCTTCCGCCGCTGCCGAACTGCTGGCGCCGGACTCCAGCGATCTGGTGCGCCGGGTCGAAAGCCTGCATCGCCGCTTGGTCATGCGCATCCGTGACCGCTTGATGCGCGATCGCCTGCGCCTGGAAGGCATGTCCCGTCGCCTGCGCCATCCCGGCGAACGCCTACGCCAACAAGCGCAACGCCTGGACGATCTGGACATGCGCATGCGCCGCGCCTTCGAGCGCAGCCTCAATACCCGTCGAGAACGCTTGATCCGCCTGGAAACCCGCCTCGCCGGGCAACATCCAGGTCGGCAATTGGCGATGCTGCGCCAGCGCCTCGACAGTCTCGCCGAACGCCTGCCCCGGGCCATCCGCGAAGGCCTCAAAAGCCGTCGCCTACAACTGCAAAGCCAGGTGCAGACACTGCAAGTGGTCAGTCCGTTGGCGACCCTCGCCCGTGGCTACAGCATTCTGCTGGACGAGCGTGGCAACGCGATCCGCAGCGCCGAGCAGACCCACAACGGCCAGCGCCTGAAAGCCAAACTGGGCGATGGCGAGCTGCAAGTTCGCGTCGAAGACAATCACCTGACGCCTGTCACCCTTTCTTTACTGGATTGATCCATGCCACGTTTTTTAGCTCCGTTGCTTTTGTTGTGCCTGACCTTCAACGCCCACGCTGACAGTTACATCACCCGCCTGTTGAACAAACCGGTGCCGGGCGGCGTGGCCGTGGTGGACCTGGGCACCGCTGCCCAGGCGCCAAAAGCCACGTATCAAGGCAAACCGGTGCTGGTGGTCAAGGAACAGAGCAATTGGCTGGCGATCGTCGGTGTGCCGTTAACGGTCAAACCGGGGACCCAGCAAGTGAACAGCGGCGGCCGTAATCTGAGCTTCACGGTCGGCAACAAGAAATACCCGGAACAGCACATCACGCTGAAGAACACCCAGCAGGTCAATCCAAACCCGGAGAATCTGAAGCGTATCGAAGGCGAACTGGCAGAACAAATCCAGGCTTATCGCAGCTTCAGCCCCGTCACCCCGAGCAACCTGCTGCTGGACAAACCGGTCAATGGCCCGCTGTCGAGCAAGTTTGGTGTACGTCGATTCTTTAATGGTGAGGAGCGAAATCCTCATGCGGGGCTGGACTTTGCGGTGCCTGCGGGTACGCCGATCAAGACGCCGGCGGCGGGCAAGGTGATTTTGATCGGTAACTACTTCTTTAACGGCAACACCGTGTTTGTCGACCATGGCCAGGGCTTTATCAGCATGTTCTGCCACATGTCGAAAATTGATGTGAAGGTTGGGCAGCAAATGGCCCGTGGTGGCGTGGTTGGCAAGGTCGGTTCGACCGGGCGAGCGACCGGGCCGCATATGCACTGGAATGTCAGTCTGAATGATGCTCGGGTCGACCCGGCGATTTTTATTGGGGCGTTTCAGCCTTGATTAATGGGTGAGGCTCGTGGCCTCTTCGCGAGCAAGCCCGCTCCCACAGTGGATTTTCGGTGTACACACATCCCGTATTCACACCGGTCAAATGTGGGAGCGGGCTTGCTCGCGAAGGCGGCATCACTGGCGCCGCTTATTCCGCCTCCAGGTCCTCAATCCCATGGACCTCCCTATGCGCCAGACACTCCTTGATCCAGGCCTGCGTCTCCTCCGAGAAGCCTGCTAATTCCTCAGGCGTGACCAACTCACGGGCACACAGCCCCAGCAAGTGAGAACTGGCCTCATGGCGCGAGAACCTGAAAACCCCAAACGCCCAGTACAACTCCTTTTGCCCGGCCTTCAGCAGTTCCTCGCTGGCCTCGATTCGATCATAGGGCGCCAGGCTTTTATCCAGCACCGTGCGCTCGACCTCCTCCATGATCCGAATGCACATTCGTTCATGGGCCACCGGACGCAGCGCGCTGTACAGCTTCCAATCAGACTCGTTCATTACCGACTCCTGCTTGCCAGTCGTCTTGTTGAGGCTTTAAGAATAGCTGTGCTTGTCAGGCCATCCGCACAAACTTTCAATTGCGCACCAGCCAAACCTCGCGCAAACATCAAAACAATCACGCCACATCACAGCAATAAAATCTCGCAAAACCCGGCTTTTCGGGTATTCCTCTCAATTTTTTTCGACTGCTTGCCAACCTTAACCCCGGCGGTTAGGGTTGAAGACATGAAAACCTCTCACACCCTCATTCAGCTTCGCCAGCACCGCAGCCTGTGCCTCGTCAGTGCACGACTGCCGGGCTGAATTGCGGTGCCTCGCCTTACACGTTTCCCCAAACACTTTTGATCCACCGGCAGGCCGCCTTTTTTCGGCCCACACAATAAGGATTTCCCGATGAGCATGCTCAAAGACCCGTCTTCGAAATACCGCGCGTTCCCGACCATCGACATCCCGGACCGCACTTGGCCGTCGAAGACCATCACCGCCGCGCCGATCTGGTGCAGCTCGGACTTGCGCGACGGTAACCAGTCGCTGATCGAGCCAATGGACGCGGTCAAAAAGCTGCGTTTCTGGAAAACCCTGGTACAAGTCGGCGTGAAAGAAATCGAAGCGTCGTTCCCGGCGGCTTCGCAAACCGACTTCGACTTCGTGCGTACCCTGATCGAAGACGGCCACATCCCGGACGACACCACCATTCAGGTGCTGACCCAGGGCCGTGAAGACTTGATCGAGCGCACTTTCGAATCCCTGCGCGGCGCGAAGAAAGCCATCGTTCACCTGTACAACGCGACCTCCCCTTCTTTCCGCCGCATTGTCTTCAACCAGGACAAGGACGGGATCAAGGCCATCGCCGTGAACGCTGCCAAGCTGTTCGTCAAATACGCCGCCCAGCAGCCGGACACCGAGTGGACCTTCGAGTACTCGCCAGAAACCTTCAGCGCCACCGAGCTCGAGTTCGCCAAAGAAGTCTGCGACGCAGTCATTGAAGTCTGGAACCCGACGCCTGAGCACAAGGTGATCCTCAACCTGCCAGCCACCGTCGAATGCGCGACCCCGAACATCTACGCCGACCAGATCGAATGGTTCGGCCGTCACATCAACCGTCGTGACAGCGTGATCATCAGCCTGCACACCCACAACGACCGTGGCACTGGCGTGGCCGCCACCGAGCTGGGCCTGATGGCCGGCGCTGACCGTGTCGAAGGTTGCCTGTTCGGCAACGGCGAGCGCACCGGTAACGTCGACCTGGTCACCGTGGCGTTGAACCTCTACACCCAGGGCATTCACCCTGAGCTGGACTTCTCCGACATCGACGGCGTGCGCAAAGTCGTCGAAGAGTGCAACCAGATCCAGGTGCACCCACGTCACCCGTACGTTGGCGACCTGGTTCACACCGCGTTCTCCGGCTCCCACCAGGACGCCATCCGCAAGGGCTTCGCCCAGCAGAAACCGGACACCCTGTGGGAAGTGCCGTACTTGCCGATCGACCCGGCCGACATCGGCCGCAGCTACGAAGCGGTGATTCGCGTCAACAGCCAGTCGGGCAAGGGCGGTATCGCTTACCTGCTGGAACAGGAATACGGCATCAGCTTGCCGCGCCGCATGCAGATCGAGTTCAGCCAGGTGGTGCAGCGAGAAACCGATCGCCTCGGTCTGGAGATGACCGCCCAGCAAATTCACGCGCTGCTTCACAGCGAGTACTTGCAGGCCAACACCCCGTACGCACTGGTCAGCCATCGCTTGCAGGAAGAGAACGGCAACAGTTCGGTCGAAGTGGAAGTCTCTGGCAAGGGCCAGGGCGAAACCAACCTGCACTGGCGCGGCAAGGGCAACGGCGCCCTGGAAGCACTGGTGGCTGGCCTGCCGATCCCGGTGGAAATCATGGACTACAACGAACACGCCATCGGCGCGGGCACCAATGCCAAAGCTGCGGCCTACATTGAACTGCGGGTTGACGGTCAGCGTGCGGTGCACGGCGTAGGTATCGATGAAAACATCACCACCGCCAGCTTCAAGGCGCTGTTTAGCGCACTGAACCGCTCGCTGAGCCAGCCGGAAGCGAAAGAAGCGGCGTAAGCCTTCGCTGAAATGCAAAAGGCCCCAAGGTGAGAACCTTGGGGCCTTTTTGTTGATCGTTCCCACGCTCTGCGTGGGAATGCCTCAAGGGACGCTCCGCGTCCAGTGACGCGGAGCGTCACGGGCTACATTCCCACGCAGAGCGTGGGAACGATCGGTCAGGTGAACTCGAAGGTATCAGCATCCAGATTCGCTGGAAACCGCGTGCGGTAAGCCGCCAGTTCCGCCGCATTCAGCACCGCCTGAAACACGCCATCCGCTTCGCCTGCGCTGAGCAATGTCTCGCCCTGGAAATCCAGAACCTGACTGTCGCCGGCATACGCAAAGCCCTTGCCGTCAGTACCAATCCGGTTCACCGCCGCCACATAGCAGAGGTTCTCGATTGCCCGGGCCGGCAACAAACGGTTCCAGTGCTGACGCCGTGCACCCGGCCAGTTGGCGGTGTACAGCAGCAAGTCGGTGTCCTGAGCATCACGGCTCCAGACCGGGAAGCGCAGGTCGTAGCAGATCAGCGGCCGAATCCGCCAGCCCTTGAGTTCAAACTGCACTTGGCGCTCGCCGGGAGTGTAGTGGTTGTGTTCGCCGGCCATACGGAACAAGTGGCGCTTGTCGTAATGCAACACATCACCGTCCGGTCGCGCCCAAAGCAGGCGATTGCGGTGACTGCCATCAGCCGCCTGAACGATCACGCTACCGGTGATCACGGCATCGAGCTTCGCAGCCTGGACCTTCAGCCATTTAGTGGTCGGGCCGTTCTCCGCCTCGGCGAGGGTCTCGGATTGCATGGAGAACCCGGTGGTGAACATCTCCGGCAGGATGATCAGGTCCGCACCGCGGGCCTGTTCCAGCAACTGCTCGAAATGCTCCAGGTTGGCTTGGCGGTCATGCCAGGCCAGGGTGGTCTGGATCAGAGCGATGTTCAGGTTGGGCAGCGCACTCAGATCACGCATAGTTTTTCCGCTGCTTCACGTAGGGTCTCCTCGCGTTTGGCGAAGCACAGCCGCACCAGGCGCTGGCCGACCGGTGGGTTTTGGTAGAACACCGAAACCGGGATGCTCGCCACGCCGTGTTCGCGGGTCATCCACATGGCCATTTCGACGTCGTTGAGGTCCGGGCGAATCTGCGAATAATCGACCAACTGGAAATAGGTGCCGGTTACTCGAGTGAAGCTAAAACGCGATGGCGTCAGCAGATCGCAGAACAGATCGCGCTTGGCCTGATAGAAACCGGGCAATTCTTCGACGTGTTCCGGATGCTCGGCCATGTAATCGGCCAACGCATATTGCAGCGGTGTCACACCACAGAAACTGACGTACTGGTGGACCTTGCGCAGCTCCGCCGTGAGGGCCGGTGGTGCAACGACGTAGCCGGTTTTCCAACCAGTGACGTGGTAAGTCTTGCCGAACGAACTGACGACGAAGGCACGTTTATACAGTTCTTCGTGGGCCAGAACACTGACGTGGGGCACACCGTCGAACACCAGGTGTTCGTAGACCTCGTCGCTGATCACATAGATGTCACGGTCGCGGATCAGCGCTGCCAGTTGATCCAGCTCGGCGCGACTGATCAGCGCACCGCTCGGGTTGTGCGGGGTGTTGAGGATGATCATCCGCGTTCGCGGGCTCAGGGCCTCAGCGAGCTTCTGGAAGTCAATGGCGAAGTCTTTCAGACCCAACTGCACATGGACGCAACGGCCACCGGCCAACTCAACCGCCGGCTCGTAGCTGTCATAGGCTGGATCAAACACGATGACTTCATCGCCGCTGTGGATAACTGCCTGGATCGCGCAGAAGATCGCCTGGGTCGCGCCGGGGGTGACGGTCACTTCATGGTCGGCATCCACTTGGGCGCCATAGCTGCGGGCGATCTTCGCCGCAATCTGCTGCCGCAACACCGACAGGCCGGTCATCGGCGAATACTGGTTGTGGCCGCTGGCGATATGCCGACCGACTGCATCACGCAGCGCCTGAGGACCGTCGAAATCGGGAAACCCCTGGGACAGGTTGATTGCCCCGGTTTGCGCCGCGAGTTGAGACATCTGAGTGAAGATAGTGATGCCGACATTCGGCAGCTTACTGGTGATCATCGGTGATTCCCTGCTCTACACCCGGCTCTAACGGCGGCGCGGGAGAGCCCGAGGATAGCCCAAACGGCGCCCATAAAAAAAGGGTGCCAACAGGCGCCCCTCTTCTAAAACATTCATCGCATAACCTGTGGTGAGGGGGCTTGCCCCCGTTGGGTCGCGAAGCGGCCCCCAAATCTGCAATCGAGGTGTAAGTGACTGAACACCTCGATCGATTTGCGACTGCTTCGCAGCCGAACGGGGGCAAGCCCCCTCACCACAACAAGCCCCACACATAAAGGGTGTGGAACCAGCAATCAACGCTTGTCGCGGCGCTTCTTGTCGGCTTTTTTGTGGTGCGACATCATGCGACGCTTCTTGTTGACCTGACGGTCGGTGAGCGAGTTCTTGTTGCCTTCGTACGGGTTCTCGCCGCCCTTGAACTCGATGCGGATCGGCGTACCGACCAGCTTCAAGACACGACGGTAAGTGTTTTCCAGGTAACGGACGTAAGACTTCGGCACCTTCTCGATCTGGTTACCGTGAATCACGATGATCGGCGGGTTCGCGCCACCCAAGTGGGCATAACGCAGCTTGATCCGGCGGTTGTTGACCATCGGCGGCGCGTGCTCACCGACCGCATCTTCCAGAATCTGGGTCAGGCGGTTGGTCGGCCAGCGGGTAACCGCGGACTTGAACGAGTTCTGTACCGACGCGTAAAGGTTACCTACGCCAGTGCCGTGCAGGGCCGAGATGAAGTGGATGTCGGCGAAGTCGACGAAGAACAGACGACGTTGCAGCTCGACCTTCACGAAGTCGCGCTCGCTCGGCGTCATGCCGTCCCACTTGTTGATCGCAATAACCAGCGCACGACCCGCTTCGATGGCAAAGCCCAGCAGGTTGAGGTCGTGATCCACGACGCCTTCACGGGCGTCCATCACGAAGATCACCACGTTGGCGTCTTTGATCGCTTGCAGGGTTTTGACCACGGAGAATTTTTCAACTTCTTCGTGGATTTTGCCGCGCTTGCGCACACCGGCGGTGTCGATCAGCGTGTACTTCTCGTCGTTACGCTCGAACGGGATGTAGATACTGTCGCGGGTGGTGCCGGGTTCGTCATAAACGATTACCCGGTCTTCACCGAGCATGCGGTTGACGAGGGTCGACTTGCCGACGTTCGGACGGCCGATGATGGCGATCTTGATCCCGTCTTTTTCGCTTGGACCAGGAATGCGCTTGGCTTCCTCGCCTTCAGCAACGATCTCTTCTTCGCCGTCTTCCGACTCTTCTTCGTCTTTCGGGAAAGTGCTGAGAGCAATTTCCAGCATCTGGGTGATGCCACGACCGTGGGCACCGGCGATTGGAATCGCGTGACCCATGCCCAACGGAGCGAACTCGGCGCGGGCCATTTCAGGGTCGATGTTGTCGACCTTGTTGGCAACCACGTAGGAACGCTTGTTACGTTTGCGCAAATGCTCGGCGATCATCTGGTCGGCGGCGGTGAAACCAGCCTTGGCATCTACCAGGAACAGAACGACATCGGCTTCTTCAATGGCCAGCAGCGACTGCTCGGCCATTTTTTCGTCCATACCGTGCTCGTCACCGGAGATACCGCCGGTGTCGACCAGAATGTAGGAACGCCCTTGCCACTTGGCCTCACCGTATTGGCGATCACGGGTCAGACCGGACAAGTCGCCGACGATGGCGTCACGAGTCCTGGTCAGGCGGTTGAACAAGGTGGACTTGCCGACGTTCGGTCGGCCCACCAGGGCGATTACGGGAACCATGCGGCTCTCCACTTCGTTATTTCAGAAAATACAAAAGCCGCTGCGAGGCAGCGGCTGGTGCTCGGGGCAGCGCTTGGAAGCGCTGCGAGCCTTGCAGAACAAGGCCGCTTGGGGGTTAAACCCCAAGCATAGTCAAATCTTTACTTAATGGTCAGGGCTTCCAGTTTGCCACTGTTGCCATACACATAAATCGTGTCACCCACCACCAGCGGACGGGCGCGCAGGCCGTCGCTGTCGATGCGTTCGCGGCCGACGAAGCGACCGTCCACCTGGCTCAGCAGGTGCAGGTAGCCTTCCATGTCGCCGACTGCAACGTAGCTGGAGAACACTTCCGGAGCCGACAGTTGACGGCGAGCCAGCGAATCGTTGGTCCACAAGGCTGTGGTAGAACGTTCGTCGACGCCCTCAACGGTGCCCGAAGACAGGCTCACGTAAACGCTGCCGAAACCCTGGGCGACACCCGCATAGCTGGAAGCATCACGCTGCCAGAGCTGACGACCGCTTTCCAGGTCCAGTGCCGCAACGCGACCCTGGTAGCTGGCGACGTACAGTGTACCGCCGGAAAGCAGCAGACCACCGTCAATGTCGACCACGCGCTCCAGTTCCGAACGACCCTGTGGAATCGCAATCCGCTGTTCCCACACCGGCACGCCGTTGGTAATGTCGAGAGCAACCACTTTACCGGTCGACAGGCCAGCCACCGCGAGACGGTTGGTGACGATTGGCGCACTGGTGCCGCGCAGGGTCAGGACCGCTGGCGTGCTGTCATACAACCAGCGCTGGGTACCGGTTGAAGCATCCAGGCCGATCAGACGATCGTCCTGAGTCTGAACCACCACAACGTCACCGTTGTTGGCGGGCGGTGCGAGAACTTCGCTGGAAACGCGAGCCTTCCACTTCTCTTCACCGTTGGTGGCGTCAAGGGCAACGATTTCGCCCTTGAGCGTACCGATCGTAACCAGACCATAACCTACGCCAACGGCGCCGGAGACAGGCAGGTCGAGCTTTTTCTTCCACTTCACGTCGCCAGTGTTGCGGTCCATCGCCACCACAACGCCTGTAACGTCGGCGGCATAGATGGTATCGCCATCGATCGCCGGCACCAGCATGTTGTAGGTTTCGCCCTGACCGTCACCGATAGAACGACTCCACTGCTTGTGCAGGACCACTTCTTCTTTGAAGTCGACCAGTTCGGCTGGCGGCAATTCTTTTTTGCTGTTGCTGCTGCAACCCGCGGCCAAAATGGCCAGAGCCAGCAATGCTGCATGTTTCCAACGGATCACGTCACGCATCCCCTTTGGCCAGGTCGTCCAGCTTGATTTGTAGGCCGCCGACTGCCGCTTCATCCGACAGTGCTGCCTTGGCTTTTTGATACGCCGTATTCGCTTCGTCAGTACGACCCAACTGCACCAGCAGGTCGCCCTTGAGTTCTTCGCGAGTGGCCAGGAACGACTTGTCGGCATCGCCTTCAAGCAGTTTCAGGGCGTCTTCGACCTTGTTCTGCGCCGCCAGCACCTGCGCCAGACGCTGACGGGCGATTTCGCCCAGCGCCGGGTTGGCCGGTTTGTCGGTAATGGCTTTCAGCTCGCTGGCTGCGTCGTCCAGCTTGCCGCTGTCGACCGCAACTTTCGCCACGAACAGGCTGCCGTATTGCGCATAAGCAGAACCGCCGAACTCGCTGTTGAGCTTGCCGGCCAGGTCCGCAACACGGGCTGCGTCAGGCTTGCCGTCAGGCGTCAGCGTGGTTTCCAGCAGTTGCTGATAGAGAATCGAGGCGCCTTGCGACTGATTGCTCTGATACTTGTGGAAGGCCTGCCAGCCGAACACGATGACCAGCGCCAACAGGCCGCCAGTGACCAGGGGCTTGCCGTTACGTGTCCACCAGTCCTTAAAATCCGCCAGTTGTTCGTCTTCGGTACTCGACACCCCAATACTCCTTAATCGCTAAATCGGCTGTTTGACAGCTTCAACCCTGCACGACGCAGGTGGCCAGGTGTGCAGCGAGCGCATCCCAGGCAATGCTTTGTTGTTCGCCCTGGCCACGCAGGGGTTTGAAACCTACCACTTGCTGGGCCATCTCGTCGTCACCAAGGATCAGCGCATACAGCGCACCGCTCTTGTCGGCTTTCTTGAACTGACTTTTGAAACTGCCGGCGCCGGCATTGACTTGCAGGCGCAGGTTGGGCAACTGGTCACGAACACGTTCACTCAAGGCCAGACCGGCCAACTCGGCAGCTTCACCGAAGGCGCAGAGGTAGACGTCGACCTGACGGGAGATTTCTTCCGGGATCTGCTCCAGGGTTTCCAGCAACAGCACCAGACGCTCGATGCCCATGGCGAAACCAACGCCCGGGGTCGGCTTGCCGCCCATTTGCTCGACCAGACCGTCGTAACGGCCACCGGCACACACGGTACCCTGGGCGCCCAACTTGTCGGTGACCCATTCGAAAACGGTCTTGCTGTAGTAGTCCAGCCCGCGAACCAGCTTCGGGTTGATCACGTAAGGAATGCCGGCAGTGTCGAGGCGAGCCTTTAGGCCCTCGAAGTGCACGCGGGATTCGTCGTCGAGGTAATCGGCCATTTTCGGCGCGTCGACCAATACCGCTTGAGTGTCGGCGTTCTTGGTGTCCAGAACCCGCAACGGGTTGGTTTTCAGACGGCGTTGGCTGTCTTCGTCGAGCTTGTCCAGGTGCGCCGAGAGGAACTCAACCAGGGCTTCGCGATAACGACCGCGGGATTCAGCAGTCCCCAGGCTGTTGAGTTCAAGCTTGACCGCATCACGGATGCCCAGCTCGCCCCACAGACGCCAGGTCAGCACAATCAGCTCGGCATCGATGTCCGGACCATCCAGGTTGAAGACTTCGCAACCGATCTGGTGGAACTGGCGATAACGACCTTTCTGTGGACGTTCGTGGCGGAACATCGGGCCGATGTACCAGAGTTTCTGCACCTGGCCACCGCCGGTGATGCCGTGCTCGAGCACCGCACGCACGCAGGCCGCCGTGCCTTCAGGGCGCAGGGTCAGGGAGTCGCCGTTGCGGTCGTCGAAGGTGTACATCTCTTTTTCGACGATGTCGGTCACTTCACCGATGGAGCGCTTGAACAGCTCGGTGAATTCGACGATCGGCATGCGGATCTGCTTGTAACCGTAGTTATCCAGCAGACGCGAGACAGTGCCCTCGAAATGACGCCACAGGGGCGTCTGCTCGGGCAGGATGTCGTTCATGCCACGAATGGCTTGCAGAGACTTGCTCACTATAAATCCTTAAATTCGTTCGATCAGCCGCGAGCGATTACAGCTGCGTCGGCCTCGACCTTTTCGGCCGCTTTCTGGCGGATCAAGCGTTCAAGCTCATCCACCAGATTATCATTCGTCAGTTTCTGCGCCGGCTTGCCGTCGATGTAAATCAGGTTTGGCGTGCCGCCGGTCAAGCCGATATGGGCTTCCTTGGCTTCGCCCGGCCCGTTGACCACACAACCGATGACCGCGACATCCAGCGGCACCAACAGATCTTCGAGGCGCCCTTCCAGCTCGTTCATGGTTTTGACCACATCGAAGTTCTGCCGCGAGCAGCTCGGGCAGGCGATGAAGTTGATACCACGGGAACGCAGGTGCAGGGATTTGAGAATGTCGTAGCCGACTTTCACTTCCTCGACCGGGTCAGCCGCCAACGAGATGCGAATAGTATCGCCAATCCCTTCGGCGAGCAGCATACCGAGGCCCACGGCGGATTTCACCGTGCCAGAGCGCAAACCGCCGGCTTCGGTGATACCCAAGTGCAGCGGCTGGACAATTTCCTTGGCCAGCAAGCGATAGGCGGCGACGGCCATGAACACGTCGGAAGCCTTCACGCTGACCTTGAAGTCCTTGAAATTCAGGCGTTCCAGGTGCTCGACATGACGCAGGGCCGACTCGACCAGCGCGGCCGGGGTCGGCTCGCCGTATTTCTTTTGCAGGTCTTTTTCCAGGGAACCGGCGTTCACGCCGATGCGGATCGGGATCCCGCGGTCACGAGCGGCATCAACCACCGCACGCACGCGATCTTCACGACCGATGTTGCCCGGGTTGATGCGCAGGCAGTCAACGCCCAGTTCGGCTACGCGCAGAGCGATCTTGTAGTCGAAGTGGATGTCGGCAACCAACGGCACCTTGACCAGTTGCTTGATCTTGCCGAATGCCTCGGCAGCGTCCATGTCCGGCACCGAAATGCGCACGATATCGACGCCAGCGGCTTCCAGGCGATTGATCTGGGCCACGGTGGCGGCCACGTCATTGGTGTCGCTGTTGGTCATGCTCTGCACAGCGATAGGCGCATCGCCGCCAACAGGCACGTTACCGACCCAAATCTTGCGGGATTCGCGACGTTTGATTGGAGATTCGCCGTGCATGACTTATTGACCCAACTTCAGGCGAGCAGTCTCGCCACTGGTGAACGGAGCGACATCAACCACCTGACCGTTGTAGCTGACTTGCGCGCCACGGGCGAAGCCCAGACGTACGGCAAAGGGTGGCTTGCCGCTGACAGAAACGTTTTCGCCTTTGCGCTTGAGACCGCTTAACAGCACTTTGCCGCTGCCGTCAGTCACTTGCGTCCAGCAATCAGCGGTGAACAGCAGTTGAACCTGACCCTGGCCGGCCACTGGAGCCACAGGGGTGCCTGCGGCAGTCGCGGCGGGTGCAGCAACAACCGGAGCAGCCATGGCCGGCGCCGGAGCAACCGGTGCTGGAGCTACTGGAGTCGCAACGACAGGCGCAGCATTGTGAACCGGTGCCGCAGGCGTTACAGCCGGGGCTGCGAGTGCTGGAGCAGGCGTGGTCGGCTCTGCTTCGGTCGGTGCTTCAGCCGAGGTCTCGGCTTGCGGCAAGGCAAGCGTGGTCGCGCCTTCAGTCTGACCTTGCGCGACAGCCTGGTCTTCTGGCTCGTCCAGCGGATGGATCTGAGTGGTACCGTCGGCGCCTTCGACTTCAACGTGTTCCGGAGTCAGGCTGGCCAGGTCCTTGGTGCGCAGCGAGGTTTGATCCTGCCACCAGACAAAACCACCACCAATCACCGCGATCAGCAACAGCAGGCTGACAATTCGCAAAATGGTGTGGGAAACCCGAACCGGCTCTTCGATACGACCCAGGCTATGGACGTTGCTGCCCTGGGAGTCGGTGCCGGTGGATTGGTCGAATTGTTGGACCAGAACGGTCTGGTCCATGCCGAGCAATTTGGCGTAAGCGCGAATATAGCCGCGAGCAAAGGTATGCCCTGGCAGCTTGTCGAAAGCGCCGGATTCCAGATTACCCAGGGAATTAACGGTGAGGTTGAGCTTGAGGGCCACTTCGGCCAGCGACCAGCCATTGCTTTCGCGGGCCTGGCGCAAAGTCTCACCGGGGTTAACGCGATTCGCTGCTACAACTTCGGGATGCGCCGCTTTCATCATTGCTCCGACAGGTATTGCTGATATTCCGGCGTACCGGGATAGAGTCGTTTTAATTGCAGGCCAAAACTGGCGGCCTTGTCGCGATCTTCAAACACTTTTGCGAGCCGAACGCCGAGCAATAGACTACGTGCATTTTGCTCGGTGAGCAGGCTAAAACGGTCGTAATAGTCACGTGCGGGCACATAATGCCTGTCTTCGTAAGACAACTCAGCCATTTCCAGCAATGCGCGTGGTTGTTGACGGTTCAAACGCAGGGCTTTTTCCAGTTGCTGCTGGGCCAGATCACGCTGGCCAAGCTTGGAAGCGGTCATGCCCAGGTTTTCGAACACCCGAGAACGCTCAGGATACAGGGTATCGGCGGCGGCCTGCTCAAAGCGCTCGTACGCTTCCTTGTATCGTTTTTCTTCGTACAGAAAACTGCCGTAGTTGTTCAGGATACGTGCATCGGTGGGACGGGAAGACAGCGCTTTGCGAAAGTGCTGATCGGCCAGCTCCGGCTCCATCTCTGCCTGAAACACCAGACCCAGCGCCGCGTTGGCGTCAGGGTCCGAATTATCCAGGTCCAGCGCCTTTTTCAACGGCACTTTCGCCCGTTCGGTCATCCCTTGCTGCAAGTACCCCAGCCCCAGCTGCACGTAGGCGGCACGCGCTTCGTCGCGGCCCTTGCTGGTCTTCATCGGGTTGAAATCGCCCGACAGGACACAACCAGCACAGAGGCTGGCCAACAGCACAAGCAGCGCAAAGCGCAGGGACATAGAGATCCTCTCTTAATTATTGTTCGCGGCGTTCTGTGCCAAATCGTTCTCGGCGCTCAATTCACGCACCGCGATATAACGTTCGCTGCGACGGGTGCGATCCAGCACCTGCCCTACCAATTGGCCACACGCGGCATCGATGTCTTCACCACGCGTGGTGCGCACGGTGACGTTGTAGCCGGCATGGTGAAGCTGATCCTGAAAACGGCGAATGGCGTTGTTGCTTGGACGCTCATAGCCGGAATGCGGGAACGGGTTGAACGGAATCAGGTTGATCTTGCAGGGTACATTCTTGAGCAGTTCGATCATCTCGACGGCGTGCTCAACCTTGTCGTTGATGTCCTTGAGCATGGTGTACTCAATGGTCAACACACGCTTCTCGCCCAAGGTCGCCATGTAGCGCTGGCAAGACTCGAGCAGCATCTTAAGCGGATATTTCTTGTTGATCGGCACCAATTGGTTACGCAATGCGTCATTTGGTGCGTGCAGCGACAACGCCAGGGAAACGTCGATGTGCTTGGACAGCTCATCGATCATCGGCACCACGCCCGAAGTGGACAGGGTCACGCGGCGCTTGGAGATTCCGTAGCCCAGGTCATCCATCATCAGATGCATGGCAGCCACGACGTTGTCGAAGTTCAGCAGCGGCTCACCCATGCCCATCATCACCACGTTGGTGATGGCACGGTCGGCGGTTGCCGGGATGCTGCCGAACGATTTATTGGCAATCCACACTTGGCCGATGACTTCGGCGGCGGTGAGGTTGCTGTTGAAACCTTGCTTGCCGGTGGAGCAGAAACTGCAATCCAGGGCACAGCCTGCCTGGGACGAAACGCACAACGTGCCGCGTTTGCCCTGGGGAATGTAAACGGTCTCGACGCAGCTACCGGACGCCACGCGCACCACCCACTTACGGGTGCCGTCGGTGGAAATGTCCTCGCTGACCACTTCAGGACCGCGAACTTCAGCAATGACCTTGAGCTTGTCGCGCAAGGCTTTGCTGACGTTCGTCATGGCGTCGAAATCATCGACGCCAAGGTGGTGAATCCATTTCATTACCTGACCGGCACGGAAACGCTTCTCCCCGATTGAGTCGAAGAATTTTTCCATTTCCAGCTGAGTCAGACCCAGCAGGTTAGTTTTAACAGTCGATGTAGTCATGGATTCACCTTCACTCATAAGCCAATGCTTAGCGAGTGGTTACTTCAGTAGCTGCGAAGAAGTACGAGATTTCGCGAGCAGCAGCGGCTTCGGAGTCCGAACCGTGTACAGCGTTGGCGTCGATCGAATCAGCGAAGTCAGCGCGGATGGTGCCGGCAGCAGCTTCTTTAGGGTTGGTAGCGCCCATCAGCTCACGGTTCAGAGCGATAGCGTTTTCGCCTTCCAGAACCTGAACGACAACCGGACCGGAGATCATGAAAGCAACCAGGTCGCCGAAGAAACCACGAGCGCTGTGCTCAGCGTAGAAGCCTTCAGCTTCAGCTTTGGACAGTTGCTTCAGTTTCGAAGCTACAACGCGCAGGCCAGCTTTTTCGAAACGAGTGGTGATCTCGCCGATAACGTTTTTTGCAACAGCGTCAGGCTTGATGATGGAGAAAGTACGTTGAACAGCCATGGTGTAACTCCAGAAACGGTAATTTGTGAAAAATTAAACCCGCGAATTATACGCGGGTTCTTGGGTATTGCCTAACCTGCAGCGTGGCTCAGTCGCGTTCTTCGATCCAGTGGGCCTGAATGGCCTCCAGGACCTTCTCGCCACAGTGCTCAGGCTTGTCGTCGAACTCGGGCAATTCCATCACCCATTTGCGCAGATCGACGAAGTTGACCGACATAGGGTCCACTTCAGGCTTGCTTTCAGCCAACTGTATTGCGATTTCCAGCACATCAGTCCACTTGAGACTCATGACAGTTCCTTGAATCAGTGCGGCGCTTCGGCTGCATGGTTGAGCGAATACTTTGGAATCTCGACGGTCAGGTCTTCAGTCCCGACAATCGCCTGACAGCCTAGACGAGATTGCGGCTCCAGACCCCAGGCCCGATCAAGAAAGTCCTCTTCCAGCTCATCGGCTTCTTCGAGCGAGTTGAAACCTTCACGAATGATGCAGTGACAGGTGGTGCAGGCGCAAACGCCGCCACAGGCGCTTTCCATCTCGATGTGGTTGTCATGAGCCACTTCGAGAATGGACTTACCGGTTTCAGCCTCGACAACCATACCGTCCGGGCAATGCTCGGCGTGAGGCAGAAAAATGATCTGCGGCATCAGTTATTCCTCGATTTCATTCAGGTTGCGCCCCGCCAGAGCGGCTTTCACCGTCGAGTCCAGGCGGCGGGCAGCAAAGGCATCAGTCACTTGCGACAGACGCTTGGTCTGCTGCTCGATGGCGAAACCATCGGTGCCTTTCATCAGTTCGGTCAGTTCCTGCACTTGCATCTCGATGACCATCCGCTCTTCGGCGTCGAGCAGGCGCTCGCCATCAACCTCGAGGGCGCCCTGCACCGCTTCGATCAGGCGCTGGGCATCGACTTGCTGCTCACGCAATACACGAGCGACTTTGTCGTCGTTGGCGTGCTGGAACGAATCTTTCAGCATCTTGGCGATTTCGCCGTCGGTCAGGCCGTAGGACGGCTTGACCTGAATACTGGCTTCGACGCCCGAGCCCAACTCACGCGCCGCAACGCTGAGCAGACCATCGGCATCGACCTGGAAGGTCACGCGAATCTTCGCCGCGCCAGCCACCATCGCCGGAATGCCGCGCAATTCGAAGCGCGCCAGGGAACGGCAATCGCTGATCAACTCACGCTCGCCCTGCAAGACGTGAATCGCCATGGCCGACTGGCCATCTTTGTATGTGGTGAAGTCCTGGGCGCGGGCGACGGGGATGGTGGTGTTGCGCGGAATCACCTTCTCCATCAGGCCGCCCATGGTTTCCAGCCCCAGGGACAATGGAATCACGTCGAGCAGCAGCAGCTCGCCGCCATCGCGCTTGTTGCCAGCCAAGGTATCGGCCTGGATCGCGGCACCAATGGCCACCACTTGATCCGGATCGATTTCGGTCAACGGCTGACGACCAAAGGCTTCAGCGACGGCGTCGCGAACGCGAGGTACGCGAGTAGAGCCGCCGACCATAACTACAGCGTGCACTTCTTCCAGCTCGATGCCGGAGTCACGCACTGCACGGCGACAGGCTTTCAGGCTGCGGGCAACCATCGGCTCGATCAGCGCATCGAAGGCTTCGCGGGTCAACTGGGCTTTCCAGTCGCCGCAAGCGACTTCAACAGTTGCGACCGTGGTCAGGGCTTCTTTGGCCGCACACGCGGTTTGCAGCAGATGGCGTTGTGCGCCCGGATCGAGGTCGGCGGACAAACCGGCGCGCTCAATGATCCAGCCAGCGATCGCGTGATCGAAGTCGTCGCCGCCCAAGGCGCTATCGCCACCAGTGGCCAACACTTCAAACACGCCGCCAGTCAGGCGCAGAATCGAAATATCGAATGTACCGCCGCCCAAGTCATAAATAGCGACCAGGCCTTCAGCATGCTGATCCAGACCATAAGCCACCGCAGCGGCAGTCGGCTCATTGAGCAAACGCAGCACGTTAAGACCAGCCAGCTTGGCCGCGTCCTTGGTGGCTTGGCGCTGAGCATCATCGAAATAGGCCGGAACGGTGATCACCGCGCCCACCAGCTCACCGCCCAACGTCGACTCGGCGCGCTGACGCAGCACCTTGAGGATTTCGGCAGAGACTTCGACCGGACTTTTCGGACCTTGCACGGTGTCGATGAACGGCATGTGCGATTCGCCACCGACAAAGCGGTATGGCAATTGATCGCCCAATTGCTTGACGTCGGACAGACCACGACCCATCAAGCGCTTGACCGACAGCACGGTGTTCAAGGGATCGGTAGCGGCAGCCAGTTTGGCGGATTCGCCAACTTCGACGCGGTCGGCGTGATAGCGCACGGCAGACGGCAGGATGACCTGCCCATCGGCGTCGGCCAGAGGCTCGGAAAGACCACTGCGCAATGCAGCGACCAGCGAATTGGTAGTGCCCAAGTCGATCCCCACAGCCAGACGACGCTGGTGCGGTTGAGGACTTTGGCCGGGTTCGGCGATCTGCAGTAGGGCCATCGTAATCAGGACTTATCTGTATATCAGGCGTGCGACCGGAGCGGCACTGGGTTAATCGTCGAGGCGCTCTTCTAACTGGCGCACTTCGTAGGTGAGCTTGTCGAGGAACTGCATACGCCGCATCAGGCGTTCGGCCTGCTCACGTTGCGCTGCATCATCCCAACAAACTGCGAAGCTTTCGTTCAGTTCATCCTGTGCAACCTTCAAGCGGCGCTTGAACACGGCAATGCCGGCCAGGTCGGCGCTGTCTTGCAGGTCTTCGAGCTCTTCGCGCCATTGCATCTGTTGCAGAAGAAACTCCGGATCATGCACCGTGACCTCCAGCGGCAACTCGCGACCACCCATGGCGAGCAGATAACGCGCGCGTTTCGGGGGGCTTTTGAGCGTCTGGTAAGCCTCGTTGAGGTTCGCGGATTGCTCGAGCGCCAGCCGCTGCTCGCGCTCGGGAGCGTCGGCAAAGCGGTCCGGATGAACACCGCGCGCCAACTCACGATAGCGCGTGGCCAACTGTTCGAGATCCAGACGGAAGCTCGGCTGCAGTTCAAATAAAGCGTAATGACAAGGAATACCCACGCGCAGCCTCAGATGTTGAAGCTTTCGCCGCAGCCACATTCACCGCGTACGTTGGGATTGTTGAACTTGAAGCCTTCGTTCAACCCTTCCTTGACGAAATCGAGCTCGGTGCCGTCCAGGTATGCCAGGCTTTTCGGGTCGATGATCACTTTCTCGCCGTGACTTTCGAACACCTGATCCTCTGCAACCACCTCGTCGACGAACTCCAGCACGTAGGCAAGGCCGGAACAGCCTGTGGTGCGAACACCCAGACGAATCCCTTCACCTTTGCCGCGCCCGTTGAGGGAGCGTCGCACGTGTTGAGCTGCCGCTTCTGTCATGCTGATAGCCATCGGTGACTCCTTACTCGTCGCCAATACTTGAAAGTCAGATCAAGCCTTTCTTCTGCTTGTAGTCGCGAACGGCCGCTTTGATAGCGTCTTCAGCAAGTACGGAGCAGTGAATTTTCACTGGCGGCAGGGCCAGTTCTTCAGCCAGCTGAGTGTTCTTGATGGTCTCTGCTTCATCCAGAGTCTTGCCTTTCATCCACTCGGTGGCCAGGGAGCTGGACGCGATAGCGGAACCGCAACCATAGGTCTTGAACTTGGCGTCTTCGATGATACCTTGCTCGTTAACCTTGATCTGCAGACGCATCACGTCGCCGCACGCCGGAGCGCCGACCATGCCAGTGCCGACATCCGGGTCTTCCGCGTCCATCTTGCCGACGTTGCGCGGGTTCTCGTAGTGGTCGATGACCTTTTCGCTGTAAGCCATGATTCTTAATCCTCACTCATCAGAGAGTCGCTCTTGAGCCCTGCACACTTAAGTATTGCAGGGCCGGTTTGCGGCGACTTGAAATCAGTGTGCCGCCCACTCGATTTTCGAAATGTCGACACCGTCTTTGTACATGTCCCACAGCGGCGACAAAGTGCGCAGCTTGGTAACGGCCTCGCAGACTTTCTGCGCGGCGTAGTCGATTTCTTCTTCGGTGGTGAAACGGCCGAAGGTGAAGCGAATCGAGCTGTGTGCCAGTTCGTCGTTGCGGCCCAGGGCGCGCAGTACGTACGAAGGCTCAAGGGAGGCCGAGGTGCAGGCCGAACCGGACGAAACCGCCAGATCCTTGAGGGCCATGATCAGCGACTCGCCTTCAACGTAGTTGAAGCTCAGGTTCAGGTTGTGCGGTACGCGGGCGGTCATGCTGCCGTTGATGTACAGCTCTTCCAGGCCTTCGACCTGCTTGAAGAAGCGGTCGCTCAGGGCTTTGATGCGCACGTTCTCGGCAGCCATGTCTTCCTTGGCTACACGGAAGGCTTCACCCATGCCGACGATTTGGTGAGTCGCCAGGGTGCCGGAACGCATGCCACGTTCGTGACCGCCGCCATGCATGGTCGCTTCGATGCGAACACGCGGCTTGCGGCTGACGTACAGCGCGCCGATGCCTTTAGGGCCGTAGGTTTTGTGGGCAGAGAACGACATCATGTCGACTTTCAGCTTCGACAGGTCGATATCAACCTTGCCGGTGGACTGAGCCGCGTCAACGTGGAACAGAATGCCCTTGGAGCGGGTCAGTTCGCCGATGGCTGCGATGTCGTTGATGGTGCCGATTTCGTTGTTCACGTGCATGACCGAAACCAGGATGGTGTCGTCACGCAGTGCTGCTTCGATCATTGCAGGCGTTACCAGACCATCAGTCTGAGGCTCGAGGTAGGTCACTTCGAAGCCTTCACGCTCCAGTTGGCGCATGGTGTCGAGGACAGCCTTGTGCTCAATCTTGGTGGTGATCAGGTGTTTGCCTTTGGTCGCATAGAAATGCGCCGCACCCTTGATTGCCAGGTTGTCGGATTCGGTGGCACCAGAGGTCCAGACGATTTCACGCGGGTCGGCGTTGACCAGATCTGCGACCTGACGACGGGCGTTTTCGACGGACTCTTCAGCTTTCCAGCCGAACACATGGGAACGGGACGCCGGGTTACCGAAGTTTCCGTCGACCAGCAGGCATTCACTCATCTTTTGCGCGACACGCGGATCAACCGGGGTGGTCGCAGAGTAATCAAGGTAAATCGGCAATTTCATGGACTATCTCCTAAATCAGGCTGGCTGGCGTGCCGCTTGCTCTTTGGCTGTCATTCGACGGCGGACGCTTCAATCTTGTCCAGGCGTGGCGCCTTGCCATTGCAACGGCGCTGATCCTGACGCTGGGCTACTTCTTGCACCTCACGGCGAGTTACAAGGTCAGCCAAGCTGATACCGCTCAGAAATTCGTGAATCTGCAGGCTCAGATCGCACCACAAGTGGTGGGTCAGACAGGTATCGCCGGAATGGCAATCACCTTGGCCCTGGCATTTGGTTGCATCGACCGATTCGTTTACCGCATCGATCACTTGGGCGACCTGGATGCCCTGCATGTCGCGGGACAGTTGGTAGCCACCGCCCGGACCACGAACACTGGAGACCAGATTGCTACGACGCAATTTGGCGAAAAGCTGTTCAAGGTAGGACAGGGAGATGCCTTGGCGCTCGGAGATATCGGCCAGGGACACCGGCCCGTGCTGCGCATGCAACGCCAGGTCAAGCATGGCGGTCACGGCGTATCGGCCTTTTGTAGTCAGTCTCATGGACAATTACCACGGAGTTCGGAATGGGGCGAGTATGCAATTCCCGAGTATTTAAGTCAACTATAAGACCTAGTACTTTAGTCAGGTTTACCCGCAAAAGAGCGCGCGCATCATATCAGGGTCTGCAGCCTAATGGCACACCGGTCAGCGCCGTGCCATTGCATGATCACGACCTACGTAGATACCGTCTTGAATCTCACCGAGCAAGCGCAAATTCAGGGTCATATGGCTGGCCCGATTTGAGCACTGCGTAAACGTAATGCAGCAGCTTGCGCATGGCAGCACAGATGATCTGCTTGGGGGCCTTGCCGTTGGCCTTCAGGCGATCTTTCATGGCGATTATTGCTTTGTTGTGTTGCAACGCGACCAAGCCCGGCATGTATAGGCCTGCGCGCAAGCGCGCTGAGCCGATCTTCGAGATCGGGCTGCGGCCCTTGAGGAGCCCTGATTCCTGGAGTTCTGGATTCAGGCCAGCAGCCGCGACAAGTTTTCGAGGGTCGTCGTACTTGCGCAGGTCGCCCAGCTCAGCCAGCAACCGCTCAAGCGTTTTCTCGCCAATGCCGTCGATGGTCACGACCAAGTCGCGCATCTGGCGCATGTCGGGGTCGTCATCGATATGTTTTTTGATCGCCTTGTGGGTTTCAACGATTTCTTTTTCGATGTGGCCAATCACCGAGTTGATCGACTCTTTGACCTTTTCGTCGGACACGTCCAGACGATTACGCTCCATTTGCTCCATCTCTTGAAGGTCATCCAGGCGACGAACCATGGCCTTCAGTTGGCGGAACTTCAGCGGTTCCGGAGCCCAAAGCTTGAGCTTTTCATTTTTTTCTTTAGCGAAGTCGGCGATCAGCTTGGCATCACTCTTGTCGGTTTTGATCCGACGTAACTCGCTGCCCGCATACGCGTGAGTCGTGGCCGGATTCACCACGCAGACCCGATAACCCTTGTTGTAGACGAACTCGGCGAGCTCCAGATGATAGACACTGGTCGCTTCCATCACGATCAGGGTCGAAGGCTCGGCCTGCTTCTGCAACCAAACTTCAAACTCTTTGAAACCCTTGGAATTGTTAGCCAGTTTGGCCTTGGTTTTATGCTTGCCATTTGGCAGATGTGTAGCGATATCAAAGGTGTTTTTAGCGACATCGACGCCGACGAAACTGGACATAACACTCTCCCAATCAGATCAATTGCGATCATCACTGCACTCTGTCCGACCTTGCGAATGCGGGCTCTAGCCAGAGGCGGGCCCAAGATACCGTTCGAACTATACGAGTGAGTGCGGAGGGTTGGAGCACGATCTACGTCACAGGCAAAAAGCCTAAGGAGCTGCACGGCTTCCAGGTCCCTCCCTCGATGATCAGTCGAGAACTATCGCTCCTGACGGAGCAATAGTCGAGATACAAGGAGCTGCCGAAGGCTGCGATCTTTTGATCTTCGCCTTTGAAAAGCAAAGTCAAAAGATCGCAGCCTTCGGCAGCTCCACAGGCATCAGCCGGCCTTGGTTTCGTCTTTGCCTTTTACGCAGGCGAAGTCTTCTTCACGCAGTTCAGGCAAATCCTTGGCGCAGTAATTACTGCCCAGATCCTTCAAGGCACCGCACATCCCCTCCAGACGACCATCGACCGCCTGCAGGTGATCCAGCAACTGACCAATGGCACGCGCCACCGGGTCCGGCATGTCTTCACCGACGCCATAAGCATCGAAGCCGATCTTCTCGGCCATTGCCTTGCGCTTGGCATCTTGCTCTTCATCGGACTTGACGATGATCCGCCCTGGAATCCCGACGACCGTCGCACCCGGCGGAACAGCCTTGGTCACCACTGCATTGGAACCGACCTTGGCCCCGGCGCCGACCGTGAATGGCCCGAGCACCTTGGCGCCCGCCCCCACCACAACCCCGTCTTCGAGGGTCGGGTGACGCTTGCCCTTGTTCCAACTGGTGCCACCGAGGGTCACACCCTGATAAAGGGTGACGTCGTTGCCGATTTCGGCGGTCTCACCGATGACAATGCCCATGCCATGGTCAATAAAGAAACGACGACCGACCTTGGCGCCCGGATGAATCTCAATCCCGGTCAACCATCGGCCAAAATTCGAGACCAGACGCGCCAGCCACTTCCAGCCCATACCCCATAGGGCTGACGACAGGCGATGAATCCAGATGGCATGCATGCCGGGGTAGCAAGTCAGGACTTCAAAAGCGTTACGCGCTGCCGGATCACGGTGGAAAACACTCTGGATATCTTCACGCAAACGCTCAAACATTTTTCAATCCTTCCGCTTAAGAAGCTCACCACGGGCCGCTTTCTGGGTTTCCGTGAGGATGCCACGCAATATATTCATTTCCGCCCGGCTGACCGAGCTTCGTCCGTACAACCGACGCAGGCGCGCCATCAAGTGTCGCGGCTTTTCCGGATCGAGAAATTCAATGGCCACCAGGGTTTGCTCCAGGTGCTCATAGAATCGCTCCAGCTCATCCATGGTCGCCAATTCACCACTCTTGGTGGACGCCACTTCATCCTTCTCGACCTTGCTCGGCTGACCCGCGGCTGCGAGCCAGGACATGCGCACTTCATAACTCAACACCTGCACCGCCGCCCCAAGGTTCAGCGAGCTGAACTCAGGGTCTGATGGGATGTGCACGTGATAATGACATCGCTGCAGCTCTTCATTGGTCAGGCCGGAATCTTCACGACCAAAGACCAAGGCAATCTCGGCACCCTGCGCAGCCTCCTCGACCACTTTCACACCGCATTCGCGGGGATCGAGCAGCGGCCAGGGAATGCGGCGGTCACGAGCACTGGTGCCGAGCACCAGATTGCAACCGACCAAGGCATCTTCCAAGGTGGCGACGACTTGCGCGTTTTCAAGGATGTCACCGGCACCGGAGGCACGAGCATCGGCCTCGTGATGCGGGAACAACCGCGGTTCGACCAGCACCAGCCGCGACAGGCCCATGTTCTTCATGGCACGCGCAGCCCCGCCGATATTGCCGGGATGGCTGGTATTGACCAGGACGACACGAATGTTTTGCAGCACGGGAGGCGATCTCGAACACTAAATTAGGGAGCCGAATCTTACAGCTCAACCTACCGTTAAGCTATGAAAGCGAACACCGACCTTCACCTGTAGAAACTTTCTGATAGAATGCCCGGCTTTCTTTAACAACCTTAGGTGACACATCCATGCAGCCCATGCTGAATATCGCGCTGCGCGCCGCCCGCAGCGCCAGTGAATTGATCTTCCGCTCCATCGAGCGCCTGGATACCATCAAGGTCGACGAAAAAGACGCCAAGGATTACGTATCCGAGGTGGATCGCGCCGCCGAACAGAAAATCATCGACGCGCTGCGCAAGGCCTACCCTACCCATGGCATTCTCGGTGAAGAAACCGGTATGCACCCAGGTAGCGGCGAAGGCGAAGAATACCTGTGGATCATCGATCCGCTGGACGGCACCACCAACTTCCTGCGCGGCATTCCTCACTTCGCTGTCAGCATCGCCTGCAAATACCGCGGTCGCCTGGAACACGCTGTTGTTCTGGACCCGGTTCGCCAGGAAGAATTCACTGCCAGCCGTGGTCGCGGCGCTCAACTGAACGGTCGTCGCCTGCGCGTCAGCGGTCGCACCAGCCTCGACGGCGCCCTGCTGGGTACCGGCTTCCCGTTCCGTGACGACCAGATGGACAACCTCGACAACTACCTGGGCATGTTCCGCGCCCTGGTTGGCCAGACCGCCGGCATCCGTCGCGCCGGCTCGGCTAGCCTGGACCTGGCCTACGTGGCTGCCGGTCGTTTCGACGCATTCTGGGAGTCGGGCTTGTCCGAGTGGGACATGGCTGCAGGCGCCCTGCTGATCCAGGAAGCCGGCGGCTTGGTGAGCGACTTCACCGGCGGTCACGACTTCCTTGAAAAAGGCCACGTCGTTGCTGGCAACACCAAATGCTTCAAAGCAGTTCTGACGGCCATCCAGCCTCACCTGCCGGCTTCGCTGAAACGCTAAGCGAGCGCTACAAAAAAGCACCCTTCGGGGTGCTTTTTTTATGCCTGGAATTTGCCTTCAAGACCACCACAAAACCCAATGTGGGAGCGGGCTTGCTCGCGAATGCAGTCTGTCATTCAACATCCATGTCGACTGATACACCGCATTCGCGAGCAAGCCCGCCCCCACAGGGGTTAGTGGCGCTGCGAAAATAGCGGGCACAAAAAAGCACCCTTTCAGGTGCTTCTTTTTGATTCTGGCAATCAGCTCATCACTGAGCCGGTTCGTTCTGCGACAAAACCAGCTTGCCTTCTTTATCGACCGGAATCTGGTTGCCCGGATCGCGATCCATCCGCACTTTGCCTTCCTTGCCGTCCAGCGAGTAACGGACGTCGTAGCCGACAACCTTGTCGCTGATGTCGTTCACCGTATTACACCGAGTTTGCGTCGTGGTGTAGGTATCACGGTTCTGCATGCCTTCCTGAACCTTGTTACCGGCATATCCGCCGCCAACAGCGCCCGCAACGGTGGCAAGCTTCTTGCCATTACCGCCACCAACCATATTGCCCAACAGACCACCACCGACAGCACCGAGCACTGTGCCCATGATCTGATGCTGATCCTTGACTGGCGCTTGCCGAGTCACTGCAACGTCCTTGCACACTTCACGTGGAGTCTTGATCTGTGTCTTGACCGGCTCAACCGCCAGAACTTGCGCATACTCAGGGCCGCTTTTTACCAGGCTGTAGGTGGCAACAGCACCCCCGGCAGTCACACCGACAGCACCCAATACCGCACCAACCAGTAACGACTTGTTCACATGAACCTCCTGACCATCACATGCGGGTCATTGCCCGCGCTTCTCCCAGCCTTGGAGCATAAAAAAAGGCGCGAGTTCAACTCGCGCCTTTTTTGGCTAACAGCTGGAAAAACGATGGCCGTTATGGACGGTCGTCGATTTCCTTCTCGGTAGCCGCAGGAGGAATCAAATCCTCGCTGTTCAGGTTCAGCCAGATCAGCACCACGTTCGCGATGTAGATCGACGAGTAGGTACCCGCCAGAACACCGATGAACAGGGCGATCGAGAAGCCGAACAGGTTGTCGCCACCGAAGAACAACAGCGCCGAGATCGCCAGCAAGGTGGAGATCGACGTCGCCATGGTCCGCAGCAGGGTTTGCGTGGTCGAGATGTTGATGTTCTCGATCAGGCTGGCCTTGCGCAGTACACGGAAGTTCTCACGAACCCGGTCGAATACCACGATGGTGTCGTTGAGCGAGTACCCGATAATCGCCAGCACCGCCGCCAGGACCGTCAAATCGAAGGTGATCTGGAAGAACGACAGGATACCGACGGTCACGATCACGTCGTGGATCAGCGAAACAATGGCGCCGACCGCGAACTTCCACTGAAAGCGGAAAGCCAGGTAGATCAGGATGCCGCCCAGCGCCATCAGCATGCCGAGGCCGCCCTGGTCGCGCAGCTCTTCACCTACCTGCGGGCCGACGAACTCGACACGCTTGACCTCGGCCGGGTTATCGCCGCCGACCTTTTTCAAGGCATCGGCCACCTGGTGACCCAGTTGCGGGTCTTCACCCGGCATACGCACGAGCAGATCGGTGGTCGCACCAAAGCTCTGAACGATGGCTTCGTGGTAACCCGCCGAAGTCAGTTGCTCACGCACCTTGGTGACATCGGCTGGATGCTCGTAGGTCAGCTCAATGAGCGTACCACCGGTGAAATCCAGCCCCCAGTTCATGCCCTTGTGGACGACGCTGAAAATGGCCAGCGCCGTAAGGAACAATGTGACGCCGAACGCGAAGTTGCGAACGCCCATGAAGTTGATTGTACGTAACATGGCAGCCCCTTAAATCCACAACTTCTTGAAGTCCCGACCGCCGAAGATCAGGTTGACCATCGCGCGGGTCACCATGATGGCCGTGAACATCGAGGTAAAGATCCCGAGGGACATGGTCACTGCGAAGCCTTTGACGGGACCGGTGCCCATCGCAAAGAGAATCCCGCCGACCAACAATGTTGTCAGGTTGGCGTCGAGAATCGCGGTGAATGCCCGGCCGAAGCCTTCGTTGATTGCCCGTTGTACCGTCATGCCTGCCGCGATCTCTTCACGAATACGCGAGAAAATCAGTACGTTGGCGTCGACCGCCATACCCATGGTCAGCACGATACCGGCGATACCCGGCAGGGTCAGCGTTGCACCCAGCAGCGACATCAAGGCCAGCAGCAGCACCATGTTCACGCCCAGAGCGACGGTGGCGATGATGCCGAAGAAACGGTAAATGGCGATGATGAACAGCGAGACAAACAGCATGCCCCACAGCGATGCATCGATACCCTTGGTGATGTTGTCAGCACCCAGGCTCGGGCCAATGGTGCGCTCTTCAGCGAAGTACATTGGTGCAGCCAGACCACCGGCACGCAACAGCAGCGCCAGTTCGGACGACTCGCCCTGACCGTTCAGGCCAGTAATACGGAACTGAGCACCCAGTGGCGACTGGATGGTCGCCAGGCTGATGATCTTCTTCTCTTCTTTGAACGTTTGAACCGCGACGTCTTTCTCGACACCATCAACCAATTGCTTGGTGTAGGTGGTGACAGGACGCTGTTCGATGAAGATCACCGCCATGCTGCGACCGACGTTGCTGCGAGTCGCACGACTCATCAGCTCGCCACCATGACCATCCAGACGGATGTTCACTTCTGGCGTGCCGTGCTCGCCGAAGCCAGCCTTGGCGTCAGTTACCTGGTCACCGGTGATGATCAGGCCACGCTCGATCTGTGCCGGCGGACGCTTGCCTTCACGGAACTCGAAGGTTTCGGAAGTGGCTTTCGAAGCACCTGGCTCAGCAGCCAGACGAAACTCGAGGTTGGCCGTCTTGCCGAGGATACGCTTGGCTTCTGCGGTGTCCTGCACGCCCGGCAGCTCAACCACGATGCGGTTGGCACCCTGACGCTGAACAATCGGTTCGGCAACACCCAGTTCGTTGACGCGGTTACGTACCGTGGTCAAGTTCTGCTTGATGGAGTATTCACGGATTTCCGCCAGCTTGGCCGGGGTCATCGCCAGACGCAGCACCGGTTGACCATTGAGATCGGCCGGAACAATGTCGAAATCGTTGAAGCTCTTGCGGACCAGCGCACGGGCCTGTTCGCGGGTTGCTTCATCAGTGAAGCCCAGCTGAATGGCACCATTGAGTTGCGGCAGGCTGCGATAGCGCAGTTTCTCTTTACGCAACAGGCTCTTGACGTCGCCTTCGTAGACTTTCAGGCGGGCGTCGAGGGCTTTGTCCATATCCACTTCCAGCAGGAAGTGCACACCACCGGACAAGTCCAGACCCAGCTTCATCGGGTGCGCGCCGAGGCTGCGCAGCCATTGCGGGGTGGTTTGTGCCAGGTTCAGTGCAACGACGTAGTCATCACCCAATGCCTTGCGCACTACGTCTTTGGCCGGCAGCTGGTCTTCAGCCTTGGTCAGACGGATCAGGCCGCCCTTGCCGTTCGCCGACAGCGTGGCTGCCTTGACGTTGATCCCGGACTCTTTGAGCGCAGTGCTCACACGGTCCAGATCAGCCTGATTGACCAACAGTGCAGTACTTGCACCGCTGACCTGAATGGCCGGGTCATCAGGATAAAGATTGGGAGCGGAATAAATCAGACCGACCGCCAGCACCGCCAGGATCAGAATGTATTTCCACAGAGGGTATTTGTTCAGCATCACGCCGCCCGCTTATGACGCGGGGCGCCTTGCGCGCCCCGTCGATTGAGTAGAAGTTGAAACTTAGATCGCTTTTAGCGTGCCTTTTGGCAGCGTGGCGGCGATGGCGCCTTTCTGGAACTTCATTTCCACGGTGTCGGAAACTTCCAGAACCACGAAGTCATCAGCCACTTTAGTGATCTTGCCGGCGATACCACCGGTGGTCACAACTTCGTCGCCTTTTTGCAGGCTACCCAGCAGGTTCTTCTGCTCTTTGGCGCGCTTGGCCTGTGGACGCCAGATCATCAGGTAGAAGATGACCAGGAAGCCGACCAGGAAAATCCACTCAAAGCCGCCGCCCATTGGGCCTGCAGCTGCGGGTGCAGCACCATCGGCCATGGCATTAGAGATAAAAAAGCTCATTTAGCACTCCAGTTGCAAATGTTGAATCTTGGGGTCAGAAAACTCAGTCCAAAGGCGGAACAGGTAGCCCGCGTTTGGCGTAGAAGGCATCGACAAAGGCGGCCAATGTACCCTGTTGAATAGCCTCGCGCAAACCAGCCATAAGCACCTGGTAATGGCGCAAATTGTGGATGGTATTCAACATGCTACCCAGCATTTCGCCGCACTTGTCCAGATGGTGCAGATAAGCACGGGAGAAGTTCTGGCAGGTGTAGCAATCGCAGGTCGGATCCAGCGGCGTATCATCATGGCGATGGAACGCGTTACGGATCTTCAGCACGCCTGTATCAATGAACAGATGCCCGTTGCGGGCATTACGGGTTGGCATCACGCAATCGAACATGTCCACACCGCGGCGCACACCCTCAACCAGATCTTCCGGTTTGCCAACGCCCATAAGGTAACGAGGTTTGTCAGCCGGCATCATGCCCGGCAGGTAATCCAGCACCTTGATCATTTCGTGCTTGGGCTCGCCCACCGACAGGCCGCCAATGGCCAGGCCATCAAAGCCGATCTTGTCGAGGCCTTCCAGGGAGCGCATGCGCAGGTCCTGGTGCATGCCGCCCTGAACGATGCCGAACAGCGCCGCCGTGTTGTCGCCATGGGCGTTTTTCGAACGCTGGGCCCAGCGCAGCGAGAGCTCCATGGACACACGGGCAACGTCTTCGTCAGCCGGGTACGGGGTGCATTCGTCGAAAATCATCACGATGTCAGAGCCCAGGTCACGCTGGACCTGCATCGACTCTTCCGGGCCCATGAACACTTTGGCGCCATCAACCGGAGAGGCGAAGGTCACGCCCTCCTCCTTGATCTTGCGCATCGCGCCCAGGCTGAACACCTGAAAACCGCCGGAGTCTGTAAGAATCGGGCCTTTCCACTGCATGAAATCGTGCAGGTCGCCGTGCTTCTTGATCACTTCAGTGCCAGGACGCAACCACAAGTGGAAGGTGTTGCCCAGAATGATTTCCGCGCCGGTGGCGGTGATATCCCTCGGCAACATGCCCTTCACGGTGCCATACGTGCCCACCGGCATGAAAGCCGGGGTCTCGACGGTACCGCGCGGGAAGGTCAAACGACCGCGACGAGCCTTGCCGTCAGTGGCCAGCAGTTCAAACGACATACGACTCATACAGTTTCCTCTGGGCCCGATTCTTTAGGGGCAGTCGGCGCAGGATTACGGGTGATAAACATCGCATCACCGTAGCTGAAAAAGCGGTAACCATGCTCCACCGCTGCTTTATAGGCAGCCATGGCTTCGGGATAACCGGCGAACGCCGAAACCAGCATCAACAGCGTGGATTCAGGCAAATGGAAGTTGGTGACCAGGGCATCGACTACATGAAACGGCCGGCCCGGGTAGATAAAGATGTCAGTGTCGCCACTGAACGGCTTGAGCACGCCATCGCGGGCGGCGCTTTCCAGGGAACGCACGCTGGTGGTCCCCACCGCCACCACCCGACCACCGCGCGCGCGGCAGGCAGCGACCGCATCCACCACGTTCTGGCCGACTTCCAGCCATTCGCTATGCATGTGGTGGTCTTCAAGCTTCTCGACCCGCACCGGCTGGAACGTCCCCGCACCGACGTGCAAGGTCACGAACGCCGTCTCGACGCCCTTGGCGGCAATCGCATCCAGCAACGGCTGATCGAAATGCAGCCCCGCCGTCGGCGCCGCCACTGCGCCGAGGCGCTCGGCGTACACGGTCTGATAACGCTCGCGGTCCGAACCTTCGTCCGGGCGATCTATATAAGGAGGCAGCGGCATGTGCCCGACACGATCGAGCAGCGGCAACACCTCTTCGGTGAAGCCCAACTCGAATAACGTATCGTGCCGCGCCAGCATTTCTGCCTCGCCGCCGCCGTCGATCAGGATCTTCGTACCGGGCTTGGGCGACTTGCTGGACCGCACATGGGCCAGCACGCGATGACTGTCGAGCACCCGCTCCACCAGGATTTCCAGCTTGCCGCCGGAAGCCTTCTGGCCAAACAGCCGCGCCGGAATCACCCGGGTATTGTTGAACACCATCAAATCGCCCGGGCGCAAATGCTCGAGCAAATCAGTGAATTGACGGTGTGCCAGGGCGCCGCTGACCCCATCCAGGGTCAACAGGCGACTGTTGCGACGCTCGGCCAAAGGGTGGCGAGCGATCAGCGAATCAGGGAGTTCGAAAGTAAAGTCAGCAACGCGCATGATGGAGTTCGTCTAGCAGGGGCCGGGAGTCTAGCCGAAATAGTGAAAATTCTCTATGTACCTGATTGACCAACGGTAATCTCATCTCTATACTCCGCGGCCATTAAGCCCTGATGGCGGAATTGGTAGACGCGGCGGATTCAAAATCCGTTTTCGCAAGAAGTGGGAGTTCGAGTCTCCCTCGGGGCACCAAAATTAAGAAAGGTCTTGCTTTGCAAGGCCTTTTTTTTCGCCTGTAGAAAAGTGAGCCAACTCACCGCTGTCGCGTAGGAGCTGCCGAAGGCTGCGATCTTTTGATCTTGCTTTTCAACGCCACAACCCGAAACCTCCCGGCTAACGAATCAAGGATTCACACAATGGAATTGCCACTGGAAACCGTTGCCCTATTCGCCCTCAAGCTGGCTTACGAGCGGGAGGGGGAAAGCCCGATTCTGCGGGATGATCCGATCATGAGTGATTATGAGCGGGAGGTTTTTGGGTTGTTGGTGCGGCGGGGGGATGTTGAGGGGATTCAGTTTCGGGTGATGCATTGTGTTGGTTTGGCGCTGGAGGCTATAGGGGGTGCTGGTACACCGTTGGGGCGGGAGTTGAATCGCTTGGCTGTTGATTTTGGCAATGCGCGGACGATGGAGCAGCTTGAAATGCCGGTCATTGCGCTCAAGGATTACCTGAACGAAATTTTGTGAATGCTCGTCCGAGTGAAAACCAGAAATCCCGATCCACTGCACACGCTAAATTTGATTGCCTGACCCCACAGCGAGCCCACATTTCCCACGATGAACAAACGAGGAAAATGTGATCATTCTCGATTCTCTAAATGGAACGTCTCAAAAAAAACGAGAGCGCTGGAGAATTCGTTGGATTAGCTGTGCCTGAGAACCGGACAAGCACCGGTTTTGCGGGAAAGACAACACTACACTTCGTACAGGAACAACATCTGCGATTGCCCTCGGAGTGAAGTCAGCCTCGCAACCACCCACAGCGCTGACAATTTTTGCGGAGCTTACGGCCTCAAAACAGAAGGATAGCTGCGCCATTGTCTCAGCTTCGCGTTTTTCTTCTAACCGATCCATACACAAGCTCCTTCGCTACTGGCCTTTAAAGGCGGCAGGATTCTAGTCCCTTCACCACCAATCCTTCAAGAGTAGAGACCGCCTCCATTGAGATACGTGCCACTGGTTCCGCATCTCTTAGGATCATGCGCCCATCTTTTTTCCGACCAGCGGGATGGGCGGAAAAGAATTTGAGGAACCGCGATGGCGCCACGCCATCGAAAGGGAGCACCCGCACCTTCGATGTATCACTCTCATTCTCAGTTATAGCATCCTGATGCAATCTGGTAGCAAGACTCTTACGGTAAGGCTCAAGAAAAATCACTTCTTTAATTCCCGCTGCTACCAAATGCCTTGCACACGAATGGCAGGGATAAGTGGTGACAAATAATTTCCCATTTCGAATTTTTGCGCCGTCTGTTGCCCCAGCATTGAGCAAAGCGTGCATTTCAGCATGTACCGCTCTAGAGAATTCAATCAAACTCTTAAGTTGAGTTTTACTTCTAATAACTAATAAAGCCGCGTCCTTTTTATCAGCAGGTATGATTTCCGACTCAATCAGCTTATCCACAATGAAGTTAGATATTGCCTTCTTTTCCTGATCATTTGAACAAACACCACCCCCCATATTCCAACACCGACGATCCTCATCAGAACTGAGCCCATCACCCTCTGTCTGATACAGCCCACCGAATGCTTTAGGAACATCATTCCACCCTGTCGATATCAACTCCCCTTCTTTACTAGTAATTGCAGCACCAACTTGCCTGGAAAGGCACGCTGAACTCCTAGCTGCCGAAAAAGCAGCATACATTGCGCGTTCATTAACTGTCGGAGTTGCAATTACGGTCCCCAGCATCAAATCCAAAAAGCGCCTTACTCTACTAATTCGATGTGAATCGGTTGTTTTCTCAACGCGCAGAAAAAAATCGGATTGCGGGAATGTATCCTCAACGCGCTGACCGTGGTCTATCTCTTCGCCTGAATCACGATCAATCAAATCATGGATTTTCTCATTCTTTGATTCACTCTCAAGTCTAGCTATGCGCATTTCTATAGGAGAATAGACACCTACTACATACAACATCTCTCCATAGATCGATCGCAACAGACGTAGCTCGTCGACATGCTTCACAGAATCAATAATATGACACCATTTCAGTGTCACATTCGGGACTAATACATCATCTGCATCATCATTAAATAGGTCAGGATGTTCAGATTTTTTTGCAGCGGTAGCTTTCGCCTGCTCAGCGGCTCGGGCAACACTTATTCTCCTCACCGCCAGTTTCGCTAATACTTCATTCCCATGATCTCTGCGCAACTCATTTCCAGCTTCAATGAGCTCTTGGGTTGAGCTTTCAGGGCCGATGCCTTTATGATTTCGTATCTCGTCACTTAGCCTGATTATCTCTACATATTCGTAGCCGTAATCCGTACTTAGCAAAAGCTCCTTGAAACTTTGAGCAACCTCATGTAGCGGAGTCCCCAAAGGGCCACACAAAGCGATTACAACTTGTGGAGTCAATGTTTTTTCAATCGCAAGCACGTCATCAAAGCCGCTACCAATGCTTGTTCCTCCTACTACACGAAGCCCTGCTTCGACAGCTGCCATGAGCCACATCCTTTTTTTTGTAATTGTACTTTTTTATTTATGGTACGCCGCCACTGACCCGATTACCCTTTCGATAAAAGATATATCAGTGTTTATCTTATAGCTTGGAAAAAGCTTGGCAGCTTATGCAATTTCAGAATTAAAAACTCGATCATTCTTCAATTGCTGCTTTGCATGCTTATTTTTACCCTCTGTTCACTAGACTCGGGATAATAAAGGAAGGCAATAGGAGCGCATATAGGACGTTTCGGAAATGGCTGTAGGCATTTTTTATGCCCTCCCCACACGCAGAGCAATTCAACAAAAAGAACTTTGTCTAGGGCTTTCGAAGGTTGCAGGAAGCGGATCTCCACGATACCCTCCCACCGTCGCTGCCAATTCAGCGACCGGGCTTGGTAACCCGAGGTAAATCACTGCGCAACAGTGCCATGCGTTCGCAGGCGCTTTTTTTTCGCCTGCGATCTGCGTTATGGCGGCTGTGCGTGGGACGTCTTCGGACGTGCCGGTTTCCTTGATTTCCCGGTTTACCAACCTGCGCACAGCTGCCACCCATTCGCTTGGTAACGAATTGTGGCGGCTCTTCAAATTAAGGAGCTTTTGCAATGCGCAGCATCAATCCGTACAAAATCTGGCTTTCCCCTCTACGCAATTCCCAATCGCGTAACGCTTCCACCCTGCCCCACAGCCTCTCCACCACCGGAGATGCCCAATGACTGACCACCCAGAACTCAAAACCATCGGCCTAACCCCCGCCCTCTACTGCTCAGACCGCGCGCTATTCCACGTAACCCGCGATGTGCCGCTCGGCGACGCGTTGTCCATGGCTTCTGACTTTCTGTTTCTGGCTAAGGCGCTCACAAAAGAGGCTGCCTACAACAGAGACACTGATACTCACGCCTGGGCTGCGCATTATTTGACGTCGATGGGTAAGGCGGTGGTTGATGATGCGGTGAAGGTGTTGATGCGGGGGCGGGCTTCGACGGTGTCGTCTAAGCGGGCGGCGGAGAAGGCTGAGGAATAGCGGCTGGGGGATGGGGTTGCTTGCGATGGGGTTGTGTCAGTTGGTTTTGGTGTTGGCTGATCTGGCGCTTTCGCGAGCAAGCCCGCTCCCACATTTTGGATTGTGTTTAGCCAGTTGGAGCCCCGAGTTTTCGGGGCTTTTTCGTGTTTGGGTCAGAGGACGTGTTGGGAGATCAGTTTTGAGATTTCTACCATTGATGTTCTGCCGGTGAATTCGAATTTCACTTTGCCTAGTGACGAGAAGTAGATCTCCAGTTCTGAATCCAGGTCGAACGTGCCGGAGGTTTCCACTGAGTACGCGACGATGTTTTTGTACGGCAACGAGGTGAAGTCTTTTTTGCTGCCGGTGATGCCCTGGACGTTGACGGCGATGATGCGTTTGTTGGTGAACACGACGCCGTCGCGCATGGATTTGTAGGAGTCGATGACGTGTTCGCCGTCGAGCAAAAGGTCGGTAACGCGTTGGGCGTATTCTTCGTTTTGCTTGAGTTTGAAGAAGCCCTTGTTGTTGAAGTCGATCATCTGTCCATCCTTCCTTTGAAGAAAAATTCCTGCGGGTTACTTCAGCGCCTTTACGACTCGAATGTCGATGGGAAATCCATCCGCTCCGTTCAATGTCTTCCACCCCACGTACTGAAAAATCCCGTCCTCATCAATATTGTCGCCTCGCTCCACCGTTTCACCGCCCAGCACTGCGACGCGCCTATTGACGGCGCAGTTGCCATCCCAACGATGAGCGATGTAGATCACATAGGGTTTGACGTATTGCGCGGCGCGGAAATGGCTGCCGCAGCCAGCATCGACTTTGATCATCAAGGTCTTCAGATTCGCTTCGCCATCCAATTCAGCGTGCTGGTCGAGAGCCCCGATTTCGCCGACGTCGCTGAAGCCCAGCGAGCGAGCGCGCTTGTATTCCGGGGAGTTCAGGTGATCGGTCTGGGCTTGCCGAAAATGCTGATCCAGCGCCTCGTCGTTTTCTGCACTGCCCTTGGCCGCTATGTCTTTCACTTGGGGGATGATGCTTTCGCAGCGGGCGTAATCGGGGGAGCCGAGGCTTGGCTGGGCGAGGTTCTTGCGATGTACCGTAATGGTTCGCAGATAACTCTCGATACTGGGCACGACATCCTTGGCCGTCTTGCGCCCGTCCTGCACATCGGTCACTGATCGCTGTAATTGCTGGCAATCGGAGAGGTAAGTCTTCCAGGCGTATTCCGGGGATTCTTGCCAGTCCCAGTCGGCAAGTGCTGGGGTCATCACGACGGTGAAAGTGATCGCGCAGAACAGGCGCGTGGCTTGAGCGACAGAGAGCATGTGTAGTCCGTTACGTAGATGAAGAAAGTGGCGCGACGCTACTATTTTGCCGTCTTGCCGTCCACTTACAGCAAAGGGGGGACAGACCCATTCCTGCACACTGTAGTGGGCGGATGTGCGGCGCTTGTGCCACAAATCATTTCAGACAGTGCGCGCCTTCGGCAGTGCTCTTCTAGACTTAACGGGTGGTCGTGGAAAGAACCAAGCACGTCGCTTTTGTACAGTTGAATCAATGCCAGCGTGGCAAGCTGCAATTTATGCCCTGAACAGGTGCGGCAAAGACCGCGCCGGGCCCAACAAGATGCCCAATCAGGGTGCCTGGCCAACGGCCTGAAAATGCCACGATACCGTGACGTGGTGTGAACGCCGCAGCCGACACTTTCGGACAACCGACAACCGCCTGGTTTGTCCGTGACCGTGAGGAATGCTGTATGCCTGATGAGATGTTGCAACTGCCTATGCTTCACAGCTTGCTGGAGCGCCATAAAGGCTCCGCGGGCGCACTGTTGCCGATTCTTCATGAAATTCAGGCGGGCATCGGTTATATCCCCGATGCCGCCATTCCCGAGATTGCCCACGCCCTGAACCAGAGTCAGGCCGAGATTCGTGGGGTGATCAGTTTTTACCATGACTTCCGCACCGCGCCGCCGGCCCGGCATATCCTGCGTCTGTGCCGGGCTGAGTCCTGCAAGAGTCGCGGTGCCGAGCAGCTAGCGGCGCAGTTGCGCGAACGTCTGCAACTGGACGACCACGGCAGCAGTGCCGACGGCAATATCAGTTTGCGTCCGGTGTATTGCCTCGGCGCCTGCGCCTGTTCGCCCGCTCTGGAGCTGGATGGTCAGGTGCATGCGCGGCTCAGTGCCGAGCGTCTGGATGCCCTGCTTGATGCTTGCCGGGAGGACGTATGAGCCTCTATCTATCCTGTGATTCTCTTGCCCGCGCCGTGGGTGCTGATGAGGTGGCGTTGGCCCTTGCCAGTCTGGACCTGCAACGCACCAGTTCCCGTGGCCTGTATTGGCTGGAACCGCTGCTGGAAGTCGACACCCCGCAAGGTCGGATCGGCTTCGGCCCGCTGACCGCTGCCGATGTGCCTTCGGTGCTTGATGCCCTGAAAGGCGAGCCGTCCGCCCATCCGCTGGCCTTGGGTCTGGTGGAAGAATTGCCTTATCTCAAGACCCAACAACGCCTGCTGTTCGCACGCGCCGGTATTACCCGGCCATTGTCGCTGGACGATTACCGGGCCCACGGCGGTTTCGAGGGCTTAAAAAGAGCCGTCGATATTGGCGGCGATGAGACCGCGACTGCGGTGTTCGATTCAGGCCTGCGTGGCCGAGGCGGTGCAGCGTTCCCAGCCGGGATCAAGTGGCGCACGGTGCGCGCCACCCAGGCTGCGCAGAAATACATTGTGTGCAACGCCGACGAAGGCGACTCCGGCACTTTCGCCGATCGCATGCTGATGGAAGGCGATCCTTTCCTGCTGATCGAAGGCATGGCCATTGCCGGCATCACCGTCGGCGCCAGTTACGGCTACATCTATGTGCGCTCGGAATATCCACAGGCCGTGGCGACCCTGCGCGAGGCGCTGGATATCGCCCGGGCCAACGGTTACCTCGGCGCCAATGTCGGCGGCAGCGGCCTGGCTTTCGATATGGAAGTACGGGTCGGGGCCGGCGCCTATATCTGCGGTGAAGAAACCGCGCTGCTGGACTCCCTCGAAGGCAAGCGCGGGATTGTCCGCGCCAAGCCGCCGATCCCGGCTCTGAAGGGTTTGTTCGGTTTGCCAACCCTGGTGCACAACGTGCTGACGCTGGCCTCGGTGCCGCTGATTCTGGCCAAGGGCGCGCAGTTCTATCGCGATTACGGCATGGGCCGTTCTCTGGGCACGATGCCTTTCCAATTGGCAGGCAATATTCGTCACGGCGGTTTGGTGGAGCGAGCCTTTGGCCTGACCCTGCGCGAACTGGTGGAAGACTACGGCGGCGGCACCGCCAGTGGCCGGCCGCTGAAGGCCGCGCAGGTTGGCGGGCCGCTCGGCGCGTGGGTGCCACCTTCGCAATTCGATACGCCGCTGGATTACGAAGCGTTCGCCGGCATCGGTGCGATGCTCGGTCACGGTGGTGTGGTGGTGGCGGACGACACCTTGGACATGGCCCACATGGCGCGCTTCGCCTTGCAGTTCTGCGCCGAGGAATCCTGTGGCAAGTGCACGCCGTGCCGTATCGGTTCGACCCGTGGCGTAGAGGTGATCGACCGTCTGCTGGCCGCGCCTGACCAGAGCGCTCGCGATGAGCAAGTGATCATCCTCAAGGACCTGTGCGACACGATGCAATACGGTTCGCTGTGCGCGTTGGGCGGCATGGCCCCCTTTCCGGTCGTCAGCGCCCTCAAGCACTTCCCCGCCGACTTCGGTCTGCAATCTTCGGAGGCCGACCAATGATCACTCTCTTCGACCCGAACACCGATATCGACCTGGGCACTCCGGCTCGCGAAAGCGACGTGCAGGTGACGCTGAACATCGACGGCCGCAGCATCAGCGTGCCCGAAGGTACTTCGGTGATGCGCGCCGCCGCGTTGCTGGGCACAACCATTCCGAAACTGTGTGCCACCGACAGCCTGGAAGCCTTCGGCTCCTGCCGCATGTGCCTGGTGGAGATCGACGGCATGCGCGGTTACCCGGCGTCCTGCACCACGCCGGTTACTGAAGGCATGAGCGTCCACACGCAGACGCCAAAGCTCGCGACGTTGCGCCGGAATGTTATGGAGTTGTACATATCCGATCACCCGCTGGACTGCCTGACCTGTTCGGCCAACGGCAACTGCGAACTGCAAACCGTCGCCGGCCAAGTCGGCCTGCGGGAAGTGCGTTACGGCTATGAAGGTGAGAACCATCTGGCCGACGTCAAGGACACGTCCAACCCTTACTTCGACTATGACCCGAGCAAGTGCATCGTCTGCAACCGCTGCGTGCGCGCCTGCGAAGAAACCCAGGGTACCTTTGCCCTGACCATCACCGGGCGCGGGTTTGAATCCAGGGTTGCGGCCGCCGGGGGCGATAACTTCCTAGATTCGGAATGCGTGTCCTGCGGCGCCTGTGTGCAAGCCTGCCCGACCGCGACTCTGATGGAAAAAAGCGTGGTCGAACTCGGCCAGCCCGAACGCAGCGTGATCACCACTTGTGCCTATTGCGGTGTGGGCTGCTCGTTCCGCGCCGAGATGAAGGGCGACAAACTGGTGCGCATGGTTCCGGACAAGAACGGTCAGGCCAACCATGGTCATTCCTGCGTCAAAGGACGCTTTGCCTGGGGCTACGCGACCCACCCGGATCGCATCACCAAACCGATGATCCGCAGCCACATCAACGATCCGTGGCAGGAAGTCAGCTGGGATGAAGCGGTGACCTACGCCGCCAGCGAATTCCGCCGCTTGCAGCAAAAATACGGCCGCGACTCCATTGGTGGCATCACCTCCAGCCGCTGCACCAACGAAGAAACCTATCTGGTGCAAAAACTGGTGCGCGCCGCGTTCGGCAACAACAACGTCGACACCTGCGCGCGGGTCTGCCACTCGCCGACCGGCTATGGCCTGAAACAAACCCTGGGCGAATCGGCCGGCACTCAGAGCTTCGACTCGGTGATGCAGGCCGACGTGATTCTGGTGATGGGCGCCAACCCCAGCGACGCCCACCCGGTGTTCGCTTCCCAGCTCAAACGCCGTCTGCGTGAAGGTGCGCGACTGATCGTCATCGATCCGCGACGCATTGATCTGGTGGACTCGGCGCATGCCCGCGCCGAACTGCACTTGGCCCTGCGCCCGGGCACCAACGTCGCCATGCTTAACGCCCTGGCCCACGTCATCGTCACCGAGGGTCTGCTTGACCAGGCCTTTATCGACGCCCGTTGCGAGGGCAGCGATTTTGCCCGCTGGAGCGAGTTGGTCAGCCGCGCGGAAAACTCGCCGGAAGTCCTTGGCGAGATCTGCGGCGTAGCCCCGGCCGACATCCGTGCCGCCGCCCGTTTGTATGCCACCGGCGGCAACGCAGCGATCTACTACGGCCTGGGCGTCACCGAGCACAGCCAGGGCAGCACGGCGGTCATGGGCATCGCCAACCTGGCCATGGCCACGGGCAACATCGGCCGCGAAGGCGTGGGCGTGAACCCGCTGCGTGGGCAGAACAACGTTCAGGGCTCCTGCGACATGGGCTCCTTCCCCCACGAGTTGCCCGGCTACCGGCACATCTCCAACGAGGTGGTTCGGGCGCAGTTCGAACAGGCCTGGAACGTGACCCTGCAACCCGATCCGGGCCTGCGCATTCCCAACATGTTCGAGGCCGCCCTTAGCGGCAGCTTTAAGGGCCTGTATTGCCAGGGCGAAGACATTGCCCAGAGCGACCCTAATACCCAACACGTGACCGCGGCGCTGTCGGCCATGGAATGCATCGTGGTGCAGGATATTTTCCTCAACGAAACCGCCAAGTTCGCCCACGTGTTCCTGCCGGGCAGCTCGTTCCTGGAAAAAGACGGCACCTTCACCAACGCCGAGCGACGCATTTCGCGCGTGCGCAAAGTCATGGAACCGCTGGGCGGCAAGGCCGACTGGGAAGGCACGGTGGCCCTGGCCAACGCGCTGGGTTACACGATGAGCTACAAGCACCCGTCAGACATCATGGATGAAATCGCCAGCCTGACGCCAACCTTCACCAACGTCAGCTACGCCTCCCTGGATCGCCACGGCAGCCTGCAATGGCCGTGCAACGCGGCGGCACCGGACGGCACACCGACCATGCACATCGAAGAATTCGTGCGCGGCAAAGGCCGTTTCATGCTCACCGGTTATGTGCCCACCGAGGAAAAGGTCAACAATCGCTACCCGCTTCTGCTGACCACCGGGCGCATTCTCAGCCAGTACAACGTCGGCGCCCAGACCCGGCGTACCGAGAACGTCGCCTGGCACGACGAAGACCGCCTGGAAATCCACCCGACCGACGCGGAGAGCCGTGGCATCAACGAAGGTGACTGGGTCGGCATCGGCAGCCGCGCCGGCCAAACTGTCCTGCGCGCGCGGGTCACCGAACGGGTCGCCCCAGGCGTGGTGTACACCACCTTCCACTTCCCGGAATCGGGGGCCAACGTGATCACCACCGACAACTCCGACTGGGCCACCAACTGTCCGGAGTACAAGGTCACCGCCGTGGAAGTCAGTCGCGTCTACCACCCTTCCGAATGGCAAAAACGCTATCAGGCCTTCAGCGACGAACAGGACCGTCTGCTTAAAGACCGCCGCCATGCAAGTGATGGCAAAGCCGAGGTACGCCGATGAGCACTGACAACCTGATCAAAATGGTCAACCAGATCGCCCAATACTTCGCCAGTGAACCTGACCAGAAACAGGCGGTGCTCGGCGTGCGTAATCATCTGCAAATGTACTGGACGCCCGGCATGCGCAAGGAATTGCTGGCCTGGCAGACGGAGCATCATGGGGCCGACTTGCACCCGCTGGCGCAGGCGGCGGTCAGCGGGGCGGGCTGGGAGGCTTAGGTTCGTTTGATTCCTTGGAGTCAGCCCCGAGCTTTCGGGGCTTTCCATCATTTCAAACTAGAACTCGACCCGCTGATAAGCCCCTTCAGCGCCCACATTGTGGCCAAAACCGCACGACTCACCCGCCGTGCGATTTACCGTGAGCACATCCTTTTTAATGGCGAAGTCATATTCACAGTCGCCATCATCCCCGCTCATGGCGTAATGCGCCTTGCCGTTATCAAAGGCTAATACCGTTGAAAACTCACCGAGATTGGGACCGTAATACATCGCCATCAAGCCCGCGTAATAACCCTCGAAATCAACTTGGTACTTCTGGCCTTTTGGCTTGATCGTCATGGAATTCCATAACGCAGCCCCGGCATATTGCCAATACTGCCCTTGCGGTTTATTCGACTGTTTCTCAAGGGCGTTTTTGATGTCACCACTGATCTTGCCAAGGTTAAACATCGACTTTTTGTCGTTCGGTAGAATGCTCAACCACGCCCGGGCCTTCAGGTAATTGCCTTCGTGGATGTAAGTAAGTGCCACGTTGTTGTAGGCCATCGCGACTTTATCTTCGTCCAACTGACAGCTTTCAGACCAGCCGGCTTGCTGCTGATATTGTTCTCGAGCCTTGGCATATTGCTTGAGCTTGTAATACTTCCCGCCCTCGGCGGAATACTCGCTGATCTTGAGGCAATTGGCAGTCGCTTGTTCCTCGGTAATATCCGCTTGCGCAAACAACGGTGTGATGAGCAGCAGTAGGATCGCTTCAATTTGTATGAAGCGGCGCCAATTAAAGTCCATATTAGTTCTCTGTTTGAACGTAGACCGTAAGTACTGATCGCAGTAACAAACGGGATTATCTATTGGTCTGGCCGCTGAGCGGCCAGGTACTGATGTCAATGCCGCGAATCTATCCGCGCCACTAGATTCTCTCGGTGCACCTTAATTTCCCCCGTCACATCCGGCCCCTCGTACACCATCGAGGTTTCATAGTTGGCCCAGCGACCACGGTTCGCACTAAACCAGTTAAATGACCCCATACACAGCAACTCATCATCGGCCATGACGATTTTGCTATGCACACGGGCCACTACATGGGATTCGATACGCTGACCTCGCAGGGCTTCAATCGCATGCTTGAGTTCATCTCTTCTTGCTTGAGTGTCTGGCGACTGTTCTGGAATATTGAAATCCCTGTCGGTATAAACACGCACTTTGACGCCGCGCTCAACCGCCGCGCTCATAGCATCCCATGCGCCGATTTCGTGGATCCGCTTCAATTTTATCCATGGCGAAACGATGTGTACCTCACGGATTGCTGTGGCCAAGGTTTTCAACAAGAAGTCGTCGTGAGCATCCGCGTCTATCAGATGGCTAAGGGTTGACCGGGGAGACTCCAGGTCTTTGCGCGGCAGGTATTCGAAAGCCATCTCACTCGCAGAATCGCGCAGCAAGTAATCGGCGAGCAGGGCACGAGGTTTACCTGTCGGCACCATTCCGAACAGGTCCATGTCGCCGAAAACCAGGAAGCTATCCTTGGCCCGGGATACCGCTACGTTGAGCATGCTCGGTCGACGATCAATGAAGCCACCATCGGCGTGCTTGGAATACACCGCAGAAAAGATCACCACCGGCCGCGCCGCCCCCTGAAAGGAATGAACGGTGCCGATGGTCAGTTCGCCTTCGCCTTTGCCAGTCTTGATGCCTCTCGCGGCGCATGCATCGGCGATGGCTTGGGATTGCGCGCCGAAGGGTGTGATCACGCCCACGATCTTCCACAACTCCCGACCGTAGCACTCTTCCAGTTGCTCGCGGTGAGCAGTAATCCACGCAGCGATTGTTTCAGCTTCGAGGCGGTTCACGCGACTGCGGCCGTTCTGCTGTCGGCACAGACCATCGACATGAAGATAACCCAAGCCGGGCAACAGGCCGCCTTGAGGTTTAGAGCCGCGCTTGGGTACCAACTTACCCTGGTAACACAAGGTGTTGCAGTAATCGACGATCGAGTCATAACAACGACGATGTTCGTACAGGAACATGCCCCGGTCCATGTCGGGGTCGTACCAATAACGACTGGCATTCTGGGCAATTTGCATCACGCTGCCCGACGCAGCACTCACGCCGGTGATGCAAAGTTTTCCATACGCTTCATCGACACCGACACGAGGCAGCAGATAAGCACCCAACAGGTTACCGATATCAACCGAGGTAGGGATCGACCAAATGGGTTCGATTTGCAACCTATCTCCGATGACCAAGGCTTTCTTGCCCAGGGCAAAAGAGGCACCTGCAACCTCAGGCAGTACCTGGCCGGCTTCGTCGACGATCAATAGATCGATGAGGTTGTACATGTAGTCATCAATCAGGCCTGCGCCGTTGTGCTTGCTGCCCTTCATATGGGCGGGCAGCATGAAGAAAGTCGACACGACGCACGGAGTCAACTTCATCCACCGATACCATTTTTTTTCCAGGGCCTTGCGACCGTTCTTGCTTTGATCCTTGATGATTTTCGGCAATGTTTGCTCAACTTCGAGCAACCAGCGCCCTTCCCAGTAATGCGTGCTCAACAGGAAGATGGGAAAGCGAATCCGCGTGTCGGCCAGCGGATCGCAATCGTTCAAGCTCATGTCATCGGTAACAACATCGGGAGCCAGTTCCAGCGGCGCCAATGCAGATCGCCAATTCGTCAGGCAGCCCTGCCGCGCTAGCAGCAAGTCTTTTGTGGCGTTGATTTTCGACTCAAGTGCGCTGATCTCGGCGCTTGTCTTGGCACGCCAAGCGGCTAATGCGTCGCTGATTGCCGGCACATTGGCTAATGCGAGCAGTTGGGCCAATTGAGCTTCGTTCAACAACGGTTCCGATGCCTGTAAAGCATGATGGCTCTGTTCAAGGTGAAGCCGTGCGCGAAGCAAGCGCTTTTCTTGAACAGGTGCAATCCAGGCGAAGATCACGTACCACAGAGACTCTTTGGCGAGATATTCCCGAAACGAATTCTCCAGCGCTTTTTGTTGGGCGCTTTTAGCCTTGAGTTTCTGCACGTCTTGCTGCGCAGCCGTGATACCGGCATCAGGATCATCGCCCCACACTGCCACAAGTGCCTGGCATGCGTTTGTCAGGGCCTGCCATGAGCCTTCGATATTGTGCAACTCATTGGCACGAGCTTGCAGCGTATGACGCAACTGTCCAACAACGCCTTCCACGGTGAGCGACGGCAAGGAGGGGAAGGCCGCTGATGCTTTGCTCAACCACACGTCTTTTGCCTGTTCCAGATAACTGGCAGATTCGGTGTCGGTAAAGAAGCTTTGGCACTGATATTTGCGCGTCGTTTCCGGGTCTGCAAATTTGCTCGGAAAATAAGCCCCAAAACTATTGATTTCCGGCAACCAGCGTCCGGCAAATGGCCCGCTGCCAGAGGCGAAATCGGTGGCGAAAGCATCGAGAATGTTGGTCACCGCCTGGTTGTTGGTAGAGCTGGCGACAATCACCGGAGGCTCTGCCCCTGCCAGCGCAGCCTTGGCCCACAACGAAGCCACAACCGATAGCAGCAAGGTTGTCTTGCCCGTACCAGGCGGCCCGTTCACCCCTAGAATGTCTCCGTCTTTGGAGGCCAGGAAATGTGCCAGGGCATCACGTTGCTCACTGGCCAACGCATACTCATCGCTGGCATGGCCCAGGCGTGTGGCGAAACCGGCGTTCGGAGGCAAGCAGGGTTCAGGATCGTGCGTTTCCTGACTGGCGTAGCGTTCAAAGAGTGCGCTTTGAGGGGCCGTGTCACGCAGGTGATCATATAAACGCACAATGTGCTGACTGACACCGGATACCTTTTCTTCTTTGAACAGGCACCATTCATTCGATCGTTCGTAACCGTTATCGCCTTGCAGCCAGCCGGAGCTGACTTCGTCGACAAAACGCTGACAAAACCTCAGATACGTTGCCCACTGTTCGGCGTACTCGTCGGTCGCAGCAGCCTGGCCTTCTTCGGGGGCCTCGAATGCGGGAAGCGTGTTGACCGCCAAAAATCGATCGACGTCCGCAACATCACCCAACGCGAAACAGCCTGATTCAAGAGGCTCCAGGATATCTCGCGGAATAACGGTGTTTTTAGTCGGGAACAGTTGCCCATGACGATTTACCTGCACATGCCCAATCAGTGGCGTAACCAATGCATGCATACCGTTACGGGGTTTTCCGTGCTCCAGTCGGGCCTTGAATACCCAAGGCCGAATGGTGACTTCAAGCGTATGACATTGCCGAGGTTCATCCTTGAACAGCACTTCGACGATTTCGCTTCCCAAGTAACCGACGAGCAAAGCTTCGAGTGGGAGGTGAACATGACCAGCCAAGCCATCGAGTTTCAGACCGCCGCTGCCATTCTCGGCATCGACAAGAGAGTTGCGCCAGTATTTGGCAAATTTAAGAGAGTTTTCGTTCATCGTCCTGATTCAGTCATGTCGTGCACCTGACGCCACTGGGTATGGCCAGGTACTAGCGAAAATGGGCCCATGCGTTCTTTCGCAAGCCCATTGGCTGGGGAATCCATAATGTGGAGGCAGGTTCAGCCCCGCTCAATCAGACCTTGGCAACAACCAACGCAACGGCCTCAACAGTCTCAATCACACTGCCGTCATCAATGAGCAACGCCTGATGGGTCAACGCACTATCGTTGAGCATTCGCAGGGCTTTCTTCTCCTGCAACTTGGCGACCAGGCTTTCGCGATGGGTCAGGGTGTGATTGATGAAGGTCGTACGAGAGAGGATCAAACGGACAGGCGTTGGCAGCATTTCATACGCTTTTTCGACCAACATGATGAAGACCTCATCATCCTTGAGCTTTTCTTCCGTGACGGTCAGCAAGCCATTGACCAAAACGTTTTCGACCTTGCCCCAGTTATTATCCAAAAACTCAGAGGCTTTCGATGTGCCTGCCGAAAAATTGCCGGACACAGTGTCTTTGGCTGCCATTGCTTTGTCGGCGATCCCACCTGAAAGAGTTCGCGCTTTATCCGTAAGAGACTTGAACATCTTCTACTCCATGAAATGTGGATCCATTTATGCGCAGAACCTTAGCAGACGAAGAAGTGATGGCATAGCGCCTTCACCCAGAGTGTAATCGGAGACGATCGGGATGACCTTCGCGTTACCCCACCTGGACCGGCAACACCACCAAAGCCTGCACCCCTCCCCTCGCTCGATTGCGCAGGGTCAATGCCCCGCCATGCTCCAGTACGATGGCCCGCGCCGCCGATAACCCCAGACCAACGCCGCCAGTGCTTTTATTGCGCGACCCTTCCAACCGAAAGAACGGCGCAAACACCTGTTCAAGGCTGGCCTCAGGGATACCCGGCCCACCATCCAGGACTTTGATCCGCACCTGCCCGGCATTCGAGCTCAGTTCAACCGCCGGCTCGCTGCCGTACTTGATCGCGTTATCCAGCAGATTGGTCATCACCCGCTTAAGCCCCAACGGTCGACCGAAATACACCATCCGCTGCGGCCCGGCGAAACCAATTTCAACGCCCTGATCCCGGTAATCATCCAGCAAGGTTTGCAACAGTTCCGCCAGATCAAACGAGGTGGCCGGTTCGAGCCGGGCATCGTCGCGGAAGAACTCCAGCGCGGAGTTGATCATGTCCTGCATTTCATCCACGTCACGAAACAGCCGTTGCTGTTGTTCGGTGTCGTCGATGAATTCGCCACGCAAGCGCATCCGCGTCAGGGGCGCGCGCAGGTCGTGAGAGATGGCAGCGAGCATTTGCGTGCGGTCGCGGATGAAGTGCTGCAACTGCGCCTGCATCGCATTGAACGCGAGGATCGCCTGGCGGATTTCGTGGGGGCCAAGCGGCTCGATGGGCGGTGCGCGGAAGTCGGTGCCGAAGCGGCGGGCGCCTTCGGTGAAGCGTTGCAAAGGGGTCGCGAGGCGGCGGGTGGCGATCAGCGCGACGAGGGCAGTGGAGATCAGCACCAGCAGCAGGACGATCGAATAACGGGGCACATCGTCGAGCCCCCAACTGCGCGAGGGCGCGGAGAACATCAGCCATGACCCGTCCGGCAGTTCGATCAGCAGCGCGTAGCGCGCGTCCGCCTGGTGCTCCGGCCAGTCGGCCGGCTGATAGACCTCGATCCGCCGACTGGCGGATTTAAGCAACGGCCGCAAAACCATCGAGCCGGTTTCAAACCTTGGATCTGCCACCGCTGGCAGATTGAGGTCGTGACGATCAAGGTGCCAACTGGCGGTGAAACCTTCATCGCTGACGGCTTGCGCCAATTGCTTGCGCAGTGGCACCGGGGCGGCGTCGATGAGGCGGGTGATGGCCGCGATTTTTTCCAGCAAACCGATTTCGGTCAGCGGCGGACGCGCCCACACACCCGCCAGTTGGATAAACAACCCGTTGAGCGCCAGCGAAATGAGCATGGCCAGGATAATCGTCAACGCGATCCAGCGCGCCACCGTGTCTTGCGGCCAGTTTCGGGCGCGCACCCGCTGCAGCCAGCTCATCGCCGGGTCACGCTGGGCGTGAACAGGTAACCGCCATTGCGCACGGTGCGGATCATTGCCGGCCGCTTGGTATCGGATTCGAGCTTGCGCCGCAGGCGGCTGACCTGAACGTCGATGCTGCGATCAAACGCCTCGTGACTGTGCCCACGCGCCAGGTCCAGCAACTGCTCGCGGGTGAGGATGCGTTGCGGGTGTTCGACAAACACCAGCAGCAAGTCGAACTCGCCGGCCGACAGCGGGATCATCACGTTGTCCGGCGAGCGCAGTTCACGGCGTGTGACGTCCAGGTGCCAGTCGGCGAAATCGATCAGTGGCCGTGGCCGCTCTTGCAACACCGGGCGCCGCTCATCCACGCGGCGCAACACGGCGCGCACCCTGGCCAGCAGCTCGCGGGCGTCGAAGGGTTTGGTCAGATAATCATCGGCGCCGAGCTCGAGCCCTACCACCCGATCACTGAGTTCGCCCATGGCCGTCAGCATGATCACCGGCATGGCGTGGCGAATGCGCAGTTGCTGGCACAGGATCAGCCCGCTGTCGCCCGGCAACATCACATCAAGAATGATCAGATCCGGCGGCTGTCGCTCGATGGCCGCCCACAACGACGCGCCGTCGGTGGCGACCTCGACGCTGTAGCCGTGTTGCATGAAGAATTTTTTCAGCAGATCGAGGACCTCTAGGTCATCGTCCACGATTAAAAGGCTGTTCACCGAAGGTCACTTAAGGGCCGAATGGAACCGCCATCTAAAACCATTCACGGCAGCCCGTCATATATTTCAATCGTGCAATAAAGCGTCACCGGCGCAATAAGCCAGACATCTTTGTGCAAGGCGTGGGGCTCAGCATCTCGGCGAATTCCTCCCGAGACTTGCATCCATGTTGCCTTTCAAGTGTGCTCCCTGGCTGGCCCGCAACACCTCGATTGCCGTACTGGCCGCAGGGCTGTCGGGTTGCAGCAGCCAACCGCCGTCCACCACCGTGACCTGTGCCGAAATCAACTATTCGGTGTACGACCCGGCGGAACCGCTCAATCGCGGCGTCTTCGCCTTCAACCGGGTGCTCGACGACTACGCACTCGCGCCGGTCGCTCGCGGCTACCGCTACTCGCCGGATTTTTTCCAGGCAGGTGTGCATAACTTTGTAGCGAACTTTGGCGAGCCCAAGGTCTTTATCAATGACCTGCTGCAAGGCAACCCGATGCGCTCGGTCAATACCCTGGGGCGTTTCGCGCTCAACACCACCGTCGGAGTGGTGGGTTTGATCGACGTCTCCGGCATGGCCGGCATCCCGCGTCACAACGCGGACTTCGGCCAGACCTTCGGCGTGTGGGGCATCGGCAATGGCCCGATCGTCGAACTGCCGTTGCTGGGCACCTCCAACAGCCGCGACGCGGCGGGACGTGTGCTGAGTTTTGTGGTCGACCCATTTGGCAGCAACAGCGATACCGTGGACACGCTCGCCACTCTCAACCTGGTCGGCGGCATCGTCGATGGTCGGGCCGAAGCGTTACCACTGACCGACAGCCTGCAAAAACTGCCGGATTACTACAGTGCCTTGCGCAATGTGGTTGCCGAGCATCGCGCCGCTTACGTGGCCGATGGCAAACAAGGCTCGCCGCACACGAGCAAGCCACAATGCACGGGAGCACCCGCCGATGGCTTCTGAAAATAGAGGTTTGATTCTGCAGCAACGGCTGATCCGCCACGACCCGGCCAATCTGCACTGCCGGGAAATCACCCTGCGCCTGTCAGCAGACTGCCGCCAGTTGGTGCTCAGCCGCTACACCGAGCATTACGGCCCGGCGCTGGTGCGCTGGATCGAACGCAGTCACACGGTGTCGGTGACCGACCTGTTTCGCTGGCTCGTGGCCAATGGCGAGGCGGACGTTATGAAAATTGGTACACAGCCGCTGCCGTGATGGTTGGCATCCGGCCAGTTGCGATTCATTGACATCAGCTGCGCTATTATTCCGCGACTCTTTGTAGCCAGAACCCGGATATTCATGTCTTTGCCGCTGCCTGACGCTCATCAATCCTTGCCCCCGGTGTTGATCGGGCCGCTCTTACGGCGCCTGGAGCCTACGCGGCTGGTGCTGTGGTTGGTGGGGTCGCGAGCACTGTCGCTGACGTTGCGCCTGCAAGGTGTCGGCGACATTCGTCTGGACGCCGGGCAATGCGTGGTTGTCCCGGTTGGCACCCATGCTTTTGTGCACTTGATCGATGTGCCGCTGGACACCGCCCTGCCCTGCGACACCCTGATCAACTACGACCTGTTGATTGATAACAAGGGCATCGCCGACTGGGCACCTCATCTGCGGTACGGTAACGCCGCGTCTCCAAACTTCGTGTTGCGCTCAACAATCGATCAACTGCTGCACGGTTCCTGCCGTAAGCCTCATCACCCGGCGGCGGACGGTTTGCTGTGTGTCGATCGTCTGTTGGCGGCTGAACATGTAGCGACAGAGCGCCCGGCCCTGTTGATGATGAGCGGCGACCAGGTCTACGCCGACGACGTCGCTGGGCCGATGCTGCGGGCCATTCATGCCTTGATCCAGCGGCTGGGGTTGTTCGACGAACACCTCGAAGGCGCCGTGGTCAGCGACAGCGCCAGGCTCTACGAGCACCCGGCCAGTTACTACCATCGTGCGGATTTGTTACCGGCGCTTGAGAGCAACGAAACCCTGCGCGAGCGATTTTTCGGCGGCGCCCGTAAGCCGATTTTCACCAGCAGCAGCGCCGACAATCACCTGGTGACCTTTGCTGAAGTCATGGCCATGTACCTGCTGGTCTGGTCGCCGACGCCCTGGACGTTGATCGATCCGAAGCCGCCAGCACTGACGGCCGAAAGACTTGAACGTTATGCCCTTGAACAGACCCGTATCGACGCCTTCAAGGCTGGCCTGTGCGGCGTTGGCCGGGCGATGGCGCACCTGCCGTGCCTGATGATTTTCGATGACCACGATGTCACCGATGACTGGAATCTTTCCGCGCAATGGGAGGAAACGGCCTACGGGCATCCGTTCTCCAAGCGCATCATCGGGAACGCGCTACTCGCCTATCTGTTGTGCCAGGGTTGGGGCAACAATCCGGATGCGTTCGCAGGCGTGTTAGAGAAAACCCGTCTGTTGAGCAGCACCAGCCAATACCTCGACAGCGCCATCCAGGATGACCTGATCGACGAATTGCTGAGCTTCCAGAACTGGCATTACGTGTTGCCGACCACTCCCGCCCTGGTGGTGCTGGATACTCGTACTCGGCGCTGGCGCAGCGAGATGAACCTCAAGCAACCCTCGGGTCTGCTGGACTGGGAAGCCCTCAGCGAGTTGCAACAGGACCTGTTGGATCACCCATCGGCAATCATCGTTTCGCCAGCGCCGATCTTCGGCGTCAAACTGATCGAGACCGTACAAAAAGTGTTCAGTTGGTGCGGTTATCCTCTGCTGGTAGACGCCGAAAACTGGATGGCCCATCGCGGCGCGGCCCAGGTCATCCTGAACATTTTCCGACACTCGCGCACACCCGGTAACTACGTGGTGCTGTCGGGTGATGTGCATTATTCCTTCGTCTACGAAGTCCTGATCCGACACCGCAAGGCCGGCCCGCGCATCTGGCAGATCACCAGCAGCGGGATCAAAAACGAATTCCCGCGAGCCCTGCTCGAATGGTTCGACCGCCTCAACCGCTGGCTCTACTCGCCACGTTCGCCGCTTAACTGGTTGACCAAACGTCGACGCATGCGCATCGTCCCGCACATACCCGAACACGCTGAAGCGGGCGAGCGGTTATGGAACTCGGCGGGGATTGGCCAGGTGCTGTTTAATGAAAAAGGCCAGCCGCGGGAGATCTATCAGCACAATGCCGATGGTTCGCCGCGCACGCGCATGGTTGCGCCTGAATAGCCGCCCATAGGACCCCAGGCTATTTAGTGGCAGACGCCATCAATACGCCGAAACCAAAGAAAGTCATGCCGGACAGTTTTCCGGCAATCCTGGCGCCGCGCGCAGTGGAGAGCCAGCCACGCGCGCCATTGGCCATGAGTGCGTAACCGCTATGGACCAACACCACCAGCAGGCTGTAAGAAGACACCAACAAAAAGAACTGAGCGTAATAGTTTCCGGTCGGTTTGATGAACTGAGGAAACACCGCCAGAAAAAAGAAGCCGGCCTTGGGGTTCAGTAATTGAATCGACAAGGCTTCGACAAACCGGCGCCATGGACGAGAGGACGTAACGCTGAGTTCGGGGATAAAACGCTGGGTTCGCCACATCTTGATCCCCAGGTACAACAGGTACAGCGCGCCCGCATACTTCAACACTGTGAAAGCCGTTGCAGACGTCGCGAGAATCAGTCCTGCACCGCTGGCTGAAATCCCGGCAACGATAAACGCCCCCAAGGCGATACCACAAATGCCCGGCAGCGAGCCCGCCCAGCCATGACGCAACGCATTGGAAATCGTCAACACCACACCGGGGCCGGGGCTTAGTACGGTTAACGTGGCAAGTATCAAAAACAGTCCGTAACTGGCCATGCTTGGCTCCTGATCCGCAATCCTCTGAACGGCTGCAGATTGGCGGGACGAAACAAGCCTGACAAACGCTTTAATTGCGCCTCATATGTGACTAAATTAGACACATGATCGCCAACCTTCCCCCACTCAATGCCGTTCGCGCCTTTGCCGCCGCCGCTCGCCATGAGAGCTTCAGCCGCGCAGCCGAAGAGCTGCATGTCAGCCACAGTGCCGTCAGCCGCCACGTCAAGTTGCTTGAAGAGCATTTGGGTGTGTTGTTGTTTGAACGCCGAACCCGGCAATCATTGCTGACGCCCGCCGGTCAGGCGTTCTACGAGCAAGTCAGCCTGGCGCTGGCTCAGATCGCCAATGCGGCGACGAACCTGAAAAATGCACGGGGGGTGCGCAAGGTAAAAATCAATGTGCGCCCCTCCTTCGCGGTGCGCTGGCTGATCCCACGGTTGCCTGCGTTCATGGCGCTGCATCCCGATATTCAGCCTGAGGTTGTCACCAGCACCTTGTCCCCGGATCAGACCCGAGAACGCTTCGACGTGGTCATCCGGCGAGGTGAAACCGATTGGGCTAACAACATCCAGCCGCAGGTCCTTCTGGACGACGACATTATTCTGGTGGCGACCCCTTCGCTGATTCAAAACACACCGCTGAACAGCCCTGGAGACCTGCTTGAGCACACGTTGTTGACCGGCCGTACTCGCAGTCTGGACTGGCAGAACTGGGCCAGACACGCGGGCATTGCCATACGGCGCCATCAACCGGTGCTGAAGTTCGATCACATGCACCTGGTACTTCAAGCTGCCGTTGATGGGCTCGGCGTTGCGCTGTGCCCGACCTCTCTGTTGGGAAAGGACTTGGCCACCGGGCGCCTGATATGCCCTTTTCCCGAACTGCGGCTGCCATTGACCCGCTATTACTACGGCGTCTCACAGGACGCCGGGCGCGACGCGCAGGTCTTTATTGACTGGATGTTCTCCAGGATCCAACAGGATGTCGCGGATAACGGCCCAAAATTGCCATTGCAGTAAACGGCTTTATGAGTAGGAACAAACATCACAGCATGAACCTCACCCGAACCCTGATCATCGGCAACTCTGGCTCAGGCAAAAGTTGGCTGGCCCAGCGACTGGCCGAACAGCAGCACGTGCAGTGGACTGATCTTGACTTGATTCACTGGGTTTCAGACGAACACAGCATCGCCCGCCCTCGCGCCGAAGCCTTGGGCATGGCGCGAGTGGCTGCCAGTGAAGAGGCTTGGGTGATTGAGGGCGTTTACGGCTGGATCGTCAGCGAACTCCTGCCTCAAGCGACTGCGCTGATCTGGCTGAATCTGGAAGACGACGATTGCGTGGCCCGGATTCATCAACGAGAGGCGCAACGCGACGCCAACGACGCGTTGCTGATAGCGTTACTGGAATGGGCCGGCAGCTATCATAGTCGCGAAGGGTCCAGCGGATTTTCGGGCCATCTACGGCTGTACGAAGGGTTCGCCGGCTCGAAACTTCAACTGACGGGCCAGGCTGACATCACTGCGTTTATGAGTGCAATGCAACAACCCGACTGACCCCAATCACCCAAGGATGCGTATGTTTGCACGAAGCAAGTTAGTCCCCGAGTTGATGGTCACCGAGCTCCATAAAAGCCTGCACTTCTGGACCTCGCTGATCGGTTTCAACATCGCCTACGAACGCCCGGAAGCTGGCTTCGCCTACCTCGATCAACGTGGCATTCAACTGATGCTTGAGCAATACGACCCAAACGAAGACCAATGGCTTTCCGGTCCGTTGGAAGCACCGTTGGGGCGCGGCATCAATTTTCAGATCACCGTCAATTCAGTCGAACCAATTCTCCAGCGGCTGGCCGAAGTTCAATGGCCGATGTTTCGTCCTTGCGCCGATGTCTGGTATCGCGCGGATGCGGTCGAAGTCGGCCAGCGTGAGTTTCTGGTTCAGGATCCGGACGGATACTTGGTCCGGTTGGTGGAAAGTCTTGGGGAACGACCATGTTTGAACACATAGATCTCCACTATCTGCTGGCCACTTACGGCTATTGGGCAGTGTTCTTCGGCTGTTTGCTGGAGGGCGAAACCATCCTGATTCTGGGTGGCATGGCGGCTCATCAACACTTGCTACACCTGTGGCCGGTGATTGGCTGGGCCAGCCTGGGCGGGATGTTGGGCGATCAGTTGCTGTTCTGGAGCGGACGTTATTTCGGCGGACGACTGTTGCCGCGCCTGAAGCGCCAACAAGCGTCGATTGATCGAGTGACAGGGTTGATCGCGCGTTACCCGTCGACCTCGGTGTTTGCCGTGCGTTTTCTCTATGGCATGCGGCTGGTCGGGCCGATGGTCATTGGAGCCAGTGGCCTGTCGCCGTTGCGGTTCACGCTGTTGAATGCGGTGGGCGCCGTGGTCTGGGCCACCGTGTTCGCCAGCGCTGGATACTGGGCCGGCGAAGCGCTGCACAGTATGTTGGGCAATCTGAAACCCTATCGCCTGCCGATTGCACTGGGGGTTGTGGTGTTGGCGATGGTGATTGCGCTGGTTCGGCATTGGCGCAAGAAGGTCAAAGAGCGTCGCGTTTTGTGAGTCGCTCCAAAGACATTAGGGGCGACCACATGACTATCGGAATGGGATTACAGCGGTTGCGGAAACGTCTCGAAGAACCTTCGGCGATACTCAGTACAAGCGTGGATGCATCGTCTGCGTAACGACCACTCGTAGGTATCGCCTTGTCATCCTGTACTCATTTTTGTACGTTCTTTGCATTGAGCGAGGACTACACCATGCAAACAATCAACTACACCACCGCGCGTGCACATCTGGCCGAAACCATGGATCGGGTCAACGAAGACCGTGCGCCATTGTTGGTGACCCGGCAGAAGGGTGAACCCGTGGTGATGATGTCTTTGGCGGAGTACAACGCGCTAGAAGAGACCGCATATTTGCTCCGTTCCCCAGCCAATGCTGAACGCTTGATCAAATCGATCAGCAACCTGCGGGCAGGGAAAACCAAAGCCAGGCAACTCATCGAAGAATGAATATCGAGTCCACTCCTGAAGGTTGGGACGACTATCTGTGGTTCCAGCAAAACGATAAGGCCGGGCTCAAACGGATCAACTTGTTGATCAAAGCGATTCAGCGTGAGCCTTTCAACGGACCCGGTAAGCCGGAGCCTCTCAAACACAATCTGAGTGGTTTCTGGTCCCGCCGGATTACAGCTGAGCATCGCTTGGTCTATGCGATTGACGATGACACGGTTCAAATCGTGATGTGCAGATACCACTACTGAATATAGATTCAGACCGATATCAGCGCCCGGCAAACCCCTCTAACAATCATCTCCACTTCCCGCTCATCAATCGTCAGCGGTGGCAGCAGGCGAATGGTTTTGCCGCGGGTCACGTTGATCAGCAGGCCATGATCCCGTGCGGCGATCAGGGTCAGGTCGCGGATCGGTTGGGCGAGTTCGATGCCGATCATCAAGCCTTGGCCGCGGATCGCCAGGACGTTCGGGTCATCGGCCAGTTCGACGCGTAATCTGGCGAGCAGGCGTTCGCCTTGCAACCGGGCATTCTCTAACAGACCTTGTTCTTCGATGATGTCCAGCACAGTGCAACCGACCCGGCAGGCCAGTGGGTTACCGCCGAACGTGCTGCCATGGCTGCCGGGGGTGAACAGGTCCGCCGCTCGGCCCCGAGCAAGACAGGCGCCAATGGGTACGCCGTTACCCAGGCCTTTGGCCAAGGTCATGACGTCCGGGACAATGCCTTCGTGTTGGAACGCGAACCATTGGCCGGTGCGGCCGATGCCGGTCTGGATTTCGTCGAGCATCAACAGCCACGAGCGCCGGTTGCAGAGTTCGCGCACAGCCTTGAGGTAACCGGGCGGCGCCAGTTGCACACCGCTTTCGCCCTGGATCGGCTCCATCAGGATGGCCACGATCCTTGGGCCGTGGGCCTGTTGCACTTTGTCCAAAGCGTTGAGGTCGCCGAACGGCACTTTGACGAAATCCCCCGGCAGTTCATTGAAACCCAGGCGTACCGCCGGGCCGTCGCTGGCGGATAAAGTGCCGAGGGTCCGGCCGTGGAAGGCGTTCTCCATGACCACCACCAGCGGCTGCTCGATGCCTTTGTGCCAGCCGTAAAGCCGTGCGAGTTTCAGCGCCGTCTCGTTGGCTTCGGCACCCGAGTTATTGAAAAACGCCCGCTCCATGCCCGATAGCCGAGTCAGTTTTTCCGCCAGTCGCTGCTGCCAGTCGATGCTGTAAAGGTTCGAGGTGTGCAACAGCAACCCGGCCTGTTCGCTGATGGCCGAGACGATTTTTGGATGAGAGTGACCAACGTTGGTCACCGCTACGCCCGCCACTGCGTCCAGATACTCGCGACCGGCCTGATCCCACAGGCGCGTGCCCAGGCCTTTGATGAAACTCAGGGCCAGCGGTTGGTAAGTGGTCATCAGGCAGGCGGTGGTCATGGCATCAAGCTCCAGCAATGGTCGGTGTTTTTGCAGTATGGTTAGCCACCTGAGCTGGATAAACGCTGCAATACTTTAATCATTTAAAAGCTGAGCTTGATAATGGATCTGTTCCAGGCAATGACCGTTTACGTCCGCGTGGTGGAAACCGGCAGCATGACCGCCGCCGCATTGCAGTGCGAAATGTCCACGACCATGGTTGGCAATCACCTGCGCGCCCTGGAGCAACGTCTCGGCGTGCGTCTGCTCAACCGTACGACCCGGCGCCAGCGCTTGACGGAGTTTGGCACCGCGTATTATCAGCGCTGCCTCGAAGTGCTGGGGCTGGTGGCCGACTCTGAACGCCTGGCGGAACAAACCCTCGACGAGCCGAGCGGCACGCTGCGCATCACCGCGCCGCTGACCTTTGGCACTGAGCGGCTCGCGCCCGCACTCAGCGAATTCGCTTTGCGCTGCCCGCAGGTCAAGCTCGACGTGGTGCTCACCAACGGCCGCCCGGATCTGCTGGAGAACGGCTTCGATGCAGCCATTCGCCTGGGCGCAATCGAGCCGTCCAACATGATTGCCCGCCCCCTCATCGACTACACCCTGACGATGTGCGCCTCCAAGGAGTACCTCGCGCGTCGGGGCACACCGCAAAAACCCGAAGATCTGCAACACCACGACTGCCTGGCCTTTGCCTATCCGGCCGGAGATGACTGGCACTCGGTGGAAAAACAGTGGCGACTGACCGGCCCCGAAGGCGAGGTCCTTGTGGCGGTCAGCGGCCCGATGCTGATCAACAGCTCGGCGGGCCTGCATCAAGCGGCGCGAACCGGCATGGGCATCGTGATGGTCCCCGACGCACTGGTGGAGCAAGACCTGAAGGACGGAAAACTGGTGGCCTTGATGCAGGACTACCAACTGCCGAGCCGGCCAATGCATCTGGTCTACGCCCAGGATCGCTACCGGTTGCCAAAACTGCGCAGCTTCGTCGACTTCGCCATGCAGATGTGGGGCAAGTACTAGCGGCGCCGATGTGCCATGGACTACTCTGCTCGGCGGGCAAAAGACATCGATATAAGGGCGGCAAGGAGAGCGGTGATGGGCGACGCATCGAATATCGAATCGTTGAAGTTCAATCTGTCGGACTTCAACGAAGACATGCTGCACACCATTATGGAACTGGTCAGCGATGGCATCTGGGACTGGAACGCCAACACCGGTTTCGTCTATCGCAATCCCGGGTGGTACGAGATGCTCGGCTACGCGCCGCACTCCCTCGACAACACGGTGCTGACTTGGGAAACCGTGATGCACCCCGACGATTATTCGCGGGTCATGGCCTCGTTCGACGACTACCTGAGTCAGCGCACGCCCGGCTATCAGGCCGAGTATCGCTGCCGCATGCAGGATGGTTCCTACATCTGGATCGAAGATCGCGGCTACATCCTGGCCCGCAATGCCGATGGCTCGGTGGCGCGGATGGTCGGGGCGCACCGCAGCATCGAAGACAAGAAGCGCCTGCTCGAAGAACTGGAGCGACGCAATCACTCCCTCGAAGCCCTCGTCGAAGAACGCACCCGTGAGCTGTCCCGGGTCAATCAACAGCTGCAAATCCAACTCGAAGAAAACCGCAAACTGGCAGAAACCGATGCACTGACTTCGGTTGCCAATCGCTATCGCCTGGAAAAAGCCCTGCCTCAGGAGTGCGACCGCGCCCAGCGCTTCCGCCTACCGCTGTCGCTGATCGCCATGGACATCGACGATTTCAAAACCATCAACGATCACTACGGCCACGCGTTGGGCGATGCGGCGTTGGTGCATGTGGTCGAGTGCCTGAAAAGCTGTGTACGCGAAGGCGATATTCTGGCCCGCTGGGGCGGCGACGAATTCATCATGATCCTGCCCAATACTCTGCTGGCCGATGCCCGTGAGGTCGCTGAAAAAATCCGTTTGGGCCTGGCGAGCCTGCTGCCGGTCGGGGACTTTCAGGTGACCATGAGTTTTGGCGTGGCTCAGCGCTTTGACGAGGAACAACAGACCGGACTGCTGGCCAGGGCCGATCAGGCGCTGTATCGGTCCAAGGTGATGGGCAAGAATGTGATTTCAGGATGACGACTGCCTGGCATGTCCGCGATGTAAAGCCTTCGCAAATCGAATCCGTCTGGTTGTTTCTTGGAGACAATGGCTGGGGCCACCGCACCGGTTCAGCCGAGTATTTCGCGCAACTGATCACCCACTCCCAACGCACGGCCGTTGCCATGAAGGGTTCGCAGATCGTCGGATTTGCGCGAGGCATTACCGATGGGTTGTCCAACGGTTATCTGTCGATGGTGGTCGTGTGTGGGCAGCATCGACGTGAAGGTGTTGGCCGCGCGCTGGTTGAGCATGTCATGGGTGAAAACCGCGACATCACTTGGGTGCTGCGTGCAGGCCGGGAAGGTGCTTCGGAGTTTTTCTCCAGTCTGGGTTTTGAGACATCGACCATTGCCATGGAGCGTTCGCGTAGCAAGTAACTCAACGTGCCTTCACCTACACAATTAAACGCTAAGGAAAGCCAATGACATCCCCTCCCCTGTATCGCCGGGCGACTCCGGACGATCTCCTCGCCATTTGCGAACTGGGCCAACAACTCAACAGCCTCCACCACCGTGAACGACCGGACATCTATGCGCCGGCCACCGAGGACTTCGCACGGGACAGCGCTCACTGGCAGCCCTATCTCGACAGCGAGCATCAGGTGACCTTCCTCGCCGAGCAGGCTGGCAAAGCGATCGGGTTCATCACCGTGCAAGTCACTTCGTTCAACAGCCCGTTGATTCAGAATCAACAGGTGGGCCGGGTGGGCTCGGTCTGTGTTGACGACAATGCTCGTGGCCAAGGCGTTGGGCGTGCTTTGATGGAGCGCGCTCAAGCCTGGGCCGTCCAACAGGGCGCCTCGGATCTTCGACTCACCGTTTGGGCATTCAACGCTCCGGCACTGCGGCTGTATGAAGAACTGGGTTATGAGATGCGAGCGTTCGAAATGGGCAAGCGCCTGAACGAATCACATTTATGACCCTGCCTTCACCAACACCGCTTTCTCCTGATACCGATCCGGATACAGCTGCTTCAACTGCGCCACTTTCGGCATATCGTTGATCACGATGTACGGATAGGTCGGATGCTCGGTGAGGAAGTCCTGATGATAATCCTCCGCCGGGTAGAAGCCGTTGTAGGTTTCCAGTTTAGTGACGATGGGTTTGTTGAATGAATGCGCGGCGTCGAGTTGGGCGATATAGGCCTTGGCGACGCGTTGCTGTTCAGCGTTCTCCGGGAAAACTGCCGAGCGATACTGGGTGCCGCTATCAGGCCCCTGACGGTTGAGCTCCGTCGGGTTATGGGCCACCGAGAAGTAGATTTGCAGCAAGGTGCCATAGCTGACCTGAGTAGGGTCGAAGGTGACTTCGACCGATTCCGCATGACCGGTGTCGCCATCGCTGACCCGCTCGTATTGAGCGGTGTTGGCCGCGCCACCGGCATAACCGGAGACGGCTTTCTTCACGCCTTTGACGTGCTGGAACACGCCTTGCACACCCCAGAAGCAACCGCCGGCAAAGACTGCCGTTTCGCTGTGGGCCTGGGTGGTTTCATCGAGTGCGGGTGGCGCAATAACCACGGCGTCTTCAGAGGCACCGAAAGAGAACGCCGAGCATTGACCGATAACGCTGGTCGCAGCCAGGGCCAGCAAGGTACGGCGCCAGGTGAATAAGGTTTTCATGGGGCTGACTCCTTGGAAAATGAGATCGCTATCAACCGAACGTGAAGGCATACGCCGAGACGCCCGGATCGAGAAACTCGATGCTGAAGGTGCGGTCCGTGACATCGCCGGACTGACGCACCAGCTGATACAAGCGTTGTTCGGTCACACTGCCGCTGCCATCGGGCGCCACGTCAGTACCGTGAGCCTCACCCGGGGCCTTGCCGTCGATCAGCACTTTGAAGCGCACTGGCTTGCCATCTGATCCTGGCCCCAAGACCAGATGCAGATCCCGAGCATGGAAGCGGTAGACGATGCGACTGGCCGGCGCGCTTGCAGTGGCTCGCTCCGACCCGACATTCCATTGGCCGCCCAGGCTCCAGTTGTTGAGGGCCAGTTGGGCCGGCGGGTTGTACGTGGCGACCTTGTCCGCCGCGAGGCTCGCTTCAGGTACGAAATTCTCCGCCCGCTGATAGCCGACATAGGTTTCCGGGGACTTGACTTCGTTCATCTGCGGCGCGAGCTCAACCCCCTTGGCGCTGGCATTGATCAGCCCGTCCGCGACCTTCGTCGCCCCGGCTTCCTTGAGCAATTGCTGGATCACCCGCTCCGACTCGGCGTACTCGCCTTCGCCAAAGTGGTGATAACGAATGCGCCCCTGAGCGTCGGCAAAATAGTGCGCCGGCCAGTACTCGTTGTTGAACGCACGCCAGATCTTGAAATCGTTATCGATGGCCACCGGGTAGTTGATACCCAGGTCCTTCATGGCTTTGGTGACGTTGCCGACATTACGTTCGAAGGCAAACTCCGGCGCATGGACGCCAATCACCACCAGCCCCTGATCGCGGTACTTCTCGGCCCAGGCCTTCACATATGGCAGGGTGCGCAGGCAGTTGATGCAGGAGTAGGTCCAGAAATCCACCAGCACCACTTTGCCCTTCAACGCCTCGGCGGTGAGTGGTGGCGAGTTAAGCCATTGCACGGCGCCGTCCAGCGGTGGAAGGTTGCCTTCAACGGGTAACGTGCCGGGTGTTTTATCCGCCACTTGCATCACACCACCAGAGGTCGAAATCGGTTCACTGTTGCTCGGCGATTTACCGGCCAGTTTCCCGACCAATGCCTGTTCAATACCGCCGGTAGACGCGGTCGAAAACCGCGCCAGAATCCCGGTATCCAGCCCCAGAGCGATAGCCGCCACACCCGCCAGCATCAGCGCACCGAGCCCACGTCGTACCCACTCGCCAGCGCCGATGGAACGCTTCATCGCCGCAAAAACCTTACCGCCCAACAGCAGCGCCACGGCCAGGGACGTTGCCGCACCAGCGGCGTACGCCAGCAGCAACAACGTAGTGCCGATACTTGCCCCTTGCAGCGCGGCACCGGTCAGCACCAACCCCAAAATGGGTCCGGCACAAGGCGCCCAGAGCAGGCCCGTGGCGACACCGATCAGGAACGAAGCGCCGGGACGTGGCCGGGCATCTGCGCCCGCCACTTCCGACAACCGACTGCCCGCCGCCACCAGTGGCCGGGTCAAGCGGTCGGCCAGTTGTGGCAACAACAGCGTCAGCCCGAACAGCGCAACGAACACCAACGCGACCCAGCGACCGTACTGATTGAGTTGCACCACCCAACCACCACCCACTGCCGCCAGCGACGCGACGAGCGCGAAGGTCATGGCCATACCCGCCAGCAGCGGCAAGCCGCTTTTCATAAACGGCTGCCCGGTACGCGCGAAGACGAAGGGCAATACCGGCAGAATGCACGGGCTGACAATCGTCAGCACACCACCGAGATAAGAGAGAATCAAAAGCCACATAGTGTCGACCTGCATCAAGAGAGAGAAAGGAGTGCCCGTGGATCAAGTGGTCTGTGGCTTAAAGGTCATCGCCAGGCCATTCATGCAATAGCGTAGCCCCGTCGGTTTTGGCCCATCGTCGAAGACATGGCCCAGATGACCGCCACAACGCCGGCAGTGGACCTCTTCGCGCACCACGCCGAAGGAGCGGTCCTGACGCGTGGCCACGGCCTTGTCCAACGGTTTCCAGAAACTCGGCCAACCGGTGCGGCTGTCAAACTTGGTCTCGGATGAAAACACCGGCAGATCACACCCGGCGCAAGCGAATGTGCCAGCGCGGTGCTCATCGTTCAACGGACTGGTATAGGCCCGCTCGGTACCTTCTTCGCGCAGGATCTCGTACTGTTCGGCGCTGAGGATGGCGTGCCATTCGCTGTCGGTGTGCGTGACCTCGAAAGCCTCAGCCGCGCTGGCATCACTGACCAGCGCGGTGCTCGCCGCAAATTTTGGCAATACACCAATCACCAGGGCTGCAGCCCCCAGCCCACCGCTCGTTAAAAGAAATTGTCTGCGTGAAAACATGGCCGTCTCCAAAATTCCAGGTGCCTGTCATGGAACACAGCCTAGGCTTGGGTTGATCGCCAAATCCTCACGGGAAGTTAAACAATTCGTGATAACTCCCCCTGAGGAAAACCCGCACAATGTGCCCATTCGCTGCAAAGGATTGAGCTTCATGGAACAGACCAAACGCGTCCTGGTGGTCGAGGACGATTTGCACATCGCCGACCTTATCTGCCTGCATCTTCGCGATGAGCAGTTCGAGGTCGTGCATTGCGCCGACGGGGACGAAGGCATGCGCCTGTTGCAGCAAGGAAGCTGGGACGCGCTGATCCTCGACCTGATGCTGCCCGGCGTCGACGGCCTGGAAATCTGCCGCCGCGCCCGGGCCATGGCCCGCTATACGCCGATCATCATTACCAGTGCGCGCTCCAGCGAACTGCACCGCATCCTGGGCCTGGAGCTGGGCGCTGACGATTACCTGGCCAAACCGTTTTCCATGCTGGAGCTGGTGGCACGGGTCAAGGCACTGCTGCGACGGGTCGACGCCATGGCCCGCAACCTGAAGATGGACGCCGGCAGCCTGATCGTCGATGGCCTGTCCATCGACCCGATCACCCGCGAAGTGTCCCTCGACGGCCGGCGCCTGGACCTCACGCCACGGGAGTTCGACCTGCTTTACTTCTTCGCCCGCCAACCGGGCAAGGTGTTCTCGCGCATGGACCTGCTCAACGCCGTGTGGGGCTACAGCCACGAAGGCTATGAGCACACGGTCAACACCCACATCAATCGCCTGCGGGCCAAGATCGAAACCGACCCGGCACAACCGGTGCGCATCCTCACGGTGTGGGGACGTGGTTATAAATTCGCGGCACCCGAGGACCCGTCATGAGATTGACCCTGACACAGCGCCTGTCCCTGGTGTTCGCCGTGTTGCTGCTGGTGTGCTGCGGCACCTCGGCATGGATGCAGGTGCGCTCCAATCAGATGCATGAGTTGGAAGTGGTGCAGGGGTTGTCCCGGGACCTGGCCCAGCACATCGCCCACGACACCGTGCTGATGGACAGCAAAGGCCTGATGCCCAATGCCGTGCGCGATCTGTTCAGCCAACTGATGCTGGTCAACCCGAGCGTCGAGGTTTATCTGCTGAACAGTCAGGGACGGATTGTCGGCAGCGCCGCGCCTGAAGGACGGATACGCCGCGAGCAAGTCGATCTGCTGCCGATCCAGCGTTTGCTCAAGGGCGATGCGCTGCCGATTCTCGGTGACGACCCGCGCAGCATCGATGGCCGCAAGGTCTTCAGCGCTGCACCGTTGCAGGTCGACGGTAAACCGGCGGGCTATCTGTATGTGGTGTTGCTGAGTGAAGAACACGACCGCTTCGCCGAACGCGGTGCAACCAGCGCCGCGCTCAACACGGCCCTACTGTCCATCGGATTGGTGGCGCTGTTGTGCCTGATTGCCGGCCTTACAGCCTTTGCCCTGATTACCCGGCCCTTGCGGCGCCTGACCGAAACCGTCAGCCAGTTCGACATCGACGGCGTGCCGGTCACACCGTCCGCACCAGCATCGGTTGAAAAAGCTGCCAGCCACGATGAGATTGCCGTACTCGACGCCGCGTTCCGGCAGATGCAAACCCGCCTCAGTGAGCAATGGCGTTCGCTGACCCGGCAGGACCAGGAACGCCGCGAACTGGTGGCGAACATCTCCCACGACCTGCGCACGCCGCTGGCCTCGCTGCACGGCTATCTGGAAACCCTGTCGCTCAAGGATGCCACGCTGTCTCCCGCAGACCGCCGCCGTTATCTGGGCATCGCCCTCGATCAAAGCCGCAAGGTCGGTGGCCTGGCGCAATCGCTGCTGGAACTGGTACGACTGGAGCACGGTTTCGTGCAGCCGATACTGGAACGTTTCTCCATGACCGACCTGGTGCAGGACATCTTCCAGAAATTCGAACTCACCGCCGAAGCACGCCAAGTGGAACTCAAGGCGACCTTCGCCCCCAACATTTCAGCCGCTTGTGCTGACCTGGGGCTGATCGAACGGGTGCTGACCAACCTGTTCGACAATGCCCTGCGCCATACGCCTCAGGGCGGTGAAATCGAACTCAGCTTGCGGCCGCAAGGCTCTTTCGTTGAGGTGACCATCAGCGATACCGGCCCCGGCATCGCCGCCGAACTGCGTGAAGGGCTGTTCCTGCGGCCGTTCAATATTGGCGGCGCACGGCGCGATGGTGGGTTGGGGCTGCGGATCGTGCATCGGATCCTGCAACTGCATGGCCGCGATATCCAGTTGATCGATGTGCCTGGGCGTGGCGCAACCTTCCGCTTCACGTTGCCCGTGGACGAACAAACAGCCGAACAAGGGGTGGTTCGTTCGATGAATCTGAATTCGCCGGGGAAATAGTCGGGGCAGGCGCGATGACAGTCGTAAGTCGCAATGACATCCGTCAACTCCGTTGCGCTTGAAATCCCCCTGAATAAAAATGAGATCTTTTTCTGAACAACATGTAGGAAACTTCCTTAGTTTAAAAACCACACCACACACCCACTACTCACGCGTCGAAAATACGTTCAATATCCCGCGCTACTAAAACCGAAATACAACAACCTCACCATTCAGCCGGTCTTATCCGCCGCTGAAACCCAAGGTAGCCCAATGATATTCAGCTCTACAAAATTTATATTTTTGTATTTGCCTACTGTGTTCTGTTTTTATTTTATCCTTAACAAATACCGACTTATTGCAATTGGAAAACTGTGGCTCGTTGTTGCAAGCCTGCTGTTTTACGGATACTGGAGTGTCGCTTATCTTCCACTGCTAATAGGTTCCATCACGCTAAATTTTTTTATTGGCAAGCTTGTCTCGCCGGTAACACAAACCACTCATATTATCCTCAGCAAACAAACAACTCTTATAATCGGCATCACCATCAACCTGATGCTGCTTGCTTACTTCAAATACGCGAATTTCTTTATAGATAATCTCAACACCGTCGCCGGAACGACGCTCCACTTCCAGCAACTTATATTGCCACTGGGAATAAGTTTCTACACCTTCACCCAAATAGCCTTTCTGGTAGACAGTTATCGTAGCCAAGCCAAGGAATACGACTTCATCAATTACGCTTTATTCGTTACCTTCTTCCCTCACCTGATCGCCGGCCCCATTCTTCACCACAAGGAAATGATGAGCCAGTTCCAGTCTCGTTGGACGCTCGCAATCCGCTACAAAAATGTCCTGATGGGACTTTTTATTTTCAGTATCGGTCTTTTCAAAAAAATCATGATTGCAGATACATTTGCCATATGGGCAGATGCTGGATTTGCCAATGGCGCTCCTCAGGATTTTTTCAGCGCCTGGACAACCAGCCTGTCGTATACCTTTCAGTTGTATTTTGACTTCAGCGGGTATTGCGATATGGCGATTGGTGCGGCCCTGTTGTTCAACATCTGGTTGCCCATCAATTTCAACTCCCCTTATAAATCGCTGAACATCCAGGATTTCTGGCGTCGCTGGCATATGACCCTGAGTCGTTACCTTCGGGATTATCTGTACGTGCCACTGGGTGGGAATCGCTGTTCACGAACCCGCCTGTATTTAAATCTGATGATCACTTTTACCCTGGGAGGCTTGTGGCACGGCGCCAGTTGGATGTTCGTCATCTGGGGCGTATTGCACGGCGGAGCGCTTGTAGTGCATAGAATATGGAGCCAACTGGGTATGCGTTTGCCCACCTGGATAGCCTGGCTTGTGACCTTTTTGTTCATCAACATTACATGGGTATTTTTCAGAGCGGACTCGCTGGAGGATGCGACTCGAATCTTGTACGGCATGATCGATATCGGCTCGATCAATAGCGTATCTGTCGACGATATACCCACGTCGAATCTTTCTTGGGGAGGACACTTCTCTGACCGTTTGATTGAAAATATGCCTCTTGGTCTGGCGGCCAACCTGATCCCCCTCATCATGATTGCTATCGCGTTTCTAATCATCGCCCAAAAGAACGCCATCGACCTTACGGTAAAATCCAGATTCGGCTGGCCAAAGTTTACAGGGATGCTGGCGCTATTTAGCACTGCACTGTATTCGACCATACAGAGCACCAGCACCGTATTCCTGTATTTCAATTTTTAATCGGCGCCCACCATGAAAAAAAAGCTCTGCCTATTCCTGATTGCACTAACACTGATATTACTTATTGTCCCAGCCATCAACCTATACAACGTTTTCACTACACCGCACACCGGAAAATGGTGGAAACGCAAAGTACTGTACAACATGGACTTCACACTTCCGGCGTTCGGAAAACTTCTCTATCCACTGGGCGTGTCCGTTGACCCAGCGCGAGCAATCATCGGAAAAGAAGGGTGGTTATATCTGGGAGATGCTTATGCCGATTCGATAACAGTGAAACGCCTGGGGATAAAAGCCGAAGATACAGACATCGCCGAGCGCCTGGCCAAATCGGCTGAGTCCTGGGATACATGGTTCAAGCATCAAGGTGTAGACGCGTTTCGAATCATTCTGGGGCCGGACAAGGACTCTATTTATCCAGAGTACTTACCGGACTGGTCAAAGCATGCTCCCACTTCTTTAACCGACGCTTTAACGAATCGAGTCCAGTCAGACATTTACATAAATCCCGCAAGAAAATTACGCCAGGAAAAAGACAGCTACCCGCACCCGCTGTATTACAGGACAGATACACACTGGAATAATCTCGGCGCGTGGGTGGCTTTTCATGAGTTTTCAAAAAATCTGGCAACCGCTCAACCCGACCTCAAATGGCCGCAGAAACCTGAAGGGGCATTCTCAACCACAGCGGAACGTCTTGGCGGAGACCTGGCAAACTTTCTGCGAATTCAAACTTCGCTGTCAGATCAAGAAGTCATACTGGACCTCCCCGACTACGCCATGCCCCTCGAGCACTATGACTTCGAATCCGGCAATGTTGTCTTTACGGGGCAGAATGGACCGGTGGAAGCGCCGATGACGCCGCTGCTGATGAGGTCGACACAGGCGCTGAATTCTAAAAAAGTGTTATGGCTCCGCGACTCATTCGGCGCCGCCATGGCGCCGTTCATGGCAGCCACCTTCAGTGACACGCTTCAGGTGCACTATTTGGCTCTAAAGCCTGGCGCGCTGGCAGAGTTGGTCGAACGCTACCAACCCGACTACGTTTTTATTACGGTCGTCGAGCGGGACTCCCGCGGTGTTTTTTTCCAGACGCTTGCCCCGCTGCCTGACGAATCCACACCGTAATGCGACAGGGTACCGTTGCGCTCCTGGACCAGATTATTTCCCCCGCTCACCGGTTCACTCGTGACAACGTCGCCTCGGTCCAATAGATTAGGCCCCCTGAAAAGGCCTAGCGCTTTCTCGCCTCAACTCAAGTTAAAAGAAGTAGTGAAATTTCAATGTCCGATTCCAACACCGCTGAATCCGTAGTCACCTTGTCGTCCAAAGCGGAATACGAAAACTCCATCAATCTTTCACAGCATGTGCCACAGGCCAAGACCATCAGTGAGATGGTGCTGGACGCTTTCCAGTCCACTCGCGAAAGCGACCAGATCCGCGAACTGCGCACCGCGATTCGCCAGGCTCACGACAGCTTCGATGACGATAAAGCCTACGAACTGATGGGCGAACTCAAGCAACTCAAGGATGCCGAGGCTTCCGACATTGCAGCCCTGGAAGACCTGAGCAGCAAATTCCCGATCAGCCGCATTCTGTCCAGTTTCAAGGACGACCCGGCGTTTCAGGAAATCGTCTACGGCTTGGCACTGACGGTGCTGAACCAGACGCATCAAGCCATCAGCAACCCGAGCAGCGGCAAGAGCAAGACCGCTCGGGCCAAGAAAGAAGTCGAAGTGTTCACCATCAGCAAGGATGGCGTGAACGTCACCCTGCCGCTGCGCACCCCGCGCTCGCGCCTGAACGTTGACCGTGAGGCCCTGGAATTCCTCGGTTTTACCTTTGTTGGCGAAGGTGAGGAAGCGGAACTGGAAAGCGAAACCTTCCTGGACAATGCCGGGACCGAACAAGCGGTGAACCGCAAAAACATCATCACTGCGCTGCAGCAGCAAACCGCGTTTGATGGTTACAGCATCGCCGCGCAGTAATACGATTCAGCATTGCTGCAAAAACCAAAAGCCTCGTACTGAAACTCAGTGCGGGGCTTTTTGTTGCCTGGAACTTCACGTTGCAGGGCGCAACGCAGCGATCATATCCAGCTGAACTGCCGCGTTGTTCGGCAGTTGATACACCCCAATCGTCGTGCGTGTATGTTTGCCGGCATCACCCAGCACATGGCTGAACACATCCGACGCACCATTGGCCACTTCACTCAGATCAACAAAGTCCGCCGTGGACTTTACATAGACCGTGACGCGCAGCAGCGACTTGATTTTGTCCAGCGAGCCGATGGCATCGACAATCAACGCCAGACCGCGCATCGCACAAATGCTGGCGGCGGTTTGAGCATCGGCCAGGGTCAGCTCAAGACCGACTCTGCCGGGGTACTGAACCTTGCCATGCACACGCGGCACCAGACCGCTGAGATACAGTTCATGGTCATGCCGAACCAGCGGCGCGTAATGCCAGTCGGCGATGCTCTCACCGTAAATGTCATAACCGAGTTCCAATGCCAGGGCGATGTAGCGCTCATCGCAAGTCATGTGTTCAGTCATTTCCCTGCCCCAACCTGTTTATCAATCCATCAACAACCCCTACTTTCAAAAGATTAGACCAAGGCCACTCTCCACCACGCAATTGAATGAAAAAGCCCCGAATAACCGGGGCTTTTTAGTCCGTGATTTCATCTACAACGCCGATGGATGCAACGCCGCGATCAAATCCACTTCGATGGGGGCGTTTTTCGGCAGTTGATAAACACCGACGGTCGTTCGGGTATGTTTACCGGCGTCGCCCAGCACATGAGTGAAGACATCCGACGCGCCGTTCGCCACTTCACTGAGATCAACGAAATCAAAGGTTGATTTCACAAAGACCGTTACGCGAAGCAATGACTTGATGCTATCCAGCGAACCGACGGCACCCATGATCAGAGCCAGTGCGCGGATTGCACTGATGCTGGCGGCCGCTTGCGCATCCGCCAGGTTGAGTTCCAGCCCCACTCGCCCGGGGTACTGAATTTTTCCGTTCATGCGTGGCACCAGACCACTGACATACAGTTCATCGTCATGCCTGATCAGCGGGGCGTAATGGCCGCCGACGGCGTTCTCGTCGTAGATGTCGAAACCGAGCTCTTTGGCCAGCTCGATGAAGCGTTCGTCGCGGGTGGTGGGCTTGATCATTTACGGAACCTTCTTAATCAATCATGCAAAACGCGCCGTTGATGGTAGGCACAGACGCTTGTCTTGATCAGAGCAAGTTCGTATAGAATCCAGCGAACTTTACTGCCAGGGAGACCAGTAAAATGCAGGCTCAACGCGCGGTGATCGCCGCCATCGAGTTTCAGGCGGGCGTGCCGCTGGTGCAGCAGATCGTCGATCAATTGTCCGTTGCCATCAGTCAGGGCGGCCTGCCCCACGGCACCAAGCTGCCGCCGATCCGCGAGCTCTCCGAGTTGCTGAACGTGGGTAAGTCGACAGTCGTCGATGCCCTGGACCGCTTACGCGCCAAGGGTTTGGTGGTTTCCCGCCAGGGTTCGGGGCATTACGTGCACCGCTCCAACACCACGATTGCGACGGCCCCCGGGCCGGACCTGCAACCCCAAGACACCCTCAGCGTGATCCGCCGCGCCGTGCTGCTGGACAACGGTGCCCTGCGCCCCGGCTGCGGATTCTTGCCGTCCTCCTGGCTGCCCGCCGAAGAATTGCTCAAAGCCGTGCGCGGCACCCTGCGCACCACGGCTCTACGCATGGGCGAATATGGCGTCATCGGCGGTTATCTGCCGCTACGTCAGGCCTTGCGGGTCAAACTGTCGACCTTCGGCATCGACGTGCCGATAGAACAGATCATCACCACCGCCAACACCATGCAAGCCATCGACCTGCTGATGCGCCTGCTGATCAAACCCGGCGACACGGTGCTGCTCGACGACCCCTGCTACTTCAACCTGCACACCAACCTCGCCCTGCATGGCGCCAAGGTCATCACCATCGCCCGGGATTGCGACGGCATGGACCTGGAAGCCTTTGAACAACTGCTGATCGCCCACAAACCCGTTCTGTACATGACCAACAGCACGCTGCATAACCCGACCGGGCACTCGTTCTCCCCGGCCCAGGTGTATCGGTTGCTGGAGTTGAGTCATCGCTATGGCTTGCACATTGTCGAAGATGATTTGTATGGCGACCTTCAACAGCGTCGTACCCCGCGTCTGGCGGCGAGCGGGTTGGAGAATGTGAGTTATGTGTCCGGGTTCTCCAAGACACTGACGGCCAACAGCAGGGTCAGTTATGCGGTGCTGTCGCCGCAACTGGCTGCACGGTTGATCACCTTGAAGATAAGTTGTGGCGGTGTGACCTCGGAATTCGCCGAGCAGATCATCTGCACGATGCTCAGCAACGGCAGCTATGCCAAGCATGCACGGCGCACGGTGGATCGGCTGTATGAGTCGAGCAGCCGGGTGGCGCGATGGTTGGTCGAGGCGGGTTGTTCAGTGTCGTCACTGCCCGGTGAAGGCCTATTTATCTGGACGCGTTTGCCGCCAGGGCTGCATGCCGAAACGTTGGCTCGCAAAGGTCTGGAAAGCGACCTCGTCCTCGCACCCGGCACCTTGCTCAGCAAAGCCCCGGATGCCAGCCAATTCCTGCGATTCAACGTGGCGCACAGCGATCATCCACAGGTGCGAGAGCGATTCTTCCGGTTGCTCGACACACCCAAAAAATAACCGACCACTGCACGCTTAACTGCCTGACACAAATCCTGTGGCAAACGAGCTTCCTGTGGCGAGGGGGCTTGCCCCCGTTGGAGTGCGAAGCACTCCCCTGCATTTCATCAGCCACACCGCATTAGCAGGTTTTACGACTGCTGCGCAGCCGAACGGGGTGGCGCGGCATTCCGACAAGCTCCCTCGCCACAGGGGTTCAGCGTCGATCACAAGAAGTAGCCGCAACGCCAATCCAATGTGGGAGTGAGCCTGCTCGCGAAAGCGGCAACTCGGTCCACCAAAAGAAACCCAATAAAAAACCCCGCTCCATCTCTCGAAGGGCGGGGCTTTTCGTACAGCGGCTAAACCTTAAGGCGCATAAGTCAGCAACAGCTCACTCGGCACTTTGAAGTCCAGCGACATCATCACGCTCAGCGCGGTAATGGTGAAGATCGAGAACACGAACAGCTTGCGTGCCCAGACCGTGTCATCCACTGCCTTGTAACCGGTCCAGGCCATGTACAACCAGTACATGCCCATGGCCGCGGCGACGGCGAGGTAGCTCATGCCGGCGTAGCCGCTGAAGGTCAGCATCAAGGTCGCGACCAGGAATGCCAGGATGTAGAGCAGGATGTGCTTCTTGGCGACCTGGATCCCGCGCTTCACTGGCAGCACCGGAATTGATGCGGCCAGGTAATCGTTGAAGCGGAAGATTGCGATGGCGTAGGAATGCGGCATCTGCCACAGGCTGAACATCACCAGCAGGGTCAGCGCGGCCATGTCGAAGCTATTGGTCACGGCAACGTAACCAATCACCGGCGGCATGGCGCCCGACAGACTGCCCACCAGCGTGCCGTGAACCGACTTGCGCTTGAGGTACAGGCTGTAGAAGCCGACGTAGATGACAAAACCGATCACGGCGAACAGCGCGGCCAACGGGTTGGCCACCTTGTACAACAGTGCAACGCCGGCGATGCCCAGGACGGTCGCGTAGATCAGGGCCAGTTTCAGGGAGATCAAGCCCTGGACCAGCACCCGGTTCTTGGTGCGTTCCATCTTCAGGTCGATGTCGCGGTCGATGCAGTTGTTGAACACGCAACCGGAAGCCACCACCAGGGACGTGCCGATCATGGCGGCCAGGAATATGGCCAGATCGACATGCCCTTTCGAGGCCAGGAAAAACCCGCCTGCCACAGAAAGCACGTTACCGAAAATGATCCCCGGTTTGGTGATTTGGATAAAGTGCTTAAAGGACATCCGGACTTTCCTCAGTGCGCCATCATGACGGTGTGGATGCTGAACATGATCCACAGCGACAAGCCAACCAGCAGGACGATCACCATCGCAGCGAACACAAACGCAATCACGTTGTTACGCTGGGCGGCAGAGCGGTCCAGGTGGAGGAAGTACACCAGGTGAACGAGCACCTGGATCACTGCGAAGGCCAGTACGATCCACAGCGTCCAGACTTTCGGCAGCGATGGGTACATCACCAGGCCGAACGGAATGATCGTCAGGATTACCGACAGGATGAAGCCGATGGCGTAGGACTTTACGCTGCCATGGCTATCGTCGTGGCTGTCGTGGCCGTGGGCATCGTGGCCATGATTTGAGTGAGCTGCATTAGCCATTACAGGGTCCCCATCAGGTAAACAACGGTGAATACGCAGATCCACACCACGTCCAGGAAGTGCCAGAACAGGCTCAGGCAGCTCAGGCGGGTCTTGTTGGTCGACGTCAGGCCGTGCTTGTTGACCTGATACATCATGATCGCCATCCAGATCAGACCGCTGGTCACGTGCAGACCGTGGGTGCCGACCAGGGTGAAGAACCCGGACAGGAAGCCGCTGCGGCTAGGGCCGAAGCCTTCGGAGATCAGCTTGTGGAACTCGTTGATCTCCATGCCGATGAAGCCCAGGCCGAACAGGAAGGTGATGGCCAACCAGCCCAACACTGCCTTCTTGTTGCCCTTGAACAACGCCAGCATGGCGAAGCCGTAGGTGATCGAGCTGAGCAACAGGCAGGCGGTTTCGCCCAGCACGTATGGCAGTTCGAAGATGTCGTGGCCCGACGGGCCACCCGCTACGTTGTTAACCAGTACCGCGTACACCGCGAAGATCGACGCAAACAAAATGCAGTCGGTCATCAGGTAGAGCCAGAAACCGAATACGGTCATCTCGCCCGAGTCGTGGTGATGGTCATCGTGCCCATGTTCATCGACATGGGTGTGTCCAGCATTGGTCACTAAGTTCGACATGGTTTAAGCCTGTTCCAACGAGGTTTCAACACGGGTGGCGCCAGCTGGGACTTTCCCGGCCGCTACCAGACGCTTGTGCTGCTCGGCTTCGATGCGCTCGATCACGTCGACCGGCACCATATAGCCCTGGTCATCACGGGCAGCATGGATAACGAAGTAGATCACGGTACCGGCGAGGCCGAAGATGGCCATCCACCAGATGTGCCAGATCATCGCGAAACCGAACACGGTCAACAGAGCACCCATGACCAGGCCGGTCGCGGTGTTGTTTGGCATGTGGATCGGCTCGTACTTGACCGGAGTCTGGTACGCAGTACCGTTTTCCTTGGCTTCGGTGAACGGGTCGATGCCTGGGGCTTTCGGCAGTACGGCGAAGTTGTAGAACGGCGGTGGCGACGAGGTCGACCATTCCAGCGTGTGGGCATTCCACGGATCGCCGTGTTCGCACATGTTCTCTGGCTTCTTGCGGTCACGCACACTGACGTACAGCTGGATCAACTGGCAGGCAATGCCGACAGCGATCATGAACGCGCCGAACAATGCAACGTGCAGGTAAGGCACCCACTCAGGGTTGGTGGTGGCGTTCAGACGACGGGTCATGCCCATGAAGCCCAGTGCATAGAGCGGCATGAACGCGACGAAGAAGCCCGAGATCCAGAACCAGAACGCTGCCTTGCCCCAACCTTCGTGCAGCTTGAAGCCGAACGCTTTAGGGAAGAAGAAGGCGAAACCAGCGATGTAGCCGAACACGGCGCCGCCGATGATCACGTTGTGGAAGTGAGCGATCACGAACAGGCTGTTGTGCAGGACGAAGTCAGCACCCGGGATGGCCAGCAGTACGCCGGTCATGCCGCCGATGGCGAAGGTCACCATGAAGCCCAGGGTCCAGAGAACCTGGCTGGTGAACTGCAGACGACCGCGATAGATGGTGAACAGCCAGTTGAATAGCTTCACCCCCGTCGGAATCGAGATCAGCATCGTCGCCAGACCGAAGAAGGCGTTAACGCTGGCACCCGACCCCATGGTGAAGAAGTGGTGCAGCCAAACCATGAAGCCCAGGATCGAGATCGCGCCAGACGCGTAGATCATCGAGTGATGGCCAAACAGACGCTTACCGGAGAAGGTCGAGATGACTTCGGAGAAGACCCCGAACGCCGGCAGAATCAGGATGTAAACCTCGGGGTGACCCCAGGCCCAGAACATGTTCACGTACATCATTGGATTGCCACCAAGTTCATTGGTGAAAATGTGGAAATCCATGTAACGGTCAAGGGTCAGCAGTGCCAGGGTAGCGGTCAGGATCGGGAACGAAGCCACGATCAGGACGTTAGCCCAGGTGCAGGTCCAGGTGAAGATAGGCATGTCCATCATCTTCATGCCTGGGGTACGCATTTTCAGCACGGTGGCCAGGAAGTTGACCCCCGTCAGTGTCGTACCTAGCCCGGACAGTTGTAATGCCCAGATGTAGTAGTCCACACCCACGCCCGGGCTGTAGCCCAGTTCCGACAGCGGTGGATACGCAACCCAACCGGTACGGGCGAATTCGCCGACACCCAGGGACACGTTCACCAGCACGACGCCGGAGACCAGCAGCCAGAAGCTCAGGGAGTTCAGGAACGGGTAGGCAACGTCACGCGCGCCAATCTGCAGCGGCACTGCAAGGTTCATCAGGCCGGTGAAGAATGGCATCGCCATGAAGATGATCATGATCACACCGTGAGCGGTGAAGATCTGGTCATAGTGTTCAGGCGGCAGGTAGCCAGGCGAACCCTCGGTGGCCATGGCCAACTGGGTACGCATCATGATGGCGTCGGCAAAGCCGCGCAGCAGCATGACCATGGCAACGATGATGTACATCACGCCGATTTTCTTGTGGTCGACCGACGTTAGCCATTCGGTCCACAAGTAGGTCCACTTCTTGAAGTAGGTGATTGCAGCAAATACCGCCAGACCACCGAGCGCGATCATGGCGATGGTAATCATCACAATCGGCTCGTGGAACGGGATCGCTTCCCAACTTAATTTACCAAACATCGTTTACTCCTCTGCCCCGGCAGCTGAATGCGAACTCATGTCCATCCCTTCCATGGTGGCCATTTCGTGCTCTTTACCTTCGTGTTCCATTGGCTTGCCCGGTTTCATGCCTTCGTACTTGTCGAGGATGATCTGGAACAGGTTTGGCGTGAACGAGGCGTAGAGCTCGACTGGGTTGTTCTGGCTTGGTTTGGAAAGGGCTTCGTATTCAGCTTTTTCCAGCTGTTTAGGTGCCTTCTTGACATCACTGACCCACGCATCGAAATCCGCCTGGGAAGTGGCGATAGCTTTGAACTTCATGCCGGTGAAACCCGCGCCGCTGTAGTTGGCGGAGATACCGTCGTATTCAGCGTTCTGGTTGGAAATCAGGTGCAGCTTGGTCTGCATGCCCGCCATCGCGTAGATCTGGCCGCCCAGGCCCGGGATGAAGAACGAGTTCATCACGGTGTCGGAGGTGATTTTGAAATTGACTGGCGTGTTGGCCGGGAACACCAGTTTGTTAACGGTGGCGATGCCTTGTTCCGGGTAGATGAACAGCCACTTCCAGTCCATGGAGACCACTTCAATGGTGATCGGCTTGACGTCGGATTCCAGCGGCTTGTAAGGGTCCAGTGCGTGGGTCGACTTATAGGTCACGTAACCCAGGGCAATGATGATCAGGACCGGAACAGCCCACACCGCGATTTCGATCTTGGTGGAGTGCGACCATTTAGGCGCGTACACCGCGTCCTGGTTGGAAGCGCGGTATTTCCAGGCGAACAGGAACGTCATGACGATGACCGGCACAACGACCAACAGCATCAGCAGCGTTGCGGTGATGATCAGGTTTCGCTCATCCAGGCCCACCTGGCCCTTGGGGTCGAGCAAGGTCATGTTGCAGCCTGACAGCAACAACGTGCCGATCAGCGGCAATAAGCCTAGTAGTCTGGGGTACCTGTTTTTACTCATCTCACGACCTCTAAAGCAGCTTGCGCAATGCAGTTGGGTTTTGATCGCCAACACTTCACCCTGCCAAGGGTTGGCATTTTCTTTGATTGAATAAGGGCTGCCCGTCGCGCGTCAGACGCTGTTCGACAAAACCTGGGCTAGCGGTGAGTTCTTATTCGAATTCGTGGTCAAAGGCCTTGTTACAGACCAATTCCATTTGGTGCGGATAGTCGGAAAGGCACCAACACCAGGAGGTCGCATGAAGCCGTTAAGCTTCTCGACGCCCTATTCCGCTCAGTCGAGAGCAGTGCCGGGAATTCAGTGCGGGCGATTGTAGATACGTCGCGCTGTATAAACCATGTCTCATCTCGAAATAATTTTTATCCGTTCCAGCAACAATCATTAACGGATTTTGCAAAAGTTCAGCATGGTATCGAAATAAATTCTCAACAAAAACACCAAATTTTGTGGGGCTACCACCCACAGTTCAGACAGCCTTCATGGCGCTTTGCCTTCCTGCGACCCTTCTAACCCCCCGATTTGGCAGGGTTCTGAGGCTTCGTCGGCCCCTGTTAAAACTGCCTGTTTAAGCACAATGGGGTTTGAATGAGTGGAGGCTCCAAACCGGTCATTTCATTGCGTAGCTATGCACGAACTCCGCCTTTTGAAATGCCTTGCGACACTCAAGCTGTGACAACATGTCGCACATGTCGCACCCCCTTCGCTGCCACACATCACAATCTGTTTACCTGAGCTCTGAAATGCAAAACGCCCCTGCCCTCATTACGAGGACCGGGGCGTTTTTTGTTTAGCGCGACGGGTTAGCGCAGCGCCTTGCGGTTACGCGAGACCAGCAACGGCACCAGCACCACCACCAGCACAAACGACACCAGCGCCCACTGCGCCAGCGACAGGCCCAGGATCGGCGGGTACGGCGTGTCGCAGAAGCCGTCGACCTGGAAGCCCAGCGGGAAGATCTTCGCCAGCGGCAAGCCGTCGACAATCGGTTGCAGCACATCGACGCCACAGCTGACCGCCGGATAGAACTGCGTATAAACATGATGCCCGGCCGCCGCAACGCCACCGAGCGCGGCGATCACCACCAGCACCTCGAACACCGTGAGACTGCGACGAGTGCGCATGGCGGCGCCAATAAAAGCGAAAATCGCGATCAGCAACAACGCGTAGCGCTGCAGGATGCACAGCGGGCACGGCGCCTCTTCCAGAACCACCTGCATGTACAGCGCGCCGCCGATCAATGCCAGGCAGATGATGCCCAGCAACACCAGATAACGCCGTTCACGGCCCAATCGCATCGTTTCGTCACTCATCGCGTTTCCCTTCTAAATATCGATTGCCGGAAGTCTACACGCAGACCGTGACTGTTGAGAGCCAGGTGCGCGCCGGTAGATGTCGGGGAATAGACGATAGACCGGTTAAGAAGGGATTAACTTTTGAGCGTTTTCCAGAATTTAGACCGAGGTGTGGCCATTCGCGAGCAAGCGACTCGGTCTCCGACTGTTACTCCAAAGCAGAAGCCGGCCCAAAGAATTCATAACGACTCTGCTTCTCCGGCACACCCAGCGCTTTCAAATGACGCTTGATCACCGCCATAAAGCCTTTCGGCCCCAAGAAGTAAGCATCCAGATCCCGCTGCTGCGGCAACCACGCCCCCAACTGCTCCTGACTCAACAGCCCGACCTTGTCCGCCACCGGGCTCACGCCATCGTCTTCGGCGTAGCAATAGAAGCGCTTGAGCTGCGGATGACGCGCCGCCAAACCATCGATCCAGTCACGGAACGCATGAACACTTCCATTACGCGCACAGTGAATAAAGTGCACCGGCCGCTCGGTCGCCAGCGCCGCTTCAAGCATCGCCAACGTCGGAGTGATGCCGACGCCGCCGCTGATCAGCACCAGTGGTTTGTCGCTGGCGGTCAGGGTGAACTCGCCCGAGGGCGGGAACAGCTGAATGCTCGCGCCCACATGCAGTTGATCATGCAAATGATTGGAGGCGCGGCCGCCAGCTTCGCGTTTGACGCTGATGCGGTACTGGCCGTTGTCCGACAGGGAGGACAACGAGTAATTACGGCGAATCTCTTCGCCATCGAGGATCAGCTTCATGCCGATGTACTGACCCGGCTCGGCGGCGAGGATCGGGCCTTTGTCGGCGGGCTCGAAGTAGAACGAGATGATTTCCGCGCTTTCCTCGACCTTGGCCGCGACGATGAACTCCCGCGCCCCGCGCCAGCCGCCCGGCGCCTGTTCCTTCTGGTCGTAGATGCTGGTTTCGGCACCGATCAGAATGTCGGCCAATTGGTTGTAGGCAGCACCCCACGCCGCGATGACTTCAGGGGTGGCGATTTCATCACCCAGCACTTCGGCAATCGCGCGCAGCAGGCACGCGCCGACAATCGGGTAATGCTCCGGAAGAATTTGCAGGGCCACGTGTTTGTTGATGATCTTCGCCACCAAGTCACCCAACTGGTCGAGCTGATCGATGTGCCGCGCGTACATCAGCACGCCGTTGGCCAACGCACGAGGCTGGTCACCGCTGGCCTGGTGGGCCTGGTTAAACAGTGGGCGGACTTCCGGGTATTCGGAGAGCATCATGCGGTAGAAGTGAGTGATCAGCGCTTCACCACCGCTTTCCAGCAGCGGCACGGTGGATTTAACGATGGCACGGTCTTGAACGCTAAGCATAAGGGCGACTCCTGAGCTTTATGTGAATACCCTTTACTTATCAGTTTCCATGCCAAGAATTAAAACTTTATAAATCAATAAGTTGTATTCGCCATAGTCATATCGACACGCAGTGCTTTATAGTCATGTCGACTACATGGAGTCACTATGACTGCAAAATCCCTGCTCACTGCCCTGCTCCCGCTGGTCTCCGACCTGTCCCGCGAATTGCCTGAAGGCGAGCGCTATCGGCGCCTGCTCGAAGCCATGCGCGCCCTGCTGCCCTGCGATGCCGCTGCCCTGCTGCGTCTCGACGGCGAATGGCTGGTGCCGCTGGCCGTGGACGGCTTGAGCACCGATACCTTGGGCCGGCGCTTCAAAATCAGCGAACACCCGCGTTTCGAGGCGCTGCTCAGCAGCCCCGGGCCGACCCGCTTCGCCGCCGACAGCGACCTGCCCGACCCTTACGACGGTTTGGTCGATGGCCTCGACGAGCATCTGGAAGTCCATGATTGCATGGGCTGCCCGCTGTTTATCGATGAGCGCCCGTGGGGCCTGTTGACCCTCGATGCGCTAGACCCGGAGCGCTTCGAGCCGATCGAACTGGACGCCCTGCAAGCCTTCGCCAGCCTCGCCGCCGCGACCGTCAACGCCGCCGAGCGCATCGAACGGCTGGCCACTCGCGTCGAAGACGAACATCAGCGCGCCGAGATCTACCGTCAGGCCAGCGGCCAGCAGAACCGCGAGATGATCGGCCAGAGCAAGGCTCACAAACGCCTGGTGGAAGAAATCAACCTGGTGGGCGGCAGCGACCTGACCGTGCTGATCACAGGGGAAACCGGGGTCGGCAAAGAGCTGGTAGCCCAGGCAATTCACGCCGCTTCGCCACGCGCCGACAAACCGATCATCAGCCTCAACTGCGCCGCCCTACCGGACACCTTGGTCGAGAGCGAGCTGTTCGGTCATGTGCGCGGCGCGTTCACCGGGGCGATGAACGACCGGCGCGGCAAGTTCGAACTGGCCAATGGCGGCACGTTGTTCCTCGATGAAGTGGGTGAACTGTCCCTGACCGTGCAGGCCAAGCTGCTGCGGGTGCTGCAAAGCGGTCAACTGCAACGATTGGGCTCGGATAAAGAGCATCAGGTCGACGTGCGGCTGATCGCGGCGACCAACCGCGACCTCGCCGAAGAAGTACGCAGCGGCCGCTACCGCGCCGACTTCTATCATCGCCTCAGCGTGTATCCGCTACTGGTGCCGGCGCTGCGGGATCGCGGGCGCGATGTGTTGCTGCTCAGTGGCTTCTTCCTCGAACAGAACCGCTCGCGCATGGGCCTCAACAGCCTGCGCCTGAGCAGCGATGCCCAAGCGGCGCTGCTTGCGTATCAGTGGCCGGGGAACGTGCGGGAACTGGAGCACTTGATTGGCCGCAGTGCCTTGAAGGCGCTGGGCAACTGCAAGGAACGGCCGAAGATTCTCAGTTTGAGCGCGGCGGACCTGGACTTGCCCCATGGCAGCGTTGAGGTGCCAGCCGAGCAACCGGCCGTCAGCCCTGTGGCTTTGGTCGCGGGTGACTTGCGGGCGGCGACCGAGGAGTATCAGCGTCAACTGATCAACGCCTGTCTGGAACGCCACCATAACAATTGGGCGAGTGCGGCCCGTGAGCTAGGCTTGGATCGGGCGAACCTTGGGCGGATGGCCAAAAGATTGGGTATGAAGTGATGGCCCCTTCGCGAGCAAGCCCGCTCCCAAATTTCTAAAGCCTGCCCCCATCAAGTCGATAACCCGGCATCAATAGCTTTTGGCGACGTTCCACTCGCCCATCACCTTTCTCCAAAGAAGGTTTTTATGTCCTCCACCAAAGCCCGCGCAGATTCACTTTCGCTTCTTCTGTTTACCTTGCGCAGCGGCAAGCTGATGGCGATCAACCTGCTGAAAGTCAGTGAAATCATCCCCTGCCCGCCGCTGACCAAGCTGCCGGAGTCGCACCCTCACGTCAAAGGCATCGCCACCCTGCGCGGCGCGTCGTTGTCGGTGATCGACCTGAGCCGCGCCATTGGCGAACGGCCGCTGGAAGATCCGAACGGCGGCTGCCTGATCGTCACCGACGTCAGCCGCTCCAAGCAGGGCCTGCACGTTCAAGCGGTGAGCAAGATCGTTCACTGCCTGACCACCGACATCCGCCCGCCGCCCTTCGGCTCTGGCGGCGTGCGTTCGTACATCACCGGCGTGACCTCGGTCGACGGCGTGCTGGTGCAAGTACTGGACATCGAAAAAGTCATCCACGGCATCGCCCCGGCGCAGATCGAAACGGCGCCGACCGAACTGAGTATGGAAGATGCTGAAGTCCTCGGTAACGCGCGGATTCTGGTGGTCGATGACAGCCAGGTCGCGTTGCAACAATCGGTGCACACCCTGCGCAACCTCGGCCTGCAATGCCACACCGCCCGCAGCGCCAAGGAAGCCATCGATTGCCTGTTGGACCTGCAAGGCACTGCCCAGCAGATCAACCTGATCGTCTCGGACATCGAAATGTCGGAGATGGACGGCTACGCCTTCACCCGCACCCTGCGCGAAACCCCGGACTTCTCGCACCTCTACGTGCTGCTGCACACCTCGCTGGACAGCGCGATGAACAGCGAAAAAGCGCGCTTGGCCGGCGCCAACGCGGTACTGACCAAGTTCTCCTCGCCAGAACTGACCAGGTGCCTGATCGAAGCCGCCAAGGCTGTCGCCGAGCAAGGTCACTGAGTGTGGCCGAGGACTTTTGCTTCTTGATGCGGCGCAACCTCGCTGAGGCTGTGCCCGACATCGCCTGGCCAACCGGCATTGAACTGCGCCAATACCGCCCCGAACTCGCTGAAGCCGTGCATCAACTGATGGAACTTGGCTATCGCGAAGGTGGCGGTCGCGTGCCGGCGCTGGACGTCTGGCAGCAGCGTTTTGAAACCGATCCTGAATACGATCCGAGCCTGTGCTTCATCGCGCTGGACGCCGAGGGCATCGTCGGCGTTTGCCAGTGCTGGACCAGCGCCTACATCAAGAGCCTGGTGGTGCATCCACGGGTTCAGGGTCTTGGGCTGGGTCGTGCTTTGCTGCTACATGCTTTCAAAACGTTTCAGCAACGCCGCGAGGGGTTTGTTGATCTGAAGGTGCTGGAAGACAACCTTCGGGCGCAGGGATTGTATGAAAGTGCCGGGATGCGGGTGGTTCGCCGGGAACCCGTTCCGGCCTAACACCGCTTTCGCGAGCAAGCCCGCTCCCACATTGGAATGCATTCCCCCTGTGGGAGTGGGCTTGCTCGCGAAGAGGCCCGCACAAACACCACACAACCATCAGGCATACTCCAACCTTGGCCAAATCACGCCCAAGGACGCCCAAATAATGAAAACCACCACCCTGCTCTTACTCTCCCTCACCGCCCTCACGACCCAAGCTCACGCCGCCAGCCCCGACGCCTGGGCCGCTTACGACAAAGCCGTCCTCGCCACTTGCACCAAGGCCAGCGGCCTGAAGGACGCCAAACCCGTCGGCACCGCCGCGCAATTCGACGACCGGGTTGGCTACACCGCGCTCCTGTTGCAAGGCCAATACCCGCAAAAGCACATGAAGGGCCAACAAGGCACCGAGCTATGCCTCTACAACAAGGCAACCAAAACCGCCTACGTCACCGAATGGGACTCCATCCGCCCGACCGCCAAGAAGCCGTGAGTGGCGCATAACTTGCTTCGAGACACGCCTTGGCGATGGCTTTCTGTCGCCATTTGATGACCTTACCGGCGATCGATCGAACAATGAACACGACGTTTTCCTGCGTAGGTTGCGGCAAATGCTGCAACGACCACCATGTCCCCCTGACCCTGACGGAAGCCCGCATGTGGGCTGACGATGGCGGCCAGGTGATCGTGTTGGTGGAAGGCTTTCTGGGCAATGGCCTGGGCCTGCCTCTCTTGCAGCGAGAACACGCCGAACGTCGTTCGGTGCTGGTTCGCAGCGGGGCAACCGAGGCGTACGTCGCGATCACCTTCGCGGCCTACAACGTCGGCCGTTGCCGGAATCTTGACGAAGAGAATCTCTGCCGCATCTATGAGCGCCGGCCGCTGGTGTGCCGCATCTACCCAATGGAAATCAATCCGCACATCCCGCTGAACCCGGCAGTGAAGGAATGTCCGCCCGAGTCCTGGGAACAAGGGCCGGACCTGATTGTGGGTGGCGAGTTGGTGGATCAGGAGTTGAAGACGCTGATCCAACGCTCACGCCAGGCGGATCGCGATGATGTTCAGACCAAGGATGCGATTTGCGGGTTGTTGGGGATTCGCACGACAGCGCTGAAGGGCGATGGGTTTACCGCTTATTTGCCGGAGATGGGGGCTTTTGCTTCGGTCATTGATCAAGTCGTGGCGCAACCGTTGGAAGCTGCGGGCAGTGAATGGCTGTTTCACGTCTCCGGCGAGGACATTGCCGGGCAAGTGCTGGCGGCTGGGGGTGAAGTGGCGACTGAAGCGCCGGTTAACTATGCGTTTATTTCGTTGCGGGCCGCCTGATCCCAGGCATGTGGCGCCTGTAATGGCCCCATCGCGAGCAAGCTCGCTCCCACATTTGATCTGTGTCGTGCACAAATCTCCTGTGGGAGCGAGCTTGCTCGCGATGGCGGCAGACCAGCCACTCCGACCACTACGAAGTTGCGCGTAGGCTTTTTCCGCAGCCTCTACTTGCCGGGCATTCGGCTTGGTGCGAACCGACTGATACTCCACGGCGCGGCCCGTTACCAGGAGGTTGATCTTCATGGATAGCGCGCTCGTTTTATTGGGAAGAGTCGGCAGGGCTGCTGACTCTAAGCGCGCTGAAGCCACAAACACTGATCTGGCTCAGTTTCCCGGCATTTAGCCATCACTCCTGACGTGAATCAGCGAGCAGCCACCGCCAGGCATTCAACCTCGACCCGCGCGTCCAGCACCAACGCCTTGGCGACGAATGTGGTGCGAGCCGGCAAACGATCCGCCGGGAAGGCGCGCTTGTACACCTCATTCATCGCGCTGAAATCCTTGATGTCGGCAAGGATGACCGTGCATTTGGCCACATGGGCCAGGGACGAACCACTGCGTTGCAATGCGGTACGCAGGTTCGCCATGGTCTGGGTCATCTGTGGGCCGATACCGCCCTTGACCAGTTCACCGTCAACCCCAAGACCAAGGACACCGGACAGATAAATGGTCTCGCCAAATTGCACCGCATCGGAAAATGGCAGGCCTTCGTCGTTAGGAAAATAGATTGGAGCGTTGACGGCTACGGGTGGCAAGTAGCGCTGAGTAATCAACGCGTACTGCCCGTTCTGCTTCAGACGCTCCAATGCGGCGTTCAGGTTGTCGCGTAGCGCGGTGTCACTTTTGCGCACAGCCATGGCCACGCCACTGCCCAGCATCGGGTCATCGAGGGCCGGCCCGGCAAAGGAGAAATCGCGGCCATGGGGATGGTTCAACAGTGCATGGCTGATTTCAATGGCGTCTTGCACAGTGGCGTCGATTTCCCCCGCCTGCAGGCTGGCAATCAACTGATTGTTGAATTTGAAACTGCGAACCTCCACACCTGCCGTCGCCCAGCGGGCCTTGGCGAATGCCTCGCGACTGGTGCCCTCGAGCACGCCGATGCGCTTGCCCTTGAGCGACTCCGCCGTCGGGCGCAGATCCGAACCCTCACGCGCCACCAAACGGCTGCTTAGGGGGTAAAGGTTGTCGGTGAAGTCGATCCGCTCACGACGCGCCGGCGTGGCGGTCATCGGCATGATCACGTCGAAACGCTTGGCCTCAAGGGCTTCGATATTGGTGGCGTAATCCTGATCGACCCAGACACAGCTGGACTTGAGTTCCGCACACAGCGCATTGCCCAGTTCGATGTTCAACCCGACCAGTTCGCCTTTGTCGTTACGGCTTTCGAACGGCGGGACCAGGGCTTCGACCCCGAAGCGGATCTGTGGATCGGCCGCAGACGACACACAACCGGTGGTCAGGACCGCCAGCGACAATACAGAGAGGATTTTTAGCAGAGGCATTTCGGTGGCCTTCATCGAATATTCACGGAAGCGAATCTTCGACGAGTGACCACCGACTTTCCCAGAGGACGAATCGCTCATCCTTGTGGGAACAGTCTCGATATTAGAAAGGCTTTTTTTCTAACAAGCGCTGACGGTCAACGTTTACCCATCGAACGGCGAGTACCCGGTGGCGCTGCGCCTGGGGTTTTGGTGTGGCCGTTTTTGGCGCCGTTCTTGTACCACGGCTGGTTGGCGTTCTTGGCCGCAGCCAGTTCGCCCGGTTTGAACGGAAACTTGAACGCCGGGATCGCGGCTTTGGTTTCGCTGTCTGCGCTGGAGTCGACGCTGTCTGGCAGGTCTGCCGGGTCGTCGCTCAAAGCGTCGGCGACCGGCGGTTGTGTCGGGGAAGTCATGAAAGCTCCGGGTGGTGCACAAAGAGTCGCGCCCGGTGGGTGGGCCGCGAAAGGCGGCAGTATACCTGTGTCGGGGCCGGCAAGGTGCAAGCGGCGAGTTTCAAGCGACAAGTAGTCGGTCTGTGGGTTTTGTGTTGATTGGGCTGACGCCATCGCGAGCAGGCTCGCTCCCACAGGTACGGCGGTGTCCTTGTGGGAGCGAGCCTGCTCGCGATGAACGATAACGCGGTCTACACCGGGTCGACGTTATCCAACGCTCGGTTCACCGCCAATTCCGCCTGCATGATGATTTGCTGGATGCCCAACGCGGTGTTGCGCTGCGGGCCGCTCAGGTTGTTAGCGAAGTCGCTGATCATGACGCTCGCTGACGCCAACGATTCGGTGGCGTGGGCCAGCAGGCTTTCGGTGTCGACGTTTGGGGCGATCTGGAACATGGTGCTGGGGCGACGGGGCTTGGCGGCGCTGGGGTCGGCGGGATTGAGGTAGTAGTCGAGGGCGCGTTGGGTGGCTTCGCGGTCCTTGAGTAATTCTTCGGCTTCTGAGGTATTGACGGGTGGATCGGGTATTAATTTGTCCATTGGAAATTCTCCAGCCTTGGAGCCTCCACTCGCCGCTTCTCACACGGCAAAGAGGTGGCAGCTATGTGCGAGGTGAGAAGACCGGTAATGGACACCCGGCCGGACCGAAGTCCGCCCGCACACAGCCGCCATAACGCAATTGCTGGCAGCGAATAAGCTGGCGGCAATTATGCTTGCACAGACACTGTATGACCATTACTTGCCGGGCTTCTCACACCCGATCGCTGATGGGTCAGCGACAGCCAAAAGACTAGAGAGCCAGCGTCCGACGGACAACCTGAAAATGTCGTGGGAAAGTTCTACGGTTCAGACCCTCGTATAAACACCGAGGGCATTCCTGTCGGCATTTCCTCATGTGAGTGTGGGAATGATCGACAAGTGTCGGTCAGAGGGTTTTGTGTTGTTTGTTCTGACGCCTTCGCGAGCAAGCCCGCTCCCACATTGGAATGCGGTCCCCTGTGGCAGCGGGCTTGCTCGCGAAGAACGATAACGCGGTCTATCTGAATGCCGGCATCGCCCCCAAACTGACAGCGCCGTCAGTTAGCAGTCACTTTGCTGACCGGGTAACAGGGCTATAAGGAGAGGTATAAAATCTGTCCATATTCCCGTCCCTCTAGCCCGGCGCCCCACAAGCATGCGAATTCAGAAAAAACCCGCCTTGATCGCAACCCTGCTGATTGCAGTCGCAGCACTGGGCTTGTGGTACGCCACCAAACCGACCACGGCCAAACTCGCCGTCTCTACCGCCGTGCCGGTGCGGGTGGTTGCGGTTGCCGAGAAGGATGTGCCGCGCTACGTCAGCGGCATCGGCTCGGTGCTGTCTTTGCACAGCGTTGTGGTGCGCCCGCAAATCGACGGCATCCTCACCAAGCTGCTGGTCAAGGAAGGTCAACTGGTCAAGGCCGGCGATTTGCTCGCGACCATCGACGACCGCTCAATCCGCGCCAGCCTCGACCAGGCCCGCGCCCAACTGGGTGAAAGCCAGGCGCAGCTGCAAGTGGCGCTGGTCAACCTCAAGCGTTACAAACTGCTGAGCGTCGATGACGGCGTGTCCAAGCAGACCTACGACCAGCAACAGGCCTTGGTCAACCAACTCAAAGCCACCGCCCAAGGCAATCAAGCGTCCATCGACGCGGCTCAGGTGCAGCTTTCCTACACGCAGATTCGCTCCCCGGTCACCGGTCGCGTCGGTATTCGTACGGTGGACGAAGGCAACTTCCTGCGCATGGCTGACGCCCAAGGGCTGTTCACGGTGACCCAGATCGACCCGATTGCCGTGGAGTTTTCCCTGCCGCAGCAAATGCTGCCGACCCTGCAAGGTTTGATCAGCGACCCGCAGCGCGCTCAGGTGAAGGCCTACATCGGCGCCGACACCGATGGCGAAACCGGCAACCTGCTGGGCGAAGGCCACCTGACGCTGATTGACAACCAGATCAGCGCCAACACCGGGACCATCCGCGCCAAGGCTGAATTCGACAACGCCGGCCAGAAGCTCTGGCCCGGCCTGTTGGTGACGGTAAAAATTCAGACAGCGCTGGATAAAGATGCGCTGGTGGTGCCGCCGACCGTCGTACAGCGCGGCCTCGATCAACATTTCGTTTACCGGGTCAACGGCGACAAGGTCGAGATCGTCCAGGTGCAGATGGTTTATCAGGGCAGCGGCCAGGACATCATCACCGGCGTCAAACCGGGCGATGTGCTGGTCAGCGACGGCCAGTCCCGGCTCAAGCCCGGCTCGACCGTGCAGGTGCTGACCGAGCCGGCGCAAGTGGTGCAAGCGGAGCCTAAACAATGAAGGGCCCCTCCGCGTGGTGCATCGATCACCCGGTCGCCACCATCCTGTTGACCTTTGCTCTGGTGTTGCTGGGCGTCATTGCCTTCCCGCGTCTGCCTATCGCCCCGTTGCCGGAAGCAGAATTCCCGACCATTCAGGTGTCCGCGCAACTGCCCGGTGCCAGCCCCGACACCATGGCGTCGTCGGTGGCCACGCCGCTGGAAGTGCAATTCAGCGCCATCCCCGGCATGACCCAGATGACGTCGAGCAGTGCCTTGGGTTCGAGCCTGCTGACCCTGCAATTCACCCTCAATAAGAGCATCGACACCGCCGCCCAGGAAGTCCAGGCCGCGATCAACACCGCCGCCGGCAAACTGCCCAAGGACATGCCGACCCTGCCGACCTGGAAGAAGGTCAACCCGGCCGACAGCCCGGTGCTGATCCTCAGCGTCAGCTCGACCCAAATGCCCGGCACTGAACTCAGTGACCTGGTGGAAACCCTGCTGTCGCGTCAGATCAGTCAGATCGATGGCGTAGGCCAAATCAACATCACCGGTCAGCAACGTCCGGCGATCCGCGTCCAGGCCTCGGCGGACAAACTCGCGGCCATCGGCCTGACGTTGGCCGATATTCGCCTGGCGATCCAGCAGACCAGCCTTAACCTGGCCAAAGGTGCGTTGTACGGTGAGTCGAGCATTTCGACCCTGTCCACCAACGACCAGCTGTTCCACCCTGAGGATTACAGCCAACTCATCGTTTCCTACAAGGACGGTGCACCGGTTCACCTCAAGGATGTCGCCAAAGTCGTCAACGGTTCGGAAGATGCCTACGTTCAGGCGTGGGCTGGCGATCAACCGGGGGTGAACCTGGTGATCTCCCGGCAACCAGGGGCGAACATTGTCGAAACGGTCGATCGTATCCAAGCTGCACTGCCGGGCCTTGAAGCGATGCTGCCGGCCTCGGTGCAGGTCAAGGTGTTGATCGACCGGACCCAGACCATTCGCGCATCGTTGCATGAAGTGGAAATCACCCTGCTGATCGCGATCATGCTGGTGGTGGCGGTGATGGCGCTGTTCCTGCGCCAATGGTCGGCGACCATGATTGTGTCGGCCGTACTGGGTGTGTCGCTGACCGCCAGTTTCGCCCTGATGTACATCATGGGCTTCAGTCTGAATAACCTGACCCTGGTGGCCATCGTGGTGGCCGTGGGGTTTGTGGTGGACGATGCGATTGTGGTGGTGGAAAACATTCACCGTCACTTGGAGGCCGGCGACGGCATGCGCGAGGCAGCGATCAAAGGCGCCGGCGAGATTGGCTTCACGGTGGTCTCGATCAGCTTCTCGCTGGTGGCGGCGTTTATTCCGCTGCTGTTCATGGGCGGCGTGGTCGGGCGGCTGTTTAAAGAGTTTGCCCTGACGGCGACCTCGACCATTCTGATTTCGGTAGTGGTGTCGCTGACACTGGCGCCGACCCTGGCCGCGCTATATATGCGCGCACCGGTGCATCACGCTCACAGTAAAAAGACCTTCGGCGAACGCTTGCTGGATGGCTATGAAAAACTGCTGCGCCGCGCCCTCGCCCACCAGAAGTTGATGATCGGTGTGTTCTGCCTGTCGCTGGGCCTGGCGATTGCCGGTTACATCTTTATCCCCAAAGGTTTCTTCCCGATTCAGGACACCGGTTTCGTCCTCGGCACCACCGAAGCGGCTGCTGATATTTCCTACGGCGACATGGTGAAAAAGCACTTGGCGATGGCGGAAATCGTCGCGACTGACCCGGCCGTGCAGGCGTTTTCCCACTCGGTCGGGGTGTCGGGCAGCAACCAGACCATCGCCAACGGCCGGTTCTGGATTGCGCTGAAACCACGCGGTGACCGCGACGTGAGCGCCAGCCAGTTCATCGACCGGATTCGCCCGCAATTGATGAAAGTCCCCGGCATCGTGCTCTATCTTCGCGCCGGCCAGGACATCAACCTCAGTTCCGGTCCGAGCCGCGCCCAGTATCAATACGTGCTCAAGAGCAATGACGGTGGCGTGCTGAGTACCTGGACCCAGCGCCTGACGGAAAAACTGCGGACCAACCCGGCGTTCCGTGATATTTCCAACGACCTGCAACTGGGCGGCAGCATCACCCACATCAGCATCGACCGCAGCGCCGCCGCGCGTTTCGGCCTGACCGCCAGCGATGTCGACGAAGCGTTGTACGATGCCTTCGGCCAGCGGCAGATCAACGAGTTCCAGACCCAGATCAACCAGTACAACGTGATCCTGGAACTGGACACCAAGCAGCGCGGCAAGGCTGAAAGCCTGAACTACTTCTACCTGCGCTCGCCGTTGAGCGGGGAAATGGTGCCGTTGTCGGCGCTGGCGAAATTCGATGCGCCGACCATCGGCCCATTGTCCATCGCCCACGACGGGATGTTCCCGGCCGCCAACCTCTCGTTCAACCTGGCGCCCGGCGTCGCGTTGGGTGATGCGGTGATCATGCTCAATCAGGCCAAAACCGACATCGGCATGCCGACGGCCATCAGCGGTAACTTCCAGGGCGCAGCCCAGGCGTTCCAGAGTTCGCTGGCCAGCCAACCGTGGCTGATTCTGGCGGCGCTGGTGGCGGTGTACATCATTCTGGGCGTGCTCTATGAGAGCTTCGTCCATCCGCTGACCATCATCTCGACTCTGCCGTCGGCCGGACTCGGGGCGGTGATCATGTTGTGGATCTGGGGCCAGGACTTTTCGATCATGGCGCTGATCGGGCTGGTGCTGCTGATCGGCATCGTCAAGAAAAATGGCATCCTGATGATCGACTTCGCCCTCGAAGCGCAGCGCAAGGGTGGCTTGCCGCCGGAAGAGGCGATTTTCAAGGCCTGTATCACGCGGTTCCGGCCCATCATCATGACCACCCTCGCCGCCCTGCTCGGCGCCTTGCCGCTGATGCTCGGCTACGGCACCGGCGCCGAACTGCGCCAGCCATTGGGTATTGCGGTAGTCGGCGGCTTGCTGGTGAGTCAGGCGCTGACGCTGTTTACCACTCCGGTCATATACTTGTGGCTGGAGCGGCTTTTCCATCGGCCCAAACCAATGCCGCTACCGGCACTGGCGACCACAGACTGAGGCGGGGTCATGCGCGTTCTGATTATCGAAGATGAAGAAAAAACCGCGGATTATCTGCACCGCGGCCTGACGGAACAGGGTTACACCGTGGATTTAGCGCGCGATGGCGTAGAGGGCCTGCACCTGGCGCTGGAAAGCGACTATGCGGTGATCATCCTCGACGTGATGCTGCCGGGTCTCGACGGCTTCGGCGTGTTGCGTGCCTTGCGCGCCCGCAAGCAAACCCCGGTGATCATGCTCACCGCCCGCGAGCGGGTCGAAGACCGGATCAGAGGCCTGCGCGATGGCGCCGACGATTACCTCGGCAAACCGTTTTCCTTCCTTGAGCTGGTGGCGCGCCTGCAAGCGCTGACCCGGCGCAGCGGCGGCCATGAACCGGTGCAAGTGAGCATCGCCGACCTGTGGATAGATTTGATCAGCCGTAAAGCCACCCGCGCCGGTGCTCGCCTGGACCTGACCGCCAAGGAGTTTTCACTGCTCAGCGTGCTGGCCCGACGCCAAGGTGAAATCCTCTCGAAAACCGCCATCGCCGAGATGGTCTGGGACATCAATTTCGACAGCGACGCGAACGTCGTCGAAGTCGCAATCAAACGCTTGCGGGCCAAGCTCGACGGGCCTTTCGACGAGAAGTTGCTGCACACCATTCGTGGCATGGGTTATGTGCTGGAGAGTCGCGGTGTCCAGTAACTCAATCGCGCTACGTTTGAGCGGGATGTTCACGCTGGTGGCATTGCTGGTGTTTCTGTTGATCGGCTGGGCGTTGTACCAGCAGGTCGACAAGGGTTTGGGGTTGTTGCCCGAAGCCGAGCTGGATGCGCGCTACAGCGTGCTTGAGTCTACGGTCGGACGGTTCGGCACGCCCGAGCACTGGGTGAAGATCTACAACAAGCTCAAACTGCTGGGCGAAGAAGACAAGCGCATCAGTTTCTGGATCATCAGCGGCGATTCACAGTATGAGTACGGCAACATCACCCCGCAGATCCGCGCCTTTGCCGAAGGGCCGCTGGGCCGGCGCGACCTTCAATTACCGGAACATGCCTACCCGCTGAAAGTGCTGGTCAGTCAGTTTCCGGCCAAGGACCAGCGCCCGCCGCTGCGTTTCATCATCGGCATCGACACCGAGACGTTTTTGCAGACTCAGCATCATCTTCTGCTCGCCTTGATCAGCCTGGCGATTATCGGCGTGTTGCTGGCCTCGGCGCTTGGTTACTGGGTGGCGCGGATCGGCCTCAAGCCGTTGATCAAGTTGTCGCAGGAAGCTCAGCGCCTGGCCCCGCCATTGCGTTCCGGGCGTTTACGGTTGTCGCCGTTGCCGCCGGAGCTGGATCAGTTTGTCAGTTCGTTCAACTCCACATTGGAGCGAGTCGAACAGGCCTATTCGCGGCTTGAGTCGTTCAACGCCGACGTCGCCCACGAACTGCGCTCGCCGCTGACCAACCTGATTGGCCAAACGCAAGTGGCGCTGACCCGCGGACGTTCGGCCGAACACTATTTCGAGGTGCTGCAATCGAACCTTGAAGAACTGGAACGGCTGCGCTCGATCATCAATGACATGCTGTTCCTCGCCAGCGCCGATCAAGGTAGCAAGGCAACCAAACTGACTTCCACGTCCCTGGCTGATGAAGTGGCCACGACCCTGGAGTATCTGGATTTCATTCTTGAAGATGCTCAGGTTCAGGTTCGGGTCAGCGGTGATGCACAGGTGAGCATTGAGATCGCGCATCTGCGGCGAGCATTGATCAACCTGCTGAGCAATGCGGTGCAACACACCGAGCCTGGCCAGGTGATTGAGGTGCGGATTGTGGTTGAAGAGCATCAGGTGAGTATTGGTGTGGCCAATCCGGGCTCACCGATTGCCAGTGAGCATTTGTCGCGATTGTTCGAGCGGTTTTATCGGGTGGATGCGTCGCGCAGCAACAGTGGGAATAACCATGGGCTGGGGTTGGCGATCGTCAAGGCGATTGCGTTGATGCATGGCGGCGATGTTTTTGTGCGCAGTGATCATGGGATGAATACGTTCGGGATTCACCTGCCTGTCTGACTGACCCCATACCCTGTGGTGAGGGGGCTTGCCCCCGTTGGGTTGCGAAGCAGCCCCAAAAACATCCAACCGCGTTCCTTCATACACACCGCGAAAACCGGGATTACGACTGCGGCGCAGCCGAACGGGGGCAAGCCCCCTCGCCACAAGGTTCACTGCGGACCATCTACTGTTGCTTCGCGCGCAACAGTCCTTTCTGAAATCAGCTCTGTTTCCCATCGTCCTTGAACCTTAACCTTGGCGCACCAAACAGCACTTGCCAAGCAAGAAGGTTTTAAAGATGTCCAACACTATGGGTATTGCCAGCGCTTTCGTTTTGTCCGCTTTGTTCCTGTCCCCGCTCGCCATGGCTGAAGAGTCGCCAGCCTTTGTTGCCCAAAACGCGGCACGGGCAAAAGCGTTCGAACAGTCTCAGGCCGAGATGACCGCAAAAGCCCAAGACGCTGCGCAAACCCCTCAAGCGTCCACTTCTGCAACCAAGCCACCGGTTGAGAAAGACAGCTGATCCACCGTATTGCTCTGTTTCCCTCGACACTTTTCATCGGCTCTTCCCTTTGAAAAGTTGTCTTCAAAGCCGCTGCTATCAGCGGCTTTTTTTATTGTGCAGAAAACACGTTCCGCTTCGTCTCCCTAAACAAGAAATAAAAAACGTCGATCCATGAACTGACGTTAATGACCCAAAAGGAGCTGTATCGCACGTGTCTTTTTCTCTGAAACTCAGCCCGTTGTTCATTGCAATCGCTGCAACGATGGCCGCCAATACCCAGGCCGCCGACGACACCAGCCGCGAAGGTTTTGTCGAAGGGTCGAGCCTCAACCTCAACGCCCGCAACTACTACATGAACCGCAACCGGCACCAGCACACCGATGACAACATCGAGTGGGGCCAGGGCTTTCTCGGCAAGTTCGAATCCGGCTTCACCGAAGGCACCGTCGGTTTCGGCCTCGACGCCCACGCCATGCTCGGGCTGAAACTCGACGGCGGTGGCGGCACCGACAATTCGAGCATCCTGCCGGTGAGCGCTGGCAACGGCAAAGCGCCGGGCTCGTTCTCCACCGCCGGCGGCACGCTGAAAATGCGCGCCTTCGATACCGAATTGAAGGCCGGTGACCTGTTTCTCACTAACCCGGTAATCGCCGGCGGTGAAAGCCGCATGCTGCCGCAGACCTTTCGTGGTGTCAGCCTGACCAATCACAGCTTCGATGGCTGGTTGATTGAAGGTGGCCAGGCCAGTTTCACCAAGCCTTACAACCAGAGCGGCCACAAGCGCATCAGCACCTCTTACGGCACCCTCGCCGACGGTGAAGAGAGCCAGCACCTGAACTGGGCCGGCGTGGCCTGGAGCGGTTTGCCGGGTCTGACCAGCAGCCTGTACGCCTCCGAGCTCAAGGACATCTGGAACCAGTACTACTACGATCTGGATTACACCTACGCGTTGAACGACCTCGTTAGCCTCAACCCGGGCCTGCACTTCTATCACACGCAAGACACCGGTGATGCGCTGCTCGGCAACATCGACAACAACACCTACAGCCTGCATTTCACCGTCGGCGTGGGCAATCACAGCGTTACGGCCGCGTATCAGCGGGTCAACGGCAACACGCCGTTCGACTACATCAGCCAGGGCGACAGCATCTACCTGGACAACTCCCAGCAATACTCGGACTTCAACGGCCCGAACGAGCGCTCGTGGAAACTCAAGTACGCCTACGATTTCGTCGGTCTCGGCTTGCCTGGCCTGACCTCGGCGGTTTCCTACTCCCGGGGTGAAACGGACTTGACCAAGGTCGATCCGGACAGCAAGGGCTACGCCTCGTGGTACAGCGCCGACGGCAAACACGCCAAGCATTGGGAGCGCGACGTCGATCTGAAATACGTGGTTCAGGGCGGCAAGGCCAAGGACCTGGCGGTGCGCCTGCAATGGGCGACCAACCGCGGTGGCAATGGCTACGGCGCGCTCGATCAGGACACCGATGAATACCGTGTGATCGTCGATTACCCGATCAACGTCTTCTAAGCCTGGATATATAAGCCCGGCAAAAAATCAAAAGGCCAGCATGTTTTGCTGGCCTTTTTTTGGCCCGACATTTATACCTTTACCCAGTAACACCTGAATTTTAATGACTGATTGCTGCGATGAGCGCGAGTCCTTCGGGAAACGACGTTTATGGAACTACGCTTATAAAGTCCCTTCAGCAGACATCAGAACCATGACAGCAAGCCGAACCACGTACATTCCAGGCAGGACCGGACGCCCTGAGCTCCTGCTGATTCTCGGCAGCTGCCTGACGGTCATCGCGATCCTGAGCATCGTGACCTTCCTGCTGATCCGCGAGCACGCCAATGCCCAGCAGGACGCGACCCGCAGCGCGACCACCATTGCCCAGTTGATCGACGCCGACGTGTTGCGCACAGTCGAACTCTACGACCTGACGCTGCAAGGGCTGATTGCCGCTTCGCAACGCGATGACCTGAAACAGATGCCGCCGCAGGTCCGCCAACTGGTGCTGTTCGATCGCTCCACCGCGGCGCGCTTCAAGGGCGACATCCTGTTGCTCGACAAGCACGGCGAGGTGCTGGCCGACTCCTCATTGACCGACCCCAAACCGGGCAACTTTGCTGACCGCGACTACTTCGTCGCTCATGTCTTGGACCGCGACACCGGGATGTTCATTAGCCGTCCGTTCAAGCCCCGCTGCGATTGCGCAGACAGCGATCAATGGCGGATCAGTTTCAGTCGGCGCATTTCCTCGCCCACCGGGGAGTTCATGGGCGTGGCGGTGGCGTCGATGCGCCTGACGTACTTCGACGAGTTGTTCAACAGCCTGAACATCGGTAGCGACAGCACGCTGAACATCATCAACAACGACGGCATCCTGCTGGCGCAAAAGCCTTACCTGCAAAGCGACTCGATCGGCAAAAGCTTCGCCAGCCGCCCCAACGTCGTGCGCATCCTGCGCGATGGCAGCGGCAGCTTCAACAGCGTGTCGAGCATCGATCACCGAAAGCGCCTCTACACCTTTTCCCGAGTCGGCAATCTGCCGTTAACGGTGATTGTCGCCCTCTCCAGTGCTGAAGTGTTCGGCACTTGGGAACGCACAGCGATGGTCATCAGCGGCGCCACCAGCGTGCTGTGTATCGGCCTGTTGTGGCTGACCTGGTTGCTCTGCCGCGAATTGCGCTTGCGTCACAACGCCGAGCGAGAGCTGGCGCAACTGGCGGCCACCGATGCCTTGACCGGAGTGGCCAACCGCCGAACCCTGGATCAGGCCCTACGCCATGAATGGTTTCGCGCCCAACGCTCCGGCAAACCGCTGTCGGTGTTGATGATCGATGCCGACCACTTCAAGGCCTTCAACGACCGGCATGGGCATCAGGGCGGTGACGATGCGCTGCGCTCGCTGGCCCGGGTGATCAGCACCAATGTGCGACGGCCAAGCGATGTGGTCGCCCGTTACGGCGGTGAGGAGTTTTCGGTGATCCTGCCGGAAACCGACAGCGCGGGCGCGAAGCAGATCGCCGAACACATCCGTGAGGCGGTGGAGCAACTGCCATTGGTGGCGGATGCCAAGACGCCGATGACTGTCAGTATCGGGATTAGTACCTGGACCAGTGCGAGCGAGATCAGCCTGGAGCAGTTGTTGTTTGCGGCGGACAAGGCGTTGTATCAGGCCAAGGAAACGGGACGTAACCGGGTGGTGGCTTAGCTGAGTTTTTCGCTGAGCCGACGGGCTTGCTCGCGAAGGGGCCAGCGCAGACAACACAAAAAATCGCGGGTATAAAAAAAGGCCACCCGAAGGCAGCCTTTAAAAACTAGAGAGGTTTTTGCTTACACGGCCGCAACAGGACGCATGTAAGAGATCGGTGCAGTGCTGGCGTCTTCGAAAGTCACGACTTCCCAAGCATCTGTCTGCTCAATCAACTTGCGCAGCAGCTGGTTGTTCAATGCATGTCCGGACTTGAAGCCCTTGAACTCACCAATCAGGCTATTGCCCAGCAGGTAGAGGTCACCAATTGCATCGAGGATCTTGTGCTTCACGAATTCGTCTTCATAGCGAAGGCCGTCTTCGTTCAGTACACCATCCGCGTCGACCACAATAGCGTTTTCAACGCTGCCGCCGAGTGCGAGGTTGTGCTTGCGCAGGTACTCGATATCACTCATGAAACCAAAGGTACGGGCGCGGCTGACTTCTTTTACGAACGAAGTACTGGAAAAATCCACGCTTGCACTTTGTGTGCGGTTACGGAAAACCGGGTGATCGAAATCGATCTCGAAGCTCACTTTGAAACCTTCGAAAGGGACGAAAGTGGCGCGCTTGTCGCCGTCTTCCACTGTCACTTCCCGCAGGATCCGGATGAACTTCTTGGCAGCGTCCTGTTCTTCCAGGCCGGCCGATTGAATCAGGAATACGAAAGGTCCAGCGCTACCATCCATGATTGGGACTTCGGACGCGGAGAGCTCGACGTAGGCGTTATCGATGCCCAGGCCAGCCATGGCCGAGAGCAAGTGCTCCACCGTATCCACTTTGACGTCACCGTTGACCAGCGTGGTCGACATCGTGGTTTCGCCAACGTTTTCCGCGCGAGCAGGAATCTGCACCACAGGGTCCAGATCGGCACGAACAAACACGATGCCGGTGTCGATAGGTGCAGGCTTGAGGGTCAGGTATACCTTCTCCCCGGAGTGCAGGCCTACACCTGTGGCACGGATAATATTTTTCAGTGTGCGTTGTTTAATCATGGCTTGGGCCGCTTCAGCGCAAATTGCGAACTGGTATCAACAAAGGCTGGCGATGATAGCAGACCAGACCTTTGCTGAACACCAATCACCTTCATCGCCCTGATACATTCCATCAATCAGCCTGACGACGCAGGAAAGCCGGGATGTCCAGGTAATCCAGATCGTCTTGCGGATTCATCTTCGCGGCAGTCGCAGCACCGGCCTGAGCCTGGTTGCGCATGACGGTCGGACGGTCCAGGTCACGGTAGTTCACAGCAGGCGCTTCCTGACGAGAAGGCGCTTGTTGCTGCGGCTGCGATGCCACGGACGTATGCATGGTGTTGTCGATGATCTTCACAGGCTTCTCGATTTTCGCGCCCAGACCAGTAGCAACCACAGTCACGTGCAGCTCGTCGCGCATGTCTGGATCGATAACGGTACCGACCTTGACCATCGCGTGCTCGGAAGCGAAGGCTTCGATGATGCTACCCACGTCGGAGTACTCACCCAGGGACAGGTCAGGACCGGCGGTGATGTTCACCAGGATGCCGCGTGCACCTTGCAGGTTCACGTCTTCGAGCAACGGGTTGCGAATGGCCGCTTCGGTGGCCTCGCGTGCACGGTTCGGACCGCTGGCGCAGCCAGTGCCCATCATCGCCATGCCCATTTCGCTCATCACGGTACGTACGTCAGCGAAGTCGACGTTGATCATGCCCGGACGCTTGATGATGTCGGAGATACCGCGAACGGCACCGGCCAGTACATCGTCAGCCTTGGCGAAAGCCGACAGCAGGCTTGCGTCTTTACCGAGGATGGTCAGCAGCTTCTCGTTGGGAATGGTGATCAACGAGTCGACGCTTTCAGACAGCAGACGGATACCTTCGTCGGCGATCTGCATACGCTTGCGGCCTTCGAACGGGAAAGGACGAGTCACCACCGCAACGGTGAGGATCCCCATTTCCTTGGCCACTTCGGCAATGATTGGCGCAGCACCGGTACCGGTACCGCCGCCCATGCCAGTGGTGATGAACACCATGTTGGTGCCCTGCAGGACTTCGGCAATGCGCTCACGATCTTCGAGAGCGGCCTGACGACCTACTTCAGGGTTGGCGCCGGCGCCCAGACCTTTGGTCACACCGGTACCGAGTTGCAGGATGGTCCGCGCGCCGATGGATTTCAGCGCCTGGGCATCAGTGTTGGCGCAGATAAATTCAACGCCTTCAATGTTGCTCTTGACCATGTGGTTGACAGCGTTGCCGCCGCCTCCGCCAACACCGATAACTTTAATAACCGGGCTTGCGGGGATGTTGTCTACGAGTTCGAACATGTTCCCTCTCCTTACATTCTCTAGTTTTTTCGCCTACTGCGTTTGTTGCGGTGCTGCGGTAAATCTTTAGAAATTGCCTTGTACCCAGCTCTTGATGCGATCGAGCAAGGCGGCTTTCGGTTCTTCATTGCTGTAGCTGTCGCGGCTGCTGATGCCCGAGAACGAAATCCCGTCAGACTGCTTTTGCAGGCCGTACATCAACAGGCCAACGCCAGTGGAATAAATCGGGTTGCGGACCACGTCATCCAGCCCCTTCACGCCGTGCGGCACGCCCAGGCGAACCGGCATGTGGAAGATTTCCTCGGCCAGTTCGACCGCGCCTTCCATCTTCGACGTACCACCGGTTAGCACGATGCCGGCCGGGATCAGGTCTTCGTAGCCGCTGCGGCGCAGTTCAGCCTGGATCAACGTGAACAGCTCGTCGTAACGCGGCTCGACCACTTCGGCCAAGGCTTGGCGGGACAGCTCGCGCGGTGGACGGTCGCCAACGCTTGGGACCTTGATGGTTTCACCGGCACCGGCCAGTTTGGCCAGGGCGCAGGCGTAGCGAATCTTGATTTCTTCGGCGTATTGGGTCGGTGTACGCAGCGCCATGGCGATGTCGTTGGTCACCTGATCGCCCGCAATCGGGATCACGGCGGTGTGACGGATCGCGCCTTCAGTGAAGATCGCGATGTCGGTGGTACCGCCGCCGATGTCCACCAGGCACACGCCCAGCTCTTTCTCGTCGTCGGTCAGGACCGAATACGCGGAAGCAAGCTGCTCGAGAATGATGTCGTCGATTTCCAGACCGCAGCGACGCACGCATTTTTCAATGTTCTGTGCGGCGTTGACGGCGCAGGTCACCACGTGAACCTTGGCTTCCAGACGTACGCCCGACATGCCCAGCGGCTCACGGACGCCTTCCTGGTTATCGATCACGTAATCCTGCGGCAGGGTGTGCAGCACGCGCTGGTCAGCCGGGATCGCCACGGCCTGGGCAGCATCGAGTACACGCTCAAGGTCAGCAGCGCTGACTTCGCGATCACGAATCGCCACGATGCCGTGGGAGTTCAGGCTGCGAATGTGATTGCCGGCCACGCCGACGAACGCCGAGTGGATCCGGCAACCGGCCATCAGCTGCGCTTCTTCGATGGCGCGCTGGATCGATTGCACGGTGGACTCGATGTTCACCACCACGCCTTTCTTCAGGCCACGGGACGGATGAGTGCCGATCCCGACGATTTCCAGCGTGCCGTCGTCCGAAACCTCGCCGACCAGCGCCACCACTTTGGAGGTGCCGATATCGAGACCGACGATCATTTTGCCGCTTTGCACGTTTGCCATGGGTCCTGCCTCTTCTTAATTCTTCGCGACAGCGGGTTTGGCTGTCGTCGGCGCTACAGGTTCCCGCCAGCCAACAGCGAGGCCGTTGGCGTAGCGCAGATCGATGCGCGCAATGTTCGTAATCTGTTCTTTAAGCGTCTTGTCGTAGATGGCAATGAAGCGGCGCATCTTTTCTACCAAAGCGCCGCGTCCCAGCAGCAGTTCGATCCCCGGGCCAGCGCTACCGGCCCCCGTAGTCAGGAACCAGCTGCCTCGGTCACGCAACTCCAGGCGTGCAATCGAGAAGCCCAATGGCCTGAGCATCTGGCTCAGCACCTGGTATTGCTGCATCACTTGCTGCTGGGCCCGTTGTGGGCCGAACAGCTGTGGCAGGTGTTCGTAGTTCGCCAGCTCCTTGGGCGTAAACGCCTGGCCCTGGTTGTTCAGCAACGCCTCGTCGCCCCAACGGGCCACCGGCAATTGTTCTTCGAGGCGGATGACCACCTGATCCGGCCACACCCGACGCACTTCGGCGTGGGCAATCCATGGCATCTGTTCCAGCTCGGTACGCATGCTCGCCAGGTCGATGGTGAAGAAGCTCGACGCCACGTACGGGGCGATCCGCTGCTGCACGGCTTGCTGGCTGATGTAACTCAAATCGCCCTGCACGTTGATCTTGGTGATCGGCCGGTCGGCGTACGGCAGCAAACGCTGCGCGCCTTCGTAAGTGCCAAACCCCAGTGCAACCAACAACACCGGCCAGAACAACGCTTTGAGAAAACCAAAATTGGCTTTCGGCAGGCGCACAGACATCGGCTCTTTGGCCACCATTCGGCTGGCACCCCGCGGCACCGGCTTGCGGCCGGGCGGTGCGGGGGGCTGATGTCTCAGCTGTGCGCCTTGCATGGTCTTAACCTCGCGGCTCGTGGTTGCCGGCAACGCTGGCGGCCAAAATCGCCAGAACCAGTTGCTGGAAATCCAGACCAGCAGCACGGGCCGCCATCGGCACCAAGCTGTGATCGGTCATGCCCGGTGCGGTGTTGACTTCCAGGAACCAGAACTGCCCGTCGGCGTCCTGCATCACGTCTGCCCTGCCCCAACCGGCGATACCCAGCGCCTCGCAGGCTTTCGCCGTGAGGTCCATGAGTTCCTTTTCTTTGTTGCTGTCCAGGCCACACGGAATCCGATACTGGGTATCGTTAGCCACGTATTTGGCGTCGTAGTCGTAGAAGCTGTGCGTGGTGCCCAAGGCGATGACTGGCAACACCTGGTCACGCAGGGTGGCAATGGTGAACTCCGGACCTTGAATCCATTGCTCGACCAACACTTGCGAATCGTAGGTACTGGCCGCTTTCCATGCGTCGATCAACTCAGACGCGGAACTCACTTTGGCCATCCCGATACTTGAACCTTCATGGGCCGGTTTGACGATCAAAGGGAAGCCCAGTTCCGTGGCCGCCGAAATACAATCGGCCTCGGAGCCAAGAACGGCGTGGCGTGGCGTCGGAATCCCGAGGCTGTGCCAGACCTGTTTGGTGCGCAGCTTGTCCATCGCCAATGCCGACGCCAGGATGCCGCTGCCGGTGTAGGGAATGCCCAGGCATTCGAGCAGGCCTTGCATGCTGCCGTCTTCACCGCCACGACCGTGGAGGATGATGAAGGCGCGATCGATTTTTTCGTTCAGCAGACGCTGCAGCAGGTCATCGCCGACGTCGAGGCCAAACGCGTCCACACCGGCGCTTTGCAGCGCTTCGAGAACCGCGTTACCCGACTTCAGGGAAACCTCACGCTCGGCACTCTTGCCGCCGAAGAGCACGGCGACGCGGCCGAAATCTTTCGGCGCGATCGTGGAGACGAGGTTGGCGTAGGCAGCAGTCATTTCAATTTCCCCACAGCCGGCGCAGCGATGGCACCGGCGAACAACGGACTGTTCAACAGTTTTGGTGCGAGACCACCGATATCACCGGCGCCCTGGCACAGCAGGATGTCGCCGGCACGTAGCAGCGGCTTGACGATCGGCGCCAGGTCGACACCGCGCTCGATGTAGATCGGGTCCAGTTGACCGCGCTGGCGGATGCTGTTGCACAGCTTGCGGCTGTCGGCGCCCGGGATCGGTTCTTCACCGGCCGGGTAGACTTCCATCAGCAACAGGACGTTGGCGTCGGCCAGTACATTGACGAAGTCGTCGTACAGGTCCCGCGTGCGGCTGTAACGGTGCGGCTGGTAAACCATCACCAGACGACGCTCCGGCCAGCCACCGCGTACGGCTTTGATCACCGCGGCCACTTCGGTCGGGTGGTGACCGTAGTCGTCGACCAGCATCACGTTGCCGCCGTCTACCGGCAGTTCGCCGTAGACCTGGAAGCGTCGGCCGACACCCTGAAACCCGGACAGGCCCTGGACGATGGCTTCATCGCTGACGCCTTCGTCGGAGGCAATGCAGATGGTCGCCAAAGCGTTCAATACGTTGTGGTTGCCCGGCATGTTCACCGAGACATCCAGCGGCTCGCGCTCAGGGCGCAGCACGGTGAAGAAGGTCTGCATGCCTTGCTGGCGCACATTGATTGCACGCACGTCGCAGTCATCGCCGAAGCCGTAGGTGACTGTCGGGCGTTTGACCAGCGGCAGGATTTCACGCACCACCGGATCGTCCAGGCACACCACCGCCAAACCGTAGAACGGCAGGTTGTGGAGGAACTCGACGAAGGTTTTCTTCAGTTTGTTGAAGTCACCGTCGTAGGTCGCCATGTGGTCGGCGTCGATGTTGGTGACCACGGCCACCAGCGGCTGCAAGTGCAGGAAGCTCGCATCGCTTTCGTCGGCTTCGGCGATCAGGTAACGGCTGGTGCCGAGCTGGGCATTGGTGCCCGCAGCATTCAGGCGGCCACCGATGACGAACGTCGGGTCCAGGCCACCGGCCGCGAACACCGAAGCGATCAGGCTGGTGGTGGTGGTTTTGCCGTGGGTACCGGCGACGGCGATGCCGTGGCGATAACGCATCAGCTCGGCAAGCATTTCGGCACGCGGCACCACCGGAATTCGGCGCTCCAGGGCAGTGACGACTTCCGGGTTGGAGGTGTTCACGGCACTGGAGGTCACCAGCACATCGGCGCTCGCGGCGTTCTCGGCACGGTGGCCGATGTAGATGTGAGCACCGAAAGATTCCAGGCGCTCGGTCACCGGCGATGCTTTGAGGTCGGAGCCTGAGACTTCATAGCCCAGGTTCAACAACACTTCAGCGATGCCGCACATGCCTACGCCGCCGATACCGACGAAGTGGATTTTACGGATGCGGCGCATTTCCGGTTGAGGCATGGCTTTCTGATTCTCAACCATGGGCCACCTCCAGGCAGGTGTCGACGACGTTACGGGTTGCATCGGGTTTCGCCAGTCGGCGGGCCGCGTTGGCCATGTCATTGAGTCGTTGCGGTTGCATCAGGACCTCTGTCAGGCGTGCGGCAAGATCTGCGGCGCCAGTCGTTCTTTGCGGCATCAGGAAGGCAGCACCTTCACGAGCCAAATATTCGGCGTTGCGGGTCTGGTGATCGTCGATCGCGTGGGGCAAAGGCACCAGCATCGAGGGCAGACCGGCGGCGGCCAGTTCACTGATAGTCAATGCGCCTGCACGGCACACCACCAGGTCGGCCCAGCCATAGGCTTGGGCCATGTCTTTGATGAAAGGCTGCACTTGTGCCTCGACGCCAGCCTCGCGATAGCGCTGTGCGGTCACTTCATCGTGGTTTTTGCCGGCCTGATGAAACACTTCCGGGCGCAGGTCGGCGGCGACTTGCGACAGGGCTTCAGGCAGCAACTTGTTCAACGGTTCTGCGCCCAGGCTTCCGCCCAGGATCAGCAAACGCGCCTTGCGACCGGCCAGGGCTGGTCGCGGTGTTTCGAGGAACAGCTCGGTGCGCACCGGATTACCGGTGGTCCGTCGGCTGTCCGACAGGGTAAAGGTGTCGGGGAACGCTTCACAGACTCGGGCGGCCAACGGCATGAGCAACCGATTGGCGGTACCTGCCACGGCGTTCTGCTCGTGAACGATGATCGGCACGCCGGACAATTTGGCGGCAACACCGCCAGGGCCAGTCACATAACCACCAAAACCGACCACACACACCGGCCGCAGCCGACGAATGATCGCCCGCGCCTGCCAGATCGATTTGAGCAACATGAACGGTGCCTTGAGCAGCGACAGCTTGCCCTTGCCCCGCAGACCGCTGGCATTGATACGATGCAGTTCCAGACCGGCCGCCGGGACCAGGTCGTTTTCGATGCCGCGCGGGGTACCCAGCCAATGCACGGTGTAGCCGCGGGCCTGGAACTCGCGAGCGCAGGCCAACGCCGGGAACACGTGCCCGCCGGTGCCGCCCGCCATGATCAATACGTTAGCGCCCATGGGGTGGCTCCTCGGCGAAGTCACTCTCCTGGAACTCCATCTCTTCACTGCCCAGGTGGGTTCGACTCTCCCACTCGATGCGCAGCAACAACCCGAGACAGGCACAGCAGATCACCAACGAACTACCGCCGTAACTGAGGAACGGCAGGGTCAGGCCCTTGGTCGGCAGCAGGCCGACGTTCACCCCGATGTTGATCAGGAACTGACCAATCCACAGGAACGACAGGCCGTAGGCCACGTACGCCGCGAAGAACTGCTTGGCCTTCTCTGCCCACAAACCGATGTACATGCCACGAATACAGACAAAGACGAACAGCGCGACAGTACACAAGGAACCCACGGCACCCAGTTCTTCGGCCAGGACCGAGAACACGAAGTCCGTGTGGGCTTCCGGCAGGTAGAACTGTTTCTGCACGCTGTTGCCCAGGCCAACGCCCAACCATTCGCCGCGACCGAACGCGATCAGTGCTTGAGACAACTGATAGCCGGCACCGAACTGATCGGCCCACGGATCCGCAAAGTTGGTCAGACGCGCCATTCGATACGGCTGCACTTGAATCAGCAGCACCACGGCCGCGACAGCGAGCACCACCATCAAGGAAAACCGGAACAGCCCGACCCCGCCGAGGAACAGCATCGCCGCCGCTGCCCCCATCATTACGACGGTGGCACCGAAGTCCGGCTCCATCAGCAACAGGCCCGCCATCGGCAGCAGTACGATGAATGGCTTGAAGAAACCCATCCAGCTTTCGCGCACTTCCTTCTGACGACGTACCAGGTAACCGGCGAGGTAGATCACCACGAACACCTTGGCGATCTCGGAAGGCTGGACGTTGAAGAAGCTAAAACCGATCCAGCGCATCGAACCGTTCACTTCACGGCCGATCCCGGGGACGATCACCATAATCAGCAAACCGAACGCGCCCAGCAGCATCAACCAGCCCAGGCGTTGCCAGGTGGCAATCGGGATCATCATGGTGATGACGCAGGCACCGAGGCCCAGCACGATGTAGATAAGATGACGAATCATGTAATACAGCGCGCTGCCCGACTGCGCTGCGGCCACTTCGGTGGATGCCGAGGCAATCATGATCAGGCCAAGGCCCAGCAATGCCAGGCAGCCAGCGAGCATCGGGAAATCAAGGTCGATACCGCGCCCGGTAATGATCGGCGACGGATACGGCTTGATGATATTTCTCAGGCTCATGCCAGATCCTCCACAGCGCGGACGAACTGGTGACCACGGTCTTCGTAATTTTTGAACATGTCGAAACTGGCGCAGGCCGGCGACAACAGCACGGCGTCGCCCGGTTCGGCGAGGGCGCGGCATTGCTCTACGGCTTCAAGCAGCGAGTTGACGCGAATCAGCGGCACGCCATCGCCGATGGCCTGGCCGATCAGGTCGGAGTCGCGGCCCATCAGCACCACGGCGCGGCAGTTGGCCGCCACCGGGTCACGCAAATCCTTGAACTCGGCACCCTTGCCATCGCCACCGGCGATCAGCACGAGTTTGCCTTCGATGTCCGCGCCTAAGCCTTCGATGGCGGCCAGTGCGGCGCCAACGTTGGTGGCTTTGGAATCGTTGTAATAGCTCACGCCATTGAGATCACGGACCCACTGGCAACGATGCTCAAGCCCGGCAAAGGTGCGCAGGCTCGACAGCATCGCGTCGAACGGCAGGCCAACGGCGTGCCCCAGTGCCAGCGCCGCGAGGGCGTTGGACTGGTTGTGAGCGCCACGAACTTTCAATTCGCGCACCGGCATCAGGTTCTGGAATTCGAAGGCCAGGTATTTCTCGCCGTCCTCTTCCCGGATACCAAACGCCTTGAAATCAGGCTTGCTCAAACCGAAGGTCCAGCATGGCTGACCTTCGCCCATCAATGGACGGCTCAGGGCGTCCTGACGGTTGACCACAAACTGCTTGGCCCCGCGGAAGATCCGGTGCTTGGCCAAGTGATAGGCCGGCAGGCCGCTGTAGCGGTCCATGTGGTCTTCGCTGACGTTGAGCACAGTCGCCACTTCGGCGTTAAGTTGATCGGTGGTTTCGAGCTGGAAGCTCGACAGCTCCATTACGTACAACTCGACGTCGTCGCTGAGCAGATCCAGCGCCGGCGTACCGAGATTACCGCCAACCGCGACACGCTTGCCCGCCGCAACGGCCATCTCGCCAACCAGGGTGGTGACGGTGCTTTTCGCGTTGGAACCGCTGATGGCGACAATCGGCGCCTTCGCGTTACGCGCGAACAGCTCGATGTCACCGGACAACTTCACGCCACGGGCCGCAGCGGCTTGCAGGGCTGGGGTCGCCAGTGCCAGGCCGGGGCTCACGTAGAGCTCGTCGGCACGGCACAGGAACTCGACGTCCAGCTCGCCACAACGCACTTCCACGTGCGGATAGTCACGACGCAGCGTGTCTAGCTCCGGTGGATTTTCCCGCGTATCGGCCACAGCAAACGACACGCCCCGGTTCGCCAGGAAGCGAACCAGGGACATGCCGCTCTTGCCGAGGCCGACAACGATGCGGAAGTGGTCAGAAGCGATCAGAGACACTCGTTCTACCTCAGCTTCAGGGTGGCAAGGCCGATCAACACGAGAATTACGGTGATGATCCAGAAACGGACGATCACGCGCGGCTCGGGCCAGCCCTTGAGTTCAAAGTGGTGGTGTATGGGTGCCATTCGGAACACACGGCGACCGGTCATCTTGAAGGAGGCCACCTGGATGACCACCGACAGGGTTTCCATCACGAACACGCCGCCCATGATGAACAGGACGATTTCCTGACGGACGATCACCGCGATGGTGCCCAACGCGGCGCCCAGTGCCAGCGCGCCGACGTCGCCCATGAAGACTTGGGCCGGATAGGTGTTGAACCAGAGGAACCCCAGGCCCGCACCGATCAACGCGCCACAGAACACGATCAGTTCACCGGCGCCCGGGACGTAAGGGATCAGCAGGTATTCAGCGAATTTCACGTTACCGGACAGGTAGCAGAAGATCCCCAACCCGCCGCCGACCATCACCGTCGGCATGATCGCCAGACCGTCGAGGCCGTCAGTCAGGTTGACCGCGTTGCTCGAACCGACAATCACGAAGTAGGTCAGGATGACGAAACCTGCGCCCATCGGAATGCTGTAGTCCTTGAGCATCGGCAGGATCAGCGTGGTTTCTACCGGCGTGGTCGCGGTCATATAAAGGAAGAGCGCCGCGCCCAGACCAAACACCGACTGCCAGAGATACTTCCAGCGGCTCGGCAAGCCACGGGAGTTCTTCTCGATGACTTTGCGGTAATCGTCGACCCAACCAATGGCGCCGAACAACAGGGTCACCAGCAACACGGTCCAGACATAGCGGTTGCTCAAGTCAGCCCAGAGCAAGGTGCTGACGCCGATGGACGACAGAATCAGCGCGCCGCCCATGGTCGGGGTGCCCGATTTGGACAGGTGCGATTGCGGGCCATCGTTGCGAACGGATTGACCGATCTGACGGTTCTGCAAGGTGCGGATCATCCACGGGCCGTAGCACAGCGACAACACCAGCGCGGTGAGCACGCCGAGAATCCCGCGCAGGGTCAGGTACTGAAAGACCGCGAAGCCTTTGTAGAACTGTTGCAGATACTCCGCTAGCAGCAGCAGCATTAATGTTTCTCCAGACTGGACCCGCACAAAGCGGCGACGATGTTTTCCATCGCAGCGCTGCGCGAACCCTTGATCAAAATAGTGGTGTTTGTATCTTGCTCGGCGCCCAGAGCTTCGATCAGTTCAGCCTGGCTGCTGAAGTGAAAGGCCTGCGGGCCAAACGCGTTCACGGCATGAACCATCATCGGTCCGACCGCGTAAAGCGCAGAAACCTTGCCACGGGCATACTCGCCCACGTCGCGGTGCCCCTGCTCCGCCCAGTCGCCCAATTCGCCGATATCCCCGAGCACCAGAACGGTGCGTCCGGAAAAGCCGGCGAGTATATCAACGGCAGCGCACATGGAGGTGGGGTTCGCGTTGTAAGTGTCATCTATTACGCGCATTCCGTTCGTCGCCAGTTGCGCAACGGTGCGGCCCTTGACCGGTTGTACTGCACCAAGGCCCGTGGCGATGCCGAACAGCGACACGCCAAGGGCGTGTGCGGCGGCGGCGGCAGCCATGGCATTGGCGACGTTATGGGTGCCGAGCAGGTTCAGTTGAACCCGTTCCACACCTTCAGGACTGTGCAGGTTGAATGCCGGGCAACCGCGAGCATCGCGATCCAGCTCGCTGGCGTAGAAGTCGGCGCTTGGGTTGTTCAGCGCGAACGTCAGCACTTTTCGAGCGCCAGCGCGGGTCTTCCAGATGCCGAATGCCTTGTCGTCGAGGTTGAGAACGGCGACGCCATCGGCATCCAGCCCTTCAATAATCTCACCTTTGGCTTCAACGATTTTTTCCGGCCCGCCGAATTCGCCAACGTGGGCAGTCCCGGCGTTATTGAGGATGGCCACGTGAGGCTTGGTCATGCCCACGGTGTAAGCGATTTCGCCGAGGCGCGACGCACCGAGTTCGATCACGGCGGCGGTGTGTTCCGGCGCCAGTTCGAGCAGGGTCAGCGGTACGCCGAGGTCATTGTTCAGGTTGCCACGGGTCGCCAGCACAGGGCCGCGAGTGCGCAGAATGCTCGCGAGCATTTCCTTGACCGTGGTCTTGCCGCTGGAACCAGTGATAGCCGCGACCGGGTTGCTATAAGCCGCACGGTTCAGCGCGCCCAGTTGGCCAAGGGCCTGGCGAGCGTCTTTTACAAGTAGCTGCGGCAGCGAACTGTCGGCGACTTCGCGCTCGACCAAGGCTGCTACGGCGCCTTTGGCAGCCACGTCGTTCAGATAGTCATGACCATCGAAGCGCGGACCGGTCAGGGCAATAAACAGCTGACCTGGCTTAATCGCGCGGCTGTCGATGCTGACACCGTCGAAACTGGCATCGCCGGACACCAGGCGAGCATTCAGCACGCGTGTCAGTTCGCTCAGTTTCAAGGCTTTAAGCATGTGACACCTCCCACGCAGTCAGGGCATGATCGGCCTCGACCAGATCGGAAAAGGCATGGCGTTCGCCGTTGATTTCCTGATAGTCCTCGTGACCTTTACCGGCTAGGACAATCACGTCATCAGCGGTTGCGCTGGCGATCAACTGGGCAATCGCCTGACCACGACCCGCCACGAACATCACTTTTTCCACAGCGGTGAAACCGGCGCGGATGTCGTCGAAAATTACGGATGGATCTTCGGTGCGCGGGTTGTCGTCGGTGACCAGCACGCCATCGGCCAGACGCTCTACCACTTCAGCCATCAGCGGACGCTTGCCGCGATCGCGGTCACCGCCGCAACCGAATAGGCACAGCAACCGGCCTCTGGCATGTGGACGCAGGGCCAGCAAGACTTTTTCCAGCGCATCCGGGGTGTGGGCGTAATCGACCACCACCAGCGGCTGAGTCCCGCCGCCCAAGCGCTGCATACGACCCGCAGGGCCTTCGAGTTTTGGAAGGACCTGGAGGATTTCGTCCAGCGCGTAGTCCAGACCGAGCAAGGCACCGACCGCTGCCAGGACGTTGCTCAGGTTGAAACGACCGAGCAAGGTGCTGCGCAAATGGTGCTCGCCTTGCGGCGTGACCAAGGTGGCGCGCACCCCTTCGTCATCAAACTGCGCTTCACGGCAATAAAGGTAGGCGCTGGTGTCTTCCAGGCTATAGGTGATCAAACGTGATTCGCGCTTGTCCGCCGCCAGTTGCCGGCCGAACTCGTCGTCGAGGTTGATCACCCGGCATTTCAAATCGTTCCAGGCAAACAGCTTGGCCTTGGCTTCGCCGTAGGCCTGCATGGTGCCGTGGTAATCAAGGTGATCGCGGGACAGGTTGGTCATCACTGCCACATCGAACGCCAATGCGGTCACGCGGCCCTGATCCAGACCGTGGGAAGAGACTTCCATCGCCACAGCTTTGGCACCGGCCTTTTTCAGGTCGGCAAGGGTCGCTTGCACGGCAATCGGGTTCGGCGTGGTGTGCAGGCCGCTTTCAAGCGCGCCATAGAAACCGGTGCCCAGGGTGCCGACGATGCCGCAGTGTTGACCGAGCAAGTCCAAAGCTTGCGCGACCAATTGTGTCACGCTGGTTTTGCCGTTGGTGCCGGTGACACCGACCAGATTCAGATGGCGGCTCGGGTCGCCATAAAAACGCCCGGCAATGTCCGACAACTGCGCCGCCAGGCCTTTGACCGGAATCAGCGGCGCATCGGTAATTGGCAGCACGGTGGCGCCTTCGACTTCATAAGCCACGGCAGCAGCACCGCGCTGCAACGCATCGGCAATGTGCGCACGACCATCGAATTTGCCGCCAGGGACAGCCAGGAACAAATCACCTGCCCGTACATTGCGGCTGTCCAGGGTCAGTTCGCGGATCAACAGATCACGACCGGCATGGGCGAAAATCTTGTTCAGACTCAGAGACATCAGCCGCGCCCTCCATTGGCTTTCAGCGGAACGACCGGTGCAGCGTTGGCTTGTTGGGTCGGTGGCAGGTTATCCGGGGTGACGTTCATCAGGCGCAGCGTCCCGGACATCACTCGGCTGAACACCGGCGCCGATACCAGACCACCGAAGTAGCCGGCCTTGGACGGCTCATCAATTACCACCACGATGGCGTAACGCGGATCGCTCATCGGGCCGAAGCCGGCGAACAGCGAGCGGTAGGAATTCTCGGCATAGCCTTTGGTGCCCACGGACGTCTTACGCGCGGTACCCGACTTGCCGGCCACGTGGTACGCCGGCACCTGGGCACGGAATACACCGCGCGGGGCCTCGATCACCTGGGTCAGCATGCCTTGCATGGTTTTGGCGACGTTTTCCGGGATCACCTGGGTGGTCTGCGGTGGCTTGTCGGTCTTGATCAGGGTCAGCGGCGCGATACGACCGTTGTTGGCCAGCGCCGAGAACGCGTGGACCAACTGGATCGCCGTCACCGAAATACCGTAGCCGTAGGACAGAGTTGCGGTTTCAGCCTTGCGCCATTCGCGGTAGTTCGGCAGGTTGCCGACGCGCTCGCCCGGGAAGCCCAGGCCGGTGTCCTGGCCGAGGCCGACTTTTTGCGCCAGACGGAAAATGGTTTCGCCGCCGATATCGAACGCGACCTTACTCATGCCAACGTTACTGGAGTTGATCAGGATGCCGGTCAGGTCGAGCACCGGACCTTCGGTCTTCGATACGTCCTTGATGGTGTATTTACCAATCTGCAAGCTGCCCGGGTACACCTCGACGGTGTCGCTCGGCTTCCAGCGCCCGGTTTCCAGGGCGGCACTCATGGAGATCGCTTTCATGGTCGAACCGGGTTCGAACACGTCGATCATCGCGCGGTTACGCATCATCGCCGGCTGCAGGTTGCGACGGTTGTTCGGGTTGTAGGTCGGCTGGTTGACCATGGCGAGGATCTCGCCGGTCTTCACGTCCATGATCACCAGGCTGCCGGCCTTCGCGCCGTTCTCGATGATCGCGTTACGCAGCTCGCGGTTGGCCAGATATTGCAGACGCAAGTCAATGGACAACGCCAAGGGCTTGCCGGCCTTGGCGTTTTTGGTGACCTGGACATCTTTGATCAGTCTGCCGCGCCGATCCTTGATGACCTGTCGCTTGCCGGCGACCCCGGCCAGCCATTCGTCGTAGGCCAGCTCGACGCCTTCGCGCCCGTGATCGTCAATGTCGGTAAAGCCGACCATGTGCGCGGTGACTTCACCGGCCGGGTAGAAACGGCGGAACTCTTCAATGCCGTAGACGCCTGGCACTTTAAGGTCGAGCACCGACTGGCCTTGCTCAGGCGTCAACCCGCGCACCAGATAGATGAATTCTTTATTGGCCTGGGCTTCGAGACGTTCGGTCAGGGCTTTCGGATCCTGGCCCAGCGCTGCGGCCAGTGCTGGCCACTTCTCTTTGGCCAGCTGCATTTCCTTGGCGTTGGCCCACAGGGTGGTGACCGGCGTACTCACGGCCAAAGGCTCGCCGTTACGGTCGGTGATCAGACCACGGTGAGCGGGAATAGGAATGTGACGGACGCTGCGCGCGTCGCCCTGCCCCTTGAGGAAGTCACGGTCGACCACTTGCAGGTCGATGATGCGCCAGCAAATTGCAGCCACCATGACACCGAGCAACCCCATGACCACGCGGAACCGCCAAGGGAAAAGTGCACCTTCAAGTTTCATCATGGCGCCACCATCCGTACTTCAGCAGCGCCGGGAATGCGCATCTTCAGTTGTTCGGTGGCCAGGACTTCGATGCGGCTGTGGGCGGTCCAGGTGCTCTGCTCGAGAATCAACCGGCCCCACTCGGCCTGCGCCTTGTCGCGCACGCTCAACTCGTTGTACAGCGAGTTCAACAACTGACGGTTCCAGTGGGCGCTGTAAGACACGCCGATGGCCGACACGATCACGCCAATAAACAACAGCAGCATGAAAAAGCTTCCGCCGGGAAGTGGCTTGGCGAAAAGCTTGCTCACCGCAGCTTCTCCGCGACGCGCATGATGGCGCTACGAGAACGTGGGTTGGCTTTGAGTTCGGCCTCGGAGGCGGACTGCGCTTTGCCATGGACTTTGATTTTCGGTTCGAAGGCGACGTGACGGACCGGCAGGTTGCGCGGCAGGTTGTCGGACTCGCCTTTCACCAGTTTGCGCATGAACAGTTTGACGATGCGGTCTTCCAGGGAATGGAAGCTGATGACCACCAGGCGACCGCCGATTTCCAGACATTCCAGCGCGGCTTCGAGGCCGGCTTCCAGATCGCCCAGTTCGTTGTTGACGTGAATACGCAGGCCCTGGAACGCACGGGTGGCCGGGTTCTTGCCCTTTTCCCATGCAGGGTTCGCGACTTTCAGGACTTCGGCCAGGTCAGCAGTGCGCTCGAAAGGCTTGATGTCGCGACGCTCGGCCACGGCACGGGCCATGCGACCGGAGAAACGTTCTTCGCCGTATTCCTTGAACACCCGGGCGATTTCTTCCACCGGCGCGGTGTTGACGAATTCGGCAGCGCTGATCCCGCGGGACGGGTCCATGCGCATGTCCAGCGGGCCATCGTTGAGGAAACTGAAGCCGCGCTCAGGGTCGTCGAGCTGTGGCGACGAGACGCCCAGGTCGAGCAGAATGCCGCTGACCTTGCCGGCCAGACCGCGTTCGGCGACTTCCGAACCGAGCTCGGCAAAGCTGCGCTGCACAACGACAAAGCGGCCGTCTTCGGCCGCTAGCGTTTGCCCGGTGGCAATCGCTTGAGGATCTTTATCGAATCCAAGCAACCGACCATCGGGACCGAGCTGGCTGAGGATCAACCGGCTGTGTCCGCCGCGTCCGAACGTACCGTCCAGATAGCAGCCATCAGGACGTACGGCGAGAGCCTCCACGGCTTCGTCAAGCAGTACGGTGATGTGGTTAAAGCCGCTATCAATAGTCACAGGATCAAATCACGCAGTTCATCAGGCATGGCGCCCGGTTGTTGAATAGCAGCCAGGTCAGCGGCAGAAACCGCATCCCAGGCATCCTCGTCCCATAATTGGAACTTGTTCAGTTGGCCCACCAGCATTGCGCGCTTATCCAACTTGGCATATTCGCGCAGACGCGGCGGAACCAGAAAACGACCACTGCCATCGAGCTCGAGGTCGACGGCATTACCAATCAGCAAACGTTGCAGGCGACGGTTCTCTTCGCGAAGCGAAGGCAGTGCGCGCAGTTTGGTTTCAATAATTTCCCACTCATCGAGGGGGTAAACGCACAAACATGGATCAACGGCATCGATGGTGACGATTAATTGCCCGGAACTTCTCGAAACCAGCTCGTCACGGTACCGGCTCGGCATAGCGAGACGGCCCTTTGCATCGAGACTGATAGCGTTAGCTCCGCGAAACACGTCAGCGTTTCTCCAATTTTTAGCGTTTTGAGCTCAAAAAACCCACTTCATGCCACTTTCCGCCACTTGCGCACACTATAGGAATGCGCCCACCACACCGTCAAGGCGCGGATTAAAGGAAAACCCTTACAGAACGGAGATTTAGGAGTGTAAAAGGAGGGGGAACGAGAATCTGGCGTATGTTTTCGCTCAATAACTTGAATCAGCACGGATAGCTGCATTCGAAAGTTAAAGTAATTTGTTAAGAGTAAGATTTTTTCGGTATTACGAGAGGGGGTCTGCTGGTGTTTATGTAAGGAGGGAAATTGCCACTACCAGCACCCTGCTCAATGATTCAAGCAGGGGAGAAAAAAAGGTGGAGAGTCGATCTGTAAGCCGGGTTCTGTCTTGAACAGTCATTCGTCTACGATGGCCATCACTGGACATCTTTAGCAACCTACCCGGTCCCAGCGCGGGCCACGCCTTGGGACCCTATTTGGTCTTGCTCCAAGTGGGGTTTACCTAGCCACGAACTGTTGCCAGACGTGCGGTGCGCTCTTACCGCACCTTTTCACCCTTACCGGCGCCGAAGCGCTTAGGCGGTTATTTTCTGTGGCACTTTCCGTAGGCTCACGCCTCCCAGGCATTACCTGGCACTTCGCCCTATGGAGCCCGGACTTTCCTCCCCCCCCTAATTTTCATAGAGGGCAGCGACTGTCCAATCGACTCTCCGCCGCAAAGGTTAACGGCAGAGCGGCCGAAGAACAAGCGCTAAAAGCCTTTGGCCACTCCTGCGCGTCGGGTTTTACTCGCTCTTCTGTTTATCCAGCGCGACTTGATACAGAACATTCTTACGCTCGCCGGTAATTTGCGCGGCCAAGGCGGCGGCGCGCTTGAGTGGCATTTCTTCGAGCAACAGGTTGAGGATGCGCATGGCTTCGCTGCTGACTGCGTCTTCCGTCTCCGGCGCCGACCAGCCGGCCACCAGCACCACGCACTCCCCGCGCTGCTGATTGCTGTCGGACTCGACAAACTCACGCAACTCGGCGAGCGGCAACCCCTTGAGTGTCTCGAACGTTTTAGTGATTTCCCGCGCCAACAACGCCGGGCGCTCGCCGCCGAATACCAGTTCCATGTCTTGCAGGCATTCAAGGATGCGGTGCGGAGCCTCGTAGAAAATCAGCGTGCGCGGTTCTTCCTTGACCAACTCCAGTCGCGCCCGACGCCCCACAGCCTTGGCCGGCAGGAAGCCTTCGAAAATGAAGCGATCCGACGGCAGCCCCGCCGCCGAGAGTGCGGCGATCAACGCGCAAGCGCCGGGCACTGGCACCACATTGATCCCCGCTGCACGGGCCTGACGCACCAGGTGATAACCCGGATCGGAAATCAGCGGCGTGCCGGCGTCAGAGATCAATGCCACATCGTCGCCGGCCAGCAGGCGTGTGATAAAGCGGCTACCTTCATCACGTTCGTTGTGTTCATGGCAGGCGGCCAACGGCGTAGGAATGCCGAAGTGCTGCATCAAACGCTGGGAGTGACGCGTGTCTTCGGCGGCAATCAACGCCACCTCGCGCAGGATTTTCAGCGCACGGGCACTGATGTCGTCCAGGTTGCCGATGGGCGTCGCCACCACATAAAGCGAGCCAGCAGCGGAATTCAAAGCACCTGGAGCAGTCAAAGCGCACACCTCATGATCGGTAAAAGTCGCCATTGTAGCGCGTAGCAGCTTTCGCGATACGCCCCACCCACCCTTGGTTTTTCGGCCTTTTGTGCAGTACTGCAACATTTACACGAGCTAAATTGACGGTTTCACGCCAGTAACATCGCGCCCCGGCCAGCGCTTGGGTACAATTCCACGCTAATTTGATCGAGTATCAGGAACACTTACATGATCGCTTGCCTGCGGCTGTTCTCTGCCCTCTGCCTCGCTGCCTTGCTGGTGGCTTGCGCCAGCTCGCCCTCCTCCAGCCTTGGCGAACTTCCACGCACCCCGGATGCCAGTATCGAGCAATTGCTCGAAAAGGCTGCCCAAAGCAAAACGCCGGAACAAGCTGCACTGTTTCGCCTGAGCGCGGCAGACCTGGCTTACCGTCAGGGCAATGCCGGCCAGTCCGCGCAAATCCTGCAACAGGTGCCGATGGAACAACTCAAGCCTGGCCAACAGGTCTTCGCCAGCACTCTGGCGGCTGAACTGGCCATGGTGCGCAATCAGCCCAAAGCGGCGCTGACTGCCTTGAGCCATCCGAGCCTGCAACGCTTGGGCGAACTGCCTGTCGAGCAACAAGTACGCACCGGCACCGTTCACGCCCGCGCCCTTGAAGCCGATGGCCAGACCCTGGCCGCTGCACGGGAACGCATCTTTATTGCGCCAATGCTCGAAGGTGAAGCAGCCAGCAAAAACCACGAAGCGATCTGGATCCTGATCGCCTCGCTGCCCACAGATCAATTGCAGCCGACCACCTCCGACGACCTCGGTGGCTGGATGGGCCTGGCTCTGGCGGTGAAAACTGCCGGCACACTGGAGCAGCAGCAAGCGGCGATCGACAACTGGCGCGCACAGAATCCCAAGCACCCAGCCGCCCTTCAATTGCCGCTGCCGCTGACCAAACTCAAAGAGCTGGCGAGCCAGCCCCTGAGCAAAATTGCTCTGCTGCTGCCACAAGAAGGCCAGTTGGCGGCGGTTGGCAAGGCACTGCGCGACGGTTTCATGGCCGCTCACTACCAGGCACAACAAGCCGGGCAGAAGCCGCCAGCCATCGTGTTCTATGACAGCTCGAAACTGACCTCGATGGACGAGTTCTATCGCAAGGCCCAGGCCGATGGCGTGCAACTGGTCGTTGGCCCGCTGGAGAAGCCGCTGGTCAAACAGCTCAGCGCTCACCCTCAGCTACCGATCACCACGTTGGCGCTGAACTATAGCGAAGGCGAGCAAGGTCCGGCACAGCTGTTCCAGTTTGGCCTTGCGGCTGAAGACGAAGCTCGCGAAGTGTCCCGCCGCGCTCGCGCCGATGGCTTGCATCGTGCTGCCATCATGGTGCCAAAAGGCGAATGGGGCGACCGCGTAATGAAGGCATTCAGCCAGGACTGGCAAGCGAACGGTGGCAGCATTGTCGCCGTCGAACGTGTTGACCAGCCGGTACAACTGGCACAGCAGATTGCTGACATGTTCCAGTTGCGCCAGAGCGAAGGTCGCGCCAAGAGCCTGCAGAGCACCGTTGGCTCGCAAGTCGCCGCCCAGCCTTCCCGTCGTCAGGACATCGAGTTCATCTTCCTGGCGGCCACCCCGCAACAGGCGCAACAGATCAAACCAACCCTGAACTTCCAGTACGCCGGTGACGTCCCGGTTTACGCGACGTCCCACGTGTTCAGTGCCAGCGGCGATGTAAACCAGTACAACGACATGAACGGTGTGCGCTTCTGCGAAACCCCGTGGCTACTGGATGCCAACGATCCACTGCGCAAACAGGTCACTGCACAATGGCCGCAGGCCGGTGGCAGCCTCGGTCGCCTTTACGCAATGGGTGTTGACGCCTATCGCCTGGCACCGCGCCTGGGGCAACTCAAGGCTTTGCCGGACAGCCGCATCGAAGGTCAATCGGGCAGCCTCGGCATGACCCAGAACCAACGCGTGGTTCGCCAGTTGCCGTGGGCACAGTTCGTTAATGGTCAGATTCAACGCCTGCCGGACACCCCGCGCTAATGCCTGACAGGTCACGCCAGCAAAGCGGTAAAGATGCCGAGCGCCATGCGCTCGAGCATCTTCAACAACACGGTCTGCGCCTGCTGGCGCAGAACTGGTTGTGTAAACGCGGCGAGCTTGATCTGGTCATGCTTGATGGCGATACAGTAGTATTCGTTGAAGTCCGCTACAGAAAAAACACTCAATGGGGTGGCGCACTCGATAGCATCGATGGGCGCAAACGGCAGAAACTGATTTTCGCCGCGCAGTATTTTCTTCAGCGCGAGTCGCGTTGGGCCAATTCCCCTTGCCGTTTCGACGTGGTTGCCATCGAAAGCAGCCTTGATCAGTTGAACTGGATGCAGAATGCCTTCGACAGCTGATCGCTTGCACCCCGAACCGGACACCTTCACCCAACACTTTTGCTCTTTGCTTTGCGGGCTGCACATTCATGTGCCGAGTAGCCGCGCTAATTAAGGTCACACAGATGGACATGCAATCCCGAATTCGCCAGCTTTTTCAGGCCAGTATCGACACCAAGCAACAGGCGATGGACGTACTTGCACCGCACATCGAGCAAGCCAGCCAAGTGATGGTCAACGCCCTGCTCAACGAGGGCAAAATGCTTTCCTGCGGCAACGGCGGCTCTGCCGGTGATGCCCAGCACTTCTCGTCGGAGCTGCTCAACCGCTTCGAACGCGAGCGTCCGAGCCTGCCAGCCATCGCGCTGACCACCGACAGCTCGACGATCACCTCGATCGCCAACGACTACAGCTACAACGAAATCTTTTCCAAACAGATCCGCGCCCTCGGCCAGCCGGGTGACGTATTGCTGGCGATTTCCACCAGCGGCAACTCGGCGAACATTATTCAAGCGATCCAGGCCGCACATGATCGCGAAATGATTGTCGTAGCATTGACCGGTCGTGATGGCGGCGGCATGGCGTCGCTGCTATTGCCCGAGGACGTCGAGATTCGCGTACCGGCCAATGTCACCGCACGTATTCAGGAAGTCCACCTGCTGGCGATCCATTGCCTTTGCGACTTGATCGACAGCCAACTGTTCGGGAGTGAAGAATGACCCCTAATCGCCTAGGCCTTCTGGCCTTGACCCTGTGCCTCGTCGGCATCAGCGGCTGCACCTCGGTGGTTAACGCCAGCCGTGAAGCACCGATTGAAGATGACCGCGGCACGCGCACCTTTGGCAGCAAAATCGACGACTCCCTGATTGATACCAAGGTTGGCGTTAACGTCGCCAAGGCCGATCCAGGGCTGGATAACGATTCGCACATCGTCGTCACCAGCTTCAACGGCGTTGTACTGCTGGCCGGGCAAACGCCTAGTGCAGACTTGAAGGCTAAGGCCGAACAGGCCGCTGCCGCCGTCCAGCGTGTGAAGACAGTCCATAACGAGCTGCAGATCCTGCCGCCGTCCGGATTCATCGCCCGCCAGAACGACACCTGGCTGACCACCAAGATCAAGACCCAGATGCTGGCCGACGCCAGCATCCCGGGTTCGCGTATCAAGGTCGTGACCGAGAACGGCATCGTTTATCTGCTGGGCCTGCTGACCAAGCAGGAAGCCGCCCAGGCTACCAATCTGGTTCAGAGCGTTGCCGGCGTGCAGAAGATTGTGAAGCTGTTTGAGTACATCGACTGATGCCCCTCTTGTAGGAGCATGGCTTACAAGCGATGGCGCCCTTAAGATCGTCTTCGCCAGCAAGCTGTGCGCCTACAGGACGATGGCATTCTTGAGGACGCCTTCGCGAGCAAGCCTTGCTCCTACACGTAATAAAAAAGGCGATCCTTTCGGATCGCCTTTTTTATTACTTCACCACTTTCAAACTTGGTCGACCGCTGGGACGCGGCGGTTCGTTGTCGGGTGGCGGAACATCATCGTCCGGCTCGATCTCTTCGTCGTCTTCCATAGGCGACTCCAGATCAAACACCATGCCTTGGCCGTTCTCCCGGGCGTAAATGCCCAGGATCGAAGCGATAGGCACGAACAGGGTGTGCGGCACGCCACCGAAGCGCCCTTCGAAGCTGACCGCTTCGTTGTCCATGTGCAAATGACGCACGGCTGCCGGCGAAACGTTCAGGACAATTTGTCCATCACTGGCGAAACCTTGAGGCACCTGCACCGACGGATATTCGGAATTGACCAGCATGTGCGGGGTGCAATCGTTATCAACAATCCACTCGTAGAGCGCGCGGACCAGATAAGGTCGACTGGAGTTCATAGCGGCTCCTTAAGCCTTAGCGCATATCGCGTTCGACACCAGACAGACTCGCCTGGAAAGCCTCACGCGCGAAAGAGCGCTCCATGTAATCAAGCAGCGGCTTGGCAGGCCGCGGCAGTTCAATACCCAGAATCGGCAATCGCCAGAGTATTGGCAATAGGCAGCAATCCACCAGACTTTGTTCCTCGCTGAGGAAAAACGGCTTGTCGGCGAACAACGGCGACACGCCAGTCAGGCTTTCGCGCAGCTCTTTACGAGCCACGACGCGGGCTGCTTCCTTGGACCGGGAATCCAGAATCAGATCCACCAGACCACACCAGTCACGCTGAATACGATGAATCAGCAGACGGCTATTTGCACGCGCCACAGGATAAACCGGCAGTAAAGGCGGGTGCGGGTAACGCTCATCCAGATATTCCATCACCACGGTCGACTCCCACAACGCCAGGTCACGATCGACCAGGGTGGGCAAGCTGCCGTAAGGGTTCACTTCGATCAGTTTAGGCGGGTGACGACCAGCTTCCACGTAAATGATCTCGGCGCTGACACCCTTCTCTGCAAGTACGATGCGTACTCGGTGGGAATAGTGGTCGGCGGGGTCGGAGTAACAGGCCAACCGATTGGTCACGCCCATGGCGGTCCTCCTCGCTTGTAGAAATTATCGGAAGCGGAAAAACGCGCGCGCCCAGAGGACGCCTCCCGTAACGCCTGGCTCACCAGACTCGTTACACCTTCAGAGACGCCCCTGGGCGCGCGCGATTAACAGCAATTGCTTACAGCTTTATCAATGTACGTCTTTCCAGTATTCACGCTTGAGCAAGTATGCGAATACGAAGAAGAACGCCAGGTACAGCAATACATAGGTACCGATGCGCTGATGTTGCAGCTTAACCGGGTTAGCCGAGTAAGCGAGGAAGGTTACCAGATTCTTGACCTTCTCATTGAACTGCTCTTCGTTCAGAGCACCGGTCTTCGGCACGATGGTCAGCTGATCGCACGCTTCATGAGTCAGTGGCGTACCGGTCAGCGGATCATACTGCTTCTTGTCGTCCTCGACGATTTGAACCTGTTTGCAGCCGACTACCTGACGACCTTGCAGGCCGACCAGCACGTTAGGCATACCGACATTCGGGAAAACCTTGTTGTTCACACCCCAAGGACGCGCCGGGTCTTCATAGAACGAACGCAGGTAACCGTAGAGCCAGTCAGTGCCACGAACGCGAGCAACGAGGGTCAGGTCCGGCGGTGCAGCACCGAACCAGGCCTTGGCGTCTGCAGACTGCATGCCGATGGTCATGTGGTCGCCGATCTTGGCACCCGTGAACACCAGGTTTTTCAGCATCAGATCATGAGGAATACCCAGATCGTCGGCAACGCGCTCATAGCGCTGGAACTTGGCGCTGTGGCAGCCCATGCAATAGTTGGCGAACGTACGCGCGCCGTCCTGCATGGCCGCTTTATCGGAAACGTCGATGTCGACTTTTTCCAGCTCGGGACCACCGTGCTCGGCTGCAAAGGACAACATCGGCATGGCAGCAAGAATCAATACAGCAAATAGCTTTTTCATCAGCCAGTCACCCTTTCCGGAACCGGTTTGGTCTTCTCGAGCCTGGTGTAGAACGGCATCAGAATGAAGTAGGCGAAGTACAGGAAGGTGCAAATCTGCGATACCAGCGTACGCTCAGGGGTTGGGGCCAATACGCCCAGCACGCCGAGGATCACGAAACAGATACAGAACACCCAAAGCCAGATCTTGCTCAGCCAGCCCTTGTAGCGCATGGACTTGACTGGACTCCGATCGAGCCACGGCAGGACAAACAGCATGGCAATCGAAGCACCCATGGCGATAACACCCATGAGCTTGTCCGGAATCGCCCGCAAGATTGCGTAGAACGGTGTGAAGTACCAGACCGGAGCAATGTGCTCTGGGGTCTTGAAGGCGTTGGCCACTTCAAAGTTCGGCTTCTCGAGGAAGTAACCGCCCATTTCCGGGAAGAAGAATACGATCGAGCAGAAGATGAACAGGAACACCACCACGCCGACGATATCTTTCACGGTGTAGTACGGGTGGAAGGCAATGCCGTCCAGCGGTACGCCGTTTTCGTCTTTGTGTTTCTTAATGTCCACGCCGTCCGGATTGTTCGAGCCGACTTCGTGCAGCGCCAGAACGTGCAATACCACCAGACCGAGGATCACGATCGGCAGGGCCACAACGTGCAAGGCGAAGAAGCGGTTCAGGGTAATACCGGAAATCAGGTAGTCACCACGGATCCACTGGGTCAGGTCGTTACCGATAACCGGGATCGCACCGAACAGCGAGATGATCACCTGGGCACCCCAGTAGGACATCTGGCCCCACGGCAGCAGGTAACCCATGAAAGCTTCGGCCATCAGCGCCAGGTAGATCAGCATGCCAAAGACCCACACCAGCTCACGCGGCTTCTGGTACGAACCGTAGAGCAAGCCACGAAACATATGCAGATAGACCACGATGAAGAACGCCGAAGCGCCGGTGGAGTGCAGCAGACGCAGGATCGAGCCGTACTCGACGTCGCGCATGATGTATTCGACGGAGGCAAATGCTTCCTCAGCCGACGGGGTGTAGCTCATGGTCAGCCAGACACCGGTTACGATCTGGTTGACCAGAACGAGCAGTGCGAGAGAACCAAAGAAATAGAAGAAGTTGAAGTTCTTCGGGGCGTAGTACTTGCTGAGATGGTCTTCCCACATTTTGGTCGCGGGAAAGCGCGCATCAACCCAATCCATGAACTTGCTCATCACGCTTTCTCCGTATCGACGCCAATGACAATAATCTCATCGGTCTCATAGGAATGCGGGGGAACTGGCAGGTTCAGAGGCGCAGGTTGCGACTTGTAGACGCGACCAGCCAGATCGTAATGGGAACCGTGGCAAGGGCAGAAATAGCCGCCCACCCACTTCGGACCAAGGTCCGCAGGTGCCACTTCCGGTCGAAACGTCGGCGAGCAACCCAGGTGCGTGCAAATACCGATCAGCAGCAGAATTTCTGGCTTGATCGAACGCGTTTCAGGGTCGACATACGCTGGTTGCGTGGAGTTCTTGGAGTCCGGATCGGAGAGCTGGTCTTCGATCTTCTTCAGATTTCCCAGGATTTCCGCGGTTCGGCGGACAATGAATACTGGCTGACCGCGCCACTCAGCAATCATCTGCTGGCCTGGCTCGATTTTGCTGACATTCACCTTCACCGGTGCACCTGCGGCTTTCGCCTTGGCACTGGGAAACCATGACCCCACGAACGGGACCGCAGCCCCCACCGCTCCTGCAGCACCCACCACGGATGTGGCTGCTACCAAGAAGCGACGCCGGCCTGCATTCACGCCGTCATTGCTCATTCAGTCCTCTCCCATCAGCTTTGTGGCCTGTTAAATCAGGCATCTACTAAGTTAAAACTATGTACTTATAAAAATTTTGCCGAATGGTAATGAAAAGCCCCAATTCTGACAAGGTAATTACCCAAGGGCTCCACTGCCAAGCCTTGCAGTATAGGGGCTCTACGGATGTGGCAAGTTGTCACAGCGCAATTCTTTGAGAAATCGCACGCATAAAAAAACGCCCAGCTCCGTGAGGAGATGGGCGTTCTTTTTGAACGTGGAAGCGAATTAACGCTTCGAGTACTGCGGACGCTTACGCGCTTTACGCAGACCAACTTTCTTACGTTCAACTTCACGAGCATCGCGAGTAACGAAGCCAGCTTTGCGCAGAGCGCCACGCAGGGTTTCGTCGTACTGCATCAGTGCGCGAGTGATACCGTGGCGGATTGCGCCAGCTTGACCACTTACACCACCACCGATCACGGTGACGTAGATGTCGAATTTCTCGACAGTCTCAGTCAGTTCCAGCGGCTGACGAACTACCATGCGGGCAGTTTCGCGGCCGAAGAAATTTTCCAGGGTGCGGTTGTTGATGGAGATGTTACCAGTACCCGGACGCAGGAAAACGCGTGCGGTTGCGGTCTTGCGACGGCCAGTGCCGTAATTTTGAGTCGCCGACATAATGAACTATTCCGTTAAAACTTCAGTTCTTGGGGCTGCTGAGCAGTATGAGGGTGTACAGCGCCCGCATAGACTTTCAGCTTACGATACATGTCGCGACCCAGCGGGTTCTTAGGCAGCATGCCTTTGACCGCGGTCTCGATCACGCGCTCAGGGGCTTTAGCGATCAGCTTTTCGAAGTTGATCGACTTGATGCCGCCCGGGAAACCGGAGTGGGAGTAGTAGATCTTGTCGGTGGTTTTAGCACCAGTTACACGAATCTGCTCGGCATTGATAACGACGATGTAATCGCCGGTATCAACGTGAGGAGTGTACTCAGCTTTATGCTTGCCACGCAGACGGCTCGCGATTTCGGTGGCCAGACGACCCAGGGTCTGACCTGCAGCGTCGACGACAAACCAGTCGCGCTGTACTGTTTCCGGTTTAGCAGTAAAAGTTTTCATTCTTTATAGCCTCAGGGGCCGCCCTGTAAATTAGACGGCGGATCTTACTGAATAGTGCGTACTTTGACAAGTCAAAGGCAGCCGGATACAGACGCTTTCGGGGGCTCGGGTCGGCGCGTCCGTTCAACGGCAAGATTCTTCGGCGGCGGCGCATCACTTCCACTGCAGAAAGAGGTGCGCAATTATGCAGATTGCGAAAAATATTTCAACCTGCTTTTATGATTGTTTTGCCCAAGGAGCACCCGATGGACTATCGCCAGCTAGGCCGAACCAATCTGAACGTGAGTGCAATCTGTCTCGGAACCATGACCTGGGGCGAGCAAAACAGCGAGGCTGAAGCCTTCGCCCAGATTGAACGGGCCAAAAGCGCCGGGATCAATTTCATCGACACCGCCGAAATGTACCCGGTGCCGCCCAAGGCCGAAACCTACGCCACCACCGAGCGCTACATCGGCAATTACTTCAAAAGCCGTGGTGATCGTGCCGACTGGATCCTGGCGAGCAAGATCGCCGGCCCCGGCAACACCATCGATTACATCCGCGACAAAAACCTGCGGCACAACCGCCAGCACATCACCGAAGCGGTGGATGCCAGCCTCAAGCGCTTGCAGACCGACTACATCGACCTCTATCAATTGCACTGGCCGGAACGCAGCACCAATTTCTTCGGCCAACTGGGCTACAAGCACAAGATCGAAGCCAACCTCACCCCGCTCGAAGACACCCTCGAAGCGCTGGACGAGCAGGTCAAGGCCGGCAAAATTCGCCACATCGGCCTGTCCAACGAAACGCCGTGGGGCACCATGCGCTTCCTCGCCCTGGCCGAAGCCCGTGGCTGGCCGCGCGCCGTGTCGATCCAGAACCCGTACAACCTGCTCAACCGCAGCTTCGATGTCGGCCTGGCGGAAATCGCCATTCGCGAACAGTGCGGCTTGCTGGCCTATTCGCCGCTGGCGTTCGGCTTCCTGTCGGGCAAGTACGAAGGTGGTGCACGTCCGGCAAAGGGCCGCCTGAGCCTCTACAGCCGCTTCAGCCGCTATTTCAACGCGCAGTCGGAAGCAGCGTGCAGCCGTTACGTAGCACTGGCCCGTGAACACGGTCTGGACCCGGCGCAGATGGCGCTGGCATTCGTGACGGCGCAGCCGTTCGTGACCAGCAACATCATCGGCGCCACGACGCTTGAGCAACTGGATAGCAACATAGCGAGTTTCGAGCTGAAGCTTTCCGACGAAGTGCTGGCGGGAATCGAGGCGATTCACAAGGATCACCCGAATCCTGCTCCTTGATTGATCTATAGACCCAATCGCGGGCAAGCCACGCTCCCACAGGTTTGTGATCCTCTGTGGGAGCGTGGCTTGCCCGCGATGACGGCCTAACAGTCACCGCAGATCAAAGCGACCGCGCAATAATCTCCTTCATGATTTCGTTGGTCCCCGCATAGATCCGCTGCACCCGCGCATCCGCCCACGCCCGAGCTATCGGGTATTCCCACATGTACCCGTAACCGCCATGCAATTGCACGCACTCGTCGAGTACCTTGCATTGCAGGTCCGTGCCCCAGTACTTGGCCATCGCTGCGGTAGGCACATCGAGTTTGCCTTGCAGGTGCAGTTCCAGGCACTTATCGACGAAGACCCGGCCAATCTGAATCTCGGTGGCCATCTCCGCCAGTTTGAAACGGGTGTTCTGGAAGTCTGCAATCGCCTTCCCAAAGGCCTTGCGCTCACGGGTGTAATCCAGCGTCCATTGCAACGCCGCTTCTGCCGAAGCCAGCCCGCCGATGGCGACGGTAAGGCGTTCCTGCGGCAATTCCTGCATCAGGTAGGCGAACCCTGCCCCGGCCTGACCCAACAGGTTTTCCTTGGGCACCCGCACATCCTGGAAGAACAGCTCCGAGGTGTCTTGGGCCTTCATGCCGACTTTTTCCAGACGCTTGCCCTTGGCAAAGCCCGGCGTATTGGCTTCCACCAGAAACAAGCTAGTGCCCTTGGCCCCGGCCTTCGGATCGGTCTTGGCGACGACGATCACCAGATCCGCCAGAAAGCCATTGGTGATGAAGGTCTTCGAGCCATTGATCACATACTCGTCGCCGTCCAGCACGGCGGTGGTCTTCACCCCTTGCAGGTCGGAACCGGCGCCAGGCTCGGTCATGGCAATCGCCGTTACCATTTCGCCAGACACCAATTTCGGCAGGTACTTGTGCTTCAACGCTTCGCTGCCGTAATGCAGGATGTACGGCGCCACGATGTCCGAATGCAGCGAGAAACCGATCCCGGTCAGGCCGAGACGACCGACCTCTTCGATCACCACCGCGCTGTAGAGAAAGTCCGCCCCCAGCCCGCCATATTCCTCCGGCAGATGCGAGCAGAGCATCCCCGCCTCCCCCGCCTTGTTCCAGAGCTTGCGGTCGATGTAACCCTGCTTTTCCCATTGCCCATGGAACGGCACAGCCTCTTTTTCGAGGAACGTTCGCACGCTGTCGCGAAAAAGTTCGTGCTCGGAACTGAACAAGGTTCTGGGGATCATGCGGCACCTGTCGTGGTTGTTGGGAGGAGTTGACCTCAGAGACTAAGCCGCGCTTGCGATACAGGACACTGGACACATCAGACAAAAAATAAGACGATCCAGCCGTCTGGTGACCACTTTCCCCTATAAGAATAAAGTTGAATTATGTCTAACCAAGTCTCCACGCCTTTACGGCGCGTCAGCATCCTGGCTATCGACCGGGTTTTCGCTTCCACCCTCATGCAAGCCAAGGATTTCTTCCATCTGGCCAGCCTGCGCTACGGCAAACAACTGGGCCACGGCCTGACACCGGCGTTCGAAACCCGGCTGGTCAGTCCCGATGGCAAATCAGTGAACAGCTTCAGCGATGTGATCATGCCGGTGGACGGCGGCCTGGAAAATGCTGACATCATCATCCTCCCGGCCTTCTGGGACGATTTCGACACACTCTGCAAACGTTACCCACAGGTGCTGCCGTGGCTGCGCGAACAACACGCCCGGGGCGCGGTGCTGTGCGGCGAAGCGACCGGGGTGTTCTGGCTGGCGGAAGCCGGGTTGCTCGATGGCAAGGAAGCGACTACGTACTGGCGCTTCTTCAATGCGTTTGCAGAGCGCTTCCCGCAGGTTCAACTCAATCAGGACAAGCACCTGACCGACGCCGACAACCTGTTTTGCGCCGGCGGCACGACCTCGGCGTGCGACCTCTACATCTATCTGATCGAACGGTTTTGCGGCGCCAACGTGGCCCAGGCCGTGGCCCGGGACATCCTGTATGAAGTGCAGCGCAACTATGCGCCAGGACGGATCGGTTTCGGCGGACAGAAGTTGCACCAGGACGTGATCATCCTGCAGATCCAGCACTGGCTCGAAGAACACTTTGCCGACAAGTTCCGCTTCGAAGATGTCGCACGAGAGCACGGCATGAGCATCCGCAACTTCATGCGCCGTTTCCAGACCGCCACTGGCGACAAACCGTTGCATTACCTGCAACGCCTGCGCATTGAAACCGCCAAGGGCTTGTTGTCCGCCAGCCGCAAAAGCATCAAGACCATCAGTTATGAGGTCGGTTACGACGATGCGAGCTTCTTTGCGCGGCTGTTCCGCCAGCACACCGAGCTGTCGCCAAACCAGTATCGGCAGCAGTTTCAGCAGGCTGCCTGACACACCAGAGATCCAATGTGGGAGCGGGCCTGTGTGGCGAGGGAGCTTGCTCCCGCTCGGCTGCGAAGCAGTCGCAAAGCTTTTTTGGGGCCGCTGCGCGACCCAGCGGGAGCAAGCTCCCTCGCCACACAAGCCCGCTCCCACAAGGGATTATCAGCGCACAAAAAAAGGGCCTGCATCTGCAGGCCCTTTTTTATCTTCCGAATCGTTCTACGGCTTATGCGCCCGCGACAGGAATTCGTGCGACTGCATCTCCAGCAAACGACTCAGAGTCCGCTGGAACTCGAAATTCAAACGACCGCCGGTGTAGAGGTCTTTGAGCTCGACTTCCGCAGAAATGATCAGCTTCACGTTACGGTCGTAGAACTCGTCGACCATGTTGATAAAGCGCCGGGCGATGTCGTCGGTGGTGACGTTCATCTGTTCGACACCGCTGAGCAACACGGCGTGGAAGATCTTGCCCAGTTCGATGTAATCGTTCTGGCTGCGCGGGCCGTCGCACAGTTCGCGGAAGTCGAACCAGGCCACGTCATCACAGGTGCGCAAGGCACGGATTTCGCGGTTCTCGATCATCAACACGTCGTCTTCGGTCGCGGCCGTGCATTCCGGCGTCAGGGCCCGGAAGCTCTTGCGCAAGCTCTCATGGGACGCGTCGTCGAGCGGGAAGTGGAACAGCTCGGCCTGCTCAAGGTGACGCAGACGATAATCGACGCCGCTGTCGACGTTGACGATGTCGGTGTTCTGCTTGATCAGCGCAATGGCCGGCAGGAAGCGCGCACGTTGCAGGCCGTCCTTGTACAAACCGTCCGGCACGATGTTCGAGGTCGCAACCAGGGTCACGCCGTTCTTGAACAGCTCTTCCATCAACGTGCCGAGGATCATGGCGTCGGTGATGTCGGAGACGAAGAATTCATCGAAACAGATCACCCGCGACTCGTCGGAGAAGCGCTTGGCGATGATGGTCAGCGGGTTTCTCTCGCCGCCAAGGGTCTTCATTTCTTCGTGCACGCGCTTCATGAAGCGGTGGAAGTGCGTCCGAGTCTTTTCCTTGAACGGCAGGGCTTCGAAGAAGGTGTCGACCAGGTAGGTCTTGCCACGGCCAACGCCGCCCCAGAAGTACAGGCCCTTGACCGGCGCCTGGTCTTTCTTGCCAAACAGTTTGCCGAACAGGCCTGGCTTGCTCTGCGAGGCCGCGACCAGATCGTCGTACAGGCGCTGCAAATGACGCACGGCCGTTTCCTGCGCAGCGTCATGGAAGAAGTCCGGGCGTTTCAGATCAGCTTGATATCGTTCTAGGGGCGTCATAATTCGTTAGCAAGGCAACAAAAACGGGCCGCCACTGTAGCGACGGCCCGTGAGAATGGCAATCAGCCCTTGGTCGGGCCGCGCCGCTGATTTATTCCTGAACCGGCGTCAGTGCCACGCGCAGGGCGTCGATGGCCACGTCGCGAGCGGCGCTGTCAGCGAAGGTTGCGCTGTCGGCCACGCACTCGCCTTCCAGCCAGACGCTGAAGCTCAGGTCTTCGCTGCGCACGTCCAGTGGCTGGCCGGCTTGCAATTGCTTGGTCACCTGGCCGGCGGTTTTGCCGTCGGCGAAGTTGCGCGACAGCAGCAGTTGCTCACCATCGGCCGCCAGCAGACGAAAGCGGAAACTGCCGTCGTCTTCGCGGAAGCTGACGAAACGCGCGGCTTTCGCGGCTTTCTTCTTGGTGGTCGCCGCGACTTGGGTTTGGGCCACGAAAGAACGCAGGCCAACCGCTTCGCGCAGCTCGTGGAGGAACGGCGTCGCTACCGAACGAGCCTTTTTGGCGCCGATCTGCAGGATGTCTTCCAGGTCTGCCGGGCGCTCGATCAACTGGTGATAGCGCTCGCGGGATTCACCCAGCTCGCTGTCGAGCAACTGGAACAGACGATTCTTCGCCTCGCCCCAGCCCAGGCCCTGCAACAGTTCGCTGCGGAATTCGTCGGACTGCGCCGGCGTGGCGAAGGCCTGGAACAGAGTGAACAGGTGCGAGTTATCCGGATCTTTGGCTTCGCCCGGCGCACGGGAGTCGGTGACGATCCGCGAAATCGCGTCTTTCATTTCCTTGGCGCTGCTGAACAACGGAATGGTGTTGTCGTAGCTCTTCGACATCTTGCGACCGTCGAGGCCTGGCAGTGTGGCAACGCTTTCTTCGATCAACGCTTCCGGCATGGTGAAGAATTCTTTGCCCTGACCGAACAGATGGTTGAAGCGCTGGCCGATATCGCGGGCCATTTCCACGTGCTGGATCTGGTCACGACCGACCGGCACCTTGTGGGCGTTGAACATCAGAATGTCCGCGGCCATCAGCACCGGGTAGCTGTACAAGCCCATGGTGATGCCAGCGTCCGGGTCTTCACCGGTTTCGACGTTCTTGTCCACCGAAGCCTTGTAGGCGTGGGCGCGGTTGAGCAGGCCCTTGGCGGCGACGCAGGTCAGCAGCCAGGTCAGTTCGGGGATTTCCGGGATGTCGGACTGGCGATAGAACGTCACACGGTCGACATCCAGGCCGCCGGCCAGCCAGGTCGCGGCGATTTCCAGACGCGAACGCTGAATGCGCAGCGGGTCATCGCATTTGATCAGGGCGTGGTAGTCGGCCAGAAAGTAGAACGAATCGGCATTGCTGTCACGGCTGGCGACGATCGCCGGGCGGATGGCGCCGGCGTAGTTGCCCAGGTGCGGCGTGCCGGTGGTGGTGATGCCGGTGAGGATACGGGTACGAGTCGTCATGGGTAATCGCTTGTCAGACTGCAATCAATTCGAAAGACGCGGCAAGATCAGATCCTTGAGATCGGTCAGCTTGCCATGAAAAAAGTGTCCGCATTCTGCCACTTTCAGCAGCTCATGGGGGCGATCGAGTTTCTCGGACCAGTCGTAGACGAGCTGGGGATCGATGACTTCGTCGGTTTCCGGCTGGATCAAGGTCAACTCGCCGAGTTGCGGTAGTTGATCCTGCTCGCCGAGGCGCATGACCGCCGGCGCAACCATGAACAAATGCTTGAGCTGCTCGCCTTTGGCTTCCAGGCGTCCACCGAGACTTGCTGCAACAAAACCGCCAAAGGAGAAACCGAACAGGGTCAGTGGCAACTCGGGGTGTTTGGCCCGCAGCCATTCGGCCGCCGCTTGAGCGTCGTCGACTTCGCCGGTACCCATATCGTGGCTACCTTCGCTGGCGCCGACGCCGCGATAGTTGAAGCGCAAGGTAATCAAACCGGCATCCCGGGCGGTGCGTTGCAAGGTCGACACGACTTTATTGAGCATGGTGCCGCCCTGCACCGGGTTCGGATGGCAGATTAGCGCCACACCGCGGGGCTGTTCGTTATCCAGGTACAAAGCTTCCAGTTGGCCGACAGGGCCATCAATCACTACAGGGGTTTCGCGCATAAGCAAGGAAGGAACTCCGTGACCTCGAATCGGGTCGACTCGTCTAGCAAATTGTCTGTGCCAATCTATTGCGAGTGAATCGCGGTATACAGCGCAGGTTCGAGCCGTTAACGTAAAGCAAAGCCGTTTATAGAGGAAGGACTCGTGGAACACTCGCTCTTAGTTTGGTTGTTGCCGACTCTTGCCCTGGTTGTGGGTGTCGCCCTTGGATTCCTGGTCGCTCGTCTGGTGCCGAATGCCGCGCCTAACCGCACGCAACGTCAGCTGGATGACATTCAGGAACGTTTCGACAGTTATCAGAACGAGGTGGTCACCCACTTCAACAGCACTGCAACACTGGTCAAGAAACTGACTGCGAGCTACCAGGAAGTGCAGGATCATCTCGCCGAGGGCGCCAACCGCCTGGCCCTGGACGAGCAGACCCGCCAACGCTTGCTGGCCGCCCTGCACGCCGACGCCTCCGTGGCACCACGGGAACGCCTGACGCCGCCGCGCAATCAGGAGCCGCCTCGCGACTACGCGCCAAAAGCCCCGAACGCGCCAGGCATGCTTGATGAGCATTACGGCCTGAAGAAGTAATCAGGTTTCGCGCGATACAAAAAGCCCTCGGATGAGTGATCGTCCGAGGGCTTTTTTGTGGCTGGCTGTTTGGTCGCCTGTCAGGGCCTCATCGCGAGCAAGCTCGCTCCCGCAGTCGATCGGTGTGAACACAGATTTTGTGTACACCCAGGCTCCTGTGGGAGCGAGCTTGCTCGCGATGGCGGCCGAACTGACACCAAAAAAAGCCCGCCCGATCTGCTGAGAATCGGGCGGGCTTTTTTATACCTGGGGTTCAGTCAGGTTGTTACTGGTACTGCTGAACAGGCTGCCCCGGTTGCTGATACTGCTGACCCGGAATCGCCTTCAGGTTGACTTCAACCCGACGGTTCTGCGCCCGGCCATTGACGTCGCCATTGCTGGCAATCGGGTTATCCGGCCCGGCACCGAGTGCAGACAGGTTGGCGCCGCTCACGCCTTGGGACGTCAGGTAAGTCGCCACGCTCTGGGCCCGACGCTGGGACAGGTCCATGTTGTGCTGACGGCTGCCGGTGCTGTCGGTGAAGCCGACGATCTCGATCTGGTTTTGGTTGAACTCCTTGAGCGAGCCCGCCAGGTTGTTCAGCGGCTGATAGAAGCTTGGAGCGATGTTCGCCGAATCGGTAGCGAACGTGATGTTGCCCGGCATGATCAGTTTGATTTGATCGCCCTGGCGCTGCACTTCAACCCCAGTGTTGGCCATGCTGGCCCGCAGCTTGGCTTCCTGCTTGTCGGCGTAGTAACCGTAACCGGCAGCGGAGGCACCTACCACGGCAGCGCCAATCAGCGCGCCCTTGCCACGGTTGTTGTGATCGATCGCAGCACCGGCCAATGCACCGGCCAGGGCGCCGAGCCCACCGTACTTGGCGGTTTTGCTCACGCCAGACGATCCGTCGGCCTGGCCCTGATTGTCATAAGGATTGGGTGAAGCGCAACCGGCCAACAAGGCCACAGCGGTAGCAACAATAATCAAGCGAGGCGTGGTGAACATGAAGAGCTCCTACTTTTGCATTCTGTGGTGCAACGGACGTTGGCAATAGACCATCGCGGGCGTTGGATCATCGCAGACGAAAAAAATTCAATCGCTGACCGTCATGCCCGAACAAAGGGGTTACCGCGCATTTCATCGCCCAGACACGTGTCCGGACCATGCCCGGTCACCACGGTCGCTTCCTCGTCGAGGGTATACAGCCGCTGCTTGATCGAGCGCACGATGGTCGCCTGATCGCCGCCCCACAAGTCCGTGCGCCCTACCCCGCGACGGAACAACGTGTCACCGGCAATCAGCAGCTTAGCCTCTGAAAACCAAAAGCTCATGGAACCTGGCGTATGCCCCGGCGTGTGAATCGCCACGCCACAACCACAAGCCAGCTCTTCATCATCGGCCAACCAGAGATCCGGCGGTGGCACCGGAGTGTAAGGCACGCCGAACATCTGGCATTGCATTTCCAGGTTGTCCCACAGGAACTGATCCTCTTTGTGCAGGTGCAACGTCGCGCCGGTCTTTTCCTTCAACTGACCGGAGGCCAGGAAGTGATCGAGGTGCGCGTGGGTGTGGATGATGCTGACGACTTTCAGGCCAAGGGCATCGAGGCGAGCGAGGATCAATTCGTGGTTTCCACCCGGGTCGACGACGATGGCCTTTTTGGTAATCGGGTCACCGATGATTGTGCAATTGCATTGCAAAGGGCCGACGGGGAAGGTTTCGCGGATGAGCACGGAACTGGGAACGGTCATGGAAATCGATGGCCTGTATTGGACGGAAGGCAGTGAAGATGGTTTCAGGATTCTACGCCACTCGCCGATACAGATCGCCAGGCCAGTTATTTGACGCCATCAATCAAAAAAGTAGTGGCCAGATGATGTCAAACATATCGTTTCTGGTGCAAAATCGGACTTTTGTAGCGGTCGCATCCAGGAAGGGCCGCAGCGCACTCAGGAATTTCGCATGCCTACGCCCACTACCTATTCTTTTAGCTTTCCTTCTTCACTGACTGGCAACAAGTCCGTCGACAGCCTCATTTCGGGTACCTACTGGTTAGGTTCCAACTGGAGTCCGTTCGGCACTACCCAGCTCAGCTACAGCTTTATTTCGGAAACCACCTCGTACTTTGCCACCCAATATAGCCCCGACAATGAGTACACCGCTGCGTATGCCCTGTCCTCCGCACAGCAAAACGCAGTCATCGGCGCTCTGAGCGCCTGGAGTGCCGTTGCAAATATCAACTTCACACTGACAACCGATACCCTTACAAACGTCGGCGACTTGCGGTTCGGCGGTTACTTGTCGATGGATCCGAAGACCGCTGCCTGGGCTTACTTCCCCGACGATACCCCAAGGGGCGGGGATGTATGGATTGGCCCGTCGACGAACAGTACCAATCCGGTCCAAGGCACCTACGACTACCTGACCTTTGTACATGAAATCGGTCATGCGCTGGGTTTGAAGCATCCGTTCTCCCCAAGTGCGACCAATACGTTGCTGCTTGACCCCGCGCTGGACAGCGTCTTTTACACCGTCATGAGTTACAACGACTCGTACTCTTATCAACCTACTACGCCGATGCTGCTGGACATACTGGCGATCCAGAGCCTGTACGGTGCCAACACCCTTTGGCATAACGGGGACAATGTCTACAAGTGGGCGCCGGACCAATCAGTTTTCGAGACGATATGGGACGCCGGAGGTACCGATACTATCGATGGTAGCAACCAGCTTCAGTCGGTGCGTCTTAACCTGAACGAAGGTGCTTACAGCACCATCGGTAAAGCGTTTCTCGATCTCACGAACAATACTGCTGTCACTGATGCATTGACGATTGCCTTCGGTGCCAAGATCGAAAACGCCATTGGTTCGGCGTTCAATGACATCTTGATTGGTAATGCCCTGGATAACATTCTCGATGGACGTGCAGGTGCTGACGCCATGACGGGCGGCGATGGTAACGACATTTATGGCGTCGATAACGTCGGCGACACCATCAACGAACTTGCCAACGCTGGCTCAGGAATAGATACCGTTGTTTCGTCGATCAGCTACAGCTTGGGCGCCAACCTCGAGAACCTGACGCTGACAGGTAGTTTCAACCTCAATGGCACCGGCAATGCCCTGAACAACACGCTCATCGGTAACGCTGGCAATAACACGCTGGATGGTGGTCTGGGCGCCGATATCATGATCGGAGGCACAGGCAACGACACCTACATCGTCGATAACATCGGCGACGTTGTCACAGAAACCAGTACCGCAGCCAGCGAGATCGACAACGTCCTCTCCACCGTCAGTTTCGCTCTCGGCGCCAACATTGAAAACCTCACCCTGACGGGTAGCGGCAACATCAATGCCGTCGGTAATGCGTTGAACAATATACTGACGGGTAACTCTGGCAACAACACGCTGGTCGGCGGAGCAGGTCTGGACACCATGATTGGTGGCGCAGGCAACGACATCTACAATCTTGACCAGGCTGGCGAGTTGGCGTTGTTGCAGGAAAATGCCAACGAAGGTTCGGACGTACTGAACATCACCTACGCGGCTACGGCGCAGACTAATGTCATCAATCTGAATCAGAGCAGTCTGGTAAACGTCGAAAACGTCTTGTTGACCGGCGCCGGGGCATTCACCGTGATCGGCAATGATCTGGACAACATCATAGTTGGCAATGCAGCCAACAATATCCTTCAGGGTGGGGCCGGCAGCGATCAGCTCGACGGTGGTGCAGGTGCAGATACATTAAGCGGTGGCACAGGCGATGACATTTACACCGTCGATAATGCAGGTGACGCCGTCATCGAACTGACAGGCGAAGGCCATGATTTGATCAAGGCTTCAGTCAACTACGCGTTGTCGGCCAACGTCGAAGACGGGCTGCTCCTTGGTTCAGCCGCCTTAAACATGACCGGTAATGACCTCGACAATACCCTGACAGGCAACTCAGCCGCCAACATCCTCAATGGCGGCATCGGCGCTGACATCATGGACGGCGGAGTAGGTAACGACACCTATTACGTCGACAACATCGGCGATGTCGTTAACGAAACCAGTACCCTGGCCAGCGAGATCGACACCGTGATGGCGTCGATCGACTACACCTTGGGTAGCAACCTCGAAAACCTGACCCTGCTGGGTTCTGCCAACCTCAATGGCACCGGTAACGCTCTGAACAACACCCTCACAGGTAACGTCGGTAACAACACCCTCAATGGCGGCGCTGGCGCCGACACTCTGATCGGCGGCATGGGCAACGACACTTACATTGTCGACAACATCGGCGATGTCGTTGTCGAAACCAGTACCCTGGCCAGCGAGATCGACACCGTGATGGCATCGGTCTCCTATACCCTCGGTGCCAACGTCGAAAACCTCACACTGACCGGTTCCGCCAACATCAACGCCTACGGCAACGCCGGCAACAACGTGCTGATCGGCAATGCCGGCAACAACGTCATGTTCGGTGGTGCAGGCCTCGATACCCTGATCGGTGGCGCGGGTAACGACATCTACAACCTCGATCAAGCCGGTGAGCTAGCACTGCTGCAAGAAAACGCCAACGAAGGTTCGGACGTACTGAACATCACCTACGCCGCCACGGCGCAGACCAGCGTAGTCGACCTTAGCCAGAGCAATCTGGTAAACGTCGAAAACGTCTTGCTGAGCGGCGCCGGGGCATTCACCGTGATCGGCAACGACCTGGACAACATCATGGTCGGCAACGCGAACGACAACGTCCTGAATGGTGGCCTCGGTGCCGACACCATGACCGGCGGCACGGGTAACGACACCTATTACGTCGACAACATCGGCGATGTCGTTAACGAAACCAGTACCCTGGCCAGCGAGATCGACACCGTGATGGCGTCGATCGACTACACCTTGGGTAGCAACCTCGAAAACCTGACCCTGCTGGGTTCTGCCAACCTCAATGGCACCGGTAACGCTCTGAACAACACCCTCACAGGTAACGTCGGTAACAACACCCTCAATGGCGGCGCTGGCGCCGACACTCTGATCGGCGGCATGGGCAACGACACTTACATTGTCGACAACATCGGCGATGTCGTTGTCGAAACCAGTACCCTGGCCAGCGAGATCGACACCGTGATGGCATCGGTCTCCTATACCCTCGGTGCCAACGTCGAAAACCTCACACTGACCGGTTCCGCCAACATCAACGCCTACGGCAACGCCGGCAACAACGTGCTGATCGGCAATGCCGGCAACAACGTCATGTTCGGTGGTGCAGGCCTCGATACCCTGATCGGTGGCGCGGGTAACGACATCTACAACCTCGATCAAGCCGGTGAGCTAGCACTGCTGCAAGAAAACGCCAACGAAGGTTCGGACGTACTGAACATCACCTACGCCGCCACGGCGCAGACCAGCGTAGTCGACCTTAGCCAGAGCAATCTGGTAAACGTCGAAAACGTCTTGCTGAGCGGCGCCGGGGCATTCACCGTGATCGGCAACGACCTGGACAACATCATGGTCGGCAACGCGAACGACAACGTCCTGAATGGTGGCCTCGGTGCCGACACCATGACCGGCGGCATGGGCAACGACACTTACATTGTCGACAACATCGGCGATGTCGTTGTCGAAACCAGTACCCTGGCCAGCGAGATCGACACCGTGATGGCATCGGTCTCCTATACCCTCGGTGCCAACGTCGAAAACCTCACACTGACCGGTTCCGCCAACATCAACGCCTACGGCAACGCCGGCAACAACGTGCTGATCGGCAATGCCGGCAACAACGTCATGTTCGGTGGTGCAGGCCTCGATACCCTGATCGGTGGCGCGGGTAACGACATCTACAACCTCGATCAAGCCGGTGAGCTAGCACTGCTGCAAGAAAACGCCAACGAAGGTTCGGACGTACTGAACATCACCTACGCCGCCACGGCGCAGACCAGCGTAGTCGACCTTAGCCAGAGCAATCTGGTAAACGTCGAAAACGTCTTGCTGAGCGGCGCCGGGGCATTCACCGTGATCGGCAACGACCTGGACAACATCATGGTCGGCAACGCGAACGACAACGTCCTGAATGGTGGCCTCGGTGCCGACACCATGACCGGCGGCACGGGTAACGACACCTATTACGTCGACAACATCGGCGATGTCGTTAACGAAACCAGTACCCTGGCCAGCGAGATCGACACCGTGATGGCGTCGATCGACTACACCTTGGGTAGCAACCTCGAAAACCTGACCCTGCTGGGTTCTGCCAACCTCAATGGCACCGGTAACGCTCTGAACAACACCCTCACAGGTAACGTCGGTAACAACACCCTCAATGGCGGCGCTGGCGCCGACACTCTGATCGGCGGCATGGGCAACGACACTTACATTGTCGACAACATCGGCGATGTCGTTGTCGAAACCAGTACCCTGGCCAGCGAGATCGACACCGTGATGGCATCGGTCTCCTATACCCTCGGTGCCAACGTCGAAAACCTCACACTGACCGGTTCCGCCAACATCAACGCCTACGGCAACGCCGGCAACAACGTGCTGATCGGCAATGCCGGCAACAACGTCATGTTCGGTGGTGCAGGCCTCGATACCCTGATCGGTGGCGCGGGTAACGACATCTACAACCTCGATCAAGCCGGTGAGCTAGCACTGCTGCAAGAAAACGCCAACGAAGGTTCGGACGTACTGAACATCACCTACGCCGCCACGGCGCAGACCAGCGTAGTCGACCTTAGCCAGAGCAATCTGGTAAACGTCGAAAACGTCTTGCTGAGCGGCGCCGGGGCATTCACCGTGATCGGCAACGACCTGGACAACATCATGGTCGGCAACGCGAACGACAACGTCCTGAATGGTGGCCTCGGTGCCGACACCATGACCGGCGGCATGGGCAACGACACTTACATTGTCGACAACATCGGCGATGTCGTTGTCGAAACCAGTACCCTGGCCAGCGAGATCGACACCGTGATGGCATCGGTCTCCTATACCCTCGGTGCCAACGTCGAAAACCTCACACTGACCGGTTCCGCCAACATCAACGCCTACGGCAACGCCGGCAACAACGTGCTGATCGGCAATGCCGGCAACAACGTCATGTTCGGTGGTGCAGGCCTCGATACCCTGATCGGTGGCGCGGGTAACGACATCTACAACCTCGATCAAGCCGGTGAGCTAGCACTGCTGCAAGAAAACGCCAACGAAGGTTCGGACGTACTGAACATCACCTACGCCGCCACGGCGCAGACCAGCGTAGTCGACCTTAGCCAGAGCAATCTGGTAAACGTCGAAAACGTCTTGCTGAGCGGCGCCGGGGCATTCACCGTGATCGGCAACGACCTGGACAACATCATGGTCGGCAACGCGAACGACAACGTCCTGAATGGTGGCCTCGGTGCCGACACCATGACCGGCGGCACGGGTAACGACACCTATTACGTCGACAACATCGGCGATGTCGTTAACGAAACCAGTACCCTGGCCAGCGAGATCGACACCGTGATGGCGTCGATCGACTACACCTTGGGTAGCAACCTCGAAAACCTGACCCTGCTGGGTTCTGCCAACCTCAATGGCACCGGTAACGCTCTGAACAACACCCTCACAGGTAACGTCGGTAACAACACCCTCAATGGCGGCGCTGGCGCCGACACTCTGATCGGCGGCATGGGCAACGACACTTACATTGTCGACAACATCGGCGATGTCGTTGTCGAAACCAGTACCCTGGCCAGCGAGATCGACACCGTGATGGCATCGGTCTCCTATACCCTCGGTGCCAACGTCGAAAACCTCACACTGACCGGTTCCGCCAACATCAACGCCTACGGCAACGCCGGCAACAACGTGCTGATCGGCAATGCCGGCAACAACGTCATGTTCGGTGGTGCAGGCCTCGATACCCTGATCGGTGGCGCGGGTAACGACATCTACAACCTCGATCAAGCCGGTGAGCTAGCACTGCTGCAAGAAAACGCCAACGAAGGTTCGGACGTACTGAACATCACCTACGCCGCCACGGCGCAGACCAGCGTAGTCGACCTTAGCCAGAGCAATCTGGTAAACGTCGAAAACGTCTTGCTGAGCGGCGCCGGGGCATTCACCGTGATCGGCAACGACCTGGACAACATCATGGTCGGCAACGCGAACGACAACGTCCTGAATGGTGGCCTCGGTGCCGACACCATGACCGGCGGCATGGGCAACGACACTTACATTGTCGACAACATCGGCGATGTCGTTGTCGAAACCAGTACCCTGGCCAGCGAGATCGACACCGTGATGGCATCGGTCTCCTATACCCTCGGTGCCAACGTCGAAAACCTCACACTGACCGGTTCCGCCAACATCAACGCCTACGGCAACGCCGGCAACAACGTGCTGATCGGCAATGCCGGCAACAACGTCATGTTCGGTGGTGCAGGCCTCGATACCCTGATCGGTGGCGCGGGTAACGACATCTACAACCTCGATCAAGCCGGTGAGCTAGCACTGCTGCAAGAAAACGCCAACGAAGGTTCGGACGTACTGAACATCACCTACGCCGCCACGGCGCAGACCAGCGTAGTCGACCTTAGCCAGAGCAATCTGGTAAACGTCGAAAACGTCTTGCTGAGCGGCGCCGGGGCATTCACCGTGATCGGCAACGACCTGGACAACATCATGGTCGGCAACGCGAACGACAACGTCCTGAATGGTGGCCTCGGTGCCGACACCATGACCGGCGGCACGGGTAACGACACCTATTACGTCGACAACATCGGCGATGTCGTTAACGAAACCAGTACCCTGGCCAGCGAGATCGACACCGTGATGGCGTCGATCGACTACACCTTGGGTAGCAACCTCGAAAACCTGACCCTGCTGGGTTCTGCCAACCTCAATGGCACCGGTAACGCTCTGAACAACACCCTCACAGGTAACGTCGGTAACAACACCCTCAATGGCGGCGCTGGCGCCGACACTCTGATCGGCGGCATGGGCAACGACACTTACATTGTCGACAACATCGGCGATGTCGTTGTCGAAACCAGTACCCTGGCCAGCGAGATCGACACCGTGATGGCATCGGTCTCCTATACCCTCGGTGCCAACGTCGAAAACCTCACACTGACCGGTTCCGCCAACATCAACGCCTACGGCAACGCCGGCAACAACGTGCTGATCGGCAATGCCGGCAACAACGTCATGTTCGGTGGTGCAGGCCTCGATACCCTGATCGGTGGCGCGGGTAACGACATCTACAACCTCGATCAAGCCGGTGAGCTAGCACTGCTGCAAGAAAACGCCAACGAAGGTTCGGACGTACTGAACATCACCTACGCCGCCACGGCGCAGACCAGCGTAGTCGACCTTAGCCAGAGCAATCTGGTAAACGTCGAAAACGTCTTGCTGAGCGGCGCCGGGGCATTCACCGTGATCGGCAACGACCTGGACAACATCATGGTCGGTAATGCCAACAACAACACTCTAAAGGGTGGGCTAGGTACAGACACTCTCACTGGTGGCGCAGGAGCTGATACTTTTGTTTTTGCCGCAGTCAATGAGATGGGAATGGGCGCCAATCGCGACGTCATTACCGATTTCAACAGCCTGCAGGGCGATAAAATCGACCTTACGAAATTCGATGCCAACCTGCTGAGCGCTGGCGTAAACGGCTTCAGTTTCATCGGCGCCAATGACTTTACCGGCGCCGGGCAACTGCGCTTCGTCGACCATGTGCTGTCGGGCAACGTCAGCGGCAACGCCGGCGCAGACTTCGAAATCCAGCTCGTGGGTGTCAATACCTTCACCGCCCAAGACCTGGTGGCCTGACGGCTCCATTGCTACAACTCCCGGCCTGTAAAGCAGGCCGGAACAAACAAAAACGCCCCGACTGGTTCGGGGCGTTTTTTATTTGTAATCGCGCAACGTGTCAGTTAGCCCAACACGCCCAATTCCTTGGCCCGCGCCACCGCCTGGGTTCTGCGCTCAACCCCAAGCTTGCTGTTGATATGACTGGCGTGGGTCTTCACCGTATGCAGCGAGATAAACAGCTGATCGCTGATTTCCTGGTTTGAGCAACCTTGGGCGATCAGTCTTAAAACCGCCAGTTCTCGCACGCTGAGCTGCTCTGTCGCGTGGGATGACTCCAGAATCGGGAGGGCAGACGAAACCGGAAGCTTTTCTTCAAGACTCTGTGAAACAGCCGTTGCCGCACAGGATAGAAGTTGCCCGCGCAGCCAGTCCGGATGTTCGGCCAACAACCCATCAAACGGTTGCAGCACACCACCGGCCGCCGCCTCCAGTGCCTGAGCCAATGCCTTGCGTGCTTCAGGCTCACGCCCACTCGCCAGCAACAACATAATTTTCTGCGTCAGCGCCATCACACAGAGCATCTGCCGCCCCGTCTGCTGCCCATGCTCAAGCAACGCATTCAAACGCCCCTCGGCCAGCATCGGCTGCCCCTGAATCACCTCAAGCAAGGCTTGTTGCAACTCGATGTGCAGCGGCAGTTGTGGATGGAATTCCGGCGGCGCGGCGGCGCGTTCACCGTTGTAGGTCTGGCCCAATCGCGCGAGCCAGGCTTCGGCCAGATCGGTGCGGCCCTGAGCCAGCCAGAGCTCGCATTTGACCAGGGTGATCATCGCCAGGTAATAGATCGGCGGGACATCCCAGATGTGCATCAACCGTTCGGCTTCGGCCAGTTCGGCAAAGGCTTTGGCGAACTCGCCGCTGCTGCCCTCGAGCCTGGCGATCACACAGTGGCCGATCAATACACTGATGTCGCGACAGGCCCGCGCTTCGCTCAAACCGGCCTGCAAACGTAACCGAGCGGCGTCCGGCTGCAAGCGCAGCGCCAGCAGAAAACCCTCGTACAAGATCAAACGGGCGCGCACCGCATACAACCGTTGCGGCGACAACCCGTGCAGGCGTTGCAGCCCCTGACGGACCTCATCGAGCGAGCGCAGGATCTCCCCGCGCGCCTGCAACACGCGGGCGCGGTCGTAATGGGCCAAGGCCTCGAACAACGGATTGCCGACGCGCTGCGCCAACTCCAGGGACTCGCGATTCAGGCCCCGGGCGCGCCACAAGTCGCCATCGGCAATCGCCAGGTTGGACAAGGTAGAGAGGCACATCAGTCGCTGGCCGTAACGTTTGGCGGGCAGGCTTTCCAGCGCTTCGCTGCAATAGAGCAGCGTCAGTTCACGATTGCCGCGTCCACGGGCGATGATGCCGCTCAGGGCCAGCCATTGCGCCAGCATGGACTTCTGCGCCGTGGCCGAAGGCGCTGGCAGGAAACGGCTCAAGTGATTGGCCAGTTCCTCGGCAGCGTCCAACTGGCAGGCCAGCCCCAGCGCCCAGCTATAAAGCACGATCAGCCGTGGCGTGCTAATCAGCAGGCTGTCGGGCAAGTCCATTTTCCAGCGCAGCAGCATGCCGACGTTTTGCTCCGCCAGCAGCTGTTCTTCCGAAAGGTTTTGCACCAGGTTCGCCGCGACATCCAGGTGCCCGGCGCGCAAGGCCTGCTCTACCGCCTCATCGAGCAATCCCTGGGCGTTGAACCAGCGGCAGGCACGCAAATGCAGGCTGGCGGCCGGCACCAGGGCCTGAGTCGTGGGCCGCGTGCGCAGCAAGTCGGAAAACAAGTGGTGATAACGGTACCAGTGACCGTGCTCGTCCAACGGCACCAGAAAAATCTGATGGGCCAACAGGAAACGCAGGATCTCGGCGCTGTCATGTGCCTCGCGCACGGCGTCGCACAACTCGCTGCAAAAGCGCTCCTGAGGCGCGGTGTCATAGAGGAATGCCTGCACTTCGGCGGGCAAACAATCGATGACTTCTTCCAGCAAGTAATCGCGGATCAGCCCTTCCCCGCCGTGCAGCGACTGCGGCAACGCGCCATCGCTGCCGACTTCGGACGCCGCCAGCAGCCAGAAGCGCAGGCCGGCCACCCAGCCTTCGCTGCGCAGGATCAGGTTTTCCAGCGCCTCCCCGCGCAATGAACTGCTATGGCGATCCAGCAGGGTCAGGGCTTCGTCACGGGTCAGTCGCAGGTCTTGCTCATGCAGTTCGAGCAGTTGCCGCGACAGCCGCAGTCGCGCCAGGTGCCAGTCAGGACGTTGCCGACTGGTGACCATGACCAGCAGGCCATCGGGGAGGTGATTGAGGAAAAATTGCAGGCAGCGATCGAGCACCGGTCCCTGGGCCAAATGGTAGTCATCCAGCACCAGCAGCAATGGCGTACTCGGCGACAGGTGCACGGCCAGCTCATCCAGCAAACCGTCCAGCCATTCTTCGAAGGCGAAGGGTTGATGGCGCTGACGCATTTTCAGCAGCCCGAGCGCCTTGCTGCCCAGTTGCGGAAAAAAGTCCTGAAGGCCTTCGAGCAGACGCTCGAGGAAACGCCCCGGATCGTTGTCCCGCGGGCTCAATCCCAGCCAAAGACTTTGCCAATGAGCCGGCAGGCTCTGACAGAACTCCACTGCCAACGAACTCTTGCCGAACCCCGCCGGGGCGCTGACCAGCAGCAACCGGCCACCCAGCCCCGCACCCAGGCGTTCGCACAGGCGAGGTCGCAGCACATGGCCGTCAGGCAACGGGGGCCGGAAGAAACGCCCGTCCAATGCCGCGACGGCGACGGTTGCAGGACCCGGAAGTGGGGACAGATCAGTCATGGCCGGCTCTTGTTTGAATTGCTGTTGGCGGCGTTGCAGATGTCCGCAGACTAGCGGTAAACGGAGCGGTATTGAAGGTTGTTGCTACAAATGGCTACAAAAAGAATACAACCAAAGGTGTCAGGCTTTTGATACATCCGTATCAGTGAAAAGATCGCAGCCTTCGGCAGCTCCATGGGATCGGCGTATACCCGTAGGAGCTGCCGAAGGCTCGGGCCGCGTTCGGACGATCTTTTGATGTTTTTCCCCAAAAAAACGCCCCGAACCAGTCGGGGCGTTTTTCGAGGATGCGGCCTCTGATTACTGCTTAGCGAATACCATCCTGACCCAGGTTGCCCGGCTGGAATTCACTTTTGCTGGCAGAGAAGCCGAAGTCATACGCCTGTTTCTCTTCGTTCTTCATGCCCAGTGCCAGGTAGCGGCCCGATTGCAGGTCGTACAGGACTTCCAGCGCATACCACGGCACTTGCTTGTCGTAGTAATCCTCGGCATGGGCTTCGGCCACGCGCCACAGCTGACCACGACCGTCGTAATGGTCGATGACCGCTGCCTGCCAGGTGTCTTCGTCGATGAAGAAGTCACGTTTGGCATAGATATGACGCTGACCTGGCTTCAAGGTCGCCACCACATGCCAGACCCGGCGCAGCTCGTAACGCGTCAGGTCCTGGTTGATATGGCCGGCCTTGATGATGTCGGTGTACTTGAGAGTCGGCGAATCGATCTTGTAGCTGTCGGAGGCAATGTACATCTCCTTCTTGCCCTCGAGCGCCCAGTCATAACGATCCGGAGCCCCGTTGTACATGTCCAGGTTGTCGGAGGTGCGCAGGCCATCCGCGGCAGTGCCCGGGCCGTCATAGGACACTTGCGGTGCCTGACGCACACGGCGCTGGCCAGTGGCGTAAACCCAGGCCTTGCGAGGTTCCTTCACTTGGTCAAGGGTCTCATGCACCAGCAGCACGGTACCTGCCAGACGGGCCGGCGCGGTCACTTTCTGCTTGAAGTAGAACAGGACGTTGCCCGGATTTTTCGGGTCGTAGTCCTTCATCTTGTCGCGGAACACGAACTGATCCTGGAAATACACCAGGCTGAACGAGCCATTGGTCTGTGGCGTCGCCTGGGTCACGAGGCGGGTCACGCTGCCACCGCGATAGCGGGTGATGTGGTTCCAGATGACTTCCAGACCGGTTTTCGGGATCGGGAACGGTACGGCGGTTTCGAAGTTTTCCAGACCGTTGCCACCGGCGACCAGGTTGGTGGTCGTGGCGTTCTTTTTGATGGCGGCAAACACGTCATCCGGCACGGTGGCGCCGCGATGGGACGGATAGACCGGCATTTTGAACGTGTCCGGGTAGCGCTTGAACATCGCGTACTGGCCCGGTGCAAGCTTGTCCTTATATTGGTCAACGTTTTGTGCGGTGATGGTGAACAGCGGTTTTTCGCTGGCGTAAGGGTCGGACAGGAAGCCTTTGCTGTCGACCGTGCCGGCATTTTTCGGCAGCGGTTTCCAGGCCGGGATCGAACCGTCGGCGTTACCCGCCATCTCGGCCCCCATCGGCGTCAGGCTTTTGCCCAGCTTGTCGGCTTCGGCAGCAGGAACCGCCGCCATGACCGCGCTGGCCAGCAGCGAAAGCCCCAGAACACCGGCGTGGAACAGACTCTTTGTTATTTTCATATGTGTGTTCGTCCTGAAAAAACTGTGCTTAGAAGTTCACGCCGACGCTGAGGGCAACGAAGTCGCGATCATCCACCGTGCTGTAGTCGCCACCAAAGAAGTTGGTGTAGTTCAGACTCGCTGTGTAGGTGTTCTGGTATTCGGCATCGAGCCCAAGGCTGATTGCCTTGCGACCTTCTTCGAAGTTGCCGCCTGGGCCTGGTGAGTAACCCTTGACGTCATGGGACCAGGCCACGTTCGGCTTCAGGTTCACGCCGGCAAACACGTCGCTGTAATCCCAGATGGCGCGACCGCGATAGCCCCACGAAGTAGCCGTGGTAAAACCATCGTTGTTGCAATTGCTGCTTTGGTTGCTGGTCGATGCACCCGCACCGGCACCTGCGATGGTGGAGGCGTTGAGGATCTGCGAGCAAGTGTTGAGGCCACCGGTAGACGGCAGTTCACCCGGACCGAAGACCGGATCGCGGCCATAACGGGCATCGGACTTGCTTTCCAGACCGCCGACGTGGGTCACGCCGACTTCACCGACCAGGGTCAGACGGTTGGCGCCCATGACCTGATCGAAGAAATGCGTGAACGTCGTCTGGAACTGGGTGATTTCCTTGCGGTTATAGCCGTGCAGATCCTGACCGGGGACGCCGCTGAGAATCGACGCATTGGTCAGCGCACCGCCCAACGGACGCACACCGGCGAACAGAATGTCGGTGGAGTTCAACTGCACCGGCGCATTCGGCCGGTAGCTGATCTCACCGCTCCACGCCGTACCGGTAGGCAGGGTGGTGGAGAAGCTCAAACCATACAGACGAATGTCTTCTGGGTACTCGATGAAGTATTCCGAGTTACCCGCAACCACCAAAGGCCCCAGTGCCTGGAACGGGCCTGGCAGTGCCTTGACGCCGTTATAGACCGACTGTGGCGCACCCGTGGCGCTGAAGATCGGCGCACGGCTGTGGTAGTTCATGAAGTAGGCACCGAATTCGGTGGCCAGCGGATCGAACATGTACTTGGCGGCAACACCAAACTGCCCACTGTCCCGCGCGTTGCGGTTAGGGGCGCGGCGCACCAGAACGCCTTCGTCGTTGACGTCGACATTGGCAGCGGCCAATGGACCGAGCGCCACGCCTGGAATCGTCGAACTCTTGTTCAGTACCCGCAGGTTGTCATCGCAACCGGTGGTCACGATGTCGGGCTGAGAGAAAAACGTGCCGCAGTTATCGGTGACGGTCTTTTGCCAGTCAAGCTGATAGAAGCCCTCGGCCGACAGGTTTTCGGTAAGGCTCTGGGACACGTAGAACATGTTGACCGGGATCAGGCCTTCCTTGATCTCGGCACCTGGACGACGGAACGCGGACACGTCGATCGGGTTGATCGAGTTGATACCGCCGCCAATGAAAGTACTTTCACCCCAGTTCACAACCTGCTTGCCCAGACGCACCGAACCCGGCTCATCGGCAATGGAGTAGTTGTGGTAAATGAAGGCGTCGAGGATCTGGCCGCCCGATGACTTGGCCGCTTCATCCCGGTGATCGTTGCTGACGTTCTTGAATTCCAGGTCCTGGTTTTGCAGCGCGAAGTCGTACCAGTATTTGCCCCGCACGAACACGCCGGTATCGCCGTATTTCAATTCAAGGTCATGGATGCCTTTGAAGATCTTCGAGAAGGCTTGCCCGCTCTTGAAGTTCGCGTGACCGTCATCGGAGGTTTGGGACAAGCCCTTGCCACCGTTGTTGACACCAATAAGGTCCTTGTTCGGCTGCTGGGTCGAAACACTCATGCCCAGGGAGAGCGACGAGTCGAACTGACCTTCGATTTCACCGATATTGAAACTGACGCCGAATGCGGGCCCGGCGAGCGTAGAAGCAAGACTGACCGCCAGCGGCAATTTCGCCCGGCGCCAGAACTGGTTTACTGATGTCATCGACGCTACTCCATGTGCATTATTGTTATGGCAGTGAGTACTTTTAAAAACGTTGTGGGTGACCGGGAGCCAAGAGATCCCGACGTCAATCCAAATGTGCATCGCCCCGTTTGTGCGTTTGCTCCGTTCTTAAAAATCCTTGAGCGGACTATAGCCAGCAGGTAGTACGGCTTGATCCCTCTAAAGTGTGATTTGCAGCTGCCGGCCACTCTGGAACAGTCCTTTCGCCAGTCCGACACATGTCGGCACGGCAAGGATGGCTGAAAATTTGGATTTAACAAGCCAAGCGCTTGCTTGGTGGGGCTGGCGTGCCTTTTCGGGCACGCCAGTGGAGCTCAGATAACGCTTAAAGCGTCGAGAGGAAGGTGCTGTTGTTGGCCTGCCATTCGGTGATGTCGAGGCGGATACGCTTCTTGTCGAGCTTGCCGACACTGGTCTTGGGAATTTCAGTAACAAGGGCAATCTGGCTCGGGATCGCCCACTTGCTCAGGTGCCCCAACTCAACGAACGGCTTGAGGTGTTCCTTGAGTTCCCTGGCCCCGATCACATGGCCCTCGCGGATCACCAGCAAGGCAAACGGGCGCTCGCCCCACTGCGGATCGGCAATGCCCACCACTGCTACTTCACGTACCGCTGCGTGACGGCTGATCAGATCTTCGAGGTCCAGGGACGAGATCCACTCGCCGCCGGTCTTGATCACGTCCTTGATCCGGTCACGGATGTCGATCACGCCCATGCTGTCCAGCGTCGCCACGTCGCCGGTGTGCAACCAGCCGCCGGCCCAGAGCTCGGCGCCCTTCTGGGGCTCGTTGAAATAACCTTCGGTGAGCCACGGCGCACGCAGCACCAGTTCGCCCTGGGTCTCGCCATCGGCGGGCAGGAAGTTGCCATCGCTGTCGATGATCGCCGCGTCCACCAAGGGCCCCGGCACGCCGGCCTTGATTCGATAGGTGGTGCGCTCGTCTTCGGTGCCGGCCATCAACTCGTCGTTGAGGTGAGCGCACGAGACCAACGGCCCGGTTTCCGACATGCCGTAAGCGGCGGTCAATTGAATACCCTTGGCCTTGGCAGACTCGTACAACGTGCGGTTCAGCGCACTGCCGCCAATGACGATTTTCCAGCCGCCGAAATCGACGTTCTGCGCAGCCTTGGCGTTGAGGACCATTTGCAGGATGGTCGGCACGCAGTGGGAAAAGCTGACCTTCTCTTTGCGCCACAGCTCCACCAGGTATTCCGGGTCGTAGCGGCCGGGATAAACCTGCTTGAGCCCGAGCATCGTCGCCACATACGGCAAGCCCCAGGCGTGCACATGGAACATCGGCGTAATCGGCATATAGACGTCGTTGGTACCCAACAGCCGCACGCTGTCGATGGAACCCATGATCGTCGACACGCCCATGGTGTGCAGCACCAGTTGCCGATGGGTGAAGTACACGCCTTTCGGATTGCCGGTAGTGCCGGTGGTGTAGAAGGTGGTCGCGACGGAGTTTTCGTCGAAATCCTGGAAGTCGTACTGCGTGCTCGCGGCGGCCAGCAGTTGCTCGTATTCACCGACAAGGTTCGGCAAATCGGCGGTTTTCTCTGGCAGGTCGGTCAACAGCAGGGTTTTCTCAACCGTGGTCAGGTGCCCGGCGATGGCTTGATACAACCCCACGAACTCGCTGTTGACCAGCACGAAGCGGTCCTCGGCGTGGTTCATGGTGTAGAGGATCTGTTCCGGTGACAGCCGCACGTTGATCGTGTGAATAACCGCGCCAATCATCGGGATGGCGAACATACATTCCAGGTAGCGATGGCTGTCCCAGTCCATCACCGCCACGGTATCCCCGGCCTTGACCCCGGCCGCCGTCAACACGTTGGCCAACCGTGCGACTCGCTCGATCAACGTCGGGTAGCTGTAGCGCAATTGGTCGCGGTACACGATCTCGCGGGTTTTCTCGTAACGAGCGCCGGACATCAGCAGTCGTTTAATCAGCAACGGATACTGGTAAGCGCCTTCGGCTGGCGGAATAACGCGAGTCTGCAACATAAGAATCCCTTTTCTGACTACACGGTGTTGGCTATTAAAGATCATTACTCTAGAGCCGTTATACCGCAGCCAAATCAGTCAAAGGAATGATTTGCACAGCCGTACAAATGCTAGCTTTGCGCCAGCATTTGCAGGATTTCGTCACCGGTTACGCCGTTTGCCCTACAGCAGCCTCAGACGGCGTCCGTGGGAAAACCAGTGCAGCGACGAAGGTCAACGCCGCAAAACCCGCCAATATCAGGTAAAGCCCTACAAATCCCTGGCGTGGTTCGACGAACGAAATTAGCGGAATCGCAGTAGCACTGGCACCGAACGATAAACAGTAACGCAGCGCAAAAACCCGGGATTGCCACTGCGGCGCGACGAAGTTGGCGACCATCGCGTCATTCACCGTGACCTGGCCAAACACCACGAACATGAACGCCGCGCCCAGTGCAATCACGGCCCAGCCATCCACGTAGGCCAATCCGAACAGCAGCGGCGCCTGGCACAACGTCAACACAAGGAACGGCCATTTCAGACTGAAACGATGCAGGACCCGGCCGATGCTCAACTGCGCCACGGCGCCGAAGGCATACGCCAGGCTGACCACAACGCCCAGGATTTGCGGCGAAGCAAACAGATCGTGCAGGCGCTCTTGAAACAGTTTCGGGTAGGTCATGGTCGTGGCGTTGAACACCACGCCGCCGGTCGCCGTGGCCAGGGCCAGCACACCGAACACCATGACCATGGAAATCCGCTGGCCGGCCGCGCCTTTGAGCGGCGTATGGGGACGCTTGGGAATCGGCTCTTCACGCACCTGCAAGGCAAAACCGATGCCCAGAACAATCGCCACCACGCCCGGCAGAATGAACGCCGAACGCCAGCCGAACTGCGCCACCAGCAACCCGGTGATCAGCGCCGAAAACGCCACGCCAAGGTTGCCCCACATACCGTTGATGCCGATTTCCCGGCCACGGTTCTGTGCATAGGCCACCAGCATCGCAGTGCCCACCGGATGATAAATCGCGGCGAAGATCCCGATCAGCGTCAGGCCCAGTACCAACATGGGTGCGCTGGTGCTCAACCCGGTAAAGATTGCCGAGGCGCCAATTCCGAAGAAAAACACCAGCATCATCTTCCGCCGGCTCCAGTGATCACCCAGCCAACCGGCCGGTAGCGAACAGGCGCCGAAGGCAATGAAGCCGCCCAAGGACAGGCCGATCAGCGCGGCGTAATCCAGGGCGAAGGCTTGGGTCATGCCAAGAATGGCGGCGGGAAAGATCAGCATGAACATGTGGTCGATCACATGGGCTGCGTTGATGTAGCGGATGACGTTTCTGGATTGGTTCATCGCGGCACGCTTTACGTTGTAGTGAGCGGCTTATGCTAAGTTGGCGAAAAAGCGTATTCCTGACAACAAAGTCATCGGAACTGACATGTTAATCAGCCACTTCCAGCACGGCCCGGTCAGCGCCTATCCGCGCGATTACATGGATGGTGCGCACCAGGCGTTGCATCAACATCGCGAAGCACAGTTGCTCTATGCCGTTTGCGGGACCATGCGGGTGGTCACGGCGCAGGGTGCCTGGGTGATTCCGCCGACCCGGGCGGTGTGGATTCCACCCATGGTGGCCCATGAGATTTTCATGTCCGGTGAGGTGCGTATGCGCTCGCTGTTCATTGCTCCGGAACTGTCGCCGCCGAGCCTACAACAATGCTGCGTGCTGGCCGTTACGCCGTTGCTGCGCGAGTTGATCCTGCGGGCAGTGCAAGGCCCGCAACACGCGGAAAATCCGTTGATCCAGAAGTTGATGCTGGAAGAAATCGCCGGCCTGGAAAACCTTCCCCTTCATATCCCTATGCCCGAGGACCGGCGCCTGCAAGGCATCTGCCTGGCACTGCTGCGCACACCGGACCACCCCAACACGCTGGAAGACTGGGCACAGCAGGTCGGCGCCAGTTCACGAACCCTGGCGCGGCTGTTCCAGCAACAACTGAAGATGAATTTCAATGCCTGGCGCCAGCAACTGCGCCTGATGGAAGCCCTGCCGCGCCTGCTCGTCGGTGAAAGCGTGCAGAGCGTGCAGAGCGTGGCGCAGGATCTGGGCTACGGCAGCGCCCGGGCGTTCAGCGCGATGTTCCGCCGCTTGCTCGGGGAGAACCCTCGGGAATACCTGAGTGCGTTGAACAAATTGAGCGAACTCAATCCCGTGTAGGAGCTGCCGAAGGCTGCGATCTTTTGATCTTCGGCGTTTCAGTACCGTTAAGATCAAAAGATCGCAGCCTTCGGCAGCTCCTACAAGGATCAGGGTCGTTCTTTTCAGGGTGCTATCAATGCATCTCGGTGAACGCGAGTTTCACGCCGATGGCGATCAGCACCGCGCCCATGGTCCGGTCGAACCAATGGCCCATGCGGGCGAAACTGGCGCGTACGCGCTGCTGGCTGAACAGCATTGCCACCAGGCAAAACCAGAACGCCGTCGCCACCGCGAGATAAACCCCGTAACCAGCCTGCACGGCCAGCGGCGTGTGCGGGTTGATCACCACGGTGAACAGCGACAGGAAAAACAGCGTGGCTTTCGGGTTCAGGCCATTGGTCACGAAGCCTGAGGTGAAGGCGCCGCGAGCAGTGCGCTCGCCGACTTCCTTGTGCAAATCGTCCGCCACGGGTTTGGCCGGTTGTGCCCGCAGGGCCTTGAAACCGATGTACAGCAGGTACGCGGCGGCGGCCCATTTCAAGGCGTTGAACAGCACGATCGACTGGGACACGATCAGGCCGATGCCCAGCAGCGAATAGCCAACGTGGAGGAAAATCGCCGACCCCACACCCAGCGCGGTCCAGGTCCCGGCACGTCGACCGTGGGTCACGCTCTCACGCACCACCACGGCAAAGTCCGGGCCGGGGCTGGCGACGGCCAGCAGGTGAATCAGGGCAACGGTCAAAAACTCTGTCCAGTACATGGGGGCTCCTCTAGGGCGACGTGGTCAATAAATAAACTGAAGCAAACTCAATTTCTATGGCTTGCATAAAACCTGTGGCGAGGGGGCTTGCCCCCGTTCGGCTGCGAAGCAGCCGTAAATCGGTGCACTCGGTACACCTGATGAAGCCGGGTTGCTGTTGAAAGGGGCCGCTTCGCGCCCCAACGGGGGCAAGCCCCCTCGCCACAGGACTGCGCCGTACTTCAAAGTCTCAACCGAGTGACTTTCAGCCAGTGCGTAACCATTTGTTTCATCTGGTAGGCTCGGCAGATTACGCCTTCAGTTCATTGCACAAAAGGTACAGTTGATGACGAACTCTCGCCGCGCCGTTTTCCTCGACCACCCGTCCCTGGATCTGGGCGACCTCAACCTGAGCCCCTTGCGCGAGTGCTTCAGCGATTTGCAGTTGTTCGCCCAAACCACGCCGGACCAAGTGATCGAGCGCCTCAAGGGCGCCACCGTCGCCATCAGCAACAAGATCCTGATCGATGCCGCCGCCATGGCCGCCAACCCTGAATTAAAGCTGATCCTGATCACCGCCACCGGCACCAACAACGTCGATCTGGCCGCCGCCCGCGCCCACGGGATCACCGTTTGCAACTGCCAGGGTTACGGCACGCCGTCGGTGGCCCAGCACACGATCATGCTGTTGCTCAATTTGGCGACACGCCTGGCGGACTACCAGAAAGCCGTCGGCGAAGGTCGCTGGCAGCAAGCGAAACAGTTCTGCCTGCTGGATTACCCGATCGTCGAACTGGAAGGCAAAACCCTCGGCCTGCTCGGCCACGGTGAACTGGGGGGCGCCGTCGCACGGCTGGCTGAAGCCTTCGGCATGCGCGTAATACTGGGGCAGATTCCTGGCCGCCCTGCCCGCCCGGATCGCTTGCCGCTGAATGAACTGCTGCCGCAAATCGACGCCCTGACTCTGCACTGCCCGCTCAACGAACACACCCGCCACTTCATCGGCGCCCGTGAGCTGGCCTCGATGAAACCCGGTGCCTTCGTGGTCAACACCGCCCGCGGTGGCTTGATCGACGAACAGGCACTGGCCGATGCGTTGCGCAACGGTCATTTGGGCGGCGCCGCCACCGATGTGCTGAGCGTCGAACCACCGACCGCTGGCAATCCGCTGCTGGCCCACGACATCCCTCGACTGATCGTCACCCCGCACAACGCCTGGGGCAGTCGCGAAGCGCGGCAGCGGATCGTTGGGCAATTGACCGAAAACGCTCAGGCGTTCTTCAGCGGTACAGCGCTGCGGGTCGTCAGTTGATAAACTGCCGCACTTTTTTTCAAGGAGCAGAGTATGGATCCGCGCAGTGAAGTACTGCTTCGTCAGGCCGAGTTGTTCCAGGGTTCGGTGTTGTTGGCCGGTTTGCCCGCCGACGACTTGCTGGGCCGCCTGCCCGACGCCCACGGCTGGTGCTGGCATGCCGGCGATCAAGCGACACTGGACGCACGCTTCGCCGATCGCAGCCAGTTTGGCGTGAATGCGCCCGAGCGCGAATTCGAAACCGCCGTGGTGTTTCTGCCCAAGTCCAAGGATTTGACCGACTACATCCTCAACGCCCTCGCCTCACGTCTGGCCGGGCGCGAGTTGTACCTGGTCGGCGAAAAACGCAGCGGTATCGAAGGCGCGGCCAAGCAACTGAACCCGTTCGGCAAACCGCGCAAGCTCGACAGCGCACGGCATTGCCAACTGTGGCAGGTCACCGTCGCCAACGCGCCAGAAGCCAAGTCGCTGGAAAGCCTGGCCCAGGAATACGAACTGCCATTGGCCGAAGGGCCGCTGAAAGTCATCAGCCTGCCGGGCGTCTTCAGCCACGGTCGCCTGGATCGCGGCAGCGCGCTGTTGCTGGAGCATCTGGACAAATTGCCGAGCGGCCACTTGCTGGACTTCGGTTGCGGTGCCGGCGTGTTGGGCGCGGCGGTCAAGCGTCGTTATCCACACAATCAGGTCACGTTGCTCGACGTGGATGCGTTTGCCGCCGCCAGCAGTCGTCTGACATTGGCCGCCAACGGTCTGGAAGCCGAGGTGATTACCGGTGATGGCATCGATGCCGCGCCGATGGGTTTGAGTGCGATTTTGAGTAACCCACCGTTCCATGTCGGGGTGCACACCGATTATTTCGCGACCGAGAACTTGCTGCGAAAAGCAGCCAAACATCTGAAAAACGGTGGCGAACTGCGCCTGGTTGCGAACAGCTTCCTGAAGTATCAACCGCTGATCGAAGAGCACCTCGGCGTGTGTGCGATCAAGGCTGAAGGACAGGGTTTCCGGATCTACCGGGCCAAACGCGGCTGAAACTTCTTTTAAAAAAGAGGCTTGCCCAATCGGATTTGCCTAGGCAGAATCCGCTCCGTCCTAGGGGAGTAGTCTCCCACGAGCGCCATGCTCGTCCGGCATACGTCAACATACTTGGTCAACAGACCATGGCGTATGCGACCTAAGCGTCCGCACAGACGGATCGCCAGGGTTTGACAAGACCTATGACACGAACACCTTACCCGGGGCGGGAAGGCTGTACGTGTCATAGCCGTGTCGACCCGCCCCTTAGGAAAACCCTGATGCTGGATTCTCTTCTCGTTCCTACCGCAATCGTTGCCTTGGCCGAAATCGGCGACAAGACGCAACTGCTCGCGCTCATTCTCGCCGCGCGCTTTCGCAAACCCTGGCCAATCATCGCCGGTATCGTCGCCGCGACGCTGGCCAACCACGCGGCAGCCGGTGCGGTAGGTGCCTGGTTTGGTAGCTTCTTCACGAATGCGACGCTGCACTGGATCCTCGCCGCGAGCTTTACCGCAACGGCATTGTGGACCCTGGTACCGGACAAGATGGACGACGACGAAGCCAGCACCGCCCGCAAGTTCGGGCCGTTCCTGACCACACTGATCGCGTTCTTCCTCGCCGAAATGGGCGACAAAACCCAGGTCGCCACCGTGATGCTCGCCGCGCAATACCCGGACCTGTGGCTGGTGATCATCGGCACCACCGCCGGTATGTTGATCGCCAACGTGCCAGTGGTATTGGCCGGTAACTTTGCGGCGGACAAACTGCCATTGACCTTGATTCGTCGCCTGGCGGCAGCGGCGTTCTTTGTGCTGGCGATTGTCGCGGTGTACAAGGCGATGCAGAGCAGTGGGTGGGTTTGACGGCGTAGGTCGGTAGACCGCGTTATCGTTCTTCGCGAGCAAGCCCGCTCCCACAGGGGAATCTCGGTGGCCACAATATTTGTGAGCACTGGTGATCCAATGTGGGAGCGGGCTTGCTCGCGAAGGCGTCAGCAGCCTCGCCCCATGAATATCAGGACTTCGCAGCTTTCTCGTACAACGGCATCACCTTCGGAATCGCTGCCTGCAGCGAAGCAATCCGACTGGTCGACGCCGGGTGAGTGCTCATGAATTCCGGCGACGAACCTTCGGAAGCCTTGCTCATCTTGTTCCACAAGGTGATTGCGGCATTCGGGTTGTAGCCGGCGCGAGCCGCCAGTTCCAGACCGATCAGGTCGGCTTCGTTTTCATTGGCGCGGCTGTTGGGCAACGTCATACCGTAGTTGGCCACGGTGTCAGCCAGGGCCAGGCTGTCCTGCCCCAGACCGAACAAGGCACCAGCGCCCTGCTTGGCCATTTCGATGCCATAGGCCTTGGACATTGCTTCACGACCATGCTCGCGCAGGGCGTGGGCGATTTCATGCCCCATGACTGCGGCGATTTCATCGTCGGTGAGTTTCAGGCTGTCGATCAGCCCGGTGTAGAAAATGATCTTGCCGCCAGGACCGCAGTTGGCGTTGAGTTCATCGCTCTTGATCAGGTTGACTTCCCACTTCCACTGGGCCGAATCCGGACGGAAGTTCGGCGCTTGGGCAATCAGCCGATCGGCAATGGCCTGGATACGCTTGGCGTCGGTACTGGTTTTGTCCAGTTCGCCCTTGCTCGTCGCCTCCCCTACTGTCTTCTGATAGGACTGGGCATACATCTGGTTGACCTCATCCGAGGACAGCATGCTGAACATGTACTGCTTGCGCTCAACGCCTACGGCTCCGCCGCTGGTGGTGTTGACCGACTGACAACCCGCCAGCAGCAATGCCGCGCTCAGTGCACTTACAACCAATGACTTGTTCATCCAAAAGCTCCCTGAAAACATGCCGCATATCCTAGGACGTGAATTGTATCGGCGCCAGATACAAAAGACGCGTAGCACGCACTTTCCGAAAAGAGGCTGCTCTTTGTAGGAAAAAATTCACATCCCTCACACGCCACGCCCGCAATGCCCATATGCGACATCCAGCGCTCCAAAACAGTCATTTCGCCATCACCCGCTCATGGTCCCCGATCCCTCTGCCGATACCCCAACGCAGACGTCCTCTTGCGTGCGGAGCCCCCATGAAATTCAAGTCGATCCAGTTTTCCGTGGCGGCCCTTGCCGGCGCTATCGTCCTCAGCGTTGTTGCCGCCCTGGTGCTGTACGCGCTGTTTTCTGGTGCCCGGACGCAAGACATGGTCCAGGAGCGGACCCAGGCGCAGTTCGAACAAGTCATCGAGCAACGCCTGACGTCCCTGGCGCAGACTCAGGTCAGCCAGATCCAACGTGAACTCGAAGCGCCGCTGCTGATTGCCGGCGGACTGGTGCGCGTTAATGAACTGATCGGCACGCCGGGGGCTGATGGCCAGCCGCAACTGAATCTGAGCCGTGAGCAGTTGATCAGCCTGATCAAGGAAAACGTCACCAAGAACCCGAAAATCCTCGGCACCTACATCGGCTGGGAAAAAAACGCCCTGGACCATAACGACGCGGCCTACGTCGACACCAAGGTGGTCGGCATCGACGCCGCCAACGGGCGTTTCCTGCCGTGGTGGTTCCGCAACGAGGATGGCAGCCTGGGCCTGGACAAACTGGTGGACGTCGACGACCAGAAAACCCTGTCCACCGGCGTGCGCGCCAGCGAGTACTACCTGTGCTCGAAGGAGACCAAAAAATCCTGCGTGATCGATCCGGCGCCCTACAAGGTCGGCGACAAAATCGTCATGCTCGCCTCCTTTATTGAACCGATCATGCTCAACGGTACCTTTCAGGGCATCGTCGGCGCGGACCTGTCGGTGAACTTCATCCAGGAAATGCTGCTGGGCGCCAACCAGAAACTGTATGGCGGCTCAGGCGTGATGGCGCTGATCGGCGGCAATGGCCGAATCGTCGCCTACACCAAGGACCCGAGCAAATTCGGCGAGAAGGTCAGCGACATCCTCGACAGCCAGCAGATCGCCAATATGTCCAATCTCAAGCGCGGCGAAGTGACTTACACGGTCGACAAGGCCCAGGGCCGGATCGAGTTGTACCTGCCATTCGGCATCGGCCAGACCGACGCCCGCTGGACGCTGATGCTGCAATTGCCGCTGAACGCAGTGATGGCGGACTTGCAAAAACTGCAAGGCGATCTGGATAAACAGCGCAAATCCGACACCTTCGGCATGGCCATGGTCGGGTTGCTGATTGCCGGTATCGGCTTGCTGGTGATCTGGCTGGTGGGCCACGGCATTGCCCGTCCGCTCAAGCAAATGGTGGCCATGCTCGACGACATCGCTCAGGGCGAAGGCGACCTCACTCGACGCCTGACCAGCGACCGCACCGACGAATTGGGCTCGATCGCCAAAGGCTTCAACACCTTCCTGGCCAAGTTGCAGGCGATGATCACCCAAGTGGTGACGTCGGTGCAGAGTGTCAGCGATTCGTCGGAACACACCGCCGACATTGCGATTCGCACCAATATCGGCGTGCACAAGCAAATGGCCGAGATCGATCAGGTCGCCACGGCGGTGCACGAAATGACCGCCACCGCTCAAGACGTGGCGCGTAACGCGACGTCCGCGGCGCAGGCGGCCAGTCATGCCGATCAGGCGGCAGCCCAAGGCATGCAGATTGTGCGCGACACCTCGAATTCGATTGGCGTGCTGGCGGTGGAAATCGGTAAAGCGGTGGCCGTGGTGCAAACCCTGGCCAAGGACAGCGAGAACATCAACGCGATCCTCACCGCCATTCGCGGGATCGCCGAGCAGACTAATCTGCTGGCCTTGAACGCGGCCATCGAAGCGGCCCGCGCCGGTGAACAGGGCCGTGGTTTTGCGGTGGTGGCCGATGAAGTACGCAACCTGGCGCAGAAGACCCAGAAGGCCACCGAAGAAATCCAGACCATGATCCAGCAACTTCAACAAGGCACCCGCGATGTGGTGCGGGTCATGGAAGACAGTCAGAACCGTACCGACGAAAGCGTGCAGCACGCGGCGAAAGCGGCCGAGGCGCTGGAGACGATTACTCAAGCAGTGTCGGTAATCAACGACATGAACACGCAGATTGCCAGCGCCGCGGAGGAACAGAGTGCGGTGGCTGACGACATCAATCGGAACGTGATCAACATTGGGCAAGTGGCGAATGAAGTGGCGGGCGGGGCGGATGAATCGAGCGCGGCGAGTGCAGATCTGACCAAATTGGCGGAACAGCAGCGGCGGTTGATCAATCAGTTCAAGGTTTGATCCGAGGCCCTCTTCGCGAGCAAGCCCGCTCCCACATTGGATCTGTGGCGTTCACAAATCCCTGTGGGAGCGGGCTTGCTCGCGAAGGCGTCGGAACAGACGCCCAATCAGCCGGGGGTCAGACACTCCGGCCCATTCAGCTTCGGATCATTCACCAGATTCGCCAGTACCCGCTCACGCAATGGGGCGGGCTCACTGGCCAGCAACCCCTGCAACACATGCAACGGCGTCTCGGGATCAAGCCAGGCGGCTTGCCCCGCCTCATCCAGAATCAACGGCCGACGCTGACTCGCCGCCGGCTGAGTGATCACCGCCGTGCTCAGCCACACCTGTTCCTGCACCGGATACGCTTCCCAGATCGCCGCGAAAAACAGCGCCGAGCCCTCCCCCGGCGTCAGCCAATACGGACGTTTGCGCTGGGTGCCGCGCCACTCGTAGAAACCATTGGCCGGCAACAGGCAACGGCGCTCGCGCAACGCCTGGCGGAACATCGGTTGTTCGGCGACGGTTTCGGCCCGGGCATGGGCTGGCGTGCGCGACAGGTCGGTCAGCCACGGCGGCGTCAGGCCCCAGCGGGCACGGGCCAGTTCACGCTGGCCGCTGGTGCCGGCACGCAGCATCAACACCGAATCGTTGGGAGAAATATTCCACTGGGCCTGCTGATCGGCGGGAAAGCCAGGCAGGGCCGCGAAGGCGGGGTTCCAGCGAAACAGGGCATAACGTCCACACATGGGGCAACACGACTCTTGATAAAACGAACGTCAGCCTAACAGACCAGGGTGCCGGGAAAACTTTCCGGTTCATCACCGGGCATCGGCAGCGCGGCATTGTAGGCGGTGATCAGCTCTCGGGCGTATTGCGCCTGGTCGTTATCCACTGACAATCCCAGCAACCCGTAAATCGGCAACTCGCCCGTGCCGCCGAGCAAATCACGCCCCACCAGATGCGCCTCGATGCCCTCGCTGGCGAGCATGCTTTGCAGCAATTCACCTTCCATCAGGTTTTCCGGTTCGTAGATTCGCTGCATACGCGCCCCTCACTCGTTTTCGCTGAAGACTTCGAGGTGCCATTCCTCTCCGTCAACCTGCAATACAAACTTGATCGGCTTACAACACACCTGACAGTCCTCGATGTAGGTCTGATCACCACCCGACAGATCCACGGAAGTCTCAACCTCCTCACCACAATACGGACATTCATACACTGCGCTTTCCAGCATCGCGGTCTCCCAAGTGACTTGTGCGTATAATCGCCGGTCTATTTGCAGGGCTATTTTTGTCTGGCTAACTTTTCAGACCGTGCCCCGTTGGTTTTCGATCAAAACCTTTACTTACCCTAGCCGTTTCTAACAAGAGAGCATGATGGGCGAATTCGATGCCATCCGACCTTACGACGACAGCGAAGTCCCAGCGGTGCTGGCACGGCTGCTCGGCGACAAGGCGCTTCTAGATATTCTCATCCACTTCCGCTTCCCGCGTTACGCCGGTGCTTTCGGCTGGATGCTCAAACCTCTTATAGCTCATCGGCTGCGCCGTGAGTTCGCCGGCGTCAATTCGGTGGCCACATTGCAGGACAAAGTCGAAGTTTATGTCGACCACACCATCGAACGCGCCACCGACGGCGTGACTTACACCGGCGTCGAGCAGTTCAAATCTGGCAGCGCTTACCTGTTCATCGCCAACCACCGCGACATCGTGATGGACCCGGCCTTCGTCAACTATGCCGTGTACCACGCTGGCCTGCCGACCCCGCGCATTGCCATTGGCGACAATCTGCTGCAAAAGCCCTTCGTCAGCGATTTGATGCGCCTGAACAAGAGCTTCATCGTGCACCGTTCGATCACCGGTCGCCGCGAGAAGATGGCCGCTTATCAGCTGCTGTCGGCCTACATCAACCACTCGATCCGCAAAGACTGCGCCTCGATCTGGATCGCCCAGGCCGAAGGCCGGGCCAAGGACGGCGACGACCGTACCGAGTCGGCGATCCTCAAGATGTTCCACATGAGCCGCAAGGACGAGCCGTTCGGCGAGGTCATTCAGTCGCTGAACGTCACCCCGGTGTCGATCAGCTACGAATACGACCCGTGCGACCAGGCCAAGGCCCGCGAGCTGTTTATCCGCGCGACCACCGGCAGTTACACCAAAGTGCCGGGCGAGGACGACGTGAGCATCGCCAAGGGCATCACCGGCTACAAGGGCCGAGTCCACGTGAACTTTGCCACGCCGATCACCGAGCTGTTCGATGACACCAAGCAATTGGCGATCGAGATGGACCGGCAGATCCTCGGCGGCTACCGGTTGTTCCCGGTGCACTACCTGGCGTACGCCATGTGGAAGGACGCGGATCCGCAACTGCAGGTGCCGAAAGCGACCGAAGTGTTTGCGGCGGATGAACTGGCCAAGGCTCAGGAAGAATGGCAGCGACGCCTGGAAGCCTGCCCTGAGGAGCATCGGCCGTTCATGGTGCTGCAATATGCGACGCCGGTGAGGAATCAGTATCGGGTGAAGGCCGGGCTGACGCTTTAAGCGGTTTGACCCGATACGACAACGGCGCCCCTGTGGCGAGGGGGCTTGCCCCCGTTCGGCTGCGCAGCAGTCGTAAGATTTAGGGGTCGCTTCGCAACCCAACGGGGGCAAGCCCCCTCACCACAGGCAAGCTCCACTGTTCACAGGGTTTTGAGTCAGCAGCTTAAAACCGTGTGCTGATCCACGACACCACTAGCGCCACGCCCAGGCAAGCGAAGCCGAATCGATAGAAAAACCGGTTCATGCGCTGGGTGGCGCCATCCAGCATCAACATCGAGTCATCGACGCGGCGGTTCTGGGTGGCTGCCTCAAGAACGGCCAACGCGCGCTGTTCACGGCGACGAGTGGCGTGCAACAACCAACTGCCCGGGAAGGCGAGCAGCAAGGCCAGCAAGTTGATCAATTTGGCGGGATGGTTGGTAAACAGCGAAATCAAATGCAACGACATCACGGACCTCGGGCAGAACCAGGGTGGCAGGCGCCGGACCGACGACTGCGGCGTGGATTCTACCGAAAGCCTGCCCGCCTGCCCTCACCTTTGCGACAAATAACGCACCACTTGGCCGATACCTGTCCGGCGTCACAGCATCGTCATCTGAATGCGCCAGTCTGGCGCCCCTCGAAACCCACACAGAGTTCAACATGCTGCACGCCGAAAACCAGGACCGCCTCTACCTCATCGCCCAAAGCGACGAACAGCAGAATCTCGTTGGCAGCCTTGCCTTCAATGTCCAGGACCGCCACTGGCTGGTGTATTGCGCATTGGGCGGGCATCAACATGCGGATCTGCCGGAGACGGATATGCTGACCGGCGTGAGTGTGCTGGATTTTTACTCCGAAGCAGCGTGATGCTTTAGATCCATGTAGGAGCGAGGCTTGCCCGCGAAAGCGGTGTGTCAGTCGACACTAATGTTGAATGTTCGGTCCCTTCGCGGGCAAGCCTCGCTCCTACAGGGTTCAGAGTTGATCGGTCATTATGTGGCCTCCGCCAATCCCATGTGGGAGCGGGCTTGCTCGCGAAAGCGGTGGGTCAGCTGCATTGATGTTGACTGACACACCCTCTTCGCGAGCAAGCCCGCTCCTACATTGGGTCGGCGTCACCCACAAAAAATCGCAGACACAAAAAAGCCCGGAACCATCACTGGCACCGGGCTTTTTTTGAATCTCGCGAAAGGTTATTCGCCGAGCATCTGACCCACGGTCGGGTCCTTGAACAGGCGCGTCAGCGCGTCGCTCAACACATCGCTGACCAGTTTGGTGTTGGTTTCCTGGTTCGGCGCCATACCGAAACGCTGATCCAGGGAAGCACCGTAACGGCCGCTGTAACGACGGTTGGCGTTCTGCACATCAGAGCGGAAGGTCGCGCCGATGGTCGCTTCAGTCACATACATGCCTTCTTTAGGCGACTGATAACTCAGCTCCGCCAGGGTCACGGTCAACTGCGGCGCGTTCATGCCGTTGGACACCGGGGTGAAACCCAGCAAACGCACGGCGGCTTCAGCCTGGGCTTGCAGCTTCGGCAGAATCTGCGCGCCCTGCACGGTGATCGCGCTGGTCTCAGGGTACAGACCGCCACGGGTTCCCAGGGTTGGCGACGGACGGCCATCCACCACACGCACCACAACCTGCTGGCCATGGCCAACCGGCGCCAGCTGAGTGGTCAGCTTCGGTTCCGGGCTCAGTTGTTGCGGGCTGTGGGCGCAGCCAACCAGGGTCAAACTGGTCACAGTGATCAAACCGAACAACAGGCGTTGCAACATGCTCTTCTCTCCAGAATCAGGCACTAACAGTGCCCGCAGTATAGCGGTGGGCGCCTGCGACGAACTAGGGGACTACAAACATTACTGAAATCTCTGACGAACCCTTCAGACCGCGGCTCCTGTCACAAATATGTCACCGTCCTTACACTTGCACGTCACGGCTCGCGGGCATGCTTCACAGCAGCCCCCACAAGGTACTTTGCCATGCGTTATCTGATCTCGCTGTTCGCACCACGCCCATTGCACCGCAGCTTTGCCCTGCTCGACCGCAACGGCCACTGCCAGGCTTTCAAGCAGTGCAGCCTCCAGCCCATGGGCGATGGCTGGGTCGAAATTGAAGAAATCCGCCTCAACTGGCTGCACCATCCCCTGCCCGCCAGCGCCCGCATCAGCCAGCGCCAGTCACGCGCACGCGCTCAACAGCTGTTGACCACCTGACCAGACGCCTAATAAAAGTCATTAAACACGTCCATTTCCCTGCGTTTCTTAGATACAATCTCACCCCGATTATAAGGACGTCTCCTGATCGGGCCTCGCAGCATCGTTAATGCCTCGGTATTGACACCCCGCACCGCCCACAGAGAGCCGCCCACACAGATCGAGTGAAGCTGGCGCGCTTGCTGTTCCCTGAGCAAAAACCCCACTTTTCGCGAATCTGCAGAGCTGTCATTACGCTCGGTTACTGAGCTGTTTGCCCGTTTTGCCTGTCATGTATTCCATGGCGGCAATCCATCCGGGCACGGTGCCAGGCTGGGACAGCCCTTTTTTGAGGTTCACGTCTTCAAAAGAGCGTGAAAAAAACGGGTTTTCACAACTTCACAAGAGTGTGGCGAGCAAATGAATAGTTTTGCGTCTGAACATGCACCATTAGCGTCTGAAACAGCCCAACGACACAGGACCGAGTACTCCTCGAACACCGGAGCCTGAAGCCTGTCCGCTACGGATTTGGTTGCACAAACGGATGTCTCGACCATAAGTCGAATTGCCAGTCGCGCGCTGAAATGAGTTCATGTGATTCATAGGCCCGGCCGGTAGCGTCCGTCGAAGTTGCGAAAAATTGCGAAGATTCGGACATGGCGATCCTGGCCATGGGTACCTGGGGCATCACTGACACGCCCCGTCACTCCTGGCAGCTATGCCGACAATTTGGTGCTGCAGATTTTGGAGACGCGTTAAATGGCGCATAACGAAGCAGTCGACGTAGTACTCGTTGGGGCCGGCATCATGAGTGCCACCCTCGCTGTACTGCTCAAAGAGCTCGACCCCGCGATCAAGCTGGAAGTCGTCGAGCTAATGGATTCCGGTGCTGCGGAGAGTTCCAACCCATGGAACAACGCCGGTACCGGTCACGCCGGGCTGTGTGAGCTCAACTACACGCCTCAGGCCGCCGACGGCACCGTCGACATCAAGAAAGCCGTGCACATCAACACCCAGTTCGAGGTGTCGAAGCAGTTCTGGTCGTACCTGACCAAAAAAGGCACCTTCGGCTCGTGCAAATCCTTCATCAGCCCGGTGCCGCACCTGAGCTTCGTGCAAGGCGACAGCGGCGTGTCCTTCCTCAAGGATCGCTTCAACGTGCTGAGCAAGCACCACGCCTTCGCCGACATGGAATACACCGAAGACAAGGCCAAGATGGCCGAATGGATGCCGTTGATGATGCCGGGCCGTCCGGCCGACGAAGTCCTCGCGGCCACCCGCGTGATGAACGGCACCGACGTCAACTTTGGCGCGCTGACCAATCAACTGCTCAAGCACCTGACCAGCGCACCCGATGCCCAGGTCAAGTACTGCAAGCGTGTGACTGGCCTCAAGCGTAACGCCAATGGCTGGACCGTCAGTATCAAGGACGTCAACAGCGGCAACACCCGTGAAGTCGACGCCAAATTCGTCTTCCTCGGCGCTGGCGGTGCGGCATTGCCGCTGTTGCAGGCGTCGGGCATCGAAGAAAGCAAAGGCTTCGGCGGCTTCCCGATCAGTGGCCAGTGGCTGCGTTGCGACAACCCTGAAGTGGTCAAGCATCACCAGGCCAAGGTCTACAGCCAGGCAGCGGTCGGTTCGCCACCGATGTCCGTGCCGCACCTGGACACTCGCGTGGTCGATGGCAAGAAGTCCCTGCTGTTCGGGCCATACGCCGGTTTCACCACCAAGTTCCTCAAGCATGGTTCTTTCATGGATCTGCCGATGTCGGTACGCGCCGGCAACATCGGCCCGATGCTGGCCGTGGCGAAAAACAACATGGACCTGACCAAGTATCTGGTCAGCGAAGTGATGCAATCGATGGAACAGCGTCTGGAATCCCTGCGCCGCTTCTACCCTGAAGCGAAAGCCGAAGACTGGCGCCTGGAAGTGGCCGGCCAACGGGTGCAGATCATCAAGAAAGACCCGAAAAAGGGCGGCGTTCTGCAGTTCGGCACCGAACTGGTCGCGGCCAAGGACGGTTCTCTTGCTGCCCTGCTCGGCGCTTCGCCAGGCGCTTCGGTGACCGTTTCGATCATGCTGGAACTGATCGAGAAGTGCTTCCCGAACAAAGCGTCCGGTGAGTGGGCTGCCAAACTGGCGGAAATCTTCCCGGCTCGGGAAAAGGTCCTGGAAACCGACGCGGCGCTGTATCGCAAGATCAACGCGCACAACAACGTCGCGCTGGAACTGGTTGAAGCCAGTAACGAGACCGAAAGCTACGCTTGATTCGGTCCCATAAAAAACGCCCCGTTCTCATTGAGAGCGGGGCGTTTTTTTATGCCGCTGATCTTGGCTTTTGATCTTAACCGCGAGCCTTGGCGATCAATTCGATGTACTCGGCCGCATTGCGCTGATCCTTGATCACCGCGACGAAATCATTGCCGTGCTCATCTTTGCCGTCCAGATCAAACCCGGCCTCGACGAAAAACGTCAGGAAACGCTCGAAGTCGTCGATGCGCAGGCCGCGATAAGCCTTGATCAGTTTGTGCAGGGACGGGGAAGTGGCGTCGACCGGTTCAAAATCGAGGAACAGTTTGATCTGCTCATCGCCGATCTCGTCACCAATCACTTGCTTCTTATCTTTACGCATTGCCGACTCCAGCTCGCAGACATTTCACGGGGCGGGCAGTTTACCCCTCGTTTGACGCCGGGCTCAACGCGAACGAACGCTGCCGGTGTGCAGATCGGCCCAGACATGGCCGTTGGCGTAGCTGAGGAACTGGCAATACACCGTGTCGTTGCGCAGCAGATCGATCACCACCCGGTATTGGGCCAGCGGGTAGTAGAGCGTCAGGGTTTTACTTTTTTCGTCGTAGATCGGCTTTTTCTGGCTTTTGCTTTCACCATCGAAGTTGACCAGCACCTGATTGATGCTCGCGCCCTTGTTCAAGGATTTGCCCTTGAGGCGGATCAGCAGTGGTGACGTGACCGGAATCGGCTGTTGGGTGGACTGGCGCTGGCTACCCACCACCACCGAATACTCGGTGACCTGCAACAGTTGCTGTTGCTCCGGTTCAGCGTCACGCAGGGTCAGGTCGTCCGGCGGCAAAAACTGTGCATGCATCGGCGCCGGGGCAGCGGCCAAGGGCAGACTGAGGGTCAGCAACAGGACGGCGCAGCTGCGGATCAAAAGACTCATGACGGGCTCCGGAGGCGAGGCCGAGCACTCTAGCATGGGTGTACAACGGTGGATGCAGAACACAGAACCATTGTGGGAGCGGGCTTGCTCGCGAAAGCGGTCTTACTGACACATTGATGTTGAATGTGCCGACGCTTTCGCGAGCAAGCCCGCTCCTACAAGGGATTGGTGCCGGGAGTTACATGCCTTTAACGGCAAAAATCCCGTTGGCGTTACGCCAGTAGCCTTTGTAGTCCATGCCGTAACCGAAGATGTAACGGTCGATGCACGGCAGGCCGACGAAATCGGCTTTGAGGTCCGGGCGAGCCTTGCGGTCGTGGTCTTTGTCGATCAATACGGCAGTGTGCACAGCGCGAGCGCCGGCGTGTTTGCAGTAGTCGATGATCGCGCCCAGGGTGTGACCTTCATCGAGGATGTCGTCGATGATCAGCACGTCACGGTCCAGGAACGAAACTTCCGGCTTGGCTTTCCAGAACAGGTCGCCGCCGCTGGTTTCGTTGCGATAACGGGTGGCGTGCAGGTAAGACGCTTCCAGCGGGAAGTGCAAATGGGTCAGCAGCTTGCCGGCGAAAATCAGGCCGCCGTTCATTACACAGAACACCACCGGGTTGGTATCAGCCAGCTGTTCGTTGATGTGTGCACCGACACGGGCGATGGCCGCCTCGACTTCAGCTTCGGTGTACAGGCAGTCAGCCTCTCGCATGATTTGACGGATATGCTCGAGATCAGCAGGCATGGCGCTCTCCAGGGGGGGTAAAGGGAGGGACGGATTCAGGAAAAGCGGGCAAAGGTACGCATCAAGCGAGGCCAGATCAAGCGTTTGTGGACTAACGTACCTTATGTCTATAGGACAACACCCTCGGATAGATTAATCTAGGCCGGTTTTTTTGCCCGCCGCCGGAGCCTTTCCCCATGCCCATCCAAGAGATCCGCCATCCGCTGATCCGTCATAAACTTGGCCTTATGCGCCGCGCAGACATTAGCACGAAGAATTTCCGTGAGCTCGCTCAGGAAGTCGGTGCCCTGCTGACCTACGAAGCCACCAAAGACCTGCCGCTGGAAACCTACGATATCGAAGGTTGGTGCGGCACTGTGTCGGTGGAGAAAATCGCCGGCAAGAAAATTACCGTGGTGCCGATCCTGCGCGCCGGTATCGGCATGCTCGAAGGCGTGCTGAGCCTGATCCCGGGCGCCAAAGTCAGCGCTGTAGGCGTGGCCCGTAACGAACAAACTCTGCAAGCTCACACCTACCTGGAAAAACTCGTTCCGGAAATCAACGAACGCCTGGCGATGATCATCGACCCGATGCTCGCCACCGGCAGCTCCATGGTCGCCACCATCGACCTGCTGAAAAAGGCCGGTTGCCGGGACATCCGCGCCATGGTGCTGGTAGCGGCACCTGAAGGCATCGCCGCCGTCGGGAAAGCTCACCCGGACGTGATGATCTACACCGCCTCCATCGACGAAAAACTCAACGAGCACGGTTACATCATCCCGGGCCTGGGCGATGCCGGTGACAAAATCTTCGGCACCAAGCAGAAGGACGCTTGAGCATGCAGGAAGAGTTCAACGATCCGCTCTGGCGCACAGTGCTGTCGGGTGCACAGATGCTGTTCGTGGCGTTCGGCGCCCTGGTGTTGATGCCGCTGATTACCGGCCTCGACCCGAATGTGGCGCTGTTCACCGCAGGTCTGGGGACGATTTTGTTCCAGATCGTCACCGGGCGTCAGGTGCCGGTGTTTCTGGCGTCGAGTTTTGCCTTCATTACCCCGATCATCCTCGCCAAGGGCCAGTTCGGCCTCGCAGCGACCATGGGCGGTGTAATGGCGGCGGGTTTCGTCTACACCTTTCTCGGCCTGGCCGTGAAGATCAAAGGCACCGGGTTCATTGACCGGTTGCTGCCACCGGTGGTGATTGGTCCGGTGATCATCTCCATCGGCCTGGCCATGGCGCCGATTGCCGCCAACATGGCGATGGGCAAGGCTGGCGACGGTTCCGAGCTGATTCATTACCAGACCGCGATGCTGATCTCGATGCCGGCGCTGCTGACCACCCTGATCGTCGCAGTGTTCGGCAAAGGCATTTTCCGCCTGGTGCCGATCATCTCCGGCGTGTTGGTAGGTTTTGCCATGGCGTTCTACTTCGGCGTGGTCGACACCGCGAAGATTGCCGCCGCCCCATGGTTTGCGATCCCGCACTTCACGGCGCCGGAATTCAACTGGCAGGCGATTCTGTTCATCGTCCCGGTAGCCTTGGCCCCGGCCATCGAGCACATCGGTGGCGTGATTGCGGTCGGTAGCGTGACCGGTCGCGATTACCTGAAGAAGCCGGGCCTGCACCGCACCCTGCTCGGCGATGGCATTGCCACCACCGCAGCCGGTCTGTTCGGCGGCCCACCCAACACCACCTACGCCGAAGTGACTGGCGCGGTGATGCTGACCAAGAACTACAACCCGAAAATCATGACCTGGGCGGCGATCTTTGCCATCAGCCTGGCGTTTGTCGGCAAGTTCGGCGCGCTGTTGCAAAGCATTCCGGTGCCGGTGATGGGCGGGATTCTGTGCCTGTTGTTCGGCTCAATTGCGGCGGTGGGCATGAACACGCTGATTCGCCACAAGATCGACCTGAGCGAGGCGCGCAATCTGGTGATTGTCTCGGTGACCCTGGTGTTCGGGATTGGCGGCGTGCTGATCGGCACCGGCACAGGGCCAGACGACTTCGGCCTCAAAGGCATCGCACTGTGTGCGGTGGTGGCGATTGCGCTGAACCTGTTGCTGCCGGGCAATGACAGCTGGAAGCACAAGAAGGCGGATGATCCGTTGTTGTAAAAGTTGACGCATCACCCTGTGGCGAGGGAGCTTGCTCCCGCTTGAGTGCGCAGCACTCACAAAATCTTCATCGGCTGCGATAATTTTGGGGCTGCTTCGCGGCCCAGCGGGAGCAAGCTCCCTCGCCACAGTTTGTGTGCTTACAGGGCTATCGGTGCCCGCTCGCACAACATGTTCAACGCCCGCGCCCACTGCGGATCATCGTTAAGACACGGCACCAGCACCAACTCCTCTCCTCCCGCTGCGCGGAACTGTTCCAACCCGCGATCCCCGATTTCCTCAAGCGTCTCGATGCAATCGGCAACAAACGCCGGGCACATCACCAGAATCTTCTTCACGCCGCTTTTGGCCAATTCATCGAGGCGTGCTTCGGTGTAGGGTTCGATCCACTTCGCCCGGCCCAATCGCGACTGGAATGACACCGACCACTTGCCATCGGCCAAACCCAGGCGCTTGGCAAACTCGGACGCGGTGCGCAGGCACTGGGCTCGGTAGCACGTCGCCAATACGGCCGGCGATGCATTCTTGCAGCAGTCTTCGTTTTTGAAGCAATGCTGGCCGCTCGGATCAAGCTTGGTCAGGTGCCGTTCCGGCAAACCATGAAAGCTGAGCAGCAGGTGATCGTGATCTTGCTCCAGATAGGGCTTGGCACTGGCCACCAGCGCATCGAGGTATTCCGGCTGATCGTAGAACGGCTGGAGAATCGAGAACTGCACGTCGAGCCTTTTCTCGCGCACGACACGTTTGGCTTCCTCGATCACCGTGGTCACGGTGCTGTCGGCGAACTGTGGATAAAGCGGCGCGAGGGTAATTCGCTTGTGGCCCTGGGCGGCCAGGCGCACCAGTGTCGACTCAATCGACGGCTCGCCGTAACGCATCGCCAACTCCACCGGGCCGTGAGTCCATTGGGCGGTCATGGCCTGTTGCAGACGTTTGCTGAGCACCACCAGCGGCGAGCCCTCCTCCCACCAGATCGAGGCGTAGGCGTGGGCCGACTGTTCCGGGCGCTTGAATAGGATCAGCGACACCAGCAAGCGTCGTACCGGCCACGGCAGGTCGATCACATACGGGTCCATCAGAAATTGATTGAGGTAACTGCGCACATCCGCCACCGAGGTGGAGGCCGGTGAGCCCAGGTTGACCAGAAGCAACGCGTGATCGGTCATGCAACATCCTATTTCAAAGGCGGCTGGAGAGATCGTCCAGGGCCGCGCGTAAATCAGTGAACTGGAAAGTGAAACCCGCTTCCAGCAAGCGCGCCGGCATGGCTTTCTGGCCACCCAGCAACAGCAATGACAACTCGCCCAGGGCCACCCTCAACGCCAGGGCCGGCATGGGCATGAACGCCGGGCGGTGCAACACGGCGCCCAGCGTCTTGGCAAATTCACGATTGCGCACCGGTTTTGGCGCGCAGGCATTATAGGGACCGCTGGCGTCGTTGCGATGCAGAAGAAAATCAATCAGGGCGATTTGATCCTTGATATGAACCCACGGCATCCACTGCCGACCACTGCCAATCGGCCCGCCCAGCCCCAGTTTGAATGGCAGCAACAGCCGCGACAAAAAGCCGCCCTCGGCGGATAGCACCAGCCCGGTGCGAAGCAAAATTACCCGAATGCCCAAAGCCTCGGCACGCAGGGCCGTCTCCTCCCAGGCGATGCTCAATTGGCTGGCGAAATCATCGATCACCGGCGGCGAGTTCTCAGTCAACTCGCGCTCGCCACCATCGCCATACCAGCCAACCGCGGAGCCGGAAATCAGCACCTGCGGTTTTTGCTCACGGCTTTCGAACCAGGCCAGCAACGTTTCGGTCAGGGTAATCCGACTACTCCAGAGCAGCGCTTTGCGCCGGCCAGTCCACAAGCGATCGGCAATGGGGGCACCCGCCAAGTTGATAACGGCATCCACCGGTTCCTCGCCAAGGTCTTCGAGACGGGCAATGCCTCGCACCTGAGCGCCACATATTTTCGCCACTTTTTCAGGCGTGCGACTCCAGACCGTGAGGCGATGTCCCTGGCTCGACCAGTGTTGGCAGAGCTGACGTCCTATCAAACCAGTACCGCCGGTCAGCAATATGTGCATGACTTCTTCCTCGCGTGGCGTTTTACCTTGATCACTAGTCTATTTTTATATGCAGGGATCTTTGGTATCGGGCAGTGTCTGTGTTTAACAATAGGCCAAGCTGTCAGAACGAGAACGCTAAAAGTTATACCAAAAAACAATATTGTACAGGTTTAAACCACGGCGTAGTCTGTACAGAAAGGTAAACGAGGCCCCTATGACTGTACCTATCGCAATCATCGGCACCGGCATCGCCGGACTGTCAGCCGCCCAGGCCCTAACGGAGGCCGGGCATGTCGTTCAACTTTTCGATAAAAGCCGTGGCAGCGGCGGACGCATGTCGAGCAAGCGCAGTGACGCGGGGGCTCTGGACATGGGCGCGCAATATTTCACTGCCCGCGACCGCCGCTTCGTCACCGAGGTCCAGCGTTGGCAAGCCAATGGCTGGGTCGCCGAATGGACGCCACTGCTCTATACGTTTCAGGGCGGCCAGCTCAACCTGTCGCCGGACGAACAGACGCGCTGGGTCGGCACGCCGCGAATGAGCGCTATCACCCGCGCGCTGCTCGGGGACCTGGAGGTGCACTTCGCCTGCCGGATCACCGAAGTCTATCGCGGTGAAGAGCACTGGCATCTACAGGACGCGGAAGGCTTCACCCATGGACCATTCAGCCATGTGGTGATTGCAACGCCGGCGCCTCAGGCGACCGCGCTGCTGGCCGCTGCGCCGAAACTCGCGGGGGCCGCTGCCGGGGTAAAAATGGACCCGACCTGGGCCATCGCCCTGGCCTTCGACAAACCGCTGGATACGCCCATGGAAGGCTGCTTCGTGCAGGACAGCCCCCTCGACTGGCTCGCGCGCAACCGCAGTAAACCCGGGCGCGACAACACCATGGACACTTGGGTATTGCACGCCACCAGCGCCTGGAGCCGGCAACACATCGACCTGCCGAAGGAAGCGGTGATCGAGCAACTGCATGGAGCTTTCGCCGAACTGCTGCACAGCGCGATGCCCGCACCGACCTTCAGCCTCGCCCATCGCTGGCTCTACGCCCGTCCCGCCAACAGTCATGAATGGGGCGTGTTGGCGGACGCCGATCTGGGCCTGTACGTGTGTGGCGACTGGTGCTTGTCCGGACGCGTCGAAGGCGCCTGGCTCAGCGGCCAGGAAGCTGCCCGCCGTTTGCACGAGCACTTGCAGTGAACCGCATCAATCCAAGCAAATTGCGGCTGTCGAAATGGACAGCAGCCCAGCCGCAAAACCGCGAAAAACATTTTCTGGTGACCGAGTTGTTCCGGGATGAGGAAGGTACGGTGCTGGAAGTCGAGTTGCAGGCAGTGTTGACTCAGCGTAGTGAGCGGTTGGATTGGCAAACCCTGAAAGACAGCAACACCTGGCAATTGGGCTGGAAGTAGATCCCCTGTGGGAGCGGGCTTGCTCGCGAATGCGGTGGGTCAGCCGCACATGTGTTGACTGACTCATCGCATTCGCGAGCAAGCCCGCTCCCACATGGGAATCGCGAGCACTTCAAAAACCTATACAAATAATTTGACTTGTACAGCTTCGAATCTATGATGAAGATTATGTTGTACAACGCCAATGCGCTGTACAGGTTTAGATTCGAGGTGCTTCGATGTCCATCGCCCCCGCCAAACCGAAAATCGCGATCAGCGCCTGCCTGATGGGTGCCGAGGTGCGCTTCAATGGCGGGCACAAGGAATCGCGGCTGTGCAGTCGCACCCTTTCGGACTACTTTGATTTCGTCCCGGTCTGCCCGGAGGTCGCCATCGGCCTGGGCATTCCCCGCGAGCCGATCCGCCTGGTGGGCGATCCCGAACATCCTGAAGCCGTCGGCACGATTCATCATGAGATTAACGTCACTCAGCCGCTCGCCGAGTACGGCCAGAAAATGGCAGTCGAACTGGGCGACATCTGCGGCTACATCTTCATGCAGAAATCGCCTTCCTGCGGGCTGTTGCGGGTCAAGGTTTACCACACCAACGGCGCACCGGTGGATGGCGGTGGTCGCGGCATCTACGCCCAGGCGTTCTGCGCACAACATCCGGACCTGCCGGTGGAAGAGGACGGTCGCCTCAACGATCCGGTGTTGCGGGAAAACTTCCTGACCCGAGTCTTCGCCTACAGCGCCTGGCAGTCATTACTGCAAGAAGGCCTGACCCGGCGCGCGCTCATCGATTTTCACTCGCGCTACAAATACCTGCTGATGGCCCACAACCCGGTCCAATACAAAACCCTGGGCAACCTGCTGGGCAGCATGGGCCAGACCGATCCGAAAGAACTCGGCCCACGCTATTTCAGCGAACTGATGGAGGCGCTGAAAAAATGCGCCACCCGTCGCACCCACAGCAATGCCTTGCAACACATCAGTGGTTACCTCAAACAGGCCATCAGCGCTGAAGACAAACAGGAAGTGCAACACGTCATCGGCCAATATCGCCACGGCATCGTGCCGCTGGTGGTGCCGCTGACGCTGCTCAAGCATTACTTTCGCCAACACCCGGACCCGTACATTGCGCAACAGGTTTACCTGCAACCGCACCCGGAAAACCTCAGCCTGCGAAACGCGATCTAAATGAACAACACACCCGACACCAGCGCCAGCGAAGACTTCGGCGCCGACTTCAAAAAAGCCCTGGACGATGGCTGGCTGCCGATTCGTGAAGTCGCGCGCCAGACCGGCGTCAACGCCATCACCCTGCGCGCCTGGGAACGGCGCTACGGCCTGATCGTCCCGCAGCGCACGCCAAAAGGTCATCGGTTGTTCTCGGCCGAACACGTTCAACGAATCCTGACGATCCTCACCTGGCTCAACCGCGGCGTGGCCGTCGGCCAGGTCAAGCAACTGCTCGATACGCCGCAAGCCTTCACCGATTGCGCCGAAAACGATTGGCACCTGCTACGCCACACGCTGCTGCAAGCGGTCACGCAACTGGCCGAACGCACCCTCGATGACACTATCAATCAAGCGATGGCGCTGTACCCGCCGCGGACCTTGTGCGAACAACTGTTGATGCCCTTGCTGACGGAACTCGAGCAACGCTGGCAAGGCCAGTTCGGCGCACAGATGGAGCGGGTATTCTTTTATTCCTGGCTACGCAGCAAATTCGGCGCGCGCATCTACCATAACAACCGTCAGTTACGTGCCGCGCCGCTGCTGTTGATCAATCACTCGGACCTGCCCCTGGAACCTCACCTGTGGCTCACCGCGTGGCTGATCAGCAGCGCCGATTGCCCGGTGGAAGTCTTCGACTGGCCACTGCCGGCCGGGGAGCTCGCGCTGGCGGTCGAACAGCTGCAAGCCCGCGGCGTACTGCTGTATTCCAGCAAAGCCATGAACCTTGCGCAGCTGCCTAAACTTTTGAACGGTGTCAGTTGCCCAAAAATGATTGTCGGACCAACGGTATGCATCCACCACGCCGAGTTGTCCGTAAGAACTACCGAGATTGCTGATTTGTTCCTGGCCGAAGATCCCTTGTCGGCTCATCAGGATCTTGTTCAGCGTGGGCTTGTTTAATGATGCTTTTTTAATGAATCGTACGGATACCACCATGCAATTGATCTGGCTGCGCAGCGACTTGCGCCTACACGACAACACCGCCCTCTCGGCCGCCGCAGCGCGCGGCCCGACGGTGGCGGTGTATCTGCTGAGCCCGGAGCAATGGCGCGAACATGACGACGCGCCATGCAAGGTGGATTTCTGGCTGCGCAACCTGACTGAATTGAGCCTGGCGCTGGGCAAGCTCAACATCCCGTTGCTGATCCGCTCTGCGCCACGCTGGGAGGCCGCGCCAGAAGTTTTGCTGGATCTATGTCAGCAGTTGAACGCCGACGCCGTACACGTCAACGAGGAATACGGCATTCATGAAACCCGCCGGGATGAAGCGGTGGCCCAAACGCTGAAGGCGGCAGGCATCGACTTTTACAGCTACCTCGATCAACTGCTGTTCTCGCCGGGCACCGTGCTGACCAAGACCGGCACTTACTTCCAAGTGTTCAGCCAGTTCCGCAAAGTCTGCTACGACCGGTTGCATCGTTCACTGCCCAGCCTCGTAGTCGCCCCCGGGGTCCAAGCGCCGTTGAGCGTCGAAAGAGATGAAGTCCCTTCCCGGGTCGAAGGTTTCGAAACGCCTCAAGAGCGTTTGATCACACTCTGGCCCGCCGGTGAAGCCGAAGCCCGACGCCGCCTCGACACCTTCGCCGATGCACAAATCGACTATTACCAGAGCGAGCGCGACTTCCCGGCGAAGCCCGGCACCAGTCAGCTTTCGGCTTATCTCGCGGCCGGGGTGATTTCCCCGCGCCAGTGTTTGCACGCGGCGTTGCAAAGCAATCAGGGCGAGTTCGAAAGCGGCAAGGTCGGCGCGGTCACCTGGATCAACGAGCTGCTGTGGCGCGAGTTCTACAAACACATTCTGGTGGGTTACCCACGGGTCTCGCGCCACCGCGCGTTCCGCCCGGAAACCGAAGCCCTGGCCTGGCGTGATGCGCCGGATGAACTCGCGGCCTGGAAAGAGGCTCGCACCGGCCTGCCAATCATCGACGCGGCCATGCGCCAATTGCTCGAAACCGGCTGGATGCACAACCGCCTGCGCATGGTGGTAGCGATGTTCCTGACCAAGAACCTGCTGATCGACTGGCGTGAAGGCGAGCGCTTCTTCATGCGCCACCTGATCGACGGCGACCTCGCGGCGAACAACGGCGGCTGGCAGTGGAGCTCGTCCACCGGCACCGATTCGGCGCCCTACTTCCGGATTTTCAACCCGCTGAGCCAGTCGGAAAAATTCGACGCCGAAGGTGTGTTCATCAAGCACTGGCTGCCGGAACTCGCAGGGCTGAACAAAAAAGAAGTGCACAACCCGGCGAATGTCGGCGGTTTGTTCGGTGCTACAGATTATCCATCGCCTATCGTCAATCTCAGTACCTCTCGCCAACGAGCGCTGGCGGCATTCAAGAACCTGCCATCGCGACAAGATGCCGGAGGTGGGTATGAGTGAATTCCTGCGGCGCTTTGCCCAGCAGTTTTCGGACCTTAACAAGGACAATCTGCAACGGCTCAATCAGCTCTACACCCACGACGTGCAGTTCACTGATCCGCTGCACGAAGTTCAGGGCCTGGTGCAGCTGCGTAGCTACTTTGAGGAGCTCTATGCCAATGTCAGCGAACTGCGTTTCGACTTTCACAGCTTCGACCAGATTGGCGAAGGCGAAGGTTATCTGCGCTGGGTCATGAGCTACCGTCACCCGCGCCTGGCCGGCGGCCAGTTGATTCGGGTCGACGGCTGCTCGCACCTGCTCTGGCGCGACAAGGTTTATCGCCACCGGGATTACTTCGATGCCGGGGCACTGCTTTATGAACATCTACCCGTATTGGGTCGGGCGATCGCCTGGCTGAAAAGGAGAATGGGATGAGCCTTACACCTCCACGTCGATACTGGTTAACGGGAGCGAGCAGCGGCATTGGCGCCGCGCTCGCCGAAGAAATATTGAAAACCGGTGCTCATCTGGCCGTCAGTTCACGCTCGGTAGTGCCACTGAAAATCCTGTCCCAGCGCTATCCGGGGCAAGTGATGGTGGTGGCCGGCGACCTGACCAACAGCCAGACCGTGCGCGAAATCGGTGAACAGATTGCCGCCGACTGGGGCTCACTCGACACCGTGATTCTCAACGCCGGCACCTGCGAATACGTCGATGCCAAGCAGTTCGACGCCTCGATTGTCGAGCATGTGGTGCGCACCAACCTGCTTGCCAGCAGCTATTGCATCGAAGCAGCCCTGCCGTTGCTGCGCGCCGGCACTGCACCGCATCTGGTCGGCGTCGCCAGCTCGGTGACTTACCTGCCGCTGCCACGGGCCGAAGCCTACGGCGCCTCGAAGGCTGGCTTGCGCTACCTGTTCGAATCCTTGCGCATCGACCTGGCGCCCGAAGGTATTGAAGTCACCGTGGTCAGCCCTGGGTTTGTCGACACGCCGCTGACGGAGAAAAACGACTTCCCGATGCCGCTCAGTTGGCCTGTGGATAAAGCCGCGCGGCACATCTTTTCCAAACTGAAGAACCGCCCACTGGAAATCGCTTTCCCGGCACTGTTCATGGCCGCCCTCTGGCCACTCTCGAAATTGCCCGACCGGGTGAAGCTGGAGATCGGCAAACGCATGGTGCGCAGCAATCCGCCGATCAAGGATCAGCCGTGAACATCGCCGTCATCGGCAGCGGTATCTCGGGGCTGACCTGCGCCTACCTGCTCAATCGCAGCCACGAGATCACCCTGTTCGAGGCCGGCGACTGGATCGGCGGGCACACCCACACTGTGGAGGTGACCGTCGATGGCCAACGCTATGCCGTGGACACCGGTTTCATTGTGTTCAACAACTGGACTTACCCGAATTTCATTCGCTTGCTGGGCCGACTCGGTGTGGGCTTCAAACCCACCGAGATGAGCTTCTCTGTCACCGACCCGGACTCAGGCCTCGAATACAACGGCAACAACCTCAACAGCCTGTTCGCCCAGCGGCGCAACCTGCTGTCGCCAGGGTTCTGGGGCATGTTGCGGGACATCCTGCGCTTCAACAAAGAAGCCCAGCGCGACCTCGAAGAACAACGAATCGCCGCCGACACCACCCTCGATCAATACCTGAAAGCCGGCGGCTACGGCGAGCGCTTTATCCTGCATTACATCGTGCCGATGGGCGCGGCGATCTGGTCGATGTCCATGGCCGACATGCTCGGTTTCCCGTTGCAGTTCTTCATCCGGTTTTTCAAGAATCACGGTTTGCTGTCCGTCAGCAATCGGCCGCAATGGTGTGTGATCGAGGGTGGCTCAAGCGCTTATGTCGCGCCACTGACCGCGTCCTTTAAAGAGAAGATTCGCCTCAACTGCCCGGTGACCCGCGTCGAACGCGATGAAGACGGCGTAGTTATCCACAGCGCCAGCGGCAGTGAGCACTTCGATAAAGTGGTCTTCGCCTGCCACAGCGATCAAGCGCTGACGCTACTGGCCAAACCAAGCAGCGCCGAACAGTCGATCCTCGGCGCCCTGCCCTACGCCGACAACGAAGTGGTGCTGCACACCGACACTCGCCTGCTGCCCGAACGCAAACTCGCCTGGGCCAGCTGGAATTATCGACTCGGCGGCGCCGGGCATGCATTGGCCGCCGTCACCTACGACATGAACATCCTGCAAGGTATTCGGAGCGACACCACGTTCTGCGTCAGCCTCAACCAGAGCGCCGGCATCAGCCCGTTCAAAGTGCTCGCCAAATTCACCTATGCCCATCCGCAATACAGCCTCAAAGCAGTGGCCGCGCAGCAGCGTTGGGACGAATTGGACGGCGCGCAGCACACTCATTATTGCGGCGCCTATTGGGCCAACGGCTTTCACGAAGACGGGGTGGTCAGCGCTCTGCGCGTTGCCCGCTCGTTTGGTGAAACCCTGTGAACAGCGCCCTCTACAGCGGCTGGATCGCCCATCGGCGGTTTGCGCCCAGACGCCACGAATTCCGCTACCGGATCGGCCTGCTGTACCTGGACCTCGATGAACAGGACGCCGTGCGCGGGTTGTCGCCGTTGTCGGGCAGCAGTCGTTTTGCACCGTTCTCGTTTCGCGAGAGCGACTATTTGAAAGCCTTTACCGGCACCGGCATGCGTTTGATCGACGCGGTACGCCAGCAGGTCGGCCAAGCGATCGGCCATGCGCCCCAAGGCTCGATCTGCCTGCTGACCCAGGCCCGCAGCTGGGGCCTGTCGTTCAACCCGGTGAGTTTTTTCTATTGCCACGAAGCCGATGGCCAACTGGCGGCGATTCTCTGCGAAGTCACCAACACCCCGTGGCGCGAGCGTTATCACTACGTGTTGCCGGCCAAGGCCCCCGTGGACTTGCAGGACTTCCACCAGCACTTCGCCGTGGCCAAGGCCTTTGATGTGTCGCCGTTTTTGCCGCGGGATCTCGAATACCGTATGAGTTTCAGCCCCGCCGCGCAAAAGCTCGGGGTGCACATGGCTGACTGGCAGGGCGAACTGAAACTGTTCGACGCCACGCTCAGCCTGCAACGCGAAACCCTGAATCGCGACAGCTTGCACCGTTACTTGCGGCGTTTCCCCTGGATGACCGCGAAAACCTGCCTGGCGATCTATTGGCAGGCCATTCGCCTGTTGCTCAAGCGCGCACCGATTTTTGCTCATCAGGCTGCCGATGGCAGCTTTCAAACCGCCATCGTTCCCCCAAAGGATCGCCGCCATGAAATCCTCTAGCATTTCGGCCAAAGCCAACCTGCTCAGCACCAACGGCCTGTCCGGCTCGCTGTTGCGGCGGGGCGTGCTGCGCCAACTGGCGCACCTCAAACATGGGCAACTGGTGGTGGTCGAGGACGGCGAACGGCATGTATTCGGCACGACCGGCGATCATCTGCTGGGGGAGATCCATATCCTTGATGCGTCAGTCTGGGGCCTGGTGGCGAGCAACGGTTCGATCGGTGCCGGTGAAGCATTCATTCACGGTTACTGGAGCTCGCCCGATCTGACGGCGGTGGTCCGGGTGTTCGTCAGCAACCTTGAAGTGCTCGATGCTTTGGAAGGTGGCCTGGCCAGACTCAGCCGGCCATTCGTGCAAGGGCTGCATTGGCTGAACCGCAATACACGCAAGGGTTCGCAGAAAAATATCGCGGCCCACTACGACTTGGGCAACGACCTGTTTGAGCAGTTTCTCGACCCGACGATGATGTATTCGGCGGCGCAGTTCCTCACACCCGAAGACAGCCTTGAGCAGGCGCAACTGAACAAACTGGAGCGAATCTGCCAGAAACTCGCCCTGCAACCCAGTGACCATTTGCTGGAAATCGGTACCGGTTGGGGCAGTATGGCGCTTTACGCGGCGCAACATTACGGCTGTAAAGTCACCACCACTACGCTCTCCAAAGAGCAGTACACCTTCACCGCCCAGCGGATCGAAGCACTTGGCCTGCAAGATCGGGTGACGTTGCTGCTCTCGGATTACCGAGACCTCACCGGGCAGTACGACAAACTGGTGTCGATCGAGATGATCGAAGCCGTCGGCCATCGCTTCCTGCCGACCTACTTCAAGCAATGCGCGCAGTTGCTCAAGAGCAACGGTTTGATGCTGTTGCAGGCGATCACCATCCGCGAGCAGCGCTACGAACAAGCCAAGACCCATGTCGATTTCATCCAGCGCTACATTTTCCCCGGTGGTGCCTTGCCCAGCGTGCAGAAGATGCTGGAGATCGTCAGCCGAGATACCGACATGAACCTGCTGCACATGGAGGATTTCGGCCTGCACTACGCCCGAACCCTGCGCCTGTGGCATGAGAACTTTCGCCGCGCCCACGGTCGGCTGGGCGAATTGGGCTACGACGATTATTTCCTGCGGCTGTGGGAGTTTTACCTGTGCTACTGCGAAGGTGGCTTCCTGGAGCGCACCATCGGCACCGCACAAATGCTGCTGGCCAAACCGGCGGCGATGCCAGCGCCATTGCTCGGCCGTTTCGATGCTTGAACGTCTGGCCAATGCCGCGCTGTTTCAGGTCGGCTGGTTTGCCTGCGTGGTGGGCGGCAATAGTCTGTGGCTGTTAGTGGCACTGGCGGCGCTGGTGATTCATCTGCTGTGGATAAGTCGTTGGGTCGATGAAGGCCGGTTGATCCTCAGCGTGGTGCTGCTGGGCACTACCGTCGACAGTTCGTTGCGCTGGCTGGGAGTGTTCGACTTTACGGATGTCGCACCGTTGATTCCGCTGTGGCTGATGCTGCTGTGGGCGCTGCTGGCGACCACTTTGCGCCACTGCTTGCTGTGGAGCGCCAACCCTTGGTGGCTGGCCAGTCTGTTGGGCGCCGTCGGTGGGCCGCTGTCGTATTACGCCGGCAGCCAACTGGCCGGGGTGCAATTTCCCTACGGCCAGGTACCGACGCTGATTGGCATCGGCCTGCTCTGGGCGATGCTGTTTCCTACCCTGCACTTCATGGCCCAGCGGCTGGCGGCGGATCACCCCGACTGAGCGTCCGTCAGGCCTTTCACACAGCATCGGTCGACTGCCTTACACTGCGCCCCATGAAAACCATCCCCCACACGCAAATCGCCGAACCGGCGGTCACTTGCTCGACCTGCTCAGCCTGCTGTTGCCAGCTCGAAGTCATGCTGATCACCGAAACGGGCGTGCCCGAACGCTTTATCGATACCGATGACTGGGGCGGGGAAGTGATGTTGCGCCTGGATGACGGCTGGTGCGCAGCGCTGGATCGCAACACGATGATGTGCACCATCTACGAAAAACGGCCGCTGATCTGCCGGGAATTCGAGACGGGGTCGCCGGAGTGTATGGAAGAGCGTCAGGGGATTACGTCGGTTTATCGCTGAAAGCGAAATCACCGACGATCTAATGTGGGAGCGGGCTTGCTCGCGAAAGCGGACCGACAGTCAACGTAAATGTTGAATGTTAAATCGCTTTCGCGAGCAAGCCCGCTCCCACATTGACCGCGCTTACAACGGCATCGTGTAGTGGAGCGCGTAGCTTTCTACACCACCGTTATTACTGTTGATCCCGGCATTGGAATAGTGCGTCGCACGAATCCCGATCTCATGCCCACCGGCAAAGCGCAGCCCGAAACCCAAGCGGTCTTCGAACTGAAAGGACTCGCCAATGTTGTTGTCTTCAATTTGCGTACGTGAAAACAACGCCACGCCAATCCCCGCCTCGACATACGGTTTGACGTTTTGCCCGGCAAACTCGTAAACAAGTACCGGCGAGAACGACAGGCTACTGGCAGCGGGAGTCTTGTCGCCCTCCCAATAGGTGTAGGCGCCGCTCCAGTAACCGGTCACGCGACCGACGTCACTTTGCAGCCAGGTCTTGTCCCAATCGAATTGCAGGCCCAAGCGGTAGGTCATGGTCGAATCGCTGGTCTGGCCGACCCCGAACTCCACGCCAGCCGCCTGTGCGGTAATACTTTGCCCCATCAATGCGGTCGCAATCGCGGCCAAACAGAATAGTCGCTTCATTAGAAACATCCTTTTCCGAACGATTTCGTGTGGTTTTTTTTGTAGCTCACAGACTCAGCTATAGAAGTTGACGCTTAATTAGAAGTTCACCCCAATTACTCGTTTGCCCCAGCATCTTCTCTAACAGTCGAAGCTTCGCACAACGCCAGACGAATTCCACAGTACCGGCAAGATATTTCTGAAATGTTCCGGTTCGGCACTGGTCCAGAACTGCGCGGCACGAGCAGGTCCCTCGGCGAGCAATTGCCCCTCGGCCAACAGACGTTGCAGTTGCCGCGCAACAGCGGCGCCGGTGTCGATCAGGCTGATGTGCTCCGGAATCATCTGCTTAAGCAACGGCTTTAGAAAGGGGTAATGCGTGCAGCCAAGAATTAGTGTGTCGGCGCCGGCGGCCAACAACGGTTCGACATAGCCTTGAAGCAACTGACGCAGGGCCGCGCTGTGCAAGTCGCCGCTTTCAATCAGCTCTACCAGGCCTGGGCATGGCTGGGTGATGACGCGCACATCGGCGGCAAACCGGTCGAGCAACGCAGCGAACTTGGCGCTCTGCAAGGTGCCGGTTGTAGCCAATACACCGACCACACCACTGCGGGTGGCCGCAGCGGCCGGTTTGACCGCAGGCTCCATTCCGACGATGGGCCATTCGGGATAATCGCGACGCAAATTGGCGACGCCGGCCACGGTGGCCGTGTTACAGGCCAGCACCAGCGCCTTGGCGCCCTGCTGCCGAAAAAAGTCGGCGATCACGCTGCAGCGCTGCTGGATGAATTCCGGGGTTTTCTCGCCGTAGGGAATATTCCCGCAGTCGGCGACATACAACAGCGACTCGTTGGGCAGCAAACGCTGGATCTCGGCCACCACCGAAAGCCCACCGACGCCGGAGTCGAGCACGCCAATCGGCGCTTCACGCATGGGCTGGCCCACAAACGCTGCAACCCGGATCACGCTTGACCCGCAACTCACGGAAACGTGTGCCCAAGGCATCGATCAACAACAAGCGACCTACCAGCGGCTCACCGAAACCGGCCAGCAACTTGAGTGCTTCGAGGGCCTGCAGGCTGCCGACCAGCCCCACCAGCGGGCCAATGACCCCGGCTTCGCTGCAGGTCAGTTCGGCTTCGCTGCCGTGACCATATAAGCAGTGGTAGCACGGACTCTCCGGACGCCGCGGGTCAAACACCGACAACTGCCCTTCCAGACGAATCGCCGCGCCACTGACCAGCGGTTTACCAGCAGCCACACACGCGGCGTTGACCGCCTCGCGGGTGGAGAAATTGTCGGAGCAGTCGAGCACCAGATCCACCGCTGCAACCGCAGCGGCCAGGGAATCTTCGTCCAGCGCCGCACGATGGGCGACCAGTTGAATCTCAGGATTGATCGCGCTCAAACGGCGGATCGCCGAATCGACCTTGCTCGTGCCAACGCTGTCAGTGTCGTGAATGATCTGGCGTTGCAGATTGGTCAGGTCGACCGTGTCGAAGTCCGCCAGATGCAGCTCGCCGACCCCCGCCGCCGCCAGGTACAGCGCGACTGGCGAACCCAGGCCACCGAGACCGACGATCAGCACACGGCTTTGTTTGAGCCGCAACTGACCGTCGATGTCGACGTGTTGCAACAGAATCTGCCGGCTGTAGCGCAACAATTCCTGATCATTCAGCACGGCAGGCGCCCCAGGCTGATCCGTTCGTGACCGCCCAGATCGGTGCGGCTGTGGACTTCTTCAAAACCACGAGACAGCAGCAAATCACGCACCGCGTCGGCTTGGTCGTAACCGTGTTCCAGCATCAACCAGCCACCGGCTTCAAGGTAGTCCGGTGCCTGGGCGACGATCAAACGCAGATCGTCAAGCCCGTCGACACCGGCGACCAAGGCACTGGCCGGTTCAAAACGCACGTCACCTTCCACCAGATGCGGATCGGCGGACGCAATGTACGGCGGGTTGCTGATGATCAGCTCAAAGCGCTGACCTTCCAGGGCGCTGAACCAATGACTGCTCAGCACCGTGGCGTTGTTGAGGTGCAGACGCTGGCGATTGCGCTCGGCCAATGCCACGGCTTCGAGTACACGGTCGACAGCGGTAACCTTCCAGGCCGGACGCTCGCTGGCCAGGGCCAATGCGATCGCGCCACTGCCGGTGCCCAGGTCAAGGACCAAGGCTTGTGTGGCGGGCAACAGTTCCAGCGCAGCTTCCACCAGCAATTCAGTGTCCGGGCGCGGGATCAGCGTGTGCGGCGCAACTTCCAGATCAAGCTTCCAGAAACCTTGCTGCCCCAAAATGTAAGCCACCGGCTCACCGCCGCGACGACGCTGCAAATAGCTGGCAAACATCAGCGCCGCTTCGCTTGGCACGATGCGCTCGGGCCAGGTGTGCAGGAAGCTGCGGGACTTGCCCAAGGCAGCGGCCAGCAACAATTCGGCATCCAGGCGCGCCGTCGGCGAGTCGGGGAGTTCGGCAGCACGCAACAAACTGGCAATGATCGTCATTTACTCACCTATCGCCGCCAATTGGTCGGCCTGGTACTCGGCCAACAACGGCTCGATCACTGCATCGACGCCACCGGCGAGGATTTCGTCGAGGGAATACAGCGTCAGGTTGACCCGATGGTCGGTGACCCGGCCCTGGGCAAAGTTGTAGGTGCGGATCCGCTCGGAGCGATCACCGGAACCTACCAGCAGCTTACGCTCGCTGGCGATGGCATTCGCGGCGGCGCTGGTCTGCTGGTCGTTAAGCTTGGCCGACAGCCAGGACATCGCCCGGGCGCGGTTCTTGTGCTGGGAGCGTTCTTCCTGGCACTCGACGACAATACCGGTCGGCAAGTGCGTGATGCGGATTGCCGAGTCGGTTTTGTTGACGTGCTGACCGCCGGCGCCGGAGGATTTGTAGGTGTCGACCCGCAAGTCCGACGGATTGATCTCGATCGCTTCCTGCTCGTCCGGCTCTGGCAACACCGCCACGGTGCAAGCCGAGGTGTGAATGCGGCCCTGGGATTCGGTGGCCGGCACCCGTTGTACACGGTGCGCGCCGGATTCGAATTTCAGCTTGCCGTAGACATTCTCGCCTTCGACCCGGGCAATGACTTCTTTAAAGCCGCCGTGCTCGCCGATGTTCTCCGAGAGAATCTCCACCCGCCAGCCACGCCGCTCGGCGTAACGCGAATACATGCGGAACAGGTCGCCGGAGAAAATCGCCGCTTCGTCACCACCGGTGCCGGCACGAATTTCGAGGAACACGTTGCGCCCGTCGTTCGGGTCCTTGGGCAGCAACATGCGTTGCAGCCGGGATTCGATTTCGATCAGTTGCTCTTTGGCTTCGCGGACTTCTTCCACGGCCATTTCGCGCATGTCCGGATCGCTGTCCTTGAGCAGTGCCTGAGCGCCTTCGAGGTCGCCTTGCACTTTGAGCAGCTGTTTATAGGTTTGGACAATCGGCTCGACTTCCGCGTATTCCTTGGAATAGGCGCGGAATTTGTTCTGATCGGAAATGACTTCGCCATCGCCAAGCAGAGCGGTCAATTCCTCGAAACGGTCCTGGAGGATGTCCAGCTTATTGAGCAGTGACGCTTTCATTGCGGTTTTTTATCCGAGCTATCCGACGAGCCCTCACCGAGGGCAAAGAGTTCCTGGGCCATGGCCAGCGCATCGAGGCGGCCTTCGGCAGTCAACTTTTTCAACTGCACGCTAGGCGCGTGCAACAGTTTGTTGGTCAGCCCACGGGCCAGTTGCACCAGCACGTCTTCGGCGCTGCTACCGTTGGCCAGCATGCGCTGGGCCTTTTGCAATTCTTCGTCACGCATGCGCTCGCTTTGCTGACGATAAGCCTTGAGCACATCTACCGCCGCCAGTTCGCGCAGGCGAACCATAAAGTCATCGGCGCCGATCGAGACCATCTCTTCCGCCGCTTGGGCAGCGCCTTGTCGGCTCTTGAGATTTTCAGCGACCACTTCGTGGAGATCGTCGACGCTGTACAGGTAAACGTCGTCGAGTTCGCCGACTTCAGGCTCGATATCCCGAGGGACGGCGATATCCACCATGAAGATCGGTTTGTGCTTGCGCAGTTTCAGGGCACTTTCCACCGCGCCCTTGCCCAGGATCGGCAACTGGCTGGCGGTGGAGCTGATGACGATGTCGCTGCGCACCAGTTCGGCCGGGATGTCCGAGAGCAGCACGGCGTGGGCGCCAAACTGTTCGGCGAGAATACTCGCGCGTTCCAGCGTCCGGTTGGCGACGACGATGCGCTTCACCCCCAGCTCGTGCAGATGACGGGCGACCAGGGTAATGGTCTCGCCTGCGCCGATCAGCAAGGCCTGGCTGCGTTGCAAGTCGCTGAAAATCTGTTTCGCCAGGCTGACCGCGGCAAACGCCACGGACACCGGGTTTTCGCCGATGGCCGTATCAGTACGCACTTGTTTGGCCGCGTTGAACGTGGCCTGGAACAAGCGACCGAGCAGCGGGCCGATGGTGCCGGCCTCACGCGCCACGGCGTAGGCCGATTTCATCTGGCCGAGAATCTGCGGCTCGCCCAACACCAGCGAATCGAGCCCGGAGGCGACCCGCATCATGTGACGAACTGCCGCATCATCTTCGTGCACATAAGCGCACGCACGCAGCTCTTCGAGGCTTAAATGATGATAATCAGCCAGCCAGCGCAAGATGACGTCCGCCGAAAGGTGATCCTGCTCTATATAAAGTTCACTGCGATTGCAGGTGGAGAGGATCGCAGCTTCGCGGCTGTCAGTGAGTCGGCAGAGCTGTTGCAAGGCCTCCACCAGTTGCTCAGGGGTAAAGGCCACGCGCTCGCGGACGTCTACTGAAGCAGTCTTGTGGTTAATACCGAGTGCAAGAAAGGCCATTCAAGGTCGCTGATGGTGACGTGAAGCCGGCAATTGTCCTACTTCGACAGAGACAGAACAACTACCGCTGACTATTGTCCCAATCACCTGCCTCTATAAAGGCACCAACTGAGACTCGGTTATGTTTGGCCGAAGGCTTGTGTCATGATGATCCGACCGCAGGTTAGTCGTCCTTCTCCTATATGAATAGATCTTCCGCGTTGCTCCTCGCTTTTGTCTTCCTCAGCGGCTGCCAGGCCATGGCACCCGTTTCGTCGGACGGTACGCCGCCGACTGAAGACAGCACTCCAGCCCCTGAAAAGCCCAAGGTTTACAGCTCATTCAGTGAAGAAACCGTCTTCAGTCTGTTGAGCGCCGAACTGGCTGGCCAACGCAATCGTTTCGACATTGCGCTGGACAACTACGTGACCCAGGCCATCAACACCCAGGATCCGGGCGTCTCCGAGCGGGCATTCCGCATCGCCGAGTACCTGGGCGCCGATCAGGCTGCCCTGGATACCGCGCTGATCTGGGCGAAAAACGCCCCGGACGACCTCGAAGCCCAACGGGCGGCAGCCGTGCAACTGGCGCGTGCCGGGCGCTATGACGACTCCATGGTCTACATGGAGAAAGTCCTGCAGGGCAAAGGCGACACGCATTTCGATTTTCTGGCCTTGTCGGCGGCTGACACCGACCAGGGCACCCGCAACGGCCTGATGAAAAGTTTCGACCGCTTGCTGCAACGCCATCCAAAGAACAGCCAGTTGATTTTCGGCAAGGCCTTGCTGATGCAGCAGGACGGCGATGCCAAAGGCGCGCTGACCTTGCTCGAAGACAACCCGCCGGACGACGGCGAAATCGCCCCGATCCTGTTGCGGGCGCGCTTGCTGCAAACGCTCAACCGTGGCGGTGAAGCATTGCCGCTGCTGCAAAAAAGCATCAAGAAATACCCGGATGACAAACGCCTGCGCCTGACCTACGCCCGCATGCTGGTCGAACAAGACCGCATGGATGACGCCAAGGTCGAGTTCTCCAGCCTGGTTCAGCAGTATCCGGAAGACGACGAACTGCGTTATTCCCTGGCGCTGGTATGCCTGGAAGCCAAGGCCTGGGACGAGGCCAAGGGTTACCTGGAAGACCTGATCGCCCGGGAAAGCCATGTGGACTCGGCGCACCTGAACCTCGGCCGTATCGCTGAAGAGCGCAACGACCCGCTAGGCGCCCTGATCGAGTACGCCCAGGTCGGCCCCGGCAACGATTACCTGCCAGCGCAACTGCGCCAGGCCGATATCCTGATGAACAACGGCAAGAGTGCCGAAGCTCAAAGCAAACTGGCGGCCGAGCGCGATACTCAACCCGATTACGCGATCCAGTTGTACCTGATCGAGGCCGAGACACTGTCCGCCAACAATCAGGGCGACAAGGCCTGGAAAGTCCTGCAACAAGCGTTGCTGCAATACCCGGACGATCTGAATCTGCTTTACACCCGGGCCATGCTCGCGGAAAAGCGCAATGACCTGGCGCAGATGGAAAAAGACCTGCGCCTGATCATCAAGCGCGACCCGGACAATGCGATGGCTTTGAACGCCCTCGGCTACACCTTGTCCGACCGCACGACCCGCTACGAAGAAGCCAAGGCCCTGATCGAGCACGCTCACCAGCTCAATCCGGAAGACCCGGCGGTACTCGACAGCCTCGGCTGGGTGAATTTCCGCCTGGGCAATCTCGAGGAAGCCGAACGTTTGCTGCGCCAGGCTTTGGAGCGCTTCCCCGATCAAGAAGTCGCCGCGCACTTGGGCGAAGTCTTGTGGGCCAACGGCAAGCAACGGGAAGCCAAGCAAATCTGGGGCAAGTTCCTCAAGGATCAGCCCGACAGCCCTACCCTGCGCGGCACCATCAAGCGCCTGACCGGATCAGAGACTCTTTAAGATTATGTTTTTGCGCCACGTTATTGTTTTCAGCTTTATCGCCCTGCTCGCCGGTTGCGCGGGCTTCGGTGCTCGCGAGTCAGTCCAGGGCCAGGGCAACCCGGTCCAATGGAACGCGTACAAACAGCAGATGACCAGCCTTGATGGCTGGCAAATCAACGGCAAGATCGGCATTCGCGCACCCAAGGATTCGGGCAGCGGCACGTTGTTCTGGCTGCAGCGACAGGATTACTACGACATCCGTCTTTCCGGTCCATTGGGTCGCGGCGCTGCTCGCTTGACCGGTCGCCCGGGCAAAGTGTCGCTGGAAGTCGCCAACCAGGGCCGCTATGACGCGACCTCTCCAGAAGCCTTGCTTGAAGAGCAATTGGGCTGGAAATTGCCGGTATCCAATCTGGCCTGGTGGGTTCGCGGGCTCCCGGCCCCTGACAGTAAAAGTCGCCTGACCCTGGACACCGACAGCCGTCTGGCCAGCCTTGAACAGGATGGCTGGCAGGTCGAGTACCTCAGTTACGCCGAACAAAACGGCTATTGGCTGCCCGAGCGGATCAAACTGCACGGCACCGACCTTGATATCACGCTGGTGATCAAGGAATGGCAACCACGCAAACTGGGGCAGTGAACATGACCGCTGCGCGCTTGACGCTGCCCTCGCCGGCCAAACTCAACCTGATGCTGCACATTCTTGGGCGCCGTGCAGACGGCTACCACGAGTTGCAGACGATTTTTCAGTTTCTCGATTACGGTGACGAAATCACCTTCGCCGTGCGCGATGACGGTGTGATTCATTTGCACACCGAATTCGAGGGTGTTCCTCACGACAGCAATCTGATTGTTCGAGCAGCGAAAAAACTTCAGGAGCAATCCGGTTGTTCGCTCGGTATCGACATCTGGATCGAAAAAATCCTGCCCATGGGCGGTGGAATCGGTGGCGGCAGCTCAAATGCCGCGACGACGTTGCTCGGTCTCAATCATCTCTGGCAACTGGGCTGGGATGAAGATCAACTGGCCGCGCTGGGCCTGACACTGGGCGCAGACGTCCCGGTTTTCGTACGCGGGCACGCGGCTTTCGCCGAGGGTGTCGGGGAGAAACTCACCCCTGTAGACCCCGAAGAACCGTGGTATCTGGTGCTGGTGCCGCAAGTATCTGTAAGTACAGCAGAAATTTTTTCAGATCCGTTGTTGACACGTAACTCTTCTCCCATTAAAGTGCGCCCCGTTCCCAAGGGAAACAGTCGTAATGACTGCTTACCGGTAGTAGTAAGACGTTACCCAGATGTACGTAACGCTTTGAATTTGTTAGGTAAATTTACCGAAGCAAAACTCACCGGCACTGGAAGTTGTGTGTTTGGGGGCTTCCCAAGCAAAGCTGAAGCTGATAAAGTCTCGGCCCTTCTGACAGAGACCCTTACAGGGTTTGTAGCAAAGGGAAGCAACGTTTCGATGTTGCATCGCAAGCTGCAAAGTCTGCTCTAAAAGAACCGATTACTGGGTAATCGTTGCAACAGATACAGGGGCGTCGCCAAGCGGTAAGGCAGCAGGTTTTGATCCTGCCATGCGTTGGTTCGAATCCAGCCGCCCCTGCCATTTTCCTATACTCATCCAGGTTACCCTCAGCCTTCAGGTACTGCGCGTGTCCAAGATGATGGTCTTTACGGGGAACGCTAACCCCGATCTGGCTCGGCGTGTTGTACGTCAGCTGCATATCCCTCTCGGTGACATCTCTGTCGGTAAGTTTTCCGACGGCGAAATTACCGCCGAGATCAATGAAAACGTCCGCGGTAAAGATGTCTTCATTATTCAGCCGACCTGCGCTCCGACTAACGATAACCTGATGGAACTGGTAGTGATGGCTGATGCCTTCCGCCGCTCCTCGGCTACTCGTATTACTGCTGTTATTCCTTACTTTGGTTATGCCCGTCAGGATCGCCGTCCGCGCTCCGCACGTGTGGCTATCAGCGCGAAAGTCGTCGCTGACATGCTTACCGTAGTCGGCATCGATCGTGTTCTCACGGTTGATTTGCATGCTGACCAAATCCAGGGTTTCTTCGATATTCCGGTAGATAACATCTACGGCTCCCCAGTATTGGTGGATGACATTGAAGATCAGCGCTTCGAAAACCTGATGATCGTGTCCCCGGACATTGGCGGCGTCGTGCGTGCACGTGCTGTTGCCAAATCCCTGGGCGTTGATCTCGGGATCATCGACAAACGCCGTGAGAAAGCCAATCACTCTGAAGTGATGCATATCATCGGTGATGTCGAAGGGCGTACCTGTATTCTGGTCGATGACATGGTCGATACCGCCGGCACTCTGTGCCACGCGGCCAAGGCCTTGAAAGAGCATGGCGCTGCCAAGGTTTTCGCCTACTGCACACACCCTGTGCTGTCCGGTCGGGCGATCGAAAACATTGAAAATTCCATGCTGGACGAACTGGTGGTGACTAACACCATCCCGTTGTCCGCAGCTGCTCAAGCCTGCTCGCGTATCCGTCAACTGGATATCGCGCCGGTAGTTGCCGAGGCGGTTCGCCGCATCAGCAATGAAGAATCGATCAGCGCGATGTTCCGCTAAGGGCCCTGCCCTTCTCGAACGTCTCGTTGACGAAAAGCGCCCCGCCCCGGCATTCCTGTCGGGGCGGGGCTTTTTTGCCCATATCGCCTTTAGCGCTGGTCGCAACCGCTGGGGCGAATGTGGTTATTTTGGAGATACAAAATGAACGAATTTACCCTGAATGCTGAAGTGCGTTCCGACCTGGGGAAAGGTGCGAGCCGCCGCCTGCGTCGTCTCGCAAGCCTGGTACCAGCTGTAGTTTACGGTGGCGAAAAAGCCCCTGAATCCATCAGCATGCTGGCTAAAGAAGTTGCCAAACTGCTCGAAAACGAAGCGGCTTACAGCCACATCATCGAGCTGAATGTTGGCGGCACCAAGCAAAACGTAATCATCAAAGCTCTGCAGCGCCACCCGGCTAAAGGCCACGTGCTGCACGCTGACTTCGTACGCGTTGTAGCTGGCCAGAAACTGACCGCTACCGTGCCTGTACACTTCGTTGGCGAAGCTGCTCCGATCAAGAAAGGCGGCGAGATTTCGCACGTTATCGCTGAAGTCGAAGTATCTTGCCTGCCGAAAGATCTGCCTGAATTCATCGAAGTTGACCTGGCTAACGCCGAAGTCGGCTCGATCATTCACTTGTCCGACCTCAAAGCCCCTAAAGGCGTTGAGTTTGTTGCTCTGGCTCACGGTAACGACCTGGCTGTTGCCAACGTTCACGCTCCACGTGTTGCTCCAGAAGCTACCGAAGGCGCTGCAGAGTAATTTTACTCGGCACGTCGGAGTGACCGGAAACATCGCGGACTAGAACGTAGCGAGAAAGCGGGCGAGAACGCGGAGTTTACATAATGGTAAATGAGCACTTGTCGTCCACTTTCGCCGCACACACTGATTGCGGCGATGTTATCCACCACTCCAAGGAAGGGCCCCTATCGTGACTGCCATCAAACTGATCGTTGGCCTGGGAAATCCAGGCGCTGAATACGAACAGACCCGGCATAACGCAGGGGCCCTTTTTGTTGAGCGCATCGCGAATGCACAAGGCGTAAACCTTGTGGCGGACCGCAAATATTTCGGCCTGACCGGGCGCTATTCGCATCAGGGTCAGGATGTTCGTCTGCTGATTCCCACCACGTACATGAACCGCAGCGGCCAAGCCGTAGCGGCACTCGCTGGTTTCTTCCGCATCACGCCTGAAGAAATCCTGGTGGCGCATGACGAACTCGACCTGCCTCCGGGCGTTGCCAAGCTCAAACAGGGCGGCGGCCACGGCGGTCACAACGGGTTGCGCGACATCATCGCGCAACTGGGCAATCAGAATACCTTTCATCGCTTGCGGCTTGGCATTGGCCACCCGGGCGTTGCCAGTATGGTTTCAAATTTCGTCCTGGGTCGTGCGCCACGCGCCGAACAGGAAAAACTCGATGCCAGCATCGACTTTGCCCTCGGCGTGCTGCCGGATATCCTCGCCGGGGAATGGAACCGCGCGATGAAAAACCTGCACAGCCAGAAGGCCTGACTCACTCCTCGGGGAAAACACCATGGGATTCAATTGCGGCATCGTCGGCCTGCCTAACGTCGGCAAGTCCACCCTATTCAACGCCCTGACCAAATCCGGGATCGCGGCCGAGAACTTCCCCTTCTGCACCATCGAGCCGAACACCGGTATCGTGCCGATGCCGGACCCGCGTCTGGAAGCCCTGGCTGCCATCGTCAATCCAAAGCGCATCCTGCCGACCACCATGGAATTCGTCGACATCGCGGGCCTGGTTGCCGGCGCGTCGAAAGGTGAAGGCCTGGGCAACAAGTTCCTCGCCAACATCCGTGAAACCGATGCCATCGCCCACGTGGTCCGCTGCTTCGAAGACGAGAACGTGATTCACGTCTCCAACAGCGTCGACCCGAAACGCGACATCGAGATCATCGACCTGGAATTGATCTTCGCCGACCTCGACAGCTGCGAGAAGCAACTGCAGAAAGTCGCCCGCAACGCCAAGGGTGGTGACAAGGACGCCGTGGTCCAGAAAGGCCTGCTGGAGCAACTGATCGCTCACTTCACCCTCGGCAAGCCTGCGCGTACGCTGATGAAAACCATGCATGCCGACGACAAAGCGGTGATTCGCGGTTTCCACCTGCTGACCACCAAGCCGGTCATGTACATCGCCAACGTCGCTGAAGACGGTTTCGAGAACAACCCGCTGCTGGACATCGTCAAGGCCATCGCCGAAGAAGAAGGCGCCATGGTGGTTCCGGTCTGCAACAAGATCGAAGCCGAAATCGCCGAGCTCGACGACGGCGAAGAGAAAGACATGTTCCTCGAAGCCCTGGGTCTTGAAGAGCCTGGCCTGAACCGCGTGATCCGCGCTGGCTACGAGATGCTGCACTTGCAGACCTACTTCACCGCCGGTGTTGAAGAAGTCCGCGCATGGACCGTCCGCGTCGGTGCCACCGCACCACAAGCCGCTGGCGTGATCCACACCGACTTCGAAAAAGGCTTTATCCGCGCCGAAGTCATCGCCTATGACGACTTCATCCAGTACAAGGGCGAAGCCGGCACCAAAGAAGCCGGTAAATGGCGTCTGGAAGGCAAGGATTACATCGTCAAAGACGGCGACGTGATGCACTTCCGTTTCAACGTCTAAGTTTTTTCAAGACGAAGCCCCCCCAAGAAAAAGCCGCGTTTGATACGCGGCTTTTTTGTGCCTGAAATCCGGGCAACTCCTAATCCTGTAGGCGCGAGGCTTGCCCGCGAAGGCGTCATCACTGACGCTAAAAGCTTCGTGGGCAAGCCTCGCTCCTACAGGTCGGTGGTGTTCAGAGCTTTTTGGTTCTCGGCAGGAAGATCGCCAACACCCCAAACAGCGGCAGGAACGAACACAGGAAGTACACGTATTCGATCCCGCGAACATCCGCCAGATGCCCCAACAGCGCCGCGCCTATCCCGCCAAACCCGAACATCAAGCCGAAGAACACCCCGGCAATCATCCCGACATTTCCCGGCACCAATTCCTGCGCGTACACCACGATGGCGGAAAACGCCGAGGCCAGGATGAAGCCGATGACCACGCTGAGGATGCTGGTCCAGAACAGGTCGACATGGGGCAGGATCAACGTGAACGGCGCAACGCCGAGGATCGAGAACCAGATAACTGCCTTACGCCCGATCTTGTCGCCGATCGGCCCACCGAAGAAGGTCCCCGCCGCCACAGCCCCCAGGAACAGGAACAAATGCAACTGAGAACTGGCCACCGACAGGTCGAATTTCTCGATCAGGTAGAAGGTGAAGTAACTGGTGAAACTCGCCATATAGAAATACTTGGAGAACACCAGCAACCCGAGCACCACCAGTGCACTGATCACCCGGTTTTTCGACAAGCCATGAGTCGCCACCTGACCTTGCTTGAGCTTGAACAGATTCAAGTGATTGGCGTACCAACGGCTGATGCGATAGAGCACAAACAGAGCAAACACCGCGAACAGCCCAAACCACGCGACGTGCCCCTGACCGTAGGGAATGATGATCGCCGCGGCCAGCAGTGGACCGAAGGCCGAACCGGCGTTACCGCCGACCTGAAAGGTCGATTGCGCCAGGCCGAAACGCCCGCCAGAGGCCAATCGCGCCACGCGAGAAGCTTCCGGGTGAAAGGTCGAGGAGCCGATGCCGATCAACCCGGCCGCCAACAGGATCAACGGGAAACTGCCGACCTGGGACATCATTAAAATGCCGATCAATGTGCAGACGGTGCCGGCCGGCAACAGCCATGGCTTGGGATGGCGATCGGTGTAGTAACCGACCCACGGCTGCAACAGCGAGGCCGTCAGTTGAAAGGTCAGGGTGATCAGGCCGACCTGAGTAAAGGTCAGGCCATAGTTGGCCTTGAGCATCGGGTAAATCGACGGCAGGACCGACTGAATCAAGTCGTTGATCAAATGCGCCAGCGCCACGGCGCCGATGATGCGCATGACCAGCGGGCTGCTTTGCGGAGTCGCGGGTGCCGGCGTCGAGCCGGTCTGGGCATTGCTGATAGCCATGAGAATTTCCGTACAGCAGATGGGTGCACACGGGCAGGTGCGCCAATGTGCCATTTTTCAGTGCAGCAGCGCCATCCCCTTAGCCTGCTAACGACCTCGACGTTCATCGCTGAACGGGTGATAGCGCAACGCCATGGTCTGAATCTTGCCTTGCTAAACCCCTTCAACGCGGCCGCCTTACAAAGGCGACCGAGAATGGGAAGTTTCGCTACAGAGTCAGCCTACCGAGCTGGCGAGGGTGAACTTTCGAGGCCTTTTAGAGGGCACAAGTCGCGGTCGCAACGACCACGGCGCACGCCAATGGTGCGTGGTGTCCAGAGGAGTCATGGGGCATGCAGGCTTTTTTATCACCGGGGATCGGGCTGCTGGGGCGTTTCGGTTTCGCACGCAAATTTCAGCTGCTGTTTCTGCTGTTTATCCTGCCGCTGGCCGGCAGCCTGTGGATGATCGGCCAAGACTATCGCGACAAACTCCAACTGATTTCCGGCGAACGTGCCGGGGTTCGCCAGCTGCTTGCCCTGGATGCGCTCGACAACCTGCTCGCCGCTCAGCGTGACCGCGCCGCCCGCTGGCGCGCCACCGAAACCAATCGCCAGCCGACACCCGCCACAATCGCCGCCATGGGCGCGTTCGACGCGGTGCAGCCTGCCGTCGCCCAAGCCACTTCGGACCTGGGCAATGCCCTGAAAACCGAAGGCGCCGAGGGTGAAACCCTGACCCGCTATCAAGCCCTGCAAACTGCCCTCAACAGCCTCGACTCAAAAAGCCTGAGCAGCGTCGGTTGGTGGCCGGACGGTTACGATCGCTTCACCAACGCCTTGAGCGCCCTGCAAGCCCTGCGCGAACAGATCACCATGGACAACCGCCTGACCCTGGCGCCATGGCTTGAAACCTATTTGCTGACCCAGATCTCCACCCAACACGCACCAGACCTGATCGAACGGGTCGGACGCCTCGCGGCGGTTGGCCAGGCGTCGGTGGTATCCGGCCAGTTCACCCTGCAAAGCCGTCTGCAACTGCGGGATTTGCGCGGTCGCATCGGTGATGCCCGCGAGCAGCTTGTTAAAACTGCCAGCCTGCTGGAAGCACGACTGCCCAGCGCCCTGCAAACCTGGGCCGGGCAGTACCATGACAGCCTCAAACATTTGGACGCGAGCCTGAAAGTCCTCGACGACGGCGTGTTCGGCGGCAGCATCAATCTCAAGCCGGATGACTTCGAACGCAACCTCGACTCGCTGCTCACCGACCTCGCCTCGCTACGCCAGCAATCGCTGGTGTCGCTGGATCAACGCCTGGATTACTACCACACCTCAGCCATCCGCCAATTCATCCTGGTGGCGACGATCCTGGGTTGCCTGTTGTTGGCCGCGCTGTACCTGTTCGTGTGCTTGCAGGCCTCGATCCGTCGCAGCGCCAGCGGCATCACCGTGCTGGCCGAAGCCTTGCGCGACGGCAACCTGAGCCTGCAAGTGCCGGTACAAGGTCGCGACGAACTGGCGGCAATCAGCACCGCGCTCAATGTCGCCGTGGTGCAATTACGCAACAGTTTGCTGGGGGTCGATCACGAGACCTTGCAGTTGAGCAATGCCGTGCGCACCCTCAACGATCACTCCAGCGGCGCGTTGGGGGAAGTCGAGGCTCAGCAAATTCAGATCAGCCAGATCGCCGCTGCCGCCACGCAACTGGCCGCCACCTCGCAAGGGGTCGCCCAGAGTTGTGAACAAGCGTCCGGCAGCGCGCAACACACTCAACGCATCGCCGCCGACAGCAGCCGCGACAGCCAACGCACCACGGCGAGTATTCAGCAGCTCAATCAGCGGCTCAACGACACGGCTGCGGCGTTGGGCCGAGTCAGTGAGCAAGGGCAACAGATTCAATTGGTGGTCGACACCATTCGGGGCGTCGCCGAGCAAACCAACCTGTTGGCGCTCAACGCCGCCATCGAAGCCGCTCGCGCGGGTGAGCAAGGTCGCGGCTTTGCCGTGGTGGCCGATGAAGTGCGCAGTCTTTCCCAACGCACCCAGTCTTCCACCGCGCAGATCGCCGGCACCGTCGACAGCCTGCGTAGCACGGTGAATGAAGCGGTAAGTCTGATGGAAGCGGCCTGCGGACAGGCTCAGTCCGACGCAGAAGCCGTCACTGGCCTGGGCGAACGCCTGGGAGAAATCGCCAGCGCCGTGCAGAGCGTCACCGACACCCTGGCGCAAATCGCCACCGCTGTCGAAGAACAAGCGAGCACGGCTGATGAGGTCAGCGGCAACATCCAGCAGGTCGATCAAGCCGCCGTCAGATTGCTGGAAGGCGCGCGTGCAGTGAACCTCGCGGCAGACACCTTGAGCCAGGGCAGCAAGGCCTTGAGCGCCAATACCGGCAGATTTCAGCTGCGTTGAGACCCCGCCCTGCCTCGATTTTTCGGGCCGGGGCGATAAGCAGTTGAAAGCGTAGAGAAATATTTTAGATTTACGCTTGACACATCGTCGTTACGAGCCAATAATGCGCGCCACTTGGCTACATAGCTCAGTTGGTTAGAGCATAGCATTCATAATGCTGGGGTCCGGGGTTCAAGTCCCTGTGTAGCCACCAAGTACTAAAAACGGCTTACCGAAAGGTAGGCCGTTTTTTTATGCCTCGAGAAAAGTACCGTTAGCGCAGAGCTGCAGATGCGCAGGATTCCGGTTCTCCGCTAACGCTAATTCCAGAGAACCGGATCAGTATCAAAGCGTCGCCAACGCGGACAGCCCTCGCTCCCAAATCTGCCAGGTGCGCAGCCAGACCATGGACTGCCAGTCAGTGTCGGCCGGATAGAACTGCTCCAGCAGATTGAGCTTTATCCCGCGCCCCACCGCATCACTCGGATTGCCATGCAGATGCAGCCAATGGTCATCGCGCAAATGCCGATGAACGTCGGCCCCCGGATACGTCCCGCACTCAATCACAAACGGCATCAATCGCACGTTCGGCAAAGCATTGAGCAACGCCTGCGAGGTGTAACCCGTTGCGGTCGCCGCCACCCCGGTTTCGCTGGTGGTGTTGGCGCCGGTGTGCAAGGTGTAGAGCCATGGGCCATAAATGGCCTGGGCATCTGCCAGCGCCGGATAGGCCGCTTCGGTAATGGTCAGCAACATCGGATGACCGTACTCACCCGCCCCGGTGTGCAAGTCAAAGCACATCGCGACATCAGCATGGGCGACGTGTTTCTGAATGATCTGGTGCAGCATGCGGTTCGACCAGTTCGGCGCCAGACCACCATAGAACAAGCCATCAGGATGACTGTGCTGCCCGCCTTCGACAATCGACATCACCGCCGGCCAGCCATGCTCATTGATCTGCGCCTCAAGCAAAGCATCGGCGCGCTCACGCTCTGGGCCATGCAGTTCGGTGCTGGCATAAATCTCATGCAGCGCGGCGTAGGCCTGGTTGTCCGGCAATGGCCGCTCGAAGTTCAGGTGATTGCGGTTGAGGTCGATGTTGTCTTCATTGACCCGACGCAGCCACGCGGTGCCCCACGGGTTGATCAGATGGATCATCACCACCGCCACATCGGCCGGCAGCGAACGCTTGCCCAAATCCTGCAACCATTTGGTCTGACACCCCGAGCCATAGAAGCCTTCGACCCCGTGGGTCCCGCTCAGCGCAATCAGCAGACGCTTGGCGCCCGGGTCACCGAGTACCGCCACATCAGTGCTCAACGATTCACCGAACGGCCCTTTGAGTGGATGCGGATATTCGGTCAACGTCGCGCCGGCAGCGGTGGCCGCTGCCAGGAATTGCTCACGGAGCCCACGGTAACTTGGCTGGGTAGGAAACTCGGTCTGCATGTCTGCCTCTTGTTGGTTTTCTGGCCGCACTGTTGACCTCGACCCTACAGAAAATTGTCCCGTTGATGAAGGACAAAAGTGCCTTGGCTGCAGGACACGGTTTGCGTCCCACTCTGTCGGCCGATAAAGTCCCACAATCTTTTATCCCACGGACGGAGTGCCCCGCGTGTTCTCAGCCTTCCACTTGAGTCGCTATCGCCTGTCAGCCCTGTCGCTGATCGCCACCGCATTAACCCTCACCGCCTGCAACGCTCCGCCCTCCTCGCCTTCGGTCTCGACCTTGCCGGTCGCCCCGGAAGCCGCTACCGGTTTCCGCACCGACCTGCAGACCCGCTACGCCTCGAAACACATGGCGGCCGCGGCCAATCCGCTGGCGGCCGCTGCCGGGCGGGAGATGCTGCGTCAGGGCGGTTCGGCGATTGATGCCGCTATCGCGATGCAAGCAGTGCTGACGCTGGTGGAGCCGCAATCGTCCGGCATCGGTGGCGGCGCGTTGATTGTGTTGTGGGACGGCAAGAACGTGCGCACCTACGATGGGCGCGAAACTGCACCGGCCGGCGCCACCGAAAAGCTTTTCCTGCAGGCCGACGGGCAGCCGATGCCGTTCACCCAGGCGCAGATTGGCGGTCGCTCCGTCGGCACGCCGGGGGTGTTGCGGGCACTGGAACTGGCCCATCAAAAACACGGTCGCCTGCCATGGGCGAAGCTGTTCGAGCCGGCGATCAAACTCGCCGAACAAGGCTTTGCGATCTCACCGCGCCTGAATCAGTTGATCGCTTCGGACTCGTCGATGCAGCGTTCGCCGGACATGATGGCGTATTTCATGAATGCCGATGGCAGCCCGAAAGCCGTCGGCACGCTGCTGAAAAACCCGGCACTGGCGGCCGTGCTTAAACGCATCGCCAACGAAGGTCCCGATGCGTTGTACAAAGGGCCGATTGCCGAAGAAATCGTCGCCAAGGTCCAGGGCCATAAAAACCCCGGCAGCTTGTCGCTGAATGATCTTCAAGGCTACAAGGCCAAAGAGCGCGCGCCGCTGTGCACCGACTACAAACGCTGGCAGGTCTGCGGCATGCCGCCGCCGTCATCGGGCGGAATTGCCGTGGCGCAGATCCTCGGCACCTTGCAAGCCCTCGAAACCCGCGACCCGCGCTTTGCCCTGGCGCCGCTCAAACCGCTCAAGACCACAAAACCGGCGGGCATCGAACCGGCGCCTGAAGCCGTGCACCTGATCTCCGAAGCCGAACGCCTGGCCTACGCCGACCGCGCGCAATACGTCGCCGACACCGATTTCGTGCCAGTGCCGGTCAAAGGCCTGGTCGACCCGGCTTATCTCGCCAGCCGCGCCGCCCTGATCGGCGACCGCAGCATGGCCACGGCCAAACCCGGCACACCGCCGGGGATTCAAGTGGCCTACGCACCGGACCGTTCGCCGCTGCGCATCTCCACCTCGCAAGTGGTAGCCGTCGATGACGAGGGTGGGGCGGTGTCCATGACCACCACCGTCGAAGCCGCATTCGGCTCGCACCTGATGGTCCAGGGCTTCATGCTCAACAATCAGATGACCGACTTCTCATTCATCCCCGAAGAGAACGGCCAGAAAGTCGCCAACCGCGTCGAACCGGGCAAACGCCCACGCTCGTCCATGGCGCCGACCCTGATCTTCGACCGCCAGAACGGCGAATTCCTCGCCACCGTCGGTTCTCCTGGCGGTTCGCAAATCATCGAATACGTCGCCAAATCCACCATCGGCCTGCTCGACTGGAACCTCGACCCACAAGCCGCCATCAGCCTGCCCAACTTCGGCAGCCGCAACGGCCCGACCGAACTGGAACAAGGGCAGTTCAGCACGGCGCTGATTCAGGCGTTGAAAGACAAGGGGCATGCGGTGAACGAAATCGACATGACCAGCGGAACCCAGGCGATTGTTCGGGTGAAGGATGCGCAGGGGAAAGCGTCGTTGGCGGGCGGGGCGGATCCGCGGCGTGAGGGGGAAGCGCTGGGGGATTGAGTCGTACGCTGGAATGAGAAAGGGCTTACCGGGAGGTAGGCCTTTTTTTGTTACTCACCACGATTCGAGTGGAGCACGCCGCCACCAACCGTATTTTTTCATTTATCTGCTTACAGTTTTTGACTTAACGCAGAGAACGAATAGAGATAATTTTCACACCGAAGTAATAAATGGCCTTATAAATAGGGCCTATTGAGGACCTCATTAGAGATAATCTTCCGCAAACCTAGAGATAATTTTCACATGCCAGAATTTTCTCACCATGAGCTTCAGCTGCTTAATCCAACATTCGACTCCCCGCTGGTTGATGTGCTGAGTGAACTGGAGCACCTCCGCCGACTCAGGCTTAAAGGCGATACCCCTGCTCCTGTTTTTTTTCAGCTCAAGGCTATTTTTCATACTTTGGAAAGCTTGGGATCAGCGCGAATAGAAGGAAATCACACGACCCTGGCTGACTACCTCGACAACAAAATCGAGGGAAAAGCGACAGATAGCGACCAACTGCGCGAAGTAGCCAATATCGAAAAAGCCATGGGTTACATCGAGGAAATCATGCAACCGGGTGAGCCTCTGACAGAACGGATCATTCGCGAAATCCACGCGATGACCGTCCAGGAGTTAGAGCGCGAAGGTGACAGAACTCCAGGTGCTTATCGCCAGACCCCTGTTCGTATTGCACAGTCGCAGCATCTTCCACCCGAAGCCTTTCAGGTCCCGGGATACATGCAAGAACTGGTGGCTTTCGTTAACCACGATGACCTGCCCAAATACGATCTGATGAAAGTCGCCTTGGCTCACCATAGGTTTGGATGGATTCACCCGTTCGGGAATGGCAATGGTCGCGTGGTGAGACTGCTCACTTATGCACTCCTGATGAAGTACGGATTTAACGTAAACACTGGCGGAAGAGTGCTAAATCCAACAGCCGTTTTCTGTAACGACCGAGAGCGCTATTACGAAATGCTAGGCGTTGCTGACACCGGCACTACAGTAGGCCTGGAAGCATGGTGTACCTATGTGTTGGAAGGGGTGAAGGAGGAGATTGCCAAAGTTGATCGTCTAACCGACTACACCTACCTCAAGCACTCGATTCTTACGCCCGCCGTTGCATTCGCTCGTCAGCGTGAATGGATCACCAAAACGGAAGAGGCTGTACTGGATAAAGCGATCATTGAAGGAGTCGTTAAGTCTGCTGATCTCGCAACAGCATTACCGGGCCAATCAGCAGGGCAACGCACTTATCTCATCAAAAAACTTGTTAGCCAAGGGATGCTTCTGCCTATCAGCGAAGGAGCAAGACAGTACACCATTGGCTTCTCAAATAACTACCTGATCCGAGGCGTAGTAAAAAGCCTTAGAGAGCAAGGGTTTATTCCTGCGCCACTGGAAAATCCATAAAACAAAAACTACCAAAAAGATCTGCACGTTGAACACCCTAGATCTCTCAAACGAACAGGAGTATCGCTCAGCACTAAAGGAGATTTCCTTGCAATTTGATAATGAGCCAGAACCGGGCACTCCTGAAGCCGAACGATTTGAATTAATGATCAAACTGATTGAAAACCATGAAACTGTTCAGGTTACGAGCCCGCTCCCTTGAAATAGATTTTCTCAACGAACTTGACCTTTCAACCAGATCATTTGAAAAAGGTCACAAGCCACCCTGTAATGCAGCCCGCAGTTACGGACGCGGCAAGTCCCAAGCCTGGAGCTAACCACCAGCCACGTCGCCGCTCCAGGTACTCATGAAAATAGAGCAATCCTTTAGCAGCAATGAAAAATGTGGAGTCATGCCCTTCGTCAGTGAAAATTCCAACACCACCGTAATTCTGATGACCGGAACCTTGAAAGTAACACTGCAATACTCATGAAAGTTGATAGGCATCAATCGGATTAAGGGGGGCGTCTTTCTCTCCAGCCTTAGGAATTGGGCCAGAAAAGCCGATGAATCCGTCGGCTATCAACGCAGCCATGGGGTAGAAACCCCGATGATCTCCAGTCTTCCGCACCATAAGTGACATCAACACTCGCGCTTCAACCTCATTACGCTCGTATATGTACTTCAACACATCATGGATTTGTTGGTCCATTTAAAGTCTTCCTTGATCTAGATGAATAACGCGCCCTACGCAACTACACGCTCACATACACCCATGCTTCAATCCCGGACTCCAGCACCACACTAACGCGCTGGTAGTCCGACACTTCATAGCTATCAGCAGCCACCAGTTCTTCAGGTGTGATCTGAAACACCATCCCGGGAATCGGCGCGCTGCTGTCGCTACCGGGGCGCAGAATCGGGTGATGGGTCTTGCCGCTGGTGGCCAACACTTCGGGGTCGGTGATTTCCACCCAGGATTGCTCATACCCCAGCATCGCGTCGGCGCTGCCGGTCAGTTCGCGGCCGAAGTTGGCCAGTTGCACGGCTTTGTCCTGCAAGGTGCCGTAGGAAAACAGGTAAACAGTTGAAGCCGTCATCGATACATCCTTGATTGAGTTTTTAGACACAGCCTAGCGGCTGATTTTCAACGTCTGCCGCGCGTGATGTTTCTCCAACGCCAGGTCGATCAAGCGGCTGACCAATTCGCTGTAGCTCATGCCGGTGGCCTGCCACAGTTTGGGATACATGCTGATGCGGGTGAAGCCTGGCAGCGAGTTGATCTCGTTGATCAATACTTCGCCGCTTTCGGCCAGGAACACATCGACCCGCGCCAACCCGGAACAGCCGAGCACCTGGAATGCCTCGACGGCCAGGGCGCGAATACGTTCGCTCGCTTCAACACTGATGTGGGCCGGCACCACTACTTCGGCGGCCTGGTCGTCGATGTATTTGCTGTCGTAGGAATAGAACCCGCTGCGCACCACGATCTCGCCACAGCCACTGGCGATCGGCTGGTCGTTACCGAGCACCGCGCATTCGATCTCGCGACCGTTGACGGCGGATTCGATCAGCACTTTTTCGTCGAAGCCCAACGCTAATTCAACGGCTGCTGTGTATTCGGCTTCGTTGCTCACTTTGCTCACGCCCACCGAAGAACCCTGATTCGCCGGTTTGACGAACAGCGGCAGGCCGAGTTTGCCGTGCACCTCGGCGAACCCGGTACGCGCGGCGGTGGCACGGTTCAACGTCACGAACGGTGTGACCGCAATCCCGGCGTCACGCAGCAGGCGCTTGCTGATGTCCTTGTCCATGCACACGGCAGAACCCAGCACATCGGAGCCAACAAACGGCAAATCTGCCATGCGCAGCAAGCCTTGCAGGCAGCCGTCTTCGCCGAGGGTGCCGTGGACAATCGGGAAAATTACATCCACATGGCCCAGCAGCTCCTGGCTCGACGTTTCAACCAATTGCTGACTGGCCTTGCCCGGCACCACCGCCAGTTCTCGATTGGATTGGTTGAGAGCGATCAGGGCCGGATTTTCCTGGTTGAGCAGGAAGTTGGACGGATCGTTGAGGTGCCAATGGCCTTGTTTGTCGATACCGATCAGCACCGGTTCGAAGCGCGAACGGTCCAGTGCATCGACAATGTTTTTCGCCGATTGCAGCGACACTTCATGCTCTGCCGAACGGCCCCCGAAAATAATCCCTACCCGCAGCTTGCTCATTACCTGGCCTCATTGTGAACGTGCTGTTTCATACCATGGCAAAGCGCCGAAGTTAAAGACTGAAACTTCGCGCAGCCCCAAGCAGTCATTGCTAATGCGCATCCCGTCACCCAGAGACCGCCCTTGAACGCACCTACCGATCGTCGCAATGGCCTCTCCCTGGACGGGCTCAACTTCTTTCTCGCCGATGTACGCGACGGGCTCGGGCCGTACCTGGCGATTTATTTGCTGGCCGTGCATCACTGGGACCCGGCGAGTATCGGTCTGGTGATGACCCTCGCCGGGATCGCCGCGCTGCTGACCCAAACCCCGGCGGGTGCGCTGATCGACCGCACCCGGCGCAAGCGTGGGGTGATCATCGTGGCCGCGTTGTTGGTGACGGTGAGTTGCCTGGTGCTGCCGTTCATTACCTCGTTCACTTGGGTGGCCCTGACCCAGTCCTTGAGCGCCGTCGCGGCCTCGGTGTTCGCACCGGCCATTTCCGCTGTTTCGCTGGGCATTACCGGCCCTCGGGCCTTTACCCGCCGCACCGGGCGCAATGAAACCTTTAACCATGCGGGGAATGCTGTCGCGGCGCTGCTGGCTGGTGGTTTTGCCTATTTGTTCGGCCCGGTGGCGGTGTTTTACCTGATGGCCGTGATGGCGTTGGCCAGCGTGATCGCCATCAGCTTCATCTCACCCCACGCCATCGATCACGACGTAGCGCGAGGCTTCGACCCGCAAGGGCCGGCCCATGGCGAACAGCCCTCCGGACTGAATGTTTTGCTGCACAACCGGCCACTGCTGATATTCGGTATTTGCTGTGGGCTGTTTCACCTCGCGAACGCAGCAATGCTGCCGCTGGTGAGTCAGAAATTGTCCCTGGTGAATTTGCAGATGGCCACGCCACTGACATCTGCCTGCATCGTCGCCGCGCAATTGGTGATGGTGCCGGTGGCCTTGCTGGTGGGATGGAAGGCCGATGTGTGGGGACGCAAGCCGTTGCTGCTCGCCGGTTTCCTGATCCTGCCGTTGCGCGGGGTGCTTTATACCCTGTCGGACGATCCGTACTGGCTGGTGGCCGTGCAATTGCTGGACGGTGTCGGTGCCGGGATCTTCGGCGCATTGTTTCCGGTGGTGATCAAGGACCTGACCCAAGGCACCGGGCGCTTCAATGTAAGCCTGGGTGCGCTGTCGACGGTATTTGGCCTGGGCGCCGCACTGAGCAATGGACTAGCCGGACTGGTGGTTCAGCAGGCAGGCTACAGCGCGGCATTCCTGACCCTGGCGGCGGTGGCGGCGACAGCCCTTGTGTTGCTTGTCGTGGCCATGCCCGAGACGCTGAATCGGACACCCGCCGCCGCCCGTCCATCGCCGGATAAAGCCACGGCACTGACCTGACACGCTTCAGCGATTGGCCACCAAATGCGCACCAAACAGCAAGTAGCAACTGCCGGCAAAACGGTCGAGCCACTTGCGTGAACGCTCATAAACGCCCGCGACCCGGCGGCTGGCAAACAGCAGCGCGACGCTGCAATACCAACTGAACGACAGGCTTGCCATGGTCAGCACCGCCAGCGCCAGCAACATCGGCGGCGGTGAGGCCGGCATGGCAGTGGCGAAAATCGTCGCGACGAACAGCGCAGCCTTGGGGTTGGTCATGTTGCCGACAAAGCCGCGACCATAGGCCGACAGCAGCGTACGCCCTGCCCCATTCAGCGGATCGTGAGCGCCTGACAGCGCTGCCGGTTTGCGCTTGAACTGCTTCAAGCCCAGATAGATCAGGTAACAGCCACCGGCAATCTTGAACGTCAGATAAAGCGTCGGTGCCGCGCTGAACAGCGACTTGATGCCCAGGCCACCGGCCAATCCCCACAGCACCGTGCCCGTGGCGACGCCCAGCGCAGCCACTACGCCATGCTTGCGAGAGCAACTGGCGGCCAGTTGTGCGGTGTTGAAGAAGTTGGGGCCGGGCGTCACCACCGCGACGGTCCACAACAGCGCCAATGACAACAAGGGTGCCGCGTAACTCAGGTGAGTGATTTCCATGGGAAGGGTCGCCTGCTTGGCTTCAGAGAGTGTTCAGTACATTGCAATATTTGCTGACTGATTTCCACTTGTCCTGGCGACTCTATCCATCAGCAGACAGACGGGTTGGCACTGGGTTAACGTGTTCTGCATCTAAGTTCAAGACAACAGCATCATGGTCAAGCACACGCCACCCAGCGACTGGTTCCATCGCGCGCCTAACGTTGGCGGGCTGGAGCGTATCGAGGCGTTTTTTGCGGGTCACGGCTACGAACTCCACCGCCACGACACCTATGCCATCGGCCGAACCCTGGCCGGCGTGCAGAGTTTTCAATATCGCGGCAGTCGGCGTCACAGTCAGCCGGGCGGCACACTGGTGCTGCACCCGGATGAAGTCCACGATGGCGAGGCCGGCAGCGATATCGGTTTCCAATACCGAATGATGTACATCGAACCGGCGCTGATCCAGCAGATCCTAGGCGGCCAACCGCTGCCGTTTATCAAGACCGGCCTGTCCACCGATCCGCGCCTGTTCGCGGCCACCGATGTGTTGATGCGCAGCCTGGATGACCCACTCGATCCACTGGAGGAACAGGACGCGCTGTTCGATCTGGCGCACGCCTTGAGCGCAGTGTCCGGCACGTCCAGCAAGCGCCAGGGCTTCGACTATGTGGCGGCGGAGCGCGCCCGGGTGTTCATGCACAGTGCACTGGATCGCCCCGTGACCCTGGACGAACTGGCGCAACACAGCGGTCGGGATCGCTGGAGCCTGTCGCGGGATTTCCGTCTGCTGTTCGGCACCAGCCCTTACCGTTACCTGACCATGCGCCGCCTGGACCTGGTCCGCTCATTGCTGATTCAGGGCCAGTCACTGGTCAGCGCCGCCCTGATCGCCGGCTTCACCGACCAGAGCCACATGACCCGGCAGTTCAGCAAAACCTACGGCCTGTCACCGGCCCGCTGGATGAAAATGCACCGGCGCTGAGTCACGCACAATCGTTCAAGAATCACATCGACGCGCTGGTTATCGTGGGCCCGAAATCAACCCGGAGCGCCACCGAATGAACACTTACAAAAGCCTGAATTTCGCACAGAAAATCGACCTGATCGACCAGCACTGGTCACCTCGGGTCGTTGCTGAAATGAACGATTACCAGTTCAAAGTGGTGAAGCTGCTGGGGGATTTCATTTGGCACGATCACCAGGATACCGACGAAACCTTCATCGTCCTTGAGGGGCAACTTCGCATCGACTTTCGCGACGGTCACGTGCTGATTTCGGCGGGAGAAATGTACGTCGTGCCCAAGGGCGTCGAGCACAAACCGTCGGCTGAACAGCAAGTGAAACTGCTGTTGATTGAACCCAAAGGCGTGCTGAACACCGGAAGCGAGGGAGGTGAACGTACGGCGGTGAATGATCTGTGGATTTGAAAAACACTGAAAATGCGCAGACTGTGACCGCGGCGATCACTTGACCGACTTCCCGGCCGAAGAATAAGGACATTCCATGAGCAACTTCCCGAGCCTCGAAACCCCGCGTCTGCGGCTACGCGAAATCGTAAGCGCCGATGCGTCGGCACTGCTGGCGATTCACGGTAATCAGCAGGCCATGCGCTGGTTTGGCATGGACCCCATTACCGAAATCGCCCAGGCCCAGGCATTAGTCGACACCTTCGCCGAATCGCGCACGCTACCGAACCCCGGTATTCGCTGGGGCATTCAGTACAAAGAGCACGAAGAGTTGCTCGGCAATTGCGGCCTGTTCAAATGGAACCGAGAGTGGAAAAGCTGCTCACTGGGTTTCGCGCTCGGGCAGTCGGCCTTCGGCAAAGGCATCATGTCCGAAGCGCTGCAAGCCACGCTGGTCAGGGGGTTTGAGCAGATGCAGCTCAATCGGATCGAGGCCACCGTCCACCCTGAGAACCAAGCGTGTTTAAAGTTGCTCGAACGCTTGGGTTTCGTCCAGGAAGGACGGCTTCGTCAGGCAGGTTTCTGGCTGGGTGAACATCACGACTTGCTGCAACTTTCGTTGTTGCGCGCAGAGTTTGAACCGTCGTCGATCAGCGTTCCTTAGTCAGACTCGCCCAGCGCTTTGCCATCCACCGGGTCGCCAATCTTCAGGAAGTGCCCACCAGCGACATGGTGCAGCGTGCGCAATGCGTCTTGCCCTTCGAAGTGCCAGCGGCCATCGCTGAATACACGTTCATCGGCCTGGGCGGCAATCACCTCGGCCAGAAACAGGTCGTACTGCTGATGATTGTGCGGCTCCGGCAGCAACCGGCATTCCAGCCATGCAACGCAACCTTCAAGCATCGGCGCCTCGATCAGCTCGCCGCTAAAAGTCTGCAAGCCATAGGCCTGGAACTTGTCTTGGCCTTGTCCTTGGGTTAATTCCAGGCCAGACGTCGAGCCAACGGTCTGGACGATGTCGGCCTGGGCGGCGCAAGGCACGTTCACCACGAACGTGCCCGAGGCTTCCAGCAGTTGCCGGGTCCAGGTGGACTTGTCCAGCACCACGGCGATTTTCGGCGGTTCAAAATCCAGCGGCATCGCCCAGGCAGCGGCCATGATATTGCGCTGGCCATCGTGGGCTGCGCTGACCAGCACAGTCGGCCCGTGATTGAGCAGACGATAAGCCTTGGACAACGGCACAGGACGGCGATGGGAAACGGTCATGGAAGTCTGCTCCGGGGAAATCGCCGATTGTAGCGGGAACCGTGATGCAGGCCATGACGAGATACGGTGGTGTCGTTATGAAAAGATCGCAGCCTTCGGCAGCTCCTACAGGGCTGCGATCTTTTCGCGTTTACTTCTTTAAGCCTGCGAATCAAGTCGACAGCTGATTGGCAAACTGCCCAACCGCGTTCACCACTTTCTGCGCGCCATCCTGAATCTCGACAATCACCGTGCCCGCTTCTGCTGCCAGCGCCAGGCCCTGTTCGGCCTGAAGTTTGCCGTCGGTCATGAGGCTTACGGCGTTGCGCGCCATGTCCTGGTTCTGCCGCACGACACCGACAATTTCGTCCGTGGCCTGGCTGGTGCGCGACGCCAATTGCCGGACTTCGTCCGCCACCACAGCAAAACCCCGGCCCTGTTCACCGGCACGCGCCGCTTCGATGGCCGCGTTGAGCGCCAACAGGTTGGTCTGCTCGGCAATGCCGCTGATGGTCTTGACGATGGTGCCGATCACCAGCGACTGCTCGTTCAAGGCTTCGATGCCTTCACCGGCGGTTTGCATGTGCTTGGCCAGGTCGCGCATCACGCTCACGGCCTGAGTGACCACCGCCGTGCCGCGCTGGGCGCTGTTGTCGGTTTGCAGCGAGGTGCTGTAGGCAATGTTGGCCGCTTCGGCAACCGCTTGCTCCTGATTCACCTGATCGGTAATCACCGTGGCGAACTTCACCACTTTGTAGAGTTTGTTGTTGGCATCGACCACCGGGTTGTAGGACGCCTCCAGCCAGACCGTACGACCATGGCTGTCGAGGCGCTTGAAACGCTCGGCCACAAACTCGCCGCTATTCAGACGGCGCCAGAAGTTCTGATACTCGGCGCTGTTGTACTCCTCGGGAAAGCAGAAGGTGCGGTGATGTTTGCCCTGAATCTGCGCCAGGCTGTAACCCATGCCGCTGAGGAACCGATCATTGGCGGTCAGCACATTGCCGTTGAGGTCGAATTCGATCACCGCCGTCGAACGCACCAGCGCGCCGATCAGGTTCTCGTGCTCGCGGGAGGCTTCGATGGTGCGGGTCAGGTCGCTGGAGTAAATCGAGAAGTGTTTGATGCGACCGTCCGCCGAACGCACAGGTTGCACGATCGAACGCAGCCAGGCCTCGACGCCATTGCCGCGCAGCAGACGCACGGTGCCGGCAAAATGCTCGCCACGGGTCAGCGCAGTCTTGAAGCGGTTGTGGAATTCGTCGGATTTCACATGAGCCGGCACGATGTCTTCGATCTGCCGCCCGATCAGATCGTTGCTCTTGTAGAGCATCTCGCCGAGGAAATTCTGGTTGACCGATTGAATCCGCCCGTCCGGTTCGAGCGTCAGGACCAGCATCTCGCTTTCCAGACTGTCCTTCACTTGCAGGAGGCTGGAGAGTTCTTCGCGAAGAGCGGACAGCTCCTGCTTCAAGCGTTTATTGAACATGGGAAAGCACCGAGGGCTGGGTAGAAAGCGGCATACAGCCTAACCATCGGCCGTCGGGATATTTTCTAAAGAGTGTTTTGGGTTTGTCCTACAAAAATAATGGCCGCGTGCCATTTAGTTTGCCGAACTCCCCTGCGAGCCGGTTACAAAACCCAGCGCTCTGCCCCACCCATATCAGGTATTCTCCGAACAAATTGCAACAACATGTTGCGACGGTATCTGCCCGATAAGGAGTCCCGTTTTGGATTTATCGACCGCTGCCTGGATGGTTCACGACACCCGTTTGATCCTTTGCTGCCTGCTGGCGATTGCCACGATTATCGTGTTGATCAGCGCCACCAAACTCCCGCCCTTTCTTTCGATTTTGATTGGTACGTTCATTGCCGGTGTTGGCGCTGGATTGCCGCCCGAAGATGTGGCCAAAGCGTTTAGCAAAGGCGCGGGGGCGATTCTTGGTGAAGCGGGGATCATCATTGCCCTCGGATCGATGCTCGGTGCGTTGATGGCCGAATCCGGCGCCGCCGACCGCATCGCCTCGACCCTGCTTGGCCTGGGCAAAGGCAAATCCTTGCCGTGGGTCATGGCGCTGGTGGCGATGGTGATTGGCCTGCCGCTGTTTTTCGAAGTCGGGCTGGTGATGATGGTGCCGATCATCTTTGTGATGGCGCGCCGTTCGGGTCAGCCGTTGCTGAAGATCGCCATTCCGGCGCTGGCCGGGATGACCACGTTGCACGCCTTGATGCCGCCGCATCCAGGGCCGTTGATTGCGGTTAGCGCGTTGCACGCCGACCTGGGCCTGACCATGTTGCTGGGTTTCAGCATCGCCATTCCGGCGGTGATTCTGGCCGGCCCGATCTACGGCAACTGGCTGTCGAAACGCATGCACGTCGATGAGCCAGCGGAACTCGGCGCACTGTTTAGCGCCCCGCCCAAGGCCCCGCGCCAGCCGAGTTTCGGGATGTCGTTGCTGATCATTCTGCTGCCGGTGTTGCTGATGCTCGGCAGCACGTTGGCGAAAGTCGCGATGAGCCCCGAAAGCTCCGTCGCCCTGACCCTGAAATTCCTCGGTGAACCACTGGTGGCGTTGGGCATTGCAGTGATGGCGGCGGTGATCTGCCTCGGCTGGGCCAATGGCATGCCCCGTGAACAAGTGGGCGGCACGTTGCGCAAAGCCCTGGCGCCGATTGCCGTGTTGCTGCTGACCATCGGTGCCGGTGGTGGCTTGAAGCAAACGCTGCTCGATGCCGGAATCAGCCAGACCATCAGCAAAGTCGCCGAAGGCGCGCACATGCCGTACTTGTTGCTGGCCTGGTTGATCGCCGTAGCGTTGCGTCAAGCCACCGGTTCGGCGACTGTTGCGACCACCACCACGGCGGGCATTCTGGCGCCGATGATGGCGGGACTGGCGGCGACGCAAAGCTCTTTGGTGGCGTTGGCGATTGGCGCCGGTTCAGTGTTTTTCTGCCACGTGAACGACGCCGGATTCTGGATGGTGCGCGAGTACTTTGGCTTGCAGCTCAAACAGACAATCTGGGTCTGGTCGATTCTGCAAACCATCGTTTCGGTGGTGGGGTTGGTCGGGACGTTGTTGTGGTGGCATTGGTTGACGTGATGGCCGCTCCGTCCCCGGGATAGTTACAGACAGGGAGCCACGCGGCGGCTCCCGACATGGGGCATGCGCGCGCTGAAATATGCCGCGCTGCCCACGCCCACTGCTCCCATCACTGTACAGAACATCACGCAGATCCACGGACTCCACGGCATCAGACCGATCAACAGCAGCGGTGTGATACTCGCCCACGCGGCGTAGGCAATGTTGTAAGTGAAGGATATCCCCGAGACGCGAATCCGCGCCGGGAACAGGCTGACCATCACCGAAGGCACCGCGCCGACCACCCCACAACTGAGGCCGGCAATCGCGTACGCCAGACCGATCCAGTCACCGCCAATGATCAGGCAGGTGTAGAGCACGCCGATGCCCAGCGGCAGCAGCAGGCTGTAAAGCATGACCGTGCGCCAGGCACCGATGCGGTCAACGAGCAAGCCAGCAAGCACGCAACCGATGTTCAGGAACACGATGCCCAGCGCACTCAGGGCGAAGGTGTGACTGGCGGTCATGCCGAAGGTTTTCTGCATCATGGTCGGGGTGATGACCACAAACACCACCACGGCGGAGGTCAGCACGCAGGTGAGGATCATCGCCGGCCACATGGCCAGGCGATGCTCGCGCAGAACCGTGCGCAGCGGCAGTTCGACGGTCGCATCGCGCTGGGCCTGCATGGCCATGAACACCGGGGTTTCGCTAAGCCAACGACGCAGCCAGACACCGATCACCCCAAACACGCCACCCAGCAGGAACGGGTAGCGCCAGGCGTAATCAAGGATTTCTGCCGGAGTGAATGCCTGCGCCAGAAAGGTCGCGGTCAACGCGCCGATCAGGTAGCCAAACGTCAGCCCGGCTTGCAGGAAACCCAGCGCATAACCGCGATGACCGACCGGCGCGTGCTCAGCAACGAACACCCAGGCGCTCGGCACTTCACCACCCACCGCCGCCCCCTGGAGGATGCGCAATGCCAACAGCAGCAGCGGCGCGAAATAACCGATTTGCGCGTACGTCGGCATGATGCCGATCAGCAGGCACGGCAGCGCCATCATCAGGATGCTCAGGCTGAAGACTTTCTTGCGCCCCAGTTTGTCGGCGAAGTGCGCCATCAGAATCCCGCCCAGCGGCCGCGCCAGGTAACCGGTGACAAAAATCCCGAAACTTTGCAGCAAGCGCAGCCACTCGGGCATTTCCGGTGGAAAGAACAGTTGGCTGAGGGTCAGGGCGAAAAACACGAAAATGATGAAATCGTAGATTTCCAGCGCCCCGCCGAGCGCCGCAAGGCCCAGGGTCTTGTAGTCAGCACGGGTGAACGGCGCCGGGCGCGTTTCGGTATTGGCAGTCATGAAAAGAACTCTGGCACAGGCAAAAACCAAGGCGCCCATGGTCTACGCAAATGCGCCACTGGACAACCCGATCAGGCCCCTGGGTTGGTTTTTAGCGGTTCTCTGTGCATTGAATTCACTGGCGCGACACCAATAATCGGGCACTTTCCAATCCACAGGAAAGCCGCCATGAGCAGCCATAACCGCAGTAAACGCCTGACCGTTCCCCAACTGGTAGCGATGAAAGGCCAACAGAAAATCGTCTCGCTGACCGCCTACACCCGCTCGATGGCCGAGTTGATGGACCCGTTTGTCGACTTCGTGCTGATCGGCGATTCCACCGCCATGGTCGGCTACGGTCGTACCTCGACCCTGGACATGAGCCTGGAAGAAATCATCGGCCATACCCGCGCGGTGGTGGCCAGCACCCGGCAGGCCTGCGTGATTGCCGACATGCCGTTCGGCAGTTATCAGGAATCGCCGCAACAGGCCTACCGCAATTGCGCCGAAGTGCTGGCCCGCACAGGCTGCGATGCGCTCAAGCTCGAAGGCGGCAAGGCCTTGGCCAGCACCGTGGAGTTCCTGGTGCAGCGCGGCATTCCGGTGATGGCGCACATCGGCCTGATGCCGCAATACGTCAACGTCATGGGCGGTTTCAAGACTCAAGGTTTGAATGATGCGACCGCAGCGGCCATCGAGGAAGATGCTCGCGCGCACCTCGCGGCCGGCGCGTTCAGCTTGTTGCTGGAAGGTGTGGCCGAACCGTTGGCCCGGCGCATCAGCGATTTCTCGCCGATGCCGACCATTGGCATCGGCGCCTCGCCAGCCTGCGACGGGCAAGTGTTGGTGACCGAGGATGTGCTGGGACTGGGCGGCGACTATGTGCCTCGCTTCGTCAAACCCTATGCGGACGTCGGCGCACTGATCAGCCAGGCCTTCGAGCGTTTTGCCGATGAAGTGCGCAGCGGCCAGTTTCCGCAGATGCAGCATTGTTATGGCGTCAGCTGAAGCTCCTGATCAATCGCCTCGGCCAGCGACTTCACTGCTTGGCCGATGTCCTTGCTCCAGTCGACGGTGTAACTCAGGCGCAGGCAATCACCCCACAACCCCTGCTGGCTGAACAGCGCTCCGGGTGCGATCACGATGCGTTTGGCCAACAGACGCTCGTACACCCGGCGCATGTCCACCGGGTGAACTGATTGCACCCACAGCGTCGCGCCCCCGGCTGCCGCCACCACGTTGAGTTGGTCGGCGGCGTGCTCTTGTAGCAGACGAGTCATCTGCGCCATGCGCCCAGCCAACAGGCCGCGCAACACCTGTGTGTGCTGATCGATACGTCGCGAGCTGAATAAACGGGCGAGGGCTTTTTGACGGATTGGCGACAGGCGAAAGGCCCGGTCCAGACACTGACGCTGCATCGCCGCTTCCTGTCCACGAATCAGCACATAGCCGAACGGTGCTTCCGAACCGATGACCTTATCGATGGTGGAAAACACCAGCAGCCGTTGGGGGTTGGCGAAATCACGGTAGCGCGACTGCTCGGCAAAGAAACCGAATTCGCCGTAGCTGTCGTTTTCGAACAACCAAACATTGCGCTCACTCAACCATTCACATAACTGTTGTTTGTCGGCCGCCGCCATGAGGCTGCCGTGGGGAATGTTCACCGTCGAAGAAAGCACTGCCAACGCCACAGGCTCACGCTGCAACACCTCGTGTATCTGTTGCAGGTCGAAGCGCCCGTCGGTGTTCAGCGGCACCTCAATTACCCGGATATTCGCTGCGTGCAACTGCCGCAAAATCGCCCAGGAACACGGCGACTCGACCAACGCCACGCTCCCGTGCAGGTTCAGCGCGGCCAGCGACATGTCCAAGACACTGCGCAGGTCGGCACCGATGTACACCTGTTCCGGCCGCCAGTAATGTTCGGTCGAACGGGTGTAGCGCTCAGCCAATACCGTGCGCAACTCGATCTCGCCAAACGGTTGATACAACGGCACGGCCGAACGCGGGTATTGGCGCGCCAGTTCGCGTTCGATCATCAGCAGTGGATTTTCCAGGGACAGCAACATCGACGGCGCATCGCTGCACAGCGCCAGCATGCCAGGCTGGCGCGCGTAGGCGTAAACGTTGTCGAGCAGATTGTCGGCCGGTGCCGGGGGTTGCATCGCAGTCGCAGGGCAGAAGTAGCCAAGTTTGGGTCGGGAAAAGACGCGCCCCGCATCCTCAAGCAAGGCATAGGCATATTTGGTGGTGGATACCGAGACATTCAGGCGCAACGCCAACTGGCGCAATGACGGTAGTTTTAACTCGCCGTCAGTCCTGGCCGAGTCAATCAGCTCGACCAGATAGCGATACACGGCCTGGTAGGCGAAAGCACTGTCCTTGTTCAATCGTGGTCATTCCTGAGGTTGGGCACGGCGCAGCATCCTCCCTTGGTGGACATGACGCAATCCGCACAAAACAGCAAAACAGCCCCGCAAAAAAACCTCGATTGATTTACTGTTGGCACCTGACCAGACGGGCCTTTGCGGCCCGGAACACCACAATAATCATAAAAATCCGAGGTACACCCGTGGCCGCTGATATCGACGATAGCCGCTATGCCCGTTTTGCCCTGCGCTGCTCAAGTTTTGCCGAGCGCTGGTTCCCCGATTCCTGGGTATTCGCAGCCCTTGCAGTGATCATCGTCGCCGTGGCGACCATGGCCATGGGCGCCAAACCCACCGACGCCGCCATGGCGTTCGGTGACGGGTTCTGGAGTCTGATCCCGTTCACCATGCAGATGGCGTTCGTGGTGATCGGCGGTTATGTGGTCGCCAGTTCACCGCCAGCCGTGAAGCTGATTGATCGCCTGGCGCGAATCCCGAAAAACGGCCGCTCCGCCGTAGCCTGGGTCGCGTTGATTTCGATGGTCGCGTCGTTGCTCAACTGGGGACTGTCGCTGGTGTTCGGCGGTTTGCTGGTACGCGCCCTCGCCCGCCGCACCGATCTGAAAATGGATTACCGCGCGGCCGGTGCGGCGGCTTATCTGGGGCTTGGCGCTGTCTGGGCGCTGGGGCTGTCCTCGTCCGCCGCGCAATTGCAGGCCAACCCGGCCAGCCTGCCGCCGTCGATTCTATCGATCACCGGGGTCATCCCGTTTACTCAAACGATCTTTCTCTGGCAGTCCGGCGTGCTGTTGCTGGCGCTGATTGTGGTCTCGCTGATCATTGCCTACGCCACCGCGCCCGGCCCGAATACCGCGCGTGACGCCAAGGCCTGCGGCATCGACCCGAGTTTCAACCTGCCACCGCTGCAACCACGAACGCGTCCCGGCGAATGGCTGGAACATAGCCCATTGCTGACGATTCTGCTGGTGTTGTTGGCCGGCGGCTGGCTGTTTCATGAGTTCTCGACCAAACCGGCGATCAGCGCGATCTCTGGGTTGAACACCTACAACTTCCTGTTCCTGATGCTCGGCGCCCTGCTGCACTGGCGCCCGCGCAGCTTCCTTGATGCGGTGTCCCGGGCGGTGCCGACCACCACTGGCGTGCTGATCCAGTTCCCGCTGTACGGTTCAATTGCTGCACTGATGACCACCGTCAAAGGCGCTGACGCCCAGACCCTCGCCCACCACATCTCAACCTTTTTCGTACAGATCGCGTCCCACGACACCTACGCGTTGTTGATGGGTGTGTACTCGGCGATTCTCGGCTTCTTCATCCCGTCGGGCGGCGGCAAGTGGATCATCGAAGCGCCGTACGTCATGCAAGTGGCCACTGACCTCAACTACCACCTGGGCTGGGCGGTGCAAATCTACAACGCCGCCGAAGCCCTGCCGAACCTGATCAACCCGTTCTACATGCTGCCGCTGCTGGGCGTGCTGGGGTTGAAGGCGCGGGACTTGATCGGGTTTTCGTTCGTGCAGTTGCTGGTGCACACGCCTCTGGTGTTGTTTCTGCTGTGGGCGTTGGGGACGACGCTGGTTTATACGGCGCCGGTGATGCCTTAAATACTCTCAGGCGTTCATCGGTTCTACGATGAACGCCGCTTCTGTGGCGAGGGAGCTTGCTCCCGCTCGGCTGCGAAGCAGTCGTAACGCGCCCACCTCGTTTCTCCTGAAACAACACGGTTGCTGATATCAGGGCCGCTTCGCGCCCCAACGGGAGCAAGCTCCCTCGCCACGGGTTTTGTGTCAGGCATGCAACTGCGGATCAGATCCGACATCGTGTAACCTCCCCGTCACATCGCGCTGCTAGCGTCCCGCCGAAATACATTGCAACAATTTCGCGAAAAAGGAATTGGAATGAACGACGACAAAGACGGAAACGACCTCCCCTCCTCCGAAGCCGATCAACCCACGGATACCAGTCGCCGCCGCTTCCTTGGCGGTGTTGCCGTACTGGGTGTCGGTGCAACGCTGAGTGCTTGTGGTAATCAAGGGGACAGTTCCGGCAAACCGGTTGAACGCTCGCTGACACCTGCCGAGCTGGATAAAGCCCTGCAAGAAAACGTCAAAAACGTCGTGGTGATCTACGGCGAAAACCGCAGCTTCAATAACTTGTTTGCCGACTTCCCGGGCGTCGAAAAACCGCTGTCGGCGCTCAAGCCGGAGGAAGGCGCGCAGCAGGATCGCGACGGCAGCGCGCTGTCGACCTTGCCGCCGGTTTGGGGGGGCATTAACCAAGTTGGCCCGCAAACCCTCGATGGCGTGATTTACCCCGCCGGTACGCAATTTCAGGAACACCTGCCGAATGCGCCGTACGCCCTCAAAGGCCCGCAAGGCGAAGACTTGCCGCTGAGTCTGGTGACCCGCGACCTGTGGCACGTGTTCTATCAGAACCAGATGCAAATCAACGGCGGCAAGAACGACCGCTTTGTCGCCTGGGCCGACTCCGGTGGCCTGACGATGGGCCATTACGCCCAGACTCGTTATTCATTGCGTTTGTGGGATGTGGCCAAGGAGTTCGTGCTCTGCGACAACTTCTTCCAGGGGGCATTCGGTGGCTCGTACCTGAACCATCAATACCTGATCAGCGCCCAGGTGCCGTTCTACCCGGATGCTGCCAATTCGATCGCCAAGCCGCAGATCGCCACGCTGCAAAGCGATGACCCGACCGACAATCGCCTCAAGCCGCTGGACGCCTCGCCCGCCAGCGCCATGACTGGCCCGCCGCAGTTCGGCCCAAGCCTATTGACGCCGGATGGCTACGCGGTAAACACCATGGCGCCGCCCTATTGGCCGACCTGGATCCGCGATCCCGAGCGCCCGGACTACGCCAAACCTTTGCCGAGCGTGCTGGTACCACAAACCCACGACCACATCGGCGACAAGCTCTCGAAAAAGAATGTCGACTGGGCCTGGTACGGCGGCGCATGGCAAGCCACGATCGAGGAGTACAAGGATTCGGGCGCCATTCCGAAGATCCCGAATTTCCAGTACCACCATCAGCCGTTCAACTACTTCAAGCGCCAAGGTCCGGAAAACCCGGCCGAGCGCACCAAGCGCTTGCGCGATGGCGGTTTGGGCGATGAGTCGAGCACCAACAAGTTCCTGGCCGACGCCGAAGCCGGCAAGCTGCCCGCGGTGACGTTCTACAAACCCCAGGGCAACCTGAACATGCACGCCGGTTACGCCGACATCGCGTCGGGCGACCGGCATATCGTCCGCGCACTGAAAGTGCTGCAGCAAAGTCCGCAATGGAAAAACATGGTGGTGGTGATCACCGTCGACGAGAACGGCGGCTGGTGGGACCACGTTGCCCCGCCCAAAGGCGATCGCTGGGGCCCGGGAACGCGTATTCCGGCCCTGGTAATTTCACCGTTCTCGCGCAAGGGCACGGTGGATCACACGGTGTATGACACCGCTTCGATCCTGCGGCTGATCACTCGCACCTTTCAACTGGAAACCCTCGACGGGATCAAAATGCGTGATGACGCGATGATCGCCCGGGGCCAGAAGCCGATGGGGGATTTGACCAACGCTCTGCATTTTCCGGGTTGATTGATTGAAGATCAAAAGATCGCAGCCTTCGGCAACTCTTACGGGGGAATGTCATCGGCTGCGATTTTTTGCGTGGGTACTGGACCGCTCGACACATCTGGTTTCAGTATGGAGGCGCCCCGCCTACGAGGGCCCACGCTGAAAAGGATCTGAGCATGTTCAAACTCGCAGGACTTACCCTCGCCGCCCTCACCCTGAGTGCCGCCGCCCACGCCGATGTCGATCTCAAGCTGGGCAGCACCGAGCGCGTCACCCGACTCTTCGCTTACCCCAACAACTGCAACGTAATCTGCTTTCGCAACTGGACGCTGGAGCAGACCGTCGAGCATTACCTGACCCAAAGCGTGCAGCGCGATGGTTACAGCGCCGCCAAAGTCCTGGTGAAAACCGATAACGATCAGCTCTACGCCGAAATCAGCGGCGTACCCAATGGGTATGAAAAACCCCTGGCAGCGCTGCTCGATGCCGGGGATCTGGCCTACAACGGCGCCAGCAAACTCAACGCCGACGGCAAGTGGGCTTACAGCTGGTATCTGTTCCTGCCATTGGGCATGGCGCTGGAAAACCGCAAAAGTGTCGAGCTGCTGCACTTCCCGCCGGATTACTCGTTGACCCAGGCCCAGGATTACCTGGAGTCGGCCACGACCGATCGCTGGGCCACGCTGCTGGTCGACAACGGTATTCCAGCCGCCCAGACACCGGCCTATCAAACCATCATCGACATCGCGCCAATTGCCGCGCCGTCCAACGCGGGCAAGGATCTGGAAGGTGTTTACGACTACTTCAAGGACTACCAGACCACCATGGTCAAGGAAGTCAGCCAGAACGCCAAAGGCGCAACATTGCCAATGGTCGCCTTCGGTGCGCCGGTGCGTAACTGGATCAAGCAGCAATACGGGGTGACCGTAAATGTGTTGGGCCTGGCAACCATCAGCCCTAGCGCTGGCGTAAAAGTGCCGGTCTTGGGTTCCAACCATCCAAGTTACATCTGGTACGCCGCCGACCCGGCCAGCTACACCGGTCCGGATGCCCAGGCCAAGGCGGATGCCGCAGGCCTGACAGTCATGGGCCAGGATTTGAGCGCTGCCTGCTGGCAAGCCGGGATGGGCAGCAAACCGGGCAGTGATCCGAGTGCCCTGCTCAATAGCTGCACCCAGACCTGGCAAGTGACCCAGAAAGAAAAAACCTGTGAGCTGTTCTACACCTCGGTCCGTAACCTGACGCCGGCAGACGCGGCAGCCAAATGCGCCACGCCACCGGTCAAGTCCCAGCTCCAACAGCTGCAAGCCCCGGCACCCGCAGCGGCGATCCCTGAACCGCACCTTTGAAACGATAAAAGCCTTTTGCGCGTGAGCCATGGCTGACGCGCAAAAGCGCACTATTCGCCTGTCAGTTCTGACAGTAGACCGAATGATTGATTTGCGAGAGGCTTGAGGCATACCCAACTGTTGCAGGGCTGACAGGAGCGTCAGCTTTCAGAGGTCGCAACACCTTGCCGACAAGGATCGTTATGAAAACCCAAACGTTGGACGGGATGCGAATGCCAACACCCGATGGCATCTATCCCTTTGCAGAATTACCCATTCGCCTTGGATTTCCTTCCAGGGCCGACTTTGAAATCATCTGCGACGCCCAAGGCTCAGCCGAGGCCGTGGTGGCACGTCGGTCATTTCCACGCATCAGCCGAATCTGCCGGGCTTCAGGGCATCTGCTGCCTTATCGCTGTGCGCATACACGGCAACTGGCTCCCGGCATCCACGTCTACGACCCGCGCTTTTGCGGGCTGCTAAGTCACTCCTGCGACCCGAACGTGTTTCTCGATATGAGCGAGCTGTGGTTATGGGCACTGAAGGACATTAACAACGGCGACAGGCTGACAATGGATTACGCCGCGACCGAAGACAAACTGCTGCGCCAGTTCGCCTGCCAGTGTGGCTCGGCGGACTGTCGCGGCTGGATCACCGGCTACGATGAGCCACCCAACGCCGACGGCCAGCTGTTTTTACTGCACTGGCGTCGGCGAAGTCTGTGTTGAAAGACGTTACAACGCCCCGACTGGACGCAAGCGATACTGCGGCGGCAGTTGCTCGAAGCCGCTGATCGTGGCGTTCAGGCTTTTCCAGCGACCATCCTTGATGCCATAGATGCAACCGTGGATCGACAGGCTTTGCCCACGATGCCAGGCGTTTTGCACAATGCTGGTGTGACCGACGTTGGCCACTTGCTGGACCACGTTGAGCTCGCAGAGGCGGTCGACCCGCTCCTCTTCGGTCGGCAACTTGGCCAGCTCTTCGCGCTTTTCATAATAAAGATCGCGAATCGAGCGCAACCAGCCATCGATCAGGCCCAATTGACGGTCCTGCATAGACGCACGCACGCCACCACAGCCATAGTGGCCGGTGACCAGGATGTGTTTGACCTTAAGCACGTCCACCGCGTACTGAATCACCGACAGGCAATTAAGGTCGGTGTGCAGCACCACGTTGGCGACGTTACGGTGCACGAACAGGTCGCCGGGCAGCATGCCAACGATCTCGTTCGCCGGCACCCGGGCGTCGGAGCAACCGATCCACAGGTATTCCGGGGTTTGCTGACGCGCCAGCTTGGCGAAGAAATCAGGATCTTCTTTCGTGATCGCGTCGGCCCAGCGCTCGTTGTTATCAATCAGATCTTGTAATTCGTTCATGCAATGAAGCCTCAAGAATGATGCGCAGCTTTGACAGACGACCGCCCGTCGGGGTCACGCGCGCGATGCAGATACCCCTGATGCCCTGATGTTTACACCAGCTAGCCCGCAGCTCCATGCCGGGGGAATTCTCGGCAACCCAGTGGGTCCACCTTAGTAAGGCCCACAGTATGAGGAATTGCCATGACTGAATCACGACGTCCGTACGATGCGGTGCAACCCGAGCCCATCGACGACAACGAAGACCGCATGGGCTCGATGCATGAGCTGGATTTCGACGAGGAAGAACCCAGCGCAAAAATCGGTGACGAGTTGCCGGAAAATGAACGCGAGCGACTGATGCCCCGCGAACGTGTCCGTGAAGCCGGCATGACCGGTGCTTCGACCGACGACCATGAGTCTACCGACGATGACATGAGCCCGGAAACCCTGATCCGTGAAGATGGCGCACGGGATGCCCACGAGGCAGGCGAAGGGGAACCGGCCGATTGGGATTTAAGCATCGTCGATGAGGAGGACATTGGCGGCGGGAATGGGTTGGATGAGGCGGAAATGGCGAATCGCGATCCGGTTGACGGGAATCGTTGATCAATTTTTTGGACTAACACCGCCGATCTATTTGATTGATCGGATTTCCCTGTAGGAGCTGGCGAAGGCTGCGATCTTTTGATCTTGAGAGACAGAAAAATCAAAAGATCGCAGCCTTCGGTAGCTCCTACAGGGGATTGGTGTTCAGTCGACCAAAGTGCAGGCCATAACGACGGCATCTTCACGCCCACCCACCGCCGGGTAGTAATCCCGACGACGTCCAATCTCATTAAACCCATACCGCTCATACAACCGAAACGCCCCACGGTTGCTGTCACGCACTTCCAGGAAACACTCGCGTGCCTTGGCGTCATACGCCCGGGACATCAAGTGTTCCAGCAACGTCAAACCCAGGCCACGGCCCTGATTCTCCGGTTTGACGGTGATGTTCAGCAGATGCGCTTCATCAAGAATGATCTGCACCACGCCATGCCCGACCTGCTGCGAACCTTCGAACATCAGCCAGATCTGGTACTTGCCCAGGCCATCGAGAAAAATTCCGCGGGTCCACGGGTGGCTATAGGCCGCGTATTCGATTTTCAGTACAGCGTCCATGTCCGCCTCGGTCATCGGGCGGAACGATACAGCATCAATCATTTGATTCTTTCCAGCGCGCCATCAGCCGACGCATGGCTTGCCAGACATCAGCCTTACGCTGTGGCTCTTCCATTAATAATTCCAGACCCGGCAGGGCCCAGACCGAGCCCAGGCCTTCGACCTGGAGTTCACGGTTGAAGGATTCGGCGTTCGCCTCACCGGCAAACCGCACCGCCGGCAAACCAATCAGCCACAGGCAGACGCACGGGGCGTCTTCGAGCCGGGCCGAGAGGAAACCTTGCACGAAATCGCGAGCGGCTTCCGGGCCTTGATCCATGGTGCCGCGAGACAACAGCGGCCAGCGCACCGGCTCGCCGACAATTTGCGGGCTGTCCGGCAGACCGGCGGCACGCAGCATGTCCTTGAGCAACATATAGGCGGGATCGCGGGTCTGGAAGGTTTCGCCTGTGGGTAACTCCACCAACAGCAGGCAGCGCCCGGCCCGCAACAATTGCAGGGCGAAACGCGGCGGCGGCACAACTGGCGCCTTGATGGCGACCGGCGCCGCCTCTTCTTCAACCTTGGCGTTGGTGCGTGTGCTGGCCAGCGATGGCCGCGGCACCTCGATTTTCACCCGTTCGGCCGGTTTGACCAGCGGTTCCACGGGCGTCTCAGCCACTGGAGCCGGCGCCACCGGGGCGATGACCAACGGCTCAAGCGCCTCCAGCAGTTCGGGGCGCGAGGGCGCAGCAAAGGGCAATTCGGTGCGCGGCAGCCAATTGACCACCTGCATGGCGGTCAAATAAGCGCGGCGGCGAGACTCGATAAGCAAAGGTCGGCCACTTGTGGATAACTAATAGTGCGCTGATTCTACCGCCCTTCGCCGAAGATCGCCCGCGCTTGATCGATACTCTTACCCATAGAAACAGCGACAGCCCGTCCCGAGAGTGAATCGCAACAGGCGCGATGCAGTACAATCGCCGCTTTTAATCGTCAACCAGCCGGCCATCCCGATGATCGAACCCAAGCGCGTCTTGCGCGCCCTCGCTGAACACTGGGCACTTCTGGAGCCACTGTGCGAGCACTTCGACCAAGGCACTTTGAGCCTCAACGAACTGCGTTCACAGTTGGCCGCCCAGCAACTGGACAGTACACCGCAGGACATCACCAGCCTGCTGGACGTGTGGATCCGCCTCGACATTCTGGTGCCCGTGGCGAAAAGCCCGAACCGTTTCGAGCTCAATGCGCAGATCCACGACTTCCTCGCTTACCTGCGCCGTGAGCACCGTTTGGGCTTGTGCCTGGAAATCGAAGCCTATCTGCGCCATCTCGAGCGCCTGGCCGGTTATATCCAGGACGCGTTCGACATCCGCGACGGCCACGATTTGGCGCGCCAGTTGCGCTTGCTCGACATGCGCGTGCGGGACGTTTTGAAGAAACTCGCCAACGACGAACAGGCCCTGGTGGCCGTTGCCGAGCGGGCCAAGACCAGCGACCGGCAGATCCCGCTGCGTCAGCGTTACGCCGAAGTACTGGCGACCTGGGACGAATACGTCGAACCGATGATCCAGTTGGTGAACGCCGACGGCGCCTTCGAGCAAGGCGTGCGCAAAGTCGAAAACGTTCTGCTGCGCATGCTCACCGAACAGCAGCGCCTCGGCCACTTGGTCGATGACGACATGCTGCTGCGCACCCACGCACGCATCCTCGAAATGCAGACCAGCGCCCAACTGACCTTGCGTCATGCCCGCGAACTGCTATTGCCGCTGCGTGAAGAAGCCCGCCGCCACAACGCCGTAACCCGTGGCGCAGCGCTGGCCCTGTCGGCCATCCGCCGTAAAGGCATTGATGCGGTGCCGCAAGCCGCGATGCCAATGTTCACGCGTCCGCAAAGCACCTTCCTCGGCAGTGCCAGTCAGGTCGAAGCCTATGTCTACGCCCTGGCGCGTTTCGAGCCAAAACCGGCGCGTTTCCCCAAGGCTCACAAAACCCAGAAAGGCGAAGCCCCGCGCGCGCCACGCACGGTTCGGGAAATGCTCGAACGCTGTGAAGACGCGTTGCCGATGCCGGACCTGATGACCTGGCTGCTGGAGCAGGAACCGGACGGCGCTACCGACGAATTGCTGTATTGGTTCTCGCGCTTGTCACGGGAAAAACGCTTCAAACGCGAGCGTCTGGAACGCCGCGATTACCACACTCATGAGCACCAGGTCAGCCTGCGCTCCTTCGCCCTGCTCTCGGCCGGCGACACCGCCGCCGAGGATTCCGCGAGCATCCCAAATGCATCTTGATCTAAACGAACTGTCCCAGCTGGCGCCGATCTTTCGCGAGCTGTTCAAGGGCTATCACGTCAGCCGCCGAGATCCGGAGCTGTACGCACAACTGTCGAACTTCCAGGACCAGTACCGCACGCTGTTCAAGGCGTTGGGTTTTGAACTGGTCTGCGACACCCGTGGTTTCTACTACTTTGTGCCAGACCTTGCCGCTGCAGCGGTGAACAAGACCGCTCAGCGTCTGGCGTTGTTCACTTTCATCCTCGTCGAGCATCTGGCGGATCAGGGCCGCGATCCGGTCGCCGTGCTCGACGGTGGCAGCCTCGGTCGTGATGAATTGCCATCGTTGCTGGAGAAGTATCGCGACCTGTTCATCCAGGCCGAAGTGCAGACCGTCGAAGAACTCGAAGAAAAAATCATGCGCCGCATGACCCAACTCGGTTTTGCCGGCGAAGAAAACGGCATCTACCGTTTCCTGCCGCCGATGCACCGTTTCCTCGACGTTTGCCTGTCAGTCCAGCAAGACCGCGATCTGGCGGCCAGCCTGCACAGCGTGCTGCCACTGCCAGCGCCGGTGCTGATCGATGATGACAGCGACGAAAAGCTGCTGGAAACCGATGACCCGCTGGACCTCAGTGACTTCGCGGAAGAAAGCGAAGAAGACGCCATGGCCCGCGCCATTGCCGAAGAACAGGAGACCGACGCATGAGCAAGGAACGCTACGGCATTCGCCGCTTCGCCCTTTTGAACACCGCCGGTTACAGCCTCGGGCTGTTCCCGCTGGAAGAGCCGCTGTCGGTCTACGGCGCGAACAACCTTGGTAAATCCGCGTCGATCAACGCCTTGCAGTTCCCGATCCTGGCGCGCATGTCGGACATGAGTTTCGGCAAGTACAGCCTGGAACAATCCCGGCGTTTCTACTTCGCCTCGGACACCAGCTACATCCTGGTCGAAGTCTCGCTGCCCCATGGTCCGCACGTGATCGGCGTGGTCGGTCGCGGCCCGGGTGGTGGGTTCGGTCACCAGTTCTTTGCCTACGCCGGCAAACTGGATCTGGCCCATTACCAGAAAAACGACACCTGCCTGCGCCAGAAAGAGTTGTTCACCAACCTTGAGCGAGAGGGCCTGAAAGCCTACGAACTCAAGCCAGATGAACTGCGACGTTTGCTGGTCGGCGGCCACACTTCTATTCCGCTAGACCTGACCCTGATCCCGCTGCGTTCCACCAGCGAACAGAGCCTCAAGACTTTCCGCGCGTTGTTCATCAACCTGCTGCACATGCGCGAAATCACCGCGGCCAAGCTCAAGCAACTATTCCTCGACGCCTTCGAACACAGCCTGCGTTCCGGCAGCGTCGACTACATCGCTGCGTGCGAAGAAGCCTTCCGCGATGTACGACGCATGGAGCAGGACTACAACTCGCTGGTCACCGCCGGCCCGCTGGTTGAAGCGTTGGCCTCAGGCGTTACCCAGCGCAACATCCTGCGCGGCAAGTTGCACCGCATCTCGCCGTTGCTCGATTCGTTGCTCGGCACCTGGTCGGACTACGCCAGTGCGCGCAAGGAAGAGCTGACCATCCAGGCCGAGCATTACCGCGGCGAGCAGGACGCGTTGCAAAACGATCAGCGTGGCGGTACGCAAGAGCTGATGCGCCTGGAGCGGGAAATCACCGGAATCCAGCGCTGGCTCGGCGAGTTGTCGGTGCTCAAGCATCGCTTCGCGCTGGTCACTGACGTCAAAGTCCTGGAGCAGCAACTGCTGGCGGCCAAGGATGCGCACGATGAACTGGCTGGTGCACTGGCCCAGTCCCGGCAGTTCAGCGCCGAAGACCTGGAAGAACGTCTGCGGGATCTGGAAAAACGCCTGAAGTCGGTGAAGCAGCAACTCGATCACGCCGACAACAACAGCTACGCCCGACTGCGAGAAGAGTTCTCGCAACAGGACGTCGAGCGCCTGATGCGCCTGTTCAACAGCGCGCTGTTCAGCCTGCCGCTGGGCGAGCACGGGATTACGCTGGACGAGGACGGTCAGTGGGTCAAATCCCTGGAGCTGATCCTAGACGGCTTCAAAGGCGAACGTTTCGAGGTGCCGGGGCTGTCCATCGACATCTCGCACATCGAGCCGCCAGCCCTGCAAGCCCTGGCCGACCGCGCAGCCTTGCGCGATCAGAAAGAGCGTCTGGAAAAAGAGCTCAAGCAACTGAAAACCCAGGCTGCCGTGGTCGCTGACCGCGCGGCGAGCAAGACCCAGACCGAAGCGTTGTACCAGCAAGTGCTGGATGCGCAGAAAGCCCTGGAAGATTTCCGCCGCGCGCAAACCTTGAGCGCCGAGGAAGACGACAAGCTTGAGCAATTGGCGCAGATGGAAGCGGCGCAGGAAGAGTTGAAGCGTTCCAGCGACGCCTTCACCGAACGCGTCCAGCAATTGTCGGCCAAGCTGCAACTGGTCGGCCGGCAGATCGGCGACATGGAAGCCAAGCAACGCACCCTCGACGACGCCCTGCGCCGCCGTCAGCTGTTGCCGGCAGACATGCCGTTCGGCACACCGTTCATGGACCCGATCGACGATTCCATGGACAACCTGTTGCCGTTGCTCAACGACTACCAGGACAGCTGGCAGGGTTTGCAGCGCAGCGATGGTCAGATCGAAGCGCTGTATGCGCAGGTCCGTCTCAAGGGCGTGGCCAAGTTCGACAGCGAAGACGACATGGAACGTCGCCTGCAATTGCTGATCAACGCGTACGCGCACCGCACCGACGAAGCGCTGACCCTCGGCAAGGCGCGCCGTGCAGCGGTCACCGACATCGCCCGGACCCTGCGCAATATCCGCAGCGACTATGACAGCCTCGAGCATCAACTGGCGCTGTTCAACCGCGAGATCAACAAGCGTCAGGTCTCCAACCTGCAGAGCTTCCGCATCGTGCTCGCGCCGAACAAGGAAGCCCTCAAGCACATCGACCAGATCATCCACAGCGCCGGCCAATACGAAGAAGGCGAAACCCTTTCTGTGTTTGACCTGAGCCAAAGCGCCGATCAAGACAACAAGAACGAAGAAGCCAAGGAATACCTGGCGCGGCTGGTGGCGGCAAACCACAACCAGCTCGGCCTCAAGGACTTGTTCGAGCTTGCGTTCGAGATCACCAAGGTCAACGGTCAACCGGTGATTCACACCGACATCGACGGCGCGGCGTCCAACGGCACCACTATGACCATCAAGGCGCTGACCAACATGTATTTGTTGCTGCACTTGATGGACCGCGACCAGGCCGGTCGCGTGCGTCTGCCGTACTACCTCGACGAGGCGGCGGACATCGACGAGAAAAACCAGGCAGCGCTGCTGGAAACCAGTCTGCAACTGGGCTTCGTGCCGATCCTGGCGAGTGTGAAGCCACAGGTTTGCGCCAGTGTGGCGATTGACCTGGAAGGTGGTAGCGGGCCGAACGGGATCTACATTGATGAGGCGGACTGGAAGTACATTCGTCGGCATGATGAAGTGAAGCCGACTTTGAACGTTGAAGCCGATGAGCCGGAGCTGGATGCGGTTTGATTTAAACCGTTAGAGACGAAAAAAGGCCGCAATCCATTGGATCGCGGCCTTTTTTATTGAAGGCTTTTCGGTGGTTTTGAGGGCCCCATCGCGAGCAAGCTCGCTCCCACAGGTTTTATGTTCGACACAAATCCACTGTGGGAGCGAGCTTGCTCGCGATGGCGGCAGCACAGCCGCCAATAAACTACTTACCGAGGGAAATCTTCGGCGCCCAGGTCAGCCATTCATCTTCAAACTTGTCGAACAACGGGAACGTCTGTTCTGGCCGGGCCGGACTGCCCATGCGCTCACCCTCCGGCGTGGCAAAAGCGATACCACCCTGGATCAGCGTCTCCAGCGACTCGGTCCGCACCGTCGCGCCTTTGAACAATCCAAAATCAAAGCCAAAACCGCTGGTGTTCCAGAACCGCGTGCCGCTGCGCACCAATGGCGCGTACTTCGGCTCGATCAGGATGTGCACCAACACACGATCCGCGGTCTGGCCCAATTCATAACCGATTACCTTGCCGACGGTGATTTCACGGTACGTCACCGGCACGCCGGTTTTCAGCGAACCACGACGCGCCGCGCTCAACACCAGACTCAACCCGGCTTCTACCTTGGCGGACTCCGGCGGGTTGGCCAGCGCCACGAAGTTTTTCTGCGGGCCGAGGTTTTTCGCGGCCGGCTGCACTTCGATGTACTGACCCGTGACCAGGGTTTCGAGGTTCGACGTCTTGATCAACCCCAGCTCAGGCTTGACCACCCAGAACTGACTGCCCTCCCGCGCGATGCGTTCCGGTACTTCGGTAATCCGCGCGGTCAGCATCACCGACTGCAGGTCATCGCTGAGGTCGACGTCTTCAATCTTGCCGACATCCAGCCCTTTGAAGCGAATCGGCGTACCGCTGCGCAGGCCATCAGCGCGATCGACCTTGATGGTGACCACGGCGCCTTTCTGGTTTGCCTCGTCATGGCTGGCAAACAAACGGAAGCGCGGGATTTTCTTTTGCAACGGCGCCTTGGCTTCCGGGGTTTCGAAAGCAATACCGCCGGCCATCAGACTTTGCAGTGACTCACTTTTGACCTGGATTCCGCCGGTCAAACCACCGCTGAGCGTAATGCCGCTGGCATTCCAGAACCGCGTCGAGGCGTTGACCAGCCCCTCGTATTCCTTCTCGATGTGAACGCCGATGATCAATTGTTTTTTGGTCTTGGAAAACTGATAGCTCTGGACCGAACCGACTTTGACCTGTTTGTAGAGAATCGGGCTACCGACCTCCAGGGAGCCGAGATTATCGGTGAACAGCACCATGTGCAGGCCCGGCGAGCGCAGGTCCAGGGGCGGAGCCTTGGCCCGGGCCACGAACTCGCGCTGCGGCGCGCTGCCCTTGTCGCCCGGGCGCACGGCAATGTAGTTGCCTTTGACCAGGGCTTCGAGACCGGTGATACCCGCCAGCGAGATCGACGGCTTGACCACCCAGAACTGAGTCCCGGTGACGAGGTAATCTTCAGCCAACGGGTCAAGGGTCAATTCAGCGGTGGCACCCGACAAGTCCGGATCGATCTTCAGAGCTTTCAGATTGCCGACCTGGATGCCTTTGTACATCACGGGCGTACGGCCAGCCTGCAAGCCTTCAAAGTCGCTGAGTTTGACCTTGACCCGAATACCGGCAGCCGCCGCATCGAAGTCTTCATACAGACGGAACGGCAGGCTCGGATCGGTGGGCGGGCTGTCCTTGCGGTTTTCCGGAGTGGCAAACGCGATGCCGCCGGCGACGATGCTGGCCAGGGACTCGCTGCGAATTTTCACACCGGACAGATTGGCGTCGATGCTGATGCCACTGGAGTTCCAGAAGCGCGTGTGTTTGCGCACCAGGCTGGCGTAGGTAGGCTCGATGAAGACTTTGAGCTCGACCGTGCTTTGGTCTTCGGACAGCAGATAGCTTTTGACCTGGCCAACTTTGATCTGCTTGTAGAACACTGGGCTGCCGCGATTCAGAGAGCCCAGACGATCAGCCTTGATGGTCAGGTGCAGACCGGGTTTGGAGTCCGACAGCGGCGGCTCTTCAGCCAGGGCTTTGAACTTGCGGGCCGGCTCGCCTTCACCGGGGCTGATGGCTACGTAGTTGCCCGACACTAGGGTTTCGAGACCGGTGATACCGGCCAGGCTCACGCTCGGTTTAACCAGCCAGAAGCGCGTACTGGTCTTGAGGTATTGCTCCACGTCCTTGTTCATCTCGACCGTGGCGATCACTCCTTTGGAGCTGCCGTCGTCATCGAGTTTGAGGGTCTTCACCTTACCGACCGACATGCCTTTGTAGACCACTTCGGTCTTATTGGCCTGAATGCCTTCGCCGCTTTCGAAACGCACCTGAACCTCGATACCGGTTTCGTTGTAGGCACGCCAGCCGAGCCAGCCGCCGATGATCAGGGCGATCAGTGGCAGTACCCAGATAGCTGACCAGTTCGAGGCCGGTCGGGTTTTCGCTGTAGGCAAATCAGTCATGGTCGTCGTCCGACTCCGTGTTATCCCAAATCAGTCGGGGATCGAAAGTAACTGCGGCAAGCATCGTCAGAATCACCACACTGGCGAAGGCGATGGCGCCAAGATTGGCTTCGACGCTGGCAAGCCGTCCGAAATTCACGACCGCCACCAGGATGGCGATCACAAAGATATCCAGCATTGACCAACGGCCGATGAACTCGATAAAGCGGTACATCACAATCCGCTGGCGTGCCGACAGTGGCTGGCGACGCTGCACCGAAAACAGCAGTAATGCGATACCCACGAGTTTGAACGTTGGTACCAGAATGCTGGCAATAAAAACCACGGCCGCGATTGGAATCATGCCGTGCTGAACCAGTTGGATCACGCCAGACATGATGGTGCTGGGATCACCCTTGCCGAGTGAGCTGACGGTCATGATCGGCAGCACATTGGCCGGGATGTAAAGAATCGCGGCGGTGATCAGCAATGCCCAGGTGCGCATCAAGCTGTTCGGACGACGGGCGTGAACCAATGCACCGCAACGGGTGCACACCTGCTCATCGGTGTCGGCTTCCTGCTTGTTCAACTCATGGCATTCGGTACAAATCAGAATGCCTGCATCAATCGCCCGCATGGGCATCTTCTCCTGACAAAGCCTGCCAGATCTGATGAGGCGACATCACAACCTCCAGCCAGACCTGGACCAACAACAAACTGATAAAGCACGCCAGGCCAAGACCTACGGTGATGGCTGCCATATCTGCCAGCTTGACGATCGCTACCAGCACGCCCATGAGGTAAACCTCGAGCATCCCCCAATCCCGAAGATGGTGGTAAATGCGGTAGAGCAACAAACCGTAACTGCGCCCGATGTTGAAACGAATGCTGAGTAGCACCGCCAACTGACAGAGTAACTTGAGCAGCGGGATTCCCATGCTGCACAAAAACACAACCACCGCGACGCCTTGCATACCGGTATCGAACAGGCCTACAACGCCGCTCCAGACAGTGTCTTGCGACGATTGCCCGAGTAGATTGAGCTGCATGATGGGTAAAAAGTTCGCCGGGACATACAACAACAGTGCGGCGATGACCAAGGCGAGGCTGCGTTGAACGACATTGTGCCGATGGGCATAGAGCTCATAACCGCAGCGCGGACAGAGGGCTTTCTCGCCATGGGCGAGTTCGGGCTTACGCATCAGCAGGTCGCACTCGTGACACGCCACCAAGTCGTCCAGCGGTAAATCTGACAGCCGTGAGGCGTCAACCGGATCTGGCATAAAAGGCTCTGGCTCCGAAAAAGGTGGGCCTATTCTAGTGTTCTGAATCGAAAATAACTGTGCAAATTTGTGCGGCTGTCGAAGCCATGCTTTTCTTCGGGCAAAACAAAACCCCTACCTGCATACGCAGATAGGGGTTTCGGAATTTAATCTTGACGATGACCTACTCTCACATGGGGAAACCCCACACTACCATCGGCGATGCATCGTTTCACTGCTGAGTTCGGGATGGGATCAGGTGGTTCCAATGCTCTATGGTCGTCAAGAAATTCGGTAGCCAGGTCGTTCTCCTTACGGAGTACGCTCCAGCGAATGGGTATGTGATAGATCTCGGTGTTTTGTGAGTGTCTCGAACTTTCGGTTCGTTTCGTCTTCACACACCGCAATCTGGTGCTCTTTCGCTTTTCAGCTCGAAGCAAGCAAATTGCTTGGGTGTTATATGGTCAAGCCTCACGGGCAATTAGTATTGGTTAGCTCAACGCCTCACAGCGCTTACACACCCAACCTATCAACGTCGTAGTCTTCGACGGCCCTTCAGGGGACTCAAGGTCCCAGTGAGATCTCATCTTGAGGCTAGTTTCCCGCTTAGATGCTTTCAGCGGTTATCTATTCCGAACATAGCTACCCGGCAATGCCACTGGCGTGACAACCGGAACACCAGAGGTTCGTCCACTCCGGTCCTCTCGTACTAGGAGCAGCCCCTCTCAAATCTCAAACGTCCACGGCAGATAGGGACCGAACTGTCTCACGACGTTCTAAACCCAGCTCGCGTACCACTTTAAATGGCGAACAGCCATACCCTTGGGACCGGCTTCAGCCCCAGGATGTGATGAGCCGACATCGAGGTGCCAAACACCGCCGTCGATATGAACTCTTGGGCGGTATCAGCCTGTTATCCCCGGAGTACCTTTTATCCGTTGAGCGATGGCCCTTCCATACAGAACCACCGGATCACTAAGACCTACTTTCGTACCTGCTCGACGTGTCTGTCTCGCAGTCAAGCGCGCTTTTGCCTTTATACTCTACGACCGATTTCCGACCGGTCTGAGCGCACCTTCGTACTCCTCCGTTACTCTTTAGGAGGAGACCGCCCCAGTCAAACTACCCACCATACACTGTCCTCGATCCGGATAACGGACCTGAGTTAGAACCTCAAAGTTGCCAGGGTGGTATTTCAAGGTTGGCTCCACGCGAACTGGCGTCCACGCTTCAAAGCCTCCCACCTATCCTACACAAGCAAATTCAAAGTCCAGTGCAAAGCTATAGTAAAGGTTCACGGGGTCTTTCCGTCTAGCCGCGGATACACTGCATCTTCACAGCGATTTCAATTTCACTGAGTCTCGGGTGGAGACAGCGCCGCCATCGTTACGCCATTCGTGCAGGTCGGAACTTACCCGACAAGGAATTTCGCTACCTTAGGACCGTTATAGTTACGGCCGCCGTTTACCGGGGCTTCGATCAAGAGCTTCGCGTTAGCTAACCCCATCAATTAACCTTCCGGCACCGGGCAGGCGTCACACCCTATACGTCCACTTTCGTGTTTGCAGAGTGCTGTGTTTTTAATAAACAGTCGCAGCGGCCTGGTATCTTCGACCGGCATGGGCTTACGCAGTAAATGCTTCACCCTCACCGGCGCACCTTCTCCCGAAGTTACGGTGCCATTTTGCCTAGTTCCTTCACCCGAGTTCTCTCAAGCGCCTTGGTATTCTCTACCCAACCACCTGTGTCGGTTTGGGGTACGGTTCCTGGTTACCTGAAGCTTAGAAGCTTTTCTTGGAAGCATGGCATCAACCACTTCGTGTTCTAAAAGAACACTCGTCATCAGCTCTCGGCCTTAGAATCCCGGATTTACCTAAGATTCCAGCCTACCACCTTAAACTTGGACAACCAACGCCAAGCTGGCCTAGCCTTCTCCGTCCCTCCATCGCAATAACCAGAAGTACAGGAATATTAACCTGTTTTCCATCGACTACGCTTTTCAGCCTCGCCTTAGGGACCGACTAACCCTGCGTCGATTAACGTTGCGCAGGAAACCTTGGTCTTTCGGCGTGGGTGTTTTTCACACCCATTGTCGTTACTCATGTCAGCATTCGCACTTCTGATACCTCCAGCAAGCTTCTCAACTCACCTTCACAGGCTTACAGAACGCTCCTCTACCGCATCACCTAAGTGATACCCGTAGCTTCGGTGTATGGTT
>NZ_CM155280.1:1432500-1810000 GCF_056680395.1 Pseudomonas sp. ASL4 | reverse complement strand
CATGGCTCGGTCTTCAGCGCGCCAGCATTGGCCGCCGGATCACCTTTGTCAGTGCCGAACTCATAGAAGTTGTTGTAGTGGGTTGCATCCTTGAACGGTGTGATCGCTTCATCCTTGACGTTGACCGCCCCCCACTTTGTAGAAGGAAGCTTTTCGGCGAACCAGGACGGCGCCTTGCCAGGCTCGACGTCGGCGTAGCGCGCAGCATCGCCAGCATTGGCCCATCGAGGAAGGCTGCTCACGGCCAAGCCGGCCACGGCAGCACCGAGCACATTGCGACGAGAGAGATAGAGGGATTCAGGCGTCACGTCCGACTCATGACAGTCAGACGCTTTGGGGAATTTGATCAGCATGGCTACTCCGCAGCATTGGAGGACAGATGCACCAATAGACTGCGGAGTATGAGGGAAATTACACGTTTTTATTCCGACGAAGACGTAACAGGTATTGAACCGGGCCTGAGGCCGCATACCCGAGGAACACCAGCAACAGAATGCGCGGCGGATCACTGAATACAACGGCAAACACCAACACCACGGCAAGGATCGCCACAAAAGGCACACGCCCTTTCAAGTCCAGCTCTTTGAAGCTGTTGTACTTGATGTTGCTGACCATCAACATACCGGCGGCCGCCACCATCAGCGCCACCAGAAACGACATCTTGGAACCCTGGATGCCGTAATCGCTGAATGCCCAGACGATCCCAGCAACAACACCCGCCGCCGCCGGACTGGCCAGGCCAATGAAGTAGCGCTTGTCCGCCGTACCAACCTGGGTATTGAACCGGGCCAGACGCAACGCCGCGCCCGCCACATAGATGAAGGCAACCATCCAGCCGACCTTGCCCATGTCACCCAGGGCCCAGCCGAATGCCAACAATGCCGGTGCGACACCAAAGGCGACCATGTCCGACAACGAGTCGTACTCGGCACCGAAAGCGCTCTGGGTATTGGTCATCCGCGCAACCCGACCGTCCAGACCATCGAGCACCATGGCGACGAAAATCGCGATGGCGGCGAACGCAAAATACTTGCTGGCACTGACCGAGTCACCGGCGCTCAATGCAGCCTGTGCACTCATCGAGTTGATGATGGAATAGAACCCCGCGAACAGATTCGCAGTGGTGAAAAGATTCGGCAGAAGATAGATACCACGATGCCGGACTTTACGACCTTCAGCGTCATGCCCTTCTTCGATGTGCTCATCGATGGGCAGTAGACTTTCGGCGTCAGGAGCCTGGTTTGGCTCTTCGGGACGTTCGCTCATGGACATTACCTTGCAACAGGATGGAAAGTTTTCGACAGGTGTCTGGGACGACAGTTCGGCCACAAACGATGCAGCTTTATACCAGAACCGGTGACCCAAACGAAAAAACGCGGCCTAGGCCGCGTTTCTCGTACAAGCGTGCGACTTAGTTTTTGGCTTTGTCGACGATCTTGTTGGCACCGATCCACGGCATCATGGAGCGCAGTTGCTCGCCGATGATTTCGATACCGTGAGCGGCGTTGTTACGACGCTTGGCGGTCATCGAAGGATAGCCGGTAGCGCCTTCGCTGATGAACATCTTGGCGTATTCGCCGTCCTGAATACGTTTCAGGGCGTTACGCATAGCCTGACGGGATTCGGCGTTGATCACTTCCGGACCAGTCACGTACTCGCCGTATTCAGCGTTGTTGGAGATCGAGTAGTTCATGTTGGCGATACCGCCTTCGTACATGAGGTCAACGATCAGCTTCAGTTCGTGCAGGCATTCGAAGTAGGCCATTTCCGGCGCATAGCCAGCTTCAACCAGGGTTTCGAAACCGGCTTTAACCAGTTCAACGGTACCGCCGCACAGTACGGCTTGTTCGCCGAACAGGTCGGTTTCGGTCTCGTCCTTGAAAGTGGTTTCGATGATGCCGGTACGACCGCCACCAACGCCAGCAGCGTAGGACAGCGCAACGTTTTTGGCGTTGCCCGAAGCATCCTGGTAGATAGCGATCAGGTCAGGAATACCGCCGCCCTTTACGAACTCGGAACGTACGGTGTGGCCCGGTGCTTTCGGCGCGATCATGATCACGTCGAGGTCAGCGCGCGGAACAACCTGGTTGTAGTGGATCGCGAAGCCGTGGGAGAAGGCCAGGGTGGCGCCTTTCTTGATGTTCGGCTCGATTTCGTTCTTGTACAAAGCAGACTGGAACTCGTCCGGGGTCAGGATCATGACCAGGTCGGCAGCCGCAACAGCGGAAGCAACGTCAGTCACTTTCAGGCCGTGAGCTTCGGCTTTGGCAACAGTGGCCGAACCTTTACGCAGGCCGACAGTAACGTCAACGCCGGAGTCTTTCAGGTTGCACGCTTGAGCGTGGCCCTGGGAACCGTAACCGATGATGGCAACTTTCTTGCCCTGGATGATCGACAGGTCGCAGTCTTTTTCGTAATAAACTTTCATGAAATTCCCCTATATATCCAGGCCGTTCAGGCCATTCGCTAATTTGGTTTAGATGCTGAGTACTTTGTCGCCGCGGGCGATACCGGTTACGCCGCTACGGACGGTTTCCAGAATCGAGGCGGTGCCGATGGACTGAATGAAGCTGTCGAGCTTGTCGCTGGTACCGGTCAATTGAACGGTATACACGCTGGCGCTGACATCTACGATCTGCCCACGGTAAATATCGGTAGTGCGCTTGATCTCGGCGCGCTGGGCGCCGGTGGCCTTGACCTTGACCAGCATCAGTTCGCGCTCGATGTGAGCACTCTCCGACAGGTCGACCAATTTGACCACTTCAATCAGCTTGTTCAGGTTCTTGGTGATCTGCTCGATAACTTCATCGTGGCCGACAGTGGTCAACGTCAGGCGCGACAGGGTCGGGTCTTCGGTTGGTGCCACAGTCAGGCTTTCGATGTTGTAGTTGCGCTGCGAGAACAGGCCGACTACACGAGACAGAGCGCCCGGTTCGTTTTCCAGAAGCAAGGAAATAATGTGCCGCATGATTAAGTACGCTCCGTCTTGCTCAGCCACATATCGCGCATGGAGCCGTCTTTGATCTGCATCGGGTAGACGTGCTCGCTGGTGTCGACCGAAATATCGAGCACCACCAGGCGATCCTTCATGGCAAACGCTTCCTCCATCTTCGACTTCAATTCTTTCGAGTCGGTGATGCGCATGCCTACGTGACCATAGGCCTCTGCCAGCTTGACGAAGTCAGGCAACGACTCCATGTAGGAATGCGAGTGACGACTGCCATAGCTCATGTCTTGCCACTGGCGAACCATACCCAGAACACCGTTGTTCAGGATGACGATTTTGACCGGCAAACCGTATTGCAGACAGGTGGACAGTTCCTGAATGTTCATCTGGATACTGCCCTCGCCTGTCACGCAGACGACGTCGGCATCCGGGAAGCTCAACTTGATACCCATGGCCGCCGGGAAACCGAAGCCCATGGTGCCCAGGCCACCGGAGTTGATCCAGCGGTTAGGCTTGTCGAACTTGTAGTACTGCGCCGCGAACATTTGATGCTGACCCACGTCGGAGGCTACAAAGGCATCGCCCTTGGTCACTTCGCACAGGGTTTCGACCACGGTTTGCGGCTTGATGATGCTGCCGTCGCCCTTGTCGTAAGGGAACAGGCCGCGGTCACCGCGCCACTCGTCAACTTGCTTCCACCAACTGGCAACGGACTCCTTGTTCGGGGTCTCGCCGATTTCCTTGAGGATCGCGACCATTTCGGTCAGGACGCTCTCGACCGGACCAACGATAGGCACGTCGGCCTTGATGGTCTTGGAGATCGAAGCCGGGTCGATGTCGATGTGAATGATCTTGGCATTCGGGCAGAACTTCGCCGGGCCGTTGATCACACGGTCATCGAAACGTGCGCCGACTGCCAGGATCACGTCAGCATGGTGCATCGCCAGGTTGGCGGTGTAGCTACCGTGCATGCCGAGCATGCCGATGAACTGACGGTCGGTGCCAGGGTAGGCACCCAAACCCATCAGGGTATTGGTCACTGGCAGGTTGAGCATCTTCGCCAATTCGGTCAGCGGCGCGGAGCCGCCACCCAGAATCACGCCGCCGCCGGCGTACATCACCGGACGCTTGGCCGCCAGGAGCATTTCTGCTGCCTTGCGAATTTGCCCGGAGTGACCGCGAACGGCTGGGCTGTAGGAACGCAGCTTGGCTTTTTTCGGGAAGATGTATTCGAACTTCTCGGCCGGGTTGGTCATGTCTTTCGGAATATCGACAACGACCGGACCAGGACGACCGGATTGCGCCAGGTAGAACGCCTTCTTCATGACTTCCGGGATTTCCGAAGCGTGCTTGATCATGAAGCTGTGCTTCACGATCGGCCGGGAGATACCGATCATGTCGGTTTCCTGGAACGCGTCGGTACCTACCATGTTGCTAGGCACCTGGCCGGAAATGACCACCATCGGAATGGAGTCCATGTAGGCCGTGGCAATACCGGTGATGGCGTTGGTTGCGCCCGGGCCGGAAGTCACCAGTACCACACCGGCTTTACCGGTGGCACGGGCATAACCGTCAGCCATATGGGTCGCAGCCTGTTCGTGACGAACCAGGATGTGGGTCACTTCCGGTTCTTTGAACAGGGCATCGTAGACATGAAGAAGAGCACCGCCCGGGTACCCGTAGATATATTTGACGCCTTCGTCACGCAAAAAGCGGACGAGCATCTCACCGCCAGATAAAAGCTCCACGTTGTTCACCTCTAAAACGCCAGAATACCGTCCACACACAAGGGGACGGGTCTTAATAGGTTTACTTCTCGGCAGAGCATGAGCGACGGTGGTCGCCGACTACGTCAGCACTGACTGAGCAAGTATTGGGATCGTCCCAAGTGTTGCGGGCCTTTCCCACCCAGCGCGAGGTAACGCGTTGCGGGTGTAACAGGTCGGCGCGGGTATGCGCCTCATGATCTACCGAGTGGGTCTGCTTCTGGCAGTCCCTCTACAGCGGACTTTGGATTCTTCTGTTTCGTCCTCTGCAAGTCAAGCCGTCTATGTGCTTTATTGTGAGTAAGCACATGAGAACGCAAGAAAAAACCCGTAAACCGCAAGTGTGTTAGCTTCAATTGCGCAACTTATGACAAGGAAATGGCATGCGAACGTTCTTCTTCACCGCCAGTCTGCTGATCACCCTGAGCCCTTTGTGCATGGCGGCTCAGATCTACAAGTGGGTGGATGCCCAAGGGGTGACCCACTTCGATGCCCAGCCACCTCAAGGACAGCAAACCACCACCGTGGTCACGCCCGCTCCGCCTGTCGGCAAACCCACCGCACCCGCACGCAGTAGCGCCATTGGCGATCAACAGGCCATCGATAAGACAGTGAAAAAGCAGGTCGCCGAGCAGCAAGCCCAGCTCAAGACATTCTGCGAGCAGGCTCGAACGAACCTCGCTCAACTGCAGAACAACCCGCGACTACGGGAGGATGTCGACGGCGAGATGCGCCGCCTGACTGACGAACAACGTCAGGAGCGCACCACCGAAGCACAAAAACAAATTACGCAGAACTGCCAGTAACCACCCTACAAGGGATCGGCATTAGCGGGAGGCAACGATCAGTTGATCGAACTCTTTGAGCAGGACCTGCAGATACCGATCCTTGCCCTGGATATTGCGGGAGGCAAAGACCATTTCGGCCATTTCCTGAATCCCTGACGCATTGGGCAACGGCAGATCCTGTTCGAGGATCACTTTCATGCGCGGCAAGAAGATCCATTGCAGCCATTGCTCAAAGTCCAGGGTGTCGACCGAGAACGGCTCGACACTGGACAGTGCTTCAGCACTGGGCGAGACCTCGTCCCACCAGCCCTGAATCCGCAGCTCACGTTCGATCAGCAGCAACTGCTCGGCAATTTTCGGGAAACGTGCATCCATCACAGCGCAACCTTGGCCTTCTGACGGGCCAGTGTGGCGCCAGCGGTATCACCCTGCTTTTCACGAGCTTGAGCGATCAGTTCCCACAGGTTGGCCTGCAGATCCGGACGGCCACTGGCAAAGGTCAGACCACGACGAGCGAACTGCTCGGCTTGTGGTGCATCGCCTTGAGCCATACGCACCTGCGCCAGACGATAAAGCACTTGCGGCTCACGCGGAGCTACTCGCTGGGCGCGCTCCAGGCTGGAGGACGCACCGTTGAGGTCGCCACTGGCCTGTTGCTGTTGAGCGGTAGTCAGAAGAGCCAATACCGGCCCATCCAGTTGCTCGTCGGCAGACAAGCCGCCACCGGTGCTTGCCGACGGAATCCCGCTCGGGGTCGATGGCATGCTGTAGCTGCCCTGATTGATTGGCGCGGACTGAACCGGCGAGGTATCAATCGGACCCGGCGTGATCGGGCCCGGCGTGATCGGCGAAGTGCTGATCGGGGCCGAAGTCACGGCGCCACCACCCGGTACCATCACCACTACGCCGCTATCACCTTGCGGGATGGCCTGGGGCTGACCTTGCACCGGACGTTTTACTGTCGTCTTGCGGAAACCGCCATTCGCCTGAATCCGCTCACTGTTAGATACAGCGCTGCCGGAGTCCACAACCGGAATCGAACCGCGCTGTACGGTGGAGCAACCGCTGAGCAAAGCCACGGCGGTAACCGCTGGAATCAACCACTTATTCACTTGAAACCCTCTTTGCTTAATTCATCCAGCCCTTGACCCAATCCATCACCGTTTCACCGGAAGCAGGGGCTTGACCACCACAAGCGGCGCCGGGAGGCGGTTCACTGCCGCGAATATACGGCATCTGCACCGCACCTGGGCAGTTGGCATCAGAGCCTTGCCCGGTGCGCGAATCTACCCAGGCCTGAACAATGTTGTCCGGCTGCGGCATGTCCAGCGGCAGCGGATCGGCCTTGCGCATGAAACTGGTCCAGACCTGCAACGCACCGGTAGCGCCGGTGAACGGTGTCTTGCCGTTATCGTCGCGACCCAGCCAGACCACCGCCAGCAGATCCTGACTGAAACCGGCGAACCAGCTGTCCCGCGAATCGTTACTGGTACCGGTCTTGCCCGCCAGCGTCAGGGTTTTGGGCAGCACGTTATAAACCGAGCTACCGGTACCTTCACGCATGACGCGCTGCATGGCGCTCTGGATCAGGAAAATAGAGGCCGGATCGAAACGCTGCTGAATCTGGAACGGATAACGTTTAAGTGGCTCGCCTTCGGCAGTCAGCACGCTGCGAATCCCGCGCATCGGCGTATTGAACCCGCCGTTGGCCAGGGTCTGATACATGGTTGCCACTTCCATCGGCGTCAGACCACCCGCGCCCAACAGCATCGACGGGAACGCCGGGAACTCTCGACTCACGCCCAGGCGCGCCAGGGTCTTGAGGACGTTCGGTACACCCAGCTCCAACCCGAGACGCGCAGTCGACAGGTTGTAGGAATGCGCCAACCCTTGATACAGGAACACCGTGCCGTGGGAACGTCGGTCATAATTCTGTGGTTTCCAGACCTGACCGTCTGCGCCTTTCACCGAGAAGGATTCATCCGATAGCCAACTGGTCAAGGTGTACTGGCTTGGTTTCTCAAGAGCAGTCAGATAAACCGCAGGCTTGATCAACGAGCCGATCGGGCGTACCGCATCCAAGGCACGGTTGAAACCGGCAAAACTCGCCTGACGGCTGCCGATCATGGCCTGGACTTCGCCGGTTTCCGGATTGGTCACGACCATGGCCGCTTCGACATCATCCGAACCTTTGCGCCCGGCCAGTCGTTTAAAGGTGTCGTTGACCGAGGCTTCGGCCTTCATCTGCAGGATCGGGTCGAAACTGGTGAAAATCCGCAGGCCTTCTTCGGTCAAGTCTTCGTCGCGATAGTCTTCACGTAACTGACGCTTAACCAGATCGATAAAGCCCGGGAACGAACTGTCCGCCAGTTTGCCGCGAGTCGTCACGCCCAGCGGCATGGCCTTCGCGGCAGCGACTTGTTCGGCAGTAGCAACGCCTTGTTGCTCAAGCACATCAAGCACCAGGTTGCGCCGCTCAAGCGCCCGCTCCGGGTTGCGACGCGGGTTGTAATAGGACGGCCCCTTGACCATGCCCACCAGCAACGCGACTTGATGCAGTTTCAGTTCGGACAACGGCTGCCCGAAGAAGAACTGACTGGCCAGGCCGAAACCGTGCACCGCTCGCTGGCCATCCTGACCGACGAACACTTCGTTGAGGTAAGCCTCAAGAATGTCCTGTTTGCTGTAATGCAGCTCAAGCAACATCGCCATCATGGCTTCGGTGAGTTTGCGGGTCAGGCTGCGTTCGCTGGTCAGGTAGAAGTTTTTGACCAACTGCTGCGTCAGCGTGCTGCCACCCTGGGTCATCTTGCCGCCAGAGGTGTTGACCCAAATAGCTCGGGCAATCGATTTGGGAGACACACCCCAGTGGCTGTAATAATCCCGATCTTCCACCGCGACCAGGGTGTCGAGCAGGTACGGCGGAACCTGATCGAGCTTGATCAGAATGCGGTCTTCGAGGTTTTTCGGGTAAATCCCGCCGATCATCAGCGGTTCCAGCCGCACCACAGAAAGCTTCGAACCGTTGGTCGCCGAGAGTTCGGCCACATAGTCACCGGAGAACCGCACCCGTACGGGCTGGGGCTTCTCCATACCTTCATAAAATTGGAAGCCACGGGTGTTCAAGTCGACGGTATTGCCGCTGACCGCTGCTGCGCCGGGACCGTTGCTCACAGCTTCGCGCCGGTAGCCCAAGGCGTCGAGTTCGGTGAGGAAGTCGTCCTTGCTCAGCTTCTGGCCGGTAAACAGCTCCAGCGGGCGCGCATACACCTTGGCCGGAATGGTCCAGCGCTTGCCGGAAAACTTCTCCTGAACGATGGCGTCCAGATAAACCGCGAACCCGGCAAGCACGACAAGGCCGACCAGGCTGAGTTTAAGGGCCCAGCCCAGCCAGGGGCGCAGGCCGCTGGACGGTGGTTTTTTTTTGCTGCGAGGGGATCGAGTACGAGTCATGGCGGCGGATTATACGCACTTTATTCATACTCAACAGGAGCCTGCCAAGGTTTGCGTCCGGCGGAGTTGCGGCCATAATGGCGACCTTGAATTTCCCCCGACTCTGAAGGATCGCCTGTGAGCCAGTCCCTGATCGCCGCCCTGCAAAACCCGGCCCTCTACCCGCATCCCGTCGATGGGTTCCAGGTTATCGAGACCCATATCTCCTGGGTCATCCTCACGGGTCCCTTTGCTTATAAAGTGAAGAAACCGGTGAACTTCGGCTTCCTCGACTTCACCAACCTCGATGCTCGCGAACATTTCTGCGGTGAAGAACTACGCCTGAACCAGCGTCTGACCAATGATTTGTATCTTGAAGTGTTGCCGATCACCGGCAGTGCCGAAGCCCCACAACTGGGCGGTGACGGCCCGGTTGTCGAATACGCGCTGAAAATGCGCCAGTTCCCGCAAAGCCAATTGCTCAGCACCCTGCAAGCCAACGGCGAACTGACCACCGCGCACATCGACGAGATGGCCGCGCAAATTGCGCAGTTCCACCTCACTGCGCCGAAAGTACCTGCCGAACACGAAGCAGGCACCCCGGACAGCGTCATGGCACCGGTACGCCAGAACTTCGAACAGATCCGCCCGTTCCTCAGCGACAAGGCTGATCTGTTGCAACTCGACGCCCTGCAAGCCTGGGCCGAAAGCAGCTTCGAGCGTCTGAAGCCGCTGTTTGCCCAACGCAAGGCCGACGGTTTCATTCGCGAATGCCACGGTGACATTCACCTGGGCAACGCCACCGTGATCGACGGCAAGGTCGTGATCTTCGACTGCATCGAGTTCAACGAGCCGTTCCGCTTCACCGACGTCTACGCTGACACCGGCTTCCTGGCAATGGACCTGGAAGACCGCGGCCTTAAGAGCCTGGCGCGCCGTTTCATCAGCCAGTACCTGGAACTGACCGGCGACTATCAGGGCCTTGAGCTGCTCAACTTCTATAAAGCCTACCGTGCACTGGTTCGCGCCAAGGTCAGCCTGTTCAGCATGCCGGCCGAGGCCGATCCGGTGCAGCGCGCCACCACCCTGCGCCAGTACCGCAACTACGCCAACCTGGCGGAAAGCTACAGCACCATTCCTTCCCGCTTCATGGCCATCACCCACGGCGTTTCCGCTGTCGGTAAAAGCCGTGTGGCCATGCGTCTGGTGGAAGCACTGGGTGCCATTCGCCTGCGTTCCGACGTAGAACGCAAACGTCTGTTCGGCGAGCAGACCGTGCCGAACGATCCACAGGCCGGCATTTATAGTGCTGACGCCAGCTCAGCGACCTACACCCGCCTGCATGAAATCGCTGACGTAATCCTGCGTGCCGGTTTCCCGGTGGTGATCGATGCCACCTACCTCAAGCGCGACCAGCGTGACGGCGCGGCAAAAATTGCTGAAGCGACCGGCGCACCCTTCCTGATTCTGGATTGCAACGCACCGCAAGCCGTAATCGAGAGCTGGCTGGCCCTGCGTCAGGCAGACAAAAAGGATCCGTCCGACGCCAATCTGGCCGTTATCGCCGACCAGCAAGGCACCCGCGAAGCACTGACGCCGGCCGAGATTCTCTGCAGCAAGCGTGTTCAGACCAATGAGAGCGGGACCCTGGACGCTGTCGTGGCGCAGATTCGCCAGCGCCTGCCGGGCTTGTAAGAAATTTTTCAGCCGTGGAGCCTTCGCTGGCTTCACGGCTGTCAAATAGTGGCACTATACTGGCGTCATAAAACCAACAGGTGATTTGACATGAGCCAGCCGAAACTTCTCGACACCCCGCTTTATGCCTTGCTGCACAAAGACGACATCACAGGCTTCAACAAGCAACGCCCCCTCGATGGCCCGATTGACATGGTCAGTGGCGATTTCCGTGGTCTTGATCTGCGTGAGCTGAACGCCGATGGCATCGACTTCACCGATGCGTACTTCCGTTCCGCCGACTTGCGTGGCATCGACTTCCGCAATGCCTCGCTGGAAGGTGCAAGCCTGGCCCATGCGCAAATCTCCGGCGCCTACTTCCCAACAGAGCTGAGTGCCGACGAAATCCTGATGTCGATGAATTTCGGGACACGCCTGCGCTATCGCACCCGCTAACATCCGCATCGCCTACCTGACACGACACGCCCCCCTGTGGGAGCGGGCTTGCTCGCGAAAGCGGTTTAACCTTCAACATTCATGTCGACTGACACTACGTCTTCGCGAACAAGTCGAATCGTCGCACCGCCGCTCCCCACAGTTATTTGCGCTGCCCTCCTCTACTGCATTCGCAGCCCCTTCGAACGCTTCAGGACCTTGCCTCTTAGAAGCGTTTGCGTCGAAACCGACCAAACAATCACGCTTTTCCTACTGATGGCTACACTCCTCAAAGGCTCGCCCACGCACCGTTCGGCCGTCGCAAGGAGGCTTGATGAATGATGAACTGCAACACCTGAAGAATCTTGGCAAGACGTCAGCGCAGTGGCTGCATGCCGTGGGCATCCACAGCGCCTCGGACTTGCGTCGCCTGGGGGCGGTGGATGCTTATCGGGCCGTGCGTACGCGTGGGTTCCGGGCGTCCAAGGTGTTGCTGTATGCAATTGAAGGCGCCCTGATGGACGTGCACTGGAACGACATCCCCGCTGAACGCAAGGAAGCGCTGAACAAACAACTGGAAGCCATTTCTTCACGCCACAAGAATTGAACAGGCGCCCATCGCCATGTACTTGCTCGGGGAACAACCGGCTTACGCCGACACACTGATCAATCGACTGCAAAACATTCCCGCCCGGTTGCTGAACGGTTTATCGCCCTGCGGCCCGGCGCTGGAGTTTTCGGCCGTCGACGACCTCGCCACGCTATTGCCCGGCAATCAGTTGTTCCTGTTGGACAACGGTTTGCTACATGGCTGCGTCGACAACCGAGCCTTGTTCTATTTGCATGAAGGCGATCTGGTCGGCCTGCGCCAAGGCGTTGAACTGCCACATTGCCGCTTGCGTAGCGATGGTCCGCTGTCCTTGATTCCCTACCTGCGATCCGAGGTTTTTCAGCACATCTATGCCGATTCGCAGCGTTCGGAGTTGTTCCTGCAATATCTGGTCGGCCAGACCGCCCTGCTATCCGACGCGGTTGCCCACCTGAAACAACCGGAATTTCGTAGCACCAACGGCTTTCAGCGCGTTGCCGCCGGCGAAGTACTGATTCAGCAGGGCGACGAGGCAGACCATGTATTCGTCATCATCGAAGGCCATGCCGAAGCGTTTGTCGACGGGCATAAAGTCGGCGATGTGCCCAAGGATGAGATTTTCGGTGCCATGGCGGTGTTCACTGGCGAGAAGCGCAACGCCAGTGTGATCACCAGCGAACCGAGCACGGTAATGTTGATTCCCAAGGATCAGTTTCTGAGCCTGACCCAAAGCAATCCGAAGATTTCCCACAGCCTGATCGAGAGCATGGCGCGGCGCATTGACTTGCTGAACAAGCAGATTACCCAGTTGAGTTCACTTAAAAATCCAGGCTAAACCCAACGATTACAGGGCCTGCTGGCTGATTGAAAATAAATGAGAAAACAGCGGTTGACTTGGTAATGAGAATCGCTATGATTATCACAACTGGTCGCGAGACTGGTCGATTTTCTGAAAAGCCCTTGGTTCGGACTCTCAGATTATCTCCTCATCAGGCTAATCACGGTTATTTGACCCGGCTCTTGCCGGGTCTTTTTTTGCCTGTAGAAAAGTCGCCGACGCTACTTGCCCATCTGCTTACGCATCTCTTCGCAATAATCCGGTGCCGGCGTGGCGGGCGTGTACCAGACGTAATCAGCCATCGCCAACGTGACCTCACTGCCCTGCTGCGCCAGCATCAGCACGGTTGGCGCTTCGGGTTCGCCCAAATCCAGTATATGAAGCGGTACACCGACATCCTTGCGCGCATGATACGCACCGGCAAACAGCAGCGAAGGCTCGGGGGCGACACGTAAACGCTCAGCCATTCGCCGGTCACGTTGCTGCTGCACCGCCAGCATTGCTGGCATTTGGGATTTTGGAAGCAGTCCGCAATGGGAGCCGCTGATTTGCGCCAGTAACTCGTCCTTGACCGAAGGTGCGTTAGAACGCGAACCGCTCAACCCAGGCGGCTGGGCATAAAAGGCACGGACTTCGTTGTCACTCAGATTGGCCGCCAGCAGTGGATAAGGCTGTCCCAGGGCGAAACGCACTATCGGCCCATACAAATCCCAGTCCCAACCCGACTGCCAGGCCAACGCGCCAGGCAAGTCGATCGGCGGTGTTGAAGCATTGCGCACGTCATCGACGCGCAGTTGTTGATCCGGCGTGAGCATTTCCAACAGCAGACTGCCTTGGGGACGTCTCTGCCCCAGCGTCTGGAGCAGCCACAATTGCAGTTGATGGTGATCGCGATTGTCATGCTGCTCGCCGACGATCACCCGCTCAGGCTTGGCCAGCCGTGCGACCAATTCTGGTGCCGTCAGTGACTGGCCCGTGCGCAAGTCAACAATCCGGCCGGTGATCGGTGGTGGTGCCGAAACGTGCTGACAAGCACTCAGCAGAAGTACGGCCAGCAGCAAAATCCCACGCATGCTCTCACCTCGATGAACGACTCAGCGGGCGATGATCAGCGGATGCCCACGCTCCGGGTGCGGCTGCACCAATACTTCCAGCCCGAACACCGCTTTGAGCGACTCCGGACGCAGCACCTGCTCTGGTGTATCCAGCGCCACCGGGCGCCCGCCTTCGAGCAGCAACAGACGATCACAATAACGCGCCGCCAGGTTCAGATCATGCAGGATCACCAACACCGCGGCACCGCGATCAGCAAACTCGCGCACAGCCTGCAACGTGGTGTGCTGATGCAGTGGATCGAGCATCGAGGTCGGCTCATCAAGCAGTAAGGTCTGCCCCGCCTCGCCGGGCCAGAGCTGCGCCAGCACCCGGGCCAGATGCACTCGCTGACGTTCGCCGCCGGACAGCGCCAGGTAACTGCGACCGCTCAAATGCCCGGCATCGGCGGCGCCCAACGCGGCGGCAACAATTTCGTCATCGCGCACCCGACCGCTTTGATAAGGCAAACGCCCCATGCCGACCACTTCCTCGACACGAAAGCCGAAGTCGAGGGTCGACACTTGCGGTAGTACCGCCAATCGCTGCGCTCGCTGGGCACCCGTGCAGTGGCTCAGCTCACGCTCATCGAGCCAGACGCGTCCTTCGTCAGGACGCAATTCACCGCACAACGCGCCGAGCAAGGTGCTCTTGCCAGCACCGTTCGGCCCCAGCACACCGAGGACTTCACCCGGCTTGAGTTCCAGTGTGATGTCCGTCAGCACCGTTTTGCTGCCTCGGCGGATCTTCAGGTTTTCTGTGCGCAACATCAGGCACGCCTCCTGAGCAGCAGAATCAGAAAGAACGGCGCGCCAATGAACGCCGTGACAATACCAATCGGCAACTCGGCCGGCGCCAGGGCCAGTCTCGCCACCAGGTCAGCGAACAACAACAGACTCGCCCCCGCCAGCACCGAGGCCGGTAACAGCACCCGATGATCAGGACCGGCCAGCAGCCGCACCAGATGCGGCACCACCAGCCCGACAAACCCGATCATCCCTGCTGCCGCCACCGCCGCGCCGACACCCAGCGCGGTGCAGAACACCAGTTCACGCTTGAGCCCTTCGACATCAATGCCCAGGTGACCGGCCTCCGACTCGCCCAGCAACAATGCATTCAAGGCCTTGGCCCTGCGCGGCAACCACAGCGCCACACCAGCCGTCACCAGCAGCAATGGCCAGAGCCGCGAATAACTGGCGCCGTTGAGGCTGCCCAGGTTCCAGAAAGTCAGCGTGCGCAGGGTCGCATCGTCCGCCAGATAGGTGAACAAACCCACCGCCGAACCGGCCAGCGCCGTTAACGCAATACCGGCCAGCAGCATGGTCGCGACGTTGGTTTGCCCGTTACGCCGGCCGAGTCGATACACCAGCGCGGTCACGCCGAGCCCGCCAAGAAACGCGCACAACGACAAAAGATAAGGCCCGAAGGACTCGGGCAAGCCGCCAAACGCCGAACCACCGACAATCGCAATCGCCGCGCCCAGTGCGGCGCCGCTGGAAACACCGACCAGCCCCGGATCGGCCAATGGGTTGCGAAACAGACCCTGCATTGCCACGCCAGACAAGGCCAGCACACCGCCCACCGCCAAACCGAGCAGGGTTCGCGGCAGGCGAATCTGCCCAAGAATCAGTTCAGCCTGCTCCAGACCGTCCGGGGCAATCGGCACACCGATCAACCGCAGCGCCGCACGCAACGTGTCGAGCAACGGCAAGCTCACCGGCCCCAGCGCCAACGACAGCCAGATCGCCAGCAAACACAGCAGACTCAAGCCAATAAACAGTGTGCGGGGTTTAACCAAAGTGGTCATTGGTCACTCGCGCCGAGATATAAACCGTCAGACAACTTTTTCAGCGCCTCGGGCAACCGCGGTCCGAGCCCGCCCACCAGTAAAGTTGGATCGAGTTCCATCACGCGGCCGTCCTTCGCGGCACGGGTCGAGGACAAGATGGGGTTTTCCTTGAACAATGCTGCGCGGGCCGCATCGCCGGTCAGCGCACGATCGGCGAACACCAGCACTTCAGGGTTCAGGCTGGCCAAGGACTCGTTGGAAAAAGGTTTATAACCGGTATGCGTCGCCAAGTTGTGGCCGCCGGCCTGTTGCAGCAACCAATCGGCGGCGGTGTCCTTGCCGGCGATCATTGGATTGCCGCCCGCATGGCCGAGCAACAACAGCACACCCGGCGATTTCTGTTTGAGCTGCGCCTCGGTGATCCGGAGCTTTTGCTGATCCAGTTTCTGTTGATACGCCAGGAATGCCTGGGTCGCCTGGTCTTCTGCGCCGAGCAACTTGCCCAGATGCTGCAAGTTGCCCTGCAAGGCAGGCAAATCCGGCTGAGCCGAGAACAATTCGACCTGAACACCGGCACTGCGAATCTGCGAAAGCACCGGCGGTGGACCCATTTCTTCGGTGCCGATGAGCATCTGCGGGCGTAAGCTCAAGATGCCTTCCGCCGACAATTGCCGCTGATAGCCAATGCTCGGCAGGGCCTTCAAAGAATCCGGATGCTGACTGGTGGTATCGACGCCCACCAGTTTTGACTCGCCACCCAAGGCACTCACCCACTCCGACAAGGCGCCACCGGCACTCACCCATCGCTGCGGCAGTTCGGCCGCTGCCGCCTGGTGGCTGACGATGAGTCCGACACACAAGGCGACAACGCGGGTACTCAGACGCATAAACGGCTTCCTTAAAGGGTTTTCCCGGGCATCAACCTGACAGGCCAAGTATCCTCGACATCCGGCAAGCGCCCCCATGGGCGGGCGGCCATTTGATAATTGTTTGCATTTGCGCGTCAAGTCCGGACATATCCAGTCACGAACCGCGACACTTGAGGATAGACATGAAGTTTCTTTGCCAGGGCCTGGAGTTGGCCGATGCCAGCAGCCGCGGTTTCGACATCGACGGCCAGAAGCTCTTCGCCGTGCGCCGGGGTGGTCAGGTTTACGTCTACATCAACCGCTGCCCGCACCGTGGCGTGGGGCTGGAATGGAAACCCGACCAGTTTCTGGACCCCAGCAACAGCCTGATCCAGTGCGCCACCCACGGCGCACTGTTTCTTATCGAGGACGGCGAATGCGTCGCCGGCCCCTGCGCGGGGCAATCCCTGACCGTCGTTCCCAGCCGCGAAGACGCGCAAGGGATCTGGATCAGCCTTTAACCGTTGAGCAATACGTCCAGACGCCGGTCAACCAGCATCTCTTCGTGGCTGATACGCACGCCATAAGCCAGCACCTCAACGCCGCACGCCACCGCTTCACGCAACGCGGCGGCGTAGGCCGAATCGATTTCTTCTGCCGGACGCACGGCGTCGATGCCGCTGAGATTGACGCAATACAACTGCACCGCGCGAATCCCGTCCCGGGCCAGATGCGCCAGTTCCCGCAAATGCTTGGCCCCGCGCTGGGTCACCGCATCGGGAAACGCCGCCACTGGCGTACCGTCAAAGCCCAAAGTGACACTTTTGACTTCCACGTACGCCGGCCCGTTCGGGTAATCGAGACGGAAATCGATGCGGCTGTTTTCCTGCCCATAGGCCACTTCGCGTTTCAGCTCGGTAAAACCGTTCAACTCAGTGATCACGCCGGCACGCAACGCCTCTTCGATCAAGCCATTGGCTCGCCCGGTGTTCACGCAAAACAACCGCCCTTGCGGGGTTTCACCGATTTCCCAGGTGCCGGGTAATTTGCGCTTCGGGTCGTTGGAGCGGCTGAACCAGACCTGCCCGCCCTCGACCTGGCAATTGAGCATCGAGCCGGTGTTCGGGCAGTGAATCGTCAGCAACTCGCCGCTAACGGTTTCGATATCGGCGAGAAAACGCTTGTAACGACGGATCAGACGACCTTCTTCAAGGGGAGGATGAAAACGCATCAGCCTTGCCAGCTCTTCAAGCCGCGAGCGATCCGTTCCACCGCTTCCTGCAAGCGCGGCAGGCTTTGGGTGTAGGCAAACCGCACGTGATGCCCGGCCTGATAACGCCCGAAGTCCAGGCCCGGGGTAATCGCCACGTGCTCGGTTTCGAGGAAGTGTCGGCAGAACGCGAAGGCATCACCGCCGAACTGGCTGATATCGGCGTACAAGTAGAACGCGCCCTCAGGTTCCACGGCGATGCCAAAACCGAGCTCACGCAAGGCCGGCAAGAGGAAGTCGCGACGACGACCGAATTCGGCGCGGCGCTCTTCCAGAATGCTGATGGTCGCCGGTTCGAAGCAGGCCAACGCGGCGTACTGGGCCATGCTCGGGGCGCTGATGTAGAGGTTCTGGGCGAGCTTTTCCAGTTCGCCGACCGCTGCTTGCGGCGCCACCAGCCAACCGAGGCGCCAGCCGGTCATGCCGAAATACTTGGAAAAACTGTTCAGGACAAAGGCGCTGTCATCGACTTCCAGCACGCTGGCCGCGTCGGTGCCGTAGGTCAGGCCGTGGTAGATCTCGTCCACCACCAGATGGCCGTGGCGCTGCTTGATCGCAGCCGACAGCCCGGCCAGCTCATCGCGGGTCAGGATGGTCCCGGTCGGATTGGCCGGCGAAGCCACCAGGGCGCCGACGCTGTCATGGTCCCAATGCCGCGCCACCAGGTCCGGGGTCAGCTGATAACGCACGTCCGGACCGACAGGAACAAGCTGCGCCGCGCCTTCCACCAGCCGCAGGAAGTGCCGGTTGCACGGGTAGCCCGGGTCCGCCAGCAGCCAGTGTTTGCCTGGGTCGACCAGCAAAGCGCTGGCCAGCAGCAACGCGCCGGAACCGCCCGGCGTCACCAGAATTCGCTGTGGATCGATGTTCAGCCCGTAACGCTGCTGATAAAAGCCCGAAATGGCCTCGCGCAGTTCGGGAATGCCCCGTGCCGCGGTGTAACGGGTCTTGCCCGCCGTCAGCGCAGCCTGGCCGGCCTGGATGATCGGCTCGGCGGTGGTGAAGTCCGGCTCGCCGATTTCCAGGTGGATCACGTCGTGACCGGCAGCCTGCAGTTCATTGGCCCGCGCCAGCAGCGCCATGACATGGAACGGTTCAATCGCACGACTGCGGGCACTGTAGGACTGAGCCATTAGCCTTCCTTCAACGGGTAAAAGAATCGATTCTACCCAACCACTGGAACGAGCGAGAACCTAAAGCGGTCAGAGCCGTTATAACTCTGGCCTGAACGACTCAAGCGTGCGCGCCAGGTTTGACTAAAATCAATATTTGATCAGGTCTCCATCACCACCAGACAAGGCTTTGCAATCATTTGCAAGCACCGCGGGTCACCCCCTCGACATCCGGGAGTAGCGCGGCCCGATTTGATCTGGTAAGTTCGCCCGCTTGCAGCCGCAGGGCCGGCAGGTGTCGGTGATGGAGCAATCCTGCGCAATGGATTACAAGAGTAGAGGCGGTCTATTTCATGTCCACCCAAGCAAAGCAACAACAAAACCAGTCGATCAGCGGCTTCGAACCCTACAAAGAAGTAAAGGGCGAAGAGTACATGGGCAAGCCCATGCGCGCTCACTTCACCAAGATCCTGAATAAGTGGAAACAGGACTTGATGCAGGAAGTCGACCGTACGGTTGATCACATGAAAGACGAAGCGGCCAACTTCCCTGACCCGGCAGATCGTGCCAGCCAGGAAGAAGAATTCAGCCTTGAATTGCGCGCCCGTGATCGTGAGCGCAAGTTGATCAAGAAGATCGACAAAACGCTGCAATTGATCGAAGACGAAGAATATGGCTGGTGCGAGTCCTGCGGCGTCGAGATTGGCGTCAAGCGACTGGAAGCCCGCCCTACCGCCGACATGTGCGTTGACTGCAAGACCCTGGCGGAAATCAAGGAAAAGCAAGTCGGCAAGTAATCTCGACTTGAACGAAAAACGGAGCGTGCGAACGCTCCGTTTTTGTTTCTGAAATTCGGCACAGCACCGAACCCTGTGGATCGCGCACGATCAGACGACGTACCATCGCCCTCATGAATGTCTCTCCCTACATCGGCCGTTTCGCCCCCACGCCCAGCGGCCACTTGCACTTCGGTTCGCTGGTCGCTGCACTCGCTTCGTACCTCGACGCCCGTTCTGTGGGTGGCCGCTGGCTGATGCGCATGGAAGACCTCGACCCACCTCGGGAAGAACCCGGCGCCCAAGCCGCGATCCTCAACGCGCTGGAACGCTATGGTTTCGAGTGGGATGGTGAACTGGTTCGTCAAAGCGACAGGCACGACGCCTATGCCGAAGTGCTCAATCGTCTGTTCAGTCATGGCCTGGCCTACGCTTGCACCTGTTCACGCAAACAATTGGAGCCGTATCACGGCATCTATCCGGGCCTGTGCCGCAATGCCGGGCATGGCGCTGAAGACGCGGCCATCCGCCTGCGGGTGCCGGAGCTCGAATACCATTTCATCGACCGGGTGCAAGGCGAGTTCCGCCAGCACCTGGGTCGGGATGTCGGCGATTTCGTGATTCGCCGCCGCGACGGGCTCTATGCCTATCAACTGGCCGTGGTGCTCGATGATGCCTGGCAAGGCATCACCGACATCGTGCGCGGCGCCGACTTGCTCGACTCGACACCACGCCAGCTCTACCTGCAAGAACTGCTCGGCCTGCGGCAACCGCGTTACCTGCACGTGCCGCTGATTACTCAGCCGGACGGTAACAAGCTCGGCAAATCCTACCGTTCGCCGCCATTGGCCGACGATCAGGCCACGCCACTGTTACTGCGGGCATTACGCGCGCTGGGGCAAAATCCGGGCAGCGAACTGGCTTACGCCACGCCTCGGGAAGTACTGAATTGGGGCATCGCCCACTGGGATGCCGCAAAGATCCCGCGCACACTGACCCTGCCCGAAGCGCAACTGCAGTGATGGCACTTGCAGTAGCGCCGCCATCCGTTACCATCGCCGCACGTTTTCGGGCACGCGCCTAAAAAAGAGAGGCCGGGATGTACATCTATCGCTTGGTCCTGCTTTTGGTAGTGGGGATTTATCTGTTCTCCCCGGCCATCATGGATTGGTGGATCGACGCCACTGGCGCCTGGTATCGCCCTTATCTGCTCTGGCTGATTCTGATCGTCGTGACCTTCATCCTGCAGAGCCAAAAAGATGCCGATGAGCTTTAGCCTGACCCAGATGATCCTGATCAGCGCCGCGTACCTGGCGGTGCTGTTCGGCGTCGCCTGGATCAGCGAACGGGGCATGATCCCCCGGGCGATCATTCGCCACCCGCTGACTTACACCCTGTCGCTGGGGGTTTACGCCAGTGCGTGGGCGTTCTACGGCACCGTGGGCCTGGCCTATCAGTACGGCTACGGCTTTCTATCGAGCTACCTCGGGGTGTCCGGCGCATTTTTGCTGGCGCCGGTGTTGCTGTATCCGATCCTGAAGATCACTCGCACCTATCAACTGTCGTCACTGGCGGACTTGTTCGCCTTCCGCTTCCGCAGCACCTGGGCCGGCGCGCTGACGACGATCTTCATGCTGATCGGCGTCCTGCCGTTGCTGGCGTTGCAGATTCAAGCGGTGGCCGACTCCATCGGCATTCTCACTCGCGAACCGGTGCAACACCGCGTGGCCCTGAGTTTCTGCGCACTGATTACCCTGTTCACGATCTTCTTCGGCTCGCGCCACATTGCGACCCGGGAGAAACACGAAGGCCTGGTATTCGCGATTGCCTTCGAGTCGGTGATCAAGCTGATCGCCATCGGCGGCGTTGGCCTTTATGCGTTGTACGGCGTGTTCGACGGCCCGCAACAGCTGGAAGTCTGGCTGTTGCAAAACCAGACCGCCCTCGCCGCCCTGCACACGCCTTTGCAGGAAGGCCCGTGGCGTACGCTGCTTTTGGTGTTCTTCGCTTCGGCGATTGTGATGCCGCACATGTATCACATGACGTTTACCGAAAACCTCAACCCGCGCTCACTGGTCAGTGCGAGCTGGGGCTTGCCGCTGTTCCTGCTGCTGATGAGCCTGGCCGTGCCGCTGATTCTCTGGGCCGGACTGAAACTGGGCGCTACAACGAGCCCGGAATATTTCACCCTCGGTGTCGGCATCGCCGCCAATAACAAGGCCTTGGCGCTGTTGGCTTATGTCGGCGGTTTATCGGCGTCCAGCGGGCTGATCATTGTTACCACCCTGGCGTTGTCCGGGATGGCGCTCAACCATTTGGTGCTGCCGCTGTATCAGCCGCCGGCCGAAGGCAACATCTACCGTTGGCTGAAGTGGACCCGCCGGGCGCTGATTGTCGCGATCATCATGGCCGGCTACGGCTTCTACTTGCTGTTGGGCGCCGAGCAAGACCTGGCCAACCTCGGCATCGTCGCCTTCGTCGCCACTTTGCAATTCCTGCCGGGCGTACTGTCGGTCCTGTACTGGCCGACCGCCAACCGCCGCGGCTTCATCGCCGGTTTGCTGGCGGGGATCCTGGTGTGGATGGTGACCATGCTGATGCCGCTGGTAGGCAATCTGCAGGGTTTCTACATTCCACTGCTGAACATGATCTACGTGCTCGACGACACCAGTTGGCACATGGCGGCGATTGCCTCGCTGGCCGCCAACGTGCTGATGTTTACGCTGATCTCGCTGTTCACCAACGCCAGCCCGGAAGAGGCCAGCGCCGCCGAAGCCTGCGCCGTGGACAACGTCCGTCGCCCGCAACGCCGGGAACTGCACGCGGCTTCGCCACAAGAGTTCGCCACGCAACTGGCCAAACCCCTGGGCGCCAAGGCTGCGCAAAAAGAAGTCGAACAGGCCCTGCGCGATCTCTATTTGCCATTCGACGAACGCCGACCGTACGCCTTGCGTCGTTTGCGTGACCGGATCGAAGCCAACCTTTCCGGCCTGATGGGGCCGAGCGTCGCCCAGGACATGGTCGAAACCTTCCTGCCTTATAAGGCCGGCGGCGAAAACTACGTCACCGAAGACATCCACTTCATTGAAAGCCGTCTCGAGGATTACCACTCGCGCCTCACCGGCCTGGCGGCTGAACTCGATGCCCTGCGCCGCTACCACCGTCAGACCTTGCAGGAACTGCCGATGGGCGTCTGTTCCCTGGCCAAGGATCAAGAGATCCTGATGTGGAACAAAGCCATGGAGGAGTTGACCGGGATTGCCGCGCAGCGCGTGGTCGGTTCGCGCCTGAGCACCATTGGCGATCCGTGGAAAGAATTGCTGCAAGGCTTCATCAACCTGCCAGACGAACACTTGCACAAACAGCACCTGGCACTCGATGGCCAGACCCGCTGGCTGAACCTGCACAAAGCGGCGATCGACGAACCGCTGGCACCGGGCAACAGTGGCCTGGTGCTGCTGGTGGAAGATTTGACCGAAACCCAGATGCTTGAAGACAAACTGGTCCATTCTGAGCGGCTGGCGAGCATTGGCCGACTGGCGGCCGGGGTGGCCCATGAAATCGGCAACCCGATCACCGGTATCGCCTGCCTGGCGCAGAACCTGCGCGAAGAGCGCGAAGAAGACGCCGAACTGACGGAAATCAGCGGGCAGATTCTGGAGCAGACCAAACGCGTGTCGCGCATCGTCCAGTCGTTGATGAGCTTCGCCCACGCGGGTAGCCATCAGCACAGCGACGAGCCCGTCTGTCTGGCGGAAGTCGCGCAGGATGCCATCGGCCTGCTGGCCCTGAACCGGCGCAATTTCGAAGTCCAGTTCTACAACCTGTGCGACCCCGATCACTGGGTCGAAGGCGATCCCCAGCGGCTCGCCCAGGTGTTGATCAACCTGCTCTCAAACGCCCGCGACGCCTCGCCGCCACACAGCGCGGTACGGGTCAAAAGCGAAGCCGGCGAACACACGGTCGATCTGATCGTGGAAGACGAAGGCAGCGGTATTCCGAAGAACATCATGGATAGATTGTTCGAACCTTTCTTCACCACCAAGGATCCTGGCGAAGGCACCGGTCTGGGCCTTGCACTGGTCTATTCCATCGTTGAAGAGCATTATGGACAAATCACCATCGACAGCCCGGCTGATGTTCAAAGCCAACGCGGCACCCGTATTCGGGTGACTTTGCCGCGTCATGTCGAAGCGACGTCCGCTGTGAACTGAGACCGTCGAGAGTATCGAATCAATGCCGCACATTTTGATCGTCGAAGACGAAACAATTATCCGCTCCGCCTTGCGCCGCCTGCTGGAACGTAATCAGTACCAGGTCAGCGAAGCCGGATCCGTGCAGGAAGCACAAGAGCGTTTCAGCATTCCCACGTTTGACCTGATCGTCAGTGACCTGCGCCTGCCTGGCGCGCCGGGCACTGAACTGATCAAGCTCGGTCAGGGCACTCCGGTGCTGATCATGACCAGTTACGCCAGCCTGCGTTCGGCCGTCGATTCCATGAAGATGGGCGCGGTGGACTACATCGCCAAGCCTTTCGATCACGACGAAATGCTCCAGGCTGTTGCGCGCATCCTGCGTGATCGCCAGTCGGCGCCAGCCGCGGGTGAACCGGTGGTCGGCAAAGCCGCCAACGGTGCCGCGAAACCGGGCGTCGATAACAGCAACGGCGAGATCGGCATCATCGGCTCCTGCCCACCGATGCAGGACCTGTACAGCAAGATCCGCAAAGTCGCGCCCACCGATTCCAACGTCCTGATCCAGGGCGAGTCCGGCACCGGTAAAGAACTGGTGGCTCGCGCCCTGCACAACCTCTCCAAACGCGCCAAGGCACCGATGATTTCGGTGAACTGCGCCGCCATTCCGGAAAGCCTGATCGAGTCCGAGCTGTTCGGCCACGAAAAAGGTGCGTTCACTGGCGCCAGCGCCGGGCGTGCCGGGCTGGTCGAAGCGGCGGACGGCGGTACCTTGTTCCTCGATGAAATCGGCGAACTGCCACTCGAAGCCCAGGCTCGCTTGTTGCGCGTGCTACAGGAAGGCGAAATTCGCCGGGTCGGTTCGGTGCAATCGCAGAAAGTCGATGTACGCCTGATTGCCGCGACTCACCGGGACCTCAAGAGCCTGGCGAAAATCGGCCAGTTCCGTGAAGACCTTTATTACCGTCTCCACGTGATTGCATTGAAACTGCCGGCCCTGCGCGAGCGCGGTGCCGACGTCAACGAAATCGCCAATGCGTTCCTGGCGCGGCAGAGCGCGCGGGTCAACCGCACCGATCTGAAGTTTGCCCCGGATGCCGAGCAGGCGATTCGTCATTACACCTGGCCGGGTAACGTCCGCGAGCTGGAAAATGCTGTCGAACGTGCGGTGATTCTGTGCGAGAGCCCGGAAATCTCCGCCGAGTTGCTGGGCATCGACATCGAACTGAGCGATCTGGACGACGACGATTTCATCGGCCTGGCCCCGCAACAGGGCAGCGCCGCTAACGCCAGCCACGAGCCGACCGAAGACCTGTCACTGGAAGACTACTTCCAGCACTTCGTCCTCGAGCATCAGGACCACATGACCGAAACCGAACTGGCCCGCAAGCTCGGGGTCAGCCGCAAGTGCCTGTGGGAACGCCGTCAACGCCTGGGCATTCCACGGCGCAAGACCGGGGTGGCCAGCGAGAGCTGAACGTCACCTGTCAGGTGTGCGGGTAACACGTGACATTGTGAAAAAACTGTTACCGCAGCTTTTTCACGTAACAGAAGCCGGGGCTTACGGTAACGAAGCCCCGGTTTTTTTTGGCCCTGAAAAACCTCACCAAGCAGCCTAACCCCTTGTTTTGCTAGGCTTCGCAAAAGTTGGCACGCACCCTGCTATATGTTTAGTACAAGAACAATAACAAGCAATGCACAAGACAATAAAAATAAGACGAATCGACTCACGCACAATAAAAACAAGACGGCGAGAGGCGCAGCTAACTGATTCTTTTGGAGAGGCGTTGTATTTGGGGCGTGCCCCACGACCAGGCCGAGAACAACAAAAACTGTCCTAAGACAGAGCCTGAACTGGTTGGATCGCAAGATCACTGCAACACAGCGACCAAAGCAATCCGTTTGCTCTTGGCTCCCGATTGGGAGGGTCATGAAGGAAAATCTTCATGACGAGGGCACTTAACAAAAACAAAAAGCCCGAAACCAATAATAAAAATAGAGCATGCAACTACTTCTTGGGGAGCTTCGGCTCCCCTTGTAGTTTCTGCGATTTCTGAAAAGCCCACGCCAGAGCCTTCGCTTCAAGGCCTCGGAGCAATCCTCATCAGGCTGGCGCAGCTTCCTACACCATCCCCCGACTAAATGCTAGAATCCCGGCCCATCATGCGGTCATTCTTCGTTATGGCCGAACATTCCTTCAAACAGTGCATCCCATGCTGAAGAAGTTGTTCCAGTCATTCCGTTCTCCCAAGCGTCATACGCAACACATCCGTAGTACGCCTGAAGTGCTCAACAGCGGCCAACATTCGCTGCAGAAGGCACAATTCAGCCGTTACGCGGTGAACATCGTCGAACGCCTGCAGAACGCCGGTTATCAGGCTTACCTGGTCGGCGGCTGTGTGCGTGACATGTTGCTCGGCATCACGCCAAAAGATTTCGACGTCGCCACCAGCGCCACTCCTGAACAGGTACGTGCCGAATTCCGCAATGCGCGGATCATCGGTCGTCGCTTCAAACTGGTGCACATCCACTTTGGTCGCGAAATCATTGAAGTCGCGACGTTCCGCGCCAATCACCCGCAAAACGATGAGGAGGAAGACAGCAACCAGTCCTCCCGCAACGAGAGCGGGCGCATTCTGCGCGACAACGTCTACGGCACTCTGGAAGAAGACGCGCAACGCCGCGACTTCACCATCAACGCGCTGTATTACGATCCGGTCAGCGAACGCATTCTCGACTACGCCAACGGCGTACACGACATCCGCAATCACCTGATCCGCCTGATCGGCGACCCACAGCAACGCTACCAGGAAGACCCGGTACGGATGCTGCGGGCCGTGCGTTTTGCCGCCAAGCTGAATTTCGGTATCGAAAAACACAGCGCCGCGCCGATCCGCGATCTGGCACCGATGCTGCGCGAGATTCCGTCGGCCCGTCTGTTCGAAGAAGTGCTCAAGCTGTTCCTCTCCGGCCACGCCGCGGACACCTTTGAGATGCTGGTCGACTTGCAGTTGTTCGATCCACTGTTCCCGGCCAGCGCCGAAGCCTTGGAATACAACCCGACGTACACCCACACGTTGATCAGTGAAGCACTGATCAACACCGACCTGCGGATCAAGCAGAACAAACCGGTCACCCCGGCGTTCCTGTTTGCTGCACTGCTGTGGCCGGCCCTGCCGGGCCGTGTACTGCGTCTGCAAGAGCGCGGCATGCCGCCGATTCCGGCGATGCAGGAAGCGGCTCACGAGTTGATTGCCGAACAGTGCCAGCGCATTGCGATCCCAAAACGCTTCACCATGCCGATCCGCGAGATCTGGGACATGCAGGAGCGTCTGCCACGCCGTAGCGGCAAGCGCGCCGACCTGTTGCTGGACAACCCGCGATTCCGCGCCGGTTACGACTTCCTGCTGCTGCGTGAAAGCGCTGGCGAGCAGACCGACGGCCTGGGCGAATGGTGGACGGATTATCAGGACGCTAACGACAGCGAACGTCGCGACATGATCCGTGACCTGAGCGGCAAGGATGACGGCACCGGTGCGCCACGCAAGCGTCGTCGCAGCGGCGGCGCCAAGCGCAAACGCGCGGCCGGCGCTCCGAGCACCACGAGCGAGTAATCCATGGAACGCATCTACATCGGCATGGGCAGCAATCTAGCTGACCCCGCCGAACAATTGCGCAGCGCCGTCGAAGCGCTGGCGCAGTTGCCGCAGACCGAACTGGTCGGGGTTTCCGCGTTTTATCAAAGCGACTCATTGCTGCCCGGCCAACCGCGCTACACCAACGCGGTTGCCGCGCTGCACAGCACGCTCGCGCCGCTGGAGCTGCTCGATGCGCTGCAAGCCATCGAGAATGGCCAGGGTCGCGAACGTCTTGAACGTTGGGGGCCACGCACGCTGGATCTCGACATCGTGCTGTTCGGCGATCGCCTGATCGACGAACCTCGCCTCAAAGTCCCCCACTACCACCTGCAAGAGCGAGCCTTCGTCCTGTATCCACTGGCCGAACTGGCGCCTGCGGATCTGCGGTTGGCGGATGGCCGCGCGCTGACCGAGTTGCTGGCGGCGTGCCCGTTTGTCGGGCTGGAACGCCTCTCCAAAAACTGACGAAAAATACCCTGTGGGAGCGGGCTTGCTCGCGAATGCGGTGTGTCATTCAGCATCTATGTTGACTGACCCACCGTATTCGCGAGCAAGCCCGCTCCCACATTGGTTTTGTGTTGTTCATGAGATTCGCGGCGCACCCGCGCTAGCTGAATCGCATCAGTTACCCCGGTAACACCCCAACCGTAACAACGCGGTAACACACACAATTGACTTCCCGAGTCCTCCTCACGACTATAGGCGTCCCGCTGCCGCCAACGCGGCGCTAAAGGGCGCAATCCAGGCCTTATAAGCACGACAAAAGACCGTGCGCCTGAGTAAATGAAGAATCACGCGCGTTACTCGCAGTAGTTTCCATAGCGCCTGAACGAGGATTTTTTACATGCCAGCCATCACCCTGACCACGCTCCAGAGCCTCAAGCAGAAAGGTGAAAAAATCACCATGCTGACCTGCTATGACGCGACCTTCGCCCACGCCTGCAACGAGGCCGGTGTTGAAGTGCTGCTGGTGGGCGACTCCCTCGGCATGGTTTTGCAAGGTCACGACAGCACCCTGCCGGTGACCACTGCGGAAATGGCCTACCACGTGGCTGCCGTCAAACGCGGTAACTCCGACGCCCTGATCCTCGCCGACCTGCCGTTCATGGCCAACGCCACCCTTGAACAAACCATGATCAACAGTGCCACGCTGATGCAGGCCGGCGCCCACATGATCAAGGTCGAAGGTGCCTTGTGGCTGGCGGACTCCATCCGCCTGCTCGCCGAGCGCGGCGTGCCGGTGTGCGCCCACATGGGTCTGACCCCGCAGGCGGTGAACATCCTGGGCGGTTACAAAGTCCAGGGCCGCAGCGAGAACCAGGCACGGCAGATGCGTGCTGACGCCATCGCACTGGAGCAGGCCGGCGCCGCCATGCTGTTGCTTGAATGTGTACCGAGCGAACTGGCCCAGGAAATCACCCAAGCCGTGGGTATTCCGGTGATCGGTATCGGCGCCGGTAGCGCCACCGATGGCCAGGTACTGGTACTGCACGACATGCTGGGCCTGTCCATCACTGGCCGCGTGCCGAAGTTCGTAAAGAACTTCATGGCCGGTCAAGTCAGCATTCAAGCGGCGCTGAGCGCTTACGTCACTGAAGTCAAAGCGACGACTTTCCCTGGCATCGAACATGGATTCTCTGCATGAACACCGTAAAAACCGTCCGCGAACTGCGGGCCGCCGTGGCCCGTGCCCGCGGTGAAGGCAAGCGCATCGCCTTCGTACCGACCATGGGCAACCTGCACAGCGGTCACGTCGCACTGATTACCAAAGCCTCCCAACGGGCGGACTTCGTGGTCGCGAGCATTTTTGTCAACCCGCTGCAATTCGGCGCTGGCGAAGACCTCGACAAGTACCCACGCACGTTGACGGCCGATCAGGAAAAACTGCTCCAGGCCGGCTGCCACCTGCTGTTCGCCCCAACCGTCGAAGAAATGTACCCCGACGGCATGGCCGGCCAGACCCGTGTCAGCGTTCCGCAACTGTCCGAAGGCTTGTGCGGCGCCAGCCGTCCTGGGCACTTCGAGGGCGTGGCGACGGTGGTCAGCAAACTGTTCAACATGGTTCAGCCGGACCTGGCGATCTTCGGCCAGAAAGACTTCCAGCAACTGGCGGTGATTCGCGCGCTGGTGCACGACTTGAACATGCCGATCCAGATCATCGGCGAGCCGACCGTAAGGGCTGCCGATGGCCTGGCCCTGTCGTCGCGCAATGGCTTTCTCAATGAAGAACAGCGAGCGATTGCGCCAGTGGTGTATCGCACGCTGTCGTCGATGGCCGACGCCATTAAACAGGGTGATCGCGATTACCCGGCGCTGATCGACTCGCAGATTAAACAGCTCGAAGCGGCTGGCTTGCGGGCCGATTACCTGGAAATCCGCCATGCGCTGACCTTGCGTCAGGCCACTGCGCAAGATCGGGATCTGGTGATTCTGGTGGCGGCGTTCCTCGGGACTACGCGGTTGATCGACAACCTGCACCTGAACCTCGACGCGCCAGCCTAAACACCGCAATACCCCTGTGGGAGCGGGCTTACTCGCGAATGCGCTGGGTCATTCAGCATTGATGTTGGCTGACCCAGCGCATTCGCGAGCAAGCCCGCTCCCACATTTGATCTGCGGCGATTTCCACATCGTATTGATGCCCCTCAAGCCTTCGGGCAAACTGCCCGCCGTTCGATTCCGACCTGGGAAAACACTCATGCACGCCATCATGCTCAAAGCCAAGCTGCACCGCGCCGAAGTCACTCACGCAGTACTCGATTACGAAGGCTCTTGCGCCATTGATGGCGAATGGCTGGACCTGTCCGGCATCCGTGAATACGAACAGATCCAGATCTACAACATCGACAACGGTGAACGCTTCACCACCTACGCGATTCGTGGTGAAGAAGGTTCCGGCATGATCTCGGTCAACGGCGCCGCGGCGCACAAGGCCAAGGTTGGCGATCGGGTCATCATTTGCGCTTACGCTCACTACAGCGAGGCCGAACTGCTCAACTTCAAACCGCGCATGCTTTACATGGCGCCGGGCAATGAACTGAGCCACACCAGCAATGCCATTCCGGTCCAGGTCGCCTGATAACACCCAGTTAAGCGTGAAGCTGAACCTGTGGCGAGGGAGCTTGCTCCCGTTGGGCTGCGAAGCGGCCCCTCTCTCTACCTGAAAAGCAGGGGACTGCTGCGCAGTCCAGCGGGAGCAAGCTCCCTCGCCACAGGTTACTGATCGCTCGCTCGATCTCTTAACTGACCCGCATTACCCTTGGGAGCATTCCGTTTGTCGGGGCGTTTCCTGTTTCAATGTTAAAAAAGTACAGAAAACGAGTCATACAAAGCGAAGACAGATCCACACGCGAGGTTTACTGTTACCGCCCTGCGCTATTTAATCGTCTCCAAGCAGATTGACCGGACGTAACCCACCCTGTGGTCGGGACATTCCGGGATCTTCAATGTCTTAAAGGCAGTTCAAGTAAAAGGAAAACCGCAGCGATGGCGTATTACCGCACTCCTCACGACGTTACCGCTCTGCCCGCCTGGCAAGCGTTGAAAGACCACCGCCAAGCCATGCAGGATTTCAGCATGCGCGAGGCCTTCAATGCCGACCCGCAGCGCTTTACTCAATTCACCCTCAGCAGCTGCGGTCTGTTTCTCGATTATTCGAAGAACCTGATCACCGCCGAGACCCGTAACCTGCTGGTGGGCCTGGCCAACGAAGTCGATCTCAAGGGCGCTATCAAAGCGCTGTTCGACGGCGAAATCGTCAACTCCTCCGAAGGTCGACCAGCGCTGCACACCGCTTTGCGCCGCCCAGTGGGCGACAAGTTGTCGGTCAACGGCGTCAACGTGATGCCTGAAGTGCACAAAGTGCTGAACCAGATCACCGACCTCGTGGGCCGCATCCACGATGGACTGTGGCGCGGTTACACCGAGAAGCCGATCACTGACGTGGTGAACATCGGCATCGGTGGCTCGTTCCTCGGCCCTGAACTGGTGTCCGAAGCGCTGCTGTCCTACGCCCAGAAAGGCGTGCGTTGCCACTACCTGGCAAACATCGACGGCAGTGAGTTCCACGAACTGACCATGAAGCTGCGCGCCGAGACCACGCTGTTCATCGTCTCGTCGAAATCCTTCAACACCCTCGAAACCCTGAAGAACGCTCAGGCCGCACGTGCCTGGTACCTGGCGCAGGGTGGTTCGGAAGCCGAGCTGTATCGTCACTTCATTGCGGTGTCGAGCAACAATGCCGCCGCCGTGGCCTTCGGTATCCGCGAAGAAAACATCTTCCCGATGTGGGACTGGGTCGGCGGGCGTTACTCGCTGTGGTCGGCCATCGGGTTGCCGATTGCCCTGGCCATCGGCATGTCGAACTTCAAGGAACTGCTGTCCGGTGCCTACACCATGGACCAGCATTTCCAGAGCGCACCGTTCGAACAGAACATGCCGGTACTGCTGGCGTTGCTCGGTGTCTGGTACGGCAACTTCTGGGGCGCGCAAAGCCACGCGATCCTGCCGTACGACCACTACCTGCGTAACATCACCAAGCACTTGCAACAGCTGGACATGGAATCCAACGGCAAGAGCGTGCGTCAGGACGGCACCCCGGTGTCTACCGATACGGGCCCGGTCATCTGGGGCGGCGTCGGCTGCAACGGTCAGCACGCTTATCACCAGTTGCTGCACCAAGGCACCCAACTGATTCCGGCTGACTTCATCGTGCCGATTGTCAGCTTCAACCCGGTGTCCGATCACCACCAGTGGCTGTACGCCAACTGCCTGTCCCAAAGCCAGGCACTGATGCTCGGCAAGACCCGCGCCGAGGCCGAAGCCGAGTTGCGTGACAAGGGCATGGCCGAAGACGAAGTACAGAAGCTTGCACCGCACAAGGTGATCCCGGGCAACCGCCCGAGCAACACCATGGTGGTCGAGCGCATCAGCCCGCGTCGTCTCGGCGCACTGGTGGCGCTGTACGAACACAAAGTTTTCGTGCAAAGCGTGGTCTGGGGCATCAACGCCTTCGACCAGTGGGGCGTGGAGCTGGGCAAAGAGCTGGGCAAAGGCGTCTACAACCGCCTGGTCGGCAGCGAAGAAACCCCGGCTGACGATGCTTCGACCCAAGGCCTGATCAACTACTTCCGCGGTCGTCACCGCGGCTAACCCTGTGGGAGCGGGCTTGCTCGCGAATGCGGCGGGTCATTCAGCTTAAACGTTGACTGACACACCGACTTCGCGAGCAAGCCCGCTCCCACATTGGTTTTGTGTCTGGCTTGAACCCTTTCGTCTCTCGGCGCATCTTTATCTTGTCGCAAAACAAGAATAAGGAACCGTCATGTTCGATATCAGCACGTTCCCCAAAGCCGATGCCGTGCGCCGGGCTGCCCAATTGAGTCAGGACGACTACCAGCGCCTGTACCGACAATCCATCGAACACCCCAGCACCTTCTGGGCCGAACAGGCCACGCGCTTTCTCGACTGGAGCAAACCGTGGCAAACCGTCCAGCGCTATGACCTGAAAACCGGTGAAGCGAGCTGGTTCGCCGGGGGCCAGTTGAACGTCAGTTACAACTGCATTGACCGTCACCTGGAAAAACGGGGCGATCAGACCGCAATCATTTGGGAAGGTGACGACCCGGTCGAATCCGCCCAGATCACCTACAAAAAACTCCATCACAACGTCTGCCGCCTGGCCAACGTACTGAAAAGCCGTGGCGTGAAGAAAGGCGATCGGGTGTGCATCTACATGCCGATGATCCCCGAAGCTGCCTACGCGATGCTCGCCTGCGCGCGCATCGGTGCCGTGCATTCGGTGGTGTTCGGCGGTTTTTCTCCAGACTCCGTGCGCGACCGCATTCTCGACGCCGACTGCCGCACCGTGATCACCGCCGATGAAGGCGTGCGTGGCGGTAAATTCGTGCCGCTCAAAGCGAACGTCGACAAGGCTCTGCAAAGTTGCCCGGACGTCAGCACCGTGATCGTGGTCGAGCGCACCCAGGGTGACGTGAACTGGGTCGAAGGCCGTGACCTCTGGTATCACCAGGCCCTGCGCGACGTCAGCGACGATTGCCCGCCCGAACCGATGGACGCTGAAGACCCGCTGTTCATCCTCTACACCTCCGGCAGCACCGGCAAACCAAAAGGGGTGTTGCACACCACCGGCGGCTACCTGCTGCAAGCGGCGATGACCTTCAAGTACGTGCTCGACTACCGCGACGGCGAAGTCTTCTGGTGCACCGCCGATATCGGCTGGGTCACCGGCCACAGTTACATCGTCTACGGGCCGTTGGCCAACGGCGCGACCACGCTGATCTTCGAAGGCGTGCCGAGCTACCCGAGCAGCTCGCGCTTCTGGCAGGTCATCGATAAACACCACGTGAATATCTTCTACACCGCGCCGACGGCCCTGCGCTCGCTGATGCGTGAAGGCCCCGAACCGTTGAAGGAAACGTCGCGCCAGAGCCTCAGATTACTCGGCAGTGTCGGAGAGCCGATCAACCCGGAAGCGTGGGATTGGTACTTCAACGTGGTCGGTGAGCAACGCTGCCCGATTGTCGACACCTGGTGGCAGACCGAAACCGGCGGCATCATGCTCAGCCCGCTGGTCAGCGCCCAACGAATCAAACCGGGCTGCGCCACCCAACCGATGTTTGGCGTACAACCGGTATTGCTCGACGAGCACGGCAAGGAAATCAAAGGCGCCGGCAGCGGCGTGCTGGCGATCAAATCCAGCTGGCCGGCACAGATTCGCAGCGTCTACGGCGACCCGAAACGCATGGTCGAAACCTACTTCAAACCCTACCCCGGCTACTACTTCACCGGCGACGGCGCGCGACGCGACGAGGACGGCGACTACTGGATCACCGGGCGTATAGACGATGTGATCAACGTGTCCGGGCACCGCATCGGCACCGCCGAAGTGGAAAGCGCCCTGGTGCTGCACGACAGCATCGCCGAGGCGGCGGTGGTCGGTTACCCCCACGACCTCAAGGGCCAGGGCATCTATGCTTTTGTCACGCCCATGAACGGCGTCGAGCCCAACGACGAACTGAAGAAAGACCTGCTGGCTCACGTCAGCAAGGAAATCGGCAGCTTCGCCAAGCCAGACCTGATTCAATGGGCGCCAGCCTTGCCGAAAACCCGTTCGGGCAAGATCATGCGGCGGATTCTGCGCAAGATTGCCTGTAATGAGCTGGACAGTTTGGGCGATACCTCGACACTCGCTGACCCAAGCGTGGTGCAGGGCCTGATCGATAAGCGGCTGAACACATAACCCTAGCGCGGCCACTAATGGCCGCGCCTTTTTTCCACCACTGAGTCGCCATGGAATTCATCCGTACCCGCATCGAAACCCAGCTCATGAGCTTGACCGGTCTGTCCTTGGGCAAGCTCGATCTGGAGAACCCAAAGGGCGATCCCGGGCTGTTCGGCCCCGACTCGGTGAGTTGGCAAGTTCATGGCGATTTCAGCAGCATGCTGATCGGCGGCATCAGTGCGCTGATGCTGCAAGCCCTGCATCCGCTGGCCCTGGCCGGGGTCTGGGACCACTCGAATTTTCGCGAAGACATGATCGGCCGATTGCGCCGCACCAGTCAGTTCATCGCCGGGACCACGTTCGGTTCGCGCAAGGACGCCGACTGGCTGATCGAGAAAGTCCGGACCATTCACCTGCAAGTGGTCGGCACCGCACCGGATGGTCGGCCTTACGCCGCCAGCGATCCGGATTTGCTGACGTGGGTGCACGTGGCCGAAGTCAGCAACTTCCTTGCTGCGCATTTGCGTTACCGCAACCCGAACCTGTCCCTGGCGGATCAGGACCGTTACTACGGCGAAATCGCGCTGGTTGCTGAACGACTCGGGGCTCGTGACGTGCCGCGCAACCGTAAGGAAATGGCCGAGTACCTTGAGCGAATCCGCCCACAATTACTGTGCGATGAACGCAGTCGTGAAGTCCTGCGATTGCTGTTGAACGCGCCCTCCCCCAGCCGCCTGGCCAAACCGTTTGGCGGTTTGATGATGCAGGCCGGGATCGACCTGCTGCCGGACTGGGCCAGTGACATGCTCGGCGTCAGCCAGAGCCCGCTGCAACGCAAACTGATCCGCGCCAGCGTCAAACGCAGTGCGCCGATGCTGCGCTGGGCCATGCGCAATGGCTCAGTGCAGCGGGCCAAGCGGCGGATGGGGTTGTTGAACTAACCGCTAACCTTGTGGCGAGGGGGCTTGCCCCCGTTGGGCTGCGAAGCGGCCCCAAAATATAGAGTGTTACTAAAATTTTGCCAGTGCTGCGCACTGGAACGGGGGCAAGCCCCCTCGCCACAGGATGCACCTCGTCCACACCAAGCTGTTAAACTCCCGCGCCAAATTCCCTCCTGCAAGGCGCCCAGCATGTCTTCCTTGATTCAGGCGCTGCGCGCCGCCCTCGACCATCGCCAGGACCTGCTTGCCGAACTGCATCAGCAGGGCACCGATTGCTATCGCTTGTTCCATGGCAGCCAGGAAGGCGCCGGCGGCCTGACCATCGACCGTTACGGCCCACAATTGCTGGTGCAAAGTTTTCACCAGTCGCTGGAACGCGATGACTTGCTGCAACTGCACGAAACGATCAATCAACAACTGGGCCTCGACACCCTGCTGGTTTACAACGACCGCTCCCGGGGCAATTCGCGCATCGACCGCGAAGACACCGTCTACCGCGCCGACGAAGCCGCCCTGCAAGACCTGGTCGGCCACGAATGGGGCCTCAACTATCGGGTTCGCGGCCGTCACGCCGGGCAGGACCCACTGCTGTTCCTCGACCTGCGCAACACCCGCGGCTGGGTCAAGGAGCACAGCAAAAACAAAAGCGTACTGAACCTGTTTGCCTACACCTGCGGCGTCGGCCTGAGTGCGGCGGCGGGTGGCGCGAGCGAGATCTGCAACCTGGACTTTGCCGAGGGCAACCTGGCCGTCGGCCGCGAAAACGGTCTGCTCAACCCGCAGTTACCAACCATGGAATTCACCCAGTCCGATTACTTCCCGGCGATCCGTCAATTGGCCGGCCTGCCGATCAGTCAGCGTCGCGGGCAGAAACTGCCTAGCTATCAACGCCTGGAACAACGTCAGTACGATCTGGTACTGCTTGATCCTCCGGCCTGGGCCAAGAGCGCGTTCGGCACCGTCGACCTGCTGCGCGACTATCAGAGCCTGCTCAAGCCGGCACTGCTGACCACCGCCGACAACGGCGTGCTGATCTGCTGCAACAACCTGGCAAAAGTCAGCATGGACGACTGGCGCGACCAGGTCCTGCGGTGTGCGGAGAAAGCCGGGCGGCCGGTGCGAGAGTGGTCGGTGATGACACCGGGCGGCGACTTCCCGTCGATGGATCAGCAGCCACCGCTGAAAACCCTGATCCTGCAACTCTGATCCTTCAGGAAAAAGTTCCTGCAAAAGAATCTGAACAATCCTGAATAGCGGCAAGTACTTCTGAACCGAAAACGCGTGCCATACTCCAAGGCACTCCGATCAGACAAATGAAGCCGCACATGCCCAAAGGATTGATTCGCGCTATCGGCGCCTTGCTGACTGCCCTGGCCCTCTACAGCCTGCTGGGGTTTCTGATTTTGCCGGGCATCGCCTTGCGGATCGCCAACCAGCAACTGGCCAACTACGCCACGATGCCCGCGCATATTCAGCGGATCGAACTCAACCCTTTCAGCCTTGAAGTCACTCTGTGGGGCCTGGTCATCGGTGAACCGGGCAAGGAACAGGTCGGCTTTGAACGTCTGTACGCCAACCTGCAGATCGACAGTCTTTGGACCAAGGCTCTGCACTTGTCCGATATCGAACTGGACAAACCCAAGACCGAAATCCTTTTCGGCAAGGACGGCAAACTCAATCTGCTCGGTCTGTTCAAACTACCCGCCAGCGAACCGACCCCGGCCGATCCGAACGCCAAGCCGTTTCCGCTGCGGGTAGAGCGAATCAAACTGGCCGGCGGCTATGTACACTTCCAGGATGCGCGCCCAAGCGAGCCCATCGAATTCCTTTACGACAAACTCGATTTCGAGCTGAATAACCTCAGCACCCTGCCCGATGATAATGCCGACATGACCCTGGTCGCGGCCGGCCCGGAAGGCGGGAAAATCGACTGGAGCGGCAATTTCAGTCTGATCCCGATCGCCTCCGAAGGTAAGTTGAAAGTCACCGACGGCCAGATGAAAGTCTGGTGGCCATACGTACGCGATGCGCTGCCGCTGGCACTGCAGAACGGCGTCCTGAATCTGAGCACCGACTACAAGCTCAACCTGGACAAGGGAACCGAACTGCTGCTGAGCAACGTTGTGGTCAGCGTCGCGCCTTTTGCTATCAACGCGCCGGACGGTCGGCCGCTGGTGAAACTCGAACGCCTGGACGTCAGTGACACCACCGTGGACCTGGCCAAGCAGCAAGTCGTCGTCGGCAAGATCCGCAGCAACAAACTCGAAACCTGGGCGGCCCTGGAAGCCGATGGCCAACTGGACTGGCAGAAACTGTTCGCCAGCCAGCCGTCCAAGGCAGCGGTAAAAGCTAAAGCCGAACCGACAAGCACTCCAGCAGCAGCCGATTCACCCAAACCTGAACCGGCGCCACCGAGCAAACCTTGGCAGGTGCTGCTCAAAGACGTGCAACTGCGCGACTACCAAGTGCATCTGGCCGACCGCAAAGCACAACCGGCGGTGGCGCTGGAAGTCGGCCCGCTGAACCTGGATTTGCAGAACTTCGATAGCCTCAATGGCTCGCCTTTCAACCTCAAGCTCGACACCGGCGTGGGCAAGCAAGGCAAGATCACGGCCGACGGCCAGGTCAATCTGGCGCCGGTCAGTGCCAAGCTGAAAGTGCAAACCAAAGACATCGACCTGCGAGTCGCCCAGTCCTACATCACCCCATTCATTCGCCTGGAACTGCGCAGCGGCATGCTCGGCAGTGACCTGGCAGTGGACCTGAAAAGCACCGATCCACTGGCGTTCAGCGTGACCGGGCGGGCCCAGGTCGATCAACTGCACACCCTCGACACCCTGAAGACCCGCGACTTCCTCAAGTGGCAGCAACTGGTGCTCGAAGGCCTGAACTATCAGCACGGCAACAGCCTGTCGATCGACAAGGTCAACCTGTTCCAGCCCTATGTGCGTTTCATGATCAACGATGACCGCACCACCAACATCGATGACTTGCTGATTCCGCAACCCGCCGATTCCGGTGCAAAAAGTGCTGCGGCCAAACCGGCGGCCAGCAAAGACAAGCCGATGGGCATTCATGTCGGTGGCATTGCCATCAATGACGGCTCGGCGAACTTCGCCGACTTCAGCCTGACCCCGAACTTCGCCACTGCCGTTCAAGAGCTCAACGGAGCGATCGGCACCATCGACAGCCGTCAGGCGAAACCCGCGAGTGTCGACGTCAAGGGCAAGGTCGATCGCTATGCGCCGGTGACCATCAAGGGTGCGGTCAATCCGTTCGACCCGATGGCCAGCCTCGACATTGCCACCAGTTTCAAACGTGTTGAGCTGACCACCCTGACGCCTTACTCCGGCAAGTTCGCCGGCTACCGCATCCGCAAGGGCCGGCTCAATCTCGACCTGCATTACCTGATCACCAAGGGCCAACTGAAGGCCGAAAACAAGGTCGTGGTCGAACAACTGCAACTGGGCGAGAAAGTCGACAGCCCGGACGCCACGAGCCTGCCGCTGAAACTGGCGATCGCTTTGCTCAAGGACGTCGACGGCAAGATTTCCATCGAGTTACCGGTGACCGGCGACCTGAACAACCCGCAGTTCAGTGTGATGCCAATTGTCTGGCAGACCCTGCGTAACCTGATCGTGAAGGCGGCCGCCGCGCCGTTCAAACTGATTGGCGGGTTGATCAGTGGTGGCGGTTCGGAAGACCTCGGTACCGTGTCGTTTGCACCCGGCTCCAGTGACCTGAGCAAGGACGCCGAAGCGTCACTGATCAAACTCTCCGGCGCGCTCAAGGAACGTCCGGCCCTGCGCCTGGAAATCGAAGGCACCGCTGCGCAGAGCAGCGATGGTCCGTTGATTGCCGAGCAACGACTGGAACGCGAATACCAGTACAACTACTACAAAATGCTCCAGCGTCGCGGCGACAAAGTCCCGGCCCAGGCGTCCTTGCTGCAAGTGCCGGATGGCGAGAAAGGTCCGCTGCTGGAAGGGATTTACCGCACACGCCTCAAGACCCAACCGCCGGCTGAATGGAAGGACCTTGGCAAGGAAGAACGCACCGCCAAAATGCGCGCCGACGTGATCAAGTTCTGGAGTTCCAGCGACGTGCTGCTGCGTCAACTGGGCCAGGAACGGGCCAGCAGCATCAAGGACTTCCTGGTGGACAAGGCGCAAATGGCCGACGACCGCGTGTACTTCATCGACGCCAACCTGGGTGAAGCGCAAAGTGACGGTCGGGTGATTACACCACTGCACCTGGACGCCGAGTGATGATCAGACCATTGCTGATCGGCCTGGCCCTGGCGATGGCTGCCAGTCAGGCCAGCGCAGCCGATACCCTGCGCTGTGGCAGTCAATTGGTCAGTGTGGGGGACAGGTCCGGCGAGGTGCTGCAAAAGTGTGGCGAACCGGTCAGCCGCGATCTGCTGGGCTACAAAAAAAGCGCCAACCGACGGGAAGAGTTTCAGGTCGAGGAATGGACCTACGGACCGAATGGCGGGATGTATCAGTACCTGCGGTTTGAGGGTAATCGATTGAGAGCGATCAGCAGCAAACGCGGTAACTGAAGATCAAAAGATCGTCCGAAGGCTGCGATCTTTTGCTTTTGCGACGCTCACAATAGAACAGGCCTGCGACACGAATGTCGCAGGCCTGTAATGACCACATCCTTGTGGCCGTTCGCATGAACTCTCAGATGCGGCAGACGTATTGCTCGGCCCGCCTACCGCGCCCTCTCCCAGTCCAGGCGAGAAGTCTTGCCTTACTCGGCTTTCAGGCCGTCAGCGGAAACCGCTTTGACGCCTTTGATTTTCTTGGTGATGGCAACAGCGGTGGTCTTCTGAGCTGCGGTAACGGCTACAGTCGACGACAGCGATACAACGCCTTTGTTGGTTTCAACTTTGATGTCGGTGCCTGGAATGCCTTTTTCGGTGACCAGGTCGCTTTTGACTTTGGTAGTGATCCAGGTATCGGACGTAGCGCCTTCAGCCTTGGTCATTTCACCGGCCGCCAGAGTCATCGGGGCTTGAGTGGTGGTGGTCTGAGCGAATGCAGCGTTGGCCATGGTCAGGGTCAGCGCGGTTGCAGTAGCAGCAGCGATAGCGAACTTCTTCATACGAGTAACTCCTGTTTTTCTAGAAAGTCTGCTGCATGTCTTCTCAGCAGGGTTACTGGGTATATTGCGAACGCTGTGCCAACGTCGAATAACAAATTAACTTTATATAAATCAACAAGTTATAAAAACAGGCTATTTTCGCAATCATGCAAAATGCATGAAGATGAAATTCTGTACATGCAACTTGCCGGTTTTATCGCAGGCCTAAGGCCATGAATTGTCGAGAGTTTCCCTGCCTGCGTAACGACCGCGAAAAAAGGTTGAACCCATTACGCTCTTTTTGAGTAATCGCCTGGTCAGCAGACAAAAAAATACCCCGCCGTTGAGGGCGGGGTACGGGTCCGGCAAAGCGAGAATCAAGCGCCAGGGCAGCTCGGGGTCGAGTACATGACCAGAGCTGTGGTTGCACAACTCCAACCTGTGGTCGCACTGCGCGACAAGGTGATGACCTTACTCAATACAGGTGCAGGGGCATTAAGCAGTGTGCAAGTAATGGTGCCAGCGCCAGTGGCTACAGTGCCCGTCACAGCCAGCGTGCAGTTCTGTGTGGCCGCTAGACTGTTCGTTACGTTGGCTAGCGTCGGATCCACAGAACCTGCATTCATCACGTCCTCATAAGCCACTTTGAGCGCCGAAATTTCCGCGATCCCGGCGGTCACCTTGGCCCGCGCCTGGTACTTGGTATAAGCCGGCAACGCAAACGTCGCCAGAATCCCGATGATCGCCACCACGATCAACAGCTCGATCAGGGTAAAACCTTTTTGAGTGTTCATAGACAAGCTCCATGCATGAGTCGGAATCTCATGATCTGAATAAGCCCCAGCACGCTCCATGCCAAACCTGCCGGGCCCTGCCCACAGGGCGCGGCGTGACAACAACGCCCTCTCCTACCCCCGGTAACCGCACTATCTGACACTTTTTGTCACCTGAACGCCGCTGGTTTCGCTGCATCCCTTGACTAGGCTATAAGTCATGAACTGTCTGCGTCCGGTATCCCCATGAACGACATCGCCCTTAGCGGCCTGGCCAAGCAATTGGTGCTGGCCGAACTGCTCACTGACAAAAGCGCGCAACAGGCGTATCAGCAAGCCCAACGCAATCGCATTTCCCTGGTCAGTTATCTGGTCCAGAACAAACTGGTGAGAAGCAGGCAAGTGGCGGAGATCGCCTCGGAACATTTCGGCATGGCCCTGCTGGACCTCAACTGCCTCGACAAGGAAACCCAGCCCAAAGGCCTGGTCAGCGAAAAACTGGTCCGCCAGCATCACGCCCTGCCCCTCTGGCGACGTGGCAATAAACTGTTCGTGGGGATTTCCGACCCGACCAATCACCAGGCGATCAACGACATCCAGTTCAGCACCGGGCTGAGCACCGAAGCAATTCTGGTCGAGGACGACAAGCTCAGCGACGCCATCGAGAAATTCTTCGACACCCACGCCACCGGCCTCGAAGAGATGGCCGACGTTGATCTTGATGGAGTGGAAGTCGAATCGTTCGACGACAGGCATCAGGACTCCATCGCCGGGCAAGATGCGGATGATGCGCCGGTGGTGCGTTTCGTCCACAAGATGTTGCTCGATGCGATCAAGAGCGGCTCTTCCGACTTGCACTTCGAGCCCTACGAAAAAACCTACCGCGTACGGATGCGCACCGACGGCATTCTGCGCGAAGTCGCCAAGCCACCGATTCAACTGGCCGGCCGGATCGCCGCCAGGCTGAAAGTCATGGCCAGCCTCGACATTTCCGAACGGCGGCGCCCTCAGGACGGGCGGATCAAGATGCGCCTGTCCAAGACCAAGTCCATCGACTTCCGGGTAAACACCCTGCCGACCCTGTGGGGCGAAAAAGTGGTGATCCGGATTCTCGACCCGTCCAGCGCCCAAATGGGCATCGACGCCCTCGGCTACGAACCTGACCAGAAAGCCCTGTTCATGGCCGCCCTCAAGCAGCCACAAGGGATGATTCTGGTCACCGGCCCCACCGGCTCGGGCAAAACCGTGTCGCTCTACACCGGGCTGAATATCCTCAACACCGTGGACATCAACATATCCACCGCCGAAGACCCGGTGGAGATCAACATGGAAGGCATCAACCAGGTGAACGTCAATCCCAAGCAGGGACTGGATTTCGCCCAGGCGTTGCGCTCGTTCCTGCGTCAGGACCCGGACGTGATCATGGTCGGCGAGATTCGCGACCTGGAAACCGCAGAAATAGCGATCAAGGCTGCTCAGACCGGCCACTTGGTACTGTCGACCCTGCACACCAATAGCGCCGCGGAAACCCTGACTCGCCTGCACAACATGGGCATTCCGGGTTTCAACATCGCCACCTCGGTCAGCCTGATCATCGCCCAGCGCCTGGCGCGCAAACTGTGCAGCCATTGCAAGACAGCCATCGAAATACCCCGGGAAACGCTGATCAAGGAAGGCTTCCCCGAGGAACGCATCGGCTCGTTCACGATCTATGAGCCGGTCGGTTGCGATCTCTGCAACAACGGCTACAAAGGACGAATCGGGATCTATGAAGTGGTGAAAAACACACCAGAACTGCAACGGCTGATCATGGCCGAAGGCAACTCCCTGGAAATCGAGATTCAGATGCGCAAGGACGGCTTCAACGACCTGCGTACTTCGGGCCTGATCAAGGCCATGCAAGGCATCACCAGCCTGGAAGAAATCAACCGGGTCACCAAGGACTGAACATGGCGGTCAAGGCAGCAAAAATCAGCGTGTACGCCTGGGAAGGCACGGACAAGAAAGGCACGAAAATGACCGGCGAACTGAGCGGTCAGAACCCGGCACTGATCAAGGCGCAGCTGCGCAAGCAAGGCATCAATCCGGGCAAGATACGCAAAAAATCCGCCTCGATTTTCAACTTCGGCAAACGCATCAAGGCTCAGGACATTTCGCTGTTCACTCGACAGATGGCGACCATGATGAAGGCCGGCGTGCCGCTGTTGCAGTCGTTCGACATCATCGGCGAAGGCTTCGAAAACCCGGCCATGCGCAAGCTGGTGGACGAGGTGAAACAAGAAGTCGCGGCGGGCAACAGCTTCGCGGCATCGCTGCGCAAGAAGCCGCAATATTTCGATGAGTTGTACTGCAACCTGGTGGACGCCGGTGAACAGGCCGGCGCCCTGGATACATTGCTGGACCGGGTGGCCACCTATAAGGAAAAGAGCGAAAGCCTCAAGGCCAAGATCAAGAAAGCCATGACGTATCCACTGGCCGTGGTGTTCGTCGCGATCATCGTCACCGGCATTCTGCTGGTCAAAGTGGTGCCGCAATTCAAAACGGTGTTCGCCGGGTTTGGCGCCGAACTGCCGTCCTTCACCCTGATGGTGATCGGCCTGTCGGAGTTCATGCAGGAGTGGTGGTGGCTGATCCTCGGCGCATTGGTCGTGGCGATCTACGGCGTGCGTCGCGCCTTCAAAAAGTCTCAGGTTTTTCGCGACCGGATGGACACCTGGCTGTTGAAACTGCCATTGGTGGGCACGCTGATGTACAAGTCCGCCGTAGCCCGTTACGCGCGCACGCTGTCGACCACGTTCGCCGCCGGCGTACCACTGGTAGATGCCCTGGAATCGGTGGCCGGCGCAACCGGCAATATCGTGTTCAAACGCGCGGTGTTGCGCATCAGGCAGGACGTGTCGACCGGCATGCAGCTGAATTTCGCCATGCGCACTTCCGGCATCTTCCCGAACATGGCGATCCAGATGGCCGCCATTGGCGAAGAGTCCGGCGCCCTGGACGACATGCTCGACAAGGTCGCCAGTTTTTACGAGGACGAAGTGGACAACATGGTCGACAACCTCACCAGCCTGATGGAGCCGTTCATCATGGTGGTGCTGGGGGTTATCGTCGGCGGGCTGGTGATTGCCATGTACCTGCCCATCTTCCAACTCGGCTCAGCGGTCTGACATGCCTTTGAATGAATACCTGAGTCTCTATCCGTTGGCCTTCGTGATCACTGCCCTGATACTCGGCCTGGTGATCGGCAGCTTCCTCAACGTGGTGATCTGGCGCCTGCCGAAAATGCTCGAGCGGGAATGGCGAATGCAAGCCCACGATGTATTGGGCCTGCCCGGCGAAACGCCCCTGCCGACCTACAACCTGATGCTGCCCCACTCTCAGTGCCCGCACTGCGCCCACAGAATCCGTGCCTGGGAAAACATCCCGGTGCTCAGCTATCTGTTTTTGCGTGGCCGTTGCTCGAACTGCGCAACACCGATCAGCAAGCGCTACCCGCTGACCGAACTGGCCTGCGGTATGCTTTCGGCATTTATCGCCTGGCATTTCGGTTTCGGCTGGCCTGCCTGTCTGGTGCTGGTGTTGACTTGGGGCCTGCTGGCCATGAGCCTGATCGATGCCGAACATCAACTGTTGCCCGATGTGTTGGTGCTGCCACTGTTGTGGCTGGGACTGATCGTCAACAGCTTCGACCTGTTCGTGCCGCTGCACGATGCCTTGTGGGGCGCAGTGGCCGGCTATATGGCGCTGTGGTCGGTGTTCTGGCTGTTCAAGCTGATCACCGGCAAGGATGGCATCGGGCACGGGGACTTCAAGTTGCTGGCGATGCTGGGGGCCTGGGGCGGTTGGCAGATCCTGCCGCTGACGATCCTGTTGTCATCCTTGGTGGGCGCCATTCTCGGGGTGATTTTGTTGCGCCTGCGGGACGCGAAAACCTCGACGCCGATCCCCTTTGGTCCCTATCTGGCAATTGCCGGCTGGATTGCCTTGCTCTGGGGTGGTCAAATAACCGACTTCTATTGGCAGTTTGTCGGTTTTAAATGAATACCCCCGTGGAAAAACCCTGGATTCTCGGCCTGACCGGCGGCATCGGCAGCGGTAAAAGCGCGGCCGCCCAGCACTTTATCGACTTGGGCGTGCACGTGATCGATGCCGATCACGCCGCACGCTGGGTGGTGGAACCGGGGCGCCCGGCTCTGGCGAAGATCGCCGAGCACTTCGGCCCCGGCGTGCTGCAAGCCGACGGGCAACTGGATCGCGGCGCACTGCGCAAGCTGATCTTCGAAGTCCCGGAAGAACGCCGCTGGCTCGAAGCGCTGCTGCATCCGCTGATCGCCGAGGAAATCGTTAATCATCTGGCCAAGGCACAATCGCCTTACGCGATTCTGGTGTCGCCGCTGTTGATCGAGTCCGGGCAGTACGCCATGACCCAACGGGTTTTAGTGATCGACGCCCCGGAACAACTGCAGATCAAACGCACACTGCAGCGTGATCAGACCAGCGAGCAACAGGTTCAGGCGATCCTCAAGGCCCAGTCCAACAGGCAGGATCGCGTGAGCCATGCCGACGATGTGGTGGTCAATGACCGCGACCTCGCCTGGCTGCACAGTGAGGTCGAACGCCTGCATCACTTTTACCTAACTTTGCGTGGAGGCCAGTCATGAGCCAACCCCCTGTCGTCACCTGCCCAACTTGCGGTGCCCCTGTTGAATGGAGCGCCACCAGCACGTTCCGGCCTTTCTGTTCGGACCGTTGCAAACTAATTGACCTGGGTGCCTGGGCGTCGGAAGAACACAAGATTCCGGTCAGCCCGGATGCCGAGGACGACCTGTTCAGCGAAGACTTCGAGCCGCGTCACTGAACCGAGTCTTTATCCTCAAAAGTCAGGGCCGCATAAAACCGTAGTCCTGGCCTTCATCGAGGTTCTCTGCGAGAAACTGCAACTCATCCGCCAGATCCTCGACACTGCGCACCGCCTTGCTCTGTTGCACCACCGCGCTGAGCAAGGCGCGCAGGCTCAACCCCGGATCAAACCCCACTTCCTGCGCCGCATCCAGACTGTGACGCAACTCCTGCCTTGCCCACTCGTAGACACTCATTTCGATGCTCCTGTAGGTTTCCCGAAGCATGGAAGCGTCAGTGATTGAGGGATTTGATGTGGATCAAGACTTGGGGTCGTCGTCTTTCCACGGTGCCGAAAGGTAGCGGGTGCGATTGAACGTCTCCAGCCATTCGGGGCAAAACACCACCAATGCGCTGATCACCATGCCGTTGATGAATGCCTCGGGAAAGATGATCAGCCACAGATAGCCGATGAAGTCTTCCAGCCAGTACGGCATGGCAAAAATTTCGTCGAACCACAGCAACCAGAGCCCCACCAGCAGACAGAGCAATGCCGACAGCGCCGCCGCAAAGAAACCGGAAACGAAGATATACACAAAGGGATTACGCGGTTGCGCCCGCTCCACCAAGATCGCGCAGCACTCGGTGACCAGAACCGGAAGCAGAATCAGCAGCGAGCCATTCACCCCGACAGCCACCAAATCCTGTCGCCCAAGCAGCACCAGCCCCAGTTGCGCGACCAATCCACCGACAATCGCCAGCGGCCAGTCCAACAAGAGCGTCACCGCCGTCATGCCGATAAAGTGATACGACACGCCGGTATCAAAATCCCGTCGCACCAACCACAGCATAAACAGCGCGAACACCGTGCCAAACAGCAAATGCTGCCGACGCCGGTCGGAGAATAACTCGACCCACGGAGCGCGGCAGATCGCCCAAATCACCACGGGCACATAAATCAGCCAGCCGACTGTCAGGCTCTGCGGTGACAGCAGCTCGGCGCTTATCATGGCCGGACCTTCTCCAGCGCCTCACGCAATTGCGCAGTGCTAGCGTATTCGTGCTGCTCAACCAATTGACCGTCCTTGAGCTGTAACCACAGCACGTTATCCACAGCCCCGGGGTAGCGCGGCGCCACGCGGCCATCACGGTCAAGCATGACCCGATAGGCGTAGCCGCGCATGGCAGGCACGGCGAACATTTTTGCAATCAGCCGAGGCATGCGCTGGATGTCAGCGACGAATACTGTGTGTCGCGCCTCCAGAAACCCCTTGGGCTGACCTTGTAACGCGGCATCAGCCAGTTTCGCGGCGTTCATGCTGCGTGCCACCAGCAACGTCTGCGTCTGGTTGTCGAGGCTGTAGGCCTGATCGAACTGATCGAGCAGGGTCCAGGGTGCCAATCGCTCGCCTACCTCCAGCGCCTGGGCCAGAAGAGGCAGAAGACTGAGCAGTAACACCGGCCAATATTTCACGTCATTCCCTTAGTTGAGGCGCACACGCGCAGCGACTGCCAGTCTACATCGACCGTTTCGCATGCCTAGTCCGCGGCCCAAAGCAGCTACCGATTAAAGGGGCCGGAGAGTGTGTACCGTCGCGCGTGTATTAAAAGCTCGCTACAACATGACATTGCCTTGAATGGCCCCCTTGGAGCCGATAGACAATAGGGTCAGATCAAGTCCGGTTTCTTGCCAGGTTTGAATAAGCCTGTTTCCGGTGGCGTCTGTGACCTGGCTCTCGTTTTATCGAGTCGTTTTGCGTCAGAACTCCGGCGCCAAAGCAGAATTGCACAATTTCGCGTTTTATCACGGATTCGCGCACTGAATTGGTGCATATAAAGTAGTTATTTCCCGTAGAAAAATGATGACACACTAATTAAGACTGGATATTCTCTCGTCGAGAAGAAAGGAATCTCGTTGCACTAACGTGCTCTCATTGTGATTGGACAAGGATGTGACATACATGTCTTCCCAAATGACTTCGCCTGCCACTCTCTACGAAACCGTCGGTGACGGCGTAGAATCCAGTAATGCCTCATGGAGTTTCGGAGGCGCGACCCCGCAGCACTTTGACTCGCATGTATCGAAGTCCGTACCTAAATATAAGGATGGACACGACATTGTGCTGTCGCTCAGCGACTTTTTTGTAAAGAGCGATAGCATCTGCTACGAACTTGGTAGTTCAACCGGCACCCTTACTCGGCAGCTTGCACAGCGCCACTGCGCCTCGGCGAAGTGGGTGGGCATTGATGTAGAAGATGCCATGACCCGTAAGGCGAATGAGCTCTTGAGTGCATCACCGCAGCACAACGTCAGCTTCATTACCGACGATATCCTGACCTTTCCCTACGAAAAAAGCGATCTGATAGTTGCTTACTACACTATCCAGTTTGTGCACCCGCGTATTCGCCAAGCCTTGTTCGATCGTATCTACGAGTCCTTGAACTGGGGCGGCACTTTTATCATGTTTGAAAAAGTACGTGGCCCAGATGCACGTTTTCAAGACATCCTCAGTAGCCTATATGTAGATTATAAGCGCGACCAAGGTTATAACGCCGATGAAATCCTGGCGAAAACCAGAAGTTTGAAAGGTGTACTTGAACCTTTCTCCACGGCTGGCAATATCGACATGTTATCCCGGGCCGGCTTCAAGGATATAACCAGTATATTCAAGTATATTTGCTTTGAAGGTTTCTTCTGCATCAAGTGACCGGGATGTCATCGTGAATACAACTATAGAACAACAGTATTTGCAACTTCTGCAAATGCCTGAGACATTTCGCGCGCAGAAAATGAATTGTGAACTGTGCAATTCCAAAGAGCATTGGGTTTTGCTGGAGAGTGTCCAGGGCCCCGGTGACCAGGCGATGGCATTGCCGGTGCTCGGTTGCCAGGATTGTGGGCATATTTTCCAGCAATACCGCTTCGATGAAGCCTTCTACAGCGCTTACTACGACAAATTCTACCGCCTGAGCCTGTTCGGCAATACGGAACCGGAGCGCGCCTTCTTTCTCGACCAGGTACGCCGTGGCGAACACCTGTGTCGCTACTTGCAAGATGTGCTTCCCGCCAAAGGCAAAATGCTTGATGTCGGTTGTTCCGCCGGCGGCCTGATGATTCCCTTCGCTAAGCGGGGCTGGACAGTAAGAGGCAATGACCCCGATAGGGCCTATGTGGAATACGGCAAAAATATCGGCCTGGACATCGACCTGGTGGGTGCCGAACGTATGAGCCCCAGTGGTGATTACAACCTGATCATCATCAATGGTTCGCTGGAACATGTTCATGACGTCAACCAAGTCATGCAACTTTGCCGACAGGCCAGTGCCGAGGACGGGTTGCTGTTGATTGAAGGTCGCGCGCTGGGCTATGGCATCGAGCAAGGGTTTCTAACCCATAACCATCGCCGTTACCTGAGTGCCAGCAGCATCGAGTACTTGATGTGCCTGCATGGCTGGGAACCGATCCGGACCACCCATGAGCCCGTGTGCGGGCCGACTCGGCCGGGAGCGGTGTTCGTGCTGGGGCGCGCTTGTGCCCAGCCTGCCACCGAACACCTCGAAAGCATTAAGGCCCAGGGTCGCAAGGCGCTTCAGGAGTCTTATATGCCCAGCCTGCACGCGTTGCGAGCCCGCGCATGAGTGCCTCGGCCTGTGTCCTCGAAAAATCGAGCACCCAAGTCCATTCCTGCTTCAGGGATGACCTGGTCGTGACCCCGCCGCCAGCCGATTCGGGGGCGGGGCGCTACAACCTCTACGACCCTCGTAATGATATTGGCTTTGAACTGGGCCGGGCCGAGTACTCACTCGCTTTGCTCTTCGATGGCCAGCGAAGCCAGCAAGACATTGCCGACGCCGCCCTTGCGCAGCATCGAATCAAGGTCAGCCCTGAGAAGCTTGCGCAGTTCGAGCGCAAGCTGCTCCACCTGAAACTGCTGAGCAGCGAGCAAACCGATCATAAAAAGGACCTGCGCGACCCCGCCACGGGCATCACCTACGGTCCGCTAAAAGAGCATCTGCTGATTAATCTGGTGAAAACTGACCCGCAGCGATTGCTCGATCATATTTACCGGTGGGCGCCCTGGTGCTGTCGCGCGGCATTCATTTTGCCGTTGCTGGCCCTCGCCCTGGCGAGCTTCGTGTACCTGGGCGCGCACTTCGACACGTTCATGGCCGATGCGGGCGAGACCTATATCCACAGTTACCGCTGGTTGCTCTGGCACTTCCCGGTCATTTTGACATCCATCGCCCTTCACGAATTGGGGCACGCGATGGCCTGTCGTCACTATGGGGTCAAGGTCAACGATTTCGGCATCGGCATCTACGTGTTGCTGGCCACCGGTTGGGTACGTCCGGTGCAGTCGCAATGGTCGCAGCTGCCGCTCAACCAGCGGGTGATCACCATCCTGGCAGGTCCCTTGGTCAGCCTGCTTTATGCCGGAGTGGGCATAGCCCTGTGGGCAATGTTCCGTGATACCCAAGGGGGTTTACCGGCGCTTTTTGTGGTGATGATCGTGGCATCGTTCATTTCCCTCGTACCGACGCTGCTGCCCATCTTCAATGGCGACACATACCTGGCGATTACCGAAGTGCTCGGGCAACCACGCCTGCGTCAGCGCGCTTTCAACCATGTAAAGCGCCATTGGCGCACCGCGCCGCTGGAAACGGTTCCCCCTGCATTGCGCAGGCTCTACTGGGGCACATTCCTGTTGACCTGCCTGGGCTGGGTAGTCGCCTGGTGCTTCACCGCAGCCACCTTGATTCGCCTTTTCAACCACCCATAAGGACAGTGTCATGACTCAATCTACAGTGACCCCGGCTATCGCCAACACGGATGAACTCACCACCGAATCCACCACCAACGTCGCACCGCAAGCCCTCAACGAAACGGCGTTCGAGGAGTTCGACCTCGACGATATCGAAATCATCGAAAGCAAAGTTTTCGCCTGATCGCATCGCGCTTCCTCGGCGTTACGTCGAGGGAGCCGTCCTCTTTCTCTGACTGGGCAACCACATGGCTCATTTCGTTAAGCCCGAACCGATTGGTGTGGGTATCCAGTACAACCCCGAGATTCTCGACTGGTTTCCATTTGAGGACATCGAAGTCGATGTGCTGGAAATCCTTCTCGACAACATCATGGCCCCCATGGATGGCCCGCAGATTATCAGGCCCGCAGCCCAGGCGATGATCAATCGGCTGGCGGAGAAGTTCACCTTGCTGGCGCATTCCAATTACGGTTGCGACTTCGGTTTCAGCCCTCTCGAAGAAACCGCCGCCGTGCAACGCCATGTGCCCTTGGCCAAGATGTTGAACAGCCCATGGGTTGCCAACCATTGTTTTTATGGCGACAACTCCTGGCTGGATATCTGGAGCAGCCCACTGCAGTTTTCCAATGCCGAGGTGCTCCGTTGCGCCGAACGCGCGAAGACGTTGCAGGCCCGTTACGGAATGCCGCTGGCCCATGAAAACGCCGCCTATTACCTGCAATGCCCGGGCGCGGAAATGCGTGAAGCCGAGTTCCTGGCCAGGCTCGTGCAGCAGTCCGGAACCTTCTTGCACCTGGACTTGCACAACATCTACACCAATCACTTGAACCTGAAAAATTTCGACTTGCGCGACTACCTCGACACCTTGCCATTGGACAAGGTGATCTCGGTGCATCTGGCGGGCGGCAGCTGGCACGAAGGGCTTTACCACGACTGGCATGACTCGTGTGTGCCCGAACCTGTCTGGGATCTATACGAGGATCTGATGTCCCGCACCCAGCCTTCGGCGATCATCCTGGAATACCAGGGGCAGGCCCACCATGCGCTCACACGCGTGATGGACGCCAACGACGAACACATGATCGTCAGCGATGTGCGGCGCGCACAGAAAATCTGGAATCACTACACAACACCGGTAAAGGAACTGACGCATGGATGCTGAGCAGGTCTGGAAGCTGTGGCGACGCCTGCTTCGCGATGAAACACTGCAGCAGCAGTTGTACGACGCTCAGGGCGCGACGCAATGGCTGGAACATTTTCCCGATGACGAGCGGGCGATTCTGCAGGCCTATGCCAGTCAGTTTGAGCGGGTGAAATGGTTCGTCGAGAACTATCAGTTCCGCCTGGTCAATTCGTTTATCAATGCGCTGGAAACCGGTGCCCCGCTGACGTTGCGCGCACTGCTCAACATCGGGCTGGATCTGCCGGCATTGTCCAAGGCCTTTTTGCGCCAACAAAATTGGTTCGATTACGGGCCACGGGTTTATGGCTATTGCGATGCGGCGCTGGGCTTTATGCTCGAACGCCAGGAACTCGCGCCCTACCCGCAAATCCGTGACCTGATGGGGCTTGAGCGCGAATGTGTGCGCCTCTACACCGGATTGGTGGAAATCAGCGCCGTCGTGCCCGGCCATTATCAGCGCACTGATGGTGCGCGCATTTACCAGAGCCGCTATGCGCTGTCGCACTGGTTGCGGGATAAAAGCCTGCTGGGGCGCAGCAGCCCGGAAGAAACCAGCCAACACATCCTGGTGTATTTGCCCAACCCCGAGGCCCGCCACAAATTCACGCTCATCAGCCCGCGCGCGGCGCACCTGTATCGATGCCTGGAGCAACCGCAGTCGCTCGTCACCTTGATGCAGATGCTGAGTTGCGCCGACGCCGCGCAACCCAGCGGCGAAGACCTGGCATTGCTCGGTAAATTGCAACAACTCAACGCCATCAGGATGCCGGTCTAGAATATGGAAAGCTCACAGTACTTCTGGCTGCGCTCGACCGGTTTTCCCATTCACCACTTGACGGATCTGGGCCGGTTCGCCGACCTGCCATCGTGCCGCGTCTTTGAACAAGACTTCCGCTCATTGCAGGCGTTGAAGGCAACGCTGCTTGAGGAGGCCAACTCGCACTCGCCCCAGGCCTGCCGCAAACTTATCCGCAAACTCAACGAGCACCAAGTCCTGCAACTTTCTGACCTGCCGCAAGTACTGCGCGAGTCATTGGCCGAGCCTTTGCAGCACTGGAACGGTTTATTGAAGCGGACTGCGGCACGTGAAGAGGCCGCCCAGGAATATGACGCCTACCTGGAAAGTGCCCGCCAAGGGCTGATCGACTTCCTGGATGACGACGCGGTGGCCGAGGCCTTGTTCATATCCAACCCCTCGGCGATGACACGCATCAGTGAGCTGGTCCGGGATCGGTACAGCAGAAACGATACCCGCAAAAAGCAGAAGCTGCGTTTGGGCTGGAGTTACGCGCAACGTTTTTGCGCCAAGAACGATACCTCGAGTTTTTTCGGACCTTTGGCCTGGGGCCGGTTCGATGCCCACCAGACTGACAATGTACGTCTGACCCAGGGTGACAGGGCGTGGATCAAGGAGCGCCACACCTTCTTCGAGAATTGGGTGGTGCAGCGACTGGTCGAACAGATCAACCGGCAATGTCCAGACACCGACCGCATGCCGTTGCAGCTCAATACCGGTTGCTATCTGCAAGGACAGGTCCTGTTCATGCCGATCGGCAAAAGCCAGCGCCTCAACCCGCAAACCGCGCAGGTACTGCAGTACATCAGCGACCAACAGGGGCGGGAACCGACTTTTGCCGGGATATCGAGCGTCTGTGCCGACGTCGCGCCCGGCACGTTGCACGATCTGCTGGAACACCTGATAAGCAAACGGATCGTGCGCCGAGGCTGGCAAATATCGCCTCGCGAGCGCAACCCCATCGTGCGGCTGCAGCGCTGCCTGACCAACGCGGGAGTCTGCGCTGAGTTCGGCCAGAGCTGGCAATCGCGCCTTGAAGTATTGGAAGGCTTACGCCGTGATTATGCCCACGGCGACCTGCTGCGCCGGACCGAATGCCTGGAGAGCTTGAACCAAGTGCTCGGAGAGGCCGGGGTCGACCTCAGCCGGGAAACCGGCGCCATGTATATCGGCCGTTATCCGGTGTACGAAGATTGTTCGAGAAACCTGGACATCAGCCTCGGCCAAGCAATGCTCAGCCAGGTCAACGAAGAGCTGGCGCCGCTGATGCACATCAATCAGTGGCTGATCAAAGCCATCGCGCATCAGCTCAATGAAGCGTTCATTGAAGTCTGGGAGCAGCGCCAGGCTGCCAGTCCCGATCAGCCTGTAGATTTTCTCGACCTGCTCAACACCCTTGCACCTCTGTTGCCGGCACTTGAAGCGCGCCTCATCCTCGACCTCGATCAGCGCCTGGAAACAGCCTGGACGCAACTGCTGCAGGACTTCCCAGCCCCCGAGGTGCAACTGTGTGCGGGCGACATCGAACGCCTGATCGCCCTGTTGAACGTCGATCTGGATGTCGCCGGCTTCGAGGTCTTTGGCAGCGACTATCACTCTCCGGACATCCTGCTTTCCAGTGCGTCGGTGGCGGCGTTCAATCGCGGCGACTACGAAATCATCGTGGGTGAAGTGCATCCGGCAGTCCATACGCTGAGCCAGCCCGTTGCCGCGCCATTCGGACCGTTCAATATTCAGATAAACCAACAGGTAGAGGCGATTTTCCAACGCCCTCGTCTGGTGCTGGCGGACTCGCCCGACAGTTACCAACGTTCGCACATCGACTGGCCGTTACAGCCCACGTACCTGCAATTGGTGCTGCCTTCGGGTGGCGGTTGTGTCGCGCCGAACCAGCAATTTGCCGCAGGCAGGGCAAAAGTGCTGCGGGTGGAGGGGCGCCTACAGGTGGTGGATGCCCTGGGGCAGTTCAGTGAAGACTTGCTGTGCGTGTATTCCACCCCAATGCATCGGCTGGGCTTCGCCCTGGCCGGCAGCGCAGTGGCCAAACACGAGCGCCGACGTATCTGGTTGGGCCGCACCCTCTACAAGCGCGCCTCCTGGCTGTTCGCCAGCGACTGTCTGCCCGAGCCGAAGGGCTCGGTCGACGAGCTTGAACACACACTGCAATGGCGTGCCTGGGCCGCCGATCACGGCTTGCCCCGTTATGCCTTCGTCAAAATCGATACCGAACCCAAACCGTTGTTTCTCGACTTCGACAACCCGTTGTCCTTCGACGGCATCACCAACGCGTTGAAGAACGCCGGTCAGGTGAAGTTCTCGGAAATGCGGCCGCGCCCCGATGAGCTTTGGCTTGAAGAAGAGCGGGGGCGTTTCTGCTGTGAAATACGCACAACCTTTTCCACATGCGAGGCTCTTCCAACATGAGCAATGAGAATATAGGTTCTTGCGCCAAGGCCGATCAGGAAGTCAAACACACATTTTTATACTTGTTTTTGACCATATTCGTCCCCTTTGGCCTCGGGCATTTTGTGTCTTACCTGTTTCGTACTGTCAACGCCTTGATCTACGTGGATCTGGAACGGGAACTGCACCTGCCCGCCAGCAGCCTGGGCCTGCTGACCGGCGTGTACTTTCTGACTTTCGCCGCGGCGCAGATTCCGCTGGGCGTCATGCTCGACCGCTACGGTCCGCGCAGCGTGCAGGCCCCCATGCTGCTGTTCGCTGTATTGGGCTCGCTGATTTTCAGCTTCTCCCATACCGAACTGGGTCTGATTATTGGTCGCGGCCTGATCGGCCTGGGTGTTGCCGGTTCGCTGATGAGTGCGATCAAGGCGTGCGCCATCTGGCTGCCGGTCGAACGCCTGCCGCTGAGTACGGCGTGCCTGTTATCGGTAGGCGGCCTGGGTGCCATGGCGTCCACCACGCCGTTGCATGAACTGCTCAAGTGGATCTCATGGCGTGAAGCATTTTTGATTCTGGCGCTGCTGACTTTGTTCGTCTGCGTGGTCATTCATCTCAGCGTGCCGCGCACCTACAAACCCAAACACACCACTCTCGCCGAAATGTCCAAGGCCGTGGGGACGCTTTACTCCTCCTGGGTATTCTGGCGACTGGCGTTGTACTCGGTGTTTGCCCATGCGATCTACATGTCGGTGCTGTCGCTTTGGATGGGACCGTGGCTACGCGATGTCGCCCAGTTGAACGAGTCCAGCATGGCCAATACCTTGCTCTGGGGCACCGTGGCGATGGTGGCAGGCTCGCTGGCCTTCGGCTCGATCACCGACTACCTGCGGCGCTTTGGCGTGCAGCCGATCATGGTGTGCGGCGCCGGGGTTTCGATCTTCATCGTATTTCAATCGCTGATGATCAGCGGACTGCCTGTATCGCCGCTGCTGATTGCTATGGGTTTCAGCTTCTTCGGTACCTCCACCACCATGAACTACGCGATCGTGGCTCAGTCGGTATCGCCTGAACTGGCCGGGCGGGTCAGTTCGTCGTTCAATCTGGTGGTGTTCGTGCTGGCGTTCGTCCTGCAGTGGTTGATGGGGGAAATTCTGAACCTGTGGCCGGCAACCGGGCAAGGGCACCCCGTGGAGGCTTATCAGTGGTCGCTGGGAGTGATGATTGCGTTGCAGATACCGGGGGTGTTGTTGTGGCTGAGTTTTAAACCGTGGGAACTGAAAACAGCGGCGGCGCGATAAAACCAAGACTGTCAGGTCGTTTTCGCTCAGCACCCGTCAGTTAACCAGCGGCAAAAACCTGTCAGCCGCGCTCCGTATGAGCTAGCAAGATATGTCTCTGAAGGGCGGCGGCGCCAGGAGGTGCCACCCCCTTCATACACGACCAGGCAACCAAGCTCGGAGAAAGTTGCTCGCGTGTAAATGAACCACACATTCCTCCAGACGATCGAGGGTAATAATCCCTCAATGATCTGAGGCTCCCAGGAAGAATCGAGCCAATTGCTTCCTAAGCCCCACCTCGCGCAGAGCCCTGAAAATCACGACAGCCTTTTTCTCTTGTGAAAGACTTTATTTATTAAGATCACATTTGAACGCTAAGCTTGGGCCTATGGATGACTCAGATTATTTACGCCTGCTGACCATCGCGGCCGAGCAAGCCAACGCGTTCCTGTCCAATGCCCGCAAATGGGAGCGTGAGCGTTGGGTCTGTCAACGCCTGCTGCAAGGCTTGAACATTCCCTATCGCGCCGACGAATTCGCCCCGGCCGGCGAGCCACCGGACGTGTTGTTTCGGGACGCCAGTTTCGAGGTGTTCTTCGTGCTCGACGAAGGCCGGCGCCTCAACGACGAATGGCGCGACGAACTGCAACGTCGGCGCAGCGCGTTTTCCCTGAGTTCGCTGGTGCGCCGCGAGGCCAAGCCCCGGCGCATTCCGGCCAATGAGTTCTTGCTGAGACTGGCGCCGACCTTGCGCAAAAAAGCCCACAACTACAAAGAACGCGGGATGGACTTGGGGGAGCTCGATATCATCGCCTTCGCCAGTCTCAAGCGCGAAGTGCTGGACCTGAACAGCCATTTCCCGCCACCCACCGAATACCTGCGCCAAGGCTGGCGCTCGTTATCGCTGGTCGGCCCGACGTTCGCCCGCGTGCTCTTTGCCCATCCGGATGCCCCGGATTTCCTGCGCAGCAACTTGGGACGCAGCATCGTCTTCGACGTCGGGATCAGCCTTTGAGCCCGTTGCAGAAATTGATTGCCGAAGTGCCGCAACAAGGTCGCGTGCGCTGGATCGGTGTGCGCCCGGAACCTCACGTGCCGATGATCGAACTGGATGCCGTGGAAGCGCGACTTGAGGCAGGTCTGACCGGTGATCGCGCCCGTCCCGGAGTACGCAATGCGCGGCAAGTGACGCTGATTCAGTGGGAACATCTGGCTGTGATCAGTTCGCTGATGGGACGCCCGGACGAAAAACCGGTGCTGCCTGATGAATTGCGGCGCAACCTCGCTATCAGCGGTATTAACCTGTTCAGCCTCAAGGGACGTCGCTTCAAAATCGGCCAGGCGATTTTCGAAACCACCGGCTGGTGCCAACCTTGCGCACGTCTTCAAAACAACCTCGGCCCCGGGACATTTCAGGCCGTTCGCGGCCATGGCGGAATCACCGCCCGAGTGATACAAAGTGGAATCATTCGACTGGACGATACGGTGAGTGTCGAGCCCATCCCGGACAGCGGCTATGCTCCGTTCAACGTTCGTTAAATCTGCCTGTAGCTTCTACACATTCAGCAACGTCTACTCCCCTGACGAGGCCTAATATGACCAGCCGCCTGAACCCCGACGACCAGAAGCATGTCGAAGAGTACCTGCACTTGTCCCAACACCAAGTCGAGCGCCGGCCTTTCAGGCCGTGGATGCTCCTGGTGGTGGTGCTGGCAGTGACCATTGGTTTGGGCCTGTTGAGCCGACTGATCAGTTACCTGACGCTATGAGCTGCCTCGCGCTCGCTCGGGTAATCGCACCGATTTCTTTTAGCCTTGCGAGATATCCCCATGACTCATCGTATTGTTATCGTTGGCGGCGGCGCCGGCGGTCTGGAGTTGGCTACCCGTCTGGGTAAGACTCTGGGCAAGCGCGGCACGGCCAGTGTGATGCTGGTCGACGCGAACCTGACCCACATATGGAAACCGCTGTTGCACGAAGTGGCGGCAGGGTCGCTGAACTCATCCGAAGACGAACTCAACTATGTTGCCCAAGCGAAATGGAACCACTTCGAGTTCCAGCTGGGGCGCATGAGCGGGCTTGATCGCGCACAGAAAAAAATCCAGCTGGCCGCCACCTACGACGACGCCGGCGTGGAACTGGTGCCGGCCCGTGAACTGGGCTACGACTCGCTGGTGATTGCCGTCGGCAGTACCACCAACGATTTCGGCACCCAGGGCGCAGCGCAGCACTGCCTGTTCCTCGACACCCGCAAACAGGCCGAGCGTTTTCATCAGCAATTGCTCAACCATTACCTGCGCGCCCATGCCGGGCAAACCGATGTCGAGGAGCAAATCAGCGTGGCCATCGTTGGCGCCGGGGCCACTGGCGTCGAGCTGGCGGCAGAACTGCACAACGCCGCCCATGAATTGGCAGCCTACGGTCTGGACCGGATCAAACCGGAAAACATGCACATCACCCTGATCGAAGCCGGGCCACGGGTGCTGCCAGCCTTGCCGGAACGTATCGGCGGGCCTGTGCATAAAACCCTGGAGAAACTCGGGGTCAACGTCATGACCAATGCGGCCGTCAGTGAAGTCACCGCCGACAGCCTGATCACTGCCGATGGCAAAGTGATCAACGCCAGCCTGAAAGTCTGGGCCGCCGGGATTCGTGCACCGGGTTTCCTGAAGGACATCGATGGCCTGGAAACCAACCGCATCAACCAGCTGCAAGTGCTGCCGACCCTGCAAACCAGCCGCGACGAGAACATCTTCGCCTTCGGTGACTGCGCCGCTTGCCCGCAACCGGGCACCGACCGCAACGTACCGCCACGGGCCCAGGCTGCGCATCAACAGGCGTCGTTGCTGGCCAAATCCCTGAAGCTGCGGATCGAAGGCAAAGCATTGCCGGAGTACAAGTACACCGATTACGGCTCGCTGATCTCGCTGTCGCGTTTTTCGGCTGTGGGTAACTTGATGGGCAACCTCACCGGCAGCGTGATGCTGGAAGGCTGGCTGGCGCGGATGTTTTACGTGTCGTTGTACCGGATGCATCAGATGGCGTTGTATGGCGCGTTTCGGACGGCGATGTTGATGCTCGGTAGCAAGATTGGGCGCGGGACTGAGCCGCGGCTGAAACTGCACTAATATTTTCGGCGCTGGTTAGGACCTCTTCGCGGGCAAGCCTCGCTCCTACATTGGATCTGCGTCGCGCACAAAATGTGCGACCAACAAAGATCAATTGTGGGAGCGTGGCTTGCCCGCGATGCATTCACCTCGGTTTAACCTGCCTTTCGTTTACACCCGAAAGCGTTGCACCATGCCTTGCAGTGCATTGGCCAGTTTGGACAGTTCATGGCTGGAGGCGCTGGTCTGATCGGCGCCAGCGGCAGAGCGCACCGACAGGTCACGGATATTCACCAGGTTGCGATCAACTTCCCGCGCGACTTGCGCTTGCTCTTCGGCCGCACTGGCGATCACCAGGTTTCGTTCGTGAATCTCGTGCACCGAGGTAGTGATAGTCTGCAAGGCCTCGCCGGCACGCTCGGCCAACACCAACGTGCTGGCTGCCCGAGAAGCGCTGGCTTGCATGGAGTCGAGCGCCAGGCTCGACCCGCTGCGCATGCCCTGAACCATTTGCTCGATCTCCTGGGTCGACTGCTGCGTGCGATGCGCCAGTGCCCGCACTTCATCTGCGACCACCGCAAAACCGCGACCACTCTCCCCCGCGCGCGCTGCTTCAATCGCAGCGTTGAGCGCCAACAGGTTGGTTTGCTCAGCGATGGCCCGAATCACGTCCAGCACCTTGCCGATGTCCTGGGACTGATTGGCCAACGACTGCACCAGTTCGCCGGTGTGTTGTACATCGCTGGCGAGGGCGCTGATGGCGCTGGCGGTTTCGCTGACTCGCTCCTGGCCCAGATGCGCCGACTCGCTGGACTGGCGTGTGGCGTCAGACGTCGACACCGCATTGCGCGCGACTTCCTCCACGGCAGTGGTCATCTCATTGACTGCGGTGGCAGCCTGCTCGATCTCGTTGTTCTGCTGTTGCAGGCCTTGGGTGCTGTCGAGAGTCACTGCGTTCAATTCATCGGCCGCCGTGGCCAGTTGGGTGGCCGAACCGCTGATGCCTTGCAGGGTTTCGCGCAGGTTCTGCTGCATGGTCGCCAGCGCCTTGAGCAAGCGGCTGACTTCATCGTTGCCATGGGTCTGGATCGGGTTGGTGAGATCGCCTCGGGCCACGTTTTCTGCGGCATTCAAGGCTTCGTTCAGGGGGCGCACGATGCTGCGAGTCAGCAACATCGCCAAACCGACGGTGGCCAGCGCCGCCAGGGCGATGAACAGGCTGACGATCGTCCGCGATGTTTCGTAGTGCGCTGCAGAATTCTGGCTTTCGGCGGCGACTTGTTTAGCGAACAGATCTGCCAAGTCATTGAGCTGTTTGCCGGAACCATCGACCACGGTCTTCATGTCCACCAGCAGCAGCTTGGTCAACTCATCGTGACGACCTTGTTCGGCCAAGGTGAACGACTGGGCGATGCCCGAGCGGTAAGCGGCGAAGGTGCTTTTGAATTGGTCATACAACTGCTTGCCTTCAGCGGTGTTGACCAATTTGTCATAGGCGGCAATCTTGTCGCTCAGCTCCTTGTCCCGGGTGTCCATCTGGCTGCGGTATTGCGCGATGTTCTTCGGATCCTGGTCCAGGGCCATGCGCAGGGAAATGGTGCGAATGCGCAGCATGATCTCGCGAATCTCGTCGCCGCCACGGATGCTCGGCAGCCACTGGCTTTCCACCGCCACCTCGCTGTCACGAATGCTCGACATCTGCCCCAGTGCAAATACCCCGAGCAATGCCACCAGCACCGCAATCAAGGCAAAACCCAGCGCTGCACGAGGGGCAATATTCAGCTGACGAAGAAACATAACGAGCGCCTTTTCTTTTTATGGGCGGGAGGGAAGCGCTGTTTGCGCTCCGATGGCTCGTTATCGGCAAGTTGTACGACGACTTGAAGCGTATTCACTTTTTCAAAGACAAAAAAAATCCCCGTATCTTTCGATACGAGGATTTTTAATATGGTCGGGGTAAGGGGATTCGAACTCCTGACATCCTGCTCCCAAAGCAGGCGCGCTACCGGACTGCGCTATACCCCGGTAAAAAAAAGGCGACCTCTCAGTCGCCTTCTTCTTCGATCAGCGCTTTTGGCCTCTGATCTTAAGATCTGATCCCAGCGTTAACTGGTTTCAAAAATGGTGGGTCGTGTGGGATTCGAACCTACGACCAATTGGTTAAAAGCCAACTGCTCTACCAACTGAGCTAACGACCCAAAAATGGTCGGGGTAAGGGGATTCGAACTCCTGACATCCTGCTCCCAAAGCAGGCGCGCTACCGGACTGCGCTATACCCCGGTTTGAAATTGGCTCCGTGACCAGGACTCGAACCTGGGACCCAATGATTAACAGTCATTTGCTCTACCGACTGAGCTATCACGGAACTACATATTTCAATTTACAACGGTGAAGCTTGCTGCATCTCTTCGACCCGTTCGCATCGCTGCGTTCGTGTGTCTGAGGCGCGCTATTCTACAATCTTAAGCACCTCTGTCAACCCCCTAAATTGCATTCAAGTTAATGATTTGCAACTTATTTCAGATTTCTGCTTGGGGAGCAGAAACCCTTCCGGGTGACTTACTGCGGGGCGCACTTTACAAGCCTTTTCCTTAGAGTTCAACAGCCTGGCGAAAAAAAGGCCTCGCAATGCGAGGCCTTCTTTATTTCACTGGCATTACGGCTCAGGAGAAAACGATTTCGTCGTTTTCTACAATGCCGACAGCCGTCTCGCCCGGCAGGAAACGACCGGACAGAATCAACTGCGCCAACGGGTTCTCGATCCAGCGCTGGATCGCTCGTTTGAGCGGCCGTGCGCCATAGACCGGGTCGTAACCCACTGCGATCAACTTATCCATCGCCTCAGGGCTGAGCTCCAGTTTCAGCTCACGCTCGGTCAGGCGACTGCGCAGACGACCCAACTGGATCTCGGTGATGCCCGCAATCTGATCCCGCGCCAACGGTTCAAAGATCACCACTTCGTCGACTCGGTTGATGAACTCCGGCCGGAAGTGCGTGGAAATCGCATCCATCACTGCCGCGCGCTGGGCTTCACGATCACCGACCAACTCCTGGATCTGTACCGAGCCCAGGTTTGAGGTCATGACGATCACGGTGTTTTTGAAATCCACCGTGCGGCCATGGCTATCCGTCAGTCGGCCGTCTTCCAGCACTTGCAGCAAGATGTTGAAGACGTCCGGGTGGGCCTTCTCGACCTCGTCCAGGAGGATTACCGAGTAAGGCTTGCGACGCACCGCCTCAGTCAGGTAACCGCCCTCTTCATAGCCTACGTAGCCTGGTGGCGCACCAATCAGTCGAGCCACGGAATGTTTCTCCATGAACTCGGACATATCGATGCGAATCATCGCCTCTTCAGTATCAAAGAGGAATTCGGCCAGCGCCTTGCACAGCTCGGTCTTACCGACCCCGGTCGGGCCGAGGAACATGAACGAACCACTCGGGCGATTCGGGTCGGACAACCCGGCACGGGAACGCCGCACCGCATTGGAGACCGCGATCACCGCTTCGTCCTGGCCGATCACACGTTGGTGCAACAGGCTTTCCATCTTCATCAGCTTGTCGCGCTCGCCTTCGAGCATTTTCGACACCGGAATGCCGGTCCACTTCGACACGACTTCAGCGATCTCTTCTTCGGTCACCTTGCTGCGCAGCAACTGGTTTTCGCTTTTGCCGTGCTGGTCGACCATTTGCAGGCTGCGCTCCAAGTCCGGGATAACCCCGTATTGCAGCTCGGCCATGCGGTTCAAGTCGCCTTTGCGGCGGGCAGCTTCCAGCTCCTGACGGGACTGTTCGATTTTCTGCTGGATCTGCGCCGAGCCTTGGACTTCGGCTTTTTCCGCGTTCCAGATTTCTTCGAGGTCCGAATACTCACGTTCCAGGCGAACGATTTCTACCTGGAGTTTTTCCAGGCGTTTAATCGCCGCTTCGTCGCTTTCTTTCTTCAGCGCCTGGGATTCCACCTTCAGTTGAATCAGACGACGCTCCAGACGGTCGAGCACTTCCGGCTTGGAATCGATCTCCATGCGGATACGGCTGGCAGCCTCGTCGATCAGGTCGATGGCCTTGTCCGGCAACTGACGGTCAGTGATGTAGCGATGGCTGAGCTTGGCCGCCGCGATGATCGCGCCGTCGGTGATCGCTACCTTGTGGTGAACCTCATACCGCTCTTTCAAGCCCCGCAAGATAGCAATGGTGTCTTCTTCACTCGGCTCTTCCACCAATACTTTCTGGAAGCGCCGCTCGAGGGCCGCGTCCTTCTCTATATATTGGCGGTACTCGTTGAGCGTGGTCGCGCCGACGCAGTGCAGTTCGCCGCGAGCCAATGCCGGTTTGAGCATGTTGCCGGCATCCATCGAGCCTTCGCCTTTACCGGCGCCGACCATGGTGTGCAGTTCGTCGATGAACAGAATGATCTGCCCTTCCTGCTTCGACAGCTCATTGAGCAGGGATTTGAGGCGTTCTTCGAACTCGCCGCGATACTTGGCACCAGCAATCAGCGCGCCCATGTCCAGGGACAACAGACGTTTGCCTTTGAGACCATCCGGCACTTCGCCGTTGATGATCCGTTGGGCCAGGCCTTCGGCGATGGCGGTTTTACCCACGCCAGGCTCACCGATCAGCACCGGGTTGTTCTTGGTACGGCGCTGCAGAACCTGAATGGTCCGGCGAATTTCGTCGTCACGGCCAATCACCGGATCGAGCTTGCCTTCTTCGGCGCGCTTGGTCAGGTCGACGGTGTACTTATCCAGCGCCTGACGCGACTCTTCGTGGTTGGCGTCGTTAACCGCTTCGCCGCCACGCAGGTTGTTGATCGCGTTTTCCAGGGCTTTCTTGCTCACGCCTTGGCCGAGCAGCAGTTTGCCGAGCTTGTTGTTGTCGTCCATGGCGGCGAGCAACACCAGTTCGCTGGAGATGAACTGATCACCCTTCTGCTGGGCCAGGCGATCGGCCTGGTTGAGCAGACGCGCCAAATCTTGCGACATGTTCACGTCGCCGGTCGGGTTCTGGATTTTCGGCAGTTGGTCGAGCTCTTTGGTCAGCTCTTTGCGCAGGCTGTTGACGTCAAAGCCGACTTGCATCAACAGGGGTTTGATCGAACCACCCTGTTGTTCAAGCATCGCTTGCATCAAGTGCGCCGGTTCAATGCCTGGATGATCGAGGCCGACGGCCAGGGATTGGGCGTCGGATAGAGCTAACTGCAATTTGCTGGTTAAACGGTCTATACGCATGGGTCACCTTCCTTTTGAGCAGGCCGGACCTAAAAAACCATCCTGAGTGAAGAAACCTGCCAGATACCTCACTAGATGCGGTCGATTCTGGGAGTTTCAAGCGTCATACGGTTGATGTAGATCAGGGAAGCTTAGTCTTCGAGCCAGATCAAAGAGGCAAACCGACCAGTGTGTGGACTGCGGCGGTAAGAAAAGAAGCGTGGATCGGTCACGGTGCAGAAACCGCCACCATAAACAGCGGTGACGCCACGAGCGGCCAGACGCAAACGCGCGAGCTGATAGATGTCGGCCATGAACTTGCCGGCGTTCTGACTCGGAACGAAGGCTTTAGCAGCCTCAGGCAGTTGCTGGATGAAGACTTCCCGTACTTCGGGGCCGACTTCAAAGGCTTGCGGGCCTATGGCCGGGCCGAGCCAGACCAGCACCTCATGCGGTGCCACGGCCAGACTGTCGAGGGTCGCCTCCAGCACACCCGCCGCCAGCCCGCGCCAGCCGGCATGGGCCGCCGCGACGCGAGTGCCGGCACGGTCGCAAAACAGTGCGGGCAGGCAATCCGCCGTCATCGCCGTGCAGGCGATACCGGGCGTCGCCGTCCAACTGGCGTCGGCAGTGGCTACCAGACCTGGGTCAGCATGGGACACAGCAATGCCGTGAACCTGCTGTAACCAGGCCGGTTGAATAGAGAAATGATCGGTGAGGCGACGGCGATTTTCGGCCACAGCGTCTGGGCTGTCGTCGACGTGATCGCCGAGGTTGAGGCTGTCGAACGGCGCCAGACTGACGCCGCCCGCACGGGTGGTCACACAGGCTTTCACCCCGGCAGGCGCAGGCCAGTCGGGAATCAGCCAGTCGCTCATCCGATGAACGCCTCACGGTCTTGCTTGAGCAGGGTCAGCAACCAGACGAAATCGTCCGGAAGTGGCGATTCCCAGCTCATGCGTTTACCGGTCGTCGGATGATCCAGCTCCAGGAACCGCGCATGCAGTGCCTGACGTGGAAACGCCTTCAACGATTCGACCATGGTCACACTGGCTGCCGGCGGGATACGGAAACGACCGCCGTAGGCAGGATCTCCGACCAACGGGAAGTTGATGTGAGACATATGCACACGAATCTGGTGCGTACGACCGGTTTCCAGCTTCACCCGCACGTGAGTGTGGGAGCGGAAACGCTCGAGCACGCGGTAGTGGCTGACGGCTTGCTTGCCACCTTCCATCACCGCCATGCGCTGGCGTTGCTGGCCGTGACGACCGATCGGCGCGTTGATTTTGCCGCCGGCGGTAACCACGCCGATCACGATGCACTCGTAGATCCGGCTGACGCTGCGACTCTGCAACTGTGTTACCAGCTGCGTCTGCGCTTGAATGGTCTTGGCCACCACCATCAGACCAGTGGTGTCCTTGTCCAGGCGATGCACGATACCGGCGCGGGGCACATTGATAATGTCCGGCACGTGGTGCAGCAAGGCGTTGAGCAAGGTGCCGTCAGCGTGACCGGCAGCCGGATGCACCACCAGACCCGCAGGTTTGTTGATCACCAGGATGTCGTCATCTTCATAGACGATGTCCAGCTCAATGTCCTGAGCGATCCATTCGCCCTGAGCTTCCTGCTCGGCGGTTAGCTCAAGAATGGCGCCACCATGAACGATGTCTCGCGGGCGGATAACCGCCCCATCCACAGTCAGGCGGCCGTCTTTGATCCAGGCGGAAAGGCGCGAGCGCGAGTGCTCAGCGAATAATTGTGCGGCGACTTGATCGAGGCGTTGGCCGCCCAATTCGGACGGCACCTCTGCGCGAAGTTCAATTTTATCGGACATGCTCAGACTAGGCGTCGGCACAGCCTTTGGTTTCGGCTGCGCGCTTGTGGTTAAATACGGCGTCTTTTGCCCCGATGCTATTCAAAGGGGCGCTCATCATAACAGGACGGCCCCGCCCAAGACAGCGGCCGTCATAGGGACGCAAGCCGCCATGCAAGTGAAACACCTGCTGCTGATCGCCATCCTCGCATTGACCGCTGCTTGCTCATCGAAGGAAGTCGTAGACGAAAACCTTAGCGAAGTCGAGCTGTACCAGCAGGCTCAGAAAGATCTGGATAACAGTAGCTACACCAGTGCCACAGCCAAGCTGAAGGCCCTGGAGTCGCGTTATCCGTTCGGGCGCTACGCTGATCAGGCTCAACTCGAGCTCATCTACGCCAACTACAAAAACGCCGAACCTGAGGCTGCCAAGTCTGCCGCCGAGCGTTTTATTCGTTTGCACCCACAGCATCCGAACGTGGATTACGCGTATTACCTCAAGGGTCTGACCTCCTTCGACCAGGACGTCGGCCTGCTGGCGCGCTTCCTGCCGCTGGACATGACCAAGCGTGACCCGGGCGCTGCCCGCGACTCGTACAACGAGTTCGCCCAGCTGACCAGCCGCTACCCGAACAGCCGCTACTCGCCGGATGCCAAGCAGCGCATGATTTATCTGCGCAACCTGCTGGCCTCCTACGAGATTCACGTTGCCGACTACTACCTGACTCGTCAGGCCTACGTCGCCGCCGCGAACCGTGGTCGTTATGTCGTGGAGAACTTCCAGGAAACCCCTTCGGTCGGTGACGGCCTGGCGGTGATGGTCGAGTCCTACCAGCGTCTGCACCTGGACGAACTGGCCAACACCAGCCTCGAAACCCTGAAGCTCAACTACCCGAACCACCCAAGCCTGGTGGACGGTCAGTTCAAGCCATCGGTAGCCGAAGCGGACAACCGTTCGTGGCTGAGCAAGGCGACCCTGGGCCTGATCGAATCCCGTCCGCCGCTGCCACCGGGCGAAACCCGCGCCAACCAGGACGTGCAGAAGCAGTTCCAGGACGCGAAAGATTCGATTCCTAGCGAGCTCAAGCCTAAAGATGGCAACGGCGAAGTGATCCAGGAAGAACAACACGAAGCGGAAGGCAACAACAGCGACCGTTCGTGGTTCAGCTACATGACCTTTGGTGTGTTCGACTAACACCTATGGTTACGCAAAAAGGGAGACTTTCGAGTCTCCCTTTTTTATGGCCCTTTTTTTTGTGAAGCGCTTATTACGCTGTGCGCCCGCCATGTCCTTGGCTAAACTGCCTGATCATCATTCATAAAGCAGCCCGCCATGCTTCGTTTACTGTTCTGGATCGCCCTGATTGCCGCTGCGGTATGGTTCTGGCGCAAGTTCAAAAGCCCGGCGTCTGCCGCTCGGCCCAACGCCGAACTGGAAGCTGCACCGATGGTTCGCTGCGCCCACTGCGGCGTGCACCTGCCTCGCGACCGTGCGCTGAGTCTTCAACAACAGTGGTATTGCAGCCAGGCTCACCTCGAGCAAGGCCCGGGCTCCAGTGATCGCTGAGGCTTCCAGCCCCGGCAGCAAACAAGCCCAGCGACTGCTGCGCCTCTATCATCTCTACCGTTTAAGTATCGGCATCACCTTGGTGCTGTTGATCTCCAGCAACATGGACAACCAGTTGCTGACGCTCGCCAATAACGACCTGCTGCGCAGTGGCAGCTGGTTGTACCTGGTACTGAATATTCTGCTGGTGGTGTTCCTGGAGAATACCCGCCGTCCCGGGCAGTTGTTCAGCCTGGCCCTGGCCGATGTATTGCTGCTGTGCGGCCTGTTCTACGCTGCCGGCGGTGCGGCCAGCGCCATTGGCAATTTGCTGATCGTGTCCGTGGCCATCGGCAACACCCTGTTGCGCGGGCGTATTGGCTTGCTGATCGCCGCAGTCGCGGCCATTGGCATTGTCGGTTTGAGCTTCCTGCTGAGTTTCAGCCGCCCCACCAGCCCCAACGACTACCTGCAAGCCGGCACGCTTGGCGCCCTGTGCTTTGCCGCGGCATTGCTGGTGCAAGGTCTGATCCGACGTCTGGAGGTCAGCGAACACCTGGCCGAGCAGCGGGCCAGCGAAGTGGTCGGCCTTGAAGCCCTGAACGCGCTGATTTTGCAACGTATGCGCACCGGCATCCTGGTGCTCGATGACCAGCGGCGGGTGCAACTGGCCAACCACAGCGCCCGGTCCCAACTGGGCCAGGACCACCTCGACGGCGAGTTGATCGATGATTATTCACCGACCTTGGTCGAACGCCTGCAACTGTGGTTCAACAACCCGACCTTGCGACCCCAAAGTCTGAAAATCGCCAGTTCCGGCCTCGAGCTGCAACCAAGCTTCATTGCCCTGGACCAAAGCCCCCATCATCAGACCTTGGTCTTTCTCGAAGACCTCGCCCAGATCTCCCAGCAGGCCCAGCAACTGAAACTCGCCGCCCTGGGTCGCCTGACCGCCGGTATCGCCCACGAGATCCGTAATCCGCTGGGCGCCATCAGTCATGCCGCACAGTTGCTGCAGGAATCCGAGGAACTGAACGGCGCGGATAGACGTCTGACCCAGATTATTCAAGACCACTCTCAGCGAATGAATCGGGTTATCGAAAACGTCCTGCAACTGTCCCGCCGTCAGCAAACCACGCCGCAACGGCTCGATCTGAAGCCGTGGCTTGCGCGGTTCGTCGCCGAAGCCCGCGAGACCGCGACCGAACGCCAGACCATTCACCTGCGCATCGGCGCCGGCCATGTCACAACGCTGATGGACACGAATCAACTGTCCCAGATACTCGACAATTTGTTGCGCAATGGCTGGCGTCACAGCGCCCTGATTCATAAACAGGCAGAGGTCTGGCTTGAGTTGTTTGTCGACCCCGACAGCCAGTTGCCGGTCCTCGAGGTGCAGGACAATGGCCCCGGCGTGGCGCCGGACCAGCAGGCGCACTTGTTCGAACCCTTCTTCACCACCAGCAGCCAGGGCACTGGCCTGGGGCTTTATCTGTCCCGTGAGCTGTGCGAAAGCAACCAGGCGCGCCTAGACTTCAAACCACGCCAAGGCGGCGGCTGCTTTCGCATCACCTTTGCACACGGACGGAAACAAAGTTGAACATGAGCCCACGGCAAAAAGTCCTGATCGTCGACGACGAACCGGATATCCGCGAACTCCTGGAAATCACCCTGGGACGGATGAAACTCGACACTTTCAGTGCCCGCAACCTTGGCGAAGCCCAAGCCCTGCTGGCCCGGGAGTCATTCGACCTGTGCCTGACCGACATGCGCCTGCCGGACGGCACTGGTCTGGAACTGGTGCAGCACATCCAGCAACGTTACGCCCAAGTGCCGGTGGCGATGATCACCGCCTACGGCAGCCTGGAAACCGCCATCAACGCCCTCAAGGCTGGTGCCTTCGACTTTCTGACCAAACCGGTGGACCTGACCCGGCTCCGGGAACTGGTCACCATTGCCCTGCGCCTGCCCGCACCCGGTGGCACCAGTACCGCCATCGATCGACGATTGCTCGGCGATTCGTTGCCCATGCGCAGCCTGCGTAAACAAATCGACAAGCTGGCCCGCAGCCAGGCACCGGTGTACATCAGCGGTGAATCCGGCAGCGGCAAGGAACTGGTCGCTCGTCTGATTCACGAACAAGGCCCGCGCGCCAATCGTCCCTTCGTCCCGGTCAACTGCGGGGCGATACCGTCGGAATTGATGGAAAGCGAATTTTTTGGCCATCGCAAAGGCAGTTTCAGCGGCGCCATCGAAGACAAACCAGGCCTGTTCCAGGCAGCCCATGGCGGCACTCTGTTCCTCGATGAAGTGGCTGATTTACCGCTGGCGATGCAGGTCAAACTGCTGCGGGCGATTCAGGAGAAAGCCGTGCGCAGCGTCGGCGGCCAGCAGGAAACCGTGGTCGATGTACGCATCCTTTGCGCCACCCATAAAGACCTCGACGCCGAAGTCAGTGCCGAACGTTTTCGTCAGGATTTGTATTATCGGCTCAACGTGATCGAGTTGCGGGTGCCGCCCCTGCGTGAACGCCGGGACGATATCGAGACACTCGCCAGCCATGTACTCAAGCGCCTGGCGGCCGGCACCGGCCAACCCGCGACAAAACTCCACCCGCTAGCCCTTGATGCGCTGAAAAGCTACCGCTTCCCAGGCAACGTGCGGGAACTGGAGAACATGCTCGAACGCGCCCACACCTTGTGCGAGAACAAACAGATCGAAGCCAGCGACTTGCGCCTGGCCGACGGTAACTGCGCTGCCGAAGCCGGCGTGCCGGACCTGACCCGGATCGACAATCTGGAAGATTATCTGGAAAACGTCGAACGCAAACTCATCCTCCAGGCGCTGGAAGAAACCCGCTGGAACCGCACGGCGGCGGCGCAGCGGCTGAATCTGTCGTTTCGGTCGATGCGCTACAGGCTGAAGAAACTCGGTTTGGATTGAGGGCCCCTTCGCGAGCAAGCCCGCTCCCACTTTGATCTCCAGTGTTCACAAATAATATGTTCACCGAAGTTCCAATGTGGGAGCGGGCTTGCTCGCGAATGCGATCTGACAGTCGACAAAGATCCTGCGACTAGATCCGCCCAACCGGCGCATACGGTGCCGGATCAATGATCGGCGCCCTGCCCAGCATCACATCCGCAAACAACTGACACGACGCCGGTGCCAGCACCAGCCCATTGCGATAATGCCCGCAATTGAGCCAGAGCCCGTCAAACCCTGGCACCCGGCCAATGTAGGGAATGCCTTCTGGCGAACCCGGCCGCAACCCGGCCCAGTGGCCCACCACCTCGGCATCCGCCAGCGCCGGAATCAACTCCACGGCCGAGGCTTTCAGGCTTTCCAGCGCCGATTCGGTCGGGGTCTTGTCGTATCCTTCGTGCTCCAGCGTACTGCCGATCAGGATATGCCCATCGCGTCGCGGAATAGCATATCGCCCCTTGGCCAGCACCATGCTCGGCAGGAAGTCCGCCGCGCATTTGTAGAGAATCATCTGGCCTTTGACCGGCTCGACCGGGAGCTCCAGGCCAAGGCTTTTGAGCAAGTCGCCGCTCCAGGCTCCGGCCGTCAGCACCACCTGATCACCATAAATCGCACCCGTTGATGTCTGCACCCCGACCACCGCATCGCCTTCACGGATAAACCCGCTGACTTCGCACTGCTCATGGATCGTCACGTTCGGCAGCGCCACCAGCGCCGCTTTCAAGGACTTCACCAGCCGTGGGTTGCGCACATTGGCCACATCGGCCATGTAGATCGCCCGGGAAAAACCGCTACCCAAGACAGGCACAGCGTCATGAGCCGCCGAGATATCCACAGCCCGTAGCGGACGATTTTCCCGCTTGGCCCAGGCCAGCGCTTCGGCCTCGTCGTCCAGGTCCAGCCAGTACAGCCCGGTTGTGTGCACTTCGGGGTCGACACCGGTGGCGGCAAAAAGCCTTTCACCCAGCTGTGGATAGAAATCCTGGGACCAGTGAGCCAACGCAGTAACCGCCGGGCTGTAGCGCCACGGATAGAGCGGCGAAACGATGCCACCCCCGGCCCACGATGACTCCTGGCCGACGTTCGAGCGATCCAGCAGCACAACGCTCTGTACTTCGGACGCGAGATTGAATGCGGTCAGCAGGCCGATCACCCCGCCGCCGACAATCACCACTTGCTGTTGCCTGCTCATGTTCTGATCCAACCGTTCAATAGACAGAGGGCGCAAGAGGCACCCGAAAAAGAAACTCAGCGACCCCAGCAATCCTTGGTGACCAGCCCGGCCTGGGCGTTGACCATGCCTCTGACGCCGGTACTGGTGATGGTGAAATCGCCGCACTTGTCAGTAGCCATGGCCGCGCCGACCTTGCGCACAGCCGTCACGAGGAAGGTCTGATCGGTGATGGTCGGTGTAATGGTGTAGTAGTCGTTACCCGCGCTCAGGCCTGTGACGTTGGTGTAAACGTTATTTTTTGAATAGAACCGCTCAAGAATCTGCGCTTGATCGGAAAGCAGCCCGACCACGTCGGCGCGACGGCCCTTTTTCACGTATTCGGTGAAGCTCGGATAGCCAATGGTGGCGATTATCCCGATGATCGCAATCACGATCATGATTTCGATCAGGGTAAAACCTCGGTTGGATCTGCGCATTGCCTCAACTCTCACTTACTGTATTTGTCGCCACATGATGCGACGGCTGCCGCCACCGCCGGGTTTCTCCACAAGGGAGGTGATGCCGCCGCTGGAGTCGTTCACGATCTTGCGGGACGCATTGTTGACGACCGCGTTCAGCGTTGGAATACCACCGGTGAAAATCACCCCGCTGGAAATCGCATCGTTGCTGTCGACCACCCCGTCACCATTGGTGTCGAGCACTGCGTAGTTGAGCATCTTACCGCTGAATGCATCCAGTTCGACCAGTTTGCCGGTGCCGAAACTGGCGCAAGGGTCGGTGGTATCCACGCTGGCCGTGGTGAACACGATCCGACCAGCCACCAGACTGGCCTGATTGATCACCCGCTCACCCGTCAGCACGTTGTTGTAAACCAGCGGCAGGTACCAGCCCTGCTCCGCCGGGTAAGTCGTTTCATTCTGAGTCGTGGTGATGAACTGCCCGCCGGTGCTGCTGGTGGTCACTCCGGTCACCGCCTGTGCCTGCAAACTCGACACGGTCAGTTGACCAGCGCCGCCATTGGCATCCCAGACTGCGTAAAAGGCCTGGAGATCCTTACTGGTCTTGTCGGTGGTCTCGTTGAATTTGCCGGTGCCGAAAAACACTTCCTTGCCGCCCAGGGAGTTGTCCGCCAGCAGCGGTTGCGCGGTAATCGGCTGAGTGGTGCCACCGGGAGTCGTGAACAACGGCTTGCCGGAAAAGGCCACGCCCCAGGTGTCGGTCGTCGCGCCGCTCAGGTCGAACTTCCACATGCGCCCTTTCAAGTCGCCGCCATAAGCGGCCTGCACCACGTTCTGCGAGTTGACCTTGAGCTTCACCGACGACAAGCCGTTGGTGGTTTCGGTACTGTCGATGACGATTTTCTTGATCAGCGAACCGTCACGAACATCCACCACATACAACGCCGCGACACCGGAATTGCTCCCATAACCATTGGAGATGAATGCCGCCCAGCGCCCATCGGCCAAGCGTGCCACTTCGGGGCGGGCATAGGCATAACCCAGGTCATTGAAAACGTTTGCCGTGTTCGCAGTGGTCGGCGCACTGATTTCCCACAACGCATTGAATACATTGCCCGCCGAGGCATCGAACAACTGCACGGCGTAGAACGTCTTGCCACCGGCCCCTACACCGCCAAGGGCCAGGGTTTTCCAGGCGCTGTTGAGTTGCATATCGAACACGCCGACCTGACCATCGACCAGAAACTTGTGGCTCACCCCGTTGATGTAGGCGGGATCGGCGATGTAGTGCAACGATGGCAACACACTCGAAGGCATATAGGCAAAACGTCGGGCGCCGTTGGCCGCGTTGATAACGTTGAGGAAGCCGTTGTTGGCATTGACCACCAGGCTGGCGCTCATGTTGGCCGCTTTGGTTGCCAGGTAGGCGGTGTAAGTGGAGTCGCCCACCAGGTCCGAAGCGGTTTGGTCTGTGGGCGAAGCCAGTGCCAGCGGCGAGTTGATGATGTCTCCCAGTAGCACCGTGCGTACTTTCAGCCCGGTCTTGTTGGTGCCCTTGCTCCATTCCACCAGATCATTGCCGACGATGCCGGTCGGCAGGCTCAAGCCGAGTGACGTTTGCTGGGCCGGGGAAAAGTTGCTGTAGGCCAGGGTAATCACAGCGTTGGTAAGGCTGTTCCAGGACTGGTAGATCGGGGCCGTAGCGCCAGGCACGATGACCGTGTCGGTGGTCCATAACACCGCTGCGGTGTTCACCGAACCGCTAGTGGTGAAACCATAGGACTTGATCGTCCCGCGCCAGTCCTTGGGGTCGTACGTGGTCTGGTAGTAACTCGAACCGCTGGCCAGCGTGCTGCTGCTGGTGACACCACTCCCGCCGGATCCAGCCTTGGAGGTGATGTTACTCAGGGCAGAAGACAACGCCGCGTTGAGGCCGGCAGCGTCGTTAGCCTGGTAATACAAGCCTTGGCCGTAAGCCGCTGCATCCGACAACATCTGGTTGGACGAGGTGAATCCGACGGTATAGGTGTTCATGTTCTGCTTTGGGAAATCCGCGGAATTCCAGGCCTTGCCCGCCAGATCCGTACCGGTCGAACGCATGTCGATGTCGAAGGCGAACTTGGCGATATCGTCCAGATACAGCGTATCGCCCTCGTTGTCGCCATTGAGGTTGTTGCCGTCATTGTTGATCCCGTCCCAGTTCGGCAAACGGCTGCTGCCCAGAGGGTCGTTGGTCGGGAACGTGCGGTCGTAAGTCGGCAAGCCATCGGTGATCACCACGCCGTAATTCTTTTGGCAGCGGTACTGGATCGGGCTGGTGTAGGTTGTCGGCGTCGAGTTGTAGTACGGCGTCATGCCACGAAAGTAACGGGTGATTTCGTAGTAGGTTTCGGCCAATGGCGTGTTGGCGATGGCGCTCAAGTTGTTGATGGCTGAGATCAAGTTGTTGTAATTGTTGTCAGCTTGAGACTGGGTGACGCTGCCGGTGACGACCGCCAGATCGCTGATGGAACGTGCGATATATCCGCCGTTTGCAGGGCTGTTGCCGGTAGGCGGATTGAAGGTCGACAAACCGATACGCAAGCCCCGGTTACTGGTCACCAATGCCGTGGAAACGTTGCGCGCAACGTTGACTCGATAGTCGTTGGGAATCGAACCGTTAGTGAAGTCACGGTTGCTGCCGTTCGCCAGGCCCACCAGATAAGAAAGGTAGTCGCCGGTATATCGGGTGTTGCCATTACCGACAGGGTCCGGAAGCTTGATGCATTGAGGGGTCAGGCTGTTGTTGTAAAAGGCGTAGGCATTGCTGGAGCAACCGGACTGGGGAAGGCTTGAAAGAAAGATCGAATCACCGACGATATCGCTTCCGCTAAAACATAACCCCAGGAACAAATTACACTGCCTGGCCGGCGTTCGGCCCGTCACTGTCGGATCAAATCCCGCCGCATAGATGATAGTGTTCATGCTCCCCGAATCGTCGATGAGCAGCATGACATTCGGCGGCACGGCGGCGGCGCTCAACAGTGGTGAATCCGATGGCGTGAAGGCATAGGCCGGCGCCGCCAGGTACAAGGCCAATAAGGCGCCGCAAACCACTTGCGCCCATCGTCGGCTCCAGCGACCTCGAGCATCAATACTTGGCATAGACGCTCTCCACCACACTGCGAATGTTGTTACCCACGATGCCCACCGCCGTGACCCGATACAGCGTCGCCGAGGTGTTGCTCGGCACATTGATGGCCGTCAGCGTGGTGCCGATGTTCTGCACCCCATAAAAACCGCCGCCGGCGGCGATCCAATTGACCCCCGACGTGGAGTTGAGCCCGGCACCGGTCACCGTTGAGGATTCAGCCGGCGGCGCGCATTGAGCCGTGGAGCCGCACACTGCCAGCGTATAGGTTGCCAGTTGCACCGCGCTTTCGCCGATGCGCAAGTTCATCTCGGCCAGTTGAAAGGATTGATTGCGCAGGGTCACGCTGCCGGCCATTTTTTCCTGGAGGGTCGCGTTTTGCATCGATGAAATTCCGATCAACGTCAGCAGCAACAGAAACACCAGGCTGATCAACAAGGCCATTCCCTGTTGGTCTTTTTGCATTTTTGTCAGGGTTCTCATCCGGCACTCACCTACTGAAGCCGGTTGCGCAAAGCGGCAACCACGTTGAAAGTTTGATTGCGCACGCGGTTGTTGGGATCGGTCAGGGTCAAGGTCAGGCGAACACTGCGGATCAGCGCGGGGTTGGCCGGGTTGCTGCTGTAACTGGAGGCCCCCACGTCAGTGGTGCTGGTGGCGACACCGAACGACACGTTGAATGCGCTGACGTTGTTGACCAGCACCGCCTGGGTCGGCGTGCCGCTGCCGACGCCCATCAACAGTTGGTTGTTGCTGAAGCTGTAAATCAACCGGCGAATCGGGAAAGCCATTTGCCCGGAGGCCGGTGCCCGCACGCCCGTGTAGGCCGACGCACTGTTTCGACAGTCGGAAACTACCGTCCAGGTCGGCGTCCCGCCGTTACCACCCACATCTGCCGTGACCAGCGTGAGCTTGAGATTGGTGTTGTCCCAACTGATCGGCGCTAACTGACTGGCATTGAAATCACCCGCCGAACTGGCGTCAGTGACAGTCGTCAGGCAACCGAACATACCGACCCCGCGGATTTCCTGAATCATCTTGCTCAATACAAACCGCGCATCTTCCTGCATGCCGGCCGCGGTGTTCTGGCTGACGTAGGTGTTTTTGGCCGAGATGAAAATCTGCGCCACACCCAGCACCACGATCAGGCTCAGTATCAGCGCAATCATCAATTCGATCAGGCCAAAGCCTCGGCTGTAATGTTTCATGGTGTCGTCACCGGGTCGGCGGTGGCGCGACTGGTCAGAACGAAACTGCGACGCGTGTTGGCGACATTAGCGGCTCGCGAGTCATCCCAGGTGATGGTGATGGTGTACACCCGCAGATTCAGCGTAACGCTGCCAGTGGCGCTCGCACCGCCGAAGTTGACGATGTTGGTGGTGAAATCGTAGAGATCCTGATCCCGGGCAACGCTCAGGTTGCCCGACGTCGGAGGCGTGACGGTATAGTCGGCGCCGGAGTTGGCGCGGATGCGGTCCATCATGTCGTAGGCGATAAAACTCGCCTGGCTGGTCATTCGCGAGCTGTCGGTGTACTTGAGCGCGTTCAACTGAACCGCCGCCGCCCCCAACAACCCCACCGTCAGAATCAGCAACGCGACCAGTACCTCGATCAGCGTCATGCCCTCCTGAGCACCCTTGCTCCGTTCCCTCATCCGCAACTTCCACCCAGTAGAATCCGTCCGTTCAAGCACACATTCAGCGTCCTGCTCTGCGCCCCCAACACATAACTGATCACCACCGCCGAGGACGGTGCCGACAAACCGCCCAGATTGTTGAAATCGATGGTGGTCACTCCTGAGGTTAGCGTCAGAGTCGCACCGCTGCTCATCGCCGGAACAACCCGCAATACATTGGCCGGTGTGCCAGTACTGTCGTAGACCGTCAGTTCCCCGGTCCAGACACTGCCACCCGCCGTTGGGCGCAGCCGCGTAGTAATGCCCCGGTCGATGGCCTCCAGCCGTGCGTAATTGAGCCCTCGCTGCAAGTCGCCGATCTCGGTATCGGCCCGGGTGCCTTGCACCGAACGGGTAAACATCGGCACGGCCATCGTGATCAGGATCAGAAAAACCGCGAGGGTGATCAGCACCTCGACCAGCGTGAAACCTTTTGTACGATGATCCATCGGTGCCCTCCGTTGCCGTCGGCTATACCTGCCCTTACACGCTAGAACATTCGACCGGCAGATGTACGGTTGTTTTGCCATTACTCGCGCAAGGATTGCGCGAACGCAGCATTCCACGGAGGGAAATACATGCATCAGCAAGGTTTCAGCCTGATCGAACTGCTTATGGGACTGGCAATTGCCGGGATTGTTCTATTGCTGGTCAGTCCGGCGTTTGCGGCGCTTACCGAATCGAATCATCGTGAGCAGGCCGCGCAATCACTTATCAGCGGCATACGCAACGCCCGGACCGCAGCCCTCACACACAACCAGAACGTGGTGATTTACGGTATCAACGGCGATTGGAGTCAGGGTTGGCGGATCATTCTGGACATCAGTGGCAAGGGGCCTGAGGACAGCAGCAATCCGCTGCTGGTCGAGCGTGCGAGTGACGCTCGGGTGCCGATTGTCGGCAACTGGCATGTTGAAAAGTTTGTACGCTTCAGCCCTCTAGGCCAACCGTTGATGCCGGGCAGGGCCTTTCAAGCAGGGACATTGCACCTCTGCGCAGCCCGCGAACCCATCAGTCACCTACAGGTGGTGATGGCCGCGACTGGTCGCGTCCGCCTGAGCAGCCACAAGGCTGAACAGGCGTTATGTCCCGGGGGCAAAAGCCTTAAAGCAAAGAGCGCACGCGCAACTCTTTAGGCATGGAGAAGGTGATGTTCTCCTCGCGGCCGGCCAGTTCATCGGCACCGGTAGCGCCCCAGGCCTGCAACTGCTGGATCACGCCACGCACCAACACTTCAGGTGCGGAGGCACCAGCGGTGATGCCGATGCGCTCGACGCCGTCGAACCAGCTCTTTTGCAGGTCTTCGGCACCGTCGATCAGGTAGGCCGGTGTAGACATGCGCTCGGCCAGTTCACGCAAGCGATTGGAGTTGGAGCTGTTCGGGCTACCGACCACCAATACCACGTCGCACTCGTCGGCCAGTTGTTTGACCGCGTCCTGACGGTTTTGCGTGGCGTAACAGATGTCGTCCTTGCGTGGACCTCCGATGGCCGGGAAACGCAAGCGCAGGGCATCAATGACGCGACTGGTGTCGTCCATGGACAACGTGGTCTGGGTCACAAACGCCAGTTTCTCGGGATTGTGTACTTGCAACGCAGCGACGTCTTTCTCGTCTTCAACCAGGTAGATCGCGCCGCCATTGCTGCCGTCGTACTGGCCCATGGTGCCTTCGACTTCCGGGTGACCGGCATGGCCGATCAGGATGCATTCACGACCGTCACGGCTGTAGCGTGCGACTTCAATGTGCACCTTGGTCACCAGCGGGCAGGTGGCATCGAACACTTTCAGGCCACGGCCGGAGGCTTCGGTACGCACAGCCTGGGAAACGCCGTGGGCACTGAAGATCACGATGACGTCGTCCGGCACCTGATCCAGTTCTTCGACAAAGATTGCCCCGCGGTTACGCAGGTCTTCGACGACGAATTTATTGTGGACCACTTCGTGGCGCACATAGATTGGCGGCCCGAAGACTTCCAGGGCGCGGTTGACGATTTCGATCGCCCGGTCCACGCCGGCGCAGAAGCCACGGGGGTTGGCGAGTTTGATTTGCATGCTGTGCCTCGTGTCTTGCGCGCAAGAAATAGCGAAAACAGTGAAAAACTTGATGTGGGAGCGAGCTTGTTGTGGCGAGGGGGCTTGCCCCCGTCCGATTGCGCAGCAATCGTAAACCAGCCACTACGGACTCATTCAGAATCGCGTCGGCTGGTTTCAGGGGCGCTTCGCACCCCAACGGGGGCAAGCCCCCTCGCCACACAAACCCGCTCCCACACTAGACCGTGTTCGGTCAGTTACAGCGATTTGACGTCGAAGATCTCGACTTCAAAGGTCAATGTCTTGCCAGCCAGCGGGTGGTTGAAGTCGATGGTCACTTGCTCGTCATCGAAGGTTTTCACCACACCGGGCAGCTCAGTATTGGCCGCATCGTTGAAGATCACCAGCAAACCCGGCGACAGCTCCATGTCCTTGAACTGCGAACGCGGGATGATCTGTACGTTTTGCGGGTTAGGCTGACCAAAGGCGTTTTCCGGCGCAATCGTCAGCGTCCGCTTATCGCCAGCCTTGAAGCCGAACAGGGCCGCTTCGAAACCTGGCAGCAGGTTACCGTCGCCGACCTTGAAGGTCGCCGGGGCTTTGTCGAAGGTGCTGTCGACGGTGTCGCCGTTCTCCAGGCGCAGTGCAAAGTGCAAGGTGACTTCCGTGTTCTGGCGGATGCGTTGCTCAGCCAATACCTGTTCAGTCATGAACGGTTTCTCCGGTCTTCTTACTTTTGAACATGTCCAGCGCGAGCATCACTGCCCCGACGCTGATGGCGCTATCAGCAAAGTTGAACGCCGGGAAATACCAGCGGTTCTGCCAATGCACCAGAATGAAGTCGATCACATGGCCCAGGGCAATGCGGTCATACAGGTTGCCCAACGCGCCACCCAGCACCAGCGCCAAGGCGATAGCCAGCCAGGTTTCGTTGCGGCCCAGGCGTTTAAGCCAGACCACCAGCACCGCACTGACCACGACGGCGATCAGCGCAAACAACCAGCGCTGCCAGCCAGAGCTGTCGGCCAGGAAGCTGAACGCCGCGCCGGTGTTGTAGGCCAGGGTCCAGCTGAACAAATCGGGGATCACCACGATTTGCTGATACATCTCGAGCTTGCCTTCAAAGTAGAACTTGCTGGCCTGGTCAATGACCAGGACCAGCAGGCTCAACCAGAGCCAGCTCAGCCGTCCGAAACGGCCAGCCGCGTTAGGCATAATGACGAACCTCGCCAGCGCCGCTGATGTTGTCGACGCAACGACCGCAGATTTCCGGATGTTCCGGGTTCACGCCGACGTCTTCACGGCAGTGCCAGCAACGGGCGCACTTGGCGAAGGCCGACTTGACGATTTTCAGCTTCAAGCCGCTGACTTCGGTGACTACCGCGTCTTCTGGCGCCTGAACAAAAGGCGCAACGCTGGCGGTCGACGTGATCAGTACAAAGCGCAGTTCGTTGCTCAGCTTGGCCAGGTCGGCGCTCAGCGCCTCCTCGGCGAACAGCGTCACTTCGGCTTGCAGGTTGCCACCGACAGCTTTCGCTGCACGCTGGATTTCCATTTCCTTGTTGACCGCGACCTTCACCGCCATGATCCGCTCCCAGTAGGCGCGGCCCAGTTCAACGTTGTCCGGCAGCTCGGTCAGGCCTTCGTACCAGGTGTTGAGCATCACCGATTCGTTACGCTCGCCCGGCAGGTATTCCCACAGTTCGTCGGCGGTGAACGCCAGGATCGGCGCGATCCAGCGCACCAGCGCTTCGCTGATGTGGTACAGCGCGGTTTGCGCCGAACGGCGGGCCTTGCTGTTGGCGCCAGTGGTGTACTGACGGTCCTTGATGATGTCGAGGTAGAACCCGCCCAACTCCTGCACGCAGAAGTTGTGGATCTTGGAGTAGACGTTCCAGAAGCGGTATTCACCGTAGTGCTCTTGCAACTCACGTTGCAGCAGCAAGGTGCGGTCCACGGCCCAACGGTCCAGCGCCAGCATTTCTTCGGCCGGCAGGATGTCGGTGGCCGGGTTGAAACCGGTCAGGTTCGAGAGCAGGAAGCGCGCAGTGTTACGGATACGCCGGTAGGCGTCCGCACTGCGTTGCAGGATCTGGTCGGAAACCGCCATTTCACCCGAGTAATCGGTGGAAGCGACCCACAGACGCATGATGTCGGCGCCCAGAGTGTCGTTGACCTTTTGCGGCGCGATCACGTTGCCCAAGGACTTGGACATCTTGCGGCCCGACTCATCCACGGTGAAACCGTGGGTCAGCAGCTCGCGGTACGGCGCGTGGTTGTCGATGGCGCAACCGGTCAACAGCGACGAGTGGAACCAGCCGCGGTGTTGATCCGAGCCTTCCAGGTACAGGTCGGCACGCGGGCCGGTCTCGTGGCCCATCGGGTGCGAACCGCGCAGGACGTGCCAATGCGTGGTGCCCGAATCGAACCAGACGTCCAGGGTGTCGCTGATTTTGTCGTACAGCGGCGCTTCGTCACCGAGCAGCTCGGCAGCGTCCATCTTGAACCAGGCTTCGATGCCTTCGACTTCAACTCGCTTGGCGACTTCTTCCATCAGCTCGGCGGTACGTGGGTGCAGTTCGCCGCTTTCCTTATTCAGGAAGAACGGGATCGGTACGCCCCAGTTGCGCTGACGGGAGATGCACCAGTCCGGACGGTTGGCGATCATCGAGTGCAGGCGCGCCTGGCCCCAGGCCGGAACGAACTTGGTTTCTTCGATGGCTTTGATCGCCCGCTTGCGCAGGGTTTCGCCGGAAGTCGGCTCTTTGTCCATGCCGATGAACCACTGCGCGGTGGCGCGGTAGATCAGCGGGGTCTTGTGACGCCAGCAGTGCATGTAGCTGTGTTCGATGATGGTGGTGTGCAGCAGCGCACCGACTTCGGTCAGCTTGTCGACGATGGCCGGGTTGGCTTTCCAGATGAACTGGCCGCCAAAGAACTCCAGCGACGTCGCGTACACGCCGTTGCTTTGTACCGGGTTGAGGATGTCGTCGTTGACCATGCCATACGCTTTGCAGGTCACGAAGTCGTCCACGCCGTAGGCCGGTGCGGAGTGAACCACGCCGGTGCCAGCGCCCAGCTCAACGTACTCGGCCAGGTAAACCGGCGACAAGCGATCGTAGAACGGGTGACGGAAGTTGATCAGCTCCAGCTCTTTACCGGTGGTGGTCGCGATGACCGAACCTTCCAGGCTGTAACGGGCCAGGCACGACTCGACCAGCTCTTCAGCCAGTACCAGCAGTTTGTCGCCGACATCGACCAGGGCGTAGTTGAATTCCGGGTGGACGTTCAGCGCCTGGTTGGCCGGGATAGTCCACGGGGTGGTGGTCCAGATCACGATCGAAGCAGGCTTGGCCAGCGACGGCAGACCGAAAGCGGCAGCCAGTTTGGCTTCGTCGGCAATCGGGAAGGCTACGTCGATGGTCGAAGACTTTTTGTTCTCGTACTCGACTTCCGCTTCAGCCAGGGCCGAACCGCAGTCAAAGCACCAGTTCACAGGCTTGAGGCCCTTGAACACGAAACCGCCCTTGACGATTTCGGCGAGTGCGCGGATTTCACCAGCCTCGTTTTTGAAGTCCATGGTCTTGTACGGGTTGGCGAAATCGCCCAACACGCCCAGACGGATGAATTCGGACTTCTGGCCTTCGATCTGCTCGGTGGCGTAGGCACGGCACAGTTCGCGGGTTTTGTCCGCGCCCAGGTTTTTGCCGTGGGTCACTTCGACTTTGTGCTCGATCGGCAGGCCGTGGCAGTCCCAGCCCGGAACATAAGGCGCGTCGAAACCCGAAAGGGTCTTCGAGCGGATGATCATGTCCTTGAGAATCTTGTTCAGCGCATGACCGATGTGAATCGTGCCGTTGGCGTACGGAGGACCGTCGTGAAGCACGAACTTCGGACGATCCTTGCCAATTTCGCGCAACTTACCGTACAGGCCAATGCTGTCCCAGCGCTGCAGAATCTGCGGTTCGCGCTGGGGCAGGCCGGCCTTCATTGGGAAGGCGGTGTCCGGAAGGTTTAGCGTGGCTTTATAGTCGGTCATTTAAGGCTCTTCATTAGCGATTGGCGCTAGGTGCGACAGGGCACGGGCGGCGGCGACATCCGCATTGATCGCCGTCTTAAGCGCCTCCAGAGAGGCGAAACGCTGCTCTTCACGCAGCTTGTGGTGGAAAACCACCGTCAAACGCCGGTCATACAGATCGCCGGCAAAATCTAAAAGATGCACTTCGAGGTGGGCTTTGCCATCACCTTGGACCGTTGGCCGCACGCCGATGTTGGCGACGCCTGGCCAGGTCTTGCCGTCGATGTCGACGTTGACCAGGTAAACTCCGGTCAGCGGCACGCGACGGCGCTTGAGTTGTATGTTGGCAGTTGGCGTACCGAGTTGGCGCGCCAGCTTCTGGCCATGCAGGACGCGCCCGGCAATCCGGAACGGACGACCGAGCAAGCGTTCGGCCAAGGCAAAATCGGCAGCGGCCAGGGCATTACGCACCTGGGTGCTGCTGACGCGAATACCGTCCAGCTCGACGGTTTGCGCAGCCTCGACGGTAAACCCCTGCAGGACGCCGGCCTGTTGCAGGAAATCGAAATCCCCTACCCGATCACAGCCAAAACGGAAGTCGTCACCGACCTCCAAATGCTGCACGCCCAGACCGTCTACCAGAATCGTATCGACGAATTCGCTGGCGCTGAGTTTGCTCAGGCGCTGGTTGAACGCCAGGCACAAGACCCGGTCGACCCCTTCGTCGGCCAACAGCTGCAGTTTGTCCCGCAACCGGGCCAGACGGGCCGGGGCCGTGTCTGGGGCGAAGAATTCCCGCGGCTGCGGCTCAAAAATCACCACGCAGCTGGGTACGTTCAACTCGAGCGCGCGTTCACGCAGCCGGGCCAGGATAGCCTGGTGACCACGGTGAACACCGTCAAAGTTGCCAATAGTGGCGACACAGCCCCGATGCTGGGGGCGCAGATTGTGGAGGCCTCGAACCAGCTGCATAACGCGCTTCTTGCTCATAAAGTGGTCGATTATAACCACACCCGGCGGCCGACGACAGGCAACACCGTAACCCAAAGTGATCGAGCCGACAAAACTGCCGGCCCGCCCGTGTTTATCGAGGTAAAGACCTCAGCTCAACGCCTTGCGATTGAAGTCGCGCAAACGGAAGCCCATCAACAGCAACATGCCGAAATAGGACACCATGCCTGCCACCACCAAGGCGCCCAGACGCAGGAAACGCTCAAGCATATGCCCCTGATCCCAGGCCGGCATGAAATGCATTCCGGCCAGCAATACCGCGGACATCACCAGCACAGCAATCACCAGCTTAAGGCCGAACTTCCCCCAGCCCGGTTGCGGTTGGTACATCTGTTGTTTGCGCAGTTGATAGAACAACAAACTGGCGTTAATGCAGGCACCAACACTGATAGCCAGTGCCAGGCCGGCATGGGCCAGTGGACCGATCAACACCAGGTTGAACAGCTGGGTAACAATGAGGGTGAAAATCGCGATTTTCACCGGTGTGCGGATGTTTTGTTGCGCATAAAAGCCCGGCGCCAGCACTTTGATCACGATAATCCCGAGCAAACCGACCGAATAAGCGATCAACGCCCGCTGGGTCATCGATGCATCAAACGCGCTGAACTGGCCGTACTGGAACAACGAAACGGTCAGCGGCTCCGCCAGAATCCCCAGTGCCAGGGAGCACGGCAACACCAGCACGAAGCACAGGCGTAGGCCCCAATCGAGGATTCGCGAATACTCGTGGCGATCCTTGCTTGCGTAAGTCTTGGCCAGGGTCGGCAGCAGAATCGTGCCCAACGCCACGCCCAGCACGCCGGACGGCAACTCCATCAAGCGGTCGGCGTAATACATCCACGATACAGAGCCGGCTACCAGGAACGAGGCGAAGATGGTGTTGATGATCAGGGAAATCTGACTGACGGAAACCCCAAGAATCGCCGGCAACATTTGCTTCATTACCCGCCAGACGCCGGTGTCGCGCAGATTCAGCCGCGGCAACACCAGCATGCCGATCTTTTTCAGATGCGGCAGTTGATAGAGCAGTTGCGCCAGGCCACCGACCAGCACCGCCCAGCCCAGGGCCATGACCGGCGGGTTGAAGTACGGCGTCAGGAACACCGAAAAGATGATCATGCTGACGTTCAGCAGCGTCGGCACGAAGGCCGGCACCGAGAAACGGTTATAGGTATTGAGGATCGCCCCGGCCAATGAGGACAGGGAGATCAATAAGATGTAGGGAAAAGTCACCCGCAACAGGCTGGACGTCAGTTCGAATTTTTCCGGTGTATCGGTGAAACCCGGCGCCGTGGCCCAGATAACCCAGGGTGCGGCGATCATGCCCAGCGCCGTCACCAGCGCCAGCACCAACGTCAGCAGGCCCGAGACGTAGGCAATAAAGGTTCGCGTCGCCTCTTCGCCTTTCTGGCTCTTGTATTCGGCAAGAATCGGCACGAATGCCTGGGAAAACGCCCCTTCGGCGAAGATCCGCCGCAACAGATTGGGCAGTTTAAAGGCGATAAAGAAGGCGTCGGTCGCCATCCCAGCACCAAATGTACGTGCGATGAGCGTGTCACGAACGAACCCCAGAACCCGGGAAAGCATCGTGATAGAGCTGACGGCGGCTAACGATTTGAGCAGATTCATTGAAAGAGTTTGTGCCTGTCGATAAACAGCAGGCGAACAAAGCGCCTACTTATGCGATACTCCGCGCCGCAGCAGCACAGAGCCAAAGCTCGCGAGTTTACAGGTCAAGCGCCGGAAATAAATATCCCGCCTCTTTATACCTACCACTTAGCGGAACGTCTCAACCGCCCTTGACAAGACATCAACTCATCGGCATGATTCGCGGCCTATTTTGTTTGCTATTTCCTAAAAAGTCTTTCGAGGAGCTCGACGGTGGCCAACACACCTTCCGCCAAAAAACGTGCAAAACAGGCTGAGAAGCGTCGCAGCCACAACGCCAGCCTGCGTTCCATGGTTCGTACCTACATCAAGAATGTAGTTAAGGCCATCGACGCAAAAGACGCTGAAAAAGCTCAAGCTGCTTACGTTCTGGCCGTGCCAGTTATCGACCGTATGGCCGATAAAGGCATCATCCACAAGAACAAGGCTGCTCGTCATAAGAGCCGCCTGAACGGTCACGTCAAGGCTCTGAACCTTGCTGTTGCCGCATAAGCGATAAGCTTGTTAAAAAACCGACCCTAGGGTCGGTTTTTTATTGCCTGCGATTTAGCAAATCCAGCACAAAAAATGTGGGAGCGGGCTTGCTCGCGAAGGCGGCGCATCAGTCGACATCTGCATTGACTGACACACGGCTTTCGCGAGCAAGCCCGCTCCCACATTCTGGATCTGCGCTAACTTATTGAGCGTGAGCCCATGGCAAGATCGGAATCGCCGTCACCGCATTCTGCGGGCTACCCTCGATCAAACGATCGCTATAGACCAGGTACACCAGCGTATTGCGCTTCTTGTCGAGGAACCGCACCACCTGCATGGTCTTGAAGACCAGCGAAGTGCGCTCCTTGAACACCTCTTCACCATCCTTCAGCTCGCCTTTGAAGCTGATCGGCCCGACTTGGCGGCAAGCCAAGGACGCTTCAGCGCGATCTTCAGCCAGACCCAAGCCACCCTTCACGCCGCCCGTCTTGGCGCGCGACAAGTAGCAGGTCACGCCATCGACCTTCGGATCATCGAAAGCCTCGACGACGATGCGGTCATTCGGGCCGACAAACTTGAACACCGTCGACACCTGACCAATTTCCTCGGCCGAGGCCAGCAGCGGCATTGCCAACAGCAGACCCAACAATCCTTTTGCCACGCGCATTGAGATATTCCTTCAGACCAGAATCAGGTTATCGCGGTGAACCAGCTCTGGCTCCGCCATGTAACCCAATAAACCGACAATCGCCTCAGACGACTGACCGATGATTTTTTGTGCCTCAAGGGCGCTGTAGTTAGCGAGACCACGAGCAATTTCGCGACCGTCTGGCGCCACACACACCACCATTTCTCCACGACGGAAACTGCCCTGGACCAGCTTGACACCCACCGGCAGCAAACTTTTATTGCCCTTGGACAATGCCGTTACCGCACCCTCATCCAGCACGAGGGTGCCACGGGTTTGCAGATGCCCGGCCAGCCACTGCTTACGCGCCGCCAGCAAGCCGCGCTCAGGCGACAGCAGGGTGCCGATGCGCTCGCCAGCCTTGAGACGATCCAGCACGCGATCAATGCGCCCACCGACGATGATGGTGTGCGCACCGGAACGTGCCGCCAGGCGCGCAGCACGCAATTTGGTCTGCATGCCGCCACGACCCAGCGCACCACCGGTACCACCCGCCACTGCATCCAGCGCCGGATCATCAGCGCGCGCTTCGTAAATCAGCTTGGCGCCAGGGTTGTTACGCGGATCAGCGTCGAACATCCCGTCACGATCGGTCAGGATCACCAGCAAGTCAGCCTCGACCAGGTTGGCCACCAGCGCCGCCAGCGTGTCGTTGTCGCCGAAACGAATTTCGTCGGTGACCACGGTGTCGTTCTCGTTGATCACCGGAATGACCTTGAGTTCGACCAGCGCGCGCAAGGTACTACGGGCGTTCAGGTAGCGCTTGCGGTCGGACAGGTCGTCGTGCGTCAGGAGAATCTGCGCGGTATGCCGGCCATGCTCGGCAAAGCTCGACTCCCAGGCCTGCACCAACCCCATCTGACCGATGGCGGCAGCCGCCTGCAACTCGTGCATTGCACTGGGTCGTACGGTCCAGCCCAGCCGACTCATGCCAGCAGCCACCGCCCCGGAGGACACCAGCACCAGCTCGACGCCCGCCTCATGCAAGGCCACCATCTGTTCAACCCAGACACCCATTGCCGCGCGATCCAGGCCCTTGCCGTCCGCCGTCAGCAAAGCGCTGCCGATCTTCACGACCCAACGCTGCGCACCTGTCACCTTGCTCCGCATCATCTTCAACCTTAGTTTGAGGACAGCGCGACCCAGCGCTGCCCATAACGTTATTCGGTGACTACCGATTTCCAGATACTAAAACGCCGCTCCAGAGAGCGGCGTTTAAGTTTATCGCAACGAATCAGTCACGCACGTAAATGATTTCCGGACCGTCTTCGTCATCCACATCTTCTTCGTCCCAATCATCGTCGCCGATGTCATGGACCGACTTCACGCCGGTGCGGCGCAGGGCACGCTGGTCATCCAGGGCCTGCAACTGAGCACGGGCTTCGTCTTCGATGCGCTGATCGAGGTCTGCCAACTCTTCTTTGTAGGCCGGGTCGTTCGCCAGGCGATCAGCACGATCTTCCATGTATCGCATGATGTCGTGGCACAGACGCTCGGTACCGAGCTTGGAGATGGCCGAGATCACGTAGACCGGACCGGTCCATTCCAGGCGATCAACGATCTCCTTGACGCGTTCATCGTGCTCTTCTTCAAGGATCTGGTCGCACTTGTTCAGCACCAACCAACGATCACGCTCAGCCAGGGACGGGCTGAACTTGGTCAGTTCGCTGACGATGACTTCAGCAGCATCTGGTGCGCTGGCGTCATCGAGTGGCGCCATGTCCACGAGGTGCAACAGCAGGCGGGTACGCGACAAGTGCTTGAGGAAGCGAATCCCCAGGCCCGCGCCGTCGGAAGCCCCTTCGATCAGCCCCGGAATATCCGCGACCACGAAGCTTTTCCAGCGATCGACAGAAACCACGCCCAGGTTCGGCACCAACGTGGTGAACGGGTAGTCAGCGACTTTCGGCTTGGCGGCCGACACCGAACGGATAAAGGTACTTTTACCAGCGTTCGGCAAGCCCAGCAGGCCAACGTCGGCCAACACTTTCATTTCCAGCTTGAGATCACGCGCCTCACCCGGCTTACCCGGAGTGGTCTGACGCGGAGCACGGTTGGTACTGGATTTGAAACGGGTGTTACCCAGACCGTGCCAGCCGCCATGAGCCACCAACAGACGTTGGCCGGCCTTGGTCAGGTCGCCAATGACTTCCTGAGTGGCGGAGTCGATAACGGTCGTGCCCACTGGAACGCGCAGTACCAGCTCTTCACCTTTTTTACCGGTGCAGTCGGTGCTACCGCCGTTGGAACCGCGCTCGGCATCGAAGTGCCGGGTATAACGGTAGTCCACCAGGGTGTTGAGGTTTTCGTCGGCGATCATGTAGACCGAGCCGCCATCACCACCGTCACCGCCGTTCGGACCACCGTTCTCAATGAATTTTTCGCGACGGAAGCTCATGCAACCGTTGCCGCCGTCGCCGGCCTTTACTCGAATAGATACTTCATCAACAAACTTCATAACAAAACGCCTCTCGTCATACGGACGAGCCGAAAAACACTAAGACATAAGACTCTTGCAAAAATGAGCGCAGCGACCTCAAGCAACTACCGCAAATCCAGCTGCTTTCGCCCATCACAAACAGCTTTGCAAGAGACTCACCCCACAAACGAAAAAGCCCCGTCGCGAGACAGGGCTTTTCCAGCATCTACGTAATTATGCCGCGACGACTGCAGTCTTCGGGACAATGCTCACGTAACGGCGGTTGAAAGCGCCTTTTACTTCAAACTTGATCACGCCGTCGATTTTAGCGAACAGAGTGTGATCTTTACCCATGCCAACACCGTAACCGGCGTGGAATTGGGTGCCGCGCTGACGCACGATGATGTTGCCCGGAATGATAACCTGGCCGCCATACATCTTCACGCCAAGGCGTTTGGCTTCTGAGTCGCGACCGTTACGGGTACTACCACCAGCTTTTTTGTGTGCCATGAGTCAATTCTCCTAGTGAGGAATTAGGCTGAAATTAAGCCTGAATACCGGTGATTTTGATCTCGGTGTACCACTGGCGGTGGCCCATACGCTTCATGTGGTGCTTACGACGACGGAACTTGATGATGCGGATTTTATCGTGACGACCTTGGGAAATCACTTCAGCCACAACGGTAGCGCCTGCAACAACTGGAGCGCCGATGTTCACGTCATCGCCATCGGCGACCAACAGAACGCGATCAAAAGTAACGGATTCGCCGGTAGCGATTTCCAGTTTTTCGATCTTCAGGTATTCACCTGGGGCGACCTTGTATTGCTTGCCACCAGTAACAATTACTGCGTACGACATGGTATTTCTCCGATAATCCTGCTCACCCAGCTCTTTATAAGAAGAGGTATTGGCTGGCATGGCTGCATAGGGCTGGAAGGCCTGATTGCAATTGCGTAAGGCAGGTGCTGCCCAGGAAGTTCAGGGTGCGCGATTGTACGCAAGCTGCCGAAGTGTTGCAAGAGGCCGTCCATCGCGCCTTGACAGGTCCGGACGTGGGTCCTAGCATGCCGCGCAACCCTTCTGGAGCAACTGTCGCTGATGCAACCCCAAGCTTTCTACCGCGCGGTGGCGGACGATTTTAGCGCCGTCGACGGCATCATCAAGAAGCAGCTGACTTCCCGAGTGCCGCTGGTATCGAAAATCGGCGACTACATTACCTCGGCCGGCGGTAAACGCCTGCGTCCTCTACTAGTGTTGCTGTGTGGCAAGGCCCTGGGTCGCGAAGGCGATGACTTGCGCCTGCTGGCCGCCACTATCGAGTTCCTGCACACCGCCACCCTGCTGCATGACGACGTGGTCGACATGTCCGGCATGCGCCGTGGCCGTTCGACCGCCAACGCCATGTGGGGCAACGCCCCAAGCGTGCTGGTCGGCGACTTCCTGTATTCGCGCTCCTTCGAAATGATGGTCGAACTGGGCTCCATGCAAGTCATGAAGATCCTTTCGCAAGCCACGCGGATCATCGCCGAAGGCGAAGTGCTGCAGCTGTCGAAGATCCGTGACGCCAGCACCACCGAAGAAACCTACATGGAAGTCATCCGCGGCAAAACCGCGATGCTCTTCGAAGCTTCGACCCACAGCGCAGCAGCCCTGTGCGAAGCCACCCCGGAACAGAGCGAAGCGCTGCGCACCTTCGGTGATCACCTGGGCGTAGCCTTCCAATTGGTCGACGACCTGCTGGATTACAAAGGTGATGCGGAAACCCTGGGCAAGAACGTCGGTGACGATCTGGCCGAAGGCAAGCCGACCCTGCCGCTGATCTACACCATGCGCGAAGGCACACCCGAGCAGGCTGCACTGGTACGCCAGGCGATCCAGAAAGGTGGCATCGAAGACCTGGAAAGTATCCGCGGGGCCGTTGAAGCTTCCGGTTCGCTGGAATACACCGCGCAACTGGCCCGTGATTACGTGGCCCGTGCAATCAAATGCCTCGACGCCCTGCCGGCCAGCGAATATCGCGATGCGCTGGTCGAGTTGAGCGAGTTTGCGGTAGCCCGCACGCACTGATTGCAACCACAGCAAGATCAAAAGATCGCAGCCTTCGGCAGCTCCTACAGGGTACACATTCCCATGCAGGAGCTGCCGAAGGCAGCGATCTTTTGCTGTTAGCCCCCTCCCCATAGAAACCCTATACAATGTGCGACTTTTAGCGATCCTCAAACCAAGGAGCCTTAGTGAGCACGTTGCCACCCTGCCCGAAATGCAATTCCGAATACACCTACGAAGACGGCGCACAACTGATCTGCCCGGAGTGCGCCCACGAATGGACCGCCGGCGGTGAAGCTGAAGTGGGGTCCGATGACACCGTGAAGAAGGATTCGGTGGGCAATGTCCTGCAAGACGGCGACACCATCACCGTGATCAAAGACCTCAAGGTCAAGGGCACCTCCCTGGTGGTCAAGGTCGGCACCAAGGTCAAGAACATCCGCCTGTGCGATGGCGACCATGACATCGACTGCAAGATCGACGGCATCGGCCCGATGAAGCTCAAATCCGAGTTCGTCAGAAAAGTCTGATTCTGCTGTCTTCCATCCCGCGCCCGGCGTGGGATGGTGCTTCGCCCTCCCCCGCTTCGCCCAGCAATCCCTCGCAGTAGCCAAACGCCAGTCGTTTTGACCCTACGCAATCTTTACCCATAAAAAAACACAAGCCGCCAATAGGCCCTTGCTATTTCATTAATAAGAATTATTCTCATTGAAACCAATCAATGGAGATGAGACCCATGACTTATTTGATCGATGCCTGGCTGGACCGCCCACACCCTTACCTCAGGATCCTGCATCGGGAAACCGGGGAAGTTTGTGCGGTACTTGAAGAAGAAGCCTTGAACGAGTTGCAGGATCAGGGTGACCTGGACGTCAGTGGCTTGAGTTCCAGCGAGCCGGTAGTGCTCAAGGAACTGGTGCGTAATCTGTTTCTGTTCTGCTATGCCCGGGCGTTGCGCCCGACCAATGAACTGCACCATAAGCTCGAAATATGAGTAACGCTAAAAACCCTGTAGGAGCGAAGCTTGCTCGCGAACCAGGCAACTCGGTTCCAACTTGAAACCGGGTTGATGCCTTCGCGGGCAAGCCTCGCTCCTACAGGATCACGGTCTTACAGAACGTCGAGCAGCTCGACGTCGAATACCAGTACGCTGTGCGGCGCAATGCTGCCAACGCCTTGAGCGCCGTAAGCCAGTTCGCTCGGCACGTACAGACGCCATTTGCTACCGGCGTTCATCAGTTGCAGGGCTTCGGTCCAGCCAGCGATCACGCCGCCAACCGGGAATTCTGCAGGCTCGCCGCGCTCGTAGGAGCTGTCGAACACAGTGCCGTCGATCAGGGTGCCGTGGTAGTGAGTGCGCACTTGATCTTCACGGGTCGGCTTGGCGCCTTCACCTTGAGTCAGTACTTCGAATTGCAGGCCGGAAGCCAGAGTGGTGATGCCGTCACGCTTGGCGTTTTCAGCCAGGAATGCCAGGCCTTCGCCAGCAGCGGCTTCAGCTTTGGCAGCCGCTTCGGCTTGCATGATCTCGCGGATCACTTTGAAGCTGGCGGACATTTCTTCCTGACCCACACGGCTTGGCTTGCCGGCGAACGCGTCAGTCAGGCCAGCCAGGATCGAATCCAGGTTAACGCCCGGTGGCGGGTTGTCGCGCAGTTGGTCGCCCAACTGACGGCCGATACCGTAGCTGACGCGAGTTTCGTCGGTGGACAGATTTACTTCGGACATGACACTGCTCCGCTGTGCGGACAGCCCTGGAACGTGCCGTGCGTGCACAGCGCATCCCGGAGCGCCCGGAACCAAAAGGGCGAGCAGACTAGCACAGATGCCGTGGCATTGATGAGGGCGTCAGTGCTGCCATGTACTACGAAAGGCGATCGGCACCTTCAGGCTTTCCTGCACACTGTCGCCGAGCCCGCACATTTCGTCGTGAACCGAAGTGTGCACAAGGTTGAACTGTACGGCGGGACAGGCGTGGAGCACTTCGCGGGCATGCTCGACCGAACGCAGGTGAAACATCTGGCCGCGGGCATCACTCAGCGGATACGCCGCGCCATGCATGCGCGCCTCCAGCAGGTAGATCCCGCCTTCCAGTGAGATCAGGTTCAGCTCATCGACCTTCCCGGCGATCGCGTAGGCATTCAATTCTTGCAAGTTCATGAGCGCACCTCAAACAGTGGCGGACCAAGATACTTACAGGGATAGGCTTCGGCGCATCAAAGTACAAGCACAAACGAAACCGCTTGTCTGGTTTGACGAAGAACCTGTGGCGAGCGAGCTTGCTCGCGCTCGGCTGCGCAGCAGTCGTCGATGCTGCGAGGGAAAAGACTGGAGATAAAGCGGGGCCGCTTCGCAGCCCAACGGGAGCAAGCTCCCTCGCCACAGGGAGCGCTCCTGGCAAGATCAGTGCTTGGTCAGCTTATCCAGATAACCCATCGCAAACGCCGACACCACGAAGGTCATGTGAATGATCACGTACCACTTCAGATGCTCGGGATCGACGTTCTTGGCGTCCATGAAAATCCGCAACAGGTGGATCGACGAAATCGCCACGATCGAGGCGGCCACTTTCATCTTCAGCGAAGACGAATCCATGGTGCCCAACCAGTTGAGTTTCTCTTTGCCCTCGTCAATGTCCAGTTCGGACACGAAGTTCTCATAGCCGGAGATCATCACCATCACCAGCAAGCCGCCCACCAGCGCCATGTCGATCAACGACAGCAGCACCAGGATCAAGTCCGATTCCGCCATCGAGAAGACGTTGGGGATGACATGGAAGACTTCCTGGAAAAACTTCAACGCCAGCGCCAACAAGCCCAGGGACAAACCGAAGTAGATCGGCGCCAGCAGCCAGCGGGAGGCGTACATTGCATTTTCGATAAAGCGTTCCATTGAATCTCACACAAGGGCTGGTAAATGGCGGCGAGTATAACAGCCGCCCATTACACCCAGAAACCGCCCAAAAATCCGCAACCTGCGCGTGTATGACGAAGTTTTTCTGCTAGTGTCCAAACCAATGACAGATTAGCGATACCGGACAGGAAGACAGGAAATGGATGTGCGATTACCTTTAACGAGTGCCGTTTTTGGCGTGCTGCTACTGCTCAACGGCTGCTCACCCGCCGATGAAAAAAAGACCGTCAGCCTCGAAGAAAGGACCGCGCAATTCGAGAAATCCCTGGATGCCATTGCGGATCAGAAGCTCAAGGACGCCCTCGCTGACCTCGGCGGCTCGCTGCTGTTGCTTGAACGTGCAGAACTGAAGCTCAAGGCCAAACCGATTGAGACCGAGTATGGCGATGACGCCATGCTCCTGCTCAAACACTACCCAACCCCTCAGGCGCTGGTCGATACCTACCTCAATGGCCTGTTTGTGCTGCGTAAAACCTCAAGCTCCGATTACCTGACCGATCTGTCGCCAGTGTTCCCTTTCAGCTTCACCATGCCTGCGCAGTTCCCTTTCCCCCACGGGCTGGAATGGCAGTCAGTAACCCTTAGCAACAAAAAAGTGATCCCTTTCCAGCCCGAATGGTCGGAAACCGATCCGGGCATTCAGCTCAGCCCCTCGAGTTCAAACGTCGATAATCCGGACGATCTGACGGTGACCTACCCTTTCATCGAAGGTCTGGAGGTCGACAACAAAAAACAACCGCAACCGTTGATGCTCAAAGGCAAAGCTGAAGTGATCGCCCCTCACCGGGTGTTCACGGTAGCACTGACGAAAAAGGATCTGGGCAAGGCCCACGTCGACGACAACATCAGCGTGACGTTGCTCAGCCTCGACAAAAACGTGGCAGAGCTTGAAGTGAGCAACTCCGCGCCGCTGATACCGGAAGTCCGCGAAACCCCGCTCAACCCGCTGATCGTCCAGGCCAAGGATACGACCGGAGGCTTTCTGACCCACTCGGGATCGATCAACGAAAGCGCCGCGCAAATAGCGTTCTACGAAAAACAGTTGGGGGAGATGCAGGCGCAAACGGTCTGGAGCGACACGTTCGAAAAACAGCTCAAGGATGAACAGCAAGCCTTCGAACAACAACAAACCCATCATTACACCCGGGTTTACTTCAACGGTAACGTCGACACGCTGGAGGTCAGCGTGCTCGACTTCTCGGCCGCCACGGTAACCCGCAGGGACCTGCAACTGCCTGTCCTCAGGTTTGACCCGAACACCACGGAGAAAACCATCCAGCCACTGTCCGTGCCGGTAGTGGTGTATGACGATCAGGCTGCGACCTGGCTCAAGGGCGCGGCGCTGACCGAGGAACAACTGCAGAAGAACGTCAGCATCACTCAGTCGGTGGATGATTCAAGTGCTGCGCGGATTGAGTTCGAGCACATCCGCACCTTCAATGACGAATTGCTCGGCACCTCCTTCAGCCCAGGTGACAGCCCGGTCACGTTCTTTACCGCGGGCGATAACGGCAAGCGCGATGAACCGATCGAACTGCCGCCAGAGGCTTACCAGGTTGACCCGTTGCGCGGCACGATCACCTACGACCTGAACCTGTTTCCGGAAACCCCGGCCTTCGCGGTTGGCTCCATGCCGCTGTTCCTGGCCACGGTCGAACAGAAAACCCTCGACGCACACCAACTGCCCAAGGGCCTGGAGCTCAAAGGCAACGCGCTGGTGGTCGACCTGAAGGTTTTCCCCGCGCAGGACTGGCGCTTTTTCGCCAAGGACGACAGCGGTAACTATCTGAAGGAGATTCTTTCGGTCAGTCATGACGCGAGCGCAGAAGGCCCCGCGCTATTCGGCGTGCATTACTTCTATGGCCAGCCCACTCGGCTGGAAAGCTACCAGCGCACCAACCTCACCACCGTGGAATATGGTTTCGAGGTCAAACTGGACAAGACCGAGACGCCCAACCCTGTCCAATAACCGCACTCAATGGTCGAAGCCGCCCAGGCTGCGACAACGGCCGCCGTTGATTTCCCGCAACTGGGCTTGCAGGTGCAGGCACCAGATTTGTGGGTCATCGGCCAGCTCGTAGCCATGTAGCGTCAGGCTTTCAACGATGGTGTCGAGGATGGATTCAGCCACGAATGGGCCATGGAACGGGCCTTGGGCCTTGATGGCTGATGGCTGTTCGCCGGCCATTCCGGCGGCGAAGAGTAAGGTCCACATACCCGTATCTCCCGCCAATGGGCGGATGGCGCACTCGATACGGGTCACAAGACCCAGGCATTGACGGGTGAGGCAGAGGTTGCGCGACATGGCGGCGACCCTCGGTAGATCCGGTATTCAGCCCCCATGGGAAGGCTGTTTCGATCCAGTGATTACTGTCCTTATCCTTGAGCTGAGAATAGAGGAAAAGTTCGCTTTGCAAGCAAAGCGAAACCAGAAGGCGCCGAATGGTCATTGTGTGAATATTGACGCCAGACTGATGGCACTTCTTCGGCAAATCACCAACCCACCGTAGGAGCGAGGCTTGCCCGCGAAGAACGATAACGCGGTCATTCAGGTAAACCGCGTCGCGGCCTTCGCGGGCAAGCCTCGCACCTACAGGGGATCTATGTCGAGATCGTTCCCACGCGAGTGGGAACGGTCCTGGAGGGTCACGCTGGTTTTGTTTCGGCCAACGCCTCCAGCGCGATTTCCTTCTCGGCCTCTTTGAGGTCTTCCTCGCTGATCATTTCCGCGATCACCCGCAAGCGCTCCACCACCCGCGCGTTGACGCTGCCTTCAGGGAACTGGCCATCGGCATCCGGCGCGCCGGCCGGCTCGCCCACCAACAGGCTCAGCGCCTCGTCAGCCTGACGCACGGCGTAGACATGGAACTGCCCCGCCCGCACCGCCGACAGCACTTTCTCGTCGAGCATCAGCGTCGCCACGTTGGCCTGCGGAATGATCGCCCCTTGCTCACCCGTCAGCCCGCGAGCTTCGCAGAGGCGGAAGAAGCCTTCGATCTTCTCGTTGACCCCGCCGACCGCCTGAACTTCACCGAACTGGTTAATCGAACCGGTGATGGCAAAGCACTGTTTGAGCGGGGTTTTCGACAAAGCCGAGATCAGCGTGCACGCCTCGCCCAGCGACGCACTGTCGCCATCGACGTAGCCGTAGGATTGCTCCAGCGCGATGCTCGCAGAAATCGCCAGCGGGAATTCCTGGGCGTAACGACTGCCCAGATACCCGGTCAGAATCATCACACCCTTGGAGTGAATCGGCTGGCCAAGGTTGACCTCGCGCTCGATGTCGACAATGCCGCTGCCCCCGGGATACACCGTGGCAGAAATCCGCGCCGGCACACCGAACGCCGAATCACCGACCTCCAGCACTGTCAGCCCGTTGCACTTGCCAACCGCCGCGCCAGTGGTGTCGATCAGGATGATCCCCGCCAGCATGTCGTCGAGAATCCGCGCCGAGACGCGCCCGGTGCGGGTCGCCTTGGCCTTTAGCGCACGTTCGATATGACCGGCGTCGGTCATGTCGTCACCCGCCAGGTCACGGATGAAATCCGCCTCGCTGACCAGTTGGAACAGATCGCCGATACGCGCCGACAAACGCCCCTGGTGTTCCGCCAGGCGAGCGCTGTAGGTCGCCAGACGCGCCACCGCATCCGCGGTTAACGGCGCCATGCCTTCTTCGGAGGTACGGGTTTTCAGCAACTGGGCAAACTGCTCCAGGCTCTCATCGACCATCGGGATGTCTTCGTCGAAGTCCACCAGGACGCGGAACATCTCCTGGAAGTCCGGATCGAGGTCCTGCAGCGTGTAGTAGAGCTGCCGGGCGCCGATGATGATGACTTTGACCTGCAACGGAATGTGTTGCGGGGTCAGGGTCACGGTGGCCAGGCGACCCAGCTCACCCAGCGGCGATTCCATTTTCAGCTTGCGCGATTGCAGGGCGCGCTTGAGCGCATCCCACACGAACGGCTCGCTGAGCATTTTTTCCGCTTCAAGAATCAGGAAACCGCCATTGGCGCGATGCAAGGCACCCGGGCGCAACTGGCGATAGGTGGTGTAGAGCGCGCCTTGATCGGTGCTGTATTCGATACGGCCGAACAGGTTTTCGTAGGTCGGATGCGGTTCGAACACCACCGGTGCGCCGCCGCTGGAGGAATGACCAACCACCAGGCTCGGGGCGTATTGCTCTTCCAGCAGTTTTCGGGCGACGGCATCAGTCTTGCTGTCGTCCACCAGTTGCTCGACCACGGTTTTCAGCAGGTAAACCTGCATGGCTTGCAGGTAACCGCACACCGCGGCGTTCTCGGCGTATTTCTCCGACAACGGCGACAGCATAGGCTGCAAGGCCAGGGTGATGGTTTCTTCGTTGAGCTGGCGCAGTTGATTGCTCGACTCGCGCTTCCATTGCGGCAGGCTGGCGAGCTCTTCATTGAGGCGCTCTTCCAGCCACGAAATATCGACGTGGAAACGCTCGCGATCGACTTCCGGCAACTGGGCGAATTCGGCTTCATCCAGTGCCTTGCCTTCGCTCATCGGGGTGAAAGCGATGTTGGTGCTGTCGCGGTAAAGCGCGACTTCCTTCTCCAGCGCCAGGCGCTCGATCACGTCCAGGGCACGGTCGTAGCGCTGGTTGAAAGCGCGGTCGATCGCGCTTTTCTTCTGCTGGTAAGACGGGTGCTCGAAGACCGCCGGAAAGGTCGCCAGCAGGTTGTCGATCAAGCCGTTGATATCACCGATGAAAGCACCGGCAGTGCCCGATGGCAATTCCAGGGCGCGGGGTTCGCGCGGCTCATCGAAATTATTGACGTAGACCCAGTCCGCCGGAGTCTGCAGGCGCTTGCCTTCGGCCTTCAGGTAGCGTTTGACGAACGAGAACCGGCCAGTACCGGGCTCGCCCATGACGAATACGTTGTAACCGGGGCGTGGCATGGCCACACCGAACTGCAAGGCTTCGACCGCACGTTCCTGGCCGAGTACACCGCGGAAGGGCTCCAGATCATTGGTGGTAGAGAAGCTGAACTGTTCAGCGGAAAACGGACGGGTCAGCGCTTCGGGCGCTAGACGCAAGCTGGCAGCAACAGGATCAGGCATCGGGCTTCCTTACATCAGGCGGGGCAGATAGCGGCATTCTGGCGCTGCCATACCCGACTGGCAAGGCGCGCCTCAAGCCAAAGCATAGACAACTCGCCATTCCCAAGCGGGGCGGGCGCAAATCAATGTTCGCGGGGAATGATTTGCAAAAAATCACGGAACCCCTGGATCGTGCCTAAACTCCAAACTGCGCGGCTGGAACTAAATAACCGGCCCACTGACGTCGAGATGACGCCAGAACCCCTTGTCCATTGGTATGCACACAAAGAGAACTCAGCTATGAAACGGATTCTTCTCGGTACTCTCTTCACCGTCGTATCCCTCAACGCCATGGCTCAGGCGCCAGGCGGCCCGGATTGCGGTTGGGGCAACATGCTGTTCGAAGGGCAGCGTGGCACCCCGGCGCATTTCCTGGCATCCACCACCAACGGCACCTCCGGTAACGCGACGTTCGGTATGACGTCCGGTACCAACGGTTGCGCCACCAATGCGTCGCTGACCTATGGCGGCAAATCCTGGTTTGCCATGAATGGCATGATGAACGAGCTGTCCGAAGACATGGCTAAAGGTCAGGGCGAAGCGCTGACCACTTATGCCGTGGTACTGGGCGTGGCGCCGGAAGACCGTGCGCACTTCGCCGCCGTGACTCACGAGCATTTCCAGCAAATCTTCAGCAAGGCTGACGTGACCGCTGACGACGTGCATACCAACACCCTGGCCGTTCTGAAGAACGATCCGCGTCTGGCCAAGTACGCGACTCAAGCTTAAGCTCGACCCGACCGCTCCTTTCGGGGAGCGGCTTTTGTTTTTTGGACCTAGCCCTCTTTGGGTCTTTGTTTCTTTCGACTTAAGTTGCCCACTATGCTCAAACGCCTTGCCTGGCTGGCGCTCTGTGTCTGCGCCCCGCTGTCCGCCGCGCCACACATCGACGATCAACGTTTGCAGCAACTGGCCAATGACCCTTTCTGGATTTCCCTGGGCCATTACGAAACCGCCAAGCTCGGTGGCTGGCGCAGCTATGTCAGCGACAAGAAGTTCTTCCTCGCCCCCGACGGTAACGAACACCCGGACCGCGAACTGGCGGCGACGGTCCAGGCGCTCTACGCCCCGGCCACTGCCGGTGAAAAGCACGCCCAATGCGTCTACCCGGCCCGGACTCGCTGGCTCAAGGCACAGCTCAACCTGACCGACCTACCGACGCTGGACTGCACTGAATTCAAGCAATGGTTCAAGGACGTCGCGCCCCATAGCACGGTGATGATTTTCCCGGCGGCTTACCTCAACAGTCCGTCCTCGATGTTTGGCCACACCTTGCTGCGCATCGACCAGGCTGACGTGCAAAGCGACCACACCGCCCTGCTCAGTTACGCGATCAACTTCGGCGCCTACATCGAAGGTTCGGACAACAGCATCCTCTATGCCTGGAAGGGCTTGATGGGCGGCTATCCCGGTTTGTTTGCGCTGGTGCCTTATCAGGAAAAACTCTCGGAATACCGCAGCCTGGAGAACCGCGACCTGTGGGAATACCGGCTGAACCTGACCCAGGAAGAAACCGAGCGCATGGTCGAGCACGTCTGGGAGCTGAAGCAGATCCAGTTCGACTATTTCTTCTTCGACGAAAACTGCTCCTATCGCCTGCTGGAACTGTTGCAAGTGGCGCGGCCGAGCTTGCGGTTGACCGAACAATTCCCACTGACTGCAATCCCGACCGATACCGTCAAAGCGGTGAAAGAAGCCGGTTTGGTGGAGTCCATTCAATATCGTCCGTCACGCGAAAGAGAATTGCTGAGCCGCGCCGAGCCGTTGAATCCTGAAGAACAGCAATGGGTGCTAAAAGTCAGCGCCGATCAGAAGCAATTGCAGGCACCCGCATTCAAGGCTCAACCGCGCGAACGCCAAGCGCTGATCATCGATGCGGCTTACCGCTTGGAACGCTACCGCGCCAACGGCCAGGAGCGCGACCCTGAACGTTCGCAGCGCAGTTTCGAACTGCTGCGGGCGATCAACCAGAACCCGGCACCGGAACTGGACATCCCACGCCCCGGCCTGCCCGAGGACGGCCATGAGTCCCGCACCTGGCAGGCTGGCCTCGGCACCCGGGGCGACAAGGCGTTCGGCGAATACGGTTTGCGCATGGCCTATCACGACCTCAACGACAACGCCGAGAGCTTTCCGCTGGGCGCGCAAATTGAAATCCTGCAAATGAAACTGCGCCAGTACGAAGGCAATCACTGGCAATTGCAGCAACTGGATCTGGCGACTATTCGCTCACTGACGCCGCGCAACGAGCTGTTGCAGCCGCTGTCGTGGCAGGTCACTGGCGGCCTGGAACGCGTGCCGGGCAAACATGACGATGAAACCCTGGTCAGCCACGTCAATGGCGGCGCCGGCGGCACCTGGCAACTGGGTCAAGACGTGCTCGGTTTTGCGCTGGGCACCGTGCGCATCGAACACAACAACGACTTCGCCGGGTTTGTCGCCCCGGCGGCCGGCTTCAACAGCGGCGTGTTGTGGAAGAACCCGCTGGGTAATTTCAGCCTGGAAACCAAGGGTGATTTCTTCACCAACGGCGAAGTGCGCCGTAGCCTGAGTCTGAATCAGCAGTGGGAATTGTCGCGCAACCTGGGTCTGCGCCTGAGCGCCCAGCGCGAATTCAGCCACCTCGCCTCGCCCGAAAATGAAGTGATGCTTGAGGTGAAGTGGTATCACTACTAGATCAAAAGATCGCAGCCTTCGGCAGCGCCTACATTTGATCGCGTACACCTGTAGGAGCTGCCGAAGGCTGCGATCTTTTGATTCTGAACATTCCCATATGGAGCTCAACCAACATGGCTGTTACCTGCAATTCCCTCGAAGACGTTCGCCAAAACATTGATCGGCTGGATGGCCAGATCGTCACGCTACTGGCCGAGCGCGGCGCCTACGTGGCGCAAGCCGCTCGCTTCAAGAAAGACAGCGACGCGGTAAAAGCACCCGCCAGGGTCGAGCAGGTCATCGTCAAGGTTCGGGCATTGGCCGAAGCCACAGGCGCGAATCCCGAAGTCACCGAACAGGTTTACCGCGCCATGATCGCCGCGTTCATCGAACAGGAGCTGTCCGAACATGCCCGCCTGGCGGCGACGCCAACGGATTAATCACAGCCCTTTCACAAACGTCTGACGAATCGACTTCTAGACTTCTCTGTATAGGCCGTCGAAAGGCCGGGAGTCTGAAATGTGGCGTTGTGTAGGTGTGCTTGGGGTGTTGCTGTTGTGCGCGGGTTGCCAGTCGACTCATGAAGAGCTGATCGCCAAGGGTTACCCGCCGGCATTCGCCGATGGCTTCGATGACGGTTGCGTCAGTGGCCGTCAGGCTGGCGGGGCGATGACCGGTGAATTCCGTAAAAACGTGCCGCGCTACCTCAAGGACAAGCAGTACGCCGACGGCTGGAGCGATGGCTTCCGCCAGTGCCAGGCGATGCTGGAAAACAAGGATCGCGAGGACTACCGCAGCCACTATTGGGATGAGCGCGAAAGAGCCTGGCAGCAGCAGAAAGATCAGGACGCCGCGCGAGCCTTTCGCTCGCAATAGGTCGCTGGCAGACATTCGTCGAAACTAAAACCCTGCGAGCATGGCCCAAACCCTATAACGGGAGAAAACCATGAGCCGTGCCTTCGTCAATGAAGATAACGCCGCCGCGCAAGCCGACCAGCCAGTGGAACGGCAGGTCAGCGCGCAGCCCAACTACGTCACCCCGGCAGGGCTGGCCCTGCTTCAGGTGAAACTCGCCGAGGTACAAAACCTGCTCGATGAACAGAGTGCAAAGGGCGAACTGGCCGATAAACAGCGCCAGGCCGACCTTGAGCGTGACTGGCGGTATTTTAATCAACGCCTGCAAAGCGCCCAGGTTGTCGTTGCGGCCTCCTCCACCGACAAAGTGCAGATTGGCGCTTGGGTGACGTTTGCTGATGAACAAGGCAACGAGCAGCGTGTGCAGTTGGTGGGCGAGGATCAGGCAGATGCTGGCAGCGGACTGATCAATTGGGGATCGCCGTTGGGGCGGGCGTTGCTGAGTGCGCAGGTCGGGGATGAAGTGCTGTGGAAGCGGCCGGCGGGGGATTTGTTGATTGAGGTTTTGGGCATAGAAGTCGGGTGATTGTGAGGACGCCTTCGCGAGCAAGCCCGCACCTCGGTCTTACTGAAAAACCATAAAAAAACGGAGCCCCTGAAGGCTCCGTTTTTCATGCAACCAACCCGATATCAGGCCAGTTTCTTGTGCCGTACACGGTGCGGCTGGGCAGCCGCTTCGCCGAGACGCTTCTTGCGATCAGCTTCGTACTCGGTGTAGTTACCTTCGAAGAAGATGGCTTGCGAGTCGTCTTCGTACGCCAGGATGTGAGTCGCGACGCGGTCAAGGAACCACCGATCGTGAGAGATCACAATGGCGGCGCCCGGGAAGTCCAGCAGGGCTTCTTCCAGGGAACGCAGGGTTTCAACGTCGAGGTCGTTGGACGGTTCGTCGAGCAGCAGGACGTTGCCGCCCTCTTTCAGGGTCAGGGCCAGGTGCAAGCGACCGCGCTCACCACCGGACAGGTCCTTGACGAACTTCTGCTGATCGCCGCCCTTGAAGTTGAAGCGACCGACGTAGGTACGCGACGGAATCTCGTAGTTGCCGATGCGGATCTGGTCGGAACCGTCGGAGATTTGCTGGAACACAGTCTTGCTGCCGTCCAGGTCTTCGCGACTCTGATCGACGCAGGCCAGTTGCACGGTTTCGCCGACTTCGATGGTGCCCGAATCCGGCGTTTCCTTGCCCATCAGCATGCGGAACAGGGTCGACTTACCAGCACCGTTACCGCCGATCACGCCAACGATGGCGCCTTTAGGCATGGAGAACGACAGGTTGTCGATCAACACGCGATCGCCGTAGCCCTTGCTGACGTTCTTGAACTCGATGACCTTGTCACCCAGGCGCGGACCGGCCGGGATGTAGATCTCGTTGGTTTCGCTGCGCTTCTGGAATTCCTGCGATTGCATTTCTTCGAAGCGTTGCAGACGAGCCTTGGATTTGGACTGGCGGGCCTTGGCGCCTTGGCGCACCCACTCCAGTTCTTCCTTCATGGCTTTTTCATGGGCCGACTGCTGCTTGGATTCGGCAGCCAGACGATTGGACTTGGCTTCAAGCCAACCCGAATAGTTGCCCTCGTACGGGATACCGGCGCCGCGGTCGAGTTCGAGAATCCAGCCAGCGACGTTGTCCAGGAAGTAACGGTCGTGCGTGATCGCTACCACGGTGCCCGGGAAGTCGTGCAGGAAGTGTTCCAGCCAGGCGACGGAATCGGCGTCCAAGTGGTTGGTTGGTTCGTCGAGCAGCAGCATGTCAGGGGCAGACAGCAGCAGGCGGCACAGGGCCACACGACGCTTTTCACCACCGGACAGGAATTCGACCTTGGCATCCCATGCCGGCAGACGCAGCGCATCGGCGGCGACTTCCAGTTGGCGATCCAGGTTGTGACCGTCGCTGGCTTGCAGGATGGCTTCGAGCTTGGCCTGTTCGGCGGCCAGTTTGTCGAAGTCGGCATCTTCTTCAGCGTAAGCCGCGTAGACCTCGTCCAGGCGCGCCTGAGCGTTCTTGATTACGCTGACCGCTTCCTCGACCACTTCACGCACGGTCTTGGTCGGATCCAGGATCGGCTCTTGCGGCAGGTAGCCGATGTTCAGGTCCGGCATTGGACGGGCTTCGCCCTCGAATTCGGTATCAACGCCGGCCATGATTTTCAACAGCGTGGACTTACCCGAACCGTTGAGGCCGAGTACGCCGATTTTGGCGCCGGGGAAGAACGACAGCGAAATGTTTTTCAGGATTTCCCGCTTCGGCGGAACAACTTTGCCCAGCCGATGCATGGTGAAGACGTATTGAGCCATGGAGAACCTTGGGTCAGTGACAGATGAATGATCAGAGCGCAGGCGATGCCCGGGCCAGGCTGTGCGCGTCGTCCGCCAGATGGGTATCGAGGCGTGCGCGCTGAAAAAGCCTGAGTCTAGGAGCTGGAACGCTCCCGCGTAACCGGCAAAGCTACCTGAATGATGAAAGGCAGTCCAGCCGCGAGGGGCTGGCACTTAGCCACAACACAAGGCATGCTAGCCGCCCTCCGGGCGTCCGGCTTATAGTGCACGTCGCGCCAATCCAGCCAAACCGCAGGATTTCAGTTTGTCTAATGTCACGCCGCCTCTTTCTACCCGTGCACCGGCTGCCGCGCTCGGCTCCCCCCTGCGCGGAACCCTGAAGGGCGCGCTGGCGACACTCGTGCTGTTGCTGCTCGCGCTGCTGCTCTGGCAGTTGCTGGATCAGCTTACGCAAACCCAGAAAAACCAGCGCCAGTACACCATCGACTACACCGCCGACCTCGCCTCCCAAGTCAGCCTGAACATGGCGCTGAACGCGCAGATCGCGCTCAATCTGCTACCGATCATCGAGCAACCGCAATCAGCCGACGAACAGCAGGCATTGCTGCGCAAAGTGCAGCAATCGCTACCCGACCTGCGCAGTCTGGCGCTACTGAGCCCGTCCGGCAAAATTCTCAGCGACAGCGCCACCGACAGCCAGGACGCCGATTACCTCAGCGATCTGGTACGCCGCAGCCGTTCGCAAGCCCACTATTTCAGCAACGCTGACGATGGCTCGGTGGTGCACTTGCTGCTGCATCAAGCCAGCGGCAGCAGTCGCGGTTATTGGGCCTTGCGCCTGACGCCGACGTTTTTCTCCTCGCTGACCAAACAGGGCGAAGCCGGCATCCGGCCGCTATGGCTGGTAGAGAACCGCATCAATCATCAAATCATCAGTCGCGACGAAGCGCTGCCCTCCGCCAAACCGGGCGCACTGAGCGACGATGATCTGGCCAACAGCGTGCTAGCCGTGCCGCTGAGCAGCAGTGACTGGCAACTGCGCGGGTTGTTCGACCGCCAACAGGTGCTCGAACAACTGCTGCCGGCGTTCATCGGTAAATGCCTGCTGGGCCTGGCTTTCTCACTGCTACCGTTTATCGCGCTGTTGAGCATGCGTCGTCGTCAGCGTCAGCTGCATGAGGGGCGCCGGCGCTATCAGGATATTTTCGATGGCACCGGCGTGGCGCTTTGCGTGCTCGATCTGTCCGGGCTGAAAAACTTTTTCGACAAGACCCAAATCAGCAGCAGCGAACAACTGAAGACCTGGCTCGACGTCCCGGAACAGCGCCAGCAACTGCTACAAGAGTTGCGCATCACCGAGGTCAACCAGGTCGCTCTGCAACTGCTTAATGTCAATTCTTGCGAGCAGGCCTGGAAACTGCTGATCGATGGTTGTCCGCAGGACTGCACCGCTATCGGTAACCAAGTGATCGAGGCGGTACACAACCAGCAGAAACAACTCGAACTGGAAATCAAACTCCAGGACACCAACGGCCGCGACCAGCACTTGTGGCTGGTTCTGCGCCTGCCGGAAGAGCAGCACGACTACAAAGCAGTGATTCTGAGCATCAATGACATCACCAGTCGCAAGCTCGTCGAGCTCTCGCTGCTGGAGCGTGAAGGCTTCTGGTCCGATGTCGTGCGCACCGTACCGGATCACCTGTACGTGCAGGACGTGATCAGCCAGCGGATGATCTTCAGTAACCACCACCTGGGTCAGACGCTGGGCTACAACCGGACCGAACTGCACCAGATGGGTGAGTACTTCTGGGAAATCCTCCTGCACCCCGAAGATGCCGATTATTACCACCGATCACGCCAGACCCAGCGCCACGCCGGTTACTCGCAGTTGCTGCAATGCCAACTGCGCTTCCGTCATCGCAACGGTAATTGGCGGCGTTTCGACATTCGCGAACAAGCTCTCGCTCGGGATAGAAACGATCAGGTCACGCGGATCATCGGCGTGGCCAAGGACATCACCGAGCAGATCGAGGCCAGCGAATCCTTGCGCGACAGCGAGCAGCGCTACCGCATGCTCGCCGAAAGCATCAGTGATGTGATTTTCTCCACCGACAACAAGCTGTCGCTCAATTACGTCAGCCCGTCGGTGCAAGCGGTGCTCGGCTATGACGTCGACTGGATTTTCCAGAACGGCTGGCAATCGACCATCGCCAACCCGCAACAACTGACCGGCATCTATAGCCTGATGGACCGGGTCAGCAAAGCCCTGGATAAACCTGATCAACTGACGTTGTTGCGCAGTCAGGTGAAGACCCAGTTGTTCCTGTTCGACTGCCTGCGGGCCGACGGGCGCAAGATCCCGATCGAGCTGCGATTGGTGCTGGTCTGGGATGAACACGGTGCGTTCGAAGGTGTGCTCGGGGTCGGTCGTGACATCAGCCAGCAGCGTCGTGCCGAGAAAGACCTGCGCATGGCGGCCACGGTATTCGAACATTCGACCTCGGCGATCCTGATCACCGACCCGGCCGGTTACATCGTCCAGGCCAACGAGGCGTTCAGTCGCGTCAGCGGTTATGCGGTGTCGCAGGTCCTCGACCAGTTGCCGAACATGTTGACCGTCGACGATCAACAAGAAGCCCACCTGCGTTATGTGCTCAAGCAACTGCATCAGCACAGCACCTGGGAAGGCGAAGTCTGGCTCAAACGCCGCAATGGCGAACATTACCCGGCGTGGGTAGGCATTACGGCGGTGCTCGACGACGAAGGCGACCTGGCCAGCTACGTGTGCTTCTTCAGCGACATCAGCGAGCGCAAGGCCAGCGAACAGCGGATTCATCGCCTGGCCTATTACGACGCCCTGACCCACCTGCCCAACCGCACGCTGTTCCAGGATCGCCTGCACACCGCGCTGCAATCGGCCGAGCGGCAGAAGTCGTGGGTGGTGCTGATGTTCCTCGACCTCGACCGCTTCAAACCGATCAACGACTCCCTGGGCCACGCCGCCGGCGACCGCATGCTCAAGGAGATGGCCACGCGCCTGCTCGGTTGCGTCGACGATGACGACACCGTGGCGCGAATGGGCGGTGATGAGTTCACCTTGCTGCTGCAACCGCGCATCAACCGTGAAGTGGCGCTGAACCGGGCCATTCATGTGGCTGAACAGATTCTCGCCAGCCTGGTGAAACCGTTTGTGCTGGAAGGTCGCGAGTTCTTCGTCACCGCCAGTATCGGTATTGCCCTGAGCCCGCAGGACGGCAATGAACTCAGTCAGTTAATGAAGAACGCCGACACCGCGATGTACCACGCCAAGGAGCGCGGCAAGAACAACTTCCAGTTCTATCAAGCGGACATGAACGCCAGCGCCCTCGAACGCCTGGAACTGGAAAGCGATCTGCGTCATGCCCTGGAGCAGGACGAATTCGTGCTGTATTACCAGCCGCAGTTCAGCGGCGACGGCAAACGCCTGACCGGCGCCGAAGCCCTGCTGCGCTGGCGCCATCCGCGTCGCGGGCTGGTGCCGCCGGGGGATTTCATTCCAGTGCTCGAAGAGCTTGGCCTGGTGGTGGATGTCGGCGACTGGGTGATCAGCGAGGCCTGTCGCCAGCTCAAGACCTGGCATCAGGCCAAGGTACGAGTACCGAAAGTCTCGGTGAACATCTCGGCACGGCAGTTCTCCGATGGTCAGCTCGGCACGCGGATCGCCAACATCCTCAAGGAAACCGGCCTGCCGCCGGCGTGCCTGGAGCTGGAACTGACCGAAAGTATCCTGATGCGCGAAGTCAGCGAGGCGATGCAGATTCTCGCCGGGCTGAAAAACCTTGGCTTGAGCATCGCGGTCGATGACTTCGGCACCGGTTATTCATCGCTCAACTACCTCAAGCAATTCCCGATCGACGTGCTGAAAATCGACCGCACCTTCGTCGACGGCCTGCCGTCGGGCGAGCAGGATGCGCAGATTGCCCGGGCGATCATCGCCATGGCCCACAGCCTGAACCTGGCAGTGATCGCCGAGGGCGTGGAAACCCACGAGCAACTCGACTTCTTGCGTGAGCATGGGTGCGATGAGGTTCAAGGGTATCTGTTTGGGCGGCCGATGCCGGCGAGCCGGTTTGAGGCGCAGTTCAGCAATGATGCGCTGTTCATGTTCGATTGATTGAGGGCCGTTGTGGCGAGGGGGCTTGCCCCCGTTCGGCTGCGAAGCAGTCGCAAAACCTGTTTGCACAGTTTGACCGGGGAAATGCCGGGGCCGCTTCGCGACCCAACGGGGGCAAGCTCCCTCGCCACAGGCCAGCACAATCACCGCTGATCCCGTCATGAACGCCACTTGTCTGCGACATGATGTCCTTTCATATGCCATCTAAAACCTGATGGGTTAGAATGCCCCCCTTTTCTGCCCCGATCCTTGAGGACCGCCATGTTCAGCCGTGATTTGACTATTGCCAAGTACGACGCCGATCTCTTTGCCGCCATGGAGCAAGAAGCTCAGCGCCAGGAAGAACATATTGAGCTGATCGCTTCGGAAAACTACACCAGCCCTGCGGTGATGGAAGCTCAAGGCTCGGTACTGACCAACAAGTACGCCGAAGGCTACCCAGGCAAGCGCTACTACGGTGGTTGCGAGTTCGTCGACGTGGTTGAGCAACTGGCCATCGACCGTGCAAAAGAACTGTTCGGCGCTGATTACGCCAACGTTCAGCCGCACGCTGGCTCCCAAGCCAACAGCGCCGTTTACCTGGCCCTGCTGCAAGCCGGCGACACCATCCTGGGCATGAGCCTGGCCCACGGCGGTCACCTGACCCACGGTGCCAGCGTTTCGTCCTCCGGCAAGCTGTACAACGCCGTTCAGTACGGTATCGATGCCAACGGCCTGATCGACTACGACGAAGTCGAGCGCCTGGCTGTTGAGCACAAGCCAAAAATGATCGTGGCCGGTTTCTCTGCTTACTCGCAGATTCTGGATTTCCCACGTTTCCGCGAAATCGCTGACAAGGTTGGCGCCTACCTGTTCGTCGACATGGCCCACGTGGCCGGTCTGGTCGCCGCTGGCGTCTATCCGAACCCGGTGCCTTTCGCTGACGTCGTGACCACCACCACGCACAAGACCCTGCGCGGTCCACGTGGCGGCCTGATCCTGGCTCGCGCCAACGCCGACATCGAGAAAAAGCTGAACTCCGCGGTATTCCCGGGCGCCCAGGGTGGCCCGCTGGAGCACGTGATCGCCGCTAAAGCGATCTGCTTCAAAGAAGCACTGCAGCCTGAGTTCAAGACCTACCAGCAACAAGTGGTGAAGAACGCCAAGGCCATGGCCGGCGTGTTCATCGAGCGCGGTTTCGACGTGGTCTCGGGCGGTACTGAAAACCACCTGTTCCTGCTGTCGCTGATCAAGCAGGAAATCTCCGGTAAAGACGCCGATGCCGCTCTGGGCAAGGCTTTCATCACCGTGAACAAGAACTCCGTGCCAAACGATCCACGCTCCCCGTTCGTGACCTCCGGTCTGCGTTTCGGTACTCCGGCTGTGACCACTCGCGGCTTCAAGGAAGCAGAGTGCAAAGAGCTGGCCGGCTGGATCTGCGACATCCTGGCTGACCTGAACAACGAAGCGGTGATCGACGCCGTTCGTGAGAAGGTCAAGACCATCTGCAAGAAACTGCCGGTATACGGCGCTTAATTGCACCGCTAAATCGCAGCTGTAAAAAAACCGGTCAGTGATGGCCGGTTTTTTTTCGCCTGTAGAAAGATCAAAAGATCGCAGCCTTCGGCAGCTCCTAAGCGGCGCTGGCCGCTGGTCAGACCGGTCATGCCGATTTCACTCTTTTTACTTGTCATCTGGAAAAAACCGAGCGTAGACTGCGCCTGCACTGGACATACCGGTAAGACCACAATAATTAAGTCCTGAATCTGATGCGCTCAAGCGTTGGCAGCCAGGACACCGACCAGGATTCCTCTCATGCTCAGATGGTGCTCGCGTTCAATCTTCCTCCAAGTGGTTCTCGGACTGGTGCTCGGCATCATCTGTGGGCTGACCCTTCCCGAATACTCCGCACAGCTCAAACCGCTGGGCGACGGTTTTATCAAACTGATCAAGATGCTCATTGGCCTGATCGTGTTCTGCGTGGTGGTCAGCGGCATCAGCGGTGCGGGCGATCTGAAGAAGGTCGGGCGCATCGGTCTCAAGTCGGTCATCTACTTTGAAGTGCTGACCACCATCGCCCTGCTGATTGGCCTGCTGTTCGCTTTCAGTACCGGCATCGGCAGCGGCGCGAACATTCATCTGGAACAACTTTCCGCCGCCGACATGGGCGACATCGCCCAGCGTGGCCAGCAGATGCACACCACCACGCAATTCCTGATGGACCTGATCCCGACGTCGGTGATCGGTGCTTTTGCCGACAACAACATCCTCCAGGTCCTGCTGTTCTCGGTGCTGTTCGGCAGCGCCCTGAACCTGGTCGGCGAAGCGGCCTCGGGTATTTCCCGGCTGATCAACGAACTCAGCCACGTGATCTTCCGCATCATGGGCATGATCGTGCGTCTGGCGCCGATCGGCGTGTTCGGCGCCATCGCCTTCACTACCAGCAAATATGGCCTGGATTCGCTGCAACACTTGGGCAGCCTTGTCGGCTTGTTTTACCTGACCTGCGCCGCGTTCGTGTCGCTGATTCTCGGCCTGGTGATGCGCCTTTCCGGCCTGCGGATGTGGCCGCTGCTCAAGTACCTGCGTGAAGAATTGTTGATTGTCATGGGCACCGCCTCTTCCGATGCCGTGCTGCCGCAGATCATGCGCAAGCTTGAGCACCTGGGCATCGGCAGCTCGACGGTCGGGCTGGTGATTCCAACCGGTTACTCCTTTAACCTCGACGGTTTCTCGATCTACCTGACCCTGGCCATCGTCTTCATCGCCAACGCCACCGGCACGCCGCTGGCCATGACCGACCTGCTGACGATTCTGCTGGTGTCGTTGATTACCTCCAAAGGTGCCCACGGCATCCCCGGTTCGGCGCTGGTGATTCTCGCCGCCACATTGACCGCGATCCCGGCCATTCCGGTGGTCGGTCTGGTGCTGGTGCTGGCGGTGGACTGGTTCATGGGCATCGGCCGGGCGCTGACCAACCTGATCGGCAACTGCGTCGCCACCGTGGCCATTGCTCGCTGGGAAAAGGACATCGATATCCAACGGGCAAACAAAGTGCTTTCCGGTCAGGTGGGTTATACCTTCCAGCCGAGAAAACCGGTCGTCCCGCCCCATCAACAAGAATTCTGAATAATCGCAGTGCCTGCCTACGGGCAGGCACGGTTATCAAACGTTTTAGAGGCTCATGGAGCGAACAGTGATCACCACATCGACCGTCGTAACCTCAGTAGTAGAAAAACTTCGGGCCGCTCTGGCCCGTGGCCAGTGGCGCTCCGGCGACATGTTGCCGGGCCAGCGCGAACTGGCCGAACAACTGGGCATCAGCCGCCCGAGCCTGCGCGAAGCGGTGATCGTGCTGGAAACCCTCGGGCTGGTGCGCTCCATGCCGGGTAAAGGCGTAGTGGTGCTGGAAGCCAATCTCAGCGACAGCCAAAGCCACGACAGCGCAGTGGCCGGCGCAAGCCTGGAGGACGTGCTGCAACTGCGCTACACGCTCGAACCGTTCATCGTCGGCCTGGTGGCGCAATCGATCAGCAGCAAGGAAGTCGGGCAACTGCGCCTGACCCTGATGGACATGCGCGAAGCCCTGGAGGCCAACGACAGTGAAGCCGGGGTCAGCGCCTACATCGCGTTCCACGAAGAATTGTTCACCCTGACCTCGAACCCGATCTTCCAGAGTGTGGTGCAACAGACCAGCAACGCTCTCAAGCAAAGTGCCGAAGTGCTGCGCAACTCGCCAGAGCATTTGGCCGAACGCCTTGAAGAAAACGAAGCCGTGGTGCGGGCGATCCGCAGCAAGAACAGCGCCCAGGCCAGCGCCGAAATGCGTCGGCACATCCTTCGGGAAGGTCAGCGCATGGGCATTGAACTGAATATCCCGGACGACAACCTCGGCAGTTGAACCTCTTCGAACTGGAGACTGGCCATGAACAGCTTCGCCTCAGCGCAAACACTCACCGCCCTGCCCTTTCCTCACCGGGTGGACGATCTCTATTCGCGGGTCTTCGACGCCATTCTCGAACAACGCATTGATGCCGACAGTCGCTTTACCGAGGAAAGCCTGGCGCAGATGTTCAACGCCAGGCGCAGTGAGATTCGTGGCGTGTTGACTCGACTGTCCCATGAGCAAATCGTTGTCCTTCGGGCGAATCATCGGCCCCGGGTTGCAGCGCTCGACAGCGAACAAACCCGGCAGATGTTGCATGCACGGCGGTTGACCGAAATCACGCTGGTGCGACTGGCCTGCCAGCAACCCCGTCCGCAAGATTTGAAACGTCTGGGTACGTTGATCGACAGCGAGCGCCACTGTATCGCGCGTGCTCCAGCAATCCGGTTATCGGGGGAGTTTCATTTGCAATTGGCTCAAATGGCGGGGAATGCACCGTTGGCGCATTTTCTGGGAAGCCTGGTGCCGCTGACTTCGTTGGCGATTGCGCAAGTTGATGGGGATTTGGAGGGTTATTGCGTTTGGCAGGTGCATCAGGGGATTTTGGAAGCTGTGGAGCGTAGGGATGCTGTGAAGGCTGAGACGTTGCTGAGCAGGCATCTGGATTATTTGGAAATGGCATTGCTGAACCGGGAACCGACATTCATCAAAAATCGTGTCGCGGGTTAAATCGCTATCGCGAGCAAGCTCGCTCCCACAGGGGAATGCATTTCAAATGTGGGAGCGAGCTTGCTCGCGATAGGGCCATAGCAGACGCCGACAATGCATCAGATTGCGGCAACCCGCTCAAACCCCGCACGAATCTTCTCTTCCGGCAAATCATCGGCAATAAACACAATTACGCTTTCCCGCGCCTCGCCCTCCGCCCATTCGGTGTCCCAATCGAAGCCGTACAACTTCAGCACACCCTGAAACACCATCCGCCGTGGCTCACCAGCGATGTTCAACACACCCTTGTAGCGCAGCAGTTGCTTGCCATGGTCTTCCAGCAGTTCGTTCATGAACTCGCTGAGCTTGTCGATATCCAGCGGCTTGTCGGTGCGCAGTACCAGGCTGGAAATCCGATCAATCGACGGCGCCTTGCTCACCGGCCGCAGGCTCACACCGCCCCCGAGATCCGCGTTGAGATTGAAACCGCGCACGTCGAGCAATTCGGCCAGGTCGATCTTCCCGTGCTCAACGACGCGAATCGGCGCACGGCGGTTGATGCGGGTCAGGCGTTCGCTGAGGGCGTTGAAAGTCGCCTCATCCACCAAATCCCGTTTACTCACCAGCAGGCGATCGGCGAAACCGATCTGCGCCTGGGCGATGGTCTGGGTCAGGTGAGTGTCAGCGTGGGCGGCGTCCACCAAAGTGATGATGCCGTCGAGAAGGTAGCGCTCGCGCAGGTCTTCATCGATGAAGAAGGTTTGCGCCACCGGGGCTGGGTCGGCCAGGCCGGTGCATTCGATCACCAGTCGGTCGAAAGCGATTTCACCGCTGTCCAGGCGTTCGAGCAACAGGTACAGGGCCTTGGTCAGGTCTGTGTGAATGGTGCAGCAGACGCAGCCGTTGGACAGCGTCATCACTTGCACCGGCTCATCGCCCAATAATTGGGTGTCGATGCCAGCGTCGCTGAATTCGTTTTCGATCACGGCGATTTTCAGCCCGTGCTCGGCTTTGAGCAGGTGGCGCAACAGCGTGGTTTTACCAGCGCCGAGGAAGCCGCTGAGGATCGTGACCGGGATGGGAGAGGACAACTGGAACCTCCTGCTTCAGACAATTTAAAAAACAACACAAAAACAAATGTGGGAGCGAACTTGCTCGCGATGGCGGCTCCACAGTCAACAGAGATGCTGACTGTCAGACCGCTATCGCGAGCAAGCTCGCTCCCACAGGGATTACGTCAACCCGGCTGTTGAATCAACAGCACTTCGGCCCACCCTTGCCACCGTAACGCGCTTCCTGACGTTCCCGAAAGAACATCTCGTAGCTCATCACCGGTTTGTCCGGGTGTTTGGTTTGCATATGCTCGACGTAATTGTCGTAGTCGGGCATGCCGACCATCAGGCGTGCGGCCTGACCGAGGTATTTACCGAGGCGACTCAGGTCATTGAACATGTTGGCAATCCTCGATTACGCGTCCGGCACAGCCTGGAACGGCGATTCTTTATCCGTACGTTCTTTGCTGCCCCAGGCCGAAATACCGACCTTGAGCGCATAGAACAGGATGCTGAACACCACGAACAGGAACAGCGCTGTCAGCGTTGCGTTGGTGTAGGCATTCCAGATCACGTGTTGCATCTGATTGATGTCCTTGGCCGGCGCGAGGATCTGACCGTTGGCCAATGCATCGCTGTATTTCTTGGCCAGAGACAGGAAGCCGATCGCCGGGTTGGCGTCGAACAACTTGATGAAACCGGCGGTGGTGGTGCAAATCAGCAACCACGCGGCCGGCAACAAGGTGACCCAGATGTAGCGTTGGCGTTTCATTTTGATCAGGACGACGGTGGCGAGCATCAGCGCGATGCCGGCGAGCATCTGGTTGGAGATACCGAACAGCGGCCACAAGGTGTTGATGCCACCGAGCGGATCGATCACGCCTTGATAAAGCAAGTAACCCCACATCGCCACGCAACCGGCAGTCGCGATCAGGTTGGCGGTCCAGGATTCCGTTCGTTTGAGCGCCGGAACGAAGGAGCCGAGCAAATCCTGAAGCATGAAGCGTCCGGCCCGCGTGCCGGCGTCGACGGCGGTCAGGATGAACAACGCTTCGAACAGAATCGCGAAGTGGTACCAGAACGCCATGGTGTTTTCACCCGGCAGAATGTTGTGCAGGATCTGCGCAATACCAACCGCCAGGGTCGGCGCACCGCCGGCACGAGCCAGCACGGTGGTTTCACCGATGTCCCTGGCCACCGCTTGCAGCGCTTCCGGGGTAATTGCAAAACCCCAACTGCTGACGGTTTGCGCCACTTGCACCACATCACCGCCGACGATGGCCGCCGGGCTGTTCATGGCGAAGTACACGCCCGGCTCGATCACCGAGGCAGCGACAATGGCCATGATGGCAACGAAGGATTCCATCAACATGCCGCCATAACCGATATAGCGGGCATGGCCTTCACTGGCGAGCAATTTCGGCGTGGTGCCGGAAGCGATCAGCGCGTGGAAACCCGAAACCGCGCCACAGGCAATGGTGATGAACAGGAACGGAAACAACCCGCCCTTCCACACCGGCCCGGTGCCGTCGATGAACTGGGTCAGTGCCGGCATTTTCAGGTCGGGCATGGTGATCAGGATGCCGATCGCCAGCGCAATGATGGTGCCGATCTTGAGGAACGTGGACAGGTAATCACGCGGTGCCAGAATCAGCCACACCGGCAGCACCGCCGCGACGAAACCATAACCAATCAGCATCCAGGTGATCTGGATCCCGGTGAAGCTGAAGACCTTGGCCCACACCGGATCCGCAGCGATCTGCCCACCCAGCCAGATCGAGCCCAGCAGCAGAAGCACACCGACGACGGAGATTTCACCAATGCGGCCCGGACGGATGTAGCGCATGTACACGCCCATGAACATCGCGATCGGGATGGTCGCCATTACCGTGAAAATACCCCAAGGGCTTTCGGCCAGGGCTTTCACCACGATCAGCGCCAGCACTGCGAGGATGATGATCATGATCAGGAAGCAGCCGAACAGCGCGATGGTGCCGGGAATACGGCCCATTTCTTCACGGACCATGTCGCCCAGGGAACGACCGTTACGGCGGGTGGACATGAACAGGACCATGAAGTCCTGAACCGCACCGGCCAGCACCACGCCGGCAATCAGCCACAGCGTGCCGGGCAGGTAACCCATCTGCGCTGCCAGGACCGGACCGACCAAAGGCCCGGCACCAGCGATGGCTGCAAAGTGGTGACCGAAGAGGATGTGTTTATTGGTCGGGACGTAGTCCAGACCATCATTGTTGAGCACGGCGGGGGTGGCCCGGCGCGGATCGAGTTGCATCACATTGTTGGCGATGAACAGGCTGTAGTAACGATAGGCAACCAGATAAATGGCCACGGCAGCGACCACAATCCATAAGGCGTTGATCGGCTCGCCTCGGCGCAATGCCACTACGCCAAGGGCGCACGCTCCTACGATTGCCAGCAGCAGCCAGGGTAAATGGCGTAGCAGGCTATTATTATTTTTCATTTTTTATTCCAGCCAGGGTGGACAAGAAAGACAGCCACCCCGAGTTTAGCTCTCCTGACGGCAAAGACCATACCCCGACATTGGTCTAGCGCATGCTCTGCGCTGGCAGCCCGTGGCGATGCAGGTCTATAGTCAGCGAACCTTTATGAGGATTGCGCCATGAGCGACCACCCTGCCAATCGCCGCCGCTTCAAACGTATTGCGTTCGATGCCCGAACCGAGCTGCGCCAGGACGAATACATCTGGCAGGTGAAGTTGATTGATCTGTCGCTCAAGGGGCTGCTGGTCGAGAAGCCCGAGCCGTGGCTGGGCAATCGGGAGCATCACTTTTGCGTCGATATTCATCTGACGCCTGAAGTCGCGATCAAGATGGATGTGATGCTGACCCACGATGACCATGGCCAATTGGGCTTCGTCTGCAAACACATCAGCCTGGAATCCATCGAGCGCTTGCGGCGGTTGATTGAATTCAACCTGGGCGATCCCGAGGAACTGGAACGTGAGCTGGGTGCGCTGATCGAAATCTGAAAGCTGGCACTGTACCCAATGTGGGAGCGGGCTTGCTCGCGAATGCGGTGTATCAGTCAGCATTGATGTCGACTGACACACCGCATTCGCGAGCAAGCCCGCTCCCACAGGGGGGGTTGGTGTTTTATTCGAACAACGCGTCGAGCGCCTGCTCGAGGCGGGTCACGGCAATAATCTGCAACCCCGGCGGTGCTTCTTTCGGTGCGTTGCCTTTGGGCACGATGGCGCGCTTGAAGCCGTGCTTTGCAGCCTCTTTCAGGCGTTCCTGACCGCTCGGTACCGGACGCACTTCACCTGACAAACCGACTTCGCCAAACACCAGCAGATCATGGGGCAGCGGTTTGTTACGCAGGCTCGACATCACCGCCGCCATCAGCGCCAGGTCAGAGGCGGTTTCCAGCACTTTGACCCCGCCGACCACGTTGAGGAACACATCCTGATCGTGGGTCGGAATGCCGCCGTGACGGTGCAGCACTGCCAGCAACATCGCCAACCGGTTCTGGTCCAGCCCCAGAGTAACCCGACGTGGATTCGCCAGATGACTGTCATCGACCAGCGCCTGCACTTCAACCAGCATTGGCCGGGTACCTTCCCACGTCGCCATGACCACACTGCCCGGGACTTCTTCCTGAGCACGGGTGAGAAAAATCGCCGAGGGGTTGGAGACTTCTTTCAGACCCTTGTCAGTCATGCCGAATACGCCCAGCTCGTTCACCGCGCCGAAACGGTTTTTCACCGCCCGCAGCAGACGCAACCGACCATCCGACTCGCCTTCGAAATACAGCACGGTATCAACCATGTGTTCCAAGACCCGCGGACCGGCCAATGCGCCTTCCTTGGTAACGTGGCCCACCAGGAAAATCGCCGTGCCGCTTTGCTTGGCATAGCGCACCAGCAACGCCGCACTTTCGCGAACCTGGGAAACGCCACCCGGCGCCGATTGCAGTTGCTCGGTGAAAATCGTCTGGATCGAGTCGATCACCATGACCTTGGGCTTTTCCTGCCGGGCCGTGGCGATGATGGTTTCGATGCAGGTTTCGGTCATCACCCGCAGTTTGTCTTGGGGTAAGCCGAGGCGACGGGCGCGCATGGCCACTTGCTGCTGGGATTCTTCACCGGTGACGTACAGCGCCGGCATGCTCTTGGCGAGGTTACACAAGGTTTGCAACAGAATGGTCGACTTGCCGATGCCAGGATCACCGCCAATCAACACCACCGAGCCGTCCACCAGGCCTCCGCCCAAGACCCGATCGAGTTCACTGGAGGCTGTGGAAAAACGCGGTATCTCTTCGACGCTGACTTCCGCCAGGGTCCTGATCTGCGCCTGCTGGCCGGTCCAGCCGGTGCGACCGCTAGGCGCCGCAGCGCCGCCGCTCTCGACCATGGTTTCAGTCAGTGTATTCCAGGCCCCGCACTCGCCGCACTGGCCAGCCCACTTGGGGAAGGTTGAGCCGCACTCGGTGCAGCCGTACATGCGCTTGGCCTTGGCCATCTGAACTCCCGGCAAAAACCGCGATGATAGCTCAGCTGGACCGGATCAGCGCGGCACCGCGTTGCGGATTTCACCACTGGCCAGACGCGCGGCGCTGTTACCCAGCGGATCTTCGGCGTTGAGGTCGGCCCCCTTGGCCTTGAGCGCATCCAGCAGCTCGACACGGTTGAATAACCCGGCGTACATCGCTGCAGTCTGGCCAGCGCCGTTACGCTGATCGGGACTGCAATTGGCCGCCAGCAGGGTTCGGGCGATCTGCACTTCGCCTTTGAAGATGGCGCCCATCAATGCCGTGTTGCCACGTTGGTCCTGAGCGCAGGCATCGGCGCCAGCCGCCAGCAAGCGGTCCACAGCGGCGGTCTGGCCGTGATAGGCCGCCAGAATCAGCGCGGTGTAACCCTTGCTGTCGCGTGTATCGAGGGAGTAACCGGCCTCGATAAAGGTATTGAGCATCGGTACATCGCCACGACGGGCGGCATCGAAGTAGTAATCCTGCAATTGGGTTTTCAATACGGCAGGGTCTTTCGAGACCTCTGCCGTCGGCCCGGCAAACACACTGAACGACAGTGCTGCCAGAAACAGGGAGAGATAGAAACGCATGGGAAGGCTCCTTGGTCAGACGGGACCTCGAATGAGGCCCCGCTTTTCAGGCAAACAAGATCAGTCGACCAATTTGGCCGCCAGTGCCTTGACCCGAGCCAGGTCACCCTTGGCGACCTTGGTCACGCCGGTCCCGTATTCCGGGTCGGCCTTATAGAGGAAGGACAGCATGATGTGCTTGCTCTCGTCGTCCGTGCTGGCCAGCGAGCCGCCGAAGCTGTCGATCAGGTCCTGGCGCTCCTTCTCGCTGAACGAGCGATACAGATCGCCGGCCTGCTTGAAGTTCTGCTCATGCTGGATCTTCGCCTGCTGGGTGCTACCCGACAGGGCCGACTGGCTATAGCGGGCGGTTTGCGGTTCTTCACGGGGCAGCAATCGGCTTGGCTGATAGTTCACACCGGTGCTGCTGGCACCGCTGTTCATGGCGCCATCCTGATTACCGTTGTTCACGGCAACCTTTGGCGCATTGATCGGCAGTTGCAGCGCATTAGGCCCAAGACGATACATTTGCGTATCGGCATACGAGAACACTCGACCTTGTAACAAACGATCTTCCGAAGGCTCTATTCCGGGAACCAGATTGGCCGGTGCCATGGCAACTTGTTCGGTTTCCTGGAATACATTGGCCGGATTACGGTTCAACACCATTTGTCCTACTTTTCGTTCAGGAATACCTGGCCAGATTTTGGTGGCATCCAAAGGATCGAAATCAAACTTGTACAGATCTTGCGGATTTATAACTTGGATGTACAAGTCCCACTTTGGAAAGTCACCCTTATTGATATGAGTGACCAAGTCATTTGTCATATGACTGTAGTCTTGACCTTGAACTTTGGTGACCGCTTTCGGATCGAGATTATTAATCCCCTGTAAACTTTTCCAGTGGAATTTCACGTAGTGCACTTCGCCTTTGGCATTCACCAACTTGTAGGCGTGCACACCGTTACCATCCATCTCCCGATAACTGGCCGGTGTTCCCGAGTTGGAATACAACTCGGTCAGTGTGCGGGTGGCTTCCGGGACATGGGAGAAGAAGTCAAAACGACGAGAATCGTCATCAAGGTTGGTGCGCGGGTCCGGTTTGAAGGCATGGACCATGTCCGGAAACTTGATGGCGTCTCGGATGAAAAAGGTCGGGAAGTTGTTGCCCACCAGGTCCCAGTTGCCGTCTGCGGTGTAGAACTTGGTGGCGAAACCACGTGGGTCGCGCAGGGTTTCCGGGGAATGGTTGCCATGCACCACCGCCGAGAAGCGCACAAACACTGGCGTGCTCTGGCCGCCGGCGAAGACTTTGGCCTTGGTCAGATCGCTGACGTCGTCCGTCACGGTGAACGTGCCATGGGCGCCGGTACCACGGGCGTGCACCACACGCTCGGGAATCCGTTCACGGTCGAAACGCTGGAGTTTCTGGATCAGTTGCACGTCTTGCAGCAGCACTGGGCCTGTGGCGCCGGCGGTTTGCGAGTTCTGGTTGTCACCGACGGCGGCGCCGTTATCGCGGGTCAGGGTCGCGGCACTCACGGAAAAGGACAGCACGCTGGCGGTCAAAACGCCCAAGGCGCGGCGATGGGGAAAAGCCCCAAGGCCAAGGGAAGTTGTCATAGGAGTTTCCTCTGATTTTATAAAGCGCATCCAGGTGCGCTCAACAGAGGCTAGTGACCGACAGCCCAAAACCTAAATAGAAATGCCAAACCGGGGCGATAGCGAAAAGGTGCTGGAAAGCCCGGTCTAGAGCGGGTAAACCGCGCGCGAATGATGGCCTTTTGTAAACTTTCTGCCAATAAGGAGGTCGATAGCAGGCAAGTCATGTAAGCAGTTGTGTCGAGCAGGATGTGTTTTGCTGATTTACACTGCGCTCACCAACCTCATCTGTAACAAGGAAATAACCTATGGGCGTGCTTAACGAGTTCAAGGCCTTCGCGGTCAAAGGCAATGTGGTCGACATGGCCGTCGGTATCATCATCGGCGCAGCCTTCGGCAAGATCGTCTCGTCGTTCGTCGGCGATGTGGTCATGCCGCCTATTGGCCTGCTGATCGGTGGGGTGGATTTCAGTGATTTGGCCATTACCCTCAAGGCTGCTAATGGCAGCGTACCCGCGGTGGTGATGGCGTACGGCAAATTCATCCAGAGCATGATCGACTTCGTGATCGTCGCGTTCGCGATCTTCATGGGCGTCAAAGCCATCAACCGTCTGAAGCGCGAAGAGGCCGTAGCACCAACCCTGCCGCCGGTTCCGACCAAGGAAGAAGAGCTGCTGAGCGAGATCCGCGATCTGCTCAAGGCTCAGAACACTCGGCCTTGAAGGCTGTATTGCACTAAAAAACGGCGCCTTCGGGGCGCCGTTTTTTTACCAGTAGTTCTCTACTGCCACCTGCCCCGGTCGTCGGCTGAGGCTCAGGTTCATGTCACGCTGTTTGAGCAATTTGCGGGTGTCATCGATCATCTGTGGATTGCCGCAGATCATTACTCGCGAGTGCTCGGGCGTCAGTTCCAGCCCCGCCGCCCGCTCCAGTTCGCCATTTTCTATCAGGGTGGTGATCCGTCCATTCAGCACGCCCGCAGGCTGCTCGCGCGTGACTGTGGGGATAAAACGCAGTTTGTGGGCATATTCGGCCAGGTAGTCACGCTGCGCCAGCCCCGCGATCAGAGCCTGATAGGCCAGTTCACGACCTTCGCGCGCGCTGTACACCAGAATAATTCGCTCGAATTTTTCCCACACCTCGAAATCCTGCAGGATCGACAAGAACGGTGCCACGCCTGTGCCGGTGGATAGCAACCAGAGATCACGACCATCGACGAAACGATCCAGGGTCAGATAGCCCGTGGCCTGTCGCTCCACCATCAACGTGTCGCCCACTTCCAGACGGCTCAACTCGCTGGTGAATTCCCCGCCGGGCACGACAATGGAAAAGAACTCCAGAAATTCGTCATGGGGCGAAGAGACCATGGAATAGGCGCGCCACACCGTGCTGCCATCGGGCTTGGTGACGCCTAATCGAGCGAATTGCCCGGCACGAAATCGAAAGCCCGCGTCTCGGGTTGTGCGCAGGGTAAAGAGACTCGGGGTCAGGGACTGGACGTCGAGCAGGGTCTGGCGCGTGAATTTTTCTGCGCTGGCGGTCATGGGGCACTCCATCAACAGGAGCGGCCAGTGTCCCGCAAAGCAGACGACTTAAACACTGGCAGTTTGTAGTGGCTTTAGACAACGATTCCTATTTATACCTAACAACTACCAACTAACAATATCAATTATGAAAAATATTTCATGTTCTTACATATCACCCTCAATCCTAAAACCGTCACACCAACGTTACACGGACTAAGAACTTGTTATTCACTTGACGGCGTAATCAATACCGAAAAAATCAAAGCACTTTAGTAGGAATCATCCTACACTCCGGACGTGCCGGATCTTGGATCCATTGAGCACCCCAGCGAAACCGTATACGGAGGATCTGAAATGGAAATGTGGAAGGAGTCACAATTAACGCAACTGTCTTACACTAAAGAAATCGATGTCGCCTACCAGATCTCACTTAATTTCATTAAGAATCTTGGGTTCAAATTCTGTTCTTTTTCAATAACTTCTAAAACACTTGGAACTCACGACTACACCCTGAGCCGGAACAATTTCCCCCATGACTGGAATACGCAATATGAACAAAACAAATTTAGCGCAATAGACCCGATAGTGGCCCACTGCAATCATTCAATGTTGCCGATTTTATGGACCGAGGACGTCTACTCCAAGACCCCGTGGTTATGGCAAGCCTTGCAACAACAAGGACTGCAGTACGGCTGGTCACAATCAATCCATGATGAGGACAACGGGTTGTACAGCATGCTGAGTCTGGCCAGAAGCCACTGCCCGATCACCGCCTATGAACTGTATGAAAACCTGGGCTTCACGGTTTTTATCAGCCGCCACCTGCACGCACTGGCGACCCAAACCCTGACGAAAAAAGCACCAAAGCCCAGCATGCCGCATTTATCCCCCCGAGAAGTCGAGGTGTTGAAGCTGTCTGCCGATGGCAAGACCGCTTACGAGATTTCCAGAATTCTCAGCCTGAGCGAGCGCACTGTGAATTTCCATGTGCACAGCGCTATCCAGAAACTGGGAGTTTGCAACAAGATTGCTGCGGTGATTGCAGCAGCCAGGGCCGGAGCTATCTGAAACCACCCGCGGCAAGAAAACCTGCGAGTAATCCAAACGAAAAAAACGTACCATTTGCGATCCTTCCTGAGTGTCGACGTGTGAAACTTCACGCCGCAGTCCACTCGGCAGGCCCGCCCGCCACAACGCCCCTGGGCCGCGGGACATCCGTTGATTATCCAGAGCCCCCGCCCCATGCCCTTGCTCGAAACAGCCTTCGCCCAACTCGACCTGATCCGCCAGCCCGAACAGCAGAACGAACCGCTGCAAGCGTTTGATGCCGCCGACGAATACCTGCTCAATCATCTGGCCGAGGAACAACCGACGGCGGATGTTCGAGTGCTGGTGCTCAACGACAGTTTTGGCGCACTGGCGGCTAGTTTGGGAGGCAAGGTTCAGGTCACCAGCAGCAGCGACTCGTTCCTCGCATTTCAAGGGTTGGAAAAGAATCTGATCCGCAATGGCCAGGCGTTCGACGCGGTGCCCAGCGTGCCGGCCAATGAAGCGTTCGTCGGGCCGTTTGACCGGGTGTTGATCCGGGTGCCGAAAACCCTCGCGTTGCTGGAAGAGCAATTGATTCGCCTGCAAGGCCAACTGGCGCCGGGTGCCCAGGTGATTGCAGCGGCGATGGTCAAACACCTGCCTCGCGCCGCCGGGGACTTGCTGGAGCGCTACATCGGCCCGGTCCAGGCCTCATTGGCGGTGAAGAAAGCCCGGCTGTTGATCGCGACCCCAGAAGCCAAAGCGCCCTCCGTCTCGCCCTACCCGTCCCGCTACCTGCTCGACGAGCCGGCAATCGAACTGCTCAACCACGCCAACGTGTTTTGTCGCGAAGGGCTGGATATCGGCACGCGAGCGTTTCTGCCGCATCTGCCGAAAAACCTCGGCGCGGCGCGAGTGGCCGATCTCGGTTGCGGTAACGGCGTGCTGGCCATCGCCAGCGCCCTGCAAAACCCCGAAGCTCACTACACGCTGGTGGACGAATCGTTCATGGCGGTGCAATCGGCCAGCGAAAACTGGCGCGCGGCACTGGGTGCACGCGATGTGATCGTGCGGGCTGGCGATGGCCTGGCCGGGCAGGAACCGCAGTCCCTGGACGTCGTGCTGTGCAATCCGCCGTTTCACCAGCAGCAAGTGGTTGGCGACTTTCTGGCTTGGCGGATGTTCCAGCAGGCTCGCGAGGCGCTGGTGGTCGGCGGCGCGTTGTACATCGTCGGCAATCGTCACCTGGGTTATCACAGCAAGCTCGCGCGGTTGTTCCGCGGCGTCGAGCAAGTGGCGGCCACACCGAAATTCGTGATCCTCAAGGCCCGTAAATAACGCGGGCTAAAAAAAACCCTCCATCAGGAGGGTTATGAATCCGTGCCGCAAGGCAACGGGATGGGAATCTCGGGTGTTTCAGTGAGTGGTCAAGCCTGCGGCGTTCATGAACATCCGCATCAGGCTGGCCGCGATGAACAGCACCACGACGCTGCCGGTCCAGATCATTGCCAGCCATCCGAGCCGCTGCCACAGCGGCTTTTTTTCGGCCTGTTCAATGTCGTGCAGGGTAGGTTTTGTGGACATGTCTCAATCCTCTCTTGAAGTTGATGGCGCCGGTGAGGACGCCATCGCGAGCAAGTTTTGCTCCTACAGGGTGGGGCTAGTGGTAACCATCTTCATGGGTGACCTTGCCGCGGAACACGTAGTAGCTCCAGAAGGTGTAGCCCAGGATGAACGGAATGATGAACAGCGTACCCACCAGCATGAAGCCCTGGCTTTGCGGCGGTGCGGCGGCGTCCCAGATCGAGATCGACGGCGGCACGATGTTTGGCCACAGGCTGATGCCCAAGCCGCTGTAACCGAGGAAGATCAACACCAGGGTCAGCAGGAACGGTGTGTAGTGCGCATTGCGGGCCACCGCGCGGATCAGACCGTACATGGTCACCAATACCAGGATCGGCACCGGCAGGAACCAGAACAGGTTCGGCAGCGTAAACCAGCGTGCCGCGATCTCGGCATGGGCCAGCGGGGTCCAGATGCTGATGATACCGATCACCGCCAATACTACGAACGCCAACGGCCGCGCCAGGTTGTGCATCTGTTCTTGTAACTTGCCTTCGGTTTTCATGATCAGCCAAGTGCAGCCAAGCAGTGCGTAAGCCACCACCAGCGCCAGGCCGCAGAACAGGGTGAACGGCGTCAGCCAATCCAGTGAACCGCCGGCGAACTGGCGATTGACCACTGGAATGCCATCAATGAATGCACCCAACGCCACACCCTGGAAGAAGGTCGCCGTGATGGAACCACCGATAAAGGCCTTGTCCCAGAGGTGGCGCTTGTCGTCCTTGGCCTTGAAGCGGAACTCGAACGCCACACCGCGGAAGATCAGCCCGATCAGCATCAGGATCAACGGCAGGTACAACGCCGACAGCACCACCGAATAGGCCAGAGGAAAGGCGCCGAACAATGCCGCGCCGCCCAGTACCAGCCAGGTTTCGTTACCGTCCCAGACGGGTGCGACGGTGTTCATCATCACGTCACGGTCAGTCTTGCCCGGGATGAACGGGAAGAGAATCCCGATCCCCAGGTCGAAACCGTCCATGACCACGTACATCATGATGCCGAAGATGATGATCACGGCCCAGATCAGCGGAAGATCGATACCCATGTTCAAATCTCCTTGGTCAGGCTGGGGCTGTGATCACTGTCGCCGTTATCGTCAGCGGCGGACAGCGGACGGGACGGCGTGCGTTTCTGGCCAGGACCACCGTCGTTGGTTTCCTTGCCTTCGTCGATCTTCGGCCCTTTGCGCACCAGGCGCATCATGTAGCCGAGGCCGGCGCCGAACAGCGCGAAATACACCACAACGAACAGCACCAGCGTGATGCTCATCTGCACGAAGCTGTGATTGGAGGACGCATCGGCCGTGCGCATCAACCCGTAGACCACCCACGGCTGACGACCGATTTCAGTGGTGAACCAACCGGCGAGAATCGCGATCAGGCCAGACGGGCCCATCCACAACGCCAGGTAAAGGAACGGACGCGAGGTATACAGCTTGTCGCGCTTGCGCAGCCACAGGCTCCACAAACCGGTGAAGATCATCAGGAAGCCCAGGCCGACCATGACCCGGAACGACCAGAAAACGATGGTCGAATTCGGCCGGTCTTCAGGCGGGAAGTCCTTGAGCGCCGGCACCTGTTTGTTCAGGGAGTGCGTCAGGATCAGGCTGCCCAGGTATGGAATTTCTACGGCAAACTTGGTCTTCTCGGCTTTCATGTCCGGCCAGCCGAACAGGATCAGCGGGGTCGGTTCATTACCGACGTTTTCCCAGTGACCTTCGATTGCCGCGATTTTCGCCGGCTGATGCTCAAGGGTATTGAGACCGTGGAAGTCGCCAATGACCGCCTGGATCGGCGCCACAATCAATGCCATCCACATGGCCATCGAGAGCATGGTGCGAATCGCCGGGTTGTCTTTGCCGCGCAGCAAGTGCCACGCCGCCGAGGAACCGACGAAGAATGCTGTCGCTACAAATGCTGCCGTGGCCATGTGCATCAGGCGGTACGGGAACGACGGGTTGAAGATCACCGCCAGCCAGTCCACCGGAATCACTCGACCGTCGATGATTTCAAAGCCTTGTGGCGTCTGCATCCAGCTGTTGGACGCGAGAATCCAGAAGGTTGAGATCAGCGTGCCAATGGCCACCATGACGGTGGAGAAAAAGTGCAGGTTGCGCCCGACCTTGTTCCAGCCGAACAGCATGACGCCGAGGAAACCGGCTTCGAGGAAGAAGGCTGTGAGCACTTCATAGGTCAGCAGCGGCCCGGTGACAGCACCGGCGAAGTCCGAGAAACGGCTCCAGTTGGTGCCGAACTGATAGGCCATGACCAGCCCGGAGACCACGCCCATGCCGAAGTTCACGGCAAAGATCTTCGACCAGAAGTGGTACAGATCGCGGTAGGTGTCGTTGTGGGTTTTCAGCCACAGGCCTTCGAGTACCGCCAGGTAACTCGCCAGGCCAATGGTGATGGCCGGGAACAGGATGTGGAACGAGATGGTGAACGCGAACTGCATCCGGGCGAGATCAAGCGCCTCCAAACCGAACATAAGTCTTCCTCTGTCAGGTAATACAGGCTGAAGGGCTTGTGACCCTGCACCCACTCTGCCCCCACGGATATGGAGTGTGGCGAATTCCAATTCGTTCTTTTTTTAAAATCATCACAACGTAGGGAGTCTCGCCGTTTGGCCGCCGGATCAATTCCATGAGGGGTATTGATCTGGATCAAGCAACGTTAAAAGAGTAGTCCCATTTTTGACGATAGACGGTGTGGTCTTTTGACGCGTGACAGGTTGCCTCATAACGTTGGTAATCAGTCGCAACACATTCCCTGAATTGAGAATGCTTACTGTGGCGAGGGGGCTTGCCCCCGTTCGGCTGCGCAGCAGTCGCAAACTGATTGATGCGGTTTTGCCAATAGGAATGAGGTGTCAGGATTTAGGGCCGCTTCGCAGCCCAACGGGGGCAAGCCCCCTCGCCACAGGGAAACAACGCTGTGTTTTGGAGATCGATGTCTAGCTACCTAAAATTTTTGTCAGCGTAACTTCTTGTTACAGCTTGGTGATAACCTCGACCTTCCCCTCGCTCAAGACCTGCCTTCAGATGCCCAGCCAAGCGCCCCTGCTGTTACGCCATCACCGTCCTTTCATTGCGTTCTGGCTGGCACGGGTATTTACCGCCAGCGGTTTTCAGATGCTGACAGTGGCGATCGGCTGGAATCTGTATCAATTGACCGGCAGTGTGCTGGACCTGGGCCTGGTGGGTTTGGTCGAGTTCGCCCCGCGGGTGCTGTTCATGCTGCACACCGGGCATGTTGCGGACCGCTATGACCGGCGCAAGGTCGCGGCGATCTGCCAGTTCCTGCAAGCCTTGATCGCCCTGTCCCTGGCCATTGGCAGCGCCACTGATCACGTCACACGGGAGATGATCTTCATCCTTGCGTTCCTGCTCGGTGCCGCCCGGTCCTTCGAGATGCCGACCACTCAGGCCCTGCTGCCGAGCATCGTGCCCAGCGCGTTGTTCCCTCGGGCCGTGGCCGCCGCACAATCGGCGCAACAATCGGCCACCATCGTCGCGCCAGCACTCGGCGGTTTGCTTTACGCCTTCGGCAGCGTCTGGGTCTATGGCCCAACGGTGGTTCTGTACCTCATCGCCTGCTCGTTGATGCTCAACCTGCCAGCCCGGCAAACGCCGCTGAACAAGGGCAAGGCGACGATGGATTCGCTGCTGGCCGGTATCCGCTTCATTCGCGGTCGCCCGGACATCCTCGGGGCGATTTCCCTGGACCTGTTCGCCGTGCTGCTGGGTGGCGCTACGGCGCTGCTGCCGGTGTTTGCCAAAGATATTCTGCTGACCGGCCCCTGGGGCCTGGGCCTGCTACGCTCGGCGCCAGCGGTGGGAGCGTTGTTGATGTCACTGTTCCTGGCGCGATTTGCCGTGGAGCGTAAGGTCGGGCGCGTGATGTTCACCGCCGTGGGCATCTTCGGCGTCGCGACCATCGCCTTCGGCCTGTCCACCTCGTTCTGGTTTTCCCTGGCGGTGCTGGTGGTGCTGGGCGCGGCGGACATGATCAGCATGGTGATCCGCGCCTCCTTCGTGCAACTGGAAACCCCGGACGAAATGCGCGGCCGGGTCAGCGCCGTAAACGGACTGTTCATCGGCGCTTCAAACCAGTTGGGCGAATTCGAATCCGGCCTGACCGCCCACTGGTTCGGCACCGTGCCCGCCGTGGTCATGGGCGGCATCGGCACGCTGGTGGTGACCGGGACCTGGATCAAACTGTTCCCGACCCTGGCCAACCGCGACCGCATGCACATGGCGGTGGAAGAGGCGAAGGTTTAAGGCGGTTACTTCCAGGAGCAAGGGAGGTCCCGCACCCGCCTGGCGGCACAAAGCATAAATTTGCCGACCAAGTGCGATACATAGATACCGCATCAAGTGTAATGTATCGCCTTACACCTCCTCCATGATCAAATCCTTTCAGCACAAAGGCCTTCGAGGCTTCTATGAAACAGGTTCGACTCGTGGGATTCGCGCAGACCATGCGAAACGTTTGTCTCGAATGTTGCAGTTCATGGACCGCGCAATGACGCCTGGCGATCTCGACCTTCCTGGATGGCGGTTACACCCGCTCAAGGGAGAATTGGCCGAGTATTGGTCATTGAGTGTCTCGGGTAACTGGCGGGTGATTTTTCGTTTTATTGGCTCGGATATCGAACTGGTCGATTATCTGGACTATCACTGACAGGAGGCAGGACCATGCCCATGCACAATCCGCCACACCCTGGCGAAACACTATTGCGGGATGTTTTACCCGAGCTTGGCATCAGCGTCACTGAATTGGCTCGCCATCTGGGATTTGCGCGGCCACATCTTTCCAGGGTGCTACATGCCCATGCACCGATCAGTCCGGACCTGGCGGTACGTCTAGAGCGGGCAGGCATCGGCAAAGCCAGAATGTGGCTAGGCGTTCAAACGGACTATGACCTCTGGCAAGCGGAACATCGTGAGCAGCCGGCCATCGAGCCTATTGCTGTCCACGCCTGACCTGCGCTAAACCAACAATTCCCCCGCCACCGCCGCTCTCGTGGCCTTACCGCAAAGTTGCTCCACCAGTGCCAGCGCAAAGGGCAACGCGGCGCCCGAGCCTTGGGCGGTGATGCAATTGCCGTCCACCACCACGGGTTGATCGACGAAGGTGCAGCCCGACAGTTGATTGCTGACCGTGGGCAAACAGGTCATACGCCGCTGACGCAAAACACCAAAGGCTTGCAGCGCCAGCGCCGGCGCTTCTGCGATGCCGGCGAACAGGCGCCCGGCGGCAGCCTGATCCTTGATCAGTTGTTCCAGGGGTTGATGGGCCGCCAGATGTTGCGCGCCCACGGCACCGCCGGGCAGGACGATCAGGTCGAACGGCTGGGCCAGCAAATCCACCAGCATTGCATCGGCGGTCACGCGGGTGCCACGGGCACAGGTGAGCATGCGTCGGCCTTCGATGCTGGCCACCACCACTTCGACCTTGGCGCGGCGCAGCACGTCGACCAGGGTCACGCATTGCAGGTCATCGATGCCCTCGGCGAGGGTAATCAGAGCTCTAAAGGTCATGGGCACAGTCCACAGGAGGGTCCTTAAAGCTTAGTCAGCTTTAAGGACCCTTGTTCGCGCCTGGTCGTTACTTGATGTAAAGCTGCGTCGATACCGTGTTGCCCGGTGCGTTGATCGAGGTGTTGCTGAAGGTGAACGTCCCTTCCTGCTTGTCGCCCAGGTCATAGATGTAGAGCTTGCCGACGATCCTCGTCTGAGTGCTGGTGCATTGCGTCGGATTGCCATTGGCGTAGGCGCAGACGTTGGCTTGTACACCGCCGACGCTGAAACCGTCGATCCCGACCGTGGGCACTCGCCCGTAGCCCATCTCCAGCACATAGACCTTGATGTTCGCGCCGCCGTGATCACAGGTCGTGCGCTCTTGCCCGGCAGAAATATTTTCAATCCCGCAGGTGGCTGACTGGACCTTAAGTACATGAACGCTGGTCAACGGCGGTGCCGACGCTGCCAGAACGGTGGGCGCACTGGCCAGCAACGCGAAAAACAGACCCCACGACCGAACAATTTTGCGCTTGATGCGATCCATTACGACTCCCCCAAAACAGGCGCGCAGTATGGCTCACTTCGCTTAACGGCAAAACATCGCCGACGATCGCAGCCATTACCCCACACGGCTGGTATGATGCGCGGCTTTTTCCGACCCACAGAAAATTCCCGGGCGCCTAGGGCGGTCTGTGCTTTGCTGTTGAGGTCGATACATTCACGGCGCACTGCGCGCCACGGGGAGCAGACATGCTGGAAAGGCTGTTTCAACTCAAGGCACACAACACCAACGTGCGCACCGAGATTCTTGCGGGCGTCACGACCTTCCTGGCCATGGCCTACATTCTGTTCGTCAACCCGAGCATCCTCGGCGAGACTGGCATGGACAAAGGCGCGGTGTTTGTCGCCACCTGCCTGGCCGCTGCCATCGGCTCGACGGTGATGGGCCTGATCGCCAACTACCCGATCGCGCTCGCGCCGGGCATGGGCCTGAACGCGTTCTTCACTTACACCGTGGTCCTGCACATGGGCCATACCTGGCAAGTGGCGCTGGGGGCGGTGTTTATCTCGGCGGTGCTGTTCTTCCTGCTGTCGATCTTCCGCATCCGTGAATGGATCATCAACAGCATCCCGTTGCCCCTGCGCTCGGCGATTGCCGCCGGTATCGGTCTGTTCCTGGCACTGATCGCCCTGCACAACGCCGGCATCGTGGTCAGCAACCCGGCAACCATGGTCGGCCTAGGTGACTTGAAACAACCGGCACCGATCCTCGCGACCCTGGGTTTTGCCCTGATCGTTGCCCTCGAAGCCCTGAAGGTTCGCGGCGCGGTACTGATCGGCATCCTGGTCGTGACCGTCGCCTCCATCGCACTGGGCGTCACCCCGTTCGGCGGCGTGATGTCGATGCCACCTTCGCTGGCCCCGACGTTCCTGCAACTGGACATCAAGGGCGCACTGGACATCGGCCTGGTCAGCGTGATTTTTGCCTTCCTGTTCGTCGACCTGTTCGACAACTCTGGCACGCTGATCGGAGTTGCCAAACGCGCCGGCCTGATGGGCAAGGACGGCCACATGCCGAAGATGGGTCGCGCACTGATCGCTGACAGCACCGCAGCCATGGCCGGTTCGCTGCTGGGCACTTCGACCACCACCAGCTACATCGAATCCGCAGCCGGCGTCAGTGCCGGTGGCCGCACCGGCCTGACCGCCGTCGTGGTCGCAATCCTGTTCCTGCTGGCGCTGTTCTTCTCGCCATTGGCCGCCAGCATTCCGGCGTTTGCCACCGCTCCGGCACTGCTGTTCGTCGCCGTACTGATGACATCCGGCCTGGCCGAAATAGACTGGGACGACATCACCGTCGCCGCACCGGTCGTGGTCACCGCCCTGGCGATGCCGTTCACCTATTCCATCGCCAACGGCATCGCCTTCGGTTTCATTTCCTGGTCCGTGATCAAGTTGCTGTCGGGGCGCGCTCGTGAGCTGAACCCGGCGCTGGTGATTCTGTCGATTCTGTTTGTGATCAAGTTGGGTTGGTTCAACGCATGACTTTTGATTCCCAGGCCTACGCCGCTCAGCTCGAAGAAAAGGTCACGCGTTTGCGTGACCTGCTGGCCCCGTTTGGCGCGCCAGAACCTGCAGTATTCGACTCGCCACTGAAGAACTTCCGCCTGCGCGCGGAGTTTCGCCTGTGGCGCGAAGGCGGCGAGCGTCACTACGCGATGTTTTCCCAGGAAGACAAGCGCACGCCGATCCTGATCGAAGAGTTCCCGATTGCCAGCCTGCGCATCAATGAATTGATGCCGCAACTCAAAGCCGCGTGGAAAGCCAGCGCGGCCCTGAGCCACAAGCTGTTCCAGGTGGAGTTCCTGACCACCCTGGCCGGTGATGCGATGATCACGCTGTGTTACCACCGCCCGCTGGACGAGCACTGGCACACCGCCGCGTCGAAGCTGGCGGCGGACTTGAACGTCAGCATCATCGGTCGCTCCAAGGGCAAGCGCGAAGTCATCGGCCAGGATTACGTGGTCGAGCAGATGGAAGTCGGCGGTCGCACCTTCAGTTACCGTCAGCCGGAAGGCGCGTTCACCCAGCCTAACGGCACCGTGAACCAGAAGATGCTCAACTGGGCTTATGACGCTCTCGGCGATCGCACTGACGATTTGCTGGAGTTGTATTGCGGTAACGGCAACTTCACCCTGCCGCTCGCCACTCGCGTGCGTAAAGTGCTGGCCACCGAAATCAGCAAAGCCTCGGTCAATGCTGCGTTGAGCAACCTCAGCGAAAACGCTGTGGATAACGTCACTTTGGTGCGCTTGTCCGCCGAAGAGCTGACCGAAGCCTTGAACGAAGTGCGGCCGTTCCGACGCCTGCACGGCATCGACCTCAAGAGCTACGAATTCGGCAGCGTGTTTGTCGACCCGCCGCGCGCCGGCATGGACCCGGACACCTGCGAACTGACCCGACGCTTCGACAACATCCTCTACATCTCCTGCAACCCGGAAACCCTGGCGGCCAACATCGCCCAGTTGCACGACACACACCGCATTACCCAATGCGCGATGTTCGACCAGTTTCCGTGGACGCATCACATGGAATCCGGGGTGTTGTTGACCCGCCGTTGATAGCAGGTGCCAGATACAAATCAGCCGTCTTGATGACGGCTTTTTTGTGGGTGCTGCTTATTGGACAACTTCGACCTTGCGCGGGCGGCCACCCTTTTTGCCGTTGGCCCGGGCGGCCTCGGCCTTGGCGGCGCTGCTCTGGCGACCATTGCGCGAGGAAATGACCGAGGCCGCCATGTTCATCAGGGGCTTGCTGGCTGAAATCATCCCGGCGATGGAGACGTGCAGGTCCTTTTCCTCATGGCAGAGTGCAGTGCCAGAAAAACCAACGGTCAGACTGGCAAAATCCTCGGGCTCAAAACCATCGAACTCCGGAAAGAGCTTCACAGGTAACAACACGCCAGTGCCATCCTCGAAGCTGACCGTCAGGCACGCATCCTGAAACGTTACCGCCGTCGCCTGCAAACCACTTTTGTGGCGAAGTCGCCCCCGCACAATAGCCTCGTCCAGTACTGCTTCAGTCACGGGCCGATCCACCAGCATCTTTGGCTGAATCGTTTTCATAATTCGATCTCCACGCCCTCCGGAGCTCCCACCAGCGCCAGCAGGGTCTTGTTCTTCTCGGGCTCGTAACAGGCCGAGCCAATCATGTAGGTCGTGCTGGTGATCCTTTTCATCACCACGATTTCGTTGGTCTGCCAGTCCCACAATTGATTGTCGAGGCAGGCCGTTTGCAACTTGTCCCACCAGATACCGCGTGCACGACGCAAGTGAGCGGGTTGTCTGAGCGCATGACGCAATTCCTCCAGCACCGCCTCGGGCGGCCGTTGCAATTGAGGTACCACATCCCAAAGCTCGACACTGTTGTGCCAGAAGCTGAATTTGAAGCGTGCACTCCAGGTGCCGGCGTCCACATGCGCATGCGGTGGACAGTGCTCATCGCGCAACATGATTACCGCTGACAACCCGTTGTAGTTGAATAATTTCATGCTAACCCATCCGTTAGGTTAATGAGTCGAATGACTCGACATTCCCTATGAATTCGACAATTGGTGCTGACTCCCCAAATCAATCACCTGAGCTTGAGACTAGCTTTCGAGACCGCGACCGCCCTGCCCCTTACGCCGGAAAATAGTAAGCAATCCTTTCGTGATAACGGTTGTATTGATGCGCTGGCATTTGATAAATACAGAGCCAGACTCTTCATTTGATCCCCGGCGTAATCAATCATGCAGCGGTATTTCGACGATCTTCAGTTGGGCAGCATCGAACTGTTTTGCCTCGCGGCCGAAGCCGGCAGCTTTACCGCCGCCGCGTTGGTGGCCGGGGTGACGCCGGCGGCCGTGAGCCGTTCGGTGTCGCGGATGGAGGAACGCCTGGGCGTGCGGTTGTTCGCCCGAACCACTCGCAGCGTCAAGTTGACCGACAGTGGTCGGCGTTATTACGAGGAATGCCGTCAGGCGCTGGCGCAATTGGTTGAAGCTCAACGCGAGGTCATGGGCCAGCAGCAGGAACCGTCCGGCACCTTGCGTATCAGTATTCCTACGACTTATGGCCATCACCGGATCTTGCCGTTGCTACCGGCGTTTCGTGCGCGCTTTCCGGCGGTGAAGGTCGAGGCGCATATCAGCAATCGCAACATCGATTTCGTCGGCGAAGGCTATGACATGGCGATCCGCGTGCGGGCGATTCCGGATTCCGGTTTGATTGCCAGGCACCTGGAAGACGCGGCGCTGGTGATGATCGCCAGTCCCGGTTACCTGAAGCGCGCGGGCGTGCCACAAACGCTGGGTGATCTCCAACAGCACGAATGCATTCAATACGAATTGCCCAGCAGTGGCCGACGGATTGCCTGGTTGTTCAACGGCAATGGCGTGCCGCAGGAGATTCTCGCCGAGGGAAGCCTCAGTTGTTCTGACGATGTGTTGGGGGGCGTGACCCTGGCGAAGCACGGTGCGGGGTTGTTTCAGACCTATCGCTTTATTGTCGAAAACGAGTTGGCCGACGGCTCGCTAGTGGAAGTGCTCAAGCCTTATAGCGGACGTTCGCGGCCCTTCACCCTGCTCTATCCGCAGAGCCGGCATGTGCCGTTGCGGTTGAGGGCTTTCATCGATTTTCTGGTTGAGCATTTGCCGCGTTAAAAGATCGCACCTGTAGGAGCTGCCGAAGGCTTCGATCTTTTTCTTATGTCCGATCACCGCCCACAAAAGCCCGTCACACGACCTCTTCATTTGACCAAAGTAACCGACTAGTACAATTTATCTCCACAGGCTGAAACTGACAGCCATGCCAAAAATAATAAGTGGAGAGTCACCCATGCCCCCTATCGTTCTGGTGCTCAACGGCCCGAACCTGAACCTGCTTGGCACCCGTGAACCGGCGATCTATGGCCACGAAACCCTGGCCGACATTTCCGCGTTGTGCGGTCGTGCGGCCGAGGAGTTCGGCCTGGCGGTGGAGTTTCGCCAGACCAACCACGAAGGCGAATTGCTCGACTGGATTCACGCTGCCCGCGGCCGCTGCGCCGGGATTATCATCAACCCGGCGGCATGGACGCACACCTCGGTGGCGATTCGCGACGCCTTGGTGGCCAGCGAACTACCGGTGATCGAAGTTCACCTGTCCAACGTCCACGCCCGCGAACCGTTCCGTCACCACTCCTTTGTCTCGGCCATCGCCACGGCTGTTATGGCAGGTTTCGGCAGCCACGGTTATCGCTTGGCGCTGGAGCATTTCAGCCAACGTTTGAAGGGATAAGCGCCATGACACAGAACACCGTGGTACTCGCCGGTCTGATCGGCGCTGGCATCCAGGCCTCTCGCACGCCGGCGCTGCACGAACATGAAGGCGATGCCCAAGGACTGCGTTACCTCTATCGCTTGATCGACCTTGACCAACTGAAGCTTGATTTCAACGCCCTGCCCGACCTGCTGATGGCCGCCGAGCGTATGAACTTTACCGGGCTGAACATCACCTTTCCGTGCAAGCAGGCCATCATTCCGTTACTCGACGAATTGTCTGCGGAAGCCCGAGGCATTGGCGCGGTCAACACGGTGGTGCTCAAGGACGGCAAACGCATCGGCCACAACACCGATTGCCTGGGATTTGCCGAAGGTTTTCGCCGGGGGTTGAAGGACGTCGCCCGTGAACGTGTCGTCCAAATGGGCGCCGGTGGCGCGGGCGCGGCGGTGGCTCACGCGCTACTGAGCGAAGGCGTCCGGCAATTGAGCATTTTCGACGTGGATGACAGCCGGGCGCAGGCGCTGGCGAACAACCTCAATCAGCATTTCGGTGCAAGGCGGGCGGTGGCAGGGCACGATCTGGCGAGCACCCTGGCCGTGGCCGACGGCCTGGTGAATACCACGCCCATGGGCATGAAAAAACTGCCAGGCACGCCAGTGCCGGTGGAGCTGTTGAGAGCTGAAATGTGGGTGGCGGAGATCGTTTACTTCCCGCTGGAAACCGAACTGCTGCGCAGCGCCCGCGCCTTGGGTTGCCGGACGCTGGATGGCGGCAACATGGCGGTGTTTCAGGCGGTGAAGGCGTTTGAATTGTTCAGTGGTGTGGTGCCGGATGCGCAGCGGATGCTGGCGCACTTTCAAAGCATGAATGGGTGATAGATCGGAAGGGGCTGCTTCGCAGCCCAGCGGGAGCAAGCTCCCTCGCCACAGGTCAGGCCTGCAGGTATCGCAAAACCGACTCGCAAATCATCTCCCGATGACGCTGTTTGACGCTTTCATCCGGCAGATCAATCTGAAAAATCTCACCAAACGTATGGCGGTTCGACACGCGATAGAAGCAGAACGAGCTGATCAACAAATGCACGTCGAGCGCATTGACGCCGGAACGAAAAACACCCGCTTCAGCCCCGCGAAGCAAAATCTCGCCCAGTGAATCAAGAATGGTGTTGTTCATCGCCTTGATCGCATCGGAGCGCTTCACGTATTCGGCGTTGTGAATGTTTTCAATGCTGACGATCCGCACGAAATCGACGTTGCGATCATGGTGATCAAAGGTGAACTCCACCAGTCGGCGAATCGCCTCCACCGGCGCCAGTTCGGCCAGGTGCAGACGGTTTTCCGTGCTGCGGATATCCCCGTAAAGCTTTTCCAGCACCTCGATATAGAGCTGTTCCTTACTGCCGAAGTAGTAATAGATCATGCGCTTGGAGGTGTGGATACGCTCGGCGATTGCATCGACGCGAGCGCCGGAAAGTCCTTGCTGGACGAACTCGACAATCGCTTCTTGAAGGATGTTTTCGCGGGTCTTTTCCGGGTTGTTCTTGCGACTCTTGCGAGGCTCGACAAGCGGTTCGTCGGTGGCAACGGGGAGTTCTGAAGTTATTGTCATTGCGGGCTCACGGCCATTACTGCACAAGCTGGCGATTATGGGCCGCGCCGCACAGTGAAGGAAGCCGCACGGCTGCGGTTTAACGCCATGTTTACGATTTTCCTACAACTTTGCCTGACGTACGGCACCACTTCGGGATTTTGCCATCGCAGCCAGACGCACCGCGACGTTGGCTGCACCGTAACCGGCGTAGCCATTTTTGCGCTGAATGATCTCGAAGAAGAACCGCCCTTCGAATGGCTCGGTGTACACATGGAACAACTCGCCACCTTGGGCATCACGGTCGTAGAGCACGTTGAAGTAGGCCAGTTCGCTGAGGAACTCGTCGTCAAAATCGAACCGCGCGGCGAGGTCGTCGTAGTAGTTGAGCGGGATATCCAGCAGCGGCACGCCCGCCTCTTTCGCGCGGCTGACTTCGGCAAAGATGTCGTCGCAATCGAAGGCAATGTGATGCACCCCGGAACCGCGATAACTCGACAGTGCGTGTGAGATCGCGGTGTTGCGGTTCTCGGAAATGTTCAGCGGCAAGCGGATCGAACTGTCACGGCTACGCAGCGCCCGGCTCTTCACCAAGCCGTACGGATCGGGCAGCACCACTTCGTCGTCTGCCTCAAAATCCAGCAGGCTTTTATAGAACAGCACCCAACTGTCGAGGCTGTCCGCCGGCAACGCCATCGCCATGTGATCGATGCGCTTGAGGCCGCCGCTGGCCGTCGCCACTGGTTGCAGATTGAAATCGGTGCCGTAGACATCGGCCTCCTCGTCCACCAGATAAATCAGGCTACCGTCCGGTGCGCGCACCGCCGCCAGCTCAAGTTCGTTGGGGCCGACCAGCCCGCGATAGGGCTGGCCCTTGTAGGCCACGGCACGCGCCAGGGCACTGGCGCTGTCCTTGACCCGCACTGCCGTTGCGCATAACGACGGGCCGTGGGCTTCGAAAAAGCTGTGGGCGAAGGAGTACGGTTCGGAGTTGAGGATCAGGTTGATATCGCCCTGGCGTAACAGGCTGACGCTCTTGGAGCGATGTTGCCCGGCCTTGACGAAACCCAGCCGCTCCAGCCAGTGCGAAAGCTTGGCGCCGAGGCTTTCATCTACCGCAAACTCAAGAAACTCGATGCCGTTGTACTCGCTGGCCTTGGGGGTCTCGAACAGGATATCGACGTTGGCCACAGGCTTGGCTTCCTGGGCCAGACGCTGGCGGGTTTTCTCTTCCAGGTACAGCAACGAGCGCAAACCGTCGGCGGCGTTAGCCCGTGGCGGCGCGGCGCGAAAGCCGTCGTTGAAGATCTCCAGCGACAGCGGCCCGGTGTAGCCACTCTTGATAATCGGTGCGAGGAAACCTGCCAGATCAAATTCGCCCTGGCCGGGGAAACAGCGGAAATGCCGACTCCACTCCAACACATCCATGGCCAGGATCGGCGCGTCGGCCATTTGCACGAAGAAAATCTTGTCGCCCGGAATCTCGGCGATGGCGCTCGGATCGCCCTTGAGCGAGAGCGTGTGAAAGCTGTCCAGCAACACACCGAGGCTCGGGTGATCAGCTTGGCGAACGATGTTCCACACCTGTTGATAAGTATTAACGTGACGGCCCCAAGCCAGGGCTTCGTAACCGATTCGCAAGCCACGAGCACCGGCCCGCTCGGCCAGCAAACGCAAGTCATCCACCAGGATGTGTTCATCGCCGAGGGAGTCAGCCGAAGCGTTGCTGCAGACCAGCACCAGATCGGTGCCGAGTTCCTGCATCAGGTCGAACTTGCGTTCTGCCCGTTCCAGATTGCGCGGCAAACGATCGCGGCGGCAACCTTCGAAATCCCGGAAGGGTTGAAACAGCGTGATGGCGATCCCGAGATCGGCGCACATCTGTTTAATTTCACGGGGACTGCCGTCGTAGTAGAGAAGGTCATTCTCGAAAATCTCCACCCCGTCAAACCCGGCGGCGGCGATGGCTTCAAGTTTTTCCGGCAGGGTACCGCTCAAGGAAACAGTGGCAATGGAACGCTGCATATATCGACTCCCGGTGGGTGGAGATCATCTTGTTAGAGGCATTGCACGCGCTGCTATCTGTAGGAGCTCCTACAGGGATCGCGTTTTTCTTGGGGTAAATTATTGGCTGCAGTATCCCGCACAGCAATTTAAAGTGTACTACCCGGTTAGTTTTGCGGGCGATTATCGAACACAATGGCCCTTGGCGAATTGACGACTTTTCGTCCACTGCCCAACATCTGCTGCACATTGAGACCGGTCACAAACCATCGGTCTCGGTTACCAAAGACCTAGAACACCACATAAAAATAATCGGGTGGCCTACATGACTCCTTCTCAAAGCTCTCCCATGGAGCGTTCCTCCATGACTCCTGCCAGCAGCGGCATCGGCGACAAGATCCGCGGCGCCATGGCGGTCGGCAAAACCCGTTGGGGCATGCTGGCGCTGGTATTTTTCGCCACCACTCTGAACTACATCGACCGCGCCGCACTGGGCGTCATGCAACCGATCCTGGCCAAGGAAATGAGCTGGACGGCGATGGACTACGCCAACATCAACTTCTGGTTTCAGGTCGGCTACGCCATTGGCTTCGTGCTGCAAGGCCGGTTGATCGACCGGGTCGGCGTCAAGCGCGTGTTCTTCTGCGCGGTACTGCTCTGGAGCCTGGCCACCGGCGCCCATGGCCTGGCCACGTCGGCCGCAGGCTTCATGGTCTGTAGGTTTATTCTTGGTTTGACCGAGGCGGCGAACTACCCGGCCTGTGTGAAAACCACCCGGTTGTGGTTCCCGGCGGGCGAGCGCGCCGTGGCCACCGGCATCTTCAACGCCGGGACCAACGTCGGCGCGATGTTCACGCCGATGCTGTTGCCGCTGATTCTTCACGCGTGGGGCTGGCAAGCGGCGTTCCTGTGCATGTCGGCACTGGGCGGGATCTGGTTGGTGTTCTGGGGTTTGAAGTACTTCAACCCTGAAGATCACCCGAGCGTTAAACAGTCGGAACTGGATTACATCCAGAAGGAAGTCGAGCCGGAACAATCCCGCGTCCCGTTCTCGAAAATCCTGCGCATGCGTGGCACCTGGGCCTTCGCCCTCGCCTACTCGATGACCGCGCCGGTGTTCTGGTTTTACCTTTACTGGCTGCCACCGTTCCTCAATCAGCAATACAACCTGGGCATCAACGTGACCCAGATGGGCATCCCGCTGATCATCATTTACCTGACGGCGGACTTCGGCAGCGTCGGTGGCGGGATTCTGTCCTCTTTCCTGATCGGCCGTGGAGTCAACCCGATCAAGGCGCGACTGATGTCGATGTTCCTGTTCGCCTGCTGCATCATCGGCGTGATCATGGCGGCGGGTTCCAACAACTTGTGGGTCGCGGTGTTCGCCATCTCCCTGGCCATTGGTGCGCACCAGGCCTGGACTGCGAACATCTGGAGCCTGGTGATGGACTACACGCCCAAACACATGATGAGCACGGTGTTCGGCTTCGGCGGCATGTGCGCGGCCATCGGCGGCATGTTCATGACGCAGTTGGTCGGGCACATCCTGACGGTGACCAACAACAACTACACGGTGCTGTTCACCATGATTCCGGCGATGTACTTCATCGCGCTGATCTGGATGTACTTCATGGCACCGCGCAAGATTCCTGCCGTTACCGACTAAAACACGAGACACACCCTGTGGGAGCGGGCTTGCTCGCGATGACGATCTACCAGTCGATATCTATGCTGACTGATACACCACCATCGCGAGCAAGCTCGCTCCCACAGTTCGTTCAGCGCTTTACCGGCGACTCTGCTGCCACGCAGCCGCCAACCCGCTGCAACAAATCACCGCGATCCCGACCACCGTGGTCAGGGTCGGCGTGTGAGAAAACAGCAGCCAGCCCAGCAGCCCGGCAAACACAATCTGACAATAACCAAACGGCGCCAGCAATGCCGGTGCGGCGTAACGGAACGCCTGGGTCAGGAACAAATGCGCGGTCATCCCGCAGCTCCCCAGCGCCAGCATCAACAACCCATGACCGAGGCTTGGCAACTGCCAGAAGAACGGCACCAGCGCGCTCATCACCAGGGTGTTGCACAACCCGGCGAAGAAGTTGCTGGTGGTCGGGCTGTCGATCTGGCTGAGCTTGCGAGTGAGCAACTGATAGAAGCAGAAAAACATCGCCGAGCAGAACGGCAACAACACCGCCGGGGTGAACAGTTCGCCGCCGGGGTGGATGATGATCAGCACGCCGATAAAACCGCAAATCACCGCGATCCATTGGCCACGGGTGACGTGCTCCTTGAGCAGCGGCACCGACAGCGCAGTGACCAACACCGGCGCAAGAAAGTTGACTGCCGTGGCTTCGGCCAGGGGTATGTACAACAAACCAGTGGTGAAAAACAGGCTGGTACCCAGCAGACACAACGCCCGCGCCAACTGCAGCAATGGTCGTTTGGTGCGTAGGACACGCAACCCGGATTGCGGCAGAAAAATCCCGGCCATCAACAAGGTGTGAACCAGATATCGGGCCCAGACCACCATGATGATCGGGTAGAACCCGGAGAGGTATTTCGACAACGCGTCATGGCTGGAAAACAGGAAGGTCGCGGCAACGATCAGCAAAATCCCCTTGAAGGGTTTGTTTACACCGGAGAGTGGGGTGCTGATGGTCATGGCAATCCTTTGGAAATCTAATTCCAATAATTTAGAACCTGGTTCCATATTCTCACAGAAGAGAACGTGAATAGTGTTCGAACAGCGCACAGCTTTATCAGGTCCTACGCAGATCAAATGTGGGAGCGGGCTTGCTCGCGAAAGCGGTGCAACAGTCACCACAACCGCTGAATATTAAGCCGCCTTCGCGAGCAAGCCCGCTCCCACCCTGGATCTGTGTGGTTTGACCTAACTGAACAACTCCGACGCCAGACTCGCCGCCGACAACTCCTCGGCAAACGTCAACAACAGCGGCGCCAGCTCATGCAACCGTGCACCCGGCATTCGCGCGCTCGGCCCGGCAACGCTAAGCACACCGATCACCCGCCCATCGCCCGGATGTCGTACCACCGCCGCAATCGCCGAAGTGCCCACCGCCGAGCTTTCCTCGACCCAGGCATAACCCTGCTCGCGCGCCAGGCGCAGGCGCTCAAGCAATTCAATATTGGAGCGTGGCGCATTCGGCCCCAGATCCTTGGGTCGCTCCGCCCCTTGGCGCTCCACCAGCGACAACGCCTCGGCATCGCTCATGCAGGCCAGCCACGCGTGGCCGGACGCGGTGTAAAACAGCGGTGCATCGCGCCCCATGTCCGGGTCATAACGCAGCCCGGATCGAGCGCCCTGGGATTTGGCGATCCAGGTCTGGCGCTCACCTTCAATCACCCCCAGACGCACCAGCTCGCCGGTTTCCTGCGCCAGGCGATCCAGCACTGGCTGGACAATATCCGCCCCGCTGCTCGACAAATAACGGAACCCCATCGCCACCAGTTTGGTCGACAGGTGATAGCGCAAGGTGTCCTGATTCTGCCGCACATAACCCAGCCGAATCAGCTCGGCGAGCAGGCGATGGGTCGCGCTTTTCGGGATATCCAGTTGCTCCGCCAACGTCTGCATCGGCAGGCCACGCGGGTCGCTGGTGAGGCTTTCCAGCACACTGAAAACTCGTTCGATCTGACTGCCGGCCATGGGAGGCTCCCAACACAATTTGTCCGATTCTAGAAGACAACCTCCCGGATGCGAAATCTGGAACTCGCTGTCCGATAACCGCCCGTTTTAAAGCCTGATTGCTTGTTGAAGATCATAAGGACCCTATATTTTTTTTAATTAGATTCTAAAAGCATCATTCATGGAGGGAGAGCGATCATGCAGCGCATCGTTAACGCACACGGTTTGAACATGCCCAAACTCGGGCTCGACACCTCGCCGATGCTCGATGAAGAATGCACCCGCGCCGTGGAAAATGGCTGCTCGATCAGCCTAACGTCGCGGCGATCCCCAAGGCCAATCAACTGGCCAACCTGCAAGCCCTCGACATCACACTCGATGACGAAGACCGCAAGCTGATCGCCTGTTTGTCCAAGCGTGAACGTCAGGTCAATCCGGACTTTGCGCCCGTGTGGGACGCGTTCGACCAGTAACCCGCCGAGACAGGCATTCGCCCACCCGACAAATACCCGGCGGCTGACGGAATTTGCCGGGTTATTCACGCTCAATACAACGCTGTAGCTTTCCCGGTAACGTTAAATGCGTTGCCGGAATGCTACCGTGCGCGGCAAAAGATGGACGACCGGACTGGCGCCACACCTACACACCAACAACACTCTTCACCACGAACAACACGAGGATTCCCACATGCTATGGAAAAAAGGCCGACGCAGCGACAACGTGGTCGATGCCCGTGGTGATGATGTCGGTGGTGGCGGTGGTGGCGGCGGAATGCGCTTTGGTGGTGGCAAGGGCTTGAGTCTGACGGCGATCCTGTTGATCGTCGGGATTGGCTGGATTACCGGCCAGGATCCGTTGCAGATCCTCGGACAACTGACTGGGCAAATGACCGAACAATCGGCGCCGGCCACAACTCAGACTCGCAAGGCGCCACCGGCCAATGACGAACAGGCCGAATTCGTGCGCTCGATCCTCGGTGATACCGAGGACACCTGGGGCCAGATTTTCCAGCAGGCCGGCAAGCAATATAAGAACCCGACCCTGGTGCTGTTCAGCAACCGCGTGAACTCGGCGTGCGGCCTGGCGACTTCGGCGACCGGTCCGTTCTACTGCCCGGCCGATCAGAAGGTTTATCTGGACATGGCGTTCTTCCAGGAAATGTCGCAACGCTTCTCCGCTGCGGGCGACTTCGCTCAGGCCTACGTGATCGCTCATGAAGTCGGACACCATGTTCAGACGTTGCTCGGCGTTTCCGCGAAAATTCAGGCGGCTCGCCAACAAGGCCGGCAGATGGAAGGCGATGGTGGTTTACTGGTGCGCCAGGAGCTTCAGGCCGATTGCCTGGCCGGGGTCTGGGCCAACAATGCTCAGAAACGTCTGAACTGGCTGGAGCCCGGTGACATCGAGGAAGCCTTGAACGCCGCCAATGCCATTGGCGACGACCGCTTGCAACAGCAAAGTCAGGGCCGCGTGGTCCCGGACTCGTTTACTCATGGCACGTCAGCGCAAAGGGTGCGCTGGTTCAAAACCGGTTTCGCCCAAGGCCAGGTTGGCCAGTGCGATACCTTTGCGGCGAAAAACCTGTAAATGCATAGATGGCTGCTGGTTCTGTTGATCGCCTGCGCAACTGCCCAGGCTGACGAGCACGGGGTAAAAGAGATCAGCCCCGGGCGCCTACTCTTGAAAGAAGGTGAGATGGCAGTGGGCCTTGGCCCGGCGCCGGCGAAAATCGAACGGGTGCTGATCATCATCCATGGTCGATTGCGCAACGCTGAAACCTACCGCCGCAGCGGCGAGAAGGCGGCTGAAGCGGCTGGCCAAAGCGCGACGACGCTGGTGATCGCTCCGCAATTTCTCAATGAAACCGACATCGTTCGCCACCCGCTGCCGGACAGCGTATTGCGCTGGCATGGCAATGACTGGATGGCCGGCGGGTTATCCACAGGCCCGTTTCCGGTGAGTTCCTACGCGGCACTCGACCAAATCATCGAGCGGATCAGCGATCGCCGACAATTTCCGGACGTGAAGCAAATCGTCGTCGCCGGTCACTCCGGTGGTGGCCAGGTTGTTCAGCGTTATGCGCTGCTGGCGCACGATCAACCGGCGCTCGCCGCCGCCGGCGTAAAGATTCGCTACGTGGTGGCCAACCCGTCGTCCTATGCCTACTTCAATGAGCAGCGACCGGTGGCATTCACTCATGCACAGTGCCCCGGTTTCAATCGCTGGAAGTATGGTCTGACGGACATGCCGATCTATGCCGGTGGGCAAACGGCTTCGCAGCTTGAAGGCAGTTACATCAAGCGTGATGTGATTTATCTGCTCGGCCAGCAGGACACTGACCCGCAGCATCCGGCGCTCGACAAAGGCTGCGAAGCTGAGGCTCAAGGGGCTTATCGGCTGATTCGCGGACACAACTTTTTCGACTATTTGCTGCGGCGCAATCCACAAGGGGTGAATCAGCGATTGGTCGAAGTGCCCGGGGTTGGGCATGACGGGGATGGGATGTTTACGTCCCCGGAGGGGCAGAAGGTTTTGTTCAGTCAGTAAAGGTTGTGTCGCCTGATCTGGCGCCATCGCGAGCAGGCTCGCTCCCACAGGGGAACCGCATCTCAATGTGGGAGCGAGCCTGCTCGCGATGGCGATTAAACTGACAACAAACTACTCAAGCGAAAAGCATCTGCCGCAACTCAACACAATCCTGCGCATGCCAATCCGCCAACTCCGGCCACGGGTTCTCAGGCAGATTCACCAGCACCGTCTGCGTGCCCGCCGCTCGACCGCAATCCAGGTCGAAGCGGTAATCCCCGACCATCACCATCTCGCTCGCCGGCACGCTCCAGGCTTCAGCCAACTTCAGCAAACCACCGGGATGCGGCTTCGGCGGCGCTTCGTCACGGCCCAGCACGTCCTCGACCGCGAAGCAGTCGGCCAAGCCGATTGCCTCCAGCGTCACATGGGCCAATTCCCGTGCGTTACGAGTAAGGATGCCGAGGCGATAACCGCGCCCGGCCAGTTCCCGCACCAGTTCCACGGCACCCGGTGCCGGCTTCGAACCCAACGCCAAGTCCCGTTCATGCTCCAGCAACCACGCATGTTTGGCGGCGGCTTCTTCGGCTGGCAGTGCGGCGAGGTGGGTCAGGATGTCGTCCTCAGGCGGGATCGCCAGCGCCACGCGAATTGCCGCGAAGTCATGCACGGCCACCGTCAGGGTGCCGTCCATGTCGAACACCCAGTGCCGCACCTCGGCCAGGCTCATGCCCAATCCTTGCGATGGCGAATCAGGCCTTCCTGAGTCACCGAAGCCACCAGTTGCCCGGCGCGATTGAACACGCTGCCACGGGAGAACCCGCGGGAATTGCCGGCCCACGGGCTGTCCATGGCATAGAGCAACCAGTCATCGGCACGCAGGTCCGAATGAAACCACAACGCGTGGTCAAGGCTGGCGACCTGCATGTCTTTCTGCCAGACCGATTTGCCATGAGGCAGCAGTGAAGTGGTCAGCAGTCCGAAGTCCGAGGCGTAGGCCAGCAGGTATTTGTGCAGCGCCGGCGAATCGGCCAAGGCACCATCAGCACGAAACCACACATACTTGATCGGGTCAGACGCTTGCGGGTTGTAGGGATCTGTCTCGGTCACCGGGCGGAATTCGATCGGTTTCGGGCACAGCAGTTTTTCGCGCATGTGTTCCGGAATCAAGTGCGCGCGTTGCTGGGCAAGCTCCAGTTCCGACGGCAGGTTTTCCGGGCCGACCACTTGTGGCATTTCAGTCTGGTGCTGGAAGCCTTCTTCGTCGTACTGGAAGGACGCGCTGCAGGTGAAAATCGGATTGCCCTTCTGGATCGCCGTCACCCGACGAGTGCTGAAACTGCCGCCGTCGCGAACCCGATCAACCTGATACACCACAGGCAACTTGGCATCGCCCGGACGCAGGAAATAACCGTGCATCGAGTGCACATGCCGCGTTTCTTCAACGGTCTGACTGGCCGCCGACAGGGACTGGCCGAGCACCTGGCCGCCGAACAACTGACGGAAACCCAGATCCTGGCTGCGGCCACGGAACAGGTTTTCTTCAATCGGTTCCAGGGTCAGCAGGTCTACCAGATCTTCCAACACTTGGCTCATTCAGGCTCTCCTCACACAACGCAATGCCGCGCAGTCTTGGCTGCGGCGGTCGACTCAGTTAATGGCTCACGCCAATGGCGGCCATTGTAAACGTCCGTGCCTGCTTATCCATGCAAGGTTTGCAGCCATTGCTCACGGGTGATGCGGTACAACACATGGTGACGCAGCGGATGATCGACCGCGAGCCTCGGGTGCTCAAAGTCATCGGCTGACTCATGGTGCATTCCGATGGCCTGCATGACTTTCTCCGACGGCAAATTGGTTTGCGTGGTGAAGGCCACGACTTCCTTCAGCGCCAACCGGTCAAAGCCACAGCGCAGAGCGGTCCACGCGGCCTCACTGGCGTAACCCAACCCCCAATGCTCGCGGGCCAGGCGCCAGCCGATCTCGATGGCCGGCACAAACGGCGCATCGAAGTTAACCTCCGCCAGCCCGGTAAACCCGATGAACTGGCCGGTATCCTTGCGCTCCAGCGCCCAGAGACCGAAACCGTGCTCGGCAAAATGCCCGCGAATCCGCCCGATCAGCGAAGCACTTTCCAGTCGACTCAACGGCGCCGGGAAATAACGCATCACCTGTGGATCGGCACACATCGCCGCAAACTCCGGCAAATCCTCATCGCGCCATTGCCTGAGCAGCAGTCGTGCGCTTTCGAGTTCCAGTATCGGCTCCATCGTGCTCCTCCAATTCCATGCTCCGAGTCTACATCGCTGGTAGGATCCTTCACTGATTCCTACAGGCCTTCCTAGATAAATCTGCCATGCCCCTGCCGTTGATCTACCACGAAGACTACAGCCCCGAGTTCCCGGCGGAGCACCGCTTCCCGATGGACAAGTTTCGCCTGCTGCGCGATCACCTGGTGGACAGCGGCCTGACCCGGGACGCCGATTTGCTGCGTCCTGAGCTCTGTCCTGCCGAGATTCTGGCCCTCGCTCATGACCCTGCGTATATCGAACGCTATATGAGCGGCGAGTTGTCCCGCGAAGACCAGCGGCGGCTCGGCCTGCCGTGGAATGAAGCCCTGGCCCGGCGCACGGTGCGGGCGGTTGGCGGTTCATTGCTGGCGGCCGAACAAGCACTCGAACACGGACTGGCTTGTCACCTGGCCGGCGGCACCCACCACGCTCACTACGACTACCCGGCGGGGTTCTGCATCTTCAATGACCTGGCGGTGATCAGCCATTACCTGCTGGAAAGCGGTCGGGTGAATCGGGTACTGATCTTCGATTGCGACGTACACCAGGGCGACGGGACTGCACGGATTCTGCACAACACCCCGGACGCGGTGACCGTTTCCCTGCACTGCGAGAAGAATTTTCCTGCACGCAAGGCCGAAAGTGACTGGGACATTCCACTGCCCAAGGGCATGGGCGATGCCGATTACTTGAAGGTGGTGGACGACGCGCTCAACTATTTGCTGCCGCTCTACCAACCCGATCTGGTGCTGTATGACGCCGGGGTGGATGTGCATAAGGATGACGCACTGGGTTACCTGAAGCTGACAGACGAAGGCGTCGCCGCCCGCGATGAAAGCGTGATGCGCCACTGCCTGGGCCGGGACATTCCGGTGGTCGGGGTGATCGGCGGCGGCTACAGCAAGGACCGCCAGGCCCTGGCCCGCCGCCACGGCATCCTCCATCACAGCGCGCAACGGGTCTGGCAGTCATCAGGTTGTCACTGAGTTGTGGATGCTTTACCCACAATGCCTGTGGAACTGCCTGTGGATAACCTGAGTGAAAGCGCCTACAGGCCTTGCTGCACATAGCCTACAAAGGACTGGTTGTTTTTTAACCACCCTTTTACAAACACCACAGAACCCATGTGGGAGCGGGCTTGCTCGCGAAAGCGATGTATCAGGCAACATTGATGTCGACTGACACTCCCTCTTCGCGAGCAAGCCCGCTCCCACCCTGATTTGTGCTGATAGAATGCGCGGCTTATCCAGCCATACCGCAGCGCATTCCATGACCCAATCCTCCCCAGCCCTCCCCCCTCACGTTGCCATCATCGGCGGCGGCCCCGCCGGCCTGATGGCCGCTGAGGTGCTGAGCCAGGCCGGGATCAAGGTCGACCTGTACGACGGCATGCCTTCGGTGGGGCGAAAATTCCTGCTGGCCGGCGTCGGCGGCATGAACATCACTCACTCCGAAGACTACCCGGCGTTCCTCTCGCGCTACGCCGAACGGGCACCGCAGATTGCACCACTGCTGCGGTCATTCGGCGCCGATGCGTTGTGCCAATGGATTCATGACCTGGGCATCGAAACCTTTGTCGGCAGCTCCGGCCGGGTATTTCCTACGGACATGAAAGCCGCGCCCCTGCTGCGCGCCTGGCTCAAACGCCTGCGGGACAGTGGCGTAGTTATCCACACCCGCCACCGCTGGCTGGGTTGGAATGCCGATGGCAGCCTGAAAGTGTCCAGCCCCGAAGGTGAAAAAACCTTAACAACCGACGCAACCTTGTTAGCCCTCGGCGGCGGCAGTTGGTCGCGCCTCGGTTCGGACGGCGCCTGGATGCTGCCACTTGAACAGCACGGCGTAGGACTGGCGCCGTTGCAACCGAGCAATTGCGGCTTCGAGGTGCAGGACTGGAGCGAATTGATGGTCAGCAAATTCGCCGGCGCGCCGCTGAAAAATATCGCCATCGGCCTCAATGACGACATCCCGCGCCTCGGCGAGTGCGTGATCACCGCCACGGGCATTGAGGGCAGTTTGATCTACGCCCTGTCGGCACCGATCCGTGAAGCCATCAATCTGCATGGCTCGGCGACTGTTCATATCGACCTATTGCCGGGCCGACCTGTGGATAAAGTTGAGGCTGCGCTGAGCAAACCGCGCGGTTCACGCTCGATGTCCAAACACTTGCACAGTCAGTTGGGTCTTGATGGCGTCAAAGCGGCGCTGTTGCGCGAACTGACCGGCGCAGAATCCTTTGCCGATCCGGCATTGCTGGCAAAAGCGATCAAGGCATTGCCACTGACGCTGGTGAAAACCCGTCCATTGGACGAAGCCATCAGCAGTGCGGGCGGCGTGAAGTTCGAGTCGATGGATGAGCGCTTGATGCTCAAGCAGCTGCCTGGGGTGTTCTGCGCGGGCGAAATGCTGGACTGGGAAGCGCCGACGGGCGGCTATTTGCTGACGGGGTGTTTTGCCAGTGGGCGGGCGGCGGGGTTGGGGATGGTGGAGTGGTTGAAGCGTGAGGGTTGAGGACCGCAGCGCACCCTTCGCGAGCAAGCCCGCTCCCACATGGGATCTCGAGTGTTCACAAATAATGTGTTCACAGCAGATCCCATGTGGGAGCGAGCTTGCTCGCGATGGCGGCCTAACAGACGCCGCGTGTAATCAAGGCTTCTTCTTACGCGGCCCAGTGTTAAACACCGGCACTTTTCGCACAGGCTTGAGCGAAGGTTCCACCGCCGAAGCATCCCCGCTCTCAACCCATTTACCGAGGTTGCGCTTGCTGCCACCGGAGGTCTTTGGCTTCTTCGGTTTTTTCGGTTTCTTCACCACCTGACCACTGGAATCAGTATCCGGCACCCGATGTTCAGGCTCGAAATCCTGCTCCATCTGGCGCGTCAGGGTCTGACGGGTCAGCATCTCAATGGCGGACAGCTGATTCACTTCATCCGCGCACACCAGGGAAATTGCCTCACCGGTGGCACCCGCACGACCGGTGCGGCCGATACGGTGGATGTAGTCCTCAGCCACGATCGGCAGGTCGAAGTTGACCACCATCGGCAGATCTTCGATATCCAGACCACGGGCCGCAACGTCGGTCGCCACCAGAATCTGTATTTCGCTGGCCTTGAAACGATCCAGCGCGCGCTGACGGGTCGCCTGGGGTTTGTCGCCGTGAATGCCGTCGGCATTGATGCCCAGGCCCTGAAGTTTTTCCACCAGCGCGTCCACGCCATTGCGGGTTTTGGCGAACACCAGCACCTGTTTCCACTTGCCCTTGCGCAGCAAGTGAATGAACAGCTCCGGCTTACGCTTCTTGTCCACCACCACAACCCATTGCTTGACGGTGTTCGCCGCCACGTTGCGCGGGCTGACTTCGATGCTCAGCGGGTCGTTGAGCATTTGCCCGGCCAGCAAGCGGATCGCGTCGGAGAAGGTCGCGGAGAACAACAGCGTTTGACGTTGCTTCGGCAGCACGCGGTAAATGTTCCCCAGCTCTTCGGAGAAGCCCAGATCGAGCATGCGATCGGCTTCGTCCAGGATCAGCGTTTGCAGCTGATTGAACTTGAGGGCCTTCTGGCGATACAGGTCGAGCAAACGACCCGGAGTCGCCACCAGCACATCAACCCCTTTGCGCAGCTTCATCATCTGCGGGTTGATGCTGACGCCGCCGTACACCGCGTAAGTACTCAACGGCAGGTTCTCGGCGTACTGGCGCACGGCTTCGTGAACCTGTTCGGCCAGTTCGCGGGTCGGCACCAGGATCAGTGCACGCACCGAGTTGGAGGCCACTTTCGGCCCTTCCATGGCCAGCAACTGCAGCAGCGGCAGCGCGAAACCGGCGGTCTTGCCGGTGCCGGTCTGGGCCGCAGCCATCAGGTCGCGACCGGCCAGCACCGCCGGAATGGCTTGCGCCTGGACCGGCGTAGGTGTCTGGTAGCCGAGCGTCTCGAGAGAGCGCAGCAAGGGTTCGATCAGGCCAAGGGAGGCGAAAGTCATGGGATTACCGTAGGAAAATTCAGCGCGGTTGTGCAAAACGAGTGTGCAATGGCGCGCAGTTTACCCTAATTCACACGGGATTCTGTCGGTGCCACCACCGCAGGTCGTTCCGGGCGCCGACGCCATTGTGGCAAGCCGATCAAGACTACGGCGCTGATGATCACCGCCATGGCAATCGCTTCCTCGATACCGATGGTCTCGCCAACAAACACGATGCCCAGCAACACCGCCACCGCCGGGTTGACGTAGGCATAACTGGTGGCCGCCGCTGGACGTACGTGCTTCAACAAATACATGTAGGCGTTGAAGGCAATGATCGAACCGAAACCGATCAAGTAGGCCAGCGCCAACCAGCCTTCGACCGGCGGCACACTGTCCAGACGCTCACCACTCAGCGCACTGCCGATCAACAACACCACGCCACCCACCAGCATTTCCGCAGCACTGGCCATCGCGCCCTGGGGCAACGGCAAGTGTTTGCTCCACACCGAGCCGAAAGCCCAGGCTGCGGCGGCGAACACCAGCAACATCGCGCCCAACGGGCTCGATTGCAGGTTGGAGCCGAGGTTGAGCATGGCGATGCCGACCAACCCGAGCACAATCCCGGCCCATTCGAGACGGGTATTACGTGCGCCCCAGAAATAGCCGCACAGCAGAGTAAACAAAGGCACCGTCGCCACCGCCAGCGCGGCAACACCGGAGGCCACCCCGCTATGCTCGGCCATGCTCACCGCACCGTTACCGAAACTGAGCAGCAAAATGCCGATCATGCCCGCCGCTTTCCACTGCGCCCAGGTCGGTGCCGGGGCCCCGCGCCAGCGCAGGAACGCATACATCAACGATCCGGCAATCACAAAGCGAATACCGCCGAGCATCAACGGCGGCCAGTACTGCACGCCAATGCGAATGACCAGATAGGTCGAGCCCCAAATCACGTACAACGCGAAAAAAGCAGCGATCAACGGTAAGGGGAAGCGACGTAAGCCAGGCATTGGGCAGCTCTCAGGCAAGAGAAGGAGAGCAGATATTCTAGAAAGGCCAACGGCTAAAAATAAGCTACAAAACCTGTTTATCGCGCCGGTACACTTTTCAAAACACGGAGATCACCGCTATAAACCGTGTATTCGAAAGTCATGTCATTTTCAGGAATTCCCACGATGGACAAGTACGACCGCATGCTCCTCAGCGCCCTGTTGGAAAACGGTCGAGCGTCCTACGCCGAACTGGCGCGCAAGGTGAACCTGTCCGCCCCGGCCGTGGCCGAGCGCGTGGCCAAACTTGAGTCCTGCGGGGTGATCACCGGTTATCAGGCCAAGGTCGACCTGTCGAAAATCGGCCTGCCGATCCAGTGCGTCATCGAATTGCGGCTAAACCAGCACGGCAATCAGAAAACCTACGACGAACTGATCAAAATCCCGCAACTGACCGAGTGTCACCGGGTGACGGGGGATCCGTGCGTGATCATGCAAGCGGCGGTGGGGTCGATGCCGGAGTTGGAGGCGTTGATTAATCGGGTGGCGAAATTTGGGTTTAGCAAGACGTCGATTGTGTTGTCGAGCGCGATAGAGCGGCGGGTGCCGTTGGGGCAGTTGGACGGAAAGCAGGCCTGAAGTTGCAGGAGACCCAATGTGGGAGCGGGCTTGCTCGCGAAAGCGTCGGCACATCCAACCTCGATGTGACTGACAGGCCGCTTTCGCGAGCAAGCCCGCTCCCACAGGGGATTTGCGGTGTCGTCAGAACCCGCGATGGCGCTTGAGATGTTCGTTGATCTTCGCCGCCGGCACTTTCTGCAAGCTGACCAGCAAATCATGGGACAACTCCCGCAACCCGTGCTGCTGCCGCAGTTGCTCAGCCAAGTGCGTCGTCAGGTTCGCCGCCATCTCGGCATCCGCCATCGCCCGGTGAGCCTTGCCGGTATTAGGCAGGCTGGCGAAAGTGGTGAGCGTCCCGAGTTTGTGATTCGGCGCCGCCGGCATCAGACGCCGGGCCAGTAACAGTGAGCAGGCAAAGTTCTGCAACCGTGTGCGTTTGATCCGCCCCAGTTCAAAGTCCCAGAACTTCTGGTCGAACGCGGCGTTGTGCGCCAGCAGCGGCGTAATGCCGACGAACTCGTTCACCTCGTTCATCACCTGCTCGGCCGACGGTGCGGTGCGCAGCATGGCGTTGCTGATGCCAGTGAGTTGTTCGATGAACGCCGGTACGCGCACGCCGGCGTTCATCAGGCTCTGGTAACGCTCGACGATGCGCCCCTGTTCAAGGATCACCACGGCGATTTCCGTGGCCCGGCAGCTACTGCTTGGGGAGATCCCGGTGGTTTCAAAGTCGATGACTGCTATGCGTTCCAAACCTGTTTCAACTCCGTAAAAATCAATTCTTGAGCAGCAACGCGCCTTCGATTGGCACGTAGCGGCTGGCGGCGCGGATCAGCGAGTTCGCGGTCAGGCCCGGCACGCCGTAAGCCACGGCTTGTACGCCGTGCTTGCTGATGATGCGATCCAGCAGCATGTCGAAATCACCATCGCCGGAAGCCAGCACCACTTCGTCGACATGATCGGCGGCGTCCATGATGTCGAGGGTAATACCTACGTCCCAGTCGCCCTTGGCCGAGCCGTCGCTGCGCTGGATGTAAGGCTTGAGCTTCACGATGAAGCCCAGGTTGCGCAGGATCTGCTGGAACTGCTGCTGCTTGCTGTCACCACGATCGATGGCGTAGGCATACGCCTCGACAATCTCGCCCTGTTTACTGATATCTGCCCACAGCGCGGCATAGTTGAAGTGGCAACCATAAGCCTGACGCACGGTGTAATAGAGGTTTTGGACATCGGCAAACACTGCGATTTTTTTCACCGTGCATCCTCATGAGCGCACAAGCGCGCGGGCAGGATCAGGCCCCAGGCCCGAAAAGTTGCCCAGTATGCCAGCCTGAAGGATTGTTCCGCGAATAATCGGCCCGGGGCGTTTGCGCGCCCCGGACGAATGGTGGGTCAGACGAAGGAGTCGTCGTCATCACCGCCGAAGAACGATGAGTCGTCATCGTTGTTGTAGTCGGTGTCGCTAAGGTCGCCCTGATCGTTGGAGTCGTTGCCGGCCATGCGCTGGTCATTGCCCCGGTCATTACCGCTTTGATCATTGACCTGGGCCGGTTCTTCCTTGATGACTTCGACGATTTGCTGCGGCTGCTGATTGCTGTGGAACATACTGCTGATGCCTTCTGCCAGCATCACACCACCGGCCACGCCAGCCGCGGTTTTCAGCGCGCCACCGAGGAAGCCGCTACCTACCGGTGCCTGTTGTTGCGGCGCGTAGTTTTGCTGTGGCGCGCCGTAGTTCTGTTGCGGTGCACCGAAGTTCTGCTGTGGCGGCTGCGAATTGAGCGATGGCCGCGCCGGTTCACGCCAGCCGCCGGTCGACGGGGGTGCGCTTTGGGTTGGCGCAGGCTGCGGATCGCGGGAGCCGCCGCCGAAGATGCTCGACAGGAAGCCACCACTGGCCGGTGCCGGAGCGCTCGCCTGGGCCTTGGCCTGTTGCAGTTCGTCCTGCAATTGCTGGATTTGCTGGGTCTGTTGCTTGTTCTGTTCGTCGAGGCTCTTGATGGCAGCCTCTTGCACCAGAATCGCCTGGGTCATGAAATAGCCCGCGGCGGGCTGGCGAGTCAGGTGTTCCTTGATCCGCGCCTCGGCTTGAGCGTCGCGCGGGGCTGAATCCGTTTCGGCCTGTTGCAGCCGGGAAAACAGTCCATCGATCAGGGTTTGTTCTTCGCTGTTCATGGCGACCTCGTAGATTGCCGGGAATATCGTCTTCCTCATCCACGATGGACAAGGTGCCTACCAGTTATGGGGCTGATACAGGATGTTTCAATAGCCTTTACCTAACGTTTACGTTTGCGCCCCCCGACGCTTCATCGGTTAAAGTGTGGGACTGCTTTTAACCTGCGATACCGACTGATGAATCCGTTCGATGTGCTGCGTGACTCCTTGTACTTCTTCAAGCGCAATCTGGGCCAGATCGTGCAGCTGTGCCTGCCGCTGGTGATTCTTGAGGCGTTCTTGCAACAATTGGTGGACAACACCGCCAGCCCGGACGGTTTCCCCGGTTACAGCGTGGTCGTCGGTTTACTGGTGTATCCACTGTATACCGCCGCGCTGATCCTGTTTCTCGACGCCCGCAGCCGTGGCGAATCGCCGCGCATCCGCGACCTGCTGGCGATGTCCGCCACGTTGTGGCCACGCTTTGCCCTGCTCACCGCGCTCAACACCTTGTTGATCCTGATCGGCCTGTCGCTGTATTTCCTGCCGGGCCTGTGGCTGATGGTGACGCTGGCCTTCGCCGAATACTTGCTGGTGCTGCGCGGTATGGCGCCGCTGGCGGCGATGAAAGAAAGCCTGCGCCTGACCCGCGGCCATTTCCTGCGCATTCTGGTGTGCATCCTCTGTGTAATGGGGCCGTTGTGGGTGCTCAAGGGCGCCAGCTACGCGGTCTATCCCGAACCGCAGAACCCGGCAATCGCCCTGCTGATCGACAGCGTCCACAGCTTCCTGCAACTGTTCACCAGCGTGGTGCTGTTCCGCCTGTTTATGCTGATTGGCGAAGTGCCTGACAAAAACGACAGACCTGCCTGACCGCTCTACCCTTGGGCGCGGCCCTCGCTCTCGGGTATGCTCGGGTCATCTTTGTAACGCTATAAGCCGAGCCATGACCCGTCTACTGCGCTACACCCTGCTGGGCCTGTTTGCTTTCGTTGGCCTGATCGGCCTGCTGATCTACAGCGTGACCTGGCGACCCGACGCCAAGGAAGTGCTGCCGGTCAGTTGCAACGCCAAGGCGCCGACCCTGGTGCCCGGTCAAGCCTTGAAGGTGATGACCTGGAACGTTCAGTACCTGGCGGGTAAACGCTACGTGTTCTGGAACGACCTGGCCCAGGGTGACGACGAAAGCCCCACGCTCGAAGACATGGCCTTCAGCCTCGATGAAGTGGCGCGGGTGATTCGTGACGAGCAACCGGACGTCGTGCTGCTGCAAGAACTCGATGACGGCGCCAAGGCCAGCGACTATCAGAATCAGGTCAAACTCTTGCAGGAACGGGTCGCCGACCTGTACCCCTGCAACGCCCACGCCTTCGACTGGAAGGCCGACTTTGTGCCAGATCCGCATATCTTCGGCAGCGTCGGCCGGCAACTCGCCACCCTGAGCCGCTTCCAGATCGGACATGCCGAGCGCCTGCAATTGCCGGTGGCACCCGCCAACGTCATCAGCCGTCAGTTCAAACCGAAAAACGCTTTGCTGGTGGCGTATCTGCCGTTGAGCGATGGCGGGCAGATCGCGGTGCTCAATACCCACCTGGACCGCGTCCGCCAGCCCGACGACACCTTGCAAGCCCAAGTGACAGCGGTGGCCAAGGTCCTCGACAAATACGAAAGCCGCGGCACACCGTGGCTGATTGGCGGCGACTTCAATCTGTTGCCGCTGGGCCAATACCGACGCCTGCCCGCCGAGCAACGTACGCCCTACTCCGCCGACAGCGCATTGCATGTGCTGTGGGACAAATACCCGATGATCCCGACCAACAACGAAGCCAGCGGTGCTGATCGGGCGCAATGGCTGACCCATTACCCGAACGATCCCGGCTTGAACGGCCCGGACCGGACGGTCGACTACCTGTTTTACAGCCCGCGGATCAAACGGGTCGAGGCAACGGTGCGCCAGGACGATACATTGCGGATCTCCGATCATTTGCCGGTGATCGCAAAATTCCTGTTGCCGGCCGCCCCGTAGCAGCCAAGGTTGCTTGCGATGGATGCCTGCCCGGCAACATTCATGTCGACTGAACAAGCTCGGTGCCTACAGACTCAATGCTCCTCCAACTCGTCATGCAGCAATCCGAAGATCCTGCGTTTCATGTCGATGAACGAGCGTTCCATCACCATGTCGAGGGTCCGTGGCCGCTCAATCGGCACGTCCAGAATCTGCTTGATCCGCCCGGGCCTGGCGCCCATGACGTAGACCCGGTCGCCGAGCAGAATCGCCTCGTCGATATCATGGGTCACAAACAATACCGTCTTCTTGCTGTTGCCCCACACTCGCAGCAGCAGTTGCTGCATTTGCAGGCGCGTCTGGCTGTCGAGGGCACCGAAAGGTTCGTCCATCAGCAGGATTTGCGGATCGTTGGCCAAGGCCCGGGCAATCGCGACCCGCTGCATCATGCCGCCGGAGAGTTGCTTGGCGTAGTTGTCGGCGAACCCGGCGAGCCCGACTTCATTGACGTAGTAGTCGACAATTTCCTTGCGCTGCGCCGCCGGCATGCCGCGACGCTTGAGGCCGAACTCGACGTTCTGGCGCACGGTCAACCACGGGAACAGCGTATAGCTCTGGAACACCATGCCGCGATCGGCGCCCGGCCCCTCTACTTGCTGGCCACCCACGTAGATTTCGCCCGAGGTCGGTTCGGCGAGGCCGGCGGTGAGGTACAAAAGGCTCGACTTGCCGCAGCCCGACGGCCCCACCAGCACGGCGAATTGTTGGTCCGGAACTTCGAAGGACACCTGCTCCAACGCGGTAAAGACACCGCCATCGGGCTTTTTATAGCGCAGGCTGACCTTGTCCACCTGCAGCCGTGGGGCGCCTTGCGCCGGGGCAGCCTGGGGCGCGACGAAACGTGGGTTGACGGCGGTTACTGAGCCCATGCGGCGATCCTCAGACGTAGGAAGCGGAACAATTGATCGGTGACCAGGCCCAGCAGGCCGATGATCGCGATTGCCAGAAAGATCACATCCACCTGAAAGCCGCGCATGGCCTTGAGGCTCAGATAGCCCAGGCCACTGGAAGCGGCGACCAGTTCGGCGACCACCAGGTAAGTCCAGGCCCAGCCCATGGTGACGCGCAAGGTGTCGAGCACACCCGGCAGCGAGGCCGGGGCGATCACATGCAGCACCGCATCGCGCCGATTTGAACCCAGTGTGTAGGACGCGTTGATCAGGTCTTTGGAGATGCCTTTGGACACGTCCGCAATCATCACCAATTGCTGGAAGAACACACCGAAGATAATCACCGAGACCCGCTGCTCCAGACCGATGCCGATCCACAGGATGAAGAGCGGCACAAACGAGGTCACCGGCAGGTAGCGAATGAAATTGACCATCGGTTCAAGGAACGCCTGGACGATACGAAAGCTGCCCATCAGCAACCCCAGCGGCACGGCCACCAGCGATGACACGATAAAACCGACCATCACCACCTCGACACTGGCCCAAACGTGCACCCCGAGGGTACCGTCGCGGCCCAGGCGCACGGCGGCCTCGACCACCGCGCCTGGTGTCGGCAGAAACATGCCCGGCACTACGCCGCCGTAGGACAACCCGGCCCACAGGCCGACCAACAACACCCAGGCCAGGCCGCTGGCGCTCCAGACCAACTGCACCGGCAAGCTGGTCTTGGGCGTGATGCAGCGGCTCAGCCATGAATTGCGCTTGAACATGCGGACCTCCTAGAGCGGGCTGACGAAGCGGTTGTCGATCAGGTCGTCATTGCTGACGTTGTAGGGCTTGCCCTGCAATTCGCTGGCGGTTTCATTAGCCAGTTTGATCAACGGTGCGCTGTCCCCCGGCTTGCCCGGCGCGCCGAACAGTTTTTCGCTCATGGCTTGATCGTAGAAGCGCACGCCTTGAGCGGCCGCCGCCAATTCCTTCGGATCGGCCAGGTAGCCACCGACGCCCTTGGCCATGATTTTGTAGGCTTCTTCCGGATGCTCACGGGTGTACTTGACCGCTTTGTACAGACCGGCCACCAACGCTTTCACGTCTTCTGGCTGCTTTTCGATGACCGAGCAGTTGAGCGCCACCACATCGACAATCACCCCAGGCGTACTGCTGCTGTCGATCAGCACCTTGCCCTGCTGCTTGCTGCGGACCATCGACAGATGCGGCTCCCACGTCACGGCGGCCGGTACGCGACCGGCGATAAATGCAGTGGCGGCGTCATCGGCGGTCATGTTCTGCACGGTGATGTCGCTCATTTTCATGCCGTTCTTTTTCAGCAGGTAAGACAGCCAAAACTGCGAAGTCGAACCTTCGTTCACGGCCACGGCCTGACCCTTCAGCTCCTGAAGACTCTTGACGTCCTTGCCGACCAGAACACCATCACCACCATGGCTATCATCCAGCGCGGCGACGGCCTTGAAGCAGAACTGCGGACGGTACTTGAGCACTTCGTCGATGGTCGATGCCGAACCTGACAACTCCCCCGAGGCCTGGGCGGCCATGTACATCGAGGCCTCCTCGACGACGGGCAACTCGACGGTCAGACCGTTTTCCTTGAAGTAGCCCAGGTCTTGGGCGAGGTAGAGGGTGCCGTAGCCGACCCACGTGGTATGGCCGATGGAAAGGGTACCGGCCTGGGCGCTGGTGGCGACCGTCGCGGCGATGGCGGTGACCGCCAGTGGGTGAGCGAAGCGGGTAAGCAAGGACTTGATCATGGAGCACTCCCAAAGCTGTTGATTTAGTTTTGTAATGGGTAGTACGGCCAGTGGCCTTGAAGCGTTAACAACGTGTGGTCTCTGATGGACCCTTCGGTGGTCAGCGTTTGGCTGACTGGCGAGGTCGATGTTGGCTCAGTGCGGGGATAAGGAAAATTAGGAAATATGTCGCTGCGAATGATGAAAAAGCTCTGTAGCGCGCACTGCAAAAGGGCGCTGTAGGCGGGGATGCACAGGGAGGGTGCCAACTGTTAGAAAAGGGGTGAATCGGCTATCGCATTCGCGAGCAAGCCCGCTCCCACACAGGACAGATGTCGATCACAGAAATTGCGTTCGACACCGGCCAAATGTGGGAGCGGGCTTGCTCGCGAAGAGGCCCCAAGGCCATGCGATGGTTTTAGAGCCGGCCGTATTCCTGCGCCGTACGATCCAGCGCGCGCAAGGTTTTGCCGACCAATTCATCAACCTCTTCACGGCTGGCAATCAATGCCGGCGCCATGATCATCCGCCCCAGTGTCGAGCGAATAATCACGCCCTCTTCGAAGCCGATCGTGCGGCAGCGCCAGGCCATGTCGTTTTCATTGGCGAAACGCTTGCGGCTGGCCTTGTCCTCGGCCAATTGCAGCGCCGCGACCATGCCCACGCCCTGGATATCGCCCACCAGCGGATGGTTGCCGAACACCTCGCGCAAGCACTGTTGCAGATAAGGTCCGATGTCATCCTTGACCCTCGCGACCACGCCTTCATCGCGCAGCGCCTTGAGGTTGGCAATCGCCACCGCCGCCGCCACCGGGTGCCCGGAATAGGTCAGGCCGTGGGCAAACACCCCGCCCTGCTCCACCAGTACCGAGGCTATTTTCTTCGACAGGATCAACCCGCCCATCGGGATATAGCCAGAGGTCAGCCCCTTGGCAATAGACAAGGTGTCCGGCTCAAAACCAAAGTGCTCATGAGCGAACCATTCTCCGGTGCGGCCAAAGCCTCCGATCACTTCGTCGGCACACAACAGCACATCGTACTTGCGACAAATGCGCTGGATCTCCGGCCAGTAGCTTTCTGGCGGAAAGATCATGCCGCCGGCGCCCTGGAACGGTTCAGCAATGAACCCTGCGACCTTGTCCGCGCCCAGTTCGAGAATCTTCGTTTCCAGCTGCTGCGCCGCCCGCAGGCCAAATTCGCTCGGGGTCAGGTTGCCCTCGTGGGCGAAATAGTACGGCTCATCGATGTGTTCAATGTCCGGAATCATGCCACCCATTTCGTGCATGAATTTCATTCCGCCCAGCGCCGTCGCGGCCAAGGTCGAGCCGTGGTAACCGTTCCAGCGACCAATCATGATTTTCTTTTCGGGCTTGCCGAGCACCTGCCAGTAGCGGCGCACGGTACGGATCAGCACCTCGTTGGCTTCGGAGCCGGAGTTGGTGTAGATCGCGTGGCTGTAGTGCCCCGGCAGCAGGCTGAACAGCAGCTCCGACAGCTCGATCACCTGCGGGTGGGTGGTGTGGAAAAACATGTTGTAGTACGGCAACTGCTCCAGCTGCCGAGTCGCGGCAGCGGCCAGGTCCTTGCGGCCGTAACCGAGGTTGGTGCACCACAGCCCGGACATGCCGTCGAGGTAACGTCGACCGTCGTTGTCCCACAGGTGCAGGCGCTCGCCACGGACCATCACCCGGGGGCCTTCGTCATTGAGTGCCTTCTGATCGACGAATGCGTGGATGTGGTGCGCAGCGTCGGCGGCCTGGTAGTCGCGGGTTTCACGTGGTGTGGTCATCGCCTGTTCTCCATTTTTATTATGAGCGGCTGTTATGAGCGCAGCTGAAACCAGGTGGTCTTCAACTGGGTGTATTTATCGAATGAATGCAGCGACAAGTCACGGCCGAAACCGGACTGTTTGCCACCACCGAAAGGCACCGTCACATCCAGCGCATCGACGCTGTTGACCGACACCGTGCCAGCGCGCAGTCGGCGCGCCACACGATGGGCGCGATTGAGGTCGTCGGTCCACAGCGACGCGGCCAAGGCATAGACACTGTCGTTCGCCAGTTGCAAGGCGTGGGCCTCGTCATCGAATGCAGTGACGGCCAACACCGGGCCGAATACTTCATCGCGAAATAACGGCATATCCGGGCGCACGCCGGTAAAAATGGTCGGCTGGATGAAGTTGTCACTGCCGTTGAAGATCGACTGCCGGCCACCGCAGACTTTGGTCGCACCCAAGTGTTCGGCGTTCTGGATGAACCGCATGATGCGTGCAGTCTGACGGCTATCGACAATGGCCCCGGCGCAGCTCGCCGGGTCCAGCGGATCGCCCGGTTGCCAGCGCTCGGCCTGTACCTTGAGGCGTTCGACGAATTCATCGTGAATCGAACGCTCCACCAACAGTCGCGAGTTGGCCGAGCAGACTTCGCCCTGATTGAAAAAGATACCGAACGCGGCTTTTTGCGCGGCCAGGTCCAGATCCTGGCAATCGGCGAACACCAGGTTGGCACTCTTGCCGCCGCACTCCAGCCATACCTGTTTCAGGTTCGATTGCGCCGAGTACTGCATGAAGTACTTGCCGACTTCAGTGGACCCGGTGAAGACCAGGCAATCAACGTCCGGGTGCAAACCGAGCGCTTTGCCGGTCTGCTCGCCAAGCCCCGGCAGTACGTTCAGCACTCCCGGCGGCAGGCCGGCTTCCAGCGCCAGCGCGGCCAGGCGCAGGGCGGAAAACGGTGATTGCTCGGCGGGCTTGAGAATCACCGAATTACCGGCGGCGAGGGCCGGCGCGAGTTTCCAGGCGGCCATGTCCAGCGGAAAGTTCCACGGCACCACCGCAGCGACCACGCCCAAGGGTTCGCGAGTGATGGTCGCCAACACGTTTTGCGCACTGGGGGCGATCTGGTCGTAGAGTTTGTCGAGGCTTTCGGCGTACCAGCGAAACACCCCGGCGGCGCCCGGCACGTCGATGTTGTAGGCGTCCATCACCGGTTTACCCATGTTCAGCGAGTCGAGCAGCGCCAGTTCTTCGCGGTGGGTCATGATCAGGTCCGCGAGGCGCAGCAGCACTTGCTTGCGCTCGGCCGGCGAACGCGCCGACCAACTGCCGGCCTCGAACACTTGCCGCGCATTGCTGACGGCTGCGTCCACCTCTTCATCGCCGCAAGCGGCCACGTTGGCCAGGCACTGTTCGGTCGCCGGGTTGATCACCGCGAACGTCTGTCCCGACTGCGCCCAACGGGGTTTACCGTCGATCACAGCCTGGTCGGGAAACTGCAGCGCAGCGGCTTTATTTTGCCAATATGCAAGCTCGAACACGTTCAGATGCTCCATGGGCTTTTTTTGTGTGTGGATGGTGGCCCAGGACTGTGTCCAGTAAAAATAGTAAAAATATCTTCGCAGACGATGAAAAAACTAGGCAGCGAATCTCCCCCAGTCGAACCGCATGTGGTTATTGTTCAAGCATAAAAACACCGTCGTCAGAACGGATGCGGGCGGCGCGCAAATTGCCTGGATGTCGAGTTCATCCAACCCCCGAGGTTTGCCGTGGCTGCCTACAACCTGCGTCAATTGAAGTATTTCATCACCACCGTCGAGTGCGGCAGCGTCGCCGAGGCCTCTCGTAAGCTGTATATCGCCCAGCCGGCGATCTCCACGGCGATCAAAGGCCTGGAAGACAGCTTCGGCGTGCAACTGCTGATCCGTCATCACGCCCAGGGCGTGTCCTTGACCCCCAGCGGCGCGCGCTTCTACCGCAAGGCCCAGGAATTGCTGCGCATGGCCAAGGAGTTCGAACAGAACGCCTTGGCCGACAACGACGTGGTGGCCGGGCAAATCGATATCGGCTGCTTTGAAACCGTCGCACCGCTGTACCTGCCACAGTTGATTGCCGGGTTCTCGGCGCTGTATCCGGGGGTGGGCATCCGCATCCGCGACGGCGAGCAACAAGAGTTGGTGCAAGGCCTGACCTCGGGCACCTTTGACCTGGCGATTCTGTATGAACACGACCTCGATGCGACTATCCAAACCGAACCCTTGATGCCGGCGCAGCGGCCTTATGCATTGCTGCCGGCCGACCATCGCTTTGCTCAGCTCAAGCAAGTATCGCTGCGCGATCTATGTCTGGAACCGATGATTCTGCTGGACGTGCAACCGAGCCGGACTTACTTCGTGAGCCTGTTCGAAGAGCTGGGCCTGACGCCACGGATTGCCTTCAGCTCACCGTCGATCGAGATGGTCCGGGGGATGGTCGGGCAAGGGTTCGGCTTCTCGATCCTGGTCACGCGGCCGCATTCGGAGTGCACCTATGACGGCCAGAAAGTGGTGTGCGTGGACATCGTCGAAGACGTCACCGGCTCCGGGCTGGTGGCGGCGTGGTTGAAGCGCGGGCAGTTGACCAAACCCGCGCAATTGTTTGCCGATTATTGCCGGGAGCAGTTGACTGCCAAGGCTGAAGGATCTGCTTCGGCCTCGTGACTCTTAAGATCAAAAGATCGCAGCCTTCGGCAGCTCCTACATTGGAATGCGATCCCCTGTAGATACCGTCTTGAATCTCACCGAGCAAGCGCAAATTCAGGGTCATATGGCTGGCCCGATTTGAGCACTGCGTAAACGTAATGCAGCAGCTTGCGCATGGCAGCACAGATGATCTGCTTGGGGGCCTTGCCGTTGGCCTTCAGGCGATCTTTCATGGCGATTATTGCTTTGTTGTGTTGCAACGCGACCAAGCCCGGCATGTATAGGCCTGCGCGCAAGCGCGCTGAGCCGATCTTCGAGATCGGGCTGCGGCCCTTGAGGAGCCCTGATTCCTGGAGTTCTGGATTCAGGCCAGCAGCCGCGACAAGTTTTCGAGGGTCGTCGTACTTGCGCAGGTCGCCCAGCTCAGCCAGCAACCGCTCAAGCGTTTTCTCGCCAATGCCGTCGATGGTCACGACCAAGTCGCGCATCTGGCGCATGTCGGGGTCGTCATCGATATGTTTTTTGATCGCCTTGTGGGTTTCAACGATTTCTTTTTCGATGTGGCCAATCACCGAGTTGATCGACTCTTTGACCTTTTCGTCGGACACGTCCAGACGATTACGCTCCATTTGCTCCATCTCTTGAAGGTCATCCAGGCGACGAACCATGGCCTTCAGTTGGCGGAACTTCAGCGGTTCCGGAGCCCAAAGCTTGAGCTTTTCATTTTTTTCTTTAGCGAAGTCGGCGATCAGCTTGGCATCACTCTTGTCGGTTTTGATCCGACGTAACTCGCTGCCCGCATACGCGTGAGTCGTGGCCGGATTCACCACGCAGACCCGATAACCCTTGTTGTAGACGAACTCGGCGAGCTCCAGATGATAGACACTGGTCGCTTCCATCACGATCAGGGTCGAAGGCTCGGCCTGCTTCTGCAACCAAACTTCAAACTCTTTGAAACCCTTGGAATTGTTAGCCAGTTTGGCCTTGGTTTTATGCTTGCCATTTGGCAGATGTGTAGCGATATCAAAGGTGTTTTTAGCGACATCGACGCCGACGAAACTGGACATAACACTCTCCCAATCAGATCAATTGCGATCATCACTGCACTCTGTCCGACCTTGCGAATGCGGGCTCTAGCCAGAGGCGGGCCCAAGATACCGTTCGAACTATACGAGTGAGTGCGGAGGGTTGGAGCACGATCTACGTCACAGGCAAAAAGCCTAAGGAGCTGCACGGCTTCCAGGTCCCTCCCTCGATGATCAGTCGAGAACTATCGCTCCTGACGGAGCAATAGTCGAGATACAAGGAGCTGCCGAAGGCTGCGATCCTTTGATCTTCAGCTTTTACGCGGTTTGATCCTAGCGGTGGCTTCGGCCACCAACGGATCATCCGGCCAGTAATGCTTCGGATAACGCCCCTTCAAATCCTTCTTCACCTCGGCATAGGTGCTGCGCCAGAAGTTGGCCAGGTCCTGGGTGACCTGCACCGGCCGCCGCGCCGGGGATAACAGATGCAGTTTGACCACCTGCCGGCCGCCAGCGATGCGCGGGGTTTCGGCCAGGCCGAACAGTTCCTGCAAACGCACCGCCAGAATCGGTGGATGCTCGCTGTAATCCAGCCGAATCGATGAACCGGACGGTACGCTCAGATGATGCGGCGCCAGCTCATCGAGCCGTTGCGGCAATGGCCACGGCAATTGGTTATGGACGATGCTCGACAGGTCGAGATTGCCGAAGTGACTGAGCCGCGAGACCTTGCCCAGGTACGGCATCAACCAGTGTTCAAGGTTCTTGAGCAACGCGGCGTCGCTGACATCCGGCCATTCGCTCTCACCTTTACTGCCCAGGTCCAACTGCCGCAACAACGCCACCCGCGCCTGCCACTGACGCAGCTCCGGGGTCCACGGCAACAGTTCCAGACCTTTGCGCCGCACCAGATTGACCAACGCCTGGCTGCGGGCGGTTTCGTCGAGGCCGGTCAAGGGCTCGCGACTGAGGATCAACTCGCCGACCTTGCGCTGACGCTCGGCCCGCAACACGCCTTCGCGCTCGTCCCAATCCAGTTGATCGACGCAGCGTACTTGCTCGGCCAGGACTGAATCGAACAACGCCGGATCGAAATCCGCCGCCAGGTATATTCGCTCTTCACGCTGGCCCTGACGGCTGCCCAGATCGGCGATCACCAGCCAAGGCTGTTTCATCAAACTGTCGGCCTCGGCGAACAACGCCGCCCGGCCATTGGCCAGACGATATTCCGCGCCACCGGGCCGCCGCTGTTGCGCGACTCGATCCGGATAAGCCAGCGCCAACAGCGCACCGAGCCAACGCGGGTGATCGGGATCGCTGACCAGCTCCGACGCTTTGCCGCGCAAGTAGCCGCGATACTGCCGTGCGAGTTGCCGGGCTCGTTGCACACCGCCCTGAGCACCGCGTGCGGCTCGTTCTTCGCCGGATAACAGCACCAATCGGCTGTGCAGATCCGCTCCGGCGCCGCGCAAGATATCCCGCTCGCCGAGCAGGGCCGCGACATCGCAAGCCATGTCGGCCAGCCCTAGCGCCTGACCGCGCAACAGCAAATGCCCGATCCGTGGATGCGCCGGCAGTTCGGCCATGGCCTGGCCGTGTCGGGTCAGCGCTTCGCCGTCGAGTGCGCCGAGGCGCTCCAGCAGATCCTGAGCCTGTGCATAAGCCGCTGCCGGCGGCACGTCGAGCCACACCAATTGCCCAGGCTTTACGCCCCAACGCCCCAATTGCAAGGCCAGGCCGGCAAGGTCTGCCGAGAGAATTTCCGCACTGGCGTAGGCCGCCAGTTGTTCATGCTGATCCTGCGACCACAGGCGATAACACACGCCCGGCTCCAACCGCCCGGCCCGGCCGGCGCGCTGAGTGGCGCTGGCGCGGGAGATGCGCTGGGTGTCGAGGCGAGTCATGCCGCTGCCGGGGTCGAAACGCGGGACCCGCGCCAACCCGGCATCGATGACGACGCGCACGCCGTCGATGGTCAGGCTGGTCTCGGCGATGTTGGTGGCCAGCACCACTTTGCGAAAGCCTGCAGGTGCCGGATCAATCGCGGCGCGTTGCGCGGCCAGATCGAGTTCACCGTGCAACGGACAAAGCAAAATCTGCGTGCTCGCACCCAAGGCATCCGCCAACTGTTGATGCACCCGACGGATTTCCGCCTGCCCCGGCAAGAACACCAGCACGCTGCCGGTTTCGTCATTCAAGGCTTCGAGGATGGTTTGCACCAGACGCGGCTCGATGAATTCACCGGGCTGGAACGGCCGGCCCCAGTGCATCACCACCGGATACATCCGGCCTTCGCTGCGCAGGATCGGCGCGTCATCGAGCAACCCGGCCAGGCGTTCGCCTTCCAGCGTCGCGGACATCAAGAGGATTTTCAGCGGCTGGTCTTCGCGAAACAGCTCCCGGCCATTAAGACTCAGGGCCAGTGCGAGATCGGCATCAAGACTACGCTCCAGCATTTTGTCATTTACATTATCTTATCAAAATTGTCAGAATATAGATATCACGCGCCTTACAGACGAGCAAAAGCCTCATGGGAAATCTGACAATTCTCAAAGGATCGCTAGCTCTTGCGAACTATCCTTTCACTACGCTGCCCCCAGATGTCCTTGAGCTCATGCACCGCTCCTACGAGCCGATCGCGCTCGCCGGCATGGGCCAACTGACCAAGATTTTCGACGCCTACTGCAACATCACCAACAGCCCTATCACCTACCTCGGCCTCTCCTCTCCATCCTTCGAACGCACCGTCCGAGGCTTCCTGGGGGCGCTGTACGACCCCACGTTCATTGACGTCACCCGCCCGCTGTGCAGCAGCTACGCACGCGAGTTCGTCAGGATGCTGCGCGAGATGGCGAAAGAGATTCCGCTGCTCCACACTTTCGAAGGAACTGGGGGACGAGACGGCTGGCCCAAGTTCAACGCGAAGTACTGGACATCAATCAAAGACAATCTTGATCCACAAGCTGTCCGGTTCTGGAACGGTTGGGCAGTCAATTACATGAACGACAAGGTTGCTTATTTATCTCTAGCTAATGTATGGATTTCGCACGGGCCTGATTTCGCAGAAGAAATCTATAAATGTATGCGCCAGCATTTCCTCAAGATGCGGCGCCCAAGAAGCTCTGAATTCAACGCATTCTTGAACTTTATTTCTGAGCGAGCGGAAGCTTGGCCCGTCGAGACCTTTCAGGATCCGATCCAAATCAAGCGCGTCTTTCTAGCGTATATGCTCAATTACTTCACAGAACACCACGAGCGCGGAAATGACATCCCGACAGCGACTAAGTCGTTCGCTGCGATGATCCAACTAGTTGACTCGACGATGCTTGCATCTGGCGTTTGGGTGAAACCCTATGCCAGCGCACTCCCTAAGCCGGCAGTTCAACATACGGCAGGCATTGACACTAACAACAAGAAAAACGCTAAGGGCGAATTAATTAAAGTTAAATTGATTACTGAGATCCCTTATCACCTCACAGACACTCAGGCAATCGAGCTAATTTTCAAAAGCATCAAAGCTGACAGTAATGCCTTATACAGGTGGGCAAATAAAAAAGCTTGGAATACATCCAACGCTCAGAAGTCGCGCGACAGACTCGCGAAGCTGGGAAACCCCGAAAAAGTTATTTATGCCACATACGCGCAACCCGAAGACGTCAAGCCTGAAGACGTGTGCGCTGCTTTCAATGAACACGGCTTCGGCTACGTCCACAAAGACTTCTCCAAACGGTTCGGAAAAGTCATAAACCGTGATCTGCTGAACAGCTTTTTACAAGTACCCTCAGCTAACGAACTTTACCCATTCAAGATCCTTCTAGTGCATGAATACCCGTGCATTACTCAATCGTTCTTGGACAACTTTGAGCTCTATGACAAGAAAGGTGATCTGACCGGTTTCATCAAGCTGGACGGCTACTACCAGCTTACTGGGTACAAAGACCGAAAAGGTGGGGAAAACAGTGAAATCAAAATCAAGCTGAGACCTCGCGACGCAGTTCGAGTGAGGCAGATAATTAGGAGCACGCAACCATTGCGTGACTATCTACGCACCGAGGGTGATGACGCATGGCGGCAACTTTTCATTCAGTGCTCGCGGGGACTCACGCGTCCCAAAAAGATGTCGCCCACGAACTGGAACTCCGGAACGCTCGAGACTAGGTATCAACATCTAGCTGGCGAGTTCGCCGAATTCATTGACATGCCAAAGAAGGAAATCGAAGAATTCATCTGTCGGATCTCGGTCACTTCTCTGAGAGCGACGCGAGCAGTGCTGCTGTACATCGAAAATAACAGCCTGACCGAGACCGCTGCCGCATTGGGGCACACTAACGTCTCGCCTGATCTCCTGAGCAGCTACCTGCCCGAGCCGATTCTGGCCTTTTTCCAGACGAGGTGGATCAGGGCGTTCCAGCGAGGGATCATCTGCCATGCGATGAAAGACAGCAAATACCTGCTGAAAGTATCAAACTTCCAGACGATGGAAGAGCTGCATCAGTTCTTGAAGAACAATGCGCTTAAAGACATCCCAGAGGCTATGCGCGACCCAGAAGGCTATCGCGATGCCCGCAACCGCACAAATCAAGAAACTACGAACAAGAAGAACAAGAAAAACAACAAACCAGCAGCAAATGACGGCAGCGCTGACCGGGTGATGATCTCCGTCGACGTAGGCATTCTCACGGCCCTCCTCTCACTTGAAGAAGCGGTCAGGAAGTCAAAGCGTCAGGACGATATCTGCGCCAAAGCACTGTACTGGGCCAAATTGACCAAACTGCTCGTCAACGATATCACCGAAGGTTACGAGTTCGACCTGCAAGACTACCTGGCTACTGCCAAAACCCAGATTGACGCTAGCCAAATGGAGAGCCTGATTTATGCTGCTGCCGCCTGAGCTCAAATTCCTGACCCCACTTCTGAACTCCCCACGCGAGGAGTACAAAACGGCGCCCTGGCTGCTTAGCGACTTCGATGCGCCAAAGTGGCAGTACTCGTTCGGCTACAAGAAGAGCCCCAAAGAGCTTGACTGGGAAATCACGCTGGCTGACGGCAGTTCGCTGATTGATGCGAAGAACCATGAATTATATCAGGGGTTCAAATACTTCCTGACGTCGAGCACGCGACGCGATTTCGACATGGGTACGACCAATGAGCTCGAAGGCCAGCAGGCAAAGCAGTTCAGCAGAGCATGCCAGATCATCGATTATCTGTTGATCAATGATGAACGCTACCAGCTATCCACATACGGCTTGGCAGGCCTGACGGGCGGTAATCTCATTGAGCTACTTGAAACGATTTCGAAAACGCCCTCGAGTGCAGAATCGATCTACAACTGGTCGGTGACTCTGCGAGAGTACTGCCACAGCATCCTGAAAGACACGAGTGAAATGGAAATTCTCAGTGTGCTCAGGGAGCGCCCGCAGCTGCTCATCATCACTAACGAGCAAAAGGATGATGACGAGTTAGGTATCCCGCACGACCTGATTCCACCCATCCGTGCAGCGCTACTCATCCGGGGGCTATATGGCACCCCACAGGTCGAATATGGCCATCAGCCCAACACCATCAGGCTCTCCGGCATTCTTTATCCCCAGGTTCTCTGGGGAAAAAACCAGTTCAAGCCCGTCCACATGATCCTTGGGTTTAACGATGACACGTCACTATTCACGCGTGAGTACCCAGGAATTCCAACCAATACCGGTGCGCTCGAGTTGATGCGTGACCAGACCTATTTCGCCTACCGAAGCTCCGTGTATAACCTCGGCACGCTGCACGAGATCGGCCTGGCAGCACCTACCTTCAAAGCTCTGAGAGAGGCCGATAGCTTCACGCCTGAGCTTGGCACCAAAGGCCGGTTCCGGACGGTGCCATCAGACCTGGTGTTCACGTCCCTGCGTAACGCGATCGAGCTGCACATTGAGCATGGTTCGGAGATCATCAAAGGCTTCTGCAGAATCGCGATCGAGTGCCAGAAACGAGGCGTTAACCCTTCCACGCTTTCTGAAGCTGAGGTCAGACATATCATTGGCCCCTACTTGGTCAACCTCGGGGTGTCGCGCCTCTCTTTGAGCGCAAGGATCATCGACACAAAGACTCTGCGGGAGTCGATCAAAGGCAAAAAGGAGGAGTACTATTCGAACCTACGGTCAAACGTCGGCCTGTACGACCTTCTTGCGGTGTATGTCGGAGGCATCCAGCTCACCATTGGCATACTGATGGCCAGACGCGTCAGCGAGCTGTACTCGTTGAAGGCTGACCGATGCTTGGACGAAACCGAGGAATGGCTACTGTTCGGTAACGGCAAGAGCACTAGACATCTGTTCGGCCTGCGTCGTTCGGAAGCTCGCCCAATCGAGCCAGTCGCTGTGAACATGATCAAAAATCTAATTAAGATGCAGAAGGTTTTGCTGAAAATCGGCTATATCAAGTGCTACAAAACTCTCTTTGCATTGCCACAAATGCGCGGAACTCGCGAGTTCATCGACTCAAGTAATACCGCCTACAATCGCAACCTAGACATCTTCTGTGATTACTTTGAAACACCCGTGAACGATCAAGGTCAGCGTTGGTATCTTCGTCAACACCAGATGCGCCGGTTCTTCGCAATGCTTTTCTTCTATTGTGGGAGTTTCTCAAGCCTCGACACCCTACGCTGGATGCTAGGTCACGCGAACCTACAGCACGTCTATAATTACATCACCGAAAGTACGGATGGTGCGTTGCTTAACTCAGCAGGCGCCCAGTTTGCAGCAGAAAACATTCACTTGGGAAATACCGAGAACTTCACTGTGTTAGCTGAGATGATAAAGGAACAATATGGCACTGATGATTTTGGTTTGATTCCGAGCTCGGAACTAGAAGACTATATCACCGGCAAGATCAATGAAGGGATGGTCGAGATCACGCCTGAGTTCTTTACCGATGCCACCGGTGAACACATGAAAGTCGTCGCACGCCTCAAATACGGAGAAGCAGCATGACAGATCGCCCTGCACGTGGCGAAGTAGCCAGGGCGGGAGTGTTGGCTCTTGAGCGCCTCCTGGCCCAGGTAATCACGAAGCCGAGCGATTTCGTTGAAGATACTGAGCTGCGGAGCGCCCTCAAAAGCCAAGCCGGCTTGGCTTCGCTCGATCGCATTGTGAGTGCTGGTAGCGAGCCGGGCATCAACACGTTCCCGACCAGTCTCAATACGCTGAAGAAATACAGCGATGAGTGCCTGGCTGGTGGCTTTAGTAGTCTCAACGCTCTGCGAACCAAAGCGATCGAGGCATTTGAGCGGGAGGAACGCAAGAAGGCGAAGAGCAATAAGCGCACCAAGGTTGGGCTGAGCCTTAAGGTCGAGGATGTTGAGGCGGAGCTTGAGATGCTGCGCCAGACGAATTACCTACTGTTGCGTGCGCTACAGGAGGCGATCGGACAAATCCAGGACATCCGTGTTGCCAAGGATCTGAAGATTCTCGAGAAGTGGTCTTCAGATGCGATTGCTACGCTCCTATCGATAACAAGCCTGTGCATTCCCCCATTCAACCTCACTGAAACACGGCTGCCGAAGGCTACATCCACTACAGTGACTGACATCAATGACTACCGCAAAAAAGACTAATGAGCGGTCAACGCACAAGCTCTATAGTTTGCTGGGCGAGTTTCAAACGTTCAGTCACTATTCTGTCGGGCGCACCAATTTGCGGGATGCGACGAACATCCCATTTATGAGCTGGCCCAATGGTTCTCCGTGCATTATCGGAAACCTTTACATGCTCAGCCTATTCAACAGAAAAGGTCGCGGATCCAGGCGCGGTCTTTCTCGTTCAGGTCAGGACGGCGGCAGCATGGGGGACTATGCAGCAAAACTAAGTCAACTGCTGCGTCGATGCTACCATGATCAAATTGATCCGATAATGCTATCTGATGGAGATTTCAGCGACTATATAACTGAGTTACGCGAAGAAACGTCACCACGAAACCCTAGCGTCCCGAAACGAACTGAAGGCACGATTTCCGAGATAGGTCGTGTCTGGCTAGATTTTTTAGGCTTTATAGGTCGCCTGCATGGATATCCAGATTTTGTTGCACCCGAAGGCAGGATACGTGCGATAGAGCGAACCTATGACATAGTGGACAGCTTCGGCCGAAAGACACGCCGTACATACCTGGTACATCATTCATTTGGCCCCCCATCGCGAAAGAAGAAAAGAAACCCGATTACAGTTGAGCAGATAGCACTGCTCAAAGACACTGCCCGAAAAGCTAAATCGTCTGCATTCGTAAAAGTGAGGCGGTCATTGCTTATCGATCTTCTTACAGACACCGGAGCACGTCGTTCAGAAATAGAACAAGTCACAATTGATGATATTAAAGCCGCAAAGAAGCTTGAGAAAAACCCTACTCTACGACTCACCACGCTAAAGCAGGGCGAACTTAGCTTTAGGGAAGTACCCGTCCTACCTACGCTACTACATCTCCTGAACAATTATATCGAGAGGCAGCGTAGTGACATCATGAAGAAAAAGTACAAAGATGGACAAGACCACCGAATGTTCTTCGTCTCCGACAGGACTGGACGCCCGTTAAAAAGCAAAACTTTATACAACGAAATCAAGAACCTAAAAACAGCTTCAGGAATTGAGACACCGATCTTCCCACATATGTTTCGGCACCGTTTCATTACAAAACTTTTCATTGATCTAATTCGGACGCACCAAGTTACGAACGAAGACGAATTCCGGCGCAATCTCCTAAATACTGAGATTTTCAAAGCCGAGGTAACCCAGTGGACTGGACACTTAGACCCAGATTCGATTAACGACTATCTGCATTTGGCCTTGGCTGCCTCCGCAGACTACGCGGATACCGTCAACACTGTTCACATGCAGCGCGCCATGGATGCCTATTTCGAACGAGAAGCGGAGCTTACGCGGCGCTTGGAGGATGGCCTGACTGTGGCTGAGTACGCGAAGGAGTTGAAGCTCCTGAAGGAATTGGTGAAGAAGGACTTTGAGGTTGCTCGGACTCGAGAGGCATCAATTAAAAGTAAGCACCTCTGAGTGAAGGGTTGGTGACTGCCAGCCCTCCATCCTCCCGTTCCGGCAGTGCGCCTCGAGTCGCCCGCCCGCCCCCCCCCCCCCCGCCTAGATGAACCACTTTGTGTCCGTAGCAGCGACATACCCATGGCATGGACTACAGCGCAGTCGACAGCCACCCTCCAGCTGCTAGGCCATTCACAAACCGCGCTCAGAAGCAGTATGAATCACCCTCCTAACAGACCACCCTTAGCGTTGGGCAGTGAGCCTAGATGGCCGACGATCGATTAGGGAAGGGTTAGGACGATGCAGAGGACGCCGGAGAGAGGCCCACACGGAAAAATCGCGCAGGCTTGGGGAGCTATCGGCCGTGATAGATGATCTTCGAATCGCCCACAAGGTCTTCGACATTCACCAGAGGAACAGACGAACGAGCGCGACCAGAGCTCGTCTGGCTACGTCCTGTGGAAATCTGAGATCTGGTCAGGTAACCGTCCCCATCTTTCCTGCCTGCCGGCTTACCATTTGGATGACATGAGGATTTCATGAATCCGCTCCGGTGTTACGTTGTCTTCGCAGAATTCGGCCTTCTTGCGATATGCCTTCCCAGCCGTTTTCTTCTGGGCGATACACTTGCCATTATCGGCTACCTCTACCAAAAGGCCCGCGCCATCCGACGAAATGCTTTCCCAGCGCTGAACGTTATCAGCAGTTGTAAAGCGCCAATCGAGGCCTACATCGTCGATGGACGACAGATCATTCAGTAGATCCATTACTGATTGATAGCGCGAGTTAGGGTCGTACCTCAAGCACTTCTTGATGATGTTCTTGAGTTTTTTCGGCACATGACGAGGAATTTGCGCCAAATCCGGATAGGTTTCCAGGCGCTGAGCACGCGCCAATTCGGCACCAGTCGCGAAAGCTCCTAGCTGCTGCTGCAGGGAGTCCAGCCCCACCAGCAAACGGTATAAGGTCAAGCCCACCTGATAGATGTCTGCGCTGTTGTTGAAATCACGGGTCAGCGCGCTTTCGGGTGGTAGATGGAAGCGATATGTAGCTTCAGGTGTGGCATATCCATCGATGTCCATATTCTTGGCAAAGCCAAAATCTGACAGCAGAGCTTCATCGGTGTCGGAGATCAAGATGTTGTCTGGCTTGATGTCGAAATGGAGCAGCCCCTTGGAGTGAATGTTGTTGAGACCGCTCAGGAACTGGATGGCGTAGCGTATTAGCTGCCTACAGGTCAGGTCTTCTTCCTCAGCAACCTGGTGCAGCGATCCTCTGCTGTAGTACGGCATGGCGATGTAGATGTGCTGGGCGTCTTTGCAGGCGTACAGCACCTGCACAACGTAGGGGTGGATGCTCTTGTACAGCAGCTGGGCCTCGAGCAAGAAACGCTCTTCGTTGAAGCCATCGGTCTTCACCTGCTTGATCACGAGCTCGGCATCCAAGTGCTCGTCATGGACGACATACACCTCAGAGTTCTCGCCGTTTTCGCCGATGCGCTGCTGCTTTCTGAACGACACCTGAGCCGCTTGGTACGGAATCATCGGGTCGCTCCTACAGCAACGAGGATGGCCTCACGAACTGCGGCAGCCCTACCAGGTGGCCAGCCCTCAACGCCCTCGAGCTCGGACTCACATTTTACGATCGAGGCGAATTCTGTCGCGGTGATACCCAGTCGGGCGCCAATGCTGGTTTTGCGCCCCACGAAATAGCCTTTGATGCTGCTGCTTGCGAACGACTCCATGAATACAGCCTCCAGATACAGCCGATCAGCGTCCTGATTCTGCGAGTTGCCCTCCGCAACCCGGATGCCAGCTACGTCCACTTGATACTCTCGAAGGATGTCGAGGATGCTGTGACGAGCAAATTTGAGCTGTTCTGGCTTGTTCAGGATTTGCGGGATGATCAATGATTCCACGTTTAAAATTTGCTTCGCTTCATCGTCGTAGATGACGAACGTCGCCTTTTTAGGCTCAGCGCGTATTCCGAGTGATCGCATGGCGCTCCCTGCGTGTAAAAATGTTCAGTAGTCGGTTGGAGCCCGAACACTAGCATCAGTTTGCCGGCAGTCACCATACTCCCAAGGTAGCCCGGCGGTGCATGCCCCTCAGATTGCCATGATCGGCGACTCGCCTCCCTGTGACCGTGATGAGCCTCGGGCAGTTGGCATCCGGGGCTTTCACCTTGAACGCGCCGGTACGGGCCCAATCTGAGTACAGTTCGCGAGGCTAGTCGCCGACCAAGCCGAAGTCCGCACCGACTTCAGATAGCCCTTCCTGCCCATCAGTAAGGCCAGCTCCCTCCCCGCCCCTCAGGGCCTTTTCGCAAATTTGCAGTAGGCGTTGAAATCTCCCCGCGGATAGATATGAAAGCTGGCAAGCTTGTTCTCATAACCCACCAGTTCCAGTAACCCGTTTCTGACCGTGATATGAATTGGTGGTAAGGAAACCGCCTGACCAAACACATTGATGCTTTTCCTCTCCATCGCGTCAAACTCTTTGAAGCGGTACCTTTGATTTCGAAACTGGCTGACCTCCTCTTCATCCATCGTCGATGCACTTCGAATTGGGAACTTGATGCTTTCGAGAGGCTTGGAGTATCCGTCAATGGCATCTACGCAGTTTTGTAACTCAACGTAGCCTTCATCCGTTAGGCCACGGGTTAAGTCATCCCTTCCCCCGACCGTCATGGCAAGCTGTACGTTTTCCTTGGCGTTTACCTGGAAGACGGTTCCGTGGTGGGGATCGTACCTTGTGATGACATCGAAGCGCGGGTCAGTCTGCGAAAGGACTTGCGCAGTTGCCGTATGGGCATTCTGAATCGCCGTTGGCAGGAAGCTCTTTGGCATTCCGGTCAGGGCCATGGCCAGAAGATCAGGCGCGTCTTAAGTATCTGCTCGAACCTGGCGCTCCGAATCAGTGAGAAGGCTCACAGGCTCTTCAGACGCGCTATCCCAGGTCAAAAAAACTTCGCTCCGGCCATCAGGCGCAATTGCTGCCTCGCAGTAATCAAGCGCATCGCAGTCGTTGTAAAAACTGATCTGCCAAGTATCGAACCGAAAGGGCACGATGCCGGCGTAGGCCTCATCCCAGGTCAGTGAGGGCATGCCAAGCTCAACTGCTAGCTGACCTGAAATGACTTTCCGCAGTACCTCACACACTTCATGGCCTGGGATTTTTGGGCCAGCCATCATTGAGCACCCCGCTGTGATCTTAGAGCCATGGGCCCGGCGCGATCTTATCCATCAGCTGCAGCAGCACGGTTGCTACTACCTGAACTAAAACATCCAAAAAAAGCTCAGCGATAATTTTCAACATGTTAGCCCCCAGGCTGTGATTGCAGTTCATCCAAGACCGAAGCAGGCGCAGTAGTAGTAGGTTTTTTCCTAGCGGCCTTTGGTAGCTTTGGTGGCTTTACTGGTGTTGGTTTCGGGGCCCCTTCAGCCTCTGCTTTAGCTTTTGCGGCAGCCTCTTCGGCATCAGCTTTTTCTTTCGCAGCAGCCTCTTGAAGAGCCCAAAACGCCCTGATTTCAGCGATATCGTTGCTCCCGCCGATATCTGCCAAGCGCTCAAGAAACCTCGAGTAGAGATCATCAGTAAGCAGATTTAATCGGTGCAATTTTTCCACTGCCACGTTCGGATTCAACAACAGCACATAGTGAAATTCACCGGACGAACCTTTTTTCGTGGTGATGAAATCGTACTTTTTCAGGATCTTCATACGCCGGCGCCAGGTGTCTACTGCACGTGCACCTGTAAAGCCGGCCTCTGCTGCGAAGGCGGCCTGGTTCTCAACGATTAAAAAAGGGTGATCGGGGGAGCGTGCCCACAGGCAAAAAAGGGTATGTCCAGCAGGGTGCCCTTTGATTTCGTTTAATACCTGCATGGCAATCGGCAAGGTACGCGGAATGGTGCTGTAACCATGGTTCCTATTCCGGCGCCATACCCACTCCTCCGGGAAGCCTGGAAAATGGACATCCATGATGGCCGCAGCCTTCTCAGCCATTTTCATGGCCCTTGCTTTGGTCTGTTTGACGTTTGTCATATCGGTCTCGGTGTTAAGTAGTTGATGGGGCCAATATCCTCCACACCGAGACAAAAAACCAACCGTCTTTTAGCACTTTTTAGCGCAATTTCATGTCACTAATAGCGTGTCTTTGTATATATGTAGCTTGTCTGTATAGACAATCTCACATACATGAATGACGGCTGTTCAGCGCATTTTTACATGAAGATCCTCAATGGCTGTTGGGCTATAACCTATTTTGGTGTGCTCCTGTGCTCCGTGTACTCACGTTCTCGTGTACTCCCGTGCTGTGGGTGTGATTCCAAAGAGAGGGGCCCCAAGGGCCCCAATACACCTAAAAACCATCCATATTTTTTTGGGCTTTGTTCGAGCGTTTGATATGAAAAGCATCGATATAAAGCTGATTTTTCAAGCGTGGGCCTGCAGTCAGAATGCAGCCGTTCTTCAGCAGGTAAAGCTCAAGGGCCCTGAGAGCCTCTCTAGGCCACCGAGGGAATGGATGTCACAGCAGCCAAGAATTTGGCTTATCGGGCGCCTGGGAGATCTACAGCTCGTAAGCGGGGGTATTTGAAGGGATTGGTGCAGTGTCGGATGCACACCCGACTCATCAATGCCCATAAACGGCGAGTCCCGCTCGGAGACCACACGAGAGAAAGCCACCTTTGAAAGTCATCATCGAAGAATGGGATGGTGACGGGGCGATCCGGATTCCCGATGAGGCGTTGCAGGAGCTCGAGCTTGATGTTGGCTACACCGTGTATTTGATCGAGGAGTTTGTCGGCAATACGCGCTGCCTTGTCCTATCGAAAACGCCACAAATCGCGGATCGAATAGACGAGCTCACTGAAGCCTGGAGTAGCGGACAGCCAGGCAACGTCGAGGCGAAATAAAGCAGTCATTCGACGAGCCGGGCCTTAGGCCCGAAAACGCGATAGCAACAACCCATCTCAGAATCCGCCTTGGAATGAAGCGCGAGAAAAACCTCAGCAAGCCTTTCTCCCAGTGAAACGCTATCGACGAGCATTTACTCCTTCAGCGCAAAAACTGGGTTCATGTCATCAATACTCACGATGACCTTCGGTTTGCGAATCATGCCCTTCAGTCGCTCAACGGAATACGTTGCTGCCACCATGGCGAACTGGCCATTATCCAGATCGACGAATTCGACCTCATCTCCTGGTTGCAGGCCTAGAGCAGCCCGTACCTGGACAGGGATGGTGATTTGGCCTTTAGAATTCACAGTGGCAGTAGCCATGAGGATACCTATGCGATTGGGCACTTAAATGATAGCCGAGCGGTGCGGTAGGCTATAACGTGAAGACGTGAGGGCGAGCCGGGCTTAAGCCCGAAGGAGCGATAGCCAAAGAAGCTTTAGCTCCGAAGCCCAACAAATCACCTAGCCTCCGCCGGAACAGAAGCAGCACGCCCTCTAACAACTCCGTCAGAGCGTGGCTGTATGCACGTGTCGATGTACCTTGGACAGATCAAAGCTAGGACATCCATGTCATGAGCATTCAAGCAAAGCTTCTTCACCTTCAATCCATCCAAAACCTGCTCGCGCCATACCGCTATCTGTATTGCGTAGACCTTGAGGCAACCTGTGATGAGGTCGGTGAGTCGGAATCACCAAGGCAGTTAGCAGTCGTCCCCGCCCAGATGGAAACGATTGAAATCGGTCTGGTGGTGTTCGATCTGGAAACCCTTGAGATCGTCGATGAATTCCAGCGCTTCGTCCGGCCTCAAATCAATCCCATCCTCACCGACTTTTGCAAAAAGCTCACATCCATCCAACAAACGGACGTCGACAGTGCAGGAACCTATGTGGAGGTTGGCAAGGAGCTAGGAGCGTTTATTGCGCGATATCCAAACGCTGCTTGGGCATCTTGGGGTGACTATGATGCAACCCAGCTTGAGCGCGATGCTGGCTTAGCTGCCTGCCCTTCCCTGCTCGAAGGCTTGCCACATTTCAATGCCAGAAAATGGCATGCCGGCTTATATGACGATCGACCTAAATCACTTAAGCAAACAGTAGAGTGGTTGGGCTTGGTTTGGACGGGTACCTATCACACTCCGATGGAGCGATTTTTTGGAAGTCTGAAGTCAGAGTGGGTGCCTGAAGCAGGTTACAGCTCCGAGTATGAAGCCCGAGTTGATTTGCAGCGCTACGTGACGCTTTACAACAACGTCAGGCTCAATAGCTAAAACGACTACCGGTCGCCGGTCGCTATGGAGAAAATGGCGGCCTGAAAAACCGTAACTGGTGTCCAGAATTACTTGACAAGTTCATAAAAGTGATTTCGGAGACTCGAGAGAAAACGGCGCCTTAGCCGCTGATGAAGCCAAGGCGCTGCTCACTCATTGTGAGTGGTGTTAGTCCTCTATTAAACGCCTCCGAGCGATCTCATAGTAGTTCCTGTTCATATTACCGGTTAGATGCCGGCTGGCTAGCTCCGCTACACAATGTTCAACATCTGTGCGGCCCAGCCCCCCCCCTGTTCCTGTACATGAATCAGATGGATGACGAGAGCGCATGGCAGCTGCATGTAGTACCGCTAAGCGGGAGCCGGCCAGTTTCAGTTCAATTAATAACGGTGGGCGAAATTATACATAGCTCCAATTTGCCTCCCGTTGGCGTCCTTACTGTTGAGCCCGCGACTGTAAGTCTCACGTTATTATTCCCTGCAGGAGGCTGAAAAAATGTATGTAACGCACCTCCACTTAAAGGGTCAGTCAGATGGGTACCATCATTTAATATCACCCGGTGAATTTTATACACCCCAGTGGCGAGGTCACCGGTATGACGCAGCGCAATGCGTAAGCGATTTGGCGTCCCACGGTTAAGAATGGATAATTCCAGAGCGTCCAGCCCATTTGGAAAGGCACCTGGTGACACGTGGTAAAGGTAGTCTAACGCTTCTCCTGGTAGCATCGTCGGAGACGGTGCAACACGAGAATTACTACCATAGTTGTTGGTAATAAGTATAGGGAACCCCGTTAGGTTCCTAATCCTGACGGTCAAAGTTTTCAAGACAGGCGTCGGGGCTCTTGTGTTGACCCCTCCAATGACTGACATTACGCCTGATGCCAAGCCAAGGAAAATCCCCATAATAGTGAAGAAACCCTGCGTCTCTACCTCGCTTACGTTTAACTGGTTGGCCCCATTTTGTTGATAGGCCAACGCTTGTTGTGCGACCTGTTCGGCATTCGCGAAACTGTTGCCTACTGTTTGGATGCCAGGCTGTTCGCTTTCAATTACAGATTCGTCGTTCATGTATCGCTCCTTAAAAACGAATACCATTCGGAGTGAATGTAATAGTACTACCCATGAAGTGACCGGCCTGGTTCGCCGGTGCCACGGTTGTCATGCATATTCCAAATGATGGGAGTGTGCTTTGGACTCCGCCTCGGTAACCAACATACTGAAAATTTTCTCGAGGCACGGAAAGACGCGTTCCACCAATTAAAACCTCGCGGAGGTGAAGTCGCACATCTCGGCTAAACGAAAGCCGCATATCCAAGGCTTGAATTTGATTGGATGGCCGTCCAGCGATAATCCATGGGTCAGTAGTAATGACAGCGAAATTTATAGTTTGAATATGGTCAGCATTCGCGAATTGCGGGTTGAACGCTATTCGCATACATGCGACCTCCCCAGGGAATATAGGCCCCGGTGATTCAAAGAATTGGTGCCCCTCAGGCATACCTATTCCGCCATGAGGAATTAAAATAACGTTTGCGTCGTTCCTAAAAATAAGCGTTTGAGATACAAATGTAGAACCCTGTGGTGATTCCATACCAAGGACATCACCTGCTGTGCTCAGCGTAGTTCCAAGTAGCTCTAACGCTTTCCCTAACCATCTGGTAGCTGATGCCGTGCCAATGCCACTTCGATCAATCAACCACTCCTGATGAGTGTACCCTTGCTGGACTTCAACAGCAGCCTTGTCCGAGGTCAAGTGGTAAAGCTGCGTTGAACTCGGTACTACCCCATCTCCGTCTTTCTGAACGACTTCTTTATTAGAGTTCATGTGTCACTCCTGTGGAAACATCTGTTGACCATCTGTCATCGCACATAATCAATGAAATTGCGTGTCGCAAATTATAGTCCATCGCCTTACACCATCAAAGCAAGTCAAATAATCTTACCCTGAGCAAAAAAAACTCACATCAACGTACTCAACAAACATGTGGACTCTACCAACGCAAGCAATCTAATATTGAAAGAACAACACCGCTGAAAATCTAGAGCCATGAAACTTCAATTAAATACTTACAACATATACGACAGACATAATTAGTAACCTAATTACGTACCCATCCAGTGTGACCTGTCGGTAGGTAAATCCGTCCACCTCTGCACACCCTTCTTATTTTTCAACTTTTTTTATAGGTCAACATTACAACTCTGCGCCACCTAAAAAATAAGTAGCGCCGCAGACCAAACAAAAAAATAATTTACATACAAGGCATCATAAAAATGAAATCACGATACGCATCTGGCTGCCGCAAATAAACCTTCGAAACTACCAACCATATTCCTATATGGCGACATATAACTTGCATGCCAATACCATTAAAGCCATCTATTCAATATAAACCAACCTTTACCAAGCATAAGAGATGCAAAGAGAGCATCTAACCCCCGCACAACTAAAACTGGAATAAACATGATACCCACAGAATATAAAAATTACTATCCGCCATTCCCTCTCCTATACACACGCCAAGCTCCGACCAGTCTTAGATCTATAGATGTTATAGCGAAACTGTATTTTGGCACCATTTTATTGGGATTACGATTCCAGTGTAAAAACTAACAGGAGCCTCTTAATCATTGCAACCACAACCAGAATGAATTCTATATTAGAGGGATCTACTGATGTTTACAAAATTCCCACTCACAGCACTTCGCACATTTGAGTCTGCGGCCAGGCTTGGTAGTTTCAAAGCTGCCGCTAAAGAGCTTTCTGTCACCGCCTCTGCTGTTTCATTTCAGGTTAAATCGTTGGAGGGCTGGGTTGGCACTCTAATGTTCGATAGATCGCCCCAAGGAGTTACACTAACTCCCATTGGAAAAACACTTTACACTAACATTCATCAATCTTTTGCTGACATTAATCAGCACTTAAACTCACTTAGACCCACTCCTAACCCAAGCACTTTAACACTATCTACAACCCCAGCTTTTGCTGCTTTATGGCTTATACCAAGATTAGGGTCATTCTATCGAGAACATCCTGACATCCAGGTCAGAGTCGTAACAAATAAAGAGTTTATTGACCTAAATAGAAATTCAGCAATAGACATTGCTATCAGAGGCCTTTTAAGAGAGCACTCAGATATATATCAGCTTCAATTAATGGAGGAGAGCTTTGGTGCATATATAAACCCGCTTGAAATATACCCTTCATCGAACACACACATCGAACTTATAAACGTGAGATGGAGTGATGTGATCCCCCCCCCTATGGACTGGGATTTATGGTGTGCAGCTGCTGGACATAAAGAATGGCTAGAGCATGCAATTTTTAGAGACTATGACGATGAACACCATGCACTTCAAGCCGCTATTTCTGGCTACGGGATGGTATTAGCCAGTGATGTTCTCGCCGCTGATAGCGTATCACAAGGCTTATTGAAACCTTATAAACCTCACGTAAAACTACCGGGAGCGCGATATGTTGCCATATGTGTACCTGGAAGACAGCGACTTCCAACACTTAGCGTTTTTTTTAATTGGCTTCTTCATGAAACACTCCATAAAAAAACCTCACTTATACAGAACATGACGCCTAAACTGTTCATGGCGCGTCCAATTTAAATTTAATATAAATTAAAATCCAACTTACACCTAACTATCCATTGCAGAGCAATAATAAAAACGCTACAAGGCAGACTCCAATGACCAAAAAACTCACTCTCTTCAGCCTTCAAAAAAAACTCAAAATCCCCGTCGCATCTTTAGCCACTCTCCTCGCATTTATTTCTTATGTGGAATATCAAGCCCATGAATATGCAAACTTAGAGACCGAGAGTACTGCACGCGTAATAGTGAATCAAATCGAAGTGATACTTGACCAGTTTCAAGAATCAATTAGCGAGCATACATTGCCCCCCCAACTTCCATGTGACACATGGGCCAAACAAGCTCGTATCGCGCCTTATTTACGCTCAGTCTATCTTGCAAAGGATGGATGGCTCTACTGCTCAACTGCAACAGGGATAATTCACGCACCATTGAATTTACTTATCGATGTAAAAAGCTCAAGCAACAATACTTCCTCCTTAAGTACCGGCACCCCATTTGCACCGACTAAACATGCACTCATATACTATCACGCGATCAATAATACTTCCGGGGCCGTTGCCATTATTGAAAGCCGCTATCTATTAGACTTGTTGCAATACCCATCCAAGCCTAGCGATGACCCTCTTAGCTTACGCTTAGTTGAATTGAAATCAAACAGCTTAGCCCCCCCAATTAAAAACAATGGGGAATCACGAAAAATAGTAGTAAAATCATCACGCTACCCAATTAGTGTAAGTACCTATCAGAATCCCTTGTCTGTAATAACTTATCGTTTGAAACTTACAATCCTATGGCTACCCTGGGCATTAGTACTGGGGGTTCCTATTTCAATTCTTGCATATCGATCTTTGAAAAAACGTAGGGGTATTCACGCCGAACTACAACTCGCCCTAGCACAAAATGAGTTCTTCGTATGTTACCAGCCCATCATTAACTCAAACTCAGGAAAATGCACTGGCGTGGAAGCTTTACTTCGCTGGAAACATCCTATACACGGGCTCATCAGCCCTGATCTATTTATCGCACAAGCAGAATCATGCGGTATGATTATAGAGCTAACGCACCGGCTGTTCAGCTGTGTACGACGTGACCTAAGCCGAGCGATTCTCCCTGCCAAGTTTCATGTCGGCCTCAACATTGCTTCAGAGCACTTCAACCTGCCTACATTGCTAGACGATTTAATCTCCTTACGCTCATCACTTTGCAGTCTCGACCCAATAATAGTCGTGGAGATTACCGAACGACAAATAGTTACTCAAGATGAGGTTACGCAAGAGATGATGACTTCTTTGCGACGCTCCGGAGTTGAGCTCGCTATTGATGACTTTGGCACTGGCCAAAGCTCTCTCGCTTACTTACAGCGGTTCGATGTCGACTACCTAAAAATTGATAAATATTTTGTTTCGACAATTGGTCAAGTGTCGGTTAACTCGCCAGTTCTTGACAGCATCATTGATCTAGCTAAGCGACTTGAGTTAAAGCTAATAGCAGAGGGAGTGGAAAATAAGACGCAAGCTGACTATCTGAAGGAGCGAGGCGTTAATTATTTGCAAGGATACTTATTCGCAAAGCCAATGATTTTTGTGGATTTTGAAAAGTGGCTTAGAATGCAGAGCTCTATACCATCAATAGCAGTTGAGTAATTAAACCATTACGTGTAAACCGTACAAAAAATAGCTATCCATACGTCAATTTGTCACTTCTAATGTTTATATACGGCCATACCAGCCTTTGAGCACGATGTATTTTTTTCTCTTAGTCTACAGAAAATTGATTTCAAAAACACTAGGCAACTGGAGATCCAAATCAACACATTTCAAGATACGGAACCTATACAGATACTATTTTTGCTGCGCCCATAAACCCCTATTTTTTACTGCGCTTGAATTCATTTCAAGTACAGCGTCATAAACATTATTCTTCACCTATCTAGCACTAGGCTCTGTACGAAATCATCTGAAACACATTTGAACCCAGCAAGCGTCGGGACTCAATGAAGTTCGCCCCCGATCAAGGCAGGAGCCCACGATGGCCAAATGGTACGAGCCCCCCGACGCAGCCTGGGACGTGGTTGCAGACATCTTCAGTGAACCCCGCCGTAACGGACGCCCACGGGCAGATGATCGTCTGATGCTCAACGGCGTGCTCTGGGTACTCTACTCGGGCGCTGCTTGGCGTGACATGCCCGAGCACTTCGGCCCATGGTCGACGTCTATCAGCGCTTTCGTGATTGGCGCAATTGGGGGACGTTCTACCAGATGTTTGAGCGGCTTCACATCAGGTTGAACGAGCTAGGGTTAATCGGTCTGGAGACCTGGATGATTGACTCCACGACGGTATGCGCAACCCGGGCGTCTTCTGGTGCCAGGAAAAAAGGGGGCCTGAAGAACCGCAAAACCATGCACTCGGACGTAGCCGGGGCGGCCTGACGACCAAGATCCACATGTTGTGCGATGCCAATGGCGTACCGCTAAACTTTCTACTGTCAAGTGGGCAAGCCAGCGACATCACCTATGCGCAACCGTTGCTGGATAACGCTTACATCCCGCGTTTGCGCGGCCGCCCCCGCAAGCGCTGTCGTTGGTTGCTGGCCGATAAGGGCTATGACGCCGAAGCGTTGCGTCGCTACTGCGACCGCTATCGGATGCAGCCGGTAATCCCGCTACGCACGATGAAGCGCAAACCCAAGCCGGGATTACCGAGACTGTTTGATCGCCCCAAGTTCCGGCAGCGCAACATCATCGAACGCATGTTCAGCTGGCTGAAGGAGAACCGCCGCATCGTTACGCGCTTCGACAAACTCGCAAAAAGTTATGCGGCGATGGTCTCGCTGGCTTGTGCCATGCGCTGTTTGAGACAGTACTTTTCGTACAAAGCCTAGGGCGTAGTCTTGCAGTTCTCCGCATTAGAAGAGGCCCGGGTTACGCGTACCGCCGTGGAGTCAATCATCCAGATCTCCAGACCGATTAACCCTAGCTCGTTCAACCTGATGTGAAGCCGCTCAAACATCTGGTAGAACGTCCCCCAATTGCGCCAATCACGAAAGCGCTGATAGACGTCGACCATGGGCCGAAGTGCTCGGGCATGTCACGCCAAGCAGCGCCCGAGTAGAGTACCCAGAGCACGCCGTTGAGCATCAGACGATCATCTGCCCGTGGGCGTCCGTTACGGCGGGGTTCACTGAAGATGTCTGCAACCACGTCTCAGGCTGCGTCGGGGAGCTCGTACCATTTGGCCATCGTGGGCTCCTGCCTTGATCGGGGGCGAACTTCATTGAGTCCCGACGCTTGCTGGGTTCAAATGTGTTTCAGATGATTTCGCATAGAATCTAGTATTCTCACCAATTCCGAAAGTTATTTTCAGAGACCCTCAAACTTGATGGAGATCACCGAAATATTTTGTAGTGTCATATTTTGCATTAAATAGAGCCAACCGTGATGAGCCAAACATGTAATACTGTCGCTGATTTAATGGCGGTTAAATAGTGCTATCGCACTGCCAGCAATGCGAAGTTTAACTTAGGTCAGGATTAATAATTTTGAAATCTCAAACACCAACGATTACCTCGATGATGTCCCTTGCCATACTCGTCATCCTGGTTTGTCCGCCATTGTAAAGTACTCCTTAATCGCTAGGGCTAGCTAACTCGAATTATATTCATACGGTCTATGAGTCACGTGCCGGCAGCGATACACCAAGATAAAGACTGTACAGAAACCATAATTTTTGAATAAACCAATCTCCCGCGCGCTCCGGCAATCAAGTAGTGAACAGCGCTGGTTCCCCGTGAAAACTGGCACCGAATGTATGGTACCGATCGCTTACTGGCACGACGGTATTTCTATGTAATGCAAGCGTTGCTCTTGGGTTTTTTTGATGGAGGGGGCTATCTGTGTGTCCGGCTATCACTATCAGAGATACACGATATCAACCCACAAGCTCGAAGGCGCAGGGAAAATTGCAACATTTCCAGCAGAATGTGATTGATCATACTACCCTGATAGAGCATCACAGGTTAGCGTTTAGATATTCATGCAGCGTTCTTTAATACAGCAGGACTATTTTCAATGTGATTGATGCTTGAGGTACGCTCACATTAATTCATTTCTCATGAAGTACTCAACTGAGATTTAAAGTGATAGCTGAATGTTATCACTATAAAGAATTACAGTCGAATAGCGACCTAATGAATACTACCCCAACAAACAAACTTGAAGGTGCATCATGATAAAAACCAAAAAATCAAGATTGTCGATATCTATATCAACAGTCCTTTTCTTAACAAACTCCCCTGCGATTAACGCTACAGTTTTTACGGGCGTTAATGCGACTAGCAATCAATCATTAGCTATTAGCAGTGGTGATTCCGTAGTTTACACTCCTAATTTTGGCAATGCGGTTTCTGCAAATGGCAATAACTCATTAGTTACTGCTACTGATACAACTATCAATACCTTGGGAAACACCAATAACGCTGTTAATGCATTCAATGGAGGAGTAGTAAATTTAAATAATGTTAAAATCAATGTGAGCGGTGTGTCTTCTTTCGGCCTGACAGCTCAAAGTGGTGGTATTGTCAATGCCGATAATGTGACTATCAATACTTTGGGTGAGAATAGCTCAGGTATTCATGGTGCTGGTGGGATCTTGAACTTAAACAATTTCAACATTAACACATCAGGTGTTAAGGCGTATGGATTGGTCAGTGATATTTCTGGTAGCATTATCAGCTTTTCTCATGGGGATATAAAAACACTGGGTGATCTGTCGTCCGGCATTAGTGCTTCTAATGGTACTGTCGACGTTAGAAACACTACAGTTGAAACATTTGGCGAACAGGCTAGAGGAGTAAACATTAGTGGCGGCGCTAGCATTACAGCTGATAATTTAAATATAATCACCCATGGTGATAATCGTTCGGATGGTGTTGTATCCTCAGGAACATTTACAGGGAGCAACATTAATATTCGTACCGAAGGACTAAATTCATACGCTATCACGATGACTGAGTTTGGTAAGCTCGACATTTCAAATGCTAAAATATCGTCTAACGGCTCAGCAATAAACTTCACGTCACAACCAACCATGTCAGGTGCAATTTCCGAGTTTAAAGATGCAAATATAACTGCAGACCAAAATATAATTATTGCTGGGAATTCGATAGGCTATGTTTCTTTGGCTAACACGGTAGCTAAGAGCGCCACTAACAAATTTGCTAGCGCGAATAACAATGCCGTGCTAGATATCGTGGCAAAAGACAATACGCTGATTGCTGGTAGTCTTGCTGCAGACTCAACCAGCAATATCTCACTATCGCTTCAGAATAATAGTCACTGGTCTGGTTACTCCCAAAACGCAACCAGTATATCTTTAGATAATTCAAGCTCTTGGGTGTTGACTGGAAACTCTGATGTTAACAACTTAGTTAACGCTGGCGTAGTGAGTCTTAACGGCGCGCCCGGGACTGTACTGACAGTCACAGGTGATTATATTGGAAATAACGGTTTACTGAATTTCAATACGGTGCTGAATGACGATGCCTCGGCAACCGATAAACTGGTGGTGAACGGTAATACCTCGGGCACCACATTGGTGAGAGTGACTAATGTCGGCGGTAGCGGTATGGCTACCCTGAACGGTATTGAGCTGATACAAGTTAACGGTATATCTGACGGTGACTTTGTTAAGAACGGTCGTATTGTGGCTGGAGCTTATGACTACTCGTTGGTGCGAGGCACAGATGCGAACGCCAGTAACTGGTATCTGACCAATGAGCTCATTCCTAATCCAGAGCCCGGTCAGCCACCCTCTCCACTGATTGAGCGCCCGGAAGCTGGGGCGTATACGGCTAACATGGCAGCAGCGAACAATATGTTTGTGACGCGCTTGCATGATCGGTTAGGGGAAACCCAGTATATCGACTCGCTAACTGGCGAGCAGAAAGTCACAAGTATGTGGCTTCGTAATGAGGGGGGGTATAACCGCTCGCGCGATGCCAGCGGTCAGTTGAGCACACAGGCAAACCGCTATGTGATGCAACTGGGTAGCGATATTGCGCAGTGGAGCAATAACGGCATGGATCGTTTCCACCTGGGTGTGATGGCTGGTTACGGCAGTAGTAAGAGTAGAACGGATTCTAAGTTTTCTGATTATAACTCCAAAGGGACGACCGACGGTTACAGTGTTGGTGTATACGGCACCTGGTACGCCAATGAAGCTGATAAGTCTGGCATGTATATAGATGGCTGGGCACAATATAGCTGGTTCAACAATACCGTTGATGGTCAGGACTTGGCGTCTGAAAAATATAAATCCAAGGGTGTTACTACCTCAATTGAAAGCGGTTATACGTTTAAAGCTGGGGAGAATGCGGCCAACAGCGCCACTTACTTTATCCAGCCTAAAGCGCAAATTACTTGGATGGGTGTGAAGGCGGATGACCATAAAGAAGTCAACGGTACCAATGTATCGGGTGAAGGCGATGGTAATATTCAGACTCGTTTGGGGGTGAAAGCCTTTATGAAGGGCTACAGCGATCAAGATAAAGGCAAAGAGCGTGTGTTCCAGCCGTTTGTCGAAGCTAACTGGATCCACAACACCAAGGACTTTGGTACCACGCTGGATAACACCACTGTGAAGCAGGACGGCACTGCTAACATCGGCGAGTTGAAAGTCGGTGTGGAAGGTCAGATTAATAAAAAAGTGAATCTCTGGGGTAATGTGGCTCAACAAATTGGTAGTAAACGTTACAGCGATACTGGCGCGACGCTAGGGATTAAGTATAACTTTTAAGATTAATAGATAGAAAGGCAGCTTATTAGTTTTTTGCACAGGGTCAGTTACGCTAAACAGGCAAAGGCTGCAGCGTCGACAACATAGTCTGGGCTCTGTGCGAAATCATCTGAAACTGCCCCCCATCAAAGACAGGAGCCCACGATGGCCAAACAGTACGAGCTCCCCGACGCAGCCTGGGACGTGGTTGCAGACATCTTCAGTGAACCCCGCCGTAACGGACGCCCACGGGCAGATGATCGGCTGATGCTTAACGGCGTGCTCTAGGTACTCTGCTCGGGCGCTGCTTGCCGCGACATGCCCGAGCGCTTCGGCCCATGGTCGACGGTCTATCAGCGCTTTCGTGACTGGCGCAATCGCGGGATATTCGACCAAATGCTTAAACGGCTTCACATCAAGTTGAACGAGCTGGGGTTAATCGATCTGGAGACCTGGATGATTGACTCCACCGCGGTACACGCAACCCGAGCCTCTTCCGGCGACGGAAAAAAGGGGGGCCTGAAAAACCGCTAGACCATGCACTGGGTCGCAGTCGTGGCGGCCTCACGACCAAGATTCATATGCTCTGCGATTCGAACGGAATCCCTCTGTGTTTCAACCTGTCAGGCGGACAGGCCAGCGATATCGCTCATGCGCAGCCGTTGCTTGATCAGATTCAAATTCCAAGTAGTCAGAGGGGACTACCTCGCAAGTGCTGTCGCTGGCTATTGGCGGACAAGGGATACGATGCTGAACACCTTCGGCGCTATTGCGACCGCTACCGGATGCAGCCGGTGATTCCCTTGCGCACCATGAAGCGCAAGCCAAAGCCCGGCCTGCCAAGACTATTCGATAGGCCCAAGTACCGGCAGCGCAACTTCATTGAGCGCATGTTCGGTTGGCTGAAAGAGAATCGAAGGATCGGTACGCGCTACGACAAGCTGGCGAAAAGTTTTGGCGCAATGGTCTCACTGGCTTGCACCATGCGGTGTTTGCGACATTACTTTTCGTACACTGCCTAGATAGCGTCAGCAAAAAGGGCGCGTAAACGCCCTTTTGTACTCAAATCAAAATTACTTGCTCAGCCAAGACTCGACAGTGTCGGAGCAGTGTTCAGCTTTCCATTCTTTAAGCCCCTTGTGGTTGCCACCTTTGGTTTCGATGATTTCACCAGTGTGAGGATTTTTGTAGATCTTCACCTGGCGAGGCTTACGAGTGCCGGCTTTGGACTCAACAGCTGGTGCGCGACGACCGGCCCTTGGATCGAGCAAATTGATCACGTTCTGCAAGCTGTATCCATATTGCGCAAGCAACGCACGCAGCTTCGATTCGAATTCAATTTCTTTCTTGAGCCCAACATCTCCCTTCAGGGCTTCGAGAGCTTGAAGCTGTTCGGCAAGGTGTTTTTCGAGCTGGCGGAATTCTGCGAGTTTGGACATGGAATAATCTCAAGGTCATTAGTTGACTAACAGTACATGAATACAGATATTTGAATCAGGTGTTTTTGGCAGACTTCCGTTACTGCCTGCCGATGTAAAAGGACGCCTGATCAACGATCTCATGAATACGTGTGGTGCCGTCAACGCTGTTAAAGCCCAAACGATCCCGAGCAATAGTCGGCAGCAAGGGCAAAGGCCGCACTTCGGCAGCGAGGCCTACTGCACTGGCATGGCAGTAGGTACACCCTCAACAAGTATCAGGTTGCACATACTCCTTTTGTGTACTCCTGATTAATCTGCGCCTTAGGCTTTGTTGCTAAAAACACTGCAGTCCAAAGCTGTTCCGCTAGCCACTGTGCTTCACTTCGGCTGAGACTCCAGCTGACCCAACCAAAACACATTAAGACGTTTTGGCCATCTAGCCTGATCTGAAAATCATAGATAGGCTTTTCGCCGCCCATAAATTCCACCATCGGCTCGGGATCGAGCAGGGCTCCTTTAATTAAGAAATTTCTACCAGTCATCACAACTTGGAGCAGATCAGATGTTTCCTGTGATCCCAACGACTCATGGCGCTCAATGAGAACAGTCCAATGATCATGAGTTGTTTGGATATTAGACTTATCCGATTTTGGGTGATTGTGGTCAAACGAGTTGAGTACCGCTTTGATTAGACCAGACGCTATCTCATAAGCTTGCCGTGTGGTGAAGCATGCTTTGAAGTCGTCGAGGACTACACGTATGAGTCGAGACGGGGTGAGTTTGACCGTCGCACGAAAATGCTCGTCTGTGCCCGGAAAACTGAAAAATTCAGAGGCCTTGAAAGTGAGGCGGGATTTCAAACGGTCATTGTCGCTCATAGCACTCTCGAAAAATTGGCTTACTAAATCCAATTCGGCTCAATTCCAACAAACCTTTAACAGGTTCAAAAAAATTACGAGATGAGGCGCTTCATTTGTAAATGGACGCGGGACTGTCAGTCGTCTCCCCAAGGATCAAATTTCGCTCCGTACTTGGCATGTAAGGCGCGATTTCGTTTGATCTGCCAGATCCACGGATCGTAGTCATCAGGCAACGCGGCGAGTTTGGCGCTGATGACCATTTGCACGTTTTCCTCACGCAACAAGCGGCGAGTCAAATCGCGGCATTCGCCGAGCGTAGTAGCGCCAAGTGCGACATGATTTTCCTTCACATACAGGTCGGTCATACCCACTCGCATATGACCGTACTCTTTCACGTCATCGGGGTAAATGTCTTCCAAGCTGAGGTGCCCCATACCGTGCTCCTAGGGTAAAAAACTGTCGTTGGAAAATACTTTTCGCACCCTTCTACTGATGTAACGGGGGGGGCAAAGGGATTGGCGTGGGTCATCGATGAAATCGCCCCTGCGCGCCAGCGCCTTCAAAAGCCAGGTAGTCAAAGGTGATTTAGCGTGCGCATGACAATCGCCACGTTGGTGCGTTGCTGAATTTACACCTCAGTAACGCTCACTGAACGAGCCCCATGAAAGACAGGACACCGTTTCCCCCTTACGATAAGGGATAGGCAAACGGTTATGTTTATGACTAACAGCAACGATAAGAATGGGGAGCTTTTGGGCCAGGAGCGGCGGCGCCGCTGGAGCCCAGAGCAAAAGCTGGCCATGGTTCGCGAGAGCCTTGAGCCAGGGCAAAGTGTGTCGGTCGTCGCTCGGCGCAACGGCATCAATGCCAACCAGTTATTCCTGTGGCGCAAGCTGTATCAGGACGGCAGCCTGTCGGCGGTCAGCGCGGGCGAAGCCGTGGTGCCGGCCTCCGAGCTGAGCGATGCGCTCAAGCAGATCCGTGAACTGCAACGGATGCTGGGCAAAAAAACGATGGAAGCGGAAATCCTCAAAGAAGCCGTGGAGATCGCCCGGTCGCGAAAATGGATTGCGCACTCATCCTTGTTGCCGGGGGACGACCAGTGAAGCTGGTCAGCGAATGTCTCGGTGTGGCGCGCTCGCAATTAACGGTTCGAATCAAGCAATCGGTATCGCCCAAGACACGGCGAAGCAGACCTGTGAACGACGCTGAGTTGGTGGCCGAAATCCAGCAACAGGTCAGCGAACTGCCCAGCTATGGCTACCGTCGAGTCTGGGGATTGCTGCGTCGCGTCCGTGAAACCCAGTTGCTACCCGCGATCAACGTGAAGCGGGTTTACCGGGTGATGCGTGATCACAACCTGCTGCTTGAACGCCGGATCAAACAACCCGGCGTGCCGCGTCGGCACGAAGGCCGTATTGCGGTGCAAACCAGCGATACGCGTTGGTGCTCGGACGGCTTTGAATTCCGTTGCGAGGACGGCGCTAAACTGAGCGTGACCTTCGCCCTGGACTGCTGTGATCGCGAAGCCATCGGCTGGGTCGCCAGCCCAACCGGGTACAGCGGCGATGACATCCGCGACTTGATGTTGGAAAGCGTGGAGAAGCGCTTCGGTGATCAGCTGCCTGCAACGCCGGTGCAGTGGCTCAGCGATAACGGTTCGGCCTACACCGCCGAACAGACGCGCCTGTTTGCTCGACAGATCGGCTTGCAGCCGGTGACCACACCGGTGCGTAGCCCACAGAGTAATGGCATGGCAGAGAGCTTCGTGAAGACGATCAAGCGTGATTACGTGGCGCACATGCCCAAGCCGGATCGAGAAACGGCGCTGCGTAACTTGGCAATTGCCTTCGAACATTACAACGAGCAGCATCCGCACAGCGCCTTGAACTACCGTTCACCGAGGGAGTTCAGGCGCTTGGCAGTGGCATCAATTTAACGGGGAGTTGGTGTCCGGTTTTGAAGGGGCAAGTCCACTCACCTGTCTGAAGAAACTCACCAAAACTCTTCCGTCCGACACCTCGCAGGAAACTGCCTAGGACGTAGTTGCCACTTTGAGTTTCAAGAAGCCAGAAACGCCCCTCTTTCCATACCTTCTAAATTTTCCCTGTCCGAAGAAGGCCGCCATCTGCTGGGCGAAAAGCGTCACCTTGCTCAACGTGATCGAAGGACACGCCATGGCATGCGTCATTTGCGATGAAGGCATCGCTGATGAACGCAGTGACCGGTACCGAATACCTTCGGATGCTTGCTCGCCCGAGGCGGCACAGCTGAAAGTCGGTCAATGCTTTGCTATGAAATTCGACTTCGATGATTTCAGACATCCCGAAAATGCTCCAAAACGAATCCAGATAATTTGCCGGCGCGTTTCACGCGTCAGGCCGACATTGAAAAAGCTGCACCCACAGTGGCCTCTTTCCTCAGTCCTGGCCCGAGGAGGAGATAGACCGTACCTTTGGTTTCAAACATGCAGCCTTCAGCGAAGGATTTTCCGAAATTGCTGCGTACCCACATGCCGGGCTGAAACCGATTTCGACTATCAAAAACGACTTCATGCGCGAACAAAGTCGCGGGCAGTAGACCTAGCCCAATGACCTTTTCTCTCTCAACGGGATTAACCGTTAGGTCGATAAAAATCCACTGCTTAACTACACAGAACGCTTTGCCGGGGAACGTGTTTGCTGCCAAAGAGATTAGGTCTTCTTGTGAGCCTTCCCAGCCAGCAACCTCTTCCCCGGCGCCGTAAAAAAGTTGCGAGATTTCATCTAAAGTCACCATCGAAAAACTCCTTCTCGTTGAGCGCGGGCAGTAAAGCGAGCGTGGCCACTGACCTATCAAAGCAATCAAAGATCAATCAACAAATCAGGATCAAAGCCAGTGCTCTGCCCTGGATAACCTCTTGGGTTGGAGACCACGCGGCACCCACTTTGGGTAAATCTGGCTGCTATGTGGGTGTGCCCGGAGACCCACAGATCGGACTTGCCCACGAGCTCCGGCCAGTCATTGGCATAAGCAGCGATCAAGTGCGCGGGAAGATCATCACCGACGTGATCTAACATCGGCGCATGGTGCGTAACTACGACGGTTTTGCCATCGAACGGCTTGTCCAGCTCCTGTGTGAGCCAGGCATATGCTGCTTTGGATTTAGCGATCACGTCATCGGGACGGAGGCGCCGGTATCTCTCATCTGTTCTGATGACGGTGAAGTCGTTCATACAATCCCAGGCGACTCGTTTCGCGGCAGTAACGTCTCCAGTCGAGGAGTAATCTGTCCAGGCTGTAGTGACCAGAAACCTAGTTTGATTCAGGATCAAGACTTCGTTTTCGAGGACGTGAACATGTGCAGCTGCGGCATCCTTCATTTTTCGAAGCGTGTGCTCGATGTGGCCACCGTAGTACTCATGATTTCCGCAGACGTAGATCACCGGGCACTGGAAGACTTCGTTAGCCCACTTCACCCCGCGTGATTTGATATCAATGTCGCCGGCGAGGATGACTACGTCAGCGTCGCTTAGCGTGGGATCGAACCGAGCGAACTCGAGGTGCAGATCTGAATAGATTTGAAGCTTCATTGGAAAGACCTTTCCTCAGTGACCCACGCATTCTTGATCAGGTGATTGGGTATCAGTCGCCTCGTAGATTATCCGAGAGTCTCTGAGCAATGCGGCATCAGTCAGGCCATCAAACGAACTGTAGATCTTTCCGCCCTCGACTTGATGAAGCATGACGCACTCACCTCTCATGTCGTTACCGATGAGCAGGCGAATAAGCTTTTCCATACGCTCTGACGGGCTTCCATTAAGGCTCGGTGCCGTTACCACCTGAACCTCTCCAACCAAGCAGGTGGAGCTCTGCAGAGCAAGTAGGTCGGACAGTGAGGAGGCATCGGTTGGCATCAGCTTTTTAGTGCGGGACTCTTTACCTGCAATTAAGCGAAAGGTGACGTGATACCAGGGATCAAGCGATTCCCTTTCGACCATTCGCCATCCGGCTCGGCCGTTCCCGAATAGCCCGGGGAAGCCCAGCGAGCAGGACTCGTCAGACATAAACATTATAGTTACTCACTCTTCGTACGCGCATTCGCAGCACCTTCTTGAGGTGCACTTCGATGTGCTTAAACTTGCAGTGCATCCGCAATAAACTTTCGCCAAAGGTTATACGTTTGCAGACGACGTTTTTCATCGAGAAATCAGGAGCCGAAGGCACGCTGCTTTACTGATGTATAACGCTGTAAATCTCCTCGACTCCAGCTATCCAAATTTCCTAGCCTCAAGAAAATCATGAGTGAAAGCGCACAAAAAGCTACCGCTGCGACGACTCCTACTTGGATAGATAGTGTCTCCATGGCAGGCCCTGCTTCGCGCACGTTTCCGTTATGAATAATGAGCAGCGGGATGAACAGTAAAATCCACGATGCGAACCAGGCTAAAAACCCAAAACAAACCGGACGAATAGTTAAGCTGTAGATTTTTTGAAATAGAGTATTACGCATTGAATGCCGCTCACCGGCCGCATTTTCAATACACACAATCATCAAAGCTTTTCTCAAACCGATGGCAAGGTACCAAACGCGGTTTGTAGATCCCTTGCCTATACCTGTTAGGTATTCATAGGTTTTTTCGTCCATCACCAATCGACTGGCTTGGCGGTCGTTAATCGTTGCTGAGTACACAGTCTTAGCAGAGGTGTTTTTGGCAATATTAGTAATCACGCAATCTGAATAAAAAAACTTAGGCACAAGAATTCCTTGATCAAGTCAGTATCAGTTCAGTTGTCAGCCATGACACCGGCTTGGCCCCCAGCGCACCGGGGTCATCGCTATCATCGGCGTGTGCTTGGCTCGATCCTGAGTCAACCTGCATGGCAATAAACCGTATATGTTGCTGTCGAGCACCATTCGGGTTGGACGGGCACGTCATCGCCGTCTCACTGCTGTGAGCAACTACAAGACAACGGATGACGAGCATAAACCATTATGCGCAGTATAGTCCATGGAATGGTTTTGTTCGATGTGGCTATATCCTCGTCTTTGGGGATTAGTCAATGTCGCTACGAGAGCCTCTGGCAGCCGCCCTTCGCCTACTCAGAGTTTCTCAGGGTCTTTCACAGGAAGACCTCCACAACGTGGCCGATGCTAAGCACATCCATAATCTTGAGCACGGCAAGACCGGCATTTCCCTTGAGATGCTCGAGAGCCTCACGCTCGCTCTCGGCACTAGTCCCATAGCGTTGATCGCGCTTGCCACCAAATTCCAAAATGGCCAGTCAAAATCCGCTTTACTTGCAGATTTGGATAGCGAGCTCACACGACTGGAACCGGGCATCACTGATGGTATGCATGCGGAGTTTCAAGATGGGAAACTGATCACCCACCCCGCAGGTAAGCGCACCTCAAAAGCGAAGATCGACGCTGTGCTCGAATGCAAGACAGAGGGTATGAGCCGGAAGCAAGCATCGGAGAAACTCGGAATTCCACAGTCGACCGTAAATCGTTTGTGGAAGCTGACCACGTAATGATCTATCCCAAGAAATTGAACGCTGCATGAGCGAGGCCGTGATGCTGAGGTTGTCACGATTAATCAACCTCCACCGAGGCTTGAGCCATCAGGCTCGGTGTACCCATCGGCTATCTAGGTACCTCGCGGCTTAGCCCTAGCGGTGGCTTCCGCAATCAAGGGGTCATCAGGCCAAAAATGCTTGGGGTATCTACCTTTGAGGTCTTTCTTAACTTCGTCATACGTCGACTTCCAGAAGTTTGCTAAGTCCTGGGTGACTTGCACAGGACGTCGCGCTGGCGATAACAAATGGAGCTTGAGTACCTGCCGCCCGTTGGCAATTCGCGGTGTGTCTGCAAGGCCAAACAACTCCTGGAGTCTCACAGCCAATATGGGAGGCCGCTCGCTGTAGTCGATTCGAATATTCGATCCAGACGGTACCGAAACCGTCTGGGGCGCCTGGGAATCAAGCTGCTGCGGAAGAGGCCAGAGCAGAAGGTTGCGCAGGACGGACGATAAGTCGAGCTGGCCAAAATGACTGAGGCGAGTGACTTTACCGACATATGGCCCCAACCACTCTGCCAGCGACTGCAGCAATGCCTCATCACGTAGGTCGGGCCACTCGCTTCGGTTTCCCGACTCTTCATCCAATATGCGCAGCAGCTCCACCCTCGCCTGCCACTGGCGAAGCTCGGGCGTCCAGGGCAAAAGCTCCAAACCCTTACGACGAACAAAGTTAAGCAACGCCTGTACACGAGCCTCATCGCCCAGGTTGGCCAGTTGTGCGCGGGACAAAATCAACTCCCCTACTTTAACTTGCCGCTCAGCACGCAAAGCACCTTCCCGCTCATCCCAGTCGAGCTCGTCCACCTGGGTAACCTGTTCTTTCAGGACAGTCTCGAACAATGCTTCGTCCAAGTCGGCCGCGAGGTAGATTCGCTCTTCCCGCTGCCCCTGTCGGCTACCCAAGTCAGCGATCACCAGCCACGAATGCTTCATCAGGGCGTCGGTCTCGGTGAACATCGCCGCACGACCATTCGCCAAACGATACTCAGCCCCGCCAGCGCGGCGCTGTTGCGCTACCCGATCGGGATAGGCCAAGGCCAGCAGGCAGCCCACCCATTGAGGGTGGTTTGAATCAGCGACTGGCTGCGATGCTTGGCCGCGCAAGAATGACCGATATTGCCTAGCGAGTTGCTTAGCGCGTTGGGCCCCCCCTTGCTCGCCGCGCTGTGCTCTCTGCTCACCAGACATGATGGCCAAACGGCTGTGAAGGTCTGCTCCACCACCACGCTGAATATCGCGCTCGCCGAGCAACGCTGCAATGTTACACGCCGTCTCAGTCAGACCCAGCTCGTGACCTCGCAACAGGAGATGAGCAATCCGTGGATGACTCGGCAGCTCTGCCATAGCTTGCCCGTGCTTTGTCAGTTGCCCATCTGGTTGCAACGCGCCAAGGCGCCGAAGCAAATCGCTCGCTTGGGAGTAAGCAGCTGCGGGAGGAGCATCAAGCCACTTCAGGTCACCCGGCTGCACGCCCCACTTCGTCAATTGGAGAGCTAAGCCTGTGAGATCTGCCTGCTGAATTTCAGGTGAACTGAAAGCGGGAATCTGATCATGCTGGGCTTCAGACCAGAGTCGATAGCACACACCTGGCTCGATTCGGCCTGCTCGACCAGCGCGCTGAGTTGCACTTGCTTTGGATATGCGTTGAGTGTCCAAGCGGGTCATACTGCTGCGAGGGTCGAAGCGAGGAACCCGCTCAAGTCCTGCATCGATAACGACACGTACACCGTCGATGGTGATACTCGTCTCAGCGATGTTCGTTGCCAGTACTACCTTCCGCTTTCCTGGTGGGGCGGGATCAATCGCAGCCCGCTGCTGATTCAGGTCGAGCTCGCCGTGAAGAGGGCAAAGAAGTACGTCAGGCTTAAGGGATGGATAGTTGCTCAGAGCCTCTTCCAAGCCCGTCACGACTCGACGAATCTCCGCTTGGCCTGGAAGGAAGACCAGCACGCTGCCGGTCTGTTCAGCGAGCGCATCCAAGCACGCGCTGATGACTCGCGGCTCGATGTACTCACCCGGCTGTTGCGGCTTGCTCCAGATCGTCTCAACCGGAAACATCCGGCCCTCGCTGGTCACGATTGGAGCATCATCAAGCAAGCGCGATAGCCTCTCCCCTTCAAGTGTTGCCGACATCAGCAGCACCTTCAGTGGTGCATCATCGCGGAAGAGCTCGCGGCCATTGAGAGTCAGAGCTAGGGCCAGATCCGCATCCAAATTTCGGAGGTGGAATTCATCGAAGATCACCAAGCCGACACCTTCGAGAGAAGGATCGCTCTGCAGACGGCGCGCCAGGATCCCCTCTGTCACCACCTCAATTCGCGTCTTCGGCCCGACCTTACTATCCAGGCGAATGCGATACCCAACGGTCTCACCGACGTTCTCACCAAGCTCACTGGCCATTCGCTCCGCAGCTGCGCGCGCTGCAAGCCGTCGTGGCTCGAGCATGATAATCGTCTGCCCTTGCAGCCAAGGTTCGTCGAGCAAAGCGAGTGGGACGCGCGTCGTCTTACCGGCACCTGGCGGCGCTTGGAGCACCACTTCATCTCGTTTGTGGAGGGCTTCAAGAAGAGCCGGCAACGCGGCATTGATCGGCAACGAACTCATGTGTACTCCTGCGACATGCGGGGCAGTATACAAAGGTTCGTCGGGGGACGGCTCTGTGTAGCAGATAGCTGGCCAAACCGGCCAACTACCCGCCATTCTTCAGTTGCTGAAGAAGCCTTTAGCCACATCCAGAATTCCGCCCGAAACAAACAAACCAATAATGATCTGCTTATGCTCGGCGAAGAAACTCCACTCATTCAGTCCTAAGCCTACCCCGAGAAGAAGGCTCGTAATGAGCATGTATCGCCAAGTTGGAGCGAAGATCTTGATGAGATTTGCAACCGAAGTGTGCTTGATGAATTCATCGACATGCTCATTGTAAGCACGCCCCAGAATGACAGCAGTCGCAAGCAGAGCACCGGCCAACCCAAGTGCCATCCACTGGGTTAGCGGAACAAAAAACAACGCGCCACTCCCCACAAAGAGCCATTTACCAAGCGTGGCGAGCTTCTGGCTGTAATCCTGCGCGACCTGCTCAAACCACCACGGCATACGCGGATCGAAAAAAGGAGCATCCAACATGCACTTCTCCACAGATCTCATTACTGTCGTAAAAAGGTACTAGCTAGCTGACTTACCAGCGCACATCAGCCTTCACCGCCTTGTAAAGGTCAACCTGCGAGGTCACGGTACTGAGTTGAGGGGCTTGGAGAGCATTTTCGGCAGCATGAACGTTCGCCGTCCCGGTCTTTCCATGGTCATTCATCAAAGTCTGAATGAAGTCCGCAACCTCATAGCCTTCATCCTTGTCGACCTTGGCACGATCAGCGGGGCCAGCGTATGTCCCATCACCTTTATCGCGCTTCCAGGTGTATTTATATTTCTGTTGCTGCAGATCCGTACGTTTCACCGTGTACGTCATGGCATGCCTCCTAGGTATCTACCCACATAGCGACCCTCCTTGGAAGTCTTCGGCGTGGAGCAAAGACGGCCATAGTAGCCGTCGCGCTTGGCAACTGACCACCACATGTTGCAAGGCCTTCGTCAGGGGTAATTTTTCGCTTGCGTACCGTTGGCCCGGCTTGGGGCGAAGCCAACTGAATAGCATTCGAACCTGAGATCAGTCAGTAACCGTCGGCTGCAGTGGTGCTTCCTGCTCGTCCAATGGTTTCGAGGGGCTTTGGGGTGATCAAGGTCTACGCGGGTGGGTGGACTGGGTTTGAGATCGTGGCACCTACCGGGGGTGGAATGTAGTGCCGCACCGAGGTTGCTTTTCTGATGGGTACATAGTGAAGAAGGCCCAGGGAGATTACCTGGAAGCAGGTTAGCGGAAGGAAGAAAATGCCCTGTATTTTGACAAGAAACTAGGTATTTTCAGTGAAAGTGACAAAACGTGGAATTCATCGAAGATCAGCAGACCGACGCCATCCAGCGCCGGATCATCCTGCAAGCGCCGGGTGAGAATGCCTTCGGTGACCACTTCGATCCGGGTATTGGGGCCGACTTTGCTGTCGAGGCGAATGCGATAGCCAACAGTTTCCCCGACCTTCTCGCCCAACTCACTGGCCAGGCGCTCCGCCGCTGCCCGCGCCGCCAGCCGGCGCGGTTCGAGCATCAGAATGGTCTGCCCGGCCAGCCACGGCTCGTGGAGCAAGGCCAACGGCACGCGGGTGGTTTTACCGGCGCCGGGCGGTGCTTCGAGCACGGCTTCATGGCGTGTCGCCAAGGCTTCACGCAGGGCGGGTAAAACTTCATCAATCGGCAAAGAAATCATGCTGGCTCCCCAGGGCGTGCCCACAGTAAATTGCGAGTCGCGTTGAAACTGTGGTCGTGCCAGGCAAGGCGCGGGATGCAGACATGGGTCGTTTCCTTGCCAAGTCCCGCAACGCAGCATGGCGCGTCCACAATTTCAGCCCGGAGGGCCGAACCCCGATAACATCCATTAGCCGTTACGCGTTGTCGATCTGGAAAAAACAACATCAATCCTCAACTATTCCAGTAGGGGTAAGACGCGGCCGTAATTTACTGTGGGCACGCCCTGCCGGGCCGAGTATAACGGCGAACTGCCAGGCGTTTGTCGCGGTCTTAATTCATAACAACGACGCTTCGTTTCTAGATGACTCAGGAGATTTCATATGCGTATCCCCTTTCGCCTGATTGGCGGTGTACTGGTCGCCACCCTGCTGACCCAGGTGACCGCCTGCGGTTCGATTTTCTACCCTGACCGTCGTGGTCAGATCGACGGCAAAGTCGACCCGGCCATCGCCGTCCTCGATGCCGTGGGTTTGCTGTTCTACATCATCCCCGGCCTGGTCGCGTTTGCCGTGGACTTCGCCACTGGCGCGATTTACTTCGAGCCGGGCAAGACCGCTCAAGTGGCGCCGGAAAAACTCAAGGAAGCGATTGGTGCTGACGGCAAGGTCGATAACCACAAGTTGCAGACCATTCTCGAAACTGAACTGGGCCGCAGCTTCCCGCTGGACGATCCACGCCTGATCCAACACAAGGGCAGCACCCAGCAACTGGCCATGTTCGGCCTGCAACCTGCCGCGTAACCCGTGCACTTAAAGGAAAAGCCGTTCCCATGACCACCAGCCTTGAACATGCTCGCCTGCTGCGGTTGGCGACCCGCGCCTCCGTGGCTGTCGCCTGTACGCTGATTGTTGCCAAAGGCATTGCCTGGTGGCTGAGCGGTTCGGTGAGCATGCTCGCCGGGCTGACCGACTCGGCGCTCGACGGCATCACCTCGCTGCTCAACTTGCTGGCGGTGCATTACGCCCTGCGCCCGGCCGATGACGATCATCGTTACGGCCACGGCAAGGCCGAATCGCTGTCGGGCATGGCCCAGGCGCTGTTTATTGGTGGCAGTGCGGTGTTGATTGCATTGCAGGCGATTGATCGGCTCAAGCATCCGGAACCGGTCGGCGCACCGTGGCTCAGCATCGGGGTGATCGTCTTTTCCCTCGCGCTGACCCTGGCGTTGCTGATGCTGCAACATCGGGTAATCAAGGAAACCGGCTCCAACGCTGTGCGCGCTGACTCCCTGCATTACCGGTCGGACATGATGCTCAACGGCAGCATTCTGGTGGCACTGGTGCTGGCCGGGTTCGGCTGGAATCAACTGGATGCCTGGTTTGGCCTGGGGATTGCCGGGTACATCCTCTGGAGTGCGGTGCAGATCGCCCGGGAAAGTTTTGCGGTGCTGATGGATGAAGAGCTGCCGACGGATGTCAGCCAGCACATGCTTGAACTGGCTTGCGGGGTACCGGGTGTTTTGGGAGCGCATGACCTGCGCACGCGGATTTCCGGCAATCACTGGTTTGTGCAACTGCACCTGGAACTGCCGGGAGAGCTGACCCTGTCAGTCGCCCACGGCATCAGCGATCAAGCCGCCGATGCGATTCACGCCGCTTACCCGCGAGCCGAAGTGCTGGTACACGCCGACCCGCAGGAAGTGGTAATAGCCGCGAAGGCTTAGAAGCTCACCTGATAACCGCGACTGCTCAAGCAGTTGCCCTCAGCCTGGCGGTAGGCTTGCACCACCGCCGGGTCGGGTTGGTAGGTGGCGGTCTGAGGGTTGAAACGACTCTGCTGCACTGCGTACTGAGCGCACTCGTAACCGTCCTGAGCGACCTGTTGCGGCGACTGGCCGTTGGCGGGATAAGCCGTCACGTCAATGCCACTGCTGGCCGGTTGCGGTTGCGGTTGCGGCTCCGGCGCGCCAACGGGCGGTTCGACCACGACATAATCCTGGGTACTTTCTTCGTAGGCGTAGTAAGAACCCGCCGCGAGGAACAGCAGCGCCCCGCCGATCCAGACTTCACGGGCGTAATCGGGCATGTAGTGCACACGAATCCCGCGAGGCGGCTGCACCACCACATAACGCGGACCTTGCGGGCGATACCAGTAGCCGCCAGAGAAGAAGTAATCCTGGCCACGGTAAGGCACGCGGAAGTTACGATCCGGGAAGCGGTCGATCATATGACCAGGACGATACTGCGGTCCTGGCCCCCAGCCATTACCGTGCCCATCCGGGCGACCTTCCCAACGATGATCATTGGGATGTGAGCCCTGATTGCCGGCCTGCCAGTGCTGGTTGTTATCGTTGCGTCGCGGGATGTCCTGATTGTAACCACGCTGGGGTTCCTGGGTCTGGCGCACGGTGTCTGGCCGGCCCTGGATCGGCAAGTTATTGGCCGGTGGTGGCGCCGGTCGACCCTGTACGTTTTGAGGCTGGCGGTTTTGCCATTGGCCGCCGTTCTGGTTCTGCCCGTTGTGTTCGAACTGTCGGCTGTTCTCACCCCGAATGACTTCGTTGTTCTGCGGCCGCGGCTGATTCTGCTGCGGAACGTTTTGCGGATGCGGCTGATTATTCTGTTGCGGGGTGTTCTGCGGGCGTGGCTGGTTGTTGCCGCCATGGCCCTGGTCATTTCGCTCATGGTCTCGCCCGTGCGGTACGTTATCGGGACCATGATTTTGCGGCTCATCGGCGAGCGATTGCGCAGTGACACTTACACACAGCAAACCAACACCGGCCAAACGCCAGATGTGCGACTTCATGCTTTTCCTCACTGCGGGTTAGGGCCTGTACGTAAGACTGAAAAACCACAGGCCGGTTCTGCGACAGGTTATCAGTCGCGCAACTTATTTCGCAGGCAATAAAAAAGGGAGACCCGTCGGCCTCCCTTTGAGAACTTCGTCCGTGCTCAACGCTTTTGACGTTGGCTCACCTCACGCCGTCTTCTGGACAGTGTGTAGCTCGGAGGCCGGCACATCCCCGGTGGGGGTGGCGGCCGCGGCAGGCCTGATTGGGCGAGCCGTTGTGGACTGTTTGTCCGAGCAGTGATTCTGGTAATAAGAATAGGCTTGGGCCACCGGCAGGGGATTGCGAAGATTGCTCAAACAAACATCACTTGCGCAATTTTTAACCCTGGATAGATAATCTTCCGCAATAGTTATGACAAAGGCCTGATTGATGAGCAAACTCGACCGATACGACCTGAGCATTTTGGCGGAACTGCAGCGTGACGCGCGCATCTCCAACCAGGAACTGGCCGAACGCATCGGCCTGTCGCCTTCACCGTGCTCGCGCCGGGTCAAACAGCTGGAAGACGACGGCTACATCTCCCGCCAGGTCGCCTTGCTGGACCGCAAGATGCTCGGCTTGAGTCTGACGGCCTATGTGTTGATCGGCATGGACCGCCACACGCCCGAGCGTTTTGAAAATTTCGAAGCGGCGATTCGAACGCTGCCGCAGGTGCTGGAATGCAGCCTGGTGACCGGGATGGATGCCGACTATCAGCTTAAGGTGGTGGTGCCGGACATGGACCACTATCAGAAACTGCTGCTGGGGCATTTGACCCGGATTGAAGGCGTGACCAGTGTGCGGTCGAGTTTTGTGTTGAACCAGGTGTTGAACAGTACCGAGTTGCCGTTGACTCATTTGCGCAGCTGAGGACGCCTTCGCGGGCAAGCCTCGCTCCTACAGGATGACTGATCGTTCCCACGCAGAGCATGGGAACGATCACTATGCGGCGACCAATAACCGCGGCACACCGACGCAGGTCAATGCGGCGTCAATCTGCCATGGCGTATACTCGCCCCGCCCTTTTAGCCCGCCCGCGCTGGAGATGTTCGATGGATCCTGCAGTATTCGAAGAGTGGATGATGACCGGACTGGTCACCATTCTGATCATTTTCATGGGTTTCATCGTCTGGGATCTGGCGAAAAAATCCAAGGCCGGCAAATTCGGCACCTTCATTCTGTTCTTCGTGCTGGGCCTGGGGATTCTCGCGTTCATCATCAAAAGCGTGGTCATCGCCTACATCGAAAGCTCGTCATAAACGCGCTGGCACTTCCTTCCACTGGCCCTGATCGAGCCCTTCGATCGTCCAGTCGCCAATTTTGACTCGCACCAGGCGCAATGTCGGTAAGCCGACCGCAGCAGTCATGCGTCGTACCTGACGGTTGCGACCTTCACGAATCACCAACTCCAGCCAACTGGTCGGCACGCTTTTGCGAAAACGCACCGGCGGGTTGCGCGGCCACAGTGCTGGCTCTTCAAGCTGCCGCGCTTGGGCGGGCAAGGTCATGCCGTCGTTCAGCTCGACGCCATCGCGCAAGCGCTGCAACTGCTCGGCGCTCGGCTCGCCTTCCACTTGCACCCAATAGGTCTTGGCCAGTTTGTGTTTCGGGTCGGCGATCCGCGCTTGAAGCTGGCCGTCGTTGGTCAGCAGCAGCAAACCTTCGCTGTCGCGGTCCAGCCGCCCGGCCGGGTAGATCCCCGGAATCTCGATGAAATCCTTGAGCGTCGCCCGCCCCTCGCCGTCGCTGAATTGCGTCAGCACATCGAACGGTTTATTGAACAGAATCAGTTTCGGCTCGGCCGGCGGCGCTTTGGCGACTCGGCGCGGGGCTGAAGTGGTTGGCGCAGGCTTCACGCCAGGACGGCGGGAAACGGGACGTTGAGGACGAGACATGGGGAAAGGAGCATCTAACGGTCAGGGCTCACTATGCTAGTGGCCTGACCGCCAAATGACCATGACAACTCTCTATCAGCGGAACGGCGGCTCGTCGAAGCTGCGCAGTTTGCGCGAGTGCAACGAGTTGAGTTCGGTGCGCAACAAGTCCACCGCCTCGATGCCGATTTTCAAGTGCTGGCTGACCGCGCGCTCATAGAAGGCGTTGGCCGAACCCGGCAGCTTGATTTCGCTGTGCAAAGGTTTGTCCGAGACACAGAGCAACGTGCCATATGGCACCCGCAAACGATAACCTTGCGCGGCGATGGTGCCGCTTTCCATGTCCACCGCCACGGCGCGGGACAGGTTGATCAACGGACGTTCCTGAGCCCAGCGCAGTTCCCAGTTACGGTCGTCGTAGGTCAGCACGGTGCCGGTGCGCAGGCGTTTTTTCAGTTCGTCGCCCTTCTCGCCAGTGATGTTGGCCGCCGCTTGCTGCAACGCCATCTGCACTTCAGCCAGGGCCGGGATCGGAATGTTCGGCGGCACAACCCGGTCGAGAATCCCGTCGCGGCGCATATAGGCGTGAGCCAGCACGTAGTCACCAATGGTCTGCGACTGACGCAAACCGCCGCAGTGGCCGATCATCAGCCAGCAATGCGGACGCAGCACCGCCAGGTGATCGGTGATGTTCTTGGCGTTGGACGGGCCGACGCCGATGTTCACCAGGGTCACACCGTGGCCATCGCTGGCGATCAGGTGATAGGCCGGCATTTGGTATCGGTGCCAGACCACGCCCGCCGCAATCGCGGAGGCTTCGCCGTGGTCCATGCTCTTTTCAATGATCACGTTGCCCGGCAAGACCATGCGCACAAAACGCGGGTCGCTGCGCAACTGTTCCAGACCATGGACGATGAACTGATCGACGTAGCGGTGGTAGTTGGTCAGCAGAATCCAAGGCTGCACATGGCGCCAGTCGCTACCGGTGTAATGCACCAGTCGGCGTAGGGAGAAGTCCACCCGTGCCGCATCGAACAAGGCCAGCGGCAGCGGATCGGTGTTTTCCCAGTCGTACAAGCCATCGGCGATGCCGTCGGTGGCGGCGGACAGGTCGGTACTCGGGAATACTCGCGCCAGCGTGGCAGCGGTGACGCCGGAACCGGCCAGCTCATCGCCCTGCTCGACCACGTACGGATACGGAATGTTCTGCTGACTGACGCCGACTTCGACCGTGACGGTGAAGTCGTGCATCAACGGCACCAGCTGTTCCAGCAGGTATTTACGGAACGCCGCAGGATGGGTGACGGTGACGCTGTAAGTCCCCGGCAACTGAACCTTGGCGTAGGCGCGAGTGGTCTGAGGGACTTCACCCTGGCAGAGGTAGGTCAAACGCAGTTCGGGATAACGAAACATCGCACGCTGTTCGGCGTCCGGTTCGACACGATCCTTGAGGTAACGCTTGAGCGCCTGGCTCAGCGCAGAAGTAGCCTGCTCATGCAGGGCGGCGAGCCGGTCAACGGCTTGTTCGGCGGTTTGAACAACAATAAACGCTTCGGTCACGATCAGCTTCCTGTGTTCTGACTTGCAGACCTTCATCTTGCCTGCATCGTCGCGTCACGGGAACAGTGGCGTGTTGATACACAAATGCCGTGATCACCGAATATCAAATGTGGGAGCGGGCTTGCTCGCGAAAGCGGTGTGTCAGTCGACATTGATATGACTGACACGGCCCCTTCGCGAGCAAGCCCGTTCCCACATGGGTTCATGTGTGTTGATTACTGGTTAGGGGTCGAGCGCGCGACGATCGCCTCCACATCCAGCCCCCTCGGCAACGCGCCATACACCCGCCCGGCCGAACCCAGCCGACTGGCAATAAACCCATCGCTGACCACCGCATTCCCCGCCTCCAGCAACAACTTGGCCTGAAGCCCCAACGCAATATCTTCGGTCAGCTGCCGCGCACGGTATTGAATGTCACTGGTGTCCTTGAATGCTGCCTGCAACTGGCTGATGTGCGCAGCCAAACGTTTGTCGCCATGCCCATCGCCCAACTCGCTGAACAGCACATCCAGCACCCCCGGTTCTTTCGACAAGGCCCGCAGCACGTCGAGACACTGCACGTTGCCGGAACCTTCCCACGTCGAATTCACCGGCGCCTCACGGTACAACCGCGGCAGGATGCTTTCTTCGACATAACCGGCGCCGCCCATGCATTCAGCGGCTTCGTTGATCATTCCGGGTGCGCGTTTGCAGATCCAGTACTTGCCCACCGCCGTCACCAGCCGGGCGAATTTTGCTTCATGGCTGTCATCCAGATGATCCAGCGCCTTGCCCATACGCAGGCTGAGCGCGAGGGCGGCTTCGCTTTCCAGGGCCAGATCCGCCAGCACGTTCTGCATCAACGGTTGTTCGCTGAGCAGTTTTCCGCCGACCGTGCGGTGGGCGCAGTGATGGCTGGCCTGGGTCAGCGCCTGGCGCATCAGCGCGCTGGAACCGACCATGCAATCGAAGCGGGTCATGGCAACCATTTCGATAATGGTCGGAACACCCCGGCCTTCTTCGCCGACCATCCACGCCAGCGCGCCACGGAACTCCACTTCGCTGGAGGCATTGGAGCAATTGCCGAGTTTGTTCTTCAGGCGCTGGATGTAGAACTGATTGCGCGTGTCGTCCGGGCGATGGCGCGGCAACAAGAAACAGGTCAAGCCCTTGTCGGTCTGGGCCAGGGTCAGGAAGGCATCGCACATCGGCGCCGAACAGAACCACTTGTGCCCCACCAGCTCATACGCCTGGCCCGGACCGCTGGCGCCAACCGGATAGGCCTTGGTGGTGTTGGCCCGCACGTCGGTACCGCCCTGTTTCTCGGTCATGGCCATGCCGATGGTGACGCCGGCCTTGTGGGCCATGCCAACGTTGCGCGGGTCGTATTCGGTGGCGAGGATTTTCGGCAGCCATTGCTTGGCCAGATCCGGTTGCAGGCGCATCGCCGGCACACTGGCGAACGTCATGGTCAGCGGGCAACCACTGCCGGCCTCGGCCTGGCTGTGCAGGTAACTCATGGCGGCGCGAGCGACGTGGGCGCCGGACTGCGGATCAGTCCAGGGCAACGAGGTCAAACCGTGCTCGATCGCCGTGCGCATCAGTTCGTGATAGGCCGGGTGAAACTCCACCAGGTCGATGCGATGACCGTAGCGATCATGGCTGACAAACACCGGTTTGTTCTGATTGGCCAGGAACCCCGCTTCCATCAGCGGACCGCCGGCCAGCGCACCGTACGCATCGATCCGCGACTCGGCCCAACCGGCCCCAAAACGTCGCGACCACTCCTGCAACGGCAGGTCAATGCGGTACAGGTTGGTGCCGTCCAGCGACGGCGGCTGGTTGGTGACTTCGTGGGTTTCGGCGAACTGATGCAGGTTCATGACGGGGCTCCTTTGGTCAGCCAGGATTTCAGTTAAGCACCGCCCCCCGGCCGAACAAAGTGTCATATCTGCCTAAATGTCGGCGCTTTCACCTTGTTTCGGACAGAGTACCCGACGATAGAGCGCTGCCTGCAAATCCTCGAATTTCACCGGTTTGCTCAGGTAATCGATCACGACGCCACTCGGGCAGCGTTCCCGATCAACGCTCAAGGCGACCATGAACACCGGCAATTCGTCGCAGCCCGGCAAAGCACGGATCTGGCAGCAAAGCGATGCGCCGTCCTGAGCCGGCAACTGGCAATCGAGCACCACGGCATCAAAGGTTTCACGCTGCAAATGGTCGAGTGCGGCCATGCTGCTGTCGGCGGATCGCACCCGGAACCCAAGCTTGAGCAACATGCCGCGCATTACCAATTGATTGATGCTGTTGTCATCGACCAGCAGCACCGTGCAATCCTGAGGCAGGCGCAAACGCGGGAAGTCCCGGGGCATCAAAGGCACAGGCGTGCGCTCCACCACCGGCAACTCGACTTCGACGTCCAACTGGAAGCGACTGCCGCGCCCCGGCTCGGAACGGTGAGTCAGGCGTCCGCCGAGCAATTCGATCAGTTGCCGACAGATCGCCAGGCCAACGCCCAGGCCACCGTATTCGCGGGTCATCGAGCCGTCGAGCTGGAAGAAACGCTGATACATCGTCGCCTCCCCAAAATCGGTAAAGCCAATCCCGGTGTCGATCACCGCAAAGGACAGGGCCAGCCGCCCCTGATCCGTCGTCTTGCCCGTCACCCGCAGCGCAACCCCGCCGACCCGAGTGAATTTGATCGCGTTGTCCAGCAGGCATTCCAGGCACTGCGCCAGTTTGCTGCTGTCGCCAAGCAGGCGATCAGGCAGCCCCGGCGTCACCTCGGCCTTGAAGTCCAGCGACTTGCTCGACGCATTGCCCTCGAACTGCGTACGCAAGGTCTCGATCACGCCGCGCAAGCTGAACGTTTGCGGGTAAACCTTGAGTTTGCCGGCCTGCAACTCGGTCAGGGTGAGGATGCCGTTGACCATGCGCATCATGTCCCGCGCCGAACCGGCGGCGGTTTGCTGGTATTGCTCCAGCTCCGGGTCCATCTCGACGGTTTGCATCAGTTCCAGCGAACCGATCACGCCGTTCATGGGCGTGCGCAACTCGTGGGTCAGGGTCGCCAGGAATTCGTCCTTGAGCTTGTTACTGCGGGCCAGTTGCTGGTTAAGCACTTCGAGCTTCTGTCCGGCATCGAACAGCGTTTGCGCTTGTTGCTCGCGCATGGCGTTGATCCGGTCGGCCAGCGCCAGGGACAGCAGCGCCACTTCGATGGCCGAACCGATCTGGCTGGCGTACATGGTCAGGAATGTATTTGGCAGGTAGCCCAGCACCATCAGCGTATTAATGACGCCACCAAGCAAAAACGCCGACCAGGCGATGATGAAATAGCGCGCTACACGCAGGCCACGTACCCAGGCGAAGATCCCTGCGGCAAAAATCACCACGGTAAACAGCAGCGCCAGGGTAGTCGCCAAGCGCAGGGCCAGGGCGTAACTGGTCATCAGCGACAACCCGACCACCACCGCACCAAACGCAATCAAGCCCAACAGCAGCCGATCCAGCCAGCGACTGTGTTGCGCGGTTTGCAGGAAACTGCGGGCGAACTGGCTGCCGAACAACCCGGCACAGCCGATAAAAAACGGCGTGGCGGCGTTGGCCCACCAGGGATTGTTCGGCCAGAAATACTCCACCGCCGCGCCATTCACTGACAGTTGGTAAAAACCAAACGAGGCTATATAGAAGATGTAATACAGGTAACTGGTGTCGCGCACGCTGAGAAAGATAAACAGGTTGTAGACCACCATCCCCAGCAACACACCGTAGATCAGGCCCAACACATACAGGCGCAAGGGCTGCTCTTCGAGGTACGCGGTGCTCGACCACAACGTCACTGGCGCCTGGATCGAGCCTTCGCTTTGCAGGCGCAGATACGCCGTTTGCGCTTGCTCGGGTTTGAAATCCAGACTGAACAGATAGTTGTTTTGACGGATCTCGCGACTGTCGAACGGAAGTTGATCCCCGGTACGGCGAATCAACTGATACACGCCCGTGGCATCCGGCAGGTACAGATCAAGATGATCGAGGGGTGGATAGGCCAGTTCCAGCAGCCAGGTCCGTTGCGCGTCCGGGTTGGTCGGGCGGTACTGCAGGTCGATTTTCAGCCAGAACACCGAACGCGAGTAGCCGGCGTTGAGGGTGGCTTTATCGTGGGTTTTGAAGTTTCCGGCGGCGGCTTGCGCACGGACGTCGGCAATGGTCGCCTGACCGCCCGCGTCTTCGTACACCTGCATGGTTCGACCCAGGGGAAGGCTCTGGGTGAATTCGTCAAATTCAACGGCGCTCGCCAGGAGGGGCAAGCACAACAGCAACATCAGCAAATAGCGCATTTAAGCCCCAGCGTGGCCTGTCCGGTTGTGTCAGGAAGCCCCCCATTCCTTTTGAGTAGACGTAAAACCGGTATTACCTGTTATTGGTTTGGATCCACTCTAGCATAGCCGTTGATGGCCATTGAGTACCATTGAAATTTTTACAGTAGAGGCTCTAGAACGGGCGTTTCAGCGCTATGCATTGAGATAGAGCTGTTTGCCTGGTCAGAATGTGACAAAAAGATCGCAGCCTTCGGCAGCTCCTACAGTTTCTGGCCTGCTCACAACTTGTGCAGGAGCGGGCGAAGCCTGCGATCTTTTGAACTTTCGACAACACACGCCGATGTCCGCACGCACCGAAAAAACATGTTTGGTGGTAAGCTCGCGCACCATGAATATCTACAGCTCTCGCCCCGTTGTCCTCTGTCTCTCCGGCCACGACCCAAGTGGTGGCGCCGGCTTGCAGGCAGATATCGAAGCCCTGCTCGCTCAGGGTTGTCATGCGGCCCCGGCCGTCACTGCCCTGACCGTGCAAGACACAGTCAACGTCACGGACTTCCGCGTCCTCGACCGTGAGTGGGTGTTGGCCCAGGCCAATGCCGTGCTCAACGACTCCGAAGTCGCGGCCGTGAAACTGGGCATGCTCGGTTCCCTGGAAATGGTCGACACCGTGGTCGAACTGCTCTCGGCGCACCCGCACTTGCCGGTGGTCTGTGACCCGGTGCTGCGCGCCGGTGGCGGCGGACGCCTGGGCAAGGACGAAGTCGGCTACGCCATGCGCGAACGGCTGCTGCCGCTCTCGATCATCGCCACCCCTAACCTTCCCGAAGCCCGTATCCTCGCCGAACTGCCCGAAGGCACCGCGGACGAATGCGCTGAAAAACTCCTGCCCTTCGTCAAACACCTGCTGATCACCGGCGGTCACGGCGACGAACACGAAATCCACAATCGCCTGTACAGCCGCGACGGTCGCCGCGAAACCTTCACCTGCCAGCGTTTGCCCGGCAGTTATCACGGTTCCGGCTGCACCCTGGCCAGCGCCTTGGCCGGTCGTCTGGCCCTGGGCGAAAACCTCGCCAGCGCCGTGCAGACCGCGCTTAACTACACATGGCGCACCCTGCGTGATGCCGAACAACTGGGCAAAGGCCAGTTCGTGCCGCGTCGCCTGCCGCTGGATTTCTGTTCGTAACTTTCGATGCGTAAAGCGCAGAGGCTTGTCCGATGAAACTACGTGGCCTATACGCCATTACCGACAGCCAGTTGCTGGCCGGTAAATTTCTCGAGTACGTGGAGGCGGCGCTGGAAGGCGGCGTCACCCTGCTGCAGTATCGCGACAAGAGCAGCGACGAGGCCCGCCGTCTGCGCGAGGCCGAAGCCCTGCGCGACTTGTGTGATCGCTACAAAACCCAGCTGATCATCAACGACGACGCCGAATTGGCCGCACGCCTGAACGTCGGCGTGCACCTGGGCCAGACCGATGGCCCGCTGACCCCGGCCCGCGCGTTGCTCGGTCGCCAGGCCATCATCGGCTCGACTTGCCACGCGCAACTCGAACTCGCCGAGCAAGCAGCAAAGGAAGGCGCCAGTTACGTTGCCTTCGGCCGCTTCTTCAACTCCAACACCAAACCCGGCGCACCGACCTGCAGCCTCGACCTGCTCGACCAGGCCCGCAGCAAACTGCACCTGCCAATCTGCGCGATTGGCGGCATCACCCTGGAAAACGCCGCGCCGCTGGTGGCCCACGGGGTCGACCTGCTGGCGGTGGTCCACGGCCTGTTCGGCGCCGAGAGCACGGCTGAAGTGACCCGCCGCGCCCGCGCCTTTAACGAACTGCTTTCTATTTAAGTAGCTTAAAATCTGATTTGAGAGCCCGATCATGTCTCGTTCCGAAACCCTGTTTGCCAATGCCCAGAAACACATTCCCGGTGGCGTGAACTCGCCGGTTCGCGCGTTCAAGAGCGTTGGCGGCACGCCGTTGTTCTTCAAACACGCCGAAGGCGCCTACGTCACCGACGAAGACGACAAGCGTTATGTGGATTACGTCGGTTCCTGGGGGCCGATGATTCTCGGCCACAGCCACCCGGACGTGCTGGACGCGGTGCGTAAACAGCTGGAACACGGTCTGTCCTACGGCGCCCCGACCGCGATGGAAACCGAGATGGCAGACCTGGTCTGCTCGATCGTGCCGTCGATGGAAATGGTGCGCATGGTCAGCTCGGGCACCGAAGCGACCATGAGTGCAATTCGCCTGGCCCGTGGTTTCACCGGCCGCGACGACATCATCAAGTTCGAAGGCTGCTACCACGGTCACTCCGACAGCCTGCTGGTCAAGGCTGGTTCCGGCCTGCTGACCCAAGGCGTACCGAGCTCCGCCGGTGTACCGGCAGACTTTGCCAAACACACCCTGACCCTGCCGTTCAACGACATCGACGCCGTCGAAGCCATGCTCGCCGAAGTTGGCCAGAACGTGGCCTGCATCATCGTCGAGCCAGTGGCCGGCAACATGAACTGCGTGCCACCAGCACCGGGTTTCCTCGAAGGCCTGCGCACGTTGTGCGACAAGCACGGCGTGGTGCTGATCTTCGACGAAGTGATGACCGGGTTCCGTGTAGCACTTGGCGGTGCCCAGGCGCACTTCGGCGTGACGCCGGACCTGAGCACCTTCGGCAAGATCATCGGTGGCGGCATGCCGGTTGGCTGCTTCGGCGGCAAGCGCGAAATCATGTCGCACATCGCGCCACTGGGCCCGGTGTATCAGGCAGGCACCTTGTCGGGTAACCCGCTGGCCATGGCCGCCGGCCTGACCACCCTGCGCCTGATCAGCCGTCCGGGTTTCCACGCAGAACTGAGCGACTACACCAGCCGCCTCCTCGACGGCCTGCAGCAGCGTGCCGATGCCGCGGGCATTCCTTTCGTGACCACTCAGGCGGGCGGGATGTTCGGCCTGTACTTCAGCGGCGCTGACGACATCGTGACCTTCGATGACGTGATGTCCAGCGACGCCAATCTGTTCAAACGCTTCTTCCACTTGATGCTGGAAGGCGGCGTGTACCTGGCGCCGAGCGCTTTCGAAGCCGGTTTCACCTCGATCGCCCACGGCGAAACCGAGTTGAAACTGACGCTGGATGCCGCCGAGCGAGCATTCGCCGCACTGAAATAACGCTGTGCCGCTGACGTTGGCGATTGCCAGCGTCAGCTTTTACCTACATCCCTGCGTCTTTTCCTACTCTTGTGCCAATAATCTCCCGCAAAGTGGGCGATATATTCCCCGCGCAGCAGAAAAACGAGTAAAGACTTTGTAAGGTTGGCCCTGCTTATTTCATAATGCGCGCTTATTGGATCCCTCGACGGGTCCGCGCGCCCTTCAGAGGTAAGTCGATTCTCATGAACCGCACCGGCCGCACCCTTGCATTGGGCTGCCTGTTGCTCCTTCAGCCCCTGCTCGCGCTCGCACAAGCAGGCGGCAACTCGTTGTTGATCCCAGCAATGGGTCGCTGCACCCTCAATACTCAGTCGCAAGACCTGACACAAGCGCTCGCCGCCTGCCAGAAAGCGTCGGATGAAGGGGATGCTCAAGCGCAATACGAGTTGGGTGAGTTCTACTACAACGGCAAAAGCGCCCCGCGCGACCTCAATAAAGCCTTGGCCTTTTTCGAGAAAGCCTCGCTGCAAGGCCACGCCCAGGCGCAATTCAAACTCGGCACCATGTTTTTCCACGGCGAAGGCGTGCCGGCCAATAATGTTCAGGCGTATATCGTGCTGAAAATGGCCGCGGTTAATGGCGCAGAAGATGCGCTGGACACCGCCGACGAAGTCGCCGAGAAGATGCCGCGCGAAGATCTGGAAGTGGCTACCCAAGTGCTGGGGCAAATCTTCCGTAAATACCTGATGGAATTGCAAAGCGCCGATGGGCGTACGCCGTTCTCGCCGCTGCCCTGAATCAAAGACGGACACCTGTGGCGAGGGGGCTTGCCCCCGTTCGACTGCGCAGCAGCCGTAAAGTCAGCAGATGCGGTCTGTCAGGAAGGTAGTAGTGGCTGATTTCAGGGCCGCTCCGCAGCCCAACGGGGGCAAGCCCCCTCACCACAACAACCTCCTCTAGCCACTCAACCTGTTTCCTACTTCTCAGGCATCGGCATCGGAAACGGCATCACATTGCCGACCGCGCCGCGGGCTTCGCTGATTTTCGGCGTACCGAGGCGCTCGACTTCGTCGATGCGCACGATCGAATGCATCGGCACAAAACTGCGCACCACGCCCTCGAACTGAGCCTTGAGCTTCTCTTCGCTCGGATCGACGACCACTTGCGTGCGCTCGCCAAAGACGAACTCTTCCACTTCCAGGAAGCCCCACAGATCACTTTGATAGATCTGCTTGGCATACATTTCGTACACCTGGCCCTGATTGAGGAAAATCACCTTGTAGATTGGGGCTTCACGTTTGGTCATGGTGGGCGGGCAACACATTGGGGGATAAAAATGAGGGCGCGAACTATAGCATAGCCACCGGACGCACAGCGGTAGGAACCTTGGGACATGTTCCCTATAATGCGCGGTTCTTTGAATCACGTGATGACTCTTTCCATGGCCAAGAAGCTTTACATCGAAACCCACGGTTGCCAGATGAACGAGTACGACAGCTCGCGCATGGTCGATCTGCTGGGTGAACATCAGGCCCTGGAAGTCACCGCGCGCGCTGAAGACGCCGACGTCATCCTGCTCAACACCTGCTCGATCCGCGAACGCGCCCAGGACCGGGTGTACTCCCAACTGGGTCGCTGGCGCGAACTGAAACTGGCCAACCCGGACATGGTAATCGCCGTCGGCGGTTGCGTTGCCAGCCAGGAAGGCGCGGCGATCCGTGATCGCGCGCCGTATGTTGACGTGGTGTTCGGCCCGCAAACCCTGCACCGCCTGCCGGAAATGATCGACGCCGCCCGCGCCACCAAGCTGCCGCAAGTGGACGTCTCGTTCCCGGAAATCGAAAAATTCGACCACTTGCCCGAGCCGCGCGTTGATGGCCCGAGCGCTTATGTGTCGGTCATGGAAGGCTGCAGCAAGTACTGCACGTTCTGCGTGGTGCCGTACACCCGCGGTGAAGAAGTCAGCCGCCCGTTCGACGACGTCATCGCCGAGATCATTCACCTGGCCGAAAACGGCGTGCGTGAAGTGACCCTGCTGGGGCAGAACGTCAACGGCTATCGCGGCACCACTCACGACGGTCGCCTGGCGGATCTCGCCGAGCTGATCCGCGTAGTGGCCGCCGTCGATGGCATCGACCGGATTCGCTATACCACCTCGCACCCGCTGGAATTCTCCGACAGCCTGATCCAGGCCCACGCCGACGTACCTGAGCTGGTCAAACACCTGCACTTGCCGGTGCAGTCGGGCTCGGACCGGATCCTCTCGGCAATGAAGCGCAACCACACCGCGCTGGAATACAAATCCAAACTGCGCAAGCTGCGGGCCGCCGTGCCGGGCATCTGCATCAGCTCGGACTTCATCGTTGGCTTCCCGGGCGAGACCGAGAAAGACTTCGAACAAACCATGAAGCTGATCGAAGACGTCGGTTTCGACTTCTCCTACTCGTTCGTTTACAGCCAGCGCCCGGGCACTCCGGCGGCAGACCTGGCCGACGAGACGCCGGAAGCGCTGAAAAAAGAACGTTTGAACGCGTTGCAACATCGCCTGAACCAGCAGGGTTTCGAGATCAGCCGACAAATGGTTGGCTCGACCCAGCGCATTTTGGTCACCGATTATTCGAAAAAAGACCCTGGCGAGCTGCAAGGCCGGACCGAGAATAACCGTATCGTCAACTTCCGCTGCGACAATCCAACCCTGATTGGCCAGTTCGCCGACGTGCACATTGATGCCGCACAGCCGCACTCGTTGCGGGGCTCGCTAATCCAGTAACACCGCATGACCTGTAGGAGCGAAGCTTGCTCGCGAAGGCGGCATGACAGACAACTCATCTGTTGAATGTCAGTCAGCCTTCGCGGGCAAGTCTCGCTCCGACGAGATCGGTGTTTGGGCCTGGGTTATTTAAGAGCTTTCGCACCCAGCCCACTGGCGTTATCCTTGATTTCATCTTAATTGCCCCAGGGCGGCTAAATACGACCTTGAACGCACCCATCGAACCACATCGCTTTATCCTCGAGCCCTTTGAGGCTCGCCGCTTCGCCAATCTGTGCGGGCAATTCGACGAGCATCTGCGCTTGATCGAACAGCGCCTGACCATCGAGATCCGCAATCGCGGAAACCAGTTCGAACTGATCGGCGAACCCAAGCACACCACCTCCGCGGAAAATCTGATCCGCCGCCTGTACCGGGAAACCAAAGGTTCAGAGCTGTCGCCGGATACGGTTCACCTGTTCCTGCAGGAATCCGCCGTCGAGGAAATGGACAACATCTCCCCCGCCGAACCCTCCGTGGCCCTGCGCACCAAAAAAGGCATGATTCGCCCTCGTGGCTTGAATCAGTTGCGCTACGTGAAGGAAATCCTCGGTAACGACATCAATTTCGGCATCGGCCCGGCCGGTACCGGCAAGACCTATCTGGCCGTTGCCTGCGCGGTAGACGCGCTGGAACGCGAACAGATTCGCCGCATCCTGCTGGTGCGCCCGGCAGTTGAAGCAGGCGAAAAGCTCGGCTTCCTGCCCGGCGACCTGTCGCAGAAGATCGACCCGTACCTGCGTCCGCTGTACGACGCACTCTACGAAATGCTCGGCTTCGAATACGTGGCCAAGCTGATCGAACGTCAGGTGATCGAAGTCGCGCCGCTGGCCTACATGCGCGGCCGTACGCTGAACAACAGCTTCATCATCCTCGACGAAAGCCAGAACACCACCGTCGAGCAGATGAAGATGTTCCTGACCCGCATCGGCTTCGGCTCAACCGCGGTCATTACCGGTGACATCACCCAGGTCGACCTGCCGAAAGGCACCAAGTCCGGACTGCACCATGTGATCGAAGTGCTCAAAGACGTGCCGGGCATCAGCTTCACCCACTTCAAACCCAAAGACGTCGTGCGCCATCCGCTGGTGCAACGCATTGTCGAAGCCTACGAGCGCTTCGAAAATCGCGTCGCCGAAGAAACACCAAAGGACAAACGCCACGATGCTTGAGCTTGATCTGCAACTGGCCACCGAAGCGCCTGCCCCAAGCGAAGCCGAGTTCCGCCAATGGTGCGAACTGGCCCTGCGCCAGCGTACTGCCGACTCCGAAATGACCATCCGCTTGGTCGATGAAGAAGAAGCCCGCGAACTGAACTTCACCTGGCGGCAGAAAGACTACGCCACCAATGTTTTGTCATTCCCGGCCGATGTTCCCGACGAGTTTCTCGATATTCCACTGCTGGGCGATCTGGTGATCTGCGTGGCGGTGGTCGAGCGCGAAGCCGCGGAGCAAGGCAAGGAACTGAAAGCCCACTGGGCACATCTGGTCATTCACGGCTGCTTGCATCTGCTTGGTTACGACCATATAGATGATGACGAAGCCGAAGAAATGGAAGCACTGGAACGAACGTTGCTTGCAGAGTTGGGCTATCCCGACCCTTATGCGGACGACGAAACCGAAACATCCCCTATCGTTACAACAAAGGATTCAGAGTAATCGCTATGAGCGAAGATCGATCGAGCAACGGGCAGAAGTCATGGCTGGGTAAGCTCACCCAGGCTTTTGCCCACGAGCCGAAGAACCGCCAGGAGCTGCTGGAGCTGCTGCGCGACGCACACCAAAACAAACTGCTGGACAGCGAAGCGCTGGCCATCGTCGAAGGCGCCATTCAGGTAGCTGACTTGCAAGTACGGGACATCATGGTCCCGCGCTCGCAAATGGTCAGCATCAAGGCGACCCAGACACCCCGCGAGTTCCTGCCCGCCGTGGTCGACTCGGCCCACTCCCGCTACCCGGTGATCGGCGAAAGCCACGATGACGTGATGGGCGTGTTGCTGGCCAAGGACTTGCTGCCGTTGATCCTCAAGGAGAACGGCGACAGCTTCAACATCAAGGACCTGCTGCGCCCGGCCACTTTCGTGCCGGAGTCCAAGCGCCTGAATGTGCTGCTGCGTGAGTTCCGCGCCAACCACAACCACATGGCCATCGTCATTGACGAATACGGCGGCGTGGCCGGTCTGGTGACCATCGAAGACGTGCTGGAACAAATCGTCGGCGACATCGAAGACGAGCATGACGTCGAAGAAGACAGCTACATCAAGCCACTGCCAAGCGGTGACTTCCTGATCAAGGCGCTGACGCCGATCGAGAACTTCAACGAGTTCTTCGACAGCGAGTTCTCCGACGACGAGTTCGATACTGTTGGCGGCCTGGTGATGAGCGCGTTCGGGCATTTGCCAAAACGCAATGAAATCACTGAAATCGGCCCGTATCGCTTCCGCATCTTGAACGCTGACAGCCGTCGGATTCATTTGCTGCGCCTGACACCCATTGCCCGGTAACTCTAAGGATTGAAATGCACCGTCTGACCCGTCCCGGCTGGCCCGGTAATCTGCTGGCCGTGTTGGCCGGTGCAATCACCACCCTGGCGTTGGCGCCGTACGATATCTGGCCGCTAGCCTTGGTTGCGGTCGGGCTCTTCTATGCTGGTTTGCGTGAACTGACCCCGCGTCAGGCCTTGGGTCGTGGCTGGTGTTTCGGTTTCGGTTTGTTTGGCGCCGGCACTAGCTGGATCTACTACAGCATCCACCACTTCGGCGGCGCTTCGGTGTTGCTGGCCGGTTTCCTGATGCTGATCTTCACCGCGGCGATTGCCTGGTTCTTCGCCCTGCCCGCCTGGCTTTGGGCGCGCTGGCTGCGCCGTAACGAAGCACCGCTGGCCGACGCCTTGGCGTTTGCCGCGTTGTGGGTCGGTCAGGAAGCGTTTCGTGGCTGGTTTCTCACCGGTTTCCCGTGGCTCTATTCCGGTTACAGCCAGCTCAACGGCCCACTGGCCGGGCTCGCGCCAGTGGGCGGAATGTGGCTGGTGTCCTTCGTTCTGGCGCTGACTGCCGCACTGATCTGGAACGCTCCACGCCTGGTTCGCGCGGGTCGCAAGGGCTTCATCGCCGCTGGCGTCGTGCTGCTGGCGGGTCCATGGGTGGCGGGTATCGCACTCAAGGAACACGCCTGGACCAGTCCGGCCGGCCCGGCGCTGAGTGTCGCGGCAATCCAGGGCAACATCGAACAAAGCATGAAGTGGGACCCGGCGCAGGTTAATTCGCAATTGGCGCTGTACCGCGACATGAGCTTCAGCTCCAAACGCGTCGACCTGCTGATCTGGCCGGAAACTGCGGTTCCGGTGCTCAAGGAGTCCGCCGAGGGCTACTTGAACATGATGGGGAATTTCGCCGCCGAGCGTAAAACCGCACTGATTACCGGCGTACCGATCCGCCAGGAAGTCCGTCATGAGAAGCGCTTCTTCAACGGTATCACCGTGGTCGGCGAAGGCGATGGCACTTACCTCAAGCAAAAACTCGTGCCGTTTGGAGAATACGTTCCGCTGCAGGACTTGCTGCGCGGGCTGATCGCGTTCTTCGACCTGCCGATGTCGGACTTTGCCCGTGGCCCGGCCGACCAGCCGCTGCTGCAAGCCAAGGGTTATCAGATCGCGCCGTTCATTTGCTATGAAGTGGTCTATCCAGAATTCGCCGCCAGCCTCGCCGCTCGCAGCGATTTGCTGCTGACCATCAGCAACGACACCTGGTTCGGCACCTCCATCGGCCCGCTGCAACACTTGCAGATGGCGCAGATGCGCGCGCTTGAGGCTGGCCGCTGGATGATCCGGGCCACCAACAACGGCGTGACCGGTTTGATTAACCCTTACGGGCAGATCACCGCGCAGATTCCGCAGTTCGAACGCGGGATTCTGTATGGCGAAGTGGTGCCGATGCACAACCTGACGCCCTACCTGGAATGGCGTTCGTGGCCGTTGATTATTCTGTGTGTGTTGTTGTTTGGCTGGGCGCTGTTGGCTAGCCGGATTGCCAAGACTGTCTGAACTGTGGCGAGGGGGCTTGCCCCCGTTGGGCTGCGGAGCGGCCCCCGGCATTCGTTCAGTCAGACCGCGCTAGCAGGTTTTACGACTGCTTCGCAGCCGAACGGGGGCAAGCCCCCTCGCCACAGTGGTTTAGCGGTAGAAAATCGAATACCCGATCTGCCCCACCGCCTCATTCAACAACTGCCCGGATTGCCAAATCGACTTGAACTCCGGCATCCAGCCACCCAACGGCCGGGCATTGTCCACGCCTAGAAACCCCACCGGCGCCGGCACCACTTCAAATCCCGCCTGCTTGAAACTCCAGACTGCCCGCGGCATGTGCCAGGCCTGAGTCACCACGACCACGCGTTTGACGCCCTGCGGCAACAGCACCTCGGCACTGAACTGCGCATTTTCCCAAGTCGTGCGACTACGCCCTTCCTGCCAACGCACCGTCACGCCGAAATCATCGAGCAACGAATCGGCCATCAATTTGGCTTCCGTCGGTGGCGTGCCGTAGTGCAATCCGCCGCTGGTCAGGATCGGCAGGCCGGAGGCCTTGGCCAGTCGCGCAGCATAACGCTGGCGTTCCAGGCCGACGCCGGTCGGCTGATCGGCGCCCCAGGCCAAATCGCCCCGCTCACGCCCCGAGCCCAGCACAACGATCGCATCGGCGCGCTGAGCCAGGGTTGCCCATTCATTGAGCGCCAGCGCCGGCTCCCGCTCCAAAGCCTTGGCGCTCCATTGCACCACCACCGGCAAGCTCATCAGCCAGAACCCGCCGAGCCCCAGCGCAAAGCACAATCCGGCCAGTCGCGGCCGTGAGCGGCGCAACCACCAGGCAAGCGCCAGCAGCAGCAAAAGAATGCCGGGAGGCAACAGAAGTTGTTTCACGAAATAACGAAAAGGCATCGAGCATCTCCAGAGATGCCCGAAGCCTAAGTGGGTTGACGCAATGCGACAACTAATGCGGAAGGACTATGCTTTAAAAAACCATAGGTCATGGCTTCAAGTGCCCTTACTTGAACTGCAGAGACCGAACCTTTACCGCGTCCCTGCCGGGTGTTTTGTCCTTGAGCCAGATGATCTTGGCCGAACGTGGTGCGTCGAGTTGCTTCACTGCTTCTGACAAGCATCCGTGTGTTTCACGTTCACTGCGATCCAGATACGCCTTGACCAATGCAAACTCTGCGGGACTCAGGCCTCGCAACTCCAGCTCCAGGGGACGTTCATCACGCAACCGACCGGCGGTTTTCGCCGCGTCCAGGGCCATTCCCAGACGATCGATCAGTCGTTCATACAGCTCCGGTTTTGTAACTTTACGTTGTGACTCAACCATCCCTCACCTCATTGAAGATAAGACTCACTCCCCAATTAGGAGCTTAGCTTCCATGAACAAACCGGCTGAACCCTGCGACCAACGGCCCTCGCAGCAGGTTTGGAGCCAACTTTTGCATGTAATCAGGGTTTCCCTCGATAGAGTGCGGTCATGTATGCTACGGCGCTTCCTGTAACTCCACTTCCAGCTCGTCTGGACACCGAACCGCCGATTTGGCGAGATCACCGTCCAGCGTTGCATTGAAGAGGATTAGGCCACCCCTATTCAGTTCAAAAGTAGCCATGCACGAACAATATCAGCCCCGTGAAATCGAAGCCGCCGCCCAGTCGTTCTGGGACGAGCAAAAGTCCTTTGAAGTCAGTGAACAGCCAGGCAAGGAGACTTTCTACTGCCTGTCGATGTTCCCTTACCCCAGCGGCAAGCTACACATGGGGCACGTGCGCAACTACACCATCGGCGACGTGATCTCCCGCTACCAGCGCATGCAAGGCAAGAACGTCCTGCAACCCATGGGTTGGGACGCCTTCGGCATGCCGGCAGAAAACGCCGCGATGAAGAACAACGTAGCGCCCGCCAAGTGGACCTACGAAAACATCGCCTACATGAAAACCCAGCTGCGCAGCCTGGGCCTGGCGGTGGACTGGTCCCGCGAGGTGACTACCTGCAAGCCTGATTACTACCGCTGGGAACAATGGCTGTTCACTCGCCTGTTCGAAAAAGGCGTGATCTATCGCAAAAACGGCACCGTGAACTGGGACCCGGTCGATCAGACCGTCCTGGCTAACGAACAGGTGATCGACGGTCGCGGCTGGCGCTCCGGCGCGCTGATCGAAAAGCGCGAAATCCCGATGTACTACTTCAAGATCACCGCTTATGCGGATGAGTTGCTGTCGAGCCTCGACGACTTGCCGGGCTGGCCTGAACAGGTCAAGACCATGCAGCGCAACTGGATCGGCAAATCCCGCGGTATGGAAGTGCAGTTCCCGTACAACGTCGATTCCATCGGCGAAAGCGGCGTACTGAAAGTCTTCACCACCCGTCCGGACACCCTGATGGGCGCGACCTACGTTGCCGTGGCCGCCGAACACCACTTGGCCGCCTTGGCCGCGCAGAACAACCCTGAGCTGCAAGCGTTCATCGCTGAATGCAAGGGCGGCAGCGTTGCTGAAGCCGACGTCGCCACCCAAGAGAAAAAAGGCCTGCCGACCTCGCTGTTCGTCGAGCACCCGCTGACCGGTGAGAAGCTCCCGGTGTGGGTCGCCAACTACGTACTCATGCATTACGGCGATGGCGCGGTAATGGCGGTTCCGGCGCACGATGAGCGCGATTTCGAATTCGCCACCAAGTACAACTTGCCGATCAAATCCGTGGTGCGCACCAGCTCCGGCGACACCAACCCGTCGCCATGGCAAGACGCTTACGGCGAACACGGCACGCTGATCAACTCCGGCGAGTTCGACGGCCTCGACTTCGAAGGCGCCTTCGATGCCATGGAAGTTGCGCTGATCAAGAAAGAACTCGGTGCCTCGCGCACCCAGTTCCGTCTGCGCGACTGGGGCATCAGCCGTCAGCGCTACTGGGGCTGCCCGATCCCGATCATCCACTGCGACACCTGCGGTGATGTGCCGGTCCCGGAAGATCAACTGCCCGTCGTACTGCCGGAAGACGTCGTTCCGGATGGCGCCGGTTCGCCACTGGCACGCATGCCTGAGTTTTACGAGTGCACTTGCCCGAAATGCGGCCAGCCTGCCAAGCGTGAAACCGACACCATGGACACCTTCGTCGAGTCCTCGTGGTACTACGCCCGTTACGCCTCGCCGCACTATGAAGGCGGTTTGGTCGAGAAATCGGCGGCCGACCACTGGTTGCCGGTGGATCAGTACATCGGCGGTATCGAACACGCGATTCTTCACCTGCTTTATGCGCGCTTCTTCCACAAGCTGATGCGCGACGAAGGCCTGGTGAGCTCCAACGAGCCGTTCAAGAACTTGCTGACCCAAGGCATGGTGATCGCCGAGACTTACTATCGTCGCGAAGCCAATGGTGCCTACACCTGGTTCAACCCGGCGGACGTAGAACTTGAGCGTGACAGCAAGGCCAAGGTCATTAGCGCCAAACTGATCTCCGACGGCCTGCCGGTGGAAATCGGTGGCACCGAGAAGATGGCCAAGTCGAAGAACAACGGCGTCGACCCACAGTCGATGATTGACCAGTTCGGTGCAGACACCTGCCGCCTGTTCATGATGTTCGCTTCGCCACCAGACATGAGCGCGGAATGGTCCGACTCCGGCGTCGAGGGTTCGCACCGCTTCCTCAAGCGCGTCTGGCGTCTGGCTCAAGCGCACGTCACTCAGGGTCTGCCGGGCAAACTTGACGTCGCCAGCCTGAACGACGAGCAGAAAGCCGTTCGCCGCTCGATCCACCTGGCCATCAAACAAGCCAGCCAGGACGTCGGCCAGCACCACAAATTCAACACCGCCATCGCCCAAGTGATGACGCTGATGAACGTGCTGGAAAAAGCCCCGCAAGGCACCGAACAGGATCGCGCGCTGCTTCAAGAAGGCCTGGAAACCGTGACCTTGCTGCTGGCTCCAATCACGCCGCACATCAGCCATGAGTTGTGGAATCAGCTGGGTCACGCCGATCCTGTGATCGACGCCGGCTGGCCGGTGCAAGATGACAGCGCTTTGGTACAGGACAGCCTGATACTGGTCATCCAGGTCAACGGCAAACTGCGCGGCCAGATCGAAATGCCGGCCAGCGCCACCCGCGAAGAAGTCGAAGCCGCCGCACGGGCCAATGAAAACGTGCTGCGCTTCGTCGATGGCCTGACTATTCGTAAAGTGATTGTAGTGCCCGGGAAACTGGTCAATATCGTCGCCAGCTAATTGGATCAGGCGCCAGGTGAGCCTGGCGCCGCGTAAAACCTTTCGGGCCGCACGGTCGGCCCACATGGTTTCAAGGGGAGCAACAAGATGATCAAACGCAACTTGCTGGTGATGGGCCTCGCAGTCCTGTTGAGCGCCTGCGGTTTCCAGCTGCGCGGCACCGGCACTACCGAACTGGCGATCAAGGAACTCGACGTGAGCGCCCGCAACGCTTACGGCGAAACCGTGACGCAACTGCGCCAAGTGCTGCAGAGCAGCGGCGTCAAGGTCTACACCGGAGCACCGTATAAGCTGATTCTGACGGATGAGCAGGAAAACCAGCGCATCCTCAGTTATGCCGGTGCCGGCCGTACAGGTGAGTACCAGGTGACCACGGTGCTGAACTACGAAATCCGTGGTGAGCACGATCTGACACTGAAGAGCGACAAGCTCGAAGTTGAGAAGATCTTCATTCACGACGGCAACAACCTGGTGGGTTCCGACCAGGAAGCCAACACTGCCCGCGTAGAAACCCGTCGCGAACTGGTTCAGCGCATGATCCTGCGCCTGCAACAGATCACCCCGGCTCAGCTGGATCAGTTGCAAGCGACCGCGAATGCACGTGCCAAGGCTGACGCCGATGCACTGCAAGCCGCGCAGAAGGCTGAAGCGGAAACCCCGCGTCAGTCGCCCGTCGAAATCCCGCAGCAGTAAGACTTACGGGGCGCTCAGGCGCCCCGTTTGCCCTCTCTTATGAAACTCGCCCCCGCCCAACTCGCCAAACACCTGCAAGGCGCCCTTGCGCCGGTCTACGTCATCAGTGGCGATGACCCACTGTTGTGCCAGGAGGCAGCCGACGCCATCCGCGCGGCTGCTCGTCAGCAGGGTTTTGATGAACGCCAGGTCTTCGCCGCCGACGCCAGTTTCGACTGGGGTACGTTGTTGCAGGCCGGTGCCAGCATGTCGTTGTTCGCTGAAAAGCGTCTTCTGGAACTTCGCCTGCCGTCAGGCAAGCCGGGTGACAAAGGCGCCGCCGCGTTTATCGAATACTGTGGGCGCCCGGCCGAAGACACCGTACTGCTGATCAGCTTGCCCAAGCTCGATGGCGCCGCCCAGAAAACCAAGTGGGGCAAGGCGCTGGTTGAAGGTTCACAGACCCAGTTCTTGCAGATTTGGCCGGTGGATGCCAACCAGTTGCCGAGCTGGATTCGCCAGCGGTTGTCCCAGGCCGGGTTGTCTGCCAGCCAGGACGCTGTCGAACTGATCGCCGCACGGGTCGAGGGCAACCTGTTGGCCGCGGCCCAGGAAATCGAAAAGCTCAAGCTGATGGCCGAGGGTGGCCAGATCACCGTCGAAACCGTGCAGGCTGCCGTCGCCGACAGTGCACGCTTTGACGTGTTCGGCCTGACCGACGCGATTCTCAACGGCGAAGCCGCCCACGCCTTGCGCATGCTCGAAGGGCTGCGTGGTGAAGGCGTCGAACCCCCGGTCATTCTCTGGGCCCTGGCCCGTGAACTGCGCTTGCTGGCCAGCCTGGCGCTGCAATACAGCCAGGGCGTGCCGCTGGACAAAGCGTTCAGTTCGGCCCGACCACCGGTCTGGGACAAACGCAAACCACTGATGAGCAAAGCCCTGCAACGCTACTCCGCGCAACGCTGGGCGCAGTTGTTGCTGGAAGCGCAGCGCATTGATGCGCAAATCAAAGGCCAGGCCGCCGGTTCGCCGTGGATGAGTTTGAGTCGGTTGTCGTTGTTGATGGCCGGGCAGAGATTGTCGTTGCCGGCCGAGTAAGATCAAAAGCAAGATCAAGAGATCGCAGCCTTCGGCAGCTCCTACAGGTATACAAGTTCCCAAGGAGCTGCCGAAGGCTGCGATTTTTTGATCTTTCTTCCTACAAAACTCACATCCATCTGCCCTATAGACAGAACCCAAACTTCGGCAGATTATTTCCCCCGCAAAACCCACCTACCTGTGAGATTTCATCATGAGCAAAAAGCCATCCAAGCATGGCCCCAACAAGGCCAAATCCATCATCGCCCAGCCACTGTTCCGCAGCCGTCAGGAACCCGCCGGCAAGGGCAAAGGCAGCTACCGCCGCGAAGCCTTCCAGTCTAATAGCTGGGAGGCTTCTTACTTTCTGGCCGCTTAAAGCAGAACACCCCTTCTACATGTTAAGGTCTGCATCTGATTCGTATTCCCTGGACCTGTGCATGCCCCTTCGTCTTTCCCGTCGTTGGCACCTTCGCCAATTGATTGCTGCCTCCAGCCTCATACTGCTTGTCGCCTGCGCGGAAAAACCGACCGCCGCCGACGCCCAACCGCTTCAGACTCTCCCCGTCACAACGGCTCCTGCGGTCATACCGCCAGTCGTGCCGACAGGCGAAGACCTCGACATCCAGCCGACGCAGACCTTCGCTGAATGGCAGGCCGGTTTCCGCAAGGACGCCCTGGCCGCCGGCATCCGCGCCGATCTGTTCGACCGCGTGTTCGCCAATGTCAGCTTCGACGAAAGCGTCATCCGCGCCGACCGCAGCCAACCGGAATTCTCCCGCCCGGTGTGGGAATACCTCGACGGTGCGCTGTCGCCGTTGCGGGTTCGCAAAGGTCAGGCCTTGGTCGGCCAGTACGCCGATATCCTGCAAAGCATCGAACAGCGTTATGGCGTTGATCGCCAGGCACTCGTTGCGGTCTGGGGCATGGAGAGTAACTTCGGGCAGTTCCAGGGCACCAAGTCGGTGATCAACTCCCTGGCGACCCTGGCCTATGAAGGACGACGCCCGGGCTTTGCTCATGCGCAGTTGATTGCGGCCCTGCAAATCCTGCAACAGGGCGATATCACGCCGGAGAAAATGCTTGGTTCCTGGGCCGGCGCCATGGGCCAGACCCAATTCATTCCGACTACTTACAACACCCACGCCGTGGATTTCGATGGCGACGGTCGCCGCGACATCTGGGGCAGCCCGGCCGATGCCCTGGCCTCGACCGCGCACTACCTGCAAAGCTCCGGCTGGCAGAAAGGCCAGCCGTGGGGCTTCGAAGTGCAACTGGCTGGCGGCTTCAACTATGCCTTGGCCGACGGCGCCATCCGCAAAAGCGTCGCCGAATGGCTGCAAATGGGCGTGACCCTGCCCAATGGCGAACAGGTCCCGGCCGGCGCTGAACACCTGTCTGCCGCCCTGTTGTTGCCGGCGGGCTATCGCGGCCCGGCGTTCCTGATCCTCGACAACTTCCGGGCGATCCTGAAGTACAACAACTCGTCGTCGTACGCCTTGGCGGTGAGCCTGTTGTCGGAGCGTTTCCACGGCGCCGGCCTGATCAGCGGCACCTGGCCGAAAGATGATTTGCCGCTGAGTCGAAGCGAGCGGATCGAACTGCAAAACCTGCTGAGCGCCCAGAACTACGAGGCCGGCAACGCCGATGGCATCATTGGCGCCAACACCCGCAAGGCGATCCGTAGCGCCCAACAGTCGTTTGGCTGGCCGGCGGATGGGTATCCGACGCACAAGTTGCTGGAAGGTTTGCGCAGCCGCTAAAAGCTTCGCGGGCAAGCCTCGCTCCTACAGGGTTATGTAACTCCTGTAGGAGCGAGGCTTGCCCGCGAAGACTGACTAACTGGCAACCGCGTTCTAACGCCTGACCACCACATCCTGCTCCAACACCAACACCTTATTCCCCGCATCCAGCCGCACCAACGCCCCCATCGGCAACGTCAGGTTCGGCTCACAATGCCCGCTACGCCAACCGGCCAGTACCGGAATCCGCAGCGGCTCGAAGGTTTGCTTGAGCAGCAATGCCAGCGCAGCGGCGTCAACCCCCGCCACATCCCCGACCAGAACCCCGCGCAATTTGTGCAGCGTGCCCGCCAGGCGCAATTGCGTCAGCAGCCGGTCAATGCGGTACAGCGGCTCGTTGACGTCCTCGACGAACAGAATCACACCCTCTGCATCCATTTCGTATGGCGTGCCCATGATCGAGGCAATCATCGACAGATTGCCGCCCAGCAAGCGCCCATGAGCGATGCCAGGCTCGATAGTGGTCAACGGGTAGGCCACCGGGTGGGACAACACGCTACCCGCCTTCACCTGCCCGCGCAGCATGCTGAAGAACGACGACTCGGTCGGCTGCTGCTTGTCGCCCAGCAGGTCGGCGTTGAGCAGCGGACCATGAAAGGTCACGAAACCTGCGTAACGACTGATCGCCACGTGCAGCGCGGTGATGTCGCTGTAGCCGATAAAGGGCTTGGCATTGGCACGCAACAAGTCGAAGTCGATGCGATCCAGCAAGCGCGGCGTACCGTAACCGCCGCGCAGGCAAATAATCGCGTCGACCTCGGTGTCGGCGAAGGCACCGTGCAGGTCATTGAGCCGCACATCGTCACTGCCAGCCAGGTAGCCGTCTTTCTCGTAAACGCCGGGGAATACCCGCAGCGAATAGCCTCGGGCGCGCATCCATTGCAGCGCCCTTTCAGTGTCCAGCGGCGCGGGACCAGCGGGCGCAATCACGCCGATCACCCCTTCCGACGGCAAGGCCGGTACAGGTGCGTGAGGAAAAAGGGTATGGGTCGGTCGAACGGTCATCCATGAATCTCCCTGCGTTAAAACTTCTGCACACAGTAGTCAGGAACGGGAACAAACAGAAGAGGGTCAGTTGCGCCGCGCATTGCAGGAAAAGCCTCTGCTGGACGTAGGCAAGGCAAAAAAACGCCCGCAAGGCCTGAAAAGCCATGCGGGCGTTTTTTGTGTCATCGGCAAATCACAAGGACGACATCAGCTCGGCTTTAACCAGCTTCGCCTGCTCGTCGGCATGGTACGAGGAACGTACCAACGGGCCGGAAGCCACGTTCTTGAAGCCCATCTTGTAACCTTCCTCGGCGAACCAGGCGAACACGTCCGGGTGCACAAAGCGCTGCACCGGCAAGTGGCTGCGGGACGGTTGCAGGTACTGGCCGAGGGTCAGCATGTCGATGTCGTGTTCGCGCATGCGCTTCATGACTTCGATGACTTCTTCGTCGGTCTCGCCCAGGCCCAGCATCAAGCCGGATTTGGTCGGAATGTGCGGCATCATCTGCTTGAAGCGTTGCAGCAGGGTCAGCGACCACTGGTAATCCGAACCCGGACGCGCAGCCTTGTACAGGCGCGGCACGGTTTCCAGGTTGTGGTTGAACACATCTGGTGGCTCGGCGGCGGTGATTTCCAGCGCCACGTCCATGCGCCCACGGTAATCCGGGACCAGGGTTTCGAGCTGCACGTTCGGCGACAGCTTGCGGATCTCGCGGATGCAATCGGCAAAGTGCTGGGCACCGCCGTCACGCAGGTCATCGCGGTCCACCGAAGTGATTACGACGTACTTGAGTTTCAGGTCGGCAATGGCGATGGCCAGGCTTTCAGGTTCGTTGACGTCCAATGGTTTCGGACGACCGTGGCCGACGTCGCAGAACGGACAGCGACGGGTGCAGATGTCGCCCATGATCATGAAGGTCGCGGTGCCGCCGGAGAAGCACTCGCCCAGGTTCGGGCAGGACGCTTCTTCGCAGACGCTGTGCAGCTTGTGTTTGCGCAGCAAGGCCTTGATGCGGTCGACTTCCGGGGAAACCGGGATGCGCACGCGAATCCAGTCAGGCTTCTTCGGCAGTTCGGTGGTCGGAATGATCTTTACCGGGATGCGTGCAACCTTCTCGGCGCCGCGCAGCTTGACGCCGGCTTCAACCTTGGCACGCGGGGCCGGGCGCTCGGTAACATCCAGCGTCGGGATCATGGTTTGCACTGCATCAGTAGTCATATCAGTCGATTCCGCCCGTGAGGGTCGTCTGCTCAGCATAGTCGAGGTGTTTGACGAGCTGCGCGCGCAGCCGGGCACTTACCTCGGCAAATTCAATCGATCCTGCGTGATCGCTCAGCTGGGTCATCGCCAGCCCGGCGTAGCCGCAGGGATTAATCCGTCGAAACGGTTCCAGGTTCATGTCCACGTTCAGGGCCAGGCCATGAAAGGAACAACCGTGGCGGATCCGCAGACCCAGAGAAGCGATTTTCGCCCCGTCGACGTAGACGCCCGGCGCGTCTGGCTTGGCTGCAGCAGTAACGCCATAGCTGGCCAGCAACTCGATCAGGCAAAGCTCCATGCGGGTGACCAGGTCACGCACGCCGAAACCCAGTTTGCGCACATCCAGCAACAGGTAAGCCACCAATTGGCCTGGGCCGTGATAAGTCACCTGACCACCGCGATCAACCTGCACCACCGGGATATCTCCCGGCAGCAACAGGTGCTCGGCCTTGCCGGCCTGGCCCTGGGTGAACACCGGCGGGTGTTCCACCAGCCAGATCTCGTCCGCAGCATCAGTGCCGCGTTCGTTGGTAAAGCGTTGCATGGCATGCCAGACCGGCTCGTAAGCCATCTGGCCGAGCTCACGAAAGCCCAGCGTGCCAGACATCACAACACCATGTGTACGAAACCGGTAGCCCGAAGCTCGCTGTTGATGTCGTACAGCTGGTCTTGACCGGTGGCGATGATGTGCAACTGGATGGTGGTGTACTTGCCGTTGCTGCTTTGGCGTTCGTCCACACGCTCATCGTTGACCGTCGCGTGTTTCTTGACGATGTCGATGATCTTTTGCTTGATGTCGACAATGGTGTCGCCGATCACTTTGATCGGGTAGTCATTGGCGGGAAATTCGATCTTTGGCGCCTTTACTTCTGTGTCTGTCATGGCGTAACGGCCTCGTAAGCGTAAGCCGTGGCAACGAACATGGCCCCGCTCCGGATGGGAACGGGGCCATGCTGGTCCACACTAATTCAGTTGAACAAGCCGTAGAAGAATAGACGGATGCTATCCCACATGCGGCGGAAGATACCACCTTCGTCGACCGCGTCCAGAGCGATCAGGTCAGCGCTGTGCACTACCTTGTCGTCCAGTTTCACTTCGACTTTACCGATCACGTCGCCCTTGGCGATTGGCGCAACCAGTTGCGGGTTCATGGTCATGCTGGCGGCGAGCTTTTTCAGCTGGCCTTTTGGCAGGGTCATGGTCAGGTCTTCAGCCAGGCCGGCCTTGACTTGATTGGTGGTGCCTTTCCAGACCGGGGCCTGAGCCAGCTCGGCGCCTTTCTGATAGAAGGTCTGGGTTTCGAAGAAGCGGAAACCGTAAGTCAGCAGCTTTTGCGTTTCGGAAGCACGAGCCACTTCGCTGTTGGTGCCGAACACCACGGCGATCAGGCGCATGCCATCACGTACAGCCGAAGACACCATGCAGTAGCCGGCTTCCTCGGTGTGACCGGTTTTCAGACCATCAACGGTCTTGTCGCGCCACAGCAGCAAGTTGCGGTTAGGCTGCTTGATGCCGTTCCAGAAGAACTCTTTCTGCGAGTAGATCGCATAGTGAGCCGGGTCTTCGTGGATGATCGCGCGAGCCAGGATTGCCATGTCATGAGCTGTCGAGTAGTGCTCAGGGTTCGGCAGGCCGGTCGGGTTCATGAAGTGGGTGTTGGACATGCCCAGATCAGCGACCGTTTTGTTCATCAGGTCGGCGAACGCGTCTTCGCTACCGGCGATGTGCTCGGAGAGCGCAACACTGGCGTCGTTACCCGACTGAATGATGATGCCGTGCAGCAGGTCGCTGACAGTGACCTGCGAGCCGACCTTGATGAACATCCGCGAACCGCCGGTACGCCAGGCGTTTTCGCTGACGGTCACCGGATCGTTTTCGCCGATCTGGCCGCGACGGATTTCCAGGGTCGCAATGTACGCGGTCATCAGCTTGGTCAAGCTGGCTGGCGGCAGACGCTGGTCACCGTTGTTCTCAACCAGCACGTTGCCGCTGCTGGCATCCATGAGCACATAGGCTTTAGCGGCCAGTTGTGGTGGCGACGGCATCATCTCGACCGCGAAGGCGGCTGGCGAGATGAGCAGCGGGACTAGAAGGCACAGGCGTTTGGCAAAGGTGGTGATGTTCATCCGTCTCTCGAAATCGCTAATGGAAACTTACCCTAAGGGGCAAAACTAATCAGACAGCTTTCTAACGAGCTGTCGCGTGTTCAGTTGCTCACTCTGTAACCCTTGCCGGGCTTTTGTTCTTCAACGAGCCAACAACCAGGTTCACCCCCCAAACCGCAAGCGAACCCTCAATCTAGTACTGCGTGTTACTCGGCGGTGACCAGGCTCGGTGAACCGAGATTGGCCATTCGCACGCTGTTCTGCACTTGCTGGATCTCACCCTGAGAACCGATCGGCCCCATGCGCACCCGATGCAGTGTCTGTTGGTTGCGCACGATCGAGCTGATGAACACCGGAGCGCTCACCATCCCGCTGAGCTTCGATCTCAGGAGTTCTGCAGCGTCCGGGTTGGCGAACGCGCCCACCTGCAGATACTGGCCAGAGGCTGGTACAGAAGCGTTTTTTTTTGCAGCGATTTGCACAGGCACAGTGTCCGACGCGTGTTGCTGCGGCGGTGGCGTCCACTGCTCGACAGTCCCCGCAGAGGCGGTAATCGTCGGCGCGGCATTTTGCGCTACTTGAGGCTCATTGAGCATCAAAGGCGCCGGACGGCCCTTGGCAGCCCACCACTCTTGCGGATCAATCCCTTCAACCTTGACCCGCGCGGTACCGATTTCGGCATAACCGAGCTTCTTGGCGGCAGCGTAGGACAGGTCGATGATGCGGTCCGAATAGAACGGCCCACGGTCATTGACCCGCAGAATCACGCTCTTGTTGTTGTCCAGGTTGGTCACCCGAACGTAACTTGGCAGCGGTAAGGTCTTGTGGGCGGCACTCATGCCGTACAGGTCATACACTTCGCCGTTGGCGGTGTTCTGACCGTGGAACTTGGTGCCGTACCAGGAAGCTGTGCCGGAAGCGACGTAGCGCTTGGAATCGCTCAACGGGAAGTAAGTCTTGCCCAGCACCGTGTACGGGTTGGCCTTGTAGGCGCCTGTGTGCAGGGTTGGCGTGGCATCCGGGATGCGCGAAACATCGACATCCCACCATGGCGCGCCATCTTTGTGGGCGCGGTTGACATCCAGCCCCGGCATGGCGCGCACGGCGGTTCCAGAGGACTTCTGAGTCGGCGCGCGGCTCGTCGAACAACTGGCGAGCAGCACCGCCAACGCGGCGAATGCCATCAGCTTCAGGGGTTTTTTAATAGGCAATGCCCGCATTACTTGACGCCCCGTGCTTGGACCAGCTGTTCAGACAGTTGATGTACGGCCATGGCGTACATCACGCTGCGGTTATAACGCGTGATCGCGTAAAAATTCTTCAGGCCCATCCAGTATTCAGGGCCATTGTCACCTTCCAGGCGGAAAGCGGTGACCGGCATATCGTCGCGCAGCGCATCATGACTCGACCACCCCAGCGCCCGCAACTCCCCGACGGTTTTTGTCGGCTCGATGCCGGTGGTCAAACCGTCGTCGACCTGATCGCCACGCACGTCGGCGCGGCTGACCACAGGCTCACCGGCCACCCAGCCGTGGCGCTTGAAGTAACTGGCGACGCTGCCAATGGCATCGTCCGGGTTGGTCCAGATATTAATGTGGCCGTCACCGTCAAAGTCCACCGCATAAGCGCGAAAACTGCTTGGCATGAACTGCGGCAAGCCCATGGCACCGGCGTAGGAGCCTTTGAGGGTCAACGGATCAACCTGCTCTTCCCGGGCCAGTAGCAGGAATTCACGCAATTCCTTGCGGAAAAACTCGGCACGGGGAGGATAGTCGAAACCCAGGGTCGACAACGCGTCGATCACCCGGTAATTGCCGGTATTGCGGCCGAAAAAGGTTTCAACGCCGATGATCGAGACAATCACCTGGGCTGGCACACCGTATTCCTGTTCGGCACGGGCCAGTACCGCCTCGTGCTGACGCCAGAAGTCCACACCACGGGCGATGCGCGCGTCGGTGATGAACATCGGGCGATATTCTTTCCACTGTTTAACCCGTTCGGCGGGTTTGGAGATGGCGTCCAGGATTGCCTGCTTGCGTTCGGCTTCACGGAACACAGCCATCAGCTGTTCACCGGCAAAGCCGTAGTCGCGGGTCATTTCACCGACGAATTCGGCCACCTGGGGTGAGCCTTCGTAATCGCCGGCCCGCGTTTGTTCCGCGGTACCAAGGATGCCTACCAGGCCGACCCACGGCGCGTATCGAGTCGCCCAGCCACGCATTGCTTGCATTGAAATCTTCACCTTATTCAAACCTGTGCGATCCACTTACGATGGGTATGGATCGACATCAAAACCCCAAACGCTGACAGCAACGTCACCAGCGAAGTTCCTCCGTAGCTAATGAACGGCAACGGCACCCCCACAACCGGCAACAGGCCACTGACCATACCGATGTTGACGAAAACGTAAACAAAAAACGTCATGGTCAGGCTACCGGCCAGCAATTTGCCGAATAAAGTCTGGGCCTGGGCGGTAATCACCAGGCCGCGACCGATCAACAACAGGTAAATCAGCAACAGCGCACAAATGCCCACCAGGCCGAATTCCTCACCCAGTACCGCAATAATGAAGTCCGTGTGGCTTTCCGGCAGGAAGTCCAGGTGCGACTGAGTACCCAGCAGCCAGCCCTTGCCGAATACGCCGCCGGAACCAATGGCGGCCTTGGACTGAATGATGTTCCAGCCAGTGCCCAGCGGATCGCTTTCCGGGTCGAGGAAGGTCAGGATTCGCTGCTTCTGGTAGTCGTGCATGATGAAGAACCACATCGCCACCGCCACCGGCACCGCCGCGGCGATCACGCTGAGAATCCAGCGCCAGCGCAGACCACCCATGAACAGGACGAATGCGCCGCCAGCAAGGATCAGCAGCGAAGTGCCGAGGTCTGGCTGACGCACGATCAGGATGAACGGCAACCCGATCAGAAACAGACTGACGCCCACATGCTTGAGTTGTGGCGGCAAAGTACGCTTGGAGAGATACCAGGCGATAGTTGCCGGCATCAGGATCTTCATGAATTCCGACGGCTGGAAGCGAATCACCCCGGGAATGTTGATCCAGCGCGTGGCGCCCATGGCGTTGTGGCCCATGACGTCCACCACCACCAGCAACAGCACGCCCAGTACATAACCGATCGGCACCCAACGGGCCATGAACCGCGGTTCGAACTGGGCAATCACGACCATCGACACCAAACCAATGCCGAACGAAGTGGCTTGCTTGGCCAGCAGGTCCCAGCTCTTGCCACTGGCCGAATACAGCACGAACAGGCTGCCGGCGGCGAGGGTCAGCAGCAGGATCAGCAACGGGCCGTCAATGTGCATGCGTTGCAGCAGCGTCGCACGGCGACGCATCACGTCCTCGCTGGAGAGGATGCGATCGAAATTACTCTTCACGGGCCGTAGCCTCCGCGCTGATAGGGCCGGCGTATTCCGGTTTGAGTCGGCCATCCTGGTCCAGGAGCCAGGCATCCATCACTTGTCGCACCACGGGCGCCGCGACGCCAGAACCGGACTCGCCGTTCTCGACCATCACCGACACCACGATTTTCGGGTTATCTGCTGGCGCAAAACCGACGAACAAGGCGTGGTCGCGGTGACGCTCCTGAACCTTGGAGCGGTCGTACTTCTCGCCCTGCTTGATTGCGACCACCTGGGCCGTACCGCTTTTGCCGGCGATCCGGTATTGCGAACCAATGGCCGCTTTACGCGCGGTACCGCGAGCACCGTGCATCACTTGCTGCATGCCGTGGTTGACCTTGGTCCAGTCGGACGGGTCGCGCAGGACGATGTCCGGCATCGGGTTCTCATCCTTCGGCCGCTCGCCCTCGACAGTCTTGGCCAGGTGCGGACGGTTCCAGATACCTTTGTTGGCGACCAGCGCCGTGGCCTGGGCCAGTTGCAGCGGCGTGGATTGCATGTAGCCCTGGCCGATCCCCAGAATCAGGGTTTCGCCCGGGAACCAGGCCTGGCGTCGGGTCGCCCGCTTCCACTCGCGGGACGGCATCAGCCCCGGGGACTCTTCGAACATGTCCAGCGAGACCTTTTGGCCAATGCCGAACTTGCCCAGGTAGGAGGACAACCGGTCGATGCCGAGCTTGTGGGCCAGGTCATAGAAGTAGGTGTCGTTGGAACGCATGATCGCCGTGTCCAGATCCACGTAGCCGTCGCCGGTACGGTTCCAGTTGCGGTATTTGTGATCGTAGTTGGGCAGCATGTAGTAGCCGGGGTCGAAGACCCGGGTCGAGGCCGTGACCACCCCCGAATCCAGACCGGCAATCGCCACTGCGGGCTTGATCGTCGAGCCCGGTGGGTACAGGCCGCGCAGCACGCGGTTGAACAGCGGCCGGTCGAGGGAATCGCGCAACTCGGCGTAAGCCTTGAAACTGATGCCGGTCACGAACAGGTTCGGGTCGAAACTCGGCTGACTGACCATGGCCAGGACTTCGCCGGTATTGGGGTCCAACGCCACCACGGCACCACGGCGACCACCGAGCGCCGTTTCAGCGGCTTCCTGCAATTTGATGTCCAGGCTCAGGACGATGTCCTTGCCGGGAATCGGATCGGTACGCTTGAGTACGCGCAATACGCGGCCCCGAGCGTTGGTCTCGACTTCTTCGTAACCCACCTGGCCATGCAGCTCGGGCTCGTAAAAGCGCTCGATGCCGGTTTTGCCAATTTGATGAGTACCGCTGTAACCCACCGGGTCCAGAGTTTTGAGCTCTTTCTCGTTGATCCGCCCCATGTAGCCCACGGAGTGCGCAAAGTGCGCGCCCTGCGGGTAATGCCGCACCAACTGCGCGACCACTTCCACACCCGGCAGCCGGAACTGGTTCACCGCGATCCGGGCGATCTGCTCTTCGGTCAGCTCAAACAGAATTGGCACCGGCTCGAACGGCCGGCGCCCCTGCTTCATGCGCTTCTCGAAGATCACCCGATCCTCGGGGGTCAGTTCCAGCACCTGGACGATCACGTCGAGCACTTGCTGCCAGTCGCCGGAGCGCTCGCGGGTCATGCTCAGGCTGAAGCTGGGCCGGTTATCGGCCACCACCACGCCATTACGGTCGTAGATCAACCCGCGAGTCGGCGGAATCGGCTGCACGTGGACGCGGTTGTTTTCCGACAGGGTCGAGTGGTACTCATATTGGATGACCTGCAGGAAATACAGCCGCGCGATCAACACACAGATCAGCGCCACCACCGCAATTGCCCCGAACACGACGCGGCCACGCACCAGACGGGCGTCTTTTTCGTGGTCCTTGATGCGGATCGGCTGGGGCATGAGGGCAGAGCTACTTGTGGTAAGGGTGGCCGGACAGCACTGTCCAGGCACGATACAACTGTTCGCCGATCAGAATCCGCACCAGCGGGTGCGGCAACGTCAACGGCGACAACGACCAGCGCTGATCCGCCCGGGCACAGACTTCCGGCGCCAGCCCTTCGGGGCCACCGACCATGAAGTTCACCGTGCGAGAGTCCAGCCGCCAGCGATCGAGTTCGACCGCCAGTTGCTCGGTACTCCAGGGCTTGCCGTGGACTTCGAGGGTGACAATCCGCTCGTTCGGCCCGACCTTGGCCAGCATGGCTTCGCCTTCCTGACGGATGAAGCGCGCCACGTCGGCGTTCTTGCCACGGGTGTTGAGCGGTATTTCCACCAGTTCCAGCGCCAGCTCGGACGGAAGACGCTTGGCATATTCATGCCAGCCTTCTTCCACCCACTTGGGCATGCGTGAACCGACGGCGATCAGTCGCAGTCGCACAGCGGTCCCTTACTGCTGGTCTTTGTTGAGCTTGATGAAATGCTCGTGGGTGTTTTCCGGGCTGTGGTGAGCCGCGTTCAGAGCACGGCTCTGTTCGGCGCCGGACCACAGACGCTCCAGGTCGTAAAACTGGCGAGCCGAAGCGGTCATCATGTGCACGATGACGTCGTCCATATCCAGCAGAACCCAGTCGCTGTCGCCCTTGCCTTCTTCACCCAGTGGCTTGACGCCCAGGGCTTTGACCGCTTCGCGGACCTTGTCCAGCATCGCGCCGATCTGGCGGTTGGAGGTACCGGTGGCGATGATCATGTAGTCAGTGATGCTCTGCTTTTCACGAACGTCGATGACCTGGATGTCCTGGCCTTTAACGTCTTCCAGGGCTGCTACGGCAACCTTGACCAGCTCATCACCCTTCAGGGGCTCGGTGGTGAGAACCGGCTCAGGCAGCGGGGCGCTCTTGAACGTGCCTTTGCGCTTTACTTTAGTTACGTCTTTGTTCGTCATATAAAACTCGTTTTGCTCGTATGTTCGGGCGTTTCAATACACGTCATTTCGTGCCTTGAAACATGCCCTTTTTTTCAGTTCGACGCACGGTAGAGACCGTGCGCATCGATGTAGGCCAGGACCGCGTCGGGCACCAGGAAACGTACCGACTTACCGCTGGCCAGCAGTTGACGGATCTGGGTGGCGGATACCGCGAGCGGTGTCTGCCAGACGAATGCAATCTGTCCGCTCGGCCCTTTTAGGGCCAGCGGGTCGCTCACCGAGCGTGCCGCCAACAGATTGCGCAAGGCATCCGGCGGTTCGCTGTCGGCATCCGGGCGTTGCAGCACCAGGATGTGGCAATGCTGGAGCAACTCTTCCCAGCGGTGCCAAGTGGGCAGGCCGCAAAATGCGTCCCAGCCCAAAAGTAGAAAAACCTGGGTCTCAGCGGCCATTTCGGCGCGCATCAATTCCAGGGTATCGATAGTGTAGGACGGTTTGTCCCGCTGCAATTCACGGGCGTCCACCACCAACGGTGCCACACCGGCCACCGCGCACTCGACCATCGCCAGACGGTCCTGCGCCGACACCTGTGGCGTGTCCCGATGCGGCGGTCTGGCACTGGGTGTCAGACGCAGTTCATCGAGGCCCAACGATTCGGCGACTTCCAGTGCACCGCGCAAATGGCCGATGTGCACCGGGTCGAAGGTTCCGCCCAGCACGCCAATGCGTCGAGGCTCAGCCTCGCCGGCAGTGACCGGGGCTGACGGGTCGAGATCGCCCAAGTCAGACCGACTCCTGTCCGCGCAACTGGCCGTCGCCGACCACGATGTACTTCTCGCAGGTCAGACCTTCGAGGCCCACCGGGCCGCGGGCGTGCAGCTTATCAGTAGAAATGCCAATCTCGGCACCCAATCCGTATTCAAAGCCATCGGCGAAGCAGGTCGGCGTGTTGATCATCACCGACGACGAGTCGACTTCAGCCACGAAACGCCGGGTGTCAGCGAGGTTTTCACTGACGATCGAATCGGTGTGGTGAGAGCCGTACTTGTTGATGTGCTCGATGGCCTGATCCAAACCGTCGACCACGCGGATCGACAGAATCGGCGCCAGGTACTCGGTGTTCCAGTCTTCTTCAGTCGCGGCAACGGCCTCGATGATCGACCGGGTGCGTTCGCAACCGCGCAGTTCAACGCCTTTTTCGCGGAACTGTGCAGCCATCGACGGCAGGAAATCTTTGGCAACGCTTTGATCAACCAGCAAGGTTTCCATCGCGCCGCAGATGCCATAGCGGTAAGTCTTGGCATTGAAGGCGATGCGCTGGGCTTTCGGCAGGTCGGCGTGGGCACTGACGTAGACGTGGCAGATGCCGTCCAGATGCTTGATCACCGGCACACGAGCATCGCGGCTAACCCGTTCGATCAAGCCTTTGCCGCCGCGCGGCACGATCACGTCAACGTATTCAGGCATGGTGATCAGTGCGCCAACGGCTGCACGGTCAGTGGTTTCGACCACTTGCACCACGGCGGCTGGCAGATCGGCCTCGGCCAGGCCGCGCTGGATGCAGGCGGCAATGGCACGGTTGGAATGAATCGCTTCGGAACCGCCACGCAGGATGGTCGCGTTGCCGGACTTCAGGCACAGGCTGGCGGCATCGATGGTCACGTTCGGGCGGGACTCGTAGATGATCCCGATCACGCCCAGCGGCACACGCATCTTGCCGACCTGGATACCGGACGGGCGAAGGCTCATGTCGCGGATCGCGCCGACCGGGTCCGGCAGCGCCGCGACCTGGCGCAGGCCAATGATCATGCCGTCGATCCGTGCCGGGGTCAGCGCCAGGCGTTCCAGCAAGGCAGGCTCAAGACCGTTGGCGCGACCTGCGGCCAAATCCAGCTCATTGGCCGCCGTCAGCTCGCCGCGTGCAGCATCCAGCGCATTGGCAGCAGCCTGCAAGGCGCGGTTTTTCTGCGCAGTGCTGGCACGGCCGATGATGCGCGACGCTTCACGGGCAGCGCGACCCAGGCGGGTCATGTAGTCGAGGACGGACTCAGTCATGGTCGGGAGTGGTCTTTGCTGGATTTTGGAAAAGAGTAAAGCGGCAGATTATAGCTGTCGCGTCTCTGGACTAACAGCGGTGACGGGCGGATGGTCGAAATGGAGGGCAATTTGCCGACGTTCAGCCGTGATTAAGCTGCAAATTGTTATCATCGCGACTCAATCAGCCCTGATAAACGCCGTTCATCATGTCCAACCTGACTGTTCGCGCCGCCCTTTCAGCCCTGCCTACGGCGCTCCCGGACGGGTTTTTCGACCGTGACGCGCAAACTCTGGCCCGGGATTTACTCGGTAAAGTCATCCGTCATCGTGTCGGCGACCTGTGGCTCAGCGCCCGGATCATCGAGACTGAAGCGTATTACTGCGAAGAAAAAGGCAGTCACGCCTCCCTTGGCCACACAGAAAAGCGTAAGGCTTTGTTTCTGGATGGCGGCCACATCTATATGTATTACGCCCGGGGCGGCGATTCGCTGAACTTCAGCGCCCAAGGGCCGGGCAATGCGGTGCTGATCAAATCCGCTTATCCGTGGGTCGATGAATTGAGCGGGCCAGCGAGTCTGGCGCAGATGCTGGTGAACAATCCCGACGCCCAAGGCCGCCCTCGCCCCTCGCAAAAACTCTGCGCCGGGCAAACATTGCTGTGCAAGTCCCTGGGTTTGAAGGTGCCGGTCTGGGACGCCAAGCGCTTTGATCATGAAGTGCTGCTGGTGCAAGACGTCGGCCCGGCCCCCGCCCATATCATTCAAACCACTCGCCTGGGCATTCCCCACGGACGTGACGAACATCTGATGTACCGCTTCATTGATGCGGCTTATGCGCCGTATTGCACGCGGAACCCGCTGCGACGGGGACAGGTCGAAGGTCGCGATTATTTTTTGTTGTGAACACAATCTCCCTGTAGGAGCTGCCGAAGGCTGCGATCTTTTGATTTTGATCTTTTCAATACCGCAGAAAATCAAGATCAAAAGATCGCAGCCTTCGGCAGCTCCTACGCAGGGGTCAATTTGTAAAGTGGAGTTGTAGGTATGGGCCCATGGCTCGATAGCATCACCGGTTGGTTGACGGTCAATCCGCAGTGGCTGGCCGCCGCGGTGTTCATAGTGGCCTGCGTGGAATGCCTGGCGATTGCCGGGCTGATCGTGCCCGGTACCGTTTTGCTGTTTGCCATCGCGGTGCTGGCCGGCAGCGGCGCGCTGCCGCTCGGCGAAACACTATTGCTGGGTTTTCTCGGTGGTTTGTTCGGTGACATGGTTTCGTACTTTCTTGGGCGACATTTCCACCAGAACATTCGCCGCCTGCCGGGCTTGCGTCATCACCCGGAATGGATCTCCGGGGCCGAGTCTTATTTCCAGCGGTATGGCATCGCCAGCTTGTTAGTCGGGCGCTTCATCGGGCCGTTGCGGCCAATGCTGCCGATGGTCGCCGGGATGTTCGACATGCCCTTCCCGCGCTTTATCGCCGTCAGCCTGCTGGCCGCTGCGGGATGGAGCGTTGCCTACCTGCTGCCCGGCTGGGCCACAGGCGCGGCGATTCGCCTGCCATTACCGGAAGGCTTCTGGCCAGAAGCGGGGATCGTCGCCGGCAGCATTGCGGTCATGATCGGCTTGAGTGTCACCAGTAGCCTGCGTCGCCATCGCCACGCCAGCGCCTTCATTGCCAGCCTGGGCCTGGTGATTCTGCTCGGGCTGTTTTTCGGCTACCCGCACCTGAGCGCGCTCGATCAAGGCTTGATGACTCTGGTGCAAGAACACCGCAGCCCGATGATGGATGAGGTGGCCGTCATCTTCACGCTGCTCGGCGAGTTCCGAAATATGCTGGTGTTCAGCGCCCTGCTGACCGGCCTGCTGTTGCTGACACGGCAATGGCGTCAGGCGATTTTCGTTGGCGGCGCACTGTTGTGTACGGCGATTGGCAACACCGTGACCAAGCACTTTTTCGCCCGCCTGCGCCCGGAAGTGCTGACCGATCCACTGACCAGTTACAGCATGCCCAGCGGCCACGCCTCCGGCTCCTTCGCGTTGTTTCTGGCGCTCGGAGTTCTGGCTGGACGCGGACAACCACCACGAATGCGCCTGACCTGGCTGTTGCTGGGCTGCATGCCGGCGCTGGCAATTGCTATGTCGCGGGTGTACCTGGGCGCGCATTGGCCGACCGATGTACTGGCCGGCGCAATGCTGGCGGCGTGTGTCTGTGCGGCGAGCCTGTGGCTGAGTCAACGCCAGACACCACTCAACCCAATGCCACCTAAAGTCTGGTGGCTGGTGTTGCCGTCGATGCTGGCGTTGTTTGCGTTCTTTGCTTTACGGCATTTGCCGCATGCGATGTTGCGGTATGCCTATTAACGCGAGCCTTTAAAGATCAAAAGATCGCAGCCTTCGGCAGCTCCTACAGGGTGAACACATATCCCGTGTAGGAGCTGCCGCAGGCTGCGATCTTTTAGGGTTCAAGCAAACAGTTCGCCCTGCAACTCATCCAGCAACGCCTGAATCGCATCCAGCCGTTGCTGCGGGTCATCGAGTTGCAGCAGGTCAATCTTGTCCACTTCCGCAAACGGCAGCAGATACGCCAATTGATTGGCCAGTGACTGTTGCCCGGTTGCTTCAGTGCCCATGTTCAGCGCCTCGACCATCGGGTGTTCGGCCAAGGCCTTGAGCAGCGCAACCAGGTCAGCGTCTTCATCCTGCAACGGTTGCTCAGGTTCGTCTTCCAGCCACTCGACGTCGGCGACAGTCAGGTGATCGCGCTGGATCTCGGTGTGCAGGACATTGAAACGCCGGCCACCCTGCACCCGAATCCCCAACAGGCCGTTGTCCTGCTGTTTGAAGTCGGTGATCAATGCTTCACAGCCCACCAGCGCATAACCCGCCGGGGCGATACCGACTTCTTCGCCGTCCAGGATGCACACCACACCGAAGCCGCCGCCTTGTTTCATGCAGCGGCTGATCATGTCCAGGTAGCGCGCCTCGAAGATCTGCAAATCGAGGATGCAACCTGGGAACAGCACCGTGTTCAGCGGGAAAAGCGGCAGATTCATAGACATTTCCTTACACCACCATCGACACCGCCAACGGTAGGAACACCGCCGTGGCCACGCCCATCAGACTCATCGCCAGCGCCGCGAAGGCACCGCATTCTTCACTTTCCTGCAAGGCCACCGAAGTGCCGACCGCGTGGGCGGTCATGCCCAGGGCCATGCCGCGAGCCTCAGGGCTATGGACACCGAGCCGGGTCAAAAGACTCGGGCCGAAAATCGCACCGATCACGCCGGTAATCAACACGAACACCGCTGCCAGTGCCGCGACACCACCAATCTGCTCGGCCACCAGCATCGCAATCGGCGAGGTCACGGATTTCGGTGCCATGGTCATCAGGATCATATGTTCGGCACCAAACCACCAGCCCAGCAACACACCCATGCCCGTGGCGACCACGCCACCTATCACCAGCGTAGTAAAAATCGGCCAGAACAACTGCCGAATCCGTCGCAGATTCAAGTACAGCGGCACCGCCAACGCAACCGTGGCAGGGCCGAGCAGGATGCTGAGAATCTCGGTGCTCTTGCGGTACTCGGCGTAGGTCAGGCCGCAGCCCACCAGCACGCCGATCACCAGCACCATCGAGACCAGTACCGGTTGCAGGAAGATCCAGCGGGTTTTCTCGAACGCCGCGAGCACCAGTTGATAAGCGCCCAGCGTAATGCCGATGCCAAACAGCGGATGGTGAATCACCGAATCCAGGGCACCTTGCCAATCGAGGATCATTGGCCGTCTCCGCGATGGGCGTGGCGTTTGATCAGGCGCTGCATCAGCACCCCGACGAAGGCCATGGATAGCACCAACGACAACACCAGTGCGCCGGCGATGGCCCAGAAGTCTGCGGCAATGTCCTTGGCATAAACCATCACGCCCACCGCCGGCGGCACCAGCAGCAACGGCAGGTAACGCAGCAAACTGCCCGCGGCCAGGTTCAGCGGCTCGCCGACTTCGCCACGAATAATCAGGAACACCAGCAACAGCAGCAGGCCGATAATAGGTCCCGGCAGCACCGGCAAAAACAGGTGGTTGATGGCTGTGCCCAGCAATTGGAACAGCACCAGCCAGGTCAGGCCACGTAACAACATCCAGCATCTCCCGCAACGCTCGCCCCACAAAGCAGGGGCCGGGCATTATAAGCACGCCGACGCTATAGACCGGCATTCGCCAAAAGCATGGTCAGTTGACCGGAGCAATTTGTCATGTTGATCTAAAGTAGTAAGCCGGGAGGTCAAATCCCCCCACCTCAAAACTATAAAACCGATGAAACCAAGGAGAGTCTCAATGCCCTATGTTCCTGTTGCAGAGCTCAAAGATTATGTCGGCAAGGAACTTGGACGTTCCGAATGGCTCACCATCGATCAGGAGCGCATCAACCTGTTCGCCGAAGCCACAGGGGATTATCAGTTCATTCACGTCGACCCGGTCAAAGCCGCGAAAACCCCATTCGGCAGCACCATTGCCCACGGTTTCCTGTCGCTGTCGCTGATGCCCAAACTGATGGAAGACATCCTGATCCTGCCGGAAGGCGTGAAAATGGTGGTCAACTATGGCCTGGACAGCGTGCGCTTCATCCAGCCGGTGAAAGTCAATTCACGGGTACGGCTCAAGGTCGACATGAACGAAGTCACCGAGAAGAAACCCGGACAATGGCTGCTCAAGGCCACCGCAACACTGGAAATAGAAGGCTCGGACAAACCGGCGTACATCGCCGAACCGCTGTCCCTCTGTTTCGTATAAAGCCTCTGGATGCGAAGCAGCTCATGCTGTTTCGCGACTCTATTTATTCCCTCGCTATATAAGGTCGCATAGCTGCGGCATACTCGGTCGCCTAACTGCCCGGATCCCGCTATGCGCTCACTTGCACCCCTCGCTTTGACCCTGTTGCTCACCGCTTGTGGCGATGGCGAATCGCTGCTATCCCCTGACGCCCGACTGCCGGATGGCGGACGCTATCGCGGAGACTTGGTCAATGGGTTGCTGCAAGGCCAGGGCCGCATCGACTACCCGAACGGCAGTTGGTACGCCGGCCAGTTCGACAAGGGCCAATGGCATGGCCAGGGCGAGTGGCACGGCAGCAACGGCGAGGTGTATCGCGGGCAGTTCCAGCAAGGGCTCTTCGACGGCCAGGGCACGCTGACCACCAATGGCAGCAGCTACAGCGGCGGCTTCAAACTCGGCCGGCGCGACGGCGAAGGCACCCTCAAAGAAAACGGCATGACTTACCGCGGTGAGTTCAAGGCCGATCAGTATTCAGGGCTCGGCCGTCTCGAACTCGAGGACGGCAGCTCGTATCAAGGCCAGTTCGCCCATGGCAAGCCCAACGGCGAAGGCCAGCGTGGAGATGCCAGCGGCAATCAGTTCAGCGGGCATTTTGTCGACGGCCAGCTGGAAGGCAACGGCACCTTCAACAGCGCCGACGGTGATATCTACGTCGGTGCCTTCAAAGACAACCAGCTCAACGGTAAGGGGCGCTACGAGAACGCCGATGGCGATGTCTGGATCGGTCAGTTCAAGGAAGGCGTGCTCAACGGCAAAGGCGAGCTGATCGGCACCGACGGCAGCCATTACATCGGCCAGTTCAGCGATTGGCGCTTCACCGGCCCGGGCCGCTTGAACCTGGCCGACGGCAGTTTCTACGTCGGCGGATTCGACGCTGACAGCTATCAAGGTCGCGGCACCCTGGTGCTGACCGACGGTACCGTCATCAGCGGCACCTGGATCAACGGCCAACGCGTCCGTGACGCCGACGGCAAGTTGTTGCCCGACACCCTTGAGCTCGGCTTGCTGGCCCAGGGCCGCTTGCTCGACGAAGCGCTAGCCAACGTGCCTGCCTCGACCCCGGCGGTTGAGCTGTACAGCCTGACGCTCGGCGGCGACGGCAAGCAGAGCGTATTCCTGCGCGAATCCGACTACGTCGCCAACATGCTCGCCAGCCGCTTCGGCGCCTACGGCCAGATCCGCCTGGTCAACCATCGCGATCACCTCACCGACCGGCCGATGGCCACCCGGGAAAACCTGCGCCGCGCTGCCCTGACCCTGGCCGAACGCAGTGGCCCGGAAGACCTGATATTCATCTACCTGACCAGCCACGGCACCAGCGAACACGAACTGGTACTCGACCAGCCACGAATGGAGCTGGCCGACCTGCCGGCCGACGAACTGGCTGCGGTCCTCGCGCCCCTGAAGAATCGCGACAAGATCATCGTGATTTCATCCTGCTATTCCGGCGGCTTCATTCCGGCGTTGAAAGACGAACGAACCCTGATCATGACGGCCTCGCGGGCTGACCGGGTGTCCTTCGGTTGCTCGGAAGAAGCCAACTTCACCTACTTCGGCGACGCGCTGTTCGCTCAGGCGCTGAACCAGACCGACGACCTGGAGCAAGCCTTCAAACTGGCCAAGGCCACCGTTGCCGAGCGCGAGCTGGCGGACAATTTCGAAGCCTCTGAACCGCAGATCTGGGCGCCGAAAACCGTGCTCGCACACTGGCAATTGCTGCGCAAACAACAAGCGCGAAAAGCATTACAAAGTGCTGCTATCAGCAGCAAGGACGCCAAGAGCAACTAAGCTGAATAGTATCAAGGGGGAAACACTATGTACTTGACGCCTCAGCATGTCTTGCTTGCCGGAGCTACTGGCCTAACCGGCGAACGTTTGCTCGATCGCCTGCTCAATGAGCCAACGATTACGCGGGTCCTGGCACCGTCACGCCGGCCACTGGCCGAGCACCCTCACCTGGAAAACCCGGTCGGCGACCCGGCGGTGTTTCTGCCGCAACTGAACGGTCGCGTCGACATCGCCTACTGCTGCCTCGGCACCACAATCAAACAGGCCGGCACCGAGCAGGCGTTTCGCGCGGTGGACCTGGACATGGTAGTGGCGTTCGCCAAGCGCGCACGGGAAATGGGCGCCCGACACCTGATCGTGATCAGCGCCTTGGGTGCTGATCCAAAATCCTCGGTTTTCTACAATCGGGTCAAAGGCGAAATGGAACAAGCCTTGCGCGCGCAAGACTGGCCGCAGTTGACCATTTGCCGCCCTTCCCTACTGCTGGGTGAGCGCCTCGAACCGCGGCTGGCCGAGCAATTCGCCGGGCCGTTGTCGCGATTGATTCCCGGCAAATACCGCGGCATCGAAGCCTGCCAACTGGCCCGCGCCATGTGGCGACTGGCGCTGGAAGAGCAGGATGGCGTGCGGGTGGTTGAGTCGGATGAGCTGCGTAAATTAGGTAAATAAGATCAAAAGATCGCAGCCTTCGGCAGCTCCTACAGGGTGAACACATATCCCATGTAGATACCGTCTTGAATCTCACCGAGCAAGCGCAAATTCAGGGTCATATGGCTGGCCCGATTTGAGCACTGCGTAAACGTAATGCAGCAGCTTGCGCATGGCAGCACAGATGATCTGCTTGGGGGCCTTGCCGTTGGCCTTCAGGCGATCTTTCATGGCGATTATTGCTTTGTTGTGTTGCAACGCGACCAAGCCCGGCATGTATAGGCCTGCGCGCAAGCGCGCTGAGCCGATCTTCGAGATCGGGCTGCGGCCCTTGAGGAGCCCTGATTCCTGGAGTTCTGGATTCAGGCCAGCAGCCGCGACAAGTTTTCGAGGGTCGTCGTACTTGCGCAGGTCGCCCAGCTCAGCCAGCAACCGCTCAAGCGTTTTCTCGCCAATGCCGTCGATGGTCACGACCAAGTCGCGCATCTGGCGCATGTCGGGGTCGTCATCGATATGTTTTTTGATCGCCTTGTGGGTTTCAACGATTTCTTTTTCGATGTGGCCAATCACCGAGTTGATCGACTCTTTGACCTTTTCGTCGGACACGTCCAGACGATTACGCTCCATTTGCTCCATCTCTTGAAGGTCATCCAGGCGACGAACCATGGCCTTCAGTTGGCGGAACTTCAGCGGTTCCGGAGCCCAAAGCTTGAGCTTTTCATTTTTTTCTTTAGCGAAGTCGGCGATCAGCTTGGCATCACTCTTGTCGGTTTTGATCCGACGTAACTCGCTGCCCGCATACGCGTGAGTCGTGGCCGGATTCACCACGCAGACCCGATAACCCTTGTTGTAGACGAACTCGGCGAGCTCCAGATGATAGACACTGGTCGCTTCCATCACGATCAGGGTCGAAGGCTCGGCCTGCTTCTGCAACCAAACTTCAAACTCTTTGAAACCCTTGGAATTGTTAGCCAGTTTGGCCTTGGTTTTATGCTTGCCATTTGGCAGATGTGTAGCGATATCAAAGGTGTTTTTAGCGACATCGACGCCGACGAAACTGGACATAACACTCTCCCAATCAGATCAATTGCGATCATCACTGCACTCTGTCCGACCTTGCGAATGCGGGCTCTAGCCAGAGGCGGGCCCAAGATACCGTTCGAACTATACGAGTGAGTGCGGAGGGTTGGAGCACGATCTACGTCACAGGCAAAAAGCCTAAGGAGCTGCACGGCTTCCAGGTCCCTCCCTCGATGATCAGTCGAGAACTATCGCTCCTGACGGAGCAATAGTCGAGATACAAGGAGCTGTCGAAGGCTGCGATCTTTTGCTTTGGCTTTTTACAACCCGCCCGTCGCCTGGAACCCAACCCCAATCACCGTCAACACCGACAACGGCAACAGCAAGGTGTCGAGCAACGCGCTGGCCGGCAGGTCGACATTGGGATAACTCGGGGCTTCGGCACCGAAACGATCCTTGGCGCAACAACCGCCGTTCATCGCATACAAATCCAGCCGCGTCCCCGAATACACCACCGGCGCACCCGGCTGCGCGGCATTCAGGGTACGAGCGGTGGCGCAACCGGTCAGTTGCAACGCCAGCAACACCATCAGCAGCTTATTCATCGCTGCTCAAATGATGCTCGCCCCAACGCGGCAGCATGTCCTGAGGAATGTTCAACAGATTGAGAATCCGCGCGACGACGAAGTCGATCAGGTCGTCGATGGTCTGTGGCTGATGATAGAAACCCGGCGACGCCGGCATAATCGTCACGCCCATGTTCGACAACTTGAGCATGTGCTCCAGATGAATGCTCGAGTACGGCGCCTCACGCGGCACCAGAATCAATTGGCGGCGCTCCTTCAAGGTCACGTCGGCGGCCCGCTCGATCAGGTTGTTGCAGGCACCGGTCGCGATAGCCGACAAAGTCCCCGTCGAGCACGGCACCACCACCATCGCCGCTGGCGCACCGGAGCCCGAGGCCACCGGCGACATCCAGTCTTCCTTGCCGTACACCTTGATTTGCCCGGCGGCAGCCCCGGTGTACTCGGTGAGGAAGGCCTGCATGGTCTGCGGCTTGGGCGGCAGCGTCACGTCAGTCTCGGTGGCCATCACCAGTTGCGCAGCCTTGGAGATCAGAAAGTGCACCTCCCGGTCCTCGCGCACCAGGCAATCAAGCAGGCGCAAGCCGTACTGGGCGCCGGAAGCACCGGTCATCGCCAGCGTAATGCGCTCCGGGCCGTTGTTCATTGCAGCGCCTCGGCGAGTTTGCCATGCAGGCCGCCGAAGCCGCCGTTGCTCATGATCACCACGTGGGTGCCGGGCTGGGCCTGGCTTTTCACACGTTCGATGATGCCTTCGAGTGAGTCGCTGACAATCGATGGCACGGTGCACAGTGCCGCCGTCCCCGCCAGGTCCCAGCCGAGGTTCGCCGGTGCGTACCAGATCACCTGATCGGCATCGACCACGCTTTCCGGCAAACCGTCACGGTGCGCGCCGAGCTTCATGGAGTTGGAGCGCGGTTCGATGATCGCGATCAACGGCGCATCGCCAATGTGTTTGCGCAGACCATCGAGCGTGGTGGCAATGGCAGTCGGGTGGTGCGCGAAGTCATCGTAAATGGTGATACCACGGACTTCCGCGACTTTCTCCATCCGGCGCTTCACGCTTTTGAACGCACTCAGCGCCGCAATGCCCATGGACGGCACCACGCCGACATGGCGGGCCGCCGCCAAGGTCGCCAAGGCGTTGGCGACGTTGTGCTGGCCGGTCATGTCCCACTCGACCACGCCTTGGGCGACGCCTTCGAACATCACTTCAAACTTGGAACCGTCTTCGCTCAGCAGTTTGACCTGCCACTGACCGCCGGCACCGGTGGTTTGCACCGGGGTCCAGCAGCCCATTTCGATCACGCGCTTCAGCGCCGGCTCGGTGGTCGGATGGATCACCAGGCCTTCGCTCGGGATGGTCCGCACCAAATGGTGGAACTGCCGCTCGATGGCTGGCAGATCGGGGAAGATGTCCGCGTGATCGAACTCAAGATTGTTCAGGATCGCCGTGCGTGGGCGGTAGTGAACGAACTTGGAGCGCTTATCGAAGAACGCGCTGTCGTATTCGTCGGCTTCGATCACGAAGAACGGTGTGCCACCCAAACGAGCGGACACCGAGAAATTCTGCGGCACGCCCCCGATCAGGAAACCCGGGCTCATGCCCGCGTGCTCCAGTACCCAGGCAAGCATGCTGCTGGTGGTGGTCTTGCCGTGAGTGCCGGCAACGGCCAGCACCCAGCGACCTTGCAGCACGTGATCCGCCAGCCATTGCGGGCCGGAAACGTAGGGCAGGCCTTTGTTCAGTACGTACTCGACGGCCGGGTTGCCACGAGACATGGCGTTGCCAATCACCACCAGATCCGGTGCCGGATCGAGTTGGGCGGGATCGTAGCCTTGGGTCAACTGAATGCCCTGAGCCTCAAGCTGAGTACTCATCGGCGGATAGACGTTGGCATCGGAGCCGGTCACGTGATGGCCCAGCTCTTTGGCCAGAACCGCCATCGAACCCATGAAAGTGCCGCAGATACCCAGAATATGAATGTGCATAGTCGACCTCGTAAAACATGGCCGCAGGTTAGCGTAGGGTAGGAAAAATCGCACTCTTTAGCTGAGACCGGTATGCACTTCTGTGGCGAGGGAGCTTGCTCCCGCTCGGCTGCGCAGCAGTCGTAAACCTGAGTTCGCGATGTGTCTGATACACCGCAGTTGCAGGTTTTGGGGCCGCTGCGCAGCCCAGCGGGAGCAAGCTCCCTCGCCACAAAAGCCTTTAGCGGGCTATGCCGTGCTTACGCAATTTGCGATAAAGGGTATTGCGGCTGACACCAAGCTGTTCAGCCGTATGCGTCATATGCCAGCGCGTCTGCTCCAACGCATTGAGCAACGCCAGCCGCTCGGCATCCTCCAGCGGATGCTCCGACGACTCTTCAACCACCAACGCAACCGCCGGCCGGGCCTGGCGAATCATCGCCGGCAAATCCTCCAGCCCGACTCGCCCGCCATCACACAATGCCGCCAGCGTGCGCAGTACATTGCGCAACTGCCGCACGTTGCCTGGCCAAGCAAAAGCGAGCAAGGCCTGACGCGCCGGCTGGTCAATCAACACGGTTTCCCCGCCAGCCTCTTCCGCCAGCAAGAAATCCAGCAACTGGGATTTATCGCTGCGCTCACGCAACGCCGGCAACGCCACTTCCAGGCCATTGAGCCGGTAGTACAAATCCTCGCGGAAGCTGCCGTCCTGCACCCGATCCAGCAAATTCCGGTGGGTAGCGCTGATAATTCTGACGTTGACCGACTCCGGTTCACCGCCAATCGGCACCACTTGGCGATCTTCCAGCACCCTTAATAGCCGGGTCTGCAAGGCCAGCGGCATGTCGCCGATTTCATCAAGGAACAACGTGCCGCCATCGGCCTGCTGCAACTTGCCGCGCATGCCTTCCTTGCGTGCACCGGTGAAGCTGCCGCCGCGATAGCCGAACAGCTCGCTTTCGATCAGGCTTTCGGGGATGGCCGCGCAGTTGAGGGCGACAAAGGATTTTTCGGCCCGCTGGCTGGCCTGGTGCACCGCTTTGGCAAAGGCTTCCTTGCCGGAACCGGTTTCGCCGTTGATCAGCAGCGGCACGTCTCGTTCGAACACCCGCAGGGCCTTGCGGAAATCTTCTTGCAACGCGGCATCGCCCAGGCAGATACCGGACAAGCGCGGACGCTCGGCAATCACCGGACGCTGTACCACCGGCACCGGAATACTGCGCGGCTGACCGCGCAACACGGCAAACAGACTGCGTCCGTCACGGGTGCGCAACGGCCAACTGGCGCTGGCATTCACGCTCGCGCGGCCGAGCAACTCATCCAGCGAGCAATCGAAAAACGCTTCCACCGGTTTACCCAGCAATCCGCCGCGTATGTGCCCGAGCAAGTTCAACGCACTCTGGTTGACCGCACTGATCCGCCCTTCGCCATCGAACGCCAACAGCCCTTCACTGAACAGCCCGACGGACTCAGCTTGCAAGTGAAAACGCAGCAACCATTGATTGTCGAAGTAACGCAGGAAATAACAGCTCTCGATCATCTTCGCCGAGAGATTGACCAGCGCCATGGTGTGGAACTGGCTCTGGCGCGAGACTTCATGGCGCGCGGAAGATACGTCGAGCACTGCCAGCAGTTCGCCATGCGGGTCGAACACCGGGCTTGCCGAGCAGGTCAGGCCGGTGTGGCGACCGCGGAAGTGTTCATCCTGGTGAATGGTCAGGGACTGACGCTCCACCAGGCAGGTGCCGATGCCGTTGGTGCCTTCGCAGGCTTCGCTCCAGTCGGCGCCAAGCCAGAGCCCGGCGCGCTCGAAAATCTTCCGTTCGGCGGGGGCAGTGACGCAATTGAGGATCACCCCACGGGCGTCGGTCAGCAGCACCGCGTGGCCGGCGCCCGAAAGTTGCTGATGCAGACTGGTCATTTCGTTGCCGGCAATCTGCAGCACTTGCTGCAAGCGTTCACGGCTTTCCAGCACCCGGCCATGTTCCAGCACCGTCGGCGCAATCGTCAGGGCCGGGTCGAGGTGATAATCCTCAAGACAGCGCAGCCAGGAACGGGCAATCGACGGATCGCTGCCAGGGCCGTACAGGTGCGATTTGCCCTGGGTAACGGTCAGGACTTGCTGGGCATGGCGACTCAAATGGTTGTCGTGCATTTCTTATTATTCCCCGAAAGGTTTGCTGCTTCTGCATAGCAACTGCCAAACACTGCACCTGTGGCGAGGGGGCTTGCCCCCGTTCGGCTGCGCAGCAGTCGTAAATCCTGAGCACGCGGTGTAACAGGTAAATCGAGGTGGCTGGTTTTGGGGCCGCTTCGCAGCCCAACGGGGGTAAACCCCCTCGCCACAAGGAAGACCTGCATGGCGATTTGAGGCCCAGCATCCTCCAGCCTCCATTGCTTTGCAATGCTGGCAAGACCACCCAGTCACAGCCTGTGCCACAAGCGGTACAAACTGTCACCCAGGCTGTACCGAAACCGTCACAGACGCCGCCCGCTTGTCCGACATAAACCGCGCAAGGCCTTGATTTGCCTGACCTGCAAGGCAGTGGCCCAACCTTTGCTCTACGCTTATAACAAGCGCACATGCGCTCTCCCTTATAAGCACAAAAGCCAAGGAGAAATCACCATGCGTTACGCTCACCCCGGTACTGAAGGCGCTATCGTTTCGTTCAAGAGCAAATACGGTAACTACATCGGCGGCGAGTTCGTCGCGCCTGTTAAAGGTCAGTACTTCACCAATACCTCGCCAGTGAATGGCCAACCGATTGCCGAATTCCCACGCTCCACGGCCGAAGACATCGATAAAGCCCTGGACGCTGCCCACGCCGCTGCCGATGCCTGGGGCGCCACGTCCGCCCAGGCGCGCTCGCTGGTGCTGCTGAAAATTGCCGACCGCATCGAGCAGAACCTGGAACTGTTGGCGATCACCGAATCCTGGGACAACGGCAAAGCCGTTCGCGAAACCCTCAACGCTGACATCCCGCTGGCGGCGGATCACTTCCGCTACTTCGCCGGTTGCATCCGCGCCCAGGAAGGCAGCGCTGCCGAAATCGACGGCAACACCGTGGCTTATCACATCCATGAACCGCTGGGCGTGGTCGGGCAGATCATCCCGTGGAACTTCCCGATCCTGATGGCTGCCTGGAAACTCGCTCCGGCCCTGGCCGCCGGTAACTGTGTGGTGCTCAAGCCTGCCGAGCAAACCCCGCTGGGCATCACCGTGCTGATGGAACTGATCGGCGACCTGCTGCCGCCCGGCGTGCTCAACGTGGTGCAAGGGTTCGGCAAAGAAGCCGGCGAAGCCCTGGCCACCAGCAAGCGCATCGCCAAGATCGCCTTCACCGGCTCGACCCCGGTTGGCTCGCACATCATGCACGCAGCTGCCGAAAACATTATTCCGTCCACCGTGGAGCTCGGTGGCAAGTCTCCGAACATCTTCTTCGCCGACATCATGCAAGCCGAACCGACCTTCATCGAAAAAGCCGCTGAAGGCCTGGTACTGGCGTTCTTCAACCAGGGCGAAGTCTGCACCTGCCCGTCCCGCGCACTGGTTCAGGAGTCGATCTACGACGACTTCATGAAAGTCGTGATGAAGAAAGTCCTGTCGATCAAACGTGGTGACCCGCTGGACACCGACACCATGGTCGGCGCCCAGGCGTCCGAGCAGCAATTCGACAAAATCCTTTCATACCTGGAAATCGCCAAGGGCGAAGGCGCCGAGCTGCTGACCGGCGGCAAGGTGGAAAAACTCGAGGGCAACCTGGCGACCGGGTATTACATCCAGCCGACCCTGCTCAAGGGCACCAATAAAATGCGTGTGTTCCAGGAAGAAATCTTTGGCCCGGTGGTGAGCATCACCACGTTCAAGGACGAAGCCGAAGCCCTGGCCATCGCCAACGACACCGAGTTCGGCCTCGGTGCCGGCCTCTGGACCCGCGACATCAACCGCGCCTACCGCATGGGCCGCGCCATCAAGGCCGGTCGTGTGTGGACCAACTGCTATCACCTGTACCCGGCGCATGCCGCGTTCGGTGGTTACAAAAAGTCCGGCGTCGGCCGTGAAACCCACAAAATGATGCTCGATCACTATCAGCAGACCAAAAACCTGCTGGTGAGCTACGACATCAATCCGTTGGGCTTCTTCTAAAAACCGAGGGCGACACAGAGGTTTCTGTGTCGCCCTTCAAATAGCTTTCGCGAGCAAGCCCGCTCCCACATTGGATTTGTGATGCATTCACATAGGTGGGCCGGCATAAGTCCCCTGTGGGAGCGGGCTTGCTCGCGAAGGCGTTCCCAGCAACACACCCGAACATCGCCCTGCCGCTCTGGCACGGGCTTTGCGTGCCCGCTCCACAGATAAACCGCTGCGTGAACAGCGTTGATCAACCCAAACTGCCACACCCGAAAGTCCAACAGATCAAACAATAAAAAATAGAGAGGACTTATGACTTCGACGACACAGCTCAAACCCACACTCGGCACCCTGCACTTATGGGGCATTGCCGTCGGCCTGGTGATTTCCGGCGAGTACTTCGGCTGGAGTTACGGCTGGGGCACCGCAGGCACCTTGGGTTTTCTCGTCACCGCGTTGATGGTGGCGACGATGTACACCTGCTTCATCTTCAGCTTCACCGAACTGACCACCGCAATTCCCCACGCTGGCGGGCCGTTTGCCTACAGCCGGCGGGCGTTTGGTGAGAAAGGCGGATTGATCGCCGGCATCGCCACCCTGATCGAGTTCGTCTTTGCGCCGCCGGCGATTGCCATGGCCATCGGCGCTTATCTCAACGTGCAATACCCGGATCTGGACCCGAAAATTGCGGCGGTTGGCGCCTATTTCGTGTTCATGGGCCTGAACATTCTCGGCGTCAGCATTGCCGCGACGTTTGAACTGGTGGTCACCGTGCTCGCGGTTGCCGAACTGCTGGTGTTCATGGGCGTGGTCGCGCCAGGCTTCAGCTTCAGCAATTTCGTGCTCAACGGCTGGTCGGGCTCCAACGAATTCACCATCGCCTCGATCCCCGGCATCTTTGCGGCGATCCCCTTTGCGATCTGGTTTTTCCTCGCCATTGAAGGCGCGGCCATGGCGGCCGAGGAAGCCAAAGACCCGAAACGGACGATTCCCAAGGCCTACGTCAGCGGCATTCTGACCCTGGTGTTCCTGGCCATCGGCGTGATGGTAATGGCGGGCGGCGTAGGCGATTGGCGTCAACTGGCGAACATCAACGACCCACTGCCTCAGGCGATGAAAGCCGTGGTTGGTAACAATTCGAGCTGGATGCACATGCTGGTCTGGATCGGTCTGTTCGGTCTGGTGGCGAGTTTCCACGGGATCATCCTCGGCTACTCGCGGCAGTTCTTCGCCCTGGCCCGGGCCGGTTACCTGCCTAAAGGCCTGGCCAAACTCTCGCGCTTCCAGACTCCGCACCGGGCGATCCTGGCCGGCGGCGTCATCGGCATCGCCGCTATCTACAGCGACGGCCTGGTCAATCTACAAGGCATGACCCTGACGGCAGCGATGATCACCATGTCGGTATTCGGCGCCATCGTGATGTACATCATCAGTATGCTGAGCCTGTTCAAACTGCGTAAAACCGAGCCGAACCTGGAACGCACCTTCCGCGCGCCGGGCTACCCGATCGTGCCGGGGATTGCGCTGTTCCTGGCGGTGGTTTGCTTGGTGGCGATGGCGTGGTTCAACACGGTGATTGGCCTGGTTTTCCTTGGTTTCATGGCCGCCGGTTACCTGTATTTCCAACTGACCGCCAAGCAGCGCTCCGACGCACCGGCGGACGCTATGCTCACAGGTAACTGAGTTGCACCGGCGCCGGGCTTAGTGCCCGGCGCCTGCCACATCGAAGTGCACCGAGATCCAATGTGGGAGCGGGCTTGCTCGCGAAGGCGGTCTGACATGCACCATTGATGTCGACTGAGCCACCGCTTTCGCGAGCAAGTCGAATCGTCGCACCGCCGCTCCCACAGGAGTTCGGTGGTGTTTTTGAGTTATCCACAGATTCAGGAGGACCCCGTCCCATGGCCGCATTTGCCCATTCCGTCGGCGCCCAGACTTATCGCTTCGAGAGCCTCAAGGAAGTCATGGCCAAGGCCAGCCCGGCGCGCTCCGGGGACTTTCTGGCCGGCGTTGCCGCGCTCAATGATGGCGAGCGTGTGGCCGCGCAAATGGCCCTGGCTGACATTCCGCTGAGCCACTTCCTACAGGAAGTACTGATTCCTTACGAGGCCGATGAAGTCACCCGACTGATCATCGACACCCACGATAAACAAGCTTTTGCCGTGGTCAGCCACCTGACCGTCGGTGGCTTTCGCGACTGGCTGCTGAGCGACGCCGCCGACGAGCTGAGCCTGCGCGCCCTGGCTCCCGGCCTGACCCCGGAAATGGCCGCCGCCGTGTCGAAGATCATGCGCGTACAGGACCTGGTGCTGGTGGCGCAAAAAATCCGCGTAATCACCCAGTTCCGCGGCACGATGGGCTTGCGTGGCCGCTTGTCTACACGCCTGCAACCCAATCACCCGACTGACGAACCGGCCGGGATCGCCGCGAGCATTCTCGACGGTTTGCTGTACGGCAACGGCGACGCGATGATCGGCATCAACCCGGCCACCGACAGCATCGCCTCGATCTGCGCCATGCTGGAAATGCTCGACGCGATCATCCAGCGCTACGACATTCCGACTCAGGCTTGCGTGCTGACCCACGTCACTACCTCCATCGAGGCGGTGAACCGTGGGGTGCCGCTGGACCTGGTGTTCCAGTCGATCGCCGGCACCGAAGCGGCCAACGCCAGTTTCGGTATCAACCTGAACGTATTGCAGGAAGGCTACGACGCCGGTTTGAGCCTGAATCGCGGCACCCTCGGGCAAAACCTGATGTATTTCGAAACCGGCCAGGGCAGCGCCCTGTCAGCCAACGCCCACCACGGCATCGATCAACAGACCTGCGAGACTCGAGCCTACGCCGTGGCGCGCCATTTCAAGCCGTTTCTGGTGAACACCGTCGTAGGATTTATCGGCCCGGAATACCTCTACAACGGCAAACAGATCATCCGCGCCGGCCTCGAAGACCACTTCTGCGGCAAGCTATTGGGCGTGCCGATGGGTTGCGACATTTGCTACACCAACCATGCCGAAGCCGACCAGGACGACATGGACACCCTGCTGACCCTGCTGGGCGTGGCCGGGATCAACTTCATCATGGGCATCCCCGGCTCCGACGACATCATGCTCAACTACCAGACCACTTCGTTCCACGACGCCCTCTACGCTCGGCAAACCCTGGGTTTGAAACCGGCGCCAGAGTTTGAACAGTGGTTGGCCAAAATGGGCATCTTCACCCAGGCCGACGGCAAGGTTCACTTCGGTAACAACCTGCCGCCGGCCTTCCGCCAGGCCTTGGCGCAATTGGGATGAGTGTTGATATGGATAAACCACCCGTCGATCCACAGAACCCTTGGCTGGAACTGCGTCGCCTGACCCCGGCGCGCATTGCCCTGGGCCGCACCGGCACCAGCATGCCGACCAGCGCACAGCTGGATTTCCAGTACGCCCACGCCCAGGCGCGGGACGCGGTGCATTTGCCGTTTGACCATGCAGGGCTGGGGGCGCAACTGGCCGAACGCGGCCGGGAGAGTGTGCTGCTGCATAGCGCGGCCACAGACCGGAACAGTTATTTGCAGCGCCCTGACCTGGGGCGCAAGTTGAGCGATGAATCGGCGCAGACCTTACGTGACTATGCCTCGGCCCACCCCGGCGGCGTGGATTTGGTGATTGTGGTCGCCGATGGCTTGTCGGCATTGGCCGTTCATCGCCATACCGTGCCCTTTCTGACGCGCATGGAAGAACAGGCAGCAGCGGATGGTTGGTCCGTTTCACCGGTGATTCTGGTGGAACAGGGCCGAGTGGCCGTGGCTGACGAGGTCGGTGAACTGCTGGGCGCGAAAATGGTGGTGATCCTGATCGGTGAACGTCCGGGACTCAGCTCGCCTGATAGCCTGGGTTTATATTTCACCTACAATCCTAAGGTCGGTCTCACGGATGCCTACCGCAATTGCATCTCCAACGTGCGGCTCGAAGGCCTCAGTTACGGCATGGCGGCACACCGCTTGCTGTATTTGATGCGCGAAGCCTGTCGGCGGCAGTTGTCGGGGGTCAATCTGAAGGACGAAGCCCAGGTTCAGACACTGGAGTCGGACGCAGGTGCGGACATGAAGGGAAATTTCCTACTCAGTCCGCCGGATGCCTGAACCGTTTCCGCATTGCGTTTCTGCTGCACTTTCAGGCAGGATCGAAACACGGCTGCCCGAGTAGCAAATTGCCGTCAGAGCACGTGAAGACAGCCACTTGAAGACGAGACCAATCAATGCGGATTATTCAAGCGACCCTCGAACACCTGGACCTCCTGACTCCGCTGTTCGTCAAATATCGTGAGTTTTATGGCTCCCTTCCGTATCCGGACTCGTCCCGTGCGTTCCTCGAAAAACGCCTGCGTCGCAAGGAATCGGTGATCTACCTGGCCTTGTCCGATGACGACAACGCCAAACTGATGGGTTTCTGTCAGTTGTATCCGAGCTTTTCTTCGCTATCGCTCAAACGCGTGTGGATCCTCAACGACATCTACGTCGCCGAAGACGCGCGCCGCCAACTGGTTGCCGATAACCTGATTCGCACCGCGAAGAAAATGGCCAAGGAAACCAATGCCGTGCGGATGCGTGTTTCCACCAGCAGCAATAATGAAGTTGCGCAGAAGACCTACGAGTCGATCGGGTTCAAGGAAGACACCGAATTCAAGAACTACGTGTTGCCGATTAGCGACGAATTATAACGGAGCTATGGCGGCAAGCTCTTGTGGCGAGGGAGCTTGCTCCCGTTCGGCTGCGCAGCAGTCGTGAAATCAGCCACTGTAAATCTCCCTAACTACCGCAAACTCAGGCTTTGGGAGTGCTTCGCCCTCCAGCGGGAGCAAGCTCCCTCGCCACAAGGGTTTGTGCGCAGTCTGTCGGACTCTGATTTATTCGTGACATCCCCCGCTACAATCTCGACGCGCTTTTCACTTTCCCCCCCGTATAATCCCGAGCTTCCCGGCTTGTAAGAAAAACTACACCCGCTTGTAGCCTTACACGAAGTCATCCGCACAGGTCTGCTGAGTCGGACCATCACCACAGGTGCCATCCATGGATTTCAACCCGATCGACCTTATCCTGCATCTCGATGTGTACCTCGACATGCTGGTAACCAATTACGGTCCATGGATTTACGCGATTCTGTTCCTGGTGATCTTCTGCGAAACCGGCCTGGTGGTAATGCCATTCCTGCCGGGCGACTCCCTGCTCTTCATCGCTGGCGCCGTGGCGGCCGGCGGCGGCATGGACCCGGTGTTGCTGGGCGGCCTGCTGATGCTGGCGGCGATCCTCGGCGATAGCACCAACTATGTGATCGGACGAACGGCAGGCGAAAAGCTCTTCAGCAACCCGAACTCGAAAATCTTCCGTCGCGACTATCTGCAACAGACTCACGACTTCTACGACAAGCATGGCGGCAAAACCGTGACCCTGGCGCGCTTCCTGCCGATCATTCGCACCTTTGCACCGTTCGTCGCCGGTGTGGCGAAGATGCCTTACCCGCGATTCTTCGGCTTCAGCGTACTGGGCACGATTTTCTGGGTCGGCGGCCTGGTGACCCTCGGTTACTTCTTCGGCAACGTACCGTTCATCAAGAAAAACCTGTCGCTGCTGGTCGTGGGCATCATCCTGCTGTCGCTGGTACCGATGATCATCGGCATCGTGCGCAGCCGCTTCGGCGGTTCGAGCTCCAAAGCCGAAACCCGCTGACCGTCCATGTGGTCCCTGAGCGCCTGGCGGCGCCAGCGCACCCTGGCCAAACACCCGATTGCCGACGACATGTGGCAACGGGTGCGCCATCACTTGAGCTTCCTTGACGGCCTCAGCGCCGCCGAAGACCAGTGGTTGCGTGAAGCCAGCGTGCTGTTCCTCGATGAAAAACACCTGACCACCCTCCCTGGCGTCGAACTTCATCAAGAGCAACGCCTGTTGCTCGCCGCTCAAGCGCAATTGCCCCTGCTAAACCTCGGCGACTTGAACTGGTATCAGGGCTTCCATGAAATCGTCCTCTACCCCGACGACTTCCTCAGCCCCCAGCGCCATCGCGATGCCAGCGGCGTCGAACACGAATGGAATGGCGAACACAGCGGCGAAGCCTGGCAGCAAGGCCCGATCATTCTCGCCTGGCCTGGCGTCATGGCCAGCGGCGGCTGGGAAGGCTATAACCTGGTGATCCACGAACTGGCGCACAAACTCGACATGCTCCACGGTGACGCCAACGGCCTGCCGCCACTGCACCCGGACATGCGCGTCAGCGACTGGGCCAAGGTCATGCAACACGCCTACGACGACCTGAACCGGCAACTTGACCGCAATCCAGGCATCGAAACCGTCATCGACCCCTACGCCGCCGAGAACCCGGCGGAGTTCTTCGCCGTCACCAGCGAATACTTCTTCAGCGCCCCGGATTTGCTGCACGAGGCTTATCCACAGGTCTACGAGCAGTTGAAGCTTTTCTATCGGCAGGATCCTTTGGACAGGTTGCGGCAACTTCAGGCGCATGACCCGGTCTATCAGGCACACGACTAAGGTCTCTACGACCTCTGGTACATGGCGTCGACGGCAGAATATGCCTATAATCGCCGCCACTTTTTGGTCAATCCGGCCAAGTGTTTTTGGTCAACTAACGGGGGCACCGCCCAATGAGCTACAGCAAGATTCCGGCTGGCAAAGACCTGCCGAACGACATCTACGTCGCGATCGAGATTCCGGCCAACCACGCGCCGATCAAATACGAAATCGACAAAGACAGCGATTGCCTGTTCGTTGACCGTTTCATGGCCACCCCGATGTTCTACCCGGCCAACTACGGTTTCATCCCTAACACCCTGGCTGACGACGGTGATCCCCTCGACGTGCTGGTTGTGACCCCTTACCCGGTTGCTCCAGGTTCGGTCATCCGCGCCCGCCCAATCGGCATCCTGCACATGACCGACGATGGCGGCGGCGATGCCAAAGTCATCGCAGTCCCACACGACAAGCTGTCCCAGCTGTACGTCGACGTGAAAGAGTGCAGCGACCTGCCACCGCTGCTGATCCAGCAGATCGAGCACTTCTTCGCGAACTACAAAGACCTCGAAAAAGGCAAATGGGTGAAGATCGAAGGTTGGGGCGACTCAGAAGCCGCTCGCACCGAGATCATGAAGTCGGTTGCTGCCTATAAAGGCTAAGACGCCATGGGCCTTGCGCCTTTGACGACTTGAAAAAACCCCGGTTGAGCCGGGGTTTTTTGTGGGCGTGGATAAGGTTTTTAAACGCTAGGTTTAACAAATCTGACGTTTGGTTTTTTCTTGTTTAATTCGAGCGTAAGACGTCTTACATCCGGTCGTAAAATTCCCGCGCAATTTGAACAGGTGGTTTATTCAAACCCCCATTCCACGCCAGTAGACTCGCGTTTATGAAAAAGAACACGAGCGGTCCACGATTCAAAGCACTCCTGGAAGAGGCGAAGATCACGACAACGGGATTCGCCGCTTTCTGGGACACAGAACCACAAAACGTCCACAACTGGTACACCCGAGGTGTGCCCGCCTACCGCATGGAAGAGGTGGCGAGAATACTGTCCGTCAACAGCCACTGGCTCAAAACCGGCGAAGGCCCACAAGACCTCTCCCCGCTGCGCGTAGTCGACGAATCCGGCAACACCTTCGACGCCCAGGCCATTCGCGGCATCTACACCGTCATCGAGCCCATCGACGTCGAACTGCCCTTTTACAAAGAAACCACCAAAGCCCCCGGCTCCAACCAAACCCACGTCATCGAAGACCCCGACCAATCCATCCGCCTGCCCCGCAGCCACCTCGACGCCCTGGAAATCAACCCCAACGACGCCATCTGCACCCGCATGATCGGCAACAGCATGGGCGAGAAAATAGAAGACGGCTCAACCCTGGCGATTGATCGCGGGCTGACGCAGATAATTGATGGGGAGATTTATGCCATCGAGCACGACGGGATGCTGCGGATCAAATACCTGCACCGAATGCCGGGGAATGCGTTGCGGTTGCGCAGTCACAACAAGGCGGAGTATCCGGATGAGATCTTCCGGGCCGAGCAAATCGAAGATCAGAACATCAGGATCATGGGCTGGGTGTTTTGGTGGTCGACGCTGAACAAGCGACGGCCGGCGGTGCCGTTCCTATAACGCATGAGATCCACTGTGGCGAGGGGGTTTACCCCCGTTCGGCTGCGCAGCAATCGCAAACCAGGCAAACGCGGTATGCCTGCGAAATGGAGTCGCCTTGTTTGGGGGACGCTCCGCGCCCCAACGGGGGCAAGCCCCCCCGCCACAGGGTTGATGCAAGTCACTGACAACGCTCTAATCCGCACACCACACTGGGAATTCCCCAAAAAAATCAGTATGCTGCGCCCCACATTTGCGCATCACCCGCCCCGCGGCTCTGATCGCACCGACAAGGCAGATCACTATCTCGCCAAGTCCCACAGCCGGACGCAAGATCCGGGTGTACGTTTTGAAGGCTGGCGCGGTTTACCAAAAATGAACCAAGCCAGTCCCCGAGAAGCCGGCCACAAGCCGGCTTTTTAATGTCTGGAAGAAAGTGCCGCTTAACTATTAGCGAAATAGCTGAGCATCCCATGCTGATCTAAGTTATCAGCCAACGGTAAATTCCGAGCGGGCGCAGTCTTCGTACTCGAACCTCCTCAATACATGGTTGCTTACGTTTTCTCTGCACGAACGGCTCTCTAGTGAGCCGGCACGGGAGTTGCCGGACTGATCACTGATTTATACTCGCCCGCCAATCAGCACAAAACCGTAGCCATCACAGGGAAGCGTCCATGTCCGTTCCAACTTACGATCAGTTCATCGAGCCCATCCTGCGGTTTCTCGCCACGAAACCCGATGGAGTCCCCGCTCGGGATGCCTATGAAGCTGCAGCAAAAATTTTGCAACTGACTTTAGAGCAGCGTGAAGAGCTGATCGCCAGTGGGCAGACGACCTATAAGAACAGAGCGGGCTGGGCACACGATCGGCTCAAGCGTGCCGGCCTTTCCAGCAGCGCCAAACGCGGGTATTGGAAATTGACTGATGCGGGTGTGGCCTACGCCAAGGAGCATCCAGCCCCTCTGCCGGCTGATGAAGTGGAGCATTTAGCCATTGGCTATATGAATGTGAAGCTGAAGGTTGCACCTGACGCGGCACCGCTTGATGACGAAACTCCTGTTGAACCTGACGTCACCTCCGCCACCGCCAGCCCGGATGATCGGCTAGAACAAGCCCTCCAGGAATTGCGCGACGCTACAGCGGCTGACCTTTTGGATAATTTGTTGCAGGTTAGCCCCAACCGCTTCGAAGTGATCGTGCTGGATGTGCTTCATCGCCTGGGTTATGGCGCCAGTCGCAATGACCTGCAGCGTGTCGGTGGCTCTGGGGATGCCGGCATCGACGGCATCATCTCGCTCGACAAACTGGGATTGGAGAAGGTTTACGTTCAAGCCAAGCGCTGGCAAAACACGGTAGGCCGCCCTGAGCTTCAGGCTTTCTACGGTGCACTCGCCGGGCAAAAGCCAAACGTGGGGTGTTCATCACAACCTCCGGTTTCACGGCACACGCTGTCGACTTCGCTAAATCGGTGGACGGGATTGTGTTGGTGGATGGCACACGACTGGTGCGTCTGATGATGGACCATGAGGTGGGTGTTACATCGCGACTGTTGCGGTTACCGACGTTGGATCGTGATTATTTTGACGAAGAGTGAGAGAAGGGTTTTGGGCAAACCGGCCATTCCCCTGCAACGCTTGTGACTTAAGGTGATGGCACACTAGAATCACGAAGTACGCCCGACTTGGAAGGTCGCGGTTAACGCGCAGAAGAGATAGGGCTAAAGCGGGTTAGATAGTTGTGCAGGTCAAGGAGACCACGATGCCAGACGTCAGAAATATCAAGGAACAAAAGCTTCTATACCACCTCACTTCGGTTGAAAACCTGGATGGCATTTTTCAGGGAGGCCTAAAGCCTCGCGCTGATCTCACCGACTTTAAAGATGTAGCTGACAGTGAGATTCTGAAGAAGCGTAAAGCCCTTGAGCTTGACAGCTATGTGCCCTTTCACTGGTTCGCTGCAAATCCATTTGACGGAAGTGTGCAACGTAACAACCCTGAGGTGAAATTCGTCCTGATCTCCGTTTACAGGTCCATTGCGAAACAAAACGGTTGGAAAGTCATTCCTCGCCACCCTCTAGCAAACGATTCAATTCAGCTACTCGATTACGACGAGGGTTTCGAAGCCATCGAGTGGGAGGTCATGAACAGTCGGGAGTATCACGACGCGCACTGCAAAAGCATCTGCATGGCGGAATGCTTGGCGCCTGGCGTTGTGAAACCAAACGCTTTCTTCAAAATCTTCTCTCCTAACGAGGAGGTCGAAGCACTCTGCGTGGCTAAAATGCGCGAGGCCGGTGTTAATGTACTCACCGGCGCGAATCAGAGAATGTTTTATCAATGAACTACACCAGTCTGAATCCAGAGAAGGCTCTGATTTGGCGTATCGTCCACCTCGATAACCTGCCTTGGATTCTGGACAACGGTCTGCATTGCGCCAGCTCGGACGTGCAGGCACCGCAGTATGTGAATATTGGCAACTCTGACTTGATAGACAAGCGCCGCAATCGTTGTGTTCCTATTGCTCCAGCGGGCGTATTGGCCGACTACGTACCTTTCTATTTCACACCCTTCTCTGTGATGATGAAAAACATTCACTCCGGGTGGAGTGTTCAGCAGCGCAGCAATGACGAGATCGTGATTCTGGTCTCCAGCCTGTACCGCGTCGAACAGCTTGGCCTACCGTTTGTCTTCACAAACGCACATGCCTACCCGGATTGGACAGACTATTACAGCGATCTGGCGAATCTCGGCGAGATCGATTGGTCTATTCTTCAACGACGCGACTTCAAACGTGATCCTGATGACCCTCGAAAAATGGAGCGTTATCAGGCCGAAGCGCTGATTCACCATCACCTACCGATTACAGGACTCCTTGGCATCATGTGCTACAACGATGCAATGAAAGAACACATAGAGCAGGACGTGGCCGCTAGAGGCCTGACGTTATCTGTTCATGCGCGTCCGGGATGGTATTTCCAATGATCAGATTTACCCAAGGCAACCTTCTGGAAGCCAAAACCGAAGCCCTCGTCAACACGGTGAATACCGTAGGCGTGATGGGCAAAGGTATCGCGTTGATGTTCAAAGAGCGCTTTGCGGAGAACTATCGTCTGTATTCAGCGGCCTGCAAGGCTTGCGAGGTAGAGACGGGCAAGGTTCACGTAACGGCAGTCAATGAACTCGACGGCCCTCGCTGGATCGTAAATTTCCCTACCAAACGTCACTGGCGATCGCCTTCGCAGATGGCATGGATAACAGAAGGTTTACACGATCTGCGTCGCTTCCTGATTGAAAACGACGTGAAGTCAGTAGCTGTTCCACCGCTAGGTGCCGGTAACGGTGGTTTGAAATGGCCAGAGGTTCGCGAACAGATTGTTGATGTCTTGAGTGATCTGGATGTCGATGTACTGGTTTTTGAACCTTCCAACCAGTATCTGAATGTAGCCAAGCGTAGCGGTGTGGAAAAGCTCACCCCTGCTCGCGCCCTCATCGCCGAACTGGTCCGACGCTACTGGGTTTTAGGTATGGAATGCAGCCTGCTTGAGATTCAGAAGCTAGCCTGGTTTCTGGAGCGTGCGATTGAGAAGCTGCCAGACACCAAAAACCCGCTGGATCTTAAGTTCGTTGCTCATAAATACGGGCCGTATGCCAATCGGCTGGAACATCTGCTCAATAACCTGGATGGCAGCTATCTGCATTGCGACAAGCGCATCAGTGATGCGGGTATCAGCGATGTGATCTGGTTTGACCAAGAGCGCAAAGCCTTTTTGCAAACCTACCTCAAGACCGAGGCCAAGGAGTTTTCCCAAGCCTTGGAGCGCACTGCCGAGTTGATCGACGGCTTTGAGTCGCCATTCGGCATGGAATTGTTGGCGACGGTCGATTGGTTGCTAAGTCAGGAGGGAGTATCCCCGACTGTTCCTGCTGTGCGTGAAGCATTGAAGCATTGGGATGGAGGAGCTGGCGCTGCCGCTCGCAAGAGCAGGCTGTTTGACGACTCGGCACTCGACATTGCACTCAAACGCCTGACATCCAGTAGTTTTAAGCCTGAAATGGCTGCCTGAAAACATCACTACCGACGATGATTGTCCAACAATCGTTGGACAGTTAGAGAACGGCTTGTAGCACCTCAGCGAGTAAAGGTCTGCGTGGATCATCTCGACTGTTCAGCCGCCAAATTAGACGACGCCTGAACACTCCGAAATTGGTCAGCAGCCTGCTGACCGATTCTGTCTGCCTTCATTCAAGCAATTGGGCAGCAAGCTGCTGCCCAATTCAATTGTGCAAGAGCTACTTGCACAATCCCCCCTCACGGATAACTAAACGCCCTAACCAACGTCAACTCCCCCACCGCCCGCATCGGCACCACAAACGTCTCCATCTTCTCGTTCGGCGTCCCTTCCTCCGTAATCACCGTCACCTGCGCAGTCGTCAGCGGCTGAACCGCGTCCGCCTGACCTTCGTCATCGCTGCGATACCCGCCGCCAAAGTAGTTCACATAGATCAAATATTGACCTTTGATCGGCGCCGGCATGGAGAAGATTTCAGGGCCATACCCCGTGGTGACATCGACGTCGAGCGCCGCGCCGTTAGGTGCCACGCGATCGCCGTACCAGATGTGCGCACCATCCGGCGTCACAAGGTGCAAATCCAAATCCGTGTTGTCGCTGTCCCACGACAACAACACCCGCAACTTGGCCGGCGTAGCTCCGCCACTGGCGCGTAGAAACTGCGTGCGATGCCGCTGCTGGCCATCCGGGCTACGAACTTCAACACTGTTGCTGCCATTCGGAAACGAGTACGGCCGATCAAAGCGTCCAGAGGCGTCGATTTTCAACGGCATGCTGATGCCGTTAACGATCAATCGGCCAGGCTCACCCGTCTTGGGTGTGGCTTTTATCTGGCCGCTGATGCGCGCGGTATTGGCCTGGCCGACCGGTGTGTTTACCGAGGAAGCGGGATAGTTAACCGTCTGGCGGTAGTTTTCGCCTTCGCCTTCAACTGCGCCAGTGCGCCAGCCGCCGACGGGGGTGTCGAGTGTGACGGCGGCGTCGGCGGCGAAGGTCGTCGGCAGTACGCAGAAGGAGCAGAGGAACAGGAAGACCTGTGGATAACTGAGTTTCATGGCCTATTCCAGCAAGAGGTGACGGGCGAGCCCTTCGATGTAGGTTTCATCCTGGCCGTTCGGGTGTGCTTCGAAGGCCAGGTGCAGGTATTCGTGGGTCAGGTCGAGGCGGTCTTGCAGTGACTGCACGCCGCGCACGTAGATGCGTTGGCGTTCGCGGTCGACAAAAGGCCGGCCGAAGGCGAGGCGGCAGACGGCGAAGGTGCTGATTTCGTTGTAGCCGACTTCGTTTTCGAGGCGTTGGCGCCAGCCGCGGCGCTGGTTGAGCAGCCAGTCTTGCGCGGCGGGCAACGCTTCGCAGGAAGCAACCGGGTTGTCCCAGCGGCTGAGGCTGGCGCGCGGGTAGGCGTGCAGCAGGATGGCGTCGTAGCGTTGGCCGGCGTTGGCTTGTTCGACGGCTTGCTGCCAGGAGAGTTTGTCCGGGCCCGGCTGGTCGGAGTGATACGTGACGGTGCTGCCGGCCAGGACGAGGTCGCTGGTCCACGCCGCGATGTTGCGCGATTCTGAGGTGGCCGGGCGTGGGGCGACGCGTTGGCGGCTACTGCTGTCGTCGATGCTCAGGCAGTCGCCGTTGCGGGTGGCGTTTTGCAGCAGGTAGGTTCTGATTGCGATGGCCAGTGCTTTGGCGGCCTCAACAGGTTCGGACTTGGCTTCTCGTTGCAGGACGCGGGCGACGTATTCTTCGCGATCAAGGCGCGCAACAAGCTTGTCTTTCAGCAGAAAGAGTTCGCCGTCGCTGTGGATATCCAGTTGATTGCCGCTGGCGAATTCGACGCGATAGTTGCCTTGCAACGGCCCGGAGTCAGCAACCCGATCCCCCGCCAAAACGCGGCTGATCGGATAACGTGAAAACAGCCCCACCTCAACACAACGCCCCGCATCCAATGGCCAATCCACCGGCAACACCGAAGCCAACGCCCCACCGTAATTACGCAAAACCATCTGACTGGTCCCACGTCCACCGGCCCAGATCGGCGATCCATCCACCGTCCAACCGGCAAACCCGCCCTGACGCGACGTAGGATCCTGATCGCCCAACCAGCTCCAGGTTTTCACCCGCAACCGGCCGCCGAGTTCACCCACGACGTTACCGTCAGCGGCGTTCAACACCACGTCCAGCAACACCCGCCGCGCTTGATCCTGCGCCGGCAGCACGGCCAGCACCTTGAGCAATTCAGCGACTGAAACTCGGGTGGAAGGCTGCAACGATGGCAAGTTCAGCAACCACTCCGGTGCCTGCCTTAACTGCCAATATGCCCGCCACTCAGCACCAGCAATGCCCAATCGCGCAGGTTCAAAGTACAACCCGCAAGACTTCACCAACGCCTGATCACGGCCAATCTTGCCGCCAGCCGTGCAGCAATAAACTTCTTCCTTCGACTGCCCGCGACATTCATAGGGCGATTCATGGGCGCCGGTATCCACCAGCCAGCCATAAACAAACAACTTCCACAGACTACCCAGTGGCGTTTGCAAAGAGTCAGGCAACGGTTCGCGGGAAATCAATTGAGTCCGGCTCAACGACAGCAATTCCCCCTTGAAGCCCAGCCGCAGCGGTTCGTCCTGCGCCGTCGCCAGCGCAGGGATCAAACACAGCAGCAGCCAGACCAGAGGCCTAGTCATGTCAGTTGACCGTGACCTGGCCAAGCGCCGGTTTCTGTTCCTGAGCCTGATGCTGTGGCGCGTAGATCTGAGTGAAACGCACCGGCGGCAAGTTGAACTGGCCTTTCTGCGAGAAGCGCACCAAGTGACGTACGCGCAATTCGCCGCTCAAGGCGTCCACGGGAATCGAGTAAGCCATCTGACCTGGCTCGAAACGCGCCTTCTCCAGCGCTGTCGGTTCGGTGCCGGCCTTGCCCATCAACTTGATGCCCCAGGTGGTGCGTTCAACGTCAGCGCCCGGCGGCAGCGGCACTTCGATCATGCCGTAGCGCAGTGGCTTCGGCGCTTTGCTGGTGATGATCACTTCGTCCAGGTACAGGCTGTCGCTGGACAACGGCTTGGTGCCGACCGCTTCAAGTTTGAATTCGAACGCTTCGTCACCCGGCACCAAACGCGACAGACGACGGGTGATGGTCACAGCCATCGGGTCGATTGCCGGTTGTTTGGTCTGGTAGCTCAGCGCGGCGCGTAGCGGACGTTCCTGGGTCCCGGTCAGCGACAACGCTGCCGGCACCGGCGTAGCGCCCTGCCATGTCCAATACATCTCACCGGTATCACCGTAGCGTTTCTTCCAGCCTTCACCCGGTGCCAGGGCGATGGTCGGCGAAGCTTGCTCGATACTGCGTTGCAACCAGCTCAACGCCAACGCGCGTTCGAGGGTCGATTGCTGTGGCAGCAGACGTTGCAACAACGCTTGCGCGTGAGCCTGATCGAAAGCTTGCAGCGACAGGTTCAGCGCTTCGGCAAACGGCTGCGAACTGACCGCCAACCGTTGCTGCGCATCCGCCAGTTGACGATTAAACGCGTCCGGCAGAGTGACCTTGGACTGGCGCGCCAGCGATGCAGTCAATGCCCGCGCCGCCGCCAACCCCAGCGCCGAATCCGGATCGCTCATGACGATGCTGTCTTCGCCATCGTCCATCAGGTTTGCGGCATTGCCGTCGCCGGCCTTCGCCAGGTCATCCATCAAACCGCTGAGCAAGGTGTTCACCGGCAATTGCATCTGCTTGGCGAACGACAGGATCAGTGCCCGCTGCAACAGCGGTGTGTTTTTGGCCTGCTTCGAATAAACCTCCAACACCCGCTGCCAGTGCTCCGGCGGCAAGCTCAGTTCCAGCGCTTTGCTGGCGTACCAGTCGGCGTAATAGGCGTAAGCGGTGAGGAATGCATCCGGCTCACCGTCCTGTCCCCACCAAGTGAAACTCGCCGAAGGCCCGGCCATTTGCACCAGCCGCAGACGGCTGTTTTGCATGATCAGGCGCAAGCGATCGCGAACCTGTGGATTCGACGAAAGCGATGGATAGGCAATGCTCAGTGGCAACAAACGGCTGGCGGTTTGCTCGACGCCGCCGTACGGATAGCTCAGCAAATCATCAAGTGCCGAACGGAACAGCGCTTGCGCACTGTCATCCAGGCGCAGGCGAATATCCGTCGCATCCGCCGGCAAGGTCAGCGCTGTGTCACCGCTGAGCGCGTCCACTACTTGGCTCTGAGTCACCTGCCAACCTTCACCAGTCGCGGTCAGGCGCACAGCCAGGGCATCGGCGGTTTTACCGTCCTGCACCAGTTCTGCGGTCCAGTCGCCGCTCGCCAATGCAAACGCTGGCAACGCGATGTAGTTGATGCCGTTGTTCAGGGTTACCGGCACACGCTGATCGGCGCCACCGTAATGAATCACCAACTCAGCCTTGACCGGTTTCTCGGCCTGACTGAACGCGAACACACCGAGATCCGGTTTGTCGCCGGTACGGAATTTGGTCGGGCCGCTCCACTTCAGGTACAGCGGCTTTTCCGAACGAACGAATTGCTTCTTCTGCCCGACCTGGCCGTCATCGGCGATGGCCCGGGCGGTGATGCGCCAGCGGGTCAGCGAGTCCGGCATTTTGAAGGTGAAGCGGGTTTTGCCGTTGGCGTCGGTCACCAGTTCTGGCTGCCATGCGGCGGTGTCGACGTCTTCACGACGCGGGCGCTCCAGCACTTTCACGCCCCGTTCGCTGCGGTTGGCTTTGCCCGGTGCGCCCGGGCTGCCCGGCAACGCAACGTCATAGCTGATGAACGACAGGCTGGCGCTGGTGCGCACGTTGTTGCGGCGCGGGTGATAGAAGAACTGGTCGATGGTCGGCGCGACTTCCGGTTGCAGCGCGTAGATCATTTCGTCCACGACACTGACCGTCAGGTGCGCCGGAATTGGCTTGCCGGCGAACTGAGTGGTCAGGTCAACCGACACCGTATCGCCCGGCTGATAGGTCTCTTTATCGGTAGCAATCGCCACGTCAATCTGCGGCGTAATCACCTTGATGCCGGCGTTCTGGAAGCTGTACTGACCGCCCTTGGTGTAGAGCACGGAGAAGGTCAGGTTCGGTGCGAAGTTATCCTTCACCGGAATCCGCGCGCGGTATTGAGTCTCGCTGAGTTTTTCCATCTTCAGCCAGTCGCCGCCCTTGGACAGCAGCGCCGTGGCCTCGACCTTGTCCCGCTCCAGCGACAGCAGTGCATCGCTGACCGGTTCCGGGAACGTGATCAACGCCAGGGCTTCGTCGCCAGCCTTGTACTCGGGTTTGTCGAGGACAATTTCCACTGTGCCCGGCACGGCTTTGACGCCATCGCCGGTGACCGAATGACCGGTGGCGCCAACCACGCGGCCATGGTCATCCTTCAAGGTCAGGTTGTAAGTACCCGCACGGTCGAAAGCGATACTGAACCCTTTGTCTTTCGCAGTGAGTTTGCCGTCGCCAGTGGTCTGGTCTTCCAGACGAACCCAGCTGTAGCTGCTCGGGGTGACGGCTTTGCTCTGCTCGCCGCCACCTTCATTGGCGTAGCTGAAAGCAACCTTGTCGCCCACCGCACTGAACCGTTGCGGTGCGCTCAAGCGGAAGCTGGCGGCGCCACGGTCGATGAGAATTTCCTTGGTGGTCTTGACCCGATACGCCGCGCCATCGCTGGCGAACACGGTGAGCATGTAGCGGCTCGGTTTGTCGGCGGCCGGCAGGTCAAGGGTCGCGTTGCCCTTGGAATCGGTGGTCAGTTCGGTGCTGGTCAGCTCGATCGGGAATTGCCCGAGGTATTGCAGCTCGTTGTCGACCATCGACAGTTGCTGGGCGCGCAGGCTCAGGGTCAACTTGGCGTCGGCCACCGGTTTGCCATCCGGGTACAGCAGCACCAGACTGCCCTTCACCGGTTCGCCGGTGCGGTAGTCCTGTTTGGCCAGATTCAGCGAGATTTCGAAGTGCGGCTTGATGTATTCGGCGACTCGGAAGGCACTGCTGTAGGCCTGATCCTTGTAGCTGAAACGCAGCTCATAACCACCCGCCACCGCGTTGTCCGGCAACTGGAAACGACCTTGAGTACCTGACTTGGAATCGAGCTTCAGCGCCAATGACTGCAGCGCCGTACCGGTGGCATCGAGCACGGTTACGTTGACGTCGGCAGCGGTCGGTGCCACGGAATCCCGGGCGTTCTTGAACTCGCGACCGACGATTTTCAGCGACACCCAATCCCCCGGCCGGTACAGCGGTCGGTCGGTGAAGGCATAGAGTTTGGTGTCGTAGATTTCGCTGTCGTAATAGAAGTTCTCGGAGACGAAAACACCGCCCTCTTCGTCTTCACCGATCACGAACGAACGCTCGGGGCTGACGTGTTTCAACCGCAGCAAACCGTCGGTGTCGGTGGCGCCGCTGCTCATCACACCCAGGCCATCGGTCCACAGCACGTTGACCTTCGGCACCGAACTGCCTTCGTGTTTGCGCGCAGCCCACACCACCAATTCATCACCGGCAATCTTGCTTACGGCCACGGTGTTGGAGACAAAGACCATGGTCGTCGCGCGGTACTTGCCGATCAGCGCTTCCACCAGATACAGACCCGGTTTCAGATGACCCAACGGGATGTACACGTTACCCGGTGCAACGCTGACGAATTCACTGGAAGAACCGGCCAGGTTCACGCCGGCGGGCGGCTGGATCGGTTTGGCTTCCCACAGCGGATAACGGAATTGACTGACAACTGGCAAGCCCGGAATCAGTGCGAATTGTGGCTGAGCGTCGTAAGGCGTTGGCGCGGCAATCGCGGTGCCCATCTTCAGCTCAGGCACTTCTTCGGTGACTTGTTGACGGGACTCGTAGGAAAACGCCCGTTGCATCACGCGACGAGATTTGCGGTACCAGTTGTCCCACAGGTACGCGAGGGTGTTCGACAGGCCTTCGCCCTTGAACTGGCCGTCACTGACCACGCGGTGCAGGTTCTTCTGACGCTTGAGGAAATCCAGCGGCTTGTCGATGCGATAGACGCGAATGTCGGCGCCGCCATAAGGCTCCATGCGGAACCGGCGATAGTCGCGGCCCGGCGCTTCGAGGCGAACCATCGCCTGTTCGTCGCTGGCGAAGCTGCTGTCGGCCAGCAGGAAAAAGCTTTCACCGGCCACCGGCGTGTAACCGCTTGGCTCGACGGTGTCTTCGGCGTTGACCACCGACAAGGGCAGCACCAGGGCCAATAACAATGGCAGTTTTGAGCAGAAGCGCAGCATGCGGGCACCGATCATTGGGAGAGAAAGTTCAGTCGATAGACGCCGATGAAGTTGGGGTTGGCTGCGTCGGGTATCCATCGGGTGTCCTTCCATGTCATGAGTTGCTGCAGGCTCGCGGATCGCATGCCGTTGTCAGTAGGGGTGGTGGTACCGGTGTGATAGGCAATGTAACGGCCCATCCAGATCATCAGGTGCTGGTCGTCGCCCTGATCGAAAAACATCAGGTCGCCGGGCCGGGCCAGCGCCACGTCTCGACCGACCAGATGGCTGTTGAACTGAATCAGTTTGATCGCGTTGACGTACGGCCCGACCTTGCCGCCGCCCTGCTGCCATTGCTGGGCGAGACCGCGCTGGGCCTCGCTCAGTTGCAGTTCCGGCGGCAGGTAGCGGTTGGACAGGCCATTGCTGCGCAGCCATTTGTCGTCATGGACTTTCAGCGCTTCGTTGGCGGCGAAACGCACCAGGCCGGCGCAGTCCTGCTGAAACCAGCGCGGGCTCGGGCCTTGGGTCAGTTGTTCCTGGGCGATGCGCACGAACCAGGCGCGAAACACCTGGGATTGCTGCACGTCGAGCGGCGGCGCCTCATTGGCAAATGCCCGACTGCCGAGCAGCATCGCCAGCAGGCCGAGGCCTCGGATAAGTGCTGTCACAGGGCTTTCCATTCCAGCGGCAGCCACTGCCAGTGGCCGTCCGGCTCACTGCCCTTGGGCAAGGTCAGCGCGTATTTGCCGTAACCGCCGAGCTTGCGCAGTTTCGGGATCAGGTAGGTTTGCGCGGCGTTGTAGAACACCGGTTCCATGTCCTGCGGCAGGCTGTCGAGGGTTTCCTGTTGCATCAACTGCGCCATGGAATCCGGGCCGAAGTAGACCGGCATCAGCAGGTCTTTGGGCAACACATCGGCCAGCGGCGGGAAGCGTTTGTCGAGAGTGCCGAGGGCCTTATCGACCAGTTTGTCGTCGAGCGAGAACAGCAGCGTCGAACCGTGACGGGCCAGGCTGACTTTCATGAACGCCTTGCCGGTGATCGCGTCCGGGTTCTCGGCATCCTTGGCCGCGTACGGGCCGAAGTTGGAGCTGACCTGACGCTGCCACTGATGGGTTTCGCCTTCCTGCTTCTCGACCACCGGGAACGCGTGCTCATCGACCTTACCTTCGTAGGCGCCGACCATCGAGCCGAACAGGTTACCGAGGTCGCCGTCGAGTTTGGCGCTGTCCTTGTCGTTCAGGCTGGCCACCAGCAGCGGCGTGTACAGCCGCGAATCGGCGTACCAGCACAGGCCCGCCGCGCCGGCCACGTGTTCGGTCAGGGCTTCGGCGACTTTTTCTTCCGCGCCAAGTTTTACCAGCAGCGGTTTCTGTTGTTCAGCCGCCAGCGGCAAGGCTACGCAGGCACTGGCGCCCATCGGCATGGCTTGCCAGATCGGTTTGAAATCGAAGTCTGGCTGGTTATCCAGTTCGTCCATGGCGAGGAAGCTGTGCCAGCCCTTGTCGTCCATGTCGAAACGCAGGCCAGCGAAGTTCGGGATAAAGCGCTGATAACCCATGGCCAGAACGCTGGAATTGACCGACAGGCGTTGCTTCACCTCAGGCAAGCGCGGTTGCAGGCCGAAGGCTTCGGGGAACAGTTTTTGGCCCCCGAGCAGTGCTTCTAGCGCCTGAGTCGAGACCATGCCCGGTTCATCGACCGGACCATGGCCGCCTTCGTACAGCTTGGCCGGGTTCGACAGCACCACCAGTTTGTCGCCATGGGAGGCGAACAGCAGTGCCTTGGTGGCGTTGTAGGTCAGTTGATAGAGCGCGACGTCGTCGGCGCCGACTTTCACATCGCCGACTTTGGTCAGTTGCGTATCGTCCAATGCCACTTTTGCCAGCGGCTCCAGCACCTTGGCCAGGCCACCGCGATCCATCACCAACAAGAAGTCTTTCAGGCGACCATCCGCCCCACGCCACAGCGCCACATCGGCCGGCTGATCGAAGAGCTGCTCGATCAGGCTGTCCTGCAACTTCAGGTCATGTTCGTAAATGATCCGCCGCAAGCTGCCGATCAAACCGAGACGATCCACATGGGCTTCGTAATAGAAGACGAAATCTTCGGTCAGGGTTTCCTTGAGGAACGGCACCGCCAGCAAGTCCTTGGGCAATTGGCTCAGGGAACTGGTTTCCAGCAGGCCGTCCGGGCGGCTCATGCCCAGTTTGTCACTGGCCAACGCCGCCAGCGGCACTTTGGGTTTGTGCATGAACCAGCCCAACCCGCCCGCGACACCCGCCACCAGGCACAGCCCGACCAGCACGGCCGGCCAACGCCGGGAAGATTTGGCAGCCGGTGCGTCAGCGGCCGGGGGAACGGCAGGGGAAATCGTGTTATCGCTCATGTTCACGCTCATGTTCCCAAAGCTCAGCAATTCATCCGTGGAGCGGGATGCTTAATAGTTGAAAGTCTTGACCAGCAACAGGTCACCGATGGCCCGCAGGGGCACGATGAATGTCTCGCGTTTTTCGTCGACGGTGTTTTCGTTGAGCACCAGGTTGATCTGCGAGGTAATCACCTCGTTCTGGTTACTGTGCTCATCGAAGTTATAGCCTTCACTGCCGAAGTTGCCCCAATAGTTCACATAAACCAGATAGGTGCCATGCAGCGGCGCGGTCATGGTGAACATTTCCGGGCCGGGGCCATCGACGCCGTCCGGGTCCAGACCGCCGCCGTTGGTCAACGCCGTGTGGGCGAAGAACGCGTGCTGGCCGTCGGGAGTAATGATGTGCAGGTCGAGTTCGGCTTTTGGATCATCCCAGCCCAACACCACGCGAATCCGCGCCGGAGTGCGCAGGTTGTTGGCTTCATAGAATTGAACGCGCTTGAGGGACTTACCCTCGGCACTGCGCACTTCGACGCTGTTGGAACCGGCGCCAAACGCATACGGCCGGGCGAAACGCCCTTCGTCGTCGGTATACAGATTCAGCGGATTGCCGTTGACCGCCAGAGTGTGCGGCCCGCGCTGGGTGCCGATGGCCTTGAGCTGGCCTTCGATCATCGTGCGATTGCGCTGCACACCCCGGTCGATGGGCGGTGTGGGATAGGCGACTTGAGGGTTTTCACTGCGATCGAGCAAGCCGTTATAACGCCAGCCGCCCACCGGTTCCGATAACTCGGCCGTTGGCTCGGCCCAGGCAGCGCAGGCCCAGACCAGCGTTATCAGCAGTGAAAGAAACCAACGCATGTGACGCCTCCTGCCATGCATAACGAAACCTTGCGCCCGATCCTCGGCGCGTTACAGATCAAAAAACTGCGTTTCGTCAGAAAGACCCGTGACTATTGGGTCGTAGAAGGCGCGAAGGTTAGCGATTTGGCGGTTTTTTAACAATCAGATACATCTTAATTTGTGGTGAGATTCACGGTGATTGTTGGGTGTGAGCCGAATAGAGCGGCTATTCGGCTCACGAAATGAGCCGAATAATTCCTCTCCCCTCTAGAAGCGACATCACTTTGTGGCGAGGGGGCTCGCCCCCGTTCGGCTGCGAAGCAGTCGCAAATCGCTGAAAGCGGTATGCCTGAAGAGTCGCGGTGTCTGGATTTGGGGTCGCTTCGCAACCCAACGGGGGCTAGCCCCCTCGCCACAGGTAAGCGCTCCATCCACAGAGGCGCGTTCACTCCCACAAGTCAGTGGCCGAAACACCCCCGCTCATTTGCCCATAACCCCCATGTCTGCTAGTGTCGCGCCGGTTTAACGTCAACCGGAAATAGCCGCCATGGCCCGCAAAAAAGCTGCACTGGATTTCGAACAATCCCTCGCTGACCTGCAAACACTGGTCGAGCGACTGGAGAACGGCGAGTTGTCGCTGGAAGACTCGCTGACGGCTTTCGAGCAAGGCATCGGTCTGACCCGCGATTGCCAGGCAGCGCTGGCCCAGGCCGAGCAAAAGGTTCAAGTGCTGCTCGAGCGTGATGGCGAGCTGGCCGAGGAACCCTTCGAAGCGGATCAGCCAGAATGATTGAAGCGTATTCGGCGACCAGCCAGGCCCGAGTCAATGCGGCGCTGGACACCCTGTTCACCGCGCCAGGCCCGGAACTCGCACGCCTCTATGAAGCCATGCGCTACAGCGTGATGAATGGCGGCAAGCGTGTGCGTCCATTGCTGGCTTACGCCGCGTGCGAAGCGCTGGGTGGCAAGGCGGAGCAAGCCAACGGCGCAGCCTGTGCGGTGGAGCTGATCCATGCGTATTCGCTGGTGCACGACGATTTGCCGGCCATGGACGACGACGATCTGCGTCGTGGCCAGCCGACCACTCACAAGAAATTCGATGAAGCCTGCGCAATCCTCGCCGGTGACGGCTTGCAGAGCCTGGCCTTCAGCGCCCTGCTCGACCCGCGCCTGAGCACCCTGGATGCGCAAATCAGCTTGCAGATGGTCAGCGCCCTGGCGTTGGCGGCAGGCCCGGCGGGCATGGTCGGCGGTCAAGCCATCGACCTTGGTTCGGTCGGCCTCAAGCTTGATCAAAAAGCCCTCGAATACATGCACCGGCACAAGACCGGCGCGCTGATCGAGGTCAGCGTCAAACTCGGCGCCCTGGCCAGTGGTCGGGCCGAAAAAGACGAACTCAAGTCCTTGCAGACTTATGCACAGGCGATTGGCCTGGCGTTCCAGGTCCAGGACGACATTCTGGACGTTGAAAGCGATACCGAAACCCTCGGCAAACGCCAGGGTGCCGACATTGCCCGGGATAAGCCGACTTACCCGGCGCTGCTCGGTCTCGACGCCGCCAAGGCCTACGCCCTGGAACTGCGTGATCAAGCCCTGCATGCGCTGCGACCGTTTGACGCGGCCGCCGAGCCGCTGCGCGACCTGGCCCGCTATATCGTCGAACGCCGCAGCTGACAGCGTATCCGCCAAAAAATAGCAACGCGTGGGCAGGGGGCGATGCATCAGGTAAACTGCCGCCTCTTCTATACCTATAACGATTCGCCTGATGCCCACGACGTTTCATGAGATTCCCCGCAAGCGCCCGACCACGCCCTTGCTCGACCGCGCCAACACGCCGGACGGCCTGCGCCGGTTAGGCGAAGCCGAGCTGGAAACCCTTGCTGATGAGTTGCGCCTGGAATTGCTCTACACGGTCGGTCAGACCGGCGGGCATTTCGGTGCCGGCCTGGGCGTTATCGAGCTGACTATCGCGTTGCATTACGTCTTCGACACCCCGGACGACCGGCTGGTGTGGGACGTGGGTCATCAGGCCTATCCGCACAAAATCCTCACCGGCCGTCGCGAGCGCATGGGCACCCTGCGCCAAAAGGACGGCATCGCTGCCTTCCCGCGTCGTTCCGAGAGCGAGTACGACACCTTTGGCGTCGGCCACTCCAGCACCTCGATCAGTGCAGCGCTGGGCATGGCAATTGCCGCCCGCCTGCAAAACAGTGATCGCAAGGCGATTGCCGTGATCGGCGACGGCGCACTAACCGCCGGCATGGCGTTCGAGGCGTTGAACCACGCGCCCGAAGTCAACGCCAACATGCTGGTGATCCTGAACGACAACGACATGTCGATTTCGCGCAACGTCGGTGGCTTGTCGAATTACCTGGCGAAAATCCTTTCCAGCCGCACTTACGCAAGCATGCGTGAAGGCAGCAAAAAGGTCCTGTCGCGCCTGCCCGGCGCCTGGGAAATTGCCCGTCGTACTGAAGAATACGCCAAAGGCATGCTGGTTCCGGGCACGCTGTTCGAAGAGCTCGGCTGGAACTACATCGGCCCAATCGATGGCCACGACCTGCCAACCCTGATCGCCACCCTGCGCAACATGCGCGATCTGAAAGGCCCGCAGTTCCTGCACGTCGTCACCAAGAAAGGCAAAGGCTTCGCCCCGGCGGAAGTCGACCCGATCGGTTACCACGCCATCACCAAACTCGAACCGCTGAACGCGCCGGCCGCTGCGCCGAAGAAAGCCAGCGGGCCGAAGTATTCCGGTGTGTTCGGCGAGTGGCTGTGCGACATGGCCGCCGCTGATCCGCGCCTGGTCGGGATCACCCCGGCGATGAAGGAAGGCTCCGACTTGGTGGCGTTCAGCGAACGCTTCCCGCTGCGCTATTTCGACGTGGCGATTGCCGAGCAGCACGCCGTCACCTTCGCCGCCGGCATGGCCTGCGAAGGCGCGAAACCGGTCGTGGCGATCTATTCGACATTCCTGCAACGCGGCTACGACCAACTGATCCATGACGTCGCGGTGCAAAACCTCGACGTGTTGTTCGCCATCGACCGCGCCGGTCTGGTGGGCGAAGACGGCCCGACCCACGCCGGCAGTTTCGACCTGTCGTTCCTGCGCTGCATCCCCGGCATGCTGGTGATGACCCCGAGCGACGAAAACGAACTGCGCAAAATGCTCACCACCGGTCACCTGTACAACGGCCCGGCGGCGGTGCGTTACCCACGTGGCAACGGCCCGAACGCGACCATCGAGAAAGACCTGCAACCGATCGAAATCGGCAAGGGTGTGGTTCGCCGTCAGGGCAGCAAAGTCGCCCTGCTGGTGTTCGGCGTGCAACTGGCCGAAGCGCTGAAAGTCGCCGAGACGCTGGATGCGACCGTGGTCGATATGCGTTTCGTCAAACCGCTCGACGAAGCACTGGTTCGTGAAATTGCCGGTAGCCATGAGTTGCTGGTGACCATCGAAGAGAACGCGATCATGGGCGGCGCCGGTGGCGCGGTCAGTGAGTTCCTCGCCCGGGAAAACATCCTCAAGTCGATGCTGCACCTGGGCTTGCCGGACAGCTACGTCGAGCACGCCAAGCCTGCGCAGATGCTGGCTGAGTGCGGGCTGGATGAAGCAGGGATTGAATCTTCAATTCGTCAGCGCCTGCAACTGCTCAACATCTAAACGCAAAACCCTGTGGGAGCGGGCTTGCTCGCGAAAGCGGACGGTCAGTCGACTTAAATGTTGATTGATCCACCGCCTTCGCGAGCAAGCCCGCTCCCACATTGGTTTTGAGCAACCTTCAAATGTGTGTTCGCTGCAGATTGCCAATGGACTGCCAATGAAACTCTCCCGCCTCGCTTTAACGCTGACGCTCCTGCCGGCCGGCCAACTCCTGGCCAACACCTTCGAACGCGACCAAGCCCTGAAGCTCCCCGATGTGTTGATCAGCGCCAACCGCCAGGTCGAAGCACGCAACGACAGCAGCGCCGCCAACACGGTGTTCACCCGCGAAGACATCGACCGTCTGCAACCGGACAGCGTTACCGATCTGCTGCGTCGGGTGCCGGGTGTGCAGGTCGGGCAAACCGGCGGGCGCGGCAGCTTGCCGGGGATTTACATTCGCGGCACCAAGTCGGCCCAAACGCTGGTGCTGGTGGACGGCCAGCGCATCGGCAGTTCCACGTCTGGCGACAGCAACCTGCAACACATCAACATCGAACAAGTCGAGCGCGTTGAAGTGCTGCGCGGCTCCCGCTCGGTGATTTATGGTAGCGATGCGATAGGCGGGGTGATTCAGATTTTCACCCGTCGCGGTGGTGAACAAGGCCTGCAACCGCGCCTGCACATAGGATTCGGCAGCAACCAGACGTGGGAGCGCAGCCTTGGGCTGTCCGGTGGCGATGAGAAAACCCGTTTCAACCTCGGCGCCAGCCTCGATGAAACCGCCGGGATCAATCGCACCCACGAGTCGTATCCCAGCGACAGTGATCACGACGAGTACCGCAACAAATCGGTGAGTTTGAGCCTGAGTCATGCGCTGACCGATGACATCGAAATCGGCGCCAACCTGCTGGATAACACCGGTAAAAGCGAGTTCGACAACCCGTTCGGTCGCTTCGACACGACCACCTTCAAATCCGTCCAGCAGCAGCCTTACAGCGATTTCGACGTCAGTAGCGTCAGCAGTTACGTCGACGCGCGGGTCAATGATCGGTGGAAAACCCGCGTCGAGTTCGGCCACAGCGAAAACAGCGAGAAGACCCTCGACAAGCTCAGCGACGAACGCATGGTGTTCAACACTTACCGCGACTCGGTGAACTGGCAGAACGACCTGACGCTCAACGAGCGCAATAGCCTGATCCTCGGCGGCGACTGGTACGAAGACCGGATCAACAGCAGCACGCCGTTTGACGAGGACAGTCGCTGGAACCGCGCGGCGTTTATCCAGCATCGCTATCAGGCGGACAGTTTCTCCACGGAACTGGGCCTGCGTCGTGATCAGAATCAACAGTTCGGCGGCCAAAACAGTTGGAGCGGCACGTTCACCCTGCCGTTGAATCCGGATAACGACGTGCTGCTGACCTACAGCGAAGGCTTCCGCGCACCGACTTTCAACGATCTGTATTACCCGGACTTCAGCAATCCAGACTTGAAGCCTGAAACCTCGAAAAGCTATGAACTGCAATGGCGCAGTCAACTGACCGAGGCCAGCCGACTGGAAGCATCGCTGTACCGAACGAACCTGGAAGACGCGATTATCTTCGGCAGCAACAACCGCCCGCAGAACGTTGCTTCGGCACGCATCAACGGTTTCGAAGCAGCGCTAAAGCAGGAACTGTTCGGCTGGCAGAGCAACCTCGGCGTGTCGATCATCGACCCGCGAGATCGCGACAGTGGTCACACCCTGGCCCGTCGTGCCCGGCGAACATTGAGCCTGGATCTGGATCGACAGTTCGATCGACTGAGCCTCGGCGCCAGTTGGCAGGCGGTCAGCGCCAGCTACGACGATGAGAACAATCAGCAGCCGTTGGGCGGCTATGCGTTGCTTGGGTTGCGAAGTAGCTGGGCGTTGAATCGGGAAGTGAAGCTTGATTTGAAGGTGGATAACCTGCTCGACAAGGGTTACAGCCGGGCGTTGTATAGCTATGACGGCAGTCAGTATGGGTATCGCGAGGAAGGTCGGGCGTGGATGTTTGGGGTGACCTGGACGCCGGAAATCTAAAGGCCAACTCGCTCAATTGTGGCGAGGGGGCTTGCCCCCGTTGGGCTGCGAAGCGGCCCCAATCCAGCCACCATGTTTTGTCAGACACACCGCATCAACCTGATTGCGACTGCTGCGCAGCCGAACGGGGGCAAGCCCCCTCGCCACAGGTTATTGGTCCGGCGCGATGATTTGGCACAATTTGGCCGTCGCCTCGATCATCTGCCCACTCGGCCGCTCCAGGCCTTTATCCGTCACCAACAACAATTGCCCGCGAGCCACCGCCGCCACCTGCGGCCACGCCTTCCAGGCATCGAGCTGCGCCTGATCACCGGCCAGAATCACCTCGGGATTGCGCTGCAGCACCGCCTCCACGCTCACCTGCGGCGCTGGCAATGTCAGGTCGGCAAACACATTGCGCGCACCGCACACTTCAAGCGCATCGCTGATGATCTGCCCACCGCCGACGGTGTACAACGGCCGATCCCAGACTTGATAGAACACCTGCAACGGCTTGTCCCGTCGATAGCGTTGGCGCAGGTTATCCAGCTTTTGCCGCAGGTCCGCCGCTAACTTCACGCCCCGCTCCGGCCGGCCGAGCTGTGTGGCGATGGATTCAATCTGCGCGGTGAGTTGTCCGAGGTTATGCGGTTCGGCGACGTAGGTAGGAATGTTCAACCGCTTGAGCTGTTCACGCTGGGCCGGGCCGACGCTGCCGGGCCAGAGCAACAGCAGATCGGGCTTGAGGCTGAGCAATCGCTCCATGTCCAACTGACCGTAGCGGCCAACGGAGGGCAGATTTTTGAGTTCAGCAGGACGTTCACCGGCATCCAGCACACCGACCAACAGGTCTGCCGAACCCAGTTCAACCACGATTTCAGATAGTGACGGCGCCAGGCTGACCACCCGCTCGACCGCAGCCGCCGAGCCACTGACGGCGAGCAGCAACACCGCCAGCCAATGACGAAGCATCAGCCGAGTTGACGCGGAATACGGTAGAGGTAGAACAGCACCGTGGTCGACAGCGCCAGCAGCACCAGTGGCACCGCTTCGAGACCGACGAACACCGCTAGCGCACCGATCCACGCCGGCAGGCCGGCAGCCAGGAACGCCGTGCGACGCTTGGCGGCCAAGGTAATCCAGGCAGCAGGTTCTTCAGGGGTGTCGAGGGCTTTCTGGGTGGCGATCAGCGCATGTTTATAGCCACTGAAGAACTTCAGGCTGACAAACATCGAGGCCACACCGGCGATAAACAACGGCATCGCCAGCACCGGCAGGATCGCCTCGCTCTGGCCAAACACGCCGTTGATCACGAACAGCGGCAACAAGGCCAGCGCCAGGTATTGCCACCAGCTGAACGACAGTCGGCGCCGAACCTGGCCGCGGGTCACGCCCGATCTGCCTCGCCCTGATGCTCGTTGCCCATCATGTGGTCGAGCTTTTTGGCCTTGGTGGCCAGGTAGAGTTTGTTGTGCGGGTTGTGCCCGGTGTGCAGCGGCACGCGCTCGGCGACCACGATACCCATGTCGGTCAAGGCTTTGACCTTGCGTGGGTTGTTGGTCATCAGACGCAGGGATTTCACGCCCAGGTGCTGAAGCATCGGCAGGCACATGGCGTAGTCACGCTGGTCGGCGGCAAAGCCCAGACGCTCGTTGGCTTCAACGGTGTCGGCGCCGCCGTCCTGCAACTCGTAAGCGCGGATTTTGTTCAGCAGGCCAATGCCACGACCTTCCTGACGCAAGTACAGCAACACGCCACGGCCTTCGCGGGCGATGGCCTGCAACGCTGCTTCAAGCTGAGAGCCGCAGTCGCAACGCTGGCTGAACAAGGCATCGCCGGTCAGGCATTCGGAGTGCAAGCGGCCGAGCACCGGCGCACCGTCATCGAACTCACCCAGACTGAGCACCACGTGCTCTCGGCCATTTTCTTCATCGAGAAAGCCGTGCATGGTGAATTGCGCAAAAGGCGTTGGCAGCTTGGAAGCGGCGACAAAAACGACAGGCACCGGTGTGCTCCTGATCAATAAGTACTGGAGATTCGCAGACGCGGCATTGTAACAGCAGGTTCTAACCGACGCTTAGGCTGAATTATGGGGCATAACGATCAAAAAGTTTGATCACTGCGTCAACAACACCATTTCCCTGTGGGAGCGGCGGTGCGACGATTCGACTTGCTCGCGAATGCGGTGGATCAGCCTGCATCAATGTTGACTGACCCACCGCATTCGCGAGCAAGCCCGCTCCCACATTGACCGTGTTCAGTCAGTGCCAAACGGATACGGCTGTTTCCACTTGGCGAAGACCGGTTTCAACTGGCCGCTTTTCACCAGCCGTTCCATGCGCTGGTCGAACAACGCCATCAACGCGCGGGCCTTGGGGTTGTCGGCAAAACACAGGAACAATGGCAACTCGGCGATGTGGGTTCGACGAAACTGCGACGGATCCTTGGCCCGGGCGACCATGTAATCGACTTCGGTCAGCGCATCAATGTAATAGTCGGCGCGGTTGTGGGTCAGCATCGACAGGATTCCGGTGCGCCGCACCACTTCGTTGAAGCGGTGAATGTTCGGCAGGTAATCCTGATACTTGTAGCCGCGAACCCAGGCCAGTCGATAGTTGCCCAGGGTGTCGAGGGTCGGCGCCGGATTGCTCGCCAGGCCCAAGGCATAGATGTGATCGGTGTCGAAGTTCCAGTGCGGATAGAGCAGATCGCTGATTTCATCCCGATAGGAACCGACACAGGCGTCCACTTCGCCCCGCTGGGCCAAGCCCACGGCGCGCGTGTAAGGTTCGGTGCGGATGTCCAGCTTGACACCCGCCGGCTCGAAGATCGCCCGCAGCAGATCCCAGCCCAGGCCGTGGCCGTCAGCAGCGGTGTAGTCTTCCCAGTCTTCGCTGGCCAGATGAATCACGGACGGCGTCGGCGCGACATCCCCCGCCTGGGCGAGTGAGCAAAACATCGCGAAAACCACCATCAACCAGCGTCGAGCCATCCCTAGTTCCCCGGTTTGCCACTCAGGCAAAAAGCCAAACCAGACCCTGCATCCCCAGCCATGCAAAGACCCCGGCCAATACGTCATCGAGCATGATCCCGACGCCGCCATGCACGTGGCGGTCGATCCAGCGAATCGGCCACGGTTTGAGGATGTCGAAGAAGCGGAACAACAAGAACCCTGCCAGCAACCAGTACCAACCTTGCGGCACCAGCCACAGGGTGATCCACATCCCGACCATCTCGTCCCAGACGATGCCTTCGTGATCATGTACTCGCAAATCGTCGGCCACTTTGCCGCACAGCCAGAAGCCGAACAGCATGGTGATGCCGAGCATCAGCCAGTAACCCCAGTCGGGCAACATCTGCCACAACGGAATAAAGGGTAGCGCAACTAACGACCCCCAGGTGCCCGGTGCTTTTGGCAAGGTGCCCGAGCCGAAGCCGAACGCCAGGAAATGCCACGGATTACGCCAGACCGAAGGCGGTACGAATTCCGCCGGGGTCTGTTTGGGATGATCTGTCACGGTGTCTCCCGAAAATGTTGATAGCCCCGGGTTTGCGGGGTGATGTCTTGTCCATCGGCGTCCAGCAGCACAACGCCCTGCCCGGTCACGACCTGGCCGACCACTTGGATCGGCCAACCGTCGGCCAGCAGTCGGGGCAATTCGACGGGCGGCAAAGTAAAGGCCAGCACGTAGTCGTCACCACCGCTCAGGGCCGCGTCTTCAGCGCCCGATTGACCGAGGAACGCCACTAACGCCGTCGATACAGGCAGCTTACTCCGCTCAACCTGAATGCCGACCTTCGACGCGAGCGCAATATGCCCACAATCGGCGAGCAGGCCGTCGGAGATGTCCAGCGCCGAGGTAGCTTTGCCGCGCAACGCCTGACCGAGGGCCAGTTGCGGTTGCGGCGCCCAGTAATGGGCCAGCAACGGATCGGCGATGGCCGCTTCAGTAGTCCGCTGACCAAGCACCAGCGGCAAGGCCCCGGCGGCATTGCCCAGCTCACCGCCGACACACAGCAAGTCGCCCGGCTGCGCGCCACTGCGGGTCAACGCCTTGCCGACCGGCACACGGCCAAACACGGTCATCGTCAGGCTCAACGGCCCACAAGTGGTGTCGCCACCCACCAGCGCCACGCCACAGCTCTGCGCCATGACGTTCAAACCACGGGCGTAGGCGTCCAGCCAATCGGCGGTCACCGTCGGCAACGTCAGGGCAAGGGTAAAGGCAATGGGAGTGGCGCCCATGGCGGCCAGGTCACTGACCGCTACAGCCAGCGAGCGCTGACCGAGCAAAAACGGGTCGCAAGGATCTGCGAAATGCACACCGGCAACGAGGGTGTCGGTGGAAATCGCCAACTGTTCCCCGGAGGGAACAGCCAGCAAGGCGCAGTCGTCGCCGATCCCAAGGGCAACGCCCTCGCCGCCCTGCGCACAAGGCGCGGCGGCGAAGAAATTGCGGATCAGCTCAAACTCGCCCATGGCATTTCCAAGCACTGATCAAAGGATCAGCGCTTGAACGCCTTCACTTCAGCTTCACGCAGACGCGGGGCCAGCTTGTCGAGTACACCGTTGACGAACTTGTGGCCGTCGGTGGAACCGAAGACTTTCGCCAGCTCGATACCTTCGTTGATCACAACGCGGTACGGCACGTCGACACGCTTGATCAGCTCCCAGGTCGACAGGCGCAGAACGGCCAGTTCAACCGGGTCCAGCTCTTCGATCGTAATGTCCAGGCACGGGGCCAGGGCAGTATCGATCTCGGTGCGGTGCGCCGGAACGCCGTGCAGGATGTCGTGGAAGTAGGCGGCATCGACATCGCTGAAATCGTTATCGACCCGAAACTGCGCTTCGATCTCGTTCAGCGATTGCTTGGCCATGTGCCATTGATACAGCGCTTGAGTCGCGAGCTGACGGGCTTCGCGACGCTTGACGCTTTTCGATGGCTTGCCGGCATCCGCAGGCTTTGGATCGCGCGGGTTGAAACGATCACTTTCGTCGCTAATCACTTGGCCTCCAACTGCGCCAGCAGGCTGACCATTTCCAGAGCGGACAGGGCAGCTTCAGCACCTTTGTTACCGGCCTTGGTGCCGGAACGTTCGATGGCTTGCTCGATGGAATCAACGGTCAGGACGCCGAAAGCGACCGGTACGCCGAACTCCATGGACACCTGGGCCAGGCCCTTGGTGCATTCGCCAGCCACGTATTCGAAGTGCGGAGTACCGCCACGAATGACCGCGCCCAGGGCGATGATTGCCGCGTACTCGCCCTTCTGAGCGACTTTCTGCGCAACCAGCGGAATTTCGAAGGCGCCAGGCGCACGGATGATGGTGATGTCGCTTTCGCTCACGCCATGGCGAACCAGGGCATCAACTGCACCGCTAACCAGGCTTTCAACGACGAAGCTGTTGAAACGGCCCACTACCAAAGCGTAGCGGCCTTTAGGGGCGATGAAGGTACCTTCGATGGTCTTCAGGGTCATTCGTTAGATCTCTTAAAGAGCCGGGACGCGTTTTCTACGCGTCCCTCAGTGATGTGTTAACCGCGAATCAAGGACTGGAAACACCCAGTCATTATTCGGAGGGCACGTATTCTACAACTTCCAGATCGAAACCGGATATCGCATTAAATTTCATTGGCGCACTCATCAGGCGCATTTTGCGCACGCCCAGGTCCCGAAGGATCTGCGAACCGGCACCGACGATGCTGTAGGTGGTCGGTTTTTTCGCCGGTACGTGTTCCGCGGTTTCGCGGATGTGTGCCAGCAACACGTCGCCATCGAGCGGGTGACCGAGCAATAGCACCACGCCGCTACCGGCCTCGGCGACCGCAGCCATGGCGGCGCGCAGGCTCCAGCGGCCCGGTTGCTTGACCATCAGCAGGTCGCGCAACGGGTCCATGTTGTGCACCCGGACCAGGGTCGGTTCTTCAGCGCACACGGTGCCCAGGGTCAGGGCCATGTGCACGTCGCCTTCCACGGAATCACGATAGGTCACCAGGTTGAATTGGCCCAGTTCGCTGTCCAGTGGCTGCTCGGCAATCCGCTGAACGGTACGTTCGTGGATCATCCGGTAGTGAATCAGGTCGGCGATGGTGCCGATCTTGATGTTGTGTTCGGCAGCAAAGGTTTCCAGTTCAGCGCGACGGGACATGGTGCCGTCGTCGTTCATCACTTCGCAGATCACACCGCTCGGCTCGAAACCGGCCATGCGCGCCAGGTCGCAGGCCGCTTCAGTGTGGCCGGCGCGAGCAAGGGTGCCGCCGGGTTGGGCCATCAACGGGAAGATGTGGCCCGGGCTGACGATGTCTTCAGCCTTGGCGTCCTTGGCGGCAGCGGCCTGCACGGTGCGGGCGCGGTCGGCGGCGGAGATGCCGGTGGTCACGCCGGTCGTGGCTTCGATCGACACGGTGAACTTGGTGCCAAAACCGGAACCGTTGCGCGGCGCCATCAACGGCAGCTTCAGCAGTTCGCAGCGCTCGCGACTCATCGGCATGCAGATCAGGCCACGGGCGTGCTTGGCCATGAAGTTGATGTGTTCAGGCTTGCAGCACTCGGCGGCCATGATCAGGTCGCCTTCGTTCTCGCGATCTTCGTCATCCATGAGGATGACCATCTTGCCTTGGCGGATATCTTCAACCAGTTCTTCGATGCTATTGAGCGCCACAAGGCACCCCCTTGAGTCAGGATTTGAGGTAGCCGTTGGCGGCCAGAAAGCTTTCGGTGATGTTACTGGAGCTTGGCTCTGCGGCCTTGTCGCCCAACAACAGGCGCTCCAGATAACGTGCCAGCAAGTCCACTTCCAGATTCACCCGGCGACCTGGCTGGTAAGACGCCATGATGGTTTCGCTCAGGGTGTGGGGAATGATCGTCAGCAAGAACTCGGCGCCATCGACTGCGTTCACGGTCAGGCTGGTGCCATCGACGGTGATCGAGCCTTTATGGGCGATGTACTTGGCGAGGTCTTTCGGCGCGCGGATGCGGAATTCCACTGCGCGAGCATTTTCTGTACGGGCAACCACTTCGCCCACGCCATCGACGTGACCGCTGACCAGGTGCCCACCCAGACGTGTGGTCGGGGTCAGGGCTTTTTCCAGGTTGACCGGGCTGCCGCTTTTCAGGTCGTTCATGGCGGTGCAGTCGAGGGTTTCGCGGCTGACGTCTGCCGCAAAGCCATTGCCTGGCAGTTCAACTGCGGTCAGGCATACGCCGTTGACCGCGATGCTGTCGCCCAGTTTGACGTCGCTCAGGTCGAGCTTGCCGGTTTCTACGTATACCCGCACATCTCCGCCTTTTGGGGTCAATGCACGAATACTGCCGATGGATTCGATGATGCCGGTAAACATGGAGTCCTCCTCGAGAACAAGGCTGTCGCGTGGCGCAAGCCGGGAATTATACGCTCGCTGCTGGCACAGGTATGGCGATGACTCGCCAGTCATCGCCAACCGCGCGAATTTCGATGATTTTGAGCTCGGGCGCATCCTTCATTTGCGCGAGCGGCCAGTCCAGCAATGGGCGCGCGGACGAGCCTAAAAATTTGCCGGCAATAAAGATCTGGAATTCATCCACCAGACCTTGCTGGGCAAACGCGCCGGCCAGACGCGGGCCGGCTTCGACCAAGACTTCATTGACCCCACGATGGGCGAGTTCGACCAGCAATTTGCGCAAGTCGACCAAGCCATCGTCGCCGGCCACGATCAGGCATTCCGGGCCGTTGGCATATTGCTCTTCGATGGCCATGCAGGTGGCGACCAGCGCCGGGCCAGCCTTGAAGAACGGCGCATCCAGCGGCACGCGCAAACGGCCGTCGATCAGCACACGCAGCGGCGGACGGCTCATGGCCAACGCGGTTTGTTCAGCGTCCAGACCCAGTTCAGCGGCACGCACGGTCAACCGCGCATTGTCCGCCAGCACCGTGTCGGCGCCGGTCAGCACCACGCTGGCCTGGGCACGCAGGCGTTGTACCGCCGAACGGGCGGCCGGGCCGGTGATCCATTGGCTTTCGCCGCTTTCCATCGCCGTGCGACCGTCCAGGCTCATGGCCAACTTGACCCGCACGAACGGCAAGCCGTGTTCCATGCGCTTGAGGAAGCCTTCGTTGAGCTTGCGCGCTTCGCCTTCCAGCACACCGCTTTCGGTAGCAATACCGGCCTGGGCCAATCGCGCCATGCCGCGACCGGCGACCGACGGGTTAGGGTCCTGCATCGATGCAACTACACGGGCGACACCGGCGTTCACCAGCGCATCGGCGCAGGGCGGCGTGTGACCATGGTGGCTGCAAGGTTCGAGGGTTACGTATGCAGTGGCGCCGCGAGCCTTATCGCCAGCAGCGCGCAAGGCGTGGACTTCGGCGTGAGGTTCGCCGGTGCGCACGTGCCAGCCTTCGCCGACAATCTGCCCGTCCCGCACGATCACGCAGCCCACCCGAGGGTTTGGGTGAGTCGTGTAGTGACCTTTGCGCGCCAGTTCCAGCGCGCGGGCCATGTAATGGGCGTCGAGGATGGCTTGTTCTGGGGAGGTGGTCATTCTTTCACCGGCTCACGGGCCAGGCGATCGATCTCTTCGCGGAACTCGTTGAGGTCCTGAAAGCGCCGATACACGGAGGCGAAGCGAATGTAGGCGACTTCGTCGAGCTTTTGCAGCTCGGCCATCACCAGTTCACCGACCACGAGGGATTTGACCTCGCGTTCGCCGGTGGCGCGCAGTTTGTGTTTGATGTGCACCAGCGACGATTCGAGGCGTTCGACACTCACCGGACGCTTCTCCAGCGCCCGCTGCATACCGGCGCGCAGTTTTTCTTCGTCGAACGGCTGACGGCTGCCGTCGGTTTTGATCAGGCGCGGCAACACCAGTTCGGCGGTCTCGAACGTCGTGAAACGTTCGCCGCAGGCCAGGCATTCACGCCGGCGGCGCACCTGTTCGCCCTCGGCGACCAGACGCGAGTCGATGACCTTGGTGTCGTTGGCACCGCAGAAGGGACAGTGCATGGTGGCAGGCAACAAAAAAAGGGAGGGCCATGGTAGCGCATCCCGGTGGCAAGACAAGCCATAGGGTTTGCGGTATACAGACGAGCTATTATGGATGTCACCTTGCTGGAGCCTTAAATGTCCCTAAGACCGCTCGTCCTGCTCAGTATTTTAAGCCTGCTGGTGGCCTGCGGCAGCAATGCACCCAAGCCCCAGCCACCGACGCCGGGCCCCGCGCCGCAACAGGCGCAGAAAAAAGCCAAGGAGTCGGCTGACCTCGGCCCACTGCCCGCTTTTCAGCGTGAACTGAGCGGCACCCTGCAAGGCGTGCCGGCCGGTGCCGAAGTTGAGCTGGCGTTGCTGGTGATCGACGACAAATCCCGTCCGCAACAGTTGCTGGCCAGCTCCAGCCTGATCGGTACCAACCAAGTGCTGCCGTTTCGCCTGCGTTTCAATCCGGAATCCTTCCCGGTCGGCGCTCGCGTTGAACTACGTGGCCGCGCCAGCCAGTCCGGTCAGTTGATATTGCACTTGCCGGCCGTGCGCGTTGAGCAAGCCACCACCCAGGCCTTGGGCCAGCTGCAATTCGTCAAAGCACCATGATTGCACCGCTCGACCTGCAACAGGCATTGGGTGAACTGCTCGGTGACGCACAGCTTGTTGCTTGTGAGTTGCCGGACACTGACTTGAAGCTTTGGCTGATCGACGGCGACAACATGGATCGCGCCTTCAGCCCCGAAGAAACCCGGCGGATTCTGCACGAGCCGCCGTACTGGAGTTTCTGCTGGGCCAGCGGCTTGGCGGTGGCGCGTTATCTCGCTGAGTTTCCTGAGTGGGTCAAAGGCAAACGGGTGCTGGATTTCGGCGCCGGTTCCGGCGTGGCGGGGATTGCCGCCGTGAAAGCCGGGGCGCTGGAAGTGGTGGCCTGTGACCTGGACCCACTGGCGATTGCCGCGTGTCGGGCGAATGCTGAACTCAATGATGTGGAGCTCAATTACTCGGCGGATTTCTTTGCCGAGGCGGATCGGTTTGATCTGATTCTCGTCGCCGACGTGCTGTATGACCGGGCGAATCTGCCGCTACTCGATGAGTTTTTGAGTCGTGGCCAGGAAGCGTTGGTCGCGGATTCGCGGGTGAGGGATTTTCGTCATCCGTTGTACCGGCGCATCGAGATGCTCGAGGCCATGACCTTGCCGGACCTGGCCGAGCCCGAAGAGTTTCGGCATGTGAGCCTTTACCATGCGCGGCGCGGCTAGAAGCATCGCGAGCAAGCTCGCTCCCACAGTTGTTTTGTGTCGATCACAAAATCCTCGTTCGCCACAATTCCAATGTGGGAGCGAGCTTGCTCGCGATAACGTCCTGTCAGCCAATACCTCTCCAACAGCCACCCCGCTTCCGGCCAGCCCCCACCAAGCCGTATAGTTGCCTCATTCACGCTTCCAAGAGATCCCCCATGAGTCAGGAAACGCCGTACATCTTCGACGCCACGACTGCTGATTTCGACCAGTCGGTGATCGAGAACTCTTTTCACAAACCGGTGCTGGTGGATTTCTGGGCCGAATGGTGTGCGCCATGCAAGGCGCTGATGCCGATGCTGCAAACCATCGCCGAGAGTTATCAGGGCGAGTTGCTGCTGGCCAAGGTCAATTGCGACGTCGAGCCGGACATCGTCTCGCGCTTCGGCATTCGCAGCCTGCCGACCGTGGTGCTGTTCAAGGACGGTCAACCGGTGGACGGTTTTGCTGGTGCGCAACCGGAATCCGCCGTCCGCGCGATGCTTGAACCGCACGTACAAATGCCGCCGCCGGCCGCTGCCGATCCGTTCGAACAGGCTCAGGCGTTGTTCGACGAAGGTCGTTTCGCCGACGCCGAAGCCATCCTCAAGGTGCTGCTGGGCGAAGACAATACCAACGCGAAAGCGCTGATCCTTTATGCGCGTTGCCTCACCGAGCGCGGTGAATTGGGTGAAGCGCAAACCGTGCTCGACGCGGTCAAGACCGATGAGCACAAAGCCGCCCTGGCCGGCGCCAAGGCGCAGATCCAATTCCTGGGTCAGGCCAAGGATTTGCCGGATGCCGCCGACCTGAAAGCGCGCCTGGCGAAAAACCCGCAGGACGATGAAGCGGTCTATCAACTGGCGATCCAGCAACTCGCTCGCCAGCAATACGAGCCGGCGCTGGATTCGCTGCTGAAGCTGTTCATCCGCAACCGCAGCTACAGCGAAGGCTTGCCGCACAAGACCTTGCTGCAGGTGTTCGAATTGCTGGGCAACGATCACCCATTGGTGACCACGTACCGCCGCAAGTTGTTTGCCGCGCTGTATTAAAGATCAAAAGATCGCAGCCTTCGGCAGCTCCTACGCTGGCTCGCGCCAGCTATAGAGCGGCGTATCCCCGCCGCTCACTACTTTCACATCCGCACAATGACGCAAGCGCACTAGCAAGCGTTTGCCCGAGGCCGCGCTGCCGGTCAGTCCTTCCAGTTGTTCCAGCAAATCCGGCCCGCTCAATTGCCCGGCCTTGCGCAGCAGGTCCTTGGCAATTTGCCACAGCGCCTCATCCTGGTTCACTGGTTTGGCTGCAGGGGCGCTGGCCTCTTCGGTTTTGCTCACCTGCAACTGCGCGCCGAGCCGTGCCCAGTCGCTATCGTCCAGCTCCAGGGTCAAATCCACCGGCCAGTCGCCGATGCTTCCGCGTATTCGCAACATAGGTCTGCTCCTGCACATTTCTGACATGCATGCTCCCATGGGTCTTGTGCAACGCCAAGCGGACGGTCAAACTCTCCGCACTTTCGTTATAAGATTACATAACAAACTCTTCACTTTACTTTCCGGAGACCCGCCATGCGTCGTCTGCTGCTCGCTCTGCCGTTTGCCCTGTTGCCGCTGGCCGTTGCTCATGCTGCCAATGAACCTGAACACGGCAGCCTCGGCGCCCATGAACATGGCGTCGGTCGCCTGAACGCGGCGCTGGACGGCCAGACCCTGGAGCTGGAGCTGGAAAGCCCGGCGATGAACCTGGTGGGCTTCGAACACGCCGCCACCACTGACACCGACAAAGCCAAAGTCGCCGCCGCCCGTGCACGCCTGGAAAACCCGCTGGTGCTGTTCAACCTGCCTGCAGCGGCCGGTTGCAAGGTCGCGACCCAGGAACTGGAAAGCCCGCTGTTCGGCGACAAGCCTGACGCCGACGATCATGACGACGATGACCACGCCGAAGCGGACAAGGACGGTCACGAGCATCACCATGACCACAGCGAAATCCACGCCCACTACCAATTCAGCTGCTCGGCACCTGGCGCGCTGAAGACCCTGGACCTGGCGACGATCTTCAATACCTTCCCGGCGACCCAGAAAATTCAGGTACAACTGATCGGCCCGAGCGGCCAGCAAGGCGTTGAAGTGACGGCGAAGGCTGCATCGCTCAACTTCTGATCAACCCCCGCCCCTTGTAGGAGCGAGGCTTGCCCGCGAAGAGGCCGTCACATTCAGCAGAGATGTCGACTGTAAGATCGCTTTCGCGGGCAAGCCTCGCTCCTACAGGGATCGGGGTTGTAGCTGTAATCAAGACAAACCCATGAAATCGGCGCTATGACCCAAGCACTCATCGAACTGTCCGACCTGGGCTTCAGTTGGCCCGGTCACCCGCCGCTGCTGGATATCCCGGCCTTTCGCCTGGAAGCCGGGGAAACCCTGTTCCTCAAGGGCCCCAGCGGCAGTGGCAAGACCACCCTGCTCGGCCTGCTCGGCGGTGTGCAGAAGCCCGATCGTGGCAGCATCCGTTTGCTCGGCCAGGAACTGACCGAGCTCGGTGCCGGCGCCCGTGACCGTTTCCGCGTCGATCACACCGGCTACATCTTCCAGCAGTTCAACTTGCTGCCGTTCCTCTCGGTGCGCGAGAACGTCGAGTTGCCCTGCCACTTCTCCAAGCTGCGCGCCGAACGGGCGAAACAGCGCCACGGCAGCGTCGATCAAGCGGCGGCCACCCTCCTCGCTCATTTGGGCTTGAAGGATGAAAGCATCCTCAGCCGCCGCGCCGATTCGTTGTCCATCGGCCAGCAACAACGGGTCGCCGCCGCACGGGCGTTGATCGGTCAGCCGGAACTGGTGATCGCCGACGAACCGACCTCGGCCCTGGACTATGACGCTCGCGAGAACTTCATTCGCCTGTTGTTCGCCGAATGCCGAGAAGCCGGGTCGAGCCTGTTGTTCGTCAGCCACGACCAGAGCCTCGCGCCGCTGTTCGATCGCAACCTGTCGCTGGCCGAGCTTAATCGCGCCGCCACCCCGTTCGAGGTCTGAGATGTATTTGTTTCGTCTAGCCCTGGCCAGCCTGGCTAACCGCCGCTTCACCGCGATCCTCACCGCGTTCGCCATCGCCCTGTCGGTCTGCCTGCTTTTAGCCGTTGAACGTGTGCGCACTGAAGCCAAGGCCAGTTTCGCCAGCACCATCAGCGGCACCGACCTGATCGTCGGCGCCCGCTCCGGTTCGGTGAACCTGTTGCTGTACTCGGTGTTTCGCATCGGCAACGCCACCAACAACATCCGTTGGGACAGCTTCGAACACTTCGCCAACAACCCGAAAGTGAAGTGGGCGATCCCGATGTCTCTCGGCGATTCCCATCGCGGTTATCGGGTAATGGGCACCACCGAGGCGTACTTCGAGCATTATCAGTACGGCCATCAGCAACACCTGGAACTGGCCGATGGCCGGGCTTTCGCCACCGACCCGTTTGAAGTGGTGCTCGGCGCCGAAGTGGCGGATGCGTTGCACTACAAACTCGGCGACAAACTGGTGCTGGCCCACGGCGTGGCCGTGATCAGCCTGGTCAAGCACGACGACAAGCCATTCACCGTGGTCGGCATTCTCAAACGCACCGGCACCCCGGTGGACCGCACGTTGCACATTAGCCTCGGCGGGATGGAAGCGATCCATATCGACTGGCACAACGGCGTGCCCGCGCAGGGCAAAGGCCGGATCAGTGCCGACCAGGCGCGCAACATGGACCTGACACCGCAAGCGATCACCGCGTTCATGCTCGGTCTCAACAGCAAGATTTCGACCTTCGCGGTCCAGCGTGAAATCAACGAATTCCTTGGCGAACCGATGCTGGCGATCCTGCCGGGCGTTGCATTGCAGGAGCTGTGGAGTTTGATGAGCACGGCGGAGAAAGCCCTGTTCGTGGTCTCGTTGTTTGTGGTGTTGACCGGGTTGATCGGCATGCTCACGGCGATTCTCACCAGCCTCAATGAACGGCGGCGCGAGATGGCGATTCTGCGTTCGGTGGGTGCACGGCCATGGCACATCGCAACGCTGTTGGTACTGGAGGCGTTTGCCCTGGCGTTGTCCGGAGTGATTGCCGGCGTGGCGTTGTTGTATGTGTGCATCGCGGCGGCGCAAGGTTATGTGCAGGCCAATTACGGCTTGTACTTGCCACTGTCATGGCCGAGCGAATATGAATGGACGTTGCTCGGTGGCATCCTGATCGCCGCGCTGCTGATGGGCAGCGTGCCGGCCTGGCGTGCGTATCGCCAATCGTTGGCCGATGGCCTGTCGATCCGTTTATGAGGACGTTAAAGATGCCCCGCGCTCTGTTCGCGCTGTTGATGCTGGTCGCCCTGCCGCTGTGGGCGGCCGAGCCGAAGGATTTGACCTGGCAGGAAATGATCCCGCCGGACGCCCCGGCGGAAGTGCCGAACATGACGCCGCTGCATGATCTGTCACAGATGAGCAGCGCGCTTGAATCGGCCCCGGCCGCCAAGCAGGATTTGCCCAATGCGCCGGTGGTGAAAAGCCTCGATGGCAAGAAGATCCGACTGCCGGGTTATATCGTGCCGCTGGAAGTGAGCGAAGAAGGTCGCACCACGGAGTTCTTGCTGGTGCCGTATTTCGGCGCCTGCATCCACGTGCCGCCACCGCCGTCGAACCAGATCGTGCATGTGAAAAGCGAGGTCGGTGTGAAGCTCGATGAGCTGTATCAGCCGTACTGGATCGAAGGTTCTTTGCAGGTAAAGGCGTCCAGCAGCGAATTGGCGGATGCCGGGTATCAGATGAATGCCGACAAGATTTATGTGTATGAATTGCCGGAGTGAATCCGGTAGTCATGTTGTGTTGGATAGATAGCCATCGCGAGCAAGCTCGCTCCCACATTGGATCTGTGCATTGACACAAATCCCCTGTGGGAGCGAGCTTGCTCGCGATGAGACCCTCAAAGGTTCCACGAAAACTGGACCCATCACTGTTTCATTGAGCTGAATCAAAAGACCGTATCAGATGGCTCTTTACCATTGGACATCGAACATTTTCAACGTCCTTTGGAGCCCCCATGAACAAGTCCTTGCTCAGCGCTTCGCTGTTTGCCCTCGCGCTCGCAGCCCCGCTCGCCCACGCCTTCGACGCTGGCGACATCATCGTTCGCGCCGGTGCAATCACCGTCAACCCGAAAGCCAGCAGCTCCAGCGTCAAGGTCGATCAAGGCCCATTGGCCGGTACCAACCTGGGTGGTAAGGCCACCATGGACAGCGACACACAGTTGGGCCTGAACTTCGCGTACATGGTCACCAACAATGTCGGTATCGAGCTGCTCGCCGCCTCGCCGTTCGAGCATGACGTGAACCTCAAAGGCACCGGCCTGGGCGCGGCCAACGGCAAGCTCGGCACCCTCAAACACCTGCCACCGACCCTGAGCGTTGTTTACTACCCGCTCGACAACAAGTCGGCCTTCCAGCCGTATGTGGGCGCGGGTATCAACTACACCTGGATCTACGACGAAAAGCTCAGCAACGAAGCGCAAGCCAACGGGTTCAGCAACTTCAAGGCTAAAAACTCCTGGGGCATGGCGTTCCAGGTCGGGGCTGACTACATGCTCACCGACAACATCATGCTCAACGCCCAGATGCGCTACATCGACATCAACACCCGTGCGACCGTGGAAAACGACGCCGTGGCGCCAGGCACTCGGGCCAAGGTCAATGTGGATGTGGACCCGTTCGTGTACATGGTTGGCCTGGGCTACAAGTTCTAAACCCCGATTTGTGGTGAAAGCTAAGACTGTGGCGAGGGGGCTTGCCCCCGTTTGACTGCGCAGCAGTCACCATCAGTTTTGGGGCCGCTTCGCAGCCCAACGGGGGCAAGCCCCCCCGCCACAAGTTCATCGCCTGCCAAGGCGGTGATGTTCGAGCAATAAAAAAGGCGCCTCAACAGGCGCCTTTTTCATGGCCGCGAAAAACTTAGCGACCCAACAACCGTGCCAAGCCAACGCTCATCGGGGTCTGCGCCGGATAAGTAAACCGCTCCAACAAACGCCGGTTGTTCGCCCGCGAGTGACGGATGTCACCAGAACGCGCCGGACCATAACTTACCGGCGGCAACTCACCGACCACCTGGCCAAGCGCTTCCAGCATCTGCTTGAGCGTGGTGGCCTGATTCCAGCCGACGTTGACCGCTCCAACTTCGATCTGTGGTTTCTCGATCGCCTGCACCAGCAAATCGACCAGATCTTCAACGTAAACAAAATCCCGCGTCTGCTCACCATCACCGAACACGGTGATCGGCAGGCCTTTCTGCGCACGCTCGCTGAAAATGCTGATCACCCCGGAATACGGCGAGGACGGGTCCTGGCGTGGGCCGAAGATGTTGAAGAAGCGGAACACTACCGGCTCCAGGCCATGCTGGCGGCGGTAGAAATCGAAGTAGTACTCGCCAGCCAATTTGTCCGAGGCGTACGGCGTCAGCGGCGCCTTGGCGGTGTCTTCGTCAATCGACTCACCTTCACCGTTGTTGCCGTAAACCGCCGCGCTGGAGGCAAACAACACCCGTTTTACGCCGGCCTGACGCATGGCCTCGCAGACATTCAGGGTGCCGATGAAATTGCTCTGGTGAGTCTTCACCGGATCGTCCACCGACGCCTGCACCGAGGCCACGGCGGCCAAGTGCGCGACAGCACTGCAACCGATCATCGAGCGGGCGACCAATGCCGCGTCGGCGACGTCGCCAACAATCAGTTCGACCTTGGGGTTGTCCAGCGGCAGGTTAGTGCGTTTGCCGGTGGACAGGTCATCGAGAATCCGCACCGAATGGCCTTGGGCAAGCAAGGCATCAGTGAGGTGCGAACCAATGAAACCGGCGCCGCCGGTGATTAAAACAGGGCCGTCAGCCATGGCGATAAAACCTATCCAGTAAGCCCGGGAGCGCCGCGCGCCAGGCGCGGGGCTTGATCCCGAAGGTGTGCAGAATTTTCTTGCAGGCCAGCACCGCGTGTTGCGGTTCTTCGGCAGCGTCGGGCCGCGCAGCGTGTGCCTGGGCGGTCGGCGCTTCGATGGCCAGTTCGTGCAGGTTGCGTGCTTCGGTGATGATCGCCTGCCCTAATGCCAGCGGCGTGGTCGCCTCATGTCCGGCGTAATGATAGGTGCCCCACAGCGGCGCTGCACAATCGAGTTGCTTGAGCACTGAAATGATCACCCGAGCCGCATCGTCCACCGGCGTCGGATTACCCCGGCGATCGTCGGCCATCAGCAGCTCTTCAGGCGTCTCGGCCCGGGCGAGGAAACGCCCGAGGGTGCCGTCGGGGCTGTCGTCGAGCAGCCAGCCGAAGCGCAACAACACGTGTTGCGGGCAAGTGGCACGCACGCTTTGCTCGATCCGCCACAAGGCCTGACCGCGCAGGCCCAGGGGCACCGGCTCGTCTTTTTCGCTGTAGGCCGTGGCCCGCGAGCCGTCAAACACTCGATAGCTCGAAGGCTGCAGCAGCACGATGTTGTGGTGCTGGCACAGTTCGGCCAGGCGCTCGACCGCGCGTTCTTGCCCGGCCAGACGCTGTTCACTGACCGTCTCCGCCTGGAACCAGTCGAAATAGTAGGCGAGATTGATCAGCGCGTCCGGACGGGTGTCGTCGAGCAGTTGCGTCAGGCTCGCGGCATCCCAGCCGTCTTGTGGTGGGCGGGGGGCGAGGAAACCGATGTCTTCCTCCGCACCGAGGCGAATCAGCGCCTGCCCAAGGGCATTTCCGCCGCCCAGTAACATAAGGCGCATTCGCATAGAGTCAGCAGGCCCAGTCTGATTGGAACGATGGCTGTATCGACAGCGCCGGCAGGCGATGTCGTCGATAGTTGCCGGAATCGTTGCATTTTGCGGGTTTAGTGCGCAACCGTCATCCGTAAAGTGTAGATCGCCGGAATTCGCTGCGCCTCTGTGGCGAGGGGGTTTGCCCCCGCTGGGCTGCGAAGCGGCCCCAAAAACAGGCAACCGCATTTTATCTGACGCGCCGCGTCGGCAGATTTTACGACTGCTGCGCAGCCGAGCGGGGGCAAGCCCCCTCGCCACAGGGATACCGGTCGGCTCCCAAGACTTGCATCTTCCCCACCCCGCCCGCATAAATTACTGCATGAACCTGCCCATCCCCGCAGACAGTGCCCTGGCTGGCTTTCACCCTGCCGTCAGTGCCTGGTTCAGCAAGACCTTCCCGACGGTCACCGCCGCCCAGGCTCGGGCGTGGCCGTTGATTCGCCAACGCCGTTCGACCTTGATCGCTGCGCCCACCGGTTCCGGCAAAACCCTGACCGCGTTCCTCGCCGTGCTCGACGATCTGGTTCACCAAGGGCTAGAGAACAACGGCAAGCTGCCGGACCAAACCCTGGTGGTCTACGTTTCGCCGCTCAAGGCGCTGTCCAACGACATACAGATCAACCTGCAAAACCCGCTGGCCGGCATCACCGAGCAATTGCGCGTGATGGGCCTGCCCCAATTGCAGATCAACACCGCTGTGCGTACCGGCGACACCCCGCAAAAAGATCGCTCGGCGATGCGCAAGACCGCGCCGCACATTCTGGTGACCACCCCGGAATCCCTTTACGTGCTGCTCGGTTCCGATTCCGGCCGAAAAATGCTCGGCACCACGCGCACGGTCATCGTCGACGAAATCCACGCCATCGCCGCGAGTAAACGCGGCAGCCACTTGGCGCTGAGCCTGGAGCGCTTGCAGGCGCTCTGCCCGCAACCACTGATGCGTATCGGCCTGTCTGCCACGCAAAAACCCATCGAAGCGGTCTCGCGCTTTCTCGTCGGCCGCGACCGGCCCTGCGAAATCATCGACATCGGCCACGCCCGCCCAAGGGACCTGGGCATCGAAGTGCCGCCAGTGCCGCTCTCGGCAGTGATGGCCAACGATGTTTGGGAATTGGTTTACGACCGTCTCGCCACCCTCGCTCGTGAACACCGCACCACGCTGATTTTCGTCAACACCCGGCGCCTGGCCGAACGCCTGAGCCGGCACTTGAGCGAACGTTTGGGCAAGGACGCCGTGGCCGCGCACCACGGCAGCCTGGCCAAGGAGTTTCGCCTCGACGCCGAACAACGGCTCAAACGCGGCGAGCTGCAAGTGCTGATCGCCACGGCCTCGTTGGAGTTGGGGATTGATATCGGCGATGTCGATCTGGTCTGTCAGATCGCCTCGCCGCGTTCGATTGCAGGCTTTCTGCAACGGGTCGGTCGATCCGGGCACCAGGTCGGCGGCACGCCCAAGGGCCGGTTGTTCGCCACTACCCGCGATGACTTGATCGAGTGCGCCGCGCTGCTCGACTGCGTGCGCCGGGGCGAACTCGACACGTTGCTGATCCCCGTGGCGCCGCTGGACGTGCTGGCGCAGCAGATCATCGCCGAGGTCAGTTGCCAGGAATGGCAGGAGCAGCCGCTGCTGGAAATGTTCCGCCATGCCTCGCCCTACGCCAACCTCGACGAAAAACACTATCAAGCGCTGCTGCAGATGCTTGCCGAGGGCTACAACGGTCGCCAGGGCATCCGTAGCGCTTATCTGCATCGCGACGCCGTGAGCCGCACCCTGCGCGGACGCCGTGGCGCCAAACTGACCGCCGTCACCAGTGGCGGGACGATTCCGGACAACGCCGACTACAGCGTGCTGCTGGAGCCCCAAGGGCTGAACATCGGCAGTGTCAACGAAGACTTCGCGGTGGAAAGTATCGCCGGCGACGTCTTCCAACTCGGCAACACGTCCTATCGAATCCTGCGGGTGGAAACCGGCAAGGTCCGGGTCGAAGACGCCCAAGGCCAGCCGCCGACGATTCCGTTCTGGCTCGGAGAAGCGCCGGGGCGCAGCGCGGAGTTGTCGTTTGCCGTGGCGCGCCTGCAAGCGCAACTCGATGAACTGCTCGGCGCCACCCCCGGCAATTTGCAGCCAGCGCTCGACTGGCTGACCGAAACCCTCGGCCTGAACCTGGCCAGCGCCGATCAACTGGTGGATTACCTCGCTCGCGCACGCCTGACGTTGGGCGCCCTGCCGTCTCAGGACACGCTGCTGATGGAGCGGTTTTTCGACGAGTCCGGCGGCACCCAACTGATCATCCACACCCCGTTTGGCAGCCGAATCAACCGCGCCTGGGGCCTGGCCCTGCGCAAGCGTTTTTGCCGCACCTTCAACTTTGAATTGCAGGCTGCCGCCAGTGAAGACGCCATCGTCCTGTCGCTGTCCACCAGCCACAGCTTTGAACTTGATGACGTCTGGCGCTACCTGCACAGCAACAGCGCCGAGCACCTCCTGATTCAAGCGGTGCTCGAAGCACCGTTGTTCGGCGTGCGCTGGCGCTGGAATGCCGGGGTGGCGTTGGCGCTGCCGCGTTATAGCGGCGGACGCAAAGTCCCGCCGCAGATCCAGCGGATGAAAAGCGAAGACCTGATCGCCAACGTGTTTCCCGATCAGATCGCTTGCGTCGAAAATCTTGCGGGCGAACGGGAGATTCCCGACCATCCGCTGGTGGAACAAACCCTCGACGATTGCCTGCACGAAGCCATGGACACCGAAGGCTGGCTGACACTGTTACGGCGTATGGAACGGGGCGAAATCCGCCTGATCAGCCGCGATTTGCCGGCGCCCTCGCCGCTAGCGGCAGAAATTCTCAGCGCCCGACCCTACACCTTTCTCGACGATGCGCCGCTGGAGGAACGCCGCACCCAAGCGGTGCTCAACCGGCGCTGGAGCGACCCGCAATCCACCGATGACCTCGGCGCACTGGATGCCGAAGCGATTCAAGCCGTACGCGATGAAGCCTGGCCAGCGCCCACTGGCATCGATGAAATGCATGAGGCGTTGATGAGCCTGGCGTGCATCAGCGATGCCGAAGCTAAAGCCAACCCTCATTGGCTCGATTGGCTGAATGCCCTGGCCGACAGTGGCCGCGCCAGCCGTTTGCAGATCAATGCCGGGCAATCGTTGTGGTTGGCGCTGGAGCGGTTGACCTGCCTGCGGGCGATTTATCCACAGGCGATTTTGCTGCCGCCGCTGGAAGCGTTGCCCGGTTTCGATGAAGTCTGGGAAACCGATGAAGCGGTGCTGGAAGTGATCCGTGCGCGGCTCAGTGCGTTTGGGCCGTTACCGCTGAACGCGATTGCCGAACCGCTGGGCTTACCGGCGACTCAGGTCACTCAAGCCCTGGCGCAACTGGAGCGCGAAGGCTATGTGCTGCGCGGGCAATTCAGCCCCGGCGCCGACATTGAGGAATGGTGCGAACGGCATCTGCTGGCGCGGATTCATCGCTACACGGTCAAGCGTCTGCGCCGGGAAATCGAGCCGGTGGCGTTGCAGGATTTCATGCGGTTTCTGTTCGACTGGCAGCATTTGTCCAGCGCTACACAAGGTCAGGGCAGTGCAGTGTTGCCGGCGATCATTGGTCAATTCGAAGGCTACCCCGCTGCCGCTTCAGCCTGGGACAGCGACATTCTGCCGGCGCGGCTCAAGGACTATTCGGCGAGTTGGCTGGATGACCTGTGCCGCAGCGGCAAACTGGTGTGGACACGCCTGACCGCCCGCAACAAGAGCGCCAGCACGGCGCTGCGCAGTACGCCGATTCTGCTGTTGCCGCGCAGTCAGGTCGGGTTGTGGAGCGGGCTGACCGAACAGACGCCGATCAGCGAGTTATCACCCAAAACGCAAAAGGTCTTCGAGGCGCTGAGCCAGCACGGCGCATTGTTTTTCGATGAGCTGATTCATGAAGCGCACCTGCTGCGCACCGAGCTGGAAATCGCCTTGCAGGAACTGGTGGGCGCCGGATTGGTGAATGCCGACAGCTTCGCCGGGCTGCGGGCACTGATCACCCCCGCGAGCAAACGCCAGCAACGCAGCAGCCGACGTGGGCGCGGAGCGTTTGTCGGCGGCATGGACGATGCCGGGCGCTGGGCCTTGTTGCGACGCGGGCCGCCGGCGCCGGTTGTGGATAACAAACGCCCGGCGCCGACACCCGCCGATACGCTGGAACATATCGCCATGACCTTGCTCCGGCGCTACGGCGTGGTGTTCTGGCGCTTGCTTGAGCGTGAGGCGGACTGGTTGCCGAGCTGGCGCGAATTGCTGCGCACCTTCCATCGGCTGGAAGCTCGCGGGGAGATTCGTGGCGGGCGGTTTGTCAGTGGTTTGGCGGGGGAACAGTTTGCATTGCCCGAGGCGATTCCGTTGTTGCGCGAAGTTCGGCGTCGGCCCCATGACGGGAGTTTGATAGCGGTGTGCGGGGTTGATCCGTTGAACCTTGCAGGGACGTTGCTGCCGGGAGTGAAAGTGCCGGCGCTGGCGAGTAATCGGTTGGTGTATCGAGATGGGTTGCCGGTGGCAGCGGAGATTGCCGGCAAGCAGGTTTTTTGGTTGGAGCTGGAGCAGCAGGCATCTGCCGAATTACATAGCAAACTCATCCGACATTGAGGTTGGCTGGGCAGGCCTCTTCGCGAGCAAGCCCGCTCCCACAGGGGATGTGTGTCGGTTACAAAGCTTCGGTCCGACATCGATCCACTGTGGGAGCGGGCTTGCTCGCGAAGGGGCCATCAGCACCAACCCACATCATTGAGTACGAGGCTGATCCGGCAACAACACCGGCGAATTGTCCGGCGCCGGCCCCTCTTCTTCCACTTCATCCATCCCACGCTTCGGAATAAAAACCTGCTGTGGATAAGTCTGCGCGAAATGCACCCACGGGCTGTTATCCACAAGCTTTTTCAGCCGCTGGTTAAACGCCCGGCTCACCGCATATTGCCCGCCCGAAACGGTGCGGAACTGCGCCGTCAGCACCACGCCGTTAAGGTCCATCTTATCGACGCCAAACACATCGAGCGGCCCTTGCAGGTTGTACTTGAGAAACGCGTCGTCACGGATCGAATCCCCCGCTTCGCGGATCAGCTCAATGGCCTTGTCCACGTCAGTGTCGTAGGTGAACTGCACCGAGAAAAACGCATAGGCAAACTGCCGCGATTGGTTGGTCACAGCCTTGATCTGGCCGAACGGTACCGAGTGCACAAAACCCTTGCCGTCCCGTAGGCGCAAGGTGCGGATGGTCAGGCCTTCGACGGTGCCGGCGTGGCCGGAGTCGAGTACCACCCAATCGCCGATCGACAGCGTGTCTTCGATGATGATGAACAACCCGGTGATCACGTCCTGGACCAGTTGCTGCGAGCCGAAACCGATGGCCAAACCGACCACACCGGCACCGGCCAGCAGGGGTGCGACGTTGATCCCCAGATTGGCCATGGTGGTGATCGCACAGATCACCACCAGGATGATTTTGACCGCGTTGCGCAGCAGCGGCAGGATGGTTTTTACCCGCGTACTCGGTTGGCGCGCCGCGCGTTTGCTGACCGGTGGTTTCAACGCTTCCTGAATCGCCGTGTCCATTACCACCCACAGCAGCCAAGTCACCAGGAAGATCAGACCGATGCTGCTCAGCGAATTACTGATTGCCCGGCCTATGGAATTTTCCTCTGCGAATTCGAACAGCGACACGCCCCAGATTCGCCCAAGAATCTCGATGAACGCTACCGCCATGACGATCCGCAGCAGCGCGTGCAGCAAGCTGAGAAAGCGTTCCTTGTAGGCGCTGCTGCGCTGGATTTTTTCGACTTTCCGGGATTTGAACAGGTGCTGGAAAATCGTGCTCAGGAACACCGTGGCAATCAGCAATATCGTGGTGAACAACGCACAGCGCAGGACTTTTTGATTGTCCTCGCCGACGCCGATCAGATTGATCGCCGAGACCATCACCATCAACAGAATCGGCCAGTACCAGAGCCCGGAAAAGATCCGCAGGGATTCTTGCAGCGACGGTTGTTTGAGCCGTTGGGCCAACGGGCGGTTGCGGATCAGATGCGCCACCGGACGTCTTAGACGGATGACCAGATAACCGAAGATGATCGAGGCAAACAACCCGGTAAACACTGCGACGCTGCTGGTGATATTGCCACCCAGTTGCCGGGCGATCTGCGGACTGGTCAAGGCATCGCTAAGCGCTGCGAGGAAGCCGATCAGGAACAGTGGTTTGGGGCCGTAGTCACGAATGATCTGCACCGCTGGGCGCTTGTGGCCGGTGTTGAACATGACGATCACGCAGAGCAGCATCGAGGTCGAGAAAATGCCGCTGCTGGTGGCGTAGGCAAAACACAGCGCCAGTGCTCGGCCGGCCGAGGCAGGCAGGAAGTGGCTGACATAAAGGGTCAGTGGCAGGCTGGCGATCGCCGGTAGCGTGTATGGCATCAAATAGCCGAGCAAGTCCTGGCTGCGTTGGCGGGTGCGCAGCCAGTGACCCTGGACCAGGCGCTTGGCCGCGAGGCCGCCGAGGACCGTGAGCAAGGCAAAGGTGCCGAGCCAGACGCCGGACAGCATCAGGAAATCGCCGGCCACACTCCAGCCGGAACGCGTCGAGGGCTGGTTGACCAGTTTGTCGACTTCATCGGCCGCCCGATCGGCCCGCAGGCGCCATGCGTCCACCAGGTTTTCGTTGAGGTCGAGTTTGTCCTGCACGTCGTCGATGCTGGAACTGATGGCCCCGAGCAGCCCGCCCTGGACCAGCGGCTCAGGCTTGGCCGGTGCTTGTGCGGTAGCAGCAGCGGGAATGCCCGGCAGCGTGGCGGCTTCGAGCTCACCGCTGCCCAGAATCAGCAGCGCCCCCAGCAGTATCGCGGTCTTGATCTTGAACAAAACGCGGAGCTCCTTGAAAAGGGTCTGTAAGGAACTGATCGGGAAATGGCGGGCAAGTTCGGTTTTGACCGCGAGATAGCAGTCACCGCAGTTCCCATGTGGGAGCGGGCTTGCTCGCGAAAGCGGTCATTCATTCAACATTGATGCTGACTGACCCAACGCTTTCGCGAGCAAGCCCGCTCCCACAGGGTCTGTGTTGCCTGGTCGATCTTTGCGCACCAGGCAAATATCAAATGCCTACCCCTGTATTTTTCCGCACAACCCAAACCCCGACACTGCGCTCCATCAATCACCCACCGGAGTTGCAGTCATGCCCATTGCCTTGCTCGCGCTGACCCTCAGCGCCTTTGCCATCGGGACGACCGAGTTCGTCATCGTTGGCCTGTTACCTACCATTGGCGCCGACCTCGGTGTCAGCCTGCCGTCCGCCGGCCTGTTGGTCAGCCTCTACGCCCTGGGTGTCGCCATCGGCGCCCCGGTGCTGACCGCCCTCACCGGCAAAGTCCCACGCAAATTGCTGCTGTTGTCGCTGATGGTGCTGTTCACCCTCGGCAACCTGCTGGCTTGGAAAGCGCCGAGCTACGAATCGCTGATCATCGCGCGGATCGTCACCGGCCTGGCCCACGGGGTGTTTTTCTCGATTGGCTCGACCATCGCCACCAGCCTGGTGCCGAAAGAAAAAGCCGCCAGCGCGATCGCCATCATGTTCACCGGCCTGACCGTGGCGCTGGTCACTGGCGTGCCTTTGGGGACCTTCATCGGTCAACATTTCGGCTGGCGTGAAACCTTCCTCGCCGTGTCGGCGTTGGGTGTGATCGCGTTTATCGGCAGCCTGATCTACGTGCCGAAAAACATCGCCCATAGCAAACCCGCCTCGCTGTTGCAGCAATTGCAGGTGCTCAAACAGCCACGCCTGTTGTTGGTGTACGCCATGACCGCGGTCGGTTACGGCGGCTCGTTCATTGCCTTCACCTTCCTGGCACCGATTCTTCAAGACATCTCCGGTTTCAGCGCCAGCACCGTCAGCCTGGTGTTGCTGGTGTACGGCATCTCGGTGGCGGTCGGTAACATCTGGGGCGGCAAACTGGCAGACAAACGTGGCCCGATCAGCGCCCTGAAAATCATCTTCGCCCTGCTCGCTGCGGTGTTGTTTGTGTTGACCTTCACTGCCGGCAATCCATGGCTGGCGCTCGCTACCGTGCTGGTCTGGGGCGCGGTCGCGTTCGGCAACGTGCCGGGGTTGCAGGTGTATGTGGTGCGTCAGGCCGAGCATCACACCCCGCATGCGGTGGACGTGGCTTCCGGGCTGAACATCGCAGCGTTCAACCTCGGGATTGCCGGGGGAGCGTGGGGTGGTGGTTTGATCGTCGCGAATATGGGGCTGATTCACACCGCGTGGATTGGTGGGCTGGTGGTGTTGGTGGCCCTGGCGTTGACGATGTGGAGTGGGCGTCTTGATGGGTTGGGTCCGGTCTACGCCGAAAGCACAACGCGCATCGTCGTCGGTCACTAAACCCTGTGGGAGCGCGCTTGCTCGCGAATACGGTGGATCAGTCAGCATTAATGTTGCCTGACACACTGCTTTCGCGAGCAAGCCCGCTCCCACAGTTGATCGAGGGTGATCCTCCAAGTGTTTACCGTCTGTAGTCCCGTCGAAACTTTCTGGTTTGCCCGGCAGTCATCCAAAGACAACGGCAGTAAGAGGGTCATTCGACGGGAGGGCACATGGCGGCGATTCATATCGGAATTTCAGGCTGGCGCTACACACCGTGGCGCGGGGGCTTCTACCCGAAGGGGTTGACCCAAAAGCGCGAATTGCAATTCGCCTCGCGGGCCGTCAACAGCATCGAAATCAATGGATCGTTCTACGCCCTGCAACGGCCCGAACGTTATGCCCTGTGGTACAGCGAAACCCCGCCGGGCTTCGTCTTCAGCGTCAAGGCCCCGCGTTTTATCACTCACATCAAACGCCTGCGGGACATCCATAAACCCCTGGCGAATTTCTTCGCCTCCGGGGTGCTGGAGCTCAAGGAAAAACTCGGCCCGATCCTCTGGCAATTCCCGCCCAGTTTCAAATTCGACGCCGAGTTGTTTGAACATTTCCTCGAACAACTGCCCCACAACACCGAGCAGGCCGCCACCCTCGCCCGTCAGCATGATTCGCACTTGCACGGCCACGCCAGCCTGAAGGCCCACGGGAAAAAGCCGCTGCGCCACGCCGTGGAAATTCGCAACGAGAGCTTCGTCGACCCGGCCTTCATTCGCCTGCTCAAGCGCTACAACGCTGCCCTGGTGATCGCCGACACCGCCGGCAAATGGCCGTACCGCGAAGACCTCACCAGCGATTTCGTCTACCTGCGGCTGCACGGTGCCGAAGAGCTCTACGCCAGCGGCTACACGCCCCAGGCGCTGAAACATTGGGGCGACCGGATCGACGCCTGGAATCACGGCCAGCAACCGAGCGACCCACACTTGATCGCGCCAAGACAAAAGCCCAAGGCGCGCAAATCCCGGGAAGTGTTCTGCTACTTCGATAACGACATCAAAGTCCGCGCGCCCTTCGACGCCCGCAGCCTGCTGGAGCGTTTCCATCTCGACAAAGACCTCGCCACCCGCCCCGGCGAACCTGCTGCCGAAGGCGTGCTGCCATGAGCATTTCCGAACCGGTCGGCGTCACCGACGAGCAGCAATCCATCATCGCTACCGTACGCCGGTTTACCGTGCTGACGGTCAACACTCACAAGGGCTTCACCGCGTTCAACCGGCGCTTCATCCTGCCCGAGCTGCGTGAAGCGGTGCGCAGTGTGTCCGCCGACGTGGTGTTTTTGCAGGAAGTCCACGGCACCCACGAACAGCATCCCCAGCGCTACAGCAACTGGCCGATGATGCCGCAATACGAATTCCTCGCCGACACGCTGTGGCCGCAGTTCGCCTATGGCCGCAACGCGGTGTACCCGGCGGGCGATCACGGCAATGCGTTGCTGTCGAAATTCCAGATCATCCGCCACGACAACCTCGACGTGTCCATCAGCGGTCACGAAAACCGTGGCTTGCTGCATTGCGTGCTGCGCCTGCCCGGTGACGGCCAGGAAGTACACGCCATTTGTGTGCACCTCGGGCTGCATGAAGCGCACCGCACGGAGCAACTGAAGCTGCTGGCCCGGCGCATCGCAGAGCTGCCAGGCGATGCGCCGGTGATCGTCGCGGGCGACTTCAATGACTGGCGCCAACGGGCCGATACCGTGCTCAAACTCTGTGGCTTGCGCGAAGTCTTCGCCGAACACCAGGGCAAACCGGCCCGCAGTTTTCCGGCGCGCTGGCCGGTATTGCGCCTGGACCGCATCTACGTGCGCAACCTCAAGGCCAGCCGTCCGCAAGTGCTGGCGGCGCGGCCCTGGTCACATCTTTCCGACCATGCCCCGCTGTCGGTGGAGATCGAGCTATGAACAATCCCTCGATGGAAAAAGCCACTGCGGAACAGATTTCCGCGCCGCCGCGGGGCGAGCCGGCGGCGGTCGACGTTGTCTACGGCTGGCACGGGAACAACCGGGTCGAACTGCTGGAAAATGGTGAGGCGTACTTTCCACGAGTGTTTGAGGCGTTGCGCCAGGCCCAGACTGAAATCCTGCTGGAGACCTTCATTCTGTTCGAGGACAAGGTCGGCAATGAGCTTCAGCAGATTCTGATTGAAGCGGCCGGGCGTGGCGTGCGCACCACCGTCAGCCTCGACGGCTTTGGTTGCGGCGAGTTGAGCACTGGTTTCCTCGCCGACCTGAACAAGGCCGGCGTGCATATCCAGATGTTCGACCCGGCGCCCAAGCATCTGGGCATCCGCACCAATTGGTTCCGGCGCTTGCACCGCAAGATTGTGGTGGTCGACGGCACGATTGCGTTCCTTGGCGGGATCAACTTTTCCGCCGACCATTTGGCCGATTTCGGCCCCGAGGCCAAGCAGGATTTTGCCGTTGAAGTACAAGGCCCGGCGGTGGCGGACATTCATCACTTCGCGCTTCTGCAAAGTGGTCGCCCGGCCCGGGCCAAGTATTGGTGGCAACGGCGCAAGCAACGGCGTGCGGAACTGGCATTCAACGACCATGACGGTCAGGTTCGGCTGGTCTACCGCGACAACGGCGACCATCGCACCGACATCGAGGAGGTTTACCGGCAAGTGTTGCGCAGTGCTCAGCGCCGCGTCGTGATCGCCAACGCCTACTTCTTTCCCGGTTTTCGTCTGCTGCGCGAGATCCGCAATGCCGCGCGCCGTGGCGTCGATGTGCGGCTGATTCTGCAAGGTCAGCCAGACATGCTGGTGGCGAAGATTGCCGCGCACATGACCTACGACTATTTGCTCAAGGCCGGCGTGCAGATTCACGAATATGGCGACCGCCCGTTGCACGGCAAAGTCGCACTGGTGGACGAGGACTGGAGCACGGTTGGTTCGAGCAACCTCGACCCGTTGAGCCTGTCGATGAACCTGGAAGCCAATGTGTTGATCCGCGATCGCGCGTTCAACCGCGAACTGTTCAAGCGCCTTGAAGATTTGAGTAATAACCACTGCAAAGCCATATCCCCGGACAGCGCCCCGCGCGGGCGGGTCTGGCACATGACCGTCGGTTTTCTGGTGTTTCACTTCCTGCGGCATTTTCCGGCATGGGCCGGGTGGCTGCCGGCGCACAAGCCACGCTTGAAACCCTTCATCCATCGGGCCGGGAGCGACAGCCATGAGCCGCGCTGAAGCGCACGCCGCCGCCCACGCCGAGCGCCAAAACAAGTCCCGTTGGAGTCGCTGGAAAACGCCGCTGACGGTGCTGTTTTTCCTCGCGCTGATCGTGCTGTTCACGATGCTCGCCCAGCGTATCGAATGGAACGAAGTGTTCGACACCCTGGCCGATTTCAAGGTGCGCACGCTGATCATCGCCTCAGGGCTGACGCTGTTGAGCTTTCTGGTTTACGCCTGTTTCGATCTGATCGGCCGCACCTACATTCGCCAGGACCTGACCTGGAAACAGATCTTGCCGGTGGGGATCATCAGCTACGCCTTCAACCTCAACCTGAGTGCCTGGGTCGGCGGCATCGCCATGCGTTATCGACTGTATTCGCGGCTCGGGGTGAGCAAAGGCAACATCGCGAAAATCCTCGGCTTGAGCCTGGCGACCAATTGGTTTGGCTACATGGTGATTGCCGGCGCAGTGTTCAGCAGCGGTCTGGTGCGAATGCCGCCGGGCTGGAAGTTGAGCAGTGATGCGTTGCAAGACGTCGGGGTTTTATTGTTGGTGGTGAGCGCGGGGTATCTGGCGGCGTGCCAGTTTTCCAAGCGGCGGGAATGGGCGATTCGCGGGGTGGAAATTAATCTGCCGTCGCTGCGCATGGCGGTGCTGCAACTGGCGCTTGGGGCGCTGAACTGGTCGTTGATGGCGGCGGTGATTTTCACTCTGCTGCCGAGCAAGCTCGACTATCCGCTGGTGCTGGGGGTGTTGTTGATCAGTGCGATTGCCGGGGTCATTACGCACATTCCGGCGGGGCTTGGGGTGCTGGAGGCGGTGTTTGTGGCGCTGCTGCAACATGAGGCATCGCGCGGGAGTCTGGTAGCGGGGTTGCTGGCTTATCGGGCGATTTATTTCATTTTGCCGTTGTTGATTACGCTGGTGATGTATTTGGTGGTGGAGGCCAAGGCGAAGGCGTTGCGGATTGAGAAGAAGCCTTCTTGAGACGTGTGGTGAAGCGAATGCCGCCTTCGCGAGCAAGCCCGTTCCCACATTTGATCGCGGTCTAATGTGGGAGCGGGCTTGCTCGCGAATGATCGTGAGACCACCACACATTCAACTGGATTGAATAATGCTCAACCGCTCACCCACCACCATTTCCGTAATCCAGTCCACCAGGATCGAGGTGTAGGCCTGTTGCGAAATGGGGTCGCTGAGGGCGTGATCGGCGCCGTCGATGATGCGGTGAGTCAGCGAATGAGTCTGCTGGCACGCCGCCCGATAACTCATGATGGTCGCGTGAGGGATGTGGTCGTCGGTCTCCGATTCGACCAACAACACATCCCCGGTAAACGCCGCGCAGGCATGCAGCGCCCGATTGTTGTCGGCGTGCACCAGAGTGCTGCGGTAATCGAGCAAATCCACCTTATCCAGATCGCGCTTGGGCGTGTGCCATTGTTCGTCGCGATACAGCGCCGGCACCCGCAGCGCCAGCCAGCGCACCGGGCGCAACGAGGTGAGAATCGCAGCCAGATAACCACCGTAACTGGTGCCCACCACCGCAATCGCCGAGGTGTCGAGGGCCGGGTGTGCGAGCAAGCGGTCATAGGCTGCTAGCAGGTCACGCAGGTTGTCATCGCGGGTCACTTTCGACAACGAAATGCCAGTGCCACCGGTATGCCCGCGCAGGTCGAATGTCAAACAGACGCAACCCAAACCGGCGATGCCTTTAGCCCGCTCCAGGTCCCGCTCCTGACTGCCGCCCCAGCCGTGCACAAATAGCACGCCCGGGACTTTCGATTTGGGACTGAGCACGTGCCCGACCATTTGTTCGCCGTCAATGTCGATTCCAATGGTTTCGCTTCTAGCCGTCATAGGATTTAACCGTTACGTACTTGAGAAGAAAGTCGCCGTTTTCCGCCGGGCCGCGATACACCTCGATGGCGTCCGCCGGCAGCGGCTGGTCGATGTAGGTCTCCACCGAAGACACGCAAATCGCGGGCATCCCAGGGTCGTTGACGAAACTCTGCAACGCCGCGACTTCGGCGCTGCTGGCACCGCCCATGCGCCAGGATTGTTCGAGCACGCCGCTGCGCTGCTTGCCGTTACTGTCCAGGCCTTGGGCGATGTCGTAGTTGCGTCGCGAGGCGTAGAAACCGGGATAGGCTTCGTCGGCGGCACTGTCGAACACCTGGGCTTGCTGGATCGCCAACCGCACATCGTCGGGCAATTCCAGTTTCAGTAAGTCTTCGTAGTAGCCCTGCACCACCAGCAGGTTGGAACCACCATAGACCTGCTCGCCCTGACTGTCCTCGGTCAAGTATTGATCACCGCAGTAGCTCAACACTTTATCGCCGATGAACGCCTGGCCGACGCTGTGGGTGACGACCTTTTGCAGATCCTGCTCCAACACTACGCCTTCGGTGAAGAGCTGTTCGGCGTCGGGCCGGGCGAGGATGGCGTCGAACTGGTCGAGGCTCTTGATCACTTCCTGACCACGCCCGGCGCAGGCGTGAATCGGCTTGAGGCGGATCGGCCCGCTGTAGAGCAAGTGCTCCGCCGCCGGCCGGGCGTCCTCAAGGGAAAATACGCTGAGACCATCGAGCACGACACTGCGCACCCGCTCGGAAAACAGCGGCGACCAGCCTTGCGGCGCATGAGCCAACCTATTGAGCAAACCGTGGCTGATGGCTTTGGTGCAGATGAAGTCATGGTCGACGTAGCCGCCCCACAAATCTTCGGGTCCTTTGACGCCCAATTGCTGAGCGGCCGCCGCGCCCACCAGCGTCTGGGTTGGTAGCAGGTAAAGATCACGACCACTGTGGAGTTCGAGGTCGTAGCTGCCGCCGTACTTGAGCCCGAGGATCTGCGCCAGCCAACGGGCCAGCGCACGATTGGTTTCGACTTCGTGCAACGGGGCTTGCGGTCGCACGGAATGGGCAACGACCAGTTTTTTGCGATTTGTTGGGGTCATGCGTCCCCCTCAATCTGCGCTTGATGAATGTAACTGGAGGGGTGCAGAGATCAGGCCAACGGTGGCTGAGGGCAAACGGCTTTCAAATCAGTCGCTTGCTCAAACGGTGATGGCGTTGAGCCTGTTTGATTCTGCACGAAGGCCTTCAAGACTCCGGCATTTTGCACGACCGGAGCCTTACACAAATCCAATGTGGGAGCGGCGGTACGACGATTCGACTTGCTCGCGAAGGCGATGTGTCAGGCAACATTTATATTGACTGACACGACGCCTTCGCGAGCAAGCCCGCTCCCACAGTTTGATCTGCGCTGATGTTTGCTACCGGGCCACAGCGACAGGCGGTGTCACCCCAAACCGAGCCCGATAATCACTCGGCGCCAGCCCGGTGATTTTCTTGAACGTGGCGCGAAACGCGCTCGGGTCCTGATAGCCCACCGTCCAGGCGATGTGGTCGATGGTGCCGTTGGTGAATTCGAGCATTTCCCGGGCCTTGCCGACCCGCAGGTGCTGGCAATACTCGGTGGGCTTCAACCCGGTCGCCGCACGGAATCGACGCAGGAAGGTGCGCTCTTCCAGCCCGGCCCGCTCGGCCATCGCCGTCAGCGACACATCGGTCGCGCCGGTGCTTTGCAGCCAATGCTGGACCTTGAGAATCGACGCATCGCCATGGCTGAGAATCGGCGCAAAGTTACTGCCGCATTGGCTGGCACTGTCGCTGTGCTCCACCACCAGAAACCGCGCGGTGCTGGCGGCGATGCTCGGCCCGAGCAAGCGGTCGACCATACGCAGACCCAACTCGGACCAGGCCATCAGCCCAGCGGTGGTGATCAGGTCACCGTCATCGACGATGGGCGTATCGGCCTTGAGCTTGATCGCCGGGTAGCGTTCGGCGAAGGTTTTAGCCGAGGTCCAATGGGTCGTGGCGCTGCGCCCGTCGAGCAGGCCACTTTCGGCCAGCAGGATCGAGCCCACGCAAACGCCGCCCAGCGTTGCCCCTTGCGCATGTTGCTGACGAATCCAGCGGATCAGCCCTTGGGGTGCCTGACTCTCGGAAAACCCGCCAATCGACGGCGGGATCATCACCGCCACCAACGCCTTGTCCGGGCCGGGATGGCTGTCATACACCCGCTCGGGCGCCTGATCACCCTCGACCCGCCAATGACTGACTCGCAGCACCGGCAACTGCGCCGCCTGATGCTCGGCGGCGATCCGGTTGGCGACCCCGAACAGGTCCGTCAACCCATGCACCGCCGCCATCTGCGCGCCGGGATAGATCAGCACGCCCAGTTCGGCGACTGCCCTTTCTACGCCCATTGTCAGTTTTCCCCCTTCTATTGTCGGTGCGGCCAATCCTCGGAGAGTCGGTGAGCGCCAATACTTCATTCCACGCCCACACACACTTCGAGGAAACACCCATGGCCAAGCAAGCGCTCATCGTAGTCGATATCCAGAACGACTACTTCCCCCACGGCAAGTGGCCTCTGGTCGGTGCCGACGCTGCGGCGGACAACGCCGCCCGGATCATTCAGGCCTTCCGCGATGCCGGTGATTCGGTGGTGCACATCCGCCACGAGTTCACCTCCGACGACGCGCCGTTCTTCACCCCGGGCTCCGAAGGCGCGAAGCTGCACCCCAAAGTCCTCAACCGCGCCGACGAGCCGGTGGTGCTCAAGCACTTCGTCAATTCGTTCCGCGAAACCGATCTGGAAGCCATCCTTGATGAGCAAGGCATCGAGAACCTGGTGATCGTCGGCAGCATGAGCCACATGTGCGTCGATGGCGTTACTCGTGCAGCCGCCGACCTTGGCTACACCGTGACGGTGATTCACGACGCCTGCGCCACCCGCGACCTGGAGTTCAATGGCTTTACGGTTCCAGCGGCTCATGTTCACGCCGCTTTTATGTCGTCTCTGGGTTTCGCCTATGCCAGCGTGGTCTCCGCTGACGAATTCATCGCCGCCAGCCACTAACGCGCCCCTCTGAAACAACTCGAAAAACAAAAGGCCCGCAGCGTTCTCGCGCTGCGGGCCTTTGCGTTTTGGTTCATCAAAAAAACTCACGCGTGAGCTATTGAGAGGTGCAAAAAATCACTGTAGTGTTTCTCACGCGTGAGATTTTCACAACGGAGTCACCAGTATGAAAAGCCGCTCTCCATCAGGTCCGCCTGCCGAGCCTGTTACCGATACAGCGAGCCGCAAGGGAGAGCGCTCGAAACCGTCCGCGAAAAAACCGTCGAGCTTTTATATGAAGCAGATGCGTGCGGGCCTGGGTGCTGCCGGTTATGTGAAACACGAGACTTGGGTGCTTCCCGAAAACCGAAGCCTGCTCAAGCAGATGGAGAAACAGCTACGCCAACCGATTCTGGCTGGCTCATTCATGTCGGAGAATTACATGAGCGCAGGTACTAACTGGAACATCGACCGCCTCTTCAGCGCCTTCCAGGCCCTTGATGAAGTGGTTTCGAACGACATCACTCTGTCCCTCGTCCAGGGCTCCGAGTCGAGCATCAAGCTGGAAATGAACGACTTCGGTGGCTTGCCAATTTACATCGCAGTCGTGGGCGAGCAGATCATCGTCGACACCGTGCTGGTGGACGTCGAGACGATCAAGGACGTACCGGCCTTCAACGATGCCGTCCTGCGCAGCCGTGAGTTGTTCCCGTTGTCCTCGATCGGTATCGAGTCGATGCCCAACGGGCAGGTCGTCTACAACATGTTCGGCGCGCTCAGCTCCGATTCGAGCCTGACCAACGTCGTGACCGAGGTCAAAACCCTCGTCGACAATGTGCAGCGCGCCAGCGAAGCCTTTGAACGTTTCTTCCATTAATTTTTCAGGAACAGGGAATATCCAATGACACAGTCCATCTGGAGCAAATTGTTCACCGCGCTGCGTGGCGGTGCCACCGAAGTCGGCGAATCCATCGTCGACCAACAGGCCCTGCGCATCCTCGACCAGGAAATTCGCGATGCTGACAGCGCCCTGGCCAACGCCAAGCGCGAGCTGGTCACCATCATGGCCAAGCACAAACTGTCGGCTGACCGCGTGGCCGAGTACAACGCCAAGATCAAGGACCTGGAAACCAAGGCCATGGCCGCGATCCAGGCCAACCGTGAAGACCTGGCGATGGAAGTGGCTGAAGCCATTTCGACCCTGACCAATGAACTCGATGTTGAACAAAAGCAGGCCACCGAATTCGGCGGTTACGCAGACAACATGCGCAAAGACATCACCAAGGCCGAAAGCCGCATCAAAAGCCTGCGCCAGCAAGTGGACATGGCCAAGGCCCGCGAAAGCGTACAGAAAGCCCAGGTCAGCGCTTCGATCGCCAGTGGCGGCGCCAACGGCAAGCTCGAAACCGCCGTCGGTACACTGAACCGCCTGCAGGCCAAGCAGCAGCAACGCGCTGCTGAACTCGAAGCCCAGGACGAACTGGCCGACGCTTCGACCGGCACTGACCTGGAGCGCAAACTGCGCGAAGCCGGCATTACCCCGGATTCGGGCAGCGCCAACGCGATCCTCGATCGCCTGAAGAAGAAATCGGCTGAGTAACACGGCCCTGCGCTGATGCCTGGCGCATAACCTGTGGGAGCGGGCTTGCTCGCGAAGACGGAATGCCAGTCGACACCAATGTTGCCTGACACACCGCTTTCGCGAGCAAGCCCGCTCCCACATGGATTGCGGTGTTTAGTTTTCTTTCGAGTCGAGGTCAAGGATGGATGCCGTGAAGGGTTTCAAGACAATTGCCGGCGTGGCGATCTTCATGGTCGCGTTGCAAGTGCTCAACGCCGTGACCGGCTACAGCCTTGTAGCTTTTGGCCTGGTCCCGAGAACACTGCACGGGCTGGTCGGCATCATCACTTCGCCTTTTATCCACGCCTCCTTCGCGCACTTGAGCGCCAACCTGATTCCCTTTTTGATCCTCGGCACCCTGGTCATCGTCGAAGGCTTCAACCGATTCTTGGCCGTCAGCGCGATCATCATCGGGCTGGACGGTTTGCTGGTCTGGCTATTCGGGTTTTCCGGATCACACATCGGCGCCAGCGGTTGGGTATTCGGGCTGTGGGCGTACATTCTGTCCCGCGCCTGGTTCCAGCACAGCTGGGGTAACTTGATCACGGCCGGTGTGGTTGCCTTGTTGTATGGCGGCCTGGTCTTTGGCTTCCTGCCGCGTCAGGGGATTTCCTTCGAAGGCCATATCGCCGGGGCATTTGCAGGGTTTATTGCAGCCAAAGTACTTCTCTCGGCGCCCGGCAACAGGTTTAATGCCGCCCGGTAAAGGCAATAGAACGTTCAGGGTTCGGGCCTGCGCATTGCCAGGAACGAGTCATCCCACGGAGTCAGGGACGTAATGTCGATTTTTCTTTTATTACGCGTGTATGCCGCGTCCTTCTTCCACCGATTCGGCTGGGCAGGACTTGCGATTGCCTTGGGCGTACACCTGAGCACGGCCTGGCTTGGCCTGGTGCTTCTGGGCGAACAACACCTCACCGCCCCCGCCACGTTTACCTACTTCTACCTCACCACCACACTCACTGTCGGCTATGGCGATCTTGCGCCACAGACGTCGGCGGGACGCATTTTCGTGGCTACCTGGGTCATGCTCGGGGGCATTGCGCTGCTGACGGCAGCCATCGGCAAAACCACCAGCAGCGTTATCGATGTATGGAGAAAAGGCATGAAGGGCAAAGGCGATTTCACCGGCAAGGTTGGCCATACGGTTCTTATTGGCTGGGCGGGTTCGTCCAGCGAACGGGTCATTGAGCTGTTGCTTCAGGATGAAACCTCCAACGACAACCTGATCGTCATTTGCGATTGCGACCTTGAAGAAAACCCCATGCCGGGCAAAGCCGCGTACATCAAAGGTGAAAGCCTGTCCTCTGCGGCACTGTTATTACGCGCCGGCGTTCCCGGCGCCGAGCGCGTTCTGGTGCGCACCCATTCCGACGACCTGACCCTGGCCACGGTGCTGGCGGTCAATCAGTTGAAACCTGTCGGTCATGTGGTCGCCCACTTCAATGAAAGCGAAATCGCCGCGCTGGCCAGCTCTTACGCGCCCAGCCTGGAATGCACCTCAAGCATGGCCATCGAGATGCTGGTGCGCGCGTCGCAGGACCCAGGCTCATCCGTGGTCATCAACGAGTTACTGTGCGTGGGCCAAGGCGCCACCCAGTACCTGATGAAACTGCCGCAAAACTATGTGGCGACCTTCGGCGATCTGTACGCGCAAATGAAAGAACGCCACAACGCAACCCTCATCGGCTATCGCGCCAAGGGTGCGCAACAACCTTCGATCAACCCGCCCAGTGCCACGCGCATTGAGGGCGGCGAACTCTTCTACATCGCCTCCACTCGCCTCAAGGAAATCTCCAATGGGATGGTTTAAACAGTTAATGGGGCTTGAGGCCCCGGCCCCGACGAACTCGCAGTGGACCGCCAATGACAGTCCGCAAGTTCTCGGCCCTCTAGGTCTGGCACAGGGTAAAGGTGTGATGTTCGACACCACCCTGAGATTACTGCTCGACGAAAAAACCACCGTGACCATTCCGGTAGCCTCCCAGCAGATCTGGAGCGTCGGCACTGTCGATCTCGGGCAGTCGACCTGGCTGTCGCGCTACTACATGAACGACGAAGACTACTGGCTGCAAGTGCACACCACCGGCGACGTCGCCGGGCAGGTCGAGTCGGTGATTCTGTTCAATTACCTCAGCTACGTGACCATCAACAGCGAAGCCGAGTTGAGCCGACTGGCCGGCCCTCAAAGCCTGATCGGGCTGCCGACCTACACCCATAACGGCATCGAATACACCCGCGAGTGGGGCACCGAGAACGGCCAGACGGAATTGGTCCCGCTCAGCGAGCGCGTCGTCAACCCGGACGAGTCCTACACCATTGAGCACCGCTCGATGCTGTATGCCCGCGAAACCGGCCTGACCGATCGGCGCGAGTTGTTGCTGTTTTCCGTGGAGGAAGACGCAGAAGGCACCATCAGCCTGAGCACCTCGCTGGGTATTTCGCTGTACACAACCGATCTGAACATTCTTTAAAAAGGAAGATTCCCATGCTTGAAGCGCTCTCCATCTCCCTGAACAAGGCCGCCGTGGTCGGGTTTGTTTTGTACATCCTCGGTGCCGCCGTGCTGTTCGCGCTGTTCCAATTCGTCTACACCCGCATCACACCGCACAAAGAATTCGAACTGATCCGTTCGGGCAACGTTGCGGCTGCAATTGCCCTGGGTGGCGCGATCATCGGCTTCGCTATTCCGGCCAGCAATGTGATTGCCTACTCGATCAGCATCCTCGACTTCGTGGTCTGGGCGGTGATCGCAGCCTTCGTCCAGTTGCTGGCATTCCTGATGACCAGCCTGGTGCTCAAAGGCACTTCCGAGCGCATCCGCAAAGGTGAAGTCGCTGCCGGCATCTATGTCGCAGCGGTAGCCATCAGCGTCGGCATGCTGAACGCCGCGTGCATGACTCCTTCCCAGAACTGATCGCGCCACGGAGATTGTGATGAAACGAAGCAAGTACGTTCAGCTCTCGCTGGCCGCGTCGGTCGCCATGGCGATCTCAGGCTGCGGGCCGACGGAAAAAACCTACGAGATACACAAGAAGTACAACTTCCAGTCTGTTCAGCAGTGCGCGGATGAAAAGCTCCCGGTCGACATCTGTTCCGACGCCTACATGAAGGCCATGGCCCAGCATCGAAGCATTGCGCCGGTGTACGACAACCAGGCCGATTGCGACGCCGACTTTGTCGCCGACTGGTGCCAGCAGGATTCCGCCGGCAAGTTCATCCCCAAGCTCGGCGGTTTCGAGCTGAGCGCCGATGGCGAGGTGACACAGGCCGAAGTAGACGCGGCCAAGGCCAGACTCCCCGCGTCGGAAGCCAGCGCCGCAAACTCGGGCTCGGGCTTCTCCGGCAGCAGCCTGCTGACCGGGCTGCTGATCGGCAACATGCTCAGCAACAACCGCAACAGCTACTACTCCGAGCCGGTCTACCGCTATCGCGATGATCGCGGTAGCTACTCAAACTCAACGCTCAGTCAGCGCGTCTCGTCAGGCTCGACCTTCAACCGGTCGAATCAGGCGCGGTACGGCAGCAGTAGCAGTTACACCGACAGCATCACCCGCAGCAAGCCGGTGTCCGTTGCATCGTCCACCTCCCGCGGCGGCTTCGGCAGCCAGGCCAGCGCACGCAGTGGCTGGGGTGGATCGGGCAAGAGTTCTGGCGGTTCGAGCAGCTAAGGGAACATAGCCATGAAGAAAATCCTCTGCGCAGAGCGTCATGACTGGAAACAGACCGCCGAAAATCTCGGTTTTATGTTCCATACCATCGACGACGAACCCTATTGGGACGAGAGCGCGTACTACCAGTTCACGCTCAAACAGATCGAGAACGATCTCGAAGACCCGACCACCGAGCTTCATGACATGTGCATGGACCTGGTGGCCCGCGTGGTGCAGAGCGAGGAACTGTTGGAGCGCCTGAGCATTCCCGCACCGTTCTTCGACCTGGTGCGCACTTCATGGCTCGAAGGCCACCCGCACTTGTATGGACGGATGGACTTCTCCTACAACGGCACCGGGCCGGCCAAGTTGCTGGAACTCAACTACGACACGCCGACCAGCCTGTATGAGGCGTCGGCGTTTCAGTGGGGCTGGCTGGAGCAGTGCATCGAACGCGGTCTGCTGCCCAAGCATGCCGACCAGTTCAACAGTATCGACACCAAGCTGCATCAGGCCTTTGCTCAACTGCAGCTCACGCAACCGTTCTACTTCGCCTCGATGAAAGACTCGCTTGAAGACAAAGGCACCACCGACTACCTGCGCCTGATCGCGGAAAAGGTCGGCATCGAATCACGCCACATCGATCTCGAAGACATTGGCCTCACCAGTGATGGCCGTTTCGTCGACCTCGAAGATCGCTGGATTCCACACCTGTTCAAACTGCACGCCTGGGAGTTCATCTTCCACGAACCCTTCGGCGCGGCGATTGCCCAGAGCGATACGCAGTTTTTCGAGCCAGCCTGGAAATCGATCATCTCCAACAAAGGCATCCTGCCGCTGCTGTGGGAATTCAACAAAGGTCACCCGAACCTGCTCGCGGCGCACCTTGATACCGATCCAAGCAAAGCGGTGCCCAAAGGTTGGGTGCGCAAGCCGTACTTCTCCCGGGAAGGCGCCAACATCGAGTTGCAAACTGCCGACGGTCTGATCGTGAAAGAGGACGGCCCCTACACCGACGCGCCGTTTATCCTTCAGGAATTCGCCCCGTTGCCGAAGTTTGGCGACAGCTTTACGTTGGTCGGCTCGTGGGTGATTGGCGACCAGGCGGCCGGCATTGGCGTGCGGGAAGACAACAGTTTGATCACCAAGGATTCAAGCCGGTTTTTGCCGCATTTGATCCTTGATTGATCAATCCTTCGCCTACAAAACGGCCCGGTGCCATGTATCGGGCTTTAGGGTGAAACTAGACAACGACAAGACTTACGACTGAAAAGCCGGATAATGGCAGCCAATTCGTCTAGCCCGTTATTCTGGTAATCCCCCATGGAAATCAAGGTCAACTTTCTCGACAACCTTCGGCTTGAAGCAAAGTTCGATGACTTCACAGTCGTGGCCGATCAGCCTATCCGCTACAAGGGCGATGGCTCGGCACCTGGTCCGTTCGATTACTTTCTCGCTTCATCGGCTTTGTGTGCGGCTTATTTCGTGAAGTTGTACTGCGACACTCGCAGTATTCCTACCGAAAACATCCGCCTGTCGCAGAACAACATTGTTGATCCGGAAAACCGCTACAACCAGATTTTCAAGATTCAGGTCGAGCTGCCTGCGGACATCTCCGACAAGGACCGCCAGGGCATCCTGCGTTCCATCGACCGCTGCACCGTGAAAAAAGTGGTGCAAGCCGGGCCTGAGTTTGTGATCGAAGAAGTGGAAAACCTCGACGCCGACGCCCAGGCGTTGTTGATGCCTGCTTCCAATTCAGCGGCGGGCACCTATATCGCGGGCAAAGATCTGCCGCTGGAGCAGACCATTGCCAATATGTCAGCCATTCTGGCTGACCTGGGCATGAAGATTGAAATCGCTTCGTGGCGCAATATCGTTCCCAATGTATGGTCGCTGCACATCCGCGACGCGCACTCGCCGATGTGTTTCACCAATGGCAAGGGCGCGACCAAAGAAGGCGCGTTGGCGTCGGCGCTGGGCGAGTTTATCGAGCGTCTGAACTGCAACTTCTTCTACAACGACCAGTTCTGGGGCGAAGACATCGCCAATGCGGCGTTTGTGCACTATCCGGACGAACGTTGGTTCAAGCCTGGCCGTAAAGATGCACTGCCCGCCGAAATTCTCGACGAGTACTGCCTGAAGATTTACAACCGCGACGGCGAGCTGCGTGGCTCCCACCTGATCGATACCAACTCGGGCAATGAGGAACGCGGCATCTGCTCGCTGCCGTACGTGCGCCAGTCGGACGGCGCGGTGGTGTATTTCCCGTCCAACCTGATCGAGAACCTGTTCCTGAGCAACGGCATGAGTGCCGGTAACACGCTGGCCGAAGCCCAAGTGCAGTGCCTGTCGGAGATCTTCGAGCGCGCGGTAAAACGCGAAATCATCGAAGGCGAATTTGCACTGCCGGATGTGCCGGCCGATGTGCTGGCGAAGTATCCCGGGATACTGGCCGGTATTCAGGCGCTGGAAGAGCAAGGGTTCCCGGTGTTGGTGAAAGATGCGTCCTTGGGCGGTGAATTCCCGGTGATGTGCGTCACGCTGATGAACCCGCGTACCGGCGGTGTGTTCGCCTCGTTCGGCGCGCACCCGAGCCTGGAAGTGGCGCTGGAACGCAGCCTGACCGAATTGTTGCAGGGCCGCAGTTTCGAAGGCCTCAACGACCTGCCTCAGCCGACTTTTGAAGGTCATGCGGTGACCGAGCCAAATAACTTCGTCGAGCACTTTATCGACTCCAGCGGCGTGGTGTCGTGGCGCTTCTTCAGTGCCAAATCGGATTACGAATTCGTGGAGTGGGACTTCTCCGGCCAGGGTGAAAACTCGAATGCCGAGGAAGCCGCAACCTTGTTCGGCATTCTCAAAGGCATGGGCAAGGAAGTGTACATGGCCGTCTACGAGCATATCGGCGCCAAGGCGTGCCGCATCCTCGTGCCGGACTATTCGGAAATCTATCCCGCTGATGACCTGATCTGGGATAACACCAACAAAGCGCTGTTCTTCCGCGCCGATATCCTGAACCTGCATCGCCTGGAGGAAAGCGAACTGCAAGCGCTGGTTGAACGTCTGGTGGAAAGTGAGCTGGACGACTACACCGACATCACCAGCTTGATCGGCATCGAATTTGACGACAATACGGCTTGGGGTCAGCTGACAATCCTGGAGTTGAAGCTGCTGATTTATCTCGCGTTGCAGCAATTTGAAGAGGCGAAAGAGGCGGTAGAAATGTTCCTGCAGTACAACGACAACACGGTTGAGCGTGGTTTGTTCTACCAGGCGGTCAATGTGGTGCTGGAGATGAAGCTGGACGAAGACCTGGAACTGGAAGACTACGAGGCCAATTTCCGCCGGATGTTTGGCACCGAGCGCACGGATGCAGCGATCGGATCGGTGGACGGCAGCGTACGCTTCTATGGCTTGACGCCGACCAGCATGAAGCTGGAGGGGCTCGACCGGCACCTGCGGTTGATCGATAGCTACAAGAAACTGCACTCGGCACGGGCCAATGTGACCACGTTGCCCCGTTAACAGCGCCAACAAAAAAGCGAAGCCAGATGGCTTCGCTTTTTTTGTTTACGGTTCTGAAAAAGCTGCGGATCAGAACGGGATATCGTCATCAAAGCTGTCGAAATCCGGAGCCGGTTGCGGCGCTGCCTGCTGTGGAGGCGGAGCCTGACGCGACTGTTGCGGTGCCGACTGCTGCGGACGTGGCGCCTGCTGACGTGGGGCCGGGGCGGACTGCTGGTAGTTATTGCCCCCGCCTTGCTGATCGCCCTGCTGTGGACGGCCGCCCAGCAGTTGCATGGTGCCTTGCATGTCGACCACGATTTCAGTGGTGTAACGCTTGATACCGTCTTTTTCCCACTCGCGGGTTTGCAGTTTGCCTTCGATGTAGACCTGCGAACCTTTACGCAGGTATTCACCGGCGATTTCGGCAACCTTGCCGAACATCGATACACGGTGCCATTCGGTCTTCTCGACCTTCTGACCGGTTTGCTTGTCGGTCCATTGTTCGCTGGTCGCCAGACTCAGGTTGGTCACGGCGTTACCGTTAGGCAAGTAGCGAACTTCGGGATCCTGGCCGCAAGTACCGACCAATATGACTTTGTTAACCCCACGGGCCATAACGTTCTCCTAGGCTACGCACGCTTCCCCGGCCGGGTTGTTCACCAGGCGCTCAAGGGTGGTGCGATCCAATAGTTCTGTGTCCAATTTGATGTAAATCGCCGCTTCGTCTGCAACGATCACTGCATCTGTTACCCCTACGACGGCCTTCAGGCGCTCAACCAGACCCGCTTCGCGGATCGCCTCGGGCGACAGCGGCAAGCGCAGACTCGTCACGTAGGGAGGTTCGCGCATGGTAACAGCAAAGGCCAACCAGAGGGCAGCCAGGCCAGCGCATCCGAGGAAGACAACCGACAAACCGCCATGCTGGAACATCCAGCCGCCGAGGATCCCGCCCAGCGCCGAACCGAGGAACTGGCTGGTGGAATAAACCCCCATCGCAGTGCCCTTCCCGCCCGCTGGTGAAACCTTGCTGATCAGCGATGGCAAGGAAGCTTCCAGCAGATTGAACGCGGTGAAGAACACCACCGTACCAATCACCAGAGCTCGCAAGGTGTCGCCGAACTGCCAGAAGAATAGCTCAGTGAGCATCAGCGTCGTCACGGCGCCCAATAAAACTCGTTTCATTTTGCGTTTCTTCTCGCCGTAGATAATGAACGGGATCATGGCGAAGAAGGAGATCAGCAGCGCGGTCAGGTACACCCACCAGTGCTGCTCTTTGGGCAGCCCGGCTTTTTCGACCAGAGCCAGGGGCAATGCAACGAAGCTCGACATCAACATCGCATGTAACACAAAAATGCCGAGGTCCAGGCGCAGCAGGTCCGGGTGCTTGAGTGTCGGGATCAGCGCCTGGCGCGCAACGCCGGACTCACGGTGCTGCAACGGGCCGGTGGCGCGCGGCACCATGAACATCACGATCACGATGCCGAACAGCGCCATGCCGCCGGTGGCGAGGAACAAGCCAGACAGACCGAACGCACGGGTCAGCAACGGTCCTACAACCATGGCGACCGCGAACGACAGACCAATTGTCATGCCGATCATGGCCATGGCTTTGGTCCGATGCTGTTCCCGGGTCAGGTCTGACAGCAGCGCCATGACCGCCGCGGAAATCGCCCCGGCGCCTTGCAGCACTCGACCGGCGATGACGCCCCAGATCGAATCGGCATTGGCCGCCAGCACGCTACCCAGGGCGAAAACGATCAGCCCCAGATAAATGACCGGACGCCGGCCGATACGATCGGAAATGAAACCGAACGGAATCTGAAAAATCGCCTGGGTCAGGCCATAAGCGCCAATCGCCAGCCCTATAAGGGCCGGGGTCGCTCCAGCCAGGTCCATCCCATAGGTCGCCAGAACCGGCAACACCATGAACATGCCAAGCATACGGAAGGCGAACACCAGGGCCAGACCGCTTGCTGCGCGGGTCTCACTGCCACTCATGCGTTCGCTGTGGGGATCGTGCATGGAAAAACCTCATGTGAACCGGCGGCGATTCTACCAGTCCCATCGATTGACGGGGTATATCGCGACGCTATGACGCGCATAGATGACGCACTCTTCATGTAAGCCTGTGCAACCCGCATTTGATAGTGTGCATCCATCCAGTATTTGGCCGTATACTCCTACGTTTTCGACGCCCGCCGAGCGAGGCCACTTTGGACAAGATCCTGATTCGTGGGGCCCGAACCCACAACCTGAAGAACATCGACCTGACCCTGCCACGGGACAAACTGATCGTCATCACCGGCCTGTCCGGATCCGGCAAGTCGTCCCTGGCTTTCGACACGCTGTACGCCGAAGGCCAGCGCCGCTACGTCGAGTCCCTGTCGGCCTATGCCCGGCAGTTCCTGTCGATGATGGAAAAGCCTGACGTCGACACCATTGAAGGCCTGTCGCCGGCGATCTCCATCGAACAGAAGTCGACCTCGCATAACCCGCGCTCGACGGTCGGCACCATCACCGAAATCTACGACTACCTGCGCCTGCTGTACGCCCGCGTTGGTATCCCGCGCTGCCCGGATCACGACATTCCACTGGAAGCGCAGACTGTCAGCCAGATGGTCGACCTGGTCCTCGCGCAACCGGAAGGCAGCAAGCTGATGCTGCTGGCGCCGGTGATTCGCGAGCGTAAAGGCGAGCATCTATCGGTTTTCGAAGAACTGCGCGCCCAAGGTTTCGTTCGGGCCCGGGTCAACGGCCGGCTCTGCGAACTGGACGAATTACCGAAGCTGGATAAACAGAAGAAGCATTCGATTGATGTGGTGGTCGACCGCTTCAAGGTCCGCGCCGACTTGCAACAGCGTCTGGCGGAGTCCTTCGAGACCGCGCTGAAGCTGGCGGACGGTATCGCACTGGTCGCACCGATGGACGACGAGCCGGGCGAAGAGATGATCTTCTCCGCACGCTTCGCCTGCCCGATCTGCGGCCATGCGATCAGCGAGCTGGAACCCAAGCTCTTCTCCTTCAACAACCCGGCCGGCGCCTGCCCGACTTGCGATGGCCTGGGCGTTAAGCAGTTCTTCGACATCAAGCGACTGGTCAATGGCGAACTGACCCTGGCCGAAGGCGCGATACGTGGCTGGGACCGGCGCAACGTCTATTACTTCCAGATGCTCGGGTCGTTGGCGTCCCACTACAAGTTCAGCCTGGAAGTGCCGTTCAACGACCTGCCGGCCGATCAACAGAAATTCATCCTGCACGGCAGCGGTTCGCAGAACGTCGACTTTAAATACCTGAACGACCGTGGCGACATCGTCAAACGCTCGCACCCGTTCGAAGGCATCGTGCCGAACCTGGAACGTCGCTACCGCGAAACCGAGTCCGCCTCGGTACGCGAAGAGCTGGCCAAATTCCTCAGCACCCAGCCTTGCCCGGATTGCCGTGGCACCCGACTGCGTCGCGAGGCGCGGCACGTTTGGGTCGGCGAGAAGACCTTGCCGGCAGTGACCAATCTGCCCATCGGCGATGCCTGTGAGTATTTCGGCGTGCTGAAGCTGACTGGCCGACGTGGCGAAATTGCCGACAAGATTCTCAAGGAAATCCGCGAGCGTCTGCAGTTCCTGGTTAACGTCGGTCTCGACTATCTGTCGCTGGATCGCAGTGCCGACACGTTGTCCGGCGGTGAAGCCCAGCGTATTCGCTTGGCCAGCCAGATTGGTGCGGGCCTGGTGGGGGTTCTGTACATCCTTGACGAACCGTCGATTGGCCTGCACCAGCGGGACAACGATCGCTTGCTCGGTACCCTCAAGCACCTGCGAGACATCGGTAACACGGTGATTGTGGTTGAGCACGACGAAGATGCGATTCGTCTGGCCGACTACGTGGTGGACATCGGCCCTGGTGCCGGCGTGCATGGCGGGCACATTGTCGCCGAAGGGACTCCAGCTGAAGTCATGGCTCACCCGGACTCGCTGACCGGCAAGTATTTGTCAGGCCGCGTGAAAATCGCAGTGCCGGCAAAACGTACACCGCGTAACAAAAAGATGACCTTGTCGCTCAAGGGCGCTCGCGGCAACAACCTGCGCAATGTCGATCTGGAAATCCCGTTGGGTCTGTTGACCTGCGTGACCGGTGTATCCGGCTCAGGCAAATCGACGCTGATCAACAACACGCTGTTTCCGCTGAGCGCCACGGCACTCAACGGCGCCACGACGCTTGAAGCTGCCGCTCACGACAGCATCAAGGGCCTGGAACATCTGGATAAAGTTGTAGATATCGACCAGAGCCCGATTGGTCGTACTCCCCGCTCCAACCCGGCGACCTACACCGGATTGTTCACACCGATTCGCGAACTGTTTGCCGGCGTGCCTGAGTCCCGCTCCCGTGGTTACGGCCCGGGGCGTTTCTCCTTCAACGTGAAGGGCGGGCGTTGCGAGGCTTGCCAGGGCGATGGCCTGATCAAGGTGGAAATGCACTTCCTGCCGGACATCTATGTCCCGTGCGACGTCTGCAAGAGCAAGCGCTACAACCGCGAAACGCTGGAGATCAAGTACAAGGGCAAGAACATCCACGAAACCCTCGAGATGACGATCGAGGAAGCCCGGGTGTTCTTCGATGCGGTTCCGGCGCTGGCGCGCAAGCTGCAGACGCTGATGGACGTCGGTCTGTCGTACATCAAGCTTGGGCAATCGGCGACCACGCTGTCCGGTGGTGAAGCCCAGCGGGTGAAACTGTCCCGCGAGCTGTCCAAACGCGATACCGGCAAGACCCTGTATATCCTCGACGAGCCGACCACGGGCCTGCACTTCGCGGATATCCAGCAACTGCTCGACGTACTGCATCGCCTGCGCGACCACGGCAACACCGTGGTGGTGATCGAGCACAACCTGGACGTGATCAAGACTGCGGACTGGTTGGTTGACCTGGGGCCGGAAGGCGGCTCCAAAGGCGGGCAGATCATTGCCGTCGGTACGCCGGAAGAAGTCTCGGAGATGAAGCAGTCTCACACCGGCTTCTACCTCAAGCCGCTGCTGGCTCGCGACAAGGCCTGATTCAGGCCCATGAAAAAGCCCCTGTCACTTTATCGGTGACAGGGGCTTTTTTGTTTCTTGCCTCTGTAGGAGCAAAGCTTGCTCGCGATGGCGATCTAAAAGACGCCAACGCCGGCAAGCCATGCTCCTGCAAAGCAGGATCAGAACTGCGATTGCAGATAATTCTCCAGACCGATCAATTTGATCAGACCCAGCTGCTTCTCCAGCCAGTAGGTGTGATCTTCTTCGGTATCGGCCAGTTGAATACGCAGGATCTCGCGGCTGACGTAGTCCTTGTGCAGCTCGCAGAGCTCGATGCCCTTGCAGAGTGCGGCACGGACTTTGTATTCCAGTCGCAGGTCGGCAGCGAGCATATCAGGCACTGTGGTGCCGACATCCAGGTCGTCCGGACGCATGCGTGGCGTGCCTTCGAGCATCAGGATGCGACGCATCAGGGCGTCAGCGTGCTGCGCCTCTTCTTCCATCTCGTGGTTGATACGTTCGTAGAGCTCGGTGAAACCCCAGTCCTCGTACATCCGCGAATGGATGAAATATTGATCACGCGCCGCCAGTTCGCCGGTCAGCAACGTGTTGAGGTAATCGATTACGTCTGGGTGGCCTTGCATCGCCCTACATCTCCCTGCTTGAAAGTCCGTAGTTTGAACCAAGGCGACTGATTGGTCACTCCGTTTACGCGATAAAAGCGAAGATACTCTGAGAAAAGTGGTTTAAATAACGCAAAAACCGCCCAAATGAGGGCGGTTCTGCTTATCGTTTAGACTTAGTTAAGCTGTACGCCCAACGCCTTTGCGATTGCTTCTCCATATGCCGAGTCAGCCCTGAAGAAGTGCTGCAGTTGACGGTCAACCACATCGCTGGAAACCCCAGCCATGGCGCCGGCAATGTTGTTGACCAGCAGGGTTTTCTGCTCATCACTCATCAGGCGGAACAGCGCGCCGGCGTGGCTGTAGTAATCGGTGTCTTCGCGGTGATCGTAACGATCAGCCGCACCGCTCAAGGCCAGCGCAGGCTCGGCGTAGCGCGGGGCTTGTTTCGGCGACTCTACGTAGCTGTTCGGCTCGTAATTGGGCGTTGCACCACCGTTGCTGCCGAACGCCATGGAACCATCACGCTGATAGCTGTTGACCTGATTACGCGGAGCATTCACCGGCAGCTGCTGGTGGTTGGTGCCAACACGGTAGCGGTGAGCATCAGCGTAAGCGAACACACGACCTTGCAGCATGCGATCCGGCGACAGCCCCACACCCGGGACCATGTTGCTTGGGCCAAATGCAGCCTGCTCCACTTCAGCAAAGTAATTCTGCGGATTGCGGTTGAGCTCCAGTTCACCCACTTCGATCAGCGGGAACTCTTTCTGCGACCAGGTCTTGGTCACGTCGAACGGGTTCTCGTAGTGTGCCGAGGCCTGGGCCTCGGTCATGATCTGAATGCACACGCGCCATTTGGGGAAATCACCGCGTTCGATCGCACCGAACAGATCCCGCTGAGCATAATCCGGATCGGTACCGGCCAAGCGTGCCGCGTCTGCCGGCGCCAGGTTCTTGATCCCCTGCTGGGTCTTGTAGTGCCATTTCACCCAATGACGCTCACCCTTGGCGCTGATCAGACTGTAGGTGTGGCTGCCGAAGCCGTGCATGTGACGGTAGCCGTCAGGGATGCCGCGATCCGAGAACAAGATGGTGACTTGGTGCAGCGCCTCAGGAGAGTGCGACCAGAAGTCCCACATCATTTGTGCGCTTTTCAGATTGCTTTGCGGCAGGCGTTTCTGGGTGTGGATAAAGTCCGGGAATTTCAGTGGATCGCGAATGAAGAACACTGGCGTGTTGTTACCAACGATGTCCCAGTTGCCTTCTTCGGTATAAAACTTCAGCGCAAAACCACGTGGATCGCGTTCGGTATCAGCCGAACCACGCTCGCCACCAACGGTCGAAAACCGCAGGAACGTCGGCGTTTGCTTGCCAACGGACTCGAACAGCTTGGCGCTGGTGTACTCGGTGATGTCACGGGTAACAGTGAACGTACCGTAAGCACCCGAGCCTTTGGCGTGGACGCGACGCTCAGGGATGTTTTCACGGTTGAAGTGGGCAAGCTTCTCGATCAGGTGAAAATCGTCGAGCAGCAGCGGGCCGCGAGGGCCGGCGGAACGGGAATTCTGGTTGTCGGCGACAGGAGCGCCACTGGCGGTCGTAAGCGTTTTGTTTTGGCTCATGCGATCTTCTTCCTCTGTCAGTTTTGGAACTGCCGGCTAATCGGCTTGGGACGGAGTATTGACCATTGATCAGGAAGGCTACAAATTCATTAACTTGTAGAGATCAATAGAAAAATACTACCAACGAAACCCGTTCGCATCATGACGGCATGAGCCGCAGGGAAGCTTGTATAAACAGCGCTTTTCTTACAGGCACAAAAAAACCGGGCACTAGGCCCGGTTCTTCGTTTCAGACTGACGTCTTACTCAGCGGATACAGCTTCACCGCCAACTGGACGATCAACCAACTCAACGTACGCCATAGGCGCGTTGTCACCAGTGCGGAAGCCGCACTTGAGGATGCGCAGGTAGCCACCCTCACGGGTAGCGTAACGCTTGCCCAGGTCGTTGAAGAGCTTACCAACGATAGCTTTCGAACGAGTACGGTCGAAAACCAGACGGCGGTTAGCCAGGCTGTCTGTCTTGGCCAAAGTGATCAGCGGCTCAGCAACGCGACGCAGTTCTTTAGCTTTCGGCAGTGTAGTTTTGATCAGCTCGTGCTCGAACAGCGACACTGCCATGTTTTGAAACATGGCCTTGCGGTGCGAGCTAGTGCGGCTCAGGTGACGACCACTTTTACGATGACGCATGGTTCATTCCTTACCAAACACAACGTTCGGTGATTACGACGATCAGGCAGTCGCCTTGTCGTCCTTCTTAAGACTTGCAGGCGGCCAGTTGTCGAGGCGCATGCCGAGGGACAGACCGCGGGAGGCCAGAACGTCCTTGATTTCAGTCAAGGATTTCTTGCCAAGGTTCGGAGTCTTCAACAGCTCTACTTCGGTACGCTGAATCAGGTCACCGATGTAGTAGATGTTTTCCGCCTTAAGGCAGTTAGCCGAACGTACAGTCAGTTCCAGATCGTCAACCGGGCGAAGCAGGATCGGATCGATCTCGTCTTCCTGCTCGACAACCACTGGCTCACTATCACCTTTGAGGTCCACGAACGCAGCCAACTGCTGTTGCAGGATGGTTGCAGCGCGACGGATAGCCTCTTCAGGATCCAGAGTACCGTTGGTTTCCAGATCAATAACCAGCTTGTCCAGGTTAGTACGCTGTTCGACACGGGCGTTTTCCACCACGTATGCGATACGGCGAACCGGGCTGAACGAAGAGTCAAGCTGCAAGCGACCGATGCTGCGGCTTTCGTCTTCATCGCTCTGACGCGAGTCTGCCGGTTCATAACCACGACCACGAGCTACGGTGAGCTTCATGTTCAGGGCGCCGTTAGACGCCAGGTTAGCGATTACGTGATCGGGGTTAACGATCTCGACATCATGATCCAGCTGAATATCGGCAGCGGTAACCACCCCCGAACCCTTCTTCGACAAGGTCAGCGTAACTTCGTCACGGCCGTGCAGCTTGATAGCCAGACCTTTAAGGTTCAACAGGATTTCAATTACGTCTTCCTGTACACCTTCGATGGCGCTGTACTCGTGGAGCACACCGTCAATCTCGGCCTCGACTACTGCACAGCCGGGCATTGAGGACAACAAGATGCGTCGCAGCGCGTTGCCCAGGGTGTGGCCGAAACCACGCTCGAGAGGCTCGAGAGTGATCTTGGCGCGGGTTGGACTGACAACCTGCACATCAATATGGCGGGGTGTCAGGAACTCATTTACCGAAATCTGCATGGATGCACCTATTTTCTAGCCCTTACTTGGAGTAGAGCTCGACAATCAGGCTTTCGTTGATGTCGGCGGACAGATCACTGCGAGCAGGAACGTTCTTGAAAACGCCCGACTTCTTCTCAGTGTCTACTTCTACCCATTCTACGCGGCCACGTTGGGCACACAGATCGAGAGCTTGGACAATGCGAAGTTGGTTCTTTGCTTTCTCGCGAATCGCGACCACGTCACCAGCACGAACCTGGTACGACGGCACGTTTACGGTTTGACCGTTAACGCTTACGGATTTGTGCGATACCAGCTGACGGGATTCGGCACGAGTAGAGCCAAAACCCATACGGTATACAACGTTGTCCAGACGGCATTCGAGCAGCTGCAACAGGTTTTCGCCAGTTGCGCCTTTCTTGCCAGCAGCTTCTTTGTAGTAGCCGCTGAATTGACGCTCGAGAACGCCGTAGATACGACGGACCTTCTGCTTTTCACGCAGTTGGGTGCCGTAATCGGACTGGCGACCGCGGCGTTGGCCGTGGATACCAGGTGCTGCTTCGATGTTGCACTTCGATTCGATCGCGCGCACGCCGCTCTTCAGAAAGAGATCGGTGCCTTCACGACGAGCCAGTTTGCATTTTGGACCAATGTAACGAGCCATTCTTTACAATCTCCTGGATTACACGCGGCGCTTCTTCGGCGGACGGCACCCGTTGTGCGGGATTGGCGTCACGTCGGTGATGCTGGCGATCTTGTAGCCACAGCCGTTCAAAGCGCGGACTGCGGATTCACGACCTGGGCCTGGACCTTTGACGTTTACGTCGAGGTTTTTCAGACCGTATTCCAGCGCAGCTTGACCAGCACGTTCAGCAGCTACTTGAGCAGCAAACGGCGTGGACTTGCGAGAACCGCGGAAACCCGAACCACCGGAGGTAGCCCAAGAAAGCGCGTTACCTTGACGGTCGGTGATGGTCACGATTGTGTTGTTAAAAGACGCATGGATGTGGGCGATGCCATCAACCACTGTCTTTTTGACTTTTTTACGAGGACGAGCAGCAGGTTTAGCCATGATTAATTTCCTGTCGATTCGCTGGGGCGATTACTTGCGGATCGGCTTACGCGGACCTTTACGGGTACGCGCGTTAGTCTTGGTACGCTGACCGCGCACTGGAAGACCACGACGATGACGCAGACCGCGATAGCAACCGAGGTCCATCAAACGCTTGATTTTCATGTTGATTTCGCGACGCAGGTCACCTTCAGTGGTGAACTTCGCCACTTCGCCACGCAGCTGTTCAATCTGCTCGTCGCTCAGATCTTTGATCTTTGCGGCTGGGTTTACCCCAGTCACTGCACAGATCTTCTGTGCAGTAGTGCGACCAACACCATAGATGTAGGTCAGCGAGATAACAGTATGCTTGTTATCTGGAATGTTAACGCCTGCAATACGGGCCATTCAGTGGGACTCCAATTGACAGCTACCTACGCCCCGGAAGCCAAGAAATAGGGCGCGAGATAATATCGCTGTAATAACAAATAATCAACCCGGCAGCGCACTAGCTGCCGGGCTTGAAGCACAATCACACTCAGCCTTGGCGCTGTTTGTGACGCGGTTCCGCGCTGCAAATTACTCGAACAACACCTTCGCGGCGAATAATTTTGCAGTTACGGCACAGCTTTTTCACCGATGCACGAACTTTCATCACCAACTCCTCGAACCTTATGGGTACTCAGCGCAACATGCCGCTGCCGTAACCCTTCAGGTTGGCTTTCTTCATCAGGGATTCGTACTGGTGCGAAACGAGGTGCGATTGTACTTGGGACATGAAGTCCATCACAACCACGACGACGATCAGCAACGAGGTCCCGCCAAGGTAGAACGGTACGTTTGCTGCAACCACCAGGAACTGGGGCAGCAAGCACACGGCCGTCATGTAAAGAGCACCGAACATGGTCAAACGAGTCAGAACGCCATCAATATAGCGCGCAGACTGCTCGCCTGGACGGATACCCGGAATAAAGGCACCGGACTTCTTCAGGTTTTCCGCTACGTCTTTCGGATTGAACATCAACGCCGTATAGAAGAAGCAGAAGAAAATAATCCCTGCACTAAACAGCAGAATATTCAACGGCTGACCAGGAGCGATCGACTGCGAGATGTCCTGCAACCAGCCCATACCTTCAGACTGACCGAACCAGGCACCCAACGAAGCCGGGAACAGCAAAATGCTGCTCGCGAAAATAGCCGGAATAACACCGGCCATGTTCACCTTCAGCGGCAAGTGGCTAGTCTGCGCAGCGAAGACCTTGCGGCCCTGCTGACGCTTGGCGTAGTGAACAGCAATACGACGCTGACCACGCTCAATGAACACCACGAAACCGATAATCGCTACTGCCAGCAAACCGATGGCAACCAGGGCGAAGATGTTGATATCACCCTGACGTGCAGACTCGAAAGACTGCCCGATCGCTCTCGGAAGACCGGCGACGATACCCGAAAAAATCAACATCGAGATACCGTTGCCAACACCACGCTCAGTAATCTGCTCACCCAGCCACATCATGAACATCGCACCAGCCACAAAAGTGGATACCGCGACGAAATGGAAGCCAAAGTCACCAGTGAACGCAACGCCCTGCCCCGCCAGACCAATGGACATGCCAATAGCCTGAACCAGAGCGAGGACGACAGTGCCGTAGCGGGTGTACTGGCTGATCTTGCGACGGCCAGCTTCACCTTCCTTCTTCAACTGCTCCAGCTGCGGGCTGACGGCGGTCATCAGTTGCATGATGATCGATGCCGAAATGTACGGCATGATCCCCAGTGCAAAGATGCTCATCCGTTCCAGCGCGCCGCCGGAAAACATGTTGAACAAGCTAAGAATGGTCCCCTCATTCTGTCGAAACAGGTCCGCGAGTCGGTCCGGGTTAATACCTGGAACCGGGATGTGTGCGCCTATTCGGTAGACGATAATCGCCAGGAACAGAAAACGCAGACGAGCCCAGAGTTCAGACATACCGCCTTTGCCGAGCGCAGAGAGAGCACCTTGCTTAGCCATTTATTCCTCGAACTTGCCGCCAGCTGCTTCGATAGCCGCACGCGCACCTTTGGTGGCGCCGATTCCCTTTCCGATGGTGACAGCGCGAGTAACTTCGCCGGACAGCATGATTTTCACACGCTGTACGTTGACGTTAATAACGTTGGCATCTTTCAGGGACTGCACGGTGACGATGTCGCCTTCCACTTTGGCCAGCTCGGACAGACGCACTTCTGCGCGGTCCATGGCTTTCAAGGAAACGAAACCGAATTTCGGCAGGCGACGATGCAGCGGCTGTTGACCGCCTTCAAAGCCTGGAGCAATGGTGCCACCGGAGCGGGAGGACTGACCTTTGTGGCCACGGCCACCGGTCTTGCCCAAACCACTACCGATACCACGGCCCGGACGATGCTTTTCGCGACGGGAACCCGGCGCTGGACTCAGATCATTGAGTTTCATCGATTAACCCTCGACACGCAGCATGTAGTAAGCCTTGTTGATCATCCCGCGATTCTCGGGAGTATCAAGTACTTCTACAGTGTGACCGATGCGACGCAGACCCAGACCCTTAACGCACAGTTTGTGGTTAGGGATGCGGCCGGTCATGCTTTTGATCAGCGTAACTTTAACGGTAGCCATGATCAGAAGATCTCCTTGACGCTTTTGCCACGCTTGGCGGCAATGGATTCAGGAGATTGCATAGCTTTCAAACCTTTGAAAGTGGCGTGAACCACGTTTACCGGGTTAGTCGAGCCGTAGCACTTGGCCAGAACGTTCTGAACGCCAGCAACTTCGAGGACAGCACGCATAGCGCCGCCAGCGATGATACCGGTACCTTCAGAAGCAGGCTGCATGTACACCTTCGAAGCACCATGAGCGGACTTCATTGCGTACTGCAGAGTGGTGCCGTTCAGATCAACTTGGATCATGTTGCGACGAGCAGCTTCCATTGCCTTCTGGATCGCGGCAGGCACTTCACGTGACTTGCCACGGCCGAAGCCAACACGCCCTTTACCATCACCAACCACGGTCAACGCGGTGAAAGTGAAGATACGGCCGCCTTTAACGGTTTTGGCTACGCGGTTAACTTGAACCAGCTTCTCAATGTAGCCTTCGTCGCGCTTTTGGTCGTTATTTGACATAACTTAGAACTCCAGCCCAGCTTCACGAGCAGCATCAGCCAGCGCCTTGACGCGACCGTGGTACTTGAAGCCAGAGCGGTCGAAAGCCACCTGCGAGACGCCAGCGGCTTTAGCACGCGTAGCGACCAGCTGGCCAACCTTAGTGGCCGCGTCGATGTTGCCAGTGGCGCCATCACGCAGTTCTTTATCCAAAGTCGAGGCAGATGCCAGGACTTTGTTGCCGTCGGCCGAAATGACCTGGGCGTAGATGTGCTGCGACGAGCGGAACACGCAGAGACGCACGACTTCGAGTTCGTGCATTTTCAGGCGTGCTTTGCGAGCGCGACGCAGTCGAGTAACTTTTTTGTCGGTCATTTGCTATGCCCTACTTCTTCTTGGCTTCTTTACGACGGACGACTTCGTCCGCGTAGCGCACACCTTTACCTTTGTAAGGTTCTGGTGGACGGAAGTCGCGGATCTCGGCGGCCACTTGACCTACCAGCTGCTTATCGATGCCCTTAATCAGGATATCGGTCTGGCTAGGAGTCTCAGCGGTGATGCCTTCCGGCAGTTCGTAATCCACTGGGTGCGAGAAGCCAAGAGCCAGGTTCAGCACTGTGCCTTTTGCTTGCGCTTTGTAACCAACACCGACCAGCTGGAGCTTGCGCTCGAAGCCTTGGCTTACGCCTTGGACCATGTTGTTTACCAACGCACGAGTGGTACCGGCCATTGCGCGAGTTTGTTGATCGCCATTGCGAGCAGCGAAACGCAGCTCACCAGCTTCTTCAACGATCTCAACGGACGAATGGATGTTCAGTTCGAGAGTGCCCTTGGCACCCTTCACCGAAAGCTGTTGGCCTGCGAATTTGACTTCGACACCGGCTGGCAGCTTAACGGGGTTCTTAGCGACGCGTGACATGCTTATCCCCCCTTAGAACACAGTGCAAAGAACTTCGCCGCCGACACCGGCAGCGCGCGCAGCACGATCCGTCATCACACCTTTGTTGGTGGAGACGATAGACACACCGAGACCGCCACGAACTTTTGGCAGATCATCGACGGACTTGTACTGACGCAGGCCTGGACGGCTAACGCGCTTCACTTCCTCGATGACCGGACGGCCTTCGAAGTACTTCAGCTCGATGGACAGCAGTGGTTTGATTTCGCTGCTGATCTGATAACCCGCAATGTAACCTTCGTCCTTCAGGACTTTGGCAACAGCTACCTTCAAAGTAGAAGATGGCATGCTTACGACGGACTTTTCAGCCATCTGGGCATTACGGATTCGAGTTAGCATGTCCGCTAACGGGTCCTGCATACTCATGGGCTAGACGCTCCTAATACAAAAAAATAAGCCTTGCGGCTACTACCTTCGCCGAGAAACTCCGCACGTAAAAAGCACGGGCTCAGGCGAGCCGGGTATTCTAGACACACCCCACAAATGAATCAAGCCCCAAAAGGGGCTTGATTCAAGTTCAAGGTCACCGATGGTCAGGATCTTGCAATCCTGAACACCGAGACTTTGACAGTGCTTACCAGCTGGCTTTAACCAGACCAGGTACGTCACCACGCATTGCAGCTTCACGCAGTTTGTTACGGCCGAGGCCGAACTTGCGGTAAACGCCGTGTGGACGACCGGTCAGGCGGCAGCGGTTACGCATGCGCGAAGCGCTTGCGTCACGTGGCTGCTTCTGCAGAGCTACTGTAGCTTCCCAACGCGCTTCTGGACTTGCGTTCAGATCAACGATGATAGCTTTCAGTGCTGCACGCTTCTTGGCGTACTTGGCAACCGTGAGCTGACGCTTCAGCTCGCGGTTTTTCATGCTCATCTTGGCCATTTTCCTACTCCAATCAGTTGCGGAACGGGAATTTGAAAGCACGCAGCAGCGCGCGACCTTCATCATCGTTCTTGGCAGTGGTGGTCAGGGTAATGTCCAGACCGCGGAGAGCATCGATCTTGTCGTAGTCGATTTCCGGGAAGATGATCTGCTCTTTAACGCCCATGCTGTAGTTACCACGACCATCAAAGGACTTGGCATTCAGGCCGCGGAAGTCGCGGACCCGAGGCAGGGAGATCGACAGCAGACGATCCAGGAACTCGTACATACGCTCACGGCGCAGGGTCACTTTGACGCCGATCGGCCAACCTTCACGGACTTTAAAGCCAGCGATGGATTTCCGAGCGTAAGTCACAACAACTTTCTGACCGGTGATCTTTTCCAGGTCGGCAACAGCGTGCTCGATGACTTTTTTGTCACCGACCGCTTCGCCCAGACCCATGTTCAGGGTGATCTTTGTAACGCGTGGAACTTCCATCACGTTCGAAAGCTTAAGTTCTTCCTTAAGCTTCGGTGCGATTTCCTTCCAGTAAATCTCTTTTAGTCGTGCCATGGTCTTCTACCTAGCAGTGTTCAAGCATCAACCGCTTTTTGGGTCGACTTGAAGACACGAATTTTCTTGCCGTCTTCTACTTTGAAACCAACGCGATCAGCCTTGTTGGTTTCGCCGTTGAAAATGGCGACGTTAGAAGCGTCCAGTGGAGCTTCTTTTTCGACGATACCGCCTTGTACGCCCGACATCGGGTTAGGCTTGGTATGACGCTTAACCAGGTTCAGACCACCAATAACCAGACGGTTATTAGCGAGAACCTTAAGCACCTTACCGCGCTTACCTTTGTCTTTGCCGGCGATCACGATGATCTCGTCGTCACGACGAATCTTTTGCATGTCGGATCTCCTTACAGCACTTCTGGGGCGAGCGAGACGATCTTCATGAACTTCTCAGTACGAAGTTCACGGGTCACTGGCCCAAAGATACGGGTGCCGATCGGCTCTTGCTTGTTGTTCAGAAGAACAGCAGCGTTGCCATCAAAGCGGATAATGGAGCCATCAGCACGGCGTACGCCGTGACGAGTGCGGACTACAACAGCAGTCATCACTTGGCCTTTTTTCACTTTACCGCGAGGAATTGCTTCCTTCACGGTAACTTTGATGATGTCACCGATACCAGCGTAACGACGATGGGAGCCACCCAGCACCTTGATGCACATAACGCGGCGAGCGCCGCTGTTATCGGCCACATCGAGCATGGATTGAGTCTGAATCATATAATTTCTCCGACCCCTAGTCCTTAGACTTCCACAGCGCGTTCGAGAACATCAACCAGCGCCCAAGACTTGGTCTTGGCCAGCGGACGAGTTTCACGAATAGTGACTTTGTCGCCGATGTGGCACTGATTGGTTTCGTCGTGCGCGTGCAGCTTAGTCGAACGCTTAACGTATTTACCGTAGATCGGGTGCTTTACGCGACGCTCGATCAGAACGGTGATGGTCTTGTCCATTTTGTCGCTGACAACACGGCCAGTCAGCGTACGGACGGTTTTTTCGGCTTCAGCCATGATTACTTACCTGCCTGCTGTTTGAGCACAGTCTTCACGCGAGCGATGTCACGCTTAACTTGCCGGAGCAGGTGAGACTGCCCCAACTGGCCAGTTGCTTTCTGCATGCGCAGATTGAACTGGTCGCGCAGCAGGCCGAGCAGTTGCTCGTTAAGCTGCGGCGCGTCTTTTTCACGAAGTTCATTCGCTTTCATCACATCACCGTCCGTTTAACAAAGGCGGTGGCGAGCGGCAGCTTTGCAGCAGCCAGGGCAAAAGCCTCACGCGCCAGCTCTTCAGTAACACCCTCGATTTCATACAGGACTTTGCCTGGCTGAATCTGGGCAACCCAGTACTCCACACTACCCTTACCTTTACCCATCCGAACTTCGAGGGGCTTTTTGGAGATAGGCTTGTCCGGGAATACACGGATCCAGATCTTGCCGCCACGTTTAACGTGACGGGTCAGTGCACGACGCGCTGACTCGATCTGACGAGCGGTGAGACGACCACGAGCTACAGACTTCAGCGCATATTCGCCGAAGCTGACTTTGCTACCGCGCTGAGCCAAGCCACGGTTGTGGCCAGTCATCTGCTTGCGGAACTTCGTACGCTTTGGTTGCAACATTTGGCGTACCCCTTACTTAGCAGCTTTTTTACGAGGCGCTGGTGCTTGTGGTTTCAGTTCTTCTTGGCGACCACCAATTACTTCGCCTTTGAAGATCCAAACCTTTACACCGATCACACCATAAGTGGTGTGAGCTTCGTAGTTGGCATAGTCGATGTCGGCACGCAGGGTGTGCAGTGGCACACGACCTTCGCGATACCATTCAGTACGTGCGATTTCAGCACCGCCGAGACGACCGCTCACTTGGATTTTGATGCCTTTGGCACCAATGCGCATGGCGTTCTGTACAGCGCGCTTCATAGCGCGGCGGAACATTACGCGACGCTCCAGCTGCTGAGCTACGCTCTGCGCAACCAACATACCGTCGAGTTCCGGCTTGCGGATTTCTTCGATATTGATGTGCACAGGCACACCCATTTGCTTGGTCAGGTCCTGACGCAGTTTCTCAACATCTTCACCTTTCTTCCCGATAACGATACCTGGACGAGCGGTGTGGATGGTGATACGTGCAGTTTGGGCCGGACGATGGATATCGATACGGCTTACGGACGCGCTTTTTAGTTTGTCTTGGAGATACTCGCGCACCTTCAGATCAGCGAACAAATAGTCCGCATAAGTCCGACCGTCTGCGTACCAGACGGAGGTGTGCTCCTTGACGATTCCCAGGCGAATGCCAATGGGATGTACTTTCTGACCCATCTCTTCGACTCCGTTACTTGTCAGCAACCTTGACAGTGATATGGCAAGACCGCTTGACGATGCGATCAGCACGGCCTTTGGCACGTGGCATGATTCGCTTCAGCGAACGCCCTTCGTTGACGAAAACGGTGCTGACTTTAAGGTCATCAACGTCTGCGCCTTCGTTGTGCTCGGCGTTGGCTACGGCCGACTCCAGCACTTTCTTGATGATCTCGGCGGCTTTCTTACTGCTGAAAGCCAACAGGTTGAGCGCTTCGCCCACCTTCTTCCCGCGGATCTGGTCGGCGACCAAGCGGGCTTTCTGGGCGGAGATTCGAGCGCCCGACAACTTAGCGGCTACTTCCATCGTTCCTTACCCCTTAACGCTTGGCTTTCTTGTCTGCCACGTGCCCACGATATGTGCGGGTACCGGCAAACTCGCCTAGTTTGTGGCCGACCATGTCTTCGTTCACGAGAACTGGAACATGTTGACGACCGTTATGCACAGCAATGGTCAAACCGACCATTTGTGGCAGGATCATGGAACGGCGCGACCAGGTTTTCACTGGTTTGCGATCGTTCTTTTCCGCCGCCACTTCGATCTTCTTCAGTAGGTGAAGATCAATAAAAGGACCTTTTTTCAGAGAACGTGGCACTGTCGTATCCCTCTATTTACTTGCGACGACGGACGATCATTTTGTCGGTACGCTTATTACCACGAGTCTTCGCGCCCTTAGTCGGGAAGCCCCATGGCGATACCGGATGACGACCACCAGAGGTACGACCTTCACCACCACCATGTGGGTGGTCAACCGGGTTCATGGCAACACCACGAACGGTTGGGCGAACGCCACGCCAGCGTTTGGCACCAGCTTTACCCAGCGAACGCAGGCTGTGCTCGGAGTTCGAGACTTCACCCAGGGTCGCGCGGCATTCAGCCAGCACTTTACGCATCTCACCAGAACGCAGACGCAGGGTCACGTAGACACCTTCACGAGCGATCAGCTGAGCCGAAGCACCAGCGGAACGAGCGATTTGCGCGCCTTTACCTGGCTTCAATTCGATGCCGTGTACGGTGCTACCAACTGGAATGTTACGCAGTTGCAGAGCGTTGCCCGGCTTGATCGGTGCCAAAGCACCTGCGATCAGCTGGTCACCAGCACTCACGCCTTTAGGGGCGATGATGTAGCGACGCTCGCCATCTGCGTACAGCAGCAGAGCGATGTGAGCAGTACGGTTTGGATCGTATTCAATACGCTCGACAGTGGCAACGATGCCATCTTTGTCGTTGCGACGGAAATCGACCAGACGATAATGCTGCTTATGGCCACCACCGATGTGACGAGTGGTAATACGACCATTGTTGTTACGACCACCAGTCTTCGATTTTTTCTCGAGCAGCGGTGCGTGAGGAGCGCCTTTATGCAGCTCCTGGTTGACCACCTTGACCACAAAACGGCGGCCAGGGGAAGTCGGTTTGCATTTAACGATTGCCATGATGCACCCCTTCCTTACTCAGCACTGCTGCTGAAATCGAGATCTTGGCCTGGCTGAAGGGAGATAACTGCCTTCTTCCAGTCATTACGCTTGCCCAGACCGCGAGCAGTGCGCTTGCTCTTACCCAGAACATTCAGGGTAGTAACACGCTCTACTTTCACGCTGAACAGGCTTTCGACGGCCTTCTTGATTTCCAGCTTGGTTGCGTCAGTTGCAACCTTGAAAACGAACTGGCCTTTCTTGTCAGCCAGAACCGTAGCCTTTTCGGAAACGTGCGGGCCAAGCAGAACTTTAAATACGCGTTCCTGGTTCATCCCAGCAGCTCCTCGAATTTCTTCACGGCCGACACGGTGATCAACACCTTGTCGTATGCGATCAGACTAACTGGATCGGAACCTTGAACGTCACGTACATCAACGTGTGGCAGGTTACGAGCAGCCAGGTACAGGTTCTGATCAACCACTTCAGACACGATCAAGACGTCAGTCAGGCCCATGCCAGTCAGTTTGTTCAGCAGATCTTTGGTCTTCGGTGCATCAACAGCGAAGTCCTGAACCACAACCAGACGATCAGTACGCACCAGCTCAGCAAGGATGGAACGCATTGCTGCGCGATACATCTTCTTGTTCAGCTTCTGGGTGTGATCCTGAGGACGAGCTGCGAAAGTGGTACCGCCGCCACGCCAGATTGGGCTACGGATAGTACCGGCACGAGCACGGCCAGTACCTTTCTGACGCCAAGGGCGCTTACCGCCACCACGAACGTCGGAACGGGTCTTTTGCTGCTTGCTACCTTGACGGCCGCCGGCCATGTAGGCCACGACTGCTTGGTGAACCAGCGTCTCGTTGAATTCGCCGCCAAATGTCAGTTCGGAAACTTCGATCGCTTGAGCGTCATTTACATTTAATTGCATGTCAGCTTCCCCTTAACCGCGAGCCTTGGCTGCTGGACGTACAACCAAGTTGCCGCCAGTAGCGCCAGGAACAGCACCCTTGACCAACAACAGATTGCGTTCAGCGTCCACGCGCACTACTTCCAGGGACTGCACGGTCACGCGCTCAGCGCCCATATGACCGGACATTTTTTTGCCCTTGAATACACGACCAGGAGTCTGGCACTGGCCGATAGAGCCTGGAACGCGGTGGGACACGGAGTTACCGTGGGTATTATCTTGCCCGCGGAAGTTCCAACGCTTGATCGTACCCTGGAAGCCTTTACCCTTGGACTGACCGGTTACATCAACCAGTTGACCAGCGGCGAAGATTTCAGCGTTGATCAGATCGCCGGCCTGGTACTCGCCTTCTTCAAGACGGAATTCCATTACGGTACGACCAGCGGCAACGTTCGCTTTAGCGAAGTGGCCAGCTTGAGCAGCTGTAACACGCGAAGCACGACGCTCGCCTACAGTGACTTGCACTGCACGATAGCCATCGGTCTCTTCAGTTTTGAACTGGGTGACGCGATTCGGTTCGATCTCAATGACCGTGACCGGAATGGAGACACCTTCTTCGGTGAAAATACGGGTCATACCGCATTTACGACCGACTACACCAATAGTCATGTTGTAAACCTCATGAGTGTACGGGGCTTTCACCCGCTATGGCCGCCCATTTCAGAGCGTTACACGACTAAGACCGAGTCTTAGCCGAGGCTGATCTGCACTTCCACACCGGCCGCAAGATCAAGCTTCATAAGAGCATCAACGGTTTTATCCGTTGGCTGGACGATGTCCAGAACGCGCTTATGAGTACGGATCTCGTACTGGTCGCGCGCGTCTTTGTTGACGTGCGGGGAGACCAGAACGGTGAACCGCTCTTTACGGGTAGGCAGTGGAATTGGACCACGCACTTGAGCACCAGTACGTTTCGCGGTTTCCACGATTTCCTGGGTGGATTGGTCGATCAGGCGATGGTCAAAAGCCTTCAACCTGATACGGATTTGCTGATTTTGCATTGGATTTCAGACTCCGGCTGCTATTCCCAGCGAGCGCAATACGCCCGTTAAAAGGAGGCGCAATTCTATAGACGGGTTTCTACAGTGTCAACCCAATAAAAAAGCCCCCGCTAGGCGGGGGCTTTTTCAAGTCATCACTTATTAAGCGATGATTTTGGCTACGACGCCAGCGCCGACGGTACGACCGCCTTCACGAATAGCGAAACGCAGACCATCTTCCATTGCGATGGTTTTGATCAGGGTGACAACCATTTTGATGTTGTCGCCTGGCATTACCATTTCAACGCCTTCCGGCAGTTCGCAGTTACCGGTCACGTCAGTGGTCCGGAAGTAGAACTGTGGACGGTAGCCTTTGAAGAACGGAGTGTGGCGACCGCCTTCTTCTTTGCTCAACACGTACACTTCAGCTTCGAAGGTAGTGTGCGGCTTAACCGAACCTGGCTTGACCAGAACCTGGCCACGCTCAACGTCGTCACGCTTGGTGCCGCGCAGCAGCACGCCGCAGTTCTCGCCAGCACGACCTTCGTCGAGCAGCTTACGGAACATTTCAACGCCGGTGCAGGTGGTGACAACAGTGTCACGCAGGCCAACGATTTCCAGCGAATCCTGAACCTTGACGATACCGCGCTCGATACGGCCAGTTACAACAGTACCGCGACCGGAGATCGAGAATACGTCTTCGATTGGCATCAGGAACGGCTTGTCGATAACACGAACTGGATCTGGGATGTAGCTGTCCAGAGTCTCAACCAGTTTACGAACGGCAGTGGTGCCCATTTCGTTGTCGTCTTGGCCGTTCAGAGCCATCAGAGCCGAACCGATGATGATCGGAGTGTCGTCGCCCGGGAAGTCGTAAGTGCTCAGCAGATCGCGCACTTCCATCTCAACCAGTTCCAGCAGCTCAGCGTCGTCAACCATGTCAGCCTTGTTCAGGAAGACAACGATGTACGGAACGCCAACCTGACGGGACAACAGGATGTGCTCACGAGTTTGCGGCATCGGACCATCAGCGGCCGAGCAAACCAGAATAGCGCCGTCCATCTGAGCAGCACCGGTGATCATGTTCTTCACATAGTCAGCGTGACCTGGGCAGTCAACGTGAGCGTAGTGACGGATCAACGAGTTGTATTCAACGTGTGCGGTGTTGATGGTGATACCACGAGCCTTTTCTTCCGGTGCGCTGTCGATTTTATCGAAAGCAACAACGGCCGAACCGAAAACTTCGGAGCAGACGCGAGTCAGAGCAGCAGTCAGCGTGGTTTTACCGTGGTCAACGTGACCGATGGTGCCAACGTTAACGTGCGGGAGATCACGTACAAATTTTTCTTTAGCCACGACAATTAACTCCTTGCCTAAAGGGCTGAATCAGCCTTGTTTTTTGGTAACAGTTTCGACGATATGCGACGGAGCTGTATTGTATTTTTTGAATTCCATAGAGTAGCTTGCGCGACCTTGGGACATGGAACGGACGTCGGTCGCATAACCGAACATCTCACCCAACGGAACCTCGGCACGAATCACTTTGCCGGAAACCGTATCTTCCATACCCAGGATCATGCCGCGACGACGGTTAAGGTCGCCCATCACGTCACCCATATAGTCTTCAGGCGTAACAACCTCTACCGCCATGATCGGCTCAAGCAACTCACCACCGCCCTTCTGGGCCAGTTGCTTGGTCGCCATGGAAGCAGCCACCTTGAACGCCATCTCGTTGGAGTCGACGTCGTGGTAAGAACCATCAAAAACGGTAGCCTTCAGGCCGATCAGCGGATAGCCGGCAACAACACCGTTCTTCATCTGCTCTTCGATACCCTTCTGGATAGCCGGAATGTATTCCTTAGGAACCACACCACCCACTACTTCGTTCACGAATTGCAGACCTTCCTGACCTTCGTCAGCAGGAGCAAAACGAATCCAGCAGTGACCGAACTGGCCACGACCGCCGGATTGACGAACGAACTTACCTTCGATTTCGCAGTTCTTCGTGATGCGCTCACGATAGGAAACCTGAGGCTTACCGATGTTGGCTTCGACGTTGAACTCACGGCGCATCCGGTCAACCAGGATGTCCAGGTGCAGCTCGCCCATGCCGGAGATGATCGTTTGACCAGTCTCTTCATCAGTCTTAACGCGGAAAGATGGATCTTCCTGAGCAAGCTTGCCCAGAGCGATACCCATTTTTTCCTGGTCATCCTTGGTCTTAGGCTCAACGGCAACCGAGATAACCGGCTCCGGGAAGTCCATACGAACCAGAATGATTGGCTTGTCAGCGGTGCACAAAGTTTCACCTGTGGTGACGTCCTTCATGCCGATCAAGGCCGCGATGTCGCCAGCGCGCACTTCCTTGATTTCTTCACGGGCGTTTGCGTGCATTTGCACCATACGACCCACGCGCTCTTTCTTGCCTTTAACCGAGTTGATCACGCCGTCGCCGGAGCTCAACACGCCCGAGTAAACTCGAACGAAGGTCAAAGTACCCACGAATGGGTCAGTAGCGATCTTGAACGCCAGAGCCGAGAACGGCTCGCTGTCGTCTGCATGACGCTCCAATTCGATAGTCTCGTCATCCGGGTCAGTACCCTTGATGGCAGGAATGTCGACTGGGGCCGGCAGGAAGTCGATAACAGCGTCAAGAACCAGGGGAACACCCTTGTTCTTGAAGGAAGAACCGCAGACAGCCAAGACGATCTCACCAGCGATGGTACGCTGACGCAGAGCGGCCTTGATTTCCGGGATGGTGATTTCCTCACCCTCCAGGTACTTGTCCATCAGCTCTTCGCTGGCTTCGGCTGCAGCCTGAACCATGTTGTCACGCCACTCTTCAGCCAATTCCAGCAGCTCTGCAGGAATAGCTTCGCGACGTGGAACAGTGCCCTTGTCAGCATCGTTCCAGTAAACAGCTTCCATGTTGATCAGATCGATCTGACCCTGGAAGTTGTCTTCGGAACCGATTGCCAACTGGATTGGCACCGGGGTGTGACCCAGACGCTGCTTGATCTGACCGATCACGCGCAGGAAGTTCGCACCAGCACGGTCCATCTTGTTAACGTAAACAAGACGTGGAACGCCGTACTTGTTGGCTTGACGCCATACGGTTTCCGACTGAGGCTCAACACCCGAAGTGCCGCAGAACACAACGACAGCGCCGTCGAGTACGCGCAGGGAACGCTCAACTTCAATAGTGAAGTCAACGTGGCCCGGGGTATCGATGACGTTGAAGCGGTACTTATCAGCGTACTGCTTCTCGGAACCCTGCCAGAAGGTGGTAATAGCAGCAGAAGTAATGGTAATACCACGCTCCTGCTCCTGCACCATCCAGTCGGTGGTCGCGGCGCCGTCATGCACCTCGCCCATCTTGTGGCTTTTGCCAGTGTAAAAAAGGACGCGCTCGGTGGTGGTGGTTTTACCAGCATCCACGTGAGCAACGATACCAATGTTACGGTAGCGGTTAATCGGTGTAGTACGAGCCATAAAGCCCTCGCAAAATTAGTGACGCTAAAATTAGAAGCGGTAGTGCGAGAAAGCCTTGTTGGCTTCAGCCATACGGTGCACGTCTTCACGCTTCTTAACTGCAGCACCTTTACCTTCAGCAGCATCCAACAGCTCGCCAGCCAAACGCAGAGCCATAGACTTCTCGCCGCGCTTGCGGGCGAAGTCTACCAACCAGCGCATTGCCAGGGCGTTACGACGGGACGGGCGAACTTCGACCGGAACCTGGTAAGTAGCACCGCCTACACGGCGCGACTTCACTTCGACCAGCGGAGCGATGGCGTCGAGAGCTTTCTCGAAGATTTCCAGGGGATCGCTGTTCTTGCGTTCTTTAACCTTTTCCAGCGCGCCATAAACGATACGTTCGGCAACGGCTTTCTTGCCGCTTTCCATAACGTGGTTCATGAACTTGGCCAGGATTTGGCTTCCGTATTTTGGATCGTCAAGCACTTCGCGCTTGGCTGCTACGCGTCTTCTTGGCATGGATAAGCCCTCAAACGGTCTTCAGGTTCGCTCGGAATCGGTCCCCTTTCGGGACGCCTCCGACCTTACTCTTATCGACTCAGAAAAATAGAAAATCAGTTTTTACAAAAAGCCGCTACTACTTAGGCTTCTTGGTACCGTACTTCGAACGACCCTGGTTACGACCTTTAACGCCGGAAGTATCCAAAGAACCGCGTACGGTGTGGTAACGAACACCTGGCAAGTCTTTTACACGACCGCCGCGGATCAGTACCACGCTGTGCTCTTGCAGGTTGTGGCCTTCACCGCCGATGTACGAGGAAACCTCGAAACCGTTGGTCAGACGCACACGGCATACTTTACGCAGTGCCGAGTTAGGTTTTTTCGGCGTGGTGGTATACACACGGGTGCATACGCCACGACGTTGCGGGCAGTTCTGCAGCGCAGGCACGTCGGATTTCTCGACGATACGCTTACGCGGCTGACGTACCAGCTGGTTGATAGTTGCCATCTACTAGCTCCACTGTTGTCTTGCGACGCTATTGTCTTGCAAGAAAAGCAAAATGGCAGGAACGAATTCCCGCCAAATTTAGGGGTACAAGAGTCTAAAGAGGATCTTGTCCCCAGTCAAGGCAAGGCCCCGACCTCTCCGCTCATCCAACCTCGACAAATTGTCTCGATTCGATGAACGGAGCGGCCGGGGCCCCACGCTTATTTACTACAGAACTCAGTTACCGCTCGAGTTCAATGCTTCGGTCAGTGCAGCTTCCACTTCACTGGCGCTTACACGCAACGGTTTGTCAGCTTCACGGCGACGCTTGCGCTCGCTGTGATAAGCCAGACCGGTACCCGCCGGGATCAGACGACCCACGACTACGTTTTCTTTCAGGCCGCGCAGGTAATCGCGCTTGCCGGTTACCGCCGCCTCGGTCAGTACGCGAGTGGTTTCCTGGAAGGAAGCCGCCGAGATGAACGATTCGGTGGACAACGACGCCTTGGTGATACCCAACAGCACGCGAGTGAACTTGGAAACGAATTTCTCGTCGCCCGCCAGACGCTCGTTTTCTACCAGAACGTGAGTCAATTCCATCTGGTCGCCCTTGATGAAAGTGGAATCGCCGGATTCAGCGATTTCAACTTTACGCAGCATCTGACGCAGGATGGTCTCGATGTGCTTATCGTTGATCTTCACGCCTTGCAGACGATAAACGTCCTGGATCTCGTTCACGATGTACTTGGCCAACGCACTCACACCCAGCAGTCGCAGGATGTCGTGTGGATCGCTTGGGCCGTCGGAGATAACTTCGCCGCGGTTTACCTGTTCGCCTTCGAAGACGTTCAGGTGACGCCACTTCGGAATCAGCTCTTCGTACGGATCGCTACCGTCGTTCGGGGTAATGACCAGACGGCGCTTGCCCTTGGTCTCTTTACCGAACGCGATGGTGCCGCTGACTTCAGCCAGAATCGAGGCCTCTTTCGGACGACGGGCTTCGAACAAGTCGGCAACACGCGGCAGACCACCGGTGATGTCGCGAGTTTTCGAAGTTTCTTGCGGGATACGGGCGATAACATCACCGATCGCAACCTGCACACCATCCGCTACACCAACCAGGGCGTTAGCCGGCAGGAAGTACTGGGCCGGTACGTCGGTACCTGGCAGCAGCAGATCCTTGCCATCGACACCGACCATCTTAACGGCTGGACGAATGTCTTTACCGGCAGCTGGACGGTCTTTGGCGTCGAGTACTTCAATGTTGGTCATACCGGTCAATTCGTCAGTCTGACGCTTGATCGTGATGCCTTCTTCCATACCCACGTAGGTCACGGTACCTTTCATTTCGGTAACGATTGGGTGAGTGTGCGGATCCCACTTGGCCACGATTGCGCCAGCGTCGACCTTGTCACCTTCTTTAACCGAAATCACAGCACCGTACGGCAGCTTGTAACGCTCGCGCTCACGACCGAAGTCATCAGCGATTGCCAGCTCACCGGAACGGGACACAGCAACCAGGCAACCATCCACTCGCTCAACGTGCTTCAGGTTGTGCAGGCGGACGGTACCGCCATTCTTCACCTGAACGCTGTCAGCAGCAGAGGTCCGGCTTGCCGCACCACCGATGTGGAACGTACGCATGGTCAGCTGGGTACCCGGCTCACCGATGGACTGGGCAGCGATAACGCCGACCGCTTCACCGATGTTCACCTGGTGACCACGAGCCAAATCACGGCCGTAGCACTTGGCGCAAATGCCGTAGCGGGTTTCACAGCTGATCGGCGAACGCACGATCACTTCATCGATGCTGTTCAGCTCGATGAACTCGACCCACTTCTCGTCTACCAGAGTACCAGCAGGAACGATGATTTCTTCGGTACCTGGCTTGTACACGTCACGGGCAATAACACGACCCAATACGCGCTCACCCAACGGCTCAACAACGTCACCGCCTTCAATGTGCGGAGTCATTACCAGGCCATGTTCGGTGCCGCAATCGATCTCGGTCACAACCAGATCCTGCGCCACGTCTACCAGACGACGAGTCAGGTAACCGGAGTTCGCAGTTTTCAACGCGGTATCCGCCAAACCTTTACGAGCACCGTGAGTGGAGATGAAGTACTGAAGTACGCTCAAACCTTCACGGAAGTTCGCAGTAATCGGCGTTTCGATGATGGAACCGTCCGGCTTGGCCATCAGGCCACGCATACCGGCGAGCTGACGGATCTGCGCAGCAGAACCCCGTGCGCCCGAGTCGGCCATCATGTACATCGAGTTGAAAGATTCTTGGTCGACTTCGACGCCATGACGGTCGATGACTTTCTCTTTCGAGAGGTTGGCCATCATCGCCTTGGAAACTTCGTCGTTCGCCTTGGACCAAAGGTCGATCACTTTGTTGTACTTCTCGCCCTGGGTTACCAGGCCGGAGGCGTACTGACTTTCGATCTCTTTCACTTCATCAGTGGCAGCACTGATGATGCGGGCTTTTTCATCCGGGATAACGAAGTCGTTAACGCCGATGGAAACGCCGGAAATGGTCGAATAGGCAAAACCGGTGTACATCAACTGGTCAGCGAAGATCACGGTCTCTTTCAAACCAACCACGCGGTAGCACTGGTTGATCAGCTTGGAGATCGCCTTTTTCTTCATCGGCTGGTTGACGACATCGTACGACAGGCCAGGTGGAACAACCTGGAACAACAACGCACGGCCGACAGTGGTGTCGACGATACGGGTGTTCTTGACGCTGCCGCCATCACGATCGTTAACGGTTTCGTTGATCCGCACTTTGACTTTAGCGTGCAGTGCGGCTTCGCCGGCACGGAACACACGGTCAACTTCTTGCAGATCCGCGAACACACGACCTTCGCCCTTGGCGTTGATCGCTTCACGAGTCATGTAGTACAGACCCAATACAACGTCCTGCGACGGAACGATGATTGGCTCACCGTTGGCTGGCGACAGAATGTTGTTGGTCGACATCATCAACGCACGCGCTTCCAACTGGGCTTCCAGTGTCAGCGGTACGTGCACGGCCATTTGGTCGCCGTCGAAGTCGGCGTTGTACGCAGCACAGACCAACGGGTGCAGCTGGATAGCTTTACCTTCGATCAGTACTGGTTCAAACGCCTGGATACCCAGACGGTGAAGGGTCGGTGCACGGTTGAGGAGAACCGGGTGTTCACGGATCACTTCAGCGAGAACGTCCCAAACTTCCGGCAGCTCGCGCTCAACCATCTTCTTGGCAGCTTTGATGGTGGTAGCGAGACCACGCATTTCCAGCTTGCCGAAAATGAACGGCTTGAACAGCTCGAGAGCCATTTTCTTCGGCAGACCGCACTGGTGCAGACGCAGGGTCGGACCTACGGTAATTACCGAACGACCGGAGTAGTCAACACGCTTACCGAGCAAGTTCTGACGGAAACGACCTTGCTTACCCTTGATCATGTCAGCCAGGGATTTCAGAGGACGCTTGTTGGAACCAGTGATAGCGCGGCCACGACGACCGTTGTCGAGCAGCGCATCGACGGCTTCCTGCAACATACGCTTTTCGTTACGCACGATGATGTCCGGAGCGGACAGATCGAGCAGACGCTTCAAGCGGTTGTTACGGTTGATCACTCGACGATACAGATCGTTGAGGTCGGAAGTCGCGAAGCGACCGCCATCCAGCGGGACCAGTGGACGCAGATCTGGCGGCAGAACCGGCAGAACGGTCAGCACCATCCATTCTGGAAGGTTGCCGGAACCCTGGAAGGCTTCCATCAACTTCAGACGCTTGGACAGCTTCTTGATTTTGGTTTCGGAGTTGGTTTGCGGAATTTCTTCACGCAGACGGCCAATCTCGTGTTCCAGATCGATAGCGTGCAGCAGTTCACGGACAGCTTCGGCACCCATGCGGGCATCGAAATCGTCGCCAAACTCTTCCAGCGCTTCGAAGTACTGCTCGTCGTTCAGCAGCTGACCTTTTTCAAGGGTGGTCATGCCTGGATCGATAACGACATAGCTCTCGAAGTAGAGAACGCGTTCGATATCACGCAGGGTCATGTCCATCAGCAAGCCGATACGCGACGGCAGCGATTTCAGGAACCAGATGTGGGCAACTGGCGAGGCCAGTTCGATGTGCGCCATGCGCTCACGACGAACTTTTGCCAGCGCGACTTCAACGCCGCACTTCTCGCAGATCACACCACGGTGCTTCAAGCGCTTGTACTTACCGCACAGGCACTCGTAATCCTTTACCGGGCCAAAGATCTTGGCGCAGAACAGGCCGTCACGCTCAGGTTTGAACGTACGGTAGTTGATGGTTTCCGGCTTTTTAACTTCACCGAACGACCACGAACGGATCATCTCAGGCGATGCCAATCCAATACGGATGGCGTCGAACTCTTCGACTTGACCCTGGTTTTTCAGCAAATTCAGTAGGTCTTTCAAGGCCTTTCCTCCTGGCGGAGCAGAGAGCGGGCAATCCTGCCCCGCTCTCGATTCGCGTCACGTGTTATTCGGTTTCCAGATCGATATCGATGCCGAGGGAACGAATTTCCTTGATCAACACGTTGAAAGACTCGGGCATGCCCGGCTCCATACGGTGATCGCCGTCCACGATGTTTTTGTACATCTTGGTCCGGCCGTTCACATCGTCCGACTTCACTGTGAGCATTTCTTGCAGAGTGTAAGCAGCACCGTATGCTTCCAGTGCCCAGACCTCCATCTCCCCGAAACGCTGACCACCGAACTGTGCCTTACCACCCAGCGGCTGCTGGGTAACCAGGCTGTACGAACCGGTAGAACGAGCGTGCATCTTGTCGTCTACCAAGTGGTTCAGCTTCAGCATGTACATGTAGCCAACAGTAACCGGGCGCTCGAACTTGTTGCCGGTACGGCCGTCGGTCAGCTGCATCTGGCCGCTTTCTGGCAGGTCTGCCAGTTTCAGCATGGCCTTGATTTCGCTTTCCTTGGCGCCGTCGAACACTGGAGTGGCCATTGGAACGCCGCCACGCAGGTTCTTCGCCAGATCCAGGATTTCCTGGTCGGAGAAGCTATCCAGATCTTCGTTACGACCGCCGATCTGGTTGTAGATCTCGTCGAGGAATTTACGAAGCTCAGCGACTTTGCGCTGCTCTTCGATCATCCGGTTGATCTTCTCGCCCAGACCTTTAGCCGCGAGGCCGAGGTGAGTTTCAAGGATCTGACCAACGTTCATACGCGAAGGTACGCCCAACGGGTTGAGGACGACGTCGACCGGAGTGCCATTGGCATCGTGCGGCATGTCTTCAACCGGCATGATCACGGAGACCACACCTTTGTTACCGTGACGACCGGCCATCTTGTCGCCCGGCTGGATGCGGCGACGGATTGCCAGGTAAACCTTGACGATTTTCAGCACGCCCGGAGCCAGGTCATCGCCCTGCTGCAGCTTGCGCTTCTTGTCTTCGAACTTGTCGTCCAGCAGACGGCGACGATCAACGATGTAGGCCTGGGCCTTCTCGAGCTGCTCGTTCAGAGCATCTTCAGCCATGCGCAGTTTGAACCACTGACCATGCTCAAGACCGTCGAGAACTTCGTCGGTGATGTCCTGACCTTTCTTCAGACCAGCGCCGCCTTCGGCTTTGTGGCCGACCAGGGCGGAACGCAGACGTTCGAAAGTTGCGCCTTCAACGATACGGAACTCTTCGTTCAGATCCTTGCGGATCTCGTCGAGCTGAGTCTTCTCGATCGACAGTGCACGAGCATCACGCTCAACGCCGTCGCGGGTGAAGACCTGTACGTCGATGACGGTACCCTTGGTGCCGGTAGGCACACGCAGGGAGGTGTCTTTAACGTCGCTGGCTTTTTCACCGAAGATTGCACGCAACAGCTTCTCTTCCGGAGTCAGTTGGGTCTCGCCTTTCGGAGTGACCTTACCAACCAGGATGTCGCCTGCGCCAACTTCAGCACCTACGTAAACGATACCGGCTTCGTCCAGCTTGTTCAGTGCAGCTTCACCCACGTTCGGGATGTCTGCAGTGATTTCCTCTGGCCCAAGCTTGGTGTCACGTGCCACACAGGTCAGTTCCTGAATGTGGATCGTGGTGAAGCGATCTTCTTGAACAACTCGTTCCGACAGGCAGATGGAGTCTTCGAAGTTGTAACCGTTCCAGGCCATGAACGCGATGCGCATGTTCTGACCCAGTGCCAGCTCACCCATATCGGTGGACGGACCGTCAGCCATGATGTCGCTACGCTGAACCCGATCACCTTTACGCACCAGCGGACGCTGGTTGATGCAGGTGTTCTGGTTGGAGCGGGTGTATTTGGTCAGGTTGTAGATGTCGACACCAGCTTCACCGGTCTCAACTTCATCATCAGCAACACGAACCACGATACGGCTGGCATCAACGGAGTCGATCACGCCGCCACGACGAGCCACGACGCAAACGCCGGAGTCACGAGCTACGTTACGCTCCATGCCGGTACCGACCAGCGGCTTGTCAGCGCGCAGGGTTGGTACAGCTTGACGCTGCATGTTCGAACCCATCAACGCACGGTTGGCGTCATCGTGCTCGAGGAACGGGATCAGCGACGCTGCAACCGAAACTACCTGCTTCGGCGATACGTCCATCAAGGTGACGTCTTCCGGCGCCTTGACGGTGAACTCGTTCAAGTGACGAACAGCTACCAGTTCGTCGATCAGCATCTTCTTGTCGTTCATCGTGGCCGAAGCCTGAGCGATCACGTGATCAGCTTCTTCGATGGCGGACAGGAAGACGATCTCGTCGGTGACCAGAGCGTCTTTCACCACACGGTACGGGCTTTCGAGGAAGCCGTACTGGTTGGTGCGCGCATAGGCGGCCAAGGAGTTGATCAGACCGATGTTCGGACCTTCCGGCGTTTCAATCGGGCATACACGACCGTAGTGAGTCGGGTGTACGTCACGAACTTCAAAGCCAGCACGCTCACGAGTCAAACCGCCAGGGCCGAGTGCAGAAACACGACGCTTGTGGGTGATCTCGGACAACGGGTTGTTCTGGTCCATGAACTGGGAAAGCTGGCTGGAACCGAAGAACTCTTTCACCGCCGCAGCCACTGGCTTGGCGTTGATCAGGTCTTGCGGCATCAGGCCTTCGCTTTCAGCCATCGACAGACGCTCTTTGACCGCACGCTCAACACGTACCAGGCCAACGCGGAACTGGTTCTCGGCCATTTCGCCTACGCAGCGAACACGACGGTTACCCAGGTGGTCGATGTCATCGACGATGCCTTTACCGTTACGGATGTCGACCAGAGTCTTCAGAACCGCGACGATGTCTTCTTTGCACAACACGCCCGAACCTTCGATCTCGGTACGACCGATACGACGGTTGAACTTCATCCGGCCGACCGCAGACAGGTCATAGCGCTCAGGGCTGAAGAACAGGTTGTTGAACAGAGTCTCGGCAGCGTCTTTGGTTGGCGGCTCGCCTGGACGCATCATGCGATAGATCTCGACCAGCGCTTCCAATTGGTTGCTGGTGGAGTCGATCTTCAAAGTGTCGGAGACGAACGGACCGCAGTCGATATCGTTGGTGTACAGAGTTTCGATACGAACAACCTGGGACTTGGCGATTTTTGCCAGGATCTCGGTGTTCAGCTCGGTATTGCACTCTGCCAGGATTTCGCCGGTTGCCGGATGCACGATGACCTTGGCGGTAGTACGACCCAGGACGTAGTCCAGAGGCATGACCAGCTCTTTGATCCCGGCTTTTTCCAGCTGGTTAATGTGGCGAGCGGTAATACGACGACCCTGCTCGACAATAACCTTGCCCTTGTCATCGACGATATCGATAGCGGCAATTTCACCACGCAGGCGCTGAGGCACCAATTCCAGGCTGATGCTTTCGCCCTGCACGTGGAATACGTTGGTGGTATAGAACGCGTCGAGCACTTCTTCAGTGGTATAGCCGAGCGCGCGCAGCAGTACCGATGCAGGCAGCTTGCGACGACGGTCGATACGCACGAACACGCAGTCTTTCGGGTCGAACTCGAAGTCCAACCACGAACCGCGGTAAGGAATGATGCGCGCGGAGTACAGCAGTTTACCGGAGCTGTGCGTCTTGCCACGGTCGTGGTCGAAGAACACGCCCGGGGAACGGTGCAACTGGGAAACGATTACACGCTCGGTACCGTTGATTACGAAGGTACCGTTCTCAGTCATCAGGGGGATTTCACCCATGTAGACTTCTTGCTCTTTGATGTCCTTGATCGCTTTGTTCGACGATTCTTTGTCGAAAATGATCAGGCGCACTTTTACCCGCAAAGGTACGGCGTAAGTTACACCGCGCAATACGCATTCTTTGACATCAAATGCCGGCTCGCCCAAGCGATAACCGACGTACTCCAGCGCAGCATTGCCGGAGTAGCTGATGATCGGGAAAACGGATTTGAAGGCCGCATGCAGGCCCACGTCGCGGAACTGATCTTTAGTCGCTCCCGCTTGCAAGAATTCACGATACGAATCCAGCTGGATGGCCAGGAGGTACGGCACATCCATGACGTCCGGCAACTTGCTAAAGTCCTTGCGGATACGTTTTTTCTCAGTATATGAGTAAGCCATCAGCGTTCCCCAGCTTGGTCACCTGCTTGTTTGGCCCCTCCCGACGGGAGCAGCCAGAAAATCGTGCAAACCCCATGGTTTGCTCCACCGCATCGGGTGGTTACAGCTCGTTATCAGCACCGACCCAGTCGGCTGCCAGTAACGGAAAAAGGCCGGTGGCAAGAGCCACCAGCCATCAGCCTTTCGCTTAACGCTCGGGCTGGAGGTGCAAGTCGATGCTTACTTCAGCTCGACTTTAGCGCCTGCTTCTTCCAGAGTGGCTTTGGCTTTGTCAGCTGCGTCTTTCGAAACAGCTTCCAGAACCACGCCAGGAGCGCCGTCAACTACAGCCTTGGCTTCTTTCAAGCCCAGACCGGTCAGTTCACGTACTGCCTTGATCACGTTAACTTTCTTCTCGCCAGCTTCCAGCAGCATGACGTTGAATTCAGTTTGTTCTTCAACAACAGCAGCGACAGCAGCTGGACCAGCGGAAGCAGCGGCAGCGGAAACGCCGAACTTCTCTTCCATGGCCTTGATCAGCTCAACGATTTCCAGAACGGATTTTTCGCCGATTGCTTCGATGATTTGGTCGTTAGTCAGAGACATGACTATAAATTCCTGTATTGGGGTGACAGCCTACGCGGCCATCGAAATAAACAATAAACGCTGAAAGGAGTGGCTCAGCCTTAGGCTGCAGCAGCTTCTTTCTGGTCGCGAAGAGCCGCCAGAGTACGAGCCAATTTGCTGGTAGCGCCTTGAATCACGCTCATCAGCTGGGAAATGGCTTCGTCACGGGTCGGCAGGCTTGCCAGTACGTCGATCTGGTTAGCTGCGAGGAACTTGCCCTCGAACGCAGCTGCCTTGATCTCGAACTTATCCTGACCTTTGGCAAACTCTTTGAAGATGCGGGCAGCAGCGCCCGGATGTTCTTTGGAGAATGCAATCAAGGTCGGGCCAGTGAACACGTCGTTGAGCACGTCATATTGAGTGCCAGCAACGGCGCGCTTGAGCAGGGTGTTACGTACAACGCGTACGTAAACGCCAGCTTCACGAGCCTCTTTACGGAGTCCGGTCATAGCGCCTACTGTCACGCCGCGGGCATCAGCCACAACAGCAGACAGAGCAACTTGGGCAGCCTTGTTGACTTCAGCGACGATGGCCTTCTTGTCTTCAAGTTTAATTGCCACGGGAAAAACTCCTGCTTGTTACCGTTTCATCCAACCGGGGCCGGATGTCGTTTTGGTGTCTGATTCGGTAAGGAACCGGGAGCACCATCTGCGTAGGCTTGAGGTTTAAGACTTGCGTCGCCTACGGTCTTGGATAGCCCCCGCCAGGCAGGGACCCCAATTTTTCAATTGGCGCAATCGCTTGCGCCAATTTTTGTCTTACGCTTCCAGCGAACCTTGGTCGATGACCAGGCCCGGGCCCATGGTGGTGCTCAGGGTAATGCGCTTGACATAAATGCCTTTCGAGGAAGCCGGCTTGATACGCTTCAGATCAGAGATCAGCGCTTCAACGTTTTCCTTCAGCTTGACGGCATCAAAGCCGACTTTGCCAACGGAGGTGTGAATGATGCCGTTTTTGTCGGTGCGATAACGAACCTGACCAGCCTTGGCGTTTTTAACCGCGGTAGCTACGTCCGGGGTTACGGTGCCGACTTTAGGGTTAGGCATCAGGCCACGTGGACCGAGGATCTGACCCAACTGACCCACAACGCGCATTGCATCCGGGGATGCGATAACTACGTCATAGTTCAGGTCGCCGCCTTTCATTTCGGCAGCCAGGTCGTCCATACCTACACGGTCAGCGCCGGCAGCCAGAGCGGCCTCAGCAGCTGGACCCTGGGTGAACACAGCAACGCGAACAGTCTTGCCAGTGCCGTGTGGCAGCACAGTAGCGCTACGAACAACCTGGTCGGATTTACGCGGGTCAACACCCAGGTTTACAGCAACGTCAAACGACTCGCTGAACTTGACAGTCGACAACTCAGCCAGCAGAGCAGCAGCGTCTACAAAGTTGTAGGACTTGCCTGCTTCGATTTTGCCGGCGATAGCCTTTTGACGCTTGGTCAACTTAGCCATTACACACCCTCCACGTTAAGGCCCATGCTACGAGCAGAACCGGCGATAGTACGCACGGCCGCGTCCATATCAGCTGCAGTCAGATCCGCGTTTTTGGTTTTCGCGATTTCTTCCAGCTGAGCACGGGTAACGGTGCCAACCTTAACGGTGTTCGGACGAGCGGAACCGCTAGTCAGACCAGCAGCTTTCTTCAGCAGAACCGAAGCAGGCGTGGATTTGGTTTCGAAAGTGAAGCTACGGTCGCTGTAGACAGTGATGATCACTGGAGTCGGCAGACCTGCTTCAATACCCTGAGTACGGGCGTTGAAAGCCTTGCAGAATTCCATGATGTTCACGCCGTGCTGACCCAGAGCAGGACCAACAGGTGGGCTTGGGTTAGCCTGAGCGGCCTTCACTTGCAGCTTGATGTAAGCGGTAATCTTCTTGGCCATGAGGCACTCCAATTACGGGTTCGAACGCCTCGAAAGGCTCCCCGGTTACTTGCGCGTTTATCCCAGTGACGACAAAACCCCACAGCCTAGGGCTGTGGGGTTGGGATGCTTGTTCGGCTAGACCTTTTCGACCTGGCTGAACTCTAGCTCTACCGGAGTAGAGCGGCCGAAAATGAGCACTGCCACTTGGATCCGGCTCTTTTCGTAGTTAACTTCTTCAACCGTGCCGGTAAAATCAGCAAACGGTCCGTCGTTGACACGCACCGACTCACCTGGCTCGAAGAGCGTCTTCGGCTTCGGCTTGTCGCTACCATCAGCAACACGACGCAGAATCGCTTCTGCCTCTTTATCTGTGATTGGCGCTGGCTTATCAGCAGTACCGCCGATAAAACCCATCACCCGAGGAGTATCCTTGACCAAGTGCCAAGTCCCCTCATTCATGTCCATCTGAACCAGCACGTAACCTGGGAAGAACTTGCGCTCGCTTTTGCGTTTCTGGCCATTACGCATTTCAACCACTTCTTCAGTGGGAACCAGAATTTCGCCGAAGCCATCTTCCATGCCAGCCAGCTTTACGCGCTCCAACAACGAGCGCATGACATGCTTCTCGTAACCGGAGTAAGCATGCACAACGTACCAACGCTTAGCCACGGGACACCCTTAGCCGACAATCAAGGAAACAAGCCAGCCGAGGAGGGAATCAAGCCCCCACAACAGCAACGCCATAACCAGAACAACAGCCACAACAATCAACGTGGTCTGCGTGGTTTCTTGGCGAGTTGGCCATACGACTTTACGAATCTCGGTGCGAGCTTCCTTAACCAGTACAAAGAAAGACTTGCCCTTGACAGTCTGCAGGCCTACAAAGGCAGCTACAGCAGCAATGGCGAGCAAAGCAAGTACGCGGTACAGGATCGGCGAAGCAGAGTAATACTGATTGCCAACAACGCCAACAACCACCAAAGCGACTACTACTAGCCACTTGAGCAGATCGAAGCGAGAGCCTTGAGCTTCAGCTTTAGGAGTCATCTATGAAGATCCTGTGAAAAGAAAGCCAGACACACCAAGTGAATCTGGCAGGTCAGGAGGGAATCGAACCCCCAACCTACGGTTTTGGAGACCGTCGCTCTGCCAATTGAGCTACTGACCTAAAACAAAATCAGGCCGACCATTATGCCGGCCCGAAAAAGACATTACAACAATTTACTCGATGACTTTGGCTACGACACCAGCGCCGACGGTACGACCGCCCTCACGGATAGCGAAACGAAGACCATCTTCCATCGCGATGGTTTTGATCAGGGTGACAGTCATTTGAACGTTGTCACCCGGCATCACCATCTCAACACCTTCTGGCAATTCACAGTTACCAGTCACATCCGTAGTACGGAAGTAAAACTGCGGACGGTAACCCTTGAAGAATGGCGTGTGACGACCACCCTCTTCCTTGCTCAGAACATAAACCTCTGCTGTGAACTTGGTGTGAGGCTTGACAGTACCCGGCTTGACCAAAACCTGGCCACGCTCAACATCATCACGCTTGGTACCACGAAGCAAAACACCGCAGTTCTCGCCAGCACGACCTTCGTCGAGCAGCTTGCGGAACATTTCAACACCAGTACAAGTAGTTTTGACAGTGTCACGAAGACCAACAATCTCAACTTCTTCCTGAATGCGGACAATGCCACGCTCAACACGACCAGTCACAACAGTACCGCGACCGGAGATCGAGAAAACATCCTCGATCGGCATCAGGAACGGCTTATCAATAGCACGCTCAGGCTGCGGAATGTAGCTATCCAGAGTCTCAACCAACTTCTTGACGGCAGTCGTGCCCATCTCGTTGTCGTCTTGACCGTTCAACGCCATCAGCGCAGAACCAATGATGATCGGAGTGTCATCACCTGGGAAATCATAAGTACTCAGCAGATCGCGCACTTCCATCTCAACCAGCTCCAGCAGCTCTGCATCATCAACCATGTCAGCCTTGTTCAGGAAGACAACGATGTACGGAACGCCAACCTGGCGAGACAAAAGGATGTGCTCACGAGTTTGCGGCATCGGACCATCAGCGGCCGAGCAAACCAGAATCGCACCATCCATCTGAGCAGCACCGGTAATCATGTTTTTTACGTAGTCGGCGTGACCTGGACAGTCAACGTGTGCGTAGTGACGCACGGCCGAATCATACTCAACGTGAGCGGTGTTGATGGTGATACCACGAGCTTTTTCTTCTGGGGCGCTATCGATCTTGTCGAAGTCGACCTTTGCCGAACCGAAAACCTCGGAGCAGACACGGGTCAGCGCAGCGGTCAAAGTAGTTTTACCGTGGTCGACGTGACCAATGGTGCCTACGTTAACGTGCGGCTTATTACGTTCGAACTTTTCCTTAGCCATCGAAGCAACTCCCAGCAGAAGAATTGAGCAAGTAACATCAGCCATTAAAACAAAGGCAGATATTTTCATATCTGCCTTGTTATATGGAGCTCTTGAGCGGATTTGAACCGCTGACCTCACCCTTACCAAGGGTGTGCTCTACCAACTGAGCTACAAGAGCGCAACACTGTGCAGGACCTGCAAACTTGGAGCGGGTAGCGGGAATCGAACCCGCATCATCAGCTTGGAAGGCTGAGGTTCTACCACTAAACTATACCCGCGGAGCTTGCAGCTCTCGCTAAAAATGGTGGAGGGGGAAGGATTCGAACCTTCGAAGTCGTAGACGTCAGATTTACAGTCTGATCCCTTTGGCCGCTCGGGAACCCCTCCTAAGCGAGCCAGCATTCTATATCATGCCAGCCTTCTGTCAAGCATTTTCTCATTAAAAACCTGAGGTTAGCTGCGTTGACACCGCTTTTGCACTGTTTACCGTTAAAGGTGTTCACTGCGAAGCGGGCGCCATTCTATGCAAACTATTCGACGGGTGCAACCCCCTCGCACTGCATTATTTTATGTTTTAACTCATTGAATTCTTTGGAAAGGTTTTGCAGTTTCGAGTCATCCAGTAAACGCCGGCCTTCGGGTGCAACACGAAGCCAAAATCCCCCTGATTCAGGGGAGTCCTTTGGCAAGGACTGAACCCTTATATCCATACCGCTCAACCGGCGCTCGATAGCCTGTGCTGTCTCCTGTCGAGCAACGCCTCCGACATAGAGACAATCAGTATCCCCCTGGAGGGGCTTTGCCTTATCTCGAGCGGATTCAGTCGTCTCACTTAACAGGCGAATGTCCTGCTGAGAACCTCGATACAAGCTCAAAGGCGTCACATCCTTCGCACGAAGGGGCGCCTCTTGTTGATGCCAGACGTAATAAAACACATTGAGCACAAGTAACAGCAGAAACAACCAACGCATAAGAAACCTCAGGGCAAAGGACAAGCCATAGCCAAGCCTACAAACACCAGATCGGGAACCACCCTGGCCTCAGGCACGATCGCGGAGACTAGGTCGGCATCACCACCAGTGAGAAATACAGTAAAACTTTCCCCCAAATAGCTACGCGCCAACTGTAGCTGCGTCAGGACAAATCCTCTGAGCATCAAGGAGCAACCCCTTTCAACAGCTTCAACGGTTGTGCGACCAGGTACAAGACTTTCCAGCGCTCGCTCAGCCGCAACATCCCCGTAGCGAATCCGACGCGTATGGGTGCGCAGCTGGTTGCGCATCAAAGGCATTCCGGGACAAATGAACCCGCCTAAATGCTCTCCATCGCGAGCTATAAAGTCCGCCGTGACAGCCGTACCGAAATCCAGCACGAGGCATGCGCCGGAGGCGAGATGAAACCCTCCAAGCATCGCTAGCCAGCGGTCGAGACCAAGCTTTTCGTGATCTTCGTACCCGTTACGAACCCCAGACATCTCGCGAGCGGGCGCAGCGCATGTCACAGACACCCCAAAAGCCCCTGTCAAAATGGAGATCAGGCTGGTGGTTTCTTCAGCAGTCCTGACACTTACCAATCGACAATGCCTGAGAGCCGACACACCAAATTTTTTCAGACCCTCCAACAATGCGAGATCCGAGTCGACGACCCCTTCTGCAACTACGAGCCGGACGTCCGCGCCGAGTACTCGCCACTTGATAAAGCTGTTGCCACAATCGAGCTCAAGAATCATCACGCAACCTCAAACTGAGCTCGCCACCGCTAAATACTTTTTCCACACCATCCACCTTCAAGCGCAGAGCACCCTGACTATCGATACCTACTACAACGCCATCTATCTGGTTAACGCCTGCGATCAAAGAGACGGCTCGCCCTTGCCATAGATGGTTCTGCTCCCACTCAGCATGAATGGCGGAAAAACCACCGCGCTGATGACGCCCCAGGTAATCCTGTAGCACCAATCCAAGCTCTTTCACCAAGCGATTACGATCAAATACCCGGCCAGATTCAAGACGCATGGAGGTCCACTGCTGATCAACCTCATCGGCCGCCTGCATGTTTACATTGATTCCAACCCCCAACACCACATGACACACATCAGCGGGATCCCCCACCAACTCGAGCAGTATGCCGGCGATCTTTTTTTGGCCAACAAGAAGATCATTAGGCCACTTCAACCCCACACCCGCGACGCCCTGCTCCCGCAAGGCGCGCATCACCGCAAGCCCCACCACCAAGCTCAAACCTTCCAGCTGCCGCATTCCACCTTCAATGCGCAGCACCAGGCTGTAATAAAGGTTTTCTGCAAATGGACTCACCCATTTTCGCCCCCGCCTACCGCGCCCGGCAGTCTGTCGCTCTGCAAGCACTAGGAAAGGCGCAGCCTGCCCTCGCTCGATAGCACGCAAGGCTTCTGCATTAGTAGAGTCAATAGAATCGAAGACTTCGACAGGCCAACCACAGGCAGACGACTTGCCATTTATCTCAGCGGGATCAAGCAGCATCAATGGAGCAGCCAATTGATAGCCACGACCACGCACAGCATGGATAGGCAAGCCCAACTCAGCCTCTAAATGCTGAAGTTGCTTCCATACAGCACTACGACTGATACCCAGGGCAACACCCAAGGCCTGACCTGAATGGAATCGACCATCCTTTAGAAGCTTTAACAACGTCAGCATGCAAGTCTCGCCTCACAATGAGGCCCGAATAATAGCCATGCCCCGAGCCGTTGCATAGAAACCATAGAGGTCGGATTTTTCTTCGGGCAAAACAAAACCCCTACCTGCATACGCAGATAGGGGTTTCGGAATTTAATCTTGACGATGACCTACTCTCACATGGGGAAACCCCACACTACCATCGGCGATGCATCGTTTCACTGCTGAGTTCGGGATGGGATCAGGTGGTTCCAATGCTCTATGGTCGTCAAGAAATTCGGTAGCCAGGTCGTTCTCCTTGCGGAGTACGCTCCAGCGAATGGGTATGTGATAGATCGTGGTGTTTTGTGAGTGCCTCGAACTTTCGGTTCGTTTCGTCTTCACACACCGCAATCTGGTGCTCTTTCGCTTTTCAGCTCGAAGCAAGCAAATTGCTTGGGTGTTATATGGTCAAGCCTCACGGGCAATTAGTATTGGTTAGCTCAACGCCTCACAGCGCTTACACACCCAACCTATCAACGTCGTAGTCTTCGACGGCCCTTCAGGGGACTCAAGGTCCCAGTGAGATCTCATCTTGAGGCTAGTTTCCCGCTTAGATGCTTTCAGCGGTTATCTATTCCGAACATAGCTACCCGGCAATGCCACTGGCGTGACAACCGGAACACCAGAGGTTCGTCCACTCCGGTCCTCTCGTACTAGGAGCAGCCCCTCTCAAATCTCAAACGTCCACGGCAGATAGGGACCGAACTGTCTCACGACGTTCTAAACCCAGCTCGCGTACCACTTTAAATGGCGAACAGCCATACCCTTGGGACCGGCTTCAGCCCCAGGATGTGATGAGCCGACATCGAGGTGCCAAACACCGCCGTCGATATGAACTCTTGGGCGGTATCAGCCTGTTATCCCCGGAGTACCTTTTATCCGTTGAGCGATGGCCCTTCCATACAGAACCACCGGATCACTAAGACCTACTTTCGTACCTGCTCGACGTGTCTGTCTCGCAGTCAAGCGCGCTTTTGCCTTTATACTCTACGACCGATTTCCGACCGGTCTGAGCGCACCTTCGTACTCCTCCGTTACTCTTTAGGAGGAGACCGCCCCAGTCAAACTACCCACCATACACTGTCCTCGATCCGGATAACGGACCTGAGTTAGAACCTCAAAGTTGCCAGGGTGGTATTTCAAGGTTGGCTCCACGCGAACTGGCGTCCACGCTTCAAAGCCTCCCACCTATCCTACACAAGCAAATTCAAAGTCCAGTGCAAAGCTATAGTAAAGGTTCACGGGGTCTTTCCGTCTAGCCGCGGATACACTGCATCTTCACAGCGATTTCAATTTCACTGAGTCTCGGGTGGAGACAGCGCCGCCATCGTTACGCCATTCGTGCAGGTCGGAACTTACCCGACAAGGAATTTCGCTACCTTAGGACCGTTATAGTTACGGCCGCCGTTTACCGGGGCTTCGATCAAGAGCTTCGCGTTAGCTAACCCCATCAATTAACCTTCCGGCACCGGGCAGGCGTCACACCCTATACGTCCACTTTCGTGTTTGCAGAGTGCTGTGTTTTTAATAAACAGTCGCAGCGGCCTGGTATCTTCGACCGGCATGGGCTTACGCAGTAAATGCTTCACCCTCACCGGCGCACCTTCTCCCGAAGTTACGGTGCCATTTTGCCTAGTTCCTTCACCCGAGTTCTCTCAAGCGCCTTGGTATTCTCTACCCAACCACCTGTGTCGGTTTGGGGTACGGTTCCTGGTTACCTGAAGCTTAGAAGCTTTTCTTGGAAGCATGGCATCAACCACTTCGTGTTCTAAAAGAACACTCGTCATCAGCTCTCGGCCTTAGAATCCCGGATTTACCTAAGATTCCAGCCTACCACCTTAAACTTGGACAACCAACGCCAAGCTGGCCTAGCCTTCTCCGTCCCTCCATCGCAATAACCAGAAGTACAGGAATATTAACCTGTTTTCCATCGACTACGCTTTTCAGCCTCGCCTTAGGGACCGACTAACCCTGCGTCGATTAACGTTGCGCAGGAAACCTTGGTCTTTCGGCGTGGGTGTTTTTCACACCCATTGTCGTTACTCATGTCAGCATTCGCACTTCTGATACCTCCAGCAAGCTTCTCAACTCACCTTCACAGGCTTACAGAACGCTCCTCTACCGCATCACCTAAGTGATACCCGTAGCTTCGGTGTATGGTTTGAGCCCCGTTACATCTTCCGCGCAGGCCGACTCGACTAGTGAGCTATTACGCTTTCTTTAAAGGGTGGCTGCTTCTAAGCCAACCTCCTAGCTGTCTAAGCCTTCCCACATCGTTTCCCACTTAACCATAACTTTGGGACCTTAGCTGACGGTCTGGGTTGTTTCCCTTTTCACGACGGACGTTAGCACCCGCCGTGTGTCTCCCATGCTCGGCACTTGTAGGTATTCGGAGTTTGCATCGGTTTGGTAAGTCGGGATGACCCCCTAGCCGAAACAGTGCTCTACCCCCTACAGTGATACATGAGGCGCTACCTAAATAGCTTTCGAGGAGAACCAGCTATCTCCGAGCTTGATTAGCCTTTCACTCCGATCCACAGGTCATCCGCTAACTTTTCAACGGTAGTCGGTTCGGTCCTCCAGTTAGTGTTACCCAACCTTCAACCTGCCCATGG
>NZ_CM155280.1:0-1427500 GCF_056680395.1 Pseudomonas sp. ASL4 | reverse complement strand
CCCAGCCACAAAGAAGTGATTGTTGGCAAAGGTGACACCCTTTCGACTCTGTTTGCAAAGGTCGGCCTTCCAGCCGCTTCAGTGCATGACGTGCTGGCCAGTGACAAGCAGGCCAAGCAATTCAGCCAACTAAAGCATGGCCAGAAACTTGAATTCGAACTGGGTCCCGATGGCCAGCTGACTAACCTGCACAGCAAAGTCAGCGACCTCGAAAGCATCACCCTGACCAAGAATGACAAGGGTTATGTGTTCAACCGCATTACCGCCAAACCGACCGTGCGCTCCGCCTATGTTCATGGCGTGATCAACAGTTCTCTGTCGCAGTCCGCCGCTCGCGCCGGTCTGTCCCACAGCCAGACCATGGACATGGCCAGCGTGTTTGGCTACGACGTCGACTTCGCCCAGGATATTCGCCAGGGTGACGAGTTCGACGTGATCTATGAGCAGAAAGTGGTCAACGGCAAGGCTGTCGGCAATGGTCCGATCCTCTCCGCACGCTTCACCAACCGGGGCAAGACCTACACCGCCGTGCGTTACACCAACAAACAAGGCAACAGCAGCTATTACACAGCTGATGGCAACAGCATGCGCAAGGCATTCATCCGCACCCCGGTAGATTTCGCCCGCATCAGCTCGAAATTCTCCATGGGCCGCAAACACCCGATTCTGAACAAGATCCGCGCCCACAAAGGCGTTGATTACGCCGCACCACGCGGTACACCGATCAAAGCGACCGGTGACGGCAAAGTGCTTTTGGCCGGTCGTCGTGGCGGCTACGGCAACACGATCATCATCCAGCACGGCAACACCTACCGTACGCTGTACGGCCACATGCAGGGCTTCGCCAAAGGTGTGCAAACTGGCGGCAACGTCAAGCAAGGCCAGGTGATTGGTTACATTGGCACCACTGGCCTGTCCACTGGCCCGCACTTGCACTATGAGTTTCAGGTCAACGGCGTGCATGTCGACCCACTGGGCCAGAAGCTACCAATGGCTGATCCGATTGCCAAAGCCGAGCGCGCACGTTTCCTGGCACAAAGTCAGCCGTTGATGGCGCGGATGGAACAAGAGAAGGCCACCTTGCTGGCCTCGAGCAAGCGCTAAGCCATGGCGCTCTATATAGGTGTGATGTCCGGGACCAGCCTCGATGGCCTGGACATTGCGCTGATCGAGCAAGCCCCGGCGATCAAGCTGATCGCCACGCACTACATTCCCATGCCTGAATCCCTGCGCGCCGAGCTGCTTGGCTTGTGCGCCAGCGGTCCGGACGAGATTGCCCGCTCCGCCATCGCCCAGCAGAACTGGGTGAAACTGGCCGCACAGGGTATCCACACGCTCCTTGATCAGCAGCAACTCAAACCCCACGACATTCGGGCGATTGGCAGCCACGGCCAGACCATTCGCCACGAGCCTGCACGCGGGTTTACCGTACAAATCGGCAACCCGGCGCTGCTGACCGAGCTGACCGGCATCACCGTGGTCAGCGATTTCCGCAGCCGCGACGTTGCCGCCGGCGGCCAGGGCGCGCCACTGGTTCCCGCCTTCCACGAAGCCTTGTTTGAGACTCAACCAGGCAACCGTGCAGTACTGAACGTCGGTGGCTTCAGCAACCTCAGCCTGATTGAACCTGGCAAACCTGTCGCCGGTTTCGATTGCGGCCCGGGGAATGTCCTGCTGGACGCCTGGATTCACCAACAACGGGGCGATAATTTCGATCGCGACGGCCAATGGGCGGCCAGCGGCAAGGTTGAGCCGACTCTGCTGAACGAGCTACTCAGCGATCCATTCTTCGTGACCAAGGGCCCCAAGAGCACCGGCCGCGAAGTGTTTAACCTGCCTTGGCTGACGCAGCACCTGTCGCACTTGCCCACCTTCGCTGCCGAAGATGTGCAGGCGACCCTGCTCGAACTGACAGCTTTGACCATCACCGAGTCGCTGCAAAGTGCTCAAACGGACACCCAGGAACTGCTGATCTGCGGAGGCGGCGCGCACAACGCCACGCTGATGGCCCGCTTGGCGAGTCTGCTACCGAGCGCCAAAGTCAGCAGCACCGCCGCTTACGGTGTCGACCCGGACTGGGTTGAAGCCATGGCCTTTGCCTGGATGGCCCATTGCTGCCTTGAAGGCATCGCCGCCAACCGCCCAAGCGTCACCGGTGCCCGCGGGTTGCGCATACTCGGCGCCATCTACCCAGCTTAAAGACCAGACAGCAAAACGCCGCAGGACTGTGAAGCCCTGCGGCGCTTTGTAATACGGTGAAGCGCGATCAGATCGAGAACGAAGAACCGCAGCCACAGGTCGTGCTGGCGTTCGGATTCTTGATCACGAAACGCGAACCTTCCAGACCTTCCTGATAATCCACCTCGGCACCTGCCAAGTATTGGAAGCTCATCGGATCGACGACCAGACTCACACCTTCGCGCTCAACGATGGTGTCGTCATCGGCCACTTCTTCATCGAAGGTGAAGCCGTACTGAAAACCTGAACAACCACCGCCCGTAACGAATACGCGCAGCTTCAAGCGATCATTCCCCTCTTCATCGACCAGGCTCTTCACCTTGTGCGCGGCACCGTGGGTGAATTGCAAAGCCGTGGGGGTGAAGGATTCGACGCTCATGCTGACTATCTCCCGGCGTTACGCCGCCATAATGCGTGATGACGGGCATTATCCGCTTCTCCTAGAAAATTGGTCAACTATTGTTACGGTATATCAATAAACCCGATCGCCAGTCCGAAATGCAAAAAGGCCCGCTTAACGGGCCTTTTTGCTGGGCGGGATAAGGCCCTACGGCAGCATGCCCGCGTGGGACAGTCCCAAGCGTTCATCCAGCCCGAACAGAATGTTCAGGTTCTGCACAGCCTGGCCCGACGCCCCCTTGACCAGGTTATCGATCACCGACAACACCACCACCAGGTCACCGTCCTGTGGACGATGCACGGCGATACGGCAAACGTTGGCACCGCGCACGCTACGGGTTTCCGGGTGGCTGCCAGCCGGCATCACATCGACGAACGGTTCGTTGGCGTAACGCTTTTCAAACAGCGCCTGCAGATCCACCGAACGATCCACGACGTTCGCGTACAGCGTCGAGTGAATGCCGCGAATCATCGGGATCAGGTGCGGAACGAAGGTCAGACCAACGTCCTTGCCCGATGCGCGACGCAGGCCCTGGCGAATTTCCGGCAGGTGACGGTGACCTTTGACGGCATAAGCCTTCATGCTTTCCGACGTCTCGGAGTACAGCGAACCTACCGCCGCGCCACGACCGGCACCGCTGACACCGGATTTGCAGTCAGCGATCAGACGGGAAGTATCCGCCAGACCTGCTTCGAGCAACGGCAGGAAACCCAGTTGCGTGGCGGTTGGGTAGCAACCCGGCACAGCGATCAGGCGCGCTTGCTTGATCTGCTCGCGATTGACTTCCGGCAGACCGTAAACCGCTTCTTCCAGCAACTCTGGCGCACCGTGCGGCTGGCCATACCATTTGGCCCACTCATCAGCGTCTTGCAGACGGAAGTCCGCCGACAGGTCGATGACCTTGGTCCCGGCCGCCAGCAGTTCACCGGCCAAAGCATGGGCAACCCCGTGGGGCGTAGCAAAGAACACCACGTCGCAGGCGCCCAGGGTCTTGATGTCCGGAACGCTGAACGCCAGGCCGTCGTAGTGGCCTCGCAGGTTCGGATACATATCAGCCACGGCCAGACCGGCCTCGGATCGGGAAGTGATGACAACCACTTCAGCCTGCGGATGCTGTGCCAACAAACGCAGCAGTTCGACACCGGTGTAACCCGTGCCGCCGACGATACCGACCTTGACCATAAACCTGCCCTCAACGAACCCACTGGAAAGCCGTCGATAATAGGGGCCGCGCGGCCCTGCGACAACCGTCAAGGTGACGTGCGGCGGCACAAGCCTCTACTATTCGGGCTACCGTGAACCTGGGAATAACTAAAAATGCTTTATCTGTGGCTCAAAGCGCTTCACATCGTCAGCATGGTCTGCTGGTTTGCCGGCCTGTTCTACCTGCCGCGACTGTTCGTCTATCACGCGCAAAGCGAAGACACCGTCAGCAAGGAACGCTTCAGCGTCATGGAGCGCAAGCTGTACCGCGGCATCATGGGCCCGGCGATGATCGCCACCCTGGTCTTCGGCATCGCGCTGATCGCCCTAAACCCAAGCATATTCAGCCAAGGCGCGTGGATTCACGCCAAGTTGACGCTGGTGGTGATCCTGATCGGCTACCACCACATGTGTGGCGCACAGGTAAAACGTTTTGCCCGTGGCGAAAACACCCGCAGCCATGTCTTTTATCGCTGGTTCAATGAAGTGCCGGTTCTGATATTGCTGGCTATCGTAATTCTGGTCGTCGTTCGGCCGTTCTAAATCCAATAAGTCACCATTTACCGGGGTACTTCCAATGTCGCTGCCCGCTCTGCTCGAACAACGTTTGCGTCTGCCCGTGGTGGCAGCGCCGATGTTTCTGATTTCCAATCCCCAGTTGGTGCTGGCCTGCTGCCGAAACGGCGTAGTGGGCAGCTTCCCGGCTCTGAACCAACGCGAGAGCAGCGGCTTCAAGGCCTGGCTGGAAGAGATCGAAGCAGGCTTGGCGACACTGGAGAACCCGGCGCCTTACGCGGTGAACCTGATCGTCCACAACAGCAATCCACGGCTGCAAGCGGATCTGGAGATCTGCATCGAGCACAAAGTGCCGATCGTGATCACCAGCCTCGGCGCCGTGAAAGAGCTGGTGGACGCGGTCCACAGCTATGGCGGCCTGGTATTTCACGACGTGACGACTCGTCGCCACGCAGAAAAAGCCGCTGAGGCCGGCGTCGATGGTTTGATCGCCGTGGCCGCCGGCGCGGGTGGCCACGCCGGGACCTGGAGCCCGTTTTCGTTAATCGCCGAGATCCGTCAGTTCTTCGACAAGACCCTGCTGTTGGCGGGTTGCCTGAACCACGGTCACGAGATTCTCGCCGCGCAATTGCTCGGTGCGGATTTAGCCTACTTCGGTACGCGATTTATCGGCACCACTGAAAGTCATGCACCTGACGCCTACAAGCAGATGTTGCTGACATCCAGAGCGGCGGACATCGTCCATACTCCAGCGGTGTCGGGGGTTCCGGCAAGCTTCATGCGCCAGAGCCTTGAAGCTGCCGGTTTCGACACGGCAGCCCTGCAAGGCAAGGGAGAAGTAAACTTCGGCTCCAAGCTCAAGCCTATAAGTGATGAAGCCAAAGCCTGGAAAACCGTGTGGTCTGCCGGTCAGGGCGTTGGGGAAATCGATGACTTGCCGAGTGTCGATGAATTGGTCGCACGGCTGGATGCGGAATACCGCAAGGCGCTGGAACTGGCGGCACAGCTGCCGAAACGCTGGCCGCGCTGAGCTGAAAATTTAGCCAGCCCCACCCGGCTGGCTTTACACTCGATACCTGCAATATTTACTAACTCAAATCCTCGCGACAAGGATGCCTCGCAATGAGCGACAACCGTTTCAAGATCGTTTTCGACGGCGCTCTGCTGCCTGGTGTTGATGTCACCACCGCCAAGCTCAATCTCGCCGAGCTATATAAAAGTGAAGTGGCTGCCGTCGAACGGCTGTTCACCGGCAAAACGGTCACGCTTAAACAAGGCTTGTCGCAAATTGACGCGCAAACCTACCTTCAGGCGCTGACTAAAACCGGCATCGATGCCCGGATCGAAAGCGAATCGTCCATAGAACTGAATCTGGCCGATGCTCACGAACATGCTCCTGCCAGCAGCCAATCTGTATTCGCCGATCCAGCCTCCCCTTACGCACCGCCCCGAGCCGCTGTCGGCGAAAGTCTGCCGGCGTTTGCCACGCTCAAGCCGTTCAGCGTCGAAGGCCGCATCGGCCGCTTGCGCTATCTCGCCTGGACGATGGCCCTGACGCTGGTCATGCTGGCCGTAGGTTCGGTTGCGGCCATACTGGCCATCGCGATCATCAGTGCCGATTCGACCGCAGGCTTGATTATTGGTGGTCTGGCAGCGGTCATCCTGTGCATTGTCATCGGGGTCGTCAGCATCCAGTTCAGTGTCCAGCGCCTGCACGACATCGGCTGGTCCGGCTGGCTCTGGCTGTTGAACCTTGTTCCGTTCCTGGGCAGCTTCTTCCCGTTCGTGATCATGGCTGTGCCGGGAACCAAAATAGCCAACCAATACGGCGCGCCACCTCCGCCAAACAGCTCGGCGGTCAAGGTGCTGGCGTCGCTCTGGGTAGCGGTTATCGCGATCGTCTTCATCGGCGCACTGGCCGGGGGCATTACTGCCATCCAGCAAGAGTACGAAAGCGCTGCCGAAACCAGCTATGACAGTGGCTCGGTGACCACCGACGAAGTTGACGCGGAACCGGCCACCGAGGCCGAGCAAGCACCCAAATCCGCAGACGATGAAGCCGAAGAAGCCCCGGCCCCTGTAGACTCTGCGAAAGAATGAACAGCGCTCCCCGCCCGTGACACCTGCGTCGCCGGCGCGGAGCTGTTGCGATGGAGAACTGCATGACCCGTTACGCTCTGATCACCGGCGCATCCAGCGGCATCGGCCTGGCGATGGCCGAAGCGCTGGCCCGCCGTGGCCGCAGCCTGATTCTGGTGGCCCGACAGCGTGATCAGCTGGAAAGCATTGCGATTGAACTGACCCAACGTTTTGGCGTTGAGGTGTTATTCCGTGCCTGTGATCTGGGTGAGCCGTTAAGGCTGTCCGGGTTTCTACTGGAACTGGAAGAAGGCGACCGCCAGATAGACTTGTTGGTCAACTGCGCCGGCATCGGCACGTGCGGCCCCTTCCTGGCCCAGGACTGGATGACCGAGCAAGACTTGATCGAGGTAAACATCCTGGCGCTCACTCGCTTGTGCCACGCCATCGGAAACAGCATGGCCTTGCAGGGCGGCGGGCAGATTTTGAATGTGGCCTCGGTGGCGGCGTTCCATCCCGGCCCCTGGATGAGCACTTATTACGCGAGCAAGGCTTATGTCCTGCATTTTTCCGAAGGCTTACGCGTTGAACTGAAGAAATGCGCAGTCAAGGTTTCAGTGCTCTGCCCTGGCCCGACCCGCACCGCGTTCTTCCACACCGCGCAACTGGACACCGGAAAACTGGCGCAAAGCAAACTGCTCATGAGCCCCGAGGAAGTCGCGCTGTACACCGTGCGAGCCCTGGAAAAGAATCGCGCCATCATTATTCCGGGTCGAATTAATCGCTGGTTTGCTTTCCTGCCGCGATTAGGCTCGCGATGGCTGACCCGGACCATCGCCGGCATGGTCAACAAGGCCTATTGCCCGCGCTGAATCCCCTTAAAGGTAAATGGCTGGGCTCCGGTCTACCCCATGGGTACACTCAGGCCAGCCCAAACAACGGAGAAAACAGCTGTGGATACTCTGTTCACCAAGATCATCAACCGGGAAATCCCGGCGAAGATCATCTACGAGGACGACCAGGTACTGGCCTTCCACGATATCGCCCCACAGGCCCCGGTGCATTTTCTGGTCATCCCGAAGAAGCCGGTGCGCACCCTCAACGACTTGACCGAGGACGACAAGGCGCTGGCCGGGCATATTCTGTTCACCGCCCAACGCCTGGCGCTGGAACTGGGCTGCGAAGAAGGGTTCCGCGTGGTCATGAACTGCAATGAACAGGGTGGGCAGACCGTCTATCACATTCATATGCATGTACTGGGTCAGCGCCAGATGCACTGGCCGCCGGGTTGATTCACCACTCGCCTCTGTAGGAGCGAGGCTTGCCCGCGAAAAGGGCGACGCGGTTCATTCAGACAGACCGCGTTATCGTTCTTCGCGGGCAAGCCTTGCTCCTACAGGATTGGTTGCAAATGACCCAGCGCAAACCTTCCCCGGCCGATTCGGTTAAACTGGCCGCCGAGATTCTTCCCGGAGGTCAGCATGACTACCCAACGTCACTACTCGCCAATCGACCGTCTTCTGCTGCAAGCCGATGCCGCGATGCGTACCCTGCTGCCTTTCAGTGGCCAGCCGTACCGTCCGTCGCCGGCTATCGTGCAGCCTGAAGCGCAAATGAGCGATGAAGACACCCGGCATGTCGCCGGTCTGATGCGCATCAACCATACCGGCGAAGTCTGCGCCCAGGCGCTGTATCAGGGTCAGGCACTGACCGCCAAGCTGCCGAAAGTGCGCGCCGCCATGGAACATGCCGCCGAAGAAGAAATCGATCACCTGGTCTGGTGCGAACAACGCATTCATCAGTTGGGTAGTCACACCAGCATTCTGAACCCACTGTTTTATGGCATGTCGTTCGGGATTGGCGCCGTCGCCGGGTTGATCAGCGACAAGGTCAGTCTGGGATTTGTTGCCGCTACGGAACATCAGGTGTGTAAACACTTGAACGAGCATCTTGAGCAACTGCCGGCCGAAGACGAAAAGTCTCGAGCGATTCTTGAGCAAATGCGGATTGATGAAGAACATCACGCCGAAAGCGCGCTGGAGGCTGGTGGTTTTCGATTCCCGGCGCCGGTGAAGTTCGGGATGAGTCTTTTGGCCAAGGTGATGACCAAGAGTACTTATCGGATCTGATAGCTCGGTTGCCTGATAGGACCTCTTCGCACGGTTTATCGAGCAGACCGCAATAAAAAAGGCGACTACCGCTAAGTAGTCGCCTTTTTTGTACCCGAAAATCTTAGCTCGGCATGTTGCGCGCGTAAAAGATTTCCAGCATTTCGTGTTTCACACGATCAGTCACCTGGGCACGTTGCTCAGAGGACAGACTGTTGGTCGCGTCGCCGAACAGGTAGTTATCCAGTTCGAAGTTCTTCAACAGCATTTTGGTGTGGAACAGGTTTTCCTGATACACGTTCACGTCAGTCATCTGGTAACTGTCGCGGGTGTCTTCGGAGAGGTAATTCTGGATCGAGTTGATTTCGTGGTCGATGAAGTGCTTTTTGCCTTCAACGTCACGAGTGAACCCGCGCACGCGATAATCCACGGTCACGATGTCCGAATCGAACTGGTGAATCAGGAAGTTGAGCGCTTTAAGCGGTGAAATGACGCCACAGGTCGACACGTCAATGTCCACACGGAAGGTTGCAATACCGTCCACCGGATGGATTTCCGGGTAGGTGTGCACCGTGATGTGGCTCTTGTCGAGGTGGGCCAGGATAATCTCGGGCAACGGGCCCGGGGACTCTTCGATCTGGCTGTCGGTCGGGGTTACCGGCTCTTCAGAGATCAGAATCGTGACGCTGGCGCCCTGTGGGTCGTAGTCCTGACTGGCGATGTTCAGGATGTTGGCACCAATGATATCGACAACTTCTGTGAGGATCTGCGTCAGGCGCTTCGCGTTGTACTCTTCATTGATGTACTCGACGTAAGCCTGTTGGTCTTGCGGGGTTTCCGCGTAGCAGATGTCATAGATGTTGAAGCTCAAGGTCTTTGTCAGGTTATTGAACCCGTGGAGCTTGAGTTTGCTTTTCACCGTTAAAAACTCTCTATGTATTGCGGCCCAGGCCGCGTGATCAAGCATGCCCGTCAAATGCGAACAACGCACCTGCGTAGGACGGTTAACACCTCTTCGCGATGGCGATTTTGGTTGTCTGTTCGGGTGTGCGGCCTGTCGGGTGACGGGCCACGACCCTGAAAAAAGTGGCGCATTATGCAGACGTCAGCTATGGATCGCCAGAGTCTGCACCGCTTTTATGATAGTTGAATGTCGAATCAACCGAGTTCGATGATTTCGTAATCGTGGGTAATGGCCACGCCAGCCGCGCCGAGCATGATCGAAGCCGAGCAATACTTCTCGGCAGACAGTTCGATGGCGCGTTTAACCTGGGCTTCTTTCAAGCCTCGGCCCTTGACCACAAAGTGCATATGGATCTTGGTGAAGACCTTCGGATCCTCAGTCGCGCGCTCGGCTTCAAGGAACGCTTCGCAGCTCTCGACGGCCTGGCGGGACTTCTTGAGGATGCTGACCACATCGAAATTGCTGCAACCGCCGACGCCCAGCAGGAGCATTTCCATTGGGCGTACACCCAGGTTACGGCCGCCGGCTTCCGGCGGACCGTCCATGACCACGACATGACCGCTGCCGGATTCACCGAGGAACATGGCTTCGCCAGCCCATTGGATGCGTGCCTTCATCGCCAAGACTCCACTGTCTAAAAAAGGGTCGCCAGCTTAGCACAGGGGCCTGGAATGACAGCGTTTCGCGGTCCTAGGACGCGTGTACCAACTGCGTAGGTAAATTCTCAAATCTTGAGGGAATGTGTCTGTTAAGCTGGCGCCAATTCGCTGGCGCATGGCCAGCTATAAAGCGAATGAAAAAATCGCAGGCTTTACTCGCTCCTACAAAAAAACCAAGACACCGTGCAGTCTTTTCGGGATACAACCATGGTTGCTATTACCCCCACACCCAAGATCAAGAACCTCGACAAGCTGTTGATGCATTGCCAGCGCCGTCGTTATGCGGCCAAGAGCAATATCATCTGTGCCGGCGATCGTTCTGAAACACTGTTCTTCATCATCAAGGGCTCGGTCACGATCCTGATCGAGGACGACGACGGCCGCGAGATGATCATCTCCTACCTGAACGCCGGGGACTTCTTCGGCGAGCTGGGGTTGTTCGAACAGGCCGGCCTGGAACAGGAACGCAGTGCCTGGGTACGCGCCAAAATCGAATGCGAAGTCGCGGAAATCAGCTACGCGAAATTCCGCGAGTTATCCCAACAAGATCCAGACATTCTTTACGTGCTCAGCGGACAAATCGCACAGCGCCTGCGCAATACCACGCGCAAAGTCGGCGACCTGGCCTTCTTTGATGTGACCGGTCGCGTCGCCCGCTGCTTGCTGGAACTGTGCAAGCAGCCGGATGCCATGACCCACCCGGACGGAATGCAGATCAAAGTAACCCGTCAGGAAATCGGGCGGATTGTCGGGTGTTCCCGAGAGATGGTTGGCCGCGTGCTCAAGGATCTTGAGGAACGCAACCTGGTGGATGTCAAAGGCAAGACCATGGTGGTCTTCGGCACGCGTTAAGCCTCGAACATCCCGGCCAGCATTTGGCGGTAGAGCGTGTCGAGGCGTTCCAGTGCATTCGGCGCGGCAAACTTTTCATGCAAGGCGATGTGGCTTTCGGCGCGAACCCGCTGCTCGAGGCCGCACGCCTCATTGAAGCGGTTGACCGCCGCGACCATCGAGTCCCGTTCGTTATCCAGCAGCAACGCCCCGTGCACCAACCCTACCGGACGCTGGCCACCCTTGCTCTGGCGCCAACGCTGGGCGGTGCCAACCATCTTGCGACCGTCGAGGTTGACGTTGAAACGGCCATCGCAGAATGCGCCTTCGACTTCGCCCAACGACGATACGCCGCCCAGCTCATCCAGCAACTGGCAAATCGGATCGCAGAGTCGGCGATAGGCGGTTTCGATTCGGCTCTGGTCGCCCTCACTTCGGGGGGGGGCATAGACCAGTGCGATGTTGATGGTTGAGGCCGACTGCGGGACCGGTTCACCGCCGGTTTCGCGCAGCAGGACGGGCCAGCCGGCAGCGGCCGATACTTCACAGGCAGCTTCAAATCCTGGCAGGCGATTCAAACGCCGCGGCATGACGAGAGCACGGTCACTGGGTTGCCAGAACAGCAGACCGAATTCCGAATCACCGGTGCAGACATGGGCCAGCAGATCCTGCTCGGCGAGCAGGCCGGCTTCGGTCGTCAGGGAGGTAATCAGGGTCATAAGGAATTCCGTAGGACGTTAAGTCTGTGGTGAGTCTTATGCCGCCATCGCGAGCAAGTCCGCTCCCACAGTGGATCTCCAGTGCTGGCAGATTTCCTGTGGGAGCGAGCTTGCTCGCGATGCTTTTTTCAGTCGAGAGTCGAACCGCTCACCGCAGAACCACGTTCAGGGAAGAACAAACGCTGCAGTTCGGTGCCAGGGCTTTCGGCGCGCATGAAGGCTTCACCAACCAGGAACGCGTACACATCGCTGATTTCCATCAGCTCGACATCGGCCCGGTTGAAAATGCCGCTCTCGGTAATCACCAGGCGATCACGCGGAATGCGCGGCAACAGGTCGAGGGTGTTTTCCAGGCTGACTTCAAAGGTATGCAGGTTACGGTTGTTCACGCCCACCAGCGGCGTGTCGAGGGTTTTCAAGGCCCGCTCCAGCTCGTCGCCATCGTGAACTTCAACCAGCACATCGAGGCCAACGCTTTTGGCCACGGCCGCCAGCTCGGCCATTTTCACGTCGTCCAGAGCGGAGACGATCAACAGCACGCAGTCCGCGCCCAAGGCACGGGCTTCAACGATCTGGTACGGATCGATCATGAAGTCCTTGCGGATCACCGGCAGCTTGCACGCGGCGCGAGCCTGTTGCAGATACGCATCGGCGCCCTGGAAGAAATCGATATCGGTGAGCACCGATAGGCATGTGGCGCCGCCCTTCTCGTAGCTCTTGGCGATGTCGGCGGGAACGAAGTTCTCGCGAATCACGCCTTTGCTCGGCGATGCTTTCTTGATTTCAGCAATCACCGCCGGCTGCTTGAGCTTGGCCTGGGCGATCAGCGCCTTGGCAAAACCACGGGGTGCATCAGCGGCCTTGGCCAGGTTTTCCAACTCGACCAGGCTGACACGGGCGCTACGCTCGGCAACTTCCTGGACTTTGCGGGCCAGAATGTTCTCCAGAACCGTCGGTACACTCATCCCTCATTCTCCACTCGAAATACCGCGGTAAACGCACCCAACTCCTCGAGTTTCTCCCGAGCAAGGCCGGTGTGCAGCGCGTCGTGCGCCAGGGCAACGCCCTCTTTCAAACTTGTTGCATGGTCTGCGGCATACAGCGCGGCACCAGCATTGAGCACAATCATTTCGGCGGCTTTTTGGCCGTTCTCGGTCTTGCGTTTGCCCAAGGCATCGCGAATCAGTTCCAGCGAAGCCGCCGGGCTGTCGACCGACAGACCGTGCAGGCTCTGGCTCTTCATGCCCAAATCTTCCGGCTCGACCCAATACTCGGTGATCTGGTCGTTCTTCAGCTCCGCCACAAAGGTCGGCGCCGCGAGGCTGAATTCGTCCAGGCCATCTTTGGAGTGCACGACCAACACGTGCTTGCTGCCCAGACGTTGCAAAACTTCAGCCAATGGCCGGCACAACGCCTGGTTGAACACCCCCACCACCTGATGTTTCACGCCGGCCGGATTCGTAAGCGGGCCGAGCATGTTGAACAGAGTACGCAGGCCAAGATCCTTGCGCGGGCCGGCGGCATACTTCATGGCACTGTGGTGGGTCTGGGCAAACATGAAACCGATGCCGACGTTATCGATGCAGCGCGCGACCTGGACCGGCGTCAGGTTCAGGTAGATCCCGGCCGCCTCCAGCAGATCGGCGCTGCCGCTCTTGCCCGAGACCGCACGGTTACCGTGCTTGGCAACGGTACAACCGGCCGCCGCGACCACGAAGGAAGACGCGGTCGAGACGTTGAAGATATTCGCACCGTCACCGCCGGTGCCGACCACATCGACGACGCCGTCGAGGGTCTTGAGTTCGACCTTGTCTGCCAGCTCACGCATGACGGACACCGCGCCGACGATCTCGTCGATGCTTTCGCTCTTCATGCGCATGGCCATCATGAACGCGCCGATCTGCGCATCCGTGCATTGCCCGGTCATGATTTCGCGCATCACATCGCGCATTTCATCGGTGCTGAGGTCGAGGTGATCGACGATACGGCTCAGGGCTGTCTTGATATTCATGAAAAGTCCTTAGCGCGTGCCGCCGGTTTGTTTGAGAAAGTTGGCGAATAGCTCGTGGCCCTGCTCGGTGAGGATCGACTCAGGGTGAAATTGCACCCCCTCGATGTTCAGCGTCTTGTGGCGCAGGCCCATGATCTCGTCGACCGAGCCGTCTTCAAGCTGGGTCCAGGCGGTCAATTCGAGACAATCGGGCAGAGTTTCGCGTTTAACAATCAACGAGTGGTAGCGCGTCACCGTCAGGGGATGATTCAGACCTTCGAATACGCCCTTGTCCTCGTGGAATACCGGGCTAGTCTTACCGTGCATCACTTGACGGGCGCGCACCACATCACCGCCAAAGGCTTGACCGATGGATTGGTGGCCGAGGCAAACGCCGAGGATTGGCAGCTTGCCGGCGAAGTGTTTGATCGCTTCGATGGAAATGCCGGCCTCGGTCGGGGTGCAAGGACCGGGGGACACGACGATGCGCTCTGGGTTGAGGGCTTCGATTTCGGCAATGGTGAGTTCATCGTTGCGCACGACTTTGACCTGGGAGCCGAGCTCACCAAGGTACTGCACAACGTTGTAGGTAAAAGAGTCGTAGTTATCGATCATCAGCAACATGACGTGGGGAACCTCTTGAATTCACTGACTTTTAAGACAGCCTTCGAATGATTACCCGCAGTGTGCTGCGCTTTGTCAGGTGCTGGAGTGGCGCCAGCAAAGCGGCATTTCATACAGGTAAAGAAGGCGAAGCGGTACAGGTCCGGCAGGGCCGGCAAAAGAATTCAGGCGCGCCAACGCCAGCGGGCGTGTGCCTTGATGACTTGATCCAGGAGTTTGCTGATGATCAACACGGGAGAGGTCTCATTCATACGTCTTGGCACAGTAACTTAGCTGGGCAGAGCGTGCAATATGGCGCACGCCAAGGCTTGTAAAACAATCGAAGGGGTCGCGACGGATGGCAAAAGGCCGGGAGTTTTTGGTACTGTCGTTTCGTTCTCTACAACAATAAATAAAACGGACTTGCTCATGATCAAACAGACGTTGTTTGTACCGCTCACCAGTTGCCTGCTCGCCCTGGCCTGCGCCCAGGCTAACGCGGCACCGACCCCTTACTCGAATTTCATCGTCTTTGGCGACAGCCTCAACGATGCCGGGACCTTTGCCGACACTGGCGGGCCTGCCGGGGCCACCGAGCGCTTCACTAACCGCACTGGCCCGATCTACACCGACGGTAGCGGCGAAGTCCGCTCGTTCAACGCCACGCAGATCCTGGGCGGCAAGCTTGGGTTCACACCGGACCAGACAGCGTCCTCTTCCTCGGCAGTACGCGCCGGTGAAGGCCTGCCCGATGGCAACAACTGGGCTGTGGGCGGCTACCGAACCGACCAGATTCTCGATTCGATCACGAGTACCTCCGCCACCGGCGAACGTACCCGCGCGGGCTATCTGCCGTCGAACAACTTCCGCGCCGACCCGAATGCGCTGTATTACCTCTCGGGCGGTGGTAATGACTTCCTTCAGGGGCGCGTGACCAGCCTGCCCCAGGCCAGCGCCGCCGCCGATCGCCTGGTCAGCAGCGTGCAAACCCTGCAACAGGCCGGCGCCCGCTACATCATGGTCTGGTTGCTGCCGGATATCGGCTTTACCCCGGCTTTCAACGGTTCGCCACTGCAAGCGTTCACGTCCCAGCTCAGCGCCCAGTTCAACACTGAACTGGTGAGCCAACTGCAGACGGTCAATGCCAACATCATCCCGCTGAACATTCCGGTCCTGCTCAAAGAGACGTTTGCCAATCCGGCGCAATTCGGCCTGGCCACCGACCAGAACCTGAGCGCCACTTGCTTCAGCGGCGACGGTTGCACTGCGAATGCCCGATACGGCATCAACAGTGCGACCCCAGACCCGACCAAGCTGATCTACAACGACTCGGTTCACCCAACCGAAGCCGGGCAGCGCCTGATTGCCGATTACGCCTACTCCCTGCTGTCCGCACCTTGGGAAGCAAGTCTGCTGCCGGAAATGGCCCAAGGCACCCTGCGCGCGCATCAGGATGAATTGCGCAACCAATGGCTGGCCGACTGGGAGAACTGGCAAGACGTTGGCCAATGGCGGGCGATTGTCTCTGCCGGCGGACAACATCAAGACTTCGACAGCCAGCGCAGCGGCGGCGCCAGTGCTGACGGCAATGGTTACAACCTGAACGTCGGTGGCAGCTACCGGCTCAACGAAGCGTGGCGAGTTGGCCTCGCGGCCGGTTTCTACAATCAGAAACTCGAAGCAGGCAGTAACGACTCGGACTACAAGCTGAACACTTATATGGGTACGGCGTTTGCCCAGTATCAGCAGAATCGCTGGTGGGGTGACGTAGCCATGACTGCCGGGCATCTGGACTACGACAGCCTCAAACGCAAATTCCAGTTGGGGGTCAACGAACGCGGGGAGAAAGGCGATACCGACGGTTATGTACTTGGTATCAGCGGTCGCCTGGGTTACGACATCGCGCCAGAAGCCACCAGCCCGTGGCATTTGTCGCCGTTCGTGAGCGCCGACTTCTCCAAGGTAGAGGTCAACGGTTACTCGGAAAATGGCGCCGACTCCACCGCGCTGACGTTCGATGACCAGTCGCGCAACTCCCGGCGTCTTGGTCTGGGTATCCAGGGCAAGTATCAGATCACGCCGCAAACCCAGGTGTTTGGCGAACTGGCCCACGAGCGCGAGTACAACGACGATGCTCAGGACGTGACCATGAATCTCAACAGCCTGCCGAACAACCAATACACCTTGGCCGGCTACACCCCGCAGACCAACCTGAACCGCCTGAACCTGGGCGTGAGCCACAACCTCACCAAGGAACTGGCACTGCGTGCCAGCTACAACATCCGCAGGGATGATGACTTTACCCAGCAGGGCGTCAACTTAGGGGTCAGCCTGGACTTCTAAACCTCAGGCATAAAAAACGCGGAGCCCTCACAGGCGCCGCGTTTTTTTTGCTGAACACTTATTGTGGCGAGGGGGCTTGCCCCCATTCGGCTGCGCAGCAGTCGCAAATCCAGGCGACTCGGTAGGCCTGAAAGAGCTTGGGGCCGCTCCGCGCCCCAACGGGGGCAAGCCCCTCGCCACAACAGCTCGTTCACACAGGATTACCGGTGGAATCAGCTTTCCGGAGTTTGCTCGGCCAACGCCACGGCGCGGAACATCGCGCGGCGCTTGTTCAGGGTTTCTTCCCATTCCAGCGCCGGCACCGAGTCGGCAACGATGCCGCCACCGGCCTGCACGTGCAGCTCGCCGTCCTTGATCACCGCGGTACGGATCGCAATCGCGGTGTCCATGTTGCCGTTCCAGGCGAAGTAACCGACCGCACCGCCGTAGACGCCACGCTTGACCGGTTCCAGTTCGTCGATGATTTCCATCGCACGGATCTTAGGAGCCCCAGACAAAGTGCCCGCCGGCAGAATCGCCCGCAGAGCATCCATCGCCGTCAGCCCGGCCTTCAATTGCCCGGTGACGTTGGACACGATGTGCATCACGTTGGAATAACGCTCGATGACCATCTTCTCGGTGAGTTTCACCGATCCGATTTCCGAGACCCGACCGGTGTCGTTGCGGCCAAGGTCGATCAGCATCAAGTGCTCGGCGATTTCCTTGTCATCCGACAGCAGGTCTTTTTCCAGCGCCAGATCCGCCTCTTCGTTGGCCCCGCGTGGGCGGGTGCCGGCAATCGGGCGCACGGTGATCAGGTTGTCTTCGACCCGCACCAGCACTTCCGGCGAACTGCCGACGACATGGAAGTCGCCGAAGTTGAAGAAGTACATATAAGGCGTCGGGTTGAAGCAACGCAGCGCCCGATACAAATCGATCGGCGCAGCCTTGAAGTCGATGGACATGCGCTGGGACGGCACGACCTGCATGCAGTCACCGGCCAGGATGTATTCCTTGATGGTATCGACGGCTTTTTCGTAATCGTCCTGGGTGAAACTCGAACGGAACACTGGGTCAGCCGATTGCTGCTTGCTGAAATCCAGGCCACGGCGCGGGGTGATCGGCTGGCGGAGTTTTTCCAGCAACGCTTCCAGACGCACATGACCTTGTTCGAAGGCATCCTCTTGCGACGGATCGGCCAGAACGATTGCGTGCATCTTGCCGGCGAGGTTGTCGAACACCACCACCGCGTCGGAAACCATCAGCAGAATGTCCGGCACGCCCAGCGGATCCGGGTTCGGGCATTTGCCCAGACGCTTCTCCACATAGCGCACGCAGTCATAACCGAAGTAACCCACCAAACCGCCATTAAAGCGCGGCAAGCCAGGGATGGTCGGCACGTTGTAGCGGGCTTTGAATTCTTCGACGAAGGCCAATGGATCTTCGGCTTCGTGACTTTCGATCTCGACGCCGTCGTGGGTCACGCTGATGTGGTGATCGTGAACCCGCAACACGGTGCGGCACGGCAGGCCGATGATCGAGTAACGGCCCCACTTCTCGCCGCCCTGCACCGATTCCAGCAGGTAGGAGTTCGGCTCGTCGGCCAGTTTCAGGTAGATCGACAGCGGCGTGTCGAAGTCGGCCAGGGTTTCGCAGGCCATCGGGATACGGTTGTAGCCGGCAGCGGCCAAACGCAGGAATTCTTCGCGGATCATGGGGTAGCCTCGTGGCTTGAGGGTCTAACAGTCAGGTATGCAAACGCGCCGGTATGCCGGCCAGGAACAAGTCAGGCGCGCCAACGCCAGCGGGCCAGGGCCTTGATGACTTTCATCCAGAGTTTGCGAGTGACCACCACGATGGCGTTTCCAGAAGGGGGTTGAACAGCGTCGGGCAACGTTATCTCAGCCGCCAGATCCAGGCAACCGGGAATTAGCTTGCGCAGATCGTCGATCACCAGCGCCGGCGACTCTTCGGCAATCGGCCGGCCATGGTTGTAGCCATAACTCAGCGCCACGCACTTGACCCCGGCCGCTTTCGCCGCCAGCACATCGCTACGCGAATCGCCGACAAACAACGACTGCGACGCCGGGATGTTGGCCATTTTCATCACGAAAAACAGCGCAGCCGGATCGGGCTTCTTCTGCGGCAGGGTATCGCCGCCGATGATCCACTTGAAGTAGCGGCCGATCTTCATCTGATCCAGCAGCGGCGCGACAAAGCGCTCCGGCTTGTTGGTAATCAGCGCCATCTCGACGCCCTGCTTGTGCAGCCACTTCAGGGTGTCGCGCACGCCGGGATAAACCACGGTCAGTTCATGGCTCTCGCTATAAGCCTCCATGAAAATCGCCAGCGCGCCCTCAGCCTCACCGTCATCGACCGTCGAATGGTCGATGCCACCGGCCAGCGCGCGGCGCACCAGCACCGGCGCGCCGTTGCCGACCCACTCGCGCACCGACTCGAGGCCGGCGGGTTGGCGACCCATTTTGAGCAGCATGTTATCCACGGCAACCGCGAGGTCGGGGACCGAATCGATCAGCGTGCCATCCAGATCGAACATCACCAGCCGCGGCAGACGCCCCGGGAACAGCTGCTCAAAGCCACTCATGGGCGAGCCAGCGCCAGTTCGGCGCGCATCTTCTCGATCACTTCCTGGTAGTTCGGCGCATTGAAGATCGCCGAGCCGGCCACGAAGGTGTCGGCGCCAGCGGCGGCGATTTCGCGAATATTGTTCACGTTCACCCCACCGTCGATTTCCAGGCGAATGTCACGGCCGGACGCATCGATCAGCGCACGGGCCTGACGAAGTTTGTCGAGGGTGCCGGGAATAAACTTCTGCCCACCGAAGCCTGGGTTGACGCTCATCAGCAAGATCATGTCGACCTTGTCCATCACGTACTCAAGCACGCTTAGCGGGGTTGCCGGGTTGAACACCAGGCCGGCCTTGCAGCCGCCCTCGCGGATCAGTTGCAGCGAACGGTCAACGTGTTGCGTGGCTTCCGGGTGGAAGGTGATGTAGGTCGCGCCGGCCTCGATGAAGTCGCCAACGATGCGATCCACCGGGCTGACCATCAAATGTGCGTCGATCGGCGCGGTCACGCCGTACTTGCGCAATGCCGCGCAGACCATCGGGCCGATGGTCAGGTTGGGCACGTAATGGTTGTCCATGACATCGAAGTGCACGAAGTCGGCGCCAGCGGCCAGGACGTTGTCCACTTCTTCACCCAGGCGGGCGAAGTCGGCGGAGAGAATCGACGGAGCAATTACGAAGGGCTGCATGACGCACCTTATCTGAGCAGAATCACGATGGCGCGCATTGTATACCTCATGCTTTGACGCGCGCACTGTGACCGCGATGATTGGGCCTGCCTTCAATCGGCATTGTCCGCAGGCTCTAATACGCCGCCCGGTAGATCTTTTCGATATCGACGGCGCTCAATTTACGCGGATTGTTGCGCATCAGGCGCTCGATTCCCGCCGCTTCCACGGCCATCGCCGGGATCGCATCCTCGGGCACGCCGAAGCTGCGCAGGCCCCGTGGGATCTCTACCGCCGCACACAATGCAGTCATCGCTTCCACAGCTTTATCCGCCGCATCGGTGGCACTCAGGTGAGCGGTCTTGACCCCCATGGCCTCGGCAATATCCTGCATGCGCTCGACACAGGCCATTTTGTTCCAGGTCATGACGTACGGCAGCAGTAAGGCGTTGCTGACGCCGTGGGCAATGTTGTAGCGCCCGCCCAGCGGATACGCCAACGCATGCACCGCACCGACCCCGGCATTGCCGAACGCCATGCCGGCCATCAGGCTGGCGGTGGCCATGTCTTCGCGGGCTTGCAGGTTGGCCGGGTTGGCATAGGCCTTGGGCAACGCCTGGGTAATCAGCTTGATGGCACCAATCGCCAGCGCGTCGGTGATCGCCGAGGCATTGAGCGACAGATAGGATTCGATAGCGTGCACCAGCGCATCGACGCCACTGGCGGCGGTGACACTGCGCGGGCAGGTCAGGGTCATTTGCGGGCTGACCAATGCCACGTCCGGCAATAGATAGTCGCTGACGATGCCTTTCTTCAACTGCGCGACCTTGTCGGAAAGGATCGCCACGTTGGTGACTTCGGAGCCGGTGCCGGCGGTGGTCGGAATGGCGATCAGCGGCGGGCCTTTGCGCGGCACCTGGTCGACGCCGAACAGATCTTCCAGCGCGCCGTGGTAACCGGCGTAGGCCGCCACGCTTTTGGCAATGTCGATGGCACTGCCGCCGCCCAGGCCGATCAGCCCGTCATGCCCGCCTTCGCGGTAGACACGCATGCAGTCTTCGACGATGGCGATTTCCGGGTCGGGCAGTACGCGGTCGAAAATCTCGTAGGTCCGGTCGCCGAGATGCGCCAACGCCAGCTCTACCGTACCGGACTTGACCAGGGCGGCGTCGGTGACGATCAGTGGGTTGTCGACATCAAGGCGTGTCAGCTCGGCCGCCAGTTGCTCGATGGCACCGGCGCCGGTGATCAGTTTGTGGGCAATTTTGAAAGAGGAAAGACTCATGTGCGCAGCCTCTTATCGCTAGGGGAGCTGGGCACAATAGTAGCTGGGGATTGGGGTTTGTCTGTTATTCAGGCAATGAATGACCAGAGATCTCGAACACCGCACAAAACCAATGTGGGAGCGAGCTTGCTCGCGATGACTGACTGACATTCAACATTGATGTCGACTGACAGTCCGCTATCGCGAGCAAGCTCGCTCCCACAGTTAATCGGTGTGTTGCTTCAGACCTGCGCAGTACGCAGCTTCTCGCTACGGCCACGCAACCATTCCAGGGTCAGCAGCAGGATCACCGAGAAGGCAATCAGCAGCGTCGCAGCGGCAGCAATCGTCGGGCTGAGGTTTTCGCGGATGCCGCTGAACATCTGCCGTGGCAAGGTCGCTTGTTCAGGACCGGCGAGGAACAGCGTCACCACCACTTCATCGAACGAGGTGGCGAAGGCGAACAACGCCCCGGAGATCACACCTGGCGCAATCAACGGCAAGGTCACCCGACGGAATGCCGTCAGCGGCGAAGCACCGAGGCTCGCAGCGGCCCGCACCAGGTTGTGGTTAAACCCCTGCAAGGTCGCCGATACCGTGATGATCACAAACGGCACGCCCAACACCGCGTGCACCACTATCAGCGAGGTATAGCTGTTGCCAAATCCCAGCGGCGCAAAGAACAGATAGCTGGCCACACCAATGATCACCACCGGCACCACCATCGGCGAAATCACCAGCGCCATCACCAGCGCCTTGCCCGGGAAGTTACCGCGGGTCAGGCCAATCGCCGCCAACGTACCGAAGACCATCGCCAGCACCGTGGCCGCCGGGGCGACGATGATGCTGTTCTTCAGCGAGCGCATCCATTCCGCCGAGGCGAAGAAGTCCTGATACCAGTGCAGCGAGAAACCCTGCAACGGGTACACCAGGAAACTGCCCGAGTTGAACGACAGCGGAATGATCACCAGCACCGGCAGGATCAGGAACAGCAGGATCAGCCCGCAAAGCGTGCGCAAGCTGTAGAACCACACCCGTTCAATGGGCGACATATAAGGACTCAGCATTTCGTTCTCCCCTTAGCTCAAGCGCAGGCGACTGGCGCCCACCAGCCAGTTGTAAATCAGATACAGCACCACGGTCGCCAACAGCAGCAGCCCACCGAGCGCGGTCGCCATGCCCCAGTTGATGCTGGTGTTGGTGTAGAAGGCGACGAAGTAACTGACCATCTGATCGTTCGGGCTGCCCAGCAAGGCCGGGGTGATGTAGTAGCCGATGGCGAGGATGAACACCAACAGGCAACCGGCGCCGACACCGGCATAAGTCTGCGGGAAGTACACCCGCCAGAAACTGGCGAACGGGTGGCAACCGAGGGAAATCGCGGCTCGCATGTAGGTCGGCGAAATGCCTTTCATCACGCTGTAGATCGGCAGAATCATGAACGGCAGCAGGATGTGCACCATCGAGATGTAAACCCCGGTGCGGTTGAACACCAGCTCCAGCGGCTTATCGATAATGCCCATGGCCATCAGGCCGCTATTGATCAGCCCGCCCGATTGCAGCAACACGATCCACGCGGCAACGCGCACCAGGATCGAGGTCCAGAACGGCAGCAACACCAGAATCATCAGCAGGTTGCTTTGGCGCGATGGCAGGTTCGCCAACAGATACGCCAACGGATACGCCAGGAACAGGCAGATCACGGTAATGACCAGGCCCATCCAGAACGTGCGGGCGAAGATGTCGAGATAGATCGCCTGATCCGGGGTGGCCGGGGCCACTTCGCCGAGGTCGTCGATACGGTGATCGACCGCCGCCAGCAAGTAATACGGCGTGATGCTGCTGGTGTTGCGACGCACAGCCTGCCAATAGGCCGGGTCACCCCAGCGTTCGTCGAGGGCTTCCAGCGCTTCTTTATAAGAAGCCGGCTCAGTGGCGAACGGCAAGGCGCGAGCGGTTTTGGTCAACAGGCTGCGGTAGCCGGCCAACTCCATGTTCAAGCGCTTGGACAGGTCGCCCAAGGTCTGATTCTTGCGGGCTTCAGCGAGGTCTTCGCTGGCAGCCTTGTAAACCGGTTCAGCGGGTAGGCCACGACCATCCCAACCGGCGATAGCCGTCACGGTGCGCGGCATGCCGCCGACTACTTCCGGGTTACCGACGCTTTTGTAGAGCAGCGCCACGATCGGCACCAGGAATACCAGCAACAGAAACAGCACCAACGGCGCAATCAAGGCCTGGGCCTTCCAGCGATTGATCCGCTCGGCGTGCTTGAGCCGCTGCTTCAAGGTGGGGTCAGTGCCCGCGTTCAGGGGAACGGCGATAGCCATGGCGTACTCCGGAAATCTTTGATCAATCGATAATGTGGGAGTGAGCTTTTGTGGCGAGCGAGCTTGCTCGCGCCGGGCTGCGAAGCGGCCCCAAAATTCCGTTAACAACTTCCAATTTTGTGAGTGCTGCGCACTCAAGCGGGAGCAAGCTCCCTCGCCACAAAAGCTCGCCCTCACAGGAGGGCGAGCCCTCTAGTTACTTCGCAGCCCAGGAATTGAAGCGCTGTTCCAGTTGCTCGCCGTTGTCAGCCCAGAAGCTGACGTCGATCTGCACCTGGTTGGCGATGTTTTCCGGGGTGGTCGGCATGTCTTTCAACACGTCCTTGTCCAGCAACGGTACGGCCTGGATGTTGGCCGGGCCGTAGGCGATGTTTGACGAGTAGATCTTCTGCTGCTGCGGCATGACCGAGTAAGCGATGAATTTCTTCGCCGCTTCGGCACGGGCTTTATCCAGGCCTTTTGGAATGGCCCATGCATCGAAGTCGTAGATGCCACCGTTCCACACGACTTTCAGGTTGCTTTCTTTCTGTACCGCAGCGATCCGGCCGTTGTAAGCCGAGCTCATGACCACGTCACCGGAAGCGAGGTATTGCGGCGGCTGTGCGCCGGCTTCCCACCACTGAATGCTTGGCTTGAGCTCATCGAGTTTCTTGAACGCGCGGTCCTGGCCGTCTTTGCTGGCCAGCACTTTGTAGACGTCTTTCGGCGCAACGCCGTCGGCCATCAGAGCGAATTCCAGGGTGTACTTGGCGCCTTTACGCAGGCCGCGCTTGCCAGGGAATTTCTTGGTATCCCAGAAATCCGCCCAACTGGTCGGCGCCGAGCTCAGCTTGTCGGCGTTGTAGGCCAACACAGTTGACCAGACGAAGAAGCCCACGCCGCAAGGCTGAATAGCGCCTTTGACGTAGTCTTCGGTTTTGCCGAACAGCTTCGGATCCAGCGGTTCGAACATGTCTTCGTCGCAACCACGGGACAGTTCCGGCGACTCAACTTCTACCAAGTCCCAGGACACACTCTTGGTGTCGACCATGGCTTTGACCTTAGCCATTTCGCCGTTGTACTCACCCGCGACGATCTTGCCGTTACCGGCCGCTTCCCACGGTGCATAGAAGGCTTTGACCTGCGCAGCCTTGTTCGCCCCGCCAAAGGACACCACGGTCAGGTCCGGACCCGCGGCCATCGCGTGTGCCGCACCCATCATGCCCACGACCAGGGCGGTGAATTTCAGGGATCTCAACATTTATTGTTCTCTCCACGTGCAGGGTTGGTGTTGGTATTGCGGGGGGCGATCAGTTCGCCTCTAAAAGCGGGTCGAGCGCGCGAACGTGTTCGACCTGCCAGCCAAGCGGAACCACGTCGCCGACCGCGAGCGCAGGATCGAGCTCGGCAATCGGTTGTTTCACGAAGAAGTCGGTCTTGCCGCAGACTTCCAGGCGAACCCGGACGTGGTCGCCCAGATAGATGAATTCCGCCACCCGCCCTGAGAAGCGGTTGACGCAGGACTCGCTCGAACCGTTGAGGCTCACGCGTTCCGGGCGAATCGACAGCGTGACGGGTTCGCCGGTCTTGCCGACGTTGACCGCCAGGGCTTCAACCTTTTCACCGCGCCCGAGTTCGACAATGCAGCGGTCGCCGGTCTGGCTGTGCAAGCGGCCGTTGAGGCGGTTGTTCTCGCCGATGAAGTTGGCGACGAAGGTGTTCTTCGGCTCTTCGTAGAGCGTGCGCGGCGGGGCGATCTGCTGGATTTCGCCCTGGTGGAACACCGCCACACGGTCGGACATGGTCAGGGCTTCGCCCTGGTCGTGGGTCACGTAGACCACGGTCACGCCGAGGCGCTGGTGCAGGTGTTTGATTTCCATCTGCATGTGTTCACGCAGTTGTTTATCCAGCGCACCGAGAGGTTCGTCCATCAGCACCAGTTGCGGCTCGAACACCAAGGCGCGGGCCAGGGCCACACGCTGTTGCTGACCACCGGACAGTTGCGCCGGGTAACGCTGGGCGAAGGCGTCGAGCTGAACCATGCTCAGGACTTTTTTTACCTTGTCGCTGACGTCGCTTTTGTTCAAGCCGCGCACGGTCAGCGGGAATGCGAGGTTCTCGGACACCGTCATGTGTGGGAACAAGGCGTAGTTCTGGAACACCATGCCGATGTCGCGTTTGTGCGGCGGCACGTTGTTGATGGAGCGCCCGGCCAGCAGGATTTCACCGGCAGTCGGGGTTTCGAAACCGGCGAGCATCATCAGACTGGTGGTTTTGCCGGAGCCGGACGGCCCGAGCAACGTGAGGAATTCGCCTTTGCGAATATCCAGGTTGAGGTCTTTGACGATCAGGTTCTCGCCGTCGTAGCTCTTCTGCACTCCACGAAAGCTGACCAGAATGTCATTGGCCCCTGCACTTGAATCGACCTGGCTCATACCCACACCTTTGTTGTTGATGACTGCTTGTGGGCTAAGCCTAGTGGACGCTGGGGACCACGCAAATCGGGGCGCAGGAGAGAATCGCCTCAGCCGGATGGAAGGTTGGGGGTAGGGATTGCCCTACACGGATGGCGGGATTGGATAGAGCAGCGGCGAGTTTCAAGCGGCAAGCCGCAAGAACAGGCAAAAACAGGTTTTCAGGATGTCGCAAATGGACATGTCACCACGATTCCTGTGGGAGCGGGCTTGCTCGCGAAAGCGGTGTATCAGGCAATATTGATGTCGACTGACACGGCCCCTTCGCGAGCAAGCCCGCTCCCACATAGGACTGCGGTGAAGCTCAGAGGAGTTTGTGTTCCATCGCGTACTTCACCAGTTCCGCCAGGGAGGTGATGTTGAGTTTCTGCATCAGCCGCGCCTTGTGGGTGCTGATGGTTTTGCTGCTCAGGGCCAGTTGCTGGGCGATGTCGTTGACGTTCGCGCCCTGGGCCAGACGCTCGAACACCGAAAACTCGCGCTCCGACAATAAGGAGTGCAACGGCCGTGAATCGGTCAGGCCGACTTCGAAAACCATTCGGTCTGCCAGGTCCGGGTCGATGTAACGCCCGCCCGCCGCCACTTTGCGGATTGCCGTCAACAGCAGTGCCGGATCGCTGTCCTTGGTCGCATAGCCGGCAGCGCCGACCTTCAATGCACGGGCGGCCATTTGCGCTTCATCGTGCATCGACAACACCAAAATCGCCGGCGGATTGTTCAGCGCGCGAATCCGTGGAATAGCCTCCAGGCCATTGACCCCGGGCATGGAGATGTCCAGCAACACCACTTCGCAGGGCACATGACGCAAGGTCTCGAGCAGTTGCTCGCCATTACTCGCCTCCCCCACCACCAGCAAGTCCTTGGCCAGGCCGATCAATTGCTTGATGCCTTCGCGGACGATGGTGTGGTCTTCGGCTACCAGTACACGGATCACAAGCTTCTCCATTCTTTTTATTTCAGAGCCAAGATCATTCGCGAGCAAGCCCGCTCCCACAGTGAGCTGGGGGGGTTCAGCTATCTGTGCAACAACACAAATCCCTGTGGGAGCGGGCTTGCTCGCGAAAGCGTCAGCCCAAACACCACAAAACCATCAGGCCTCAGCCACCGGCACACGCACACTCAGTGTCGTGCCCTCCCCCGGCTCACTTTCAAGCGACAACTGCCCGCCCATGATCAACACCCGCTCACGCATACCCACCACGCCAAAGGATGTCGGCCGACCTGTAGCGGGAACAAATCCTACGCCATCATCGCTGACGGTCAGGCACAACTGGTTGCCGTCCAATGCCAATGTCAGTTCGACAGTATGCGCCTGGGCATGGCGCATGACATTGGTCAGTGCTTCCTGAAGAATCCGGAACAAGCCAATCGCCTTGGCATCGCTGAGCACCGGCAGATTCTCCGGCACCTGCACCAGGCACGGGATCTGGGTGCGAGCCTCAAAACGCCGGGCCTGCCATTCAATGGCCGAGGCGATCCCTGCATCGAGAATCGGTGGCCGCAGCGCCGTGGCCACATCACGCACCAGTTGAAACAACTGAGCGATCAGCCGCTTCATGCTGTTCAAGCGTTCGTTCAGCCCCGGATCGAGCTGGGCGTAGGCCAGTTCGCACATGGAGGTTTCCAGTTTCAACACGGTCAACATCTGGCCCAGTTCGTCGTGAACTTCCCGAGCGATGCGGGCCTTTTCCTCTTCCCGCACGCTCTCCAGATGCGCCGACAACTCACGCAGTTGCCCACGGGAGCTGGCCAGTTCCAGTTCAATGCGCTTGCTTTCGCTGATGTCCCAGACGATCCCGTCCCAGACATACGCCCCGCCCTCCAGCCGCCGGGTGATCGCTTTGATCTCGGCCCAGCGCTGTTCACCTGAGCGGGTAAGAATCCGTCCCTGCCAGGACCAGTCGCTGTCGGTGTCCAGCGCGTGATCCTGAGTCCGGTGATAACTGGCCTTGTCGTCCGGGTGCACCAGGCTGCGCAGGCCTTTATCCCGATGGGCCAGGGTCGCTGGCGAGTAGCCGACCAGGCTCTCGCTGCCTTCACTGATGTAGGCAAAGTCGATTTGCCCGGTCACCGGCGCCCGCTCCAGACGAAAGACCAATCCGGGAACGTTGGCGGCGATCCCTTGCAACCGCGCCTCGCTTTCCTGCAACGCGGCCAGCGCCCGACGGCGCTCGGTGACGTCATTGAGGTAGACCACCAAGTACTCGCCGTCGCGAAAACGCAAGAAACTCAGCGAAACGTCCGCCGGCAAAATGCGGCCGTCGGCCCTTACACAATTGGTTTCGAAACTTTGTGGTGCTTCCTCACTGGCCCGCGCGCTTTTCCACAGGTTCAGCCAGCGGTCCATGTGCAGGCCGGGTTCGAAGTCGATCAAGGGACGGTCGATGATCCCGCCCGCCGGATAGCCGAGCATCGATTCGGCGGCGCGATTGGCGTAACGCACGTGGCTGTCCCAGTTGACCCACAGAATGCCGACCGTACTTTGATCAATCGAAAACTGGGTCAACCGAAGGGCTTCTTCACTGGCTTCGCGCAAAGCGATGTCTTCCCGCGCCGCCAGCAGCCGTTGCTCCAGGCTATGTTGCTGACGTCGCTGCCAAAACACGATGGCCATGCTGCTCAGCAGCAACACCGTCAGCAGCAGACAAAGGTTTTGCCAGAACCCCGGGGACTCGGACAACCGCGGGTACTTCGGTTGCAGCCATTGGTTGTGCAGTTGCTCCAGATCCTTGGCCGGAATCGCCCGCAGCGCGTTTTCGACGATACCGGCCAGCTCCGGCCAGTCCCGGCGCGTGGCCACCCGCAGCAGTTGCGGCAAGCCAATGTCGCCCACCACCACCAACCCGGCAAATTCGGGCTCGGCCGACAAGCGCCCCAGTTGCGCCTCATCAATCACCGCGTAAACGGCCTGCTGACTCAACAGCAACTGCAACGCCTGGCGCTCGATCGGTACGCCTTGGAGGTTCAGATGCGGATAATTGCCGCGCAGATAATCGGCCGTGGCACTGGGCATGCGCACGGCGACGCGGGTCTGGCTGTCGAGTTTTTCCAGCTCCACCACGCCGGTGCTCTTCTGGTCACTGACCACCAGTTGCGGCACGCGCATGTACGGATCGGAAAACTGCCAAAGCCGAAGCCCGCTGGGGGTTTGGGTCAGCCCCGGGGCGATATCGACTTCACCGTCGCGCACCGCCGCTTCCAACTGCTCGACGTCGGGGAAGTTGCGCCAGCTGAGTTCGACCTTGAGCGACTTGGCCAGCCATTTCATCAATTCGACGTTAACCCCGGACAAACGCTGCAAGCGCCGATCGTATTGCGCATACGGCGCCTGCAACACCAGCCCGACCCTCAATTCGTTGTGCTGCGCCAACCATTGCTGCTGGGCCGATGACAACTGGGCAACGTGCGCCGGGGACGTGGGCGCCGCCCAACTCATCAAGGGAAACCACAAACAGCCGATAACCCACAGGCAGCGAAAACGCATCATTGAAGTCCCACACACTGACAAATACTGATCAACCCATTAGGCTGCCGGAATAACTTCTGGCCTGGAATATCCGATGCCCCCTGTCTACCGCCTGGCACTGCCAGCATTGTGCCTGTCGCTGATCCTGCCTTGCGCCTTTTCCGTCGAGGCCGCCGACCCTGCACCTGCCGCTGCGGGAAAACCCGCCGAAGCAAAACCGGTCGAGCGTCAGCCGCTGCTTGAGCGTAGTCAGGAAGAAGCGACGGCACTTGAGCGACAACTCCCCGCCCAGGAACAGCAACAACTTCAGGCCGGGGCCGACTCCTTTCTCGCCTTGTGGAAGCCGGCCAATACCGCCGAGCCCAAAGGCGCGGTGATTATCATCCCCGGCGCTGGCGAAACCGTTGACTGGCCGCAAGTCATTAGCCCTTTGCGTAACAAATTGCCGGACGTCGAGTGGAGCAGCCTGAGTATCACCTTGCCCGACCTGCAAAGCGATGCCATTGCGCCACGTATCGTCTCAGCAGCGCCCGCGCCCAAAACGGCTGAAGCCGCCAGCAAAGACTCGACCACCGCCCCGCCTATCGAACAGGCAACCGGTGGCGAAGCGGAGGTTGCAGACAAAGTCATCGCCGAGACCACCGAAGAACAGAGCAAAGCCGACGCCGAGCGAATCTTCGCCCGCATCGACGCTGCCATCGCTTTCGCAGAACAGCAAAGCGCTCGCCGCATTGTGGTGCTGGGGCACGGCACTGGGGCATATTGGGCTGCGCGTTACCTGAGTGAGAAGCAGACGGCACAAGTGGAGAAGTTTGTGATGATTGCGGCGCAGACGCCGGTAACAGGCAAGCCTCCACTGGCCGAGGTGACGCCGACCTTGAAGCTGCCGACCGCCGACCTCTTCTATATGGATAAGCCGCTGGATCGTAGTGCGGCGCTGGAACGCTTGCAGGCCAGCAAACGTTTGAAGACTTCAGCGTTCAGCCAGGTCTCGCTCAAGGCGTTGCCGGGCAACACCAAGGCTGAGCAAGAACAGCTGTTTCGCCGGGTTCGCGGTTGGTTGAATCCACAGCCTTTGGCGAACTGATAGACCGCGTCGCCCCATTCGCGAGCAAGCCCGCTCCCACTCTAGACCGCGTTCATACAAACAACGCCGATCAAATGTGGGAGCGGGCTTGCTCGCGAAGGCGGCATCACTGACAACACAAATATGTGCTGCTAGCGAAAATCCCGCCGCTCCTTGATCAACGTATAGGCATTGTGCAATTCGCGCGTCTTGTCCGTTGCCTCGCGCACCTGCAACGCCGTCGCCCCGGTTCCGGCAATCTTGTCCGGATGATGACGACTGAGCAGACGCCGATAAGCCCGCTTGATCTGCGCCGGCTCACTGGTCGCCGAAACCCCCAGTAGCCGTAAAGCCTCCTGATAAGTCACAGCGTTGCTGAGCTGGCGTTTCTGCGGCTCATAGTCATGGGCCAATGCCAGTACTTGCTGCGGCGTCCAGCCCAACCATTTGCCCCACTGCGCAAGCAACTCTCGCTCACTGGTACCCGCACGACCATCGGCCCAAACCATCCGCCAACAGGCGCGCAAAACGCCTTCAGCGGCATGGGGCTGGGCACTCAAGCGCCGCAAATACCCCCGCAACCGGTCATGCCCCGATTTACCGCGATTGAACGCGGCAATCGCACGGCGTTGCGCCGATTCAGTCATGTCCAGCGAGCGCATCTCCTGACGCGCCTGCTGGATGTGGCCGTCGACCACGCGCCCGTCGATCTTGGCCAACCGACCGAGCAACACAAACAGCAGTTCATCGTTGCGCAACACCGGACGACCGCCGAGTTTTTCCCGCAAATGCCCCCAGCTCTGCAAGTGCATGCGCCGGTCCAGCGCCTGTCCCAACAAGGCGCCGAGCATGGCCCCCGGAATGCTGGCTATGGCAAAGCCCGCTCCGGCTCCGATCAGAGTCCCTGGCCACAACATGTCAGCGTCTCGCTTCTATCAGAGTTTCGGCCTCGGCCAGGCGTTCGTACGTACCGACATCTACCCAATGTCCGTTCAAACGCTCACCCGAGACTTTTCCGGCGGCCATGGCCGTGCGAAACAGTGGCGCCAGCTTGAATGCGCCGGCAGTGCAGCCATCGAACAAGTCGGGGTGCAGCACCGCGATGCCGCTGTAGGTCAGCGTCTTGGCATCCGGCTGGCCATCGCGAACCTGGCCGTCGACCAGCAGGAAGTCCCCGGCCGGGTGATGCGCCGGGTTATCCGCCAGCACCAAGTGAGCCAGCCCGGCAATGGGTTGGCGCAGCGCGTTGAAGTCGTAATCGGTCCAGATATCACCGTTCACCACCACAAACGCCTCGTCACCCAGCAACGGCAACGCGCGGAAAATCCCGCCACCGGTTTCCAGTGGTTCGCCTTCGGGCGAGTACTGAATGCTCAGGCCATAGCGCGAACCATCACCCAGGTAGTCTTCGATCTGCTGACCGAGCCAGGCGTGGTTGATCACGATCTCGGTAAACCCTGCAGCCGCCAGGGCGCGCAGGTGATACTCGATCAACGGCACGCCGCCGGCACGCACCAGCGGTTTTGGCGTGGTCAGGGTCAGCGGGCGCATGCGTTCGCCTTTACCCGCAGCCAGAATCATTGCCTTCATGCAGTGGCTCCGGAACGCAAACTGGCCAGCAACACATCCAACTCCACCAACTCAGGGCGGCGGGCAATCACAGCTTCTATATAAGCAAAGAAGCGTGGCACGTCGGCGAGGTAGCGCGGCTTGCCGTCGCGGTGGCAGATGCGGGCGAAGATGCCGATCACTTTCAGGTGACGTTGCACGCCCATCAGGTCGCTGGCACGCCGAAACTCTTCAAAGTCAGGCTGGACCGGGATGCCCAGCGCGCCGGCCTGTTGCCAGTAATCTTGCTGCCAGGCGAGCACGCGCTCTTCGGGCCAACTGAGGAACGCGTCCTTGAACAAGCAGGTTATGTCGTAGGTGACCGGGCCATAAACCGCGTCCTGAAAGTCCAGCACGCCGGGATTCGGCACGCTGAGCATCAGGTTGCGCGGCATGAAGTCGCGGTGCACCAACACTTTTGGCTGGGCCAGGGCACTGTCAATCAGCAGATCGCTGACTTGCTGCCAGAGCATTTGCTGCGCGGCGTCAAACTCGATGCCCAGCTCTTGTTTCACGTACCACTCGGGGAACAGTTCCAACTCGCGACGCAGCAACGCCACGTCATAACTTGGCAGCGGTGCCACCATCGGCAACTGCTGATAAGCCAGCAACGCCTGCAGGGCATCCTTGAACAAATCGTCGGCGTTTTCGCTGTCGATCACGTCCAGATAAGTCTTATTGCCCAGGTCATTGAGCAAAAGAAAACCGCGCTCGAGGTCCTCGGCATAAATTTTCGGCACATTTATTCCGGATTTCGCCAGCAGAAAAGCAATATCCACGAAGGGTTTGCAGTTTTCCTGGGGGGGCGGAGCGTCCATCACGACGAAACTTCTGCCCTCGCCTTCCCAGCGGAAATAGCGCCGGAAACTCGCGTCGCTACTGGCCGCAGTCAACGTGGCCGGGGGCACGGTGCCCCAACCTTGCGCTGCAAAGAGGGTCGCCAGTTGTTCATCAAGCCAAACTTTCAGGTGTTGCAAGCGTACATCTTGGTCAGGCATTACAAGGGTCTCCGACGGCGCTAGCCGTCAAGCGGGTCATGCTTTATTATCCAGCATCTTTTTCAGACCATCGAGAGGCGTGCGGCCCACACCGCGGGCAGATGGCACGCAGGAAGCCCGGACTAATAAGATGGCATTGAAATCCCCCGCGTTTCGTAAAAAATTTCCGTTGTTGGTTACCGGCAGTTTGCTGGCCCTGCAACCCCTAGCCACTTCCTACGTGGTCGCCGCGGAACAGTATGACTGCTCAGTCTCTGCTTCGGGTGCCTGGAACTGTGCGCCAAAGTCGCCGGTAGCAGCATTGCCGCCGCGGCCCGTCCATGACGGCAGCGCAGTCACCGCCACGGGCGAAGCCCCGGCTGAGACCAGTTCCGGCAACGTCGCCCAAGACACCGGCACCAAGCCGATGCTGGTGACCGAAGCCAAGGGCCGTGGCCTGAAGTCCCGTAGCGCAGACTACAGTCACCTCGACTGGGTTCCGCGTGAGAACCTCACTGCTGCGCAGTTGGCCGAAACCGGTCCTTACTGCTCTGGTTCCTATATCGAACCAATTCGTCCTGGCATGAATGACAAGACGAATAAAAGTGACGCACCGACCTTTATCGGCGCCAAGGCTTCTCGCTATAACACCGAAAGTCAGGTCGGTACGCTGGCCGGTGACGTGGTATTGCGTCAGGGCAGCATGCAGGCCGAAGCCGACGAAGCCAGCCTGTACCAGGCCGAGAGTCGTGGCGAACTGAACGGCAACGTCCGCGTTCGCGACAACGGCGCACTGATCGTGGGCGACCACGCCGAAGTTCAACTCGACACCGGTGAAGCCAAGGTCGATAACGCCGAATACGTGATGCACAAATCCCGTATCCGCGGTAACGCGCTTTACGCCAAACGTGCCGAGAACGCGATCATCCGCCTCAAGGATGGTACGTACACCACGTGCGAGCCGAACAGCAACGCCTGGCAGCTCAAGGGCAACAACGTCACCTTGAACCCGGCCACCGGTTTCGGTACCGCGACCAACGTGACGCTGCGGGTCAAGGACATTCCTGTCCTGTACACGCCGTACATTTACTTCCCGATCGACAATCGTCGCCAGTCAGGTTTCCTGCCGCCGACCATCGGCACCGGCAGCGACACTGGCTTCATGTTGGTCACCCCGTACTACTTCAACCTGGCACCGAACTACGATGCCACGTTGTACCCGCGCTACATGAGCAAGCGCGGCATGTTGATGGAAGGCGAGTTCCGTTACCTGACCAAGTCCAGCGAAGGTCAGTTCGGCGCCGCGTACCTCAACGACGAAGACACCGAGCGCAGCAAGCAGTCCGATTACGAAAAAACCCGCTACATGTACAACTGGCAGCACAAGGGTGGTCTCGACTCGCGCACTTATACGCAGGTCGACTACACCAAGATCAGCGATCCGTATTACTTCCAGGATCTGCAGACTGACCAGATTGGCGTGAAAAGCGCGGATTACGTGAATCAGCAGGCTTCCATTTCGTACCGTGGCGACAACTACACGGCACGTTTGAATGCTCAGGCTTATCAGCTGGCGACCGTTTCGAACATCACGCCGTATGATCGTTTGCCACAGATCACCTTCGACGGTGCGCTGCCTTATCACCCAGAAGGTTTGAATTTCTCGTATAACACCGAACTCGTGCGGTTCGACCGTGATCTGCAAAACGGCAACTTCTCCGATGAAAACGGGAACATTACTCCACGCCTGGATAACAACGTTCAAGGGCTGGCTCGCGCCACCGGCGATCGTCTAAACCTGGCACCAGCCGTTAGCCTGCCGCTGAACTGGACTTATGGCTTCCTGAAGCCAACGCTCAAGTATCAATACACTCAGTACCAGCTGGATCTGGACGGTACAGGTAAAGACCAGATCGTCGCTCAACAGGCAGCAGCCGCAACGGCCGGAACCGAGTACATCGGCGGTAAGTTCGGCAGCAACCAGAACCGTGGGGTGCCAATTGCGAGCATCGACAGCGGCCTGTACTTCGATCGTAATACCCAGTGGTTCGGCAAGAACTATCGCCAGACCCTCGAACCGCGCCTGTACTACCTCTATGTTCCTGAGGTCAATCAGGAAGACATCCCGGTATTCGACACCAGCGAAAACACCTTCAACTACGCGTCGCTGTTCCGCGACAACCGTTTCTCCGGCTCCGACCGTGTTGGCGACGAGAACAAACTGTCGCTGGGCGTGACCAACCGCTGGATCGAAGACAACGGTTTTGAGCGTCAACGCGTCAGCGTTGGTCAAGCCGTCTACTTCAAGGACCGCGAAGTCCAGTTACCGGGTATCGACCCGAAAACCCGTCAGGACGCGCACTCCAACGTTTCGCCTTATGCGCTGGAATACGAATATCGCTGGAACCGCGATTGGCGCACCACGGCCGATTACAACTGGGACCCGGACAGCCGCAGTCCTCGTTCGGGCAGTGCGATGTTCCACTACCAGCCTGAAGACAACCCGAACAAGATCATCAACGCTGGTTATCGCTATCGCAATGACCAGGTCCGTTTCGACCAGACTACCGGTAAATGGACAGTGGGCGGCGGTGACTACGGCACTCCAGGCCAACCTGGCTACGTGAAGGACTACTACAAGATCAAACAGCACGACTTCTCGGTGATGTGGCCGATCGTGCCGCAATGGAACGCCATCAGCCGTTGGCAGTACGACTACAACCGCAACCGTACCCTGGAAGCCTTCGGTGGTTTCGAGTACGACAACTGCTGCTGGAAACTGCGCCTGATCAACCGTTACTGGGTTTCCTATGACGAGTTCAGTCAAGAAGCCCCGCAAAACGAAAAAGGCGACCATGGCGTCTTCCTCCAAATTGTTCTGAAGGGACTCGGCGGCCTCACCGGCGCCAAAGTAGAGAGCTTCCTCGACAAAGGCATTCAAGGTTATCGTGAACGTGAAGACCAAGCTTTCTGATTGTCTGCGCCCGCTGATGCTGGGCGCGCTGTTCCTGGGTACCGCAGCTAACGCTGCGGTGCAGTCCATCGATAAAGTGGTGGCCATCGTCGACAACGACGTGGTCATGCAGAGCCAACTGGACCAACGCGTCCACGAAGTTCAGCAAACCATCGCCAAACGCGGCGCTGCCGTACCGCCGACCAGCGTGCTGGACCAGCAGGTACTGGAGCGCCTGATCGTCGAAAACCTGCAATTGCAGATCGGCGACCGTTCCGGTATCCGCATTACCGATGAAGAACTGAACCAGGCCGTCGGCACTATTGCCCAGCGCAATAACATGTCGCTCGAGCAATTCCGCGCTGCTCTGGCTCACGACGGTCTGTCTTATGACGACGCCCGTGACCAGATTCGCCGTGAAATGATCATCAGCCGTGTGCGCCAGCGTCGTGTGGCCGAGCGCATCCAGGTGTCCGAGCAGGAAGTGAAGAACTTCCTCGCCTCCGACCTGGGCAAAATGCAGCTGTCCGAAGAGTTCCACCTGGCCAACATCCTGATTCCTACGCCGGAAAGCGCCAACTCCGACGCCATTCAGAATGCTGCCAAACAAGCGGACGCGGTTTACCAGCAACTCAAGCAAGGCGCTGACTTCGGTCAGTTGGCTATCGCCAAATCCGCCAGCGAAACCGCACTGGAAGGCGGCGACATGGGCTGGCGTAAAGCCGCTCAATTGCCACCTCCGTTCGATCGCATGCTGAGCACCATGGCCATCGGCGACGTGACCCAGCCAATGCGTACTCCCGGCGGCTTCATTATTTTGAAGATCCTCGAGAAACGTGGCGGCGAGACCCAGATGCGCGACGAAGTGCATGTGCGTCACATCCTGGTCAAACCGAGCCCGATTCGCGACGAAGAAAAAACCAAGGCGCTGGTTCAGTCGCTCTACACCCGTATCGAAGCGGGCGAAGACTTTGCCGAACTGGCGAAAAGCTACTCGGAAGATCCGGGTTCCGCCCTCAACGGCGGCGACATGAACTGGATCGACCCGAACGCCGTGGTTCCTGAATTCCGCGAAGTGATGGCCAAGTCCCCGCAAGGTCAGCTGTCCAAGCCGTTCAAGACTCAATATGGCTGGCACATTCTGGAAGTCCTTGGCCGTCGCGCCACAGACAGCACTGCCCAGGCCCGCGAACAGCAAGCAATGACCGTACTGCGTAACCGCAAATACGACGAAGAGCTGCAAACCTGGCTGCGTCAGATCCGTGACGAAGCGTACGTAGAGATCAAACTCCCTGGTGCAGACCAGGCAGCGCAGTGAAACCCAAGCGTTTCGCGCTGACCCCCGGCGAGCCGGCCGGCATAGGTCCTGACCTGTGCCTGCTGCTTGCCTCGCAAGCCCAGCCACACCCCCTGATTGCCATTACCAGCCGCGACCTGCTCATCGAGCGGGCCGCGCAGCTGGGCGTGGCCGTCGACCTGCTGCCGGTCACACCGGATAACTGGCCGGACGTTCCTGCTCCGGCCAACAGCTTGTATGTCTGGGATACACCGCTCAACGCCAAGGTCACCGCCGGGCAACTGGACAAAGCCAATGCCGCTTTCGTCCTGGAAACCCTGACGCGCGCAGGCCAAGGCTGCATGGACGGGCATTTCGCCGGGATGATCACCGCGCCAGTGCACAAGGGCGTGATCAATGAATCCGGGATCGCCTTTTCCGGGCATACGGAATTTCTCGCCGACCTGACCCATACCGCACAAGTGGTGATGATGCTCGCTACACGCGGATTGCGCGTGGCGCTGGTCACCACTCACCTGCCGCTTCGCGAGATTGCCGACGCAATCACCCCGGAGCGCCTGGAGCGGGTTACGCGGATTCTGCACGCCGACCTGCAAGAAAAATTCGGCATCGCCCAGCCACGTATCCTGGTGTGTGGGCTCAACCCCCACGCCGGTGAAGGCGGACACCTGGGCCATGAAGAAATCGACATCATCGAACCCACATTAGAGCGCCTGCGCGGCGAGGGCATGGACCTTCGCGGCCCCTTGCCCGCCGACACTCTGTTTACCCCCAAATATCTGGAGCACTGCGACGCAGTGCTGGCGATGTACCACGACCAGGGCCTGCCGGTGCTGAAGTACAAAGGCTTCGGCGCGGCAGTCAACGTGACCCTCGGCTTGCCGATCATCCGCACATCGGTGGACCACGGCACTGCCCTGGACCTGGCCGGTAGCGGAAAAATCGACACCGGCAGCCTGCAAGTCGCCCTGGAAACCGCCTACCAGATGGCCGAGACCCGTTTATGACCGAGCACTACCAACACAAGGCGCGCAAACGCTTTGGCCAGAACTTCCTGCACGATGCCGGCGTTATCGATCGCATCCTGCGCGCCATCCGCGCCAAGCCTGAAGACCACCTGCTGGAAATTGGCCCGGGCCAAGGCGCACTGACACAAGGCCTGCTCAACAGCGGCGCACAGTTGGACGTGGTGGAGTTGGACAAGGACCTGATCCCGATCCTCAACCAGCAATTCGCTGGCATGAGCAACTTCAACCTGCACCAGGGCGACGCGCTGAAGTTCGACTTCAACAGCCTGAACGCCGCGCCGAACAGCCTGCGTGTGGTCGGCAACCTGCCGTACAACATCTCTACGCCGCTGATTTTTCACCTGCTGAACAACGCCGGCATCATTCGCGACATGCACTTCATGCTGCAAAAGGAAGTGGTCGAGCGTCTGGCAGCAGGCCCTGGCGGTGGTGACTGGGGTCGCCTGTCGATCATGGTTCAGTACCACTGCCGGGTTGAGCATCTGTTCAACGTTGGCCCGGGTGCGTTCAATCCGCCGCCGAAAGTCGACTCGGCCATCGTACGCCTGGTGCCTCACGCGGTACTGCCGCACCCGGCCAAGGATCACAAGCTGCTGGAGCGCGTCGTGCGCGAAGCCTTCAACCAGCGCCGCAAGACCCTGCGCAACACCCTCAAGTTGCTGCTGAGCAATGACGAGATCGAAGCCGCCGGTGTCGATGGCAGCCTGCGTCCCGAGCAACTCGACCTGGCCGCCTTCGTGCGCCTGGCCGACAAGCTCAGCGAACAAGTCCTACAGGCGCCCGCCGCCGACTGACAGGCGATGAGCGTTATCGGGTAGGACGCCAGACGCGATGTCTGGTTTACTACCCGGTACTTGGCCTAGACTGAATCCCATCAGCTACGCCCCGCGTCCCGCTTCGTTTTTAAGGCCTCTTGCATGTCCGATCCTCGTTATCAGGTCAACGTCAGCGTCGTCACTCGCTATCTGGCAGAACAATCGCAACCCGAGCACGAACGCTTTGCCTTCGCCTACACCATCACTGTGCAGAACAATGGCGAGCTCGCGGCCAAGCTGCTGTCGCGGCACTGGGTCATTACCGATGGCGACGGGCATGTCGAAGAAGTTCGCGGTGCAGGCGTTGTAGGCCAGCAGCCGTTGATCGGTCCGGGCAACAGCCACACTTACAGCAGCGGCACCGTCATGACCTCCAAGGTCGGCACCATGCAAGGCACCTACCAGATGCTCGCCGACGACGGTAAGCACTTCGATGCCGTGATCGCGCCGTTCCGCCTCGCGGTGCCCGGAGCCCTGCACTGATGGCAACGTACGCCGTCGGTGACCTGCAAGGCTGCCTCGAACCGCTGCAATGCCTGCTCAAGCAAGTAGCCTTCGACCCTGCCAAGGACCGTCTGTGGCTGGTGGGTGACCTGGTCAACCGTGGCCCGCAGTCACTGGAAACCTTGCGTTTCCTCTATAGCATCCGCGATTCCTTGGTGTGCGTACTCGGCAACCATGATCTGCACTTGCTGGCCGCCGGGCATAACATCGAACGTCTGAAGAAAAATGACACCCTGCGCGAGATCCTTGAAGCACCTGACCGGGCGGAACTGCTCGAGTGGCTGCGCCAGCAAAAACTCATGCACTACGACGAGCAGCGCGACATCGCCCTGGTCCATGCCGGCATACCACCACAATGGTCGCTGCGCAAAGCCCTGAAGTGCGCTGCCGAAGTCGAATCCGCCCTGCGTGACGACAACCTCTTCGCTCCCTATCTGGATGGCATGTACGGCAACGAGCCAACCAAGTGGAACAGTGACCTCACCGGCGTTGATCGCCTGCGAGTCATCACCAACTATTTCACCCGCATGCGCTTCTGCACCAGCGAAGGCAAGCTCGACCTCAAGGGCAAGGAAGGCGCCGACACCGCGCCGCCAGGTTACGCGCCGTGGTTCAAGTACAAGGAGCGCAAGACCAAAGGCCTGAAGATCATCTTTGGTCATTGGGCCGCCCTTGAAGGCAAGTGCGATGAACCCGGCATCTTTGCCCTCGACACCGGTTGCGTCTGGGGCGGCGCCATGACCCTGATGAACGTCGATACCCTGGAGCGCCTGAGCTGCAAATGCGACGAGCAGGGCCACACCAAACCGCCAGTCGCCTCCCCTATTCCCGAACAAACGTCAGCCAGCGCCCAGCGCTAGACTGCGCTTTCAGCCGAGCCACAGGAGCCCGCCATGAGCGAATTCAAACGTATCCCCCCAGAACAGGCCCAGGCCCTGCGCGAACAAGGCGCAGTGGTGGTCGATGTCCGCGATCCGGCAACGTTTGCCGCGCTGCATATCAGTGGTTCGAAGCATCTGGACAACGTTTCCATCTCGGATTTCATCCGCGCCGCCGACCTTGATGCACCGACCGTGGTGGTCTGCTATCACGGCAATTCCAGCCAGAGCGCAGCGGCGTACCTGATTAGCCAAGGCTTCTCCGACGTCTACAGCATGGATGGCGGTTTCGAGTTGTGGCGCACGACTTATCCAGCGGAAACCGCACAAGGCACCGCCGAATAATTTTTTTGTAACGCGCAAGCCCCGGCCCCCGTGGGCTCGCGCAGTGGCAGACGAACGGTCTGCCACAACTAATTACGTATCTCGCCTTTACCTCCCGAATTCCCAACTATCCTTAAGCGCAGGCCATCCAAAACAGGGGAGAGCCGGTACACCGGCGCGCGGGTCATCGGGAGTAGCTTTCGGGGCAGTCAGCTGCGAAAGAGTTCTGGGGGGTAAACAGCAACTGCCTGTTCGGTTGCTGCCAGCAGCGACTGAGTGATCCGGCGTCGGCTCCACGTATCGAGCGAGGTGACGTCATGAGTATCTTTAGCCACTTCCAACAACGCTTCGAGTCCACACGCCAGGAAGAACTCTCGCTGCAAGAGTATCTTGAGCTGTGCAAAAAGGACCGCAGCGCCTACGCCTCCGCCGCCGAGCGTCTGCTGCTGGCCATCGGTGAACCGGAGCTGCTCGACACCTCGGCTAACTCGAGACTGTCGCGAATCTTTTCCAACAAGGTGATTCGCCGCTATCCGGCCTTTGAAGACTTCCACGGGATGGAAGAATGCATTGACCAGATCGTGTCGTATTTCCGCCATGCCGCTCAGGGCCTCGAGGAGAAGAAACAGATCCTCTACCTGCTCGGCCCCGTCGGTGGCGGTAAATCGTCCCTCGCCGAGAAGCTCAAACAGCTGATCGAGAAAGTGCCCTTCTACGCCATCAAGGGCTCACCGGTATTCGAGTCGCCCCTGGGTCTGTTCAACGCCACTGAAGATGGCGCGATCCTCGAGGAAGACTTCGGCATCCCGCGCCGCTACCTCAATACCATCATGTCGCCATGGGCCACCAAGCGCCTGGCCGAATTTGGCGGCGACATCAGCCAGTTCCGCGTGGTGAAACTCTATCCGTCGATCCTCAACCAGATCGCCGTGGCCAAAACCGAACCGGGTGATGAAAACAACCAGGACATCTCGGCGCTGGTGGGCAAGGTCGATATCCGCAAACTGGAAGAATTCCCACAGAACGACGCCGACGCTTACAGCTACTCGGGCGCGCTGTGCCGGGCCAACCAGGGCCTGATGGAATTCGTCGAAATGTTCAAGGCGCCGATCAAGGTGCTGCACCCATTGCTGACGGCGACCCAGGAAGGCAACTACAACAGTACCGAAGGCCTGGGCGCGATTCCGTTCACCGGGATCCTGCTGGCTCACTCCAACGAATCGGAGTGGCACACCTTCCGCAACAACAAGAACAACGAAGCGTTCATCGACCGGATCTACATCGTCAAAGTCCCGTACTGCCTACGGGTCAGCGACGAAGTGAAGATCTACGACAAACTGCTGTTCAACAGTTCGCTGGCCAAGGCCCATTGCGCGCCCGACACCCTGAAAATGCTCGCCCAGTTCACCGTGCTCTCGCGCCTCAAAGAGCCGGAAAACTCGAACATCTACTCCAAGATGCGCGTGTATGACGGCGAGAACCTCAAGGACACCGACCCGAAAGCCAAGTCGATCCAGGAATACCGCGACAATGCGGGTGTCGATGAAGGCATGAACGGCCTGTCGACCCGGTTCGCGTTCAAGATCCTGTCGAAAGTCTTCAACTTCGATCCGCACGAAATCGCCGCCAACCCGGTGCACCTGCTCTACGTGCTGGAACAACAGATCGAACAGGAACAATTCCAGGCCGAAACCCGCGAGCGTTACCTGCGGTTCCTGAAAGAATACCTGGCACCGCGCTACATCGAGTTCATCGGCAAGGAGATCCAGACCGCCTACCTCGAGTCTTACAGCGAGTACGGGCAGAACATCTTCGATCGTTACGTGCTGTACGCCGACTTCTGGATCCAGGACCAGGAATACCGCGACCCGGAAACCGGCGAGATCCTCAATCGCGTAGCGCTCAACGAAGAACTGGAAAAAATCGAAAAACCGGCCGGCATCAGCAATCCGAAGGATTTCCGCAACGAAATCGTCAACTTCGTACTGCGCGCCCGGGCCAACAACAACGGCAAGAACCCGACCTGGCTCAGCTACGAAAAACTGCGAGTGGTCATCGAGAAGAAAATGTTCTCCAACACCGAGGACCTGCTGCCGGTCATCAGCTTCAATGCCAAGGCCAGCAAAGAGGACCAGCAGAAGCACAACGACTTCGTCACAAGGATGGTCGAGCGCGGCTACACCGACAAACAGGTACGACTGCTGTCCGAGTGGTACCTGCGGGTCAGAAAATCACAGTAACCCGCTGCCGGTAAGACCGGTTGTCGTCAGCCAGAGGCCTGTGTGCGCATTTTCTGTTACACAGACCTCTGAAGGTGTTCGAAAGTCGCTAGCGAGGTTCAGGCAGCATCCAAAGCGCTTGGGGGAGCGTGAACATCCCTTGGCACCGGTCCGATGCTGCATAACCGCTCGCCCCTTTCAGGACAGCTTCTAAGGAGCAGTCATGAGCTATGTGATCGACCGACGTCTCAATGGCAAGAACAAGAGCACGGTGAACCGCCAGCGGTTCCTGCGGCGTTACCGTGATCACATCAAAAAGGCCGTCGAAGAGGCGGTCAGCCGGCGTTCCATTACCGATATGGAACATGGCGAACAGATCAGCATTCCCGGTCGCGACATCGACGAACCGGTGCTTCACCATGGTCGCGGTGGCAAGCAGACCGTCGTACACCCCGGCAACAAGGAATTCACCAGCGGCGAGCACATTGCCCGACCACCTGGAGGTAGCGGTGGCAGAGGCCCCGGCAAGGCCGGCAATTCGGGTGAAGGGATGGATGAGTTCGTCTTCCAGATCACCCAGGAGGAGTTCCTCGAATTCATGTTCGAGGACCTCGAGCTGCCGAACCTGGTCAAGCGCAACCTGACCGGGACCGACACCTTCAAAACCGTTCGTGCGGGCATCAGCAACGAGGGCAATCCGTCGCGGATAAACATTGTCCGCACCCTGCGCTCGGCCCATGCCCGGCGTATCGCCCTGTCCGGCAGCAGCCGGGCAAAATTGCGCGAAGCCAAAGAGGAGTTGCTGCGACTCAAACGGGAAGAACCGGACAACTTTGGCGACATCCAGGAAATCGAAGCCGAAATCGAGAAACTCAGCGCGCGCATTCACCGGGTGCCGTTCCTCGATACGTTCGACCTCAAGTACAACTTGCTCATCAAGCAGCCGAACCCCAGCTCTAAAGCGGTGATGTTCTGCCTGATGGACGTCTCCGGCTCGATGACCCAAGCGACCAAGGACATCGCCAAGCGCTTCTTCATCCTGCTGTACCTGTTTCTCAAGCGTAACTACGACAAGATCGACGTCGTGTTCATCCGCCACCACACCAGTGCGCGGGAAGTGGACGAAGAAGAGTTTTTCTATTCCCGGGAAACCGGCGGCACGATCGTCTCCAGCGCCCTGAAATTGATGCAGGAGATCATGGCCGAGCGTTATCCGAGCAACGAGTGGAACATCTATGCCGCCCAGGCTTCCGACGGCGACAACTGGAACGATGACTCACCGATCTGCCGCGACATCCTGATCAATCAGATCATGCCGTTTGTGCAGTACTACACTTATGTTGAGATAACCCCTCGCGAACACCAGGCCCTGTGGTTCGAGTACGAACGCATCGCCGAAGCCTTCTCTGACACGTTTGCCCAACAGCAACTGGTCTCGGCCGGGGATATCTATCCGGTCTTCCGTGAACTCTTCCAGCGCAGGTTAGTGACATGACCGCCAAAGAGCAGAAGCGCCACCCCATTTCCACCGGCTCCGAATGGACGTTCGAGCTGATCCAGGCGTACGACAAAGAAATCAGTCGTCTGGCGGCTCGCTATGCCCTGGATACCTACCCTAACCAGATCGAAGTGATCACCGCCGAGCAGATGATGGACGCCTACGCCTCCGTCGGCATGCCGCTGGGTTATCACCATTGGTCCTACGGCAAACACTTCCTCAGCACCGAGAAATCCTACAGCCGCGGCCAGATGGGGCTGGCCTACGAGATCGTGATCAACTCCGACCCGTGCATTGCCTATCTGATGGAAGAAAACACCATCTGCATGCAGGCGCTGGTGGTGGCTCACGCCTGCTACGGCCATAACAGTTTCTTCAAGGGTAATTACCTGTTCCGCACCTGGACTGACGCCAGTTCGATCATCGATTACCTAGTGTTCGCCAAGCAGTACATCATGCAATGCGAGGAGCGCCATGGCATCGACGCGGTGGAAGACCTGCTCGATTCCTGCCACGCCTTGATGAACTACGGCGTTGACCGTTACAAACGTCCGTATCCGATTTCTGCCGAAGAAGAACGGCGTCGCCAGAAGGATCGTGAAGAGCATCTGCAGAAACAGATCAACGACTTGTGGCGCACCATTCCAAAAGGTGCCGACAAGTACAGCGACAAGGACAACGCACGCTTCCCCGCCGAACCCCAGGAAAACATCCTGTACTTCATCGAAAAGCACGCGCCGCTGCTGGAGCCCTGGCAACGGGAAATCGTGCGGATCGTGCGCAAGATCGCCCAGTATTTTTATCCACAGCGCCAGACCCAGGTGATGAACGAAGGCTGGGCGACTTTCTGGCACTACACCTTGATGAACGACCTTTACGACGAAGGCCTGGTCACCGACGGCTTCATGATGGAGTTCCTGACGTCCCATACCAGCGTGGTGATGCAACCCGGTTTTGACAGCCCCTATTACAGCGGCATCAACCCCTATGCGCTGGGTTTTGCCATGTACCGGGACATCCGGCGCATGTGTGAACACCCGACCGAAGAAGACTATCGCTGGTTCCCGGACATCGCCGGCACCGATTGGCTGTCGAGCATCAAGTTCGCCATGAGCAGCTTCAAGGATGAGAGTTTCATCCTGCAGTACCTGTCACCCCAGGTGATACGTGATCTGAAGCTGTTCAGCATTCTCGATGACGACCAGAAGGACGATCTGCTGGTCCCCGCCATTCACGATGAGCCCGGCTACCGGACCATTCGAGAAACCCTGGCGGCCCAATACAACCTTGGCAATCGCGAGCCCAATATCCAGATCTACAGCATCGACCGGCGCGGCGATCGCTCCCTGACCCTGCGCCACCAGCAACATGACCGCAAACCGCTGGGCGAGTCCACCGACGAAGTGCTCAGGCACCTGCATCGGCTCTGGGGCTTCGATATCCACCTGGAAACCCTGCAAGGCGACCAAGTGATGAAAGTCCTTCATGTTCCACCCAAAGGCGAGCACAGCGAGGGGGAATACGGCCGGCTCGACCTGGCTGTCATTCATCTTTGATACGGTTTGTGCCTCCGCGAGTTCGACGCAACGGTTATTCTGTCGAGCTAACGGAGGTTTTTTATGCAGATTTATAAAGTCGGCGGTGCAGTTCGCGATCGCCTGCTCGGCAAGCCTGTCACCGATATCGACTGGGTCGTGGTAGGTGCCACCACCGAAGAAATGCTCGCCAAGGGCTTTCGCCCGGTAGGCGCGGACTTCCCGGTGTTCCTTCACCCAAAAACCGGTGAGGAATACGCCCTCGCCCGGACCGAACGCAAAAGCGGGCGCGGCTATGGTGGTTTCACCTTCCACGCCAGCCCCGAAGTCACCCTCGAAGAAGACCTGATTCGTCGCGACCTGACAATCAACGCCATGGCCGAAGATGATCAGCAAAACCTGACCGATCCTTACGATGGCCAACGGGATCTTGAAGCCCGTCTTCTTCGCCACGTTTCCCCCGCGTTTGCCGAAGATCCGCTCCGAGTCCTGCGCGTTGCCCGCTTCGCGGCTCGCTATGCTGCAATGGGTTTCAGCGTCGCACCGCAGACGCTTGAACTGATGCGCGAGCTCAGCGATTCAGGTGAGCTTGAAGCGCTGACCGCAGAACGCAGCTGGAAAGAAATCTCCCGCGCCTTGATGGAAGATCAGCCTCAGGTATTTATCGAAGTGCTGCGCGCGTGCGATGCACTGAAGGTGCTGATGCCGGAAGTCGACGCGCTGTTCGGCGTACCGCAACCGGAAGCCCATCACCCGGAAATCGATACAGGCGTGCACACCTTGAGCGTGCTGGAGCAATCGGCGCTGCACAAACAGCCACTGACAGTACGCTGGGCTTGCCTGCTGCATGATTTGGGCAAAGGACTGACGCCCGAGGCAGATTGGCCGCGGCATATTGCCCACGAGCACACGGGCCTGAAGTTGATCAAAGCGGTCAACGAGCGGTTTAAGGCACCAAGGGACTGTCAGGAATTGGCGTTGTTGGTGGGTCAGTATCACACCCACGGGCATCGAGCTTTGGAGCTCAAGCCGTCGACTTTGCTGGAGCTGCTGCAGAGTTTTGACGTGTACCGTCGTCCGCAACGATTTGAGGAGTTTATTGCAGCGTGCGAGATGGACGCCCGCGGGCGCAAAGGCCTGGAGCAGAGAAGTTATCCACAGGCGGATTATTTGCGCGGGGCGGCTTCAGCGGCACGGGGTGTCGCGGTGCAGCCGTTGCTGGAGAAGGGATTCAAGGGGCCGGAGTTGGGTGAGGCTATCAAGCGTGAGCGGCTCAAGGCGTTGAAAACCTACAAGGAAGCGGCGTCTACCTGAACAGCATCGCGAGCTTGCTCGCGATGGCGTCCTCCGACTTACAACAAATCCGAAGGGGTCAACGGCTCGCCGCGCCACTCAAACGCCACCGGCGCCAACACCTGATCAATCTGCGCTTCGCCCCACAATGCCGCAAAGCTTTTGCCTACACCCGGATGCACTCTGTCCGGCGCTATCAGCGACAACGGCCACAGCACGAAGGCATTTTTCAGAATTTCTGCCCGAGGCAAGATCAAGCCATCGAAGTTACCCACCAGATCGCCGAACAACAACACGTCGATATCCAGCGGCAAACCCTTGCGATCCGGCGCGTAGCGACCGTTGTCCGCCTCGATGAATTTCAGTCGGCGATCCAGCTCCATCAACGGCAGGTCGGTGTACGCCGACACCACGAAGTTGAAGAACGGCCCGCTCTTGATCCCCACCGGTTGGCTTTCGAAGACCGCCGAACAGCGGATATCCACCAGAAAACCTGAAAGGGCTTCCAGGCCAGCCTGCAAATGGGTTTCGCGCTCGATATTGCTACCGAGCCCGAGGTACACCTGAGTCAGCGACATCCGCGCTCGATCTCCACGCCCACACCACCAGTGGCCGCCGGCACAGCGCCCGGCTTGGTCAGTTTGAGGCGCATCCAGGTGATCTTGAATTCGCTCATCAGCACTTCAACCAGACGCTCGGCGAAAGTCTCGACCAATTGGAACTGTGCCTGCTCGGCAAACGCCTGAATTCGCGACGAGACACTCGCGTAGTCGAGCGCCAGGGTCAGGTCGTCACCGGCCGCTGCCGGGCGGTTGTCCCAGGCGAAGCTCAGATCAAGTCGCAGGCATTGTCGGATGCCGCGCTCCCAGTCGTAGGCACCAATGACAGTGTCGACTTCCAGGCCCTCGATAAACACTCTGTCCAAGCACTTCTCTCCGCTGCACGACAAGGGCGCAATGCGCCGTTAGAATCAGGGCGTCCTCGCCCGGAATAGTTAGCATGTTTTGGTTATTGGCGACCTTCGCCTACCTGCTCGGCTCTCTGTCCTTCGCCATTTTGCTCAGCCGCCTGACCGGTAACACCGATCCGCGAATGGGTGGCTCGGGCAATGCCGGAGCCACCAACATGTTGCGCCTGGCCGGCAAGAAACTCGCCGTTCTAACGTTACTCGGTGACCTGTGCAAAGGCTTGCTGCCTGTGCTGATCGCCGGCGTTGTCGGCCTTTCGCTGCAAGATCAAGCCTGGATCGGTGTTTGTGCCGTCATCGGCCACCTGTTCCCGCTGTACTTCCGCTTTCGCGGCGGCAAGGGTGTCGCCACCGCGGCCGGCATGTTGCTGGGCCTCTACCCGCCCGCAGCCCTGCTGGCAGTCTGTGCCTGGCTGCTGACGTTCTACCTGACCCGCACCAGCTCACTGGCGGCACTGATCGCCACACCGCTGACCCTGCCATTGCTCGCCTGGCAAGAGCCGGCGGCACTGCTGCCCATGAGCGCACTCACCGGCCTGATCGTCTGGCGCCATCGCGGCAATCTACGCGACCTGTTTGCCGGGCGCGAACGGCATTTTTAAATACCGGACGTGAACCCCGCTCATCACAACGCCGACAATTGCTCCATCGGCCAGCGCGCCTGCACGCTGATCGCCAGGCTTTCGTGCTGACCAGCCTGCAAACGCTGGCAGCCGGCAAACGCAATCATCGCGCCGTTATCGGTGCAAAACTCGGGACGGGCGTAAAACACGTCGCCCTTCATGTCGCCGAGCATTTTTTCCAGTGAAGTACGCAGTGCCTTGTTGGCACTGACGCCCCCAGCGATCACCAGACGCTTCATGCCCGCCGCTTTCAGGGCCCGCTTGCACTTGATGGTCAAAGTCTCCACCACGGCTTGCTGGAACGCCAGCGAGATGTCGCAACGGGCTTGCTCGCCGTCGTCCCCGGCGCTGACGCATTGCTGCCAGGTGTTAAGGGCTGAGGTTTTCAAGCCGCTGAAGCTGAATGCCAGGCCCGGGCGATCACACATCGGACGCGGGAAAGTGAAACGTCCTGCAACCCCCTGTTCCGCCAGACGGGCGATTTCCGGGCCACCCGGATAATTGAGACCCATCATCTTCGCGGTCTTGTCGAACGCTTCACCGGCGGCATCGTCGAGGGTCTCGCCCAACAACGTGTATTGGCCGATTCCGTCGACCTGAACCAGCTGCGTATGACCACCCGACACCAACAAAGCGACGAACGGGAATTCGGGCGGTTGCGGCTCCAGCATCGGCGCCAGCAAATGGCCTTCCATGTGGTGCACGCCCAAGGCCGGAATCCCCCAGGCAAAGGCCAGCGCCTGGGCGCAGGAAGCCCCCACCAACAGCGCACCGACCAGGCCAGGACCCGCGGTATAAGCGATCGCATCGATCTCGGTCGGCACGCAGTCGGCTTCGGCCAAGACCTGACGGATCAAGGGCAGCATGCGTTTGACGTGATCACGCGAGGCCAGCTCCGGCACCACACCGCCATAGGCGCGATGCAGGTCGATCTGGCTAAACAGCGCGTCGGCCAGCAGGCCGCGTTCACTGTCATATAATGCGACACCAGTTTCGTCGCAGGAGGTTTCTAATCCCAGTACTAGCATGGGTTTGCGCCTTGTTTAGGCTGAATTCGAAGGCGCGCATAATAGTCGCCATGGGATGCCCCGACTAGCGGTTTTCGATCAGAGGCTTTGCATTCCGGTCGATGAGGAGTTAACATCCGCAACCCTTAAAAACCGACGTCTTCAAGTGCTCTTTTGCCGCGAGGATGTTGACCCCGGTAATGAATGAAGGTAGCTCTGGATGCCAGCCGTCAAAGTAAAAGAGAACGAACCCTTCGACGTAGCTCTGCGTCGTTTCAAGCGCTCCTGCGAAAAAGCCGGTGTACTGGCTGAAGTTCGTAGCCGCGAATTCTACGAGAAGCCAACTTCTGAGCGTAAGCGTAAAGCAGCAGCCGCTGTTAAGCGTCACGCCAAGAAAGTACAGCGCGAACAGCGCCGCGCCGTTCGTCTGTACTAATACACAGACGTTCGTAGCAAGCTTCTGCCAAGCCCGGCCCTCAGCCGGGCTAATGGCATTTGCGGGAATCGCTTGATGCTTCACCGTCAAAGCCGCAGACGCGACCGAGACAAACCTGCTTCACAGCGTCAGACCTGGCTCTTTTGCCAGCGGTGCACGTCTTTTCTGACGAGCCTTTCAAGGCTACTGACGAGCACACCCACTGATTCCTCTTACGACGATCAGCCCAAGGCACCTGCTTGCGTGCCCGCTTATGAGCTATCCGAGGCCATCGACTGGCCGCAGCGGATTCAGCGCAACACTTTCATATAGTCGAATACTGATCGGTACTAACGTCAGTGGATTTTCGGCAGATACACTTCCCGACAGCGATTACGCAGACGACACTGGTCGAGCCGCATACCTTGCGCGCCTCAAGTAATGACCCGCGTTCGCCAGCCCTTCGTTTTGGGTCCATTTCAGCGCAGATGACGAGACCGCCATGGCCGGGCTAATTCCCCAGAGCTTCATTGACGACCTTCTGAACCGCACCGACATCGTCGATGTGGTGAGCTCGCGCCTGCAAATGAAAAAGGCCGGCAAGAACTACACCGCCTGCTGCCCGTTCCACAAAGAGAAAACCCCCTCCTTCAGCGTCAGCCCCGACAAGCAGTTCTATTACTGCTTCGGCTGCGGCGCTGGCGGTAACGCCCTCGGCTTCATGATGGACCACGACAACCTGGACTTCATCCAGGCTGTCGAAGAACTGGCCAAAGCCGCCGGCATGGAAATACCCCGCGAAGAAAGCGGCCGGCCGCACAAACCGCGGCAGCCGACTGACTCGCCGCTGTACCCGCTGCTCACCGCCGCCGCCGACTTTTACCGGCAAGCGCTGAAAAGCCATCCATCGCGCAAAGCCGCCGTGGATTATTTGAAGGGTCGCGGCCTGACCGGAGAAATAGCCCGGGACTTCGGCCTCGGCTTCGCCCCGCCCGGCTGGGACAATCTGTTCAAGCACTTGAGCAGCGACACCCTGCAACAGAAAGCCATGGTCGACGCCGGCCTGCTGATCGAGAACGCCGAAACCGGCAAACGCTATGACCGCTTCCGCGATCGCGTGATGTTCCCGATTCGTGACAGTCGCGGACGCATCATTGCGTTCGGCGGCCGAGTACTGGGTGACGACAAGCCGAAGTACCTGAACTCACCGGAAACCCCGGTATTCCATAAAGGCCAAGAGCTTTACGGCCTCTATGAAGCGCGCAAGAACAACCGCAATCTCGACGAAATCATCGTTGTCGAAGGCTACATGGACGTCATCGCTCTCGCCCAGCAAGGCTTACGCAATGCCGTCGCGACCCTGGGCACCGCCACCAGCGAAGAGCACTTGAAGCGACTGTTTCGCGTCGTGCCCAACGTGCTGTTCTGTTTCGACGGCGACCAGGCTGGCCGCAAAGCCGCCTGGCGAGCACTGGAAGCAGCGCTGCCGTGCCTGCAGGACGGGCGACGGGCACGCTTCCTGTTTCTGCCTGAAGGTGAAGACCCGGATACGCTGGTCCGCTCCGAGGGCACCGACGCTTTCCGCGCACGAATCAATCAACACGCCCAACCGCTGGCCGACTATTTCTTTCAGCAACTGACCGAGGAATCGGACCCGCGCTCGCTCGAAGGCAAGGCCCACATGGCCACCCTCGCTGCACCGCTGATCGAAAAAGTCCCGGGCGCCAACCTGCGCATCCTGATGCGTCAGCGACTGACCGAAATCACCGGCCTGACTGGCGAAGCCATGAGTCAGCTGGTGCACAGCGCCCCTCAGGAAGCGCCGCCAGCCTACGATCCAGGCATCGATTACGACGCCATGCCGGATTACAGCGACTACCATCAGCCGCAGGCACAAGAGATGTACGTTCCGCAGCAGGAATGGACACCGAAGAAACCCGGTGCCGGCGGCAAGAAGTGGGACAAGAAACCCTGGGACAAGAATGGCAAGCGTGGCGGCGATCGTGACCAACAAAGTGCCCCGCGCACCCCGATTGCCGTCGAAGCCCCAACACTGATTGCATTGCGCACGCTGATTCATCATCCGCAACTGGCCGGCAAGGTAGAAACCGCCAACCATTTCGCCAATGAAAGCAACACGTATGCACAGTTGCTGGTGGCCCTTATCGAGGCCTTGCAGAAAAATCCTAAGCTAAACTCTATCCAGCTAATGGCCCGCTGGCATGGCACCGATCAAGGGCGCCTGCTCAAAGCATTAGCGGAAAAGGAGTGGCTAATTGACGGCGATAACCTTGAACAACAGTTTTTAGACACCATTACTAGGTTATCAGCGGGTCAACACACAGATACTTTGGAAGCACTTATCAAAAAAGCAAGGCAGCCGGGATTGACCCCAGAGGAAGCAATTCAGATCGCAAATCAGATGCGCGACCTATTAAAACGCAATGTGGCTATATCAAACCCGACCTCAACTGGCGCGTGAGGTCATAGCTCAGGTATAATCCTCGGCTTGTTTTTTGCCCGCCAAGACCTTCAGTGGATAGGGTGTTATGTCCGGAAAAGCGCAACAGCAGTCTCGTATCAAAGAGTTGATCACACTTGGTCGTGAGCAGGGTTACCTGACTTACGCGGAGGTCAACGACCACCTGCCGGAGGATATTTCAGATCCGGAACAGGTGGAAGACATCATCCGCATGATCAATGACATGGGGATCAACGTATTCGAGGTTGCGCCAGATAAGGATTCCCTTATGCTGGCCGACGCCGATACCGACGAAGCCGCGGCCGAAGAGGCAGCAGCAGCGTTGGCAGCGGTCGAGACCGACATTGGTCGCACCACCGACCCAGTGCGCATGTACATGCGTGAAATGGGTACGGTAGAGCTCCTCACACGTGAAGGCGAAATTGAAATCGCCAAGCGTATTGAAGAGGGCATCCGCGAAGTGATGGGCGCAATTGCGCACTTCCCTGGCACGGTTGACCACATTCTGTCCGAATACACTCGCGTCACCACCGAAGGTGGCCGCCTGTCCGACGTCCTGAGCGGTTATATCGACCCGGACGACGGCATTGCGCCGCCTGCTGCAGAAGTGCCGCCGCCTGTCGATCCGAAAGCCGTGAAAGCGGATGACGATACCGACGACGACGAAGCTGAAGCCAGCACCGACGACGAAGAAGAAGCCGAAAGCGGTCCGGATCCGGTCATCGCAGCACAGCGTTTTGGCGCTGTCTCCGATCAGATGGAAATCACCCGCAAGGCGCTGAAGAAGCACGGTCGTGGCAACAAGGCGGCGATTGCCGAACTGGTGCTGCTGGCTGAGCTGTTCATGCCGATCAAACTGGTTCCGAAGCAATTCGAAGGCCTGGTCGAGCGTGTTCGCAGTGCCCTGGATCGTCTGCGTCAGCAAGAGCGCGCGATCATGCAGCTCTGCGTTCGTGATGCGCGCATGCCGCGTGCCGATTTCCTGCGCCAGTTCCCGGGCAACGAAGTCGACGAAAGCTGGTCGGACGCACTGGCCAAAGGCAAAGGCAAATACGCCGAAGCCATTGGTCGCCTGCAACCGGACATCCTTCGTTGCCAGCAAAAGCTGATCGCGCTGCAAACCGAGACCGGTTTGACGATTGCCGAGATCAAGGACATCAACCGTCGCATGTCGATCGGTGAGGCCAAGGCCCGCCGCGCGAAGAAAGAGATGGTTGAAGCGAACTTGCGTCTGGTGATCTCCATCGCCAAGAAGTACACCAACCGTGGCCTGCAATTCCTCGATCTGATCCAGGAAGGCAACATTGGCTTGATGAAAGCGGTAGACAAGTTTGAATACCGCCGCGGCTACAAATTCTCGACTTATGCCACCTGGTGGATCCGTCAGGCGATCACTCGCTCGATCGCCGACCAGGCCCGCACCATCCGTATTCCGGTGCACATGATCGAGACGATCAACAAGCTCAACCGCATTTCCCGGCAGATGTTGCAGGAAATGGGTCGTGAACCGACCCCGGAAGAGCTGGGCGAACGCATGGAAATGCCTGAGGACAAGATCCGCAAGGTATTGAAGATCGCTAAAGAGCCGATCTCCATGGAAACCCCGATCGGTGATGACGAAGACTCCCATTTGGGTGACTTCATCGAAGACTCGACCATGCAGTCGCCAATCGATGTTGCTACCGTTGAGAGCCTTAAAGAAGCGACTCGCGAAGTTCTCTCCGGCCTCACTGCCCGTGAAGCCAAGGTTCTGCGCATGCGCTTCGGTATCGACATGAATACCGACCACACCCTCGAGGAGGTTGGTAAGCAGTTCGACGTGACCCGTGAACGGATTCGTCAGATCGAAGCCAAGGCGCTGCGCAAGCTGCGCCACCCGACGAGAAGCGAGCATTTGCGCTCCTTCCTCGACGAGTGATCACAGAACCCCCGGCCCAGGCCGGGGGTTTTGCTTTATACAGATTAAATCCCCCGCACTGCCCCCCTGCCGAATTGCCCGTCTACACTCGAAACATTCCCCCGAGCCATAACGAGACCGTTATGCCCAGACTGCCGACCGTGCTTTTTTTGCTGTCGCTGATGACCTGGACCGCAACGGCTGGCGCGCTGACTCTGACCGACGAAGAACGTAGCTGGCTGGCGGCTCACCCGGACTTGCGTCTGGGCGTAGACGCGTCTTGGCCACCGTTTGAGTTCCGTGATGAACAGAACCGTTATCAGGGCCTGGCAGCGGACTACATCAACGTGATCCGCCAACGCCTGGACATCAAGCTCACCCCCATCGAGCCAGTCAGTTGGACGGTGGTCCTGGAACAGGTCAAACAGGGCAATCTCGACTTGCTGCCGGGAATTATGTCGACACCCGAACGCCAGACTTACCTGGCGTTCACCCGGCCTTACCTGGACTTCCCGATTGTGATCCTCGCCCATGTCGGCGGCGCCCAACCGCGCAAAATCGAGGACCTGTATGGCCTGAAAATCGCCGTGGTGGAAAACTACGCGCCTCATGAGCTGCTGCGTACCCACCATCCGGACCTGAACCTGGTGCCGATGCCCAACGTCAGTTCGGCGTTGCAAGCGCTGGCGACCGATGAAGTGGACGCCGTGGTCGGCGATCTGGCCTCCAGTGTCTGGAGCCTGCGTCAGCTCAAGCTCGAAGGGCTCTATGTCAGCGGCGAGACACCCTATCGCTATCAATTGGCAATGGCGGTGCCGCCGAAGAACAAAATGCTCGTCGGCATTATCGATAAAGTCCTGGCGGACATGAGCCCGAGCGAAATCAGCGCCATCCAGGAGCATTGGGTCGGTAACGTGCTGGATCATCGGACCTTCTGGTCGGATCTGCTGGTGTACGGCCTGCCAGGTTTGCTGTTACTGATCATCGTGCTGGCGGTGGTCATCCGGATCAATCGTCGACTGAGCTCGGAAATCGCCCGACGGATCGACCTGGAACAGGAACTGCGCAGCAGCGAATACCACTATCGCGGGCTGGTGGAGAGTCTGTCGGCCATTGCCTGGGAAGCGCGGATCAGCGACTTCACCTACAGCTACGTATCGCCCCACGCTGAAGACTTGCTCGGCTATCCCCTGTCCCATTGGCTGATCCCCGGGTTCTGGCGCAACATCATCCACCCCGCGGACCTGACCCGCGCGCAAAACTTCTGCGATCACGAAGTGCTAGCTGGTCGCGATCACAGCGTCGATTACCGGGTGATCACTGCCGATGGTCGTTGTCTGTGGGTGCGCGACATTGTCAGCCTGATCGAACACGGCCACGAACCGGTGCTGCGCGGGCTGATGATCGACATCAGCGAAGCCAAGCGCACCGAAGAGGCGCTGCGCCTCTCGGAACAGAAATTCGCCTCGGTGTTCGAGCAGTGCCCGGACATTCTAGTGATCGCTCGGCTTTCCGATGGTTGCCTGCTGGAGGTCAATGAGGCGTTCGAAGAACAGATCGGCCTTAAAGCCGTAGACGTCGTCGGCCAAACCGCCACCGAGCTGAACATCTGGGGCATTCCGGGCGTGGGGCCGGGACTGTTACAGCGGTTGCAGGCCGGCAGCATCCGCAACCTGGAGATGCCCTTTCGCCGCAACAATGGGCAGGTGTTCACCGGCCTGATTTCCGCCGAACCCTTCGATCTCGATACCACGCCTGCGCTGGTGGTGGTGGTGCGGGACATCAGTCAGCTCAAGGAAACCCAGCAACAGCTGCAAACTTCTGAAGAGAAGTTCGCCAAAGCCTTCCATGCCTCCCCTGATGGCTTGCTGCTGTCCCGGCAGAGCGACGGCCTGCTGCTGGAGGTCAACGAAGGGTTCAGCCGTATTACCGGCTTCAACAGCGCGATGTCGTTGGATCGCTCGGCGCTGGACCTGGGCATTTGGGTCAATCTGAACGAACGCAAACAGATGCTCGACCTGCTGAACCGGGATGGCTTCGTCCGGGATTTCACCTGCCACATCCGCCGCAACGACGGGCAGATCCGCCTCTGCGAGGTGTCCAGCCGCCCGCTGCCGATTGGCGATGAAGACTGCATGCTGACCATCGCCCGGGACATCACCGAACGGCACCTGATGCAGGAAAAACTGCAACAGGCCGCCACCGTGTTCGAAAGCACTGCCGAAGGCGTACTGATCACCGACACCCAACAGCACATCAGTGCGGTCAACCGCGCGTTTACCGAAATCACCGGCTACAGCGAGAGCGAAGCACTGGGCCACACCCCTCGCCTGCTCGCCTCGGGCCTGCACGACAGCGCGTTCTATGCGGCGATGTGGCATCAATTGACCGATGAAGGACACTGGCAAGGCGAGATTTCCAACCGACGCAAGAATGGCGAGCTCTACCCGAGCTGGCTGACCATCAGCGCCGTGCGCAACCGCGACAAGTTCATCACTCACTTTGTCGCGGTGTTCGCTGACATCTCCAGCCTCAAGCACGCCCAGGCCAAACTCGATTACCAGGCCCACCACGATCCGCTCACCGGCCTGCCGAACCGCACGCTGTTCGAAAGCCGATTGCTGACGGCGCTCAACAACCAGCAGGAAAACGGCGGACAGGGCGCGGTGTTGTTCCTCGACCTGGACCGCTTCAAGCACATCAATGACAGCCTCGGTCACCCGGTCGGCGACCTGCTGCTCAAAGGCATCGCCGTTCGCCTCAAGGAACAGCTACGGGACATCGACACCGTGGCGCGCCTCGGCGGTGATGAGTTCATCATCCTGCTGCCCGGCCTGCAGCAAGCCAGCGACGCCGACCACATCGCCACCAAACTGCTCAACTGCTTCGCCGCGCCGTTCCAGGCCGGCGAGCATGAGTTCTTCATCAGCGCCAGCATCGGCACAAGCCTGTACCCCAAGGACGGTTGCGACGTCGCCACGCTGGTGAAGAACGCCGACGCGGCGATGTATCGCTCCAAGGCCAAGGGCCGCAACCGGGTCGAAAGCTACACCCGCGACCTCACCGCCCAGGCCAGCGAACGGGTTGCGCTGGAGCACGAATTGCGCCGCGCCATCGAGCGCAATGAACTGCACCTCTACTACCAACCGAAGATCAGCCTCGACGACCATCGACTGGTCGGCGCCGAAGCGCTGATTCGCTGGCGTCACCCGACCTTTGGCGACGTGCCTCCGGAGCACTTCATTCCTCTGGCCGAAGAAAACGGCATGATCCTGCAGATCGGCGATTGGGTCCTCGAAACGGCATGCCGGCAGATGTTCGAATGGAATCAACTCTACGAAAGCCCTGGTCCGCTGTCGGTCAACCTCGCCGGCGCGCAACTGCGCCAGCCGAACCTGCTCGGACGCATCGAACAACTGCTCAAGGACAACCGCCTCAAACCCGGTTTTCTGCAACTGGAAATTACCGAAAACTTCATCATGAGCCAGGCCGAAGAGGCGTTGTCCGTGTTGCACCAACTCAAACGCCTGGGCGTCCAATTGGCGATCGATGACTTCGGCACCGGCTATTCATCCCTGAGCTACCTCAAGCGCTTGCCGCTGGATATCCTCAAGATCGACCAGTCCTTCGTCCGCGGCCTGCCTGACGATCCGCACGATGCGGCGATTGTGCGAGCCATCATCGCGCTCGGCCGCAGCATGCAATTCACCATCATCGCCGAGGGCGTCGAAACCCAGGCACAACAAGAATTCCTCGCCCTGGAGGGCTGCGAACAGATTCAGGGCTACATCGTCAGCCTGCCATTACCACCGGAAGAATTCGCTGCAACGTTTCTTTGTATTACCGTATCGGATTTTTCGGATAGCACAGCCGAGAAACCGTCGCTATAATCCGCGGCCTACTGAGGGCCTATAGCTCAGTTGGTTAGAGCAGGGGACTCATAATCCCTTGGTCGTAGGTTCGAGTCCTACTGGGCCCACCAAACAAAAAAGCCGCGCAATCGCGCGGCTTTTTTCATGCCTGCCATTCAGCCCTTACTTGGGCAACGCATACGCAATCAGCTCAAATAACCACCACGAGCGCCGCGTAGGATGTGTCTGTAACATGCTGCCCATCGATGTAAACCGCTGGAGACGCCCCTTGCCTGACACCCGCCCGCCCGTGCTCGACGAAATCGACCGCCAGTTGATCGCTGCTTTGCAGATCAACGCCCGTGAAAGCGTGGCGATGCTGGCCCGGCAATTGGGCATCGCCCGCACTACGGTCACTTCGCGGTTGGCGCGACTGGAAAAGTCCAAAGTGATTACCGGTTACGGCGTGCGCTTGGGGCAGCGCGTGGTGGATGGCGGGTTGCAGGCGTATGTCGGGATTACCGTGCAGCCGCGTTCTGGCAAGGAAGTGGTACGCCGGCTCAGTGCGATGGCGCAGGTGCAGCAGTTGTGTGCGGTGAGTGGCGAATTTGATTATGTGGCATGGTTGCGGACTGACTCGCCGGAGCAACTGGATCAGTTGCTGGATCAGATTGGCAGTGTGGATGGGGTGGAGAAGACGACCACTTCGATCATTTTGAGTAGCAAGATTGATCGGGGGCAGCCGGTTTGAGTTTCGGGCCGGTCTTTTTGTGGTGATGGTTAGGGCCTCTTCGCGGGCAAGCCTCGCTCCTACGTGGGCAGTGTGCAGCGTTAGATCGTCATATTGATCAGATAATTGGCAAAACGACGACACATTGCGTCTTATTAACGTGTTCTACGCTCTCTAGAATGGCTGCCATCTTTTCCTATACTCAGACGCGCATCCCGCGTCGGGTCGCCAGCAAGGTCAGCCATGAACAAGAATAATCGCCATCCTGCAGACGGTAAAAAACCAGTCACCATTTTCGGCCCGGACTTTCCGTTCGCCTTCGACGACTGGATCGAGCACCCCGCCGGCCTGGGCAGTATTCCTGAGCACAACCACGGCGCCGAAGTGGCGGTCGTCGGTGGCGGCATCGCCGGTTTGGTCGCGGCTTACGAGCTGATGAAGCTGGGCCTGAAGCCAGTCGTTTACGAAGCCTCGAAAATGGGCGGTCGTCTGCGCTCCCAGGCGTTCAACGGCGCCGAAGGCATCATCGCCGAGCTCGGTGGCATGCGTTTCCCGGTGTCGTCCACCGCGTTTTATCACTACGTCGACAAGCTCGGCCTGGAAACCAAACCGTTCCCGAACCCGCTGACGCCCGCGTCCGGCAGTACGGTGATCGATCTGGAAGGCCAGACCCATTACGCACAGAAGCTGTCGGATCTTCCCGCATTGTTCCAGGAAGTAGCTGACGCCTGGGCGGACGCACTGGAAGACGGCTCGCGCTTCGGCGAGATCCAGCAAGCGATCCGCGACCGCGACGTGCCTCGCCTCAAAGAGCTGTGGAACACCCTGGTTCCGCTGTGGGACGACCGCACCTTCTACGACTTTGTCGCCACCTCCAAAGCCTTCGCCAAATTGTCGTTCCATCACCGCGAAGTGTTTGGCCAGGTCGGTTTCGGCACCGGCGGCTGGGACTCTGACTTCCCGAACTCGATGCTGGAAATCTTCCGCGTAGTAATGACCAACTGCGACGATCACCAACACCTGGTAGTAGGCGGCGTCGAGCAAGTGCCACTGGGCATCTGGCGCCACGTGCCGGAACGTTGCGTGCACTGGCCGGAAGGTACCAGCCTCAGTTCCTTGCACAGCGGTGCCCCGCGCACTGGTGTGAAGAAAATTGCCCACGCGGCTGACGGTCGTTTTGCCGTCACCGACAACTGGGGCGACACCCGCGAATACGCCGCCGTACTGACCACCTGCCAGAGCTGGCTGCTGACCACCCAGATCGAATGCGATGAAACCCTGTTCTCGCAAAAAATGTGGATGGCTCTCGACCGCACTCGCTACATGCAATCGTCGAAAACTTTCGTGATGGTCGACCGCCCATTCTGGAAGGACAAAGATCCGGAAACCGGCCGGGACCTGATGAGCATGACCCTCACTGATCGCCTGACCCGTGGCACCTACCTGTTCGACAACGGCGACGACAAGCCAGGCGTGATTTGCCTGTCGTACTCGTGGATGAGCGACGCGCTGAAGATGCTTCCACAACCGGTGGAAAAACGCGTGAAGCTGGCGCTGGATGCGTTGAAGAAGATCTACCCGAAAGTCGACATCGCCGCGCGGATCATCGGCGACCCGATCACTGTGTCCTGGGAAGCCGACCCGCATTTCCTCGGTGCTTTCAAAGGCGCCCTGCCCGGCCACTATCGCTATAACCAGCGCATGTACGCGCACTTCATGCAGGACGACATGCCAGCGGAGCAACGCGGGATTTTCATCGCTGGCGATGACGTTTCGTGGACGCCGGCCTGGGTTGAAGGCGCGGTGCAGACCTCGCTCAACGCGGTGTGGGGCATCATGAAACACTTCGGCGGTGAAACTCACGCCGAGAACCCGGGTCCAGGAGATGTGTTTAACGAGATCGGTCCGATCGCCCTGCCCGAGTAAGAGGAATCCGAAATGCGCGTAGCCCTTTACCAATGCCCACCACTGCCCCTGGACGTCGCAGGCAATCTGCAACGCTTGTATCAACTGGCGCTGGAGGCCAAAGGCGCAGACTTGCTGGTGCTGCCGGAGATGTTCCTGACCGGCTACAACATCGGCGTCGATGCGGTGAACGTCCTCGCGGAGGTGCACAACGGTGAGTCGGCGCAGCAGGTCGCGCGCATTTCCAAAACAGCGGGGATCGCCATTTTGTATGGCTATCCCGAACGCACCGAAGACGGCCAGATCTACAACTCGGTGCAGTTGATCGACGCCCATGGCGAACGCCTGTGCAATTACCGCAAAACGCACCTGTTCGGCGACCTCGACAACTCGATGTTCAGCGCCGGCGGGGATGATTTCCCGCTGGTCGAGCTCAATGGCTGGAAGCTTGGCTTCCTGATTTGCTACGACATGGAGTTCCCGGAAAACGCCCGGCGTCTGGCCCTGGCCGGCGCCGAGCTGATTCTGGTGCCAACGGCGAACATGATTCCCTTCGATTTCGTCGCTGACGTCACCGTCCGCGCGCGAGCCTTTGAAAACCAGTGTTATGTGGCTTATGCCAACTACTGCGGCCACGAAGGCGATATCCATTATTGCGGCCAAAGCAGCATCGCCGCGCCGGATGGCAGCCGTATCGCCCAGGCGGGTCTGGATGAAGCGCTGATTGTTGGTGAATTGGATAGGCAGTTGATGGTCGATTCCCGCGCCGCCAATCGTTATCTCCTTGATCGCCGCCCCGAGCTTTACAGTGAGCTGAACAAGCGCTGAGTCCCCGTTATCCGCTAGCATTAGCGCTTCTCTGTATTGGAAGTGCTCATGCCTGCGCTGAATCACCCCCGCCCCCACACTGAAACCCTGGCTAACGGCCTGCGGGTGATGCTGCGTCATGCCCCCGAATTGAAGCGCAGCGCGGCGGCGTTGCGGGTGGCTGCCGGCAGTCATGATGTGCCTCTGGCCTGGCCCGGATTGGCGCATTTTCTTGAGCACCTGCTGTTTCTGGAAACCGAGCGTTTTCCTACCGGCCAAGGGCTGATGGCCTACGTTCAGGGTCATGGCGGGCAGGTGAATGCACGAACCAGTGAGCGCACCACCGATTTCTTTTTTGAATTGTCGCCACAGGCATTTGCCGGTGGGCTGGAGCGTCTGTCAGACATGCTCGCCCACCCGCGTATGAATCTGGACGATCAATTGCGGGAACGGGAAGTGTTGCAGGCAGAGTTTGTCGCGTGGTCCGAGGACGGGACGGCGCAGCAGCAACTGGCGCTGTTCGATGGGCTATCCAAGGCTCACCCGCTAACGGGATTCCACGCGGGTAACCGAGACAGTCTGCCGGTGCCGCAGCCTGAGTTTCAGCAGGCGCTGAAAGACTTCTATCAGCGGTTTTATCAAACCGGGCAGATGACGTTGAGCCTGGCTGGCCCGCAGAGTCTTGATGAGCTGAAGGCAATGGCAGAGGCGTTCGGTGCTGTGATTGCTCGGGGTGAAAAAGCCCTACAGCAAGCGCCGACTCCTCTGATGGACTCTTCGGACAATAGTTATCAACAGGTCGGTGAACGTCGGCTGGATCTGCTGTTCACCTTCGAAGCGCTGCCTGAGTCGTCACCCGAGGCGTTGGCATTCCTGTGTCATTGGTTGAACGCCGCAAAGCCCGGCGGCCTGCTCGCCAAGCTGCAAAGTAGCGGTTTGGCCGACAGCCTGAAAGCCGCGCCGTTATACGAGTTCGCCGGACAAGCCATGCTGCATATCGAGTTCAAATTGCTCGCCAATGCAACGCCCGCGGCGATCCGTGAACAACTGATGGATTGGCTGGGATTCTTTGCCACTCAACAAGACTGGAGCGAGTTACGCAAAGAGTACGCGGCCCTGCTGCTACGCCAGCAGCAAGTCAGCAGCGCGTTGCAACTGGCCCGGCGTGACAGCGAACAGCTTGAAATCGGTTTATCCGAACAAGGCGTTGCAGCCCTCAAGGAAGCCCTGAGGCAAATCGGCGCTGTGGATAACTTCACCGGCCAATGGCAACTGCCGTCACCCAACCCGTTTTTGCGCTCAGAGGCACCCGCCACCAATGCCGGGCTGATCCGCGGCCAGACCAGCGCCCACCGAGGTCTGCGCACCTTTGCCCAGGATCGCTCCCGCGGTCGTCGCGAACGTTCGTCGATGCAGTTCAGCCAAGCGTTGCCGGGCAATACTGATGAGGGCGACATTTACCTGCGCTGGCGCCTGGACCTGGCGCCGGACAGCCGCCTGCAATCGAGCATGGAAAACAGCCTCAAGCCATTGCGCGAGGACGCCCGCCAGGCCGGTGTCGATTTTTCCTTCAGCGCAACGGGCAATGAATGGCTACTGAAGATGACCGGCCTGCAAGAGCCGATGCCGACGGTCCTCGAACATGCGCTAACGGCGCTGACAAATCCTGGTGCCGATTTCCCACACATCGAACCTGCGTTGATGCCGATTCGGCAGCTACTCAAAGCGCTGCCGGAACATTGCCTTGAACACTCCACCGTATCAGCCGACCTGCAACAACTCTGGTCGAGCGCACGCTGGGATGGCTTGGCAGTCGGCCTGTCCGCCCAGACACAAGCAGCCATGGGCGTTGCCTTGAGCCGAATCCCCGGCACTGCGGACAATCAACTGACACCTGCGCCATCGATCAACTCACAGCATCTGTGGAACACCATCGAAACCGGGTCCAGCGAACACGCGCTGCTGCTCTTCTGTCCGACAGCCACACAGGAAATCGCTGACGAAGCCGCCTGGCGTCTACTCGCACACCTGAGCCAGACACCGTTCTACCAACGCCTGCGGGTCGAGCTGCAACTGGGTTATGCGGTGTTCAGCGGACTGCGCCAGATAAACGGCCAGACCGGTATGCTGTTTGGCGTGCAATCACCGAATGTCGCTGCTGCTGATTTGCTGGAACACATCGAACACTTCCTGCGCGGATTGGCAGAGCAAATCCAAAGCACCGATGACGCGACTTACCTCGCGCAACGCCAGGCCCTTGCCGATCAATTCGACAGCGCCACTTTGCCCACCGCCCAAGCCGCCGAACTGCTGTGGCAGGGCAAGCTTGCTGGCCACTCGTCGGAATACCTGACGCAACTGTCCGAGGCGATTCTGGGGACCGACCGAAGCGAGCTGCTCGCCGCCGCCCAACACCTGAATAACGCCGAAGGTGGCTGGCGCTGCCTGGCCAGCGAGGCTTGTCCGGGCGCACCTTGGCAAGTGGCAAAATGATCATTACCGACGCTGCAATTAGCTTTCTCAAAGTTTCACGGGCAACGGCTCTGTAATTTTGAGTAACATAGCCGCCTAACTATCTGAACATCTCCGGCAGGAGATGGACTATATGTATAGGTCTCAACTGTCCCATCCACCTGAAAGGAGCATTTCCATGTCCTGGTCCAAACCTGCTTACACCGACCTGCGTATCGGCTTTGAAGTCACCATGTACTTCGCAAGCCGCTAAGTTTGTATCGTTGTGCAACGCCTCGGTCTGCCGAGGCGTTTTTATTTTCAGTTTTCAAAATGATGGAGCGGCCATGTTTGTCCAGATTCTAGGTTCCGCCGCTGGCGGTGGTTTCCCGCAGTGGAATTGCAACTGCGTGAACTGCGCAGGTTTTCGCGACGGCAGCCTGAATGCCAAGGCGCGGACCCAATCGTCCATCGCGATTTCCGATGACGGCGTGAACTGGGTGCTGTGCAATGCCTCGCCGGACATCCGCGCCCAGCTCCAGAGCTTCGCCCCGATGCAACCGGGCCGCGCCCTGCGTGATACTGGGATCAGCGCGATCATCCTGATGGACAGCCAGATCGACCACACCACCGGCCTGCTCAGCCTGCGCGAAGGTTGCCCGCATCAAGTCTGGTGCACCGACATGGTCCACGAAGACCTGAGCAGCGGTTTTCCGCTGTTCACCATGCTGACCCACTGGAACGGCGGGCTGAACTGGAACCGCATCGAACTCGACCAGAGTTTCACCGTCCCGGCCTGCCCAAATCTGCGCTTCACCCCGCTGCCACTGCGCAGCGCAGCGCCGCCCTACTCGCCGCACCGCTTCGACCCGCACCCGGGCGACAACATCGGCCTGATCGTCGAAGACATCAGCACCGGCGGCAAACTGTTCTACGCACCGGGTCTGGGCAAAGTCGACGCGCCGTTGCTGGAGATCATGGCCGGCAGCGATTGCCTGCTGGTGGACGGCACGATGTGGGATGACGATGAAATGCAGCGCCGTGGCGTCGGCACCCGCACCGGTCGGGAAATGGGTCACCTGGCGCAGAACGGCCCCGGCGGCATGCTGGAAGTGCTGGAACAACTGCCCAAACAGCGCAAAGTGCTTATCCACATCAACAACACCAACCCGATTCTCGACGAGGATTCGCCGCAGCGCGCGGAGTTGGCGCGGCGTGAGGTTGAAGTGGCTTATGACGGCATGAGTATTGTGTTGTAGCTAATGGCCCCTTCGCGGGCAAGCCCGCTCCCACAGGGAACCGCATTCCAATGTGGGAGCGGGCTTGCTCGCGAAGGCGTCAGACCAGACACCAAAGAACCACCGGTCCTACCCGGAGAACCGAAATGACTGACACCGCAATGTCCCCCACCGAATTCGAAGCCGCCCTGCGTGCAAAGGGCGCCTACTACCACATCTACCACCCCTATCACGTGGCGATGTACGAAGGCCGGGCGACCCGCGAGCAGATCCAGGGCTGGGTCGCCAACCGCTTCTACTACCAGGTGAACATCCCGCTAAAAGACGCCGCGATCCTCGCCAACTGCCCGGACCGCGAAATTCGTCGCGAATGGATTCAGCGCCTGCTCGACCACGACGGCGCCCCCGGCGAAGACGGCGGCATCGAAGCCTGGCTGCGATTGGGCCAAGCCGTTGGCCTCGACCCGGATCAGTTACGCTCCCAAGAGTTGGTGCTACCCGGCGTACGTTTTGCCGTGGACGCCTACGTCAATTTCGCCCGTCGGGCCAGTTGGCAGGAAGCCGCCAGCAGTTCGCTGACCGAGCTGTTCGCGCCGCAGATCCACCAATCGCGCCTGGACAGTTGGCCGCAGCATTACCCGTGGATCGACCCGACCGGTTACGAGTATTTCCGCACGCGCCTGGGTCAGGCCCGTCGCGATGTCGAGCACGGTCTGGCGATCACCTTGCAGCACTACACCACCCGGGAAGGCCAGGAGCGCATGCTGGAAATTCTCCAGTTCAAACTGGACATTCTTTGGAGCATGCTCGATGCCATGACCATGGCCTACGAGCTGAATCGCCCGCCGTATCACAGCGTGACCGAGCAGCGGGTCTGGCATAAAGGAATCACCTTATGAGTTTCGATCGCAGCAAAACCCCGACCTGGCGTACCGGCTACCGTTACCAGTACGAACCGGCGCAGAAAGGCCACGTGCTGCTGTACCCGGAAGGCATGATCAAACTCAATGAAAGCGCCGCGCTGATTGGCGGTTTGATCGACGGCCAGCGTGACGTGGCCGCGATCATTGCCGCACTCGACGCGCAGTTCCCTGGCGTGCCCGAACTCGGTGAAGACATCGAGCAATTCATGGAGGTCGCCCGTGCTCAGCACTGGATCGAACTTGCCTGACTCTGTGTCGGACAAGTTACCGCCCAAACCGGAAATCGGCCTGCCGCTGTGGCTGCTGGCCGAGCTGACCTATCGCTGCCCGCTGCAATGCCCGTACTGCTCCAATCCGCTGGATTTCGCCGAACAGGGCAAAGAACTCAGCACCGAGCAGTGGATCAAGGTCTTTCGCGAAGCGCGGGAGATGGGCGCGGCGCAGTTGGGTTTCTCCGGCGGTGAACCGCTGGTACGCCAGGACCTCGCCGAGTTGATCGCCGAAGCGCGTAAGTTGGGTTTCTACACCAACCTGATTACCTCGGGCATTGGCCTGACCGAGCAGAAAATCAGCGACTTCAAGAAGGCTGGCCTGGACCACATCCAGATCAGCTTTCAGGCCAGTGACGAGCAGGTCAACAACCTGTTGGCCGGCTCGAAAAAAGCCTTCGCGCAAAAGCTCGAAATGGCCCGCGCGGTAAAGGCCCACGGCTATCCGATGGTGCTGAACTTCGTCACCCATCGGCACAACATCGACAAGATCGACCGGATCATCGAGCTGTGCATCGCCCTGGAGGCCGACTTCGTCGAACTCGCCACTTGCCAGTTCTACGGTTGGGCGCAGCTCAATCGGGTCGGCCTACTGCCGACCAAGGAACAACTGGTCCGCGCTGAACGCATCACCAACGAATACCGCGCCAAACTGGAAGCCGAAGGGCATCCGTGCAAACTGATTTTTGTCACCCCGGACTACTACGAAGAACGTCCGAAAGCCTGCATGAATGGCTGGGGCAGTATTTTTCTGACAGTGACCCCGGACGGAACTGCCCTGCCCTGTCACGGAGCCCGACAGATGCCGGTGCAATTTCCGAACGTACGCGACCACAGCATGCAGCACATCTGGTACGACTCGTTTGGCTTTAATCGCTTTCGTGGTTATGACTGGATGCCCGAGCCGTGCCGCTCCTGCGATGAGAAAGAAAAGGACTTCGGCGGCTGCCGTTGCCAGGCCTTCATGTTGACCGGTGACGCGAGCAATGCCGACCCGGTGTGCAGCAAGTCGGAACATCACGGCGTGATTCTCAAGGCCCGCGAAGAAGCCGAGCACGCGACCCAGACCATCGAACAACTGGCCTTTCGCAATGAACGAAACTCACGACTTATCGCTAAAGGCTGAGCCTTTCAGCGCCGCCAAAGCCGTCACGGCCGGTATCGACTTCGCCGAACTACAACTGGGCAAACAGGGCCTGTTCTGGAACGAGTACCGTCCCCAGGATGCAGCCTGCCGGATCTGGCACTGGCGTGACGGTCAGGCGAAATGTCTGACGCCGCCGGGGTTCAGTGTGCGCAGTCGGGTGTACGAATATGGCGGCGGAGCGTTTTGTCTGACGGATGACGGGATTGTTTTCGTCAACGAGGCGGACCAGCAGCTGTATCGGCAATCGCTGAAGGGCGAGACGCCTGAAGTGATGACGTCGGACGAGTGCCGTTATGGCGATCTGCAGTTCGCCAATGGGCAAATTCTGGCGGTTGAAGAACATCGCGATCAGCATCGGCTGGTGGCCATCGACCTGGCGGACGGTGTGCGTCATTTGCTGGCTGAAGGCGCGGACTTTTACGCCTCGCCGACCCTGAGTGCGGATGCTCGACGTCTGGCCTGGATCGAGTGGAGCCGGCCGGATCAGCCATGGACAACGACTCGTCTGATGGTTGCAGAACGCCAGGACGAGAGCGGTTTTGGTCAGCCGCGTTGTGTAGCGGGTGGTAGGGCTCCAGAGTCTGTGCAGCAACCTCGGTTCGACGCCAACGGTCGCTTGTATTGCTTGACCGATCGCGACGGATTTTGGCAACCGTGGGTGGAATCTACCGAGGGTCTGACGCCATTGCCGAGCGCCGCGGCCGATCACGGCCCCGCACCATGGCAATTGGGCGGCTGCACCTGGTTACCGTTGAACGACAACACGTATCTGGCCAGTTGGACCGAAGACGGATTTGGCCGTTTGGGCCTTTGCGGCGAAGCACCTGAGGATTTCACCGGGGATTACAGCCGCTTCCGAAGTCTCGCATTCGATGAACAGTTCATTTACTGCATCGCAGCCTCGCCGGTTACGGCTTCGGCAGTCATTGCCATCGACCGCAACACCCGACAGGTCAATGTACTGGCCGGCGGCATCGCACCGTTGCCTGCCGAAAAGATCAGCCGCCCGCAAACCCTGCGCTACCCGAGCGGTTCGGGCGAGGCTCATGGTTTCTTCTACCCGGCAATGACAGGAGAGGCGAAACCTGCGCTGGTGGTGTTCATCCACGGCGGCCCGACGTCGGCCTGCTACCCGATGCTCGACCCACGCATCCAGTACTGGGCGCAACGGGGCTTTGCCGTGGCCGATCTCAACTATCGCGGCAGCAGCGGCTATGGCCGGGATTATCGCCAGGCACTGCATTTGAGTTGGGGTGATGTGGATGTGGAGGATGCTTGCGCAGTGGTCGCTTATCTCGCCGAACGCGGGCTGATCGACGGCGACAATGCATTCATTCGCGGCGGCAGTGCTGGCGGTTACACCACGCTGTGCGCGCTCGCCTTTCACAAAGTCTTCCGCGCCGGCGCCAGCCTGTATGGCGTCAGCGATCCCGTTGCATTGGGCAAAGCGACTCACAAGTTCGAGGGCGACTATCTGGATTGGTTGATCGGCGATCCGCTGCAGGATGCCGAGCGTTATGCCGCCCGAACGCCGTTATTGCACGCGAGTAACATCGCCGTGCCAGTGATTTTCTTTCAGGGTGAACTGGATGCCGTGGTGGTGCCGCAGCAAACCCGGGACATGGTCACGGCGTTGCAGGACAACGGCATTCTGGTTGAAGCCCATTACTACGCAGACGAACGTCATGGGTTTCGCAAGGCGGGTAATCAGGCGCATGCGCTGGAGCAGGAGTGGGTGTTTTATCGGCGGGTGATGGCGTTGGCGGACTGAAGTCAGCGCTTCGTGCGGAAATAGTGGCGCCTCATTCGCGAGCAAGCCCGCTCCCACATTTGATCGGCGGCGAACACAAACGCTGTGTTCGCTGAAGATCTACTGTGGGAGCGGGCTTGCTCGCGAAAGCGATCTATCTGACACCGCGAAACTCAACGCTTGGCAATGATGTACACCGCATGCACGATCCCCGGAATATAACCGCACAGCGTCAGCAGAATATTCAGCCAGAACGCCCCGGCGAAACCGACTTGCAGAAACACACCCAGGGGCGGCAACAGAATGGCGATGATGATTCGAATGAAATCCATGGGGCAGCTCCTGATTTGAAGTTGGCTCGCATGAGCCACACAACCAATCGACCTGCGCCGTTCGTCAGGGTTCAGTGCAGTTCTTCAGGCCAGTATCTCAAGACCGTATTTCTGAACAATGCTCAGCAACTTGAGCGCCATGCCGCTGGGGTGCTTGTCTCCCGCCTCCCATTGCTTGACCGTCGAGGCGCTGGTGTTCAGATAACGCGCAAACACTGGCTGGCTGACGTTGTTGCGCTCCCGAAGCGCTTTGATCTGCTCTGCCGGGATCGCGTCCGGTACGGTTGCAAGGCAGGACTCATCAAATTCGCGCATCGTCGCCTTGCTGATTGCGCCGATGGCAAATAAGGCACTGGCCGATTCGTGTATCGATTCAAAAACTTCACTTTTGTATTTTTTACTCATGGGGTATCTCCACAAACTCCTTCGTATCCACCAAGCGCCGGACTTGCATATCTGTGAGTTCCGCGTAGGTCTTCGCCAGCGTGCGCAATTCAATCAGCTCCGCCGAACTGATATTACTTCGATCCTGTTTGGCAAACAGCACCTGATAGACCCAGTAACGCCCACCTTTTGCCAAGACAAGCGATCGATGGCGATTTGAATTCAAACGTTTTTTCCACACCCTGCCACCGAGATTGACTGCTTGGCCATCGAGCATCTCGATGAAGGCCTCCCGTAGCTCCTCATCACTGATCCAAGCTTTACCAGCCTGTATCGCAAAACCTTTAGCTTTGAATAACCTCGGCGACATCGGTTTCCCTTCCAAAAAACATACCACTCAGTGGTATAGATTTCAAAACCAGTTCTTCAACAATATTGTTTCACTGGCGGCGGCAGTCCTTGCCGACGCGCTCTAAAAAGCCACCGATCCAGCCATCGCTCAAGCACCAAATCACCTTTGGCAAAACGCAGAGACAAAAAAACGCCCCACGCCAAAAGAATCAGGCGTGGGGCGATGCGTTATACCGCGAGACGGTTCGGTAATTCGTGTAGGGCGAGTCTGATCAGACGGCAATCCCTTTGCGGCACTGCAGTTGCGCGGTGCGTACCCGGGAAAAAGCGCGAGCCAGGCGTAGGAGCATTTCGTCGATGTTGGCTTTGCTGACGGTGAGCGCCGGGGTGAAGCGCAGGCAATCGGGTTGTGGGGCGTTGAGCAGCAAGCCTTCATGGTGTGCTGCTTTGACGACCGCGTCGGCTGAATCGTCCGACAGTGTCAGTCCCCAAAACAGCCCTTGCCCGCGCAGTTCGCCGTGGCCGTAGCGATTAGCCAAGCGCCCAAGACCTTCGCCAAGGTACTGACCGGTTTTCTGTACATGTTCGAGAAAGCCTTTGTCCTGCACGCTATCAAGAACGGCCAGGCCGGCAGCGGTCATCAGTGCATTGCCGTGGTGGGTGCCGATCATTTCACCGATGTCGAAACAACAGGCCTTGCCTCGGGCAAGCAATGCCGCCAACGGCACGCCACCGCCCAAGCCTTTGCCGAGCACAACGATATCGGCCCGCACGCCGTAGGATTGTTCCGCGAGCAAGGTGCCGCAACGGCCGATCCCGGTCTGGACTTCGTCGAGGATCAGCAGGATGCCCAGTTCACGACACAACCGTTCAACACCCTTGAGGTAATGCTCGACGGCCGGAATCACCCCGGCTTCACTCTGGATCGGCTCGAGCATGATCGCCACGGTCCGAGCGTCTACGGCTGCATGCAACGCTGGAAGGTCATTGAACGGGACGTGGCTGAAGCCCGGTAGCTGCGGCTCAAATCGATTGGTCAGGTTAGAACTGTCCGAAGCCGAAATCGTCCCGAGACTACGGCCATGGCAGCCCTTGTTGGCAACGATGATCCGCGAAGCGCCGCCGCGATGCAGCTGACCCCATTTGCGTGCCAACTTGATCGCCGCGTCGCAGGCTTCGCTGCCACTGTTGAGCAGGTAGGCCTGATCGCTGCCAGTACTGGCGCAAAGCCGTTCGGCGAGGTTGAGCATGGCGCGGTTATGCAGGCCGAAACCGGGGTTGATCAGCGTCCGGGCCTGATCCGAAATCGCGTTGACCAGCACTGACGGGCTGTGCCCCAGGCTGTTGGCCCCACCACCCTGGGTGAAATCCAGATAAGCGCGATCATCGCTATCCCACAACCACGAACCTTGCCCACGCACAAAAATCTGCTGTGGCCGCTCGACGCTGGGCATCAGGCATTCGCTGGACAGGTTGTCACGGTGCGATGGCTGCACGGTGTCCATGACCAGATCATCCAGACTGGGAGGGCTGCGCCGCAAATTAAACAAATTCATCTCAAAAAACCTCGCTTTAGGTTTTTCGTCTTTCCTATGCAAACACCATCGATGCAAACGGTATTCATCGTGCTTTCCGGCCCTGTAAGCCTTGTGAATGCGGTTAGACTAGGCGCAGGCACGGCGCTGAGCCATTTCGATTTCACAGCATTTTCGATAAGTATTACTTATGGATTTCAAGCAACTGCGTTATTTCGTCGCGGTCTACGAAGAAGGCCATGTGGGCCGGGCTGCCGAGCGACTGTCCATCTCACAACCGGCGCTGTCGCAGCAGATCCGCCACCTCGAACAGAACCTCGATGTGAGCCTGTTCGAGCGCAGCAGCAAACGCTTGCTGCCGACCCTGGCGGCACACACGTTGTACAACCACGCGCTGCCGTTGCTCGATGGCCTGCAACGGGCGCGGGAAGCGCTGGGCAATTTCAAGGGTCAGGCGCTGCGCACCTTGGCGATTGGCGTGTTGCAGACCGTCCACACCAGCCTGGTGCCGCAGATGCTCGAACGGGTGCGCAAGGCGCAGCCGCATCTGGTGGTGCAGATCTATGAACTGACCGGACTTGAGATCGAACGGCGGTTGCTCAACGGTTCCCTGGACATCGGAATCAGCTACCTGCCGCCTCGCCAGCCAGGATTGCACGGCGTGATGCTGTACGAAGATGAACTGACGCTTGTCATCCCGGCGGATCATCCGTTGCGCGAATTCAAGAAGGTCTCCATGAGTCAGGCCGCGGAATTACCGATGCTGTTATTGGGCGAAGAGTTTCAGTTGCGGCAGATCTGGCAGACGCAATTGGCCAGCCTTGGCCGACGCCCGCAGGTGCAGGCCGAACTGAACAACATGGCGGGGATTCTCGACAGCTTGCCCCACACGCGGCTGGCAACTGTTCTGCCCGGGCGCTCGCAAAAGGCGCTCGGCAATAATGAACTGCTGTGGAAACCACTGACCGAGCCGCGAGTGCCGCTGAAAGTCGGGTTGGTGTGCCGGGATGTGCAACGGCAACAAGCCTCGCTGGCGTTACTGCGCACGTTGCTGGAAGAAGTGCTGAATGGGCCCGATGACCGCTTGAACGGCCCGGCGCCACTGGATGTGATGAGCTGAATACTTTTCTGCAGGCAAAAGAAAACCCCGCCGAAGCGGGGCTTTGCAGACTGTTTCCCTGACATCCATTTCACTCCGCCGTCCTGGCAGAATCCTACGTGTCCGTGTTGTTACTTTGCGCTTCCTGCGCGACGTCCATGTGAAGTAGATTAGCTCTGGATCCAATCGGCGCATATGGGAAAACAGCAGTACGTCATGTAAGAGATTGCTTACATGACGTTACAGGGTCAGAACTGCGATGCGTCCAGCAGGAACAGCGACTCGCTACCGGCCTTCACCGACGCGCTCAACGAGTGAATCCGCGGCAGCAGACGGGCGAAATAGAATCGCGCGGTGCCGAGTTTGCTCGCGTAGAACTCGTCCTGCGCTTCTTTGCCGAAAGCGGCCTTGGCCATCAATGCCCACATGTAGGCGTAGGCAACGTAGCCGAATGCTTGCAGATATTCGACCGACGCCGCGCCGATTTCATTCGGGTTGTTTTTCGCCCGGTCCAGTACCCACGAAGTCAGCTCATCAAGGGTGCTCACCGCGTCGTTCAACGGCTTGGTGAACTCAGCCAGGTCAGCACTGGCTGTCTCGGTGAAGTGACGAATCTCATCCGCGAACAGGTTGTAGAACGCCCCGCCAGTGCCGACGATCTTGCGACCTACAAGGTCCAGCGCCTGAATCCCATTGGTGCCTTCGTAGATCTGGGTGATGCGTACGTCGCGAACCAGTTGTTCCTGGCCCCACTCACGTATGTAACCGTGGCCGCCGAAAACTTGCTGGCCATGCACGGTGGTTTCCAGGCCCAGATCGGTCAGGAATGCCTTGGCTACCGGCGTCAGCAACGCCACCAGGTCTTCCGCACGTTTGCGGGTCGTAGGGTCTTCGCTGAACTTGGCGGTGTCCAGTTGCATCGCCACATAGGTGGAGAAGGCACGGCCGCCTTCGTTCGAGGCTTTCATGGTCAGCAGCATGCGACGCACGTCCGGGTGGACAATGATCGGGTCAGCCACTTTGTCTTTGTTCTGCGCGCCAGTCGGCGAACGGCTTTGCAGGCGGTCGCGGGCATATTCAACGGCGTTCTGGTAAGAGCGCTCGCCAGTGGCCAGGCCCTGGATACCCACACCCAGACGCTCGTAGTTCATCATGGTGAACATCGCCGCCAGGCCTTTGTTCGGCTCACCGACCAGGTAACCCACGGCCTCGTCGAAGTTCATCACGCAGGTCGCGGACGCCTGGATGCCCATTTTGTGTTCAATCGAACCGCAGTTGGCCGGGTTGCGCGCACCCAGGCTGCCATCGGCATTGACCATGAACTTCGGCACCAGGAACAGCGAAATGCCTTTCGGCCCCGCCGGTGCGTCCGGCAGTTTGGCCAGCACCAGGTGAATGATGTTCTCGGTAAGGTCGTGTTCGCCGCCGGTGATGAAGATCTTGGTGCCACTGACTTTGTAGGAACCGTCGGCCTGAGGCTCGGCCTTGGTGCGGATAATCCCCAGGTCCGTACCAGCGTGCGGTTCGGTCAGGCACATCGAACCGGCCCAGACGCCGGCATACATGTTCGGCAGGTAGGCGGCTTTCAGCTCTTCGCTGGCGTGGGCGTTGATCGACAGGCAGGCGCCGGCCGTCAGCATCGGGTACAAGCCAAACGACAGGCTGGCGGAGTTGACCATTTCTTCGACCTGGGCCGAAACAGCCTTGGGCATGCCCATGCCGCCGTAGGCCGGATCGCCACCGACACCGACCCAACCGCCTTCGGCATAAGTCTGATAAGCCTGTGGGAAACCTGCCGGTGTGGTGACGGCACCGTCCGCCCAATGGCAGCCTTCTTCGTCCGCCGCTCGGCTCAGGGGCGCGATGCTTTTGCTGGTGACCTTGCCGGCTTCTTCGAGAATGGCTTCGACGGTTTCAGCATCGACGGTATCCGCCAGCGCCGGCAGCTCGGCCCAGAGTTTGGCGACCTCGAAAACTTCATTGAGGACGAAGCGCATATCGCGCAGGGGCGCTTTGTAGTCAGCCATGGCAAACCTCGCAAGATCTAAACGGGTGATTCGTAGGAATGGTGCTTTCGTTGGGTCCGAGTGTAACCCAACAACTTTTACGACACATAGGGTCAGCACGTGACCGATTTGTAATTTTTAGTCACTGAGTTCTTGTGCCTGCCAAACGCATTCGCGGGCAAGCCTCGCTCCTACAGGTCCGTGCGCAAACTTCGCGAAACAACATTGGACGTGTAGGAGCAAGGCTTACCCGCGATGCTTTTAAAGCGCGCTCGTCAAAGCGCAAACAACTCCGCCGGCAGCTTCATCAGGCAATCACTCCCCGCCTCGATCGCCGCCCGATGAGCGGCAGTTCGCGGCAGCAATCGCTTGAAGTAGAACTCGCAGGTCGCCAGTTTGCCCTGGCAATAATCGGCATCGCCGCTGCCCGCGCCCAACTGCGCCTGAGCCACCAGCGCCATGCGCAGCCATAGATAGCCGAGGATGATGTAACCGCTGTACATCAAGTAATCCACCGACGCAGCGCCGACTTCATCCGGATTTTTCATCGCGGCCATGCCGATTTTAGTCGTCACCTCGCCCCACTGCTGATTCAAACCATTGAGCTGTGCCACAAAGCTGCCGAGCTGTGGATGCTCCGCGTTTGCCGCGCAGAACTTGTGGACGATCTTGGTAAAGCCACGCAGCAGTTTGCCCTGGCTGCCGAGGACTTTACGTCCCAGCAAGTCCAACGCCTGAATGCCGTTGGTACCTTCGTAGATCGGCGCAATCCGGCAGTCGCGAACCAATTGCTCCATACCCCACTCGCGGATAAAGCCGTGGCCGCCAAACACCTGCATGCCGTGGTTGGTCACTTCCAGGCCGGTATCGGTCATGAAGGCTTTGCAGATCGGCGTCAGGAATGCCAACAGATCTTCTGCATCCTGCCGCGCCGTTTCATCCGCGCTCAAATGCGCGGCATCCAACAACTGCGCGGTGAAGTAGGTCAGCGCCCGGTTGCCTTCGTTGAAGGCCTTCATGGTCAGTAACATCCGGCGCACATCGGGATGGACGATGATCGGGTCGGCAGGTTTTTCCGGGGCTTTCGGGCCGGTCAGCGAGCGCATTTGCAAGCGATCGTTGGCGTACTTGATCGCGCCCTGGAAGCTCGCCTCGCCCAGACATAAGCCCTGCATGCCGGTGCCCAGGCGCGCGTGGTTCATCATGGTGAACATGCAATTCAGGCCTTTGTTCGCTTCACCGATCAAGAATCCCTTTGCATCGTCAAAATTGAGCACGCAGGTGGCTGAGGCCTTGATGCCCATTTTGTGTTCGATGGAGCCGCAGGAAACGCCGTTGCGCTCGCCCGCTTCACCTTCGGCATCGGGTAGGAATTTGGGAACGATGAACAGCGAAATGCCCTTGGTCCCGGCCGGTGCATCCGGCAGTTTGGCCAGCACTAAATGAATGATGTTGTCGCTCATGTCGTGTTCGCCGGCGGAGATGAAAATCTTGCTGCCGGAGATCGCGTAACTGCCATCAGCCTGGGGCAACGCGCGGGTCTTGATGATGCCCAGGTCGGTGCCGCAATGGGCTTCGGTCAGGCACATGGTGCCGGTCCATTGGCCGGCAGTGAGTTTGCTCAAGTAAGTCTGTTTTTGCGCTTCGGTGCCATGGGCGTGGATCGCCGACATTGCGCCGTGGGTCAGGCCGGGGTACATGCCCCAAGAGGTGTTGCTGGAGCCGACCATCTCGCTGATGACTAGGCCCAGTGAGCTCGGCAAACCCTGGCCGCCGTAAGTTGGATCGGCCGCCAGACCATGCCAGCCACCTTCCACGTATTGTGCGAAGGCTTGCTTGAAGCCTGTAGGCGTTGTCACCACGCCGTTGTCGAAATGGCAGCCTTCTTCATCACCGCTGCGATTCAGCGGTGCGAGAACGTTTTCACAAAATTTCGCGCCTTCTTCGAGGATCGCATTGACCATGTCCGGGCTGGCGTCGGTAGCGCCGAGCGCGGCGTAGTTGCTGTGAAAGTCGAAGACGTGGTCGATCAGAAAGCGCATGTCGCGCAGGGGAGCTTTGTACTCAGGCATGGTCGTTTCTCCGGCAGCAGATACCTCAAACCTACTGCCGCGCACCACGCCTCACAATCACAGTCCAGACGCTGAATGCGCCATCATCACTCAACCCGCAGCAGCGTCCATACGCACCGCGCCACGGCGGCTTTGACCGAATGCCACCACGCAGTTTCGCCCAGCACCCTTGGCGCTGTAGAGCGCCTCGTCAGCGGATTTGAGCACTTGTTCGGGCGTACGCTGCTCCAAGCGTTCGGCGACGCCAATGCTGACCGTAACCGACACACTCGACGCACCGGAGCCGGCTCGACGCTGGCGACCTTGCTGGTCGTCCTGAGGACGGTCCGGATTGCGCAATTGAATGTTGTAGGACGCAATCGACTCGCGGATGACTTCCAGGTGCGGCATGCACTCTTCGAGCGTCTTGCCCGCGAACACCAAGGCGAATTCTTCGCCCCCGTAGCGATACGCCCTACCGCCTCCGCTGATCTTGGACAGTTTGCTGGCAACCAATCGCAGCACCTGATCGCCGACATCGTGGCCGTGGGTGTCGTTGAATTTCTTGAAGTGATCGACGTCGCTCATGGCCAGTACGTAATTGCGTCCCAAGCGCTGCATGCGCTCGTTCAACGCGCGACGTCCCGGCAGCCCGGTGAGTTCGTCGCGGAAAGCCATTTGATAGGCTTCGTGTGCCACCGCCGCCGCAATCATCAGCATGACCTGACTGCACATGATGTTCAGGGTGAACGGCAGGATGAAGGTTTTCGGCAACATCCAGAACAACCCCAGCAAGCCCACGAGTTGCGCGGCGTGCAAGGGCCTCGGGTTGCGCCAGTATTGCCAGGCCAGCAGTAAAAACGCGGCGAAGAACACGGGATAGGACAACTGGATCAGGCTCATCCAGGCACCGTGCAAGGCAGGCCAGCGGATTTCCGAGAGCCACATCAGCAGCGGCTGTGGGTAACTTTGCTCAATGCCCAGCGCCACGCTACCGAACGCCAGCAACACAGCGAAGCGCGCCACCATGTCCTGAAACAGGTGAGTGCGTTCCTGCCACGCCGCGAACAGGCCGAACAGCAACGGCAACAGCAAACAACAGAGATGGAAAACCACCGCTGCGTCTTCGCGAACCTTGCCGTTATCGCGGTAATAGTCGGTCTGGGTGTCGAGCAGGAAGTAGGCGATGTACACCGTGACCATCAGAAACAGTTCACGCTGGCGTCGGTAAACCGCGCAATAAGCACCGCCGAGCAACAGCACCAAGGTTGGCAACACGTTGAACAGCGAAGTGAAGAAGACGTTGAGATCCTTTATGTACGCAGCCGAAAGCCCAGCAAGCAACAGCAGTAGTGAGGGCAAAAAATGACTGAAGCGTACAGCGGAAGAACGCGGCAAGGGTAAAGCTCCGACCCAACAGAAAGATGGCATTGTGCCTGCATCTGGAGCAGTTAAGCACATGAGAGGTGATCTATGTCACATCGCCAGCCTCTGTAACGGCAGGAATCGGGGATTTCTTAGCAATTTAGTAGGGAATATTTATCGAGGGGACGCCAACAATCCATCGTGGGTGGCCTGTCTTGCACAGCGGATTTTCGCCAGGAACAAAAAAGCCGCTGCTCTCGAAAGAACAGCGGCTTTGTGAAGGAACTGCGCGGGGTTTAGTAACCCAGTGCGAAGTCTTCTTCTTTCATGTCCATCAGGTTGTTGGCGCCCGACAGCATGGTCACAACGTGAGTGCGGGTACGCGGCAGGATGCGCTGGAAGTAGAAGCGCGCCGTCTGCAGCTTGGCGGTGTAGAACGCGGTTTCGGTGGTGCCGGCAGCCAGTTTCTCGGCAGCCAGACGCGCCATGTCAGCCCAGAAGTAGGCCAGGCAGGCGTAACCGGAGTACATCAGGTAGTCCACCGACGCGGCGCCGACTTCTTCACGGTCTTTCATGGCCGCCATACCAACCTTCATGGTCAGCTCGCCCCATTCTTTGTTCAGCGCAGCCAATGGCTCGACGAACTCTTTGACCGCTTCGTTGCCTTCGTTGATCTGGCAGAACTTGTGGACGATCTTGGTGAAGCCTTTCAAAGCCTCGCCTTGAGTCATCAGCACTTTGCGGCCCAACAGGTCGAGTGCCTGGATACCGGTGGTGCCTTCGTACAGCATCGAAATGCGGCTGTCGCGAACGTTCTGCTCCATGCCCCACTCGGCGATGAAACCGTGACCACCGTAGATTTGCACGCCGTGGTTGGCGGATTCAAAACCGACTTCAGTCATGAAGGCTTTGGCGATCGGAGTCATGAAGGCCAACAGTGCGTCAGCCTTCTTCTTCTCTTCTTCGTCCACGCCGTATTTGACGATGTCGACTTGCTTGGCGGTGAAGTAAACCATCGCGCGGTTGCCTTCGGCGAACGCCTTCATGGTCAACAGCATGCGACGTACGTCTGGGTGCACGATGATCGGGTCTGCGGCTTTTTCCGGCGCTTTCGGGCCAGTCAGGGAGCGCATTTGCAGACGATCACGAGCGTATTTCAGGCCGCCCTGGAAGCCGATCTCGGCGTGGGCCAGACCTTGCAGCGCGGTACCCAGGCGAGCGGTGTTCATAAAGGTGAACATGCAGTTCAGGCCTTTGTTCGCCGGGCCGATCAGGAAACCGGTGGCCGCGTCGAAGTTCATCACGCAGGTCGCGTTACCGTGGATGCCCATTTTGTGTTCCAGGGAACCACAGGTCACGGCGTTGCGAGCGCCGATCGAACCGTCGGCGTTCGGCATGAACTTCGGAACGATGAACAGCGAAATGCCTTTGGTGCCAGCCGGCGCATCCGGCAGACGTGCCAGCACGATGTGGACGATGTTGTCGGCCATGTCGTGTTCACCGGCCGAGATGAAGATCTTGGTGCCGGAGACTTTGTAGGAACCGTCGGCCTGAGGTTCGGCCTTGGTGCGCAACATGCCCAGGTCGGTGCCGCAGTGCGGTTCGGTCAGGCACATGGTACCGGTCCATTCGCCGGAAACCAGCTTGGTCAGGTAAGCATCTTGCTGCTCAGGCGTACCGTGCTCGGAAATGGTGTTCATCGCGCCATGCGACAGGCCTGGGTACATGCCCCACGACCAGTTGGCTTCGCCAACCATTTCACTCACGGCCAGACCCAGAGACTCCGGCAAGCCTTGGCCGCCGTGCTCTACGTCGTGGGCCAGGCTTGGCCAGCCGCCTTCAACGAATTGTTTGTAGGCTTCTTTAAAGCCAGTCGGGGTTTTAACGCCGGACTCGCTCCAGGTGCAGCCTTCGGTGTCACCCACGCGGTTCAGCGGAGCCAGCACCTGCTCACAAAACTTGGCGCCTTCTTCGAGAATGGCGTCAACCATGTCCGGAGTGGCGTCTGCGCAAGCCGGAAGGCTCTGATAGTGCGCTTCGTAGCCGAGCAGTTCGTCACGAACGAAGCGAATATCACGCAAGGGGGCCTTGTAGTCAGGCATAGCGATAAACCTCTGCTGATGTAACCGGGAATGAACGACCGTGTTGATTTGTTGTGACGGTCAAACAGTTGTTTGAAACATACGTTTACGCCCAAATCTTGTCAAGCATCGATCTTTTGCCATTCGTCATCATGCCGCGCACATAACGGCCACGCAGCCGCGCACCGCCGTCGACAAAGCGACAAGCCATGCAGGAAAGATTAGTTGAGGGAGAAGGACTTACGCAGAAAAACGCCGCGAAGATTCGCGGCGTCGGAGTAGCAGATTCAGCAAGCGATCAAGCGTAGGTATCAATCAACGTCCCAAGCATTTCATCGGAAGCCTTGGCGACTTTCGCGCCGAGCTCAACCTGAAACTTGCCCTGAGACATCTCGACCATATTGCTGGCCAGGTCTGATTGCTGGCTGCGATCAACCGAACGCAGACGATCAACCTGTGCTTCGGAGGACTGGCTCTTCTCCGAGCGATCAATCGTGGTGTTGGCGATCTGGCCGGCAGCCTGATCAACACGGTTCTGCCCTGTCTGAATAGTGCTCAGACCGGCATAAAAAGCGGTGCTTCCTGAGATTTCCATGGGAGAACTCGTCCTTGCAAAGGATCAACAGTGGCTATTGAAGCAGACACGTGGACAAAACACCCGACAAAAACACTAATGGCATAGTGCCTTGTCATAGCAAAAACCCGCACCTGGAAATATTAATCCAACAGATCCAATTGCAGATGCTCGGCCACCGCCTCCGCCGTCACCGACTTGAGTTTCGGCACCCGCCCCAAACACGGTGCGGGTATGCGCTCGGCCAACGTGGCGAGGTTTTCCTCCAGGCGCGAGGTCTTCGGATCAATGATGTTGGCCACCCAGCCCGCCAATTGCAGCCCATCGTTAGCAATCGCTTCAGCGGTCAGCAGTGCATGACTGATGCAACCCAACCGCACGCCAACCACCAGAATCACGGGCAGATTCAGCGCCATCGCCAAGTCCGACAAATTGTCCTGATCCGCCAAAGGCACGCGCCAGCCACCAGCGCCTTCAATCAGCGTGAAGTCTGCGTTCAAATCCAGAATCTCACGCATCGGCGTCAGCAAGGATTGCACCGTCAACGCCACGCCCGCCTCCCGCGCTGCCAGATGCGGAGCGATCGCCGGTTCGAACGCCACCGGGTTGACCTGTGCATACGTCAACGGCACCGAACACTCAGCCAGCAACGCCAACGCATCGGCGTTACGCAATCCCTTGGGTGTCACCTCGCAACCGGAGGCCACCGGTTTGCCCGCCGCCGTACTCAACCCCGCCAACCGCGCGGCATGCAGCAAACCCGCAGCAACGGTGGTCTTGCCGACATCAGTGTCGGTGCCCGTGATGAAATAGGCTGCGCTCATAAGGGTTTCTCCAACACGGCATAAACCACTTGATAAGTCGCCGGCAGTCCCTGTGCCTGACGAAACTGTTCATACGCCTCGATCAAGCCGAGGATTCGCGCCCTGCCGGTCAAACCGCCCGGCCGTCCAGGGTTCAGGTTATGCGCGCCCAGCGCCTTGAGCTCGTGGGTCAGGCTGCGCACATCCGGGTAATGCAGCACATGCACACAGGCTTGCAGACTGACAACCTTCAAGCCACTGGCCGTGCACAGCTGTTGATAAGTACCGAACTCGCGGAAGCGGTTGACGTGCACCATGCCATCCACCTGACGCCAACTGTCACGCAATTCGTACAACGTTCCTACACAAAGACTAGCAAACGCGAAAACACCGCCCGGTTTCAATGCCCGATATGCCTCACTGAGCACCGACGTAAAGTCCGAACACCACTGCACCGCGAGGCTGGAGAAAATCAGGTCACAGGTCGAGTCCTGCAACGGCAGCCGCTCGGCATCGCCGGCGATGAAGTGCGTTGCACCGCCCAATGGCCGAGCGTGATTGAGCATGCCCTCCGCGATGTCCAGCGCCACGCCGTGACCGGCAGGAAAACGCTCACCCAGCGCTCGACTGAAATGCCCGGTGCCGCAGCCCAGGTCCAGCCAGCGACCCGGTACAAAATCATCTGGCAACCGACGTAACAGCTCGCTGCCAACATCGCGCTGCAACTCAGCCACGCTGTCGTAGCTGGCCGCCGCGCGGGAAAAGGACGCTGCCACCTGACGTTTGTCGGGCAAACCACCGGGCAGGTTGGGAAGGGATAAATCAGTCATCACCGGACTCATGCAAAAATGCCTGGATCGCCCCCGCCACACCGTGGGGGTCTTCCAGAAGAAACGCGTGGCTGGCCTGTTCGATCAGGCCGATTTCGACATCCGGCAACAGCGCCAGCAATTCTGCGGCCGCTTCGGCCGGAACCAACCCGTCGAGGCCGGCGAACAGATGCAGTTGTGGGCCACGGAACGCCTGCAACGCCTGACGTGTATCCAGTTGCGCAAGCACTTCCAGACCACTCATCAATACCGCCGTCGACGTACTCGGCGCACCGCCAAGCAACAGTCGCGACAGCCCGCGCGGGTCTTCGGCACCTTGGGCGCAGAGCAGCGAGAAACGTTTCAACGTCATGCGCGGATCGGCGCCACAACCCGCCAGAAACGCATCGAACGTCTCGCCGGGCATCGCACTCAGCCATTGCTCATGGGCGACAAACGAGGGGTTACTCGAAAGCGTCAGCAAGCCGCAGCAGCGATCACCGCGCCGCGCCGCCAACTCGGAGGCGAGCATGCCGCCCAGAGACCAACCGCCGAGCCAGGCATCCTGAGGCAGAGTCGAATCGAGCTCATCAAGCCACTCGGCAAGATCACCCGATTCCAGTTCCGGCAAAGGTTCGATCTCGACCCGCAGGTGTTCATCCAGCCCCTGCAACGCCGCCGCCAAGGGCTCCAGCGGCGAAACGCCGAGTCCCCAGCCAGGCAGCAGAATCAAACGATCACGCATGGCTTGGCTCCGGTCCCAGTTGTGCAAAACAATCGGCCAGTCCATTTAACAATAGCTGCACCTGCGCCTCGCTGTGGGCGGCGGTCAGGGTCACGCGCAAGCGAGCGCTGCCGGCCGGCACGGTGGGCGGACGGATCGCGGTCACCATCAGACCGCGCTCGCGCAGCATCTGCGACAGTCGAACCGCGCGCCCGGCATCGCCAATCATGATCGGCTGGATCGGTGTGAAGCTGTCCATGAGTTCCAGGCCGATTTGTTCGGCACCTCGACGAAATTGACGGATCAGCACATTAAGGTGCTCGCGCCGCCAATGCTCGCTGCGCAGTAATTCGAGACTTTTCAGCGTCGCGCAGGCCAGGGCCGGCGGCTGGCTGGTGGTGTAGATGTAGGGACGAGCGAACTGGATCAGACTCTCGACCAACTCTTCGCTACCCGCCACAAACGCACCGGCCGTACCGAACGCCTTGCCGAGGGTGCCGACCAACACCGGCACATCCTCCTGACTCAAGCCAAAATGCTCGACGATCCCGGCACCATTGGCGCCCAGCGGACCAAAGCCGTGGGCATCATCGACCATCAGCCACGCACCTTTGGCCTTGGCCTCGCGGGCCAGCGCCGGCAGATCGGCGATGTCGCCGTCCATGCTGAACACGCCGTCGGTGACTACTAGCGTGTTGCCGGTGGCTTTCTCCAGGCGCTTGGCCAGGCTCTCAGCGTCGTTGTGCAGATAACGATTGAAGCGCGCACCGGACAACAAACCGGCATCCAGCAAGGAGGCGTGATTGAGCCGGTCTTCCAGCACCGTATCGCCCTGCCCGATCAACGCGGTGACCGCGCCGAGGTTGGCCATGTAACCGGTAGTGAACAGCAGCGCACGCGGGCGCCCGGTGAGATCGGCCAACGCCTCTTCCAACGCGTGATGGGGGGTGCTGTGGCCGATAACCAAATGCGAAGCCCCGCCGCCGACGCCCCAGCGAGCCGCACCGGCGCGCCAGGCTTCGATCACTTGCGGGTGATTGGCCAGGCCCAGGTAGTCGTTGTTACAAAACGCCAGCAACGGCTGACCATCGACGACTACTTCAGGGCCTTGAGGGCTTTCGAGCAGTGGGCGTTGGCGATAGAGATTTTCGGCACGACGGGCAGCAAGGCGTGCGGCGAGATCGAAAGACATGCAGGCCTCGGAGGTCAATATGGGTAAACATTCAATCCCAATGTGGGAGCGGGCTTGCTCGCGAAGGGGCCGTCACATCCAACATTTATGGTGACTGAAACTCCGCCTTCGCGAGCAAGCCCGCTCCCACATTTGATTTGTGTCGGGTCAAACAGCAGCGTTATAGAACTGCTCGCTGCTCTTCTGCTCAACCAGCGCCTGCTCGATAGCCGCTTGATGCACTTCATCGGCGTGCTCTTCGCGCGCTTCCGGCAGAATGCCCAGGCGCGAGAACAGTTGCATGTCCTTGTCGGCCTGCGGGTTGGCGGTGGTCAGCAACTTGTCGCCGTAGAAAATCGAGTTGGCACCGGCGAAGAAGGCCAGGGCCTGCATCTGCTCGTTCATCGCTTCGCGGCCGGCGGACAGGCGCACGTGGGATTGCGGCATCAGGATGCGGGCGACGGCGAGCATGCGAATGAAGTCGAACGGGTCGATGTCATCGGCGTTTTCCAGCGGCGTACCAGCAACTTTCACCAGCATGTTGATCGGCACCGATTCCGGGTGTTCCGGCAGGTTGGCCAACTGGATCAGCAGGTTGGCGCGGTCATCGAGGGACTCGCCCATGCCGAGGATGCCACCGGAGCAGATCTTCATCCCCGAATCACGCACATAAGCCAGGGTTTGCAGACGCTCGCCATAGGTGCGGGTGGTGATGATGCTGCCGTAGAACTCCGGCGAGGTATCGAGGTTGTGGTTGTAGTAGTCGAGGCCAGCGTCGGCCAGCGCAACGGTCTGGTCCTGATCGAGACGACCGAGGGTCATGCAGGTTTCCAGGCCCATGGCTTTCACGCCTTTGACCATCTCCAGCACGTACGGCATGTCTTTGGCCGACGGGTGTTTCCAGGCAGCGCCCATGCAGAAACGGGTCGAACCGATGGCCTTGGCGCGAGCGGCCTCTTCGAGGACCTTCTGCACTTCCATCAGTTTTTCTTTTTCCAGGCCGGTGTTGTAGTGACCGGACTGCGGACAATATTTGCAATCTTCCGGGCAGGCGCCGGTCTTGATCGACAGCAGCGTCGAAACCTGGACTCGGTTGGCGTCGAAATGGGCGCGGTGCACCGTCTGCGCCTGGAACAGCAGGTCGTTGAATGGCTGAACGAAGAGTGCTTTGACTTCGGCCAAAGACCAGTCATGACGCAGGGTTGCAGAGGTGCTGGCGCTCATGGGCGTTTCCTTGATTTATGCTTGGCTGGCGACTGGGGTAACGCAATACCCACAGGCGCGACACGGATGTTCGGCATATTTAAGGAAGAGCGATGCGCTGTCAACCACGATACGCAGGACCGGTTTACATCTGGTTAAAAAATAAACAATTCTGTTTGCTTTGTTCAGAGCCCGCCGACGACACCACGCCGATCTGTACAGCCTGCGAAGCCGAGTTGCCCTGGCTCGGCGATCACTGCCAGACCTGCGCCCTGCCACTGCCCGCGTCCGACCTGACGTGCGGCCAATGCCTGCAACAACCGCCGGCCTTCGAGCGAGTGGCGGCGCCGTGGATCTACAGCTTTCCGGTGGATACGCTGATCACCCGCTTCAAGCACAACGCAAAGTGGCCGTTTGGCCGCTTGCTCGGCGAACTTCTTGCGCAATTCCTGCAACATCGCTTCGAAGAAGACCTTGATCGACCCGATGCGTTGATCCCGGTACCGCTGGCCACGAAGCGCCTGCGCCAACGAGGCTTTAACCAGGCGGCGATGCTCGCGAAGTGGCTCAGTGAAAGCCTGAACATTCCTTGTGACGAAACACTGCTGCTGAGGATTCAGGACACCAGCGCGCAACAGGATCTGAAGGCCGAGGCCCGCAAGCGAAACCTGCGTAACGCCTTCGCCCTGACACCCGATGCGTGCGTCACCGGCCGTCATCTGGCCCTGATCGATGACGTGCTGACCACCGGTGCTACCGCGCAAACCCTGGCGCGCCTGCTGATGGACGCCGGCGCGGCCCGGGTCGATGTCTATTGCCTGGCCAGAACCCCAAAACCCGGCGACACAATTTAACTGAACACCACAAAACCCTGTGGGAGCGGGCTTGCTCGCGAAAGCGGACTGGTATTCAACGCAGATGTCGACTGAACTGACGCTTTCGCGAGCAAGCCCGCTCCCACAGGACTACCGTCTGACTTGACTCCCGCAGCCCAAGCCGCCAACGTCCTCCCATCGCCACAACCCAAAGCACCTGCCATGTCATTGCCTACGTTGTTGTCCCAGCACATTGTCCGCCGTCCGCAGCGCATTGCCCTGCTGCAACACATCGCCGAACAAGGCTCGATCACCCGCGCCGCGAAAAGCGCGGGCTTGAGTTACAAAGCGGCGTGGGACGCTATCGATGAATTGAACAACCTCGCGCAAAAACCACTGGTGGAACGCAGCGTCGGCGGCAAGGGCGGCGGTGGCGCCAAGTTGTCCAGCGAAGGCGAGCGCGTCTTGCGGCTGTATCAAAAGCTGCAAGTGTTGCAGGCTCAGGTGCTTGAAGCGGCCGAAGACGCCAGCGATCTGGACTTGCTCGGTCGGCTGATGCTGCGCACCAGCGCGCGCAATCAATTGCACGGCAGAGTGATGGCGATCGAATCCCAGGGTCGCAACGACCGCATCCGTCTGGAACTGGCCGAAGGCTTAAGCATCGATGCACAGATCACCCACGACAGCACCCTGCGCCTGGAACTGCAAACCGGCACCGAAGTCGTCGCATTGATCAAGGCCGGCTGGCTGGAATTGTTGGCCATCGACCAACCCGCAACACCTGGCAACAATTGTCTGAAAGGCATTATCGAGCAGATTCTCGACGCCGAAGACGGCCCCAGCGAAGTGCGCATCGGCCTGCCCAACGGCCAGACACTCTGCGCCCTGGCCGAGCCGCTGCATTTAAGAACCTCCGGCCTCGCCATCGACAGCCCGGTGCTCGTGCAATTTGCGCCGTCCAACGTCCTGTTGGGCACTCCACTCTGAAACAAAACCTTCACTAACGCTCACTAAGGTGACTGCAAAATCCAGCAGGGAGCCTGATGTGAGCCTATTAGAAGAGAACCAACCCACCGACCTGGAAAAAATGGTCGGCCTCAGCCGTCGTGGTTTCATCAGCGCCGGCGCCCTCTGCGGTGCGGCGATGTTCCTCGGTGGCAACCTGCTGAGCCGCAGCGTGCTGGCCGCCAGTGTCAGCGCCGGCTCGAGCAATTTGCTGGGTTTCAACAGCATCGCCTCCGCCACGACTGACGTCATCACCTTGCCGCCAGGCTACAAGTCCTCGGTGCTGATCAGTTGGGGCCAGCCTCTGCAAAAGAATGGCCCGGCCTTCGATCCGAGCGGTAACGGCACCGCCCAGGCCCAGGAAGTGCAGTTCGGCGACAACAACGACGGCATGAGCCTGTTCGCCTTCCCTGGCGACAACGACCGTGCGCTGATGGCGATCAACAACGAATACACCAACTACCGCTACCTCTATCCCCACGGCGGCATGCCGCAATCGGCGGAAGACGTGCGCAAGGCCCTGGCCTGCGAAGGCGTATCGGTGATCGAAGTACAACGTCGCCGTGGCCAGTGGGAATTCGTTCAAGGCTCGCGCTACAACCGCCGCATCCACGGCAACTCGCCGCTGCGCTTGAGCGGCCCGGCGGCCGGTCACGAATTGCTCAAGACCAGCGCCGACAAGCACGGCAAGAAAGTCCTCGGCACCTTCCAGAACTGCGCCAACGGCAAGACGCCTTGGGGCACCTACCTGACGTGCGAAGAGAACTTCACCGATTGCTTCGGCAGCAGCAACGCCGAGCAAAAATTCGATGTCGCGCAAAAACGCTACGGCGCCGTGGCCGCCAGCAAGGAAATCAACTGGCACCCACACGACCCGCGTTTCGACCTGGCGAAGAACCCTAACGAACTCAACCGCCACGGCTGGGTGGTGGAAATCGACCCGTTCGACCCGCAGTCGACCCCGGTCAAACGCACCGCCCTGGGCCGTTTCAAGCACGAGAACGCCGCCCTGGCTGAAACCAATGACGGGCGCGCCGTGGTCTACATGGGCGACGACGAGCGCGGTGAGTTCATCTACAAATTCGTCAGCCGCGACAAAATCGACCACGGCAATCCCAAGGCCAACCGCGACCTGCTTGACCACGGCACCTTATATGTCGCGCGCTTCGACGCCGGCGACGGCAACGCCGATCATCCGAAAGGCCAGGGCCAGTGGATCGAACTGACCCACGGCAAAAACGGCATCGACGCCAGCAGTGGCTTTGCCGATCAGGCCGAGGTGTTGATTCACGCTCGCCTCGCGGCCAGCGTCGTCAGCGCCACGCGCATGGACCGCCCGGAATGGATCGTGGTCAGTCCCAAGGACGGCCAGGTTTATTGCACCCTGACCAACAACGCCAAGCGCGGCGAAGACGGCCAACCCGTCGGCGGGCCGAACCCAAGGGAGAAAAACGTTTACGGGCAGATCCTGCGCTGGCGCACCGACCGTGATGATCACGGCTCGGAAAGCTTTGCCTGGGACTTGTTCGTGGTCGCCGGCAATCCGGGGGTTCACGCCGGCACGCCAAAGGGCGGCTCGTCGAACATCACGCCGCAGAACATGTTCAACAGCCCGGATGGCTTGGGTTTCGACGAGGCTGGACGCTTGTGGATTCTGACTGATGGCGATTCGAGCAATGCCGCAGACTTCGCGGGCATGGGCAATAACCAGATGCTTTGCGCTGATCCGGTGACTGGGGAAATTCGCCGGTTTATGGTCGGGCCGATTGGTTGTGAGGTAACGGGGATCAGCTTTTCGCCGGATCAGAAAACCTTGTTTGTCGGGATTCAGCATCCGGGGGAAAACGGTGGCTCGACCTTCCCAGAGCACCTGCCGAATGGCAAACCGCGTTCTTCAGTGATGGCCATTACCCGTGAAGATGGCGGGGTCGTCGGCGCCTGATACGGCCCCATCGCGAGCAGGCTCGCTCCCACAGGGTTATGTGTTCACAAATCCAATGTGGGAGCGAGCCTGCTCGCGATGGCGTCCGCCCAGACAACACTCATCTCAAGCCCAACCACTATAGAAGCCCCGTCTGCGCTACCATGCTTGGCCGGACGCGGCAGCCTGCTGCGCGCAGGAGTCAGCATGGCCCACCCGTTTGCAACCCTCACCCCAGACCTCGTGCTCGATGCCGTCGAAAGCATCGGCTTTCTCAGCGATGCTCGCATTCTGGCGCTCAACAGCTACGAAAACCGCGTCTACCAGGTCGGCATCGAAGACTCCGAGCCGCTGATCGCCAAGTTCTATCGCCCGCAGCGTTGGACCAACGAAGCGATCCTCGAAGAACACCAGTTCACCTTCGAACTCGCCGAATGCGATGTGCCGGTGGTCGCGCCGATGATTCACAACGGTGCCAGCCTCCACGAGCACGCCGGGTTCCGTTTCACCCTGTTCCCCCGCCGTGGCGGCCGGGCGCCGGAGCCGGGCAATCTTGATCAGCTGTATCGCCTGGGCCAATTGCTCGGGCGCCTGCACGCCGTTGGGGCGACCAAGCCGTTCGAGCACCGTGAAGCGCTGGGCGTGAAGAACTTCGGTCACGATTCGCTGAACACTTTGCTCGAAGGCAATTTCGTCCCGAAAAGCCTGCTGCCGGCCTACGAGTCCGTCGCTCGTGATCTGCTCAAACGAGTAGAAGAGGTCTACAAGGCCACGCCGCACCAGAACATCCGCATGCACGGCGATTGCCACCCTGGCAACATGATGTGCCGCGACGAGATGTTCCACATCGTCGACCTCGACGACTGCCGCATGGGCCCGGCAGTGCAGGACATCTGGATGATGCTCGCCGGGGATCGTCAGGAATGTCTCGGTCAGTTGTCGGAATTGATGGACGGCTACAACGAATTTCACGACTTCGACCCGCGGGAATTGGCGCTGATCGAACCGCTGCGGGCGTTGCGCCTGATGCACTACAGCGCCTGGCTGGCTCGGCGCTGGGATGACCCGGCATTCCCCCACAGTTTTCCGTGGTTCGGCAGTGAGCGGTATTGGGGGGATCAGGTGTTGGCGTTGCGTGAGCAACTGTCTGCACTCAACGAAGAACCGTTAAAACTCTTCTGATTTCCCCTATCCCCTGTGGGAGCGGGCTTGCTCGCGAAAGCGGTTGCTCATTCAACATCAATGTCGACTGATCCGACGCCGGCGCGAGCAAGCCCGCTCCCACATTGGTCCGCGACCGTTCCTACAAATCTCCTTACAATCCCCTACTTTGTTAGCTGCCTAAGCAAGGATTCTGCATGCAAGCTGCCAACCCGCGTCGCGGGTACATCCTGGGCCTGAGTGCCTACATCATCTGGGGACTTTTCCCGATCTACTTCAAAGCCATCGCCTCGGTGCCGGCTGTAGAAATCATCATCCACCGCGTGCTCTGGTCCGCGCTATTCGGCGCCCTGCTGCTGATGGTCTGGAAACATCCGGGCTGGTGGCGCGAGTTGCGCGACAACCCGAAACGGCTGGCAATCCTGGCCCTGAGCGGCACGCTGATCGCGGCCAACTGGCTGACTTATGTGTGGTCGGTGAACAACGGACGAATGCTCGAAGCCAGCCTCGGTTACTACATCAACCCGCTGGTGAACGTGTTGCTGGGGATGCTGATCCTCGGTGAACGACTGCGGCGCATGCAGTGGCTGGCGGTGGGTCTGGCAGCGGTTGGCGTGGCGCAACAGGTGTGGCAGGTCGGCAGTCTGCCGTGGGTTTCGCTGGTGCTGGCGCTGACCTTCGGTTTCTACGGGCTGATCCGCAAGCAAGCGCCGGTCAAGGCGTTGCCGGGTCTGGTAGTGGAAACCTGGATGCTGGTGCCGATTGCCACGGCCTGGTTGCTGTTCAACCCGACAGCGGGCAGCGCGCAGGCCGAGTTCTGGACCACGTCCGCAGCCTGGTGGCTGGTGGCGGCCGGCCCCGTGACGCTGGTGCCGCTGGTGTGTTTCAACGCCGCCGCGCGGCATTTGCCCTACACCACGCTGGGATTTCTCCAATACCTGGCGCCGACGCTGGTGCTGCTGCAAGCCGTTCTGCTGTTTGGTGAACACCTGTCGTCCAGCACTCTGGTGGCGTTCATCTTTATCTGGGCTGGCCTGGCGATTTACAGCGTCGATGCGGTGATCAGTATGCGTCGCCGTCGCTGATCAAAAAACGCACAAACCTCTACAGGCCACGTCTTTCGTGGCCTGCATCAATCCTTCCCAAGGTTATCCACAGCGTGATCCCCGCCGTTTGTGCGCAACTTGTTGAAACTGCTGGTTTTTTGATCAGAACCTGAAGAGCCCCGGCCGGCTTGGCCTGGCGGGGTATCTCTACAGGTTATCCACAGGCAGGTGCACGTTAAACTTGGATAACACTGTCAGGGACCGCTGGGTCAGGGATCACTGCGCAGGACCAATTCAACCATCAAGTCATCGGCCAGGGTTTCCAGCCGTGATTGCAGCACGTCCAGGGACAACGTCAGCGGCACCGCGAGAATCGCTTCGGCATGGAACAGCGGTTCGCTGCTCATCGGCGCCGGGCGTACTTCAGTGACCAAGCGTTCCAGGTTCACGCCCTGCTCGCTCAGTAAACGAGTGATGTCGCGCACGATCCCCGGCCGGTCGTTGCCCACCAGCTCCATGGCAATCGGCTTCCAGGTGCAAGATTGCTCGATGCCACTTTCAGCGATCAGCACCCGAATGCCATGAGCGGACAACGCCTGTAGGGCATCAACCAATTCGTCGTAGGCTTCGGCCGGCACACCCACCCGAAGAATCCCGGCGAACTGTCCGGCCATGCGCGACATGCGGCTTTCCAGCCAGTTGCCGCCATGCTCGGCGATGCATTGGGCAATGCGCTCGACCTGCCCTGCCTTGTCCGGCGCGAATACGGTGAGTACGAGGTGGTCCATGGCGCAGCCCTCTTTTTGTTATAGAAAGAGAAGTATAGGCAAGGGTTGTTTCGGTGCTGAATCGACTGACGCCTTCGCGGGCAAGCCTCGCTCCTACAAGGTCGGCGTTAATCCGCATGAGAACGACGCGGGCCTGTAGGAGCGAGGCTTGCCCGCGAATGGGCCACCACCGACGCCCCTGCAAAAACACAAATCGTGTACAAGTTTTTATATTTAACTGGAACAATCCAATAGTTTTTTGAGAACATCCCGTTCCCCGACATGACCGCAATGCGTCATGGGGTCGCAGAACGACGTAATTAGTCTAATTTTCACAAGCGCAATTCATCATGTAGTATGCCGCAGCGCACACTACATAACGTTGGATCGATGTCTGCCACCGGCACACTCGCAACCCTGAAAGCCCCGTCAGCAAGGCCTCCAAGCCGTTGATTGGACCGAACCCAGCCGCCCGCAAGGGCATGTACTGGCGGACGGGTTTGTGGTTTAAATGGCCAGAGGCTTCATTGTCAAAATTGAAGAGCTGAAAAGCGAAATAGCTGAGCAGAGTGAGGCAAGCAATGACTGAACACGTTCAAGTCGGTGGCCTGCAGGTCGCCAAAGTCCTGTTCGACTTCGTGAACAACGAAGCCATTCCCGGTACCGGCCTCACCGCCGATAAGTTCTGGGCCGGTGCCGACAAGGTCATTCATGACCTGGCGCCGAAGAACAAAGCCCTACTCGCCAAACGCGATGATTTCCAGGCTCGTATCGACGGCTGGCACCAATCCCGTGCCGGTCAACCACACGACGCCGTGGCTTATAAGGCCTTCTTGCAAGACATCGGTTATCTGCTGCCAGAAGCGGCCGATTTCCAGGCAACGACGCAAAACGTCGATGACGAAATCGCCCGCATGGCCGGTCCGCAACTCGTGGTGCCGGTGATGAACGCCCGTTTCGCGCTTAATGCCTCGAACGCCCGCTGGGGTTCGCTGTACGACGCGCTCTACGGCACCGACGCCATCAGCGAAGCTGACGGCGCGGAGAAAGGCAAAGGCTACAACAAGGTCCGCGGCGACAAGGTCATCGCCTTCGCCCGTGCCTTCCTCGACGAAGCCGCGCCATTGGCCGCTGGCACTCACGTCGACTCCACCCGCTACACAATCGTTGACGGCAAACTGGTGGTCGCCCTTAAAGGTGGCAGCAACACCGGCCTGCGTAACGACGCGCAATTGATCGGTTTCCACGGCGATGCTTCGGCACCGACTGCGATCCTGCTGAAAAACAACGGCCTGCATTTCGAAATCCAGGTCGATGCCAGCACCCCGGTCGGCCAGACCGACGCTGCCGGCGTCAAAGACATCCTGATGGAAGCCGCGCTGACCACCATCATGGACTGCGAAGACTCCGTTGCTGCCGTCGATGCCGACGACAAAGTGGTGATCTACCGCAACTGGCTCGGCCTGATGAAGGGCGATCTGTCAGAGGAAGTCTCCAAGGGCGGTAAGACCTTTACTCGCACCATGAACGCCGACCGCACCTACACCGGTGTCGATGGCAAGGAACTGAGCCTGCACGGTCGTTCGCTGTTGTTCGTACGTAACGTCGGTCACCTGATGACCATCGACGCGATCCTCGATAGTCAAGGCAACGAAGTACCGGAAGGCATCCTCGACGGTCTGGTGACCTGCCTCGCGGCGATCCATAGCCTCAACGGCCACAACTCGCGCAAGAACAGCCGCACTGGCTCGGTCTATATCGTGAAGCCTAAAATGCACGGCCCGGAAGAAGCCGCGTTCACGAACGAGCTGTTCGGGCGTATCGAAGACGTGCTCGACCTGCCACGCAACACCCTGAAAGTCGGGATCATGGACGAGGAGCGCCGTACCACGGTCAACCTCAAGGCCTGCATCAAGGCTGCCAGCGAGCGTGTGGTGTTCATCAACACCGGTTTCCTCGACCGCACCGGCGACGAAATCCACACCTCCATGGAAGCCGGCCCGATGGTGCGCAAGGCTGACATGAAGGCTGAGAAGTGGATCGGCGCCTACGAGAACTGGAACGTCGATATCGGTTTGAGCACCGGCCTGCAAGGTCGTGCCCAGATCGGTAAAGGCATGTGGGCCATGCCGGACCTGATGGCCGCCATGCTCGAACAGAAAATTGCTCACCCGCTGGCCGGCGCCAACACCGCTTGGGTGCCATCGCCGACCGCCGCCGCGCTGCACGCGCTGCACTACCACAAGGTTGACGTGTTCGCCCGTCAGGCCGAACTGGCCAAACGTGCTCGCGCTTCGGTGGACGACATCCTAACCATCCCGCTGGCCGTCAATCCGAACTGGACGCCAGAGCAGATCAAGAACGAACTGGACAACAACGCCCAGGGCATTCTCGGTTACGTGGTGCGCTGGATCGACCAAGGCGTGGGTTGCTCGAAAGTGCCGGACATCAACGACGTCGGCCTGATGGAAGACCGTGCGACGCTGCGCATTTCCAGCCAGCACATCGCCAACTGGCTGCGTCATGGCATCGTCACTGAAGCTCAAGTGATGGAAAGCCTCAAGCGCATGGTGCCGGTGGTTGATCGTCAGAACGCCAACGACGCGCTGTACCGTCCGCTGGCACCGAACTTCGACAGCAACATCGCCTTCCAGGCGGCAGTCGAACTGGTGATCGAAGGCACCAAGCAGCCGAACGGTTATACCGAGCCGGTTCTGCACCGTCGTCGTCGTGAGTTCAAGGCTGCCAATGGCTTGTAACTAAACGCTGATGCTGGACATGAAAAAGCCCTGATCTTTCGATCAGGGCTTTTTTATTTGTGGATGCGCTCACCTGTGGCGAGGGGGCTTGCCCCCGTTCGGCTGCACAGCAGTCGTAAAGTCGGCGAACGCGGCCTGTCTGAAAAAAGCAGGGGGCCGCTTCGCGTCCCAACGGGGCCAAGCCCCCTCGCCACAAAAGCCCTCTCAGCTTGAAGTCTTTGTTAAGGTTCCATCCCCAGCTCATGCTTGACCAACGCCAGCAACTTAACGGTATCAATCGGTTTAAGCAGAAAATCCACCACGCTCAAATGCATGGCGGCGATCGCGTCCTTCACGTCGGCATCGCCGGACACGATGATGATCGGCATCGCCGCCCGGACCGACTCGCGCACTTCGCGGATCAAGTCCAGGCCATCAACATTCTTCATCCGCAGATCGGTAATTACCAGGCCAATCGAAGGCGTTGTGTCCAACAGTTTGAGCGCGGTTTCGCCACTGGCGGCGGTCATGCAACGTACGCCATCCAGCGCAAGGATCTCCGATAGCAGTTCTCGAGCGTCTTTGTCGTCGTCAACGATCAACACCCGCTGCGGCGGAAGATCGGGTTCCAGCATGATCGCACTGAGCGCCTCGCGCTCGGCGTCACTCAAAATATCGTGGTCGGACATGGCTTACTCTACGTTTTCAATCAATCCCCTAGCACAATGGTCAGACATCGCTAAGCAGAGCTTCAATGTGCACTTCGTCGGATATTTTTCCTAGAGGCAAATTGAAAGGTTTTACGCACAAAGTGTGTAGGACTTCTCTCAAATATAGACATATCCACCGACTACCTAGACTTACGTCCAATGGGCACCCCGCACGCAGGGGCCGACCATGGCTGAACGATCCGACAACAACAATTCAAAAAAGACTGCGGTAATAGTTATGAGTAAAGCGGATGCCTTCACCCAGGCAGGGAAAACCGCGGTGTTGCAGAACATTCAGGGCACTTTGCAATTCCTCCAGCGCTTCCCGCCCTTCAATCAGATGGAACATGCCCACCTGGCCTACCTGGTGGAGCAATGTCAGCTGCGTTTCTACGGTCCCGGCGAGAGCATTATCAAGCCCGCCGACGGCCCGGTTGAGCATTTCTACATCGTCAAGCAGGGCCGGGTGGTTGGCGAACGCCCGCACACGGCCAAGGGTGGCACCGAAACCACCTTCGAAATCACCACGGGGGAATGCTTCCCTTTAGCCGCGTTGCTGGGTGAGCGGGCGACTCGTACCGAACACCTGGCCGCCGAAGACACTTTCTGCCTGCAACTGAACAAACTGGCCTTCATCAAGCTGTTCGCCCTGTCGAATACCTTTCGCGACTTTGCCTTGCGCGGGGTCAGCAGCCTGCTGGATCAGGTCAACCAGCAAGTCCAGCAAAAAGCCGTGGAAACCCTTGGCACCCAGTACTCGCTGAACACGCGGCTGGGCGAGTTGGCCATGCGTCACCCAGTGACGTGCAGCCTGGCCACGCCGCTGCGTGAAGCCGTGACCCTGATGCATGAGCAACAGGTCGGCAGCATCGTGATTGTCGACGAGCAGAAGGCGCCCCTGGGGATTTTCACCCTGCGCGACTTGCGCCAGGTTGTCGCCGACGGGACCACCGATTTCAGCGAAGCCATTGATCGGCACATGACCCAGGCGCCGTTTTTCCTGACGCCGGACCACAGCGCTTTCGACGCGGCGATTGCCATGACCGAACGGCACATCGCCCACGTCTGTCTGGTCAAGGATCAGCGTCTGTGCGGCGTGGTGTCCGAGCGCGATCTGTTCTCCCTGCAACGGGTCGATCTGGTGCACCTGGCCCGAACCATCCGCAGCGCCCAGCGGGTGGAAAACCTGGTGGCACTGCGCGGCGAGATCGGCCAGTTGGTCGAGCGCATGCTGGCCCACGGTGCCTCTTCGACCCAAATCACTCACATCATTACCCTGCTCAACGACCACACCGTGTGCCGGGTGATCGAGCTGACCCTCGCAGAGAAAGGCGACCCAGGTATCCCGTTCAGTTGGCTGTGCTTCGGCAGCGAAGGTCGTCGCGAGCAAACGCTGCACACCGATCAGGACAACGGCATTCTGTTTGAGGCCCGGGACGCTGCGCATGCCGCCGAGATCCGCGGCAAATTGCTGCCCATCGCCCAACAGATCAACCAGAGCCTGGCGCTCTGCGGCTTCACCCTGTGCAAGGGCAACATCATGGCCGGCAACCCTGAGCTGTGTTTGTCCCGGGCCGAGTGGGCCCGGCGGTTCGCGGCGTTTATCCGCGAGGCGACGCCGGAGAACCTGCTGGGCTCGAGCATTTATTTCGACTTGCGGGTGGTTTGGGGTGATGAACAAGGCTGCGAACAACTGCGCCGAGGGATTCTCGATCAGGTGGCGGATAACCGGTTGTTCCAGCGGATGATGGCCGACAATGCCTTGCGCAACCGGCCGCCCGTGGGACGCTTCCGTGAGTTCGTGCTGGCGCGCAAGAATGGCGAGAAAGCCACGCTGGACCTGAAAGTCCAGGGGCTGACGCCTTTTGTCGACGGTGCCCGATTGCTCGCCCTGGCCAATGGCATTGAAACCAACAACACCCTGGAGCGCTTCCGCCAACTGGTCGCCAAAGAAGTCATCGAACGGTTGGACGGTGCGGCGTATGAAGAGGCGTATCACTTCATTCAGCAAACCCGCATGCAGCAACATCAACTACAGACCCGGGAGAACTTGCCCTACTCCAACCGCGTCGATCCCGACAGCCTCAATCATCTGGACCGGCGCATCCTGCGTGAGTCCCTGCGCCAGGCCCAACGCCTGCAAAGCAGCCTGACCCTGCGGTATCAGCTATGAGTCTGTTTTCATGGCTACGCCCCGCCGCCCCGCTGCTGCCCGAGGATCTGCAACAACGCCTGGAACGCTTGCCGGTCGGCGCCCAGTTGAGTGAATGCAGCCTGCGCGAGCAACGCTGGGTGGTGCTGGATCTGGAAACCACCGGGCTGAACCTGAACAAGGATCGGGTGCTGTCCATCGGCGCCGTGGTGATCGAGGACGGCGCGATTGATTTCAGTCAGCAATTCGAACGCACGCTGCAATGTGCTGACATGAAGTTGGCGCCGAGTGTGTTGATCCATGGCCTGGGGCCTAGCGCGATTGCTGCCGGCAGTGACCCGGCGCAGGCACTAATCGAGTTCATGGAGTTTGTGGGCGACAGCCCAGTGTTGGCGTTTCATGCGCCGTTCGATCAGCACATGCTCGGGCGCGCGTTGAAAGATCATCTGGGCTACAAGCTGCAGCATCCGTTTCTGGATGTGGCGGACATTGCACCGCTGGTCTGCCCGCAGGCGAACATCCGCGAGGCCGGGCTGGATGAGTGGATTGAGTGGTTCAAGCTCGAAGTCTTCGAGCGGCATAACGCCAGTGCCGATGCATTGGCCACAGCGGAATTGGCGTTGATCTTGTTCAGCCGGGCGCGGCAGCAGCAGATTCACAGCCCATTGAATCTGCAGCAGCGTTTGAGTCAGTGGAAGCGACGGCAGCGGGCGCCTTCGTTTTAGATATCCGGTGCCTCGTCTGACGCCAATTGCTTCCCTGCGCCACCCCAACGGTGATCGCACTGCTCAGTGCCGCCGGGTTGTTCTCCGCGCTGTTGGGCGATGGCGTGTGGGATGCCTTGAGCTAGTTGGGTCTGGGCATCCCCGCCTTCCTCGCTTTGCGCGGGTTGCTGCAACGCCGCTGACCGATCAAAACACCACAATCCTTGTAGGAGCAAGCTTTGCTCCTACAGGTTTCGAGCCGCATTTCTGATCTTGAGCTATCGGGTCAACGCGCTATGCTGCCCGGCACTGCCACTGATCGAGACACTGCCATGTCCGCCCCGAGCATGACCCTGTTCCACAACCCCGCATCGCCCTTCGTTCGCAAAGTCATGGTGCTGCTGCACGAGACCGGTCAGACCGATCGTGTTGCCCTGCAACTCAGCCAACTCACGCCGGTCAGCCCGGACCTGGCGCTCTGCGAAGACAACCCACTGGGCAAGATCCCGGCCCTGCGCCTGGCCGATGGCAACGTTATCCATGACAGCCGGGTGATTCTCGATTACCTCGATCACCAGCATGTCGGCAATCCACTGATCCCTCGCGAGGGCTCGGCCCGCTGGCGCCGCATGACCCTGGCCTCCCTGGCCGACGGGATCATGGACGCTGCGGTGATGATTCGTTACGAGCAAGCGTTGCGCGCCCCGGAGAAACAATGGGAGCAGTGGCTTGATGCCCAGCGCGAGAAGATTCGCCGTGCCTTGGCGTTGCTGGAAGCGGATGCGATTGCCGAGCTGACCAGTCATTTCGATGTGGCGGCGATCAGTGTGGCCTGTGCCTTGGGTTACCTGGATTTGCGCCATCCCGATCTGGAATGGCGCGAGGCGAATCTGAAGCTGGCCGAGTGGTTTTTTGAAGTGAGTCAGCGGCCTTCGATGTTGGCGACGATGCCGAAGGTTTAGCTCTTCATAGGCTGGACCGGCCTCTTCGCGAGCAAGCCCGCTCCCACATTTGATCGGTGGTTTGCACATATATTGTGTTCACTGGAGATCCCTTGTGGGAGCGGGCTTGCTCGCGAATGCACCACACCGGATCTAACGGAAACAACCCAAAGATAAGCGTCGCCAACACCTCCCCTTCCCGCTGATCCTCACGCAACCCCAACGACCGGCTCATTCCACCGCTCCAATATCAAACGCCAACGGCTTGGCCGACTTCTGCCCAATCCCGTACCAGTCCAGCTTGCGGGTCAGCACCATGAACACACCCAGCAACCCGAACAGCAACAACGAGCCCATCAACAGCGCGTAATCCTCGGCACTCAACAAGCCATAAAGCAAACCGTACAACGCCGCCAACCCCGCCGAAAAACTCAAGCCGTGACGCACGCTGCGCAGTACGTGGCAGACATAGAACCCGATCAACAACACACATCCGCTCGCCGACAACACATACGCCAAGGCAAAACCGATGTGCTCGGACAACGACAGCAACAACAGGTAGAAAAACGCCAGGGCCACGCCCACCAACGCATATTGCACCGGGTGCACCGCCAGGCTTTTCATCACTTCGAACAGGAAGAAACCGGCGAAGGTCAGGACAATGAACAGCAGCGCATATTTGATCGCCCGATCGCTTTTGAGGTACTGGTCCACCGGGTCGATGAAGCTCACGCCGAAGCTACGACCGTTGAACGCGTCACAGCCAGCGCCGGAGACACAACTGTTCAAGGCTTCTTGCAGGTTGGTGGAGAAAAACGTGGTCTGCCAATTCGCGGTGAAGCCCTGATCGGTGACTTCACGCTGGGCCGGCAGGTAGTTGCCGATAAAGCTGGGGTGCGGCCAGTTGGCGGCCAACGCTACTTTGCTGGTCTTGCCCACCGGCAGCACTTGCAACTGACCGGTGCCTTGCAAACGCAGGTCGAAACCGAAGGCCAGTTCCGTGGCTTGTCTGGTATTCAACGCCGGCAGCATCACGTGCACGCCCTCCCCCAAGAAGCCGACCTGGCTGCCAGGTACGAAGTCCAGGCGCTGACCATCGAGTTCCAGTTTCAGCGCGTTTTCGATGCCGCGAATGTCGCTGATACCCACAGCCAGAAACGGCTGGTCAAACTGATAGTCGGCGAAGTCTTCCTTGATGCCCAGTTGTTCAGGGATCGTGAAATGGCCGCTGATGCGGTTGTCGGCATGGAACAGCCGCGCTTCATAAATGCCCCGGGAACGCAGCTCGGTCTGAACCTGGCCATCCAGTTCGAAGTGTTCCGGGAGGAAGTACAGACGACCGCGTTCTTCACCGACTTCCTGGTAACGCTCGTTGGTTTTCTCGTTGAGTTTCCAGGTGCGCACCACTTTGCGATACGGCACCACCATCAGCGGCCCGCTCAACTGCTGGCTGTAGCTGGAACTGCGGGCGATGTCTTCGAGCACACCGTCGCGCAGTTGCTGACGGTCCTGGATCACGCCGTTGATCATCAGCAACGGAATCATCAATAACAGTATCAGTAGGGCAATCGCCCCGAGTTTTATGGTCAGGTTGCGGTTCATGGGACTCTCCCTGTTTGGATGGGGGAAGTCTGGGATGGGTGTGTGGGGGTTTCGTGGAGGCTATGTGGGGATTGTGTGGAAATGCCTGTAAAAGCCGATTGCACCTAGGCACACTGCGGCCCCTTAAGGCCATCTCCGGGTATTTACCGGAGTATTTTCCGGCCAAGTACAGCTCAATATTTTGGCCGTTGGTTTGCTCCAAAGCAGACCAGACAAGGAGCGCTCCATTGCGAAACAACTCGTTTGACCTGATCAGGCACCTTGCCGCCCTTATGGTCCTGGTAAGTCATCACTATGTGTTAGCGGGTATGAACGAGCCCGTCATTCAAGGTTACAACTCGCTGGGCGGTGTGGCGGTGCTTTGTTTTTTTGCCATTTCCGGGTTGTTGATTACCCTCAGCTATTTGAATGCCGCCAGCCTTCAGGACTATCTGGTGAAACGCGTCGCCCGGATCTTTCCTGCGCTCATCGTTTGCTCATTCGTAATGACTTATGTAGCCGGGGCTTTTTTTGCCAGCGACTATGTCTCGGGGAAAGAAGCCCTCATCGACTTTCTGCGAATTTCAGCGTTCGGGCGGGCAACTATTGATGAAATAACCAGCGATTTCGTATTCAGCGAATCCTTCAATGGAAGCCTGTGGACATTAAAAATCGAGTTCGCTTTTTATATTCTGCTCGCACTAGTGCTGACCCTATACCGCAAAGCCATGATGCCTTGGACGCTGCTCTTGCTATTTTGCATAGCGACTTATGTGCTGGGCAACTACCCGATGAATGCCCTGGCACAGAAGCTTCTGGCCTACTGCGCAGCCGGCATCGCGTTTTTCGCCGGGTCATTGATAGCGTTTTATAAAGACCGCTTCAGTGGCGTGCGCACAAAGGCAATAACCCTGGTGGCTTGCTGTCTTCTGGTATTCGCATCACTGGGTACTTCGATGGTCTGGGTTCTGGCAACTCTGGGGATCAGCCTGGCAACCCTCAGTCTGGGTTTGTTGTACGTTGATAAAAACATCAGAGGACGGTTCGATATCTCCTATGGCATGTACCTGTATGCCTTTCCCGTACAGCAATTGGTCATCAATAAAACACAACTGGCCTTCTTCCCTTCCATGGCCGTTTCAACCGTCATTGTCATTAGCCTGGCAACTCTTTCATGGTTGCTCATCGAACGGCCGGTACTTGCCTTGGCCCACCGAAACAAGCCTCGTAAATCAGTGCCTGATTCGGCGGTGTCTTGAGTTACCAAGGACCTCAAGGCAAGCGAACCCGAGCCTCGACGCCACCGCCCACATTGCCAACCCATAATTGCCCTCCATGCAACTTAACCACCTCTTCAACGAAGTTAAGCCCCAACCCAGTGCTTTTGCGCCCACTGTCCGGCCGCGGCAGCGAGTAAAACCGCTCACTCAAGCGTGGCAACGCATAGTCGGGAATCGCCTGAGCCTGGTTGAACAACCTGAACTCAACCTGCTCACCAACCCGCTCGGCACTGAATCGCAAAACACCCTGCGCCGGCGTGAAATCCAGCGCGTTCTCCAGCAAGTTGCCCAACGCCTGACGTAACAGGAACGGCTCACCGATCAAAACCAGATCCTCGGCAATCCTCTGTTCAACACACAATTGTTTGCCTTCAATCCGCGCAGCCTGAGCGTCCAGCAGTTCTTCCACTAACGCCGCCAACGGCACTTCAACTCGTTCTTCCAACCCTTGACGCTGCTCGACCTGAGCCAGGTCCAGCAACCGCTCGATCAACTGTTGCATCCGCGCACTTTCGCTGTCGATGTTGCTGACAAAACGCTGCTGCTGGGCCAACGGCATCTCGCCCTGAAGCAACTCCGCCGCGCCGCGAATCGCCGCCAATGGGCTTTTCAATTCATGGGTCAGGGTGTGCACGTAGCGCTCGACGTAGGCCTTGCCTTCGAGTTGCGTGCGCATCTGCTCCACGGCTGTCGCCAGTTGCTCCAGTTCGCCGCCGCGATAATGCGGCACCTCGACCCGTCGACCTTCACTGACCGCCTGGGCATAAGCAGTCAACCGTCGCAGCGCCGCGCTCAGCCACCACGACAGCAGCGCGCCAAACAGCAGACCGAGGCCGATCAGCCCGGCGCCGTAATAGACCAATCGCCGTTCAGTGCGGTCGACGTAGGGTTGCAGCGAACTGTTGGGCTTGGCCACGGTGACCACGCCGATGATCTGGCCGTTGTCACGAATCGGCGCGCCTACGTGCATAACCGAGGAACTCGGGTCGTCGGGATCGCTGCGGGTCGAGCGCGCACCGTATTCGCCGCGCAGGGTCAGGTAAACATCGTTCCAGCGCGAGTAATCCTGGCCCACCGCTACACCGCTGGAATCCAGCACCACGATGCCTTTGGCATCCGTGACGTAGATGCGGTTGTTGACCTGATTCTTTGTCAGGCCCCAGATGCTTGCCTTCGGCTGCCGCTCGCCATAGGCGTTGAGCAGTTCTGGCCAGTGATTCTGGTTGAGAGTGCCGGCCTTGAAGTCATCGCGCAGGATCTCGGCCATCAGGTTGGCCGTGTCTACCAGGGTTTCTTCGGTGGTCTGGCGCACACCGGGGCGGATTTCCTGCATCACGGTGTTGAGCACGAAGTAACCGGTCAGGCCGATAAACAGCACATAGACCAGAAAGATCCGGATGCCCAGCGCCATCAGCTGTGCCCCGGACTGTAGCTGTAGCCGAGGCCGCGATGGGTCTGGATCGGTTCGGAGTCGGCTCGCACCAGCCGCAGCTTGGCGCGCACGCTTTTGATATGGCTGTCGATGCTGCGCTCGTAACCGGCATCGGCCGGCACACCCAGGGCGTCGAGCAATAGCTCGCGGCTGAACACCCGTTCGGGTTGTTCCAGCAGGCATTGCAGCAGACGGAATTCGTGGCGGGTCAGGCTCAGGGGCTCGCCGCGATAGCTAATCTGCACCCGTTCGCTGTCGACGCGAAACAGCACCGGTGAAACTTCGGCCACGGCACGGGGTGCCATGCGCTTTAGAATCGCCCGGACCCGCGCCGCCACTTCTCGCGGGCTGAACGGCTTGACCACGTAATCGTCGGCGCCAATCTCCAGGCCCACCACCCGGTCGATTTCGCCGTCGCGGGCGCTGAGGAAGATCACCGGCACCTCGCTGAAGCGGCGCAATTGCTTACAAGTCTCGAAGCCGCTGATGTCCGGCAGGCCGATGTCGAGAATGATCAGATCGGCCGGGGTCTGGCGTTGATGCTCAAGCGCGGCCTCGCCGAGGCTCACCCAGGTCGTGGTGAAGCCTTCACCCTGCAACGCAAAAATCAACGTGTCGGCAATGGCCGCTTCGTCTTCGACAATCAGGATATGAGGCATAGCGTCCGAGCACGGCAGTTAAGTTGCGCAACGGTGGCCCAAGCCTCACATCCCGTCAATCAGCAGTCAGGTTTATCCGCGGTAAAGCGACGTGCCGGGTTCACCGCAGCGCCAAACTCGCGCAAGGCCTTGGCGCCGATCAGCAACGGATAGTTGAAGCTGCTGCGGTCGGTGAGATTAACCTCGACCGTGCGTTTGACGTTGCCCAGGCACAATTCCAGATCAACCACCGGACGCTTGGTCGGGGCGCTCACGTCCTTGTCGTCTTCGTCTTCTTCGGCGCGGGTCTTGATCTTGCTGATCCGCGCGATCTTGTGCTCGTAGACCTTGTTGCTCGCGTCCTTGGTGCCGAGACGGAAGCGCACCCAGTCTTCGCCATCACGGGTGAAGGTTTCGATGTCCTTGGCCGACAGCGACGCGGTCAGGGCGCCGGTGTCCATCTTGGCCTTGAGGACTTCACCGCCGATTTCCGGCAGCGCGATGTATTCGTAACGCCCGTACAGGGTCGGCTCGGCGGCCATGACCGGCAGGGCCACGAGGGTCAGCAGTGCAAGGAGGGATTTCACGTAATGGGCTTCCTTGGGGAATTGGGGCGCATAGGCCGAATTCTAGACCGCAAAAAACAATGATAGTTGAACTGGCACAGACCTTTGTGGCGAGGGAGCTTGCTCCCGTTCGGCTGCGAAGCAGCCGTAAATCCGGTTCACTCGGTACACCTGAAACAGCGTGGTGTTTGGTTTTGGGGCTGCTTCGCAACCCAGCGGGAGCAAGCTCCCTCGCCACAGGTTATTTCATATGGCCTGAAGCATAACGCCGTAAAGGTGAAACATTCGTCACCCCCGATTTGGCCTGCCGCCCGAAGCTGCTTATCATGACGCGCCAAAATTCGTCCAAGAGTTACTTATGCGCCGCCTGCTCACCGGCTGTTTCGTTACCCTGCTGCTGTTACTCAACACCCTGGTCCTGTTCGGCCCGCTGATGGTGTTTGCCCTGCTCAAACTGGTCCTGCCCGGCCGTTATCGCGACTACGCCTCATGGTCGGTGATGTGGATCGCCGAAACCTGGGCCGAAATCGACAAGCTGATCTTCCGGCTGTGCATCCCAACCCAATGGGACATTCGCGGTGGCGATGACCTGCGTGGCGATACGTCTTATCTGGTGATCAGCAACCACCAATCCTGGGTCGACATCCCAGCGCTGATCCAGACCCTGAACCGGCGCACGCCGTTCTTCAAATTCTTCCTCAAGAGAGAATTGATCTGGGTGCCGTTCCTGGGCCTGGCCTGGTGGGCGCTGGATTATCCGTTCATGAAGCGCTACACCAAGGCGTTTCTGGCGAAGAACCCTGAACTGGCCGGCAAGGATCTGGAGATCACCAAAGCCGCGTGCGAGCTGTACAAACGCCAGCCGGTAACGGTGGTGAATTATCTGGAAGGCACACGGTTTACCGCGGCAAAAAGCGCTCAGCAGCAATCACCGTTCAGGCACCTGCTCAAGCCGAAGGCCGGCGGTGTGGCGTTTGTACTGGCGGCGATGGGCGAACAGCTGGACGCCATTCTGGATGTGACGATGGTGTATCCGCAGCAACGGATTCCGGGGTTTTGGGATTTGATCAGCGGCAACGTACCGAAGGTCATCATCGATATCCAGACCCGCGAACTGGACCCGGCGTTGTGGCAGGGGGATTACGAAAACGATCCGGTGTTTCGCGAAACGATCCAGAACTGGGTCAACCAGCTCTGGATCGAAAAGGATCAGCGCATCGACGCGTTGCGCGCCGAAAGCCGTTGAATCAGCTGCCAGCGCCCCAGATCCCGCCCAGGCTTTTCAGCAGTGGACCGCCAACGCCTTGGCCACCGAGGTACTGGAGGATCACCGGGGCAAATTTGCCGACCATCCCGCTGTCCATGCCCAGGGCGCCAAACGCGCTGTTCATGTCGCTGGTGCTTTTTACATTACCCAAGGCATTTTCCAGACCGGCCGATTTACCGGACGAACCGAGCATCCCGGCCAACGCCCCCATCTGACCGCCGCCGGACAGTTTGTCCAACCCCGGCACGTCTTTGGCCAGTTGCGAGTAATCGGTGGAGCTCAGTTGATTCTTCGCCAGCCCCAGCATTGCCCCGGTGCCGCCGACGGCTTGTTGCGGGGTAACGTTCAGTTGCGAAGTCAGCGCACCGAGCAGGCCCGCTGTTTGCGAGGTCGGCGCGGCATTAGTGGCCGCATCGCCGCCCTGCATGCTCGAAGCCGCTTTGGTCACATCGTCCAGGCTGAATGCTGCGAAGACCGGGCTGGCGGCCAGGGTCATGAGCGAAGCCAGTGCAAAACCGCGTGAAATCTTCATCGAGACAACCTCTTTAGGCATAAAACCGCCCACCCATGGACGGCGAAAAACTGTGTGTTGGACTGGCACCCCAGAGGATTGTTCCCTGTCCCCTGTAGGAGCGGGCTTTATGTGGCGAGGGGGCTTGCCCCCGTTCGGCTGCGAAGCAGTCGTCGGCCCGTTGAATGCGATCAGCCTGGAAAATGCGGGGGCCGCTTCGCGACCCAACGGGGGCAAGCCCCCTCGCCACAATTGACCACAGTCAGAAAAGAATTCCGTTGTGCTGCATCCAGTCTAGCCGCCCCTGCGTATATCAAGCACGGACAGACACTCCTGGCCGATTCTCCCCCACAAGGATCACCCCCATGAAACGCACTTCGATCAAAACCCCGTTGATTGCCAGCCTGCTGACCCTGGCCCTTGGCGGCGGATTCGCCCTGAACAGCGTGCAAGCGGCGAGCATGAGTCATGACAGCGTGATGGTTGGCGGCCAAGCCATGATGCCTAGCAAAGACATCATCGATAACGCCGTGAATTCCGCCGACCACACCACCCTGGTGGCCGCAGTCAAAGCCGCCGGCCTGGTCGACACCCTCAAAGGCAAAGGCCCGTTCACCGTGTTCGCCCCGGTCAACTCAGCGTTTACCGCCCTGCCCGCCGGCACTGTCGATACCCTGCTCAAACCAGCCAACAAAGCGACCCTGACCCACATCCTCACCTATCACGTGGTCGCCGGTAAGCTCGACATGATGACCCTGGCCGAGAAGATCAAGGCCGGCGGCGGCACCGCCGAACTCACCACCGTCGCCGGCGGCAAGCTGTGGGCGATGATGAATGGCCCGCACAACATCGTGATCAAGGATGAAAAAGGCGACGTCGCCGACATCACCACCTATGACGTGAACCAGTCCAACGGGGTAATTCAGGTCATCGACAAAGTGCTGATGCCCAAAGGTTGAGCAGTGCTCGCCGGCCCCGCGCATCGGGGTCGGCGTTTTCCTGAGGTATCCGCCCGTGAATGGAACAACTGCGCGCCGTGAACTAACCTCTGCCTGCAACCGGCACCGCTCGCAGCCAACCACCGCTATCTCGATTGCCCGGAGAACCGTTATTTCCATCGCCGACACCGATCAGCTCAGGCAGCTTCTGGCCCAGTGTTCATTGGGTGACCGCCGCGCGTTCGAGACGCTTTACCGCAGCGTCGGCCCGCGCTTGCACGGTGTCGCCCTGCGTTTCATGGGTCGGCATGACCTGGCCGAAGAGGTGCTGCAGGAAAGCTTCGTACGGATCTGGAACAACGCCTCGCGCTATGAATCGCACCTGTCGGCACCGCTGACCTGGATGATCAACATCACCCGCAATCAAGCCATCGACCAATTGCGCAAACACCGCGACCGGCCGCTGACCGATCTTGAAGAACAGGCCCTGGAGGATGAAAGCCCTTCGGCCCATGAATTGTTAAACCGCGCCCGCGAAGCCAAGGCCCTGAACCAGTGCCTGGAAAGCCTCGAAGGCATGCAGCGCCAATCGATCACCGTCGCCTATTTTCAGGGGCTGTCCTGCGCTGAACTGGCCGAACACCTGGCCGCGCCGCTGGGCTCGGTCAAATCCTGGATCCGCCGCGGTATGGAGCGCCTGCGCAGGTGCCTGGAATCATGAACTATCAAACCCCGACCTTGCGCCGCGCCCTTGCCGCCGATTACGCCATCGGCTTGATGCCTGCTGCGGCTCGCCGGCGTTTTGAACAGTTGTTGCTGGAGGACGCCGCTCTGCGTGCGGAACTGGCGAACTGGCAGGACAGCCTCACCAGCCTGACCGAAGCATTACCTGAACAACCGGTGCCGGATCGCGTGTGGCAAGGCATCACCGCACGCATCGATCCGCAAGAACTGCACGTGCCAGAGAAGCGTTCGTTCTGGAACTGGATACGGGTCACGGTCGCGGTGTGTGCACTGGCGGTGGTTATGTTCCTGAGCGTGCTTTATAACCGTGATGAAGCACGTTACAGCGCGACCCTGCTGACGGCCGATGCGCAACCGGCGCTCAAGGTACAAGCGCACGAGAATTACCTGCAAGTTGAGCCGTTGACGTTGGCGGCAGTTGATCCGGGACGCAGCCTGGAACTGTGGGCGATACCGGCGAACGGCAAGCCGATTTCCCTGGGGGTGATTCCGGCGGGCGGCAAGGGCAAGGTTGAGCTGAGCGAGGCGCAGAAGGCGCTGATCGGCAAGCCGATTGCGTTGGCGGTGAGCCTGGAGCCGAAGGGTGGTTCGCCGACCGGGCAACCGACGGGGCCGGTGTTGTATCAGGGGGCGTTGGCGGCACTCTGAAAGTACCGATGAGCTTTTGTGGCGAGGGAGCTCGCTCCCGCTCGGCTGCGCAGCAGTCGTAAAACCACCAGACACGTTCAGCCTGAAACAAAGCGGTGTGTGGTTTTGGGGTTGCTTCGCAACCCAGCGGGAGCAAGCTCCCTCGCCACAGGGTTTGTGTTCTACCAATAAAAAACGGCGACCCGAGGGTCGCCGTTTTGCATTGCGTGAAGCCTTACGCCGCGCTGAACAGCTTGTGCGGATCGATCACAAACTTCTTCGGTACGCCGGCATCGAACTCGCCGTAGCCACGTGGTGCGTCATCCAGGCTGATGACTTCCACGCCAACGATGTCGGCAATGTGGATACGGTCCCACATGATTGCCTGCATCAGTTGGCGGTTGTACTTCATCACAGGCGTCTGGCCGGTGTGGAAGCTGTGGGATTTGGCCCAGCCCAGACCAAAGCGAATGCTCAGGCTGCCCATTTTCGCGGCAGCGTCCACAGCACCCGGATCTTCAGTCACGTACAGGCCCGGAATACCGATTTTGCCCGCCACGCGAACCACGCCCATCAGCGAGTTGAGCACGGTAGCCGGTGCCTCGTGTTTCACGCCGTCATGACCGTGACCGCGCGCTTCGAAGCCTACGGCGTCGACGGCGCAATCCACTTCTGGCTCGCCCAGCAATGCAGCGATTTGTTCGTGCAGCGGAGTGTCGAGGGACAGGTCAGCGATTTCGAAACCCTGAGCCTTGGCATGCGCCAGGCGCACGGTGTTGACGTCACCGATGATCACCACCGCCGCGCCCAGCAGGCGAGCCGAAGCGGCAGCCGCCAGACCGACCGGGCCGGCACCGGCGATGTACACGGTGCTGCCTGGACCAACGCCGGCCGTCACTGCGCCGTGGTAACCGGTCGGCAGGATGTCGGAGAGGCAAGTCAGGTCGCGGATTTTTTCCATCGCGCGATCGCGATCCGGAAGTTTCAGCAGGTTGAAGTCAGCGTACGGCACCATCGCGTATTCAGCCTGGCCGCCGGTCCAGTCACCCATGTCGACATAACCGTAAGCACCGCCGGGACGGGCCGGGTTAACGCTCAGGCAAACACCGGTGTGCATCTCTTTGCAGGAACGGCAGCGCCCGCAAGCGACGTTGAACGGTACGGACACCAGGTCGCCGATTTGCAGGTTTTCGACGTCGCTGCCCTTCTCGATCACTTCACCAGTGATTTCATGCCCCAGCACCAGGCCGGTTTGAGCCGTGGTACGACCGCGCACCATGTGCTGATCGGAACCACAGATGTTGGTGGACACCACACGCAGGATGACAGCGTGATTAATCTTCCTGCCGCGCGGGTCCTGCATTTTCGGATAGTCGATTTTCTGTATTTCGACCTTGCCATTGCCGAGATACACCACACCACGATTGCCAGACATGCTTTCACCTCGCTGTTGTTTTTATGTAGCGGTCGCGTCGCCATGGAGCGGCGGCGCGTTGATTGCTCGGGTTAGTGCTTGTGTCTTTTGTTGTTTGTTATGGCCTCTTCGCGAGCAAGCCCGCTCCCACATTGGTTTTGCGGTGTACCCGAGATTTGTGGGCAGACACAAATCCCCTGTGGGAGCGGGCTCGCTCGCGAAGGCGTCCTAAAGAACGACCGTGCGATTGGCGTTCAAAAACACTCGTCGTTCAATGTGATAACCAACCGCTCGGGCCAGGGTCAGGCCTTCGATATCCCGCCCCTTGGCGATCAAATCTTCCGGGTAATGGCTGTGGTCCACCGCTTCCACGCCTTGGGCGATGATCGGGCCTTCGTCCAGGTCGTTGTTGATGTAGTGCGCCGTCGCGCCGACCAGTTTCACGCCTTTGTTGTAGGCCTGGTGATACGGCTTGGCGCCCTTGAAACCCGGCAGCAGGGAGTGGTGAATGTTGATCGCCTTGCCGTCGAGTTTGCGGCACAGTTCCGGCGACAGGACCTGCATGTAACGGGCAAGGATCACCAGTTCGGCGCCGGACTCTTCGATCACCTGCCACACCTGACGCTCTTGCGACGGTTTGTCGTTCGGGTCGAGCGGGAAGTGGTAGTACGGAATCTGGTGCCAGTCGGCCAACGGTTTGAGGTCCGGGTGGTTGGAGACCACGGCGGCCACGTCCATCGACAACTGGCCGATGCGCTGGCGGTAGAGCAAATCGTTGAGGCAGTGATCGGCCTTGGAGACCATGATCACCACTTTTGGCCGATAGTTCGGCGCGGTGAGTTCGAAGATCATGCCGAAGGCCTGGCCACGCTCTGCCAGGCCGGCGCGGAAGGCGAGTTCGTCGAAGCCGTCGGGCTGGCGGAATTCCACGCGAATGAAGAAACGGCCCGAGAGTCGGTCATCGAAGGAATGATGCTCGGTGACGTAGCAGCCCTGCTCGAACAGAAAGCGGGTCACCGCATCCACGGTGCCGAGGACGCTTGGGCAGTCGGCGGTCAGAATCCATGTGTCTGGGGCGCGGCTCATAGTGCGGTGACTCCTGTTCGAAAATACCTACGCGACTGCGAAGACCTGTGGCGAGGGGGCTTGCCCCCGTTCGGCTGCGAAGCAGTCGTAAAACCGGCAAACGCGGTGTGTCAGTCAAACCGCGTCTTGAGGATTTGGGGCTGCTGCGCAGCCCAACGGGGGCAAGCCCCCTCGCCACAGGTGGGAACGATCATCCATCAGGCCTGAACGCTAAGCCCGTATTCAGCGGCCGCATCCTGCAACCACAACCACCAGTAATCCGAGAAGCTGCGACGAATCAGCAGTTCCCAGGTGTCTTCGGCGGTGTGGCGGATCACCAGTTGCGACTTGGCAAACACGGTGCCAACAGCCTTGCCCACCGGGAAGCTGTTGGGGTGTACGTCGTAGCTGGTGGATTTCATCAGCACCTGGCGCACATTCGGGCCGCTCAGTTCGAGGATCTGCTGGCCGCCGCTGACGTTGACGATCTGGATGTGCAGGTCGCCCAGCGCTTCACGGAGTTTTTGCTCGGCGGCGAATTCTTCACCGCTCGGCACGATCAGCAGCCATTCATCCGGCCCCATCCATTGCAGGCTGGATTCGCCTTTGACGATGACGGTCAGGGCGCCGGGCAATTCGATGCCCAGGGCCTTGTGCACGCCAGCGCTGAACGCGGCATCGTGGCCATCGCCACGAATGGTCAGGTGGCCGAGGAGTTTTTTCTCACGCACGATCACGCCGGCGTTTTTGCGGCCCTTACCCACCAGGCTGGCGAGGTCGGCATGATGCAGCGACGACTCGGCCTTGGCCCCGGTGGTTGGGCGTTGTTGGTAAACATTGGCTGCGGTCATAAAGCACCTGTTCCTGAATTCTGTTGAGTCCGGCCCTTGTGGCGGCTGGTCTGACGCCATCGCGAGCAGGCTCGCTCCCACATTTGACCGCGTTCCCCTGTGGGAGCGAGCCTGCTCGCGATGGCGTCAGCAGGCACCCCACAGGACTCGAGGCCATTAGATGTTCTGGCGATCACCCTTCGGATCGAAGAACACCGAAGAAACAATCTCCGCCTCGATCACGCTACCGTCGGCCAGCGGTGCGAACACCCGCTCACCGATGCGTTTCAAGCCGCCCTTCACCACACCCATGGCAAACGAATAGCCGAGGGAGTTGTGCGCGTAGCTGGAGGTCACGTGACCAACCATGGTCATCGGGATGGTTTGCTTGGTGTTGAACACCAGTTGCGCCCCTTCCGGCAGCCATTTGGTCGGATCGATCGGCTTCAGGCCCACCAACTGTTTACGTTGATCACGCACGCAGTCTTCGCGGTTCATGCCACGCTGGCCGATCCACGAGAACGGTTTGGTGCGACCGACACACCAACCCATGTTCAGGTCGTCAGGGGTCATCGAGCCGTCAGTGTCCTGGCCGACGATGATGAAACCCTTCTCCGCCCGCAGTACGTGCATGGTTTCAGTGCCGTACGGAGTCAGGTTGTACTGCTTGCCAGCCGCGACGATTTTCTCGAGCACGCCCATGGCGTAGTCGGCTTGCACGTTGACTTCGTACGACAGCTCACCGGTAAACGAAATCCGGAACACCCGCGCCGGCACACCGCCCACCAGGCCTTCTTTCCAGGTCATGAACGGGAACGCTTCGTTGCTCAGATCAATGTCGGTAACTTCGCTGAGCAGCTTGCGGCTGTTCGGCCCGGACAGGGTCATGGTTGCCCAGTGATCCGTCACGGAAGTGAAGTACACCTTCAGGTCTGGCCATTCAGTCTGTTGGTAGATTTCCAGCCATTGCAGCACGCGTGCAGCGCCGCCGGTGGTGGTGGTCATCACGAAATGGTTGTCGGCGAGACATGCGGTTACGCCGTCGTCGAACACCATGCCGTCTTCTTTGCACATCAGGCCGTAGCGGGCTTTGCCCACGTCGAGCTTGGTCCAGGCGTTGGTGTAGATGCGGTTCAGGAACTCCCGCGCATCCGGGCCTTGAATGTCGATCTTGCCGAGGGTCGACGCGTCCAGCAGGCCGACGCTGTCGCGCACGGCTTTGCATTCGCGCTTGATCGCGGCGTGCAGGTCTTCGCCGTTTTTCGGGAAGTACCACGGACGTTTCCACTGACCGACGTCTTCGAATTCAGCACCGTTTTTTACGTGCCAGTGATGCAGCGCGGTGAAACGTACTGGTTCGAAGATGTGCCCACAGTGACGGCCGGCTACAGCGCCGAAGGTCACCGGCGTGTAGTTCGGGCGGAACATCGTGGTGCCCATTTGCGGGATGGTCACGTTCAGCGAGCGGGCGGCGATGGCCAGACCGTTGACGTTGCCGAGCTTGCCCTGATCGGTGCCGAAGCCCAGCGCGGTGTAGCGTTTGACGTGCTCGACCGACTCGAAACCTTCGCGGGTCGCCAGTTCGATAGCGGCGGCGGTGACGTCGTTTTGCAGGTCGACGAATTGCTTCGGCGCCCGTGCGGTCGCTTTTTCGTGCGGCACCTGGAACAGCGCCAGAGTCGGCTCTTCATGACGAGTCAGGGCTTTGGGCAGTACGCCCTCGACCACACTGAAACCGGCTTCGCTGGCAGCGCGAGCGCCCCCTTCAAAACCATCGGCCAGGGAATCGCCGAGACCATAGACACCGTTGATGCCACCGACGCACACGCGTTTCTGCGGTGCTTCGCCCGGTACGAAACCGAGGATGTCTTCACGCCAGGTCGGTTTGCCGCCCAGGTGCGAAGCCAAGTGGACCACCGGGCTGTAGCCGCCGGAAGTGGCAACGAGGTCGCAATCCAGCCATTCGCCAGGACTGGTCACAGCGTGGGCTTTGACATCAATCGCCGCCACGCGAGCCGCGGTAACGTGCTTGCTGCCACGGGCTTCGATCACGGCGCTGCCGGTCAGGATGCGGATGCCTTTGGCGCGTGCCTCTTCAACCAACGCACCGCGCGGGTTACTGCGGGCGTCGGCAATCGCGACGACTTGCAGGCTGGCATCGAGCCAATCCAATGCAACGCGGTAGGCGTGGTCGTTGTTGGTCGACAGCACCAGTTTCTTGCCCGGTGCTACGCCGTAACGACGAACGTAAGTCGACACAGCGCCGGCGAGCATGTTGCCCGGCACGTCGTTGTTGCCGTAAACCAGTGGACGCTCGCAAGCGCCGGTCGCCAGTACTACGCGTTTGGCGCGAACCCGGTGAATACGCTGACGGACCTGGCCAATCGGAGCGCGGTCGCCGAGGTGATCAGTCAGGCGTTCGTGAATGGTCAGGAAGTTATGGTCGTGGTAACCGTTGACGGTGGCGCGCGGCAACAGCAGCACGTCCGGGGTGTCTTTCAGTTCCGCGATGACGCTGGCAACCCATTCGGTCGCCGCTTTGCCGTCGAGGCTTTCGCGGGAATCGAGCAGGCTGCCGCCGAACTCTTCCTGCTCATCGGCCAGGATTACACGAGCACCGCTGCGCGCAGCGGCCAATGCAGCGGCCAGGCCAGCAGGGCCGGCGCCGACGATCAGCACGTCACAGTGCTGGTTCATGTAGTCGTAGGTGTCCGGATCGTTCTCGGTCGGCGAGCGGCCAAGACCGGCAGCCTTACGAATGTACTTCTCGTAAGTCATCCAGAACGATTGCGGGTACATGAAGGTTTTGTAGTAGAAGCCCGGCGGCATCAGCTTGCCGCCGACCTTGCCGAGAATCCCCATCATGTCGTTGTTCACGCTCGGCCAGCCGTTGGTGCTGGTGGCGACCAAACCTTGGTACAGCGCTTGTTGCGTGGCGCGCACGTTCGGGATTTGCGTAGCTTCGGTGGCGCCGATCTGCAGCACCGCGTTCGGCTCTTCGGCACCGGCGGCGAAGATGCCGCGTGGCCGGGAATACTTGAAGCTGCGACCGATGATGTCGACACCGTTGGCCAGCAAGGCTGCAGCCAGGGAATCGCCTTCAAAGCCTTTGTAGACCAGGCCGTTGAAGGTGAAGCTCAGCACTTTGTTGCGGTCGATCCGTCCGCCGTTGGACAGGCGATTGATCTGGCTCATACCTTCTCTCCCAGAGCCGTGGCGGCCGCTTTCGGGCTGTCGGTCTTGTCGGTGAATTGTGGCTTGGTGCCGATCTTGTAGGTTTCGAGAATCTCGTAGGTCACGGTGTCGCGGGTCGCGTTGAAGTACTGACGGCAACCGGCGGCGTGAATCCACAGTTCGTGGTGCAGACCGCGAGGGTTATCGCGGAAGAACATGTAGTCGCCCCACTCCTCGTCGGTGCAGGTAGTCGGATCCAGTGGACGCGGGATGTGCGCCTGACCGGATGCGTGGAATTCCTCTTCGGAGCGCAGTTCGCCGCAGTGAGGACAGAAGATATGCAACATGGGGATTTCTCCTGTTAGTGGGCAACCGCAGCAGCGCCGTGTTCATCGATCAACGCACCGTTGTGGAAACGGTCGATGGAGAAAGGTGCAGCCAATGGGTGCATTTCACCCTTGGCCAGGCTCGCGGCAAATACGTTGCCCGAGCCAGGTGTTGCCTTGAAGCCGCCGGTGCCCCAACCGCAGTTGAAGAACATGTTCGGTACCGGGGTTTTCGAGATGATCGGGCATGCATCCGGGGTGGTGTCGACGATGCCGCCCCACTGACGGTTCATACGTACGCGGGACAGCACCGGGAACATCTCGACGATGGCCTGGATGGTGTGCTCGATCACCGGGTACGAACCGCGCTGGCCGTAACCGTTGTAGCCGTCGATGCCGGCGCCGATCACCAGGTCGCCCTTGTCGGACTGGCTGATATAACCGTGCACGGCGTTGGACATGATCACGCTGTCGATAATCGGCTTGATCGGCTCGGACACCAGCGCTTGCAGCGGGTGGGATTCGATCGGCAGGCGGAAACCGGCAAGTTTGGCCATGTGCCCGGAGTTACCGGCGGTCACTACGCCGACGCGCTTGGCGCCGATGAAACCCTTGTTGGTTTCAACACCGATGCACACGCCGTTTTCCTTGCGGAAACCGATCACTTCGGTCTGCTGGATCAAGTCCACGCCCAAGGCGTCGGCGGCACGGGCAAAGCCCCAGGCCACGGCATCGTGACGAGCCACGCCGCCACGGCGCTGAACGGTTGCGCCCAGCACCGGGTAGCGGGTGTTCCTGGAGCAGTCGAGGTACGGAATCTCGTCGGCCACTTGCTTGGCATCGAGCAGTTCGCCATCGACGCCGTTGAGGCGGTTGGCGCTGACCCGACGCTCGGAATCACGAATGTCTTGCAGGGTGTGGCACAGGTTGTAAACGCCACGCTGGGAGAACATCACGTTGTAGTTCAGGTCCTGGGACAGGCCTTCCCACAGTTTCATCGCGTGTTCGTACAGGTGCGCCGACTCGTCCCACAGGTAGTTGGAGCGAACAATGGTGGTGTTGCGCGCGGTATTACCGCCGCCCAGCCAGCCTTTCTCGACCACGGCCACGTTGGTGATGCCGTGCTCCTTGGCGAGGTAGTAGGCGGTCGCCAGACCATGCCCGCCACCGCCGACGATGACCACGTCATAGACCTTTTTAGGGGTCGGCGTGCGCCACATTTTCTGCCAGTTTTCGTGATGGCTGAGGGAGTGTTTGAAGAGGCCGAAGCCCGAATAGCGTTGCATAGTCATTTACTCCAAAACCGCGCTCAGCGATAAACCGGAAAGTCCGCGCACAGGGCTGCCACTTGCTGCGCGACATTCGCCTCGACATCGGCATCGCCGAGGTTGTCGAGGATGTCGCAGATCCAGCCGGCCAGCGTCACGCACTGGGTAACCTTGAAGCCGCGAGTGGTCACCGCCGGGGTGCCAATGCGCAGGCCCGAGGTCACGAACGGCGACTGTGGATCGTTCGGCACAGCGTTCTTGTTCACGGTGATGTGGGCGCGACCGAGGGCAGCGTCCGCTTCTTTACCGGTGAGGCCCTGACGAATCAGGCTGACCAGGAACAGGTGGTTGTCAGTGCCGCCGGACACTACATCGTAGCCGCGTTTGATAAACACGCCGGCCATGGCCTGGGCGTTGTCGATCACTTGTTGTTGGTAAGCCTTGAAACCAGGCTCCAACGCTTCCTTGAAGCACACCGCCTTACCGGCGATCACGTGCATCAGCGGGCCGCCCTGACCACCGGGGAACACGGCGGAGTTGAATTTCTTTTCCAGTTCTTCGTTGGCCTTGGCCAGGATCAGGCCACCACGTGGACCGCGCAGGGTTTTGTGGGTGGTGGTGGTGACCACATCGGCGTACGGCAGCGGGTTCGGGTACAGGCCGGCAGCGACCAGACCGGCGACGTGAGCCATGTCGACGAAGAAGTACGCGCCAACCTTGTCAGCGATCTGACGGAAGCGCGGGAAGTCCAGAGTCTTCGAATAGGCCGAGAACCCGGCGATGATCATTTTCGGCTTGTGCTCGACCGCCAGGCGCTCGACTTCGTCGTAGTCGATCAGGCCGGTGTTGGTGTCGATGCCGTACTGAACGGCGTTATAGAGCTTGCCGGAGAAACTGACTTTGGCGCCGTGGGTCAGGTGACCGCCGTGGGCCAGGCTCATGCCCAGCACGGTGTCGCCTGCGTTCAACAGGGCCAGATAAACCGCGGCGTTCGCCTGGCTGCCGGAGTGCGGCTGGACGTTGGCGTAATCGGCGCCGAACAGTTGCTTGGCGCGCTCGATGGCCAGGGCTTCAACCTTGTCGACGTGCTCGCAGCCACCGTAGTAGCGCTTGCCCGGATAACCTTCGGCGTATTTGTTGGTCAGGCCACTGCCTTGCGCTTCCATGACGCGTTTGCTGGTGTAGTTCTCTGACGCGATCAGTTCGATGTGATCTTCCTGGCGTTGCTCCTCGGCATTCATCGCCGCCAGCAGTGCATCGTCGTAGCCCTTGATCTGGTCTTGCTTGCTGAACATCGCGTCTCTCCCAGCGGCGGCTTGTGCGCCTTTCGTCTCGGTGAGGCACGTACCTTTCGGCAGTGCCCTTTGGATGCGATGGTATGACCGGCGCAGACAGGTCAAATGCCTATGGACGCCACGCAAAGGTGCGTTTACGACATGGGCTGAAATGGCTGGCCGAACACGGTCATCGAATCAGCTGAGATCCCCTGTGGGAGCGGGCTTGCTCGCGAATGCGTCAGGTCAGTCAACATCGTTGGTGGATGACAAACCGCATTCGCGAGCAAGCCCGCTCCCACAGGGAATGTGTCAGGCGATGAGTTGGTGCAAGGCCAACAGTGCGAGGAAATGCGCGGGGTAGAGCACATACGCCCAGCGGCGCATCGGCGGCGGCTTGAGGCGACCGGCATGTCGCAACAGAAGTACGCCGGCCAGTGGCGCGATCAGACAAGCGGCGATCCCGAAGATCGCCACACTGTTGCCCAACTGCGCCGCCTCATATAGCACCTGCCACTGATTCGCCGCCAGACACACCAACCCCGGCAACAGGCTGAAATACCACGGCCGGCGGATCACCAGCAGCATCGTCAGCGGCAACAGCACGCCGAAGAAACCGAACATCAGTCGCTCCGGGAACAGCACCGCGAGCAACACGCAAGCGACCGCCAGCAGTCGCGATTGAAGCGTCGGACTTTGCCAGCCCCGCGCCACCAACAGGCCCAGCGCCAACGTCGGCAGCACGTTCAACGTGTCGGGATCAGGAATGAACAACCGATAGGGAATTTCACTAATCGCACTAAACAGCATCAACCAACCCAGATAGCGCCACTGACCGTCAGTCGTTACCGCACGCATGCGCGCCAGATTCGCCGCCATCGCCAGACAGAACCAGGGAAACGCCAGCCTGCCCGGCACATACAGAAAATCGAGGGAGTAACCGACATATCGCAGGTGATCGAGCACCATGCTCAGCAGCGCCAGCCACTTGAGCAGATCCAGCGCGCCGTCCCGTTGCGTCATGTGCATAATTGCCCGTCAATTGTGTAATTTTCTGACAGCATCATCGCGTGTGCTCTCCGGACGATCTTCGGTAAAGTGCGCACCATCATTGACCACAAAACCCTTCACCATAGGGGTTTTGAACACGGAATCAGGCCATGACCGATAAGAGCCAACAATTTGCCAGCGACAACTATTCCGGTATCTGCCCTGAAGCCTGGGCGGCCATGGAACAGGCCAACCACGGCCACCAACGCGCTTACGGCGACGACGAGTGGACCGCCCGCGCATCCGACGATTTCCGCAAACTGTTTGAAACCGACTGCGAAGTGTTCTTCGCCTTCAACGGCACCGCAGCCAACTCGCTGGCCCTGTCGTCGCTGTGCCAGAGTTACCACAGCGTGATCTGCTCGGAAACCGCCCACGTCGAAACCGACGAATGCGGCGCGCCGGAATTCTTTTCCAACGGTTCCAAACTGCTGGTCGCACGCACCGAAAACGGCAAGCTGACCCCGGAATCGATCCGCGAAGTCGCCCTCAAGCGTCAGGACATCCACTACCCGAAACCCCGCGTTGTGACCCTGACTCAGGCCACCGAAGTCGGCAGCGTCTACACCCCGGAAGAAATCCGCGCCATCAGCGTCACCTGCAAAGAACTCGGCCTGAACCTGCACATGGACGGCGCACGATTCTCCAACGCCTGCGCATTCCTCGGCTGCTCCCCGGCCGACCTGACCTGGAAGGCCGGCGTCGACGTACTGTGCTTCGGCGGCACGAAAAACGGCATGGCGGTGGGAGAGGCGATTCTGTTCTTCAACCACAAACTGGCTGAAGACTTCGACTACCGCTGCAAACAGGCCGGGCAACTGGCTTCGAAAATGCGCTTCCTGTCCGCCCCGTGGGTCGGCATCCTGGAAAACGACGCCTGGCTCAAATACGCCAAACACGCCAACCATTGCGCGCAACTGCTGGCGGAACTGGTCAGCGACATCCCAGGCGTGGAACTGATGTTCCCGGTACAAGCCAACGGCGTGTTCTTGCAACTCTCGGAGCCGGCCATCGCCGCACTGACCGCCAAGGGCTGGCGCTTCTACACCTTCATCGGCAACGGCGGCGCACGCTTCATGTGCTCGTGGGACACCGAAGAAGAGCGCGTGCGGGAATTGGCGGCGGATATCCGCGAAGTCATGTCCCGCTAAGAGCAACCTGCCCCCCTGTGGCGAGGGAGCTTGTCGAAACGTCGCACCGTCCCGCTCGGCGGCGCAGCCGTCGTAAAACCAGCCAATGCGGTCTGCCTGACAGACCGCATTCTCAGTAGTTAGGGCCGCTTCGCAGCCCAGCGGGAGCAAGCTCCCTCGCCACAGTGACCGCGTACACCTGAAGACTTCGTCTACATTGTCTGGCGAGCCGTTCCATCTGCTCAGACAATAATAATCAGGAGCGCACGCATGTCCTTACAAGGCAAAACCCTGTTCATCACCGGCGCCAGCCGGGGCATTGGTCGCGAGATCGCACTGAGGGCCGCGCGGGATGGGGCCAATATTGTGATTGCCGCCAAGAGCGCCGAGCCGCATCCCAAGTTGCCGGGCACGATTTTCAGCGTGGCCAAGGAAGTCGAGGCGGCGGGTGGCAAGGCGTTGGCGTTACAGGTGGATGTGCGCGATGAAGTGGCGGTGCGTGAGGCGCTGGCCCGGGCCAATGAGCATTTCGGCGGGATTGATGCACTGATCAACAATGCCGGGGCGATCAAGTTGACGGGTGTTCAGCACGTCGAGCTTAAGCGCTTCGACCTGATGCATCAGATCAACACCCGCGCGGTATTGCTCTGCAGCCAGGCTGCCCTGCCCTATCTGAAGAAAAGCAGCGGACACATTCTCAGCATTTCCCCACCGCTAAACCTGGCGAGCAAATGGTTCGCGCAATACAGCCCTTACACCGTGACCAAGTACGGCATGAGCATGCTGACCCTGGGCATGAGTGAGGAATTCGCCAGTTACGGCATCAGCGTCAACTCGCTGTGGCCGCAGACCATGATCGCCACCGCTGCCATCGAATTTCAGCTCGGTTCGCGGGAATCCTTCAAACACGCACGAACGCCGGCGATCATGGCGGATGCTGCTTACGCGATTCTGAGCAGTAGCGGTCGCAGCATTACCGGGCGGTTGCTGATCGATGAAGAGATTCTCGGAGAAAACGGGGTGACGGATTTTGAAGGCTATCGGTTTGAACCGGGCTCAACCGACAAACTGATGCCGGACCTGTTTGTCGACTGAAAACACCGACCCATGTGGGAGCGGGCTTGCTCGCGAAGGCGGCGTGTCATTCGACATCAATGTTGACTGATCCGACGCCTTCGCGAGCAAGCCCGCTCCCACATTAGGTTTTGCGCAGTGCGTTAGAACTCAATCCGCACATCGCCCTTCGGCACGCTGCAGCACGACAAAATAAACCCTTCGGCCTCGTCTTCCTCGGTAATCCCGCCGTTGTGGTCCATTTCGACCTCGCCACCCAACTTCATCACCTTGCACGTGCCGCAAATCCCCATCCCGCACGCCTTCGGAATCAGCAGGCCAAGCTTGGCCGCCGCCGCATGCACCGTCTCACCCGGCGCCACGCGAATGCTCTTGCCGGATGCAGTGAATTCCACTTGATGCAGGTCCGCCACGTCGATGTCCGGTGCGTCGGCGGCGATTTCGGCTTGTTCCACCGCATCGGCACGGGCTTCCGGTGGCGTCGCACCGAAGGATTCCTCGTGATAACGGCTCATGTCGAAGCCGACCGCTTCGAGCATGCGCTTGACCGCGTTCATGTACGGCGTCGGGCCGCAGCAGAAGACTTCGCGTTCCAGGAAGTCCGGGGCCATCAGTTCGAGCATCTTGTGGTTCAGGTAACCGCGATAACCAGCCCACGGTTCGCCCAGACCATGCTTCTCGCAGATCAGGTGCAGGCTGAAGTTGTCGATCCGCGACGCCATGTGTTCCAGCTCGCGGTGGTAGATGATGTCTTTCGGTGAGCGGGCGCTGTGGATAAACACCATGTCGACGTTGCCGTTGGTGTCGTAGAACCAGCGCGCCATCGACATGACTGGCGTAATACCAACGCCGCCGCTGAGGTACAAAACCTTCGGCGCGGTGAAGTCCATGGCGTTGAACAGCCCGACCGGCCCGTGCACCGCCAGCTCCTGGCCTTCATGCAGGGTGTCGTGCAGCCAGTTGGAGACCTTGCCCCCCGGTACACGCTTGATCGTCACCGAAAAGCTGTACGGCACCGACGGTGAGCTGGAAATGGTGTAGGAGCGCATGATCGGCACGCCGTCGATTTCCAACTCCAGGGTGACAAACTGCCCCGGCTTGAAGAAGAACAGGATTGGCTGATCGGCCATAAAACAGAAGGTGCGCACGTCCCAGGTTTCCTGGATGACTTTGACGCAACGGACGATGTGTCGACCATTGGCCCAGGTCTGGGTGGTTACCGGATTCAGGAAGCTGTTGGACATGCTGTTCTCCACCGCCGATGGTCGGCCTTATGTTGGCGATTCTGCGTATAGCGCGAGCCACCCATTTACCTATCTGCGACATTCACATACTTATCGCGACCAGCCCCCAATTACCGGGGGTTGCGCGTCGGGAACAGATTGGGCCATGTCGCCCATGGATAAGGTTCTGGGCAGCGCCGGGCCCACACTCGCTTCACACAAAGACAGATTCTTTACACCTTGCGTAGCAAACCGTATCAGCCACTTTTCGCCGGCCACACAGAAATGGCCTTGAGGATCAAATCGATGGACGTCACCGCAAAAATCAGCCTGGGCGATCCGCTGGAACCCGCACGCAAGGCCACTGCACAAATGCTGCAAGAGCGCGAGCGCACTTACTCGCTGCCGCAGCCGTTTTACTCTGACGAGCGGCTGTTTGATATCGATATGCAGGAGATCTTCCAGAAAGAGTGGCTGATCGCCGGCATGACCTGCGAAATCCCGACCAAGGGCAACTACCTGACCCTGCAAGTCGGCAAGAACCCGATCATCGTGATTCGCGGCGCCGAAGGCGTGGTGCATGCGTTCCACAACGTCTGCCGCCACCGCGGCTCGCGTCTGTGCACCAGTGAAAAAGGCAAAGTCGCCAAACTGGTCTGCCATTACCACCAGTGGACCTACGAGCTGGACGGTCGCCTGCTGTTCGCCGGCACCGAAATGGGCGCCGACTTCGACATGAAGCAGTACGGCCTCAAACCTGTAAATGTGAAGACTGCTGGCGGCTACATCTTCATCAGCTTGTCGGAGAACCCTCCTGCAATTGATGACTTCCTGCAGACGCTGAACCATTACATGGAACCGTACGACATGGAGAACACCAAGGTGGCGATTACCACCACCTTGATGGAAAAGGCCAACTGGAAACTGGTGCTGGAAAACAACCGCGAGTGCTACCACTGCAACGCGTCGCACCCGGAACTGCTGAAAACCCTGCTGGAATGGGACGACGTCACCGACCCGCGCGCCGACCAGGGCTTCAAGGACCACGTCGCTGCTTCCGCCGCTGCCTGGGAAGCCGAGAAGATTCCTTACGCTCACGCCAGCTTCGGCCTGCGTAACCGTATCGTGCGCATGCCGCTGCTCAAGGGCACCGTGTCGATGACCATGGACGGCAAACAGGGCTGCGCCAAACTCATGGGCCGGATCAAAAACCCGGACCTCGGTTCGATGCGCATCCTGCACCTGCCGCACTCGTGGAACCACTGCATGGGCGACCACATCATCGTGTTCACCGTGTGGCCGATCAGCGCCCAGGAAACCATGGTCACCACCAAGTGGGTCGTGCACAAGGACGCCGTCGAAGGCGTGGACTACGACGTGGAGCGCATGCGCCAGGTCTGGGATGCCACCAACGATCAGGACCGTCGCCTGGCCGAAGAGAACCAGCGCGGGATCAACTCCACCGCTTACCAGCCTGGGCCTTACTCCAAGACCTATGAGTTTGGCGTGGTGAACTTTGTGGATTGGTACAGCGAGCGCCTGCTGAACAACCTTGGGGCTGAGCCTGCGCCTTACCTCAAAGGTGTGCCGGTTCAGGGCTAACATCAAAAGCTTCGCGAGCAAGCCCGCTCCCACAGTTGACCGTGTTGTTCACAGATGTTGTGCACGACACAGATCCAATGTGGGAGCGGGCTTGCTCGCGAAAGCGGTTTCACATTCACCCAATCATTTTGAAGACCACCGCACCGACCCATCCTCACCAATAAACGTCTCCTCGATGTTCTCCCCCACCAACCTCACTTTCACATAACCATTCAACACCCGATCCGGGTACGCCTCATCCTGCGCATTTTGCGTTTCCGACCACAGCACCCGCGAATGCCCGTCCAGCTCGCTGGCATTGCCGTATGGAATCGCCCCATGCCCGGCGCAGCGCGCATGCAACCCGCCCTGGGTCGCGTAGCAAATGCCGTTGTGCAAATGCCCCCAATACCAGTAATCCGGCTCCCGTCCCAGCGCATCACACACCGGTTGATACAGCGCGGTTTTGTTATGCCCGGAAATATCGAAGCCTTGGTGATGACTGAGCACCATGATCTTTTTGCGCTGGGGCAGCTCTTTCATCCAGGCGATCTGCTCCTTGTTCAGCGTGCCGTCCATGTACAGGTTCATCGCATCCGAGGCATACGCACTGTCGAGGCCGATCACCAGCCAGTCGTCGTTGTACAACGCGAAATAACTGGTGCCCTGTTGTTGGGGAAAACGCTTGGCCAGTTCCTTGAAGTAGCCGTGGGCACCGCTGTACATCTCGTGGTTGGAATTGAGCGTGAACGAACCGTGCTTGCCCATCGGCCAGCCGACCATATCGACATCTTCCTGAGAGTGCGAGCCGGCGTAGTACACGTCCCCCAAGTGAATGGTGAAATCAGCCTGGGCGAGCTGCATCTGATTGGCCACTGCCACCGCCGGAGCGTGGGTATCGAACGGCCCGGTGCCCCAGTCGCCGGCAATCGCCAGGGTCACGTCGCTGTCCATTTTCATCAGCGCCGGGGTGGTGGTGAACGGTGCGTGATGGCGCAGGTTTTCAATCCACTTCAGCAGCGCCTCGCTCCACAGCAGGTCCAGCAGCTCCCATTTTCGACAACCGAGCAAGCTGCCATCCTTGAGCACCCGGGTTTGCAACTCCTCGGTCGATTGCGGCAACGGCGTGGCATTGCCGATGTGCAGGATCGACAAACCGTGGGACAACTCCCACGGCACGCTCGGTTCATCGTCCGGCAGTTCGCCGTGTTTGAGCACGTATTGCGCCTGATCGTGACCGCGTTGCAGCAGCGTGACAATGGCCTCGAACTCTTCGGGCTCGATGTCGCTGATGAGTTTTTTCCAGGCCATGTCCAGCCGTGTATACAACCCGTGCAGGCGAACCTTGACCTTGTCGTACTCATGTTCCCAATGAGCGACTAGTGACATGTTGGCATTCCTCCATCCGTAGTGGGATCACAGGGTTTTCATGAATTCGATGAGCGCCCGTTTGTCGACGTCCGACAGTTGCGTGCCATACAGGTGGCCGCTGTTGTGATTGCCTTCAAGTCGAGTGTCGAATTTGAAACCGCCCGGTGTTTGACCCGTGGTGACGAAGCCAACCTTCTGTTGGTCGTAGACGTCGGAACCGGTGAAGAACACCTGCGGCCGCTGTTCCGGCGGTTGCAGCAAATCCCACAGTGTCGGCACCGAGCCGTTGTGCAGGTAAGGCGCGCGCATCCAGATGCCGTCGGTGGGGGTGTTGCTGTAGCTCTGGGTCTTGCGGTAGGCGTTGAAGTCGAACGGCGGTTTCTTGAAGCCGTGGAAGGCGTCGACTAAACCGGTGGTGAACGAGTCCAGTCGATGAGGATCGGTGCCCAGTTCATCGATGCTGGTGGTGACCTGGCCGGTGTCGGTGCGGCCGAATTCATGGCAACTGGCGCAGTTTTTGTCCCAGATCGGTTTGCCTTGGGCGACCTTGGCCTGATCCAGCGCCCACGGCCACGCCGGTGGCTTGGTACCGAGCAGCCAGTTGGTCACGCGGTTGAAGCTTTCGGGCAGTACCGATTCCGGCGTCGCACCCACGGCCATGGCCGCTGCGTAGTTACGCTCGTGGATGTCGTTGTTGTTGCCGTCCCAGTGCAGGTACAGCGACTCCCGGGGTTTCTGGTTCCAGACTTGCGGCAAGTCGACGGTGCCGATGGTCGAGTCATCCGGGAAGCCGAACACCACCATTTTCGTCGGGTTGAAGGTGTCGGTACGCCCCGGTCCTTGGGGTGGCCGCAGTTTTTGCCAGGCGTAGGCCTGTTTCTGTTTGAGCAACGCGCTCTTGGCCATCGGGATGATCAGGTAGCGGTTGTACAACCGTTCGAAAAAACCGAGCTGGAACTTGCTATTGATCGCCGTCATCACCGCATCGGTGGTGAATTTCGGATCACTGGCGCAATCGTAGGCGAACCACTGGAACGCTTGCAGTTGCAGGGTGTTGGCCGGTGCGGTGGCCACTGTTGTGGCGACGTCGCTGGCATTCGCCCGGTAGGAACCGGTGTGGCACAAGGCGCAGTTCGGCTCGACCGTCGGGTAGCCGATCTGCCGCTTGGCCATGCCGATGGGCAGGTCCTTGCCGTTTTCGTAGAGGAAGCCAAAGACTTCGTAGCCGCCGGGTTTCGGCAGTTTCTCCGGGCACATCTGCGGCAGCACGGCGAACAGGTAATACGGGATTCGCGCTTCGATGCCGAGGCCGATGGCGGCGTATTTGTAGTGATCTTCGTCGGAGGCGTATTTCTGCGCTGGCACCACTCGCAGCATCTGGTACCAGGTTTCGTAGCCGATGAATCCGAGCAGCAGCACCACGATCAGCGTGCCGACTTTGAACCCATGACTTTGCCAACGCCGTGCCCAGCCCGCGCGCCATTCCCGCCAGCCGTCGCAGAGCAGCGCCAGCGGTCGATTGGCCGGCGATGTGCCGAGGTACAGCAGAATCCCGAGGATCAGAAAGAAGCTCAAATCCCCCATCAGCATCGGCACAAATACCGTGGCCTGGTTGCTCGTGTTGATCAGGTAAATCCAGAACGCCACGGCGATCAGCCGCGTCAGCACGCACAACCAGGAATGCACCACGAAGCGCGGCGCGTTGAAGCCCGACGGCATGTAGAACACGCTGATGCCGACCAGCAACATGCCAGCGTTTTCCAGCCAGGGATCGGAGAGTTGCGGCGCCAGGCCGAGCATCGATGTCAGCAGCGCCGGGGCGAACAGGGCCGGCAACGCGAAGAACATATTCATCACGATGCCTAGCCAGATGAAGCGTTGAAACCAGCGGATGTAAGTGTCCATATCATCCATTTCCTTGTTGTCACCAAAACCCGAGGTAACACACCTGTGGCGAGGGGGCTTGCCCCCGTTCGGCTGCGAAGCAGTCGTAAAACCTGCGAATGCGGTTTCTCCTGATGGACCGCATACACCGGTTTGGGGCCGCTTCGCGACCCAACGGGGGCAAGCCCCCTCGCCACAAAAGCTCCCTCTCCACAGGGGATTTGCGTTAGCCGAGGGCGGTCTTCTCCAGGTGTTGCAGGATGATCGGGTACACATCGACCACCGCGTCCTTGCCGAACATGCAGTCGATATGGCCATAACCCGGCACCACCTGCCGGCTATAGCGTTCCGGCCCGTGGACCTTACACACCCGCTCATAGGTCCTGAGCGTGCTCTCCGGCAGGTAGCACTGGTTGTCCGCCCCGCTGATAAAGCAGATCGGCATGCTCAACCGGTCGAAGTGCGACATGTAGACGTCTTCACCCTTGAAGTTCACCAGATGACCTTTGCGCACGATCAGCGCCAGGTGCTCGAAGGTCTGCATGTTCGACTCGCCAAACAGCTCGTGCAGGTTGTCGTGCAAGGTTTCATTGAGGGTGTCGTGGCGGTACAACGACGCGTACATGAAGGTGATGCGGTGGCACACCGGGTTGGTGCAGTAGCCCTGGGCCTCGATCCGGGCGTAGCCGTTGAGGGCTTTGTCGTAGAGTTTGTTGAACCAGTTCTCCTTGTTGTCGGCGTAGGCGGTAAGGGATTTGACCCCGATGGCATCGAGCATCCCCGGCAAGTGCAAACCGGCCTTGAGCCCGGTGGCCGTGGCCACGACGGTATCGGCGGCTATCTGCGAGCAAACCACTGACCGCACACCTTGCAGCCCGGCCAGCAGCGACATGAAGAAGGTCGTCGCGCCGTAGCAATGCACCACGCACTGCACGTCGGCGGCCCTGGTCGCCTGCTGAATCTGGCCGATGGCAGCCTTGAAGTCGTACTCGGCGATCTGGTCGCCATTCCATTCCTTCTTGCTCGCCGGCAGCAGGATGCTCACCCGCAAATCCAGCAACCAGACGTCGTACTCGTGCTTGCACAGGTACTCCAGCAGGTTGGTCTGGATGGTGTCGGTGGAGAAAATATTCGAGCCCACACCCAGCCCGTGCACCAGCATCACCGGGCCTTTGGTGCCACCCTGATAACGGGTCAGGCGCAGTTCGACGTTGTCCTCGGTCGGGAAGAAATGCACGCTCGGAGTTGGCGCATCCAGCGGTCGTTTCAGCCGCGGTGGTGCGTCGGGGTTGAAGTAGATGTCGCCGGCAAACACGCCGCCATAACTCTCCCAGAGAATCCCGGCGAAGAACTTGCCGAAGCGTGCCAGGCCTTCAATGCGCTCGCGCTCGTTGCGGGCGTTGAGCACTTTCATGGTGGTCATTTGCTTGGCGAAATCGGTCGGGTGAATATGCATCACCCCGGAACCGATCACCGCACCGGTCTTGTCCGGCCCGCTATACAGCGTGACGTACAGCGTGCTGGTGTCATGCCAGATATTCAGTACGCCGTTGTCTTCCGGCACGGTTTTGAAGGCGCTGAAGAAATAGTCCTGGCCGTCCTCGGCGGTCAGCTTCATGTCGTATTTCATGTGGCGCACGCCGACCTGTTCTTCGTACTGCTCGAACAGATTGAACACGCCATTGCTGGCAGTCAGCGGCTGCGGCGACAGGCCCGGCGCATCCAGCGTGCCAACCAGGGTGGCGGCGTGTTCCGGTTCCTTGATCATGCGGTTGAGGTCGTTGGCGGTGATGGTCAGGGTGAACTCGATGGGCGAGTTTTCCGATTCGCCGCGAGTGGCTGCTGCTTCATACAACGGCAGGTCGGTGCCCTGAGGCTGGGTGAAGTCCTTGGAGAAGTAGCCCTTCATGGTTTCGGTGAACTGCACGCCGAGGGTCGGCGGTGCGACTTGTTTGCGCGGCGCTGAAGGCAACGTGTAATCGATCTGCCAGCCACGATCAGCCGCCAGCAGGCCCATGTTGCGCTCGCTTACTGCCGAGATGGTCAGCAGCGGATTGACCGCCAGGGACGTCGGAATCACTGCGCCGTCGGTCACGTACAAACTGGCATACACGTCAGTGCCGCTGACACCGCTGAACACCTGGCCCTTGTGGTTGACCACGCCCTGCCCCGCATCCTCGCCCATCACGCAACCGCCCAACGGGTGGACCGAAACGATGCTGTGTTTGAGCAACTCGGTCCAGATCGGATTCTCGACCCAAACCCCGCCCAACGCCTTGGTGCTCAGGTGTAGGCGCTCATTGCCGAGTTTGACGTTTTCCTGCTCGCCAACACCGGGCCAATCGATGCGCAACTGATCCTTGCTGTCGAGCACCATCCGGCCCTTGCCGTCGTCGTGGCTCATGATCAGGTAGGTCTGCATGTTGTGCAGCGCGCCGTAATAAGGCCCGCGCAGAAAGCTTTCGGCTTCGCGCTCCTTGTATTTCATCTTGCCGGTGAAGCTGTCGTCGGTCGCCACGCCGATCAGCTCGGCGAACCCGGCCATGCTCGGTACCATCGGCCGGCCGAGGGCGCCGGGGATCGAGCCTTCTTCGATGACCATGCGGCTGCGCCAGTCGCCTTCGGTGCGCATGTCGATGACCGAGGTGATGCACGGGCCGACCGGGTGCAGCTCCTTGGCCGGATGCGCGCCGAAACCAATGCCGTTGATCGGCTGTTCGCAGTTATGGCCGAAGCCGAGGATGTCGCCGTTGCCGCTCATGTTTTCGCCGAGCTGGTTGGAGGTCGACAGGCCTTTGTCCCGGGAACGCAGGAGGATTTCGGTGGAACCCAGGGTCCCGGCGGACACCACCACGATGTCGGCTTTGACGAACAGCGTCGGCGCCGAGAACGTCTCGCGACCGCTGTCCAGGTATTGGAAGTGCACGATCCAGCCATCGCCGTCGCGCTCCAGGTGCCGCACTTCGGCCTGGCAGAAAATCTCCGCGCCGTGGTTCGAGGCGTCTGGCAGATAGTTCATCAGCGTGGTGTTCTTGGCCTTGTTGTTACAGCCCGAGACGCAGTCGCCGCAGTGGTTGCAAGGCAGTTGTTCGACGCCGACGTGGTTGAGGTTGTTCGGCAGCTTGTCGAAGGTCACGTTGATCGGCGGCCGGTAAAAGTGCGCGCCTTGCTTGAGGTAATCCGCCGATTTTTTGTTGGCTTCGAGTTTGGGCAATACCGGCGAGGTGCTGGGATACGGCATGGGCTTGAGCATTTCCCGGGCCCGGGCGTAGCCATCCTTGAGCAAGGTGTCGCGATGTTCGCGCACCGCCAGCGGCCAGCGCGGATCGTCGAACACACCGGGTTCCGGTTCCAGGGCGACGTTGGCGTTGATCAGCGAGGTGCCGCCCAAGCCACAACCGACCACCACGTTCTGCTGGGCATTGACGTGCAGGTCGAACAACCCGGTACGCGAGCCGATGTGGCCGTCCGGGTCATGCACCTGCAACTCCTCGGTGGCCGCGATCATGGTGTTGGGGTACTCGCCGGGCTGCATTTCCCGACCGCGCTCCAGCAGGCACACCCGCTTACCGGCCCGGGACAGGCGCGAAGCCGCGATCCCGCCGCCATAGCCGGAGCCGATGACGATCACGTCGTAGTGTTCCTTGATGTCGCTGATGGGCGTTGCGATCCGGGTCATGGGTTTTTTCCTCTCTCAGGCTGATGGGGCAACTCTGCGGTTGCCTGCTATCAATGGGCGAACGAACACCTGGCCACTGAGCGAACTCAGCGACAGCAAAGCTGTGGCGTTGGAGGGGTCAAGCGCTATAGACGGGCACGCTGATTGGCCGCTCGGCGATGGATGCGCTTACGCAGCGAAGTCGCAGGAACCGGGACGCAGGCCGTGCAGGGAGTGGGGTGCAGGTGGTGTGGCTGGCTATCCATCACGCGTTCTCCCTGAACCAGATGTGGATAAGTAACGGTTGTCCTTGGTAACTGGTTAGTGAAGACAGGCGGCAGATTGAAGTCAAGGAAGAGCCTTAGACCTGTATGAAATCTGATCTATTACGTTCAGGCCTATGCGGGGCGTGGCTTGTAGGGTTTAGCGAACAAGTTATCCACACCTCCACCCACAGCAAATGGGGACAAGTATGGATTTACTGGGAATACGCTTGAAAATTAGTGAAGAAAAACCGTGACTTATCCAGAAGCAGGGTTCTGGATGGCAATTGGTTGTTTTTTGATCTACATCCTACAAGCCACGTTTTATATGGTCTGTAGAGGATGGCGAACACCTTATCCACAGAAGCGCCAACAGACTTTGGGGGCAACTTTGACGACTCTGTGGAAAACCTGCCTAAGGCTTGATAAATCGGGGTTTCCAGGCGGTTTGTCGGCGTAAAACAGTGATTTGGTTATTTTTTAATCAGACGCGTCACAAGCCCGGTTTATATGGCCTGCAGCGGACAGCGAACATCTTATCCACAGAAGCGCCAACAGAGATTGGGGGCAAGTATTGGCTCGCGGGCAAAGTTATCCTCGGGAAAAAGCTTGAAAAAACCGCGAGTTAGGCTGGTTGTTTTTTGTACGAAGGGCTGCAGGGTTTGATTGGCGTGGGGTGTAGCGAGGGGCGAACATGTTATCCACAGAAGCACTAACAGGGATTGTGGGTAAATCCAAAAATCCCTGGGGATTGTGGGTATGCCCATACTCTGTGATCGACATCGAACCACTGTGGGAGCGGGCTTGCTCGCGAAGGCGGTGAATCAGGCGACATTGATGTTGGATGTGACGGCCTCTTCGCGAGCAAGCCCGCTCCCACAGGGATTGGGTTCACATGCCTTATGGCCGATACATCAGATAAGCCTCGCCGGTAACCCGAATCATCGGGTGCGGTGTGATCTGGCAGGTGTCGACGATACGGAAGCCATGCCGTTGATAGAACCGACAGGCGCCGGTATTGGCCGCGTAGTCGATCAAGCTCAAGCCGTTGAGCCCCAGCTGATTGGCCCGGTCGTACGCGTAGGCGAGGAATTGTTGGCCCAAGCCCTGATTGCGCCAGCCTTCATGCAGCGCCAGGCTCGAAATATAAAGGGTGTCGGGGATTTCCATCGTGGCATACGGCGCCAGGACCGGATCGGTGACGGGAGCGGCCAGCGGGTCGTAACGCATCACGTAGCTGTGCAGCATGCCGATGACGTTCCCCTCAGCCTGCGCGATCAGGCAGTTCTGCCAGGAGAAGTCGACGTCGTCACGGGCGTAGCGACTGGCACCGACATCCAGCAAGTCCTGGCCGGGCTGCGCCAGTTGGCTCCAGATGTAATCCGCGGCACCTTCCGATGAAATCTGAAACAAGCGAGCAATCTCCCGCGCATCCGCGCGCAGGGCCGAACGAAATTCAACTGCCATTATTTCCCCCTGTGGGAGCGGGCTTGCTCGCGAAAGCGGTGGCTCAGTCGACATCAATGTTGAATGTCAGTCCGCTTTCGCGAGCAAGCCCGCTCCCACATTATTAGATCTACGCTGGTTATCTGTTAGCGGACGACGCCTTCTTCAATCAACAACTTCAGAATTGCTTCGGCCCCGGCTTGCGCAGTGACGCCTTTAAGCACCTGCCCGCCCCCACCGCTGGCCTTGGCCGTCGCGGCTTTCATGCGGTCTGCGCCGCTTTTGGCCTTGATCACTTTCAGGCGTTTAGGCCGTGGTTTGGCCGGTTGCAGGGTTGCGACCGCCAGCAGTTCATCGTCGATGACTTCGACGTCTTCAGCCTGCAACACCCCACGCCGGGCTGGGCCGTAAGCGCTTTGCCGAGGCTTCGGCGCTGCGTTATCCACAGTCGCCAGAAACGGCAGCCGTACTTTCAAGCGACGGCGTTGACCACGTGGCAACGCTTGCAACACCAGGGCCGAATTACCGTCGATGGATTCGACCTGAGCCAGTCCCACCACCAGCGGCCAGCCGAGGCTTTCAGCCAGCAGGAACGGCAACATGCCAGAGCCCTCACCGGTTTCAGCCTGGCTGCCGGTCAGAACGACCTGCGCCCCGGCATCGCGAAGATAAGCAGTCAACGCCGGCAGCGCGTCGGCGCCTTCCGGCTGTTCCAGAACATGCAGTTGTTCCAGGCCCATGCCCAAATAGGCACGCAATGCAGGTTCCGCGACGTCGCCGGCATGCAGCACTTGCAGGTTATCCCCAGCCAGTTGCAGGCCCAGTTCCACGGCGCGCGCGTCCTGTTCGGCGCGGCGTGGCCGGCCGGAGGTCGGGTGGGCGCCGATGGACACCAGGCTGATGACGTTAGTACTCATAACCCTTTCCTTCCCTTAAGCCGCATCGCGCTTGGCGTCGTTGCGATAAGCCGCTATCGCATCGATCAAGGCTTGAAGAATCTCGGCGCTCTCGCCGATCACCGACAGGTCGGCCCGTTTGATCATGTCGCAGCCAGGATCGAGGTTGATCGCCACCACCTTGTCGCAGGCACCGATGCCTTGCAGGTGCTGAATCGCCCCGGAAATCCCCACGGCCACATAAACCCGCGCGGTGACCCAGGTGCCCGACGCACCGACCTGACGGTCGCGGGCCATGAACCCATCGTCCACCGCCACCCGCGATGCGCCTTCGGTAGCGCCCAATGCTTCGGCTGTCCTGTGGAAAAGTCCCCAGTCCTTGACCCCGTTGCCGCCAGAGAAAATGAACTCAGCTTCGGCCATTGGAATCGCCGCCGGGTCCACCGCCACCGCGCCCAAATCTTCGATACGTGACAGGCTACGAACCACGGCTGTGGATAACTCCACCGGCAAGGCTTCGTGACGGGTTTCGCTGACAGGTTCGGCGCATTCAACAGCGGCCAGAATCAAGCGTGCTACCGGGCGCGCAAGGTCTTGCAAGCCCGCACCGGCGCGGCCGATGCATTCCTGGTCCTTGACCTGCCAGACCCGCGTGGCCGGGCGTTCGCCCAGTGCCGCGGCAAAGCGTCGACCGAGTTCGCCACCACCGCTGCGGCTGTCCGGCAGCAACCAGTGACGCGGGTTGAACTGGTTATCCACAGCCCGCAGGCCCTGGACCCGTTGTTCCGGTGCATAACCGCTGAATTCATCACCATCGAGCACCAGCAAGCGATCGACACCTGCGGTGGCGAAAGCGTTTTCTTTGTGTTCGCCGAAAACCACTGCAAGCACCGCGCCGTCGTTGCCGGCCAACTGATGAGCGAGGCCGAGCAAGTCGCGGTCGTGGCTGCTCAAGCGACCGCCGACCATGTCCGGCACCACGCAGATGTAAAACGCTGGTGCAGGCACTTGATGCAGCGGCAGTTGCACTTCAACGGCGGCCGAACGTTTGGTCGCCCCGCCCTGCTGTGCGCCGCTGCGGTCGATGCGCTTGATGCCGTTAGGCCCGATAAAACCAATGCCATGCAGATTCTTGCGGATGACGCCGTTCGGGCCCATCCAGCTGTGTTGCGCCGGTTGCATCGCCGCGTGCAGCGGGTGCAAACGGTTACGGGCAATCCATTCGGCGCGGGGGTCGCGGCGGATAATGTCGCTCATCAGTGGGCCTCCGCAGGTTCACGTTTGGCCGGGGTGCTCGGCTTGCTCGGTGCGGCGTCTTCGAGCAATGCATCGGCCACCAGTTCGGCGATGTCCTTGATCAGCGGACGCGGTTCGACCACGCCTTCGAGCATCGCGGTGCATTGTGGGCAACCCACAGCTACCAGTTCGGCGCCGGTTTCACGAATGTCGTCCATGCGCATGTCGGGGATCCGTTGCTTGCCCGGAATGTCGGTGATCGGCGCACCGCCACCGCCACCGCAGCAGCGCGAGCGGAAACCGGAGCGTTGCATTTCCTTCACTTCAATCCCGAGGGCGCGCAGCACTTCACGCGGCGCCTCGTATTCACCGTTGTAGCGACCGAGGTAGCACGGGTCGTGATAAGTCACGCTGGTGCCTTTGTGCTGGCCGAGGTTCAGGGCGCCAGCGTCGATGATTTCGGCCATGTAGGTGCTGTGGTGCTGCACGAGGTAGTTGCCGTCGAAGGCGCCGTACTCGTTTTTCAGCACGTGGAAGCTGTGCGGGTCGCAGGTGACGATGCGGTTGAAGCTGTATTTCGCCAGGGTCTGGATGTTGCGTTTGGCCAACAACTGGAAGGTCGCTTCGTCGCCCAGGCGTCGGGCCACGTCACCGCTGTCGCGTTCTTCAAGACCGAGCACCGCGAAGTCGACCTTGGCCGCTTTCAGCACTTTGACGAAGGCGCGCAAAGTGCGCTGGTTGCGCATGTCGAAGGCACCGTCGCCGACCCAGAACAGCACGTCGACCGACTTCTTCTCGCTGAGCAGGTTGAGGTTCAAGTCCGCCGCCCAGTTCATCCGCCCGCCTGGGGCGAAGCCGCCAGGGTTGTCAGTGGCGATCAGGTTTTCCAGGACTTCGGCGCCCTTGTTTGGCGTGGCGCCTTTTTCCAGCGTCAGATGGCGGCGCATGTCGACGATGGCGTCGACGTGCTCGATCATCATCGGGCATTCCTCGACGCAGGCGCGGCACGTGGTGCAGGACCAGAGGGTTTCGGCGTCCACCAGACCGTTAACGATCGGTTGATGCGGGTTACCGGCGTGTTCACCGATGGCTTTGCCGGGATAGGGGCTGCCAGCGAACTTGGCGTCGGTGCCGCCGGCCAAGCCGACGACCATGTCTTGAATTAGTTTTTTCGGGTTCAGCGGCTGGCCGGCGGCGAACGCCGGGCACGCTGCTTCGCATTTACCGCACTGTACGCAGGCGTCGAAACCGAGCAGTTGGTTCCAAGTGAAATCCTTGGGTTTTTCCACGCCCAGCGGCGCGGTCGGGTCGCTCAGGTCCAGCGGTTTCAAACCGGTGGAACGACCACCATTAAAGCGTTCAGCGCGACGGTGCCAGGCCAGGTGCAGGGCACCAGCGAAGGCGTGCTTCATCGGTCCGCCCCAGGTCATGCCGAAGAACAATTCCGAGACGCCCCAGAGCACGCCGACACCGAGGATTGCCGCCAACAGCCAACCGCCGAAGTTTTCCGGGAGGATGCCGGCGACCGGCAGGGTCAACAGGAAGAAGCTCGCGGAGAATGCCAACAGGCTTTTGGGCAAACGCATCCATGGCCCTTTGGACAGGCGGGCCGGTGGGTGGCGACGGCGCAGGAACATGAAAATCGCACCGACGAACATCACCGCCGTCATCAGCAACAGTGCATAGCCGAGGAAGCGGTTATGCAGGCCAAAACCGTGCACCAGAATTGCCAGCACGATGGACGCCACCGCACCACCGGCCGTGGCCACGTGGGTGTTGGCGATGTATTTGTCCCGCGCGACCACGTGGTGCAAGTCGACCATGTAGCGCTTGGGCATGGCCAGCAGGCCGCCGATCAGGTCGACTTTCGAAGCCCGGCCCCGGCGCCACATAGCCACCCGCCGCAACGCGCCCAGGACACCCAGGCCCAGGGCAGCGAACAGCAGGATTGGAAGAAGGGTGTTCAACATGTGGAGCTCCCAAAGACCTCGGGGTCTTGCACGGGTTCATGTGCGTGCCGATGAAGGCCTGGCACCTACCTGTGGCGAGGGGGCTTGCCCCCGTTCGGCTGCGAAGCAGTCGTAAACCGGCCAACGCGTTCTTACTGACAGACCGCATTGGCTGATTTTGGGGCCGCTTCGCAGCCCAACGGGGGCAAGCCCCCTCGCCACAGTGATGGTGGTGATGCGCTTAGAAATCCTTGCACAACCGCAGGGCGTCGTAGATCGCCGCGTGGGTGTTGCGCTGGGCCACGCAGTCGCCGATGCGGAACAGCAAGTAGCCGTCACCCGCCTGGCTCAGCGATGGCTGCGGCTTGATCGCGAACAAGGCTTCGATGTCCATCTGGCCTTTGTTGCGCGACGCTTCCTTCAGCGCGTAATAGATTTCTTCGTCCGGACGCACGCCGTTTTCGACGACGACCTGGTCCACCACCCGCTCCTCTTTGGCGCCGGTGTATTCGTTTTCCAGCACCGCCACCAACTTGTCGCCTTCGCGGTAGACCTTCTCCAGCATCATGTCGCCGGTCATGATCACTTCTTTGGGGTACATGCTGCGGTAGTACGTCGGGAACGATGTGCCGCCAATCGCCACGCCCGGTTTGATGTCGTCGGTGACGATCTCGACCTGGCTGCCCTTGTCGGCGAGGAAGTCGGCAGTGGACATCCCGGTGAATTCGCAAATGGTGTCGTAGACCAGCACGTTCTTGCCCGGCGCTACTTTGCCGTCAAGGATGTCCCAACTGCTGACCACCAGGCCTTCCGCCGCGCCCCAGTGTTCGTTCTGCTCCAGGAATGGATGGCCGCCAACCGCGAGCACCACCACGTCCGGACGCAGGTCGAGAATGGTCGCCGCATCGGCGGCCACGCCCAGGCGCAGGTCGACTTTCAGCCGCGCCAGCTCAAGCTGGAACCAGCGAGTGATACCGGCAATCTGGTCCCGTTGCGGGGCTTTCGAAGCAGTGGTGATCTGCCCGCCGATGAATTCTTTCTTTTCGAACAGGGTCACGTCGTGGCCACGTTCGGCCGACACGCGAGCCGCTTCCATCCCGGCAGGACCGGCACCGACCACCACGACTTTGCGTTTCACACCGGTCGATTTCTCGATGATGTGCGGCACGCCCATGTATTCACGGGAGGTCGCGGCGTTCTGGATGCACAGTACGTCCAGGCCCTGGTACTGACGGTCGATGCAATAGTTGGCACCGACGCATTGTTTGATCTGGTCGACCTGGCCCATTTTGATCTTGGCGATCAGGTGCGGGTCAGCGATGTGGGCGCGGGTCATGCCGACCATGTCGACGTAGCCGCCCTCCAGAATCCGCGTTGCCTGGTTCGGGTCCTTGATGTTCTGCGCGTGCAGCACCGGAGCCTTCACCACTTCCTTGATACCGGCCGCCAAATGCAGGAATGGCTCCGGTGGATAACTCATGTTCGGGATAACGTTGGCCAGGGTGTTGTGGGTGTCGCAACCCGAACCGACCACGCCGATGAAGTCGATCATGCCAGTGTCGTCGTAGTACTTGGCGATCTGCTTCATGTCCTCGTGGGACAAGCCGTCCGGGTGGAACTCGTCACCGCACAGACGGATGCCGACACAGAAATCCGGGCCGACTTCCTTGCGAACAGCCTTGAGGACTTCGAGGCCGAAACGCATGCGGTTCTCGAAGCTGCCGCCCCATTCGTCGGTACGTTTGTTGACGCGCGGGCTCCAGAACTGGTCGATCATGTGCTGGTGCACCGCCGACAGTTCAACGCCGTCCAGGCCACCGGCCTTGGCGCGGCCAGCCGCGGTGGCGTAGTTGCCGATCACCCGCCAGATTTCTTCCGGCTCGATGGTTTTGCAGGTCGCGCGGTGCACCGGTTCACGGATGCCCGATGGCGACAGCAGCGTTGGCCAATGCTCGCCGTCCCAACGCGAGCGTCGGCCCATGTGGGTAATCTGGATCATGATCTTGGCGCCATGCTTGTGCATGGCATCGGCCAGATTCTGGAAGTGCGGGATAATCCGGTCATCGGCCAGGTTGACCGATTTCCACCAGCCTTGCGGGCTGTCAATGGCCACGCTGGAGGAACCGCCGCAAATCGCCAGGCCGATCCCGCCCTTGGCTTTCTCTTCGTAATACTTGACGTACCGGTCGGTGGTCATGCCGCCGTCGGTGGCATAAACCTCGGCGTGCGCGGTGCTGAGCACGCGGTTACGGATGGTCAGTTTGCCGATCTGGATCGGCTGGAACATTGCTTCGAAAGCCATGGCGGGGTCCTCGACTTACAACGGCTTGACGGTGAACAAACCGTCGTCGTGGCCTTCTTCGGAGCCACCGTAGACTTGCTCGGCAACGGTGCGGATGCTGCTGCCGCGGGCTTGCAGAATCTGGTCCATGGCACCGGCAAACCAACCAGTGAACATGTAGTCGACCTTGCGGCCGACCTTGCCGTACACGTAGACGAACGCCGAGTGTTCAAGCTTGACGCTGGCGGTGCCTTTGTCGAGGTCGATGTCCTGGATCTTGAACAGGCCCCAGCCGCGTTGCGACAGGCGTTTCATGTAGTGTTCGAACACCGCGACGCCTTCCAGACCGTGGCATTCAGCTTCTTTTTCACACCAGTGCCAGGCGGATTTGTAGCCGGCCTTGTAGAGAATTTCGGCGTAGGCGTCGCTGCCCAGCACTTCCTCGATGCCCATGTGGTTGTTGACGAAGAAGTGACGCGGTACGTACAGCATTGGCAGGGCGTCGGAGGTCCAGACACCGGTTTCGCTGTCGACTTCGATTGGCAATTGCGGGGCGATCTTGGCCATGGAAACTTAACTCCAGAAAATTTGGGTGTTGCCCCCGGCGCGGACGGCCGGGGGAAAGGATTCTTCAGATGCGGCGGCTTATTCGCCCCAGACGTCTTTGAGGACGTTGACCCAGTTCTCGCCCATGATCTTGCGGACCACGCGCTCGGAGTGGCCGCGCTTGAGCAGCGTCTCGGTCAGGTTCGGGAACTCGCCGACGGTGCGGATGCCCAGCGGGTTGATGATCTTGCCGAAGCTGGTCAGACGGCGGGCGTAGCCCTTGTCGTGGGTCAGCATTTCGAAAAAATCCTGGCCATGACCCTGGGTGAAGTCGGTGCCGATGCCGATGGCGTCTTCGCCGACGATGTTCATGGTGTATTCGATGGCTTCGGCGTAGTCGTCGATGGTCGAATCGATGCCCTTGGCGAGGAACGGCGCGAACATGGTCACGCCGACAAAACCGCCGTGGTCAGCAATGAACTTCAGTTCTTCATCGGACTTGTTGCGCGGGTGCTCTTTAAGACCCGACGGCAGGCAGTGGGAGTAGCAGACTGGCTTTTTGGATTCGAGGATGACTTCTTCGGAAGTCTTGGAACCCACGTGGGACAGGTCGCACATGATGCCGACGCGGTTCATCTCGGCGACGATCTCGCGACCGAAGCCCGACAACCCACCATCACGCTCGTAGCAACCGGTGCCGACGAGGTTCTGGGTGTTGTAGCACATCTGCACCACGCCAACGCCGAGCTGCTTGAAGATCTCGACATAGCCGAGTTGGTCTTCAAAGGCATGGGCGTTCTGGAAACCGAAAATGATCCCGGTCTTACCCTGCTCCTTGGCTTTACGGATGTCAGCGGTGGTTTTCACCGGGATCACCAGATCGCTGTTCTCGCGGATCAGCTTCTGGCTCGCGGCGATGTTATTGATAGTGGCCTGGAAGCCTTCCCACACCGACACAGTGCAGTTGGCTGCGGTCAAACCGCCCTTGCGCATGTCTTCGAACAGTTCGCGGTTCCACTTGGCGATAATCAGCCCGTCGATAACGATGCTGTCGGCGTGCAATTCGGCTGGGCTCATCAGGCAGTCCCCTATTAGCGATTCATGCGCCGAATCGTGTGCCGGCGCTTTGGGGCCAGCATATGCCTGAGGACCGGGGCAGCCGGGTGCAAAAACGACAGGGGGTTTGCCGAAAGCGTCAATCTGCGACAAAGGGTCGTTGTCGGGCATGATCGCCCACCTGTTCAAGGGCCTGCGCATGGGCCAGAATTCGCGGCATTACTGAATTGGCACTGAAAAAAGGGCGGCGGCGCAATGAAATCAATCTTCCTGGCTTTGGCACTAATAGCGACCGGCGTACAGGCGGCCGAAGAGTCCGAGAACAACCCCTGCGATGCCGTCGAAAACGACGTCCAGACCCTGGAATGCTCGGCCTACAGCCGAACCACCGCCGAGCAATTGCTCAAAGACAACTACCAGGGGCTGAACGAGCGTCTGCAAGCGGCTTATAGCAAGAACGCGGCGCAATTGGCCGACATCTCCGCCAAGCTCAAGGTTGCTGAGCAGCAATGGCAGAAGACCCGGGATGCGGATTGCGCAGTGGAAGCCTTCCCGGCGACGAGTGGTAGCAAGGCGTTTACGATTGCGCAGAATGATTGCGTGGCACGGATGAGCGATGAGCGGTCGGAGTTTTTGGAGTCGATTTCGCAGGAGTGAGGCTGTAATGGAAAACAATATGATCCCCCACGAAGTAGTCATCCGTATCACCGACGGCGCGCTCCCGGTTCAGGCTTGGCGTGAATACCTGAACCTTACTCAGGATGAAGTTGCCGAACGCATGGGCGTTTCGCAATCGGCCTTTGCCGAGCTAGAAAGCGTTTCGAAGCCCCGCAAGTAAACCCGCGAGAAGATTGCATCCGCATTTGGCATCAACGCCGATCAGCTTGAGCTGTAAGCTGCACGCCATCAGCCAGTTAAGGGATTCAAATGAAAATCTGCGGCATCGAAATCAAAGGCAGCGAAGCGATCATCGCCGTGGCCTCCCTCGACGGTCAGGCGCTGAGCCACGTCGCCCTGGCCACCAAGAAAATTGCTTTGGACGATGACGACGAGGCCGCCAACGTCAAAGTCTTCGCCGCTCAGGTCGCCTCGTTTGTGCGTGAGAATGCCATTGATCGGATTGCGATCAAGAAGCGCAGCAAGAAAGGTGAGTTTGCCGGTGGGCCGACCACGTTCAAGATCGAGGGCGTTTTCCAGTTACTGGACAATTGCGAGGTGACGCTGCTGTCGCCGCAGACGATCAATGCGCAGAACAAGAAGTTTGATTTTGAACTGCCGGGGTCGCTGAACAAGTATCAGCATGAGGCGTTCAAAGCGGCGTGTTCTGCGCTGATGAAGAAATAATCCTCTCTCCCAGACAATGAAGATCAACTGTGGGAGCGGGCTTGCTCGCGAATGCGGTGGGTCAGTCACTTCAAATCTCGACTGATGCACCGCATTCGCGAGCAAGCCCGCTCCCACATTGGTTTTGTGTCTGGCTCAGACCTTCGCGGTACGCCGGTCTTCCCGCGGACACCGCTCAAACCGCGCCCGATAACTGCGGGTGAAATACGACGGCGATTCAAACCCGCACGCGATGCTCACTTCCAGCACGCTCATATCCGTCTGGCGCAACAACTGCCGGGCCTTCTCCAGCCGTAGCCGCAGATAAAAGTTGCTCGGCGTATCGTTCAGGTGCAGGCGAAACAGGCGTTCCAGTTGGCGCCGGGTCACCTTTATTGACTCCGCCAAATCCAGCGTGCTCAGCGGCGGTTCGCTGTGTTGCTCCATCTCTCCAATCACATGCACAAGCTTCTTGTTGCTGATGCCATAACGCGTGGCGACTTCCATGCGCTGGTGGTCTTTGCGTGGGCGGATGCGGCCGAGCACGAATTGTTCGCTGACCTGGATCGCCAGTTCCGGGCCGTGGGCCTGGCCGATGAGGTCGAGCATCAGGTCGATGGACGCGGTGCCGCCCGCCGAGGTGATGCGGCGGCGATCGATCTCGAACAGTTCCTGGGTGACGCTGAGCTGTGGATAAGATTCCTTGAACGCGTCGATGGCTTCCCAGTGCAGGGTCAGGCGATGGCCGTCGAGCAAGCCAGCTTCGGCAAGGACGAAGCTGCCGGTGTCGATGGCGCCGAGGGTCACGCCTTCGTTGTCCAGCCGGCGCAGCCAGTGCTCCAGCGCCGGGGTAGCGAATTTCAGCGGTTCGAAACCGGCGATCACCAACAGCGTCGCGCCTTTCTTCAGCGGCTCCAGCGCCGCGTCGGCGTTGACCGACATGCCGTTGCTGGCCAACACCGCGCCGCCATCGGCACTCAATACATGCCAGCGATACAGCTCGCCACGAAAGCGATTGGCGACCCGTAGCGGCTCAATTGCCGAGATAAAACCGATGGCCGAGAAACCCGGCATCAACATGAAGTAGAAATCCTGGGACATGGAGCGCACTCGACTGGCAGGTAACGAGAGGGCGGGAAGCGTGTGGACGTTGATACGCCAGTTGTCCACGGCATTCAAGAGGTCAGGTCGCTGCAGTGCAAGAGCTGGTCGCCGCAGTGCGCTTTCATGGGGGCTTAGCTGCGTAACTTGGCATCACCGGCGCACGAAGACACCGGGACCCACAATAACGACCTGCCGAGGAACCCACCATGAAACGACTGATCAGCAGCTGTGTTCTTGCACTCAGCGGTACCGCTTTCTTGAGCGCCAGTGTCATGGCGGCCGAACCTGCTGCGTGCCAGAACGTGCGCATGGGCGTAGTGAACTGGACCGACGTGATCGCCACCAGCGCCATGACCCAGGTATTGCTCGATGGCCTCGGCTACAACACCAAACAAACCAGCGCGTCCCAGCAAATCATCTTCGCCGGGATCCGCGACCAGCGCCTGGACATGTTCCTGGGCTACTGGAACCCGCTGATGACCCAGACCATCACCCCGTTCGTTGATGGCAAGCAGGTCAAAGTGCTGGAAGCGCCGAGCCTGAAAGACGCCCGCGCGACCCTCGCCGTACCGACTTACCTCGCCGACAAAGGCCTGAAAACCTTCGCCGACATCGCCAAGTTCGAAAAAGAACTGGGCGGCAAGATCTACGGCATCGAGCCAGGCTCGGGCGCCAACACCCAGATCAAGGCGATGATCGCCAAGAACCAGTTTGGCCTCGGCAAATTCCAGCTGGTCGAGTCCAGTGAGGCCGGCATGCTCGCGGCGGTGGATCGCGCTGTGCGCCGCAACGAAGCCGTGGTGTTCTTCGGCTGGGCGCCGCACCCGATGAACGTCAACGTGAAAATGACCTACCTCACCGGCAGCGACGACGCCCTGGGCCCGAACGAAGGCATGGCCACGGTCTGGACTGTCACCGCACCGAAATACGCCGAACAATGCCCGAACGTCAGCCGTTTGCTGAACAACCTGACGTTCACCGCCGCCGATGAGAGCCGGATGATGCAGCCGCTGCTGGATCACAAGGACGCCTTCGCATCAGCCAAGCAATGGCTGCAAGATCACCCGCAAGACAAGCAGCGCTGGCTCGAAGGTGTGACCACCTTCGATGGCAAACCGGCCGCCGACAACCTGCAATTGACCAGTAAATAAATCCGACATCAATAACCGACTCGCAGCCCGTGAAGGGCTGCGTCCGGACACATCACGCCTGCAAGGAACTCGCCTCATGAACCACGACGTCATCATCACCTGCGCACTCACCGGTGCTGGCGACACGACCGCCAGAAGCCCACACGTGCCGGTCACCCCGAAACAAATCGCGGCCGCCGCCGTGGAAGCCGCCAAGGCTGGCGCCACCGTGGTCCACTGCCACGTTCGCGACCCCGAAACCGGCAAGTTCAGCCGTGACGTAGCGCTGTACCGCGAAGTGATGGAGCGGATCCGCGAGGCGGACGTCGACATCATCGTCAACCTCACCGCCGGCATGGGCGGCGACCTGGAAATCGGCGCGGGCGAAAATCCGATGGAGTTCGGCCCGAACACTGACCTGGTCGGCCCGTTGACCCGTCTGGCCCACGTTGAAGCACTGCTGCCGGAAATCTGCACCCTCGATTGCGGCACCCTGAACTTCGGCGATGGCGACACCATTTACGTCTCCACCCCGGCCCAGCTGCGCGCTGGCGCCAAACGCATTCAAGAGCTTGGCGTGAAAGCCGAGCTGGAAATCTTCGACACCGGTCACCTGTGGTTCGCCAAGCAGATGATCAAGGAAGGCTTGCTCGACAACCCGCTGTTCCAGCTGTGCCTAGGCATCCCGTGGGGCGCGCCGGCCGACACCACCACCATGAAAGCCATGGTCGACAACTTGCCGGCCGACGCAGTCTGGGCGGGGTTTGGCATCGGTCGCATGCAAATGCCGATGGCCGCACAAGCGGTGCTGCTCGGCGGCAACGTACGGGTCGGGCTGGAAGACAACCTGTGGCTGGACAAAGGCGTGCTGGCGACTAACGGCCAACTGGTCGAACGCGCCAGCGAAATCCTCAGCCGCCTCGGCGCTCGTGTCCTGACCCCAGCGGAAGGCCGGGCAAAAATGGGCCTGACCAAGCGCGGTTAACCCCCCCACACACCTCACCTGTGGGAGCGGGCTTGCGTGGCGAGGGGGCTTGCCCCCGTTGGGTCGCGAAGCGGCCCTAAAACCTGCAACCGCGGTGTGTCAGGCATACCGCATGCGATGGTTTACGACTGCTTCGCAGCCGAACGGGGCAAGCCCCCTCGCCACAAAAGTCCGCCCCACAGGGGTTCACTGAATCTCTTTAGGAAGTCGCCATGAGCTTTATCACCGAAATCAAAACCTTCGCCGCGCTGGGCAGCGGTGTCATCGGCAGCGGTTGGGTCTCCCGCGCCCTCGCCCACGGCCTCGACGTGGTGGCGTGGGACCCGGCGCCCGGTGCCGAAGCGGCCCTGCGCAAGCGTGTCGCCAATGCCTGGGGCGCTCTGGAAAAACAAGGCCTGGCACCGGGTGCATCACAGGATCGGCTGCGCTTTGTCGCGACGATTGAAGAGTGCGTGCGCGACGCGGATTTCATCCAGGAGAGTGCCCCTGAACGCCTGGAACTGAAACTCGAATTGCACGGCAAAATCAGCGCGGCGGCCAAGCCCAACGCACTGATCGGCTCCAGCACCTCGGGGCTTTTACCGAGCGAGTTCTACGAAGGTTCGACCCACCCGGAACGTTGCGTGGTCGGGCATCCGTTTAACCCGGTTTATCTGCTGCCGTTGGTGGAAGTGGTCGGTGGCAAAAACACCGCGCCAGACGCCATTCAAGCGGCGATCAAAGTCTATGAATCCTTGGGCATGCGCCCGCTGCATGTACGCAAGGAAGTGCCGGGTTTTATCGCCGACCGTTTACTCGAAGCGCTGTGGCGTGAGGCGCTGCACCTGGTCAACGACGGTGTGGCGACCACCGGTGAAATCGACGATGCGATTCGCTTTGGCGCCGGGTTGCGCTGGTCGTTTATGGGGACGTTTTTGACCTACACCTTGGCGGGCGGCGATGCCGGGATGCGGCACTTCATGGCGCAGTTCGGGCCGGCGTTGCAGTTGCCGTGGACGTATCTGCCGGCGCCGGAGCTGACGGACAAGTTAATTGATGATGTGGTGGATGGGACCAGTGATCAGTTGGGTACGCACAGCATTTCGGCACTGGAGCGCTATCGTGATGATTGCCTGCTGGCGGTGCTGGAGGCGGTGAAGACCACCAAAGAGAAGCATGGAATGGCCTTCAGCGAGTAACCAGTCAGCAGGCCTGGCCCCTTCGCGAGCAAGCCCGCTCCCACATTGGTTCTGCGTTGTGACATAGACAGTGTTCACACCACAAATCCCCTGTGGGAGCGGGCTTGCTCGCGAAGGCGACAGCTCAGTCACCACCAACATCGGAACCTCACCCATGCCCACCCTCACCACCTACCAAACCAAAATCCTCCCCGACTGGGTCGACTACAACGGCCACTTGCGCGACGCCTTCTACCTGCTGATCTTCAGCTACGCCACCGACGCGCTGATGGATCGCCTGGGGATGGACAGCAACAACCGCGAAGCCAGCGGTCATTCGCTGTTCACCCTCGAACTGCACCTCAATTACCTGCACGAAGTGAAGCTCGACGCCGACGTCGAAGTGCACACCCAGATCATCGCTCACGACCAAAAACGCCTGCACCTCTACCACAGCCTCCACTTGGTAGGCGGTGACAAGGAACTGGCCGGCAACGAACAAATGCTGCTGCACGTCGATCTCGCCGGGCCGCGCTCCGCACCGTTCAGCGCAGAAACCTTGAGCAAACTGCAAGCCATCGTCGCCGAGCAAACCGATCTGCCAACCCCTGACTACATTGGCCGAGTGATCGCACTGCCCACACAAAAATAACAAGGAGCCCGTCATGAACACCGCCGCTGCATTTGCCGATTTCCGTACCTACCCGTTGATCAGCGCATTGGCCGGCGCGCAGACGCTGGCGGACCGCGTCCTGGTGAAATGGGCCGATGGCCGGGCCAGCCCCTTTCATCATCAATGGCTGCGGGATAACTGCCCGTGTCCGCAATGCGTCTACACCGTGACCCGCGAACAAGTACTGGAAATCGTTGATGTCGCTGAAGACCTGACACCGACCCAGGCGCGCATCGATGCTGAGGGTTGTCTGTGCATCGATTGGCAGGACGGTCATCTCAGCCGCTTCGATCCGGGCTGGCTGCGGGCGCATGCGTATGACGACGAATCCCGTGCCGAGCGTCAGGCAGGCAAGCCAAAATCCAGATTATGGAACAGCGAGCTGAAGCTGCCGGTGTTCGAGTATCAAGCACTGATGGACGACAGCGACGCCTTGTTGCAATGGCTGCTGGCGGTGCGCGATATCGGTCTGACTCAGGTGCGCGGCATACCCACCGAACCCGGCTCGTTAAAGCTGATCGCCCAGCGGATTTCCTTCATCCGCGAGAGTAATTTCGGCGTGCTGTTCAACGTGCAATCCAAAGCCAATGCCGACAGCAATGCCTACACCGCTTTCAACCTGCCGCTGCACAGCGACCTGCCGACTCGCGAGTTACAACCGGGGCTGCAATTTCTGCATTGCCTGGTCAATGACGCCGAGGGTGGCGAGAGTATTTTTGTCGACGGTTTTGCGATTGCCGAGGCGTTGCGCCAGGAAGATCCCGAGTCGTTCAAAGCTCTGTGTGAAATCCCCGTGGAGTTCCGCAACAAGGACCGCCACAGCGACTACCGCTGCCTGGCGCCGATCATTGCGCTGGATGCGTTGGGGCAGGTGTCAGAGATCCGCATGGCGAACTTTTTGCGTGGGCCGTTCGATGCTTCGGCGGAGCAGATGCCCAAGCTGTATCGCGCCTACCGACGCTTTATTGCAATGACCCGCGAGGCGCGGTTCCGGGTGATGACGCGGCTTAATCCCGGCGAGTTGTGGTGCTTCGACAATCGTCGCACGCTCCATGCCCGCAACGCGTTTGACCCAGCTACCGGCGCCCGGCATTTCCAGGGGTGTTATGTGGATCGGGATGAGTTGTTGTCGCGCATCCTCGTGTTACAGCGCTAAACCGCGTCATCGTTCATTCGCGAGCAAGCCCGCTCCCACAGTTGACCGCATTCTTCTGATAGAACTCGGTCAACTGTGGGAGCGGGCTTGCTCGCGAAAGCGGTCTCTGAATCCACACAAAACCTCCTGACTGAAAGGCAAAAAAAAGCCCCGATCAAGCCGTCACAGGATCGGGGCAGAGGGTACTGTTGAGGAGCTGTTGCGCGAGGGTGACCAAACCTTCGTGAAGCCAGCTGAATCCAGTGTGCCTACTCCCTGCCCCGGCGAGTTAGCCGAAAACGACCTGTTCATAGGTATTGCGGCCATTGCGACAAATCGTCCTTGCCGACACCCCGTGCCCCTACCAGAATCGAGCCACGACACCGTTCCCTGAAGAAGGATTGCGTCATGATGTACGCCGATTTGATTGACCAGGAAGACCTGCTGGGCCAACTGAAGTCGTTAGGATTTCAAGTGCCGAGCGGCGCAACAGCGGAGCAGGCATGCGAGTGTGCAGTGCGAGGTTTGAACGATGAGCGGGCGATGACGCTGCGCACCATGGTCAAGCAAATGTACACCAGCAGCGCGACCATCCTGCCGGCCGTGCGCCAGGCGATCGACAAGCAATTGCTGCCGGCGTTGGCCGTTTACCAGCAGAGCCGTAGTGCCTGAATATCAGCACTGAGCAGCTTCATGTGGCGAGGGAGCTTGCTCCCGCTCGACCGCGAAGCGGTCGCAAAACCAGCGAATGCGGATTGTCTGAACGACCGCACATACCGGTTTTGGGGCTGCTTCGCAGCCCAACGGGAGCAAGCTCCCTCGCCACAGTAGCCCGTGCGGTTTAGAGCCTTACGCTGGCGAAGGTCGACTCATTACGCGCCTGACTCAACGCCGACAACGGCCCGGACAACGGCGACAGCACCAGCGCTTGCGGCAACGGCATCATCGCCACCTGTTGCGTGGTGTTCGACCCTACGCGCTCGTCACGCGGCGGAATGCCGAAGTATTCGCGGTAGCACTTGGAGAAGTGCGGCGTGGAAACAAACCCGCACACCGACGCCACTTCGATGATCGACATCGGCGTTTGCTTGAGCAACTGCCGGGCACGGATCAAGCGCAGTTTCAGGTAGTAGCGCGACGGCGAGCAGTGCAGGTATTTCTGGAACAGCCGCTCCAGCTGACGGCGAGAAACGGCGACGTACACCGCCAGTTCGTCGAGGTCGATCGGCTCTTCCAGGTTGGCTTCCATCAGCGCAACGATTTCCTGCAACTTCGGCTGGTTGGTGCCGAGCATGTGCTTGAGCGGCACGCGTTGGTGATCCTGCTCGTTGCGGATGCGCTCGTAGACGAACATCTCCGAGATCGCAGCCGACAACTCACGACCGTGATCACGGCTGATCAGGTGCAGCATCATGTCCAGCGGCGCGGTGCCACCGGAGCTGGTGAAGCGGTTACGGTCGAGGGTGAACAACCGGGTGCTCATGGCCACGCGCGGGAAAGCTTCCTGCATCGAGGCCAGGCATTCCCAGTGCACGCTGCAATCGAAGCCGTCCAGCAGACCGGCGCAGGCCAAGGCCCAACTGCCGGTGCAGACCGCGCCGAGGCGACGGGACTGACGGGCCTGGCTTTGCAGCCACGACACGTGTTCGCGGGTCACGGTGCGCTGAATGCCGATACCGCCACAGACGATGATGGTGTCCAGGGCCGGCGCTTTGTGCATGGAGCAATCGGGGGTGATCTGCAGACCGTCACTGGCCCAGACCTGGCCGCCGTCGACGGTGAGTGTGGTCCAGCGATACAGCTCGCGGCCGGACAATTGGTTGGCCATGCGCAGGGGTTCTACTGCGGAGGCCAGAGAAATCAGCGTGAAATTGTCCAGCAGCAAAAAGCCGATGGATTGAGGCGCACGGTTCTGGGGTTGAGCCCCGGAGTTGAACGTCGTCATCGCGGTATCTCCTCACACAAAGCGGGTGATGGCCTCAGGCGGAGGCTCTTGTTATTGCCATCGTTCTCGCGTGGGAGACGGGCTTTGTAATGACAGAGCAATTGCCATGCCTAAAGTTGAATGGTCATTCAATAACTCCTGAAAACGACGTCGCGGCGTGTCTATATAAGCCGTGCGCAGAATGGGGGTTATAAGTGCCATCAACGCGAGCAAATGCGCTGCGCCGCAGGCTGTGAGCAAATCGGTAGCACTTGTGGGAACAGGGGCTGCGACGTGCTGGAGAAGAGTGTCACCGCAAGCACAGGTGACAGGCGGTAATGGCCAACATGGATCCCGGATCCGGGGAAAGTGGCTTGTCTGATTACGACGCGCTAAAAGGTGGCGCGTTTTGGAGCGGGTGTTCACTTAGCGCGCAGTTTTGACTGGTCTTCTCTGGCAACAGGGATTTCTGTGGCGAGGGAGCTTGCTCCCGCTGGGGCGCGAAGCGGCCCTGAAACCTGCAACCCAGTTCTTTCAGATGAACCGCGCTGGCTGGCTTTGCGGCTGCTGCGCAGTCGAGCGGGAGCAAGCTCCCTCGCCACAGAAAATCATTTCACCAGTGAACCAAGTGGCCTCAACACTCCACCGCACTAACCGCCAACCCACCGCGCGATGTCTCTTTATATTTGTCATGCATGTCGGCACCGGTATCGCGCATGGTGCGGATCACCCGATCCAGCGAGATAAAGTGCTGACCATCACCACGCAACGCCATCTGCGCCGCGTTGATCGCTTTCACTGCGGCAATCGCATTGCGCTCGATGCACGGCACTTGCACCAACCCACCAACCGGGTCGCAGGTCAGGCCAAGGTTGTGTTCCAGACCGATTTCCGCCGCGTTGCACAACTGCTCAGGCGTAGCGCCAAGAATCTCCGCCAACCCGGCCGCCGCCATGGCGCACGCCGAGCCGACTTCACCCTGGCACCCGACTTCGGCCCCAGAGATCGATGCGTTCTTTTTGCAGAGAATCCCCACCGCGGCGGCACTGAGGAAATAGTCGACGACGTTGGCCTCGGTCACCACCTCGCTGAACTTCATAAAGTAGTGCAACACCGCCGGAATGATCCCCGCCGCGCCATTGGTCGGCGCCGTGACCATACGCCCGCCGGCCGCGTTCTCTTCGTTGACCGCCAGGGCGAACAGGTTGACCCATTCCATCGCGCTCAACGTCGAGCCGATCACGTTGGGCTTACCCAGCTCTTGCAGGCTGCGATGCAACTTGGCCGCCCGCCGACGCACATTCAATCCGCCGGGCAAGATGCCTTCGTGCTTGAGGCCCTGATCGACGCAATCCTGCATGGCGCGCCAGAGTTTCATCAGGCCGCTGCGGATTTCCTCTTCGCTGCGCCAGACCTTCTCGTTGGCCATCATCAACTCGGCCACGCGCAGATTGTGCTTCTGGCAGAGCTCAAGCAGCTCTACTGCACTGGAAAAGTCGTAGGGCAACACGGTGCGATCCAGGTCCACCACACCGCTGGAGGCTTGCGCCTCATCGACGACAAAACCGCCGCCAATCGAATAGTAGGTGTCACGGTGCAGCTCACCGTGATCGCCTTCTACAATTAAAGTCATGGCATTCGGGTGAAACGGCAGGTTCTCGTCGATCAGGCGCATGTCCCGAGCCCAAATGAATGGCACTGACAAGCGTCCGTCGAGCAACAAGGTGTGGGTTTCGCGCAGGCTCTCGATGCGGATACCGATTTGCGACGGGTCGATCGCGTCCGGCCACTCGCCCATCAGGCCCATGATCACGGCGTTATCGCTGCCGTGACCGATGCCGGTGGCCGACAACGAACCGTAAAGCTGAACTTCGACGCGTCTTACTTGTTCCAAAAGACCCTGCTCACGCAAACCTTGCACGAACAACGCCGCTGCCCGCATAGGCCCGACGGTGTGCGAACTGGAAGGGCCAATGCCGATTTTGAACAGGTCGAAAACGCTGATAGCCATTACTGCCGAACTCCTGGATGTGCCAACTCCGGACGCAAAAGCGCCCAGTGACGGAGCTGCTACGCTCAAGCTGCAATCCGCCGAGATGGCCGCATCATCAGGCTTTTGTCATGTCGTTCGACGTCTCACACCGACGCACTCATGTCCACCAACGCCGCGTGTCTTTTACGTAGCGCTTTCGCCGTTTTTTTGCGGTTCAGAGGGGCAAACAGGGCTTAAAAAAGCTGTAAACGACGTCACTGACACTGGATGCGACCATCCCTGTACTGGTTACGACGCACCCTGTAGGCGTCAGATTTTCACTGGTACATGATCGTATCGACTCGATTGCAAGGCGCCGTGGTAGAGCTGTCTCCAAAACGCCATCCAACCGCAACCCATAAGTGCGGTGGTCCAATCGGAACACTGCCAAAAAAAACACAAAGGAGTCCACCCATGAAAGGTTCCCCGTCGTTGTTGTTGGCCGCCATGCTGAGTCTGCCGTTACTGGCTCAAGCCGCAGAACCCGCTCAATGCAGCACCGTAAACTTCTCTGATGTCGGCTGGACCGACATCACCGCCACCACCGCAACCACCAGCGTCGTGCTCGACGCCCTGGGTTACAAAACCAAGACCACCATGATTTCCGTGCCCGTGACCTACAAGTCCCTGGCCGACGGCAAGAACATGGACGTGTTCCTCGGTAACTGGATGCCGACCATGGAAAACGACATCAAGGCCTACCGCGATGCCGGTAGCGTTGACGTCGTTCGCACCAACCTCGTCGGCGCCAAGTACACCCTCGCCGTGCCGCAGGCGCTGTACGACAAAGGGCTGCATGACTTCGCCGACATCGCCAAATTCAAGAAAGAACTCGACGGCAAGATCTACGGCATCGAACCGGGTAACGACGGTAACCGCCTGATCCAGACCATGATCGACAAGAACGCCTTCGGCCTCAAAGACGCTGGCTTCAAAGTCGTCGAGTCCAGCGAAGCGGGGATGCTGTCGCAGGTCGACCGCGCCCAGAAACGCGATACCGCCGTGGTCTTCCTCGGCTGGGCACCGCACCCGATGAACAAGCGCTTCAAGATTCAATACCTGACCGGTGGCGATGACTTCTTTGGCCCGGACTTCGGTGCGGCCACGGTGGCCACTAACACCCGCAAGGGCTACGTCCAGGAATGCAGCAACGTCGGCACTCTGCTGAAGAACCTGGAATTTACCGTGGACATGGAAAGCTCGCTGATGGGCAACATCCTGGACGACAAGATGAAGCCTGACGCAGCTGCCAAGGCCTGGCTGAAAAAGAATCCAAAGGTGCTTGATACCTGGCTCGCTGGCGTGACCACCATTGACGGTAAACCAGGCCTGGAGGCCGTGAAAGCCAAGCTCGCGCAGTAATCGCTTACGCCGGGCGAGTTCGCTCGCCCGGGCTGTTTATTTCCTTGCATGCGGACGTTCACTACCATGCTGATTGATCAGAAAATCCCCTTAGGCCAGTACATCGCGAGCTTCGTTGAATGGTTGACGCAACACGGCGCCAGCACATTCGACGCGATCGCCGTGACACTGGAAACGATGATCCACGGCGTGACGTTCGCGTTGACCTGGTTCAACCCGTTTGCATTGATCGGCCTCATCGCACTACTGGCCCACTTCATTCAACGAAAGTGGGGACTGACCGTTTTCGTCATCCTCTCCTTTCTGCTGATCCTCAATCTGGGGTACTGGCAGGAAACCATGGAAACCCTGGCCCAGGTGCTGTTTGCCACCTTCGTCTGCGTGATCATCGGCGTGCCGTTGGGCATCGTCGCCGCGCACAAACCGATGTTCTACACACTGATGCGTCCGGTGCTCGATCTGATGCAGACCGTGCCGACCTTCGTGTACCTCATTCCGACCCTGACCCTCTTCGGGCTGGGCGTGGTCCCGGGTCTGATCTCGACGGTAGTGTTCGCGATTGCCGCGCCTATCCGCCTGACCTACCTGGGTATCCGTGATGTTCCCGCAGAACTGATGGACGCCGGCAAAGCCTTTGGCTGCTCGCGCCGTCAACTGCTCTCTCGTATCGAACTGCCCCACGCGATGCCAAGCATTGCGGCCGGTATCACCCAGTGCATCATGCTGTCGTTGTCGATGGTGGTGATCGCGGCACTGGTGGGCGCCGATGGCCTGGGCAAACCCGTGGTCAACGCACTGAACACCGCCGATATCGCCCTGGGCTTCGAAGCCGGGTTGGCAATCGTACTGCTGGCGATCATGCTCGACCGTATCTGCAAACAACCCGACGCTAAAGTAGGGGGTGACGCATGAGCATTATTCGCTTCGAAGACGTCGACGTCGTCTTCTCCAAAGACCCGCGCGAGGCGCTCAAGCTCCTCGATCAGGGCATGACCCGCGACCAGATCCTGAAAAAAACCGGCCAGATCGTCGGTGTTGAAAAAGCCAGCCTGGACATCGAAAAAGGCGAAATCTGCGTGCTGATGGGCCTGTCCGGCTCCGGCAAATCCAGCCTGCTGCGTTGCATCAACGGTCTCAACACCGTCAGCCGTGGCAAGTTGTTCGTCGAGCACGAAGGCAAGCAGATCGATATCGCTTCCTGTACCCCGGCAGAACTGAAAATGATGCGCACCAAGCGCATCGCGATGGTGTTCCAGAAGTTCGCCCTGATGCCTTGGCTGACGGTGCGCGAGAACATCAGTTTCGGTCTGGAAATGCAGGGTCGTCCTGAGAAAGAACGGCGTAAATTGGTGGACGACAAGCTTGAGCTGGTGGGCCTGACCCAGTGGCGCAACAAGAAGCCCGACGAGCTCTCCGGCGGTATGCAGCAACGTGTCGGCCTGGCCCGTGCACTGGCGATGGACGCCGATATTCTGCTCATGGACGAACCGTTCTCGGCCCTCGACCCGCTGATCCGCCAAGGCCTGCAAGACGAATTGCTGGAACTGCAAAGCAAGCTCAACAAGACCATCGTTTTCGTCAGCCACGACCTTGATGAAGCGCTGAAACTCGGCAGCCGTATCGCCATCATGAAAGACGGCCGCATCGTGCAGTACAGCGTGCCGGAAGAAATCGTGCTGAACCCTGCGGACGATTACGTGCGGACCTTCGTGGCCCACACCAACCCGTTGAACGTGCTGTGCGGTCGCAGCCTGATGCGCACCCTCGACAACTGCAAACGCATCAACGGTTCGGTGTGCCTCGATCCGGGCGGCGATTCGTGGCTGGACCTGGCCGAAGGCAACACCATCAAGGGCGCACGCCAGAACGGTGCCAGCCTGGACCTGCAGAACTGGGCGCCGGGGCAAGCGGTTGAAGCCTTGGGTCGTCGGCCAACGCTGGTGGACTCCAACATCGGCATGCGTGATGCGCTGCAGATTCGTTACCAGACCGGCAACAAACTGGTGCTGCACGACAACAACAAAGTGGTGGGGATTCTGGGCGACAGCGAGCTGTACCACGCGCTGCTCGGCAAGAACCTGGGCTAAGGCAACAGACACAAAAACGCCGCGAGAGGATCGCGGCGTTTTTGTTAGTACAGATATTTGGCTGTAAACACGGACCACTGTGGCGAGGGGGCTTGCCCCCGTTGGGTCGCGCAGCGGCCCCATAGCCAGATAATACGGTCGTTCAGATACACCGCATTATCCGGATTTACGACTGCTTCGCAGCCGAACGGGGTGATGCGGCGTTCCGACAAGCCCCCTCGCCACAATAGAGCCGCGGTGCATTCCCTGCACCGCAGACCTCAAGTCTCAGCTATAGACACGGCCAAGGAGCTGCCGATGGCTTTCAAACTGATCGAGCACGTCACGGGTGATCTGATCCTGAGCGAAGCCCATCAAGTCGTAGTCCTGGCTGCCGTTGTGCAGGTACACCTCGGCGCGGTAGTAACGTGCACGCGGTTCATCGGCACTATGCGCCGGCACCGTCTCGCTCGCTGCTGCCAAGTAACCGTCCAGGCTGACTTCGTAGACAAAAGGGTTGCCCTCTTCCATCTCGATCCGCAGGCCCATGCAACGCTTGGACTTGCCCAGCAACGTTTGCACGTCCAGGCCCTGAGCACGCAATTGCACCGCGGCATCTTCCAGCGCCGGGCTGACTTGCTTGTCCATGAAACGCTGAACGATCGACTGGTTCGGTTGCAGGTCCAGCTGAGTCAAACGCTCACTGAAACCACGACGACCGCGCGCGGCCAACTCCGCTTGCTCCTGCTCGATCTGCACGTCCTGGCGCATCGCCTTGTGCAAGCCGAACATAAAGAACACCAGCACCACCGAGAACGGCAGACCGGCCAGCACCACCATGGTTTGCATGGCTTCGAAGTTACCGGCGAACAACAGGCCGATGGTCACCAGGGTAATCACCGCCGACCAGAAGATCCGCAGCCAGTGCGGGGCATCTTCATCAACGTTGCCGCCCTTGCAGGAAAGGTTGGCCATCATCACCGCGCCGGAATCCGCCGGGGTCAGGAACAACACGAAACCAACAAAAATCGACACGCCGATGACGATTTTCGAGGCCGGGTAATGCTCAAGCAATTGGTAGATCGCCATGGACGGCTGTTCGAGTGCCGTCTTCCCGAGCTCCACCGCCCCATGGTTCATCACCAGGTCCAAGGCCGAGTTACCGAAGATCGACAACCACGCCAGGGTGAAACCCAGCGGGATCAGCAGCACACCAGCAACCAGTTCACGCACCGTGCGACCACGGGAAATACGCGCGATAAACATGCCGACAAATGGGGCCCAGGAAATCCACCAGGCCCAGTAGAACAGGGTCCACAGGCCCATCCAGCGTTCGGTCTTGTCGGCGCTGCCTTCGTACACATAGAGATCGAAGGTTTTCAGCACGATACCGTTCAGGTAGTCACCGATGTTCTGCACGAAGCCGTTGAGCAGGTGCAGCGTCGGGCCGAACAGCAGCACGAAAATCAGCAGACCGCTGAACAGCACGATGTTCAGGTTGGACAGACGACGGATGCCGTTTTCCACACCGGACACGGCAGCAATGGTCGCCACGGTGCTCATCACGATGATCACGATCAACAGGTTGGTGTTGCTGTGTTCCATGCCGAACAGGTTTTCAAGGCCCGACGACACTTGCAGCGAACCAATCCCCAGGTTCGTCACCAGCCCCAGCAGGGTTACGAACATGCCGAAGCCGTCCACCGCATGACCAGCCGCGCCTTTGACCCAACGCTCGCCCACCAGCGGATACAGCGCCGAACGCAACGCCAGCGGCTGGTTATGACGGTAAGCAAAGTAAGCAACGGCCAGACCGACCAATGCGTAGATCGCCCAGCCGTGCAGGCCCCAGTGCAGGAATGTCAGTTGCACTGCCTGACGGGCAGCCATGTTGCTGGCGGCCACGCCTTCCGGCGGGTTGAAGTAGTGGTCCAGCGGCTCGGACGCACCGAAGTACAGCAGCGAGATGCCGATACCCGAGGAGAACAGCATCCCCGCCCAGGCGCCGTAGCTGAAGTCCGGGGTGTCGTCCTTGCTGCCCAGTTTGAGCTTGCCGTAGGACGAAAACGCCAGGCCGACCACGAACACCAGGTAAGCAGCGATCACCACCATGTAGTACCAGCCGAAGCTGCGGGACAACCAGGCTTGGGCGATACCGAGCAATCTGCCGGCCTCTTGCGGGGCAATGATCAGAATGGCGGTCAACAACAGGATCAACGCGGTAGAGGTGTAGAACACCCAACCGTTGACCGTCACCTTCTCGGGTGGGGTCTTTATAAGAGAGGCAGAACTCATGGCACAGATGCTCCGGGCAGTGCGGGAGAAGAACACAAGGCAACGCGTTACCCGACCAATCGGTTAGTTGGCAGCCGACCGGCGGGTGATATAAAGACAGCCCGAAAAAAGCCCGAAGCCCCGGAGCGCCAGTGCGCGGGGGTTTCGAGCGTTTTCAGATGTCGTTTTTCCGCCAGCTACACGTAGGAAAAACCTGTAGGCAGCGACGAATTGTCGCAGATCTTATTCTTTGTTGATTGAACGTTCAATCAAAACAAAATAGACTGGCCTTCAATCCGATAGACGTTTTTCGTCCGTCGGAAGGCCTAAGGAGATGTGCAAGATGCCCAAGGTCGGTATGCAACCCATCCGCCGTCAGCAATTGATCGAAGCCACATTACAGGCTGTCGATCAGGTCGGAATGGGGGACGCCAGCATTGCGCTGATCGCCCGTTTGGCCGGTGTCTCGAATGGCATCATCAGTCACTATTTTCAGGACAAGAATGGCCTGATCGCCGCCACGATGCGGTATCTGATGAGCGTCCTCAGCGAGAGCGTCACCGCGCGCCGCCAGGCGCTGGCAGATGACAGCCCACGGGCCCATCTGCAGGTGATTATCGAAGGCAACTTCGACGCCAGCCAGGTCAATGGCCCGGCAATGAAAACCTGGTTGGCCTTTTGGGCCACCAGCATGCACCAGCCGTCATTGCACAGGTTGCAGCGGATCAACGATCACCGTCTGTATTCCAACCTGTGCTGCCAGTTCCGCCGTGTATTGCCGCTTGATCAAGCGCGCAGTGCCGCCCGTGGCCTGGCAGCCCTCATTGATGGCTTGTGGTTGCGCGGCGCGCTGTCGGGAGACGCTTTCGACACCGAGCAGGCGCAACAGATCGCTTACGAATACATGGATTTCCAATTGGCCAAGCAGGTGAGTTAGAGCACACATAAACGCTCAACCCCTGAACTGCTGCTGATCGGTGTTGCCACAACCTAATGGCATCACCCCAGTGGCCTACGCCAACCACTTATGCACTTGCGAGGACACTATGGCCCGTTTCGAACTGCAAAAACTCTACATCGATGGCGGTTACTCCGACGCCAGCAGCGACGCCACCTTCGAAGCCATTAACCCGGCTAACGGTGAAGTCCTCGCAACCGTACAGCGTGCGACGAAAGAAGACGTCGAACGCGCTGTGGTCAGCGCTGAAAAGGGCCAGAAAATCTGGGCTGCCATGACCGCCATGGAGCGTTCGCGCATCCTGCGTCGTGCCGTTGATATCCTGCGCGAGCGCAACGATGAACTGGCCGCGCTGGAAACGTTGGACACCGGCAAGTCGTTCTCCGAAACCAAGTACGTCGACATCGTTACCGGCGCTGATGTGCTGGAGTACTACGCAGGTCTGGTTCCGGCCATCGAAGGCGAGCAGATCCCGCTGCGCACCACTTCGTTCGTCTACACCCGTCGCGAGCCACTGGGCGTCGTGGCCGGTATCGGCGCGTGGAACTATCCGATCCAGATCGCCCTGTGGAAATCCGCACCGGCCCTGGCGGCCGGCAACGCGATGATCTTCAAGCCAAGCGAAGTCACCTCCCTGACCACCCTGAAACTGGCCGAGATCTACACCGAAGCCGGCGTTCCGGCTGGCGTGTTCAACGTCCTGACCGGCAGCGGCCGTGAAGTCGGCACCTGGTTGACCGAACACCCACGCATCGAAAAAATCTCCTTCACCGGCGGCACCGATACCGGCAAGAAGGTTATGGCCAGCGCTTCGGCCTCGTCACTCAAAGACGTGACCATGGAACTGGGCGGCAAATCCCCGCTGATCATTTTCGACGACGCCGACCTCGATCGCGCCGCCGACACCGCGATGATGGCCAACTTCTACAGCTCCGGCCAGGTCTGCACCAACGGCACTCGCGTGTTCGTACCGACTCACCTGAAAGCTGCTTTCGAAGCCAAGATCGCCGAGCGCGTTGCGCGCATCCGCATCGGCAACCCGGAAGACGAAAACACCAACTTCGGCCCGCTGGTCAGCTTCGCCCACATGGAAAGCGTGTTGGGCTACATCGCCAAAGGTAAGGAAGAAGGCGCTCGCGTGCTGTGCGGCGGCACCCGCCTGACAGACGGCGACTTTGCCAAAGGTGCATTCGTGGCACCGACCGTGTTCACCGACTGCACCGACGAGATGACCATCGTGCGCGAAGAAATCTTCGGCCCGGTCATGGCCATCCTGACCTACGACACCGAAGAAGAAGTGATCCGTCGTGCCAACGACACCGACTTCGGCCTGGCGGCCGGCATCGTCACCAAAGACCTGAACCGCGCTCACCGCGTGATTCATCAACTGGAAGCCGGTATCTGCTGGATCAACGCCTGGGGCGAGTCCGACGCCAAGATGCCGGTCGGCGGCTACAAGCAATCGGGTGTTGGCCGTGAGAACGGCATCAGCTCGCTGAACAACTTCACACGCATCAAATCGGTACAGGTCGAACTGGGCGATTACGCCTCGGTTTTCTGATCCACGCGAAGTCTGGAGTGAACGCCATTGTGGCGAGGGGGTTTACCCCCGTTGGGCTGCGAAGCGGCCCCATCCCAGACACCGCATGTCTTCAGATAGAAAGCGGTCGCTGATTTTGCGACTGCTGCGCAGCCGAGCGGGAGCAAGCTCCCTCGCCACAAGTTAAGTGGCAGCTCGGCCACCCGCGACCTGACCACTTTCAAAGAGGGTGCATTTAATGTCCCAAGAATACGATTACATCATCATCGGTGCCGGCTCGGCCGGTAACACCCTGGCGACCCGTTTGACTGAAGACGAAGGCGTCACCGTCCTGCTGCTCGAAGCGGGCGGCCCGGACTACCGTTTCGACTTCCGCACGCAAATGCCGGCCGCTTTGGCGTTCCCGCTGCAAGGCCGTCGCTACAACTGGGCCTATGAAACCGATCCAGAGCCACACATGGATGGTCGCCGGATGGAATGCGGTCGCGGCAAAGGCCTCGGCGGTTCCTCGCTGATCAACGGCATGTGCTACATCCGCGGCAACGCGATGGACTACGACAACTGGTCGAAACTGCCAGGCCTGGAAGACTGGGACTACCTGAACTGCCTGCCGTATTTCCGCAAGGCTGAAACCCGCGACATCGGCCCGAACGACTACCACGGTGGCGAAGGTCCGGTCAGCGTGACCACGCCAAAGGCCGGCAACAACCCGCTGTTCCACGCGATGGTTGAAGCAGGCGTGCAAGCCGGTTACCCACGCACCGAAGACCTGAACGGTTACCAGCAGGAAGGCTTCGGCCCGATGGACCGTACCGTGACGCCGAACGGCCGTCGCGCCAGCACCGCTCGCGGTTACCTGGACACAGCCAAGAAGCGTTCGACCCTGACCATCGTTACCCACGCCCTGACCGACAAGATTCTGTTTGAAGGCAAGCGTGCAGTCGGCGTGCGTTACTTGATCGGCGCCGCTGAAGAGCGCGTTGAAGCCAAGGCCCGCAAAGAAGTGCTGCTGTGCTCCGGCGCCATCGCTTCGCCGCAGATTCTGCAACGCTCCGGCGTCGGCCCGGCCGAACTGCTGAACAAGCTCGACATCCCGGTGGTCCACGATCTGCCAGGCGTCGGCGAAAACCTGCAGGATCACCTTGAGCTGTACCTGCAATACGCTTGCACCCAACCGGTCTCGCTGTACCCGTCGCTGCTCTGGTACAACCAGCCAGCCATAGGTGCCGAGTGGCTGTTCAACGGTACCGGTATCGGCGCCAGCAACCAGTTCGAAGCCGGCGGTTTCATCCGTACCCGCGAAGAATTCGATTGGCCGAACATCCAGTACCACTTCCTGCCGGTCGCGATTAACTACAACGGCAGCAACGGTGTGAAAGAGCACGGCTTCCAGGCACACATGGGTTCCATGCGTTCGCCGAGTCGCGGTCGTATCCAGGCCAAGTCCAAGGATCCGCGCGAGTACCCAAGCATCCTGTTCAACTACATGGCCACCGAGCAAGACTGGCAGGAGTTCCGCGATGGCATCCGCCTGACCCGTGAAATCATGCAGCAGCCTGCACTGGACGCCTACCGTGGCCGCGAAATCAGCCCGGGCATCGACGTGCAAACCGATGAGCAGCTCGACCAGTTCATCCGCGAACACGCCGAGACCGCGTTCCACCCGTCCTGCTCCTGCAAAATGGGCACCGACGAAATGGCTGTGGTTGACGCTGAAGGTCGCGTACACGGCATGCAGAGCCTGCGGGTGGTCGATGCCTCGATCATGCCGATCATCACTACCGGCAACCTGAACGCACCAACGATCATGATCGCCGAGAAAATCGCCGACAAGATCCGTGGTCGTCAGCCATTGCCGCGTAGCAAGGCTGCTTACTTCGTGGCCGGTGATGCACCGGTGCGTGGCAAGCCGCTGCGGGATGTGAGCCCTACTGCCCAGTAAGACCGTTACACCGCGGCGCAGCCTTCGCGAGCAAGCCCGCTCCCACATTGGATCTCCAGTGAACACAGCATTTGTGAACACAGATGATCCAATGTGGGAGCGGGCTTGCTCGCGAAGGGGCCCGACCAGACAGCACATCTTCTCCTGACCCACCTCGGGTAAACCTTTCCTACACCGTTTCAAGCTTGATCCTACCCCCCGCGCAGGCCTAATCTAGCGCCACGCAAACGTTTCACTCCCCCTCGCCACACCGATACGCCGCTTCTCCCTACCAAGGAGGTTCTCGAATGTTCGATTTCCACCCCCAGCTCAAGCAGCGTTTTGCTGCGTTGCGCACGGGCGCTGAATTCTTTTCGCTGCGTTATGTACGCGAGTCCGGCCAATACCTCTCGGTGCGCAAGAACGTCGCCGAGCCGCCGAGCCTGAGCCGTGACGAAGGCGCGATGCTGACCGTTCGAGTCAACGGCGTCGAAGCCTACGCCGCGACCAACGACCTCTCGCAACAAGGCCTGCAAGCTGCGCTGGAGAAGGCCGAGCAACAAGCCCGTCGACTCAAGCCCCACGCCTTGCTCGACCTGAGCACCCAAGTGCTCTCCAGCGACCGCGCCGACTACTTTTCGCCGAACTTCGACCAGCCCTTCCCGTCCCTGAGCGACTGCTACCAGCTACTCGGCGCCGAATCCGCTGCCGTGCCGAAGGACGAGCGACTGGTGAACTGGCAGGTCAGCATCGGCATCACCAACGTCGAGCAAATCTACCTCAGCAGCGCCGGCGCCGAATTGCGCCAGGCCCAGCGTTTCGTCTACCCGAGCCTGGAAGTCACCGCCTACGACGGCAGCGATAGCCAGACTCGCACCTTGGGCCGCGAGAACTTCGGTCAACAGGGCGGTTTTGATGTGGTCAGCCGCTGCGGCCTGGTCGGCGCCGGCCCGAAAATCGCCGATCAAGCGCTGCAATTGCTGTTGGCGCCGAACACGCCACAAGGCCCGCGCGACCTGCTGTTGATGCCGGACCAGATGATGCTGCAGATCCACGAATCCATCGGCCACCCGCTGGAACTGGACCGTATCCTCGGCGACGAGCGCAATTACGCCGGCACCAGTTTCGTCAAGGCAGAAGACTTCGGCAGCCTGCAATACGGCTCCAAATTGCTCAACGTAACCTTCGACCCGGACATTCCCGAGCAGCTTGCCAGCTACGGTCATGACGACGACGGTACCGCCGCGAGCAAACAATTTCTGATCAAAGAAGGCCTGCTGCTGCGTCCATTGGGCGGCGCGCTGTCGCAATTCCGTGCCGACATGGACGGTGTCGCCAACAGTCGCGCCTGCAGCTGGAACCGTGCGCCGATCGATCGCATGGCCAACCTGAATATCGAGCCCGGCGATCAACCGTTGGAGAAGCTGATCGGCAATATCGAAAACGGCATTTTGATGAGCACCAACCGTTCCTGGTCCATCGACGATGCGCGCAACAAGTTCCAGTTCGGTTGCGAGTGGGGTCAGTTGATCGAGAACGGCGAGCTTAAAGGCGTGGTCAAGAACCCGAATTACCGGGCGATTTCCGCACACTTCTGGAAGAACCTCAGCGCCGTCGGCGACGCCAACACCGTCAAAGTCCTGGGCACGCCGAACTGCGGCAAGGGCGAGCCAAACCAGGTGATCCGCGTCGGCCATGCGTCGCCGGCCTGCGTGTTCAGCAATGTTGATGTGTTTGGGGGAGATGCCTGATGACGACTTCAAAAAATCAGGCCGATGCATTCAAGGCCTTGGTCCACTGGTTGCGTGACGCGATTCGCGAGCCAGAGCTATTCACTCTCAGCTACGCCGCCGAGTCCTCGGCCTTCGTGCGCTTCAACCATGCCAAGGTCCGTCAGGCCGGGCAGGTGCAGCAGGCGAGTGTCGGTTTCAAACTGATCAACGAAGGTCGCCACGCCGACCTGAACATTACGCTCTCCGGTGATGCTGAAACCGATGTTCAGCGTCTGGCAGAAGGTCTGCAACAGCTGCGCGAAACCCTGCCGCTGCTGCCGCCGGACCCGTATCTGATGCTCAACCACAACGGCTGGCAGAGCAAAAACGTGCAGGACCATCCGCTGCCGGACACCGAGCAGGTCGTGGCTGAAATCACCCAGGCTGCCGAAGGGCTGGATCTGGTGGGTTTCTATGCCGCCGGGCCGATCAGTCGCGGTTTCGCCAGTTCTTCGGGCGCGTTCGGCTGGCATCAGGCCAACAGCTTCAACTTCGATTTCAGCCTGTTCCATGAAAACGGCCAGGCAGTGAAGGCCAGTTACGCCGGGCACGACTGGAACAGCGAAGGCTTTGCCAAGCGCTTCCAGCAGGCGCGCGAGCAATTGGCGTTTCTCGGTCGGCCGCTGCGCACCTTGGCACCGGGTCAGTACCGAGCTTACCTGGCGCCAGCGGCTGTGGAAGAAATCATGGGCATGCTCGGCTGGGGCGGTTTCTCGGCGCAGTCGATTGCCAGTAAAGGCAGTCCGTTGCAGAAGCTCTACGCCGGCGACCAATCGTTCAGCACGCTGGTCTCGCTGGATGAAAAGGTCAGCGGCTCCCTGAGTCCGGCGTTTTCCGGCGAAGGTTATCCGCGTAGCGATCTGGGCTTGATCGTCGAAGGCAAGGCCGGCGCGCAAATGGTCAGCTCACGCAGTGCGGCTGAGTATGGCCTGACGGCCAACGGTGCCGGTGGTGGTGAAATGCCGAGCGCGTTAAACATGGCGGCTGGCACGTTGCCTGAAGCCGAGATTCTCAAGCAACTGGGCACAGGGTTGTACATCAGCAACCTCTGGTACCTGAACTACTCGGATCAACCGGCGGCGCGGCTGACCGGCATGACCCGGTTTGCGACCTTCTGGGTCGAGAACGGCGAGATTCAGGCCCCGGTCAGCACCATGCGTTTTGATGACAGCGCCTACAGCCTGCTCGGTTCGCAGCTGGAAGCGTTGACCCAAGAGCGCGAGTTGCTGCTGTCGGCGAGTACTTACAGTCAGCGGGCGACAGCCTCGGCGGTATTGCCGGGTGCGCTCGTCAGCCGACTCACTTTAACGCTGTAAACACACCCCCCGGCACACCGAAGACCCTGTGGCGAGGGGGCTTGCCCCCGTTGGGCTGCGAAGCGGCCCCAGATCGGCAAACGCGGTTCGTCAGATAGACTGCATTCGCTGGATTTACGACTGCTTCGCAGCCGAACGGGGGCGAGCCCCCTCGCCACAATGGTTCCCTTTTGCCATGGATCGCGCACTATCTGACTCACACTAACAAGAGGTCCCATGCCCAACCGCCCGCCCCTCGACCCTGTCACCGCCCGCTGGTTGCCGTGGGTCGTGGCCATTGCCTTCTTCATGCAGTCCCTTGACGGGACGATCCTCAACACGGCCCTGCCGGCCATGGCCCTGGACCTCGCGGAAAACCCGCTGCGCATGCAAGGCGTGATCATTGCCTACATGCTCACCGTTGCCTTGCTGATCCCCGCCTCGGGCTGGATCGCCGACCGCTTCGGCACCAAGAAAATCTTCTTCGGCGCGATCCTGTTGTTCAGCCTCGGCTCACTGCTCTGCGCCCTGTCGCCCAACCTGACGATGCTGATCGGTTCGCGGGTCATTCAAGGTCTGGGCGGCGCCTTGATGCTGCCGGTGGGCAGGCTGGTGGTGCTGCGGGCTTACCCGCGCTCGGAGCTCGTGCGGATCATGGGCTTCATCACCATTCCCGGACTGCTCGGCCCATTGATGGGGCCAACCACCGGCGGCTGGATGGTGCAATACCTGTCGTGGCACTGGATCTTTTTGGTCAACCTGCCCGTGGGGCTGATCGGCTGCTACGCGGTGTGGAAATTCATCCCGGACCTGCGCGGCACCGAGCGCACCCGTTTCGACGGCGTCGGCTTCCTGCTGTTCGGTGCCTCGATGGTGCTGATCACCATCGCCATGGAAGGCCTCGGTGAACTGCACCTGCCGCACTTGCGCGTGATGTTGTTGCTGGTGGCCGGCATGGCGTGTCTCGCGGCGTACTGGCTGCGCGCCGGGCGCATCGACAATCCGTTGTTCTCGCCATCACTGTTCAAGACCCGGACCTTCGCTGTCGGCATCCTCGGTAACCTGTTCGCCCGACTCGGCGGTGGTGCATTGCCGTTTCTGGTGCCGTTGCTGCTGCAAGTGGCACTGGGTTATTCACCGTCACAGGCCGGGATGAGCATGCTGCCGCTGTCAGCAGCGGCAATGCTGGCCAAGTGGGTAGCGCGGCCGATCATCGAACGTTTGGGTTACCGCATTGTGCTCACCGGCAACACGCTGTTTCTGGGGATTATGCTGGCCGCCATGGGCCTGGTCAGCGAACAGACACCGTACTGGTTGCTGCTGGCGATGCTGTCCATTCTCGGCGCGATCAACTCCCTGCAGTTCACCGCGATGAACACCGTCACCCTGATCGACCTCGACGATGCCAGCGCCAGCAGCGGCAACAGTTTGCTGTCGGTGGTCGCGCAGTTGTCCCTGGGCCTTGGCGTGGCTTGCGCGGGTGCGCTGCTGGGCGGCTTCACGGCAGAGGTCGGAAATGATGGTGTGGACACCGTACTGGGCGCGTTCCAATTGACCTTTGTGACCGTCGGCATCATGGCGATGCTGGCCGCGACGATCTTCTCGCAACTCTCAAAGGAAGACGGACGGCGTGCCAAACGTCCGGAAGAACACATCGAACCTTAGGGGCAATGGCCACGGGACTGATACACTGCGCGACATTTTGTTTTGCAGGCCAGTCCCGTGACCACCATCGCCACCGCTTTTAATACTTTGCCGCTGTCCGCCGCCATGCTGGCTAACCTCGACTCCCTCGGTTATGCCCAGATGACGCCGATCCAGGCGCAAAGCTTGCCGGTGATCCTCAAGGGGATGGACCTGATCGCGCAAGCCAAGACCGGCAGCGGCAAGACCGCTGCCTTCGGTATCGGTCTGCTGAACCCGATCAATCCGCGCTTCTTCGGTTGCCAGGCGCTGGTCATCTGCCCGACTCGCGAGTTGGCTGACCAGGTTGCCAAGGAGCTCCGTCGTCTGGCCCGCGCCGAAGACAACATCAAGATCCTGACATTGTGCGGCGGCGTGTCCTTCGGCCCGCAGATCGGCTCGCTGGAGCACGGCGCGCACATCATCGTCGGCACCCCGGGCCGCATCCAGCAGCACTTGCGCAAAGGTTCGCTGGTGCTGCACGGCCTGAACACCCTGATCCTCGACGAAGCCGACCGCATGCTCGACATGGGTTTCTACGACTCCATCGAAGAAATCATTGCCCAGACCCCGGAGCGTCGCCAGACCCTGTTGTTCTCGGCCACCTACCCGTCGGGCATCAAGCAATTGGCCGCGAAGTTCATGCGCAACCCGCAGATCGTCAAAGCCGAAGCGTTCCACGACGACACGCAGATCGAACAGCGTTTCTACGAAATATCCCCGGACGAGCGCATGAGCGCCGTGACCAAAGTGCTCGGTCACTTCCGCCCGGCGTCTTGCGTGGCGTTCTGCTACACCAAGCAGCAGGTTCAGGAAACCGTTGATCACCTGACCTCCAAAGGCATTTCCGCCGTCGGCCTGCATGGCGATCTGGAACAGCGTGACCGCGACCAGGTGTTGGCGATGTTCTCCAACCGCAGTACTTCGGTACTGGTTGCCACCGACGTAGCCGCCCGTGGTCTGGACATCGATGCGCTGGACATGGTGATCAACGTCGAACTGGCCCGTGACTCGGAAATCCACATCCACCGTGTTGGCCGTACTGGCCGCGCCGGTGAGAAAGGCATTGCGATCAGCCTGGTGGCGCCGTCCGAAGCCATCCGCGCGCAAGCCATCGAGAAGCTGCAACAGTCGCCGTTGAACTGGGATCAGATCGACAACCTCACCTCCCAGGGTGGCGGTCCGCTGCTGCCGGTGATGAGCACGTTGTGCATCGGCGCTGGCCGTAAAGACAAGGTTCGCCCGGGTGACATTCTCGGCGCACTGACGGGCGACGCGGGTATTCCGGGCGCTCAGGTGGGCAAGATTGCGATCTTCGACTTCCAGGCGTATGTGGCTGTGGAACGCGGGATCGCCAAGCAAGCCTTGCAGCGTTTGAACGACGGCAAGATCAAGGGCCGTTCGTTGCGCGTGCGTATCTTGTAAGGGATCGTCTGGCTGACAGAGATCAAATGTGGGAGCGGGCTTGCTCGCGAAGGCGGACTGACAAACAACATCCATGTTGAATGTGCCGGCCGCTTCGCGAGCAAGCCCGCTCCCACATTGGTTTGTCGGTGAATCTGAATTTTGTGTGAGGACACCGTTTTGCGCTCTACCGAAGTCGTGATCATTGGCGCTGGCGCCGCAGGGTTAATGTGTGCGCTGACCGCCGCCGGGCGCGGGCGCAAGGTGATGTTGCTCGACCACGCTAACAAGGCCGGCAAGAAAATCCTGATGTCGGGTGGTGGCCGCTGCAATTTCACCAACATGTACACCGAACCGAGCAATTTTCTCTCGCAGAACGAACACTTCTGCAAATCCGCACTGGCGCGCTACACCCAGTGGGATTTCATCGGCATGGTCGCCAAACACGGCGTGCCGTACCACGAGAAAAAACTCGGCCAGTTGTTCTGCGATAACAAATCCAGCGACATCCTCGAAATGCTGCTCAACGAGTGCGATCAGGTCGGCGTCAGCCTGCACCTGGACACCTCGATCCAGAGCATCGAGAAACTCGAAAGCGGTTATCTGCTGGACACCACGCTCGGTCAACTGACCTGCGAATCGCTGGTGATTGCCACTGGCGGCCTGTCGATCCCGACCCTGGGCGCGACCGGTTTCGGCTATCAAGTGGCCAAGCAGTTCGGCCACGACTTGCTGCCGACCCGCGCTGGCCTAGTGCCGTTCACCATCACCGATCAGCTCAAAGAGCTGTGCACGGAGCTGTCCGGTACATCGGTGGATTGCCTGGTGAGCTGCAACGAGCAGAGCTTTCGCGAGAACATCCTGTTCACTCATCGTGGCCTTAGCGGCCCGGCGATTTTGCAGATTTCTTCGTTCTGGGAATCCGGCGACACGGTAGAAATCAACCTGATGCCGGACCACGACGTGCCGACCTGGCTGCAACAGCAACAGGCCGAACGCCCGAATAGCGAATTGAAAACCCTGCTGGGGGAAATCTTCACCAAGAAGATGGCCAACCTGCTGGCGGACAACTGGTTCGTTTCCAAACCGATGAAGCAATACACCCACGCGGAAATTGCCGACATCGCCGAAAAACTGGCGAGCTGGAAAGTGGTGCCGGCCGGCACCGAAGGCTACCGTACTGCCGAAGTGACCTTGGGCGGGGTCGATACCAATGAGGTGTCGTCCAAGACCATGGAATCGCTGAAAAGCCCCGGCCTGTACTTCATCGGCGAAGTGCTGGACGTCACCGGGCATCTGGGCGGTTTCAACTTCCAATGGGCCTGGGCTTCGGGTTACGCGGCTGCACAATTCGTCTGATTTATCGCGTTATCGTTCTTCGCGGGCAAGCCTCGCTCCTACAGGTTCGAGGCTTGCCGTAGTTTTATATACGACGCAAAACTTGTAGGAGCGAGGCTTGCCCGCGAAGACGCCCGGACAGACAACAAACAATGCAGGGAACAAATATTGCTGTCAGATGTGATCGGCGCCATTGCGTCGGCGTCATTACTGGCTCAATTTAGCGTCATCGCCTCGGAAGGCCCTCGCACTTCATGTCATCGACCCCTTTTAGTCAGTCTCTGCGTCGTCTCTGGGCGCTGGATAAATTCAGCTACAGCGTGCGGGTGTTCATCGCCCTGACCGGCAGCATGGCCGTTTGTTGGTATCAGGATGAAATGGGGCTGTTGATCCCGTTGTTCCTGGGCATCATCGCCAGCGCCCTGGCCGAAACCGACGACAGTTGGCAGGGCCGCCTCAACGCGCTGGCCGTAACGCTGGTGTGTTTCAGCATCGCCGCGTTCTCGGTCGAATTGCTCTTCCCCTACCCCATCATATTTATCATCGCCCTGGCGCTTGCCGCCTTCGGCCTGACCATGCTCGGCGCCCTCGGCGAACGCTATGGCGCAATTGCCTCGGCGACGCTGATTCTGTCGGTCTACACCATGATCGGTGTGGATCAGCGCGGCGGCGCAGTGACTGATTTCTGGCACGAGCCGGTGCTGTTGGTGGCCGGCGCAGCCTGGTACGGTTTGCTCTCGGTGTTGTGGCAGGCGATGTTTTCCAACCAACCGGTGCAGCAGAGCCTGGCGCGGTTGTTCCGGGAATTGGGTTTTTACCTGAAGCTTAAATCGTCGCTGTTCGAACCGATCCGGCAGATGGACGTGGAAGCACGACGCCTGGAACTGGCGCAGCAAAACGGTCGAGTGGTCGCTGCGCTGAACGTCGCCAAGGAAATCATCCTGCACCGGGTCGGCAACGGTCGGCCGGGCTCGAAAGTCAGCCGTTACCTCAAGCTGTACTTCCTTGCTCAAGACATCCACGAGCGCGCCAGTTCTTCGCACTACCCTTACAACGCCCTGGCCGACGCGTTCTTCCACAGCGACGTGATGTTCCGCTGCCAGCGTCTGCTGCGCCAGCAAGGCAAAGCCTGCCGGGCGCTGGCCGAATCGATCCAGATGCGTCAGCCCTTTGTTTATGACGCCAGTTTCGCCGAAGCCCTGAGCGACCTGCACGCCTCCCTCGAGCACCTGCGCATCCAGAGCAACCCGGCCTGGCGCGGTTTGCTGCGCTCATTGCGCGCACTCGCCGCCAACCTCGGCACCCTCGACCGTTTGCTCAGTGACGCCAGCAACCCCGACGCCCTCGCCGACGCCACCGACAGCAGCCTGCTCGACCGTTCGCCGCGCAACCTCAAGGATGTGTGGATTCGTTTGCGCACACAGCTGACGCCGACCTCGTTGCTGTTCCGCCACGCCCTGCGCTTGCCCCTGGCCTTGAGCATCGGCTATGGCATGGTGCATTTGATCCACCCATCCCAAGGTTACTGGATCATCCTCACCACGCTGTTTGTCTGTCAGCCGAACTACGGCGCAACCCGCCGCAAACTCGGCCAGCGGATCATCGGCACCGCCATCGGCCTGACCCTGGCCTGGGCGTTGTTCGACCTGTTCCCGAGCCCGTTGATCCAGTCGTGCTTCGCCATCGCTGCCGGGGTGGTGTTCTTTATCAACCGCACCACCCGCTACACCCTGGCGACCGCAGCGATCACCTTGATGGTGCTGTTCTGCTTCAACCAGGTGGGCGACGGTTACGGGCTGTTCCTGCCGCGACTGTTCGATACCTTGCTCGGCAGCCTGATCGCCGGGCTGGCGGTGTTCCTGTTCCTGCCGGACTGGCAGGGCCGACGCCTGAATAAAGTGCTGGCCAACACCCTGACCTGCAACAGCATTTACCTGCGCCAGATCATGCAGCAATACGCCGCCGGTAAAAGCGATGACTTGGCCTATCGCCTGGCCCGACGCAACGCGCACAACGCCGACGCAGCGCTGTCGACCACGCTGGCGAACATGCTCATGGAGCCGGGGCATTTCCGGAAGGAAGCGGATGTCGGTTTCCGTTTTCTGGTGTTGTCCCACACGTTGCTGAGCTACTTGTCAGGCCTGGGCGCGCACCGCGAGACCCAACTGCCGCCGGATGTCCGTGAGCAGTTGATCGACGGCGCCGGGGTGAGCCTGGCAGCGAGCATCGATGAGATCGCCCAAGGGCTGGCGAGCAAACTGCCGATTGCGATTCAGAGCGATGAGGAAGAAGCGCTGGCTAATACGCTGGAGCAGATGCCGGATGAGATTGATGAAGGTCAGCGCTTGGTGCAAACGCAGTTGGCGTTGATCTGCCGGCAGTTGGGGCCGTTGCGGACGTTGGCGGCGCATTTGATCAAGGATACGAGCGAGGGTTAAGCCTTGCGGTGACTGGGCTCGCGATGAGGCCAGCCACACCGCCAATCAACTTGCAGCCTGAAGCTTGAAGCTTGCCGCTGCCCCCTCACATCCCATGCTGCTTCATCAACCGCTCATAACTCCCATCCGCCTTCATCGCCGCAATCTCCCGATCAAAACCCGCCACAATTTGCTCATGCTCCGGGTTCTTCAGGCTGACCAGAATATGCAGGCTGTTTTCACTCAGCGGCTTGGGTAAAAATTCGACCGAGTTACGCACCTTGGCCGATTCACGCGCCAGGTAGTAGCGGGCGACGTACTCATCTTCCAGGGTCAGCTTGACCCGGTCGGCCGCGAGCATGCGCACGGCCATGGCGAAGTTATGTACAGGGACTTTCTGCAACGCTGCATCCTCATCGAATTCCGATGAGTAGGCGTAACCCCGCACCACCGCGATCGGGTAGGTGTGCAGTTGCTGAAGGTTGTTGTATTCGATCGGCGCGTCTTTGCGCTTGATGAAGCGCACGCGGTTGAGCAAGTACTCATCGGAAAACTGGCCAAGCTTGGTGCGCTCGTCGTTGTACCAGGCGTTGACCAGCACGTCGTAACGACCCTCGCCCACCCCCAGCAAGGCTCGCGCCCAGGGCACCTGCTCGAAATCGCTGGCATAGCCGGCCCGGGCCAGCGCGGTACTGACGATGTCCGTGGCCAACCCACCATTGACCAGCGTGGCATCGGTAAAGGGCGGCCAGGCATCGGCCACCAGACGCAGCTTTTCCGCTGCCGCGTACTGAGTCAGCAACAGCAATCCAATCAAAGCAAAAGCTCGATGCAATCGCGGCATGCTAGAAAATCCTTAGCGGGCGGGCTGCCCGACGTGTTTTTCAGCCAAAACTCCAAGACTTCGTTACCGACTTGCCGGTACTAAACCTTAGCTCATTGAAGCCACTGCACAGCGCTTACTTGCAGATTACACAAAGAAGACAACACCGCACGAAATGAATGATGGCATTTTGGCCTTTGTCACAGATTGCTCTGCCATCAAGACATCTTTCGTCAGGGCGCTTAGTATCTGAGGGACGTTGTTCAAGGAATGTGAAGATGACAATTGAGTGGGTCTGCAAACATCACAGCGATCTGGGTAAAGAACAGCTGTATGCCCTTTTGAAACTGCGTGCCGAGGTATTCGTCGTCGAGCAGCAGTGTGTCTACCAGGATGTCGATGGCCAGGATCTGGAAGGCGACACCTGCCATTTGATGGGGTGGGATGGCGAACGGCTGGTGGCGTATCTGCGTTTGCTCGACCCGGAGCTGCAGGGTGGCGATGTGGTGATCGGTCGGGTGGTGACCGCGCCAGAAAGTCGTGGCCAGGGGCTGGGGCATGAAATGATGGACCAGGCATTAAAGCAGGCTGAAAAGCGCTGGCCTGAGGTGCCGATCTATCTCTCGGCCCAGGCGCATTTGCAGGGGTATTACGGGCGGTACGGGTTTGTGGTGGCGGGAGAGGAGTATGTCGAGGATGGCATTCCGCACATCGGGATGCGTCGTTCCTGAGGGCCTCTTCGCGGGCAAGTCGGATCGCCGCACCGCTCGCTCCTACAGAATTTCGGTTGCTCGCATGATTTGCGCACATACCGTAGGAGCGAGGCTTGCCCGCGAAGGCGTCAGAACAGGCGCCACGAAATCTCAGGGATATTCCAACACCGCTTTAATCTGCCGCAAATTGCGCTCAATCCAACCCCGATCAATCGCTCCCCACTCACGAATCCGATAACGCCCCGCATGGTTACGCGCGCCGTCTTCCTGCTCGAACTCACACACAATATCCAGATCCGCCAGCGCCGCGATGGTGTCCTGGGCTGTGCGCCGAGGCATGCCGGTCACTTCGGTCAATGCCGGGACACTGCTGGCCAATCCGCTGTCGATCAGGTACGCCACGTATAGCCGGCGGTAGAAGCTGCTTTTGGTCTTGCTGACATCCATCCATATGCTCCTGATCTTGATCTTTTATTGCATATCCCGCCAAGTCAGATAAACCCGCAAATCAAACTCGACCTGGTGATACCCCGGCAACATGTGTTCGCACAGCTTGTAGAACGCCTTGTTGTGATCCGACTCTTTGAAATGCGCGAGTTCATGCACCACGATCATTTTCAAAAACTCCGACGGCGCTTCCTTGAACAGCGAAGCAACGCGAATCTCTTTCTTGGCCTTGAGCTTGCCGCCCTGCACCCGGGAAATCGTGGTGTGCAGGCCGAGGGCGCGATGGGTCAGGTCCAGGCGGTTATCGAATAACACCTTGTCGATGGCCGGGGCATTACGCAGGTATTCCTGCTTCAGGTCCAGGGCATAGGTGTACAACGCCTTGTCGCTTTGCACGCCGTGTTTCTGCGGGTAACGCTGGCTCAGGTAGTCGCTCAGCCGACCTTCAGCGATCAGCTGGCGCACCTGGTCCTGCAACGCTGCGGGGTAGGCCTGGAGGTATTTCAACGCGGTCATTGGGCAGGCAACACGAATCACGAAAAGGTCGCCAGTGTAGCGAATTCAGCTGGGTAGCGCGCTCCAGTCGAAGGGCTGCACAAACTCACCCGCGTCTTCGGCCGTCAGCGGCCGCGCCACCAGGAATCCCTGCACGTACTCGCAGCCATTGGCCTGCAGCCACTCATATTGCGCAACCGTTTCCACCCCTTCGGCGATCACCAGCAGACCGTACTCCTTGCACAGATCGATAACCGTGCGCACCAGCGACGCGTCCCGTGACGACTCTGGCAACCGGGCAATCAGATGGCGGTCGAGCTTGAGGGTGTCCAGTTCCAGATCCCGTAGATGGGAGAGCGAACATGGCCCCGAGCCGAAGTCGTCCAGCGCTACCCTCACGCCGAGGTTGTGCAGTAAACGCAGCTGCTTGCGGGTTTCATCCGGGTTGATCGTCAACGCCTCCTCGGTGACCTCAACCTCCATCTGGCGCGGCTGCAAGCCATGGCGCTCCAGCACTTGGCGTAACTCTGTGACCAGGTTAGGCATACCGAACTGCGTACTGCTCAAACTCACCCCTACCACCAGATCCTCGGCAAACAAGGTTTCCCAGGCTTTGCGCTGCTTGGCGCTGCGGTGATAGATCCAGCTGCCCAGTCGACTGATCAACCGCGCCTCTTCCAGTAATGGCAAAAACAACCCCGGTGGAACATCGCCGACACTCGGATGCTGCCAGCGCAGCAACGCCTCGAAGCCGCGAATCTGTCCACCATTGATTGCCACTTGCGGTTGATATACCAAGTTGAAATCACGGTTTTCAATGGCCGTGCGCACGCTTTCTTCAAGCATCAAACGCGAGCGCGCCCGGCCATTCATTTCGTGATCGTAGAAGCGATATTGCTGACGCCCGGCGCGTTTGGCTTCGTACATCGCAATGTCGGACGCCCGCAACAGACCGTCGAGATTCGAACCGCAATCCGGGTACGTGGCAATGCCGATGCTGGCGCCGAGGGCGATGTCCAACCCTTCGATCTGCTGACAGATCGACACTCGCTCGATCAGCTTCTCGGCAATCTTCGCCGCTTGTTCGGGGAACTCCAGATCCAGCAGCGCCGTGAACTCATCGCCGCCCATGCGCGCCAGAATATCGAAGGGCCGCAGGCAAGACTTCAACTGCTCGGACACCCAGCGCAACACCCGATCACCGGCATCGTGACCAAGGGAATCATTGACCCGTTTGAAACCGTCAAGGTCGAGGTACAGCAACACCCAGGCGCTATCGGAACGTTCGCCGCGCAGCAGCAGGTTTTCCACGGTCTGGTAAAAGCCCCGCCGATTGAGCAGCCCGGTCAGCGGATCGGTGACGGCCTGGAACTCCAGTTGCTGATGCAGGTGCCGCACCACCGACATGTCCAGCACCGTTACCACCATCGCGTGCTGCTCGGAGGGCAATGGCGCACAGGACAACGCCACCGGTACTTGTTGGCCCGGCGCCGTGCGCAGCAGCGCGTCGTGCAGGCGCAGGGTTTCACCGCGTTTGTAGCCGATATACAGGTCGGAATCGGACCAGATCGGAATATGCGGCTTTTGCAGAAAATCCAGAAACTCCCGGCCCTGCAAATCCTTGACCGTGGCATTGAGCAGCCGCGACATCGCCGGGTTGGCAAAGCGAATGAGGCCGTCCTCGCCCACCACCAGAATGCCTTCGGCGGCGTTGTCCAGCACCGAGGCGTTAAAGGCACGAGCCACTTCCAGATCATGGCTCAAGCGCTGCAACGCCCGACGGTTGCGCTGATGCTCAAGCAACGCCTGGACCTTGGGCTTGAGGATTTGCGGGTCGAAGGGTTTGAACAGGTAATCCACCGCACCACTGGCATAACCCTTGATCACGGCGTCCTGGGACTGTTCGTTGGCGGTGAGAAAAATGATTGGCGTAAGACGGGTACGCTGACTGCCACGCATCAACCGCGCGACTTCAAAGCCGTCCATGCCCGGCATCTGCACATCCAGCAGCACCAGGTCGACTTCGTGTTCAAGGAGCAAACTGAGTGCCTCGAAGCCCGAGGCGGCGGTCATGACCTGCCAGTCCTGGCGCTGCAACAAGGCGCGCATGCTGATCAGGTTTTCAGGGTAATCATCAACAATCAAAAGGACAGAGTTGCCTTCACCTGGCGTGGGTTGCGCGCATTCCATGCTGCTTCTCTTGTTCGGGGCGACAGGCCGGTTTCTCGTGAAAACCGGACAAATACTGAGCCTTCACTCTAGACCCGGATGCGCAAAAGCAGTAGGTGTCATCGCGCCATCATTTAACCAAAGCGTCCATAAGCCGACTAACGGTCGGCTCTACAGCCCCCTGAAACCGGGAAAGATGGCGTTTTGACAGGATATTGACGCCAATCATCTGCCAAATGGGCATTAACAAAGTTACCGACTACGCTTATAAAGGCACCCCTCCAAGCCCCGTACTAGAGCTATTGGCACGGGTGTGCAGCATGAATTTGTGGAAACTTTGTCTATGATCGATCTCGCAACATGGAACCTTAGTGTTCCTGTCGGCAATCCGCCGTACACCGTTGAAACAGCCAAACTGGTGGACGGTTTCAAGGACCAATACTTCCATTCCAATACCGGCACCCTGTTTTTCTGGTCACCGGTCACAGGCTCCAAAACCGAAAACGCAAAATACCCCCGCACCGAACTTCGCGAAACCTACAGCAACGGCACCCTGCGTAACTGGCTCTACCCGGAAGCCGATAATTCGCTGCGTGCCACCCTTGTGGTCAATCAGGTGCCGAGTTCCGGCAAGATCGTCATTGGCCAGATCCACGCCTATGAAAGCCAGAAACCCTTGATCAAGCTTGAGTACCAGTTCAAGACCAGCACACAGACCGGCAACATCGTCGCCAAAGTGCGCATGCACCCTGATGACGGCGAGGGTCGGGTCATCACCATCGCTAGCGGCGTGAAGCTGGATCAGGAGTTTAACTACCTCATTCACCTGAGCCCTGGCGGTCAGTTGGGCATCAGCGCCGCGGGTTATCAGTGGGACACCGACATCAGCGCGACATGGCGCGACAAGCCGCTGTACTTCAAGGCTGGGGTCTATGTGCAGGACAACACCGGGTACACCAGCGAAGGCGGGAAAGTGACATTCAGCAAGCTGGATATTGATCACGACAAGTAAGTCATTGGCGCCGATCATTGTGGCGAGGGGCTTGCTGTGGCGAGGGGGCTCGCCCCCGTTGGGCTGCGCAGCAGCCCCCATCACTCTCAAGCCTTCCGCAAATCCTGTAGGAAACCACCCATCGTGGCGAGGGAGCTTGCTCCCGCCGGGCTGCGAAGCAGCCCCATCCATCTGCCACCGCATTCCTACAGCCACACCACAACGCCCGGTTTACGCCGGCTGCGCCGCCGAACGGGGGCAAGCCCCCTCGCCACAATGACTGCACTACGGTCCTACACCCCGGTTGCAGCCACCAAAATCGCCGCTTATAGTTCGCCCCGTCGCTGACAGCAGTCGGCGATAGGGTTTCGCAGCCCTACCGAGTTAAAGCCACAACCGTCAAAATCCGACATAGGCGACGTCTGCCTATGTTCGGCTTTTATATGGCGGCTGTGCGTGGGAGACCCTCGGGTCTGCCGGGTCTTAACTCCTCGGTCTGCGAACCCGCGCACAGCTGCCACCCAATTTGTTTCGCAGCAAACGGTGGTCAATTCTTTCTCGAGTTAAGGATTTTCCATGACCAATCAACAATCGCCTCGCCGCTTCACCCCCATGTCCCAATTTGCCACCGACTACCCCGTCCTGCTCATCGACAACAACGCCCCGATCCGCGAACTTCACAACTGCGTCAGCGAACGCCTCAACGCCGTCCTCAAATACCTAAACCTCATGGCCTGCACCAGCCTGCCGGACTACGCCGAGAACGACATCAACACCGTCACCAACATTGCCCGGATCATGGTTCAGGATGTACATGATGTGTTTCGAGTGATTGAGCAGCGTGGGTTTGATACGCCTAAAACGCCTTAATAAACCTTTAACAGTAAAAACCCGCATAAATGCGGGTTTTTATTTCCAAGCCATTATCAAACGAACTGCCACTTCCACAGCATCACAACTGGTAAATCTTACAGCGGATAAATTGAGTAGATAGTCACCCCAAAATTCACCACACTATAGTATGTCGCCTTATCACCAACAGAATACGTTGTGCCCTGATCTTGCCCGCCAAATGTAATATTTTCTCCAACTGCATCAGGCTTTATAGTAATTGTGTAATCTCCCACACTCCCGCCAGTGCGCCGTGAAAACGATACCACTGTGCCAGTGTATTTAGTAGCTGCCATGATAGACATCCTTGGATAGAAATATAAAAAATATAAAAAGAGGACAGATTTATTTATGCACCCTCTCTACCTCTAACGATAAACGGCCTACCCTCACAAAACACCTGTAAGAAATAACAGTTCCTAATACAATTTTGCGATAACAAAGCAAAGAGCCAAGGCAAAAAACCTTACTGCAAATCCATAGCCTATTTTTTTCACCATCTTCTACGCGTCCTAAAACATACACGGATGTAGGTGGCTATATGCCCAGAACGGCACACATTGTATTACCAAATTATCCGCATCATGTCGTGCACAAAGAGATGGTCTTCGCCAAAAAGAGCGATTTCGAACGTTACCTGGTTGATTTTCAAGAACTCAAAACCGTCTTTGATGTGAAGGTTACGCATTTTGTCTTATGACCAATCATGTCCACTTGCTACTTGCACCAAGTGACTCTCTCGGCCCTCGGGAACGCGATGAAAGGCTTGGCGGGTCGAATGACGCAGTACCGCAACAAACTGGAAGGACGCTCGGGCACACTGTGGGAGAGCCGCTACAAATCCAGCGTCGTACAAACCGATACGTACTTGCTGTCCTGTAGCCGATACATCGAACTCAACCCGGTGCGAGCGCAAATGGTTCAACGTGCAAAGGACTACCCTCGGCCCAGCTAATATCAATAACAAAAAGTTCTAAAAAACTGTCAAATCTTACAGATGCCAACACAATCACTGCCGCCTAACATTCACCATGAAACACAAAAAAGGAAAAGAACAGACAAATAAATCCGCCCCTTTTCCTACCCCCTTTTCTAATTTTCAGGAGAGCGTGTCATGGTTAAGAAAAACACAGTATTGGAGGGCGCTATTTTCGGTATGACAGAGGAGCTAAGGCCAGGATCTGAGGAGTACTACAAAATTGTAATTAGCTCCGCGGAATACGACTCTGGAAAAATTGAGGGTTATTTCCAAAAGGTTGATGACTATTCCAGCAACTCAAAAAATGCGATACAAGACGGGTGGTACAAATTTAAAAAGCCCGGTTTAACGCTGACCTTCTCTTCCGGCGAACTTAATTTTGGCTTACAGACGGACAATGATGCTTACGATCCGCTGTCTGGGACGATTTACGAAAACGGAACAGCTCTAGGCAAGTTCACTTTCAAAAAGGTCGGGCCGAACTTCCAGCTTGGATACGACTAACGGGGAGAAAAGCGAGAGCACAAAAGGGGCTGATTTATTTAATCCGCCCCCCCCTATCCTAGCTTTTGGCTGAGCGGATTGACTGCTAATTGGGCTCAACTAACTCGGCTAGAGCCTTAACGTCGATTCCGTTATCCACTATCTCAAGCGACATCCCCAAAGCCGTTAAGACTCTAAATACCGTATACAACGCGACATTTTCACCGGACTCCAACGCCACTATAGTTTTGCGGTTGCACCTAGCTCTCTGTGCCAGTTGCTGCTGACTGTAACCTTTGGCACGGCGTAATTGACGTAGTCTCTCAGCAAAAACTGGTGGGCTGTACAGGATCATGCATGTCACCTATAACGGACTTTTCGGGTCGATTCCTTCGCTATGCCCACTATAAGTGACATCTCTGTGCTCTTATGTCAGCCCATTCTGAAAGTGAAAAATCCACAAAAAAAACCCGCCTCTCGGCGGGTTTCTCTTCAACGCTGTTTAACGCTCGGGCTTAGTTAACCTTAGCGTTCAACTCACCCTTCAAATACCGCTGATACATCGCTTCCAACGAGATCGGCTTGATCTTCGAAGCATTACCCGCCGTACCAAACGCTTCATAACGCGCGATACACACATCACGCATCGCCGTCACGGTCGCGCCGAAGAACTTACGCGGATCAAACTCGCTCGGGTTGGTGGCCATCAGGCGACGCATCGCACCGGTGGATGCCAAACGCAGGTCGGTGTCGATGTTGACCTTGCGCACGCCGTGCTTGATGCCTTCGACGATTTCTTCAACCGGGACGCCGTAGGTTTCTTTGATGTCGCCGCCGTACTGGTTGATGATCGCCAGCCAGTCTTGTGGCACGGAAGACGAACCGTGCATCACCAGGTGGGTGTTCGGGATGCGTTTGTGGATTTCTTTGATGCGGTCGATGGCCAGCACGTCGCCGGTAGGCGGCTTGGTGAACTTGTAGGCGCCGTGGCTGGTGCCGATGGCGATGGCCAGGGCGTCGACTTGGGTGCGTTTGACGAAGTCAGCGGCTTCTTCCGGGTCGGTCAGCATTTGGCTGTGATCCAGAACGCCTTCGGCGCCGATGCCGTCTTCTTCACCGGCCATGCCGGTTTCCAGCGAACCCAGGCAGCCCAGCTCGCCTTCTACCGAAACGCCGCAGGCGTGAGCCATGGCCACGGTTTGTTGGGTGACGCGGATGTTGTAGTCGTAGTCGGTCGGGGTCTTGCCGTCTTCGCCCAGGGAACCGTCCATCATCACCGAGCTGAAGCCCAGTTGGATGGAGCGCTGGCAGACGTCAGGGCTGGTGCCGTGGTCCTGGTGCATGCACACCGGGATGTGCGGGAATTCTTCGATTGCCGCCAGGATCAGGTGACGCAGGAACGGGGCGCCTGCGTATTTGCGGGCACCGGCCGAAGCCTGGACGATCACCGGGGAGTCAGTCTTGTCAGCGGCTTCCATGATGGCGCGCATCTGTTCAAGGTTGTTGACGTTGAAGGCTGGAACGCCGTAGCCGAACTCGGCTGCGTGGTCCAGCATCTGGCGCATGCTGATAAGTGCCATTGTGTGTGTCTCTCCCGGTTTGGGTCGTTAATCATGCCAGCCTGCCGTAGCGGCGGCGGCTATTCAAGTTATTGCAGATCGGGGGTTGGTCCGGTCCGCTCATTCGGTGTTGCAAAAATCTGTAGAACCTACACAGAACCTTTGTGGGAGCGGGCTTGCTCGCGAATGCGGTTCAACATTCAACATTGATGCAAGCTGACCCGCCGCCTTCGCGAGCAAGCCCGCTCCCACATTGGGTTCTCCGTGAATCAAATCAATCGCCTTACTGCGCTTTACAGCCGCGGCCAATCAAATCGTTGGTGGCGACCCAGTACACCAGGCCTTCCTCACCTTTTACGTGAAACGCCAGCATGTCATTGCTGTAAAGCGACCCTTCGGCGCCCGGCTCAAGCTTCAAGCGGTAGACCTGATCGGCTCCGCCGAGGCGCACGTCGACTTCCTTGCGGCTGTCGTCAGTGTAGCGCCAGAGCACTTTGGCCTGGCTGTCGCAGGTCCAGGTGGTCCAGTTGTCCGTCGATTCGGCAGGCTTGAACAGGTTGAAATTTGAGCAACCTGCCAGCAACGCCAACGCCATGACGGCGATAAAACCTTTCATCCGTGTTCCTCGACCGACGGCGCACGCCGCCGGCCTTGAGTAAAGAGTCAGCCCCGTCAAGGGCAGCCACGTTCCTTGGCGGGAGTCTGTGTCTCGTATTTGTCCAGGCCATCCGGCCCGGAGCGCTTGTTGAGCACCGGGTTGGTTTCTGCCTGCCAGTCGGCCTGGTAGCAACCTTTATCCGACGCAGACGGCGCGGGTTCCGGCGTGGCTTTCGGGTTACTCCCGCAAGCCGCCAGGGAACCTGCGACGATCAACAGCGCTAGCGTCCTGACCATGTAAACACTCCTTTGCCTGGTCATTTGGGTGGCCTCAGGCCTTGGCCCGGCTTTCCAGGACTTCAACGGCTGGCAGAACCTTGCCTTCGACGAATTCGAGGAAGGCGCCACCACCGGTAGAAATGTAGGAGATCTGATCGGCAACGCCATATTTATCGATGGCAGCCAGGGTGTCGCCGCCGCCCGCGATGGAGAACGCCGAGCTTTCCGCGATGGCGTGGGCCAGGACTTTGGTGCCGTTACCGAACTGGTCGAATTCGAATACGCCCACCGGGCCGTTCCACAAAATGGTCTTGGACGACTTCAGCAGCTCAGCGAAATTCGCCGCGGTCTGTGGGCCGATGTCCAGGATCATATCGTCGGCGGCTACGTCAGCGATCAGCTTGACGGTCGCAGTCGCGCTTTCAGCGAATTCCTTGGCAACCACAACGTCCACTGGCAGCGGCACGCTGACTTTGGCAGCGATGGCTCGGGCGGTGTCCAGCAAATCAGGCTCGTACAGCGACTTGCCCACCGGGTGACCGGCAGCAGCCAGGAAGGTGTTGGCAATGCCGCCGCCAACGATCAACTGGTTGCAGATCTGGCTCAAGCTATTGAGCACGTCGAGTTTGGTCGAGACCTTGGAACCGGCAACGATCGCTGCCATTGGCTGGGCCGGGGCGCCGAGGGCTTTGCCCAGTGCGTCCAGTTCAGCGGCCAGCAACGGACCAGCAGCAGCGACTTTGGCGAACTTGGCCACGCCGTGGGTCGAACCCTCGGCACGGTGAGCGGTGCCGAAGGCGTCCATCACGAACACGTCGCACAGGGCGGCGTATTGCTGGGCCAGTTCGTCAGCGTTCTTTTTCTCGCCTTTGTTGAAGCGTACGTTTTCGAACAGCACGATGTCGCCGGCCTTCACGTCAACGCCGCCCAGGTAGTCGGACACCAGCGGCACTTCACGGCCCAGGGCCTTGCTCAGGTAGTCGGCGACTGGCTTGAGGCTGTTCTCGGCCGAGAACTCGCCTTCAGTCGGACGGCCAAGGTGCGAACAGACCATCACGGCCGCGCCTTTTTCCAGGGCCAGCTTGATGGTCGGCAGCGAAGCCAGGATACGCGCATCGCTGGTGACAACACCGTCCTTGATTGGGACGTTGAGGTCTTCGCGGATCAGTACGCGCTTACCTTGCAGATCGAGGTCGGTCATCTTCAACACGGTCATGGGTCGCAATTCCTGAGTTACTGTTTTGAAGTAGCTGGTTTTGAAGTAGCTGTTTGCAGATAGTGTTCTGCAACGTCCAGCATTCGGTTGGCAAACCCCCATTCGTTGTCGAACCAGGCCAGGATGTTCACCAGCCGTGGGCCGGAAACACGGGTCTGACTGGCATCGACGATGGCCGAATGTGGGTCATGGTTGAAATCACAACTGGCGTGAGGCAACTCGGTGTAGGCCAGCAGGCCTTTGAGCGGGCCGCTGGTGGCGGCCTCACGCAGAATCCGGTTGACCTCGGTGGCATCGGTGTCGCTCACGGTCTGCATCGTTATGTCGAGGCAAGACACGTTCACCGTCGGCACCCGTACGGCTTTGGCCTGAATTCGCCCGGCAAGTTCCGGCAGCAGGCGTTCGATGCCGCGCGCCAGACCAGTGGACACCGGGATCACCGACTGGAACGCCGAACGGGTCCGGCGCAGGTCTTCGTGGTGATAGGCGTCGATCACCGGCTGATCGTTCATCGCCGAGTGGATGGTGGTGATCGACACGTATTCCAGGCCAATGGCCTGATCCAGCAGGCGCAACAGCGGCACGCCGCAGTTGGTAGTACAGGACGCGTTGGACACCAGCAGTTCGTCGCCGGTCAGGCAATCCTGGTTCACGCCGTAGACGATGGTGGCGTCGACATCTGCTTCGCTGGCCATCGGCTGGGAAAACAGCACGCGTGGGGCGCCGGCGTCAAGGAAACGCTGGCCGTCTTCACGGGTGTGGTAAGCGCCGGAGCACTCCAGCACCAGATCGACGCCCAGGGACGCCCAATCGATGCCTTCGGGGATAGCACTGCGCAGGACCTTCACGCAGTTGCCTTGAATATGCAGACAATCGCCCTCAACCCGCACTTCACCGGGGAAACGCCCGTGAGTAGAGTCGAAGCGTGTCAGGTATTCGATGCTGGCCATGTCAGCCAGATCGTTGATCGCGACAATTTCAAACCCAGCCGTCGAGCCTCGCTCAAACAACGCACGCAAGACGCAACGACCAATCCGGCCGTAGCCGTTGAGTGCAACTTTGTAAGGACGCGGTTGAGGCATGGGGTTCTCGATTACCGTGGTGAATCCGTCAGTGTTGTGGTGATTGGACCAACGCCATCGCGAGCAAGCTCGCTCCCACAGGGAAATGTATTCCAATGTGGGAGCGAGCCTGCTCGCGATGGCGTCAGCCCGGACAACACAACTGTCGGACTTAGTCTTCCAGCAGCTCTTCAGCCTGACCCAGGATGTTTTCCAGGGTGAAGCCGAACTCTTCGAACAAGGCTGGCGCAGGCGCCGACTCGCCGTAGGTGGTCATGCCGATCACGCGACCTTCCAGGCCCACGTATTTGTACCAGTAGTCCGCGTGAGCGGCTTCGATGGCGATACGGGCGCTGACTTGCAACGGCAGGACTGCTTGCTTGTAGCCTGCATCCTGAGCATCGAACACGCTGGTGCACGGCATCGAAACAACACGCACCTTGCGACCTTGCTCGGTCAGCTTGTCGTAAGCCTGAACCGTCAGGCCCACTTCGGAACCGGTGGAGATCAGGATCAGCTCAGGCTCGCCTGCACAGTCCTTCAACACATAACCGCCACGGGCGATGTCGGCGATCTGGCCGGCATCACGGGTTTGGTGCTGCAGGTTCTGACGCGAGAAGATCAGCGCCGAAGGGCCGTCCTTGCGTTCCAGAGCCAGTTTCCAGCAAACCGCCGATTCAACGGCATCGGCTGGACGCCAGGTGTCGAGGTTCGGGGTGCTGCGCAGGCTGGTCAGTTGCTCGACTGGCTGGTGAGTCGGGCCGTCTTCGCCCAGACCGATGGAGTCGTGGGTGTAGACGAACACCACGCGTTTCTTCATCAGCGAGGCCATGCGTACCGCGTTGCGCGCGTATTCCATGAACATCAGGAACGTTGCGCCGTAAGGCACAAGACCGCCGTGCAGGGACACGCCGTTCATGATCGCGCTCATGCCGAACTCGCGAACGCCGTAGTACATGTAGTTGCCGCTGGCGTCTTCAGCCGAGACACCTTTGCAACCTTTCCACAGGGTCAGGTTGGAACCGGCCAGGTCAGCGGAGCCGCCCAGCAGTTCAGGCAACAGCGGGCCGTAGGCATTCAGTGCGTTCTGGCTGGCTTTACGGCTGGCGATGGTTTCGCCTTTGGCCGCGACTTCAGCGATGTAAGCAGACGCTTTTTCAGCGAAGTCAGCCGGCAGTTCGCCGCTCAGACGACGAACCAGTTCGTTGGCCAGCTCAGGGAAAGCAGCGGAGTAAGCAGCGAAACGCTGATCCCACTCGGCTTCGGTCGCGCGACCAGCTTCCTTGGCGTCCCACTCGGCATAAATGTCAGCCGGGATTTCGAACGGTGCGTAGTTCCAGTTCAGCGCCTTGCGGGTCAGAGCGATTTCCGCGTCACCCAACGGGGCGCCGTGGCAGTCTTCTTTACCTTGCTTGTTCGGCGAACCGAAACCGATGGTGGTCTTGCAGCAGATCAGCGTTGGCTGAGCGCTTTTACGAGCGGTTTCGATCGCAGTCTTGATCTCTTCCGGGTCGTGACCGTCGACGTTGCGGATCACCTGCCAGTTGTAGGCTTCGAAACGTTTCGGCGTGTCATCGGTGAACCAGCCTTCGACTTCGCCGTCGATGGAGATGCCGTTGTCATCGTAGAAAGCAATCAGTTTACCCAGGCCCAACGTACCGGCCAGGGAGCCGACTTCGTGGGAAATACCTTCCATCATGCAGCCATCACCCAGGAACACGTAGGTGTGGTGATCAACGATGTTGTGGCCAGGACGGTTGAACTGCGCCGCCATGACTTTTTCTGCCAGGGCAAAACCTACGCCGTTGGCCAGGCCTTGGCCCAGTGGACCAGTGGTGGTTTCAACGCCCGGGGTGTAGCCGAATTCCGGGTGGCCCGGGGTACGGCTGTGCAGTTGGCGGAAGTTTTTCAGGTCATCGATCGACAGGTCGTAGCCGGTCAGGTGCAGCAACGAGTAGACCAGCATCGAACCATGACCGTTGGACATCACGAAGCGGTCACGGTCAGCGAACGATGGATTGCTCGGGTTGTGCTTCAGGTAGTCACGCCAAAGTACTTCGGCGATATCCGCCATACCCATAGGGGCACCGGGATGGCCGCTGTTGGCTTTTTGCACGGCATCCATGCTGAGGGCACGAATGGCGTTGGCACGCTCACGACGGCTTGGCATCGCTGATCTCCTGGGGTTTGAATAAATTGAAACGGAAAAAAGGCGAGCATTTTCCCTCACCCACCCGCCTCGGGGCAATGACAGATAGTCATCTGGAGGTGTTTTTCCGGTGGATAAAGTCGCATTCGCCTGGTGAAACCTTTCCGCACACGTTTTGTAGGAGGTCCCTTTGCCCGAGAAGTGCCATCCATCGAGCAATATCAAAACTTTTTGATATTGCTCTTGCAGGGTTTTCTGACCGTCACTAGACTGCTGGCCTTATGAATTTACGTGTGCCTTCCATTCAACATGACGATTGCGATGAGCTGGCGGCCCTGTGCAAGGCTGGCGGCGATCCTCTGCGGCTGAATGTATTGCGCGCGCTGGCCAACGATTCGTTTGGCGTGCTGGAGCTGGCGCAGATCTTCGGCATGGGGCAATCCGGCATGAGTCACCACCTCAAGGTGTTGGCCCAGGCTGAACTGGTGGCGACCCGCCGTGAAGGCAACGCGATTTTCTACCGTCGCGCCCTGCCCCACACCGACCTGCTGGGCGGCAAGCTGCACGCAGCCTTGCTGGAAGAAGTGGATAACCTGACCCTGCCGGCCGATGTGCAGTCGCGGATCGGTCAGGTCCATGGGCAACGGGCGGCGGCCAGCCAGGACTTTTTCTCACGGGTAGCGGAGAAGTTTCGCGCCCAGCAAGACTTGATCGCCGGCCTGCCGCAGTACCGCGAAAGCGTGGTGGCGTTGCTCGACAAGCTGAGTTTCAGTGAAGGCGCCACCGCCATTGAAGTTGGCCCTGGCGACGGCGGTTTTCTGCCGGAACTGGCGCGCCGCTTCACCCAGGTGACCGCGCTGGACAACAGCGCGGCGATGCTCGAACTGGCGCGCCAGGTCTGCGAACGTGAAACGCTGACTAATGTCAGCCTGCAATTGGCCGATGCACTGAACGGTGTAAGCCTTACCGCCGATTGCGTTGTACTGAACATGGTGCTTCACCATTTCGCCGCACCTGCCGAAGCACTAAAGCACATGGCCGGTTTGCTGCAACCAGGCGGTAGCCTGTTAGTGACAGAGTTATGTAGCCACAACCAGAGTTGGGCCAGGGAGGCCTGCGGTGATCTGTGGTTGGGGTTTGAACAGGACGATTTGGCCCGTTGGGCCACCGCTGCGGGACTCGTTCCCGGGGAAAGCCTCTATGTAGGCTTACGCAATGGTTTCCAGATCCAGGTCCGCCATTTTCAGCGACCGGCTGGCGACACTCACCATCGGTAAATTCAGGAAAACATCGAGATGAGCGAATACTCCCTCTTCACCTCCGAGTCCGTGTCTGAAGGGCATCCGGATAAAATCGCCGACCAGATTTCCGATGCAGTGCTGGACGCCATCATTGCTGAAGACAAGTTCGCCCGCGTTGCGTGCGAAACCATGGTCAAAACCGGCGTTGCCATCATCGCAGGTGAAGTCACCACGTCGGCCTGGGTCGACCTGGAAGACATCGTCCGTAACGTGATTCTCGATATCGGCTACAACAGCTCCGACGTCGGCTTCGACGGCGCGACCTGCGGCGTGATGAACATCATCGGCAAGCAGTCCCCTGACATCAACCAGGGTGTTGACCGTGCCAAGCCTGAAGATCAGGGTGCCGGCGACCAGGGCCTGATGTTCGGCTACGCCAGCAACGAAACCGACGTGCTGATGCCAGCACCGATCACTTTCTCGCACCAGTTGGTTCAGCGCCAGGCCGAAGCCCGTAAATCCGGCCTGCTGCCTTGGCTGCGCCCGGACGCCAAGTCGCAAGTGACTTGCCGTTACGAAGGCGGCAAGGTTGTCGGTATCGACGCGGTTGTTCTGTCGACCCAGCACAACCCTGAAGTGTCGTACAAAGACCTGCGCGAAGGCGTGATGGAGCTGATCGTCAAGCACGTGCTGCCTGCCGAATTGCTGTCCAAGGACACCCAGTTCCACATCAACCCGACTGGCCAGTTCATCATCGGTGGCCCGGTTGGCGACTGCGGTCTGACCGGTCGCAAGATCATCGTCGACAGCTACGGCGGCATGGCTCGCCACGGCGGCGGCGCGTTCTCCGGTAAAGATCCATCGAAGGTTGACCGTTCGGCGGCCTACGCCGGTCGTTACGTGGCCAAGAACATCGTTGCGGCCGGCTTGGCCGAGCGTTGCGAGATTCAGGTTTCCTACGCAATCGGTGTTGCTCAGCCTACGTCGATCTCGTTGAACACCTTCGGCACCGGCAAAATCAGCGACGACAAAATCGTCAAACTGGTTCGCGAAGTGTTCGACCTGCGTCCATACGCAATCACCACCATGCTCGACCTGCTGCACCCGATGTACCAGGAAACTGCAGCGTACGGCCACTTCGGTCGCACTCCGCAAACCAAGACTGTTGGCGAAGATACTTTCACAACCTTCACCTGGGAAAAAACCGACCGCGCCGACGATTTGCGTCTGGCTGCCGGCCTGTAAGACTTTCCTGGCGGTACCAAAAGCCCCGCACGGTTCGCCGTGCGGGGCTTTTTATTGGAACGCGATCAACTGTGGGAGCGGGCTTGCTCGCGAAGAGGCCAGCGAGGTCACCCAGCCACATCCTGCAAAACACCCACCCTTTGCACCTCTCAATATTGACCTAGCCTTCAAGCATCCCAATGAGCAAGGACGCTCAAGATGCTCCCCAACCTGCGCCTGTTTTTCGCCCTTCTACTCATATCCCTCACCGCCAACGCCACTGACTGCCCCGACTGGGCACCCACCCGCGCACAGGCCGAAATCACCGCCCTGCAACAGAAAATCGACCTCTGGGACGAGAGCTACCACCGTGACGGCCGCTCACTGGTTGCCGACGAACTCTACGACCAGTCCCGGGCCCGGCTGACGCATTGGCGCCAGTGCTTCAACCTCGCCCACTCTGCCCAACCGCTACGAACGGCGGCCGGCAAGGTACCTCACCCGATTGCCCACACCGGCCTGGAAAAACTGCACGACGAACGTGCCGTCGCAGCCTGGGTTCGCGACCGCAAGGACATCTGGATTCAACCCAAGGTCGATGGCGTGGCGGTGTCACTGATTTACCGCAACGGCCAGCTGCATCAGGCGATCAGTCGCGGCGACGGAATAAACGGCCAAGACTGGACCGCCTCGGTGCGCCAGATCGCCGATATCCCCCAACAACTCACGCAACCGCTGGATATGTTGCTGCAAGGCGAACTCTATTGGCGCCTGACCGATCACGTACAAGCCAGGGACGGCAGCCTCAATGCCCGCGCCACTGTGGCCGGGCTGATGGCGCGCAAGTCACTGAGTGCCGAGCAAGCTGCCGGGATCGGGTTGTTTGTCTGGGACTGGCCACAAGGTCCGGCAAGCCTGCCGGCCCGGGTAACAGCACTGGATGAGTTGGGTTTTACGATCACCAAACCCTACAGCCAACCGATCAGCACATTTGCCGATGCGCAGCGCTGGCGCGATCACTGGTATCGCTCGCCACTGCCCTTTGCCAGCGACGGCGTTGTCCTGCGCCAGAGCCATCGCCCACCCGCCGAGCGCTGGCAGCCCCGACCACCTTATTGGAGCGTCGCCTGGAAGTACCCCTTTGCCCAGGCGCTGGCCGAGGTTCGCAAGGTCAACTTCAAGATCGGCCGGACCGGGCGGATCACGCCGGTACTGGAGCTTTCGCCGGTGAAGCTCGATGACCGGCAGGTCAAGCGTGTGAGTGTCAGTTCGCTGCAACGCTGGGAACAATTGGACATTCGCCCCGGCGATCAGGTGGCCATCAGCCTCGCGGGCCTGACCATTCCCAGGCTCGACGGCGTGGTGCTGCGCAGCACTGAACGCCCTGAAGTGAACGCACCGTTGGCGTCGGACTTTCATCCATTGAGCTGCTGGCAGCCGACGCCAGGGTGCGAGAGTCAATTCCTCGCGCGGCTTACCTGGCTCAGCGGCAAGCAGGGGCTGGCCCTGCCCCATGTCGGTCCCGGCACCTGGGAGAAACTTCTCGAAACAGGCCGCCTCAACAGCCTGCTGGATTGGTTGACCCTCGATGCTCAAGAGCTTGCTAACATTGCCGGCTTCGGCGAACGCAGCAGTGCTCGTCTTCTAAACAGTTTTGAAAGTGCACGGCAACAGCCCTTCGCTCGCTGGCTCAAAGCCCTGGGCTTGCCACCGACGGGCCAGGCACAGCTCGCCGATTCATGGCAGGCACTGGCGCAACGCAGCAACGAACAATGGCAGGCCGAGGCAGGCATCGGCCCGGGACGTGCAGCGAAATTGAGCGCGTTTTTCCGCGATCCGCAGGTCCTGGCCTTGAGTGAAACGTTACGCATTGCGGGGATTGACGGTTTTTAGCGACCAACAATGCCTGTCAGCCTGGGAACCCAATGGTGGCGCTGCGCTCAAACAGCCCATTGCCACATCGACCCGATTGCCTCTTCGCATGGAGCTTTTATGAAATTTCTTTCACCGCTCGCCCTGTTGACCCTTTGCAGCGTGCTGGCCGCTCCACTGATGGCTGCTGAAGAAATCCCGGAACTGACCGGCTGCGCGGCCAAGAAACAGGGCATCGTCAACCAGATCGAACAGGCCAAAAGCCGCGGCAATGCCGATCAGCAAGCCGGCCTGGAGACCGCCCTGAGCGAAGTCACCGCCCACTGCACCGACGCCTCCCTGAAGAAGGAACGCGAAAACAAGGTGCTCGACGCCAAGCATGAAGTCAGCACGCGTCAGGCTGATCTCGACAAGGCCATGAAAAAAGGCGATGCCGACAAGATCAACAAACGCAAAGACAAACTCGCCGATTCCCGCAAGGAATTGCAGGATGCGTTGGACGAATTGGATAAGTAAGTTTCCGGCTGCGCCAGGGAGCTTTTGTGGCGAGGGGGCTTGCCCCCGCTGGGTCGCGAAGCGGCCCCAAAATCAGCAGACGCGGATAATCAGATAGACCGCGCGGGCCGAATTGACGACTGCTTCGCAGCCGAACGGGGGCAAGCCCCCTCGCCACAGGGAATACACACCGCTAGATCAATGATCCCGAAACTGTTTATGGCATGCACTACAGGCATCTTCGACTTTCTGCACTGCCGGCCCAAGATTGCTCGCCTGGTAAGGCTGAACCTTGCTGGCAACCACCAATTCACCGGTGGCGCCTTCAAGGTTGCGGGCCATTTCCTGGAAGCGTGCCTGCTGCTGCCACACATTGTCCTTGGCGCTGGTGTGATCTTCTTCGCGCACCTGCGGGAAATGCTTCCACGGTTCGTGGGACAGCGAATCAAGTTTCACCGCACCATCGGCAAATTTCGGCCCGTCGAACGGAATGCGCCCACGCAACATGCCACCCAGGTCTTCGCCGGTCTTGAGCATTTGCTTGAAAATCGCCTTGCGCTGACCCAACGGCGAGTTCGGGTCAACACCGCCGCAAGCGGACAGGGTCAGGCAGGCCAGCAATACAACAGAAAGTCTTTTAAGAGTCATGGTGGCTTCAGGTCACGGGGAACGGCGGCCAGTATCCTCGCGTCATCGTTAAAGACCAATAGCCCTATTATCAATAAGGGTTGTTTGAGCGCATGGAGCACTCAGGCAACCGTCAAAGGAATTACTCCATGAACAGCCGTTTCAAGGCCTGGCAACATTGCCTGGCCTGGACCCTTCCGATGGTGGCCGTGCTCGCAGGCTGCACCGGGGGCGACAACAAGCCGAAAACCCACGCGCTGGCCACTTACACCAGCGCCACTTGGGATGCGCTACCGGCCGTGTCAGACAACGACCTGGTGGCCGGCTTCGGCTCCTGGCGCAGCGCCTGCACCCGACTCAAGGCCGACCCGGTCTGGGGCTCGACCTGCGCGGCATCCGCGACCGTGCCGCAAACCGCCGATGACATTCGTGGCTTCCTCAAGCAGAACCTGGAGGTCTACGGCCTGCGTGCCGCCAATGACAATCCCAACGGCCTGATCACCGGCTATTACGAGCCCGTGTACCCCGGCAGCCTGACCCAGACTGAAGTGGCAAACATCCCGGTGTACGGCGTGCCCGACGACATGATCATTGTGTCCCTGGACAGCATTTACCCGGAACTCAAGGGCAAACGCCTGCGCGGACGGCTCGAAGGTCGCGTGCTCAAGCCGTATGACGACGCCGCCACCATCGAGAGCAAAGGGGTCAAGGCACCAGTCGTTGCCTGGCTGACCGACCCGATGAACCTGCAATTCCTGCAAATCCAGGGTTCCGGGCGTATCCAGCTCGACGACGGCCGCCAATTGCGCATCGCCTATGCAGACCAGAACGGCCACCCCTATCGACCGATCGGCCGCTGGCTGGTGGATCAGGGTGAACTGAAGAAAGAAGACGTGACCATGGGCGCTATCAGCACTTGGGCTAAAGCGAACCCGTCTCGTATTCCGCAACTGCTGGGCAGCAACCCGAGCTACGTGTTTTTCACCCGTAATCCAGACAGCAATGAAGGCCCGCGTGGCTCGCTGAACGTGCCACTGACTGCGGGTTACAGCGCAGCGGTGGATCGCAAGGTGATTCCGCTGGGCAGTCTGTTGTGGTTATCGACCACTAAACCGGACGGCACCGCACTGGTACGCCCGGTGGCAGCTCAAGATACCGGCGGTGCGATTGCTGGCGAGGTTCGCGCGGACTTGTTCTGGGGCACAGGCGAGGCGGCCGGGCAACTGGCCGGGGACATGAAACAGCAAGGGCAGATCTGGATGTTGTGGCCAAAAGGCGCAGCATTACCGCAAGTGCCGCAGGTGGCTGATGCGGTGAAACCTTGAGCCATCTATTGGCAGTTAGATAGCTATCGCGAGCAAGCTCGCTCCCACAGGGAAATGCATTCCAATGTGGGAGCGAGCCTGCTCGCGATGAGGCCAGGACAGACACCGATGATTCTGGCTAAAACGCCTCAGATCGACACAAAAAAGAAACTGGCAATCAACCCCATCCCCACAAACCACACCAGCGACCGCAAGATCGCCCAATCCGCCAGGTAGCAAATGATGTACAGCAGGCGACTGGTGATAAACATCACCGCCAGCACGTTGACCGTCACCAACTGCGCCGTCCCCACCAAATGCGCCACGATCACCGCCGCCGCAAACGCCGGTGTCACTTCGAAGCTATTCAACTGCGCCGCATGTGCACGCCTGCCCAAACCATTCAGCGACTCGAGAAAGTCCCGGGGATCATGGTTGTCTTTGAGATTGAACCCGCCACTGGCCTTGGCGACGCCCGTGCAGATATAGGGCAGGAAAATCGCAATCATCACGCACCACAGAGCAACCGTCATAAAGCAGTCCTTTCTTCAGTTTTTAGAAATTCGGGGGCCAGTCAAAACTTCATCACCAGCATGCCGATCAGTACCAACCCGCAAGCTAAGAGCCGTGGCCGGCCGAAAGGTTCTTTCAGATACCGCATGCCGAACAGCACCACCAGAATCACACTGATCTCACGCAGCGCCGCCGCTTCGGCAATCGAGCCCAGTTGCATCGCCCACAGCACCAAAGCGTAGCTGAACAACACACAGAACCCGACCGCCAACCCCAGTCGCCACTGTTCACGCCAGAACAGCATGAACGCTGGTCGCTTACGCACCAGTGCCAGCAACGGGAACGGCCAGGCGCTGAGCAACGTGACCCAGACCAAATAGTCCAGCGGATGAGACCAGCGCCGTAACGCCTGGCCATCGATGAAGGTGTAGCAGCCGATACACAGGCCGATCAACGCCACCACCGGCAGCATCGACCACGGCAGCCGCGCACCGCCACCACCCTGCCAGAGCAGGCACAGCATGCCGAACGGGATCAGCAAAATGCCGAAGATCTGCTGATTCGTCAGCACTTCGCCGGCAAAGATCAGCGTCAACGCCAGCACCACCAGTGGTGACAGACCGCGCATCAGCGGATAGACCAGCCCCAGGTCACCGACCCGATAGGCCTGAATCAGCAAGTAGCGATAGAGCAACTCGAACGCTGCCGACGCCAGAATCCACGGCCAGATTTCTATCGGTGGCAGATTCACGAACGGCAACATCACCGCGACAAACAGCATCGCCACCGAGTCCATGCAAGCCACTACCAGCAACCGTTCGGCGCTGAATTTGATCAGGGTATTCCACGCCGCGTGCAACAGCGCCGCCACCAATACCAACGCCGTCGCAAGCACGGCTTACTCCTTTTTATGTTCCCCACCCACCCCGTAGGAGCTGCCGAAGGCTGCGATCTTTTGATCTTAAAAAAGCCAACATCAAAAGATCGCAGCCTTCGGCAGCTCCTACAGGGGAAGGTCCGGAGAATTGATTCGCCATATGTCCGCAGCTGTTTATACTGCAAGCGACCACGCCGCACTCAGTTGCGCACAGACTAATTCCAATAATTTTTGCCACCGCCCGCGCTCATCGAGCACGGTCGTCGGCATGCGTATGCCTGATCACAGCGTCAAGACTACTGACAGAGACCTTGCGCATGCCACTCGCCTTGCTTGCCCTCGCTGTTGCCGCGTTCGGCATCGGCACCACTGAATTCGTCATCATGGGCTTGCTGCCCGATGTCGCCCGCGACCTCGCCGTGAGCATTCCCCACGCAGGCCTGTTGATCACCGGCTACGCCCTGGGCGTGGTGTTCGGCGCACCGATCCTGGCGATCGGCACCGCCAACATGCCGCGCAAAGCTACGCTGCTGGGGATGACGTTGATGTTCATCCTCGGCAACATCCTCTGCGCCCTGGCGCCGAACTACGCGACGCTGATGGCCGCGCGGGTGGTCACCGCGTTGTGCCACGGTGCATTTTTCGGCATCGGCTCGGTGGTCGCGGCAGGCTTGGTGGCGCCAAACAAACGGGCTCAGGCAATTGCCATGATGTTCACCGGTTTGACCCTGGCCAACGTACTCGGCGTGCCATTGGGTACAGCGCTCGGGCAATACGCCGGTTGGCGCTCGACGTTCTGGGCGGTGTCGGTGATTGGCGTGATCGCCGCCATTGCCCAGTGGGTGTGGTTACCGAAAGACATCGCCATGGAGAAGGCCAACCTAGCCAGCGAGTTCAAGGTGCTGGGCAAGGTCAATGTGCTGCTGGCTCTGGGCATGAGCGTGTTGGCCTCCACCAGTTTGTTCAGCGTGTTCACTTACATCGCGCCGATCCTGCAAGACATCACCGGCGTCAGCCCTCACGGCATAACCATCATGCTGCTGTTGTTCGGCGTAGGCCTGACGGCGGGCAGTATGCTCGGTGGTCGGTTGGCGGACAGCCGTTTGCTGCCTTCGCTGGTGGGTATGGCCTTGGCTGTTGCGGTGGTGTTGGCGGCGTTTAGTCAGACCAGCCATTCGGTAATTCCGGCGGCGATTACGTTGGTGCTGTGGGGCATATTTGCGTTTGCCCTGTGCCCGATTCTGCAATTGCTGATTATCGATCAGGCGCATGAGGCGCCAAATCTCGGCTCAACGTTGAACCAAAGCGCATTCAACCTCGGCAACGCGGCCGGCGCTTGGATTGGCGGGCTGGTGGTTGCCAGTGGCGCGGACCTGGCGGACTTGCCGTGGACGGGGGCGCTGGTCAGTGGCTTGACGGTGCTGACGGCGCTTTTCTACATCTACCTGCAACGCCGGGGCGCGGCGGCGGTCAATGTGTCCGGCTGATCGCCTCAGTCTTTGTGGCGAGGGAGCTTGCTCCCGCTGGGGTGCGAAGCAGCCCTAAAACCTGCCCGCACGGTGCAACAAAACAATCCATTACGACTGCTGCGCAGCCGAGCGGGAGCAAGCTCCCTCGCCACAGGGGAATGTCTTTGTGTCCAACGGCTGTGGCAATCCATCCAACCCATCGCACGACCCGCATCGTGCACAACTTTACCGCTGGGCCCGGAACGCGATCTGATCTTGAGCATCACCTACATTGTGGTGCTGTCGTCGATCCTGTTGCAGGGTTTGAGCATCGGCAAACTGGTCAAGCACGTGACCAAGGATGAGCCTGCGCCAACGGCACAGGCTGAGCATCACTGATCATTTTTTGATCTTTTGCGGTTCGGGCTCTGCGGCCTGATCCGCAGACTTCTTCGGCGCGCCGCTTTCACTGCGGATCTGCGCATGGCTGATCAGCGCAAAGATGAAGCTGCCGCCAATGATGTTGCCCGCCAGTGTCGGCCCGGCAAACACCAGCCAGAAATCCTTCCACGGTAGCTCGCCGGCAAACACCAGATACGACACTTCTGCCGAACCAACGACGATGTGGGTGAAATCCCCCAGCGCCATCAGGTAGGTGATGAGGATGATGATCCACATCTTGGCGCTTTCCATGGACGGAATCATCCAGACCATAGTGGCGATCATCCAGCCGGAAATGATGCCTTTGGAAAACATCTGGCTGGCGCTGTTTTCCATGATCTTGCGACCGATATCGAGGAAGGCCAGGTCGGTCTTGGAGTCGAAAATCGGCAGGTGCAACATTACGTAAGCCACCAACAACGTACCGCACAGGTTGCCGAACAGCACCACGCTCCAGAGGCGCAGCAGTCGACCGACATTGTTTAGTGTGGGTTTGGTCATGATCGGCAGCACCGCCGTCAGGGTGTTTTCGGTGAACAGTTGCTGGCGCGCCAGAATGACCGCGAGGAAACCGGCGCAGTAGCCGAAACTGGCGATCACCTTGAAGCCGTCACCGTCCGGCAGGCGGGAGTTGAGCAGCCCCACGGCCATTAGCGACAGGCCCATGGTCAGGCCGGCAGCGAGGGCTGACCACCAGAGTGCGGCGACACTGCGCTCGAGTTCCTGATCACCTTGGGTGCGGATGATTTCGTGCAGCACCGCCGCGCGAGGCGGCTGGTTGCGGTCGGCTTCGTGTTGTTCTTCAGCCGAGAGGTTCGGGGTCTTGCCGTCTTTTTGAGTGTCCATGGAGCTCCGCAACCGTGGCGTGTCATTTAGGTACGACACGCGGGGTTCGGAGCTGTTCAGTGTCCACCGAAACGAAACCGTTTCTGTAGGAGCGAGGCTCGCCCGCGAAGGGTTCACCTCGGTTTTGGGGGTGACGCAAATGACGCCTTCGCGAGCAAGCTTCGCTCCTACGGGGCTCGCATTACTCGCTGATGCCATCACCCTTGAACTGGTCTTTGACGTACATGATCTCGGTGCGGCCATGCGGCGCTGGCAAGCCGTCTTCGCCCAGATTCACGAAGACCATCTTCTCCACCGTCAGGATGCTTTTGCGAGTGATCTTGTTGCGCACTTCGCAGGTCAACGTGATCGAGGTGCGGCCGAACTCGGTGGCGGTGATGCCCAATTCGATGATGTCGCCCTGGCGTGAGGCGCTGACAAAGTTGATTTCGGAAATGTACTTGGTGACCACGCGCTGATTGCTCAGCTGGACGATGGCGTAGATCGCCGCTTCTTCGTCGATCCAGCGCAACAGACTACCGCCGAACAGCGTGCCGTTAGGGTTAAGGTCTTCGGGTTTTACCCATTTGCGGGTGTGGAAATTCATGTTCACTCCTGAGCGTCTTGCCGAATGATGGGCGCCATCATGGCAGAGCCCGACCTAGAGCTCTATCAAGCATCGCCTATGGTCCCGATTACCGTTCAGACATTGACCAACAGAAACGCTTTAGAAGATGAGATTAGCCCGCTATAATCGCCCCCGTTTCAAAACGGTAACTTTTCATTGATACCGTTTTCCCGCCACCTGTCCGAGGGGCGCTGCAGCAGGTCAAACCTGTCAGGCTCGGATGGGGCGTTGACTGGCCCAGGCCAGACACTAAACGCACAACGGCGCCCATTCGCATACATTACGAATGGAGGCTCATCATGAGCGCTGTTATCACGCCTGCAGATTTTACCGATTACAAAGTGGCCGACATGTCCCTGGCTGCCTGGGGTCGTCGCGAAACCATCATCGCCGAATCCGAAATGCCAGCCCTGATGGGTCTGCGCCGCAAATACGCCGGTGAGCAGCCGCTCAAAGGCGCCAAGATTCTCGGCTGCATCCACATGACCATTCAGACTGCCGTGCTGATCGAAACCCTGGTTGCCCTGGGTGCCGAAGTACGTTGGTCGTCCTGCAACATTTTCTCGACTCAAGACCAGGCCGCTGCTGCTATCGCCGCTGCCGGCATCGCGGTTTACGCCTGGAAAGGCGAGACCGAAGAAGAGTACGAGTGGTGCCTTGAGCAAACCATCCTGAAAGATGGCGCGCCTTGGGATGCCAACATGATCCTCGACGACGGCGGCGACCTGACCGAGTTGCTGCACAAGAAGTACCCGGCAATCCTGGACCGCGTCCACGGCGTTACCGAAGAAACCACCACTGGCGTTCACCGCCTGCTGGACATGCTGGCCAAGGGCGAGCTGAAAATCCCGGCCATCAACGTCAACGACTCGGTGACCAAGAGCAAGAACGACAACAAGTACGGCTGCCGTCACAGCCTGAACGACGCGATCAAGCGCGGTACCGACCACCTGTTGTCCGGCAAGCAAGCGCTGGTCATCGGTTACGGTGACGTGGGCAAGGGCTCGGCTCAGTCCCTGCGTCAGGAAGGCATGATCGTTAAAGTCTCCGAAGTCGACCCGATCTGCGCCATGCAAGCCTGCATGGACGGCTACGAGCTGGTTTCGCCGTTCATCGACGGTATCAACAACGGCACCGAAGCAAGCATCGACAAAGCACTGCTGGGCAAGATCGACCTGATCGTGACCACCACTGGTAACGTCAATGTTTGCGACTCGAACATGCTCAAAGCCCTGAAGAAGCGTGCAGTTGTCTGCAACATCGGCCACTTCGACAACGAAATCGACACCGCTTTCATGCGCAAGAACTGGGCATGGGAAGAAGTGAAGCCACAGGTTCACAAGATCCACCGTACCGGTCCTGGCGCGTTCGACGCCCAGAATGACGACTACCTGATCCTGCTGGCCGAAGGCCGTCTGGTAAACCTGGGTAACGCCACCGGTCACCCAAGCCGCATCATGGACGGTTCGTTCGCCAACCAGGTTCTGGCTCAGATCTTCCTGTTCGGTCAAAAGTACGCCGACCTGTCGCCAGCCCAGAAAGCCGAGCGCCTGACCGTTGAAGTGCTGCCGAAGAAGCTCGACGAAGAAGTGGCCCTGGAAATGGTCCGCGGTTTCGGCGGCGTTGTGACTCAACTGACCAAGACCCAGGCCGACTACATCGGCGTGACCGTCGAAGGCCCGTTCAAGCCGCACGCTTACCGCTACTAACAGGCGCTGATTGTTCGCTCTCCCTGTGGGAGCGAGCTTGCTCGCGATGAGGGCGTGTCAGTCGATGTAAATGTTGCCTGACACTCTGCCATCGCGAGCAAGCTCGCTCCCACATGGGAAAGTGCAGCCTCGAAGGTTCCTGTTACCAAGGATATGACCATGTCCCAAGATCGTCGCTTCAGCTTCGAGTTCTTCCCGACCAAGACCGATGCTGGGCATGAAAAACTGCTCGCCACTGCCCGTCAACTGGCGACCTATAACCCCGATTTCTTTTCCTGCACCTATGGCGCTGGCGGTTCGACCCGTGATCGCACCATCAACACCGTGTTGCAGCTTGAAAGCGAAGTCAAAGTCCCTGCCGCGCCGCATTTGTCTTGCGTTGGCGACAGCAAGGACGACCTGCGTGGCCTGCTGACGCAATACAAGGCAGCCGGCATCACCCGTATCGTTGCCCTGCGCGGTGACCTGCCTTCGGGCATGGGCATGGCCAGCGGTGAACTGCGCCACGCCAACGACCTGGTTGAATTCATTCGTGAAGAGACCGGCGATCATTTCCACATCGAAGTCGCCGCTTACCCGGAAATGCATCCGCAAGCGCGCAATTTCGAAGACGATATCGCCAACTTCGTGCGCAAGGCCAACGCTGGCGCCGACAGTGCGATCACCCAGTACTTCTTCAACGCCGACAGCTACTTCTACTTCGTCGAGCGTGTACGGGCAGCGGGTGTGAACATCCCGATCGTGCCGGGGATCATGCCGATCACCAACTACAGCAAACTCGCGCGCTTCTCCGATGCCTGCGGTGCGGAAATCCCGCGCTGGATCCGCAAGCAACTGGAAGCCTACGGCGATGACACCCAGAGCATTCAAGGCTTTGGTGAGCAAGTCATCACCGAGATGTGCGAACGCCTGCTGCAAGGCGGCGCTCCAGGGTTGCATTTCTACACGCTGAACCAGGCTGAACCGAGCCTGGCGGTGTGGAATAACCTGAAGTTGCCGCGTTAAAAGACGTTAAAGCAAGATCAAAAGATCGCAGCCTTCGGCAGCTCCTACAGGATGAGCGCAATCCCATCTAGGGGTTGCCGAAGGCTGCGATCTTTTGCTTTCAACGCCCTTTTATTGTGCGCCAACACACTGAGTTAGAGCTTCTGCGGCCAGTTTCTGGCTCTTTCCGGTTTCTCGTCGTAATCTCAAGCAATGCCTTTGATCGCGCAGTTCATGACCGTGCTTCTTTTCACTTGCCTGAGCTTTGCCGCTCGGGGCGAGAAATTGCGCATTGTCACGGAACCGTGGGCACCGTACGTGTATGAGGAAAACGGCAAATCCCTGGGCCTGGACTACGAAACCACCGCCATTGTCTTCAAACGCCTGGGTATCGAAGTGGAATGGCAGTTCCTGCCCTGGAAGCGCTGCCTGTCGATGCTCGAAACCGGCCAGGCCGACGGCGCGCTGGACATCTTCCACAGCGATGAACGCGACGCCACCCTGCTCTACCCCAGCGAACCGCTCTCGGAAGTCGAGTTCGTGATGTTCTACTCCAATGAGCATCCTCACCCATTCAGCACGCTCAACGACCTGAAAGGCCTGACCATCGGCACCTCGCCGGGTTATCTCTATAGCCCGGACTTCAGCGGTTCGACGCTGTTTACCCGCGAGCCGGCGCCGACCCACGAAGCCAACTTCGGCAAACTGATACGCGGACGCATCGACCTGTTGATCACTGATAGGCGGGTCGGCCAGCATTTGCTGGATGAGCTGAACATCCGCGATCAGATCACCGAGAACCCCACGGTCATCAGCCACCAGAGCCAATACCTGGCGGTACGACGCAACGCCGGCATGGATTTGCTGGTGCAGCGTTTCGGTGCCGAGCTCAAGCGCTTCAAGCGCGAACCCGCCTACGCTGAGCTGAGCGCTCACTATGGCGCCAGCCCGGCCCCCGATGTGCAAACGACAAGCGCCAGCGCCGCCCGCGCAAAAACCGTTGAGCAGCAGGAAAGCGGCGCGCAGTGATTGCTCTGTTATACTCCGGCCTTCCCGCCAGGCTCACGCCCGGACGCTCGGACTTGTTCAAGGCATCTCGACCCCGCTACAGCGCAGCTTTTCAGCCCGCGCGAGCGCTCCAGACGAGCCTTCAAGCCCCAGCAGGACCGGACGGGATTGCGTCCTCTTAAACGCCATTCGCGCCAGGCAAGACTCCCATTGGGCCAAGCCCTAACTAAAACAGGATTACTCATGTCCTTTGCTTCCCTCGGTCTCTCCGAGGCTTTAGTCCGCGCCATCGAGGCAGCGGGCTATACCGAGCCTACTCCGGTGCAACAGCGGGCCATTCCCGCCGTGTTGCAAGGTCGCGACCTGATGGTCGCGGCACAGACAGGTACTGGTAAAACCGGCGGCTTCGCCCTTCCGATTCTGGAGCGGTTGTTCCCTAACGGTCACCCGGACAAATCCCAGCGTCACGGCCCGCGCCAACCACGCGTACTGGTCCTGACCCCTACCCGCGAACTCGCGGCTCAAGTACACGAGAGCTTCAAGGTCTATGCCCGTGACCTGAAGTTCGTCAGCGCCTGCATCTTCGGCGGCGTCGGCATGAACCCACAGGTTCAGGCCATGTCCCGCGGTGTTGACGTGCTGGTGGCCTGTCCTGGCCGCCTGCTCGACCTCGCCGGCCAAGGCAGCGTCGATTTGTCCCACGTGGAAATCCTCGTGCTGGACGAAGCCGACCGCATGCTCGACATGGGCTTTGTCCATGACGTGAAAAAGGTCCTTGCCCGTCTGCCGAGCAAACGCCAGAACCTGCTGTTCTCGGCGACCTTCTCCAAAGACATCACCGACCTCGCCGGCAAGTTGCTGCACAACCCGGAACGCATCGAAGTCACGCCGCCGAACACCACGGTCGAGCGAATCGAACAGCGCGTATTCCGCCTGGCTGCCAGCCACAAGCGTTCGCTGCTGGCGCACCTGATTACTGCTGGCGCCTGGGAACAGGTTCTGGTCTTCACCCGCACCAAGCACGGCGCCAACCGCCTGGCCGAGTACCTGGACAAACACGGCCTCAGCGCCGTCGCCATCCACGGTAACAAGAGCCAGAACGCTCGCACCAAAGCCCTGGCCGACTTCAAGGCCGGTGAAGTGCGCATCCTGGTAGCGACCGACATCGCCGCTCGTGGCCTCGACATTGACCAGTTGCCACACGTGGTCAACTTCGAACTGCCGAACGTCGACGAAGACTACGTGCACCGTATCGGCCGTACTGGCCGTGCCGGTCGTTCGGGCGAGGCGATCTCGCTGGTTGCCCCGGACGAAGAAAAGCTGCTGAAAAGCATCGAGCGCATGACCAAGCAGAAGATTGCCGACGGCAACCTGATGGGCTTCGACTCCAGCGCTGTAGAAGCTGAAAAGCCTGAAGTTCGCGAGCGTCCGGATGTGCGTAACCCGCGCAACCCACGTGGCCCGCGCGGCGATGGCCCGAACGGCACTGGCGGTGGCGGCGGTCGTAAAGACAAAGGCAAGGACAAGGGCGGCAAGGAAAAACCTGCTGCCACTGGCCGTGGCGATCGCCCAGCCCGTGAACACAAGCCACGCGAAGGCACCCCGGCTCGCGAACAACAGCGTCCAGCACCACGCGCTGCCGCCGCTGATCGTGCTCCGGACGAGTTCCTGGACGATGACGTAGATAACTTCGGTAACCGCGTTGACTACGTGCCTCAAGCCAAACCGGCTCAGGGTCGTGGTCGTCGTCCGAGTGCTCCGGCACAAGGCACGGCCGCTGCTGGCGCCGGCGCAGGTGCTCCACGCACCGGCGGCAAGCCACAAGGTCGTCAAAGCGGTCCGCGCAGCAGCGACGGCGCAACCACCGGCACACCGCCGGCCAAGCGCAGTGGCCCACGCAACGGCGCTCCACGTGACGGTCAGGCCCGTCGCGAAGAGTCCCGCAACCGCCGCCCGGCCCGTACCGACGACCAACCTCGTTCGGAACCGGCCGTGCAGAACCCGCGTGGCCCGGCGCCGAAGATTATCCATAAAGAGTCGAAAACCGATCGTTTCCCGACTCCTGAGCAACTGGATCAACTGCCCGGCCGTCCGCGCGGCGAGAAACCAGCGTTGCTGACCCGCAATCGCTAAGTTTTTGAAGTAAACAAAAAATGCCCCGGATCGCGAGATCCGGGGCATTTTTGTTTTCCGGGATGAACATAAATCCCCAACCCACCGGAGACCCCCTGCGGAAGCGAGCTTGCTCGCGATAGCGTTAAAACAGTCAGTAGAGATGTGGAATGTTAATCCCCCATCGCGAGCAAGCTCGCTCCCACAATGGATCTTCAGTGAACACAGATTTTGTGTACGACAGGGATCAAATGTGGGAGCGGGCTTGCTCGCGAAGGCGGCGTGTCAGTCGACATCAATGTTGAATTCTCAACCGTATTCGCGAGCAAGCCCGCTCCCACAGGGGGTTTGCGGCGGTCATGGAGATTTTGGCAGGCAATAAAAAACGCCCCCGATCGTGAGATCGGGGGCGTTTTTGTGGGCGCAGCGAAAAGCTTTTGTAGGAGCTGGCGAAGCCTGCGATCTTTTGATCTTAAAAGATCGCAGCCTGCGGTCTCAGCATTACTTCGCTTTAACACCTTCAAACGTAATGTACAGATCAACCGCGTCGGACTGTGGACCCAGGTCCATCATCTTGCCGAAATCAGAGCGTTTGATGCTGGTGGTGCCTTCGAAACCGGCACGGTAGCCGCCCCATGGATCCTTGCCTTCACCCAGGAAAGTGGCTTTGACCACGATTGGCTTGGTCACGCCGTGCAGGGTCAAGTCACCGGTTACGTCAGCAGTATCTTTGCCAGCGGCGTTTTTGCCGGTGGATTTGACGCTGGTGGAGACGAACGTGGCCTTGGCGAAGGTGCTCACTTCCAGGAAGTCTTTGCTGGAGATGTGCTTGTCGCGCTCAGCATTGTTGGTGAAAACGCTGGCGGTGTTCACGTTGAACTCGATCTTGCTGTCTTCTGGCTTGGCAGCGTCAAAGCTGAACTTGCCGTCGATGTCCTTGAAAGTACCGGTGATGTAGCTGTAGCCCAGGTGGCTGATCTTGAAGTCGACGAAAGCATGCTGACCCGTCTTGTCGACGACATAGTCAGCAGCCATTACGTTAGCGGACAGCAGAGCAGAACCAATTGCCAGAGCAGCGAGAGTCTTTTTCAACATGTTTTGTATTCCTAGGGGGCTAAGTGGAATGTCAGGCCTTGCGACCGAGCATTCGTTTCAGAGTCACATCACGGTCGATAAAGTGGTGCTTCAATGCTGCCAACGCATGGAGACCGGAAAAAATTACCAGTGCCCACGCCAGATACAGATGAATCGCACCGGCGGTATCTGCCTGGTCCGGTAGTCCGGAAACCAGTGCAGGTACTTCAAACCAGTCAAACACCGGAATCCCGACGCCTTCTGCGGTGGAAATCAGGTAACCGGCAATCATCACAGCGAACAAACAGAGGTACAGAAAACCATGGCCAAGCTTGGCGCCGAGGCGCGTCATGCGGCTGTAGCTGGTCAAGGTTGGCGGCGGTGGGCTGATGAAGCGCCACAACACGCGCAACACCATGAAACCCAGCAGCAGCAAACCGATGCTCTTGTGGATATCCGGGCCTGCCTTGCGCCAAGGGTCGTAGTAGCCGAGATCGACCATCCACAGGCCCAGGGCGAACATACCGAACACTGCCAGCGCTATGCCCCAGTGCAGGAAGATGCTGACCCAGCCATAGCGAGAAGTAGAGTTTCGTAGTTGCATTGCCGAGTCCCTGTAAGTTCTGGCCCAAGACTATCGAGTTATCTATCGATTTAAAGCGGAAAATTTCGCTTTGAAATATCGAGAAATACGATCAAGAGTCTGAAATAGCCGAGTTAAGGAGAGATTAAAGACCAATGTGTAATAAAAAATGAAGGCCAACCAAAGAACACCTCGGCCTTCAGGTTTATTCGATGCTTGATGTCGGTTTTCTTCGGGCATAAAAAAACGCGGCATTTACGCCGCGTTTCTTTAGTCCCAACGCTTACTGCGCTTTGGTGTCAGTGGCTGCCGGCGTCGTTGCTGCCGGGACAGTTTCAGCAGGCTTGGCCGCTGGCTTCTTCGCGGGTGTGGTTTTCTTCACCGGAGCCTTTTTGGCCTCGGTTTTAGCCGCAGGCTTCTTCGCCGCCGGTTTGGTCGCGGCTTTTTTGGCTGGCTCGGCTTTCACCGGCACTACGGGTTTCGGTGCTTCAACCGGAGCAGGGACTGGCGCCGGAGCTGGTGCAGGTACCGGGGCTGGAGCAACCGGCGCTACTGGCTCTGGTGCCTTGGTCGGTGCTGGTTTGTCGTCAGAACCACCGAACAGATTGGTGAAGAAATTACCTTTCTTCGCCACTACCGCGCCTGCCGCAGCAGTCGCTACCGCCGCCGGGACAACTTTCACCGGCTCAAACGACTTGCCTGCCGCGAGGTCTTCAACCTGACTGGCCGCACGCTCACCGGTACGCAACGCACCTTCCAGAGTGCCCGGGTACAAGGTGTCGGTGTGTTCGCCCGCAAAGGCTACGCGTTGCAGCGGACGCTCCCACAGGCGCCAGTATTTGCTGATCTGACCCGGACCGAAGGCCAGGTAAGCGCCACCCGTCGACGGGTCGGTGCTGTAGCGGCGGATTTCATAACCGGTAAACGAACCGCGCGCCTGTGGATAAAAAGCGTGCAGACGAATCAGCACCTGATCAGCCATCTGCTTGTCGCCGAAGGCCTGCATCACCCGTGCGTTGTCGCCGGAAATGTTGATCACAACGTTGGCGCCGCCCTTCAGGGCCGGTTCTATCCACAACAGGCCCAACCCGACGTTGCTGTAGATCTCGCCGGACATCCGCGCCTTGCTTTCCCACACCGGCGTCTTGAACTTCAGCATGATCTGGTCGCGCCAGCCGTAGTTGGTGCCTTTGATCGCGCCCATGTGCTGCGCATCCAGCGCCGGGATCATGTCGATCTTGCTCAGTGCGCGCAATGGCACCGCCAGCACAACATAATCAGCCTGGTAGCCGACGCTGCCGACTTTGACGGTTACGCCATCCTTGTCCTGGGTGATCGAAGAAACCGGGGAGTTGGTCTTGATGGTTTTCAGCTGTTTGACGAAGGCCTGGGCCAACACCGCGCTGCCACCGATAAGGCGCGAAGCGCGCAGGTCACGGTCGGAAACGCCACGGTACACACGGCTCTGTTGTGCGAAATACAGCAGCGACAGGCGCGAAGGTTCGTCATAACGGCTACGAATCTGCTGATTCACCAACTGACGAGCCGTAGCCGGCAGGTTCAGACGATCGAGCCAGTTGGACACGTTGATCTGGTCCAGGGCGAACAGTGTGCTGTTGGCCGCCGGGTTTAGCGGGTCAGTGATCGAGCTCGCCAGATCATCCAGGGTCTTTTCGTAGCGCTTGATCGCTTCGGCGGTGGCCGGCTGCTTGGTGGCCAGGTCGGCAGCGGTGAAGTATTCGCCGTCGATCAAGTAGCCCGGCGTGCGCACGAACTCAGGCGCCGGCGAGGTGCCGAGCTTGAAGGTCGATACGTATTTGTTCAGCACCGGTTGGGTCTTGTCGTTGCCGATCCACTCGCTGGTGGCCATGCCGGAGCGACCGCCCAGGCTTGGCTTGGCTTCCAGCACGGTGACCTGCCAGCCTTTATTTTGCAGTTCGTAAGCGGCGGTCAGGCCCGAAAGCCCGCCGCCGATCACGATCGCGGTTTTATCCTTGGCCAGCGCCGAAACGCTGAACAGCCCCAACATCACCAGCGCACAGGCGCGCAGCCAACCAGCAGACATTCAGCGAACTCCGGAAAATACACGAGAAAAAAGCAGTTTTACGGGCCAATCGGCCCAAAGAACCGCGAAGAATACGTTAGCCATCAAAACGCCGCCAGCGACGTCTACCGCCCCCTACAAAGTAGCTCAATCGACACAATGGGTTGTCCCGGCGCGAAGCATTGCATAGGCTTGCGCGATTGTTTGCCCGCGCCTGCCGCGGACCGCCTCGAGGAGACTGTAAATGGGCCTGAATAATCAGTGGATGCAACGGGACCTGGCCGTGTTGTGGCACCCCTGCACCCAGATGAAAGACCACGAACAGCTGCCGCTGATCCCGATCAAGCGCGGTGAAGGCATCTGGCTGGAAGACTTCGAAGGTAAACGCTACCTCGACGCCGTCAGTTCCTGGTGGGTCAACGTGTTCGGCCACGCCAACCCGCGGATCAACCAGCGCATCAAGGACCAGGTCGATCAACTGGAGCACGTGATCCTCGCCGGTTTCAGCCATCAGCCGGTGATCGAGTTGTCCGAGCGCCTGGTGAAGATGACCCCGGAAGGCCTTACCCGGTGCTTCTACGCCGATAACGGTTCGTCCTGCATCGAAGTCGCGCTGAAAATGAGCTTTCACTACTGGCTCAACCGCGGCCAGCCGAACAAGAAGCGCTTCGTCACCCTGACCAACGGCTACCACGGTGAGACCATGGCGGCGATGGCAGTGGGCGACGTGCCGCTGTTCACCGAAACCTACAAAGCCCTGCTGATGGACACCATTAAGGTGCCGAGCCCGGATTGCTACCTGCGCCCCGAAGGCATGAGCTGGGAAGAACACTCGCGCAACATGTTCGCCGCCATGGAACAGACCCTGGCCGAGAACCATGACACCGTCGCCGCGGTGATCCTCGAGCCGTTGATTCAAGGCGCGGGCGGCATGCGCATGTACCACCCGGTGTACCTGAAACTGCTGCGCGAGGCTTGCGACCGCTATGGTGTGCACCTGATCCACGACGAAATCGCCGTCGGCTTCGGCCGCACCGGGACGATGTTCGCCTGCGAACAGGCCGGCATCCGCCCGGACTTCCTCTGCCTGTCCAAGGCCCTGACCGGCGGCTACCTGCCGTTGGCGGCCGTGTTGACCACCGATGATGTCTACAGCGCGTTCTACGACGACTACCCGACCCTGCGCGCCTTCCTGCATTCCCACAGCTACACCGGCAATCCGCTGGCGTGCGCGGCGGCATTGGCGACGCTGGATATCTTCGAAGAAGACAACGTCATCGAAAACAACAAGGCCCTGGCCCAGCGCATGGCGACCTCTACCGCGCACCTGGTGGATCACCCGAACGTTGCGGAAGTGCGCCAGACCGGCATGGTGCTGGCCATCGAGATGGTCAAGGACAAAGCCACCAAAGAAGCCTACCCATGGCAGGAGCGTCGCGGCTTGAAAGTGTTCAAGCATGCGTTGGAGCGCGGTGCTTTACTTCGACCGCTGGGCAGCGTGGTGTATTTCCTGCCGCCGTACGTGATAACGCCGGAGCAGATCGACTTTTTGGCTGAAGTGGCCAGTGAAGGGATCGATATCGCGACCCGTGACAGCGTCAGCGTTTCGGTGCCGAAAGAGTTTCACCCGGGCTTCCGTGATCCGGGCTAACAGTCACTGAATAACCCTGTGGCGAGGGGGCTTGCCCCCGCTGGAGGCCGAAGGACTCCCAACCCCATCCAACGCGGTGTATCAGAAATACCGCGTTGACTGGGCTTACGACTGCTTCGCAGCCGAGCGGGAGCAAGCTCCCTCGCCACAAAAGCTGATCACCAACCTGTGCCAAGCTTCATTCGACTTTTTACAGAGACCCAAGATGAGACTGTCCCGCTTCTTTATCGACGCCCCCCTGAGCACCGGCGAGCACGAGTTGCCCGAAGCCCAGGCGCATTACATCAGCCGCGTGTTGCGCATGGCCGAGGGTGATGCGGTGCAATTGTTCGATGGCTCGGGCCACGAGTTTCGCGGCACGCTGGCAGACGTTGGCAAGAAACGCGTCACGGTGCAGATCGATGAAAGCTTCAGCGGGCAAATCGAGTCGCCGCTACAGATCCACCTCGGCCAGGGTTTGTCCCGTGGCGAGCGCATGGACTGGGCGATTCAGAAAGCCACCGAACTGGGCGTCACCGAAATCACCCCGATCTTCACCGACCGCTGCGAAGTCCGCCTCAAGGACGAACGCGCCGACAAACGCCGGCTGCACTGGCGCCAAGTGGCGATCAGCGCCTGCGAGCAGTGTGGGCGCTCAACGGTGCCGGTGATTCATCCGCCAATGCTGCTGGCGGATTGGTTGAAGCAGACTGAGGCCGAGTTGAAGTTGGTATTGCACCCGGTGGCGGAACCGTTGGTGAGTCATGCCAAGCCTGGGACGTTGGCATTCCTGATTGGCCCGGAGGGTGGGTTGTCGGATGTGGAAGTGGATCAGGCCAAGGCCAGCGGTTTCCACGCCGCCCGCCTCGGTCCTCGGGTGTTGCGCACCGAGACCGCGCCGGTGGTGGCGTTGGCGGTGGCCCAGCAGTTATGGGGTGACTTCTAGGGCCCTGTGGCGAGGGGGCTTGCCCCCGTTGGGTCGCGAAGCGGCCCTAATCTTTTCAACCACACATCGCACTGACCGGATGACGACTGCTGCGCAGCCGAACGGGGGCAAGCCCCCTCGCCACAGGTTCAAAGGACATAAAACAATATCGCCACAAAGTGCAGCAAGCTCCCGGCAATCACGAACAAATGCCAGATCCCATGGGCATGCCGCAGGCGATGGTCCAGGGCAAAAAAGATAATCCCCACGGTGTACAACACCCCGCCCGACGCCAGCCAGACAAATCCGGCAGTGCCCAGCGCCGCAAGCAGCGGTTTGACCGCTACCAACACGATCCAGCCCATCACCGCGTAAATCACGATCGACAGAATCCGCGCTTCAGAACGCGGTTTGATCTCTTGCAGGATGCCAATCAGCGCCAGCCCCCAAACGATCCCGAACAACGTCCAGCCCCACGCCCCGCGCAAGGTCACCAGACAGAACGGCGTATAGCTGCCAGCGATCAGCAGATAGATCGAAAAGTGATCAACCTTCTGCATGATCTCTTTCTTGCGCCCGCGCACGCTGTGGTACACGGTCGAGGCGCTGTAGAGCACCAGCAAGGTGAACCCGTAAATCGCCACGCTGACGATCTTCCACGGGTTACCGTCCATGCCGGCGATCACCAGCATCCACACCACCCCGACAAACGCCGCCACCGCCCCGACCAAATGGGTCCAGGCGTTCAATCTTTCCCCGTGGTACATGTATCGCTCACCTCAAAATTCGTTGTTGCATTACGCAAGGCTCAGCCCTTGAGACTAAAAGCGCAATGTTTCAAGACACATATCCCCATTGGCGCTGCGTAGGAGCTGCCGAGAGAAACGAGGCTGCGATCTTTTGATCTTGATTTCCGGCGCCCTTAAAGACGCCAAAGATCAAAAGATCGCGGCCTTCGGCAGCTCCTACAAAGGCCTGCGTGCGCCGGAGGAATTGGGCACAATCGAGCCATTCGAATAAGAGTCCGGCCCATGCTGATCGACGAAGAGTTGACCCTGAAAAAGCTCGAGGTGTTCCTCGCCTTCATGCGCACCGGCAACCTGGCCCGGGCCGCCGCCGAGTTGCAGACCAGCAACGTGAGCGTGCACCGGGCGATTCACTCGCTGGAAAGCGCCCTGCGCTGCCCGCTGTTCAAGCATGAAGGTCGCAACCTGACGCCACTGGAAAGCGCCTACGTGCTGGAAGAGCGGGCACAGAAGTTGATTCAGGACGTGGTCGAAACAGTACGCCTGACCCGCGAAGCCGCCGGATTTTCGGCTGAGCGCTTCAAACTTGGCTCGCTGTATTCACTGACGGTGAAGACCGTGCCGCAGCTGATCATGGGCCTGAAGATCCGCCGCAGCGAACTCAACATCGACTTGATCCTCGGCTCCAACATCGACCTGTTGTACAAGCTCAAGAACATGGAAGTCGACGCGATCCTGGTGTCCTTGGACGACAGCGTCAACGACCCGGACTGCGAGCAAATCCAACTGTTCTCCGACGACATCTTCCTCGCTACCCCGGCGGATTCGAAATTCGCCCAACGGACTGAAGTCGACCTCGCGGAAGTGCGCGACGAAACCTTCATCACCCTGACCCAGGGCTTCGCCACGCACCAGGACGGGATTCGCGTGTTCAAGCAGGCGGGGTTCGAGCCGAAAGTGGCGATGCAGGTCAACGACATCTTCACCCTGCTGAGCATGGTCAGCTCGGGGGTGGGTTATGCGTTGCTGCCAGGAAGGATTGCGGCGGTGTATGAGAACCGGGTGAAGCTGATTCCATTGCAGGAAAAGTACCGGTTGCAGCAGCACATTGGCGTGGTGTTCTTGAAGGCCAAGGAACGCGATCCGAATTTGCTGGCGCTGTTAGCCGAGTGTCGGATGTATGCCAATCGCCAGGCTTGAGACCTTGTGGCGAGGGAGCTTGCTCCCGCTCGGGTGCGGAGCACCCGCAATCCCAGACCACCGGATGTACCTGATACACCTCGGTGGTAGTGGTTGGGGCTGCTGCGCAGCCCAGCGGGAGCAAGCTCCCTCGCCACAAAAGCAGTCAGGGCTTAACCCATAATCCCGCGAACAATGAAGTACAACAACGAAGGCCCCAGCAAGCACCCAAGCCCGGTGTGGAACGTCGCGGTCAACGCGCCGTAAGGCACCAACCGCCGATCCGTCGCCGCCAGCCCGGCCGTGACACCGCTGACCGTCCCGGCCAACCCGCCAAACACCATCGCCGAACGCGGGTTATCCAGCCCCATCCACTTCGCCGCCATCGGCGTGCCGACCATCACTAGAATCGCCTTGATCAACCCAGTGGCAATCGACAACGCCACCACATCCGAACTCGCACCAATCGCCGCCCCGGTCACTGGCCCGACGATATACGTCACCGCGCCCGCGCCGATGGTGGTCATGCTGATCGCATCGCGATAGCCGAACGCCCAGGCGATGCTCGCCCCGACAATGAACGGCAGGATCGTGCCTAGCAGCAGCGCAACCGCGCCGATCAACCCGGCCTTTTTCGCTTCGGTGGCCTGCACTTCAAACGCCGTGGCAACGATGGCAAAGTCCCGCAGCATCGCGCCGCCCATCAAACCGATGCCGGAGAACAACGACAGATCCGCCAGGCCTTTTTGCCCGCCGGTCATGGTGCCGCCGACCCAGGCCAGTACCAGGCCGATGACGATGGCAATCGCCGAGCCGTGAATCCGTCCGAACGTCAGGCGTTTGGACACCACCACCGACACCCACATGATGATGCCGACGAAAGCGAACGCGGTCACCAGGCTGTTATTGGTCAGGCCTTTATCAATGAGTTCCCACATATCAGCGGCCTCCTACGGGCGTGCCAACCGGCGTGACTTCCGCCGGTTCATCGGGCAAGGGTTCACCTTTATGGGTCCTGCTGATCAGGGCAATGGTGCAGCCGCAAACCACCACCGAACCAATCGCCGCCAGCACCGCCACCGGACCGCCGTGCAGCGCGGTCACGACGTTCTGTTGCGCGGCCATCGCCACCACCACCGGAATGTACATCGCGCCCCAGAAGCCGACGCCCATCTCGCAGTCCTTGGTCATGCCGCCGCGTTTTTGCATCCACAACCGCGCGCAGATCAACAGGATCATCGCGATCCCGACCCCGCCGACGTTGGACTTGACGCCCAATAACACGCCAAGCGCATCCCCCAGTATCACCCCTGCCAGCGTACAAATCGCCAGCAGCGCCACACCGTAAATAATCATTGTTGTAGTCCTCAAAGTGCATCGTCGAAGTTGTTGTTTTTGTGCTTCGCAAGCCTGAGTCGGTGTTCTAGGGTTGGCGGTTTCCCTCCTCACGCAGCAACGCTTGCAAGGTATCCAGGCGGGCACCGTCGAAGGCAATGACGGTGCCTTGCTCGAACACCCGGCGCGCCAGCCCGGTCAGTACTGATCCGGGCGGCAGTTCGATTTGTAGACGTACGCCGCGCTCGTAGGCGCTTTGCACCGTGCCGCGCCAATCGACGACTCGGCACATGTTGAAAGCGAGGTCGTCGCGCAACGCTTCAAGGTTGATGATGGGCCGTGCGCGACTGCCGCTCAGGTAGCCCATCGTCGGCGTTTTCAATGTCACTTTGGCGAAGGCTTCTGCCAGGGTTTTCGCCGGAGAGTCCAGTAGCGGGCAGTGCGATGGCACGCTAACAGCCAGACGTTTGGCCAGACCTGCACCGCGACCTTTCGCCAACTCGGCAACCGCTTTCATCGCCCCGTCGCTGCCGGCAATCACCACCTGGTTATCGGCGTTGATATTGGCCAGATAGACCGGCGTGTCGGCGCTGTGCACCTGCGCCAGCAAGCTTTCCACTGTGGATAAATCGAGACCGATGATCGCGGTCATGCCATAGCCCTGTGGATAAGCCTGTTGCATCAGTTCACCGCGCAGGCTGACCAGATGCAGGGCATCGCTGAATTCCAAGGCGCCGGCAATGACTGCTGCCGGGTAGGCGCCGATGGACAATCCCGCCACGTAATCAGCCGTCGAAGACAACTGCCGTGAAGCAGCCACTCCGGCGATTAGCAGGCAAAGCTGAACCGCCCTAGTCGACTTCAACGACTCGGCAGAATCCAGCAGCAGCACGTCTTCGCCCAAGGTTTCACTCGCCTCGTCCACGGACTCCCGAGGCAAGCGATGAAGCATGCCCGGCTGCTGCGCGCCCTGGCCGGGAAACACCAGCAAGCTGCTCACGCTGCTCGCTCCTGAGGGTTCCAGGGATCAAGCACCAGACAGGCTTCAATTGCGTTTTTCAGCAGGATTCGCTGCGAAGGGCCGGCCCATTCGCGCAAGGCGATGGCACCGTGAGGTGTCTGCAATTGCATATCCACCCGGCACGCAGCGGTATCAAAAATCTTCACCAGTTCCTGAGCCTGTTCACGACTCATCGGTTGCGGCGTGCGCAGGATCAAGTCGAGGTCGCTGTGCTCATGCAACGCCTCAACACCACTGGCCAATTCAAACCCCGCGCTACCGCTGATACCCCAGACCCAACCGCTGATATCAAGCATCGCGCGCAATTGAGTCAGCGCACGCAATACCGGCAGATCCCGATCAATCGAGACATGACAAAGATCTTCGGGTTTTACCCGACGCTGAATCGCATCGACCGACATCGCCGTCGCATAACGCTGTTCACGCAACGGCCCGCGCACACCAACCGCAACCTGACCCACCACGCTCAACGCACGCCGAACCACCACAGGCTGACCGGCACTCAGCGATTCGATCACCCACGCAGGCGCGTCCAAAGGCAACTGCTCCGGGGTCATGCCCCAGAGCAGGTCGTGGGCCAGAAACGTGTTCACCACTGCGCTCTCAGCAGTTCGCGAACCTTGCTCGATGCCGCCCGGTTGCTGGCGCCCAAGCGGGTGCTCAGGTCGCGGCCCTTCGCGGCGACATCGCTGATCGCCAGGCTCAGGCATTCAGTCACTCGCGTCAGATCCTGCACCGTCGGCTGCTCAATCTGTTCCACCGACAAGGTTTCCCAAAGCAACCCGAGGCTCGCGTAGCTGTCGATGTCATACGCCATCGGTGGCACGCTCGCGGCCAAGGCTTCCAGTTCTTCGACACTGCGCAAGGTCACCCGCGCTGCCGACGCCTTGCCCATCGCATGCACCATCACGCCCGGATCACGCAGGGCGATCAGTCGATTGGCTTGATAACCATGGGCCAAAAACGCCCCGGACATCGCCTTGCCCACCAGTAAACCAATCACCGCATGGCCGGCCAATCGGGCGCGAGCGTAGCTGTCCGCCGCCCCGGCCAATGCTTGGTGAATGCCGAGGGCTTCTTCGCGGCGACCGTAGGCTTGGCTCGGTACATCGACGATGGCGATCACGGCGCGCTTGTTCGGTTTATCAACGTCAGCGGCGATCACTTCGTCCACAGCCTTGGCCAGACCCCAGCCTTCCAGCAGGCCGACTTCGCCATTGCGAGCGCGGGGAAAACGGTTTTCGGGGTCGGTCACCACGGCAATAAACCGCACCGGTTGATCACCCAAAACACCGTCGGCAACCTTCAACGAAGCAGGCAAACCGTCGACCGGTTTTGCCCCGTTGCTCAAGGCGTTGAACCAGTTCAAACCTCTCATGAGCGTTCTCCTTGATACAGATCGCGAACCACTGACGGCTCGATTTGCGGTTCGGCGTCCAGCCGGGCCAAGCGCTGCAAGAACAGCTCAGACTGTTGACTACGTTGCTGCGCCGGCAAACCCTGCTTGAGCAATTCGCTGACCTGCTGCTGAATCTGCACTACGTCATCAGCGACATAGCGATCCACCAAACCACTGGCAAAACGCTGCTCGCCACCGGTCAGGCTCCAAATGAAAGGACGATCCCGAGAGTCGTATTCCTCAAGCCCGGCTTCTTGCTCGATCACCTGCGGGCCATTCAGGCCAAGCCGCGCTTCCTGGGTCACCAGCAAATAACTGCACAACCCGGCCGCAATCGACATCCCGCCAAAACAACCGACGCTGCCGGCCACGACGCCAACCACCGGTTGGTACTGGCGCAGATCGACAATCGCCGCGTGAATATCGGCAATCGCCGCCAACCCGAGATTGGCTTCCTGCAAACGCACGCCACCGGTTTCCAGCAGCAGCACAGCGCGGGTTGGAATGCCTTTGCGGTTATCTTCAGCGGCCAGCTCCAGCGCACCGGAAATTTTGGCTCCGCCGACTTCGCCGAGGCTGCCGCCCTGAAAGGCGCCTTCAATCGCGGCAATCACCACCGGCAAACCGCCGATGCTGCCCTTGGCGATCACCACGCCGTCATCGGCTTGCGGCACTACGCCTTGGCGCGACAGCCATGGCGACATGACCCGTTGAAACGGGTCGAGCAATTCGCGGAAGGTGCCGGCGTCGAGCAAGGCTTTCGCCCGTTGCCGGGCGCCGAGTTCCACGAAGCTGTGCTTGTTAAGGAGATCAGTCATGGCCGATCTCCTCAAAGCCTTGTTCCAGACGTAAGCGCACCACGCCCGGCGTCGCGCCGAAGTCGTGAATATCAATCGCCATCGCTGGCGGTGTCTGGCCGTCAAACATCCGCGCAAACAGGTGCTGCCAGCGCTGTTCCGCGCCATTCACCGAGGTCTGCACCTGGATCGTCAACTTGCCGGCCACACCCGGTTCGATCAGCACTTCCAGATCGCCCGAGCCGACGCAGCCCACCAGCGTGCGGCCCTTGGGCGGCTGCCCGGCGGGGAATTCAAAGGATAAGGTTTCCATCAGAAAGCTCCGGACTCGATGCGGTCGATAAACAGGCAGGCGGCGAGCAAGTCGGCGGCGCCGCCGGGCGAGGCATTCAACGCAATTAAATGTTCATCCAACTCATGCAACCGGCGACGGCCGGCGAGGCTGGCACTGCCGCCCGCGTCGAGCACGGCTTGGGCGCCGAGTTGCATGGTTTGCAGGCCTTCTTCGCCAGCGCGGTAGAGCACGCAGGTGTCGGCCAGTTGGGTCATGATCGCTAGCAACGCGTCGAGGCGAGCGTTCTGTTCCCCGTGGCCCGAGGCGCGGCTGCGTTGGAGTTGCGGTAGAGCGCGTTGCAGCACCGAAGGGAAGCCGAGTTGTGCTTCCTCACGGGCGCCGCGTGCGCCGTAACGCTGGGCGACTTGGGCGCCGTGGCTCAACGGACGTGGGGCGTAGCGGTCTTCGAGCAAAGCAAGGCGCGCAGCACGCAAAGTCACTGCGCTTGCCTTGGTGTTCGTGGATTCCAGTGCCGCAGCAGCGACCAACAAACCCAACGCCCAAATCGCCCCGCGATGGGTATTCACACCGTTGGTGGTGGCGAGCATCGCTTGCTCCCCTTCCCGGCCAATCCGCCCGAGAGCTTCGCGCAGCGGTAAACCGACGTCGCCGAATTCGATGGCCACTTCGGCCATTTCCTTGAACGCCGGCCACAAGGACAGCGCCGAGGCGTGCATCAGCCCAAGGTGCAAATCGGTATGCGCGCCGTTGCCGCGACGATCCACCAGCGCCGGTTTTGGCGACAGGTCCGCTTCGTCGATCAGCGCGTCCACCGCCAGGTCCGCCAGCCGTTCGGCCAAACTCAGTGTTTTGGTTTGCAGGTTAAGTGCGTGCATTTACCAGCTCCTGAACTTGGCAGGAGGGTTGTAGAGGCCACCAGACCACTCGACCAGATCGGCCACGCTTTTCGCCGCGAGCAGTTCGCGGGTGGCGTCGGTGCGGCGGATGCCGAGGTCTTCGGGCAAGGCGATCAAGCCTTCACGGCGCATACGGGCGGTGTCTTTCGGGTTGTGGCGCATGCCGATGACGGTCACCCCGGCGACGGCGGCGATCATCCCTTGGCGTTCTTCCAGCGAACGGGCCTTGTACAAATAGGCGATGCCTTCTTCGGTCAGCAGGTGCGTGACGTCGTCGCCGTAAATCATGATCGGCGCCAGCGGCATGCCGCTTTTGCGCGCCACTTCCACCGCGTCGAGGGTTTCGACGAAGGTCGGTTTTCCGCCCTCCTGGAAGGTCTCGACCATTTGCACCACGAGTTTCTTGCCGCGCTCCAGCAAGGCTTCCGGTGCATCGTCGTGGCGCATGTCGAGCCAGGCAGGCGTGCTGTGGCGGCGACCGCGCGGGTCGTGGCCCATGTTCGGCGCACCACCGAAACCGGCCAGCCGTCCGCGAGTCACCGTGGAGGAATGACCGTCGCCATCGACTTGCAGGGTCGCGCCGATAAACAAGTCCACCGCGTACTGCCCGGCCAATTGGCAGAACATCCGGTTGGAACGCAGCGAACCGTCACGCCCGGTGAAGAACACGTCGGGCCGGGCGGCAATGTAGTTTTCCATCCCCAGTTCGGTGCCAAAGCAATGCACGCTTTCGACCCAGCCGCTTTCGATGGCCGGGATCAGGGTTGGGTGCGGGTTGAGGGTCCAGTTGCGGCAGATCTTGCCTTTGAGGCCGAGGGATTCGCCGTAGGTTGGCAGGATCAATTCGATGGCGGCGGTGTTGAAACCGATGCCGTGGTTCAGGGACTGGACGTTGTGTTTTTCGTAGATCCCGCGGATCGCCATCATCGCCATCAACACGTGCACAGGCTTGATGTGGCGTGGGTCGCGGGTGAACAGCGGTTCGATGTAGAACGGCTTGTCGGCCACCACGACGAAATCGACCCAGGAGGCCGGGATGTCGACGCGAGGCAGGTCAGTGACGTCGTCCACCAATTGATTGACCTGGACAATGACGATGCCGTCGCTGAAGGCGGCTGGTTCGATCAATGCCGGAGTGTCTTCAGTGCTCGCGCCGGTGTAGATGTTGCCGGCGCGGTCGGCCATGAAACCGGCCGAGAGCACGACGTTGGGAATCAGGTCCACCACCAGCCGCGCGTAGAGTTCGATGTAGGTGTGGATCGCGCCGATTTCCAGCAAGCCGTCTTCCAGCAACTGGCTGATGCGCAGGCTCTGGGTACCGGCGAAGGAAAAATCGAGCTTGCGGGCAATGCCGCGTTCGAACAGGTCCAGGTGCTCAGCGCGGCCGACGCTGGGCATGATCATATGCAGGTCATGCAGCTTGGCGGGGTCAGCCTTGACCAGCGAGCGCGAAAGAAAATCCGCCTGCTTCTGGTTATTGCCCTCCAACACCACACGGTCGCCGGGCAGGATCAACGCCTCCAGCGCCGCAACGATCTTGTCGGTGGGCAACACCACACCGTCAGCCAGATCCTTGACCAACGCCAGACGCCGCTGCTTCTCGCTGTGCCGCCGCGTCCATCGCGAGTCGGGGGATATTGTTGTTGTCATGACCACTCCACGGGTTCGCTGTCGTGGGGTAACCATAGGAGGGATGTGTCAGGGCATCAATCAAGCGCAGCGTTGGATCGTTACGCTCACCGTAACGATCACGCAAACCCCTGTGGCGAGGGAGCTTGCTCCCGTTCGGCTGCGCAGCAGTCGTAAAACCATGACGCGGTGCACCTGACACACCTCGGTTGCAGGGGTTGGGGCCGCTTCGCGACCCAGCGGGAGCAAGCTCCCTCGCCACAGCATTGCCCGGTCAGGTCTGCGGTGAATTGAAGGCCGCCATCGCGAGCAAGCTCGCTCCCACATTTAATCTGCGGCGTGCACAAAACCTGTGGGCGCGGGCTTGCTCGCGAAGGGGCCAGAACAATCACCACAACTTTCAATGACAGAGCATCACAACCCGGCCATCTGCTGCTGCACACGAATCAGAAGCTGCTCAGCACTTTCCAACAGCTGCGCCAGCAACGCCGGATCTTCATCCATATAGCCTTCGTACTCCGCCAGGTTCCGTCGCTCATGACACAGGGCGAACAACCGAACCTGTACTTTGCCAATATCAGCCGTATGAACCAGGCACTGAAACACCAGATATCGCTTGTCCGAACGGTAGCCACACAAGCGAAGCGCCGTCAGTGCAAGCGCATGGGCAGCGTTGTAAGCCAGGTCGAACCGACTCGCGAAGGACAGCGAAGGCGTTTGCGCATCTTTCAATCGATCCACCGCCGAACGCAGCAGCCCTTCGCACTCCTTGCGAGTCCGACGGCTCGGCTTTCAGTCCACCGCTACGTAACAGGTTCTCCAGATTCTCGTTGCTGCCCATCCTTGGACTCCAAAGGGTTTTGCCCCATCAGGTTGATCTTGTCCTGCTGCGCTACCGCACGACAAAGCTGTTTTCAGCCGCCAGTTTTGCGGCCCAGTCGCCGGGGGTGTAGAGCGTCGGGTTGAGGACGCGGCCCAGTTGTTCCTCCAGAGGCATGAGCCGCTCCATCACTTCACTGTAGTGGAGGCTTTCGCCGATCAGCATGAGATCAATGTCACTGGATGCGTTTGCCGAGTCCTTGGCGATGGAACCGTACACAAAGGCCCAGGTGATCTGTTCGGCAAAGGGTTGCAGCGCTTGGCGCAGAGGCTCGGCAATACCAAAGGTCTTGCGGGCGATGCCCAGCAGTTCGGCATAGATCGGGCAGTCGGGATTGGCTTGATAGTGGGTCTGGTTACCCTGGCGTGTCAGGGTCAGCACGCCGGCCTGCTGCAACCGATCCAGCTCGCGCATGAGGCTGCCTTTACCCACTTGCGCCCAGCGCGCGATCTCGTTGGCGTAAAAACTGCGGTCGGGTTTGCCGAACAATAAGCCCAGTACTTTTTGCTGAGTAGTTGTGAACAAGGCTTCGCTGAGGGAAAGGTTTTTCACAGTGGCAACCGATGAGTCCCAAAAAGGGAACGATAGGTCCCTTTTTGGGAATCTTCAACCCTGTGGCGAGGGGGCTCGCCCCCGTTCGGCTGCGCAGCAGTCGTAAAACCATTGCGCGCGGTGTACCTGATACACCTCGGTTGCAGGTTTTGGGGCTGCTTCGCAACCCAACGGGGGCAAGCCCCCTCGCCACAACAGCGCTGGCTGCCGATTGGGGTTTTGTGTTTAAACGTTTGTCCGTATGAACGGCTGGAGGCTACACAGTCTGGCGTCGCTGCCTACAGCAATGCCGGAATCCGCTGACTGGTGGGGTTTTGCGTTGATCTTTATCGTTTACGGGTCGCTGACAACTCAGCGACCGGGCTTGGAAACCCGAGGTGTAAACGACACAAAAGCGCTGTTCTTAACGTATGCTTGCGCACCTTTAATGTGTGCACTCCGTTATGGCGGCTGTGCGCGGGAGACTTCAATGTCTGCCGGGTTTTGTCCGTTTACCCCGGGTTTCCAGCCCGCGTACAGCTGCCACCCTTTCGCCTGGAAGCCTAATGGAGCAGCTAAAACTCGTTAGACGGAGCTTCACTATGTTCAAACCTACCCCCAATCCCCCGGAATCCGGCACCGATTCCCAAGCATCCCTCGATGCAGAAAAAATGAAAGAAGCCGCCGACCGCGCCTTCGCTCACTACTTCCCCCCGGCTGACGAAAAACCGGCCAAGCGCCGTAAACACCAGCTCTTCAACGTCGCCCCCGACATCGACGCCGAAGCCCTGCTCGCCAACGCCTCCGAAGACTTGCTGTCCATCAGCGCGATTGCCGCCAACCTGGCGGACGATGTGGAAGGCTCACGCCGCTCGGTGGCCTTGGCCCTTAGTCGATTGGCGGATGGGGTGCAGTTGCTGGTGGAGCAGGCGTTGGATCATTACGAGGCGTTGCAGATGCAGATGCGCGCCAAGGTCTAGCGCATAACCCCTGTGGCGAGGGAGCTTGCTCCCGCTCGGCTGCGCAGCAGTCGCAAAATAATCGGTTCGCTGGAGATTTTGGGGCTGCTTCGCAACCCAGCGGGAGCAAGCTCCCTCGCCACAGGGTACGGGTCAGACCAACCCGGCACTCACAAGTAACTCCTCAAGCGCCAGCAAATCCGGCACTTTCGCCACTTGCTCCCCCACCTGCACCGCCGCCTGTTCCAGCGAACACAACGGCACATCGACATAGCTCAACTGGCTATCGAGCTTGTAAGACCGCGGAATCCCCTGCACCAGCAGTGCAATGAACTTCAACTCCGGCCGTCCTCCAAGGGCATTGAGGATGACGATCCGCGCGCGCTCGCCAATCACCACTTTATTGCCACACGCCGACTCGAAACTCAGCAACGGAATCTGCCGATCCCGCCACGTCACCAACCCCAAATACCACGGCGGTGTATCGAGGTCGAACGCCCCCGGCTGATAGTCGATCAACTCCGCGACGGCGACGTTTGGCAGGATCAAATTGCGATCAGCCAAGGGCAGCAACAGCCCGGTGAGGTTGCTGGTGCGGTGCTCAAGCATGGGTTTTGCTCCACAGGGCGATGCTTTCGAGCAGCACCGATTCCTGGTATGGCTTGCCGAGGTAGTCGTTGACGCCGATGGCCATGGCGCGGTCGCGGTGTTTCTGGCCGGTGCGCGAGGTGATCATGATGATCGGCAGGTGCTGCAAACGTTCGTCGGCACGGACCTGGGTCGCCACTTCGAAGCCGTCCATGCGTGGCATTTCGATGTCCAGCAACATCACGTCGGGCAGGTGATCTTCGAGCAGCAGCATGGCGTCGACCCCGTCCTTGGCGGTCAGCACGTTCATGCCGTGGCGTTCGAGCAAGCGGCTGGTGACTTTGCGCACGGTCACCGAGTCGTCGACCACCAACACCAGCAGCGGCTTGTGCGGCTCGGCTTCAACCTCTTGAGTCATCGACTGTTGCGGCACACGCGCCTGCATGGCGCGAATCGGCGCCAGCAAATCCAGAATCAGCACCACCCGGCCGTCACCGAGAATCGTCGCCCCGGACAAGCCCTGCACCGCCGCAAATTGCGGACCGAGGCTTTTGACCACAATCTCGCGGGTGCCGGCCATTGAGTCGACCTGCACCGCGATGTGCCGCTCGTTGCATTGCACCAGCAACACCGGCAACGGCAAGCTCTGGCCCAGCAGTTTCGGCCGAGTGCTGGTTTTCAGCAGTTCGCCGAGGTAGCACAGCTCATAGTGCTGGCCGGCGTATTTGTAGGTCGGCGGATCGAGCCGGTAATGCCCTTCGAGTTCGTTGGGCAGCACACGGACGATGCCGTCGATGGTGTTCAGCGGGATCGCGTATTGATCATCAAAGCACTGCACCATCAGCGCCCGATTGACCGACACGGTGAATGGCAGGCGAATGCGGAAATGCACGCCCTGCCCCGCCGTCGAGTCGATGCTCATCGTGCCACCGAGTTGCCGCACCTCTTCATGCACCACGTCCATGCCGACGCCTCGCCCGGAAATCTGGGTGATTTTTTCAGCGGTGGAGAACCCCGGTTGCAGGATGAATTGCAGCACGTCACGGTCGCTGATGTTGCTGTCCGGCGCGAGCATGCCGCGCTTGATCGCCTTGCGCCGCACCGCATCCAACGGCACTCCGGCACCATCGTCGCGGATGTCGAAAATGATGTCGCCACCCTCACGGGACAGGTCGAGGGTGATCCGCCCCTGGGCCGGTTTACCCGCCGCGATCCGCGCTTCGGTGGATTCCAGACCGTGATCCACGGCGTTGCGCAGCATGTGTTCCAGCGGCGGCGCCATGCGTTCCAGCACGTTGCGATCCATCTCGCCTTCAGCGTTGCCGACGACGAATTCCACGTCCTTGCCCAGCTCGCTGGACACCTGGCGGACGATGCGTTTCAAACGCGGCAGCATCCGTTCGAACGGCACCATGCGCGTGCGCATCAGGCCTTCCTGCAATTCGGTGTTGATGCGGCCCTGCTGTTGCAGCAGGTTTTCCGCGTCCTGATTGCGCCGGTCGAGGGTTTCCTTGAGGTCGAGCAAGTCGGAGGCGGATTCGAACAGTGCCCGAGACAGTTGCTGCAATTGCGAATGACGGTCCATTTCCAGCGGATCGAATTCTTCGTAGCCCAGGCGTTCAGCTTCTACCTGCTGACGGCTGAGAATCCGCCCCTGGGTTTCGGTGTCGAGGCGACGCAACTGGTCGCGCATCCGCTCGATGGTGGTTTCCATCTCGCTCAGGGCCACGCGGGCATCGTTGACCTGCTGCTCGATACGGCCACGGAAGATCGAGGTTTCCCCGGCCAGGTTGACCAAGTCGTCGAGCAATTCCGCCGAAACCTTGACCATGTCGGCGCCGGCATCAGGCGTTGGCGTCTCGACTTTGACCGTGGCCGGTGCCACCACTGGCGCCTCGGGCACGGCCGGGTGGCTGAAGTTCTTGATCGCATCGATCAGCCGATCCGCCGGCGGGCAAGGTTCCCCGGCGCGAGTGGCGTCGAGCATCTGCGCCAACCGGTCGTGACTGCTTTGCAACAGCGTGAACAGCGCCGTCGTCGGTTGCAGCACCCCGGCCGACAGGCCTTCGTAGAGAAACTCCAGTTCGTGGGCCAGGTCGCCAATCGGGGCGATTTCCACCATCCGCGCGCCGCCCTTGAGGGTGTGCAGGTCGCGCAGCAGGGTCTCGACTTCCTGTCGATTCGACGGCTCGGCCTGCCAGCGCACCAGCGCCGCGCCGGAGTTTTCGATGATGTCGAAACCTTCCTCGAGGAAGATTTCCAGTAGCTCCGGATCGTGGCCCGGCGAATCATGATCGTGCGTCGGTTCGACGGTTTCAGCCGTGCCGGCATTGCCGTGGCGGAACGCGCGAATCGCTTCGATCAGCTCGTTCGGGTCGTCTAAAGGCTTTTGCTTTTGCAATTGCTCAAGCAACACCGCCAGTCGGTCATGGCTGGTTTGCAGCAACTGGGCCAGTGCTTCGCTGTGGCTGTAGCGGCGATCCACCAGACCTTCATAAAGGTGTTCCAGTTCGTGGGCCAGGTTACCGACCGGCACGACTTCGGCCATCCGCGCGCCGCCCTTGAGGGTGTGCAAATCCCGCTGCAACGACGATAGCGGCGCGGCGTTGTCCGGGTCGCTCAACCAGCGCTGCAACGCCTGGCCGGCGCTTTCGAGGATATCCATCGCTTCTTCGAGGAAGATCGAAACGATCTCGTCATTCTGCTCAACCCGAGTCGAGGACTGCGCCAGCTCAGCGGTGGCACTGCCCAGTTCGCGAATGCTCAACGTCCGGCTGCCGTCGCTGCGGATCAGCCCCGTGGCCGACGGGTCGAGGCTTGTATCGAGCAAATCGCGCAAGGCCCGGACGCGCTCCGGTTGCGAACTGACTTCCTGGCCGGCGGCCAGTTCGTCGAGCATATTGATCAGCGCTTCATGGGCACTTTGCGCTTCATGGAAAAACCCGTCGCTGACCGCCAGGCTGCTTTCTTCCACCGCGCCATACAGGTCGAGCAAGGCTTCGCAGAGTTCGTCCACCGGATGCAGATCGGCCAGGTGCGCGCCTTCGCCGAGGGTGGTCAGTTCGTCCAGCAGCGCGCTGAGTTCCTGGCGCTCGCCGGGGTGTTGCTGCCAACGGCGCAACAGGCTTTCGGCATCCAGCAGGATGTCCATGCCCTGGGCCAGGAAGTTGTTGATCAGTTGCGGATCGCGCTTGATCCGCAAGCCGCGGTTTGGTGCTGTAAGAATGGAATGCAGGTGTTCTTCCAACAACGTGTGAGTGCGCTCGATCAACGAACGAGCGCCGGGAATCTCGCCCAGCGGATCAGTCTTGAGTTGGCGCAATCCGAGGCGGAACAGCCCTTCGGCTTCCAGTAGCAACTCGACTTCATCCAGGTCCAGGGCGATCAAGTGCGCCTTGTACTCGCGGGCCAGTTGGTCCAGCGGCGCCGCCAGTTCGACAATCGGCAACACACCAGCCATCGAGGCGCTGCCCTTGAGCGTATGCAAGGCCCGCTGCAACTCGTCGCTGGCTTGCAGTGGCACATGTTCGGCGGCCTGATCGAGAAAACGATTGAGGCTGGCGAGATGGGTTTCGGCCTCTTTGCGGAAGATCTCCAGCAGCAACGGATCGAGGGCGGCGACGTCTTGGGTGTCCTCATCCGACAGCGACCCATCGCCCTTGGCCAAGGCGTGCGCCCGAGCGGCCAAGCGGTCCACGTCGTCGCGTTGACGCTGGGCATTGGCGGCAAATTCGGTGACCAGTTCCGGCAGCAGGTTCAGCGCGTCAGTCAGCAACTGTTGCACTGCTGGTCCCGGCTCGACGCTGTGTTCCAGCACCCGGTTCAGCAGGTTTTCCATCGCCCAGGCCAGCTCGCCCAGCACCAATGCGCGGACCATCCGGCCACTGCCCTTCAAGGTGTGGAAGGCCCGGCGTAGCTCACTTAATGCGCCTGTGTGATCAGCGTTGGCCGACCAGCGCGGCAGGTATTCGTGCAGGGCTTCCAGCACCTCTTCAGTTTCTTCGAGGAAGACTTCCCGCAGCTCATCGTCCACCGGTTCTTCGTCCACTGGCGGCGGCAATAGGCTGCCCGGCGTATTCAGGGCCGGTGGATTGACAGCAGAAACCGGGCTGGCCAGCACATCGGCCAACGACTGCACGGTGTCGGGATCATCCAGTTCCTGCATATCCTGCATGACCTGGGCTTCATTGGGGCTGAGCACGTCTTCGAGCACCGGCACCCGTTTTTCGCTAGGGAAAAACCCGAGCGCGGCCAGGCTCTTTTCCGCCACGTCGAGCAGTTGTTCACTGGACTCTTGCGGGTCGTCGTTGAGACGCTCCAGGTAATACTCGATGCTGGTAATGACGTCGGCCAGGCTGTCCAGTTGCTGCCAACCGGGATGATCGGTGTCCACCAGCAGGTGTTCGCGAATGAAGCTGTTGCACGCTTCGATCAGGCTCGCGGCACGGCTCAGCGGAATCATCGCCAGCGCACCGCGCACTTGGGTCAGCAACGCCGGCAAAGGCTGCAGTTGCTGGCGATCCCAGTCGGCGTCGATGTAGTCGACGATCATGTCCTTGGCTTGTTGCAGGCAGATCCGTGCTTCGCGGATCACGATCTGGTGGATCTGGGTCAGGTCGGTGGTCGGCAGGCGACTTTCTTCCTGGCTCTCCGGCTCCACGGTGCCGACCATCCCGGCCAGCGTCGCCTCGACGTAAAGCAAGGCGCCAGCCACGTCCATCAGGATCGCGTCGTTGGGCTCGCGCTGGCCCTGGGCGAGGCTCAGCACCACCGCCAGTTGATCGATGATGACCTTGCGCGGCTGGCCAAAACCGAGCACCGCCAAGGTGTCGGCGATTTGCCGCAGCGGCGCCAGCAGGCTTTCGAGGTCCGAGGTGTGCTGGCGGTCGCTGCGCACAAACAGGTCCAGGCGTTCCTTGACCCGCACCAGCTCTTCGCACAGCGCGGCGAGCACCGAGCGCATGGCATCGCGGTCAGGGCCGGCCAGCCGTGCGCGTTCTTCGTCGACCATCGCGCTGTCGGGCAGCGCTTCGTCCAGTCCGTAGCGATCTTTCATAGTCAGCATCTGCCCGGTGGGATGTTCGGCTTTGGCAATGTAGAACAACAAGCTTTTGAACAGCTCTGGCGGTGGCGCCTGATTGACGCCGGACATGCCCTGTTCCAGCAAGCGCTTGAGTTCTTTGTCAGCGTTCTTGAACAGACTGCGCAGCGCCGGGCTGTTGGCAATCGAGCCGCCGCGCATGCCTTCGACCAGCGCCGAAGCGACCTGCCACAACGGGCTCAGCGGCGCGTCACCGCACAACGCTTCGAGCCTGGCGAAGACTTTGGTCAGGTAGTCGAGATTGGTCTCGCCATCCTGTTCACGCAACAGACCGACCAGCGCCATCTGCAACATTTGCCGCAACTTGCGCAGCACATTGGGTAATTCCGCCGGTTCCAGCAGCGCCAGGGCTTCCTTGTCCAGCGCCGGCAAATGCGGCAGTTGCGGGCTGAACAGGCTGGTTTCCGACAGCAGGCTTTCACCCCGGGCACTGCGCAAATCGTTGATCAACGGCAGCACCACCAGCGGCAAGTCACGTCGTGCCCCTTGCACCCGGTCGAGGTAGATTGGCAGTTGCCCCAGTGCCTGTCTTAACAGGTGGATGGCTTCATCGCGATGATTGACGCGGTTTTGTTGCAAGGCGACGGTCAGTTGTTCCATTTCTTCGGCGAGCAGGGCCGCACCGTAGAACTCGACCATCTGCAAACTGCCGTGAACCTGGTGGATACACCCCAGGCACTCGTCCAGCGCATACGTCGCCTGCGGGTCATCCAGCAAGGTTTCCAGTGCTTGATGAGCCTGCTTCAGCGTTTCGGCAATCTCGCCTTTGACCCACTCGAGGGCCACATAGTCGTGCCGATCACCCATAACCACTCCAATCCCCACTTCACTCAAAATGCAGTCGCCCGCAGGCGGTTCAGGCTTTGTCCGTGACCTCGGCCGGCGCGGTCGGCAAGGTGAAACCCGATACAGAACGCCGCAGCTGACTGGCCATTTTCGCCAGGTTGCCGATGCTTTCGGCCGTCGCCGTGGAGCCGGACGAGGTCTGCGTGGTGATCTGCTGGATCACGTTCATCGTCAGGGAAATCTGGCCGGCTGACGACGTCTGTTGCTGCGCAGCGTTGGAAATGCTCTGGATCAGCGCCGCCAGGGTCTTCGAAACGCCTTCGATTTCTTCCAGGGCCACACCGGCATCCTGCGCCAGCCGCGCGCCGCGCACCACTTCGGTGGTGGTCTGCTCCATCGAGATCACCGCTTCATTAGTATCGGTCTGGATCGCCCGCACCAGTGTTTCAATTTGTCGGGTCGCGGCGGACGAGCGCTCGGCCAGGCGCTGCACTTCGTCCGCCACCACGGCAAACCCGCGCCCGGCATCACCGGCCATCGAGGCCTGGATCGCCGCGTTGAGGGCGAGGATATTCGTCTGGTCGGCAATGTCGTCGATCAGGCTGACGATGTCGCCGATTTCCTGGGAAGACTCGCCCAGACGCTTGATCCGTTTGGCGGTGTCCTGGATTTGCTCGCGGATGTTGTCCATGCCATGGATGGTGTTGTGCACCACCTCGTTGCCCTTGTTGGCGATTTCCACCGAACGCTCGGCCACCGCGGAAGACTCGGCGGCATTGGCCGAGACCTGGTCGATGGATTGCGCCATCTCGTTGATCGCCGTGGAGGCTTCCGAAATCTGCTGCGCCTGATGCTCCGAGGCCTGGGCCAGGTGCATGGCAGTGGCCTGGGTTTCCTGCACAGCGGCGGCGACCTGGCCGGCGGTGAGGTTGATGGTTGCCACCAAGTCGCGCAATTGGTCGACAGAATAGTTGATCGAGTCGGCGATGGTCCCGGTGAAGTCTTCGGTCACCGAGGCGGTCACGGTCAGGTCACCGTCGGCGAGGTCTTCAATTTCATCGAGCAGGCGCATGATCGCGTTCTGGTTGCGCTCGTTCTTCTCGGCGGTTTCCTGAAGCTGACGATTGGTTTCGCGGACCATCACCAGGCCGATAAGGATGATCGACATCAGCGCCAACAGACCCAGTACGTAGCCGCCGATGGTGTCGGTGTTGCGCCCGCCCGCCAGGTTTTCGAAACCGGTGGCCAGGTGCGAGGCTTCGTCGAGCAGGGTTTGCGACAGGGTGAAAATGTTGGTCGCCGATTCCCGGACCTTGAACAGCTCCGGCGAGGTTTCGAGGATTTCATCCACCGAGCCCGAGACGAATTCGAACAGTTCGGCGATTTCGCTCAGTCGGGCGCGTGCATCCTTGTCTTCAACCTGGCTGATTTTCAGTGCCGGATTGCCCTGGAGCATGCCGTTGAGCACCTGGCCGAACCGCGCCGCATCGCGACCGAAGGCGTCGGCGGCCTGTTGCGAGTTTTCGTCGCCGGACAACACCGTGTTCACCGCACCTAGAATCCGTTCAGCCAACAACGACTGACGCTGAGCCATCACCACCTGAGCCGCCGGGGCGCCGCGTTGGAGGAGGATCTCGACGACCTTCTCGTACTCGACCTGCAACTGCGGCACGGTTTCGGCCAGGGTCGCGGCGACTTGATGCAGGGACAGCACGGTCTGTTCACTGGAGAGAATGGCATCGGTGTTTTTCAGCAGGCGCTCCCAGTCCAGCTGCACGGCGCGCATTTCCGGGCGCACGGTGGACGGGGCTGGCGGCAGGCCGGTGCTCGGATCACCCTTTTTCAGGTAACCCCAGCGCTGGGCAAAGTCGTTGCGCGCATCGCCGAGCAACTTGAACGCGGCAGCCTTGCCGGCGGCGGCTTCGGTGGCGTTCTTGGCGATGCGCTGGGACAGCACGCGCAGCTCACCGGCGTGACCGATGTACTGTTTGTCGTAGGTTGCCTGAGTGTTGAGGTAAGCGAAGTTGGCGAACAGCAGCATGATGAAGACGATCAGCGCGATAAACAGCACGATAATCTGCGAACGGCTGCGCGATCCTTCTGGCTTGCCTGTTTTTGCTTTTGTCATCGGTCCTCGCCTGTTAACCAGCACCCTTCGAACTCACCAAGAAACCTGTGGCGAGGGAGCTTGCTCCCGTTGGACTGCGCAGCAGTCCCCTTCTTTTGTGTTAAGAGGGGCCGCTTCGCGGCCCAACGGGAGCAAGCTCCCTCGCCACAAAAGCTCACCCGCACAAAATTCTGCGATTACACCGCGACTTGCATGAAGCTCTGGGATTGCGCCAGTGCAAACGGGCTGAACACTTGCCAGCTCTGTTCACGCTGGAACCGGCCTTTGACGAAAGCGCCAATCGGGCCGTTGCGTTCGTTCGGCGGCACCGCTTCCAGGCTTTCCTGGGCAAAGTGCTGCAAACCGTAGACTTCATCGACCATCAACCCGGCAAACACATCTTTGTATTCCACCACCAGCACCCGCCGCTGCTTGCGCACCGCCGACAACTCATGACCAAGCTCTTGATCAGAAAAGAAAGCGCACACATCCATGATCGGCAGCAGCCGCCCACGCAAGTTGGCGACGCCCTTGACCCACGGCTTGACCCCCGGCAACTGAGTGAAGCGCGGTTCATGCAGGACTTCGCTGACTTCGCCCATTGGCGCGACATACCAGTGCTCGCCCAGGCGAAAACCGATGCCGCTCCAGCGGTCCTGTCGGGTCAGCTGGGACGGCAAGTCTGCCGCCAGCACGCGACAACGCTGGTCGATCTGCAGCAGCAGTTCGAAAGCCGTCAGCGACTCGGTCATGGCCGCACGATCAACCGGCCAGCACGTTGTTCAGGGTTTTGATCAGGGTTTCTTCGTCGACCGGTTTGGTCAGGTAGTCCTTGGCGCCCTGGCGTGTGCCCCAGACCTTGTCGGTTTCCTGATCCTTGGTGGTGATGATGATCACCGGGATGTGCCCGGTTTCCGGGTCTTTGGTCAGTTGACGGGTCGCCTGGAAACCGTTGAGGCCGGGCATGACGATGTCCATCAGCACGGCGTCGGGTTTTTCCTGACGGGCCAGGGCCACGCCGTCGGCGCCGTTTTCAGCTTTCAACACTTCATGACCGTGCTTTTCCAGCATGCCGGTCAGTTTGTACATTTCAGTCGGCGAATCATCGACGATCAGAATACGTGCCATGGTCTTCCCCATTCTTCTTGTCGACGCCGGGCCCGCTGGCCGAGCGTCACTGTGCGTGTCCTACTGCGGCAAAACGGCGGCAAAGCCCGGTACATGGGCCTGGATCGCGTTCAGCAGTTCTTCCTTGCTGAAAGGCTTGGTCAAAAACTGATCGGAGCCGACGATGCGCCCCTTGGCCTTGTCGAACAGCCCGTCCTTGGACGACAGCATAATCACTGGCGTGGACTTGAACGCACTGTTGTTCTTGATTAAAGCGCAGGTCTGATAACCATCCAGGCGCGGCATCATGATGTCGACAAAGATAATGCCGGGGTGATTGTCGGCAATCTTGGCCAGCGCATCGAAACCATCGATGGCGGTGATGACTTCACAGCCCACGTTTTTCAACAGCGTTTCGGCGGTGCGGCGAATCGTCTTCGAATCGTCGATCACCATGACCTTCAAGGCGCTGGAATGCTGTTCCATAAATGCTCTACCGTCGCCTTTGCGAATCAATTTGTCCGTTTGACGGCTCGAAACCCTTGATGCTCAAGGGCCAGCGCGACATGGCGACCTTTTTAGCACAGTCTCCAATACCAATCTATCGGGCGACCCTGGCGATGGTTTTTCCTTGACCGGGAACACACTCAGCGCCACTCTGACGCCACTTTTTCTGGCCTTGCGCCTACCCAAATTTCGAGGAAATACCCATGAGCGTTCGCGTCGGGATTGTCATGGACCCAATCGCCAGCATCTCCTATAAAAAGGATAGCTCGCTGGCCATGCTGCTGGCCGCGCAAAAGCGCGGTTGGGAACTGTTCTATATGGAACAGCGGGATTTGTACCAGGGCGAAGGTGAAGCACGGGCGCGGATGCGGCCGCTGAAAGTTTTCGCCAACCCGGAAAAATGGTTCGAACTGGAAGCCGAGACCGACGCGTTGCTGAGCGATCTGGACGTGATCCTGATGCGCAAGGATCCGCCGTTCGACATGGAGTTCGTCTACTCCACCTATCTGCTGGAGCAAGCTGAGCGCGCAGGCGTGCTGGTGGTCAACAAGCCGCAGAGCCTGCGCGACTGCAACGAAAAGCTGTTCGCCACGCTGTTCCCGCAGTGCACACCGCCAACCGTGGTCAGCCGCCGCGCCGACGTGCTGCGTGAATTCGCCGCCAAGCACGGCGACGTGATCCTCAAGCCGCTGGACGGCATGGGTGGCACCTCGATCTTCCGTCACCGCGCAGGCGATCCGAACCTGTCGGTGATTCTGGAAACCCTGACCGCGCTGGGCACCCAGCAGATCATGGGCCAGGCTTACCTGCCGGCCATCAAGGATGGCGACAAGCGCATCCTGATGATCGACGGCGAGCCGGTGGATTACTGCCTGGCGCGGATTCCTGCCGCTGGCGAAACCCGTGGCAACCTCGCGGCCGGTGGCCGTGGCGAAGCCCGTCCGCTGACCGACAAGGATCGCTGGATCGCCGCTCAAGTCGGCCCGACCCTGCGCGAGAAAGGCCTGCTGTTCGTGGGCCTGGACGTGATCGGCGAGAGCCTGACCGAAATCAACGTCACCAGCCCGACCTGCATTCGCGAGATTGATAACGCGTTTGGCACCGACATCGGCGGCCTGCTGATGGATGCCATCGATCAGAAGCTCAAGGCCCGTTGATGTAGAACAGCCAAGAAACAACCAACATTGCGTTATCATGCGCGGCCTGTAAAAAACGCGATGTTGGTTTTCTTGTCATGACGCTCCCGTCCGATCTGCCCGCTGAACTCGCCCATCGTGGCGTGCGCCCGGCCGATCGCCTCGGTTTTACCCTGTTTCTGGCGGCGCTGATTCACCTGGCCTTGCTGTTGGGCGTCGGGTTCACCATGGTCGAACCCAAGCAAATCAGCAAAACCCTGGAAATCACCCTCGCCACGTTCAAAAGCGAAACCAAGCCGAAAAAAGCTGATTTCATCGCTCAAGAGAATCAGCAAGGCAGCGGCACCCTGGATAAAAAGGCGATTCCCAAGACCACCGAGGTCGCGCCGTTCCAGGACACCAAGGTGCAAAAAGTCACCCCGCCGCCGGCCGCCAAGCCTGAAGTGCAGGCAGCCGCGCCCAAGGCAGCCGTGACGACCATCGCGCCGAAGCCGAAAAAAGCCGTCGCCAAAAACGAAGAACCCAAGACTGAACCCAAACCCGCCGTGGCCGCGCCGACGTTCGACAGCTCGCAGCTGTCCAGCGACATCGCCAGCCTCGAAGCGGAACTGGCCAACGAACAACAGCTGTACGCCAAACGCCCGCGTATCCACCGCTTGAGCGCGGCGTCGACCATGCGCGACAAGGGCGCCTGGTATAAGGACGAATGGCGCAAGAAAGTCGAGCGCATCGGCAACCTCAATTACCCCGACGAAGCACGGCGCAAGCAGATCTACGGCAATTTGCGGCTGATGGTTTCGATCAACAGCGATGGTTCGCTGTTTGAAGTGCTGGTGCTGGAGTCGTCCGGGCAACCGTTGCTGGATCAGGCAGCACAGCGGATCGTCAGGCTGGCGGCGCCATTTGCACCGTTTACCGGGGATTTGTCGGATGTCGATCGGCTGGAAATCATCCGCACGTGGAAATTCGCCCGGGGCGACAAACTCTCCAGTAACTGAGCACCGCAAATCCCCTGTGGGAGCGGGCTTGCTCGCGAATGCGGTCGATCATTCAACATTGATGCCGACTGACACGACGCCTTCGCGAGCAAGCCCGCTCCCACATTTGATCGCCGTTGACTGCCAAATTGCGGCATCCCCAGCTTGTCAGTTCGCCCCTCCAACGCCACACTAGCGCTCATGAAGAACGTCAGCCCCAGCTACCTCAAGCATCACTTCCTGATCGCCATGCCGCACATGGCCGACCCGAACTTTGCGCACACCTTGACCTACATCGTCGAGCACACGGCCAATGGTGCCATGGGGCTGGTGGTCAACCGTCCGCAAGAACTGAACCTGGCCGATATCCTCGAGCAACTGCGCCCGGACATCGAGCCGCCGTTGCTCTGCCAGCATGTGCCGATATTTATCGGCGGGCCGGTGCAGACTGATCGCGGGTTTGTCCTGCATCCCTCGGGGAAAACCTTTCAGGCCACCGTCGAACTCGACGGCGAACTGGCCCTGTCGACCTCCCAGGATGTGCTGTTCGCCATCGCTGACGGCGTCGGCCCGGCGAAAAGTGTGATCACTCTCGGCTACGCGGGCTGGGAAGCCGGACAACTGGAGGCCGAACTGGCCGACAACGCCTGGCTGACCTGCCCTTACGACGCCGACATCCTGTTCAACACCAGCAGCGAACTGCGCCTCGAAGCGGCGGCCAAGCACCTGGGTGTCAATCTCAGCCTGCTGACCAGCCAGGCGGGCCACGCCTGATGGCCCTGCGACTGATTTTGGGTTTCGACTACGGCACCAAACAGATCGGCGTAGCGGTCGGCCAGGTGATTACCGGCCAGGCCCGTGAGCTGTGCACCTTGAAGGCACAAAACGGTATTCCCGACTGGAATCAGGTCGAAGCCCTGATCAAGGAATGGAAGCCCGACGCCGTGGTGGTCGGCCTGCCGCTGAACATGGACGGCACGCCAAGCGACATGTGCCTGCGGGCCGAGAAGTTCGCCCGCCGCCTCAACGGTCGTTACAACTTGCCCTTCTATACCCACGACGAGCGTCTGACCACGTTCGAAGCCAAGGGCGAGCGGCGTGATCGTGGCGGCCAGAAAGGCAGTTACCGCGATAACCCGGTCGATGCCATCGCCGCCGCCCTGCTGCTGCAAGGCTGGCTCGACGAAAACACCGCACTGTTCGAATCCTGAAGAGCCGCCCCTGGCGACTCTCTATAGCTACAACCCGAGCCACCACTCAAGCATCACTCGGCTCGGGCCCAAGAAGGAGCAACCATGAGCCTGCCCAATCCCGTTGAACTGATCAGCCAGATGGCGACCCGGCTTGACGCCTACCTGGCCAAACGTGGCATCAGCGAACCGCGCTACATCGGCATTCGTACCGGCGGCGTCTGGGTCGCCCAGGCGTTGCTCGATGAACTGGGCAGCGATTCGCCGCTCGGCACCCTGGACGTTTCCTTCTACCGCGACGACTTCAGCCAGAACGGCTTGCACCCGCAAGTGCGCCCTTCGGCCCTGCCGTTCGAGATCGAAGGCCAGCACCTGGTGCTGATCGACGACGTACTGATGAGCGGCCGGACCATCCGCGCCGCCATGAACGAACTGTTCGACTACGGCCGCCCGGCCAGCGTAACGCTGGTCTGCCTGCTGGACCTGGACGCCGGCGAGTTGCCGATCCGCCCGAACGTGGTGGGCGCGACCTTGTCGCTGGCCGCCCACGAGCGGGTGAAGCTGTCCGGCCCGGAGCTCAAGCTCGAACTGCAAGACCTTGCCCTTTAATTCGCCCTATTGAGAGTCCCCCTCGCGATGACGCCTCTAGACACCAAGCGCCCGCTGCAGCTCAATGATCAGGGCCAGCTGCGCCACTTCCTCTCGCTCGACGGTTTGCGCCGCGAGCTGCTGACGGAAATCCTCGATACCGCCGACTCGTTCCTCGAAGTCGGCGCCCGGGCGGTAAAGAAGGTCCCGTTGCTGCGCGGCAAAACCGTGTGCAACGTGTTCTTCGAGAACTCCACCCGCACCCGTACCACTTTCGAACTGGCGGCCCAGCGCCTGTCGGCGGACGTGATCACCCTGAACGTATCGACGTCGTCGGCGAGCAAGGGCGAAACCCTGCTCGACACCCTGCGCAACCTCGAAGCCATGGCCGCCGACATGTTCGTCGTGCGTCACGGTGACTCCGGCGCGGCGCACTTCATCGCCGAACACGTGTGTCCGCAGGTGGCGATCATCAACGGCGGCGACGGCCGTCACGCCCACCCGACGCAGGGCATGCTCGACATGCTCACCATCCGTCGGCACAAGGGCGGCTTCGAAAACCTCTCGGTGGCCATCGTCGGCGACATCCTGCACTCGCGGGTCGCGCGCTCGAACATGCTCGCGCTGAAAACCCTCGGCTGCCCGGACATCCGCGTGATCGCGCCGAAAACCCTGCTGCCGATCGGCATCGAGCAATACGGCGTGAAGGTCTACACCGACATGACCGAAGGCCTGAAAGACGTCGACGTGGTGATCATGCTGCGCTTGCAGCGTGAACGCATGACCGGCGGCCTGCTGCCGAGCGAAGGCGAGTTCTACCGCCTGTTCGGCCTGACCACCGCGCGCCTGGCCGGCGCAAAACCGGATTGCATCGTCATGCACCCGGGGCCGATCAACCGCGGGGTGGAGATTGAGTCGGCAGTGGCCGACGGCCCGCACTCGGTGATCCTCAACCAGGTTACCTACGGTATTGCGATTCGTATGGCCGTGCTGTCCATGGCCATGAGCGGGCAGACTGCGCAACGTCAATTCGAGCAGGAGAAAGCCCAGTGAAGCTCAGCATTCTCGGCGCCCGCGTCATCGATCCAACCTCGGGGCTGGATAAAGTTACCGACATTCATATCGAAGCCTGCAAGATCGTCGCCCTTGGTGCTGCGCCGGCCGGTTTTGTCCCGGTCGAGACCATCGACGCCAAAGGCCTGGTGGCCGCACCTGGACTGGTTGACCTGAACGTCGCCCTGCGCGAGCCGGGTTACAGCCGCAAAGGCTCGATTGCCAGCGAAACCCGCGCCGCTGCGGCCGGTGGCGTGACCAGCCTATGCTGCCCGCCAAAAACCAAACCGGTGCTGGACACTTCGGCCGTGGCCGAATTGATCCTCGACCGCGCCCGCGAGGCCGGCAACACCAAAGTCTTCCCGATTGGCGCCCTGAGCAAAGGCCTGGACGGCGAACAGCTGGCCGAGCTGGTCGCCTTGCGCGATGCCGGCTGCGTGGCCTTCGGCAACGGTCTGGAGAGCTTCCGCAACACCCGCACCCTGTGCCGGGCGCTGGAATACGCGGCGACGTTCGACCTGACAGTGATTTTCAACTCGCAGGATCATGACCTGGCCGAAGATGGCTTGGCCCACGAAGGCCCGACCGCGAGTTTCCTTGGCTTGCCGGGCATTCCGGAAACCGCCGAAACCGTGGCCCTGGCCCGGGATCTGTTGCTGGTCGAGCAAAGCGGCGTGCGTGCGCACTTCAGCCAGCTCACCAGCGCTCGCGGCGTGGCCCTGATCGCCCAGGCCCAGGCCCGCGGACTACCGGTGACCGCCGATGTGGCGCTGTATCAGCTGATCCTGACTGACGAAGCGCTGATCGATTTCAACAGCCTCTATCACGTCCAGCCGCCGCTGCGCACCCGCGCCGACCGTGATGGTCTGCGTGCGGCGGTGAAGTCCGGGGTGGTTTCGGCCATCTCCAGCCATCACCAACCTCACGAGCGCGACGCCAAACTGGCGCCGTTCGGTGCCACCGAGCCGGGCATCAGCAGCGTTGAACTGCTGCTACCGCTGGCGATGACGTTGGTGGAGGACGGTTTGCTCGATCTGCCGACACTGTTGACCCGTCTCAGTGCCGGACCTGCCGAGGCCTTGCGCCTGCCGGCGGGTAAATTGACCGTCGGTGGGGCGGCGGACATCGTGCTGTTCGACCCGGCGGCTTCGACCGTGGCCGGCGAAACCTGGCTGTCCAAGGGTGAAAATTGCCCGTTTATTGGCCACAGCCTGCCGAGTGTGGTGCGTTACACCTTGGTGGATGGACGGATTAGCCACCAGGTTTAAGACCGCGCCGCTCCCATCGCGAGCAGGCTCGCTCCCACATTGGAATGCGTTCCCCTGTGGGAGCGAGCCTGCTCGCGATGACTTACTGGAAGGCGCCGCGACTCTGTGCGTTACGCACCGACACTTGGTCGTTCAGTGTCCAGAAGTCATACAGCACTCCCACGAAGAACAACCCGCCCGTCACCAGGTACAGCAACCCGCTGATCCACTTCCCTTGATACATCCGGTGCACGCCGAATACCCCAAGAAACGCCAGCAGAATCCACGCAACGTTGTATTCGATGGGCCCGGCGGTAAACCGCAGGTCGGCTTCCCGGTCCATGGCCGGAATCAGAAACAGGTCGATCAGCCAACCGATGCCCAGCAAACCAAACGTGAAGAACCAGATCGTCCCGGTCACCGGCTTGCCGTAATAGAAGCGGTGAGCCCCGGTAAAACCGAAAATCCAAAGCAGGTATCCGATCACTTTGCTGTGGGTGTCTTGCTGCGCCGCAGACTGTTGATAGGTGTTCATGAAGGACCTCGATTCACACGATAGATAAATATTGTTGAATTCTTTGTGACTTTTTTACAGGCGTCCGACGTATGGCAAATGCTACCTTCACTCCCGTCAAAGCCTTATACCACCTGACCTCTGTCAGACAATCGCGTCAATCTACCGCTTATTTGGTTCCGTTGACCCCCAGGTCCAATCGACCAACGGACTCGGAAGGGCCAAAAAAGCTGTTATAAAGTTGCGCGCTAACCCATATGAGCCTTGCCTAATGCGTCCATTTTTCAAGACATGGCTAACCATTTGCCTATTAATGCCACTGGCCGCCCACGCCACCAATCGTGAGCAACGTCTTCCTAACGTTAATGGTTACACCCCTAAATCCCATGTTTCTGCTCCTACGAGCAAAAACAAACAAACTGCAAAACATTCCACCCACCTGGCCACTGCCAACAGCAAGCTGGTTCCGCCGATGGCGAACAAGCAAAGCAGCAACGTGTTGAGCCGTGCCGTGAATGTCCTCGGCACTCCTTATCGTTGGGGCGGCAGCAGCCCAAGTAAAGGGTTCGACTGCAGTGGTTTGGTGAAATATGCGTTTAACGACGCTACCTTCGACCTGCCACGGACCTCCAACGCGATGGCCAGCGGTCATGGGCAGAAAGTCGAACGCAAGGATCTGAAGCCGGGCGATCTGATTTTCTTCAATATCAAGAGCCGTAAGGTCAATCACGTTGCCATCTACCTGGGCAACGACCGCTTCATCCACGCACCGCGCCGTGGCAAGGCGGTGTCCATCGATACGCTGAAGAAACCGTACTGGGAAAGCCACTACGTGGTAGCCAAGCGGGTTTTGCCGAAAGAACCGCATCAGATGCGCGTCGTTCAGCGCTGATTTGAATTTCCGGGGTCAGCTCCGGAAGTTGCTTTGGACATGATGGCCTCTTCGCGGGCAAGCCTCGCTCCTACAGGTTTTATATGTGCCGCAAAAATGCGCATAACCTGTAGGAGCGAGGCTTGCCCGCGAAGGCGTTTCTGGACCGATCAAAAGTTATCCGGCGACCGCGCCTTCTCCCGCGCATGCTCGCGGCTGATCAAGCCCTTGGTCACCAACTCCTTCAGGCACATATCCAGCGTCTGCATCCCCAGGTTGCCCCCGGTCTGAATCGACGAGTACATCTGCGCCACCTTGTCCTCGCGGATCAGGTTACGGATCGCCGACGTGCCGAGCATGATCTCGTGTGCCGCGATCCGCCCGCCGCCGATCTTCTTGACCAGTGTCTGGGACACCACCGCCAGCAATGACTCGGACAACATCGAGCGCACCATCGACTTCTCGTCCCCCGGAAACACGTCAACCACCCGGTCGATGGTTTTCGCCGCCGACGTGGTGTGCAGCGTGCCAAACACCAGGTGACCGGTCTCGGCCGCCGTCAGGGCCAGGCGAATAGTCTCCAGATCGCGCATCTCCCCGACCAGAATCACATCCGGGTCTTCGCGCAGGGCCGAGCGCAGGGCGGTGGCGAAGCTTCGGGTATCGCGGTGGACTTCGCGCTGGTTGATCAGGCATTTGCGCGATTCATGGACGAACTCGATCGGGTCTTCGATGGTGAGTATGTGGTGATGGCGATGGTTGTTCAGGTAATCAATCATCGCCGCCAGGGTGGTGGACTTGCCGGAACCGGTCGGGCCGGTCACCAGCACCAGGCCACGGGGCGCTTCGGTAATCTTGCGAAACACATCTCCCATGCCAAGGTCATCCATGCTCAGGACCTTGGACGGGATGGTCCGGAACACCGCACCGGCGCCGCGGTTCTGGTTGAACGCGTTAACTCGAAAGCGCGCCACGCCTGGCACTTCAAAGGAGAAGTCGGTTTCCAGGTGCTTCTCGAAGTCCACCCGCTGGGTGTCGTTCATGATGTCGTAGATCAGCTCGTGCACCTGTTTGTGGTCCAGGGCCGGCAGGTTGATGCGCCGCACGTCGCCGTCGACGCGAATCATCGGTGGCAGGCCGGCAGACAGGTGCAAGTCGGACGCGCCCTGTTTCGCGCTGAATGCCAGCAGCTCAGTGATATCCATAGCGCTCCTCAATTCCAGTAGAATGCCGCGAACCTTCAGACCAGCGGCGCCTCTTGATGTCCACGATAGCAGACAACATTCTCCAGGTTAGTTCGCGCATACACGCAGCAACACTCGCCGCCCAGCGCGACGAGCACAGCGTCCAGCTACTGGCCGTGAGCAAGACCAAGCCTGCCGAGGCCCTGCGTGAAGCCCACGCCGCCGGGATCCGCGACTTTGGCGAGAACTATCTGCAGGAAGCCCTCGGCAAACAGCTCGAATTGGCCGACCTGCCCTTGATCTGGCACTTCATCGGCCCCATTCAATCGAACAAGACTCGCGCTATCGCCGAGCACTTCGCTTGGGTGCATTCCGTGGATCGTTTGAAAATCGCACAACGCCTGTCCGAACAACGTCCTGCCGATCTGCCCCCGCTGAACATCTGCATCCAGGTCAACGTCAGCGGTGAAGACAGCAAGTCCGGCTGCACCCCGGCCGACCTGCCGGCCCTGGCCAATGCCATCAGCGCCTTGCCGCGCCTCAAGCTGCGCGGGTTGATGGCGATCCCTGAGCCGACTGAAGATCGCGCCGCCCAGGACGCCGCTTTTGCTGCCGTGCAAAGCCTGCAAGCCAGCCTCAATCTGCCGCTCGACACACTTTCCATGGGCATGAGCCACGACCTTGAGTCAGCCATCGCCCAAGGCGCCACTTGGGTCCGCATCGGTACGGCCCTGTTTGGCGCCCGTGATTACAGTCAACCGAACAATGGCTGACTTCTCTCTTGATAAGGACCTGACATGAGCAAGACTCGTATTGCCTTTATCGGTGCCGGCAACATGGCCGCCAGCCTGATCGGTGGCCTGCGCGCCAAGGGTCTGGACGCGGCCCACATCCGCGCCAGCGATCCCGGCGCTGAAACCCGTGCTCGCGTGAACGCTGAACACGGCATCGAAGTATTCGCGGACAACGCCGACGCGATTCAAGACGCCGACGTGGTCGTACTGGCGGTCAAACCCCAGGCGATGAAAGCCGTGTGCGAAGCGATTCGCCCAAGCCTCAAGCCGAATCAACTGGTGGTGTCCATCGCCGCCGGCATCACCTGTGCCAGCATGACCAACTGGCTCGGCGCCCAGCCGATCGTGCGCTGCATGCCCAACACCCCGGCGCTGCTGCGTCAGGGCGTGAGCGGTTTGTACGCCACCGCCGAGGTGAACGCCGAACAACGCCAACAGGCGCAAGAGCTGCTGTCCGCCGTCGGCATCGCGCTGTGGCTGGACGAAGAGCAGCAACTGGACGCGGTGACCGCTGTTTCCGGTTCGGGCCCTGCGTACTTCTTCCTGTTGATCGAAGCGATGACCGCCGCGGGCGTGAAACTCGGCCTGCCGGCAGACATCGCCGCACAACTGACCCTGCAAACCGCACTGGGCGCCGCCCACATGGCGGTCGCCAGTGACGTGGACGCAGCAGAACTGCGTCGCCGCGTGACTTCGCCGGCCGGCACCACGGAAGCGGCCATCAAGTCGTTCCAGGCCGGGGGCTTCGAAGCCCTGGTCGAAAAAGCACTCGGCGCCGCCGCCCACCGCTCAGCCGAGATGGCCGAGCAACTGGGTCGCTAATCAGCTCTTACAAAGGAATCAATGATGCTTGGACTCAATGACGCTGCCATTTTTGTAATTAAAACCCTGGGCAGCCTGTACCTGCTGATCGTGCTGATGCGCTTTATCCTGCAACTGGTTCGGGCGAATTTCTACAACCCGCTCTGCCAGTTCATCGTCAAAGCCACTCAACCGTTGCTCAAGCCTCTGCGCCGAGTCATCCCGAGCATGTTCGGGCTGGACATGTCGTCACTGGTATTGGCGCTGATCATTCAGATGGCGCTGATCGCGGTCATCCTGACGCTCAAGGGCTTCCAGGTCGACTGGCTGTTTTTGATCCCTTGGGCTCTGATCGCTCTCTTCGCGCTGTTTTTGAACATTCTGTTCTACGCGATGATCATCAGCGTGATTCTGTCTTGGGTCGCACCGGGTAGCCACAATCCGGGCGCCGAACTGGTTGCTCAGATTACTGAACCGGTACTCGCGCCGTTCCGCCGGATTCTTCCGAGCCTGGGCGGCCTCGACATCTCGCCGATCTTCGCGTTTATCCTGATCCAGTTGCTGCAAAGCTGGGTGATCCCGCGCCTGGCTTACTTCGCCTTCATGCCGCAGGGCCTGCTCGGGCTGATCTGATGAGCTACTTTCGCTGGGACGGTGATGATCTGATTCTGGAGTGTCACCTGCAACCGGCGGCCCGCGGCGATGATTTCTGCGGGCTACACGGCGATAGATTGAAGATCCGCCTGACCGCGCCGCCCGTTGAGGGCAAGGCCAATGCGTACTTGATGGCGTTTTTGGCCAAGGCGTTCGGGGTTTCCAAGAGCCAGGTGAGCTTGCTCAGCGGCGAGTTGAACCGGCAGAAACGAGTGCGGATTTGTTCGCCGAAGAAGCTGCCGGAGTTGCCGGACCTGGTGCGTCCGGCAGGTTGACCGCGTCATCGTTCTTCGCGGGCAAGCCACGCTCCCACAGGGGTACGCATTCCAATGTGGGAGCGTGGCTTGCCCGCGATGGCCGCACCACGGTTTAACTGAATGAAATCAGGCCCGGCCTTTGCTTGCCGCTAGCCACACTGGTCTTTAGACTTACGCCTCATTTCAACGAGAGCAGGGTCGATGCCAACTGCCTTTCCCGCCGATTCTGTTGGTCTGGTGACGCCGCAAGTGGCGCACTTCAGTGAACCCCTGGCCCTGGCCTGCGGCCGTTCGCTCCCAGCTTATGACCTGATCTATGAAACCTACGGCACGCTGAACGCCACGGCGAGCAACGCCGTGCTGATCTGCCACGCCTTGTCCGGCCACCACCACGCTGCCGGCTTCCACAGCCCCGACGACCGTAAACCCGGTTGGTGGGACAGCTGCATCGGCCCCGGCAAGCCGATCGACACCAGCAAGTTCTTCGTGGTCAGCCTGAACAACCTCGGCGGCTGCAACGGTTCTACCGGCCCGAGCAGTATCAATCCGGAAACCGGTAAACCGTTCGGCGCCGATTTCCCGGTACTGACCGTGGAAGACTGGGTGCACAGTCAGGTGCGCCTGTCCGACTTGCTCGGCATCAGCCAGTGGGCGGCGGTGATTGGCGGCAGCCTCGGCGGCATGCAGGCCTTGCAGTGGACCATCACCTACCCGGACCGCGTGCGGCATTGCCTGGCCATCGCCTCGGCGCCCAAGCTGTCGGCACAGAACATCGCCTTCAACGAAGTGGCGCGCCAGGCGATCCTGACCGACCCCGAGTTCCACGGCGGTTCGTTCCAGGAAGCGGGCGTGATCCCCAAGCGCGGCTTGATGCTGGCGCGGATGGTCGGCCACATCACCTACCTGTCCGACGATTCCATGGGCGAGAAATTCGGCCGTGGCCTGAAGAGCGAAAAGCTCAACTACGACTTCCACAGCGTCGAGTTCCAGGTCGAGAGCTACCTGCGCTATCAGGGCGAAGAGTTCTCCGGGCGCTTTGACGCCAACACCTATCTGCTGATGACCAAGGCGCTGGACTACTTCGACCCGGCGGCGAACTTCGACGATGACCTGGCGAAAACCTTCGCCGGCGCCACCGCCAAGTTCTGCGTGATGTCCTTCACCACCGACTGGCGCTTCTCCCCTGCCCGCTCGCGGGAACTGGTGGACGCGCTGATGGCGGCCAAGAAAGACGTCTGCTACCTCGAGATCGACGCTCCGCAAGGCCACGACGCCTTCCTGATTCCGATCCCGCGCTACTTGCAGGCGTTCAGCAACTACATGAACCGTATTAGTTTGTGAGAAAGCCATGAGAGCTGATCTGGAAATCATCCAGGAATGGATTCCCGCCGGTAGCCGCGTGCTCGACCTCGGTTGCGGCGACGGCGAACTGCTGACCTGGCTACGGGACAACAAGCAAGTCACCGGCTATGGCCTGGAAAACGACGCGGACAACATCGCCGAGTGCGTGGCCAAGGGCATCAACGTGATCGAGCAGGATCTGGACAAGGGCCTCGGCAACTTTGCCAGCAACAGCTTCGACGTCGTGGTCATGACCCAGGCGCTGCAAGCCGTGCACTACCCGGACAAGATCCTCGACGAAATGCTGCGGGTCGGTCGCCAGTGCATCATCACCTTCCCCAACTTCGGTCACTGGCGCTGCCGCTGGTACCTGGCGAGCAAGGGCCGGATGCCGGTTTCCGAGTTTCTGCCGTACACCTGGTACAACACGCCGAACATCCACTTCTGCACTTTCGGCGACTTTGAAGAATTGTGCCGCGAACGTGAAGCGAAGGTCATTGATCGGCTTGCCGTGGATCAACAGCACCGACACGGGTGGGCCAGTAAGCTATGGCCTAATCTATTAGGTGAGATCGGTATCTACCGCGTCAGCAGCCCAGGGCTGCAAGACCACAAGGTCGCGGTCTGAACCACGCCACTTCAAGGAGAACGATCATGGGTCGTCTAGCACTGTTTCTACTTACTGCCTGCCTGAGCGTCACTGCCATGGCCGCCGACGTCATCAAAGGCGAGCGTCAGGAAACCTTTGGCGACGTGACGGTGCACTACAACACCTTCAACTCCACCTACCTGACGCCGGACATTGCCAAAGCGGCGGAACTGATCCGCAGCAAGAGTCAGGGCGTGATCAACGTTTCGGTAATCAAGGACGGCAAACCACTGATCTCTCAGGTCAGCGGCACGGTCAAAGACCTGACCAGCCAGAGCGTCCCGTTGAGTTTCAAACAGGTGACTGAGCAAGGTGCGGTTTACTACATTGCGCAGTACCCGGTGCCTCAGCAGGAAATCCGCACGTTCGAGATCAAGGTCCAGAACGGCGACAAAATCAACACCATCAATTTCAACCAAGAGCTTTTCCCCGGCGAATGATGAACTTCACGCAACTCGTACTGGCCAGCCATAACGCCGGCAAACTCAAGGAACTCCAGGCCATGCTCGGCGAATCGGTGCAATTGCACTCGATCGGCGAGTTCAGCAGCGTCGAGCCGGAAGAAACCGGCCTGTCGTTCGTCGAGAACGCCATCCTCAAGGCCCGCAATGCCGCGCGCATCTCCGGCTTGCCGGCGCTGGCCGATGATTCGGGGCTGGCGGTGGATTTCCTTGGCGGTGCGCCGGGGATCTACTCCGCGCGTTACGCTGACGGTCAGGGCGATGCGGCGAATAACGCCAAGCTGCTCGACGTACTCAAAGACGTGCCTGAAGCCGAACGCGGCGCGCAGTTCGTTTGCGTCCTGGCGCTGGTGCGGCATGCCGACGATCCGTTGCCGATCCTTTGCGAAGGCTTGTGGCACGGGCGCATTCTGCCGACGGCCAGCGGCCAGCACGGTTTTGGCTATGACCCGCTGTTCTGGGTGCCGGAGCGCAACTGCTCCAGCGCCGAGCTGAGCCCAAGCGACAAGAACCTGATCAGCCACCGCGCCCGTGCAATGGATCTGCTGCGCCAGCGTCTGGGCCTGAAATGACCCACGACTCATCCGCGTCGCCGCTGATCTTCGGCGGCGCCGCCCAATCGCCTCGGGCCGCGCTGCCAACGTTGCCGCCCCTGGCGCTGTACATCCACATCCCGTGGTGTGTGCGCAAATGCCCTTATTGCGACTTCAACTCCCACACCGCCAGCCCGGTGTTGCCGGAAGAAGAGTACGTCGACGCGTTGCTGGCCGACCTTGATCAGGATCTACACGCGGTTTACGGCCGTGAGCTGAGCTCGATCTTCTTTGGTGGCGGCACTCCGAGCCTGTTCAGCGCCGAGGCCTTGGGCCGTTTGCTCAAAGGCGTGGAGCAGCGGATTCCGTTTGCCAGCGACATCGAAATCACCCTGGAAGCCAACCCGGGGACGTTCGAGCAGGAGAAGTTCGTCGCCTACCGGGCACTGGGCATCAATCGCCTGTCGATCGGCATCCAGAGCTTCCAGGAAGAGAAACTCAAAGCGCTGGGGCGGATTCACAACGGTGACGAAGCGGTGCGAGCCGCCGGCATGGCCCGTCAGGCCGGGTTCGACAACTTCAATCTGGACCTGATGCACGGTTTGCCCGATCAGTCGCTGGACGACGCCTTGAGCGACCTGCGCCAGGCCATCGCGCTGAAGCCGACCCACTTGTCCTGGTATCAGCTAACGCTGGAGCCGAACACGGTGTTCTGGAACCAGCCGCCGACGCTGCCGGAAGACGACACGTTGTGGGACATTCAGGAAGCCGGGCAGGCGCTGTTGGCCGAGCACGGTTACGCGCAATACGAAGTCTCGGCCTATGCCCAGCCCGGTCGCCCGGCGCGGCATAACCTCAATTACTGGAGTTTCGGCGACTTCATCGGCATCGGCGCTGGCGCCCACGGCAAGCTCAGCCACCCGGACGGGCGCATCGTCCGGACCTGGAAGACCCGTCTGCCGAAGGACTACCTCAACCCGGCCAAAAGCTTCAAGGCCGGCGAGAAAGCCCTGACCAACGACGAGCTGCCATTCGAGTTCCTGATGAACGCCTTGCGCCTGACCGAGGGAGTGGAATCGCGACTGTATCCGGAACGTACCGGGCTGCCGCTGGAAAGCCTCGCCGAAGGTCGCCGTGAAGCCGAACAAAGCGGCTTGTTGCAGGTCGAACCGTCACGTCTGGCGGCCACCGAGCGCGGACAACTGTTTCTCAATGACTTGCTGCAGACATTTCTGAGCTGATTTCAGCCTTAAGGGAAAACCAATGGATTTGATCCTCGACCTGCTCGCCACCGTGTCCCGCTGGAGCCGTAGCAACCTGTCGGAAATCTCTCTGGCACTGGTGGGTTGCCTGCTGGTGCTGTTCGGCGCGGACATCAAAGGCTGGGTCGAACAACGCCTGGGCGGCCTCGCCGGCGCCTTGCGCGTCCCGATGATGGCCCTGCTGTGCATGGTCGGCAGTGGGCTTGCGCTGATCTACGCCACGCCATGGATCATCAAAGGCCTGAGCCAGTTCAACAACTACAGCCTCGCACCGGTGTTGTTGGTGGTGCTGGTGTTGATTGGCGTAGTAGCCGACCGCCGCTGATTTCAGCTGCAACCGAAAACAACTGTGGGAGCGAGCTTGCTCGCGAAGGCGGTGTATCAGTCGACATTAAAGTTGAATGACACACCGCTTTCGCGAGCAAGCCCGCTCCCACATTGGGTATTGCGTAGGGCTTAGGACTGCTTTTCGAACTTCAGGTCCCACACGCCATGCCCAAGACGTTCGCCGCGGCGTTCGAACTTGGTGATCGGGCGCTCGGTCGGGCGCGGGACGCATTTGCCGTCTTCGGCAAGGTTGCGGTAACCCGGTGCGACGTTCATCACTTCCAGCATGTACTCGGCGTACGGTTCCCAGTCGGTGGCCATGTGCAGAATGCCGCCGACTTTCAACTTGCTGCGCACCAGTTCAGCGAACGACGCCTGAACGATACGGCGCTTGTGGTGACGGCTCTTGTGCCATGGGTCCGGGAAAAACAGCATCAGGCGATCGAGGCTGTTATCGGCCACGCAATTGTTGAGCACTTCGATCGCGTCGCAATCGTAGACCCGCAGGTTGGTCAGGCCCTGAGTCAGCACGCCATTAAGCAGCGCGCCAACACCCGGGCGGTGAACTTCCACACCGATGAAATCCTGCTCCGGCGAAGCGGCAGCCATTTCCAACAGCGAATGACCCATGCCGAAACCGATTTCCAGGGAACGCGGCGCCGAACGGCCAAACACTTGGTCGAAGTCTACCGGCGCATCGGCCAGCGGCAGGACGAACAGCGGGGTGCCCTGCTCCAGGCCTTTTTGCTGGCCTTCGGTCATGCGCCCGGCGCGCATCACGAAACTCTTGATGCGGCGGTGTTGGCGTTCTTCGCCTTCTTCCGGCTGGATAGGCGTGTCGTTTGATTCAGTCATCAATGGCTCTTACTTGATCAGACCATCCAGCGGCGAGGAGGCGCTGGCATAGAGTTTTTTCGGCATGCGGCCGGCGAGGTAGGCCAAGCGGCCTGCAACGATGGCGTGTTTCATGGCTTCAGCCATCATGATCGGCTGCTGGGCGTGAGCAATGGCCGAATTCATCAGCACCGCTTCGCAACCCAGTTCCATCGCGATGGTGGCGTCGGAAGCGGTACCGACACCGGCATCCACCAGCACCGGGATCTTGGCTTCTTCGAGGATGATCTGCAGGTTATACGGGTTGCAGATCCCCAGGCCAGTACCGATCAGACCGGCCAGCGGCATGACCGCGATAACGCCGATTTCCGCCAGTTGACGGGCAATGATCGGGTCATCGCTGGTGTAAACCATCACGTCGAAACCTTCCTTGACCAGCACTTCGGCGGCCTTGAGGGTTTCGATCACGTTAGGGAACAGGGTTTTCTGGTCCGCCAGCACTTCCAGCTTCACCAGGTTATGGCCGCCGAGCAGCTCACGGGCCAGGCGACAGGTGCGCACAGCCTCGGTAGCGTCGAAGCAACCGGCGGTGTTCGGCAGGAAGGTGTAGCGATCCGGCGACAGGACTTCAAGCAGGTTCGGTTCGCCCGGGTTCTGGCCCAGGTTGGTGCGGCGCACGGCGAAGGTGACGATCTCGGCACCCGAGGCTTCGATGGCCAGGCGGGTTTCTTCCATGTCACGGTACTTGCCGGTACCTACCAGCAAACGCGACTGGTAAGTACGACCGGCCAGGACGAAGGGCTTGTCGCTACGAACGATGCTCATGGGAAATCCTCTGTAGGGGTGAGGTTCTTGCAGAATTCTGTGCCCTTATGGGCCGGGCGACTAGCCGCCGCCGATGGCGTGCACGACTTCGACGTTGTCGCCATCGCTCAGCGTGGTGTCGGCATGCTGGCTGCGCGGGACGATATCCAGATTGAGTTCGACCGCCACCCGGCGTCCGGTCAGATCCAGACGGGTCAGCAGGGCCGCAACGGTTTCACCGTCGGGCAGTTCAAGGGATTCGCCGTTCAACTGAATGCGCATGCCGGATGCCGCCATCATTTTTAGGGGCAGGCATTCTAGCCCGATCGGTCAGGCTGACCCAAGCCATTCGTCTTGAAACACAATCCCGTAGGAGCTGCCGCAGGCTGCGATCTTTTGATCTTGCTCTTTTGAAGATCAAAAGAGCGCAGCCTGCGGCAGCTCCTACAAGGTCAAGTCAAGCGCCAGGCGGCAAGCCCCAGGCAGAACCAGCCCACCAGGAATGCCAGGCCGCCGAAGGGCGTGATGATCCCCAGCTTGCTGACGCCGGTGATGGTCAGCAGGTACAGGCTGCCGGAGAACAGCAAGATACCGATGGTAAACGATGCGCCCGCCCAAGTGATCAAACGACCGGGAATCTGCGTGGCTAGCAGGGCAACACCTAGCAATGCCAGGGTGTGTACCAGTTGATAGGTGACCCCAGTGTGGAAAATCGCCAGGTACTCGGGTGTCAGGCGGTTTTTCAAGCCATGGGCGGCAAACGCGCCAAGGGCAACGCCGGTGAAACCGAAGAAAGCGGCCAGCATCAGAAAGCCACGCAGCATGAAGAACTCCAGTCAGTCTCGATCAACAGGGTCTGTATAATGGCCCGCTCAACGGGTTCGGCCAAGCCATCTCTATGCTGCGTTTAATTTTCCGTCGTTTCACGAAGGCCCTGCTCTGGTTCGCTGGCGGCAGCATATTGCTGGTGCTGATTTTTCGCGTGGTGCCGCCACCGGGCACGGCGTTGATGGTCGAGCGCAAGGTCGAATCCTGGTTCGACGGCGAGCCCATTGACGTGCAGCGCACCTGGCAACCCTGGGATCAGATCTCCGACGACCTGAAAGTTGCGGTGATTGCCGGCGAGGACCAGAAATTCCCGGAGCATTGGGGTTTTGACTTTGGGGCGATTCAGGCAGCGCTGGCCCATAACGAACTCGGCGGCTCGATTCGGGGCGCCAGCACCTTGAGCCAGCAAGTCTCGAAAAACCTCTTTCTTTGGTCCGGTCGCAGTTGGCTGCGCAAAGGGCTGGAAGCGTGGTTTACCGGGTTGATCGAAGTGTTCTGGCCCAAGCAGCGGATTCTTGAGGTGTATCTCAACAGCGTCGAGTGGGATGACGGAGTGTTTGGCGCCGAAGCGGCGGCCCGGCATCACTTTGGCGTGAGCGCTAAAAATTTGAGTCGTCAGCAGGCGAGCTTGTTGGCCGCGGTGCTGCCGAACCCGCGGGTGTGGAGCGCTAGCCATCCGACCAACTACGTCGCACGCCGGGCCGGCTGGATTCGGCAGCAGATGAGCCAACTAGGCGGCGATAGCTACCTGCTCGGCCTTAACGATTCGCGGCGGGCGCCTTGGGCTCAATAACACCCAAGATCTCCTGTGGGAGCGAGCTTGCTCGCGATAGCGGTTAGTCATTCAACATTTATAGAGACTGACTTGACGCGATCGCGAGCAAGCTCGCTCCCACAGGGGCCAGGGTGAGGCTGGAATATCGGATACAAACAAAAACGCCCCGATCATCTCTGATCGGGGCGTTTTTTATTGCCGGTGCGCGGGCTAGGCGGCGATCGACAACTTGAGCTTGTTCATCGCGCTCTTTTCAAGCTGACGAATACGCTCGGCCGACACGTTGTACTTTTGCGCCAGGTCGTGCAGCGTGGCTTTTTCTTCTGCCAGCCAGCGCTGGTAGAGAATGTCACGGCTGCGGTCGTCCAGCACTTCCAGCGCTTCGTGCAGGTTGTGGTTGGAGTTGTCGCTCCAGTCGGCATCTTCCAGTTGACGGGCCGGGTCGTACCGGTGGTCTTCCAGATAGTTGGCCGGCGATTGGAAAGCGCTGTCGTCGTCCGCTTCGGCGGCCGGGTCGAAGGCCATGTCATGGCCCGTCAGGCGACTTTCCATCTCGCGCACTTCCCGCGGCTCTACGCCGAGGCTTTCCGCCACACGGTGGACTTCCTCGTTGTTCAGCCACGCCAGACGTTTCTTCTGGCTGCGCAGGTTGAAGAACAGTTTGCGCTGGGCCTTGGTGGTCGCGACTTTCACAATGCGCCAGTTGCGCAGGATGAACTCGTGAATTTCCGCCTTGATCCAGTGCACAGCGAACGAAACCAGACGCACACCCATTTCCGGGTTGAAGCGTTTTACAGCCTTCATCAGGCCGACGTTGCCTTCCTGGATCAGGTCAGCCTGGGCCAGGCCGTAGCCGGAATAGCTACGGGCAATGTGTACAACAAAACGCAGGTGGGCGAGCACCATCTGCCGAGCCGCCCCCAAATCCTGCTCATAATAGAGACTCTCGGCCAGTTCACGCTCCTGCTCCGGCGTCAGCAATGGAATGCTGTTCACGGTGTGCACATAGGCCTCCAGGTTTGCGCCTGGGACCAGAGCATAAGCAGGTTGCAAAGAAGTGGTCATACGAAAAAACCTCCGACTTACATAACTCGTGCAGTTCAGCACTGCGAAAATTGACCGGAAACCGTTGGACAAGTTCCCATAAAAACCGAAAGGTCAATACGCGCAAAAAGATACTACTTCGGCGCCAACTCCCTGAGATGGCGTGCGACTGCAATCCATGCACCGATATAACCCAACAGCACCGCGCCAAGCAAGAGCGACAGACCATCGGCAACTGGCACTCCGGCCAGCGCAAAATTACTGCCGTACAAGCCGGCCAAACCAACCACTGCGTCGTTCAGCCAGTTCAGGCCAAACGCCAAGACACCCCAGGAAAGAACCCCCGCACCGAAGCCATAAAGCGCGCCCATGTACAGAAAGGGCCTGCGCACATAGCTGTCCGTGCCGCCGACGAGTTTAATCACTTCTATCTCTGTGCGGCGGTTTTCAATATGAAGACGAATGGTATTGCCTATCACCAAAAGTAATGCAGAAACCAAAAGCACGGTCAGACCGAAGACAAACCGGTCACCCAGCTTGAGGATGGCGGCCAGACGCTCGACCCAGACTAGATCAAGTTGCGCTTGTTGTACCTTCGGCAATTCGGAAAGTTTTTGTCGTAATGCTTCAAGAGTCGGCTTGTCGACCTCTTTCGGCGTCACCAGGACCACGCCTGGCAGCGGGTTTTCCGGCAACTCCTTGAGCGCCTCACCCAGGCCCGACTGTTGCTGGAACTCTTCCAGCGCCTGATCGCGACCGACATATTCAGCATCTGCTACGCCGGGCATGCCTTTGATCTGTTCGCGCAACGACTCGCCCTGTTCCGGGCTGGCGCTGAGTTCCAGATACAAGGAAATCTGCGCCGCACGTTGCCAGGAACCACCGAGTCGCTCGACGTTATTCAGCAAAAGTGACAGGCCCATCGGCAAACTCAGGGCCACTGCCATCACCATGCAGGTGAAAAAGCTGCCGATCGGCTGTTTGCCCAACCGACGCAGACTGTCCACCAGGCTGGCGCGATGGCTTTCGATCCAGGCACGCAACAGCGTGGCGAAATCCGGGCCGTCGTCATCATCGCGTTTTTTCTTTTTCGGTTGCTGATCGGCAGCCTTGGGGGCTACGCGCTCGGAAACCTTGGGGCTGCGTGTCGCACTCATACGCCGGCCTCCCCGTCACCGATCAATCGACCGCGCTGCAAGGTCAGCATGCGATGGCGCATACGGGCGATCAGTGCCAGGTCGTGACTGGCGATGAGTACGCTGGTGCCCAAGCGGTTGATGTCTTCGAACACGCCCATGATCTCGGCCGCCAGACGCGGATCGAGGTTACCGGTCGGTTCGTCCGCCAGCAGCAAGGCCGGACGGTGAACGATGGCGCGGGCGATGCCGACGCGCTGCTGTTGACCGGTGGACAGGTCGCCGGGGTACAGATCGGTCTTGTCCGAGAGCGCCACGCGCTCCAGGGCCGAGTCGACACGTTTGGCGATCTCGGGCTTGGACAGGCCGAGGATCTGCAACGGCAGCGCGATGTTGTTAAACACCGTGCGATCGAACAGCAGTTGGTGGTTCTGGAACACCACGCCGATCTGCCGCCGCAGGTACGGAATCTGTGCGTTGCTGATGGTGCCCAGGTCCTGTCCGGCCAACAGCAATTTGCCGGTGGTCGGACGCTCCATGGCCAGCAACAGCCGCAGCAAGGTGCTTTTACCGGCGCCGGAATGGCCGGTGACAAACAAGAATTCGCCCCGACGGACTCGAAAGCTCAGCTCATGCAAGCCGACGTGACCATTCGGGTAGCGTTTACCGACCTGTTCGAAACGAATCATGAACGCTCCCGCTCGGCAAACAATGCCTGGACAAAGGGTTCTGCTTCAAAAGTACGCAAGTCGTCGATGCCTTCACCGACGCCGATGTAGCGAATCGGCAAGCCAAACTGCTTGGCCAGGGCGAAAATCACCCCGCCCTTGGCCGTGCCATCGAGCTTGGTCAGCGCCAGGCCCGTCAACTGCACGGTCTGGTTGAACTGCTTGGCCTGGTTGATGGCGTTCTGGCCAGTACCGGCGTCGAGCACCAACAGCACTTCGTGCGGCGCGTCGGCGTCAAGTTTGCCGATCACCCGACGAACCTTCTTCAGTTCTTCCATCAGGTTGTCTTTGGTGTGCAGGCGACCGGCGGTGTCGGCAATCAGCACGTCGATGCCCCGGGCCTTGGCGGCCTGCACAGCGTCGAAGATCACTGAAGCCGAATCGGCGCCGGTGTGCTGGGCGATCACCGGGATCTTGTTGCGCTCACCCCAGACCTGCAATTGCTCCACCGCAGCGGCGCGGAAGGTGTCACCGGCGGCGAGCATGACTTTCTTGCCCTCCAGCTGGAGCTTCTTCGCCAGTTTGCCGATGGTGGTGGTTTTGCCGGCGCCGTTGACGCCAACCACCAGAATCACGAACGGTTTGTTCTGCGAGGTGATTTTCAGCGGCTGCTCGACAGGCTTGAGCATCGCTGCCAGTTCCGCTTGCAGGGATTTGTACAGCGCATCGGCATCGGCCAGCTCTTTGCGCGCGACTTTCTGGGTCAGGCGCTGAATGATCACCGACGTCGCTTCGACGCCTACGTCAGCGGTCAGCAGACGGGTTTCGATGTCTTCGAGCAGCTCGTCATCGATGATCTTCTTGCCCAGGAACAGGCTGGCCATGCCTTCGCCGATGCTGGCGCTGGTCTTGGACAGGCCTTGCTTGAGGCGAGCGAAGAAACCGGCTTTGGTTTCTTCGGTGCGCGGCGGCTCGGCCGGGGTTTCGACGATGGCCACAGGCGCAGCAACAACCGGCGCGATGACCGGTGCAGGTGCAGGTGCAGGCGTTTGAACAATCGGGGCAACTGGCGCCACGAAAGCAGGTACTACAGGCTCTGGGATAACCGGCGCAGGCTCGGCGACAACCACTGGCGCGACAACTGGCTCAACCGCTGGCACATGAATCGGCGCAGGGGTAAACGCAATCGGGGCTGGAATCGGCGGAGTGACGTGCGGCACCTGCTCGTCTTCGACCAACGCCACCGGCTCTTCCGCTACCGGCAAGGTCAGCCAGGGCGCAGCGGCCGGCGTCACTGGCGACTCGGCCACGACTTCGACTTGAGGCTCAGGCTCAGGCTCAGCCACCGGTTGCAGCACCGGCTCGGCAATCGCCAGGACAATCGGCGCCGGCTCTTCTTCTATTACCGGCTCGGGCAGTGGCTGTGGCTGTTCGACGACGGTTTCCTGCGGCTTTTTGCGCAGCCATCCGAACAGGCTTTTCTTCTCGCCAGCCGCAGCTGGGGTCTTCTTGTCGTCGTTGGAACCAAACATGGAGGACGGCTATCTCACGGTAGCGACGCGCCAAAGGGCGCCCCGGCAAATAAATATTCAATGCAGAACAGACTGCGATTCATCCAGCTTGTTCACGCGCAACTATTTGTCGAGGCACCAACGGCACCTCAAAGGTCGACTAATACGAAGGACTGGACCGGCATCGTCGGCGAAAACGCAGAGTTTAGCTGACAAACTGAAAGCTTCTGCCGAGAACCCATACAACCTGCAGGCCGATTAATGGCCTGATAGGCGTGGCCGCCAGTAAAACGGATCAGTATCCTAGCACCTCCTCGCCCGCCTAGGCTAAGACCAAGCGGGCAGCTCAACAGGTTTAAAAACGTATGAATGCTCTAGCCCGCCGCGCCGCAGGCCTGCTGCTCAGCACAGTTTGTCTGCCCCTCTCGGCCCTGGCTGCCGATCCACAACCCACCCACGAATTCACCCTCGACAACGGCTTGAAGGTCGTCGTGCGCGAAGACCATCGTGCGCCGGTGGTGGTTTCCCAGATCTGGTACAAGGTCGGCTCAAGCTATGAGACGCCGGGGCAAACCGGTTTGTCCCACGCCTTGGAACACATGATGTTCAAGGGCAGCGAGAAGGTTGGCCCCGGCGAAGCGTCGCTGATCCTGCGTGACCTCGGCGCCGAAGAGAACGCTTTCACCAGCGACGACTTCACGGCGTACTACCAAGTGCTGGCCCGTGATCGCCTGGGCGTGGCCTTCGAGCTCGAAGCGGACCGCATGGCCAACCTGAAATTGCCGGCCGACGAGTTCAGCCGCGAGATCGAGGTTATTAAAGAAGAGCGTCGCCTGCGCACTGACGACAAGCCGATGTCCAAGGCTTACGAACGTTTCAAGGCCATGGCCTACCCGGCCAGCGGTTATCACACGCCGACCATCGGCTGGATGGCTGACCTCGACCGCATGAAGGTCGAAGAACTGCGCCACTGGTACAAGTCCTGGTACGTGCCGAACAACGCCACTTTGGTGGTGGTCGGCGACGTAACCCCGGATGAAGTCAAAGCCCTGGCCCAGCGTTACTTCGGCCCGATTGCCAAGCGCGACGTACCACCGGCGAAAATCCCGCTGGAACTGGCCGAGCCCGGCGAACGGCAGATCACCCTGCACGTGCAAACCCAACTGCCGGCCCTGATGCTGGCCTTCAACGTGCCGAGCATCGCCACCGCCGAAGACAAGCGCTCGGTAAATGCCTTGCGCCTGATCTCGGCCCTGCTCGACGGCGGCTACAGCGGACGTATCCCGACACAACTGGAGCGCGGCGAAGAGCTGGTGTCCGGCGGTTCGTCGAGCTACGACGCCTACACCCGTGGCGACAGCTTGTTCACTCTGTCGGCGACCCCGAACACCCAGAAAAACAAAACCATGGCCCAGGCTGAGGCCGGTCTATGGAAGCTGCTCGAACAGCTGAAAACCACCGCACCATCGGCGCAGGAACTGGAGCGCGTGCGGGCTCAGGTCATTGCCGGCCTGGTCTACGAGCGCGACTCGATCACCAGCCAGGCCACCTCGATCGGCCAACTGGAAACCGTCGGTCTGTCGTGGAAGCTGATGGACACCGAACTCGCCGATCTGGAAAGCGTCACCCCCGAAGACATCCAGAAAGCCGCCAAGCTGTATTTCACCCGCGAACGTCTCAGCGTCGCCCATGTACTTCCACTGGAGACGACTCATGAGTGAGCATAAAAAATCGCGCCTGCCACTGATTGGCCTGATCGCTGTCGCCCTGATCGGCTCGGCCGCGTTCTATTTTTCCAAAACCGATGAGTCCAAGGCCAGCGAAGCCCTCGATAAAGCCAAGACCAGCCAGAAGCTGCAGTCTTTGGCCGAACTCGACGGCAAAGCCCCGAGCCATCGCAACATGAACGTGCAATCCTGGACCACCGCCGAAGGCGCCAAGGTGTTGTTCGTCGAAGCCCGGGAGCTGCCGATGTTCGACATGCGCCTGATCTTCGCCGCCGGCAGCAGCCAGGACGGCAATGCGCCCGGCCTGGCCCTGCTGACTAACGCCATGCTCAACGAAGGCGTTGCCGGCAAAGATGTCGGCGCTATCGCCCAGGGCTTCGAAGGCTTGGGCGCAGACTTTGGCAACGGTGCTTATAAAGACATGGCGATTGCTTCGCTGCGCAGTTTGAGCGCTGTGGACAAACGCGAGCCGGCATTGAAGTTGTTCTCCGAAGTCATCGGTAAACCGACCTTCCCTGCCGACTCGTTCGCGCGGATCAAAAACCAGATGCTCGCCGGCTTCGAATACCAGAAGCAGAACCCCGGCAAACTGGCTGGCCTGGAGCTGATGAAACGTCTCTACGGCGATCATCCTTACGCTACCTCCAGCGACGGCACAGCGAAATCTGTTCCGGCGATCACCCTGGCGCAGTTGCGGGCCTTCCATGAGAAAGCCTACGCCGCGGGTAACGTAGTAATTGCGATGGTCGGTGACCTGTCCCGCGCCGAGGCTGAAGCGATTGCCGCGCAAGTCTCCAGCGCCCTGCCAAAAGGCCCGGCCCTGGCGAAGATTGCGCAGCCGACCGAACCGAAGGCCAGCATCAACCACATCGAGTTCCCTTCCAAGCAAACCAACCTGATGCTCGCGCAACTGGGTATCGACCGTGATGACCCGGACTACGCAGCACTGTCCATGGGCAACCAGATCCTTGGCGGCGGCGGTTTCGGCACCCGATTGATGAGCGAAGTGCGCGAGAAGCGTGGTCTGTCTTACGGCGTGTATTCGGGCTTCACCCCGATGCAGGCTCGCGGGCCGTTCATGATCAATCTGCAAACCCGCGCCGAAATGAGCGAAGGCACCCTGAAACTGGTGCAGGATGTCCTCGCCGACTACCTTAAAACCGGCCCGACCCAGAAAGAACTCGACGACGCCAAGCGTGAACTGGCCGGCAGCTTCCCGCTGTCCACCGCCAGCAACGCCGATATCGTCGGCCAACTCGGCGCCATGGGTTTCTACAACTTGCCGCTTAGCTATCTGGAAGACTTCATGCAGCAGTCCCAGAGCCTGACTGTCGAGCAGGTTAAAACCGCACTGAACAAACACTTGAGCACGGACAAAATGGTCATCGTCACCGCTGGCCCGACCGTGCCGCAAAAGCCGTTACCGGCCCCATCTGATAAACCCACCGAGCAGCCGCTCGGGGTTCCGGAGCATTAATGGCCAGTCCATCGCGTCCTAAAAAACCTGTTCACAACGTCCATAACGGCGTAAATCAACTGCGCATCATCGGCGGTGAATGGGGCAGCCGAAAGCTGAGCTTCCCCGATGCGCCGGGCCTGCGCCCGACGCCGGACCGGGTGCGTGAAACCCTGTTCAACTGGCTCGCACCGTATGTCGCCGGGGCCAAGGTGCTGGATCCGTTTGCCGGCAGCGGCGCACTGTTCCTCGAAGCGCTGTCCCGTGGCGCGGCCATGGGCCAGGCGCTGGACGCCAGCAACATCGCGGTCTCCAGCATCAAGGAACACTTGGGCACGCTGCGCTGCACCACCGGCCAGGTCCAGACCGCCGACGCCTTGCGCTACCTGGAAACCCAGACAGCAACCGCCTACGACGTGGTGTTCCTCGACCCGCCGTTCAACCAGAACCTGTTACCCGGTGTTTGCGCACTACTCGAAGAGCGTCAATGGCTGGCCGACGAGGCCTGGGTCTACACCGAAAGCGAAAATGCGCCGTCGTCGCTGGGTTTGCCGGGCAACTGGCGCCTGCACCGCGAGCAGAAATCCGGGCGGGTTTACTACGCGTTGTGGCAGCGTACAGCAGAGATTGCTGGTTAATCGACTAGCCTGAAACAAGGTGCGCACCGGTTGCGCACCGCTGCATCGAGAATAATGTGTCCCATCCGCCAGAACGCTTCACCCCGGCCTTCGGCTTTGGCAACCCGCACTTGCAAACCTTGTGGGGGCCGCTGTGGCGAAAAACCACCCATATTGATCGCGAGCGCGAACGGCTTTGGCTCGAAGACGGCGACTTCCTCGACCTCGACTGGCACGGCCCGCACACCGCCAACGCACCGCTGGTGCTGGTGTTGCACGGGCTGACCGGTTCGTCGAACTCGCCTTACGTGGCTGGCCTGCAAAAAGTGCTGGGCGATCAGGGTTGGGCCAGTGTTGCGCTGAACTGGCGCGGTTGCTCGGGCGAGCCAAATCTGTTGCCGCGAAGCTACCATTCCGGCGCCAGTGAAGACCTGGCCGAAACCATCAAGCACCTGAAAGCCAAACGACCGCTCGCGCCGCTGTATGCCGTCGGCTATTCCCTGGGCGGCAATGTGTTGCTCAAGCACCTGGGCGAGACCGGCAGCGACAGCGGCGTACTCGGCGCTGTGGCGGTGTCAGTGCCGTTTCGCCTTGATCAGTGCGCCGACCGCATTGGGCAGGGTTTTTCCAAGGTCTATCAAGCGCATTTCATGCGCGAGATGGTGGCCTACATCAAGAACAAGCAACGCCAGTTCCAGCATGACGGACGCCACGATGGCTTGGCCGAATTGGCCGCGCTAGGCTCGCTGGAAAACATGCGCACGTTCTGGGATTTCGATGGCCGGGTCACCGCGCCGCTGAATGGTTTCGCGGACGCCGAGGATTACTATCGCCGCGCCTCTAGTCGCTATTTCCTCGGTGAAATCCGCACACCAACCCTGATCATCCAGGCTGCTGACGACCCGTTCGTGTTTCCTCACAGCCTGCCCGAAGCCAGTGAGTTGTCTGCCTGCACCCAATTCGAGTTGCAAGCCAAGGGTGGGCATGTCGGCTTCGTCGACGGTACGTTCAGGCAACCGGGTTACTACCTTGAGCGGCGCATTCCCCAATGGCTGACCGCTGCGGGTCGCGAATAACGCCATGGATAACGATCAGGGCGAGTCGATTCGGTTCTGGCAAACGGCACCGCTGGCCGGGGTCGAACTGTTATCCGCGCGCTACATCGAACACCGCTTCGCACCCCATGTGCATGACGGCTATGTCATCGGCATGATCATGGCTGGCGCCCAGCGCTATCGTTATCGCGGCGCCGAGCATCTGGCGGGCAGTGGCACTCTCGTTTTGATCAACCCGGATGAATTGCACACCGGCCATAAAGGCGCCGAGGACGGTTGGTTGTACCGAGCGTTTTATCCCGACAGTGGGCAGATTCTCTCGCTGCTGGCCGAGCTGGAATTGCCAACCAGTGAATTGCCGGCATTCGGCGCCACGCTGTATCGCGATCCGGATCTGGTGAAGGGTTTCTGCCAGTTGCATCGTCTGCTGGAGAGCCCGTCCACAGCATTGCAACAGCAGACGGTCTGGCGGGAAATGATGCTGTCGCTGCTGCAACGCCATGCCGCCGTGTCGATTGCCGGCAAACCTGGCAAGGAACACCGGGCGGTGACGCAGGCCAAAGACTTGCTGCATTCGCAATTGGCAGCGCCGCCGTCACTGGAAGAACTGGCCACAGCAGTGAACCTGTCGCCCTTCCACTTTGCCCGAGTGTTCCGCCGCGCCACCGGCATGCCGCCGCACACCTGGCTGATGCAGCAACGTATTGCTCGAGCGCGGGCCTTGTTACAGGACGGCTGCCTGCCGCTGGAAGTCGCGACGCGATTGGGGTTTGCCGACCAGAGTCATCTGAGCCGGCAGTTCAAGCAGGTTTACGGGGTTGGGCCGGGGGCGTATCGCAGTGCCCGAAAACCGCTCAGGGGTTGAGCCTGGCGCAGAACCAAATGTGGGAGCGGGCTTGCTCGCGAAAGCGGTCTGTCATTCGACATTTCTATCGACTGACATGGCCTCTTCGCGAGCAAGCCCGCTCCCACATTTGGATCTGTGTTTATTCGCCGGTCGCAACGCCCCGCGCCGGTTCATTGATCCACTCACTCCACGACCCGGCATACAACGACGCCAACGGATAACCCGCCAGGCACAACGCAAACAGGTTGTGGCAGGCCGTCACGCCGGAACCGCAATACGCCACCAATTCCGTCGGCGAGCGATCACCGAGTTTCGCGGCAAAGCGCTGCTTGAGCTGATCGGCCGGCAGGAAACGCCCGTCGCTGCCCAGATTGTCAGTGAACGCCGCGCATTGCGCGCCGGGGATGTGCCCGGCAATCGGGTCGATCGGCTCCACTTCGCCTTTGAAGCGCGGCAAGCCGCGGGCGTCGAGCAGGGTCAGCGCAGGATGGCCGAGACGTTGCTGAAGTTGATCGGCACTAAGCAACAATGAAGCATCCGGCGTACCGCTGAAGGTTCCACGCAAAACCGAAGGCGCATCGAGACTCAATGGCAGACCGGCCGCGTGCCAGGCTTTGAGCCCGCCATCGAGGATGAACACGCCGTCACGCTTGCCCAGCCAGGCCAGTAACCACCAGGCCCGAGCCGCGTAGGCACCGGGACCGTCGTCGTACAGAACCACTTCGCTGTCAGGGCTGATGCCCCAGGCTTGCAGGCGTTCGATCAAATCTTCGGGTTCAGGCAGCGGATGGCGCCCGGTGACGCCTTTGATGACCGTCCCGCTGAGATCACGCTCCAGATCGGCAAAGCTCGACCCGGCGATATGCCCTTCGGCATAACTGCGCTGACCGTAGTCAGGGTCTTCGAGGGCAAAACGACAATCCAGAATCACCAGCCCCGGCTGCTCCTTCTTCAGGTCCAACGCTTGCGGGCTGATCAGTTGCGCAATGGGCATAACGGGCTCCTGTGATTAACTCGGTATTTGATCCTGCGGCCCTTCTTCCAGGGCTTGGGCCAGCGGCACGTAAAACTCTTCGAACAGGGCATTCACCTCTTCGCGAGACTGATCGGTGACAAACCCGGCTTCCAGCACCAACACCTGATACACCCCACGCTTGATCGCTTGCTCGCTCAAGTGGTTGGAGTTTTCCCGCGTGGTGCACAAAAAACGCACCCAGGACGTAAGAATGATCCAGGCATTGATGGTCAGGGATTCGATCTGCACCCGGTCCATGTTCAGGATGCCAGCCTCGACGAACCCTTTGTAAATGGCCGTGCCCTGAATCACGCAGCGCTGGGAAAAGCGCCGGTAACGGGCGGCCAGGTCCGGATCGCTTTCGAGCAGGTGTTCGAGGTCACGGTGCAAAAACCGGTAGCGCCACATCGCCGCCAGCAGCTCCTTGAGGTAGTAACGCTTGTCCTCAACCGTAGCGGCGCGGCCTTGGGGCGGGCGCAGGAAGCTGTCCACAAGGCTTTCGTACTCACTGAACAACACGGCGATGATCGCCTGCTTGTTGGGGAAGTGGTAGTACAGGTTGCCCGGGGAAATTTCCATATGGGCAGCAATGTGGTTGGTGCTGATGCTGCGCTCGCCCTGCTGATTGAACAGCTCCAGGCTGTTCTGCACGATGCGCTCGCTGGTTTTGATCCGTGGGGCCATGGCTTGAGCTTTAATTCAGAGTGCGGTGACGGGCATCTTACGACCTATCCGGGAGTGGATAAAACAAAGCTGCGCCAGGATGTCATTTGACTTTCTAGAGCATAGACTCTAAAAAGTTCCTCATTACAATAAATCCGGAGCCGACCATGAGTGCCGACATCGCCTACCTGCAGAACCTACAGCAGCCTTTGGACGAACTCCAAACACTGTTTGATGCGCAACGGGCCGCTTACGCCGCCAACCCGATGCCGCCCGCCGCCCAACGCCAGCAATGGCTCAAGGCTTTGCGGGATCTGCTGAGCGATGAACGTCAGGCCTTGATCGACGCCATCAGCCAGGATTTCAGCCACCGCAGCGCCGATGAAACCCTGCTCGCCGAGCTGATGCCGAGCCTGCACGGCATTCATTACGCCAGCCAACACCTCAAGGGCTGGATGAAACCGTCGCGGCGCAAGGTCGGCATCGCTTTTCAACCCGCTTCAGCCAAAGTCGTTTATCAGCCGCTCGGCGTTGTCGGTGTGATCGTGCCGTGGAACTACCCGCTGTATCTGGCCATCGGCCCTCTGGTGGGTGCGTTGTCGGCGGGTAATCGGGTGATGCTCAAACTCAGCGAGTCCACGCCGGCTACGGGTTTACTGCTCAAGGAGTTGCTCGGCCGGGTGTTTCCACAAGACCTGGTCTGCGTGGTGCTGGGCGAGGCTGATATCGGTGTCGCGTTCTCCCGACTGCGTTTTGATCACTTGCTGTTTACCGGCGCCACCAGCATCGGCAAACACGTCATGCGCGCAGCGGCCGAGAACCTGACCCCGGTGACACTCGAACTGGGTGGCAAGTCCCCGGCCATCGTCTCTCGCGACGTGCCACTCAAGGACGCTGCCGAACGCATCGCTTTCGGTAAAACCCTCAACGCAGGGCAAACCTGCGTGGCGCCGGACTACGTGCTGGTGCCCGAGGATCGTGTCGGATCTTTCGTCGAAGCCTATCGCCAAGCGGTTCGCGGGTTTTATCCGACCCTGGTCGACAACCCGGATTACACCGCCATCATCAATGACCGACAGCTGGCGCGGCTTAACGGCTACCTCAGCGACGCCACCAGCAAGGGCGCGCTGTTGATTCCGCTGTTCGACCAGGGCCAGGGCCGACGCATGGGCCACAGCCTGTTACTCAATGTCAGCGACGACATGACGGTAATGCAGGACGAAATCTTCGGCCCGGTGCTGCCTATCGTGCCGTACACCGACCTGAATCAGGCATTTGCCTACATCAATCAACGGCCTCGTCCGCTGGCGCTGTACTACTTCGGCTACGACAAGCGCGAGCAGAATCGCGTGCTTCACGAAACCCATTCCGGCGGCGTGTGCCTGAACGACACGCTGCTGCACGTCGCCCAGGACGATATGCCGTTCGGTGGCATCGGCGCCTCGGGCATGGGCCATTACCACGGTCACGAAGGTTTCCTGACCTTCAGCAAGGCCAAGGGTGTGCTGATCAAACAGCGGTTCAACGCGGCGAAGTTGATTTATCCGCCGTATGGCAAAGCTATTCAGAAACTGATTCAGAAGCTGTTTATCCGCTAATAACCCTCACCGCCGGGTAATAACAATAATGAGCCCAAGCCTGTCCGATACACCCGCGCTGTCACGGCGCGGCCTGCTGAAATTCAGCCTGGGCGCCAGCGCCTTTCTCGCCACCGCCGGGCTGGGGGCCAGCCTCAGTGGTTGCTCGTCGAGCATTCCGGCCAGCGGTTTTGCGATTTTGCGCAGCGGCGACCTGTTGTTTTTGCGAGCGCTGATCCCGGTGATGCTCGACGGCGCAGTGGCCTCAGTGAACATGCCGACGGCGGTCGACGGCACCCTGAAAAACCTGGATAGCGGCCTCAATCACCTGTCACCGGAAATGCTCAAACTGACTCAACAGCTGTTCGATGTGCTCGGGATGGCCGTGACTCGTGGACCGCTGACCGGGATCTGGGGCAGTTGGGAAAACGCCAGTGGCGATGAGATCCGGCATTTCCTTGATCGTTGGCAGAACAGTTCGTTGAGCCTGTTGCGCATGGGGCATAGCTCGTTGCTACAACTGGTGATGATGGCGTGGTACAGCCGGAAGGAGTCCTGGGCGCATTGCGGGTATCCGGGGCCACCGACCGTTTGAGACCGAGGCGACCCCTTCGCGGGCAAGCCTCGCTCCCACAGGGTTTGTGGCGGAGCGCCCATTTGTAAACGACTCAAACCCTGTGGGAGCGTGGCTTGCCCGCGAAGGCGCCAGCCGCCTCACGACTGAATCCAAAATAAAAAGAGAATTCTGAACATGCCCGTACCCGATCCGTTCCGCGAAGGCCTGGCCCGTGGCTGGAAAACCTACAACGGCGCGCAATTGACCCAGGACCTGACCCTGGAAGCCGACGTGGCAATCATCGGCAGCGGTGCCGGTGGCGGCACCACCGCCGAAATCCTCAGCGCCGCTGGCTACAAGGTGTTGCTGATCGAAGAAGGCCCGCTCAAGACCAGCAGCGACTTCAAGATGCTCGAAGACCAGGCCTACGCCAGCCTCTATCAGGAAGGCATCGGTCGCATGAGCAAGGATGGCGCGATCACCATCTTGCAAGGCCGGGCGGTGGGCGGCACCACGCTGATCAACTGGACCTCAAGCTTCCGCACGCCGGACCCGACCCTCGAACATTGGGCCAAGGAGCACAACGTCAAAGGCCACAGCCCGACCGAGATGGCGCCGTGGTTCGAAAAAATGGAACAACGCCTGGGCGTCGCGCCGTGGATGATTCCGCCCAACGCCAACAACGACGTGATCCGCAAAGGCTGCGAGCAACTCGGCTATAGCTGGCACGTGATCCCGCGCAATGTGCGCGGCTGCTGGAACCTCGGCTACTGCGGCATGGGCTGCCCGACCAACGCCAAGCAATCAATGATGGTGACGACCATTCCGGCGACCCTGGAAAAGGGCGGCGAACTGCTCTACCTGGCCCGTGCCGAGAAGCTGTCGATCAAGGATGGCAAGGTCACCGGCCTCAATTGCGTGGCCATGGACGATCGCTGCGTCGCACCGACCGGACGCACCATCACGGTCAAGGCCCGGCACTACGTGCTGGCCGGCGGCGGGATCAACAGCCCGGCGTTGCTGCTGCGTTCCGACGCACCCGACCCGCACAAACGGCTGGGCACCCGGACGTTCCTGCATTTGGTCAACATGTCCGCCGGGCTGTTCGACGAGGTGATCAACCCGTTCTACGGTGCGCCGCAGTCGATCTATTCCGACCATTTCCAATGGCAGGACGGCACCACCGGCAAAATGTCCTACAAGCTCGAAGTACCGCCGCTGCAACCGGCCTTGGCCGCGACTCTGCTGGGCGGCTTTGGCAAAGAAAACTCACAACACATGGAAAACCTGCCCCACACCCACGCCATGCTGGCGTTGCTGCGCGACGGCTTCCACCCAGACAGTCCCGGGGGCAGCGTCGAGTTGCGCGGCGATGGCACGCCGGTCCTCGACTACCAGGTTTCACCCTACGCCTGGGACGGCTTGCGCCGTGCGTTCCATAGCATGGCCGAGATCCAGTTCGCCGGTGGAGCCAAAGCGGTGATGCCGATGCACGCCGATGCGCGCTACGTGAAAACCCTCGCCGAGGCCCGATCCTTGATCGATGGCCTGAGCCTTGAGCTGTACCGCACACGCCTGGGCAGTGCTCACGTGATGGGCGGTTGTGCGATGGGCGAAGACCCGAAAAACGCGGTGACCGACAGCCTTGGCCGCCATCATCAGATCAGCAATCTGTCTATCCACGACGGATCGCTATTCCCCACCAGCATTGGCGCAAACCCACAATTGTCGGTCTACGGGCTGACGGCGCAACTGGCGACTTCCCTGGCCGAACGCCTGAAAAACCCATGAAAAACCGGAATTCTCCTATCGTCTATAGTGCTTTCTTACCCAACAGGCGACTTTCCCGACCGGGAAGGCTGCGATACCATCCGACTCCCCAACGGACTCCCGCCAGGACGACGCGATGAACCGAGTGTTGTACCCAGGTACCTTCGACCCTATTACCAAGGGCCATGGCGATCTGGTCGAACGCGCCTCGCGCCTGTTCGATCATGTGATCATCGCTGTCGCCGCCAGCCCGAAGAAAAACCCGTTGTTTCCCCTGGAACAGCGTGTGGAGCTGGCCCGCGAGGTCACTAAACATCTGCCCAACGTTGAAGTCGTCGGCTTCTCGACGCTGCTGGCGCACTTCGCCAAAGAGAAGAACGCCAACGTGTTCCTGCGCGGTTTGCGCGCAGTGTCGGACTTCGAATACGAATTCCAGCTGGCCAACATGAACCGCCAACTGGCGCCGGATGTGGAAAGCCTGTTTCTTACGCCTTCCGAGCGTTATTCGTACATTTCCTCGACGCTGGTTCGTGAAATCGCTGCCTTGGGCGGCGATATCACCAAGTTTGTCCACCCAGCGGTGGCGGACGCCCTCACCGAACGCTTCAAGAAGTAGGAGCTGCCGAAGGCTGCGATCTTTTGCCCTTGATCGCGCCCGCGTGCACTGCGGGCGCCAATGCGGCACAATTGCGCGCATTGGTTTATTGCGCCCGGGCCTGCCGCCCTGGCTGGAGTTAGCATGTCCCTGATCATCACCGACGATTGCATCAATTGCGACGTTTGCGAACCTGAGTGCCCGAACGCCGCCATCTCCCAAGGCGAAGAGATCTACGTGATCGACCCTAACCTGTGCACGCAGTGTGTCGGCCACTACGACGAGCCTCAGTGCCAACAAGTCTGCCCGGTAGATTGCATTCCGCTGGATGAAGCGCATCCAGAGACTGAAGAGCAGTTGATGGCGAAATACCGGATCATTACCGGTAAGGCGTGAGCCAGATGTTTCTGTGGCGTCTTTGCGGTCCTCTTCGCGAGCTAGCCCGCTCCCACATGGGATCTGCTGTGCTCAGACCCACTGATTAACAACACAGATCAACTGTGGGAGCGGGCTTGCTCGCGAAGGCGTCATCAGCCATACCGAAGATGTCACCGAGACTTCACTCGCGCTCCTCAAACCCATCCCCGGTACACCCCAGGCACCGCACAAACGCGGCTTTCGCCGGATCAACCACCAGCGCCTGCCCCGCATCGCCAACACCGCCACCCAACGCGGTAAACGGCAACGACACCACAAACACACCCGCACCGATCACTGTCGCCACCACCAATAAAGGTCGGGCAATCAGCAAGTCGCCGATCATGGCGTAGGCCGGTGGGTTCTGGATGGCGTAACGCGGGTCGCCGCTGCCGCCGCTGCTCTCAGCCGCCAGCGCCGGCAGACCGGCACTCAGCAGCAAAACAACGACAAAGGTTCGAAACGAATTCATGGCACGGTCCTTCGGCTAGGCAGTGAGAACACTGACTATAGACCGTAGGACGTATCAGCTCTGACAGCGTGGGCAAAAGACACTGGCGCGCTGCCCGAGGCGCACGTCCCGCAGCTCTGTGCCGCAGACTTTGCAGGGCTCACTGCCACGACCGTAGACGAACAGTTCCTGCTGGAAGTAGCCCGGCTGGCCGTCGCCGCCGATAAAATCGCGCAACGTAGTGCCGCCCCGCTCGATGGCATGGGCGAGGATGCGTTTGATCTCGATTGCCAGTTTCAGGTATCGCGCCCGGGAAATGCTCTTCGCTTCACGGCGCGGGTCGATGCCGGCAGCGAACAACGCTTCTGTCGCATAGATATTGCCGACACCCACCACCACCGCGTTGTCCATGATGAACGGCTTGACCGCCATGGAGCGCCCGCGAGACTTCTGGAACAAGCGCTCGCCATCGAACAGGTCGGTCAACGGCTCCGGCCCCAGGCGAATCAGCAATTCGTGATTGAGCGGGTCCAGGCTCCAGAGCATCGCGCCAAACCGGCGTGGGTCGGTGTAACGCAGGGCCAGGCCAGACTCGAGTTCAATATCCACATGCTCATGCTTGGCCGCCGGGGTGCCGACCTCGACCAGGCGCAAATTCCCTGACATCCCCAAATGGCTGATCAAGGTGCCGACCTCGGCATTGATCAACAGGTACTTGGCGCGTCGTTCCACCAGCACAATGCGCTGGCCGGACAGCCGCACATCCAGGTCTTCGGGAATTGGCCAGCGCAGACGCCGGTCGCGCACGATCACCCGGCTGACGCGCTGGCCTTCCAGGTGCGGGGCGATGCCCCGGCGGGTGGTTTCGACTTCTGGCAGTTCAGGCATGGTGCTCTCGAATCAGACGCTTTGATCAGGAAAAACCGGCCCCTCAGTGATGAGTGCCGAGGTCACGGATCGTTTGCTTGAGGGTTTCGAAATCGTAATCCGAGAGACCGACATAATCGAGCACCAAAGGCCCGACGCTGTTCCACTCGTGGTCCTCGGACTGGTTACCCAGCACCCGATAGGACGCGCAAATGTGTTCGGCCATTTTCAGGATCGACAGCAGGTTTTTCAGCTGGCTGTTGCGCGAGGATTCATCACTGAAGATCGCCAGCGCATTGTGGTGATTGGCGATGGCGGCGGTGATGTGTTCCGGCAAGCGCCAGGACTTGGCGGTGTAATAACCGACCACGGCGTGGTTGGTGTTGAACACCCGGTTCTCGGTGTCCACTACCCGGCATTCGGCACTCGCGTTGGCGTAGGCCTCTTCCAGGGTTTTCATGTAGTCGGGGAAACGCTTGAGCATCAACGGCACGCCGCAGTCATGGAACAAGCCCAGCGCATAAGCCTCGTCGCCGGCCTGGGAGCCGATGCGCTTGGCCAGCGTCAGGCATGTCATCGCCACATCCTGAGCGGTGTCCCAGAACCGGTTCAGGGTCACGATGGTGTCGTCGTTCATCTCACCCTTGATCGACTGCGCGTTGATCAGGTTGATGATCGAACGGCTGCCCAGCAAATTCACTGCACGCTGGATCGAAGCGATCTTGTTACTCAAGCCGTAGTAAGGCGAGTTGACGATTTTCAGCAGTGCCCCGGAGAGGCCTGGGTCCTGGGCAATCAGTTTCGCGATCACTTCCAGGTCCGGATCGGGCATGTACTGTTCCATCTGCAGATCCACCATGATCTGCGGCTGGGCCGGCACGCTGATGCCTTGCAGGGACTGTTGAATCTGTTCGGAACTCAGCTCTTGGGACATAAGTACACACTCTGGGACAGGCGGGGATTCTAACCTTTAAAAAGTTGGATCCGACACATTGGCCGGCAGATCGCCGAAAATTTCATCTATTGCCCAGTCATTCCCGGGCTGATGTGCAAGCGTCTGTGGCGAGGGAGATTGCTCCCGCTGGACGGCGACGCCGGCCCAAAATCAACGACTGCTCTGCAGCCGAACGGGGGCAAGCCCCCTCACCACAGGAAGCTCCCGCGCCACAGGTCTATCTGCCAAGCCGGGGCCTTGCACAACACGCTATACTCCCGCTCTTTTTTCCGGAGCGACGTCATGTCCCTGCCTAGCCTGCGCCTCAAAGCCAACGCCGACCGTCGCCTGCGAAACGGCCACTTGTGGGTCTATAGCAACGAAATCGATGTAGCGGCGACCCCTTTGCACGGTTTCAAGGCCGGTGACCAGGCGATCCTCGAAGCCGCCGGCGGCAAGCCGCTGGGCATCGTCGCCATGAGCCCGAACAACCTGATCTGCGCACGCCTGCTGTCGCGCGACATCAAGTTGCCATTGGACAAATCGCTGCTGGTGCATCGCCTGAACGTCGCCCTGTCCCTGCGCGATCGCCTGTTCGACAAGCCGTTCTATCGCCTGGTCTACGGTGATTCGGACCTGTTGCCAGGCCTGGTCGTCGACCGTTTCGGCGACATCCTGGTGGTCCAGATCGCTTCGGCGACCATGGAAGCTCATAAAGAAGACGTGATCGCAGCGCTGACCCAAGTGCTCAAGCCGAGCGGCATTCTGTTCAAGAACGACTCCGCGGCCCGTGACGCCGAAGGCCTCAACCGCTACGTCGAAACCGTATTCGGCCTGGTGCCGGAATGGGTTGCGCTGGAAGAGAATGGCGTGAAGTTCGAGGCGCCTGTCATTCAAGGCCAGAAAACCGGCTGGTTCTACGACCACCGCATGAACCGCGCACGCCTGGCGCCGTATGCCAAAGGTAAGCGCGTGCTCGACCTGTACAGCTACATCGGCGGCTGGGGCGTGCAAGCCGCCGCGTTCGGCGCCAGTGAAGTGTTCTGCGTCGACTCCTCAGCCTTCGCCCTCGACGGCGTCGAGCGCAACGCCGCGCTGAACGGCGTCGCCGAGAAAATGACCTGCGTCGAAGGCGATGTGTTTGAAGCCCTGAAAGAGCTCAAAGCCAGCGAAGAACGATTCGACGTGATCGTCGCCGACCCGCCGGCCTTCATCAAACGCAAGAAAGACATGAAGAACGGTGAAGGCGCCTACCGTCGCCTGAACGAGCAAGCCATGCGCCTGCTCAGCAAGGACGGCATCCTGATCAGCGCTTCGTGCTCGATGCACCTGCCGGAAGACGATCTGCAGAACATCCTGCTGACCAGCGCCCGTCACCTGGACCGCAACATCCAAATGCTGGAACGTGGCGGTCAGGGCCCGGATCACCCGGTTCACCCGGCCATCGCCGAAACCCGCTACATCAAGAGCATCACCTGCCGTCTGCTGCCAAACAGCTGATTACGCGGGTTTGACGGGGAGCCAACAGGCTCCCCGCTTGCTTTATCCCCCCTGAAATTTTTCTATTTCTTACACTTGTCGTCCTACTGACGTGCAGGAAGTTTCCCTGCATCTTTTATTCTAAAGAATAAGACTACAAGCCTTTTCAAGTTCAAAGATAGCTCCCACAAAATTTCTGGAAGTTTCCTACCGATATTCCCCTTGATAAGAACTCATTACAAACTATGATTGAGTTGTCACCACGAGGTGGCACTCACTATCACTTACATGGAGTTAAAAACATGAAAGCAATTACTCTGGAAACCAACAAAATCGCTAACCTGGCTTTTCTGGTCGCCCCTAAAGCCCGTTAAGTAAGCGAGACGCTGGGGAGTGCCGGCTACCCAGCGTTTTCCATGGCTCAGCCCAGAGTGAAACGCCCATCATGCATATAAACCCTGATTTATTCATATTGCCCCGTACACCCGGCCAAATAGTCTGGGACTACAGGCAACACAAGCAATTTGAACTCAGCCTGGAATATTCAACCCGACTCGCACAACTTATCGACAACCCTGAAGCATTCGATAACAACAACACAATAGACATTCAATTCCTGAACACCGGAATACTGACAACTGCAAAACAAGACACTACCGAATGGGGCTGGGATGAACTATCAAAGATATTTCATATCGGCACCAAGAATATACCTTGCGAACATGCCCCACAGAATATCCATGAATGGTCGAGACACTATCTGGACCATTGCAATGAAGTATTGGCCGCCAGCACACCGGGTTCCGAACTCACGCACCGCCCGGCCAGCGAACTGATTACCCTGCCTGCCCCCTCGGGACTGCCGGTCGATAGCCTGGCCAATGCCCTGGTCAGCCGTAAGACCTGCCGTTCTTTCACCGGCGAAGCCATGTCCCTCGGCGACATCAGTACCTTGCTTTACTTGTCCCTCGGGTACCTTAAAGAGCGCGAAGACGCTATCGATGAAACGGTCGCCGAAGGCCTGGGTGCCCGGCGCAGCAGCCCTTCGGGTGGCGGGTTGAATGCCTGCGAAGGTTTTCTTCATGTGCAAAACGTCGATGGCCTGGAGCCCGGGGTCTACGCCTACCATCCGGCCGATCATGCGCTGAGCTTCGTCAATACACTTCCAGGCTCGCCTCTTGGACAGCTCCTGTGTGGGCAACACTTCATCAACAACCTGCCCGCCGGCCTGTTCATCAGCGCGCGCTTCGACAAGTTGTGGTGGAAGTATCAACACTCCCGGGCCTACCGGATGGCTTACGTAGAGGCGGGTCATATTTCCCAGACCTTCCAACTGGTGGCCACTGCACTGGGTTTGAGCACCTGGCTTACCGGGGCGCTGACTGATGATCAGGTCGAAAAGCTGCTGGGGCTCGAAGACAGCGCAGAGCAACCGTTGTTTTTTGTCGGCTGCGGCCAGAGCGACGGGCAAGTGATGTGCAAGGAGCTGAAAGCGCTGCTGGACAATCAAGGCCCGCTGCAATGACCAGTGCCTCTCCTTTCCCCGATTCCTGGGCCCAGCGCTTCACCTTGGGTGAATGGAATACCCGAGCTTCGGTGCGCGTCAGTGAGCACACCTATGCATTGCCGGCTGACCTGGAACATCAACTGCAAACACGCTACTGGTTTCCCCCGGCGTTTCTGCCTTACCTCAATCACCCGAGCATCGAGGCGGCGGGCCAATCAACGCTCCATCGCTTATCGGCCAACCATCTGGTGTATTTCCTCGACTACACCACCCTGCTCGAACATCGCATCGTCAACCGCGCGGTAGAAACCATCGTTCATGGCGAACTGGATCTCAACATCCCGCAACGGATGAAAACGGCGGCGTTGCAGCTCTATACCGACGAAGGTTTCCACGCATTGTTCTCCAATAGCCTTGCCGAGCAGATTGCCCGTTTTTACGGCATCACCCAGCGTCCAATGATGCCCCAGCGGATCACCCGGCTGAACGCTCTGCTCGCCCAAACCCCGGACCGGCACAGCGCACTGGCCTGGTTCCTGGTCGGCTTTGTATCGGAGACGATTATCGCCAGGGAACTGCTCGACGTTTGCCGCGAGTCGCTGGTGACCAGCGTTCAGGAGATGCTCAGGGATCACCTCACGGACGAGGCGCGCCACAGTCGCTATTTTTCAGAGGTGTTCCACTACCTGTGGCTGACCCTGACCAGCAGTCAGCGCACGTTCGCCGCCAGACTGTTGGTGGACATCATCCAGGTGTTCTTTGAAGTCGATGAGCGATGGCTGAAGGAAAGCCTGCACAGCGCGGGCCTGAGCGCAGCCTGCATTGCAGACATCCTTGGCGGATTGACAGGCATTCAGGCGGTCGTCCAGCGTGCGCGTTCAGGCGCTGGCGCTACGCTCCAGGCATTGCGCAACGCAGGGTTCTTCGACCTGCGCAGCAACCAGCTACTTTTCACACAGGCAGGACTTCTCGATGGATGAAGGAAAATCTGCGGACAGTCTCAAAAAACGTCGTGCCGCGGTCATCCTGTTGATGACCATGGTGCTGCTCGGGGTCTTTCCGCTGGACGTTTTGTTGCCCTCTTTTCCAGCACTGGCCGAACACTTTCAGACCACCTCGGCCGACATTGCGTTTTCAATCAGCCTGTTCGCCGTCGGCATCGCCCTGTCTCAACTGCTGATCGGGCCGCTGTCGGACACCATCGGACGCAAGGGGCTGCTGCTGGCCGGGATGCTGGTCTCGATCATCGGCGCGGCAGGTTGCCTGCTTTCCACCGAGTACTCCTGGTTCCTGCTGTTCCGGGTGATACAGGCTATCGGTTGCGGTTGTTTCGTACTCACTCAAGCCTTGGTTCAAGATCTGTTCGAAGGCAAGGAGCGAGATCGCTTGAGGATTCTCATGGTGACTGCCAGCGGGATCTTCATTTCCATTTCGCCACTGGCCGGGACGCTGCTGCAACAAGCCCTGGACTGGCCCGGAAGCTTTGTGGCCTTCATCGCCCTGGCCAGTGCCGTGTTTCTGAAAGCCTGCTTCCTCCTTGAAAACCAGCGCCCGACCCATGTCATGCGCCAGGGCATTGTCCAGTCATACCGTTTGGTCTATCGCGATGCGGGGTTTCTTGGGTATTGGTTGATCGCCGCGATTGCCTTTGCCTGCCATTTTTCTTTCATCGTCATTTCGCCACTGATCTTCATGGACCAGTTGCAGCTTTCGCCGTACGAGTTTTCGCTGACGCTGTTGCTCTATGGCCTTGCGTACATCATCGGCGGCATCGTCGCCCGACTCCTCGGCGGCCGAATAGCACCCAATACGCAGATCCTCACGGGCCTGGGCCTGATCCTCTTTTCGGGCCTGGTGATGCTCATGCTTTCAACGTTGCTGGGGCTGTCGACCTTCACCGTCCTGATCCCGATGATCATCTGCACCGCCGGCACCACCATCGCCCGCCCGATCGCCACCTCCAAAGCCATGGAGGTATTTCCGGACAAGGCAGGTACATCTGCGGCGGCCGGGAACACCCTGATCTTCATATTCGGCGGATTGATCAGCGCCTTGATCAACCTGAGTGCCACCGACCTGCAGTCGACCCTGGCACTGAGTTTTCTGCTTCTCAGCGCCACCGGTATAGGCCTCAATGCGCTGATTACCCGACGCCATCGGGTACTGACCGCCGGGTGAACGTTGCCGGTCGTCATCCCACATGTTGCGTTAGCGCTGGATCAACACTTTCCGGCATTCCCTCTTGACGCCAGCGGTGTAGAATCGCGGGATTCATCGCCATTCACCCCCCGGCGGGTTTATGAGCTCAGGCTGAGGCAAGCGGCGATCCCGCAAAGTCATCGGCAACTTCCGGACACACGGCCATTTCTGAGTGTTCCAGACGTCAATAGAAGCTCACTCCCCTTTGATACCTGATTAGCCGCCCGGAGTGCTCCATGCCTGATTACCGCTCGAAAACATCCACCCACGGCCGCAACATGGCCGGCGCCCGCGCACTGTGGCGCGCCACCGGGATGAAAGATGACGACTTCAAGAAGCCGATCATCGCCATTGCCAACTCCTTCACCCAGTTCGTACCGGGCCACGTCCACCTCAAGGACCTTGGCCAACTGGTCGCCCGCGAAATCGAACGGGCCGGCGGTGTCGCCAAAGAATTCAACACCATCGCCGTGGATGACGGCATCGCCATGGGCCACGACGGCATGCTGTATTCGCTGCCGAGCCGCGAGATCATCGCCGACTCCGTCGAATACATGGTCAACGCCCACTGCGCCGACGCCATCGTCTGCATCTCCAACTGCGACAAGATCACCCCTGGCATGCTGATGGCCGCCCTGCGCCTGAACATTCCGGTGATCTTCGTTTCTGGCGGTCCGATGGAAGCCGGCAAGACTAAACTGGCCAGCCACGGTCTCGACCTGGTCGATGCCATGGTGATCGCCGCCGACTCCAGCGCTTCTGACGAGAAAGTCGCTGAGTACGAGCGCAGCGCTTGCCCGACCTGCGGTTCGTGCTCCGGCATGTTCACCGCCAATTCGATGAACTGCCTGGTTGAAGCCCTGGGCCTGGCATTGCCGGGCAACGGTTCGACCCTGGCCACCCACAGCGACCGCGAGCAATTGTTCCTGCAAGCCGGCCGCACCATCGTCGACCTGTGCAAGCGTTACTACGGCGACAACGATGAGTCGGTATTGCCGCGCAACATCGCCAACTTCAAGGCGTTCGAAAACGCCATGACGCTGGACATCGCCATGGGCGGTTCCACCAACACCATCCTGCACTTGCTGGCCGCCGCCCAGGAAGCCGAGATCGACTTCGACCTGAAGGACATCGACCGCCTCTCCCGCCACGTGCCGCAACTGTGCAAAGTCGCGCCGAATATCCAGAAGTACCACATGGAAGACGTACACCGCGCCGGTGGCATCTTCAGCATCCTCGGCTCGCTGGCTCGTGGCGGCCTGCTGCACACCGAGCTGCCGACCGTGCACAGCAAGAGCATGGCTGAAGGCATCGCCAAGTGGGACATCACCCAAACCACCGACGAAGCCGTACATCACTTCTTCAAGGCCGGCCCTGCGGGTATTCCGACGCAAACCGCGTTCAGCCAGTCGACCCGTTGGGAAACCCTGGACGACGACCGTGAAAACGGCTGCATCCGCAGTGTCGAGCACGCTTATTCGCAAGAGGGCGGCCTCGCCGTTCTGTACGGCAACATCGCCCTGGACGGTTGCGTGGTGAAAACCGCCGGCGTCGACGAGTCGATCCACGTCTTCGAAGGCAACGCGAAGATCTTCGAAAGCCAGGACAGCGCCGTACGCGGCATCCTCGCTGACGAAGTGAAGGCCGGCGACATCGTGATCATTCGTTACGAAGGTCCGAAAGGCGGCCCGGGCATGCAGGAAATGCTGTACCCGACGTCCTACCTGAAATCCAAAGGCCTGGGCAAAGCCTGCGCGCTGCTCACCGACGGTCGTTTCTCCGGCGGCACCTCGGGTCTGTCCATCGGTCACGCTTCGCCAGAAGCCGCTGCTGGCGGTGCGATTGGTCTGGTGCAGGACGGCGACAAAGTGCTGATCGACATTCCGAACCGCTCGATCAACCTGTTGATCAGCGATGAAGAACTGGCGGCACGCCGGGTCGAGCAAGACCAGAAAGGCTGGAAACCGGTAGAGAAACGTCCACGTAAAGTGACCACCGCGCTGAAAGCCTACGCCCTGCTGGCCACCAGCGCTGACAAGGGTGCTGTGCGTAACAAGGCGATGCTCGACGGGCTGTAAGGCTTAACCGTCGAACAAAAAAATGCCCCGCCAAGTGCGGGGCATTTTTTTGCGTTCAACTCGGTCAAGTAATGAAATGGCTCCCCCCGCCGCCCCCTGTGATCACCCACTAAGCTTTCACAGGGGGCTCATCGGAGACCGTTGCCATGAACAAAGTAGCTATTGTCGCCATCGATCTGGGAAAACACACCTTTCATCTGCATGCACAAGATGATCGTGGTCATGAGCTTTACCGCAAAAAGTTTAATCGGGCGGCGCTCATCCAGCATCTGGCCAATCTCGAACCCTGCACCGTTGCGATGGAAGCTTGCGGCGGAGCCCACTTCATGGCGCAGGAAGTCTCAAGACTGGGGCATATACCCAAACTCATTGCTCCGCATCTCGTGCGTCCGTATGTGAAAAGCAACAAGAACGACTTCGCTGATGCCGAAGCGATCTGCGAGGCTGCAACTCGTCCAACAATGCGCTTTGTGCCGCCTAAGAATCAGGCTCAGCAGGCGCTGGCCATGCTCAACTCGACACGTGATTCGTTCATCAAAGAACGTACTGCTACCGTCAATCGGATTCACGCAGCCCTCCTGGAAGTCGGAATCAGCTTGGCCCCAGGCTTCAAGTCCATCAAAGATCTTCCAGCGCTGCTTGAAGCGCATCCACTTCCCGATTCCATCAAAAAACTACTGACCAGGCTGCGTGAGCACTTCAATTACTTGCACGAGCAGGTCAAGGCTTTGGATAAGGAAGTGGAGTGCCAAGCCGCTGAAGATGATCTGGCTGTTCGCTTGATGACGATGCCGTGTGTCGGCCCGATCACCTCCAGCGTCCTGGCTGCCGAGTTGGGCGATGGCAAACAGTTCAAGTGCGGCCGAGGCTATTCGGCCTCGATCGGGCTAGTGCCCAAACAACACTCCACGGGCGGAAAAACCGTACTTTTAGGCATCAGCAAGCGGGGTGACCGAAACCAGAGACGTCTGCTGATCCAGTGTGCCCGCGTCTATCTGATGCAGTTGGATCGACAGAAAGGAGCGCTGGCGGACTGGGTCCGACGGCTATGGGACAACCATCACTCCAATCATGTGGTCTGCGCACTGGCCAACAAACTGGCGAGAATCGCCTGGGCGATTGCAGCACACCACACCGAATTCGATGCGGGGCCAGGCGCGATGAACGCCTGACCCCGCTGTCACCCGAGCACCACCCACCTGGTTTGCGATGCTGGATAACAGATGACGTGAACGGCCAACCGGCCTGACGAAAACCCTGAGCTCCCACACGGCTGAAAGGCCGTCCAAGTAATTAGGATCGCCGGGCATCGATTCTCATCAAGGCGCGAATGGACCAACCTCCACTCAGACGCCGGATAGATGAAAGCAAGCCAAACACATCATCAAAAACAGTATTGCAGAAAAGGGGGGAACCATAGATGTGGGAGCGGGCTTGCTCGCGAAGAGGGAGTGTCAGTCAATATCACTGTTGCCTGACACACCGCTTTCGCGAGCAAGCCCGCTCCCACAGGGGATTTGTGTCGATCACAATATTGTGGCCTTACACAAATCTTGTGGAAGCGAGCCCGTCTTACTGAATCTCTTCAGGCTTGACGATCACCCAGTTCTTGTCCGCCGTCACCGGCAAGCCTTCTTTCGCCTGAGCCGCAGCGTGCTTGGCCATCATGCCGTTGAGCTGAGTCATGTATTTGTCTTTGCGGTTGACCCACAAGTGGATGCCACCCTTGGCCACGTCGACGCTGTGAAACAGCATGTAGCCGTCACTGGTCGGTGTATCGCCACCCACCAGCACCGGTTTTTTCCACTCGTCGATGTAGGTGAGGATCGCCGCTTGCTTGCCGGCCATCCAGGTTGCCGGTGTCCACAGGTATGGCGTCAGTTCCAGGCCGAGGTTGGCCTTCTCGTCATACTTGCCAGCAGTGATCTGTTTGCGCGCGGTGGTCAGTTCGCCAGTCTTGCGGTCCTTGAGCAGCGTGCTCACGCCGATCACGTTCTGCGGTTTGACGTTGTAGCCGTACTTCGGATCGGCCGCGACCATGCGCACCAGTTCCTCGGAGGCGGCGGTCATCACGTAGACCTCGATGCCGTTCTCCATCAGCTTGTTGTAAAGCTCGGCCTGGCCGGTGAAGACTTTCGGTGGCTGGACGTCGATGTTCTTGACCACATCGCCGTCGTAATACGTGCTCGGCACCGGTTTGCCGGACGCCATCAGCTCATCGACATAACCCTTGAGCTCTTGAAGGGTGAAGCCTGCGAACACTTGGGCGACCCATGGATAGCAAACCATGTCGTCGATTTCACAGAGGCGATAGTAGTAACTGAACAGGCTTTCCTTATGGTCGGCGGTGTCCTTGAACGGAATCAGTTTCAGGGAGGGATCGAGGGTCTCGCGGGTGATCAGGCCCTTGTTTTCCAGGAACGGCAGCAACGACTCTTCGAGGTCGTAGCGGTAACTGGTGTTGTCCATGTCGAACACCGCGAAGTTACCTTTGTTGGCATTGGCCGCGATCATCGCGTCCAGTGCCTTGGCCTGATCGGCTGGCCAGTGTTTCAGGTCAGTCGCGAACGCCTGGCCCGCAAGGCTCAAGCCCAATCCTAAACCCAGTGCGACAGCCAGCATTTTCGGTGCGAACTTCATCTGCATGCTTCCTTGTAGAGAGACCCTGATTCAAAGAGATCGACGCTAACAAAAAAGTGTGACCGTTCTCGTCCGCCCGCGACCGCTTACGTCCTGATTCCGTCAGGCGCATTCCCCAGAGCGGCACTGGCTTATTCCAAAAACGACAGTCCACCTCTGTTTTTGATATTAATTCATTAGATATCAAGCTGTTAGGCTTGCCGGTTCGCAGCTGCCCTGGAAGGCAGTTGGCACAAGCCTTATCGGAGTCTTTATGAATCTGCCGCTGATTCTCAATCTGCTGGTGTTCCTCGCCCTGCTCTTCGGCCTGGTGCAAACCCGTCACACCTCCTGGAGCCTGGCCAAAAAAGTCCTGCTCGCACTGGCATTGGGTGTGGCATTCGGCGTGGCGTTGCACGCCATTTACGGTGACGGCAACCCGGTGCTGAAAGCCTCGATCGGCTGGTTCGATCTGGTCGGTAACGGTTACGTGCAGTTGCTGCAAATGATCGTGATCCCGCTGGTGTTCGCCTCGATCCTCAGCGCTGTGGCCCGTCTGCACAACGCCTCGTCGCTGGGCAAAATCAGCTTCCTGACCATCGGCACGCTGCTGTTCACCACCGCCATCGCGGCACTGATCGGTATCGGCCTGACCAACCTGTTCGGCCTGACCGCCGATGGCTTGGTGGCCGGCACTCAGGAAATGGCCCGTCTGCAAACCATCCAGACCGACTACGCCGGCAAGGTCGCTGACCTGAATGTGCCGCAGTTGCTGCTGTCGTTCATCCCGCAGAACCCGTTCGCCGACCTGGCCCGCGCCAAGCCGACGTCGATCATTAGCGTGGTGATCTTCGCTGCGTTCCTCGGGGTCGCGGCGCTGCAGCTGCTGAAAGACGACGTCGAGAAAGGTCAGAAAGTGATCAACGCCATCGACACCCTGCAAGCCTGGGTGATGCGTTTGGTGCGTCTGGTGATGAAGCTGACCCCGTACGGCGTTTTGGCGCTGATGACCAAAGTGGTCGCCGGCTCCAACCTGCAAGACATCATCAAGCTCGGTAGTTTCGTGGTGGTGTCCTACATCGGCCTGGGCCTGATGTTCGTGATCCATGGCCTGCTGGTGTCGGCGGCCGGGATCAACCCGCTGCGTTTCTTCCGCAAGATCTGGCCGGTGCTGACCTTTGCCTTCACCAGCCGCTCCAGCGCAGCGAGCATTCCGCTGAGCATCGAAGCGCAGACCCGTCGCCTGGGCATCCCGCAGTCCATCGCCAGTTTCGCCGCTTCGTTCGGCGCGACCATTGGCCAGAACGGTTGTGCCGGTCTGTATCCGGCGATGTTGGCGGTGATGGTCGCGCCGACCGTGGGCATCAACCCGCTCGACCCGCTGTGGATCGCGACGCTGGTGGCGATTGTGACCCTGAGTTCGGCCGGTGTGGCCGGGGTCGGTGGCGGCGCGACGTTTGCCGCGTTGATTGTGCTGCCGGCCATGGGCTTGCCGGTGTCACTGGTGGCGTTGCTGATTTCGGTCGAGCCGCTGATCGACATGGGCCGTACGGCGTTGAACGTCAGCGGTTCGATTACGGCGGGGGCGATTACCAGCCAGATCATGCAGCAGACGGATAAAGAGCTGCTGGATGCGGATGAGCATGCGGAGTTGGCTCAGGCTTGATCAGCGCCTGACAGACCGCTATCGCGAGCAAGCTCGCTCCCACAGGGTGTGTCGATCACACATCCAATGTGGGAGCGAGCTTGCTCGCGATGCTTTTAGGCTTTTTCCCAAATTTCAAATGCGTACGCCGGCTTATCCCCTTCCGCCGGATTCGGCACATTCGACACCAGTTTCCACTGGTTCAAATCAAACTCCGGAAACCACGCATCCCCTTCCGGGCTCAGCGCGACACGCGTCAGGTACAGCCGATCGGCCTGTGCCAAGCCTTGGGCATACAACTGCGCCCCGCCAATCAGCATCAGCTCATCGATGCCCTGCTCCTTCGCCCACTCTTCAGCGCGAACAACCGCAGCCTCCAGCGACGGATAAACCTCCGCGCCCGCCAACACCAGATCCGCCTGACGGCTGACCACGATGTTCAACCGGCCCGGCAGCGGACGACCGAGGGAATCCCAGGTCTTGCGCCCCATGATGATCGGCTTGCCCAAGGTGGTGGCCTTGAAGTATTTGAAGTCCCCCGGCAAGTGCCAGGGCATGCTGTTGTCGACGCCGATCACACGGTTTTCACCGAGGGCTGCGATCAGGCTAAGGGGGAGTGATTTAGTCATGCCGGCGAGGATACCAGAGCCTCCCTTTCCCGGATAAGCGCCACAGCGGTTATGCTCACCGTTCATTTAAGCGACGGGATGCCGCGTGACTGAACTGACTAACCTCTGGCTGACGGAAACCATCCGTTTGCGCGAAGAACATGCCGGGCCACTGGATGACCTGGAAGCCAACCGACTGGCCCGCACGGCTGGCGGCGACCTGCCGACACGGATTCAACGCCGCGCCCTGTGGCTGGCCGAACGCGATGGGCTGACCAACGCGCTCACCCACTGGCTGCAAGGTGCACGACTGGCGTTGTTGGTGCTCGTCATAGTGGCCGTGGTCAGCGGCGCCGGCCTCGCGTTTGCGGCGCTAAGCGATGGGCAAATTGCGGTGAATGTGTTCTGGGCCTTGGGCAGCCTGCTCGGGCTGAACCTGATTCTTCTACTGAGCTGGGCCTTGGGCCTGGTATTTGCCGGTGAACACGGCGCTACTCTCGGACGACTGTGGCTGTGGCTCAGCGAAAAACTCGCCCGCGACGCCAAAGCCGCACAACTGGCCCCGGCCCTGCTGCTGTTGCTGCAACGGCACAAACTCAATCGCTGGGCCATCGGCGTGCTGGTCAACAGCATGTGGCTGTTGGCGATGCTCAGTGCCCTGGCGATTCTGCTGACGCTGATGGCGACCCGGCGTTACGGCTTTGTCTGGGAAACCACCCTGCTCAGCGCCGACACCTTTGTCGCCATGACCCAAACCCTCGGCACCCTGCCGGCCTTGCTCGGCTTCAACGTGCCGACCGTGGAGATGATCCGCGCCAGCGGCGACACCGCGCTCAACATCGAAAGCGCCCGTCAGGCCTGGGCAACCTGGCTGGTCGGCGTCTTGGTGGTTTACGGCGTGGTGCCGCGCCTGCTGCTGGCGCTGTTTTGCCTGTGGCGCTGGAAAACCGGCCAGGCTGCCTTGCGTCTGGATTTGAACCTGCCCGGCTACGCTCAATTACGCGAACGCCTGATGCCCACCAGCGAACGCTTGGGCATCAGCGATGCCGCCCCGGATCAACTTCACCGCGTCGAAAGCAGCGTCAGCGAATTGCACAGCGATGGCGCGCTGCTGGTGGCCATCGAACTGGACGGTCAACGCCCATGGCCGCCGCAACTACCAAAAACCGTGAGCGATGCCGGCATCCTCGACAGCCGCGAGTCGCGCAACAAACTCCTCGAACAGCTCAGCCGCTTTCCCCCGGCTCGCCTGTTGATTGCCTGCGACCCGCGCCGTTCACCGGATCGCGGCAGCCTGGCGTTGATCGCCGAACTGGCGCGCAACGCCAGCGCCACCCGCGTCTGGCTGCTGCAAGCGCCGCCCGGCGAAGCGCTGGATGCCGAGCGACTCGGTGACTGGCATACGGCGTTGCAACAGCTTGAACTGCCATTCGCTGATTGCGCGCCCATGAACTGGCTGGAGACCGGTCATGACTAAGCCGTTGAAGCTCGCCGTCGTCGGCCACACCAACGTCGGCAAAACCTCATTGCTGCGCACCCTGACCCGGGACGTCGGTTTCGGTGAAGTGTCCCATCGGCCCAGCACCACCCGCCACGTCGAAGGCGCGCGGTTGTCGGTGGACGGTGAGCCGCTGCTCGACCTCTACGACACGCCCGGCCTGGAAGACGCCATCGCCCTGCTCGACTACCTCGAACGCCTGGAACGCCCCGGCGAACGCCTCGACGGCCCGGCACGCCTGGCGCGATTCCTCGAGGGCAGCGAGGCCCGACAGCGGTTCGAACAAGAGGCCAAGGTGCTGCGCCAACTGCTGGCCTCGGACGCCGGACTCTATGTGATCGACGCCCGGGAACCGGTGCTGGCCAAGTACCGCGACGAACTGGAAGTGTTGGCCAGTTGCGGCAAACCGTTGCTGCCGGTGCTGAATTTCGTCAGCAGCGCCAACCATCGCGAACCGGATTGGCGCGAGGCTCTGGCGCGGCTGGGTTTGCATGCGTTGGTGCGTTTCGACAGCGTCGCTCCACCAGAAGATGGCGAACGCAGACTCTATGAAAGCCTCGCACTGTTGCTGGAAAACTCCCGCGAGCAGCTTGAACGGCTGATCGCCGATCAACAGGCTCAACGCCTGGCTCGCCAGCAGAGTGCAGCGCGGCTGATTGCCGAATTATTGATCGATTGCGCCGCGTGCCGGCGCAGCGTGGCGAGTAAACCTGAGCTGGAACAACAAGCAATCAACGAATTGCGCAAAGCCGTTCGACAACGGGAGCAACGTTGCGTCGAAGCGTTGCTCAAGCTCTACGCCTTCCGCCCACAGGACGCGGCGGCCAGTGACTTGCCGCTGCTCGATGGCCGTTGGGGCGATGACTTGTTCAACCCGGAAACCCTCAAGCAATTGGGTGTGCGGGTTGGCAGTGGCATCGCGGCTGGCGCAGCGGCGGGGGCTGGCGTGGATCTGCTAGTCGGCGGCCTGACCCTCGGCGCAGCAGCACTGGCCGGTGCGATTGCCGGCGGCGCCCTGCAAACCGCGCGCAGCTATGGCGGCCGGTTGCTGGGCAAGATCAAGGGGCGGCGGGAGCTGACTGTCGACGACAGCGTGTTGCGGTTGCTGGCGTTGCGTCAACGGCAGTTGGTACAAGCCCTGAACCAGCGCGGACATGCGGCGATGGAAAGCATCCAGGTCGCCACACCGCAGGACAAAACCTGGCGCGAAGGCAAACTGCCCGAAGCCCTGAACAAGGCTCGGGCGCATCCGCAATGGTCGTCGCTTAATCCCCATGCGAAGTTGAATCAGGGGGAAAGGCAGGAGCAGGTTGAGGTGTTGGCGCAGCAGCTTTAGATCTGCGGTGCTCGAACCGGCCCCTTCGCGAGCAAGCCCGCTCCCACAGGGGAACGCATTCCAATGTGGGAGCGGGCTTGCTCGCGAAGGCCGCACCTCGGTCTTGGGGCCCTACGCAACCAATAGCCGCAACGCCTTTTCCTTCAAGACGCCAAGGTCCATCACCGGCACCCACTCTTCCTTTGCCAGTTCATCCCACTGCCGCATCCGCAAACTGACCGCACACAACGGATCACGCTCAAACGCCTCAGCCTCGGCCACCGTCATCACCCCACCCTGATATTCCAGTGTCCGGCGACTGGCTTCGCTCAAACGCTCGTAGTACCCCGGCTCCTTGAGCGTCAGATAACGCTTGGCTTGAACGTGGTATTCCACCAGCCGCGCCATGCGCTCGCTGAAGCCAGCCCGACGCAAATAATCCGCGCCCAAACGCTCATGACTGACCACGCCAAACCCGCCCATGTTCTCGGCATCTTCAGCACAGATATGCCCGATATCGTGAAAGAACGCCGCCAACACCACTTCATCGTCGAAGCCTTCGGCCATGGCCAGTTCGGCGGCCTGGGACATGTGCTCGATCTGCGACACCGGCTCACCGATGTAGTCGCTGTCGCCAAAGCGCTCGTACAGCGCGAAGACTTCGGCGATCACTTGTTCATGGCGCTCCATCAATCCTCTCCCAACAACAGTGCGACGTTACGTTCGGCCATCGCCGGCCCGACGCTCATGCCGACGCCGGTGTGCATCAACGCCACATTCACTCCCGAAGCCGGGCGCAGGAACGAGAACGGCCCCGGTCCCCGTGAACCATAGACACCCTGCCAGCGCTCGACCACTTGCACTTTGCAGCCCAGGGTCTGCTCGGCCAGCTCGATCATCCAGTCGTCCACCTGCTCGGCGTTGAACGGTGAAGGGTCGCTGCCGTAATGGTGGGAATCGCCGATGATCAGTTCGCCGTGAGGCGTCGGGCTGATCAGCAGGTGAATGCCGTTCTCCTGCAAGTGCGGCGCGTCCCGCAGGATCTGTGCTTGCACCGCCGCAGCTTCCGGCAGGTCGGCAAACGCGCCGTAATGCACGCAACTCAATCCGGTGAGCAGTGCGTGTTGCAGATTCAGGTTGATCTGCGGCCGGGCGCGAAGCATTTGCAGACGACAGATTTGCGGGTTGAGCGCGGCAATCGACTCAGCCAGCAAGGTCTGATAGTCGTGACCGGAGCAGACGATGATCTGCTCGGCAAAGAAGCTGCCGGCAGTGCTGTGCAAGCGGCCGGGCTCAATGTCGCGCACCAGGGTGGAGAAGTGAAACTCGACGCCCAATTCGCGGCGCAGGTAGTCGATCAGCGCTGGAATTGCTTCGCGCGAATACAGTTGCTGATCGTCCTTGCCGTGCAGCGCGGCGCGGTGATGGCTGAACTGGCCGCCGTACAAATCCCGCAGTGCCGCGCCACGCAGCAACTCGACGTTGTAGTTGTACTCCACGGCGCGGCCGTTGCAAAAGGCTTGCAGCAGATGTTCTTCAGCTTCGGTGCGGGCAAACAGGTACGAGCCGTTGCGCTTGAGTTGCAGGCCGGCCAACTCCGCCCATTGGCTCCAGATTTCGCGGCTGGCCTTGGCCAGTTCGAGCATTTTGCCTGGCGGTTGGCCGGTGACCAGGGCTTGGCCGAAGTTGCGGACCGAGGCGCCGAGCGGGGTTTCGCTGCGTTCGAAAACAGTGACTTTGAGGCCGCGTCGGGCGGCGGCGTAGGCGTGAGACAGGCCCAGAATGCCGGCGCCGACGATCAGCATGTCGTTGTGTTGTGTCATTGGGTTTTGTCCTGAATGACAGACCGCCATCGCGAGCAAGCTCGCTCCCACATTGGAACGCGGTCAACTGTGGGAGCGAGCTTGCTCGCGATGAGGCCGTATCAGCCGATAGAGATCTTACTTGGCAACGACCTTCTCGGACTTGCCGTCATAGCGCTTACGCCACTCGGTCAAGATCTCGTCGCGATTCTTCGAGGCCCAGGCAAAGTCGTTCTTGATCAAACGCTGCTCGTAATCCGCGGGCAATTCGGTCTGCGGCTTGGCAATACCCGGTTGCGCGAGGACCGCGAAGTTCTCTTTGTACAACTCCATCGCCGCCGGGCTGGCCGAGAAGTCCGCCAGTTTCTTCGCCGCTTCTTCATGGGCCGTGCCCTTGATTACGGCGGTCGCTTCGATCTCCCAGCCCAGGCCTTCTTTCGGCAGGATGATGTCCAGCGGCGCGCCCTGGCGTTTCAGCTGGACGGCCGGGTATTCGAAGGAAATACCAATCGGGAATTCGCCGGAAGCCGCCAGTTTGCAAGGCTTGGAACCGGAGTGAACGTACTGGCCGATGTTCTGGTGCAAGCCGTCCATGTACGCCCAACCCTGCTTCTCGCCGAAGGTTTGCAGCCAGGCGCTGACATCAAGGAAACCGGTGCCGGACGAGGCCGGGTTAGGCATGACGATCTTGCCTTTGTACTCAGGCTTGGTCAGGTCTTGCCAGCTCACGGGTTTGCTCAGGCCCTGCTTTTCGGCTTCGACAGTGTTGAAGCAAATGGTCGCGGCCCAGACGTCCATGCCGACCCAGGCTGGCGGGTTGGCGGCGTCGCGGTAGTTGCCGCCGATCTTGGCCAAATCCTTTGGCGCATAGCTTTGCAGCATGCCTTGCTGATCAAGGATCGCCAGGCTCGACGCCGCCAGGCCCCAGACTGCGTCGGCTTGTGGCCGGGCTTTTTCGGCCAGCAGTTTGGCGGTGATGATCCCGGTGGAGTCACGCACCCACTTGATCTCGACGTCCGGGTTGGCCTTTTCGAAGGCAGCCTTATAGGCCGTCAGTTGTTCGGCTTCGAGGGCGGTGTACACCGTCAACTCGGTTTTCGCCGCAAAGGCGTTCAGGCTGAAAGCGGTGAGGACAGCAGCGGCCAGGGCCAGGGGCTTGAACATGATCTTTTCCTGTTTGAGTTGAGGTTTGCGGGATTGAAAATCAATGGCCAGGCGCGGTCTGCCGCCAGGCCTGGGAGCGGCGCAGCAAACCGCGCGAAGCCCAGGCCAGCAGCAGGGACACGCCCGCCGAAGTGAACAGAATCAAAGTCGACATCGCCGCCGCGCCACCGACGTTGCCGGCGTCGTCCATGTTCAGCACCGCCACCGCCGCAAGGATGGTGTCGGGGCTGTAGAGGAAGATCGCTGCCGAGACGGTGGTCATCGCCGAGACGAACAGGTAGCGCACGATGTCCAGCAGCGCCGGCAGGCAGATCGGCACGGTGACCCGCAGGTAATGCCGATACAGCGGTGCCTTGAGCGATAGCGCGGCGAATTCGAACTCGGCGTCGAGTTGGCGCAGCGCAGTGGTGGCGGTCATTTGCGCGGTGGTCAAATAGTGAGCAATGGTGCAGACCACCAGCAGGGTCATGGTCCCGTAGAGCACATGCAGCGGGTTGCCGGTGAGGTTGAAGAAGAAGACGTAACCCAGGCCCAACACCAGACCCGGCACCGCCATCGGTACGAAACTGAGCATGCGCAGGGTCAGATTCAATCCGCGCTGGCCCTTGGTTTTTTCCATCAGGTAGGCGCCGGTGAAAATCAGCACGCTGCCGATCAACGCCGTGCACAGGGCCATCTTCACGCTGTTGCCGTAGGCCAGCCAGCCACCGCCTGCGGTGTCGTTGAACTGGTAATGGTTGAGCGACAGCGACAGGTTGTACGGCCAGAATTTCACCAGCGACGAATACACCGCCATGCCGAACACCAGCAGCAACACCGCGCAGATCAGCAGCACAACGGCCAGGTAGCAGCCGTCCCGCATCTTCGACGGCGCCGGTTTGAACACTTGCGCCCGACCGCTCATGGAATCGCCGTGACGCCGACGCAGCCAGGCGTCGACCCCGAAACTGAATAGCGCCGGCAGCAGCAGAACCATGCCGATCAACGCGCCACGACCGAACTGTTGCTGGCCGACCACGGCTTTGTAGGCTTCCAGCGCCAGCACTTGATAGTCGCCGCCAACCACTACGGGCACGCCGAAGTCGGTGATGGTCAGGGTGAACACCAAGCAGAACGCCGCGAACACCGCCTGACGCGTCGCCGGCCAGGTGATGCTGCGGAAGGCTTTCGCCGGACTGGCGCCCATGCTTGAAGCGGCATCGAACAGTCGCGCATCCGCCAGGGACAGCGCCGACAGAAGAATCATCAAGGCGTGTGGGAAGGTGTAGATCACCTCACCGAGAACAATCCCCCAGAAACCGTAGATATTGTCCGAGAGCAAACCGCGCAACATGCCCTGGTTACCGAACAGGTAAACCAGTGCAATCCCCGGCAGCATCGACGGCGCCATCAGCGGCAACAGAGACATCCCGCGCCAGATACCTTTGCCCGGAATCAACGTACGTTGCAGGGCGTAGGCAAACAGGTAAGCCAGCGGTACGACGATGGCCGCGACGCTGAGGGAAACTTTCAGACTGTTGCCGAGCAACCAATGGAAATTCGCGCTGGTCACCAATTCACGGGCAGCCACCAGACCACCGCCCTGCCCGGCTTCAGCGCTGAAACCGCGCCAGAAGATCGCCAGCAACGGCATCAACACCGCGACACCGAGCAAGACCAGCAACAGAACTTTGCCGCCGACCACGAACACCCGGTCGCCGATCTCGGCACGGGAGGTCTGCCGAACCTGCTTGTGCGGTATCGGCAGCGCGAGGTTCGCGCCCATCAGGCAAACACCTGCAGGCTACGCGGAGGCAAGGCAACCATGATTTGCTGGGCGCCGAGGCGCGGCATGGCCTCCGGGGCGAGTTCGGCCAGCAGCGGATGGCCCGGCAGTTGGTCGAGTTCGAAACTCATGCGGCAGCGATTGCCGAGGAAGGTGATTTCACGAACCTTGGCCGGGAACAGGTTTTCTTCGTGCACCGGCGGGTTGACGTTGATCGCCTCCGGGCGGCAGAACAAACGGCCGGACGCGGTTTTCGCACTGCCTTCGGCCAGGCGCATGTTCATCCCGCCGACCTGGGCGTGGCTGTCGCTGCTGCGGCGGAACGGCAGCCAGTTGCCCTGACCAACGAACTCCGCCACAAACGGCGTGGCCGGACGGTCGTAGATTTCCTGCGGCGTGGCGTACTGCTCGACTCTGCCGTTGTTCATCACGGCGATGCGATCGGCCATCAGCATGGCCTCGTCCTGATTGTGCGTGACCATCAGGGTCGTGACGCCGAGGTTGCGCTGCAATTGGCGCAGCTCGGTGCACAGGTGCTCGCGGACTCGCGCGTCGAGTGCCGACATCGGTTCGTCGAGCAGCAACAACGAAGGCGCCGGAGCCAAGGCTCGGGCCAGTGCGACGCGCTGCTGTTGGCCGCCGGACAATTGGCCGGGGTACTTTTTCTCACTGCCGAGCAGGCCGACCAGTTCCAGCATCTGACCGACACGCTTGCGCACTTCATCGCGACCACTGCCGGCGAGGCCGTAGGCAATGTTCGCTTCGACGGTCAGATTGGGGAACAGCGCGTAGGACTGGAACAGAATGCCGTAGTCCCGGGCTTGCGGCGCCAGGTGGGAAACGTCGCGATCACCCAGGTACAACTCGCCGCTGTCCTGCTTCTCCAGACCGGCAATGCAACGCAGCAAGGTGGTTTTGCCACAACCCGACGGGCCCAGCAGACACACCAGCTCACCGGCCGCCACGTCGAGGGAAACGTTATCCAGCGCGGTGAAGGCGCCGAAGCGTTTCTGCACGCCGCGCACTTTCATGGGTGCGCCGGGGTTGGTCAGGGCAGTTGCGATCGAGTGGTTCATGGACAGACCTCATCAAGCAGATGAGGGCCATCCTAGGTTTGTAATGCGTCCGTCATGTGGCAACGAGGCAAAAACGGCCGATAGTGGTATTCGGGGATTTGGGTTGAGAGAAATCCACAGCCTTATGCCAGATGAAATTGTGGCGAGGGGGCTTGCCCCCGTTGGGTCGCGAAGCGGCCCCAAAACTGCGAGGGTGTTTTTTCAGGCATACCGCATTTAATGGGTTTACGACTGCTGCGCAGCCGAACGGGGGCAAGCCCCCTCGCCACAGGAATCTAGGCGGGGGCCATTTCCTGCGCCAACCCCAGAAACGCCGCCGGCAACCGCGCGCCCTTTCGCTCCTTGAGGCAGTACAAGTACTCCGGAATCTGCGGCGCATTCTCGATGGTCAGCACCCGCAATTGCGGGTCATGCGGCACTTCCTGCCGGGCGATGATGCTGATGCCGATATTGCGCAGCACCGCTTCACGGATCGACTCACGGCTACCAATCTCCAGCAGCGGCCCGAAACTCACCCCGGCGCTGGCCAGTAACTCTTCAGTCAGCCGCCGAGTGGTCGAGCCCGACTCACGCATCAACAAGGTATGCCCCGCCAACGCGCTGAGCGGCACATGATCGTGTACTGCCAACGGATGATTACGATGTACCGCCAGCACCAGCGGATCGCTGCCGAGCACTCGGCGAATCAGCCGCGCATCGTCCAGCAACTGCGAAGACGCGGCGACATCGACCCGGTAATCCTCCAGCGCTTCGAGCACTTGCTGGGAGTTGCCGATTTCCACCGACACTTCCACCTGCGGCAAACGCTCGCGAAAGGTCTTCACCAGATCGAGGATGTAATACGGAGCGGTGGCGGCGATGCGCAACGTGCCCTGGAACTGGCCGCTGTTGCGCAGGAAAAACTCGATGTCGGCTTCCTGCTGCAACAGCGCCTTGACCATCGGCAGCAGCCGCGCGCCTTCATCGCTGACGCTGAGGCGGCGACCGCCACGGTAGAACAGCTCAACCGAGTATTGGCTTTCCAGATGCCGAATCTGGGTCGTCACGGTGGGTTGGCTCAGGCCGAGCTTCTTGGCCGCCAGGGTAATGCTGCCCAAGCGGGCCACCATGTAAAACGCCTTCAGCTCGGCACTCAGCACACCCGTTCCTCATCGCTTATTTGCGCAACAGGCGCAAACCGTTGAACACCACCAACAGGCTGACGCCCATGTCGGCGAACACCGCCATCCACATGGTGGCGATCCCGGCGAAGGTTACCCCAAGAAAGATAGCCTTGATGACCAAAGCGAGGGCGATGTTCTGTTTCAGGATGCTTGAGGTCTGACGCGACAGTCGGATGAACGCAGGGATTTTGCGCAGATCGTCGTCCATCAGGGCGACATCAGCCGTCTCGATGGCGGTATCGGTGCCTGCGGCGGCCATGGCAAAACCGATCTCAGCCCGGGCCAATGCCGGGGCGTCGTTGATGCCGTCGCCGACCATCCCGACGTTATGTCCTTTCGCATAAAGGGCTTCGATGGCTTGCAGTTTGTCGGTCGGCAGCAGGTCGCCCTTGGCTTCGTCGATCCCGACTTGCGCGGCAATCGCCTGGGCGGTGTGGACGTTGTCGCCGGTCAGCATCAGGGTTTTGATGCCGAGATCGTGAAGCTGTTGAATCGCTTCACGGCTGGACTCTTTCACTGTGTCCGCCACGGCAAACAGCGCCAAGGGGCCAGACTTGTCGAGCAGCAGCACCACCGATTTGCCCTGTTTCTCCAGGGCGAACAGTTTTTCTTCCAGCGCTGGCGAGCAGAGGTTCAGCTCTTCCACCAGTCGATGGTTGCCCAAGTGGTAGACCTGACCATCGATTTCACCGCGCACACCGCGACCGGCCAAAGCCTCGAAGTTATCCACAACCCACGGCGCCAGTTGTTTATCCACAGCGGCGTTGGCGATAGCCAGCGACACCGGGTGATCGGAACGGCCGGCCAGCGCTGCGGCAATAGCTGGCGCGGTTTCATCGGTAGTCGGGTCGAGGGACAGATAATCGGTCTGTACCGGTTTGCCGTGGGTGATGGTGCCGGTCTTATCCAGGGCCAGGTAATCGAGCTTGTAACCGCCCTCCAGATAGACGCCGCCCTTGACCAGAATCCCTTTGCGCGCCGCTGCCGCGAGGCCGCTGACGATGGTCACCGGGGTGGAAATCACCAGCGCACATGGGCAAGCAACCACCAGCAACACCAGCGCCCGGTAGATCCAGTCGAACCACAGCGCGCCCATGAACAATGGCGGAATAACCGCGACAGCCAGGGCGAAGATGAACACTGCCGGGGTGTAGATTTTCGAAAACTGATCGACGAAGCGCTGGGTCGGTGCCCGCGCGCCTTGGGCTTGCTCGACGGCGTGGATGATCCGCGCCAGGGTCGAGTTGTTGGCCGCAGCGGTCACGGTGTATTCCAGCGAACCCGCCTGGTTGATGGTGCCGGCGAAGACTTTATCGCCCACAGTCTTCTCGATCGGCAGGCTTTCGCCGGTGATCGGTGCCTGATCGATGGACGAAGTGCCGGAAACCACTTGGCCGTCGAGGCCAATCCGCTCGCCGGGACGCACGCGAACTCGGGCACCCAGTTCGATGGTTTTGACATCTTGCTCGACCCAACTCCCGTCGGCCTGCTGCACCGTGGCTTGTTCCGGGGTCATCTGCATCAGCCCGCCGATGGCGTTGCGGGCGCGGTCCAGGGACTTGGCTTCGATCAATTCAGCGATGGTAAACAGGAACATCACCATCGCCGCTTCCGGCCATTGGCCGATGAGGATCGCACCAGTCACCGCGATGCTCATCAGTGCGTTGATGTTCAGGTTGAGGTTTTTGAGGGCGATCCAGCCTTTCTTGTAAGTGGTGAGGCCGCCGCTGAGGATCGAAATCAGCGCGATGATCGCCACCACCCAGGTCGGTGCGGCGTTGGTGAAGTGGATGACTTCAGCTGCCAACGCGCCCACACCGGACAGCGCCAAAGGCCACCAGTGCTTCTTCTCGGCGGCTGGCGCGGGGGCTTCGACGCCCTGCTCCAATGGCTCCGCGACCATGCCCAGCGACTTGATCGCCTCGATGATCGGCGCAGTGCTCGGCAGGTCGTGGGTCACGCCCAACACCCGGTTGATCAGGTTGAATTCCAGTTGCTGCACACCCGACAGCTTGCCCAGTTTGTTCTGGATCAGTGTTTGCTCGGTCGGGCAGTCCATCGCGTCGATGCGGAAACTGCTCAGCCGCGCGCCGTCGGTCGGCTTGTCGCTCAGCTTGATCAGCGATGGCGCGGCGGCTTTGGAGGAACAGCAGGAATCCCCGTGGCCGCCATGGTCGTGCTTCTTCTGCACAGGCTGCAGCTTGTGGCTGTGATCGTGATCGTGATCGTGATCGTGATCGTGATCAGCCTCGGGTTTGTGGGTGTGAAGGGAATCGCTCATCGGGTTGCGTCCATAAAGATGCCTGTTGCCAAGTAAAGACCCTGTAGCCACTATAGGGTCAAGCAACCTTTTGGAGATTGTCGCGATGAAGATCGGAGAACTGGCCAAACTGACCGACTGCGCAGTGGAAACCATCCGCTATTACGAGCGCGAAAACCTGCTCCCGGAGCCGGCCCGCAGCGATGGCAACTACCGCGTCTACACCCAGGCTCATGCCGAGCGCCTGACTTTTATCCGCAACTGCCGCACCCTCGACATGACTCTCGAAGAAATCCGCAGCCTACTGACCCTGCGCGACAGCCCGCAGGATCAGTGCGAAAACGTGAATGCGCTGATCGACGAACACATCCATCACGTCAAGGCACGGATCGATGGTTTGCTGGCCTTGCAGATACAACTGCTCGACCTGCGCCAACGTTGCAGCGAAGGGCCGGATATCGATCAGTGCGGGATTTTGCAGCGGCTGGAAGTGAGCGGCGGGGTTGTGGCGACGGAGGTTGAGCATTCCCATGTCGGGAGAAGTCATGGGCATTGAGGACGCCTTCGCGGGCAAGCCTCGCTCCTACGGGAATGGTGTGAACCTGTAGGAGCGAGGCTTGCCCGCGAACACCGCGAAGCGGTGCCTGAATCAGACCGCCATCGGCGCGGTCATCGGCGCATGGTGCTGATAACCCTCAAGCGAGAAATCACTCGGCTCGATCAACTCCAGCCACTCCGGCTGGTACTCGCCAGTCTTGGCAAACTCCGGCACACGGTCACTGATCACCAGTTTCGGCATCGGGAACGGCTCGCGGGTGAGCTGTTCATTCAGCATGTCCAAATGGTTTTCGTAGACGTGGGCGTCACCGATGAAATAGGTGAACCAGCGCGGCGTGTAGCCGGTCAGGCGACCGATCAGGCTCAGCAGCGCAGCGCCTTCGGTAAGGTTGAACGGTGTGCCCAGGCCCAGGTCGTTGGAGCGGATGTAGAGGGTCAAAGAAATCTCTTTGGTCTCGACATTCGGGTGGAACTGGTACAGCAGGTGGCACGGCGGCAAGGCCATTTCATCGAGCTGGGCGACGTTCCAGCCGTGGAACAGGATGCGACGGCTGCCCGGGTCCTTGATGATGGTGTCGACGCACTGGCGGATCTGGTCGATCGCCTTGTACAGCACCACGTAGGCCTGACCGTCTTCTTCACCTTCGGCAATCTGACGATAGCCCTGGCTCAGGGTCTGCTCGATGGCCGCCGGGTTGCTGAGCGGGATCTGCTTGTACGCCGGCCATTTGCGCCATTGCACACCATAGATCTCGCCGAGGTCGTCTTCGCCCTGACGGAACGGGTTGGCCAGCCACTGGGCATTTTCGTTGGCGTTCTGGTCCCAGACTTTGCAGCCCAGCGCCCGGAATTCGGCGGCGTTGTTCACCCCGCGCAGGAAACCGCACATCTCGCCGATGGCCGATTTGAAGGCCATCTTGCGGGTGGTGATCGCCGGAAAACCTTCCTTCAGGTCATAACGCAGCATCGCGCCAGGGAAACTGATGGTGTTGACGCCGGTACGGTTGGCCTGTTTGGTGCCGTTCTTGATGACGTGAGCCACCAGATCGAGATATTGCTTCATGAGTTACCTGTGTCCTGGAACCCGGAGCCGTGGCCCCGGATTCGAATCTAAAGCGCGGCGTCTTAAGCGGCCGAAGTCACTGGGGTCTTTGGCTCGCGATGATAAGCCAGCCAGATCAGGAACAGACCGGCGACGATCATCGGGATGCACAGAATCTGCCCCATGGTCACCCAACCGAACGCCAGGTAACCGAGTTGCGCGTCAGGTACGCGAACGAACTCGACAACGAAACGGAAGATCCCGTAGAACAGCGCGAACATGCCGGAAACTGCCATGGTTGGCCGTGGCTTGCGCGAGAACAACCAGAGAATCAGGAACAGCGCCACGCCTTCCAGTGCGAACTGGTACAGCTGCGAAGGGTGGCGCGGCAGTTGTGCCGGGTCGCTGAACGGTGGAAACACCATCGCCCATGGCAGATCGGTCGGTTTGCCCCACAACTCGGCGTTGATGAAGTTACCGATACGCCCGGCGCCCAGACCAATCGGCACCATCGGTGCGACGAAGTCCATCAGTTGGAAGAACGACTTGCCGTTGCGGCGACCGAACCACCAGGCCGCGATCATCACCCCGATAAACCCGCCGTGGAACGCCATGCCACCCTTCCACACTTCGAAAATCAGCGTCGGGTTGGCCAGGTAAGCGCTCAGGTCGTAGAACAGCACGTAGCCCAAACGGCCACCGACAATAACCCCCATCGACAACCAGAAGATCAGATCGGAGAGTTTTTCCTTGGTCCAGGTCGGATCGAAGCGGTTCAGCCGACGGGACGCCAGCAGCCAGGCGCCGCCGATGCCGATCAGGTACATCAGACCGTACCAGTGGATTTTCAGCGGACCGATGGCCAGGGCCACCGGGTCGATCTGCGGGTAAGGCAGCATTGCGACTCCTCGTTAGAGTTGAAACCTTCAAAATTCCCGGGGGACGCTGCCACCTCAGGATTAAGCCAGGATTGCGATTGGCGTCAGAGCAGGAAATTCAGCCCGACGCAGAACAGCAAAGCGGCGAATAGTCTTTTGAGCAAGCGCGGCGACAAATTGTGAGCCAGTCGCGCACCGAAGCGGGCAAAGAACATGCTGGTCAGGGCAATCCCCAGCAACGCCGGCAAATAAATAAAACCGAGACTATGGGCCGGCAACAATGGATCGTGCCAGCCCAAAATCATGAAACTTAATGCACTTGCCAGGGCAATCGGCAGCCCGCAGGCCGACGATGTGGCCACCGCATGTTGCATCGGCACGCTACGCCAGGTCAGGAACGGCACGGTCAACGACCCGCCGCCAATCCCGAAAATCGCCGAAGCCCAGCCAATCACACTACCGGCCACGGTCAGACCGACTTTCCCCGGCACCGTTCGGCTGGCCTTGGGTTTGAAGTCCAGGGCGAGCTGAGCGGAGACGATCAATGCGAATATGCCGATGATCTTCTGCAAATTCGGGCCGGAGATCGCTTCAGCGGTCAGCGCGCCGAAACCGGCGCCGATGAGAATGCCAACGGTCATCCAGGCAAAAATCGGCCAACGTACGGCGCCCCGGCGGTGATGCTCGCGAACCGCATTGACCGAGGTAAAGATGATCGTCGCCAGTGAAGTGCCGACGGCCAGGTGCGTAAGGATCGACGGATCGAAGCCTTGCAGTTTGAAACTGAACACCAGCACCGGGACGATGATGATCCCGCCGCCTACCCCGAACAGCCCGGCCAGCACGCCCGCACAGGCGCCGAGCGCCAGGTAGAGCAGAAATTCCACGACCGTATCCTCACGCATCCCCAAAAACAGGTGCGGCATGGTAACGGATGCATGGCCTCGGGCTCTACTACGCAAGCCGATGGATCGACGGGCGATGTCTGCGTAGAGTGAGCAAAAAACACACAAGGACCACCTTATGTGCCTGATTGTCTTTGCCTGGCGGCCCGGCCACGCCCAGCCGTTGATCGTGGCGGCCAACCGCGACGAATTCTATGCCCGGCCCACCCTGCCCCTGGCTCAGTGGTCACATTCGCCCCACGTTCATGCCGGCCGGGATCTGGAAGCGGGCGGTACCTGGCTCGGCGTGGGTGCCGATGGGCGCTTTGCCGCGCTGACGAATATCCGCGATCCGCATCAACCTCCGTCGCGCAAGTCACGGGGTGAATTGGTCGCGGGGTTTCTCAGCGGCGACATGTCCATTGACGACTATTTGAGCGACGTTGTCGGACGTTCGCTGGAATATGCCGGGTTTAACCTACTGATAGGCAATACCAACGAGCTGTGGCACTTCAATGCACGGGAAACCGCGGCGGTGATGCTGGCGCCGGGGGTTTATGGATTGTCGAACGCCGGGCTGGATACGCCGTGGCCGAAGGTGCTCAAGGCCAAGGCTGCGTTGAGTGAAGTGCTGGACGATCCGCGGCCTGAGGCGTTGTTGGCGATTTTGAGCGACTCGCAGGCAGCGCCGTTTGCGGAACTGCCGGATACCGGGGTGGGGTTGGCCACCGAGACGTTGTTGTCGAGTGTGTTTATTGCCAGCCCGACGTATGGGACACGGGCGAGTACGGCGTTGATCGTTCAGGCGGATGGGACGCGGGTGATGGTGGAGCGCAGTTTTGGGCCGTATGGCGGGCATTTGGGGGAAGTGGAGTTGACGATTTAGATTGGTGTTATCTGGGCGGACGCCTTCGCGAGCGAGCCCGCTCCCACATTTGGAATGCATTTCAAATGTCGGAGCGGGCTCGCTCGCGAAGAGGCCGCAGCAGGTTTAGAGCGTCTTGACCGAAGCCGGATTAATCATCCGCGCCAACCCAAGGTTCTTCAGCGCCAATTGCAGCGAGCTGTGGATAACTTGCGGGTTGTCGATGGTCATCAGCTCAGCCAGCAATTCCTTGGCCTTGCTCAGGTTGATCTGGCGCAGCATCCACTTCACCTTCGGCAAGTTGGTGGCGTTCATCGACAGGCTGTCGAAGCCCATCGCCATCAACAACACTGCTGCCGCCGGGTCGCCGGCCATTTCGCCGCAGATACTCACCGGTTTGCCTTCGGCATGGGCGTCACGCACTACATTCTGCAAAGCTTGCAGCACCGCCGGGTGCAGGTAGTCGTAGAGGTCGGCCACTCGCGGGTTGTTCCGGTCCACCGCCAGCAGGTACTGGGTCAGGTCGTTGGAGCCAACCGACAGGAAGTCCACCATCCGCGCCAGTTCCTTGGTCTGGTACACCGCTGCCGGAATCTCGATCATCACGCCAATCGGCGGCATCGGCACGTCGGTGCCTTCGTCGCGGACTTCGCCCCACGCCCGGTGAATCAGGTGCAGGGCTTCTTCCAGCTCATGAATGCCGGAGATCATCGGCAGCAGAATCCGCAGGTTGTTCAAGCCTTCGCTGGCCTTGAGCATCGCGCGGGTCTGGACCAGGAAAATTTCCGGGTGGTCGAGGGTGACGCGAATCCCGCGCCAGCCGAGGAACGGGTTGTCTTCCTTGATCGGGAAGTACGACAGCGACTTGTCGCCGCCGATGTCCAGGCTGCGCATGGTCACCGGTTGCGGGTGGAACGCGGCGAGCTGCTCGCGATAGATCGCCAGTTGCTCTTTTTCGCTCGGGAAGCGCTGGTTGATCATGAACGGCACTTCGGTGCGGTACAGGCCCACGCCTTCAGCGCCACGCTTCTGCGCCCGCGCCACGTCCGCCAGCAGGCCGGTGTTGACCCACAGCGGCATGCGGTGGCCATCGACGGTGACGCACGGCAAGTCCCGCAGCGCATCGAGCCCGAGGGCCAGTTGTTTTTCTTCCTCGACCACTTCGGCGAACTGCTTGCGCAGCAAATCACTCGGGTTGGTATAGACCTCACCGTGGTAGCCGTCGACGATCATCTGGATGCCGTCGACCTTGGCGTACGGCAGGTCGACCAGGCCCATCACCGTCGGGATGCCCATGGCACGGGCCAGGATCGCGACGTGAGAGTTACCGGAACCGAGTACCGAGACCAGACCCACCAGCTTGCCTTCCGGCACCTCGCCGAGCATCGCCGGCGTCAGTTCTTCGCTGATCAGAATGGTGTTGTCGGGGTAGACCAGAGTCTGCTGGCGCTCTTCCTGCAAGTAGGCGAGCAGACGGCGACCGAGGTCCTTGACGTCCGAGGCGCGCTCACGCAGGTAGGCGTCGTCCATCAATTCGAAACGGTTGACGTGTTCGGTGACCACCTGACGCAACGCGCCCTGGGCCCACTGGCCAGTCTTGATCACGGTGGTGATTTCGCTACCCAGCGAGGCATCGTCGAGCATCATCAGGTAGACGTCGAACAGCGCGCGCTCTTCCGGGCGCAGCTGGGTCGCGAGCTTGGCGGACAAGGCACGCATGTCGGCGCGCACGCCTTCGATGGCGGTCTTGAACAGCCCGAGTTCGGCGTCGATGTCGGTGATGGTCTTGTCCGGCACCACGTCCAGATCGGCGGGTGGCAGCATGACTACCGCGGTACCGACCGCCGCACCCGGCGAACCCGGTACGCCGACGAACTTGGCTTCCTGGATACCTTTGCCCTGGCGGCCCAGGCCACGGATCGAACCGGTGGCCTCGGCGTGGGCGATAACGCCCGCCAGTTGCGCGCTCATGGTCACGAGGAAGGCTTCTTCACCTTCATCGAACTGGCGGCGTTCTTTTTGCTGAATGACCAACACGCCGACGACGCGACGGTGGTGAATGATCGGCGCCCCGAGGAATGAGGCGTAGCGTTCTTCACCGGTCTCGGCGAAGTAACGGTAGCGCGGGTGATCCGCGGCGTTTTCGAGGTTCAGGGGTTCTTCACGCGTGCCGACCAGGCCAACCAGACCTTCGTTGGGTGCCATGCTGACTTTGCCGATCGAGCGCTTGTTCAAGCCCTCGGTGGCCATCAGCACGAAGCGGTTGGTCTCTGGATCAAGCAGGTAGACCGAGCAGACCTGGCTGCCCATGGCCTCTTTGACGCGCAACACAATAATCCCCAACGCCGCCTTGAGATCCTTGGCGGAGTTAACTTCCTGGACGATCTTGCGCAGCGTATTGAGCATGGCTCGGGGTCGAACTCCGTCGTCAGTCGCGCGTTAAAAGGCGCGGGGCAAGCTCTTTGAGAGCGCGTCGATACACCTCGCGCTTGAATGTCACCACCTGGCCCAACGGATACCAATAACTGACCCAGCGCCAGCCATCGAATTCCGGTTTACCGGTCAAATCCATCCGCACCCGCTGCTCGTTGGAGATCAGGCGCAGGAGAAACCATTTCTGCTTCTGGCCGATGCACAGCGGTTGGCTGTGGGTACGGACCAGACGTTGCGGCAAACGATAGCGCAACCAGCCCCGGGTGCAGGCGAGAATTTCAACATCTTCGCGCTCCAGACCCACTTCTTCGTTCAACTCGCGGTACAAGGCGTCTTCCGGCGTCTCCTGGGGGTTGATCCCGCCCTGTGGAAACTGCCAGGCATCTTGATTGATACGGCGAGCCCATAGCACCTGGCCAGCATCATTCGTGAGAATGATCCCGACATTGGGGCGGAAACCATCGGGGTCGATCACGGCAACAACCTCGCAAACGCATGTCGCCGCATTGTTCCACAAAGGTTGTGAAGGCAGCAACGAGCCGGCCCACCTTATGTGCACTCTTGTGAAAAGTACGTATTCTGGGGGCCTTTCTACAGACTTTTCAGCGAGTAACTGCAATGCGGCTGGCTTTATTCGACTTGGACAACACGCTTTTGGGCGGCGACAGTGACCACGCCTGGGGCGATTACCTATGCGAACGCGGCTTTCTCGACGCCGTGACGTACAAGGCACGCAACGACGAGTTCTATCAGGACTACTTGGCGGGCAAGCTGGATAACGCCGAGTACCTGAACTTTTGCCTGGAAATCCTTGGCCGCACCGAGATGGCCACGCTGGATCAGTGGCATTCGGATTACATGCGCGACTGCATCGAACCGATCGTATTGCCCAAGGCCATCGAACTGCTGGCCAAACACCGCGAAGCCGGCGACAAACTGGTGATCATCACCGCCACCAACCGCTTCGTTACCGGGCCGATTGCCCTGCGCCTGGGTGTCGAAACCCTGATCGCCACTGAGTGCGAAATGGTCGATGGCCGTTATAGCGGGCGCAGTACCGACATTCCGTGCTTCCGTGAGGGCAAGGTGACACGGTTGAATCGTTGGTTGGAAGAGACGGGGTATTCATTGGAAGACAGCTATTTCTATAGCGATTCGATGAATGATTTGCCGTTGTTGGAGCAGGTGACGAATCCGGTTGCTGTGGACCCTGATCCGAATCTGCGGGCCGAGGCCGAGAAGCGTGGTTGGCCGGTGATGACTCTGCGCGACTGACATCGCCTTCGCGGGCAAGCTCGCTCCCACAGGATTTGTGAAAGGCCACAATGTTGTGATCGACACAAATCCCCTGTGGGAGCGAGCTTGCTCGCGATGGGGTCAACGCGGCCCAACGCCTTAAACCGGCTTGGCGCCCATCAACCCCGCAATCGCGATAAAGCAGACAAAACTGAACAACGCCAAGGCAAAGGTAAATTTACCCACGCCACCCGGCGCCTTGCGCAGTTTGTTGAGGCGCACCAGCAGCCAGAACCACGCCAGCGCCGCCACGGTGTAGAGCACGCTCGACGCCAGAATCCAGGTCTGCCCCAGCGGCCAACCCACCAGATGCACCATCCACCACCCCGTGAACGGCATGCTCAGCAACGCCAGGCCCATCAGCAGCCAAACGAACACCCGGGGCCGCTGCAACGTGCGACTTCCCGCCGTTGCGTCGCCCTTGCGCCGTGCAAGCCCGACCCAGATCGCCAGACCCAAGGCACTGGCCAGCAGCAACACCGTTGCCACCATATGAGCCATTTTCAGGGCGGTTAACGTTTCCATTGTTCGATTTCCTTATGACTTGCCCATCAGCGTAGCCGCTCAGCCGAGAAACAGCTTATAGGCCGGGTTGTCGCTTTCGTCCCAGTACGGGTAACCGATTTCTTCCAGCGCTGCCGGCACCAGATGACGTTCGTCATGCGGGACTTGCAGGCCGGCGACCACACGGCCATCCGCCGCTCCGTGGTTGCGGTAGTGGAACATCGAGATGTTCCAGCGCCCGCCCAGTTTGTTGAGGAAGTTGAACAGCGCTCCCGGACGCTCCGGGAATTCGAACCGCAGAATCACTTCATCAACCACATGCGCCGCGCGACCACCAACCATGTGGCGGATGTGCAACTTGGCCAGTTCGTTGTCGGTCAGGTCGAGTACCGGGAAGCCCTGCTCGCTCAGGCTGGCGATCAGCGCACTGCGCGGATCGGTTTCCGGGTGCGTCTGCACACCGACGAAGATGTGCGCTTCGCTGCCGGTGTTGTAGCGGTAGTTGAATTCGGTGATCTGGCGCTTGCCAATCGCCTCGCAGAACGCCTTGAAGCTGCCCGGCTTCTCGGGGATGGTCACGGCGATGATGGCTTCTCGGCCCTCGCCCAGTTCGGCGCGTTCGGCAACGTGGCGCAGGCGGTCGAAGTTGACGTTGGCGCCGGAGTCGATGGCCACGAAGGTGTGCCCGGTGACGCCGTTCAGCTCGACGTATTTCTTGATCCCGGCCACGCCAAGCGCGCCGGCAGGCTCGGTGATCGAGCGGGTATCGTCGTAGATATCCTTGATCGCCGCGCAGATTTCATCGGTACTGACGGTGATCACATCATCGACGTAGTCTTTGCAGATATCGAAGGTGTGCTTACCGATCTGGGCCACCGCCACGCCGTCGGCAAAGATGCCCACAGTCGGCAGAATCACCCGCTCGCCAGCGGCCATAGCGGCTTGCAAGCAGTTGGAGTCATCCGGCTCGACGCCGATGATTTTGATTTCAGGGCGCAGGTATTTCACGTAGGCCGCGATACCGGCGATCAAGCCGCCGCCGCCCACCGGGACGAAAATCGCATCCAGACGACCAGGGTGCTGGCGCAGAATCTCCATCGCCACCGTGCCCTGCCCGGCAATGGTGTGGGGATCGTCGTACGGGTGGATGTAGACGTAGCCTTTTTCGTCGACCAGTTTCAGCGAGTAGGCCAGGGCCTCCGGGAACGAATCACCGTGCAGCACCACTTTGCCGCCACGGGAACGCACGCCTTCGACTTTGATTTCGGGAGTGGTCTTGGGCATGACGATGGTCGCTTTGACGCCCAACACCTTGGCCGCCAGGGCCAGGCCTTGCGCGTGGTTGCCCGCCGATGCGGTGACCACACCACGAGCGCGTTCTTCATCGCTCAGTTGGGTCAGCTTGTTGTAGGCGCCGCGAATTTTGAACGAAAACACCGGCTGCAAGTCTTCGCGCTTGAGCCAAATATTGTTGCCCAGCCGCTCGGAGAGCTGGCGAGCAGTCTGCAATGGGGTTTCTACGGCAACGTCATAAACGCGCGAGGTGAGGATCTTTTTGACGTACTGTTCGAGCATCGGAAAGCATCACTGAGCGGGTTGGGCAGGGCCAAGGAGTCTAACCCGGCTTTTACCTGAGCGACCACACTAAACAGGTGGTTTTAACCTTCGGGGACACCGTCGATCCATTGTGGCGAGGGGGCTTGCCCCCGTTCGGCTGCGAAGCAGTCGTAAAACCTACTAATTTGATGTACCTGGAAGAATGCTGGGGAGCGCTTCGCACTCCAACGGGGGCAAGCTCCCTCGCCACAGGGATCTGCGCCGACCGCCTCATCTCCATCCCGCCAATCGGGCAATGACCTTCACCGCCCCGAAGCCTATAATGCCGGCCTTTCCGTTCCCTCCTTGCCCGCTTCGGAGCCCGCATGACCCAGGATCAACTCAAACAGGCAGTGGCTCAGGCCGCCGTCGACTTCATCCTTCCGAAACTCGACGACAAGAGCGTCGTCGGTGTCGGCACCGGCTCCACCGCCAACTGCTTCATTGATGCACTGGCCAAGCACAAGGGCGCTTTCGATGGCGCGGTCGCCAGTTCCGAAGCCACCGCCGCCCGCCTCAAGGGCCACGGCATTCCGGTGTATGAGCTGAACACCGTCAGCGACCTGGAGTTCTACGTCGACGGCGCCGACGAAAGCGACGAACACCTGAACCTGATCAAGGGTGGCGGCGCCGCCCTGACCCGCGAGAAGATCGTTGCGGCCGTGGCCAAGACCTTCATCTGCATCGCCGATGGCAGCAAACTGGTGCCGGTACTCGGCGCGTTCCCGCTGCCGGTGGAAGTGATCCCGATGGCCCGCAGCCACGTGGCCCGCGAGCTGGTGAAACTGGGCGGCGACCCGGTTTACCGTGAGGGCGTGCTGACTGACAACGGCAACATCATCCTCGACGTGTTCAACATGCAAATCACCAACCCGGTAGAGCTGGAAACGCAGATCAATGCGATCGTCGGCGTGGTGACCAACGGTTTGTTCGCGGCGCGTCCGGCAGATTTGCTGTTGTTGGGCACGAGCGAAGGCGTAAAAACCCTGCGCGCTGAATAAGCCATACACAGATCCCAATGTGGGAGCGGGCTTGCTCGCGAAGAGGCCGTGTCAGTCGATAGAGATGTCGACTGACAAACCGCTTTCGCGAGCAAGCCCGCTCCCACATTGGGTTTGTGGTGATTGTTAGGGTTTTGTCGGTTTTTTGAAGGTGTAGAACAGGTTCGGTTCGCTGACGAGGTACAAGGTGCCGTCGTCGTCCATCGCGATCCCTTCCGCCTGCGGCACGGTCTTTTGCAGGCCCTGGCGCCCACTGTTCAGTGACATCGTACTCAGCGGCCGGCCGTCGATATCCAATTCCAGAATCAGCCGTGACTCATCGGACAGCGCCATCAAGTGGCCGCTGCGCTCATCGTATTGCAGGCTCGACAGGTCTCGCACAAACATCCCGGCATCGCGCTTGGGGTTGTTGACGACGTGTACAGCGTAGGATTTCTCCGGGTTGTAATGCGGGAAACCCTGCACTTCGTAGATCAGCATCGGGTCGCGCTCCTTGGCGACAAACAGCCGCTTGCCCACCGAGTCATAAGCCAACCCTTCAAAGCCCTTGTTGCCGCTCATGTGCACGCCAAGGGTCATTTGCTCGGCGTCCGCGGCATCGAGGAACGTCGTGCCCTTCTCCAGATGAATCTTGATCAGCCGCTGCTGGCGCTCATCGGTCACCACGTAGGTATCGGCGCTGATGAACTCCACCGCCTCCGGGTCACCGAAGCCGATCAGCGCCACCCGCCGCAGGAGCTTGCCGTCCAGGGACAGCTCGATCAGCTCGGCGTTTTTGTTGGTCACGGTGAACAGGCTTTTGCGCACAGGATCGTAGGTCAGTGCCGAGACGTCGTCGTTCAACCCGTCAATGACGTGCGCCTCGACCACGACTTGATACTGGTCGAGGCCAATCGACTGGGCATTTTCCGGCAGCCAGACCGTCTGAAGGTTGAACCAGGCACGTTCGAACAGACGCAAGTACTGGCCCACCGCGACGAGCACGCTCAGCGCAATCACCGACAGAATCAAAATCAGGGGTTTGGGGCGGGCAAGTCGACGCATTCAGGCAAGCTCGAAAACAGGGCGGGCGGATGAAATATCACGGCCGTCTGAATTCAAGCTTAATGGCCAGTAGCCTTGAACCACAACCGTGGGAGCGAGCTTGCTCGCGATGGCGATCTCAAGGACGCCTTCGCCGGCAAGCCGGACTCCTACAGGTGTTTCCCGCAGGGCGGGGGGAATGTGGTTACTTTTGCTTTTCGAAGCGATAGAACAGGTTCGGCTCACTGACCATGTACAGCGTGCCCGCTTCGTCCATGGCCACGCCCTCGGCGCGGGGAATGGTCTTCTTCAAGCCGTTGAAACCGCCCAGCAGGGTCATGAAGCTGACCTGATCGCCCTTCTCGTCCAACTCAATCAGCAGGTGCGAGTCGGCGGACAGCACCAGGGTGTGACCAGTGCGCGGGTCGATGGTCAAGGCCGACAGGTTACGGATGTCCAGATCGTTATTAATCAGTTTCTCTTTGTCGCCCTTAAGGCTCTGGCTGCCGTCGCTCTTCCAGCGGAACAGTGCTGGCGGACGCTCTTCACCCAGCAAAAGCTGCTGATTGCGCGGGTCCCAGGCAACGGCTTCGAAGGCCTTGTTCTGGTCTTTTGACGGGCCCAGATCGTATTTCGGGAAGTTGTCGCGGTTCAGTTCGCGGGTAGTGGCATCGACCTTGATGATGGACAGCATGTGCTCTCGCTCATCGGTGATGGCCAGCAGACCGTTGCCCATGACCGTCACACCTTCCGGATTGACCCAACCCACCAGCGGCATCTTGCGCAGCACATCGCCCTGCAACGTCAACTCGACCAGGAACGGGTTCTTGCCCATGACCGAAAACAGGGTTTTTGTCTGCGGGTCGTAGGACAGGTCCGAAGCTTCGTCCTTTTCCATGCCCGGCAGCAGTTTGGCGTCGATCACCGCCCGATAATCCGGCAGCCAGACACTTTGCTGGCGTTCGGCCGGGCTTTCGAAGCTCTCCTTGACCCAATGCACAGCGCGGTTGTCCCAATGCATCGCGAACGCGAGGCCATAGCCCGCCGCCGCAGCCAGCAACAGCCAGTAATACCAGCGCATGAGGAATCGTGGACGACGAGGAGTTTGCAGGGGCGGGAGCGGTTGCGTTGCCATCAGGGGATGCGTTCCAAAATTCAGGCTAGAGGTAATAGCACAAACGGGCAGGCTCAGCCGCCAAGAGTCCCGGATTTTCCAGACAGGATGTGAAAAAAACGGAAAATGGCTGGAAAGCCTTGTGTGGGCAGATGCAGTTTGCGGGCAGGATCACAAAACCAATGTGGGAGCGGGCTTGCTCGCGAAAGCGGTGGATCAGTCAACATCGTCGTTGAATGACACACCGCTTTCGCGAGCAAGCCCGCTCCCACAGGGGTTCAGCGGTGTTGCAGTTAGCGGACGCTGCTGGTGAAGCTGCTCGCACCGGCCAGTTCCAGCACCAGGTCGTCACCGACATTCAGCGGGCCAACACCCACCGGGGTGCCGGTCAGAATCACGTCACCCGCCTGCAGCGAGAAGCAGCCAGCCATGTACTGAATCATCGGCACGATCGGGTTGAGCATGTCCTTGCTGTTGCCATCCTGGCGCACTTCGCCGTTGATGGTCAGGCGAATGCCGATATCGGTCAGGTCGGCAAAGGTGCTGCCAGACACGAATGGGGCAATCACCGCCGCGCCGTCGAAGGACTTGGCGACTTCCCACGGCAAGCCCTTGGATTTCAGCTCGGCCTGTTTGTCCCGCAGGGTCAGGTCCAGGGCCGGAGCGAAACCGGAGATCGCGTCGAGCACTTCTTCACGGCTCGGCTTGGTCGACAGCGGCTTGCCGATCAACACAGCGATTTCCGCTTCGTAGTGCACCGAGCCACGCTCGGTCGGAATGGCAAAACCGCCTTCCAGCGGTACCACGCAACTGCCCGGCTTGATGAACAGCAACGGCTCGGTAGGCACCGGATTGTCCAGTTCCTTAGCGTGTTCGGCGTAGTTGCGGCCGATGCACACCACTTTCCCGAGCGGGAAGTGAATACGCGTACCGTCGACATACTGGTGCTGATAGCTCATTACCGACTCCTGCTCGTGGATTCTTAAAACTCGCGGATCACACCGCGAAGATCTTGCCCGGGTTCATGATGCCGTTCGGGTCGAACACAGCCTTGACGGCTTTCATGTACTCGATCTCAACCGGGGAACGGCTGTAGGTCAAGTAGTCACGCTTGGTCATGCCCACGCCGTGCTCGGCGGAAATCGAACCGTTGTACTTCTCGACGGTTTCGAATACCCACTTGTTCACCGTAGCGCACTTGGCAAAGAACTCGTCCTTGCTCAGGTTATCCGGCTTGAGAATGTTCAAGTGCAGGTTGCCGTCGCCGATATGGCCGAACCAGACGATTTCGAAGTCCGGGTAATGTTCGCCGACGATCGCGTCGATTTCCTTCAGGAACGCCGGGACTTTCGATACGGTGACCGAAATGTCGTTCTTGTACGGCGTCCAGTGGGAGATCGTTTCGGAGATGTATTCGCGCAGCTTCCAGAGGTTCTGCAACTGGGTTTCGCTCTGGCTCATCACGCCGTCCAGCACCCAGCCCTGCTCGACGCAATGTTCGAAAGTTTCCAGGGCATGGTTGGCCACTTCTTCGGTGGTCGCTTCGAATTCCAGCAGCGCGTAGAACGGGCAATCGGTTTCGAACGGTGCCGGCACATCGCCGCGGCCCATGACCTTGGCCAGGGCTTTGTCGGAGAAGAATTCGAACGCGGTCAGGTCCAGTTTGCTCTGGAACGCGTGCAGTACCGGCATGATCGAGTCGAAATCGGTGGTGCCGAGGACCATCGCGGTGAGGTTTTTCGGCGCACGGTCCAGACGCATGGTCGCTTCGACCACAAAACCGAGGGTGCCTTCGGCGCCGATGAACAGCTGGCGCAGGTCGTAGCCGGTGGCGTTCTTGATCAGGTCGCGATTCAGTTCCAGCAGATCGCCCTTGCCGGTGACGACTTTCATGCCGGCCACCCAGTTGCGGGTCATGCCGTAGCGAATAACCTTGATCCCGCCGGCATTGGTGCCGATATTACCGCCAATCTGGCTCGAACCTGCCGAAGCGAAGTCCACCGGGTAGTACAACCCGTGTTCTTCGGCCTTGTTCTGCAACTGCTCAGTGACCACACCCGGCTGACAAACGGCCGTACGGTCGGTGAGGTTTACCTCGAGAATCTGGTTCATGTAGTCGAACGAGACGACCACTTCGCCATTGGCCGCCACGGCAGCGGCGGACAACCCGGTGCGCCCACCGGACGGCACCAGCGCGACCTTGTGCTCATTGGCCCAACGGACAATGGCCTGGACCTGCTCGGTGGTCTTGGGGAACACGATGGCGGTGGGCGCGGGGGCGAAATGCTTGGTCCAATCCTTACCGTAAGCATTCAGGGAGTCGGCGTCGGTCAGGACCTTGCCAGGCTCAACCAGGGTCTTCAGCTCTTCAATCAGGGAAGGATTGGTCATCGACAGAACTCTCGAACAATTCATGGTCATCCTGAGAACGCTTCACGTCGCAGGAATGAGTGTTTAGCGGGGTGCGTATGCTAGCATACCGACCCCGCAGGGTAGTGCCCAAAGGCTATTCTGCGGTGACGGCATTGTTGCCGTCCGGGTCAGCATCTGCTGGCTACTTCCTGCCAATTTTCTCCGGGATACAGGTTTACGCAGATGAGCAAGACTTCTCTCGATAAGAGCAAGATCAAGTTCCTTCTTCTCGAAGGCGTCCACCAATCGGCTGTCGACGTTCTCAAGTCGGCTGGCTACACCAGCATCGAGTACCTTACAGGTTCTCTGCCGGAAGCCCAGCTGAAGGAAAAGATCGCTGATGCGCACTTCATCGGCATTCGCTCTCGCACTCAACTGACCGAAGAGATCTTCGATCACGCGAAGAAGCTCGTGGCTGTAGGGTGTTTCTGCATCGGCACCAACCAGGTTGACCTGAACGCTGCCCGCGAACGCGGTATCGCCGTGTTCAACGCCCCGTACTCCAACACTCGCTCCGTTGCCGAGCTGGTGCTGGCCGAAGCGATCCTGTTGCTGCGCGGCATCCCTGAGAAGAACGCTTCCTGCCACCGTGGCGGCTGGATCAAGAGCGCGGCCAATTCCTTCGAGATCCGTGGCAAGAAGCTCGGCATCGTCGGTTACGGCTCGATCGGTACGCAACTGTCGGTCCTGGCTGAAGGCCTGGGCATGCAGGTGTTCTTCTACGACACCGTGACCAAGCTGCCATTGGGCAACGCGACTCAGGTCGGTAACCTGACCGAGCTGCTGGGCATGTCCGACATCGTCACCCTGCACGTACCGGAAACCGCAGCCACCCAGTGGATGATCGGCGAGAAGGAAATCCGCGCTATCAAGAAGGGCGGCATCCTGATCAACGCCGCTCGCGGCACCGTGGTCGAACTGGACGCCCTGGCGGACGCGATCAAGGACAAGCACCTGATCGGCGCGGCCATCGACGTATTCCCGGTGGAGCCTCGCTCCAACGACGAAGAGTTCGAGAGCCCGCTGCGTGGCCTGGACAACGTGATCCTGACCCCGCACATCGGTGGTTCCACCGCTGAAGCGCAAGCCAACATCGGTCTGGAAGTGGCAGAAAAACTGGTCAAGTACAGCGACAACGGTACGTCCGTATCGTCGGTGAACTTCCCGGAAGTGGCCCTGCCGGCTCACCCTGGCAAGCACCGTCTGCTGCACATCCACCAGAACATTCCGGGTGTGATGAGCGAGATCAACAAGGTCTTCGCCGAAAACGGTATCAACATCTCCGGTCAGTTCCTGCAGACCAACGAGAAAGTCGGCTACGTGGTTATCGACGTAGACGCCGACTACTCGGAAATCGCCCAAGAGAAACTGCAGCACATCAACGGCACCATTCGTTGCCGTGTACTGTTCTGATAACTGCTTGAGCGACAAAAAAAGGGAACCCTCGGGTTCCCTTTTTCATGCCTGCGGAAAAGTTACTTCACCGTCACGGTGATCTTTTCCGAGACGATTGGCGGATCGAAAGCCATGTGGTTCTTGTCGCCCAGTTCGAGTTGCAACGTGTGCTGGCCTGGGGTCAATGTCACCTCGGTTTCAGTCTGGGCCTTGCCGAAGTGCACATGATTGGCATCTGACGGGATCACCGAACCGGCAGGAATGACCTCCTTGGCGTCGATCAGCAGGTGGTGGTGGCCGGTGTTCGCAGTGGCGTCACCCGCCGGAGCCAGAGCAACGCCTTTGACTTCAAACTTGACCTTGAACGTCTTGCCAACAGTTTCGCCGCTGGTTGGCGAGCCGATGTTCACTGCGGCACCTTGCGGGGCCGGGGTAGCTGCGCTGGCCATCATCGAAGCGCCCAGCAAAAGGGCCGCCAAAACAGCACGTGACATGAATGTTTGCATTCTCTTCTCCAGTTTTTTCGTAAAATCCGCTTGGCCGTGACAACTTCACGGCTATTCGTTGTCGAAGGACCTCAATAACCATAGCAAAGCGCGCCTGAACCAGAGCGACGCGATAATGAATTCAAAGGAGTGACCATGCGTTTTTTGCCTGGCCTGATCTGCCTGCTACCCCTTTTGAGCCCTTTGGCTCATGCCGAACTGATTGATGACGTTAACGACCGTGGCGAATTGCGCATTGCCCTGGAAGCCAATACACCGCCATTCAATTTCAAGGACGACGGCAAACTCACAGGGTTTGAAGTCGAGCTGGGTCAGTTGCTGGCCAATGAACTGGATGTGCGGGCCGACTTCGTTGTCACTGAGTCAAACGATCTGCTGCCAGGCGTTGAAACCGGCAAGTACGACGTCGCCATCAACCACATAGCAGTGACCGCGAATCTGAAGGATCGTTTCGACTTCAGCGAACCTTACAGCCACACCGATGCGCAATTGATCACACAGAAAGAAGAAGCGCCGCGCTCGATGCTGCTGGTGCAGTCGCTGAAGGAAGAGGCGCCCAAGGCGAGCCAGCCAGTGAGCCTGGCGATTCCGTTCCAGAAAGGAAACCCGGCATTCCACGCCAGCCTCGACAACGCGTTGCAGCGGATCAAGGCGGATGGTCGGTTGGAGGCGTTGACGCAGAAGTGGTTTGGGGCGGATACGAGCGTAGAGCCCAAACCCTGATTAACCCGCAATAGATCAAGTGCTGGAGGTCCAATGTTGGAGCGGGCTTGCTCGCGAATGCGGTGTGTCATTCAATGATGATGCTGACTGATCCACCGCTTTCGCGAGCAAGCCCGCTCCCACAGGGGTTTTGTGTAAGTCGTCAGTCTTGCGCGATTAATGCCACTGCGGCTTGCGGCAACTCAAGTTCGCTGAACACTTGGACTCCATGGCGCTTAAGCAACGCCGTCGTCACCCCTTCGCCACTGACCTTCACCCCACTGAAGCTCCCGTCATAGGTCAGCAAATTCCCGCACGACGGACTATTAGCCTTCAAAACGGCAATCCGGATGCCGTGCTTCTGCACCAGCTCCAACGCTTGATAAGCCCCCGAAAGAAACGCCGCGCTGACGTCGTCACCCTCGGTAGTGATCACCGGCGCACGGCCATCCAGCACGTCACCACCCTGCCCGCCCGGAATCTCCGCCGCAGCCCTTGGCGTCGGCAACCCGCCGGCCATTTCCGGGCACAACGGCACGACCCGGCCTTCGGCGACCCACTGATCCAGCAAATCAAACGGCCCACTGGCCCCACCGTCGTAGCGCACGCGGTGGCCCAACAGGCAGCGGCTGACCAGAATCTTTTGCATGATCAGAACGGCTCGTTGCCACGACGCCGGAACCAGCCCGTCAACGACAGGCGCTCCCGGGTCGCAGGCAGGACTTCGTGGGGCACTTCGCCCGACAGGAATACCACCAGGCAGCCACCAGTAGGCACGACGTTGTGTTCGACGCCATCCTCCAGGTACATGCGCAGTTCGCCGCCGTGCTCGGGCAGCCAGGCGTCATTGAGGTAGATCACCGCCGAGACCATGCGCCGGTCGTCGTCGCGGAAACGGTCCACATGCTTGAGGTAGAAAGCACCGGGCGGGTACAGGGCGAAGTGGCTTTCGAAGTCTTCCAGACCGAGGAACAACCCGCGATTCATCGCCTCGCGCAGGCTGTCCATCAAACTCAGATAACTGTCGCAGGCCTCGGTTTCACCGGGTTCGAGCCACTGAATGTGGTCGCCACGAATGCCTTCGCGAATCTCTGAAGTCGGCCCACGGCCCACCGCCGCCGGGGCCAGTTCACCCTCGGCCGCACGTTTACGGCACTCAGCCGCCAGTTCCCGGGTCAGACCCAGAGGCAGGAAAATATTCTGCCGCGACCAGCCACGTTCGGCCAAGTCGTCGACGATACGTAACAGCAGCGGGTGATCAGAGGGTATTTGCATGGCGCGCATAGTATTCCTGTGCCTGCAAATCCGACAGAGCCGCGCAGCGGGCTGATACGAATTCTCGACAAGTTCTTGTACCGCACGGAGAATAGTCGCCTGCTGACAGGAGTCCCTATGCGCCGTTTGCTTTTTTCACTGTTGATGTTCTGTGTTTTGCCCGCTTGGGCAGACGGCCACGACCAGTTGTACAAGGTCGCCGGTTGGCCAGACCAACGCGCGCATTTCAACGACGCACTCTCGGCCGCTCAGCAGCGCTACCAGAACAGCTTGCCGCCAGCGGTGTTTCAGGCTCTGGTGAACAACAGCAACCAGCGCTTCGCCCCCCAAGCCATGGACCAGCGCGCCGAAGCGCAATTGCGCAAGACCCTGGCCGACCCGAAACCGGCCCTGACTTTCTTTCAAACTCCACTGGGCAAGAAAATCGTCGCCGCCGAACTGCTGGCGACCCGGCGCGATCAACTGGCGAAAAACGCCAAGGGCTTGCCCAAGATCGAGGCCAGCGACACGCGTCTGTTGATCATCGGCCATCTGGCCCAAGCCTTACCGGCCCGCGAGGCAGGTGCTGAAGTCACCTTGGCAATTGCCGGCATCGCGGCGGACAGTCTGAGTTCGATGATCCCCGGTTTGCTCGGTGGCGGTCAGGCGCCAGGGATGTTGAATGGTCAGCGCCAGCGCTTGATGGATCAGATTGGCACCGACCTCAACAACACGCTGCTCTACGTTTATCGCGACTTGTCGGATAACGAACTGGAAGAATTCGCCACGTTTGCCGAATCGGCTGAGGGCAAGGCGTATTACCAGGCAGCGCTGGCGGCGATTCGCGCGGGGTTGGCGGTGGGGCAAAGCACCTCGAATTTAAATCAGTAATTTTGGGCGTTTGGAAGATTGCCTTCGCGGGCAAGCCCGCTCCCACATTGGAATGCATTTCAAATGTGGGAGCGGGCTTGCCCGCGAAGAGGCCCTAACAGCCGCTACAGATTCCGGCCTTTAATCCGCTTCGTCAAAAACCCGAAATACTCTTCCCGCAACGCCAGCGTCTCGTTCGCCAGATGATGCCGCGCCTCAGGCAGCATCAACACCTGCGGCCGATCAAACTTGGCCTTCAACACCTCCAGGTTGTGCTCCCAGTCCACCGTCATGTCCGCCTGCCCCTGCACGATCAGCGGCCGTCGTGGGCTGTTCGGTGCGGCCTCGACGCGCTTGATCCAGCGTCCCAACGCGCCCACCCACGCCGTCGGCAAACGCAGCGGCTGCAACGGGTCGGCGAGCAGAAATGGCAAGAACGCCGGGTCATTGGAGTTCTCGCTGAAACGCCGGGCAATGCCTTTGACGAAGGGCTTGAGCAGGTAATAGCTCAACTGCGACCAACCCCAGGCTCGCGGTCGTACCAGCGGCGACAGCAAAATCAACTGACCCTGAGCCGGACTGTTCGCACCTTGGTTCAGCACATGATCAATCACGATCGCCCCGCCAGTGCTCTGCCCGCACAGGTGCCACGGCTGCGGCAAATTCAGCGACTGCGCTTCAGTGAACAAGCCTTGCAGGGTGTCCTGATACTCGGCGAAATCCTTGATGCTCGCGCGCTCGCCGCTGGACAGGCCATGCCCCGGCAAATCGCAGGCGATCACCGCAAACCCCTGATCCAGCGCCCACTCAATCACATGCCGATAGAGCCCGGTGTGATCGTAGAAGCCGTGAAACAGGAACAACGTCGCCTTCGCCCGCGCCGGCCACCAGACCTGGCTGACCACCTCATAACCATCGACCGCGAAACGACCGAGCCCCTTGCGCAGCGTACGTCCGGGGAAATCCAGCCCATAAAACGTCTGATAGGCCTGGCCCTCAGTCGACAACGGCTGCCACTCGGCCAATGGCCGCAGGCCGGCGCGCAAATGATCGGGAGTGAAAGTGGCAGGCATGGTTATTCCAGAACGTGAAACAGACTTTATGGGCCTGCGATATTCATCTGTCGCGGCAAGCATGGCAAGCTAGCCGACCTTCGAGGATCGAAACCCATGCGTCCGGCCTACCGCACCACTCTGCTTGCCAGCCTGCTCGTCCTCATGTGTGCCGGCGTGCTGTGGGCGGCGTACGACTGGTTTCAGGGTCGCTACCTGCGGGCGTTCAGCGAGCACACCGCGGTGTTTTCCGGCGACCCATTGCGCCTGCCCGACAACCTCGCCGGCCCCGGCGCCATCCGCCTCGTACATTTCTGGGACCCGGCCTGCCCGTGCAACGTTGGCAATCAACAGCACCTCACCGAACTGGTTGAGCGCTATGTACCGCAGGGCGTCGAGTTTTACTCGGTACAAAAACCCGGCAGCCACGGCCAGTTGCCCAGCACCTTGAGCAGCCTGAAAACCATCACCGTACTGCCCGGCTCCGAGCAGATCCCCGCCAGCCCGGCGGTGGCGATCTGGGACCGCGCCGGCAAGCTCGCGTATTTCGGCCCGTACAGTGAAGGCCTGACCTGCAACTCGAGCAACAGCTTTATCGAACCGATCCTGCAAGCGCTGAACGAAGGCCGCACGGTGAACGCCACCCACACGCTGGCGGTGGGTTGCTATTGTCCGTGGGCGGTGGAAGTGAAGTAAGGCATTCCGGACTATTCAAGGACGGTGGGTGCCCGGCACAGAAAGTCTGTGCTACATGTTTGCAGCCCACACGGGCGGCAATCTCGAAGAACAAGGAGTCACCATGAAACGCGTCCTGACCGTACTTGCCTTGCTGATCGTCGCGCTCGCCATCGGCGTGGGCGGCTACATCTACAGCAAGCAGCCGACGCGCCAGGGCCAGGTGACGCTGAACAACCTGCAAGGTTCGGTGACCGTGCGCTACGACGAGCGCGGCGTACCGCATATCCGCGCCGACAACGAAACCGACCTCTACCGCGCCCTCGGCTACGTCCACGCCCAGGACCGCTTGTTCCAGATGGAGGTCATGCGCCGGCTGGCCCGTGGCGAACTGGCGGAAGTCCTCGGGCCGAAACTGGTGGACACCGACAAACTGTTCCGCAGCCTGCGCATCCGCGAGCGTGCCGAGAGCTATGTGGCCGCGCTGGATCGTCAGTCACCGGCGTGGAAAGCCCTGCAAGCTTATCTGGACGGGATCAACCAATATCAGGACACCCACGCTGCACCCGCAGAGTTTGACGTGCTGGGCATCCACAAACGCCCCTTCACCGCCGAAGACAGCATCAGCGTCGCCGGCTACATGGCCTACAGCTTTGCCGCCGCGTTTCGCACCGAGCCATTGCTGACCTACGTCCGCGATCAGCTCGGCCCCGACTACCTGAACATCTTCGACCTCGACTGGCAGCCCAAAGGCGTGTTGGCCAAGGCCCGCGCCAAACCCGGCCCGGCACTGGCCGCCAGCGACTGGAAAGACCTGAACGCCCTCGCTCGCCTGAGCGAACAAGCCATGACCGAGAACGGTTTGCCGCAGTTCGAGGGCAGCAACGCCTGGGTCATTTCCGGTAACCGCAGCAAAAGTGGCAAGCCGCTGCTGGCCGGTGACCCGCACATTCGCTTCTCGGTGCCGTCGGTGTGGTACGAGGCGCAACTGTCGGCACCGGGCTTTGAGCTTTACGGTCACCATCAGGCGTTGGTGCCGTTCGCGTTCCTGGGGCACAACCTGGATTTCGGCTGGAGCCTGACCATGTTCCAGAATGACGACCTGGACTTGATCGCCGAGAAGGTCAACCCGGACAACCCGAACCAGGTCTGGTATCGCGGCAAGTGGGTGGACATGGTCAGCACCGAACAGCAGATCGCCGTGAAAGGCCAGGCGCCGGTCACGCTGACGCTGCGTCAGTCGCCTCATGGCCCGATCATCAACGACGTGCTCGGCACCGCCGCCGGCAAGACGCCGGTCGCCATGTGGTGGGCGTTCCTCGAAACGCCGAATCCGATTCTCGAAGGCTTCTATCAGCTCAACCGTGCCGACACCCTGGCCAAGGCCCGCGCCGCAGCGGCCAAGGTTCAGGCGCCGGGGTTGAACATCGTCTACGCCAATGCCAAGGGTGATATCGGCTGGTGGGCCTCGGCCCTGCTGCCCAAGCGCCCGGCTGGAGTGAAACCGGGCTTCATCCTCGATGGCAGCACCAGTCAGGCGGACAAGGAAGGTTTCTACCCGTTCAGCGCCAACCCCCAGGAAGAGAACCCGGCGCGGGGCTATATCGTCTCGGCCAACTTCCAACCCGTCTCGCCCACCGGCATGGAGATTCCCGGCTACTACAACCTGGCCGACCGCGGTCAACAGCTCAATCGCCAGCTCAACGACAAAAACGTGAAGTGGGACAACGACGCCAACCAGAAGCTGCAACTGGGTACCACCACCGCTTACGGCCCGCGCTTGCTGGCGCCGTTGCTGCCGGTATTGCGTGAAGTGGTCACTGACTCGGCCGAACAGAAACTGGTGGAGCAACTGGCCCAGTGGCAAGGCGATTACCCGCTGGATTCAATCAATGCCACGGTGTTCAACCAGTTTCTGTACAACCTGGCCGACGCGACGATGCGCGATGAACTGGGCAACGACTTCTTTGAAACGCTGCTCTCGACCCGGGTGATCGACGCTGCGTTACCGCGCCTGGCCGCCAGCCCGGATTCGCCGTGGTGGGACAACCGCAACACCCCGGCCAAGGAAACCCGCGCCGACACGGTGAAGGTCGCGTGGCAGGCGAGCATTGCGCACCTCAAGACCACGCTGGGTGCTGATTTCACCCAGTGGCAGTGGGGCAAGGCGCACACGCTGACCCACGGTCATCCGCTGGGGATGCAGAAGCCTTTGGACCGGATTTTCAACGTCGGCCCGTTCGCCGCTCCCGGCAGCCACGAAGTACCGAACAACCTCTCGGCCAAGATTGGCCCGGCGCCATGGCCAGTGACGTATGGCCCGTCGACCCGGCGGCTGATCGACTTCGCCGACCCGGCCCACAGCCTGACCATCAACCCGGTCGGCCAGAGCGGCGTGCCGTTCGACAGCCACTATGACGACCAGGCTGAGGCGTATATCGAAGGGGTTTATTTGCAGGCGCATTTCAGTGATGAAGAAGTGACGGCGAATACCCGGAGTACGTTGAAGCTGTTGCCGGCGCGGTAGTTTTTTGTTGTTCGGATTGCCGTCTTCGCGAGCAAGCCCGCTCCCACATCGGACCGTGTCCGTGCAAACAACGCGGTCAACTGTGGGAGCGGGCTTGCTCGCGAAGAGGCCCGCACAAACACCCCAAAATCTAAATCCCCCGCCGCACCCTCCCCGGCGCCTCGCCATAAATCTCCTTGAATTTCTTGCTGAACGCCGCTTGTGATTGATACCCGACCTGCAGCGCAATATCGCTCAACCCCAGGTGCGATTGGCTCAGCAAACTGAACGCCAACTCCATCCGCACTTGCGTCAGCAACACCCACGGCGACACGCCGGCCACCTTCACAAACGCGCGCATGAACGTCGCCCGGGACATGTTCGCCGTTTCCGCCAGACCTTCGATGGTCCACTCATGGGCCGGGTCCGCCAGCATCGCCTGCCAGGCGCGGCCCAGGCGTTTATCACCGAGTAGCGCCAGTGTGCCGCTGGCTGGCCCCAACGTCGCCAGATGCGCCCGCAGCATCAGGGTGAACAACGCCTGCGATAACGCGTCGAGCAAAAACTTCGCCCCGGCCTGATTGCTCTCCGCCTCACCGCGCAACACCTCGACCAACGCCGGCAACGGCCCATTGGCCGGGAGCGCACCGCTGGGGATCACCAAATACGCGGGCAGCGCGGCAAACAGCAAGGAAGCGCGGTTGTAATGGAAGGTCCCGCAGAGCATGTCCAGATCCGCGCTCGCACCACCGATGCGATGCACCTGCAACGCACCACCGACGATGATCTTCGGCACAGTCGGGGTGACGGTTTTTCCGGGGCTGTGGATAACGTGGGGCGTGCCGCCGGGCAGCAGCAGGATATCGCCTGCGCGCATCGGCAGACGCTGGCCGTCGGGAAACTCCACGCGGCATTCGCCCGCCAATACGATGTGATAAGGCGCCATACCCAGCGCTTCCTGCCCATGGGCCAGCGCCCAGTCGCCCTGGAATTGGCAGCGCAGGTCCAGACTGCCGCGAACGTTGGCCAGCGTGATGAGTTTATCGATCGGATTCATTTGAGCGCATCGAGGAAAGATCTGAGCGGATCGAACAAACCCGAACCGCGCCAAGGAGCAAGACTGAACGTGTCGAAACAGTACACCCAACCTGCTCAGGAGTTAACGCAATGTTCAATAACTGGTCCGAACTGCTGCCCACCATCCAGAAAGCTTTTGGCGCGCTGGGCAAGAGCAACCCGAAAATGGTCAAGGCCTACATGGCCCTTGGTGAAGCCGCTGCGGAAAACGACGTGCTGGATGCCAAGACTCGCGAATTGATCTCCATTGCCGTGGCCATTACTACTCGTTGTGATGGCTGTATTGCCGCGCATACCGATGCGGCGATCAAGGCTGGAGCGAGTCGCGAAGAAGTCGCGGCGACCCTGGCGACGGCAATTTCGCTGAATGCCGGCGCGGCGTATATCTACTCGCTGCGCACGCTGGAGGCGTATGACTCGTTGAAGGGCTGACACACATCCTGTGGCGAGGGGGCTTGCCCCCGTTGGGTTGCGAGCAGCCCCAAAACCTGAAACCCGGCTGCATCAGGCACACCGTGTTTATCGGATTTGGGAGTACTGCGCACTCCAACGGGGGCAAGCCCCCTCGCCACAATGGTTTCTCGTAACCGTCCTAGACCATCGCCGCAAAGTTCAGCCTGAACTGCTGCGGTGTCACCCCGAGCCGGCGGTTGAACACACTGCGCATGTGCTGGGCATCGCGAAACCCGCATTGATACGCCACGGTCTTGAGCGGCGACCGCGTACTTTCCAGCAGCACCCGCGCCGCATCCACCCTCGCCCGCTCGACGAATTCCGCCGGGGTCACTTTCGCTTCCTTGGCGAACACCCGGGAAAAGTTGCGAGCGCTCATGTTGGCGGCGTTGGCGAGGTCGGCGATGGTCAGGTCGCCGTTGAGGTTGGCGAGGACATAGAGCTGCACCAGCGCCACCGCCGAAGTCGGTTCGGCGTGAGGTGTGAGGAACGGGCTGAACTGCGATTGCCCGCCCGAGCGCTGGGTGAACACGACCAGGCGTTTGGCGACGCTGAGTGCGACTTCCGGACCGTGATCGAGACCCAACAGGTACAGCGACAAATCAATCCCCGCCGTTACCCCGGCCGAGGTGTAAAGCTCGCCGTCCTGCACGTACAAACGATCAGCCTCCACCTGCGTCGACGGACACATCGCCGCCAACGCAGCTGCGTCGCCCCAATGAGTTGTGACAGTTCGTCCTTCGAGCAAACCGGCCCGGGCGAGCATGAACGCGCCGTTGCAGATCGAACCAAAGCGTTGCGCCCGCGCACTCGCGTCCCGCAGCCAGGCGTCGAACGTCACGCCAAAATCCATGAACGGCAACTGCGGCCCACCGGCCACCAGCAGCAAGTCATAAGCCTCAAGCGCTTCGCTGAAATGCCGGTGAGCGTTCAAGGACAAACCGTTGGAACACGGCATCATCCCGCGCTCGACGCCGATCACTTCCAGCCGATAGTGATCCTGCGGCGCCAGAAAACGATTGGCCTCGGCGAACACATCCATGGGCCCGGTGACGTCCAGCGACTGAACGCCGGAAAACACCACGATGGCGACGGTTTTTTGCATGGTTCGAAACGCCTCTCTGGCTTCAAGTATCAACACTGACCTGTGGCGAGGGAGCTTGCTCCCGTTCGGCTGCGCAGCAGTCGTAAAACCTCTGGATGCGAGATGCCTGACAGAACCAGGTTGCAGTTTTGGGGCCGCTTCGCAGCCCAGCGGGAGCAAGCTCCGTCGCCACAGGTAGTCACCTGTTTGAAGTGCGCGACAACGCTTCACCCTAGCCAATCCAGCCCCAACAAGCGAGGTTGGCGCGATATGCCTGCTCATTGGCCGGGATCGCAGCCATGGATCGATTGTCCGGTTTCAGGTGCAGGCACAGACTTTACCCATCAGCGCCGCCACGGCGTTCCCCATGAGGAAAGCACTATGAGCAGCATCATTGCCGGTATCAAAATCCCCGACAGCGCGTTGGCCAAAGCCACCACCGAATACATCCGCGACGTCGAATCCGACCTGCTCTATCACCACTCGCGCCGTGTATTTCTGTTCGGCGCCTTGAGCGGTGAACGCAAGCAACTGGCCTACAACCCGGAGTTGCTGTACGTCGGCGCGATGTTCCATGACTTGGGTCTGGTGGAAGGTCAGCGCAGTGATAACGAGCGCTTTGAAGTCGACAGTGCCAATGCCGCCAAAGCCTTCCTCAAGCCTTTCGGGCTGAGCGATGACGATATCGAACAAGTGTGGTTGTCGATTGCGCTGCACACCACTCCGGGCGTGCCGCAACACCTGCGGCCGAACGTGGCGCTGGTCACAGCGGGTGTCGAGATGGATGTGCTGGGCATCGATTACGCGGCGTTCCCGACGCAGCAGCGCGAGGCGGTGGTGCATGCCCACCCTCGTGGCGAAGGTTTCAAGGAATGCATCCTCTGTGCGTTCGCCAATGGCTTCAAACACAAGCCGGACACCACGTTCGGCACGGTGAATGCGGATGTGCTGGTGGACAGCGAGCCGGGGTTCAAACCGATGAACTTTGTCGAGATCATCCGCAAATCCCCTTGGGCTGCATAAACAACTGTGGGAGCGAGCTTGCTCGCGAAAGCGGTGTGTCAGGCAACATTGATGTCGACTGACACTCCTCTTCGCGAGCAAGCCCGCTCCCACATTTGAACCGGGTTGACCACAAGAATGGGGTCAACCCTGCATCAGGCTTAAGCCGCTTCCGGCGCCTGCGCCCGACGCACGTCCGGTTGCTTCCAGGAATCGGCAGCACCTTCTTCGATCGCTTGCTGAATCGCCCGCTTGCGGCTTTCCTCGGCACGGCGGCTGAAGAACCAGACCATGAAGGTCACGATCGATACCGCCAACAGGATCAGGCTGGCCACCGCGTTGATCTCAGGCTTCACGCCCAGGCGTACCGCCGAGAACACTTCCATCGGCAGGGTCGTCGAACCCGGGCCGGAGACGAAGCTCGCCAGCACCAGGTCATCCAGCGACAGCGCGAAGGACATCATCCCGCCCGCCGCCAATGATGGCGCGATCATCGGAATGGTGATCAGGATGAACACCTTCCACGGCCGCGCGCCAAGGTCCATGGCCGCCTCTTCGATGGACAGGTCCAGCTCACGCAAGCGCGCCGAGACCACCACCGCCACATACGCCGCACAGAACGTGGTGTGGGCGATCCAGATCGTCACAATGCCGCGTTCCTGCGGCCAACCGATCATCTGCGCCATGGCCACGAACAGCAGCAACAGCGACAGACCGGTGATCACTTCCGGCATCACCAACGGCGCAGTCACCAGGCCACCGAACAGCGTGCGGCCCTTGAAACGGGTGATCCGGGTCAGGACGAACGCCGCCAGAGTGCCCAACGCCACCGCCGCAATCGCGGTGTAGCAGGCGATTTCCAGCGAGCGCATCACCGAGCCCATCAGTTGGGTGTTGTCGAGCAGGCCGACGTACCACTTGATCGACCAGCCGCCCCAAACTGTTACCAGTTTCGAGGCGTTGAACGAGTAGATCACCAAGATCAGCATCGGCGCGTAGATGAACAGCAAACCGAACACCAACATAAAGCTCGAGAAACTGAAGCGCTTCATTCTTTGCCCTCCATTTCTTTGGCCTGGCTACGGTTGAACAGGATGATCGGCACAATCAGGATCAACAGCATCACCACCGCCAGGGCAGACGCCACCGGCCAGTCGCGGTTGTTGAAGAACTCTTGCCAGAGCACTTTACCGATCATCAGGGTTTCCGGACCGCCGAGCAGTTCCGGGATCACGAACTCGCCCACCACCGGAATGAACACCAGCATGCAGCCGGCGATGATGCCGTTCTTGGACAGCGGAATAGTGATCTTCCAGAAGCTGTTGAAGGTGCTCGAACCGAGGTCCGACGCGGCTTCCAGCAGGCTATGGTCGTGCTTCACCAAGTTGGCGTAGAGCGGCAGGATCATGAACGGCAGGTACGAATAAACCACGCCGATGTAGACCGCCAGGTTGGTGTTGAGGATCTGCAACGGCTCGTTGATCCAGCCCATGCTCATCAGGAAACCGTTGAGCAGGCCGTTGTTGCTGAGGATGCCCATCCACGCGTAAACGCGGATCAGGATCGCGGTCCAGGTCGGCATCATGATCAGCAGCACCAGCACCGTTTGCAGCTCTTTACGGGCGCTGGCGATGGCGTAGGCCATCGGATAGCCAATCAGCAGGCAGAGGATGGTGCTGAAAAACGCCATCTTCAGCGAGCCGAGGTAGGCAGCGATGTACAACTCGTCGTCGCCGAGCATCGCGTAGTTGCCCAGGTTCAACAGCACCTGGAGCTTCTGGTCAACGAAGCTGTAGATCTCGGTGTACGGCGGGATCGCCACGTCGGCTTCGGCGAAGCTGATCTTCAAGACGATGAAGAACGGCAGCATGAAGAACATGAACAGCCAGATGAACGGAACCCCGATGACCAGTTGGCGGCCACCGGGAATTATTCGATTGAGTCGGCGTTTGAGTTTGCGCATGTTCATGAGCGAAGTACCACGCCGCTGTCGTCTTCCCAGTACACGTAGACCTGATCGCCCCAGGTCGGACGCTGGCCACGGCGCTCGGCGTTGGCAACGAACGACTGCACCAGTTTGCCGCTCGGCAATTCGACGTAGAACACCGAATGGCCGCCGAGGTAGGCAATGTCGTGGACCTTGCCGCTGGACCAGTTGTATTGGCAGGTCGGCATTTCGGCGGTGACCAGCAGTTTTTCCGGGCGAATCGCGTAGGTAACGGACTTGTCCTGCACCGAGGTGCTGATGCCGTGGCCGACGTAGATCTGGCGATCCAGGTCTTTGCAGGTGATGGTCGCGTGGCCTTCGGCGTCGTCGATCACTTCACCTTCGAAGATGTTGACGTTGCCGATGAACTCGCAGACCAGACGGCTGGTCGGGGTTTCGTAGATGTCGATCGGGCTGCCGATCTGGGCGATCCAGCCCAGGTGCATGATCGCGATGCGCTCGGCCATGGTCATGGCCTCTTCCTGATCGTGGGTCACCATGACGCAGGTTACGCCGACGCGTTCGATGATCTCGACCAACTCCAGTTGCATCTGCGAACGGAGTTTTTTATCCAGTGCACCCATCGGTTCATCGAGCAGCAACAGCTTCGGCCGCTTGGCCAACGAACGCGCCAGGGCTACACGCTGACGCTGGCCACCGGACAACTGATGCGGCTTGCGCTTGGCGTACTGGCTCATCTGTACCAGCTTGAGCATTTCAGTTACGCGGGCATCGACTTCCGACGACGAGATCTTGTCCTGCTTGAGGCCGAAGGCGATGTTCTGCGCCACGGTCATGTGCGGGAACAAGGCGTAGGACTGGAACATCATGTTGATCGGTCGCTCGTACGGCGGCATCTCGGTGATGTCGACGCCGTCGAGGTAAATGCGCCCCTCCGTGGGCCGTTCGAACCCTGCGAGCATCCGCAGCAAGGTGGATTTGCCCGATCCCGAACCGCCGAGCAGGGCAAAGATTTCACCCTTTTTGATTTCCAGGGACACATCGTCCACCGCAATCGTCTCGTCGAACTTCTTCGTGACCCGGTCGATTTTGACCAACACCTGTTTAGGTGATTGGTCGCCCTCGAGGGCTTTCTTATAGGCGCCGGAGGCAACTGCCATTTACGAAACTCCCAGAAAAAAAGAGTGCAGTTCGCTCGAGGTGAGCCAACCTTGGATAGTTTGAGCCTTGAAGCTATTTACCCGACTTGACCTTGGTCCAGCTGCGGGTCATCAAACGTTGAATGTTCGGTGGTAACTCGACCGACACGTAGGTCTTGTCGAGCACTGCTTGCGGTGGATAAACCGCTACGTCGGTGCGGATGGACTGTTCCATCAGTTTGTCCGACCCTGGATTAGGGTTGGCATAGCCGACCGAATCACTGACCTGGGCAATCACCTCAGGTTTCAGCAAATAGTTGATGAACGCGTGGGCTTCTTTGACATTGCTCGAATCCTTTGGAATCGCCAGCATGTCGAACCACAGCGCGCCGCCCTCTTTCGGGATGGTGTAAGCGACCTTCACGCCTTTGCCGGCTTCGGCTGCGCGGGACCGGGCCTGGAACATGTCACCGGAGAACCCGATCGCGATGCAGATGTCGCCGTTGGCCAGGTCCGAGATGTACTTGGACGAGTGGAAGTAGGTCACGTAAGGCCGCACCGCGAGCAACTTGGCTTCGGCCTTTTTGTAGTCTTCGGGGTTGGTGCTGTTGGCGTTCAGGCCCATGTAGTTGAGGACTGTCGGCATCATTTCATCGGCGGAATCGAGGAACGCCACGCCGCAACTGTGCAGCTTCTTGATGTTTTCCGGCTCGAACAGCACGCTCCAGGAATCGATCTTGTCGACGCCCAGCACTTCCTTGATCTTGTCGACGTTGTAACCGATGCCGTTGGTGCCCCACAGGTACGGCACGGCGTACTGGTTGCCCGGATCGTTCTGTTCCAGGCGCTTGAGCAGCACCGGGTCGAGGTTGGCGTAGTTGGTCAGTTGCGAGCGGTCGAGTTTCTGGAACGCGCCGGCCTTGATCTGCTTGCCGAGGAAGTGGTTGGACGGCACGACCACGTCATAACCTGTACGCCCGGCCAGCAACTTGCCTTCCAGGGTTTCGTTGGAATCGAACACGTCGTAAACCGGTTTGATGCCGGTGGCCTTCTGGAAATCGGCCAAGGTGTTTGGAGCGATGTAATCCGACCAATTATAAATATGCACTGTGGGCGCAGCCTGGACACTGACGGCAATCGTCAGTCCGGCGCCGACCAGCAGGGCATTGCGCAACAAAGAAAAAATAGGCAAGTGGAGGTCCTCTAAAATTAGTTGGGCCCAAGTTGCCCCGTGTTACATGACAGCCTTAGCTGCCCAGCAACAAAACCGGCGCGCAACTTACCCTCGATAAACCGTTCCAGCAAAACTTTCTGTCATTTAATTATTCCTGTTGCCGCCACCGCGCAGGCAACGGCAACAGGATGTGGCTTCAAATCGGCTTATTTACCGGATTTGATCTTGGTCCAGCTGCGGGTCAGCTCACGCTGGGTAGCCGCTGGCAAGTCAGCGATCGCATACAGCTTGGCCTGCACTTCGGCGGACGGGTAGATGCCCGGGTCCGAGGTGATTTCCTTGTTCACGTACTGGGTTGCTTCGGCGTTACCGTTAGGGAAACGGACGGCGTTGGTGATGTCGGCCATCACTTTCGGCTGCAACAGGTAGTTCATGAACTTGTAGGCACCGTCGACGTTTTCCGCATCCTTAGGGATCGCGACCATGTCGTAGAAGCTGCCAGCGCCTTCTTTTGGAATGGCGTAGCTGACTTTCACCTTGTCACCGGCTTCAGCAGCGCGGGACTTGGCTTGCTGCACGTCACCCGAGTAACCGACGGCTACGCAGATGTTGCCGTTGGCCAGGTCGGAGATGTACTTGGACGAGTGGAAGTAAGTGACCGAAGGACGAATCTTCAGGAACAGATCTTCGGCTTTCTTGATGTCTTCTTTCTTCTGGCTGTCGGTAGGCAGGCCCAGGTAATGCAGCGCGACTGGCAGCATTTCGGTCGGCGAATCGAGGAAACTCACACCGCAGCCTTTGAGCTTGGCGATGTTTTCAGGCTTGAACAGGATGTCCCAGGAATCGATTGTGTCGACGCCCAGTGCAGCCTTGACCTTCTCGGGGTTGTAACCGATACCGATCGAGCCCCACATGTAAGGGAAGGCGTGTTTGTTGTCCGGGTCGCTGATGGAAACCGCTTTGAGCAGCGACTTGTTCAGGTTGCCGTAGTTGGACAGCTTGGACTTGTCCAGCTCCTGGTAAACGCCGGCCTTGATCTGCTTGGCGAGGAAGTTGTTCGACGGCACGACGACGTCGTAGCCGGACTTGCCTGCCAGCAACTTGGCTTCCAGGGTTTCGTTACTGTCGAAAACGTCGTACACCACCTTGATCCCGGACTCTTTCTCGAAGTTCGCGATGGTGTCCGGTGCAATGTAGTCGGACCAGTTGTAGATATGCAGCACCTTGTCATCGGCCTGTACTGCACCCGCCATCACGCCCATCAGGGACATGGCGAGGAGGGTCTTGCCAGCTATCTTCATACCTAATGCCTTCATGGGTAATGCTCCAATTTTTTCTTTTTAACCACGTGCTCAGCGGCCTGTTACTGGGCATCCGAACAACCGGTAGTCTGGCAAGTTACAAGGCAGGCTTTCAAGGAAAGACCCATCCTTTGTTTACTCCGGGCGAAGTGCCGTCTTCGCACCCCGCCCAGAGCCTAGCACTTAGGCCTGCAAGGCACTCAGGGTCAGGTCCAGGCACTTGCGCGCCTTGGCCACCAGCTCATCGATTTCAGCCGGTGTAATCACCAGTGGCGGAGCAATGATCATGGTGTCGCCCACGGCACGCATGATCAGGCCGTTGTCGAAGCAGAACGTGCGGCAAATCATGCCGACGCCCTTGCCTTCGTAACGCTTGCGAGTGGCCTTGTCCTGGACCAGTTCGATGGCCCCCAACAGACCAACGCCGCGCACTTCCCCCACCAACGGGTGATCGCTCAGTTCCCGTAGACGCTTTTGCAAATAGGGTGCCGTTTCTGCGTGAACGCGCTCGATAATTTTTTCTTCGCGCAGGATACGGATGTTTTCCAGTGCCACCGCAGCGGCCACCGGGTGACCGGAATAGGTGAAGCCATGGTTGAAATCGCCGCCCTCATTGAGCACCGCTACCACGTCGTCACGCACGATCAGGCCACCCATCGGGATGTAGCCGGACGTCAGGCCTTTGGCGATGGTCATCATGTCGGGCTTGAGGTCGTAGTAATCACTACCGAACCACTCACCGGTACGGCCGAAACCGCAGATCACTTCGTCGGCCACGAACAGAATGTCGTACTTGGCGAGGATTTCCTTGATGCGCGGCCAGTAGCTTTCAGGCGGAACGATCACGCCGCCGGCACCCTGGATGGGTTCGGCAATAAAGGCACCGACGTTGTCCACGCCGACTTCCAGAATTTTCTCTTCCAACTGATTGGCGGCCCAGATACCGAACTCTTCCGGGCTCATGTCGCCACCTTCACCGAACCAGTACGGCTGGGCGATGTGGACGATACCCGGGATCGGCAAGTCGCCCTGTTCGTGCATATAAGTCATGCCACCCAGGCTCGCGCCGGCCACGGTGGAACCGTGATAGCCGTTCTTGCGGCTGATGATGACTTTCTTCTTCGGCTGGCCTTTGATCGCCCAGTAATGGCGAACCATGCGCAGCATGGTGTCGTTGCCTTCGGACCCGGAACCGGTGAAGAACACGTGGTTCATGCCTTGCGGTGCGATATCGGCGATGGCTTTGGCCAGTTCCAGCACCGGCGGGTGAGCGGTCTGGAAGAACAGGTTGTAATAAGGCAGCTCGCGCATTTGTTTGCTGGCGGCGTCGGCGAGTTCATCACGACCGTAACCGATGGCTACGCACCACAGGCCGGCCATGCCGTCGAGGATCTTGTTGCCTTCGCTGTCCCAGAGGTAAACGCCCTTGGCGCTGGTGATGATGCGCGGGCCTTTCTCTTTAAGCTGTTTGAAGTCGCTGAACGGCGCCAGATGGTGATCGTTGCTCAGCGCCTGCCATTCACGGGTTTGCGGGTTATTGCTGGTCATGCGAATTCTCCTTGTTATTGGTTAGAGCGCAGCTAGACACAGCCGCGCCCGGCGCATCAGACGGCGAAGAGCAGGAATTCCCGCTCCCACGAACTGATCACGCGCTTGAAGTTTTCATGCTCGGCCCGCTTGACCGCGACGTAGCCAGTGATGAATTTTTTGCCCAGGTATTTCTCGATCGTCGCGCTGTTTTCCATCCGGTCCAGCGCGTCTTCGATGGTCAGTGGCAGGCGCAGGTTGCGGCGTTCATAGCCACGGCCCACTACCGGCGCACTTGGGTTCAAGTTTTCGACCATGCCGACATAACCGCAGAGCAGGCTCGCGGCAATCGCCAGGTACGGGTTGGCGTCGGCGCCCGGCAGGCGGTTTTCCACCCGACGGTTTTGCGGGCCGGCATCCGGCACTCGCAGGCCCACGGTACGGTTCTCTTCGCCCCACTCCACGTTCACCGGTGCCGAGGTGTCCGGCAGGAAGCGGCGGAACGAGTTGACGTTCGGGGCGAACAGCGGCAACAGCTCGGGGATCAGCTTCTGCAAACCGCCGATGTGATGCAGGAATAACTGGCTCATGGTCCCGTCTTCATTAGAGAAGACGTTCTTGCCGGTCTCGATGTCGATGATGCTTTGGTGCAAGTGCATCGCACTGCCCGGCTCGCCGGTCATGGGCTTGGCCATGAAGGTCGCCGCCACGTTGTGCTTGAGCGCGGCCTCGCGCATGGTGCGTTTGAACACCAGGATTTGGTCGGCCAGGGACAGGGCATCGCCGTGACGGAAGTTGATTTCCATCTGCGCCGTGCCGTCCTCGTGGATCAGCGTGTCGAGGTCCAGCTCTTGCAGTTCGCACCAGTCGTAGACGTCTTCGAACAGCGGATCGAATTCGTTCGCTGCTTCAATCGAGAACGACTGGCGACCGGTTTCCGGGCGACCGGAACGGCCAATCGGCGGTTGCAGCGGGAAGTCCGGGTCTTCGCAGCGCTTGGTCAGGTAAAACTCCATTTCCGGCGCCACGATCGGCTGCCAGCCCTTGTCGGAATAGAGTTTCAGGACCTTCTTGAGCACGTTGCGCGGTGACAGCTCGATCGGGTTGCCTTGCTTGTCGTAGGTGTCGTGGATCACCTGAGCGGTAGGCTCGATAGCCCAAGGCACCAGGAACACCGCGTTCTGGTCGGGGCGGCAGATCATGTCGATGTCGGCCGGGTCGAGCAGTTCGTAATAGATGTCGTCTTCGACGTAGTCGCCGGTCACGGTCTGCAACAGAACGCTCTCGGGCAGGCGCATGCCTTTTTCAGCAATGAACTTGTTGGTCGGCGAAATCTTGCCCCGGGTGATCCCGGTCAAGTCGGCGATCATGCATTCGACTTCTGTGATCTTGTGGTCTTTCAACCAATCGGTGAGCTGGTCGAGGTTGTTACTCATAAATGCCTCTAGGCTGAGTTTCCTGACTCTTATAAGTCAGGCGTTGTTTGACGCGTCGGCGTCGCGTGATACAGATTGCCACTGCAATGGCCGGGCACAAATACCCGTCGCGACCCTGGAGAGGGTCAGCGAAAGCTAGATGTGCGTGCAGAATCATGAGCAGAACCCGGCTTATTGGCTGGGCTGCCACGGTGAAACGGTTCTATATTGGAGGGAGAGCGATTAAAGAGAATGCCGTCCAGATCGTCCAGAATATCGGACGGGGCCAGCGAATCCGCCAAAGACGGAAGAATGAACGGCACGCCTTTGGCAACTGAGGCCATGGCATATACGTATTTGTCGCCACTGATGTGATAAGCATGCAGACCTATCTGCCTAGAGCAGATGGTGACGCCGATTAACGGCAGGCGAGACATGAAGCACCCCGGTATTATTGGTGTTATGGGTTTGAATCGAGCTTAGCCTTGTTCATTTTTTTACACAACACCCCCGTAAAAAATACAACACGGCCCGCTCAAGCCCGCGGGCGCCAAAGCGCTCAAAGGCAAAAAAACGCCCCAAAGTGCCTCAAAAAAGCCCTGCGAGCGCTTTTTTAGGGCAAAAAAGGCCTCGCTTGACTTCGGCATGCCGTTCGGGTTGACTGAAACCCGAAGAGATCAATGATTGATATTTTTAACAACAAAGGTGTTGCATCATGTCGGTACCCCCGCGTGCCGTTCAGCTTAACGAAGCGAACGCGTTCCTTAAGGAACATCCTGAGGTTCTGTACGTTGACCTTCTGATTGCGGATATGAATGGTGTGGTGCGCGGCAAGCGCATTGAACGCACCAGCCTCCACAAGGTTTACGAGAAAGGCATCAACCTGCCGGCCTCTCTATTTGCTCTGGATATCAATGGCTCTACGGTGGAAAGCACCGGCCTGGGTCTGGACATCGGCGATGCTGACCGAATCTGCTATCCAATCCCCGACACCCTGTGCAATGAGCCTTGGCAGAAGCGCCCTACCGCGCAACTGTTAATGACCATGCACGAAATCGAAGGTGAACCTTTCTTCGCCGATCCTCGCGAAGTCTTGCGTCAAGTCGTGACCAAGTTCGACGACCTGGGTCTGACGATCTGCGCCGCGTTCGAACTGGAGTTCTACCTGATCGACCAGGAGAACGTGAACGGTCGACCGCAACCACCACGCTCGCCGATCTCCGGCAAACGTCCGCACTCGACACAGGTCTACCTGATCGACGACCTCGACGAATATGTCGATTGCCTCCAGGACATTCTGGAAGGTGCGAAAGAGCAAGGCATCCCGGCCGACGCCATCGTCAAGGAAAGTGCCCCGGCGCAGTTCGAAGTGAACCTGCACCACGTGGCCGACCCGATCAAGGCTTGCGACTACGCGGTGTTGCTCAAGCGCCTGATCAAGAACATCGCCTACGACCATGAGATGGACACCACCTTCATGGCCAAGCCTTACCCGGGCCAGGCGGGTAACGGTCTGCACGTGCACATTTCGATTCTCGACAAAGACGGCAAGAATATTTTTGCCAGTGAGGATCCCGAGCAGAACGCCGCATTGCGTCACGCGATCGGCGGTGTGCTCGAGACCCTACCGGCGCAGATGGCTTTCCTCTGCCCGAACGTCAACTCGTACCGTCGTTTCGGCGCACAGTTCTACGTGCCGAACTCGCCGTGCTGGGGCCTGGACAACCGCACCGTAGCGATTCGCGTACCGACCGGCTCGTCCGATGCCGTACGTATCGAACACCGCGTTGCCGGCGCCGATGCCAACCCGTACCTGCTGATGGCTTCGGTTCTGGCCGGTATTCACCACGGCTTGACCAACAAGATCGAGCCGGGCGCGCCCGTAGAAGGCAACTCCTACGAGCAGAACGAGCAAAGCCTGCCGAACAACCTGCGCGACGCATTGCGTGAGCTGGACGACAGCGAAGTCATGGCCAAGTACATCGATCCGAAATACATCGATATCTTTGTGGCCTGTAAGGAAAGTGAGCTGGAGGAGTTCGAACACTCCATCTCCGACCTTGAGTACAACTGGTACCTGCATACCGTGTAAGTGGTTGCAGTAAAAAAGAAACGCCGCCGGCTGATAAGGCCGACGGCGTTTTTTTATGGCCGCCATCAACCCCTGTGGCGAGGGAGCTTGCTCCCGCTGGGTCGCGAAGCGACCCCGAAACCAGTCAATGCGGTGTGTCTGACAGAACCGCATTGCGTATTAAAGGGAGTCCTACGGCCTCCAACGGGAGCAAGCTCCCTCGCCACAGTGAATCACTGAGAGCCACAGGGGATATGGAACATCTCCCGCTCTGCGTACAATGCCCGCTGCCCCGCAGGAGACTCCAATGACGCGCCCCGCCCCTATTCGCAAACCCCGCGCACGCAGCCAGGCCCGGATCGATTCGATACTCGATGCCGCCCGCACGCTGCTCGCCGCCGAGGGCGTGGCCAGCCTGTCGATCTACAGCGTCGCCGAGCGCGCGCAGATCCCGCCGTCCTCGGTCTACCACTTCTTCGCCAGCGTCCCGGCCCTGCTCGAAGCCTTGACCGCCGACGTCCACGCAGCATTCCGCGCCTGCCTGCAAGCGCCGATCAACCACGAAGCCCTCCACAGCTGGCGTGACCTGTCACGACTGGTGGAACAGCGCATGCTCGACATCTACGGCGAAGACGCGGCCGCCCGGCAACTGATCCTCGCCCAGCACGGCCTGACCGAAGTCACCCAGGCCGACCGCCAGCACGACATCGAACTGGGTGACCTGATGCACAAACTATTCGATCACCACTTCGAGCTGCCGAGGCTGCCGATGGATGTGGATGTGTTTGCGTTGGCGATGGAGCTGGGAGATCGGGTGTATGCGCGCTCGGTGCAGCTGCATGGGCAGATTACACCGCGCATGGCTGAGGAAGGGATGCGGGTGTTTGATGCGTATTTGGGGCTTTATCTGCCGCCTTACTTGCCCAAGCGCACCCTTTCAGCCTGAGTTCTCTAGTGGCTTCAATGGCCTCTTCGCGAGCAAGCCCGCTCCCACAATTGATCTTCAATGAGCATGGAATTTGTGTTCGGCACAAATCCCCTGTGGGAGCGGGCTTGCTCGCGAATGCCACACCACCGAACTCACTGATTCACTCGCATAAAAACCCCCGAAGGGCTCACACCCTCCAGGGTTGTTCGTAATGCACGCGCTTACAACTTGGCGATCGACACCTCGGTGGATTTCACGAACGCGATTACTTCGCTGCCGACCACCAGTTCCAGCTCTTTCACCGAACGGGTGGTGATCACTGAAGTGACGATCCCGGAAGCGGTTTGCACGTCGATTTCCGACAGCACGTCACCCAGCACGATTTCTTTGATCGAGCCTTTGAACTGGTTACGAACGTTGATGGCTTTGATAGTCATGATGTTGATTCCTGTCGTTGAGATGAGGCGTGAGTTATTGCGCCCAGCGCAGTTGCGTAGGCAATGGTGAAACAGGTTCCGGCTCCGGCGGCTCGCCGGGCAGTGACAGCACACGGTTGAGTACTTCGGTTTCCAGCGCCGCCAGCCGATGGGAGCCACGAACCCGAGGGCGCGGCAGTTCCACGTGCAGGTCGAGGCCGACTTCGCCCTCTTCGATCAGGATCACCCGATCGGCAATCGCCACCGCTTCACTGACGTCGTGGGTCACCAGCAACACGGTGAAACCGTGCTTTTGCCAGAGCCGTTCGATCAGTTGCTGCATTTCAATTCGGGTCAGGGCATCCAGGGCGCCTAGGGGTTCGTCCAGCAGCAGCAAGCGCGGTTGATGGATCAGCGCGCGGGCCAGGGCCACACGTTGCTTCTGGCCACCGGACAAGGCCGCCGGCCACTCATTGGCACGATCCGCCAGGCCTACCGACTCCAACGCGTCCAGTGCTTGTGGTCGCCAGTTGCCCTTGAGCCCGAGGCCGACGTTGTCGATAACCTTTTTCCATGGCAGCAGACGCGCTTCCTGGAACATCAATCGCGTGTCTTCCCGGGCATCACTCAAAGGCGCAGAACCGGCCAGCAATTCGCCGCCCGTGGGCAGGTCGAGACCAGCGAGCAAGCGCAGCAAAGTGCTTTTGCCGCAACCGCTGCGACCGACCACGGCGACGAATTGACCGGCCGGAATGTGCAGGTCGATCTCGCGCAGCACTTGCCGCGAACCAAAAGTCTTTTGCAGTTTGCGCACCGCCAGCGGAATCCCGCGCAGCAGGCGTGGAGGTTGTTGAGCAGTCATGCGACACCTCCTTTGGCAACCTGATACGCCGGATGCCAGCGTAGCCAGACACGCTCCAGTCCACGGGCCGCAAGGTCGGCCAGTTTGCCGAGCACCGCGTACAACAGAATCGCCAGCACCACCACGTCGGTCTGCAAGAACTCTCGCGCATTCATCGCCAGATAGCCGATGCCGGAGCTGGCGGAAATGGTTTCAGCGACGATCAGCGTCAGCCACATAAAGCCCAGCGCGAAACGCACACCGACCAGAATCGAAGGCAGTGCACCCGGCAAGATCACCTGACGGAACAGACTGAAACCGGACAAGCCGTAACTGCGCGCCATCTCCACCAGCGCCGGATCGACGTTGCGGATGCCGTGATAGGTATTGAGGTAGATCGGGAACAACGTGCCCAACGCCACCAGGAAAATCTTCGCCGACTCATCGATGCCGAACCAGAGGATCACCAGTGGAATCAGCGCCAGGTGCGGTACGTTACGGATCATCTGTACCGAACTGTCGAGCAAGCGTTCGCCCCATTTCGACAGGCCGGTGATGAAGCCCAACGCCAGACCAATGCTGCCGCCAATGGTGAAACCCAGCGCCGCACGCCAGCCACTGATGGCGAGGTGAGTCCAGATTTCGCCGCTGCGCACCAGGCTCACGCCGGCTTCGATCACCGCGATGGGTGCCGGCAGAATCCGTGTCGACAACCAACCCGCCGACACCGATAACTGCCACACCGCCAGCAACAACACCGGCAACGCCCAGGGCGCGAGGGTGTGGATAATTTTCTTCATGGCGGCGCCTCAGCTCTGGGACGCGGCTTTAGGGAGGATGTCGTTGGCCACCATCTCGCCAAACGGGCTGACGAAGTTGGCACCTTGGGGCTGTTCCGGGCGCTGTACGTCAATGTGCGGGAACAGCAATTCGGCGACGCGGTAAGCCTCTTCCAGGTGTGGATAACCGGAGAAGATGAACGTGTCGATGCCCAGGTCCGCGTATTCCTTCATGCGCGCGGCCACGGTCGGGCCATCGCCCACCAATGCGGTGCCGGCGCCGCCGCGCACCAAGCCAACACCGGCCCAGAGATTGGGGCTGACTTCCAGGTTGTCGCGGCTACCGCCATGCAGTGCGGCCATACGTTGCTGACCCACCGAATCGAACCGCGACAGCGAAGCCTGGGCCCGAGCGATGGTCTCGTCGTCCACATGGGAGATCAGTCGATCCGCTGCGGCCCACGCTTCCTCGTTGGTTTCACGCACGATCACATGCAGGCGAATGCCGAAGCGTACGGTGCGACCGAGCTTCGCGGCTTTGGCCCGCACTTGCTCAATTTTCTCGGCCACGGCGGCCGGTGGTTCGCCCCAGGTCAGGACCATTTCCACCTGTTCGGCGGCCAGGTCCTGCGCGGCTTCCGACGAACCACCGAAGTACAGCGGCGGACGCGGTTGCTGGATCGGCGGATAGAGCAACTTGGCGCCCTTAACGCTGATGTGCTGGCCGTCGTAATCGACGGTTTCGCCTTCCAGCACGCGGCGCCAGATGCGGGTGAATTCTACCGAGGCCTGATAACGCTCTTCGTGGCTGAGGAACAAACCGTCGCCGGCCAATTCATCCGGATCACCACCCGTCACCAGGTTGAACAGCGCACGACCGCCGGACAAGCGATCCAGTGTCGCCGCTTGCCGCGCGGCCACCGTTGGGGAAATGATCCCGGGGCGCAGGGCGACAAGGAATTTCAAACGCTGGGTGACCGGGATCAGCGACGCGGCCACCAGCCACGAGTCTTCGCAAGAGCGACCGGTGGGAATCAGCACACCGCCGAAACCCAGGCGATCCGCCGCTTGGGCGATCTGTTGCAGGTAACCGTGGTCAACGGCGCGAGCGCCTTCGGCGGTGCCAAGGTAATGGCCGTCGCCGTGGGTAGGCAGGAACCAGAAAATATTGAGGCTCATGGAGTGGTCTCCTTAGGAAATCGAATTACTGCGCGTTGGCAACGGCTGCCGGTGGCGTCCAGATCACGTCTTTGATGCTCAAGGGCTTGGGAATCAGCTTGAGCTGGTAGAAGCTGTCGGCGATTTTCTGTTGGGCGGCGACCACTTCCGGCGTGAGGAACAACGCGCCGTAGCCCTGGCGTTTCACCGAGGTCAGGGTGATGTCTGCCGGCAGGCCGAGCAGTGGCGAAACCTGTTTGGTGACGTCTTCGGGATTGGCCTTGGACCATTCACCGACAGCGCGCACTTCCTCGACAAGGGCCTTGATCACCTCGGGATTTTTCTGCGCGTAGGGTTTGGTCGCCAGGTAGAACTGATGGTTGTCGACGATGCCCTGGCCATCGCGCAGGGTGCGCGCTTGCAGTTGCTGTTCGGCGGCAGCCTGGTACGGATCCCAGATCACCCAGGCATCGACGCTGCCGCGCTCGAACGCAGCGCGGGCATCGGCGGGCGGCAGGAATACGGTCTGGATGTCGGTGTATTTGAGGCCGGCGTCTTCCAGCGCCCGGACCAACAGGTAGTGAACATTGGAGCCTTTGTTCAGGACGACTTTCTTGCCCTTGAGGTCCGCTACGGATTTGATTGTCGAGTCCTTCGGCACCAGGATCGCTTCGCTGTGCGGCGCTGGCGGTTCGTAGGCGACGTAGAGCAGATCGGCGCCGGCCGCCTGGGCGAATACCGGAGGCGTTTCACCGGTGACACCGAAGTCGATGGAGCCGACGTTCAGGCCTTCCAGCAGCTGCGGGCCGCCGGGAAATTCAGTCCATTGCACGTCCACACCTTGGGCGGCGAGGCGTTTTTCCAACGTGCCTTTGGCTTTGAGCAGCACCAGGGTGCCGTACTTTTGATAGCCGATTCGCAAAGTCTCGGCTTGTGCTTGAGAAATAACGCCGAAGGACACAGCCGCCACAAACAGAGCGACCAGACCACGACGCAAAATGACAGTGCGCATAGCGCTCTCCTATTTGCTGTTGGGTTTTGGCTGCACCTGCTTGGCCGTTAGCGGCTGAGTAAGGTGAGGACTTCAAATTCAGGGGTGGCTTAAGTGCCGGCTTAAATGCTCCAGCGAGCACTCAACAAACGTTCGTTCAGCAGGTTCGGGTCGATCGGCTTGGGCCGTCGCGCCATGGCGCTGAAAAACAGCTCCAGTGATTCATTCAGTCGTTCTTCCAGCTCGGGCGCCAACAGTGCCTGGGCGCTGCCTTCGCCGTAAGCGATCTGGCTGTCCACGGCGAAAATCCCGTGGAGCATTTCCTGGGCCTTCAATGCCGAGAGCACTGGTTTGAGTGCGTAGTCCACCGCCAACATGTGGGCGATGCTGCCGCCGGTGGCCATTGGCAACACCACTTTGTGGGCCAGGGCCCGCTCGGGGAGCAGATCCAATACAGTTTTCAGAGCGCCGGAGAACGATGCCTTGTAGACCGGCGTGGCGATCAGCAGGCCATCGGCGTTTTCAATCTGTTGCAGCAGGTCGATCACCTTCGGGCTGTCGAAGCGGGCATGCAGCAAGTCTTCAGCCGGGAAGTCCCGTACCTGATAACTCACCACTTCCACACCTTGTTCTTGCAACCAGCGCTGCGAACGCTCCAGCAGCACCCCGGAACGAGAGCGTTGGCTGGGGCTGCCACCGAGTGAGACGACCAGCATTCAGATGATTCCTTGAGCGGTGTTAGCGATTCGCCGTGCGCGATCTCGCTTTGATGGAAGTGACCTTAACAGGTGATTTATATATCCATAAATCATATTTATTCATTTAGTTATTCTTTGTAGATCTATACAGAACACCCAAATTCAGGCAAAAAAAAAGGCCGTCGAAACGGCCTGAAATCCCCTGCTTTGAGAATGCATGCCCCACCTGTAGGAGCGAGGCTTGCCCGCGCAGGCGTCATCATGGCCAGCATCAATGTCGGACGTGATGGCCTCTTCGCGGGCAAGCCTCGCTCCTACAGGGGCAGTATTTCAGATCAACGATTCGGTTGCGGCGTCAGGCGCAGGTACGGTTTCACCGCGCGATAACCCTTGGGAAAGCGTTTCTTGATTTCGTCTTCGTCCTTGAGCGACGGCACGATCACCACTTCATCACCGTCCTGCCAGTTGGCCGGGGTGGCCACTTTGTAGTTATCGGTGAGTTGCAGCGAGTCGATCACCCGCAGGATTTCATGAAAGTTGCGACCGGTGCTGGCCGGATAAGTGATGGTCAACCGAACCTTCTTGTTCGGGTCGATTACGAACAGCGAGCGCACCGTCAGGGTGTCGTTGGCATTCGGGTGAATCAGGTCGTACAGGTCCGAGACCTTGCGATCAGCGTCGGCCAGGATCGGGAAGTTGACGATCGTGTTCTGGGTTTCGTTGATGTCCTCGATCCACTTGTGGTGCGAATCCACCGGGTCGACGGACAGCGCGATGGCTTTTACGCCGCGCAGGGCAAATTCATCCTTGAGCTTGGCGGTGAAGCCCAGTTCGGTGGTGCACACCGGGGTGAAGTCCGCCGGGTGGGAAAACAGCACGCCCCAGCTATCGCCCAGCCATTCGTGGAAACGGATGGTGCCGGCGCTGGAATCCTGTTCGAAGTCGGGGGCGATGTCGCCAAGTCTGAGGCTCATGGTGCTGCTCCTGGTGAGTGCTTGATGAGCTCAACTGTGCCTGTGTTTCTTATAGTTTAAAAAGAATAAATATCGATTTATTTAGATCATAAATGAATATTAAAGATCTGTTCACTGGACCTGCACGGTCATCGAGACGAACATCGCTCACAAGGTTCGAGAAGGCCTTGAGTAGCTGCACAGAGGGGAATTTCGGGGAGGGTTTACGGGGGTGAGCCTGACTCGGAAATGTAAAAGCCCCGCTCGGCGTGGTGCCGGGCGGGGCTTTTTTTACTCAGACTTACAAGGTCACGCTATTACAACAGCGGGATCGAGTAGCTGACGATCAGACGGTTTTCGTCCTGGTCGCGAGTAGCGATGTCGGTGCGCCACATAGCGTTTTTCCAGGCAACGCCGAGGTTTTTCAGCGGGCCTTCTGGAACAACGTAACCGAGGGTGATGTCACGTTCCCATTCGGTCTTGTCACCGGTAGGGTTGTCGATGTTGCTACCACGCAGGTAGATCACACCAGCGGTCAGGCCAGGTACGCCGACTTTGGCGAAGTCATACGCGTAGCGAGCTTGCCAGGTACGTTCGCCAGCACGGGCAAACTTCTGGATCTGCATGTCGGTGATGGTGCTGTTGGACGAACCGTCACCCTGGTTCAGCCAAGGGAAATCGCTGTCGCCCTTGGTGTACTGGTAGCCGCCGCCGAAGGTGTGGCCTTCAACCGAGTACAAAGCGAGGTAGCTGTACAGGTCGTTGTCGACTTTGCCTTTGACAGTTTTGCCGCCGTAGAAACCGCTGGTGTAGTAAGCGGAGTCGTTGCCGTTGGCACCGTTGTCACGGCTGCGGTAGTAACGCAGGTCACTTTTCAGCACGCCTGGACCGATTGCCCAGTTGTGGACCAGACCCAGGAAGTTCTGCGAGTAGAAGTCCTTCAATTCACCGTAGTAGTACGATGCGGTCAGGTCTTTGGTGATTTTGTAGTCAGCACCGCCGTAGTAGAACTTGTTGCTGAACTTGCCAGCGTCATAGTTCGAGCTAGCGTTCGCGACGGCAATCGACAGATCTTCGTCGTTGCTGGAGTTACGGCCCTTGGCGGACTCGATCTGACCGGCAGTCAGGGTCAGGTCTTTGATTTCGTTGGACTTCAGCTCGCCACCGGTGAAGGTTTGTGGCAGCAGACGACCATCGTTGTACTTGATGACCGGGTTGTTCGGCATCAGGGTGCCGACTTTCAGTTCGGTCTGGGAGATCTTGACCTTACCGGTCAGACCCAGGCTACCGAAGTCTGGAACAGCACTGTTGCCATCGCTTGGGAACACGGTGCCGCCGGAAGCCGCGCCGTTGGCGTTGCCGCTCTTGTTCGAGCTGGAATCCAGACGCACGCCGTACAGGCCGATAGCATCAACGCCGAACTGAACAGTACCTTGGGTGTAACCCGAGATGAAACGCAGATCGAAGCCTTGGCCCCATTCTTCGTTTTTGTTCTTGCTCGAAGCGGTGTCCGGGCCAGTACGGTTATCGGTGTTGATGTAGAAGTTACGCAGACCCAAGGTAGCCTTGCTGTCTTCGATGAAACCGGCGGCGCCTGCCTGCTGCGCCAAAACCCCTACGGCCACTGCCAGGGCCAAAGTGGACTTGTTCATTGTTTCGCTCCTCTCGTTCTAATTCTTGTGTATCTGGTCCTGGGTCGTATGCCCTGGATCCGAAGATGCGCGATTAGCGCCAGACCGTGACCAATAAGTCAATCGTTACCAACCATGTCTACGACCTTCGTCTAACCGCAGTGATTTGGTCCCTGCAGGGTAATGAATTACTCATAAACCCAAAAAGAATTATTTCATTCTTTTTCATACCGCAATGGAATATAGCTCATCACTGCGAAACCGCACCGGGACATCAGGTATCGGCTCATAAGCTAATTACTAAATGGTATTTATTAGCCTTTTTTTAGATCGCTTAGCGTTGACACATCTTCAATTCGTCAACCCCTATCGAAAAGGCGACGCCATGATGGCCAAACGCGCACTATCCAGTCAAATTGTTACAGTTTGTATATCGATATTAATTTCCTGTGGTGCTCAAGCGGCCAACCTCACGGTGGGCTATCAGACCGGTATCGACCCGAGCAAAGTACCTCAGGCAGATGGCACTTATGAGACAGCCATTGGACAGAAAATTGACTGGCGGCGTTTTAATAGCGGCCCGGAAGTGGTCACCGCCATTGCCTCCGGCGATGTGCAGATCGGCTACCTTGGTTCCAGCCCCTTGGCCGCGGCCGCTTCACGCAATCTGCCAATCGTCGCGTTTATCGTTTCCGCCCAGATCAACGCGGCCGAAGCCTTGGTTGTGCGTAATGGCAGCGGCATCAATAAACCGGAAGATTTGATCGGCAAGACCATCGCCACGCCCTTCGTTTCAACGTCCCATTACAGCCTGCTCGGCGCACTGAAGCATTGGGGCCTCGATGCCTCAAAAGTCAAAGTGGTGAACCTGCAACCTGCTGAAATCGCCGCTGCCTGGAAGCGTGGCGACATCGACGGCGCGTTTGTCTGGTCACCGGCGCTGGGGGAAATTCGTAAGACCGGCAAGACCTTGACCGATGCCGCACAGGTCGGCCAATGGGGTGCGCCGACCTTCGAGGTCTGGGTCGCGCGCAAGGATTACGCCGAGAAGCATCCAGAGGTGGTGGCGAAATTCGCCAAGGTCACCCTGGACTCGTTCGCCGATTATGCCGCCCATAAAGACAGCTGGACTGCCGACTCGGTGCCGGTGCAGAAAATCGCCAAACTGACCGGAGCCAATGCCGCCGACGTGCCGGAATTGCTGGCCGGCTCAAACTTCCCGGATGCCAAGGCGCAACAGACCACCGCGCTGCTGGACGGCGGCACAGCCAAGGCAATTGGTGAGACAGCGAAGTTTTTGAAGGAGCAAGGAAAGGTCGAAACGGTGCTGCCGGATTACTCGCCGTACGTTAGCGCGAAGTTCGTAAAGGAATAACACAACCCCTGTGGCGAGGGAGCTTGCTCCCGCTGGAGGCCGAAGGACTCCCAAACCCGGCAGCGCGTTGATTCAGATATAACGCGATTGCCGGGCTTGGGGCCGCTACGCAGCCCAGCGGGAGCAAGCTCCCTCGCCACAATAGTTTTGTGGTTACAGGGTCTTTTCGAAGATCTTCGAATTACGCTGATAGTTGTACAGCGACGCCCGCGCCGACGGCAGGCGCTCGACGCTGCTTGGCTCGAACCCACGCTCGCGGAACCAGTGAGCGGTCCGGGTGGTCAGCACGAACAGGGTTTTCAGACCCTGCGCCCGGGCACGGGTTTCGATCCGTTCCAACAGTTCATCGCCACGACCGCCATGGCGATACTCCGGGTTCACCGCCAGACAGGCCAGTTCCCCGGCATCCGAATCGGCAATCTGATACAGCGCCGCGCAGGCGATGATCATGCCTTCGCGCTCGACCACGCTGAACTGCTCGATCTCACGTTCCAGCACTTCACGGGAACGGCGTACCAGAATCCCCTGCTCTTCCAACGGGCTGATCAAGTCCAGCAAACCACCGACGTCTTCAATCGCCGCTTCGCGCACCAGCTCGAATTGTTCCTGGGCCACCAACGTGCCGCCACCGTCGCGGGTGAACAGTTCGGTCAGCAGCGCACCGTCTTCGGCGTAGCTGACGATATGGCTACGCGCCACGCCGCCGCGACACGCTTCAGCCGCCGCATCCAGCAACTCAGCCTGATAGTTGCTGCCCAGGCGTTGCAGATGCGCCGGCACCTGTTGTGGGCGCAATTCGCGAACCAGGCGACCGTGTTCATCGATCAAGCCCAGGTCCGCGCCGAACAGCAGCAGTTTGTCCGCGCCGAGGTCGATGGCAGCACGGGTGGCGACGTCTTCACACGCCAGGTTGAAAATCTCACCGGTCGGCGAGTAGCCCAGCGGCGACAGCAGCACGATGGAGCGCTCGTCCAGCAGGCGATTGATGCCCTTGCGGTCGACCCGGCGCACTTCGCCGGTGTGGTGATAGTCGACGCCTTCGAGCACGCCAATCGGCCGTGCCGTCACCAGGTTGCCGCTGGCCACCCGCAGCCGCGAGCCCTGCATCGGCGACGAGGCCATGTCCATGGACAACCGCGCTTCAATGGCGATACGCAGTTGACCGACCGCATCGATCACGCATTCCAGGGTCGCGGCATCGGTGATGCGCATCCCGTGGTGGTAGTGCGGGATCAGGCCGCGGGCGGCGAGGCGGGTTTCGATTTGCGGACGGGAACCATGAACCAGCACCAGTCGCACGCCGAGGCTGTGCAACAGCACCAGGTCGTGGACGATATTGCCGAAGTTCGGATGCTCCACACCGTCGCCGGGCAGCATGACGACGAACGTGCAATCGCGGTGGGCATTGATGTAAGGAGATGCGTGACGAAGCCAATTAACGTATTCGGGCATGAACCTGGGCCTGTAATAAATAGCAGCCAAAAAATGGGCGAAACACAAAACGCACAACGGGCTGGTGGTTATCGTCGGAACAGGCTTGGCAACACGCGAGCTCTCCTCATGAATACGGGTTTGGACACTGGTAATTTAAACCGGTTAATCAGCCTAAACACAGAACCTGTGGGAGCGGGCTTGCTCGCGAAGGGGCCGTGTCAGCCGACATCAATATTGCCTGACACACCACTTTCGCGAGCAAGCCCGCTCCCACCTGGATTGCGTTTAACTGGCTGGCATTGGGTTTTGGGCCGGTGTCAGGCAGTAATGTTCAATCAGTTGTCGTAATAGATGCACGGTAGGCTGCAAACGTGACATTTCGAGGTATTCCCCCGGTTGGTGAGCGCAGGCGATGTCGCCCGGGCCAAGCACCAGTGTTTCGCAGCCAAGACGCTGAAGATAAGGTGCTTCCGTGCCGAACGCTACTGCTTCGGCCCGATGACCGGTGAGCTTTTCCGCGACCCGGACCAATTCGGCGTCTTCGGCCTGCTCGAACGGTGGCACTTCGGGGAACAGCGGCGCGTAATCGATCTTCACCTGATGCCGCTCGGCAATCGGCTTGAGCTTCTGCAAAATCGCCTCGCGCAGGGCATTCGGGTCCATGCCCGGCAGCGGTCGCAGGTCAAATTCCAGCGAACACTGGCCACAGATGCGGTTGGGGTTGTCACCGCCGTGGATGCAGCCGAAGTTCATCGTCGGTTGCGGCACGCTGAACTGCGGGTTGCGGAATTCGCGTTGCCATAAAAGACGCAAGCCGCGCAGTTCGCCAATCGCGTCGTGCATGGCTTCGAGAGCACTGTGCCCCAGGCTTGGGTCCGAGGAATGGCCGCTGCGACCGAGAATATCGATGCGTTCCATCATCACGCCTTTATGCAGGCGGATCGGCTTCAGGCCGGTCGGCTCGCCAATCACCGCCGCCCGGCCCAGCGGGCGTCCAGCGGCGGCCAGGGCCCGCGCCCCGGACATCGAGCTTTCTTCATCGCAAGTGGCGAGGATCATCAAGGGCTGCTTGAACGGCTGGTCGAGCAGCGGAATGACCGCTTCGATGGCCAAGGCGAAAAAGCCCTTCATGTCACAACTGCCGAGGCCGACCCAACGGCCGTCCACTTCCGTCAGTTTCAATGGATCGGTCTGCCACAACGCGCCGTCGAACGGCACGGTGTCGCTGTGCCCGGCCAGCACTAGCCCACCGGGGCCGGAACCAAAACTGGCGAGCAAGTTGAATTTTCCGGGGCTGACCTGCTGGATATCACAGGCAAAACCCAAATCACCGAGCCAGGTCGCCAGCAAGTCGATCACCGGACGATTGGTTTGATCCAGGCTCGGCTGGGTACAACTGACCGACGGCGCAGCGATCAGCGCAGCGAACTGATCTTTCATGGACGGCAAAGGCATCGCTGACTCCAAACTCCCGATTTGAAGTCCATCATAGAACCATCCGGCTTCAGGAATAAACCGCCGCGGCGCGTAGGACTTGTGAGTCCTGTACACTGCACGACCTTGGCAGCCACACATTCCCCCGGCTGCGCTCCCGATCCTGGATTTTCCGGCCATGCAGAAAGAAACCGAAATCAAACTCCGCGTCAGCCGCGAAACCCTCGCTGCCCTGCGCGAGCACCCGCTACTGAAAAAACGCAACAAAAGTGGCTGGGAACGCCGTGAGTTGATGAACCAGTACTTCGACACGCCTGAGCGCGACCTGGCCCGCGCCAAGGTTGCCCTGCGCCTGCGCCGCGATGGCGAAGAAGTGATTCAGACCCTCAAGACCCGCGGCCAGAGCGTTGCCGGTCTGTCCGAGCGTAACGAATACGACTGGAACCTGCCCAAAGCCAAGCTCGACGTGAAGAAACTCGACGGCGAATGCTGGCCTGAAGAGCTGGCCGAGCTGGACAAGAAAACCCTGAAAGCCATTTTCACCACCGATTTCGTTCGCGAACGCGCGGAAATCGCTTGGGGCCGTGGCAAGACCAAAGTGGTCATCGAAGCGGCGCTGGACTTCGGCCACGTAGTGGTCGGTAAACAGAAAGAAGAAATCTGCGAGCTCGAACTGGAACTGCGCGAAGGCGAACCTGCCGCGCTGCTGGAACTGGCCGCTGAACTGGCCGCGACCCTGGCCCTGATGCCGTGTGACATCAGCAAGGCCGAGCGCGGCTATCGTTTGTACGACGCCAACAGCTACTCGCTGAGCCTGCCGGCGCCGCAAATCACTGCCGAAATGCCGCTGGACGACGCTTTCGCCGCCCTGAGCTGGCACTTGTTGGGCAGCAGCCAGCGTCTGGCTGAACAATATCGCTTCAATGGCCACTGGCGCCTGTTGCAGGACTGGGTCGAAAACCTCGGTGAACTGCGCGCGCTGCTCAGCAGCCTCGGTCAAGCGGCACCGCGTCAGTCGACTCACGACCTGCGCGTTGCACTCGACGCCTTGCTGGAAGACTGGCGTCCGCTGGTTCAAGCCGGGCTGGACGACGAAGACGTGCGCAAAGCCGCGCCGGAGCAGTTCCTCGAAGAACTGGAAGACCCGCGCTGGGGCCTGTTCTCGCTGAACACTTCGCGCTGGTTGCTGGCCCGCACCTGGGCTGCTGATCGCAACGTGCGCGGCAATCGCCAAGGCGCTGCGCAACTGGCCAACTGGCTCCCGCGCCTGCTGGGCGAAGAAGCCACGTCCCTGCAATTGCAGCGTTATCAGCAACAGCCGGAAGACCTGGCCGAGCAACTGCCACGCATCGAACGCATCCAGGCCTGGATGCACCACGCCCGTGGCGTGCTGGACATCCCGGAAATGGATCGCCTGTACGGTGAGCTGAACAAACTGGCGCAACTGGCCAACGAGCCGATCACCGACGAAAGCCTGGATGCGCGCAAGCAGCAAGCGATTGCCGTGTATCAGAACCGTGCCTGGAAAATGTTGTTGCGTATGTAACAACTAAGACCTGTGGCGAGGGAGCTTGCTCCCGCTGGGGTGCGAAGCGCCCCCAAATCCGACAAACGCGTTACGCCTGTTTCACCGCGTTTTCGGGATAGGGAGTCCTTCGGCCTCCAGCGGGAGCAAGCTCCCTCGCCACAAGTTCATAGGCGTTACCGCAACACCGGCAAACTCGTCGTAGACTTGATCTCCGACAGCGCCACGATCGAGTTCACCTCCTGAATCCCCGGCACCATCGACAGCTTCTCAAAGAAGAAGCGCTCATAAGCCTCGATGTCCGCCGTGACGATCCGCAGCAAGAAATCCACCGACCCCATCAGCACATAACACTCCAGTACTTCGGGAAAGCCGCGAATCGCCTCGGTGAACTCTGTGAAGTTCGAACGCCCGTGGGCATTGAGTTTGATCTCGGCGAAGATCTGCGTGTTCAGGCCTATTTTCTTGCGATCAAGCAGGGTCACCTGAGCGCGAATGATCCCCTCCTCCTTCATCCGCTGAATCCGCCGCCAGCACGGCGATTGCGACAGTCCCACCTGCTCGGCGATTTGTGCGCTGGAGAGTGAGGCGTCCTCTTGCAGCAACGCGAGAATTTTGCGGTCGTAGCCATCCAGCTCGGCGTGCATAGAAAAACCTTTGATTGATAGCTCGTTGAATCAAACGATTCGATAAATCGCCAATGAGCCCAATCATAGATAAGAAATGCCCGACACCGAATGTAAAAATTCCTCCAGTGATTTTGGAGACCGACCATGCCGCATCTTGAAGCCGTGAATACCCCGCTAGCCCGCGCCGACGTGTGGAATGTCAGCAACGCCCATTGCCGCGTTCAGTACCAACTGCTGGCCGAGGCCGAACCGGATCTGCTGTGCCGCGCACTCAACCTGTTCGCCTTGCAGTTTCTGACCCCCGAGCAGGTCAACGTGCAACGCATGGACGATTTGCTGTCGATCGACATCGTCATCGACGGCTTGAGTTGGCATCGAGCTGAAGTGATCGCTGAAAAACTACGTAACCTGATCAGCGTCTGCTCGGTAAACCTGCAAAGTGCCGATGCGGCGTGGGATGAGCAAACACAAGCGGCGGGCTGAAAGAACTGGAAACGGCTTTGCCAGGTAGTGGCCCAACGGTCTGCGGGTCCGCGACTATCCTTTGCACACTGCGGTCTAGATCGCTGTTTGCAGGATTGTTCATAAGGAACCCGCATGTCCGTTCAACTTGCCACTCAGGACCGCTGGCTGGATCTCAATGATTTGCTGCGAGAACTGGTCGCCCAGGGCTTTATCAATCAGGACTCGGCCGAACTCGCGCTCAACGCCCGCCGCCGGCATGCCGCCAATGGCCAACTGCACCCGCTGGAATTTATTGCCAGCCAACACCTGGACGACCTCAGCCGTCCGGGCAAACATCTCGACCTTGAAAGCCTGACCCTGTGGTTATCCCAACAGGCCGGTCAGCCTTATCTGCGCATCGACCCACTGAAAATCAACGTCGCGGCCATCACGCCGCTGATGTCCTACGCCTTCGCCCAGCGGCACAAGATTCTCGCCGTTTCCATCGACCGCGACGCCGTGACAATCGCCAGCGCGCAACCCTACGTCACTGGCTGGGAAGCCGACCTGACCCACGTGCTGAAGCTGCCGATCAAGCGTGTGGTGGCCAACCCGGTGGATATCCAGCGCTTCAGTGTGGAGTTTTTCCGCCTGGCCAAATCGGTGACCGGCGCCACCAACGCTGATCAGCAGACCAGCACCCTGGGCAACTTCGAACAACTGCTCAACCTCGGCGCCAGCGATCAGGAGCCGGACGCCAATGACGCGCACATCGTCAACATCGTCGACTGGCTGTTCCAGTACGCGTTCCAGCAGCGGGCCAGTGATATCCATATCGAACCCCGGCGCGAGCAAGGCACGGTGAGGTTTCGCATCGATGGCGTGCTGCACAACGTCTATCAATTCCCGCCCCAGGTAACCATGGCCATCGTCAGCCGCCTGAAAAGCCTGGGCCGGATGAACGTCGCCGAAAAACGTAAACCCCAGGACGGCCGGGTCAAGACCAAGACCCCGGACGGCGGTGAAGTCGAACTGCGGCTGTCGACCTTGCCCACCGCGTTCGGCGAAAAAATGGTCATGCGGATCTTCGACCCGGAAGTGCTGCTCAAGGATTTTGATCAGTTGGGTTTCTCCGCCGATGACCTGCGGCGCTGGCAGGACATGACCCGCCAGCCCAACGGCATCATTCTGGTGACCGGGCCGACCGGTTCGGGCAAGACCACCACCCTCTATACCACCCTGAAGAAACTGGCGACTCCGGAGGTCAACCTCTGCACCATCGAAGACCCGATTGAAATGGTCGAGCCAGCCTTCAACCAGATGCAGGTCCAGCACAACATCGACCTGACCTTCGCCGCCGGGGTGCGTGCGCTGATGCGGCAAGACCCGGACATCATCATGATCGGCGAGATCCGCGACCTCGAAACCGCCGAAATGGCGATCCAGGCCGCGCTTACCGGTCACCTGGTGCTATCGACCCTGCACACCAACGATGCGCCGAGCGCCATCAGCCGCCTGCTGGAACTCGGCGTGCCGCATTACCTGATCAAAGCCACGGTGCTCGGGGTCATGGCCCAGCGCCTGGTCCGTACCTTGTGTCCCCACTGCAAGGCACCGCTGACCCTTGAGGAAGAGGATTGGCAAACCCTGACCCGCCCCTGGCAAGCACCGCTGCCGACCAATGCCCATCGCGCCATCGGTTGCCTGGAATGCCGCGACACCGGCTATCGCGGGCGCGCCGGGGTCTACGAAATCATGCAACTGACCGACAGCATCAAAGCGCTGATCACCCCCGATACCGACTTGCTGGCGATTCGGCGTCAGGCGTTCAAGGAAGGCATGCGCAGCTTGCGATTGTCGGGGGCGCAGAAGGTGGCGGCAGGCTTGACGACCATCGAGGAAGTGTTGCGGGTGACGCCGCAGAGCGAGCAGAAATGAAACCTTTTATGTCTCCTGATGATGCAAGGGGTGACTAACCGGTATTGCTACCCGACCCGCGCCGCTACACTCCAGCCATTGCAATTTCATTGATCAACAGGGAATCGTTATGCAGATCGGTAGTGTGCTTTTACTGTTTGTCGGCCTGGTCGTCGCCATTCTGTTCATGGGTTTCAAGGTCGTGCCGCAGGGCTATCAGTGGACGGTCGAGCGCTTCGGTCGTTACACCAACACCCTCAAGCCTGGCCTGAACATCATCATTCCCATCGTGGACCGCATCGGCCGCAAGATGAATGTCATGGAAAGTGTGCTGGATATTCCGCCTCAGGAAGTCATCACCTCCGATAACGCCACGGTGCAGATCGACGCCGTGTGCTTCTTCCAGGTGGTCAACACTGCGCAGGCCGCCTATGAGGTGAACAACCTCGAACACGCCATTCGCAACCTGCTGCAAACCAATATCCGTACCGTGCTCGGTTCCATGGAGCTGGATGCGATGCTCAGCCAGCGCGACGGTATCAACGAAAAACTTCTACGCACGGTCGATGAAGCCACGGCGCCGTGGGGCATCAAGATCACCCGGATCGAAATCAAGGACATCAGCCCGCCAGCGGACCTGATGGCTGCCATGTCTGGCCAGATGAAAGCCGAGCGGATCAAGCGCGCACAAATCCTCGAAGCCGAAGGCCTGCGAGCTGCTGCGATCCTGACTGCCGAAGGCAAGAAACAGGCGCAGATTCTCGAAGCTGAAGGCGGTCGTCAGGCGGCTTTCCTCGAGTCCGAAGCCCGGGAACGTCAGGCCGAGGCCGAAGCCCAGGCCACCAAAGTGGTGTCTGAAGCCATCGCTAACGGCAACGTGCAGGCGGTGAACTACTTTGTCGCACAGAAGTACATCGATGCCCTGGGCAAACTGGCCTCAGCCAATAACAGCAAAGTGATTCTGATGCCGCTTGAGGCCAGCTCGATGATCGGCGCAGTCGGCGGCATCGGCGAAATCGTCAAGGCAACGTTCGACAACAAGAAAGCCTGAGGCTCGCCATGTGGGCATTCCTGCAACATTTGTCGTTCTGGGACTGGCTGGCACTGGGCACGGTGCTACTGATTCTTGAAGTGTTCGGCGCCGGCGGTTATCTGCTGTGGATCGGCATGGCGGCGGCAGCGGTTGGCGTGCTGACCTTTGTACTGCCAAGCCTGTCCTGGGAAATGCAGTTTCTGTTGTTCGGCCTGCTCTCGATTGCCACTGCCCTGTACTGGTGGCGACGCCAGCGCAGTGCCGTGAGAGAGAGCGACCAGCCAAATCTCAATCTGCGGGGCCAGGAACTGATCGGCAAAACCTTCGTGGTGTTTGAAGCTATTGTCGACGGCCACGGCAAAATCAAAGTGGCCGATGGCGTGTGGATCGCCCACGGGCCAGATGCCGCGCTGGGTAGCCGGGTTCGGGTGGTCAGCCAGCAAGGGGCGATTCTGCTGGTGGAACCGGCTGACTGAGTGGTCATGGAACTCGATTGGGTAAATGGCGATCCAACCCCGTAGTTAATTCAGTGGAGTCACCCATCATGCGTCTCAAACTTGCTGTCGCTACCCTTGCCATGCTGTCCCTACCCGTTGGTTCAGCGATGGCCGACAGCTTTTGGCGTAACGTCATCTCGTCCGGTGCGACCACCGGTTCGACCTACCTGACCTTCAAGGATCACAAGCTGATCGTCGCGGCCCAGGACGATGCCGGCAGTTTCGTCGCCAGTGACGGCGGCATCCGCGGCCCTTACCTGGAAGCCGCCATGCAGAAAGTCCGCGCCGACAACCCGGGCCTCAAAGCCACGGACATGGAACTGGCGAATGCGATCCTGGCGAAGAACGCCGTCGCCTCGGACTAAGCGTTTACAGATGTAAAAATGCCGCTCACATGAGCGGCATTTTTTATGGGCCAGAAAAACTGCACGCCGCTTTCCTACAGAGGTGACGGTCAAAACCCTGACACCCAGACGACAATTCGCCAGCTTACTGAGGAAGGCTCTGATATTAGCGTCCGGCGTGTGAACCCAGACTTTGTCGATTCGGATTATCCACACAAGTGAATCGATACCCATGAACAAATCAAGCCTGTCGTTACTGCTGCTAGCCGCCGCCTTCAGCAATCTGTCTCATGCCGAAGGCCTATACGGCTCGGTGAAAATCCAGAGTGCCCAACAAGACCTTTCAAGCGCGCTGCTCACCAGCCCCAGGGTCAGCCATCGCGTGGTCAGCCCGGACAGCAGTAAAAACGTCGGCGGCGCACTCGCGGTGGGTTATGCCTTCAAGGGTGACTGGCGTCTGGAAGGCGAATACACCCTCAAAAACGATTCGGAGTTCAAGAGTCATTGGGCGCCGTTCAATGCCAACGTCAACAACATGCAAGTCTCGTCCAGCCGCTTGATGCTCAACGGCTACAAGGACTTCCCGCTGAACGACTACCTGTCGCTGTACGCCATGGCCGGGGTGGGTGTGGCCCACATCAGCTCCGAGGGTTATCAATCCAACACCTCGCGGCGATTCGCCAACAACAGCCAGAACAATTTCGCCTATGCCGTGGGCGTCGGGGCCGACTTCAAGCTCACCCAGCAAATCACCCTCGGCACTGGTTACCGCTATGTCGATATGGGTGACATCGAAACCGGCTACAACACCTTTGCCAACCGCATCAATGCCCGGGATGAACAGCTCAAAGGCAAGCTGCGGGAGCAGAACCTATACGTCGAGGCGCGGATGTCGTTCTGAGTTTTTGGATCAGAACGCAATCCATTGTGGGAGCGGGCTTGCTCGCGAAGGGGCCGTATCAGTCAACATTGGTGTCGGATGACACACCGCTTTCGCGAGCAAGCCCGCTCCCACATTGGATAGGTGTAAACCGGTAGATCAGCGGTAATCATCCACCGGCACGCACGCGCAAAACAGATTCCGGTCGCCATAAACGTTATCGACACGGTTCACCGCTGGCCAATACTTGTGCGCCTTGGTGTGCGCATCCGGCGTCACCGCTTGTTCGATGGTGTAAGGCCGCTCCCAGACCCCGGTGATATCAGCCAGGGTGTGCGGTGAGCGTTTCAACGGATTGTCCTCAGCGTCCCAATGACCGTTTTGCACTTCGGTGATTTCTGCGCGAATGCTCAGCATCGCCGCGATAAAGCGGTCCAGTTCAGCCTTCGATTCGCTCTCGGTCGGTTCGACCATCAACGTCCCCGGCACCGGAAAGGACATGGTCGGTGCGTGGAAGCCGTAATCCATCAGACGCTTGGCCACGTCCTCCTCACTAATCCCGGTCAGCGCCTTGAGCGGCCGCAGATCCAGAATGCATTCATGGGCCACCCGCTCGTTGCGCCCGGTGTAGAGCACCGGGAAAGCGCCGGACAAATGCTGCGCCAAGTAATTTGCGGCCAGAATCGCCACCTCGCTGGCATCCGCCAATTGCGGCCCCATCATGGCGATGTACATCCAACTGATCGGCAAAATACTCGCGCTGCCCCAAGGCGCGGCGCTGACTGCGCCGTTCTGCGGCTGCGGACCGTCGATCGGCACCACCGGGTGATTGGCCACAAACGGCGCCAGATGCGCGCGCACACCAATCGGCCCCATGCCCGGCCCGCCGCCACCGTGGGGAATGCAGAAGGTTTTGTGCAGGTTCATGTGGGACACATCGGCGCCAATATCAGCCGGTCGCGCCAGGCCGACCTGGGCATTAAGGTTGGCACCGTCCATGTAAACCTGGCCGCCATGGCTGTGGATAACTTCACAGATCTCGCTGATGCCTTCCTCATAGACGCCGTGGGTCGAAGGATAAGTCGCCATCAGACAGGCGAGTTTGTCCCCCGCTGCTGACGCTTTGCCCTTCAGGTCGTCCAGATCGACGTTGCCCGCCTCGTCACACTCAACGATCACCACCCGCATCCCGGCCATTTGCGCCGAGGCCGGGTTGGTGCCGTGGGCCGAGGACGGGATCAAACAGATATCCCGGGCGCCTTGATGCCGACTCTCGTGATATTTGCGAATCGCCAGCAACCCCGCGTACTCACCCTGGGCGCCGGAGTTGGGCTGCATGCAGATCGCATCAAAACCGGTGATCGCGCAAAGCCAGCGCTCCAGCTCCTCGATCAACAGCGCATAACCCGCCGCCTGCTCCTTGGGCACAAACGGGTGCAGGTTGGCGAATTGCGGCCAGGTGATGGGGATCATCTCGCTGGTGGCATTGAGTTTCATGGTGCAGGAGCCGAGCGGGATCATCGACTGGTTCAGCGCCAGGTCCTTGTTCTCCAACTGCTTGAGGTAGCGCAGCATCTCGGTTTCGCTGTGATGGGCGCTGAACACCGGGTGACGCAGATAAGGCGTGGTGCGCAACAATCCGTCAGGAATGCCGCAGACCAGGGTTTCAGCGTCGAGTTCGTCGACGTTAAGCCCATGATCGGCACCGAGGAATACATCGAACAGCTTCGCGACAGTGGACTCATCGCACGTTTCATCAAGACTCAGGCCCAGTTGCCCGCGTCCGAGAATACGCAAATTGATCTGCGCCGCTTGGGCGCTTTCGATGATCGCGGTTTGCGTTCCGCCGACCTCCAGGGTCAGGGTGTCGAAAAACTGTTTGTTGAGGCGGGTAATGCCATGACGCTCAAGGCCCGCGGCGAGGATACAAGTCAGCCGATGCACGCGTTGAGCAATCCGTTTCAGCCCTTCCGGGCCATGGTAGACCGCGTAGAAACTGGCGATATTGGCCAGCAGCACCTGGGCGGTGCAGATGTTCGAGTTGGCCTTCTCCCGACGGATATGTTGCTCGCGGGTTTGCAGGGCCATGCGCAGGGCGACGTTGCCACGGGCATCTTTCGACACGCCGATGATCCGCCCTGGAATCGCCCGTTTGTACTCATCACGGCTGGCAAAAAACGCTGCATGCGGACCGCCGTAGCCCATCGGTACGCCGAACCGCTGGGACGAACCAAATACCACATCGGCGCCCAGCTCTCCCGGCGGGGTCAGCATTAACAAACTCAGGAGGTCAGTCGCCACACAGGCCAGCGCCTGCTGGGCATGCAAGTGATCGATCAGTGGCCGCAGATCACGAATCTCGCCGTGAGTGTCGGGATACTGCAGCAACGCACCAAAAACCTGGTGCTGCTTCAGGTTATCCACAGCGTCGATGATCAACTCGAAACCGAAACCTTCGGCCCGGGTCCGGACCACGGAAATGGTCTGCGGATGGCAGTTCTCGTCGACGAAAAACAGATTGCTCTTGGACTTGGCGACCCGCTTGGCCAACGCCATGGCTTCAGCGGCAGCCGTGGCTTCATCCAGCAACGAGGCGTTAGCCAGCTCCAGGCCCGTAAGGTCGATGGTCAATTGCTGGAAGTTGAGCAGCGCTTCGAGCCGCCCCTGGGCAATCTCGGGCTGATAAGGCGTGTAAGCGGTGTACCAACCGGGATTTTCCAGCACGTTACGCAGGATGACGGTCGGCGTAAGGGTGCCGTGGTAACCCATGCCGATCAGGCTGGTCCAGACCTGGTTCTGTTCGGCATAACCGCGCAGCTTGGCCAGCGCCGCTTCTTCGTCGAGGGCTGGCGGCAAGTCCAGTTCACGGTTGAGGCGAATGCCTGGCGGCACGGTTTGTTCGATCAGTTCGACCCGGCTGCCGAGGCCGAGGCTGTCGAGCATCGCCTGCTGTTCGGCGGCATCGGGGCCCAAGTGGCGACGCAGGAAAGTATTGGGGTCGCGTAACTGGCTCAAGGACGGCAATTGGGACATGACGGGCTCTCTCTTGACTGGCGCTCAGCGTCGATGCAACACGGTCAAACCAGCATAGCAGTCGATACCCGAGCAGATGGCGTGGCGCCTTCGCTCAAACCGGATCATCATGTGCGGCGCATGCCTAATGTCCGCCAATCAGGTGTCTACTGTTTATGAGCCAACTGCCATTTTTGCCGTTTTCCAAACCCACCATCGACGAAGCCACGATTGCGGCGGTCGGTGATGTATTGCGTTCGGGCTGGATCACCAGCGGCCCCAAGGTCCAGGCCTTTGAAGCGCAACTGTCGGAGTTCTTTGGCGGGCGCCCGGTGCGCACGTTCAACTCCGGCACCTGCACCATGGAAATCGCTTTGCGCATCGCCGGCATCGGGCCAGGCGATGAAGTGATCACCACGCCGATTTCCTGGGTCGCCACCGCCAACGTGATTCTGGAAGTGGGCGCCACGCCGGTGTTTGCCGACATCGACCCGATCACCCGCAATATCGATCTGGATCAGTTGGAAGCCGCGATCACCCCGCGCACCAAAGCCATCATTCCGGTGTACCTCGCCGGTTTGCCGGTAGACATGAGCCGGCTGTATGCGATTGCCAAAAAACATGGCCTGCGGATAGTCGAAGACGCCGCTCAAGCCCTGGGTTCGAGCTGGAATGGCCAACGCATCGGCGCGACAGGCGACTTCGTGTCGTTCAGTTTCCAGGCGAACAAGAACGTCACCTCGTCGGAGGGCGGTTGCCTGGTACTGAACACGCCTGAGGAAGTGCGACTGGCGGAGAAGTACCGTTTGCAGGGCGTCACCCGCACGGGTTTTGATGGTCTGGACGTGGATGTGCTGGGCGGCAAGTTCAACATGACCGATGTTGCGGCGGCCATTGGCCTGGGGCAATTTGCTCACATCGAGGCGATCACTGCTCATCGTCGTGAGCTGGCCAAGCATTATTTCGCCTGTTTCGGCGCCGATTTCGAAGCGCAGTACGGGGCGCAACTGCCGCCGGCGGATTTCGAGAACAGCAACTGGCATTTGTTCCAACTGGTGCTGCCTGAGCGCAAGGACGGCCAACCGGCACGGGCCACGTTCATGGAGCAGATGCAGGCACTGGGCGTCGGCATCGGTTATCACTACCCGCCGATTCACTTGCTGAGTCTTTACCGCGAGCGCGGTTTCAAGGAAGGGATGTTCCCGGTGGCAGAACGCGTCGGCCGTTTGATCGTTTCGCTGCCGATGTTTACGGCGATGAGCAAAGCGGATGTCGAGCAGTCCGTGGCAGCGGTAAAAGCTGTATTGAAGCCGTAAACCAACCTGTGTAGGAGCTGCCGAAGGCGGCCCGAGCCTTCGGTAGCTCCTACATTGGGCGAGGATTACTCGCCGATGGCGGCTTTGTAGCCAGCTGCATCAAGCAGCTTTTCCAGGTCAGCCGTGTTGCTTGGCTTGAGTTTGAAGATCCAGGCGTTGTACGGCTCGGAGTTGAGCAATTCCGGGTTGGCGCTCAGCTCTTCGTTGACCGCAATCACTTCACCGGCAATCGGGGAGTAGATGTCGGAAGCCGCTTTAACCGACTCCACCACACCTGCCTGATCTTCGGCAGCAAACACATTGCCGACTTCAGTCAACTCAACGAACACCACGTCGCCCAAGGCTTCCTGTGCGTGATCGCTGATGCCCACGGTGACGGTGCCATCGGCTTCCAGACGGGCCCATTCGTGACTTTCGGCGAAACGCAGGTCGGCAGGGATATCGCTCATGTTCTGTGTCCTCAAGAAGAATGTCAGCGGTCGTTGCCCGCCGGAAAAGTTTAAATCAAGGTTTTGCCGTGGCGTACGAAGGTCGGTTTGACCACTCGGACCGGGTACCACTTGCCACGGATTTCCACTTCTGCGCGGTCGGCTGTCGCCATCGGCACGCGCGCCAGTGCAATCGACTTGCTTAGCGTAGGAGAGAAACTACCACTGGTGATCTCCCCTTCGCCAACATTGGCGATACGGACGACTTGATGAGCGCGTAAAACCCCACGCTCCTCAAGCACCAGACCGACCAGTTTGTGCTGTACGCCGTTGGCCCTTTCGGCTTCCAGGGCCGCACGACCAATGAACTGGCGAGTGGCCGGCTCCCAGGCAATGCTCCCGGCCATATTAGAGGCCAGCGGTGAGACGTCTTGATGAATGTCCTGACCGTAGAGGTTCATCCCGGCCTCGACACGCAAGGTGTCCCGGGCGCCAAGACCGATAGGAGAGATGCCGGCGCCGACCAGGTCATTGAAGAAACCTGGCGCCTGATCCGCTGGCAGAACGATTTCCAGCCCGTCTTCGCCGGTGTAACCGGTGCGCGCGATAAACCAGTCGCCATCAGGCTGACCTTCGAAGGGTTTGAGGATCTGGATCAGGTTTCCGCGGGACTGGGTGACCAGTTCGGCAATCTTGTGCCGGGCCTGCGGACCTTGAATAGCCAGCATCGCCATCTCGGAACGCTCATGGATCTGGACTTTGAAGCCGCCGAGATGCGCCTGCATCCAGGCCAGGTCCTGATCGCGGGTGGAGGCGTTGACCACCAGCCGATAGCCGTCGTCGAGACGGTAGACGAGCATGTCGTCGACGATACCGCCGTGCTCGTTGAGCATGGTGCTGTACAGGGCACGGCCGGAGCTGTGCAGGCGTCCGACGTCATTGGCCAGCAAATGCTGGAGCCAGGCCTTGGCCTGGGGGCCGTCGACATCGATCACGGTCATGTGGGATACATCGAAAACCCCGCAATCGCGGCGCACCTGGTGGTGTTCCTCGACCTGCGAGCCGTAATGCAGTGGCATATCCCAACCGCCAAAATCGACCATCTTCGCGCCGAGGGCGAGATGAAGGTCATACAGAGGCGTACGCTGTCCCATGGGTTTCTCCTTCCGGGCGTGGCGAAGGTGCGGACAAGCACTGCACGGGTGAAAGCCTTGAAATAGAAGGCCTACAGCCGATTTCAGCTACCTGATCTGTCAGACGGACCGCACCGAATGCCGCGCATTGTAGCCGCAAGGTGTAGGACTGGCACCTAGGCGTTTCGATGCGCCGAACGTCGAATCAATCCGATAACCGGTAACAGCCCGACCAAAACCAGGGTCAGCGCCGGCAACGACGCCCTCGCCCACTCTCCTTCGCTGGTCATTTCGAAGATCCGCACCGCCAGCGTGTCCCAGCCAAACGGGCGCATCAGCAGGGTGGCGGGCATTTCCTTAAGCACATCGACGAACACCAGCAACGCGGCGCTCAAGGTACCGGGCAGTAAAAGCGGCAGATACACTTTGAAAAACAGTCGTGGCCCACTCACTCCAAGACTACGTGCCGCTTCGGGCAAAGAAGGCCGTATTCGCGCCAGACAGCTTTCCAATGGGCCGTAAGCCACTGCGATGAAACGCACCAGATAGGCCAGCAACAACGCCGACAGGCTGCCCAGCAGTAACGGCTTGCCCGCGCCGCCAAACCAGCCCGACAGCGGAATCACCAGTTCGCGATCCAGATAACTGAACGCCAGCATGATCGACACCGCCAGCACCGAACCAGGCAAGGCGTAGCCAAGGTTGGCCAGGCTGACGCCGGAACGGATCGCCCGGGTCGGCGCCAGTCGTCGGGCAAACGCCAGCAGCAGCGCAACACTGACGGTGATCAACGCAGCCATGCCGCCCAGGTACAGGGTGTGGACGATCAGCCCGGCGTAACGCTCATCCAGGTCGAAGCGCCCGCGCTGCCAGAACCACACCATCAGTTGCAGCATCGGAATGACAAAGGCGCAGGCGAACACCAGCCCGCACCAACTCATCGCCGCCAACGCCTTGATGCCATGCAGGTGATACAACGCCTTGACCCGTGGCCGCTCGTTGCTCGCCCGATTCGCCCCCCGGGCACGGCGCTCGCCGTACAGCACGACCATCACCACCAGCAGCAACAGGCTGGCCAGTTGCGCGGCGGTCGACAGGCTGAAAAAGCCGTACCAGGTCTTGTAGATGGCGGTGGTGAACGTGTCGAAGTTGAACACCGACACTGCGCCGAAATCCGCCAGGGTTTCCATCAGCGCCAACGCCACGCCAGCGCCGATGGCCGGGCGCGCCATCGGCAATGCCACCCGCCAGAACGCTTGCCATGGCGATTGCCCGAGAACCCGAGCGGCCTCCATCAGGCCTTTGCCCTGGGCCAGAAACGCGGTGCGCGCCAAGAGGTAAACGTAGGGGTAGAACACCAGCACCAGAACGAGGATGACACCGCCGGTGGAACGCACTCGCGGCAATCGTAGCCCCGCGCCAAACCACTCCCGTAGCAAGGTTTGCACGGGACCGGCGAAGTCCAACAGGCCGACAAAGACGAACGCCAACACATAGGCAGGTATCGCAAAGGGCAGCATCAATGCCCAGTCCAGCCAGCGCCGGCCGGGGAATTCGCAGAGGCTGGTGAGCCAGGCCAGGCTCACACCCAACAGCGTCACCCCGATACCGACGCCGAGCACCAGCGTCAGGGTATTGCCCAGCAGGCGTGGCATCTGGGTGTCCCAGAGGTGGGACCAGATCTGTTGATCGATGGTTTGCCAGGAGAAAAGCAGAACGCTCAGGGGCAGCAGGACCAACGCAGCGATGACGAAGACCAGGGGATACCAGCGGCGTTGGGCGGGGTGGGCCAAGGGGATTCTCTAGAAAATTTTGAGCTAACGCAGGTCTGCGACCAGCTCCATTTTGTGGCGAGGGAGCTTGCTCCCGCTCGGCTGCGCAGCAGTCGTAAAGCAGCGGATGCGATTTAACTGACGCACCGCGCCGCCTGGTTTTGGGGCCGCTTCGCAGGCCAGCGGGAGCAAGCTCCCTCGCCACAGGTAGGCCCCCTCACCACGAACAAACGCCAACACAAAGGAGTGGCGTCAGTTCCAACCGGCCCGATCCATCATGCGAATCGCTTCAGCCTGGCGCTTGCCGGCAATTTCCACCGGCAACGTATCAGCGACAAACTTGCCCCAACTCGCCACTTCAGCAGATGGCTGAACCGCAGGGTTGGCCGGGAATTCCTGGTTTACGTCAGCGAAAATCTTTTGCGCTTGCGGCGTGGTCATCCACTCCACCAAGGCCTTGGCTGCTTCCGGGTGCGGTGCATGCTTGGTCAGGCCAATGCCCGACAGGTTGACGTGCACACCACGGTCGCCCTGATTCGGCCAGAACAGCTTTACCGCCAGATCCGGTTTCTGCTTGTGGAGGCGGCCGTAGTAGTAGGTGTTGACGATGCCAACGTCGCATTGGCCGGCGTTGATCGCGTCCAGTACCGCGATGTCATCGGAGAACACGTCGGTGGACAGGTTGCTCACCCAGCCCTTGAGGATCTGCTCGGTTTTCTCGGCGCCATGGACTTCAATCATGGTGGCGGTCAGCGACTGGTTGTAGACCTTCTTCGCCGTGCGCAGGCACAGGCGACCTTCCCACTGCTTGTCCGCCAGCGCTTCGTAAGTCGTCAGCTCGCCCGGCTTCACTCGGGCAGTGGAATAAGCAATCGTCCGCGCCCGCAGGCTCAGGCCGGTCCAGGCGTGGGAGGACGCGCGGTACTGCAGCGGGATATTGGCGTCGATGGCTTTGGAGGTGAACGGCTGGAGGATGCCCATCTGCTCGGCCTGCCAGAGGTTACCGGCGTCGACGGTGAGCAGCAGGTCGGCGGTGGCGTTTTCGCCCTCGGCCTTGATGCGCTGCATCAACGGCGCTTCCTTGTCGGTGATGAACTTCACCTGCACACCGGTTTTCGCGGTGTAGGCATCGAAGACTGGCTTGATCAACTCGTCGATACGCGAGGAGTAAACCACCACCTCGTCGGCGGCCTGGGCGGCGGTGCTGCCGATCAGGGTCAGGGCCAGTGCGGTCAGTAGACGCTTCGGTGCCAACATGGGAGCGGTCTCTCGATTGAAAAAATGAGGCCAAATGATAAGGACTCACATTTACCTTCTCAATCGAACAGTTCGCGGGTGAGTTACCAGATGTTGCACAGGGCGCCGACACAACCCCTGTGGCGAGGGGGCTTGCCCCCGTTGGACTGCGAAGCAGTCCCTGCATATCTTCAGACAAAACCTGCAATCCAACCTGCGACCGCTTCGCGCTCGAACGGGGGCAAGCCCCCTCGCCACAGGGCCATGCCCACTTCAAGCCTTGGCGAGTGCCGGCAAATCCCCGGTCAGCCCCAGCGCTTCACGCACAAACAACGCCTTGGCCTCGGGCATTTTCTCGACCAGCTTCAATCCGGCGTTACGCAACCAGCGCACTGGCAGCGGATCGGCCTGGAACAACCGTTCAAAGCCTTCCATCGCCGCCATCAACGCCAGGTTGTGGGGCATGCGCCGACGCTCGTAACGGCTGAGGACTTTCACATCCGCCAGGCGCTCGCCGCGTTCAGCCGCTTGCAGCAGCACTTCAGCCAGCACCGCCGCATCAAGGAAACCGAGGTTCACGCCCTGCCCGGCCAGCGGGTGAATGGTGTGCGCCGCGTCGCCGATCAGTGCCAAGCCTTCCGCGACATAGCGTTTGGCGTGGCGCTGACGCAGCGGCACGCACAGACGCGGATCGGCGCTGATTACCGTGCCCAAACGGCCCTCGAAGGCCCGCTCCAGTTCGCGGCAGAAGCCTTCGTCATCCAGCGCCATCAGGCGTTCGGCTTCGCTCGGCGTGGTCGACCAGACAATCGAGCACCAATCCTGCTGACCGTCACGTTCCAGCGGCAAGAAGGCCAGCGGACCGTTGTCGGTAAACCGCTGCCAAGCCGTCATTTGATGCGGTTTTGAGCTGCGCACGCTGGTGACGATGGCGTGGTGCAAGTAATCCCACTCGCGGGTCGCCACACCGGTCAGGCGTCGCACTGCTGAATTGGCGCCATCCGCCGCGATCACCAACGGCGCGCGCAAGGTGCGGCCATCAGCCAGGGTCAACAACCAGTCATCACCGGAGCGGCGCATCTGCTCAAGGCGCGCATTGGCCAGCATTCCGAGGTCGCAATCGTGCAAGCGGTCGAGCAAGGCGTCCTGAACCACCCGGTTCTCGACGATATGCCCCAGCACGTCGGCGTGCACACTGGCCGCCGAGAAGTGGATTTGTCCGGTGCCGCTGCCGTCCCAGACCTGCATGTCGGTGTACGGGCTGCTGCGTCGGCTGGCGATACCGTCCCAGACGCCGAGGCGTTCGAGGATGCGCTGACTGGCGGTCGACAAGGCGCTCACTCGCGGCTCGAACGGCGCGTCGCCGTCGAAAGGTTTGACGCTCATGGGGCTGCCGTCCAGCAGCAGGACTTCCAGCCCACTGTCTTGCAACGCCAGCGCCAGGGCGCTGCCGACCATTCCGGCCCCGACAATCAGCAGATCTGCGCGCATGTCCATGCTTTAAGCCTGTCTCGCTTGCGGCTTGAGCCGCACGTAAAGGGTTTTTTCGACCCGCGCCACCAAGGTGCCGGCGCCGTCGTGAATATCGACCTGCAACTGCGGCAGGTATTTCTCGCCATCGGCGGTCTGCCGGCGGATTTCGTCGAGCAAGGTTTCGTCGATGTTGAAGCGAGCGAACACCGGGCCTCTGCCCGGCGAAATGAAATCGATGTCGGCCGCCTTGTCCCAGACGATGTACCGATGCCCGAGGTTTTCCATCAGCATCAGCATGTAGAACGGGTCGACCATCGCATACAGGCTGCCACCGAACTGAGTGCCAACGTAGTTGCGGTTGTACCAGCCCAGCCCCATGGACACCTGAATGTCGCGGAAGTCATCGCTGATGTGCCGAACCCGCACCCCGGCCCCGAAGTACGGCGGGTAAAACGTCATGACCCAGCGCATCAACCGCGCCTTGCCGAATTTTGCGGTCAGCCACTTAAGCATCAGGACGCGTACCCAAACCCATGGCCTGGCGGGCGAACCAGCGCTTGGCCGGCGGCAACAGGTCAAGGCCGAGCAGGCCGATGTTGCGGCCCAGGGAGACCAGCGGCTGGGTGCTGCCGAACAACCGGGTGACCTGATCGGAGAAGCCGACGGTGAGGTTCTGATCCATACGCTGGCGTTCGCGATAGGCCTGCAGCGTCGCAAAGTCGCCAGGCGAAGTCTCGCTGGCCAGCAACGCGTCGGCCAGGGCCTGGGCATCGCGCAAGGACAGGTTGAAGCCTTGGCCGGCAATCGGGTGCAGGCTGTGGGCGGCGTTGCCGAGAATCGCCAGATGCGGACGCACCTGCTCTTCGGCCTCGATCAAGGTCAGCGGGTACAAATGCCGCGCGCCGACCTGCTTCAAGGTGCCGAGGCGATAACCGAACACGCCTTGCAACTCACTGAGGAAGCTCTTTTCATCAAGGGCCGCCAGCCGTTGCGCGTCCATGCCCAAACGGGTCCAGACCAAAGCGCAACGGTTGTCCGGCAGCGGCAATAACGCCATCGGGCCTTCGTCGGTGAAACGCTCGAACGCCATGCCGTTGTGGGATTCGCTCGGGGTGATGTTGGCGATCAGCGCGCTCTGGTTGTACGGACGCTTCTTGATGCCGATCCCCAGTTGCTCGCGCAGACCGGAACGGCCGCCATCAGCGAGCACCGCGAGGTCGCATTCCAGAGTGGTTTCGTCATTGAGGGTCAGGCGATAACCGTCGGTCAACGGTTCCATGCGGGTGACTTCCGCCGGGCAGCGCCAACTGACGACTTCTTTGTCCAGACCTTGCCACAAGCATTGGCCGAGCCAGGCGTTTTCCACCACATAACCCAGCGCCGGAACACCCTCTTCCATCGCCGACAGCCGTGCCGTGGAGAAACGTCCACGGTCAGACACATGAATCTGCTTGATCGGCTCGGCCCGGCGGGTGATTTCCTGCCACACGCCCAGCCGTTGATAAATCTGCCGAGCGCCATAGGACAGCGCCGAAGATCGGGCGTCGTAGCTCGGTTGGTAGGTGTCACCGGGGGCGAACGGTTCGATCAACACGATCTTCCAGCCACGGGCCTTGGCCCCGGCCTGCAACGCCAACGCCAGACTTGCGCCGACCAGGCCGCCGCCGATGATTGCCAGATTGACTCGACTCATGCCGCTTGTGTCCGTGCTTGTGCCATCAAGGCCTCGATGTCGGCGACCGTTTTCGGCACGCCTTTCGTCAGGATTTCACAACCGGTTTTGGTCACTACCACGTCGTCCTCGATGCGCACGCCAATGCCACGCCATTTCTTCGCCACGTTCTGGTTGTCCGGGGAGATGTAGATCCCCGGCTCAACGGTCAGCGCCATGCCGACTTCCAGCACACGCCATTCGCCGCCGACCTTGTACTCGCCGACGTCATGCACATCCATGCCCAGCCAGTGGCCGGCGCGGTGCATGTAAAACGCTTTATAGGCTTCGCTGGCGATCAGTTCGTCGACGTCCCCCTTCAACAGGCCCAACTTCACCAGACCGGCGGTAATCACCCGGACCGTGGCTTCGTGGGCCTGATTCCAGTGTTTGTTCGGGGCGATTTCGGCAAACGCGGCTTCCTGAGACGCCAACACCAATTCGTAGATCGCCTTCTGCTCCGCTGAATACTTGCCGCTGACCGGCCAGGTGCGGGTGATGTCGCTGGCGTAGCAGTCGATCTCGCATCCGGCATCGATCAACACCAGGTCGCCGTCCTTGAGGACCGCGTCATTCTGCTGGTAATGCAGGATGCAGCTGTTGCGCCCTGACGCGACGATCGAGCCATACGCCGGCATCTTCGCCCCGCCCTTGCGGAATTCGTAATCGAGCTCGGCTTCGAGGCTGAATTCATGCAGCCCGGCACGGCTGGCCTGCATGGCGCGGATATGCGCCTGGGCAGAAATCCGTGCGGCTTCGCGCATCACCTTCACTTCTGCCGCGGATTTATACAGGCGCATGTCGTGAAGCAGATGATCCAGGGCAACGAATTCGTTCGGCGGCTGGGCGCCGAGGTGCGCTTTAGAGCGGATCACGTTGATCCAGTCCATCAGGTGCCGATCAAATTCGGGGTTGCTGCCCATGGCCGAGTAGACCCGGTCGCGACCTTCGATCAGGCCCGGCAAGATGTCGTCGATGTCGGTGATCGGGAATGCATCGTCGGCGCCGAAGTCGCGGATCGCGCCTTCCTGGCCGGCGCGCAGGCCGTCCCACAATTCTCGTTCGGCGTTGCGCTCCCGGCAAAACAGCAGGTATTCGCCGTGCTCCCGGCCGGGCATCAGGACGATGACGGCTTGAGGCTCGGGGAAACCGCTGAGGTACTGGAAGTCGCTGTCCTGACGGTAGACGTGCTCGACGTCGCGGTTGCGAATGGCCACCGCGGCGGCGGGCAGAATCGCGATGCTGTTGGGTTCCATCTGCGCCATCAAGGCCTTGCGGCGACGGCTGTATTCCGATTTCGGGATATGGATCATGGGCAGATGGCTTTCCCTGGCAGGCGATTAGTGCAACGACGGTTTAGCAGCGGCTTCGTCGGTTTTCTTGGTTTCCGTGAACAGCAACAATGGAGCAACGCGCAGGTACTCCATCACTTCCATGTAATCGCTTTCGCCGTCGTCAGACTCTTCCAGAGCATCTTGCACCTGGGCGATGGCGGCCAGATCCTGCAGCACTTCGGTGGCTTCGGTGGTCAGGGCATATTCACGACGGGTCAGACCGAAGCCGGTCAGGAAACCCTGGCACCATTGGCCCAGCGCGGCGGCGCGGTCGGCCAGCGGTGCGTCGTCGGTTGGCAGCAGCAGAACGACGGTCATGTCGTCGCCGGTCAATTCGCCCTTGACCATCTCTTGCAGGCCGATCAGGGCGTTGCGAACGTTGTCTTGTGGCTCGCCTTCGAGCAGCTCGGCGGCATCGGCCAGCCAGCTGTCGGCTTCGAAGCCGGCACCGGCGCAACTGCGGCCGAGCAACAGGCCATGCAGTTCGGCAGGCGAGACGGAATGGCCGCTGGTGTTCAGCAGGGTGGCGAAGGCTTGGTACGGGGAATTCTGAATGGGCATGGGCAGCTAGGCGCCAGACGGCGCTATGTCTAGAATGAAGGCCTTGTATCCTACATCGACAGACTCGCCAAGACTATTAAAGGCTGTCCACCAGCCTGGGGCTGTAAGAAACTAAGCGCGCTCGACGCGTCGGCAGTTTCCTACAGAGCCTGCCACCCATCAGACACATATTCAGTGGACACAATGGAAGACACCGATCTGCAAGCGCTGATGGCCAGACTCGAGCTACTAATTAGCCGGGTCGAGCAACTAAAGAGTCAAAACGGACTCCTATTAGCTCAGGAAAAGACCTGGCGCGAGGAACGCGCGCACCTCATTGAAAAAAACGAAATCGCCCGGCGTAAGGTCGAATCGATGATTTCGCGCCTCAAGGCCCTGGAGCAAGACTCATGAGTTCAAGCAATAGCGTTACCGTGCAGATCCTCGACAAAGAATATTCGATCATCTGCCCCCAGGAAGAGCGCAGCAACCTGGTGAGTGCCGCCCGTTACCTGGACGGCAAGATGCGCGAAATCCGCAGCAGCGGCAAAGTCATCGGCGCCGACCGCATCGCCGTGATGGCCGCGCTGAACATCACCCACGACCTGCTGCACAAGGAAGAACGCCCGGACGTACAGGCCAGCGGTTCGACCCGAGAGCAGGTTCGCGACCTGCTCGACCGCGTCGATCTGGTGCTGGCAACTGATCCGGACGTCACCAAGGGCTGATTCGTGGGATCGCTTGGGGTATACTCGCGTCACTCCCTGGGGTGCTTGCCAGTTGACGATGTCCCTGAGCCGATTCGCACTACCCTGGAAGTTGCACGTTGGGCTGGTGTGCATGTCCGCTAGACGGAAAGCCTTAAAGCCTACTGCTTCTTCCACCTTGAACTTTCGGGTTCAAGGGCTAAGTCAGCAGCGGTTCATCCGGGGAGCCTGATTCCAGTCCGATGCCGGTTTAAATACCGGCATCGGCTTTTTTACGAGTACGCTTTGTGTACTCGCACTGCCGAAGCCCGAATCCATGACCGAACCTGCGCTGCTTCCCCGCCCGCAACTTCGACGCATGCTGCGCAAGGCCCGCCGCGCACTGACACCCAGTCAGCAGCGCCAGGCCGCTCGCGGGCTATACAAGCAATTGGCCCAGCAGCCGCTGTTTCGCCGCGCCAGACACATCTCTCTCTATTTACCCACCGACGGTGAAATCGACCCGCGTCTACTGCTGCGTGCTGCACAGCGCCGGGGCAAAGCCACCTACCTGCCGGTGCTCAGCGCGTGGCCGCGAACCAAAATGGTCTTCCAGCGCATTCGCCCGGGCGAAAAGCTCAAGCCCAACCGTTTCCGCATTCTCGAACCGCAAGCCAACCTCGGCCGGCAACGCAAGGTCTGGGCGTTGGACCTGGTGTTGCTGCCATTGGTCGGGTTTGACGATGTCGGCGGGCGTTTGGGAATGGGCGGTGGGTTCTATGACCGCAGCCTGGCGTACCTGGCGCGCCGCAAAACCTGGCGCAAGCCGACGCTGCTGGGGCTGGCCCATGAATGTCAGAAGGTCGAACGATTGGCTCAAGCGAGCTGGGATGTGCCGTTGCAAGGAACGGTGACCGACAAGGCGTGGTATTTCGCAAGCTAGACGCCACCACGATCAGCGGCGTCCGGAAGACAGGTTCAGCGCTTGAAGGCCGACGGCTGCAGTTGGTGGTGTTGTTGCTGTTGCGCGATTTCGATCGGCGCGTCGGTCTTGTTGTTCCACAGGCTTTGGGCATAGCCGGTGGTCACGACGCCGAGGCCAAACAAAATAACCAAAATCCATAGTAAATCCGGTTTGCGTTTCATCGATTGCCCCCCAAAGGCACATCAACACGATGACAGCAGCGGTTTCCGTTGTAGGCCGTGCAGCAGCGTCAAGCTAAGAAGGCCGGCATTTTGCGGCAACGTGAACCGACACGCAAACGCTGGCGTCAACCGACTGTCGGTTTGTCATAAAATCGCCCGACAACTTGCCCAATCACTTCGCAAGGAGCAAAACCCATGGCCTATTGGCTGATGAAATCCGAGCCCGACGAACTCTCGATCAAAGATTTGGCAAAGCTCGGCAAAGCGCGCTGGGACGGGGTTCGCAACTATCAGGCACGCAATTTCTTGCGGGCCATGGCGGTCGGCGATGAGTTTTTCTTCTATCACTCCAGCTGCCCGGTGCCCGGAATTGCCGGGACTGGCAAGATTATCGAAGCGGCCTACCCCGACCCGACGGCGCTGGAGCCTGAGAGCCATTACTTCGACCCGAAGGCCACCCCGGAGAAAAACGCCTGGAGCGCCATCGATGTGGCCCACGTCGAAACGTTCGCCAACGTCCTGAAGCTCGATTACCTGAAACAGCAAACGGCGCTGGCCGAAATGCCGCTGGTGCAGAAAGGCTCGCGCCTGTCGGTGATGCCAGTCACCGCCGAACAATGGGCCACGGTGCTCGCTTTACGCTAAATAAAGCAGAACCACCCGGTCATCCTCTTTTGCCCGCCCAATCGGGTTAGGCTTGCTCCCCTGTAGGAGCTGCCGAAGGCTGCGATCTTTTGATCCTGATCTTCGGCAATGCTGGAATCGCCAAAGATCAAAAGATCGCAGCCATCGGCAGCTCCTACGAGCGATTCACGCGCATAGAACATTATGCAAGTTGACTGGCATCAAGCCGCCCCGGCGCTCGATCAGCCAGACTAGGACGCAACAGCCGCAGGATGCCCGCATGTCTACGCACAGTCGCTCTTCGATTTTGTTCGCCAGTTCTTTGATGGTTCTGCTTCTGGGTGCCGGCGGTTTCGGTTACTGGAAGTCGATGCATGACCGTCTGCCCGAAGGCTTGTATGTCGGCAACGGCCGCCTCGAGGCCACCGAAGTGCAGATTGCCAGCAAAACACCGGGGCGACTGGCTGAAGTGCTGGTCGATGAAGGCGACAAGGTCAGCAAGGGCCAACTGCTCGCCCGCATGGACACCCGCACCCTCGAAGCCCAGCGCAACCAGGCTGAAGCCGAAGTACTACGCGCCCGGGAAAACCTCTCCGCCGCCCAGGCCAACGTGCAATTGCGCCAGAGCGAACAACTACTGGCGCAGCAGGAACTCAAACGCTCCCAGGAACTGTTCAAGCACGGTTTCGTCAGTGGCCAGATCATCGATCAACAACAAGCGCGCCTGGACACCGGCAACGCGGCGGTCGCGGCGTCCCGTGCCCAGGTTTCGGCAGTTGGCGCGGCGATTGGTGCGGCGCAGGCCCAGGTCGCGATGCTGACCAGCGAAATCGATGACAGCAGCTTGCGAGCGCCGATCGACGGGGTGATCCAGTTGCGCATGGCCGAACCCGGCGAAGTACTCGGCGCGGGCGGACGGGTGCTGTTGCTGATCGATCCAAATGACCAATACATGAACCTCTACCTCCCGGCCTCCGTCACCGGGCGCGTGGCGGTGGGCGATGAAGCGCGAATTTTGCTCGACGCGTTACCCGACCATCCGCTGCCGGCAAAAATCACCTTCGTCGCCGGCAAATCGCAGTTCACGCCGAAAGAAGTCGAAACCCGCGATGAACGGCAAAAACTGGTGTTCCGCGTCAAACTGCGCCTGACCGACCCAAGCGCCCTGCCCCAGGCCAAACCCGGCATGCCCGCCGCTGGCTACGTGCGCACCGCGCCGATTAGCTGGCCGGCCAACCTGCAATGACCGGCCTGGCGCTGCAAGCGACCGGCATCCATCACCGTTACGGCAAACAGCAGGCGCTGAGCGATATCACGTTCAGCCTGCCCGCCGGCACGCGCTGCGGGTTGATCGGCCCGGATGGCGCCGGAAAGTCGAGCCTGTTGGGGCTGATCGCCGGGGTGAAAACCCTGCAACAAGGTCAGCTGGAAGTGCTGGGCGGCTCGATCCAGGATCGCCGCCATCGCAACAGCCTCTACCCGCGCATCGCCTTCATGCCTCAGGGCTTGGGCGGCAACCTGTATCCCGAATTGTCGATCAGCGAGAACATTCACTTTTTCGCCACGCTGTTCGGCCTGTCGAAAGCCGAATGCAATCAGCGCATGCACAGCCTGCTGCTGGCCACCGACCTGCTGCGTTTTGCCGACCGCCCGGCAGGCAAGCTCTCGGGTGGCATGAAGCAGAAGCTTGGGCTCTGCTGCGCACTTATTCACGAACCGGACCTGCTGATCCTCGACGAACCGACCACTGGCGTCGATCCCTTGTCCCGACGGCGCTTCTGGGAACTGGTCGACGATGTGCGCCGCCAGCGCCCGCAACTGACACTGCTGGTTGCCACTGCCTACATGGAAGAAGCCGAGCAGTTCGAACATTGCCTGATGCTCGACGGCGGCAAGCTAATCGCGACGGGCCTGAGCAGCGAACTGGCCGCCGCCACCTCCAGCGGCAAACTCGACGAAGCGTTCACCCACTTCCAGGGCGACAACGGTCACGACAACCAACCACTGGTGATTCCACCGCGGACCGGCGCCAATACTGATGTCGCCATCGAAGCCCATGACCTGACCCTGCGTTTCGGCGATTTCACCGCCGTGGACAAGGTCAGTTTCGCCATCGGTCGCGGGGAGATTTTCGGTTTTCTCGGCTCCAACGGCTGCGGCAAAACCACCACCATGAAAGTCCTCACCGGGCTGATGCCGGCCAGCGAAGGCAGCGCCACGCTACTGGGCAACCCGGTGAACGCCAAGGACCTGGCCACCCGTAAACGGGTCGGTTTCATGTCCCAAAGCTTTTCGCTGTATGGCGAACTCAGCGTGCGGCAGAACCTCGACTTGCACGCGCGCCTGTTCGATTTACCCAAGGCCGAAAGTGCGCAGCGCATCGACGAACTGATACAGCGTTTCAACCTCGACGGCGTCGCCGATCAACAGTCCGGCGCGTTGCCTTTGGGTTTGCGTCAGCGACTATCGCTGGCCGTGGCGGTGCTGCATCGCCCGGAAGTGTTGATCCTCGACGAACCGACTTCCGGCGTCGACCCAGCGGCGCGGGATGACTTTTGGCGCTTGCTGATCGAGTTGTCCCGCGAGCAAGGCGTGACGATCTTCCTCTCCACTCACTTCATGAACGAAGCCCAGCGCTGCGACCGCATCTCGCTGATGCACGCCGGCAAGGTGCTGGCCTGCGACACGCCGGCGGCGCTGCAACAGCAATTCAAGGGCGAGACGCTGGAAGCCGCGTTTGTCACTTGCCTGGAACAGGCCCAAGGCCCGGCGGAATCACCAACAGAGGCGGCAACCGCCGACGAACCTGTCACACCCGCCAAGCCGATGAAGGAACGCGGCTTCAGCATCGGACGCCTGGTCGCTGTGGCCAGTCGCGAAGGCAAGGAACTGCTGCGCGACAAGGTGCGAATGGCCTTCGCCCTGCTCGGAGCGATTTTCATGATGGTGATCTTCGGCTACGGCATTTCCCTGGACGTGGAAAAACTCGCCTTCGCCGTGTTCGACCAGGACCAGACGCCGCAAAGCCGCTCCTACCTGGAAGCCTTCCGCAGCTCGCGCTATTTCGCCGAACAGTCACCGATCCGCGACAGCAAAGAGCTGCATCGACGCCTTCAGCGTTCGGAAATCAAACTGGCGCTGGAAATACCGCCGGGCTTTGGTCGCGACTTGTACGCCGGGCGCCAACCCACCGTGGCGGCGTGGCTGGACGGCGGGATGCCGTTTCGGGCCGAGACCAGTCGCAACTATGTTGAGGCGGTGCATCAGGCGAACATTGAGCAATTGGCCGAACAAAGCAGCCCTGCGCTGAACCATCAGGCAGCGGCCAAACTGGAAACCCGGTTCCGCTACAACCAGGACGTGGTCAGCGTTAACGCGATTGGCCCCGGGGTGATGGCACTGATCCTCGCCTTCATCCCGGCGATGCTCACCGCGCTGGGGATCGTTCGGGAAAAAGAGTTGGGCTCGATCACCAACTTCTACGCCACGCCGCTGACCCGACTGGAGTTCCTGCTGGGTAAACAGGCGCCGTATCTGGCGATCAGCCTGATCAACCTCGCGGTACTAGTAGCGATGAACCGCTGGCTGTTCGGCGTGCCGTTCAAGGGCAGCGGCCTGACCCTGGCCTTCGGCGGATTGCTCTATGTACTGGCCACCACCAGCATGGGCCTGCTGATTTCGGCGTTCACCCGCACCCAAATCGCCGCGATCCTCGGCGCCATGATCATCACCAGCCTGCCGACCATCCAGTTCTCCGGGCTGATCGTGCCGCGCTCGTCCCTCGAAGGCGCGGCGGCGGTGATGGGCATGCTGTTTCCGGCCGGGTACTTTCTCGACATCGCCGTCGGTACCTTCACCAAAGCCCTGGACCTGCGGCAGTTATGGCCGCAATGCCTGGCGCTGTTCGGGTTCTTTCTCGGGTTCACCGGGCTCAGCCTGGTCATGCTGAAAAAGCAGGAGGCCTGATGCACAAGCTTGCGCATATTTTGCGACTCGGCCTCAAGGAACTGACCAGCCTGCGCCACGACAGTGTGTTGCTGCTGTTTCTGTTCTACGCCTTTACCGTGGCGATCTACATGCCGGCCGCCGGGTCGGTGATCGGCGTGCACAACGCCAGCGTGGCCATCGTCGACGAAGATCACAGCCACCTCTCGCGGCAACTGGCCCAGGCCCTGCAACCGCCGGAGTTCCAGCGCCCGGTGTTGCTGCCGTACGGGCAACTCAATCAGGTCATGGACAGCGGCCAGTACACGTTCGTGATCAATGTGCCGGTAAATTTCCAGACGGATTTGCTGGCCGGTCGCCAACCGGCGGTGCAGGTCAATGTGGACGCCACGGCCATGAGCCAGGCGTTTATGGGCGCGGGTTACATCGGGCGGATTTTCCAACGCGAACTGCTGACCTACAGCGGCCAGACCGATCCCGCCAGCAAGGCGCCGGCGCTGCTGACCACTCGCTCGCTCTTCAATACCAATCTGGAGGGCGGCTGGTTCCTGGCGGTGATCCAGATCGTCAACAACATCACCATCCTCGCCATTATCCTCACCGGCACGGCGCTGCTGCGCGAGCGCGAACACGGCACCCTCGACCATTTGCTGGTGCTGCCGCTGACGGCGCTGGAAATCATGTTGGCGAAAATCTGGAGCAACATGCTGGTGGTGGTGGTGTGCACCTGGATCTCGCTGGAAGTGATCGTCAAAGGTGCGCTGGGCGTGCCGCTGGCCGGTTCCATGACCCTGTTTTTGCTGGTGACGGCGGTTTATCTGTTCGCCAGTACGGCGTTGGGGATATTTCTGGCGACCCTCGCCCGCTCGACACCACAGTTCGGCCTGCTGGCGATTCCGGTGATTATCCCGATGTTGCTGCTGTCCGGCGGCAGCACGCCGCTCGACAGCATGCCGCAATGGCTGCAATGGGTGATGCAGGGCTCGCCGTCGACACACTTCGTCAGCCTCAGCGCCGCGATTCTGTTTCGCGACGCCGGGCTGAGCGTGGTCTGGCCGGACTTGCTGGCGCTGACGGCCATCGGGCTGGTGTTCTTTGCGATTGCGCTGATGCGGTTTCGCAAGAGTTTGGCGTCCTGAGGGACCGAGTCGCCCCCTTCGCGATGTAAGCCCGCTCCCACATTGGTTTTGTGAACGCCACAGATCCAATGTGGGAGCGGGCTTGCTCGCGAAGAGGCCCGCCCAGACAGCACAAGTCTTATTGAATGATCAGGTTGTTGAACAACAGATCCTCAACCACCGGCTTGCCGGTTTCGTCGTTCATCACTTGCTGGGTCTGTTTCAGGGCTTCCTGACGCAGCTTTTCCTTGCCATCGATGCTGTTCATCGCCTCGGTGGTCTGCTGGGTGAACAACGCCACCAACTGGTTGCGAATCAACGGCTCGTTGGCCTTGACCGCTTTGATCGACTCTTCGCCAGTGACCCGCAGCGCCACGTCGGCCTTGAAGACCTTCAACTTCGGCGTGCCATCCAACCCATAGTTACCCACGAACGGCGGGCTCAGGGTGACGTAGCTGACTTTCGGCGCCTCGCCTTCTTTGGCGGCTTCTTCGGCCACTGCTGCCAAAGGCAGAGACAGGGCCAGCATCAACATGATCCACGCTTTCAAAATTCGCTCCTTATCCGGTTTGCGGCCTAGCATAACGACCCGCCGCGCAAGCACAAGCTTATGGCGGACTATCAGGGCCGGGCATGCTCGTTGACCCAATGACTCACACACCTACACTTATCGGCCATCACTCCCAAAGGAATAGCCCTGATGAAAGCCGTGCTATGCAAAGCCTTCGGCCCCGCCGAATCGCTGGTGCTGGAAGACGTTGCCAGTCCTGTCGCGAAGAAGAACGAAATCCTGCTGGACGTGCACGCCGCCGGGGTCAACTTCCCGGACACGCTGATCATCGAGGGCAAATACCAGTTCAAACCGCCCTTCCCGTTCTCGCCGGGTGGCGAAGCGGCTGGCGTGGTCAGCGCAGTAGGCGAGAAGGTCAGCCACCTCAAGGTCGGCGACCGGGTCATGGCCCTGACCGGTTGGGGCAGCTTTGCCGAACAGGTCGCCGTGCCAGGCTACAACGTGCTGCCGATCCCGCCTTCGATGGACTTCAACACCGCCGCCGCGTTCAGCATGACCTACGGCACCTCGATGCACGCACTCAAGCAACGCGCCAACCTGCAACCGGGTGAAACCCTGCTGGTACTCGGCGCCTCAGGCGGTGTCGGCCTGGCCGCCGTGGAAATCGGCAAAGCCATGGGCGCCCGGGTGATCGCGGCAGCCAGCAGCGCCGAAAAACTCGCGGTGGCCAAGGCCGCGGGCGCCGATGAGCTGATCAACTACAGCGAAACCAACCTCAAGGACGAAATCAAACGCCTGACCGACGGCCAGGGCGCCGACGTGATCTACGACCCGGTCGGTGGCGACCTGTTCGACCAGGCCGTACGCGCCATCGCCTGGAACGGCCGCCTCTTGGTGGTCGGTTTCGCCAGCGGACGCATTCCCGAGTTTCCGGTGAACTTGGCGTTGCTCAAAGGCGCAGCCGTCGTCGGCGTGTTCTGGGGCTCGTTTGCCCAGCGCCAGCCGCAGGACAACGCGGCGAACTTCCAGCAGTTGTTTGGCTGGTTTGCCGAAGGCAAGTTGAAACCGTTGGTGTCGCAGGTGTATCCGCTAAGTGAGGCAGCGCAGGCGATTAATGATCTTGGCCAGCGTAAGGCGGTTGGGAAAGTGGTGGTTCAGGTTCGCTGAATCCACGAAGCGGTCAGGTCCTTCCATCAGGAGGTCCTGATTGCCTTGGCAAACCCATCGCTACAACAACTTTTTGATCTCCTCCGGCAACAAACTCATAAACCTGATTAAAGGACTGTCCCCGCAACGCCTGACAATAATGGGTACGCGCTCATTGAGCCTGGCAATCAACGCCAGACGTTGCTCATTCGAGAGTTGCGCGGAGTTAAAGGTGTTCGACAGATAACTGCGGGTGTAACTAAACGCCGGCATATCAACCCAGGCAGATTCCGGGTAACGGCGCGCATCCTCATTGACCGCATGACATCTCAACTTCGTCAGCAATTTGTTGGTGTGCAGCGGCGCGCTCTGGTCGAGCCGAAAAACCATTGGCGCAACGACTTCCCTCTCAGCAGGTCTGTCTTGGTCAACCGTCCAAGGCTTGAAACGCCACTGCTCCAGCGCAACTCTGGTCGCTTCAGCGAAGTCGGGATGGTCACTCTCCAGGATGCCGACTTTGTCTACCGAACCATTCGCATGGACGGTAAACCTCACGCGTACATCACCGGTTATCCCAGCTCTGGACAAGGCTTTCGGATACACAGGTTTGGGATTGTTTTCAGGAATCAATAAGACCTCCCCCGCCCGAATGCCGAAGGACATCACCAGCAAAAACACCACCGCACACCAACGCATGACCCTGCCTCTTTGCACCTGACATGCCGGAAATGGCACCTGCAAAAAGGTTAAGGCTCCACGCCCAAGAACAGAACGCCGCGCTTTCCTGTTCCGTCGCAGGACATTTCCTAAAGTCCTGTCCTACTCCGGACACAAGAAAATCTCTCGCGGGTGCGGGTAACTTTTCTGAAAGAGCGGTCAGCCTCCGGTGGCAGTTGCGAGGTCGCCCGGCAGCAGGTGTTCCTGAATTTTCTGGCTGCGAGACTCGATGATTTGGCCCTGGTTATCGAAGCGCAGCACGATGAGCCAGTCGTAGACGTCTTCTGGCCATTTTTTCTGACCGGTGATTGCCGCGCCGTCGCCACCAAACGCTGCGATCAATTTGTCGATATGCCCGTGATGCCAGGCGATCAGTACCGTCTGTGCCTGATTGTCCTTGCTCAGGGATTTGACCAGTTTGTCGACTTGATTGTCGGCGTAGGGCTGTTCGATAGGCAGTTTCAGGCGTTGAGCCAGTGGCGTGAGGGTCAGACGTGGCCGGCTACTGTCCGTGCTGTCGCTGGTGGCGATCAGCCGTTGAGGCGTCAATGACAAACCGTTCAGGGTCAGCGGGTCGAAATAGTTGGCGTAGGCGACGGCGCGCTGTTCGCCTTTGGCGTTCAACAACGGGCCCTGATCGGGTTTCTCCGCGTGCCGCACGATCAACACCGTTACATCGCGCAGCCCACGTGCACCCTTGTCCTCGTCATGGGCCGACACCTGCGCCGCGAGAATGAGTGCCTGCACCATCAACAACCCCGAAAAAATCCTGCGTAAGCTGAGCACCATCGTCCCGTCCTTTTGAGTAAGTGTCCTGGTGAATCGAGTCTAGAACAGTGTGGCGAAAGGGTCGGCCCCGACTTGATGACCCATGTTCACAATAGAACGTTCGATCTCGCAGATTTCCGTTGTTTTGCCAATGCGATGTCGGCGATCGCGATTGCCTACGGTCTGTCGAAGTTCTTGATGGGCCTGGTGTCCGACCCGCGTTACTTCCTGCCGTTCGGCTTACGGGTCTCCGCCGGGGTAATGTTCATTTTCGGTTTCGCGCCGTGGGCAACGTCCAGCGTGACCATGATGTTCATCCCGTTGTTCATCAACGGCTGGGCGCAAGGCATGGGATGGCCCCCGAGTGGCCGGACCATGGTGCACTGGTGGTCGCAGAAGGAACGCGGTGGCGTGGTGTCGGTGTGGAACGGGAACGGGAACGTGACCGTGGCCTGACCGGCAGGATTTTCATGGCGTTGGTGACCGTGGCAACGCTGGTCTACTGGCTGAACCCGGCCGGTAACCCGACCGTCGACATGATCGCGTTGTTCTCCATTGGCTTCCTGATCTATGGCCCGGTGATGCTGATCGGCCTGCAAGCGCTGGAACTGGCGCCGAAGAAAGCTGCTGGTACGGCAGCGGGCTTTACCGGTCTGTTCGGTTACCTGGGTGGTTCGGTCGCAGCCAGTGCAGCGATGGGCTACACCGTGGACCATTTCGGCTGGGATGGCGGTTTCGTACTACTGATCGGCGCGTGCATCCTGGCGATGGTTTGCCTGGCACCGACCCTGTGGCACAAGCAAGTCGCCAGTCAGGGCCGCGAAGCGATCGCCTGATCGGACTTTGATTTGCAGCGCTTGAGCCGCGCCTCCAGATTCCGGTCTGGCATGGCGTGGCTACGCAGGGCGTTGGCGGTTTGCTCGACATAATCGCGAGTGGTGCCGTAACGCCCGCAAGCGCTTTCGAACACCTGGCTCAGCACATGATCCGGCAAGTTGCCGGCATAGCTGGGCAGGTGCCGCTCCAACACAAATCCCAATGCTTGAACCTGGCTTCCGTCTTCGAGACGGCAGTTGAGCCAGTGTGGGCGATAGGACGGGAATGGCATTTCGCGTTGCCAGAGGGCGTAGAGCGAAGCTTCGAGTTGTTCTTCAGGCAGGCGATAGGCGAACCCGCTGCATGAGCCGCCGCGATCCAGGCCAAACACCAAGCCTGGCACTTCCGGCGTGCCGCGGTGTTCGTGGGACCACAGGTACAACCCGCGATGGTAGCCGTGAACCCGGCCGCGCACGCGCTCCACCGCCGCGCATTCAGGGCGCCAGATCAACGAACCGTAAGCAAACAGCCAGACCGGCCCACCCTTGTGGCGCGCCATGGTCGACTGCATCGAGCTGAGCAATTGTTCGTGCGTAAGCTGCGGCCCCAGATCGAGCCGCGGAGGGTAAGCCAGATTCAGAAAAGCAGATTCGATGGCTGTCATGGCGGAAGTGTTCGGCCCCACAAGTATTACAAGATGTAAGCAAGATTCGCTTCATAGAACATATAGCAGTAACCGTAAAACGAAAAGTGCTAAGGGATGTATGACAGTTGTGATACCAACAAATAGTGGTTATCACTGCCAGCGTTACGTTTTATATAGCCTAATACTATTTTTGAAATGCCTTAAATACCTGAATGACATATGCATAAGCATTCGATTCATTCAGCTTCCATTCATGAAGGCCAAGGAAATTTCCTACTAAACTCTCGGACTTTCCACCTTTTCCATTGTCAGACGCCCACGTATAACGGCCTCTTTCAGGCGCAAGCCATCTGCTTAACAGGGCTCCATGATGAAAAAACCAGGGCTTTACGCCATGTTGTTAATGATCCAGGCCGGCCTCGCCGTGGCGCAGGATGACACGCAACAAGACAAGGGCTTCTGGTACGCACAGACCAGCGTCTATACCAAACATTACTCGCCGGATTCCGAACACAATAACAATCAGGACCTGATTGGTATTGAACGTAACGAAGCATCCGGCTGGGTATTTGGCGGGGCGACGTTTCGCAACTCTTTCAGTCAGCGTTCGTACTATGCCTATGCGGGCAAGCGCTATGAGAGCGCCGATTATCCGGTGTATGTGAAGCTGACCGGCGGATTGCTCCAAGGCTACAGCGGCGACTACAAAGACAAGATCCCGCTCAATCACTTCGGCGTGGCGCCGGTGATCATTCCATCCATTGGCGCTCACTACGGCCCGTTGGCCGCCGAACTGGTGTTTCTCGGCGCCAACGCGGCAATGGTGACTACGGGTGTGCGTTTCTAGAAAGAACGGCTTGCTGACCTAAGATCGCTGATCAAGATCGCGGATCAAGATCGAGGCGCGTACGCAAACACGTCAGCGCGCATCTGATGAGCATCCATCCCCGCTTCAACCAGGGCGTCCAGCGTGCCGTAGACCATGGCCGGTGAGCCGCTGGCGTAGACATGCAGAGGCTTCAGATCGGCGAAGTCTTCGCACACGGCTTCATGCAGCATGCCGCAGCGCCCTTCCCAACCGCATTGATCGCTGACAACTTTATGCAGGAACAGATTGGGTAGCTTCAGCCATTCGTCCCAATGTTCGATTTCATAAAAATCTTCAGGACGGCGCACACCCCAATACAGATGTACCGGATGCTTGAACCCGGTGGCGCGGCAATGTTCGATCAAGCTGTGAATCTGGCCCATGCCTGTGCCCGCAGCGATCAGCACCAGCGGCCCGTCCGGCAGTTCGGCCAGGTGGGTATCGCCGAATGGCATCTCGATCCGCACCATGGCATTGCGTTGCAGCTGTTCGATCAGGCTCAGCGCACTGCTTTCGCGCGCCAGTACGTGGATCTCCAGGTCGCGCCCGCCGTGGGGTGCAGAGGCCAGGGAGAACGCAGACTTCTCACCGTTCTCGCGCTCGATCATCAAGTACTGACCGGCGTGATAGCGCGGCGGCTTGCCGGCCGGCGCCCGCAGGCGAACCCGCCAGGTATCGCCGCCGACGTCCCTGCACTCAATGACCTGACACGACAAGCTGCGCACCGGCAGTTCTCCCAGCGCGAGCACGCCATCCCACAGCACGATGCAGTCTTCCAGCGGCTCTGCTATGCAAGTGTAGAACTCGCCATGGTCGCGCACATTGCCGGCCTGTTCGACCCGTCCTTCTACCAGTAGCGCCGCGCAGACATGGCAATTGCCGTTGCGACAGCTCTGTGGGCATTCATAACCCAGGCGCCGCGCGCCATCGAGAATCCGCTCGCCGGGCAATATCTCAAGCACTGCTCCGGAGGGCTGCAAAGTTACACGCATCAATCTATTCCTAACTGATTCCAGATGGCATCGATCCGTTGGGTAACGGCGTCATCCTTGACGATTACCCGGCCCCACTCGCGAGTGGTTTCGCCGGGCCATTTATGCGTGGCATCGAGCCCCATTTTCGACCCCAGGCCGGAAACCGGCGAGGCGAAGTCCAGGTAGTCGATCGGCGTGTTATCGATCATCACCGTGTCGCGCTTGGGGTCCATGCGCGTGGTGATGGCCCAGATCACGTCGTTCCAGTCTCGCGCGTTGATATCGTCGTCAGTGACGATAACGAACTTGGTGTACATGAACTGTCGCAAAAACGACCAGACACCGAGCATTACCCGCTTGGCGTGGCCCGGATACGACTTCTTCATGGTCACGATGGCCATGCGGTACGAGCAGCCTTCGGGCGGCAGGTAGAAGTCGGTGATCTCCGGGAACTGCTTCTGCAGGATCGGCACGAACACTTCGTTCAGCGCCACACCGAGAATCGCCGGCTCATCCGGTGGACGGCCGGTGTAGGTGCTGTGGTAGATCGGTTTGATCCGATGGGTGATGCGCTCGACGGTGAACACCGGGAAGCTGTCGACTTCGTTGTAATAGCCGGTGTGGTCGCCGTATGGACCTTCGTCGGCCATTTCGCCCGGATGGATCACGCCTTCGAGGATGATCTCGGCGGTGGCCGGCACTTGCAGGTCATTGCCACGGCACTTCACCAGTTCGGTGCGGTTACCGCGCAGCAGGCCGGCGAAGGCGTATTCGGAGAGGCTGTCCGGCACCGGCGTCACTGCACCGAGGATGGTTGCCGGGTCAGCGCCCAACGCCACGGACACCGGGAACGGCTGGCCGGGGTGCTTCTCGCACCACTCACGATAATCCAACGCGCCGCCACGGTGACTCAGCCAGCGCATGATGACCTTGTTGCGGCCAATGACTTGCTGACGGTAGATCCCGAGGTTCTGGCGGTCCTTGTTCGGGCCTTTGGTGACGGTCAGGCCCCAGGTGATCAGCGGGCCGACGTCGCCGGGCCAGCAGGTCTGCACTGGCAGCATCGCCAGGTCGACGTCGTCACCTTCGATGACCACTTCCTGGCAGACCGCGTCTTTGACGACTTTCGGCGCCATGGCGATGATCTTGCGGAAGATCGGCAGCTTGGACCAGGCATCCTTCAAGCCCTTCGGCGGCTCGGGTTCCTTGAGGAACGCCAGCAGCTTACCTATCTCGCGCAGCTCGCTGACCGCCTCGGCGCCCATGCCCATGGCGACCCGCTCGGGGGTGCCGAACAGGTTACCGAGTACCGGGATGTCGTAGCCGGTAGGGTTCTCGAACAGCAGCGCCGGGCCTTTGGCTCGCAGCGTGCGATCACAGACCTCGGTCATCTCCAGCACTGGAGAGACAGGGATCTGGATGCGTTTCAACTCTCCGCGCTGCTCAAGCTGCTGCACGAAATCCCGAAGATCCTTGAATTTCATTGATGATGGCACCCGTAAAATAGGCGTACATCCTACCTGCTCTGCCGGCCGCTGGCAGCTTATCGCTGCTTACTTGGCCGCATTCACGTTGCCATTGCCAAGGGTTGCCCGGGCTTGCAAGTGCTTGAACAGAGGCTCAAGTACCGGCGCAACGAACCGCGCGCCGATCTCCGACAGGTGATTGTCGTCGGTATACAGCGAATGGCCGTTGAGCTCGACCCGGCACAGGCCCGATGAATCACACAACGCCGGGGCCGGATCAACTACGGTCACACCCGAATTGGCGGCCGCAATTTGAGCGCACAACTGGCTGATGAACGCCTGGCGCTTGAAGTGCTCCGTCACCGCCAGGCCCACGTCATCGGTCGGACGATGCAACATCGCCAATCGACTTAGGCGGTAAGGCGGGCTGAACTGCTGCAGCGGCGCTTCCTTGACCAGCCAGACACGATGCCCGCCGTCCCGCAGCTTTCGCACTGTTGCCCGTAATCCTTCGGCCAGTCGTTGTTCGACGCTGGCTCTTTCATAACGACCACTGGAATTCCTCAGCGCGTGCCCGAGATCGCCTTTCGCATCGCCATAGAGATAGAGGCTCCAGCGCGCAACCAGCACTACATCGCCCACCGATTGCGGCTTCAAGGCCAGCTCGACCCGGCGATTGAACCGGGCACACGTCTGATCGAACTCCAGACCCTCAACCGGAATGCAGCCCGGGGAGCTGGCAAGGATCACGCTGACGCCATGTTTTTGCGCCCCATCATCGAACACCGGGATCAGCGCCGTGGCATGACTGTCCCCCCAGACTAGTGCCTTTGAAGCGGTAGACGCTTGAGTCCCGTAGTGACAGAAGAGCTTGTCGTCAGGGGTTTTATCATTGGCCAGGCAGCGCATCAGTTCCGGCCGCCATTCCTTCCCTTTGGCGTACTGCAAGGCTTGATCAGGCAAGCGCCAGGGTAAGCCATTGGTCCAGCGCAGCGCTTGACCGGCCAGCCCCAGCACCAACACGCCGACACCTGCCGCCAGCAAAATCTGCCGACGCCCCGCCAACAACCGCCGCTCGCGAAACGGCGTTTCGACGAAGCGCCATGACAGATAACCCAGCACCAGGCTGAGCAGAATCAAGCCTGAGATATCAAACAGGCCAGGTTCATCGACGCTGGCATAGCTGGAGAAAACAAAGACCGGCCAGTGCCACAGGTACCAGGAATAGGAAATCAGCCCAAGCCCCACCAGCACACGGCTGCCCAGCAGGCCGCCGACCAGGGTTTGCCGATGTCCGTTGGCCCAGATCAGCGCGACCACACCCAACGTCGGCAATAGCGCTGCTGCGCCGGGGAATGGGGTGCTTTTGTCGTAGCAGAACACCGCCAGCAGAATCAGCCCGAGGCCGCCCAGGCTGACAATTTGAGCGCCCATCGGTGTCAGGCGCCAGTTACCTCTGGGCGCAACCGACAGCATCGCGCCGGCCAACAGTTCCCAGGCGCGCATCGGCAACAGGAAAAAAGCTTTTTCCGGGTGATGCGCCACGGCCCAGACGCTGAGCCCGAATGACACCAGCAACACACCGAACAGCGCCAGCCGCCAATGCTTGAGGCGACTCGACAAAACCGTCAGCAGCAGCGGAAAGACAATGTAGAACTGCTCCTCAACCGCCAGCGACCAGGTGTGCAGCAACGGCTTGAGGTCGGAGGCCACATCGAAATAACCCTCCTGACGCATGAACAGGAGGTTGGACACGAACATCACCTGATAACGCACCGAGCGCCCCAGTTCCTCGTAATCCTTGGGGGCCAGCAGGAACCAGCCCACCGCCAGCACCACGATGATCATCACAAACAGCGCCGGCAGGATTCGCCGGGCACGCCGGGCCCAGAAATCGACAAAGCTGAAGCACCCGGCCTGCCGCTGGTTCCAGATAATCGAGGTGATCAGGAAACCGGAAATCACGAAAAAGATGTCCACACCGACGAAGCCGCCGGAGAAGCCAGGAATACCAAAATGAAACAGCACGACAGCAATCACAGCGATTGCGCGCAAGCCGTCGATGTCCCTTCGATAAGCAAGAGAGCTCATAAACAGTTAGGCCAGTCAGTTGAAAGTTTTTGGGTCGCATGCCCATTTCGTTTCTGTACTGACCAACCGTAGTCGCAAACCTCCCCTTTTTTTTTGCAAAAAAAAATGGCGCCCCGAAGGACGCCATTTTTAGCGGTTAAAAAACCGTCTTACTTACGCTTCATCGACAAGAAGAACTCGTCGTTGGTCTTGGTCGTTTTCAGCTTGTCGACCAGGAACTCGATGGCAGCGATTTCGTCCATCGGGTGCAGCAGCTTGCGCAGGATCCACATACGCTGCAACTCGTCGTCGGCGGTCAGCAACTCTTCGCGGCGGGTACCGGAACGGTTGATGTTGATGGCCGGGAAGACGCGTTTTTCAGCGATACGACGATCCAGAGGCAGTTCCATGTTGCCGGTGCCTTTGAATTCTTCGTAGATCACTTCGTCCATCTTCGAGCCGGTTTCAACCAGCGCGGTGGCGATGATGGTCAGCGAGCCGCCTTCTTCGATGTTCCGTGCCGCGCCGAAGAAACGTTTCGGTTTCTCCAGGGCGTGGGCATCGACACCACCGGTGAGTACTTTGCCGGAGCTCGGGATCACGGTGTTGTAGGCGCGAGCCAGACGGGTGATGGAGTCAAGCAGGATCACCACGTCTTTCTTGTGTTCGACCAGGCGCTTAGCCTTCTCGATCACCATTTCGGCAACCTGCACGTGGCGGGTTGGCGGCTCGTCGAACGTCGAGGCAACCACTTCGCCGCGCACGGTGCGCTGCATTTCGGTTACTTCTTCCGGACGTTCATCGATCAGCAATACGATCAGGTGAACTTCAGGGTTGTTACGCGCAATGTTGGCCGCGATGTTCTGCAGCATGATCGTTTTACCGGCTTTCGGCGGTGCAACGATCAGACCGCGCTGGCCTTTGCCGATCGGGGCGCACAGGTCGATGACACGACCGGTCAAGTCTTCGGTGGAACCGTTGCCGGCTTCCATCTTCATGCGCACGGTCGGGAACAGCGGGGTCAGGTTCTCGAAGAGAATCTTGTTTTTCGCGTTCTCGGGACGATCGTAGTTGATCGTGTCGACCTTGAGCAGTGCGAAATAACGCTCGCCTTCCTTTGGAGGGCGGATCTTGCCAACGATGGTGTCACCGGTGCGCAAGTTGAAGCGACGGATCTGGCTCGGCGAGACGTAGATATCGTCTGGGCCGGCGAGATAGGAAGCGTCAGCGGAGCGCAGGAAGCCGAAGCCGTCCTGGAGAATCTCCAGCACGCCATCACCGGAGATTTCCTCGCCGCTTTTCGCGTGCTTTTTGAGCAGGGAGAAAATCACGTCCTGCTTGCGCGAACGGGCCATATTTTCTATGCCCATCTGTTCGGCCAATTCGAGCAGTTCGGTAATCGGCTTTTGCTTGAGTTCAGTCAGATTCATATAGGAATGACGTAATCATTTATGGAGGGGGGGAAATTAAGCTTTTGGCTTAATGAGGCCGCGCCGCAGAGAAGGCGACAGGATCGCGTACTTATTCGAAAAGGAGTGCGTCGGCGACGGCTAGCAGGGGGCAGTGGAGAAACCAGTGCGGGGCCGAATGTACCACCTGAGTTTCGGAGCGTCTAGCCCTGAATACGCAAAAAGCCCCGCAATTTGCGGGGCTTTTTTATACAACGTCGCCGACTTAGATGTTGGCGTCGAGGAATGCAGCCAATTGCGACTTGGACAGTGCGCCAACCTTGGTTGCTTCAACGTTGCCGTTCTTGAACAGCATCAGGGTCGGGATACCACGTACGCCGTGCTTGGCCGGGGTTTCCTGGTTTTCGTCGATGTTCAGTTTGGCAATGGTCAGCTTGCCAGCGTAGGTACCAGCAATTTCGTCCAGAACCGGGGCGATCATTTTGCAAGGACCACACCACTCAGCCCAGTAGTCAACGAGCACAGGGCCGGCAGCCTTAAGTACTTCTTCTTCGAAGTTAGCGTCGGTGACGTGCTTGATAAGATCGCTGCTCATGGATGTCTCCGGGTTGTAAGCAAAAAAAAACGTGGCCCATCATAGCTGCCCTTCCCTCGTTCAGGAAGGTGCAGATGATTGAGTCTCGCTATGGTGGCGCATGAGTTTGGGTATAGCTCAAGTCATGAGGTGGCGGGGGCGATGAAAGCGATTCCGGTGCGCAGCGCGGCATTGCGCACATGTTCCTGCATTGCCTTCTGTGCCGCACCGGACGTCCGGCGCGCCAGTGCGCGGAGGATTTTGCGGTGTTCCTGCCAGGTTTCCATGGCCCGCTCTGCCCGGATGAACGGTAACTTCTGACTCTCCAGAAAGATGTCGGCGCTGGCGGTCAGGATGCTCAACATCGCCTGATTGCCGCTGGCCAGCAGGATGCGCCGATGAAATTCGAAGTCCAGCCGCGCCGCAGCATCGAAGTCGCAGGCCTTTAATTCGTTGCGCATGGCGGCGACGTTATCTTCCAGTGCATCGAGTTCATCAGTGCTTAAGGTCACGGCAGCCAACCCTGCGGCGAACCCTTCCAGGGCATAGCGCAACTGGAAGATATCCAGCGGCGAAGCCTGGGACGCAAATGGCCAACTCAGCGCTCCATCGCCTCGGGGCAAGTCCACCGGGGCCTGCACGAAAACGCCCTTGCCCGGCTGGATACTGATCACGCCCAGCGCACTCAGGGACGACAACGCCTCGCGAAGCGACGCCCGGCTAACCCCCAATTGCACCGCCAAATCCCGTTGCGAGGGCAACGCATCCCCCGGTCCGAAATCCTGTTCGGTAATCAGTTTGCGGATGGCTTGCAGCGCCACTTCAGGTACGGCGCGAGAGATCGAGTTCATGGTTTTTCAGACGAACCAGGCCAATGAGCGGCTAGTTGTAAAGCTATTCGCGGCGCCCGGCAAGTCGTGCCCCACTGGGGTTCGGTGATCAAAGGCAATGCGCTATCGAGGTGCGAAACGCGACCTGACTGTTCAGACCAGTAAGACCGAACAACACCAGTAAAACCGCGGCCTGCCACCCGCAAAGCCCAATGTTGGCATGGCCCGTGCTCTGTCGAATCGCAGAAATCACTTCTCGCCGATTCGGAGATTTGCCATGACCCAGCGTTACAGCGCCCTCCTCGCTGCCCTGTTTGCCAGCCTGATGCTGAGCCAGGCACCCGCCCACGCCGACGGTCTGGAGGATGTGGTCAAGCGCGGCACCCTCAAAGTCGCCGTGCCGCAGGACTTCCCGCCGTTCGGCTCGGTCGGCCCGGACATGAAACCGCGAGGTCTGGATATCGACACCGCCAAGCTGCTGGCTGAGCAGCTCAAGGTCAAACTCGAACTGACCCCGGTCAACAGCACCAACCGCATCCCGTTCCTGACCACCGGCAAAGTCGACCTGGTGATTTCCAGCCTCGGCAAAAACCCCGAGCGCGAGAAAGTCATCGACTTCTCCAGCGCCTACGCGCCGTTCTACCTCGCCGTGTTTGGCCCGCCAGACGCCGCTATCAAGACTCTGGACGACCTCAAGGGCAAAACCATCAGCGTCACCCGTGGCGCCATCGAAGACATCGAGCTGACCAAAGTCGCCCCGGAAGGCGTAACCATCAAGCGCTTCGAAGACAACAACACGACCATCGCCGCCTACCTCGCCGGCCAGGTTGACCTGATCGCCAGCGGCAACGTGGTGATGGTGGCGATCAGCGAGAAAAACCCGAAACGCGTGCCGGCGCTGAAAGTGAAACTCAAGGATTCGCCGGTCTACGTCGGCGTGAACAAGAACGAGCCGGCGCTGCTGGACAAGGTCAACCAGATCCTCGCCACGGCCAAAACCGACGGTTCACTGGAGAAAAACTCCCAGACCTGGCTCAAAGAACCGCTGCCGGCCGATCTCTGATCGCCAGCCGGGAGACTCAATATGGCTTATCAGTTCGACTTTATTCCGGTGATACAAAACACCGACCTGTTGCTGCGCGGTGCGCTGTTCACCCTTGAACTGACGGCCATCGGCGCGGTGTTCGGCGTCGGTCTGGGCATTGTCGGGGCGCTGGTGCGGGCGTGGAACATCCGTCCGTTTTCCGCGATCTTCGGGGTTTACGTCGAGTTGATCCGCAACACGCCGTTCCTGGTGCAATTGTTTTTCATCTTCTTCGGTCTGCCATCGCTGGGAGTGCAGATCTCCGAATGGCAAGCGGCGGTACTGGCGATGGTGATCAACCTCGGTGCCTATTCGACCGAGATCATCCGCGCCGGCATTCAAGCGATCCCACGGGGTCAACTGGAAGCCGCGGCGGCATTGGCGATGAGCCGTTTCGAAGCCTTTCGCCACGTGATCTTGCTGCCGGCACTGGGCAAGGTCTGGCCGGCGCTGAGCAGCCAGATCATCATCGTCATGCTCGGGTCGGCGGTTTGCTCGCAGATCGCCACCGAAGAACTGAGCTTCGCCGCCAACTTCATCCAATCGCGCAACTTCCGCGCCTTTGAAACCTACGCCCTGACCACGCTGATCTACCTGTGCATGGCGCTGCTGATCCGCCAACTGCTGAACTGGATCGGTCGCCGGTATATATCCAGAAGCAGCGCGGGGAGCAGCCAATGAGCGATTTCACCTTCTGGGACATCGTGCGCAACCTGCTCACGGGCCTGCAATGGACGCTGGCACTGTCGCTGGTGGCATTTATCGGCGGTGGCTTGATCGGCTTGTTGATCATGGTCATGCGCATTTCGAAAAAAGCCATGCCGCGCAACTTCGCCCGCACCTACATCGAACTGTTCCAGGGCACGCCGCTGTTGATGCAGTTGTTTCTGGTGTTCTTCGGCGTGGCGTTGGCCGGGGTGGAGATTTCCCCGTGGATGGCGGCGGCGGTGGCGCTGACGCTGTTCACCAGCGCTTACCTGGCGGAGATCTGGCGCGGTTGCGTCGACTCGATCCCCAACGGTCAATGGGAAGCTTCGTCGAGCCTGGCGCTCAACCCGCTGGAGCAGTTGCGCTACGTGATCCTGCCGCAATCCCTGCGCATCGCCGTGGCGCCGACCGTTGGCTTTTCGGTGCAAGTGGTCAAAGGCACCGCCGTCACCTCGATCATCGGTTTCACCGAACTGACCAAGACCGGCGGCATGCTCGCCAACGCGACTTTCGAACCGTTCATGGTCTACGGCCTCGTGGCCCTCGGTTACTTCTTGCTCTGCTACCCCTTGTCCCTCAGTGCGCGCTATCTGGAAAGGAGACTGCATGCCTCTGCTTAGAATTTCGGCCCTGCATAAATATTACGGCGACCACCATGTGCTCAAAGGCATCGACCTGAGCGTCGAGGAAGGCCAGGTGGTGGCGATCATCGGCCGCAGCGGCTCGGGCAAATCCACGTTGCTGCGCACCTTGAATGGCCTGGAGTCGATCAACGACGGCGTGATCGAAGTCGACGGTGAATACCTCGACGCCGCCCGCGCCGATTTGCGCAGCTTGCGGCAGAAAGTCGGGATGGTGTTCCAGCAGTTCAACCTGTTCCCGCACCTGACGGTCGGCGAGAACGTGATGCTGGCGCCGCAAGTGGTGCAAAAGGTGCCCAAGGCAAAAGCAAAAGAACTGGCAAAAGAGATGCTGGAACGGGTCGGGCTGGGGGAGAAGTTTGATGCGTTCCCCGATCGTTTGTCCGGCGGTCAGCAGCAGCGCGTGGCGATTGCCCGGGCCTTGGCGATGTCGCCGAAGGTGTTGCTGTGCGACGAGATCACCTCGGCGCTGGACCCGGAGTTGGTCAATGAAGTGCTGAGCGTGGTCCGGCAACTGGCCAAAGAAGGCATGACGCTGATCATGGTCACCCACGAAATGCGCTTCGCCCGGGAGGTTGGGGATAAGTTGGTGTTCATGCATCAGGGCAAGGTGCATGAGGTTGGGGATCCGAAGATTTTGTTCGCGAATCCGCAGACGGCGGAGTTGGCGAATTTCATCGGCACCGTGGAAGCGGCGAGCTAAGTCGCGCATATCACCTGTGGCGAGGGAGCTTGCTCCCGCTGGGCTGCGAAGCAGCCCCAAAGCCATACACCGCGCAACACCGGCAAATTCCGGTCGGCAGATTTTACGACTGCTGCGCCGCCGAGCGGGAGCAAGCTCCCTCGCCACAGAAGTTGTGCTGAATCAAGGCTTTCAGTTCTGCGCGTTGGCGCCAGCGTTTGATCGTGGCACGATGTCGAGGTTATCGACCGAGACCCCCTGACCATGCCGCAATCCCAAGCCAAGAATCTGTCCCTGATCGCCGCAATCGACCTGGGCTCCAACAGCTTTCACATGGTCGTGGCCAAGGCCCAGAACGGCGAAATCCGTATTCTTGAGCGCCTCGGCGAAAAGGTCCAACTGGCCGCCGGCATCGACGACGAGCGCCAGCTCAACGAAGAATCCATGCAGCGCGGGCTCGATTGCCTGAAGCGTTTTGCCCAACTGATCAACGGTATGCCCCCCGGCGCCGTGCGGATCGTCGGCACCAACGCCCTGCGTGAAGCCCGTAACCGGGCCGAGTTCATCCACCGCGCCGAAGAAATCCTCGGCCACCCGGTGGAAGTCATCTCCGGTCGTGAAGAAGCGCGCCTGATCTACCTCGGCGTCTCCCACACCCTCGCCGACACCCCGGGCAAACGCCTGGTGGCCGACATCGGCGGCGGCAGTACCGAATTCATCATCGGCCAGCGCTTCGAACCGCTGCTGCGCGAAAGCCTGCAAATGGGCTGCGTCAGCTATACCCAGCGCTATTTCAAGGATGGCAAGGTCACCCCGGCCCGTTACGCCCAGGCGTACACCGCGGCACGGCTGGAGATCATGAGCATCGAGCACGCCCTGCATCGCCTGACCTGGGATGAAGCCATCGGCTCCTCGGGCACCATCCGCGCCATCGGCCTGGCACTGAAGGCTGGCGGTCATGGCACCGGCGAAGTGAATGCCGAAGGCCTCGCCTGGCTCAAGCGCAAGCTGATCAAACTGGGTGATGCGGAGAAAATCGACTTCGAAGGCATCAAGCCCGACCGCCGTGCGATCTTCCCGGCGGGCCTGGCGATTCTCGAAGCCATCTTCGACGCCCTCGAACTGCAACGTATGGATCACTGTGAAGGCGCCCTGCGTGAAGGCGTGCTCTATGACCTGCTGGGCCGTCATCATCACGAAGACGTCCGCGAGCGCACCCTCAGCTCGCTGATGGAGCGTTACCACGTTGATCTGGAACAAGCCGCGCGAGTTGAACGCAAGGCCCTGCATGCTTTCGACCAAGTAGCCGCGGACTGGGACCTGGACGACGGCGTCTGGCGCGAATTGCTGGGCTGGGCCGCCAAGGTCCATGAAGTCGGCCTGGACATCGCCCACTATCACTACCACAAGCACGGCGCCTACCTGATCGAGCACTCGGACCTGGCGGGTTTCTCCCGCGAAGACCAGCAAATGCTCGCGCTGCTGGTGCGCGGTCACCGCCGCAATATTCCCCGGGACAAGTTTGCCGATTTCGGCGATGACGGCATCAAGCTGATTCGCCTGTGCGTGCTGCTGCGCTTTGCGATCCTGTTCCACCACATTCGCGGCACCCAGGAAATGCCCCAGGTCGTACTCAAAGCCAATGGCGACAGCCTGGATGTGCTGTTCCCGAAAAACTGGCTGGACGAAAACCAGCTGACCCAGGCTGATTTCGCGCTGGAAGCGGAATGGCTGACCCGGGTTGGGTTCACGCTGAACGTGCGCTAACGAACACAATTCCTGTGGCGAGGGAGCTTGCTCCCGCTGGGGTGCGAAGCGCCCCCATCTGCCTTAGTGGTTTATCAGAAATTATTAGGTGACCGGTTTTGGGGCTGCTGCGCAGCCCAGCGGGAGCAAGCTCCCTCGCCACAGGAATGTGACCAAAAAAATGGCGATCCGCAGGGATCGCCATTTTTTATGAGCCGATGTTTGCGTTAACGCACCGCAAGAATCGGGCTACCCAATCGCTCCAGCAACGTTGCCTGGGCACTGCGTGGGTTCTGGTTGCCGGTCGGTGTGTTACGGATGTAACGACCGTCCGACTGCAGGCTCCAGCTGTGGGTGTTATCGGTCAGATAAAGCTCCAGCTCTTTCTTGACCCGCATGATCAGCTTCTTGCCTTCCACCGGGAAGCAAGTCTCGACGCGTTTGTCGAGGTTGCGCTCCATCCAGTCGGCGCTGGAGAGGAACATCTGCTCTTCGCCGCCATTGAGGAAGTAGAAGACCCGGGTGTGTTCCAGGAAGCGGCCGATGATCGAGCGCACGTGGATGTTGTGGGAAACCCCCGGAATGCCAGGGCGCAGGCAGCACATGCCGCGCACCACCAGATCGATGCGCACACCGGACTGGCTGGCCTTGTACAGCGCGCGGATGATCTTCGGATCGGTCAGCGAGTTGAACTTGGCAATGATGTGCGCCGGTTTGCCGTCTAGGGCGAACTGGGTTTCCCGGGCAATCATGTCGAGCATGCCCTTCTTCAACGTGAACGGCGCGTGCAACAGCTTCTTCATGCGCAGGGTCTTGCCCATGCCGATCAACTGACTGAACAGTTTGCCGACGTCTTCGCACAAAGCGTCGTCGGAGGTCAGCAGGCTGTAGTCGGTGTACAGACGGGCGTTAGCCGCGTGGTAGTTGCCGGTGCCCAAGTGCGCGTAACGGACAATCTCGCCAGCCTCGCGACGCAGGATCAGCATCATCTTGGCGTGGGTCTTGAAGCCGACCACGCCGTAAATCACCACCGCGCCGGCCGCTTGCAGACGGCTGGCCAGTTGCAGGTTGGACTCTTCGTCGAACCGCGCACGCAATTCGATCACCGCGGTGACCTCCTTGCCGTTACGCGCAGCGTCGACCAGGGCATCAACGATTTCCGAGTTGGCGCCGGAGCGGTACAGGGTCTGACGGACCGCCAATACATGCGGGTCCTTGGCCGCCTGGCGCAGCAGGTCGACCACCGGGGTGAACGACTCGAACGGGTGCAGCAACAGGATGTCCTGCTTGCTGATCACGCTGAAGATGTTCTCGCTGTTTTGCAGCAGTTTCGGGATCTGCGGCGTGAACGGCAGGTATTGCAGCGCGCGCTGACTGTCCAGGCCGGTGATGCTGAACAGGCGGGTCAGGTTGACCGGACCGTTGACCTGATACAGCTCGGTCTCGTGCAAGTTGAACTGTTTGAGCAAGTAGTCGGACAGGTGTTTCGGGCAGGTGTCGGCGACTTCCAGCCGCACCGCATCGCCGTAGCGACGGGAGAACAACTCGCCGCGCAGGGCGCGAGCCAGGTCCTCTACATCTTCGGTATCGACCGCCAGGTCAGCGTTTCGGGTCAGACGGAACTGGTAGCAGCCCTTGACCTTCATGCCCTGGAACAGGTCATCGGCGTGCGCGTGGATCATCGACGACAGGAACACATAGTTGTCGCCAGCGCCGCCGACTTCTTCCGGAACCTTGATCACACGAGGCAGCAGACGCGGTGCCGGGATGATCGCCAGGCCGGAATCGCGACCGAAGGCGTCGATGCCTTCGAGCTCGACGATGAAGTTCAGGCTCTTGTTCACCAGCAACGGGAACGGGTGCGTCGGATCGAGGCCGATCGGGGTGATGATCGGTGCGATCTCGTCGCGGAAATAACGGCGAACCCAGGTCTTGAGCTTGGTGGTCCAGTAACGGCGACGGATGAAGCGGACCTGATGTTTCTCCAGTTCCGGCAACAGAATGTCGTTGAGGATCGCGTATTGGCGGTCGACGTGACCGTGCACCAGTTCGCTGATCCGGGCCAGGGCCTGGTGCGGTTGCAGGCCATCGGCGCCCGCCTGTTCACGGGCAAAGGTGATCTGCTTCTTCAGGCCAGCCACGCGAATCTCGAAGAACTCGTCCAGGTTGCTGGAGAAGATCAGCAAAAACTTCAGCCGTTCCAGCAACGGGTAGGACTCATCCAGCGCCTGTTCCAGCACGCGGATGTTGAACTGCAGTTGCGAGAGCTCGCGATGGATGTACAGGCTGCTGTCATCCAGGCCGGGAATGGCAATCGCCGCCGGCGCCGCAGCCGCGGGCTCGGACACCACCGGGACGGGAGCTGGCTCCACATCCGGAGGGGTTTCGTCGATTTGCTCCACCACGGGTTGGGCTTCCTTTACTGCAACTTCAGAGAGTCCTTCGGTATTCATCGAATGTTCCTGGGAGGGCTATTTTTGCTCTCGTAACAATTGGGCGGCGCGCACGGCAAAGTAAGTCAGGATGCCATCTGCGCCTGCACGTTTAAAAGCGGTCAGGGATTCGAGAATAACCCCTTCGCTCAACCAGCCATTCTGGATCGCCGCCATGTGCATGGCGTATTCGCCGCTGACTTGGTACACAAACGTCGGCACTTTGAATTCTTCTTTGACCCGATAAAGGATGTCCAGATACGGCATGCCAGGCTTGACCATGACCATATCCGCGCCTTCTGACAAGTCCGCCGCCACTTCGTGCAGGGCTTCGTTGCTGTTGGCCGGGTCCATCTGATAGGAGGCCTTGTTCGCCTTGCCCAGGTTCAGCGCCGAACCGACCGCATCGCGGAACGGACCGTAATAGGCGCTGGCGTACTTGGCCGAGTAAGCCATGATCCGCACATTCACCTGATCGGCCAGTTCAAGGGCTTCGCGGATCGCCTGGATGCGACCGTCCATCATGTCCGACGGAGCTACCACCTGAGCGCCGGCTGCAGCGTGGGACAGGGCCTGCTTGACCAGTGCGTCGACGGTGATGTCGTTTTGCACGTAGCCTTCTTCGTCGAGGATGCCGTCCTGACCGTGAGTAGTGAACGGGTCCAGGGCGACGTCAGTGATAACGCCCAGCTCCGGGAAGCGATCGCGCAGCGCACGGGTGGCGCGTTGGGCGATGCCTTCCGGGTTCCAGGCTTCGGCCGCATCCAGCGACTTGAGCTCTGGCGGCGTGACCGGGAACAGCGCCACTGCCGGAATCCCCAGTTCGACCCACTTGGCCGCCTCGATCAGCAACAGATCGATGGTCAGGCGTTCAACGCCCGGCATCGACGCCACCGCTTCGCGACGGTTTTCACCGTCCAGCACGAACACCGGCAGAATCAGGTCATCGACGGTCAAAACGTTTTCACGGACCAATCGACGCGAGAAATCATCACGACGGTTACGACGCAGGCGGGTTGCAGGAAACAATCGGTTGGCGGGGGTAAAGCTCACGGCAGACTCCTGAGCCCGCGCTGGCAGGCGAGCGTGACAGTTATAAGCTGCCATTATGACGGACACATGACAGTTGTGCTTAGCCCTGCGTCACGTAGCTGTATTCCATTGTCCGTGTAGGAATTGTTCACGTCGAGACACATTTGGACACTTTCCTGAATGTGTCTGAAGGGTTAGGCTGCGCGTTCATTTCGCTAGCACCCAGACAATGCTCCAACAATTTCTGCATGACTTCGGCTACTTTGCCCTTTTTCTCGGCACGTTCTTCGAAGGCGAAACCATCCTGGTGCTCGCGGGCTTCCTCGCGTTTCGCGGATACATGGACATCAATCTGGTCGTCGTCGTGGCGTTCTTCGGCAGTTATGCCGGTGATCAGCTGTGGTACTTCCTGGGGCGCAAGCACGGCCGCAAATTACTGGCGCGCAAACCGCGCTGGCAAATGATGGGTGACCGGGCGCTGGAACATATCCGCAAGCACCCGGACATCTGGGTCCTGAGCTTCCGCTTTGTCTATGGTTTGCGCACGGTGATGCCGGTGGCGATCGGCCTCTCGGGCTATCCGCCGGGACGTTATCTGCTGCTCAACGGGATTGGCGCCGCGATCTGGGCCAGCGCCCTGGCGGCGGCGGCCTACCATTTCGGTGCGGTGCTCGAAAGCATGCTCGGCAGCGTCAAGAAGTACGAGCTGTGGGTACTCGGCGCGCTGCTGGTGTTGGGCCTGGCCCTGTGGCTACGCCGGCGGTTCAAAAATGCTCGCCTGGCGAAGAAGATCTACGCCGACGAGCAGGCTGAACTGGCCAAGACCGCCGAGGCTAAGACGCCAGTCGAGTGAAACGGTTTCTACAGCAGTAGAGACCGATTCCACTGAGCAGGCTGTAACTGATCAGGCCGACCCAGCCTTGCGCGCTGGCCGGCCACAGCCCGACCAGCGGCGCCAGCCACACCAGCGGCACGTTCGACGCCAGCCGCAGCAGCTCCAACTTCCACGCCCACGGGCGATTCTCCAGGGCCACGCCCAACGTAAACAAACCCAGCACCACCGCACTCCAGCCGAGCACCATGGCTGCGGTCGGCAGACTCTGCTCCAGTTTCATCAAATAGCTGCCCAAGGCGATGTAGACGCAGAACTGCAACGCCACATACAGCTGCTGCCGGCCGTCCAGCGGCACGTCGAATTTGCGGAACTGGCTCAGGTCGGGTTTGTTCATCGGGTACTTGGCCGCTACGTCCGCCGGCCGCCAACCGGTGCGCATAAACCAGATTCGCAACTTGTCCCACTTGCTCTGCGCCCGCCGGGCGTCATCCCACAATTGCGCATAGAACTGCAGGTTGGCCCACAGCGGATTCCAGCTCGCCAGTGGTGTGGTCACGCCGAAAATCACCGGCTCGTTGTCGTCTTCTTCCTGAAACGAGCCGAACAGACGGTCCCAAATAATGAACACCCCGCCGTAGTTGCGATCCATGTAGAGAGCGTTCTGTGCATGGTGGGCCCGATGATTGGACGGCGTGACGAAGAACCACTCGAACCAGCCGAGCTTGGGAATGTGCTTGGTGTGAACCCAGAATTGATACAGCAGGTTCAGCGCCGCGACGCTGACGAACACCAGCAACGGCACGCCGAACACGGCCATGGGCAGATAGAAGATCCAGCCCAGCAGAAAACCGGTGCTGGTCTGGCGCAGGGCCGTGGAGAGGTTGTAGTCCTCGCTCTGGTGATGCACCGAATGCGCCGCCCAGAGGATGTTCCGCTCGTGGCCCATGTGGTGCAGCCAGTAATAGCAGAAGTCGTAGAGGACGAAGGCAAACACCCAGACCCAGGCACTGTCGCCCGAGAGTCTGAACAGTGCCAGATGCTCGAGCGCAAATGCATACGTCAGCAGCCCCATCCCCTTGGTCAGCAGGCCGGTGGTGGTCGACAACACGCCAGTGCTCATGCTGTTGATCGCGTCAGCCACGCGGTAATTGCGAACGCCGCGCCAACGGTCGGCCAGCAGTTCGATGGCTATCAGCACAAAGAAAAACGGCACCGCATACAGAATGAAATTCATGACGCGACCTGATCGCAATGGTGATGACTGATCCTAGGCCTCGCCGCGATTTAACCCTATGGCAACGAGCGACAAATTAGTGGACATTTAACGCCATGAATCTGGAGAAAAGCCCATGAGCAAAAAAATTGCAGTGATCCTTTCCGGCTGTGGCGTGTACGACGGCGCCGAGATCCAAGAAAGCGTGATTACCTTGCTGCGCCTGGACCAGCGCGGTGCCCAGGTGCAGTGTTTTGCACCGAACATCGCCCAGTTGCATGTGATCAACCACCTGACCGGCGAAGAAATGCCCGAGTCGCGCAATGTGCTGGTGGAATCGGCGCGCATTGCCCGGGGCAACATCAAGGACATCCGCGAGGCCAGCGTCGAAGACTTCGATGCGCTAATCGTGCCGGGCGGCTTCGGGGCGGCGAAGAACCTCTCCAACTTCGCGGTCGAAGGCGCCGGATGCACGGTTCAGCCAGAAGTCCTGGCATTGGCCGAAGCTTTTGCCGAAGCAAGTAAACCGGTGGGGTTGATCTGCATCTCGCCAGCGCTGGCGGCGAAGATCTATGGCCCGGGCGTGACCTGCACCATCGGCAACAATGCCGAAACGGCAGCGGCGATGAACAAGATGGGCGCGACCCATGCGGACTGCGCCGTGGGCGACATTGTTGAGGACAAGGCGCGCAAGTTGGTGAGTACGCCGGCGTATATGCTGGCGCAGTCGATCAGTGAAGCGGCTTCGGGGATTAACAAGTTGGTCGACCGGGTTCTAGAACTCACCCACGAAAATGATGTGTAACGCGGACAAATGTGGGAGCGGGCTTGCTCGCGAAGGCTGACCAACATTCAACATCGATGTCGGCTGATACACCGCTTTCGCGAGCAAGCCCGCTCCCACAGGGTTCTCGGTCTGGCTTAAGGCTTGCGAGTTAGCCGAGTGAGAATCCGGTCCAGCGCATTGGCAAACGCCTGTTTCTCCCGTTCGCCAAACGGCGCTGGCCCGCCGCTCATCTGGCCCTGTTCACGCAGGTCGGTGAACAGGTTACGCACCGCCAGCCTGTCCCCCATATTCTGCGCATCGAACTCTTTGCCGCGCGGGTCCAGCGCTGAAACGCCCTTCTTCACCAAGCGGTCAGCCAGCGGCACATCGCTGCAAATCACCAGCTCGCCGGGCACTGCGTGTTCCACCAGGTAATCGTCGGCCGCGTCCGGGCCGCTGGGCACCACGATCAGCTTCACCAGGGCCAGACCCGGTTTGATCTGCGGCTGACCGGCCACCATCACCACTTCGAACTGGCGCTTGAGGGCGAACTTCACCACCAGATCCTTGGCTGCCCGTGGGCAGGCGTCGGCATCGATCCAGACACGCATTGTGTTTTTCCTCTTAGAAAGCTTCGCGGGCAAGCCTCGCTCCTACAAGGTTAATGTAAACCCGTAGGAGCGAGGCTTGCCCGCGAATGTGAGCGCAGCGAATGCTGTTAAGAAACCGGCACCCGCCGCTTCTCTGCCATGCGACTGCGGCTATACAGCACGATGATCGCAATGATCGCCACCGCCTGCGCACTCAGCGAATACGCATCAGCGTGGATGCCCAGCCAGTCGAAGTCAAAGAACGGCACCGGCCGGGTGCCGAAGATCCCGGCTTCCTGCAACGCCTTCACACCATGGCCGGCAAACACCACCGACAACGCGCATAACAACCCGGCGTTGATGCCGAAGAATAGCGCCAGTGGCAGTTTTGCCGAGCCGCGCAGGATCACCCAAGCCAGACCGACCAACAGCACCAACGCCGTCGCGCCGCCCGCGAGCACCGCGTTATGCCCGGCAGGGCCGGCCTGCAACCACAGGGTTTCGTAGAACAGGATCACTTCAAACAGTTCGCGATACACCGAGAAGAACGCCAGGATCGCAAAACCGAAACGTCCGCCGCCGCCCACCAGGCTGCTCTTGATGTAATCCTGCCAGGCTGCCGCGTGGCGACGGTCGTGCATCCACACGCCGAGCCACAACACCATGACGCTGGCGAACAGCGCCGTGCAGCCTTCCAGCAGCTCACGCTGGGCGCCGCTGACATCAATCACGTACGCCGCCAGCGCCCAGGTCCCCAGGCCCGCCAACAGCGCCAGCCCCCAACCGACGTTGACGCTACGCACCGCCGATTGCTGGCCGGTGTTGCGCAGGAACGCGAGGATCGCCGCGAGCACCAGAATCGCTTCCAGGCCTTCGCGCAGCAAAATCAACAGGCCAGAGATGTAGCTCAGCGACCAGCTCAAGCCATCGCTGCCGAGCAGGCCGGCCGATTCCTTTAACTTGGCCTTGGCCGCATCCAGACGCTGTTCGACCTGAGCCACCGGCAAGCCGTCCTGCAACGACTGACGGTAAGCCATCAGCGATTTTTCAGTGTCTTTACGCACGTTGGCGTCGACGTTATCGAGAGAGCTTTCGACCAGTTCGAAGCCTTCCAGGTACGCCGCCACCGACAGGTCGTAGGCCTGATCGTGTTCGCCGGCACGGTAAGCGGCAATGCTCTTGTCCAGAGTTGCCGCGGTGTAGTCGAGCAACTGTGCCGGGCCACGCTTAACCTGCGGCGGTTGCGCCCGTTGTGCGCGGAAGGTTGCCAAGGCTTGCGGGCCTTCGGCGGCCAGCACTTCGGCCGGTGTCTGGCGGGCCAGGTCGGCGATGTTGTAGGTCTTTTCGGATTTGGCTGCGGTCGGGTCGGCACTGAAGCCGGCGATGTAGGTTGCCAGGTCCCAGCGCTGACGGTCGTCCAGTTGATCGGCGAACGACGGCATGTCGGTGCCTTCGACGCCCTGACCCAGGGTGCTGTATATCGCGTAGAGGCTGAGGCGATCGAGTCGCGCCGCATCGCGCAGATTGGCCGGTGGCGGCGTCATGCCAACGCCTGCCGGGCCGTCACCGACACCCGTGTCGCCGTGGCACACCGAGCATTGCTGCGCATATAGCGGCGCGCCGCGAGTCGGGTCCGGAGTAATCACCGGGGCCTGGCTGACCTCATACGCCACCGCCAGTTTCGCGCCGAGTTGGCGAGCCTGACGTGCAACGTCGGTGCCGTCCATGCGTGCAGCGATCGCGGTGCGCAGGTTGTTGACGCCTTGCTCCAATTCAGCGCGCTCGGGCTTGGCCGGTAACTCGGAGATCAAACCTTGCAGCACACCCAGAAATTCCTGCTGCTCGAGGTATTCAGACTCATCGATAACCTTGCCCGCTTCGACCGCCATCGGGTAGTCAGCGCCAATGTAATCGAGCAAATGCAGGGCCTTTGGCGCGCCTTCGGCAGTTTCGGCCTGCGCATTGAGGCTGCAAAACGCAATAACCGGCAGCACTAGCCACGCCAGAAAACGGGAGGAGGCAGTCATGAATGAATCTCAAGGGGAAATACGAAGTAATACATTGTTCACTTCCAATGACTTTCACTCAAGCTTTGTCTATGGCGGCCGCTGACGTACAGGAACAAAGTGCCATCATTCAAGTCTATTATTTACCGCCGTCTGGCGGCTTATCTTCAAGGAAGAACCACAGCAAATGGCCACCCGCCTGCGCCTCTTGTTTGCACTCAGTGCGAGCCTGCTACTGAGCGGTTGCACCTCGTTCCGTAACTACAACGCGGAGCTCGACGAGACGCTCTACTATTTCAGGGACGGCTACCTCGAGAACGCTGTCGCCGTGCTCGACCGAAACAACCCCATTGCCCCGGGCGATCTGCTCTACAACTTTGAGAGAGGCGAATTGCTGCGCCTGGACGGCAATTTTGCGGGCAGCTATGCCAACTGGGACTACGCCGACCGGTTGATCGAAGGCTGGGCAAACTCGCCTTATTTCGGCGCGTTTAAAGGCCTCACCGATTTCAACAGCTACGGCGGCAACGACAAGGTGCGCTTATACGATGGGCATGATTTCGAGAAAGTCGCGCTGACGACGCAAATGGCCCTGATGTTGCTCTCCGCCGCCGACACGGAAAATGCTCGTGTCGCAATCAAGAAAACCCACGAACGCGAAGCGATAATCGCCGACAAGCGTGACAAGGAATACCTGATACTGGAAAACCAGGCGAAAGTTCAGGGGATCCAGCTGAAATACAAAGACCTTCAGGGTTACCCGGTGGCGACCCTCGACGCCCCCGAAGTCGTCGCACTGAAAAACAGCTACCAGAGCGCGTTCAGCCATTACCTTGCCGGCTTCATTTATGAATCGCTGGACGAGAAAGACCTCGCCGCACCGGGATACCGCCAGGCAATCGAGCTGCGCCCCAATACGCCGCTGCTTGAGCAAGCCTTGCGCAACCTGGCCAAATCCCCGCTCAAGGCCGGCGAGGCCGATGTCCTGCTGATCGTGCAAACCGGTCTGGCGCCGGCGCTCACGTCGGTGCGTGTGCCGATTTCAGTCGACGTTGACGACCAAACATTCATCACCAACATGTCGTTTCCGGCCGTCGTCCCCGACACCTCCACACCACCCGTGGACTTCGTCACGGTAGACGACAAAAAACAACAGCTGACCCTGCTTAACAGCTTCGGCGACATGTCGCGCCGTACGTTGCGTGATGACATGCCGGAGATTATTCAACGCACGCTCCATCGCGCCCAGAACAATGCCCAATACCTGGCTTTCTTGAAAAAGCGCAGCCCCGAGAAACTTCAAGAGGAAATTCTGCGGCAAACCCAGCAAGAGGATGCCGACACACGGGTCTGGCGTACCTTGCCGGACAAGACGCTTGTCGCCCGGATACGGCTGAAGAAAGGCCTCCACCACCTGACGCTGCCGAATGCGCCGCAATACCCTGCGATCAAATTCGAGATTGATAAGACGCATCAAGCCTTCAGTTTGCGTGCCGTGGGAAACCGGCTTTACGCCGCCGACGTCGCCATGCGCCAAGACCCCAAGCCCGTACCCCAGGCTGTCGCCAGCCCTGCCCAACCCTGAACGGAGATTTTCATGGGATTGAAATGCTTCGCCGTTGTCGCCCTGGCCTTGTTGGCCGGTTGCGCCACCTCGCCACCACCACCGGAACCTGGCAGTGCCGCGGGCAAAGTCATGGCCACCGGACCGATTGAGAACGTGGCCATCGGCCCAATGCGCATGGCCCGGGAAAACGGTTTCCTGACGGTCAACACGCAGCTGAGCAACACCGATACCGACAACCGAACCCTCTACTACCGCTATCTGTGGATGGGGCCGGAAGGTTTTCCAGTCGCTGACGCCGACACCTGGAAAAGCCTGACCCTGTACGCCGGGCAGACGAGTTTTCTGGCCGCCATCGCCCCCGTGCCACAAGCCGTGGACTTCCGCCTGGAGATCAACACGCCGTGAACCGCCCACACAAGCACATGCCCCTGTTTGCCCGTGTCTCTTGCATTGCCCTTGCCGCGCTGCTCATCGGCGGCTGCGCCGACAACCGCTCGCCGGTGCTGGGCCGCGGCAACATCAGCTATGGCGACCCGAAAGCCGTGGAACTGGTGACCAACGAATTCGGTTCGACCGACCTGCAAATGATCGCTGAAAGCATGACCCGCTCCCTCGCGCAGTCCGGTGTTCTCAAGGGTCGCCCGGTGGTTCAGGTATACGACGTGATGAACAAGACCAGCGAGTACATCGACACGCGCGAGATCACCACGTCCATCAAGACCCAATTGATGCGTACCGGCACCGCTCGCTTTGCCAGCGACAACACCAACATGCAAAGCCAGGTCGACCATCTCAAACTGCAAAACCAAAGCGGTCTGTACAAAAAAAGTACGGTGGCCAAAACCGGCAACATGATCGCCGCCCGCTACCGTCTCGAAGGCTCGATCAGCTCGATTATCAAGCGCAGCAACGACTACAAGGACGTCTTCTACAAATTCAGTCTGCAATTGGTTGATGTCGAAAGCGGGCTGGCCGAGTGGATGGACGAGAAAGAAATCCGCAAAACCACGGAGCGCTAAGTCATGCGGACATGGATAGGCATCATCGCTTTGGTGTGCGCCGCTGGCGTACAGGCGGCGCCGAAAATCGCCGTGGCCGACCTGGCCTACGAGGCCAGCGTCGATCAATACGTTCACGTCATCTCGGCCCGCGACGATCAGCAACAGGACTATTACGGCGCCAGCGGCTCGTCCAGTTACGACGAGTACACGACAAAGAACAGCTATCTGGAGCAGACCGAAATCCGGCGTTTCAGCGGCGACATCAAAGGTCAGATCCTCAAGACCGGGATGTTCCAGCTGATTCAGGGCACGCCCTACACAGCCAACGCCAAAAGCGATGTGTATGACGTGATCAAGCGGATCAAGGCCGGTAACTTCAAGGGCGCGGATTACGTGCTGTTCGGCACGGTGTCGGACATCGACTTCACCCAAGACACGAACGAGCTGGCGAACACCGACAGCTATTCAGCGGTGCTGGCGTTGACCCTGGTGGCGGATTTCAGCCTGATCAACACCAAGACTTTCGAAATCACGTCGGCCTTCACGGCGATGGGCGAAGGCCAGGACACCAAACTGGTGAATGGCCGGGACATCAAGATTTCGCTGAACCGCCCGCGGGTGGTGCGTGACGTGTCCAAGGCATTGGGCGAAGACGTGGCCGGGCAACTGAGCCAACAGCTCGGCGGCGGGAGTTACGAGAAGCCGGGACAAGCCCCGCAGCGTAACAACCTGCCACAGGATACGGCGCCGGTGATTTTGCGCTGATCTCTGGAACGAAAAAGGCGACCTGAAGGGTCGCCTTTTTTATGCTTGTTCTTAAGCCCATCAACGCAATATTGCCGTACTGAAACCTAATGTGGCGAGGGAGCTTGCTCCCGCCCGAGTGCGCAGCGCTCGCAAAATCCGGGGGCCGCTTCGCAGCCCAGCGCGAGCAAGCTCGCTCGCCACAAGAGGTCGCTCTTGTATCCAGGGTTTTACATCACCGCTTTGCGCAGGGTTGCCATAAACGCCGCCGCACCGATGAACAGCCCGGCAAACGTGCGGTTCATGCGTTTCTGCTGTTTGGGCGTGCGCAACAGTCGCAGCACTTTGGACGCCAGCCCGGTGTAGCCGGCCATGACGATCAGGTCGACACAGATCATCGTCGCACCAAGGATCAGGTACTGAGCCACCAACGGTGTATGCGGGTCGATGAATTGCGGCAGCACCGCCAGCATGAACACCAACGCCTTGGGGTTGCTGATGTTCACCAGGAAACCACGGAACACCAGCGCCAGCGGTTTGCCGATCTGCCGTACAGACGCGTCATCGCTCATGTCGCTGGGCAACGCACGCCATTGCTTGACCGCGAGGTAGACCAGATAGGCCACGCCAAACCATTTGATCGCATAGAAAGCCGTGGCCGAAGCCGCGAGGATCGCACCGACACCAGCCGCCACAATCGCAATTTGCAATGCCAGGCCCAGTTGCAGGCCCAGGGCGTTCCAGTAGCCGCGCCAGAAACCGTAGCGCAGGCCGCTGGACATCGACGCAATCGCGCCGGCACCAGGAGACAGACTGATCACCCAGCAGGCAGCAAAAAACGCCAGCCATGTTTGAAGCACCATCGCACACCTCGACTCAGACTCGTGACAGACGTCTAAGCTAATGCGGCTTTGGCGCAATGACTACCGATTTTTTTGTCGGACAGGGTGACTGCCGACCAGCGTTTATGGCTTTAGGGCCACTTCGCGAGCAAGCCCGACCCCACAGTAGATCAGTGTTGTTCACTCATGTGATGTCTACTGAAGATCCAATGTGGGAACGGGCTTGCTCGCGATAGCGGTGTATCAGGCAACAGAAGGCTTACTTTTCGAAGCCGCTGGAAGGGAAAACATCCGACCCGCGCCAGCGGCGAACCGAGCGCTGGAAGAACAGGCTGTTAGGCACCTGCACCATCGCACTGCCAGTCCCGGCCTCTTCAGCCTCGATCAACGTGGTAAACAGCAAATTGATCGCCACCACCCGGCCTTTGACGCCGGGCTTGTCGAGGGTGTCCACCAACTCGACCACATCACCGATGCGGAACGGGCCGACAGTGAAGATCAGGATCGCGCACAGCAGATTGGAGAGCACGCTCCACATGGCGAAGAACGCCACCGCAGCCACCGCCACGAACCCGGACAACGCAGTCCAGAGTACCGTGGCCGAAACACCGAGGCGCTCCAGCACGAAAATCAACGCGCTGCCCATGATCAGCCAGCGCAGTCCACCACGCAGCGGCATCAGCAGTTGTGGCGGAAACGGATAACGTTCGCCCAGGCGAGTCAGGCATTTGGCGACGAAGCGCTGAGCAAAATACCCGGCCAGCAGGATCAGCAGGATTTGCACGCCGAGCAAAATCGGCTCGACCCACATCGCCGGCAACGGCAGTTTGAAGGCGTCCATCAGGACAGCGCCTCCAACTCCGCCTGCATGCTTTCCAGCAGTTCCAGGGCTTCCATCCAGGATTCTTCCAGTTGCGCTTCACGCACCTTCAGCTTGGCCTGTTCGGCCAGCAGATCACGCAACTCGTTCTTGCGCGCCGGTTCGTAGATATCGCTGTCGCCGAGGCTGGCATCGATCTTCGCCAGTTTCTCGTGCAGCTTGCCCAACTCGGCTTCGAGCTTGTCGGCTTCACGCTTATGTGGCGCCAGTTGCTGACGCAACGCAGCGGCAGCCTGACGCTGAGCCTTCTTGTCGGTTTTGTCCGGGTTCACCGGCGTGTTGCTGACCGGGGCATTGCGCTGGCGATACTCCACCAGCCAGCGGGTGTAGTCCTCCAGGTCGCCGTCGAACTCTTCAACCTTGCCGTCCGCCACCAGATAGAAATTGTCGGTGGTGCTTTTGAGCAAATGACGATCGTGGGAGACCACCAGTACCGCACCACTGAATTCCTGCAACGCCATGGTCAGCGCCAGGCGCATTTCCAGGTCCAGGTGGTTGGTCGGTTCGTCGAGCAGCAACAGGTTCGGCCGGCCCCAGGCGATCAACGCCAGCGCCAGACGGGCCTTCTCGCCGCCGGAAAAATTCAGCACCGGCTCATCGATACGCGCACCGCGGAAGTCGAAACCGCCGAGGAAGTCGCGCAAGGTCTGCTCACGCTCCGTCGGTGCCAGGCGCTGCATGTGTAGCAGTGGGCTGGCCTTGGAGTCGAGCGAGTCCAACTGATGCTGGGCGAAGTAGCCGACCACGGTGTTCTCGCCACGGGTCAGGCGCCCGGACAACGGCTCGAGTTCACCGGCGAGGTTTTTGATCAGGGTCGATTTACCGGCACCGTTGGGGCCGAGCAAACCGATGCGCGCGCCGGGGGTCAGTTGCAGCTTGACCTTCTCCAGCACGGCTCGCTCGCCATAACCCAGGCGAGCATCGGAGATATCAATCAACGGGCTGGAGATTTTGTGCGATTCGCGGAAAACGAAGTCGAACGGCGAATCGACGTGAGCAGCGGACAGCTCTTCCATCCGCTCCAGCGCCTTGATCCGGCTCTGGGCCTGACGGGCCTTGGTGGCCTGGGCCTTGAAGCGGGCGATGTAGCTTTCCATGTGCGCACGTTGCGCCTGCTGCTTCTCGTAGGCCTGCTGTTGCTGGGCCAGACGTTCGGCACGGGCACGTTCGAAGGCGCTGTAGCCGCCGCGATAGAGCGTGATCTTGCGCTGATCGACGTGGGCCACGTGATCGACCACGGCGTCGAGGAAGTCCCGGTCGTGGGAAATCAGCATCAACGTGCCAGGATAGCTTTTAAGCCACTCTTCGAGCCAGATGATGGCGTCGAGGTCCAAGTGGTTGGTCGGTTCATCGAGCAGCAACAGGTCCGAAGGGCACATCAACGCCTGCGCCAGGTTCAGACGCATCCGCCAGCCACCGGAGAAATCTCCGACCTGACGATCCATCTGATCGTTGGTGAAGCCCAAACCGGCCAGTAGCTTGCGCGCCCGGGCGTCGGCGGTGTAACCGTCGGCGCTGTCGAGTTCGGCGTGCAGGCGCGCCTGAGCGGCACCGTCATGGGCCGCTTCGGCGGCGGCGAGGTCGCGTTGCACCTCACGCAGGCGCAGGTCGCCATCGAGCACGTAGTCGACTGCGATGCGATCGAGGGTGTCGATCTCCTGGCGCATGTGGGCGATGCGCCAGTCGCCCGGCAGCAAGCAGTCACCCGAATCCGGGTGCAGGTCACCCAAAAGCAAGGCGAACAGGCTCGATTTGCCGGCGCCATTGGCACCGATGAGGCCGGCTTTGTGGCCGGCGTGCAGGGTCAGCTCGGCGTCTTCTAGCAGACGTTGCGGGCCACGCTGTAAAGTCAGGTTCTGAAGTCGAATCATAATGGCGGCGGAGTCTACCAGCTTCGCTCGCAACTGGCGCGAGTAGCACTATGTCCTCTGACCTGTGGAGCTTTTCCCTTGGCACTTACGCCCGCCCCGGCGTTGAAAGCCTGTGCCTGCAATTGCAATCGGCGGGAGCAAATGTCTGCCTGCTGCTCTGTGGCCTGTGGCTGGAACAAAGGGCTGTGGACTGCACCGAGCAACGCTTGCAGCAACTTTTTCAGGTGGCCGAGCCCTGGGAGGTGAATGTCGTGCAACCGATGCGCACGTTACGCCAGCAATGGAAAGCCGCCGCCGCTGACGACGCCGAACTGAATGCGTTACGCGAGCAAATCAAGGCACTGGAGCTGGAAGCCGAACGGCATCTGTTGTTGCAACTGGAGCGTACGGCCCGGAGCTGGCCGCAAAATGACGTGACCGAACGATCGGCCTGGCTGGAAGGTGTGGCGGCGGGCGCCGCCAACCTGGACCGCGACGCGCTGCATCAGCTGCGCGTCGCGGTAACCGGCGCTTAGGAAGCGCTGGTTGGGGTGGTCGCAGTGCTCGACGCGGCTGCCGGGGTTGGCGCAGCGGTGGTGGTCGAGGTGGTTGCAGCTGGAGCAGACGATGCTGCCGCAGCCGGGGTGGCTGGCTTGGCGACTGGCGCGGTAGCCGGTTTGGCGGCGACTGGTTTTTTCACTGCTGGTTTGGCGGCAGGTTTAGCGGCAGCTGGTTTTGCAGCCGGTTTCGCAGCCACTGGCTTCGCAGCGGGTTTGGCCGGGGCTGGTTTGGCAGCGCTGGCAGTAGCCGGTTTTGCAGCAGCAGTTTTAGCAACCGGCTTGGCGGCTGCAGTTTTGGCCGCTGGTTTTACTGCAGGCTTGGCCGGTGCTTTTGCAGCAACCGATTTGGCAGCAGTTTTAGCCGCGACTGGCTTGGCGGCCGGCTTGGCAGCAGGTTTCGCTGCTGCGGTTTTGGCCGCTGGTTTTGCTGCAGGTTTAGCGGCTGGTTTTGCAGCCGGTTTGGCAGCGGCAGTTTTTACAGCAGTCGGTTTGGCAGTCGTTGCTTTAGCAGCTGGTTTCGCAGCGCTGGCAGCAACCGGTTTTTTCGCTGCAGGTTTTGCTGCGGCTTTGGCCGGTGCTTTAGCAGCCGGTTTGGCAGCAGGCTTGGCGGCTGCTTTTGCAGCAACCGGTTTGGCAGCGGCTTTCTTGGCAGGTGCCGCAGCTGGCTTGGCCGAACGCAGGGACAACGCCTTGCTGACAGCCTCTTGTACGCGACCGACGCCCTGGGCCAGTTTCAGGCTTTCTTGAGCATCGCGCTTGAGTTGCAGAATGTAGGTGCGGGTCTCGGACTGACGATCCTTCAAAGCATCGAGCAGGTCTTCGAGTTGCTTCACTCCGTCCTTGGCCTTGGCTTGCGCCTTGGCTTTGCCGGCCGCCGCAGCGTCCTGCAATTTGGTACGGGATTTGTGCAGTTTTTCTTGCGCTTTTCCGCGCTGCTTTTCCAGTTTGGCGAGCAGTTTTTCAGCATCAGCCAAGGCTTGGGAACAAGCGGTTTCCAAATGCTCGAGCAGGCTGCCCGAAAGTTGTTGGAGTAAGTGCAACGGAGTATTTACAGGCTTCTTGGTGGCCGACATGGTTTACCTCCTGGCTGACGTGAATGCGGCTCATACTAGACCTCTGCTGACACCGCCGCTAGGTCATGTTGACAGTATCGAAAGCGCGGCGTTGCACCGGATTGAAAATGTTCTGCATCTGCGCAAAAGCAGTTCACCGTTTAACCCATTCTCGCTGGCATAATCCCCCGCATCTGAGGTCGGAGAGTGCCCATGTCGCGCTACCTTTTTTTATCCCTGCTCGTGTGTTTTTCCACCGTTCAAGCCGCCGAAAAAACCGCTGAGAATGATGCTCACGATCTCGCTTACAGCTTAGGCGCAAGTCTCGGCGAACGCTTGCGCCAGGAGGTTCCCGACCTGCAACTTCAAGCGCTGATCGAAGGGTTGCAGCAAGCCTATCAAGGCAAACCCCTGGCACTGAAGGACGCGCAGATCGAACAGATCCTTGCGGACCACGAAGCCCAGATCGCCTTGCAACCACCTGCACCACAAAGCGAAGAAGCCCTGGAAAAAGAGCAGCGCTTTCTCACCGAAGAAAAAGCCAGGCCCGGCGTTCATGAATTGGCCGATGGCGTGTTGATGACGGAGCTGACGCCAGGTACCGGCGCGAAGGCCGGGCCAAATGGCAAGGTTCAAGTGTTGTACATCGGTCGCCTGCCTGACGGCACGGTGTTCGATCAGAACAGCCAACCGCAGTGGTTCAGTCTCGACAGCGTGATCACTGGCTGGCGCAGTGCGCTGCAAAATATGCCGGTGGGGGCAAAATGGCGTCTGGTGATTCCATCGGCCCAGGCCTATGGCGCCGACGGTGCCGGTGACCTGATCGCACCGTTCACGCCGCTGGTATTCGAAGTCGAATTACGCGGCGCCACCAGCTGATAGCGGAAACGAAAAACGGCGCGCAAAGCGCACCGTTTTTAGCGTATTGCCGGAAAGGGTTCAGGCCTGAACCGAATCCTCTTCCTTGTGAGCGGTGTGCAGCACTTCGATCAGACAGTCTTCCAGTTCGAAGCGTTCGTGCAGCAGGCCACCCAGCTCCTTGAATTTCTCGGCTACGCACTGGCCTGCATCACACAGGTCGTTGAACGCCAGCAGCTTCTCGGTGATGACGTCGATGCGCGGATAGATGGTCTCGGCCAACTCCAGACCACGAGTGTCACCAAAGGCCTTGGCTTCACCGGTGAGCTGTTCGTAGATTTCGAAATGCCCCGCCGATACGTAATCGACCAGCACCCCGCAAAATTCCTGCAACGGCTTGCGGTTCTCGCCCAGAGCTTCAGGCTTCGCGCCGAGAGCATCATAGGCCCGAACCAGTTCGTGACGCTCCTGCAACCAGCGATCGATCAGCAGATGCACTCCACCCCAGCGTTCCTGAGCATTCTGACAACTTTCGAGCATGGTGATCTCTCTTCCCTATGTGGGTCATGCTGCTCTACACCTGCCGCACTCTTGAGGGTCAAGGATCGGCCAGGCAGAGCGTCATCGAGCAACATAATTCCAATGACACGTGCGGGCCAGATTATGCCCGCACGACAATGGCTTCAAGGTACGCAGGAGATAAAGTTCATACAAGTGTTTAATCACCCGTCCCGGCCCGGTGCGACGACTCGCCGCTGGGCGGTCCCTGACAGGCGATCCAGACGTGGCGCAGTAACTGGTAAATCCCCAGGATCAGCATCGCGACGAAGAACAGCAGACTCCATTCGGGGATGCTCAGATCAAACAAGGTCCACGAGATCTCGGCGCAGTCGTCAGTGCCCTTGAACAGCCTTTGTACGGCGCAGCCCCAAGGCATACTCCCGAACCAAGCTTCCAGATTGGGCGAACAGAGCGAGAGTTGTTGCTGCGGATCACTCTGCAACAACACCTGCCGCCACGCCGCGACAGTCCCGCCCAGGCTGGCGGACAAACCAAGCAGCCAATAGACGAAAGAACCGAATCGTCGCGGACCATGTACCGAAGCCACCAGGTAAACAACCAGGAGCAGCGCCAGGCAACCTCGCTGCAATAAACACAGCCCGCAGGGTTTGAGCCCGACCACATATTCGAGGTAATAGGAAACGCCCAAGGCCAGGGCACCTGCGGTGAAAGCCATGAAAAACAAGGAGCGTGAGCAGGCCAAAGACATGGCTAATCCGTAACAGTAGAGACAGGCGGTTACGGTAGAGGAAAGCGCGGCAGCCTTTCAAGGCAGGCCGGCACGGACACTTCACCAGAGGTGTAGGGAATTCCCGACAGAATAGAGAGGATAAGATGCAGCCCTCGGTAGGACGTTTCCGATACAGGGCTACAAAGGTAAACATCGTGCGACTGAACACAGCACTTTGTGGAGTGGGAGCTTGCCTGTGGCGAGGGAGCTTGCTCCCGTTGGACTGCACAGCAGTCCCTTTTTGAAGGCGCTTCGCACCTCAGCGGGAGCAAGCTCCCCCGCCACAGGTTTATGCCAAATCCTGAATCCTGGATGTCAGGCCCGAACAGGTACCGGCAGCGGTGCCGCCAGCAGGCGCTCGTCCAGCAGGACAAGGCCTTCCTGGAACAGTTGGTTGCTGCGCTCGGTATCGCCCAACTGTGCCAGCAACCTGGCGAGCTCCGCACAGGCTTCCGGGTTGCGCTGCAGGCGCAGGCTACTTTCCAGATAGTCCCGGGCCTTGCCCCAAAGGCTGCTTTGCAGGCACAGGCGGCCCAAGGTCAACAGCAAGCTCGGGTCGGCCGGGTGATCCTTGAGCCAGCCCTCGGCGGTTTGCAACTGCCGCGCCGGATCGCTACCGCGTACTAGTCCGTAGAGACGTGCCAGATGACTGTCAAAGTTGCGCTTGAGCGCCGCACGCAGGATTTCTTCAGCCTCGACCTGAGCGCCCAACTGGCGCAGTTGTTCAGCATAGGCCAGCACCAATTGCGGTTCCTGGCGCTGAGCATTAGTAAGCTGTTGCCAGGCGCGGGTGAGTGACTGCAACCCGACCGTCCCGTCTTCTTCGCCGCGCGCCGCAAGGCTGAGGTTTTGGCCCCAGGCTCGACGTTCCAGCTCAGCCAGTTCGGCGACAGGCAAGACTTTGTCCTTGCGCAGCTCCGGCAGCAGCCGAATGACTGCCGACCAGTCGCCCCGCTGCTGATGCAGGCGCTGTAGCTGACGCAAAGTCTGCACGTTGTGTGGGTGACGCTCGTGCATGGCTTCCAGCGTCGCCAGGGCGCCTTCGGTATCACCACGGTCGGTCTGCAATTGCGCGTGACTCAAGGCAATCGCCAACTCGGCCTGGGGCTGGCGCTCGAGGGCACGCTCCAGCAGGTTGTCACATTCCTCGTAGTGACCTTGTTCGTTGGCGGCACGTGCCGCACCGAGGTAGTACAACAGTGGCTGACGCTCGGCTTCTGCGGCCCGGTACAGATGACGCTGGGCACTGGCCCAACGACCTTCGGCGAGGTCCAGCTGGCCATGCTCGATGGCGACTTGCACCCGGCGGCTGCGATTGCGACGGGACCACGGATTGACCACGCCGCTGGAGGTCGTCACCAACTCGATCAACGCCTTGATGCCCCAAAACACCAGCCAGAGCACGGCCAGCAAGGCCAGGGTCGCCCACAGACTCGACTCGTAACGGAAGCTCTTGTAGGCGATCAGCACGTAGCCCGAGTGCTCGGCAATCGCCAACCCCAGCACCCCGGCGGCGGCGATGACCAGAAACACGATCACATAGAGGCGTTTCATGGCGTGGCCTCCTGCGCGGTGTCCGCAGCAGGTTTGGCCAGCGGCTTGATCGAGTCCTCGGCACTGACATTGCGTCGTTCAAGATAGGCCTGGACCGCACTCAACGTGCCCGTCAGGTCTGGCGTGACGACCGTAACCGGCTGCGTGCTCAACTCGCCAACCTGCTCAAGCATCACCTTGCTCTGCGGGTTGTCCGCATTGAAGTTGCCCTTGAGCACGTCCCGCGCTTCGGTCAGCGCCTGGGTATACACCGGCGCCTGACCATTGAGCGCAGCCCACTGCGCCTGCTCCAGCGCCAGACTCAAGGCCAGACGGACCTGGCTCAAACCCTGCCCGGCCAGCAAAGGACGAACATTCTTTTCAGCGTTGAAGTCAATACGGATGTAACGCGAGATCTCATCCCACCATTGCGCCCAACGACTGGCGCCATCGCCATCGGCGGTCAGGCCCAACAGCGATTCGCCACGGTCCTTATACTCCGGCGCCAGCTCGGTGAGGTTGATCACCTGGTCTCGCAAGGCACCCAGTTTCAGGAACAACCCGGTGCGGTCCGGCTGCTCGGTGCTGCGCAAGGCCACCAGGGTCTTGGCCACTTGTTCGCGGGCGGCAAAGGCGCCGGGGTCGTTCTGTTCGCGGAGAATTTCGTCGGCGCCCTGCACCAGGGCCTGGGCGCTGCTGATGTCCTGCAATGCCGAAAGACGCAGGCTGGCCAGACGCAGCAAGTGCTCGGCCTCGGCCAGACGCCAATCCTTGCGGCTGGCGCCGAGGACGCTTTCCAGCTTTTGATTCAAGCGTTGTTGATCGCCTTGCAACTGCGTCACCAGACGACGGCGGTCTTCCAGCTCGTCGGCGGCAGGCAGTTGCTCCAGGCGTGCGGTCAGGCGCTGATCACTGAGTTTCAGGCTTTGTGCCTGATCGCTCAAGGCCTGGACCTGGCTCAACTGCGCTTGAGTATTGGCTTGCAGGTGACGTACCTGCCAGACACCCCAACCGCCCACGGCGACCCCAGCGGCACCCAACAACAGTGCGACGATTGCCAGGCCATTGCCTCGGCGCTGCACAGCAGCAGGTGGTGGTGTTTCAACAGGTGCATCGAGCACCGGCTGGACGTCATCTTTAGGCAAGGCTGTTTCGCTCACGTATCCATCCTTTGCATTAGAGAACGGGTACGGGTTGCTCCCGTAACGCCGTCAGCAAAGCCGCGGCGTTCGCGCCACGACAATCCACAACTGTTTGAGCCCCGGCGGCACGTGCCAGCTCGGCGACTCTTGGGCTTGGAACAAACAACGGCAACCGCGCCAACCGTGGCCAGGCATCGCCGGCCAATTGGTGCAGGTGCTCGAAACCCTGTCCACTGCTGACCACCAGTCCGTTCAAGCGTTCCGCTTCGATCCGGTCCGGCAACGCAGCCGTCGCATAGTGCGGCAAGCCGCGACGATACAACTCCAGATAATCGACACTAGCACCAAGCTCGCGTAAACGCTCAGCCAGCAACTCGCGCCCGCCCTCCCCGCGCATGATCAACACTCGCGGATCGGGCCGGGCGATAGCCTCGCGCAACTCGGGAAGTTCAAGCAAGGCTTCGCTGTCATCGCCCTCGGCCGGGAAACTTACATCCAGGCCGGAAGCCTCTAGGATTTGAGCCGTAGCAACGCCCACGCTGAACCACTTCAACTTCGGTGGCTGCGGCCAACACTGGCCGAGCAGATCGATGCCGATTCTGGCGGCCGGCTTGCTGACCACAATCACCGCACAGTAGCGATCCAGACCCGCTATCACTGCGCGCATTGTGTCAGAGGGCGCAATCGGCTCTATCTCCAAAAGCGGCAGACAACTGCTGAAAACCCCCTGCTCGGCCAACACGCTGCTCAGCGCCGCCGACTCATCTGCGGGGCGCGTCAGCAGCAGACGCCAGCCGGTCACTCGTGACCTGCCTCGCCGTAGACCGCTTTCAAAATGTCGCCGGCGCCCTGGCTCAGCAGATCTTCGGCGACCTGCACACCCAGCGCTTCAGCTTCACTGCGCGGCGCACGGGCCTCGGCGTTAAGCAGCAGGCCACCGCTTGGATCGCCCACCAGCCCACGCAACCAGATTTGATCGCCTTCAAGCACGGCGTAGCAGGCAATCGGTACCTGGCAGCCACCATTCAGATGTTTGTTCAGGGCACGTTCGGCCGTGACGCGGGTGGCGGTGTCCTGGTGATGCAGGGGCGCCAGCAAGGCGTGGATTTCGCTATCGACGCTACGGCATTCGATACCGACCGCGCCTTGGCCACCGGCAGGCAGGCTGTCGTCGACGCTGATGGCCGAGGTGATGCGATCTTCGAAACCCAGGCGAATCAAACCGGCGGCGGCGAGGATGATGGCGTCGTATTCGCCGGCGTCGAGCTTGGCCAGACGCGTGTTGACGTTACCGCGCAGGAAACGTATTTCCAGGTCCGGACGGCGGGTCAGCAACTGGGCCTGACGGCGTAAGCTGGAGGTGCCGACGATGCTGCCCTGAGGCAACTCATCCAGGCTGGCGTAGGTGTTGGAAACGAAGGCATCGCGCGGGTCTTCGCGCTCGCAGATGCAGAACAGACCGAGGCCTTCGGGGAAGTCCATCGGCACGTCTTTCATTGAGTGCACGGCGATGTCGGCTTCGTTTTCCAGCAGCGCGGTTTCCAGTTCCTTGACGAACAGGCCTTTGCCGCCGATTTTCGACAGTGGCGAGTCGAGCAGCTTGTCGCCGCGACTGACCATGGGCACCAGCGTTACCTGCAAGCCCGGATGGGCTTCTTCCAGGCGAGCTTTAACGTATTCGGCCTGCCATAGGGCCAGCGCACTTTTACGGGTGGCGATGCGGATTTCGCGAGAGGACATGGATCAATCCGTACTGAATAGATACGGCGGATAATAACAGCTCAGTCAAATCCACTTTGACTTGTATCAGGAACTGCACGGCCTCCCTGGCCTTCAACATCCGGCAATTGGGTGTGAAATCCGCCTGTGAATGGCGGATTAAAGCTGCTGCATCATTTTGCGCACGCCGGCCACGTGACGGCGGCTGACAATCAGCGCGTCGCCGTTCAGGCCTTTGAGAAACAGCTGGAAATGCCCCAACGGCGTGCGTTGCAGGCGCTCGATACGTTCGCGGGCAACCAGGGCGTTGCGGTGGATCCGCACGAAACGGTCGCCGAATTCGTCTTCAAGAGCCTTGAGCGGTTCATCCAGCAGCACTTCGCCGCCTTCGTGGCGCAAGGTCACGTACTTGTGGTCAGCAATGAAATAGACCACCTGCCCCAATGGGATCAGCTCGATGCCTTTGCGGGTGCGGGCACTGATGTGACTGCGCGGGCCGCTACCTGTTTCGGCAGCCGGGCGAGTCAGGGCGGCAAGCTGGACACGATTGGGGCGCTCGGCCTTCTTCAAGGCCTCGAGCAATTGCTCGGCGCGCACCGGCTTGACCAGATAACCGACACCGCTGGCCTGCAAGGCCTCCACGGCGAATTCATCGGGACCGGTGCAAAACACCACAGCTGGCGGTGTTTCGCGCTCGCACAATCGTGCAGCCACTTGCAGACCATCAAGGCCCGGCATGCGGACATCGAGCAGCACGATATCCGGCTTGTGGCTGTCGATCAGCGCCAACGCCTCTTCGCCGTTCGTGGCGCCGGGCTCCATGACACTGTATCCCTCGAGTTCGCCGACCATTCGGCTCAGGCGCTCGCGGGCTAGGGGTTCGTCATCAACGATCAGGACATTCATATTGCGCTGGATTCCTGCGTGAGTCTCGCACAAGGATAGCGTAGACAGGTGAAGTGACATCCGTCACCGCGATCCACGCTAAGACTGGCGCGAGGGCCAAAAAGTGCCGCGAGACCGGCGGCTAAATTTTCATCTGCCGGGCGATTGGCGGCCCGGGCCCGCGTTGGCGAGGCATCGCCGTAGGGTTTGCTGATACACAATACGAACACCCCCTCTTCTTATAGTCAGCCGCAGCGTAGAGAAGTGCGCTGTTCCTACTGTCCAACTGTAGACGGTTGCCGGCGCGATATTGCTCAAATGAAAAATATCGTTGCGCAATTCCCTCCAGTGTTGCCCCGAGTATGGCCCTGCACATGAGAAAAAAACGTATCGACCAGTGTCAGCGACAGGATTGGCAACCCTGTTATTATCCGCCACAGCGTTCAACGCCAACTTTCTTCAAGCCGATACGAGCGAATTCATGAGCACTGACAAGACCAATCAGTCCTGGGGCGGCCGCTTCAGTGAACCCGTCGACGCCTTCGTCGCCCGCTTCACCGCCTCCGTCACTTTCGACCAGCGCCTGTATCGCCACGACATCATGGGCTCGATCGCCCACGCCACCATGCTGGCCAAGGTCGGCGTGCTGACCGATGCCGAGCGCGACAGCATCACCGATGGCCTGAAGACCATCCAGGGTGAAATCGAGGCCGGCCAGTTCGACTGGCGCATCGACCTCGAAGACGTACACATGAACATCGAGGCGCGCCTGACCGACCGCATCGGCGTGACCGGTAAAAAGCTGCACACCGGCCGTAGCCGCAACGACCAGGTCGCCACCGACATCCGCCTGTGGCTGCGTGACGAGATCGACCTGATCCTGGCCGAAATCACTCGCCTGCAAAAAGGCTTGCTGGAGCAGGCCGAGCGCGAAGCCGGCAGCATCATGCCGGGCTTCACCCACCTGCAAACCGCGCAGCCGGTGACCTTCGGGCACCACATGCTGGCCTGGTTCGAAATGCTCAGCCGCGACTACGAGCGTCTGGTGGACTGCCGCAAGCGCACCAACCGCATGCCGTTGGGCAGCGCAGCGCTGGCCGGCACCACTTACCCGATCGACCGTGAGTTCACAGCGCAGTTGCTGGGCTTTGACGCTGTCGGCGGCAACTCCCTGGACAATGTCTCCGATCGCGACTTCGCCATCGAGTTCTGCTCGGCCGCGAGCATCGCGATGATGCACTTGTCGCGTTTCTCCGAAGAGCTGGTGCTGTGGACCAGCGCGCAATTCCAGTTCATCGATCTGCCGGACCGCTTCTGCACCGGCAGCTCGATCATGCCGCAAAAGAAAAACCCGGACGTGCCGGAGCTGGTTCGCGGCAAGACGGGTCGCGTATTCGGTGCACTGATGGGTCTGCTGACCCTGATGAAAGGCCAGCCATTGGCCTACAACAAGGACAACCAGGAAGATAAAGAGCCGCTGTTCGACGCCGCCGACACCCTGCGCGACTCGCTGCGAGCCTTTGCCGACATGATCCCGGCGATCAAACCCAAGCACGCAATCATGCGCGAAGCGGCGCTGCGCGGCTTCTCCACCGCCACTGACCTGGCGGATTACCTGGTGCGCCGCGGCCTGCCGTTCCGTGACTGCCACGAAATCGTTGGCCATGCGGTGAAGTACGGCGTGGAAAGCGGCAAGGACCTGGCGGAAATGAGCCTGGAAGAGCTGCGCAAGTTCAGCGACCAGATCGATCAGGACGTATTTGCCGTGCTGACCCTGGAAGGCTCGGTGAATGCCCGTGACCATATCGGCGGCACTGCGCCGGCGCAGGTCAAGAAGGCAGTGGTTCGCGGCCAGGCGTTGTTAGCTAGCCGTTAAACCGCCAAAAGCTTCGCGAGCAAGCCCGCTCCCACATTAGTTCGGTGGTGAACACACATGCTGTGTACACCAGATCCAATGTGGGAGCGGGCTTGCCCGCGAATGCATTCTTGAAGACGCTACAAAAACCTACTTCTTGGACGCGACCATCGCCAAAAACCCTGGCATCGCCGCATCCTTGTCCGCTGCAATCCGCTGTACATGCGGGTTCTGCTCCAGACGCTCCAGCAGCGCCTTGGCCGCCGGTATCTCGGCCAACAGATCAATACCGAACAGCTTCTGCCCGACCGCACAGGCCAGCGGCACGCTGTAGAGGAAATACAAATCCGCAATGCTCAGGCTCTCACCTGCCACGTAAGGGGCGAACTTGGCGTGCCTGCCCAGCGAAGCGAAGCCCAGCAGCAACTCGGCCTTGGTCTTGTCCTTGATCGCCTCAGGCACGGTCATGCCGAAAAACGCTTCGGGATAACAGGCGCGGCCCGGCAATTCGATGTACAGCTCGATTTCCTTGGCCAGCGCCAGCACTCGCGACCGCTCAAAGGGATCGCTCGGCAGCAGCGGCGTGCCTTTCTGGCTTTGTTCGAGGTACTCGAGGATCACACTGGTTTCGTTGACGAAGCCCTGTTCGACGCCCAGCACCGGAATCTTCCCGCGCGGGCTTATAAGCAGCGCCTCAGGGCTCGGCCCCGGGTAAAACAGGACTTCTTCAAACGGCAGTCCCTTCTCCAGCAGCGCCAGCTTCACCATGTTGTAGTAGTTGCTGACGGAAAATCCATAAAGCTTGAGCATCACATAGCCTCCAGGCCGTGCGGGGTTGGCAGGTGCCTTTTATAGAACGCTCAAGCGTTTCTTGCCAGCAGCATCACAGCGTTGAATGCAGGTAAACTGCCCGCCTTAACTTGAGGAGCCTGCCATGAGCGAGCCAACTGATATCGAGATCGACGAAGAAGAGTTCGCCGAGAACACTTTGATCGAAGCGATTGAAAACCAGATCGAAAGCGACAACCCGCCAGCCGCCAAGGCAACCTTCAACAAGCTGACCCTGGTGGGTTACGAGCGTGAAGAAATCCTCAACCTGATGGCCCACGTGCTAGCAGTGGAAATCGACGCGATCCTCGAAGAAGACCGCGCGTTCAATACCGAATGGTACGAAACCGCCCTGCGCGCCCTGCCAGAGCTGCCGCCAGAGAAGAAGTAAGCCCTAACTTGTCGGCGGGGCTTTTGTGGCGAGGGGGCTTGCCCCCGTTGGGTCGCGTAGCGGCCCAGCTCTTTGCGACTGCTGCGCAGCCGAACGGGGGCAAGCCCCCTCGCCACAGGCAAGCTCCTTTGCCACAAAAGCCCAGTCTTCACCACACACGCCTGCACATACACAAATTGTCACCCTTCATTCCTGCCTTCCCCCAGACCCTGACTACACTCGTAACCACCCCGCCGCCACACCACCCGCCGGGGAATGCTTCCCGAGGCGAAAAAACCCTGCTGCCAGCACTGGACATGCCGCACGAGTGGGCTCACCTTAGGGGCGCTGTCGTCTAATTCCTAGAAAGTCTGGAGTCCTTATGTCGCTTACCCCTGAGTTGGTTGCCGAACTGGAAATCCTCGCCCTCTTCAACCTGGATAGTTCCCAGGAAGGTTTGAAAATCCATCAGACCGCTGCCCCGAAAGCGATTGCCGCCGCCCAACGCCTGTATGAGAAAGACCTGATCGACCAGCCCGATGGCGGTTACCTGACCAGCCTGGGTCGTGACGCCGCGCAAAATATACAAACCGTCCTGACCATTCTGAGCGTCCAGGAAACAGCCTAAGCACCACCGCATCGCCCACGGAAACCCCTTCCACGGGATTTCCGCGGGCATTCTGTCGCCTCGCGATAGAGATCTGACGCCAGAAACACAAATTCAGCTTAAAAGTCCCGGGGCCGAGGCGCTAAACTGCCCGTCATCCGTAGTCCCCCACGTCCGAGCCTCGCGAGCCGGTTTGAGCTGACATGACCCGCACCCATGAAATTCGCCCCGATCTGGACGAGGGAATCGACCGCAAGGTTCTCAGCCAGCTGCGCGCACGTTTTCTGAAGCTTAATGAAGGCCGCATGGCCAGGGCCATGGAAGGGTTGTCGACGCGCCAGCAAGGGGTCTTGACCTTGCTGCCGCTGTTTTTCCACGTCAATCATCCGCTGTTGCCGGGCTACGTTTCCGGCAGCACGCCGGCCGGGCTGTCGAACTACGAACCCGACAACAATGTGCTCGCCGAAGCCCAACGGCTGACCCGTTCGTTTTCCTACAAGCCACGCCACGGCAGCAATCCACCACGGCCGATTCACGGGCTGTTTTTGATGGGCAGCCTCGGCACCCTCGCCCAGGCCGATCAAAGCGACATGGACGTGTGGGTTTGCCACGCCCCGGACTTGAGCGAAAACGAACTCGCCGAGCTGCGCAAGAAATGCCAGTTACTCGAAGTCTGGGCCGCCAGCCAGGGTGCCGAGGCACATTTCTTCCTGATCGACCCGACCCGCTTCGTGCGCGGCGAACGGGATACTCAACTGAGTTCGGAAGACTGCGGCACCACCCAGCACTATTTGCTGCTGGACGAGTTCTATCGCACCGCAATCTGGCTGGCCGGGCGCACACCGATCTGGTGGCTCGTGCCGGTCTACGAAGAAGCCGGTTACGACCAGTACACCCACACGCTGATTTCCAAGCGCTTCATCCGCGCTGACGAAACCCTGGACCTCGGGCATCTGGCGCACATTCCGCCAGGGGAATTCATCGGCGCCGGGCTGTGGCAGTTGTTCAAGGGCATCGAGTCGCCCTACAAGTCGGTGCTCAAGCTGCTGTTGACCGAGGTTTACGCCAGCGAGCACCCCAAGGTCCATTGCCTGAGCCTGCGTTTCAAACAGGCCGTATTTGCCAATCGGCTGGACCTCGATGAGCTAGACCCGTACATCGTGGTCTACCGGCGCATCGAGGAATACCTGACTGCCCGTGGCGAGCCCGAACGCCTGGAACTGGTACGCCGCGCGCTATACCTGAAGGTCAATCGCAAGCTGACCGGCAGCAGCAGTCGCACCGCAAGTTGGCAGCGTTCACTATTGGAACGCCTGGCCAACGAATGGCATTGGGATCAACGGCAGCTGGCGCTGCTCGACAGTCGCAGTCAGTGGAAAGTCCGTCAGGTCAGTGCCGAGCGCCGAGCCCTGGTCAATGAACTGAATTACAGCTACCGCTTCCTGACCCAATTCGCCCGCGCCGAGCAAACCGTCAGCCTGATTAACAAGCGCGACCTCAATGTGCTCGGCCGAAGGCTGTACGCAGCGTTCGAGCGCAAGGCCGACAAGGTCGAATTCATTAACCCGGGCATCGCCCCGGACCTGGCCGAAGACACCCTGACGCTGGTGCAGGCGCCGAACAAAAAAGAACCCGGGCAAACCCAATGGGGTTTGTACAACGGCAGCCTGACCGCCCATGAGTGGGAACATTTCGCGCCGATCAAACGCAGCCGCCAATTGCTCGAACTGTTGACCTGGTGCCACCGCAACGGCGTGATCGACAGCAGCACCCGCCTGGCCTTGCACCCCGGCAGCAGCGATTTGAGCGAGTTCGAACTGTTCAACCTGCTCGGCAGCCTGCAACAGACCATCGCCCTGCCCCTGACCACCGTTGCCGAAGAACCGCTGTTGCGTCCCAGCGTGCCCAGCGAAGTGCTGATTCTGGTGAACGTCGGCGTCGATCCGCTCAAGCATCATCGCGACCTGAACATCCTGATGACCACCGAGCGCACCGACTCCCTGAGTTACGCGGGCGTGCGGGAGAACCTGGTGCTGACCCTCGATCAGGTCACCCTCAACAGTTGGAACGAAGTGCTGGTCAGTCGCTATGACGGCCCTCACGCCCTGCTCGACTGCCTGCGCGACTACCTCAACAACCTGCCCAAAGGGCCACAGCAGCCGCGCTTGCGGGTCCGCTGTTTCTGCCACAACCGCGCGCAGTTCATCGCCCAGCGCGTCGAAGCCATCATCGACACCGCGCAAAACCTGCTGTTGAGCAAACTCAATCATCGCTACCTGTTTCAGGTCCAGCAGCATTACCACGTGCTGGAACTGGTGCCCGGCCAGGTCAACCACGTCGCCCTCGCTACCCTGCCGGCGCTGTTCGACTACCTTGGCGAAGAGCTGGCGAGCTACAGCCCGCTGCACCTGGACCCGATGGCCCTCGAAGAACAAGACCTCGCGCTGCTGCTGCCGATGGGTCAGCCCGAGTGCATTCAGGTGTTCTACCGGATCAACGAGCAGCAGGCCGATCTGTACGTGCTGGATGAATTCAATGCGTTATGGCAGCAGCGCCTGCCCTATCACGACGAACAAAGCCTGTTGGTGCCGCTGCAACGCTTCCTGCAATCGATCCTGTATCGCCGCGACGCTTTGCTGCCGATGGACGCCGCCCAGCCGCTAAGCCTCGACACGCTGTATTACCAACTATTGCCGTCCGGCCCCGGCCGGGCACGGCGGGTTGAAACCCGGTCAGCGCCGCAAACCCCGGTCAACAAACCGTTCTATGACGTCCAGGCAATCATCGGCAAAGCCGCACCGGGGCAGGTGCAGGTCACGCTGTATTGCAATCAACGGGAGTTTTCGGAGTTGGAGTATGGCGATCAGTTGTTCAGCGTGGTCGCCCGGGAGATCATCAACCAGCGCCGCGAGACTGAACGCTACCGCTGCTACATCACCGACCTGGACCTGACAGGCCTGCTCGGTGATGGGCAGAGTTCAAGCAATCTGTATCTACGCTACAAGGCCGACCTGGAGCGCGCCTTGAACGAAGCGCTCGAGCAGGTCTAAGTCTTTTAGAATGAGCAGTCGCCGCCATTGGCTGGCTGCGATTCAACTTCCAGCAGCGTCAGTTTCAGGGTCTTGCCACCCGGTGCGGGCCAGTCAATGTGCTGACCGACTTTCAGGCCGAGCAAGGCACTGCCCACCGGCGCCAGAATGGAAATCTTGCCTTCGTCGGCATTGGCATCCTTGGGATAAACCAGCGTCAGGTGATAGTCCTTGCCACTGATTTCTTCGCGGCAATGCACGCGCGAATTCATGGTCACGACATCAGCGGGCACTTCATCGTGACCGACCAGTGTATCGGCGCGATCCAGCTCGGTTTGCAGCGCGATAACGCCCGGCAGCGAGTCATCTAGGCTGTCGATCAGGCGCTCCAGACGTTGCACGTCCAGACGGGTAAGGGTGATAGAAGGTACGGTCATGATCCAGGCAGACTCCTTTCTTCTGCACAAAAAAAGCAAAACCCCGCCAGAAAAAGGCGGGGTTTTCACGGGCCTCGATGGGTTGAGGCGTTTCCGGACACTATCACAGCTCAATAAATATACAAGCCGGCACCGGACGGCCTGCGCAATCCCCCCTTCGCATTACCTGCAGAGGGAATGGCGTACAGCCAAAAGGGATTGGTTGGCTGTCAGGTCGCCATCGCGAGCAGGCTCGCTCCCACAATTGGACCGAGTGCATCGGGGAGAGATTGGTTGGCTGTCAGGCCGCCATCGCAGGCAAGCCAGCTCCCACAATTGGACCGAGTACATCCGAGGGAGATTGGTCGGCTGTTAGGCCGCCATCGCAGGCAAGCCAGCTCCCACAATTGGACCGAGTACATCCGAGGGAGATTGGTTGGCTGTTAGGCCGCCATCGCAGGCAAGCCAGCTCCCACAATTGGACCGAGTACATCCGAGGGAGATTGGTTGGCTGTTAGACCGCCATCGCAGGCAAGCCAGCTCCCACAATTGGACCGAGTACATCCGAGGGAGATTGGTTGGCTGTCAGGTCGCCATCGCGAGCAAGCTCAGCTCCTACAATTGGGCCGAGTGCATCCGAGGGAGATTGGTTGGCTGTCAGGCCGCCTTCGCAGGCAAGCCAGCTCCCACAATTGGACCGAGTGCATCTGAGGGAGATTGGTCGGCTGGCAGGCCGCCTTCGCGGGCAAGCCTCGCTCCTACAGGTTGGGTGTACGCCACCCGCTTTTTACCACTCATTAGGCCGAGCGTTAGCTCGCCTGCTCTTGATCTTGCTCTGCCCGCCCCTTCGGGAGGCTGAGTGGAGGTGTTCATCTGGGGGGTGGGCGCGTAGCGCCGTGCGGCGAAGCCGCACACATCGAGAGGAGGTCGAAGCGAAGCCGACCGGAGGCGATGCCCCCAGATGAATACCGAAACGAAGGCACGCCGAGCCTAAGCGAGGGGCCGGACGCTCGGGGCGAGCCTTTTTTTGCTTACTTTTTTTTGGCGTTTGAAAAAAAAGTGAGTCGCCGTAAGGGCGAAACCGCCAGCCCCCATCACCGCAGAAACGGATATGTACTCAATCACCCAAAGCATGGTCGGCCCGAAGGCCGCCAAGACCAGCCCGGCCGCTAAAGACGCTGGCGGTCAGCAGCCTGGGCACAAATAACCCGCCGCCGATCATCATCAGCCGAGCGCCACTCACGGATGTCTTCAACATGGCGAAAACACCCCAGGCAAACCTTCTGCTCATCCAACCGACACACCCCGCTGCACGGCGAAGGCACCGCCGCGCTGACATTACTGTAAAGCGGCTTGGGCGGACGAACAGATGCAGGCTGAGTCACAGTTTCACAGACCTTCGAATTCGAATTCTGCGCCAGCTTGCTGCTTGACGATGCGCTCAAGCATCTCACCCAACTGCTCTTCGCTCTTGTCACACATCCAGCGCTCGCTCTCTTCGTCATAGTCGAAGTGGAACCCGCCGGACACCGCCGCCAGCCACAGCTGACGCAACGGCTCCTGACGGCTGAAGATCAACTGGCTGCCGTTTTCGAACTTGACGGTAAGAACACCGGCCGAGCTCTCCAGATCAATATCCAGGTCACTCTCGTCGAAAATATCCTCCAGCATCTGCTGGGTGGTATCGACCAGGTCGTGGAAACGGGCTTCGGTCAAACTCATTGCAGGAACCTCAAAAAGTGTCTGATCACGCTCAAGCGCCGCAAGATACGGGCGAGCCCCGGTGATTGCAAAGGATAACGACCAAGGGCGATCACGAAACCTGTGGGAGCGAGCTTGCTCGCGAAGAGGCCATCATATTCAACATCAATGGTGCCTGACACTACGCCATCGCGAGCAAGCTCGCTCCCACATGGGCTGCGCTTGGCCGACCTGCATCGGCACAAGCCCCGCCGGACGGGAGCCGCGTTACATAGGCAAGCTGCCGGGTGGCCGGTATACTCCGGCGCAATTAACGCATTTTCAAGGATTTCGCCATGAAGCGCCTGATCTCTTCCCTTGCCGCGCTCGTTGCGGTTGCCTGCTTAGTGTCGGCCTGTGGTCAAAAAGGCCCGTTGTATCTGCCCGATGACAACCAGGACCCAGCCGAGCAGGCCAAGTCGTCGCAACAGACCCCTGCATCCAAAGCACACAAGCACGACGTCTACCAATAAGGGAACGCCATGGACGCTTTTAACTACCGTGACGGTGAGCTGTTCGCGGAAGGCGTGGCCCTGTCCGCCATCGCCGAACGCTTTGGCACACCGACCTACGTCTACTCCCGCGCCCACATCGAAGCCCAGTATCTGGCGTATGCCGATGCGCTGGCCGGCGTGCCGCACCTGGTGTGCTTTGCAGTCAAGGCCAACTCCAACCTGGGTGTACTGAATGTCCTGGCCCGTCTCGGCGCCGGTTTTGACATCGTCTCCCGTGGCGAACTGGAACGCGTACTGGCCGCTGGCGGCAGCGCCGACAAGATCGTGTTCTCCGGTGTCGGCAAGACCCGTGAAGACATGCGTCGCGCCCTGGAAGTCGGCGTGCATTGCTTCAACGTCGAGTCCACCGATGAGCTGGAACGCCTGCAAGTGGTTGCCGCCGAGCTGGGCGTTCGTGCGCCGATCTCGCTGCGCGTGAACCCGGACGTCGATGCCGGCACCCACCCGTACATTTCCACCGGTCTTAAAGAGAACAAGTTCGGCATCGCCATTGCCGATGCCGAAGACGTGTACATCCGTGCCGCACAACTGCCTAACCTGGAAGTGCTCGGCGTCGATTGCCACATCGGCTCGCAACTGACCAGCCTGCCACCGTTCCTCGACGCGCTCGATCGCCTGCTGGGCTTGATCGATCGTCTGGGCGAATGCGGCATTTACCTGCGTCATATCGACCTCGGCGGCGGCGTCGGCGTGCGTTATCGCGATGAAGAGCCGCCGCTGGTGGCCGACTACATCAAAGCCGTGCGCGAGCGCTGCGAAGGTCGCGAGCTGGCCCTGGTGTTCGAGCCGGGCCGCTACATCGTTGCCAACGCCGGCGTGCTGCTGACCCAGGTCGAGTACCTCAAGCACACCGAACACAAAGACTTCGCCATCGTCGATGCGGCCATGAACGACCTGATCCGCCCGGCGCTGTACCAGGCCTGGATGGACGTCACCGCCGTGCGCCCGCGCGACACCGCGGCTCGTGCCTATGACATCGTCGGCCCAATCTGCGAAACCGGCGATTTCCTGGCCAAGGATCGTCAGTTGGCCCTGGAAGAAGGCGACCTGTTGGCCGTGCATTCGGCCGGTGCCTACGGGTTTGTCATGAGCTCCAACTACAACACCCGCGGGCGTACCGCCGAAGTGTTGGTGGACGGTGATCAGGCATTTGAAGTGCGTCGCCGTGAGACGGTAGCCGAGTTGTTTGCTGGCGAAAGCCTGCTGCCGGAGTAAAACCATGCTGCTGCGTTTTACCAAGATGCACGGCCTGGGCAATGACTTCATGGTCCTCGACCTGGTCAGCCAGCACGCGCACATCCTGCCAAAGCACGCCAAGCAATGGGGCGATCGGCACACCGGCATCGGTTTCGACCAGTTGCTGATCGTCGAAGCGCCGAGCAACCCGGACGTGGACTTCCGTTATCGGATCTTCAACTCCGACGGTTCCGAAGTGGAGCAGTGCGGCAACGGTGCACGCTGCTTCGCCCGCTTCGTGCTCGACAAGCGCCTGACCGCCAAACGGCAGATTCGTGTCGAGACTAAAAGCGGCATCATCGAACTGGATATCCGCAGCGACGGCCAGATCAGCGTCGACATGGGCGCACCGCGCCTGGTACCGGCCGACATCCCGTTTGAAGCCGAGGGTCAGGCTTTGAGCTATCAGCTCGAAGTCGACGGCACCACGGTCGAACTGGCGGCGGTGTCCATGGGCAATCCCCATGCGGTGCTGCGGGTCAACGACATCAACAACGCACCGGTGCATGAACTGGGACCGAAAATCGAAAACCATCCGCGCTTTCCGTCGCGGGTCAATGTAGGTTTTCTCCAGGTCATCGACCGGAACCGTGCGCAGCTGCGTGTCTGGGAACGCGGGACCGGGGAAACCCAGGCTTGCGGCACCGGCGCCTGCGCTGCTGCAGTGGCCGCGATCAGCCAGGGGTGGATGGATTCGCCGCTATTGATCGACCTGCCCGGCGGGCGCCTGTCCATTGAATGGGCAGGCCCTGGCCAACCGGTCATGATGACCGGCCCGGCAGTACGCGTATATGAAGGACAAGTGCGTCTTTGAGAGAGCCAAATCCATGAAAGATAAGCCTCAGGTTCCCGCCCTACAGCCCGACGAATCCCCTTCCGAAAGCCTTGAGGCGGCGGCGATTGCCGCGTACCTGGAGGCTCATCCGGATTTCTTCATCGAGCACGAAGAACTGCTTCCGGCCCTGCGTATTCCCCACCAGCGCGGCGATACCATCTCGCTGGTGGAACGCCAGATGACCATCCTGCGCGACCGCAACATTGAGCTGCGCCACCGCCTCTCGCACCTGATGGACGTGGCCCGCGACAACGACCGCCTCTTCGAAAAAACCCGCCGCCTGATTCTCGCGCTGATGGATGCCACCAGCCTCGAAGACGTGGTGATCGGCGTCGAAGACAGCCTGCGCCAGGACTTCCAGGTGCCCTTCGTCAGCCTGATCCTGCTGGGCGACAACCCGATGCCGGTCGGCCGATGGGCCACCCACGCCGAAGCGCAAGTGGCCATCGGCGGCCTGCTCTCGGAAGACAAAAGCGTCAGCGGCAGCCTGCGCGAGCACGAACTGGACTTCCTGTTCGGCGAAGAACAACGCAAGCAGATTGGCTCCACCGCCGTCGTCGCCATCAGCTATCAAGGTATTCACGGCGTCCTGGCCATCGCCAGCCGTGATCCGCAGCACTACAAGAGCTCGGTCGGCACGCTGTTCCTGAGCTACATCGCCGAAGTCATGGGCCGCGTGCTGCCACGGGTCAACAACTCCCTACGCTCGGTACGCTGATCGTGGAACGACAACTGGACGCTTACTGCGAACACCTGCGCAGTGAGCGTCAGGTGTCGCCTCACACGCTATATGCCTACCGCCGCGACCTCGACAAAGTGCTGGGCTGGTGCGTCAAACAGAACATCGGTAGCTGGGCCGCGCTGGATATTCAGCGATTGCGCAGCCTGATTGCTCGCCTGCATTCCCAGGGTCAATCCTCCCGCAGCCTGGCACGACTGCTGTCGGCGGTGCGCGGGCTCTATCACTACCTGAATCGCGAAGGCCTGTGCGATCACGACCCGGCCAATGGCCTGGCGCCGCCCAAGGGTGAACGTCGCTTGCCGAAAACTCTCGACACTGACCGTGCGCTGCAACTGCTGGAAGGCGCGGTCGAGGATGATTTTCTGGCACGTCGGGATCAAGCGATTCTGGAGCTGTTCTATTCCTCTGGCCTGCGGCTGTCGGAGCTGACCGGGCTTAACCTCGATCAGTTGGATCTGGCCGACGGCATGGTTCAGGTGCTCGGCAAGGGCAGCAAGACTCGGCTGCTGCCGGTCGGCAAAAAGGCTCGCGAAGCGCTGGAGCTTTGGCTGCCGTTGCGCGCCATGACCAATCCGGCCGACGACGCAGTATTTGTCAGCCAGCAAGGCCGGCGCCTCGGCCCACGGGCGATTCAGGTGCGGGTCAAGGCTGCAGGCGAGCGTGAGCTGGGACAAAACCTGCACCCCCACATGCTGCGTCACTCCTTCGCCAGCCACTTGCTTGAATCCTCTCAGGATCTGCGCGCCGTGCAAGAATTGCTCGGCCACTCGGACATCAAGACCACCCAGATTTACACCCACCTGGACTTCCAGCACCTGGCAACGGTCTACGACAGTGCCCATCCGCGGGCCAAACGCATTAAAGGCGATGAGTCATGAGAATCCAACTGATCACCTTCGACCTCGACGACACCCTGTGGGACACCGCCCCGGTGATCGTCAGTGCCGAAGCTACCTTGCGTGAATGGCTGACCGAACATGCGCCGAAGCTGGGCGCTGTGCCGGTGGAGCATTTGTGGGCCATTCGTGAACGGGTACTGATCAACGATCCGAGCCTCAAACATCGCATCAGCGCCCTGCGTCGGCATGTGTTGTTTCATGCGCTGGAAGAGGCCGGTTACGACCATGGCCAGGCTTCAGACCTGGCGGATCAGAGTTTCGAAGTGTTTCTGCATGCACGGCACCAGATCCAGGTGTTCCCCGAGGTCGAGCCGACCCTGGAAATCCTGGCCAACCATTACGCCCTCGGCGTGGTCACCAATGGCAACGCTGATGTAAGCCGGTTGGGGCTCGCGGATTACTTCAAGTTTGCGTTGTGCGCCGAAGACATCGGCATCGCCAAACCCGATGCGCGACTGTTTCACGAAGCCTTGCAGCGTGGTGGTGCGACGGCCGATACGGCGGTGCACATTGGCGATCATCCGGGCGATGACATTGCTGGCGCCCAACAGGCAGGGTTGCGTGCGATCTGGTTCAACCCGACAGGCAAAGCCTGGGAAGCGGATCGCCTGCCGGATGCGGAGATTCGCAGCCTGACCGATTTGCCGGCGGTCTTGGCACGGTGGAACGCGACTTCAGCCTGACACAAACCCTGTAGGAGCAAAGCTTGCTCGCGAAAGCGGTGGGTCATCCGACATCAATTTTGAATGTGACGGCCTCTTCGCGGGCAAGCCTCGCTCCTACAGGATTCGTATTGATCACAAATACCCCGTAGGAGCGAGGCTTGCCCGCGAAGCTTTTCGACCCTTTGTCCTCACCCATGAAAAAGCCCGCAGCGACGGCGGGCTTTTTCGGCAAGCAAGTAGCAGGCGCTTAGATAGGCCGGCTGCCGTACTTGTTGTCAGGCTTCTTGGGCGGATCGGCGACCACATTGGCCTCCACTTCCTGCACCTTGCCACCTTTGGCAAGGAACTCTTCCATGGCCTTGGCCAGGGCATCGCGCTCCTTGTTTTTGGCTTCGACGCTCGGCAGCTCATCGACTGACACAGCAGCCTTGGCCTTGCCTTTAGCGGTCGGAGCCGGCGCATCACCGCCGTCGTCGTCAGCAACGTCTTCCGCCGCTGCTTCCAAACCTTCTTCGGCCTCGTCTTCGTCACCTACTTCGAGGTCGTCGTTTTCCAGATCATCGTCGCTCATGTTCTACCTCATGACTTGCGAAAAGCAGATTAGTTATAGCCCAGCTTCGCCATCTGTCGAAGGCGGCCGGGAAAAATTCTACAACCGCTGGCTACCAGCGGTTTATGCCCCTTCACCGTGCACGGTGGCGAGGACTTTACGGGCACCGCCAAAATCACGGTGCTCGCCCAGATAAACGCCTTGCCAGGTCCCCAACGCCAGTCGGCCTGCCGAAATCGGCAAACTGAGCTGACAGCCAAGCACGCTGGCCTTGAAGTGCGCCGGGAGGTCGTCCAGGCCTTCGTCGTTATGCTCATAGCCGTCTGTGCCTTGTGGGATCAGACGATTGAAAAATCGTTCGAAGTCGCGACGTACCGCCGGATCGGCGTTCTCGTTGATGGTCAACGACGCCGAGGTATGCTGCAGCCACAAATGCAACAGACCGACCCGGCACGCCTTGAGTTCAGGCAGGCCGGCGAGTAACTCGTCCGTTACCAGATGAAAGCCCCGGGGCCTTGCCCGCAGGGTAATCAGAGTCTGTTGCCACATACAGTTCTCCGCACGTTCGGGGCGCATTCTAGCGCGCTCTGGGAAAAAACAAAGGCCCTAATATTCCTGCAATGCTGTAAGTCTTTCGCCCCAGAAAAACGCCCGGCGTAAACACGACTTAAGCCGTAGGAAAAAACCTTTCAGCTACGTCTTTAATGACAAATCCTGGACAAAAAAATGCCCGGCAAGCCGGGCAAGTTTTTTTGAGTGCGTCTTACAAGTTGTAGCCGCGTTCGTTGTGTTGTGCCAGGTCGAGGCCAACCGATTCTTCTTCATCGGTCACACGCAGACCCATGACGGCGTCCAGGACCTTGAGGATGATGAAGGTGACGATCGCGGTGTAGATCACCGTGAAGCCCACGCCTTTGGTTTGAATCCAGACTTGTGCGGCGATGTCGGTGACGGTGCCGAAGCCACCCAGGGACGGTGCAGCGAACACACCGGTCAGGATCGCGCCGAGGATACCGCCGATACCGTGCACGCCGAAGGCGTCCAGGGAGTCGTCATAGCCGAGTTTGCGTTTCAAGGTAGTGGCGCAGAAGAAGCACACCACGCCAGCCGCCAGGCCGATGATCAGCGAGCCCATTGGGCCCACGGTGCCGGCAGCCGGAGTAATGGCTACCAGACCGGCAACCACACCCGAGGCGATGCCCAGTGCACTTGGTTTGCCGTGGGTGATCCACTCGGCGAACATCCAGCCCAGTGCAGCGGCAGCAGTAGCGATTTGAGTGACCAGCATCGCCATACCGGCGGTGCCGTTGGCCGCAGCAGCGGAACCGGCGTTGAAGCCGAACCAGCCGACCCACAACATCGCCGCGCCCATCAGGGTGTAACCGAGGTTATGCGGTGCCATCGGGGTGGTCGGGAAGCCTTTACGCTTGCCCAGTACCAGGCAGGCAATCAGGCCAGCCACACCGGCGTTGATGTGAACCACGGTGCCGCCCGCGAAGTCGAGCACGCCCCAGTCGCCCAACAGCGAACCCGGACCGCTCCAGACCATGTGCGCGATTGGCGCGTAAACCAGGGTGAACCAGACGCCCATGAAGATCAGCATCGCGGAGAACTTCATCCGCTCAGCGAACGCACCGACGATCAGCGCCGGGGTGATGATCGCAAAGGTCATCTGATAAGTAACAAATACTGCCTCTGGGAACAGCGCCGTCGGGCCAGTAATGCTGGCAGGCGTGATGCCCGCGAGGAAGGCCTTGGCAAAGCTGCCGACAAAGGAGTTGAGGTTGACGACGTTGACTTCCATCCCCGTGGTATCGAACGCCATGCTGTAGCCATAAATGAACCACAGGATGGTGATCAGACCGGTAATGGCGAAGCACTGCATCATCACGGAAAGAATGTTTTTGGACCGAACCATGCCGCCGTAGAACAGCGCGAGGCCAGGAATGGTCATGAACAGCACAAGGGCAGTCGAGGTCAACATCCAGGCGGTATCGCCGGAATTGAGGACTGGAGGCGCCACCGGATCTGCCGCCATAGCCAGGCCGGGCATTACGATGGACAACAGGGCTCCTAGCCCTGCGAATTTACGCAGAGTCATATTGTTTTCTCCTGGGGCGTTGGGGTTGTGGCGGCTTAGATTGCGTCGGTATCGGTTTCGCCGGTACGGATGCGAATCGCCTGTTCCAGATTGACCACGAAGATCTTGCCGTCACCAATCTTGCCGGTGTTGGCTGCCTTGGTTATCGCCTCGATAACCCGGTCAAGATCCTTGTCGTCAATGGCGACATCAATCTTCACCTTGGGCAGAAAATCGACCACGTACTCCGCGCCGCGATACAGCTCGGTGTGACCCTTCTGCCGACCGAAGCCTTTGACCTCAGTAACGGTAATGCCCTGCACGCCGATCTCGGACAACGACTCGCGTACATCGTCCAGTTTGAACGGCTTGATGATGGCAGTGACTAGCTTCATGAAAACTCTCTCCCGAATTGGTGGACTTGCCCCAGGAAAACAAACCCGACTCAAGTCTAAGCGCAGTGCCTGGCTTTGTAACGCATCGTCGGCCCAACCTGCCCGTCCGACGCCAGCTAACCACTCCGTGCGAAACTTCCCCGTTTCACGTGGCGCACTGCATTCGTCACAGCGACTGCATCAGTGCATGGGTCACTAGCGACTAAGCAGAAAGCTTGCCATCTCGCCAAAACCCACTGAATTCAGTCCCTTGGTCGCTGCTGCAAGCCGCTTCTCACAAACGCCGATGACATAACGCACAACAACAGTGCGCTGCCGTCCGTCCGCCTGCGCGAAAAGCGTGCATCCTTGGCTGCGGATTTGACTATAGACACTGCGTGATACACTGCCCGCCATTGTTTCCAGGACCTTTCCCATGCTCGCGCCCAAAGACTTCCTCGACGCCCTGAGCGGCACCGCCTCCCGCCTCTTCAGCGGCGAAACCCCGCTGCCGAAAAGCGAAATCGAAAGCCAGTTCAAGGCTTTGTTGCAAAGCGGCTTCAGCAAGCTGGATCTGGTGAGCCGGGAAGAGTTTGATAGCCAGATGGTTGTACTTGCACGCACTCGGGCACGGCTGGAAAGCCTTGAGGCGAAGGTCGCGGAGATGGAAGCGAAGCTCAATCCACCTGCCGAGTAACCCATCTGACAATGCGTTCCCCTGTAGGAGCGAGGCTTGCCCGCGAATAGCGACACCTCGGTCTCCCAGCCCTCCCACACGGGACGGACCACCCCCGTAGGAGCTGCCGAAGGCTGCGATCTTTTGATCTCCCGCCCCGCCACAATCTCGGCAACGTCCTACAAAGATCAGTACCGCCGTCCGATAGCGTCGCAAAGCCCCGACTCCTAAGCTCACCCGATGCTGAATGTTCAGCACTGGGTTTGGCGACCTGGAAGCTTAAGGCGTACGACGACCATCGACGGCGGGTTCACTTCCGCCACATCGAGTCATGGCGGCTGTGCGTGGGAGACCTTCGGGTCTGCCGGGTTCCTTTTGCTCCGGTTCGCCAACCCGCGTACAGCTGCCACCCAATCGTTTGGCGACGATTGACGGCAGCCCCTTTAGCAAAAGGAGTTGTATCAATGAATAGTGACGACACGTATCTGACACCACACACCTTCACCCGCCACAAACTTCACCTGCACGCCCTCCTCCTCGAAAACCAACCCTGGTTCAGCGCCCGCGACCTCGGCCGCCTCCTGCGCCTCTACCTCGACGAACGCGCCGTGCGCAAACTCGACCCCGACCAATACCAAACCCTGATAATGCTCAGCCACGGCACCGTCGAAAGCACCCTGCTGATCAGCGAATCCGGCGTCTACGCACTACTGATCTACCACTACTGCCCCGAATACCGAAGCCTGCGCGAATGGCTGACCCACGACGTAGTGCCCGTCCTCAGGGACGCGCAACAACCCACCTCAACCGAACGCCCGATTTTGAGCCTGCTGAACTGGCCAGAGATGTCATTGAGCTTGCTGCACTGGAATAACCAACCGTGGATTCGGCTGCAGGATGTTCCGCACATGCTACCGGAGGGTGAACGGCCGCAGCGCGCAGGGAATGCGCCGTGGTGGAAGCGTGCTTCGCGAATGCTCCAAGCATTCTGAACGACAAAGAAAAACCCCACGTTTATAACGTGGGGTTAGTTCAGAAGCAGAGGATCAGGCACAGTGCGGAAGGCGCTCAACCTGATCCCTGATCGCAGCCCCTCGCTCAATTTCGGCCGTACGCAAATCGTAAGTCGATTGCAGGTTCAGCCAAAACTCAGGGGTCGTGTCCAGGCAGATAGATAGCCTGAGCGCCATGTCAGCACTGACGCCTCGACGTTGAAGCACGATGTCATTCACCGTCGGCGTCGAAACGCTCAATGCTCGGGCCAAGGCTGCCGCCGTAAGGTTCAGAGGCTCCAGGTATTCCTCTTTAAGGATCTCGCCAGGGTGAACCGGACGCATACCATTCTTAGTCATTACTCACCATTGCCACCAGCCATCGATTACGTATCTTCAGCGTTGAGCGACAGCACCTACCAGAAACATGAAGCGCCTAACTTTCATGCATTTCAAAAACCGCCCCAGCCGAAGCCGGGGCGGTTTCCGCCGGGTCAATCCTTACAACGGATCATTCCAGCGGTCCCGCAGAAACTCGTACAGGCGAAAAGCCCATAGCGCGTTCCTAACGAGGCTCCATATATGTTTAAGAAACTTAGACATACTTTGGCCCTCCTTGCGTGAGGCCAAACCTCCAGTGCGCTTTCCGGTGTACGCGCACCTTTGGGAATACAGGTGGGTGTTTCCATTGAGGAAGCGCGGGCCTTGGCCTCACCAAAGCCTGCAAATAAAAAACCGCCTCCTCAAGGCGGTTTTTTTTCGCCTTCGATTCAGCTTTCACCGCCGTCCTTCATCTCTCTAGGCAACGTCCTACAACAACCTCATCCCACGACTGATTACGTCGGCAACTCGACTCCCTTACGCTTCCCCCACCAGAAAAACACTCGCAACATCCTGCGAAGGTTTGGCACCTACGCCGCCGCACTACCCGACTACCCTTCAAAAAACCGCAGGAAGCGGTTCCCGTAGAAGCTCAAGGAACGACCATGTCCCTCTCCATCGTCCATAGCCGCGCCCAGATAGGCGTGGATGCGCCCGCCGTTACCGTAGAAGTGCACCTGGCCAATGGTTTGCCGTCACTGACGATGGTCGGTTTACCGGAAGCCGCGGTGAAGGAAAGCAAGGACCGGGTGCGCAGCGCGATCATCAATTCGGGGCTGCAATTTCCGGCGCGGCGGATCACGTTGAATCTCGCCCCGGCGGATTTGCCGAAGGACGGCGGACGGTTCGATCTGGCAATTGCCTTGGGGATTCTCTCGGCCAGTGTTCAGGTGCCGACGCTGACGCTGGATGATGTGGAATGTCTGGGGGAATTAGCGCTTTCAGGCGCAGTGCGGGCTGTTCGTGGCGTGTTGCCGGCAGCGTTGGCGGCGCGCAAAGCCGGGCGCACGCTGGTGGTGCCACGAGCGAACGCCGAAGAGGCGTGCCTCGCGTCGGGGTTGAAGGTGATCGCGGTGGATCATTTGCTTCAGGCAGTGGCGCACTTCAATGGGCACACGCCGATTGAGCCTTATGTATCCAATGGTTTGCTGTACGCCAGCATGCCCTACCCTGACTTGAATGAGGTGCAGGGCCAACTGTCCGCCAAGCGTGCGCTGCTGATTGCGGCGGCGGGCGCGCATAACTTGTTGTTCAGCGGGCCGCCAGGAACGGGGAAAACCCTACTGGCCAGTCGTTTGCCTGGGCTGCTACCGCCATTGGCCGAGAATGAAGCACTGGAAGTCGCGGCGATTCAGTCGGTCGCCAGTTGCGTGCAGCTAAGTCATTGGCCGCAGCGACCCTTTCGTCAGCCCCACCACTCGGCATCAGGCCCGGCACTGGTCGGTGGCGGCTCACGACCGCAACCCGGCGAAATCACCCTCGCCCACCACGGCGTGCTGTTTCTGGACGAACTCCCGGAGTTTGATCGCAAGGTGCTGGAGGTTTTGCGGGAGCCACTGGAGTCCGGCCACATCGTTATATCCCGCGCCAAGGACCGCGTACGCTTTCCGGCGCGCTTCCAATTGGTGGCCGCGATGAACCCCTGCCCCTGTGGATATCTTGGCGAGCCGAGCGGCAGATGCAGCTGTTCACCGGACATGGTCCAGCGCTACCGCAACAAACTGTCGGGGCCACTGCTGGATCGCATCGATTTGCACCTGACCGTCGCTCGGGAAGCGACTGCATTGAATCCTGCTCCCAAACCTGGCGACGACACGGCAACCGCGGCAGCACTGGTTGCTGACGCAAGAGAACGACAACACAAACGCCAGGGCTGCGCCAATGCATTCCTCGATCTGCCGGGGCTGCGCCGGCACTGCAAGTTATCCACAGCCGATGAAAGCTGGCTGGAATCCGCTTGTGAACGACTGACATTGTCACTACGAGCAGCCCACCGATTGCTCAAAGTAGCCCGAACCCTGGCGGACCTTGAGCAAGTCGATGGCATTAGCCGCGAGCATCTGGCGGAAGCGCTGCAATACCGACCAACAGCGAGCTGACCGTGATTACTCCTTAGTCAGATCCACCAACGGCGCTTGCCGCACTTCAGTCTCGCGCCCACCCTGAATCTCGCTAACACGATTCAACGCTTTATCCACAGCCCCCTTATCCGCCAACAAGCTGTAGCGAATCTGAAACTGCTTCTGCTCTTTCACCCCAATCGTCGGCACCAAACCAAGTGGCCGCTGATACCGACGGTTGTAGGAAAAGCTCGTCCCAGGCTCCAACCCAGTGACATAACCCTGCCCTTGGGTATCGGTGTTTTTCCACAACGAGAACACTGGCAACTGCTGAGTATTGAAGCCGACGGAAACCCCGAGGCTGCCAGCCTTGTTATGCAACACGGTCAGCGTGTCGCCCTTGGCATCGCCGTACGGCACGACGTTGTAAACCGTCTCGTCGTAATCCTTGGTCGGCGCACGGTAGGTCTGCCAGTCCGACAGTTCCGCTTTGGCCTTGTCGTTGAATGGCGAAACCTGCTTCACCGGCGCAGTAAAACGGGCGCCCTGTTCCAGGAATGGCGTGCTGAAGTTGCTGTGGTACAGCGCCTGGTATTCCTTCGGATAGTCGCCGTTGTTGGTCAACGTATCGTTGAGAGCAAACGCCACGCTGCCCGGTTCGGTGACCAGTTCGGTCTGCACCGAGAAGTCGACTTTCTTGAACGCCTGCTCCTTCAGCTCGCCGCGCAGGCTGATGGTGTACGGCGGTTTTTCGTCGATGTGCAGGGTTACTTTACTGGCCGGGATGTTGGCAGCGCGACCGTGCAGGGTCAGCAGCTCGCCGTTGTCGAGGCCGGGATGGCCGACCCATTCGTAACCGCAGCGGGCGACGAGTTCGTTGAAGCCTTCCAGCCAACCCAAGCCGCCGCGACCATTGAGTTCGATAAAGGACGGATTGACCACGTCCTTGACCGGCGAATCCCAGCCCATCCGCACATTGCCGACAGACGCTTGCAGGACGTTCATCCCACGGGTCGGCACTACCGAGAGTTTCATCTTGCCGTTATCGATGTCGACGATGCTGACGCCCTCCTGCCGACCGCCGTGCAGGGTGCGCAGGGTCACGGAGAAGGGTTTGTCGGTTTTTACGCCCAGTTGTTGGCTGGTGATTTGCCAGTTCTGGGCGGCTTTGTCCGTGTCGAGCAGGACGTAATCCCAGGCCATGGCGTGGGAGGCAGTGGAGAGCGCGCTGAGGGCAACGAGGAGTTTGAGCGGGGTCATGGAAGGAGCCTTTCTTGGAGTTGTGCCATTTTTATAGTCTTGCTGAAACGATTCATCAAGCTTAAATATAGAGACATGAGAAGAATTGCTGCCTAGGGGCTGGGAGCGGGTTGATGCGAAAGGGGAGGTTAAAACGGAAATGTAGGTGATCCCTTCGCGAGCAAGCCCGCTCCCACATTAGTTCGGCGGTGTACACGGCTTCTGTGAACACCAAAGATCCAATGTGGGAGCGGGCTTGCTCGCGAAAGCTATTTCAGTGGCGCCTCAACGAAACCGATCAACCTCATGCCGCAAATCCGCCGCCAGCTTCTCAAGCTCTTTGGCGGTAATGGCCAGATTGGATACCACTTCGCGCTGCTCACTGTTCGCCAGCGCAATGCTCTGAAGATTGCTGCTGAGCAAGGTCGCGGTGCTGCTCTGCTCCTGAGTTGCCGTGGTGATCGCGGCAAACTGCTGCCCCGCCGAACGGCTCTGCTCATCAATCCGCGCCAGTGCCGATGCGACGTTGGCATTGCGCGACAGGCCTTCCTGCATCAGCACATTGCCCTGCTCCATGGTGCTGATGGCGTTGCCGGTTTCCTGCTGGATGCTTTGGATCATGCCGGAGATTTCGTCCGTCGCTTCGCGTGTCCGCGACGCCAGGTTACGGACCTCATCCGCCACCACCGCGAACCCACGGCCCTGCTCGCCCGCACGGGCGGCTTCGATCGCGGCGTTCAGCGCCAGCAGGTTGGTCTGATCGGCAATCGCGGTAATCACGCCGACAATGCCGCCGATTTCCTGGGAGCGCTGGCCGAGGGTGTTAATCACGGTCGCGGTGCTGTTCAAGGCACCAGCGATTTGCTCCAGAGAAGCGGACGCTTCCTCCATGGATGTACGACCGATCTGGGTTTGCTGTGCGTTTTCCTGGGCCAGACGCTGGGTGCTGCCCATATTGTCGGCAATGTCCAGGGACGTGGCGCTGAACTCTTCCACGGCGCCGGCCATGCTGGTGATCTCGCCGGACTGCTGCTCCATCCCTTCATACGCGCCGCCGGACAGACCGGACAAGGCCTGGGCACGACTGTTGACCTCTTCCGACGCCTTGCGGATGTGCTCGACCATGGTCGACAGCGCTTGGCTCATCTGGTTGAAAGCCCGGGCCAACTGACCAATTTCGTCATTGCTCGACACGTTCAGGCGCACGCTCAAATCACCGGCACCCAAGGCTTCAGCCTGACGCACCAGATCCCCCAACGGCGCCAGTTTGCTGCGCAGCAACCAGACTGCCGAACCCACCGCAATCAACATCGCCAGCAGGCTGCCAATCGCCAGTTTAATGCCGACGTTCCAGGTCACGGCGCTGATTTCGTCTTGCGGCATGCTTGCCACCACCGACCATGGTCCGCCTTCGAAGGGCACGGCGAGGCTGTAGAATTCTTTCGATTTGTCGCTCCAGAACTCGCCCTTGCCCGGCTTCTTCGCCAGCGCAACGATGGCCGGCACGGCTTGATCCAGCGCTTGTACGCCGGCGATTGGCACTAGCCATTTATTCTGTTCGTCGAGCAGTGCCAGGGAGCCGGTCTGGCCGATACGGAAGCGTTTAAGGTTCTCGAACTGCGCGTTCTGCGCGTCGGTGTAATCGAATCCTACGAACAGCACGGCAATCACCTTACCGCTGCTGTCGCGTACGGGGGTGTACTGAGTCATGTAGGAGCGGTCGAACAACAAGGCGCGACCGACATAACTCTGCCCCGCCATCAAGCGTGCATAGGCCGGGTGAGCGTGGTCCAGCAACGTGCCGATGGCCCGGCTACCGTCCTGTTTGCTCAGGGACGTGCTGACCCGAATGAAATCCTCGCCGCTGCGCACGAACAACGTCGCCACGCCGGCGGTCATTTGCTTGAACTCGTCGACTTCCTTGAAGTTGTTGTTCAACACTTCGCTGCCCAGGTGCAAGCCCGGGGTCTGCACGCCCGCGACGGTCACCGGCTCATCCGCGTGCACGGTGAGGCCCGCGCTGAAGCGCTTCTCGAACAGACCGCTCAGGCGCTGAGTGCTTTCACGCAACGTGCCGTGGAACGTACTCAGCTGATCCGCCAGCAACCGGGCCTCACTGGCCAGGTGTTCTTCGCGGGTGGCGAGGTTGGCGGTGTTCAGCGAGCGCAGTGCGAACACGGTGCTACCGCTGATGACAATCGCCAGAATCACGGCTAGCGCGAGACCAAGCTGTGAGGCGATCCGGGCACGGGGATGAGACATGACAGCTCCTGGCCGAGCGACCGGATCCTCCTTGATCCAGCTCTACGCTCAGCAAAATTTCTAATAATGGGAAAAACGCGAAACCGGCACGAAGGTTCCACAAGCAGATTTTCGGCGGCAACGCTGAATACTTGAGTAATTAACCCGGTTATGGTCACGGGCAGCTACATCGATTTAGCTCAAGCGTTCGACGTCCGGCAACTCCATGGCCCGGACTTCCCCTTGCAGAAAATCGCTGAGCCGGCGCAAACGTTCGCCACCGGGGCGGGTTTTCGGCCAGACCAGGTAATAATTCTCACCGCTGGCGACGGCGGTCGGCCACGGCAAACTCAGACGCCCCTGCGCCACGTCCTCGGCCACCATCAGCAAATCCCCCATCGACACGCCGTAACCTCGGGCGGCCGCGATCATGCCCAATTCCAGCGTGTCGAACACCTGCCCGCCCTTGAGCGAGACCTGATCCGACAGCCCCATGCGCTCCAGCCAACTGCGCCAGTCGCGACGGTCCGGCGTCGGGTGCAGCAGCTCGGCGCTGGCCAGCCGCGCGACGTCCCACGGCTGATCCTTCAGAAGATTCGGCGCGCCCACCGGAATCAGCTCTTCGGGAAACAGGAACGTCGCCTCCCAGTCCGGAGGAAAATTCCCATTGCTGAGGATGACCGCGCAGTCGAACGGTTCGTGGTTGAAGTCCACGGAGTCGATGTCCATCCAGGCGCTGGTCAACTGCACTTCATTACCCGGTTGCAAGTGGCGAAAGCGACTGAGCCGCGCCAGCAACCAACGCATGGTGAGGGTCGACGGAGCCTTCATACGCAGGATGTCGTCTTCGGCGCGCAAGGTGTTGCAGGCGCGCTCCAGGGCCGTGAAGCCTTCGCGGATGCCCGGCAGGATCAACCGCGCCGACTCGGTTAGTTGCAAGTTACGCCCGCTGCGGTGAAACAGCCGACAGGCGAAATGCTCTTCCAGCGTACGAATATGCCGACTGACCGCGCTTTGGGTGATCGACAGTTCTTCGGCCGCGCGGGTAAACGAACTGTGCCGCGCCGCCGCTTCGAATGCGCGCAGGGCATACAAGGGAGGAAGACGACGTGACATGGAGAAAGCTCCTATAGCGGGATTCGGCAAACTTATCAGAAACGCCGCAGGATGAGTTTTAATCATGCCACCCATCCTTTTTATCCCTTTGTGCAAACCCCGCAGAGCGCCGAGAATCGAGCCTTTCCAGTTCACTTCATGAGGGAGCGTGATGACCATGCAGCATCCAGCACGTATCGAACTCTGGGCCATCCTGCGGCTGGCGGGGCCGCTGATTGCCTCGCAGTTGGCGCACATGCTGATGGTCCTCACCGACACCTTGATGATGGCGCGCCTGAGTCCCGAGGCGTTGGCCGGCGGTGGGCTGGGCGCGGCGACTTACTCGTTCGTGTCGATTTTCTGCATCGGCGTGATCGCCGCAGTCGGCACCCTGGTGGCAATCCGTCAGGGCGCCGGCGATATCGTTGGCGCGGCGCGACTGACGCAAGCCGGGCTTTGGCTGGCGTGGTTGATGGCGCTGGTGGCGGGGTTGCTGCTGTGGAACCTAAAACCGGTGTTGCTGCTGTTTGGCCAGACCGAAACCAACGTCCACTCCGCCGGGCTGTTCCTGACGTTCCTGCCGTTCGCCCTGCCCGGCTACCTGAGTTTCATGGCCCTGCGCGGCTTCACCAGCGCCATCGGCCGGGCGACACCGGTGATGGTCATCAGCCTCTGCGGCACCGTGGCCAACTTCCTGCTCAACTATGCGTTGATCACCGGGATGTTCGGTTTGCCGAAAATGGGCCTGGTGGGGATCGGCCTGGTGACCGCGATTGTTGCCAACCTGATGGCCGTGGCGCTGGCGCTGCATATTCGTCGGCACCCGGCGTATGACGCTTACCCATTGCGCCAGGGTCTGTCACGGCCGAACCGTCAGTACCTGAAAGAACTGTGGCGCCTGGGCCTGCCAATTGGCGGCACCTACGCGGTGGAAGTCGGGTTGTTTGCCTTCGCGGCGCTGTGCATGGGCACCATGGGCAGCACGCAATTGGCGGCGCACCAGATCGCGCTGCAGATTGTCTCGGTGGCGTTCATGGTGCCGGCGGGGCTTTCGTATGCGATCACCATGCGCATCGGCCAGCACTACGGCGCCGGGCAACTGCTCGATGCGCGGCTGGCCGGTCGGGTCGGGATCGCCTTTGGCGGCGCTTCGATGCTCGCCTTCGCCATGGTCTTCTGGCTGCTGCCGAATCAGTTGATTGGCTTGTTCCTCGACCACAACGACCCGGCCTTTCGCCCGGTCATCGACCTGGCTGTGAGCCTGTTGGCGGTGGCAGCGTGGTTTGAGCTGTTCGACGGCACGCAAACCATCGCCATGGGCTGCATTCGCGGGCTCAAGGATGCCAAGACCACGTTTTTGTTCGGGCTCGGTTGCTATTGGCTGATTGGCGCGCCGGCCGCGTGGATGATGGCCTTCAATCTGAACTGGGGCCCAACGGGCGTCTGGTGGGGGTTGGCGCTGGGACTGGCGTGCGCGGCGGTGAGTTTGACGCTGGCGTTTGAGTGGAAGATGGAGCGGATGATTCGGCGCGAGCCTGCGTCAGGGGCAAGCTTCCAAGTCGCCCAGCCTGACTGAGATCCCTGTAGGAGCGAGGCTTGTGTGGCGAGGGTGCTTGCTCCCGCTCGACTGCGCAGCAGTCGCAAAGATTTTGTGGCCGCTACGCGCCCAAGCGGGAGCAAGCTCCCTCGCCACAAGAGCCCGTCCCACAGATTTCGCGTTTAACTCACGATTTCGAGGGCGGGCTGCTGGCTGCTGCCAAAGGTCAAATACTCAACCAACTCCGCCAACGGCAAAGGCTTGCTGATCAGGTAACCCTGCACCTGATCGCAGCCAAAGCCGCGCAACAAGTCCAACTGCTCCGGGGTTTCCACGCCTTCGGCGACCACTTCCAAATTGAGGTTGTGCGCCAGGTTGATCATCGCGTGCACCAGTTTGCGGTTCTCTTCGCGCTCCTCCATGCCACCGACGAAGCTCTTGTCGACCTTGAGCAAGGTGATCGGCAGGCTGTTGAGGTGCACGAACGATGAGAAACCAGTGCCGAAGTCGTCGAGAGAGAAACGCACGCCGAGTCGGCCGAGGGCATCCATGGTCTGCTTGACCAGATCGCTACGGCGCATCACCGCGGTTTCAGTCAGTTCGAACTCCAGCCATTGCGCCTCAACGCCACGCTCGATGATCAAGCGACTGAGGGTCGACAACAATTGGCTGTCCTGAAACTGCCGGAACGACAGGTTGATCGCCATGTGCAGCGCCGGCAAACCACGTTCGCGCAACGCCTGCATGTCGCGCAGGGCCCGGGAAATCACCCAGTAACCCAACGGCACGATCAAACCACTCTGCTCGGCCAGCGGCACGAACTCGCTCGGCGGCAGCAAGCCCCGTTCGCCATGACGCCAGCGCACCAACGCTTCGAGGCCGACGATCTGGCCGTCTTCAAGGTTCAGGCGCGGCTGGTAATGCAGTTCCAGCTCATCGCGACGCAAGGCCCGGCGCAGCTCGCTTTCGAGATCGGCCATGCTGCGGGCATTGCGGTTGATGCGTTCGTTGAAGATGTGAAAGGTGCAGCCCTGAGTGCTCTTGGCCTGCTGCATGGCGATGTGCGCGTGCCACATCAGCGGGTCGGCGCCGGCCTGGGCCCGGGCATGGGCAATCCCGAGGCTGGAGCCGATCAACAGGCTCTCGCCGTCGACCCAATAAGGCTCGGACAACGCTTCGGTAATGCGTTCGGCCATCCATTCGGCGCGTTGCGGCGCGCGGCGGGTGTCGATCAGCAGGGCGAACTCATCGCTGCCCAGCCGGGCCAATTGATCGCCGGCCTCAAGCTGGCTTTTCAGCCGCGCGACCACTTGCAGGATCAATCGGTCGCCGGCCTGATGGCCGAGGGCGTCGTTGGCATGACGAAAGTTATCGAGATCGAGGTGGCCGAGGGCCAAACCGCGGCCGTCGTTTTCCGCCAGACGCGCCGCCAGCAGGGTCTGGAAACCCTGGCGGTTGGCGATGCCGGTCAGCGGGTCTTGCTCGGCCAGGCGTTGCAGGGTGTTTTCCAGCACGCCGCGCTCGCGCACATGGCGCAGGCACCGGCGCAACATGCCGGCGTCGAGCATATCGCGCACCAGCCAGTCACTCACACCGTCGGGCGGGGTCAGCGGCTCGTGTTCGAGCAACATCACCGTCGGCAGGCTGCAACGGCCAGGCAGAGGCTGAAGGGCCGGGATCGTCAACAACACCGCACTGCGGTTGTCTTCGAACAAACTGTTGACCGACTCCCAACTCGGCGCGCTGATCAGCACTGCCGAGCTCCCCATTGGAGCCAGACACTCGCGCAACAACGCTGCCCACGCTGGCTCTTCGGCCAGTAGCAGCAAACGCAAGGGTTCGACAGGCGTAGACAAGCTAGCTCCCTAGACTCTGCTAATGATGTAGGCGGCGGGCATTATGCCGCGCCGATAACCAATGACCAACTGACCTGGGTTATCAAACGCGGTTTTGTATCTGGAATACGAACATTAGACGCAAAACCCCCGCGCATCCTGCGTGAAAGTACCAAAACCGGCAAATAGAGATCGCGTGCTGCGTCACAAGTCGGAGAGAGCAGCACAATTCGCTGAGCCTGTTAAAATGCCGGCCCATTTCGCAAATGACTCCCTGATTCCGTATGTCCCGACTCAATCCCCGGCAGCAAGAAGCCGTGAACTACGTCGGCGGCCCTCTATTGGTGCTCGCCGGTGCAGGCTCCGGCAAGACCAGCGTGATCACGCGCAAGATCGCGCACCTGATCCAGAACTGCGGCATCCGTGCCCAGTACATCGTCGCCATGACCTTTACCAACAAGGCTGCGCGGGAGATGAAGGAACGGGTCGGCACCCTGCTCAAGGGCGGCGAAGGCCGTGGCCTGACGGTGTGCACCTTCCACAACCTGGGCCTGAACATCATCCGCAAGGAACACGTGCGGCTGGGCTACAAACCGGGCTTCTCGATCTTCGACGAGATCGACGTCAAATCCCTGATGACCGACATCATGCAGAAGGAATACGCGGGCGACGACGGCGTCGACGAGATCAAAAACATGATCGGCTCGTGGAAAAACGACCTGATCCTGCCCGCTGAAGCCCTGGAAAACGCACGCAACCCCAAGGAACAGACCGCCGCCATCGTCTACACCCACTACCAGCGCACGCTCAAGGCGTTCAACGCGGTGGACTTCGACGACCTGATCCTGCTGCCGGTGAAGCTGTTCCAGGAACACGCCGACATCCTCGAAAAATGGCAGAACAAGGTCCGCTACCTGCTGGTGGACGAATACCAGGACACTAACGCCAGCCAGTATTTGCTGGTTAAGTTGCTGATCGGCACCCGCAACCAGTTCACCGTGGTCGGCGACGATGACCAGTCGATCTACGCTTGGCGCGGCGCCCGGCCGGAAAACCTGATGCTGTTGAAGGACGACTATCCATCACTGAAAGTCGTCATGCTGGAACAAAACTATCGCTCCACCAGCCGCATCCTGCGTTGCGCCAACGTGCTGATCTCGAACAATCCCCACGAGTTTGAAAAACAACTGTGGAGCGAGATGGGCCACGGCGACGAGATCCGGGTGATCCGCTGCCGCAACGAAGATGCCGAAGCCGAGCGCGTGGCCGTTGAGCTGCTGACCCTGCACTTGCGCACCGACCGGCCGTACAGCGATTTCGCGATCCTGTATCGCGGTAACTATCAGGCCAAGCTGATCGAACTGAAGCTGCAACACCACCAGATTCCGTATCGACTGTCTGGCGGCAACAGCTTCTTCGGCCGTCAGGAAGTGAAAGACCTGATGGCTTACTTCCGTCTGATCGTGAACCCGGATGATGACAACGCCTTCCTGCGGGTGATCAACGTCCCACGCCGGGAAATCGGTTCGACGACGCTGGAGAAGCTCGGTAACTACGCCACCGAACGCAAAATCTCGATGTACGCCGCCACCGACGAAATCGGCCTGGGCGAGCATCTGGATACACGCTTCACCGATCGCCTGTCGCGCTTCAAGCGCTTCATGGACAGGGTCCGCGAGCAGTGCGCCGGCGAAGACCCGATCTCGGCCCTGCGCAGCATGGTCATGGACATCGACTACGAGAACTGGCTGCGCACCAACAGCTCCAGCGACAAGGCTGCCGACTACCGCATGGGTAACGTCTGGTTCCTGATCGAGGCGTTGAAAAACACCCTGGAGAAAGACGAAGAAGGCGAGATGACCGTCGAAGACGCCATCGGCAAACTGGTCTTGCGCGACATGCTCGAACGCCAGCAGGAAGAGGAAGACGGCGCCGAAGGTGTGCAGATGATGACCTTGCACGCCTCCAAGGGCCTGGAATTTCCCTACGTGTTCATCATGGGCATGGAAGAGGAAATCCTCCCACACCGTTCCAGCATTGAAGCCGACACCATCGAAGAAGAGCGCCGTCTGGCCTATGTCGGGATTACCCGGGCGCGTCAGACCCTGGCGTTCACTTTCGCCGCCAAGCGCAAGCAGTACGGCGAAATCATCGATTGCGCGCCGAGCCGCTTCCTCGATGAGCTGCCGCCGGACGACCTGGCCTGGGAAGGCAACGACGACACCCCCGTTGAAGTCAAAGCCGTTCGCGGCAATACCGCATTGGCGGATATACGCGCGATGTTAAAGCGCTAGAATCGACTACTTTTTAACCAGCCCTAGACGCACAGCCGTCCTTAGAGGAAAGCTTCATGGAAGCACTGCACCAGAAAATCCGCGAACAAGGCATCGTGCTTTCCGATCAGGTCTTGAAGGTCGACGCCTTTTTGAACCACCAGATCGACCCGGCCCTGATGAAGCTGATCGGCGACGAATTCGCCACGCTGTTCAAGGATTCGGGCATCACCAAGATCGTCACCATCGAAGCTTCGGGCATTGCGCCGGCGATCATGACTGGGCTGAACCTCGGTGTGCCGGTGATTTTCGCCCGCAAGCAGCAGTCCCTGACCCTGACTGAAAACCTGCTGTCGGCGACCGTTTACTCGTTCACCAAGAAGACCGAAAGCACTGTGGCGATCTCCCCGCGCCACCTGACCAGCAGCGACCGCGTGCTGATCATCGATGACTTTTTGGCCAACGGTAAGGCGTCGCAAGCGCTGATCTCGATCATCAAACAGGCCGGCGCGACCGTGGCTGGCTTGGGGATCGTGATCGAGAAGTCGTTCCAGGGTGGCCGTGCGGAATTGGATGCGCAGGGTTATCGCGTTGAATCGTTGGCTCGCGTTCAGTCGCTGGCCGGCGGCGTCGTGACCTTCATCGAATAAAGCCACACCGCAAAACCCATGTGGGAGCGGGCTTGCTCGCGAAAGCGCAGTATCAGTCAATGTTGATGTCGACTGACACACTGCCTTCGCGAGCAAGCCCGCTCCCACATTTGATTTCTGTTTGCATTTATTGCGCGGTGGCTTTGAGGCCGGTGAGCAGCAAACGCTGAAACAAATCCTCTTTCAAGCCTTCCGGGTTGGTCAGCTGCATCCGCTCCAAATGCCCGGGAAATTCCGAAGGCTGCGGCGCATCCAGCGCAGCCTTACCCAGCTCCAGAATCTCGGTCAGCTTGAACTTGCTCTTCAACCAGTTCAGCGCCCGTAACAAATCCCGTTCCACATCAGTGAAATCACACCCCAGCGGATACTCCGGAAACAGGTTCGGGTGCCGCGCCTGAATGGCCTGCAAGCGCTGAGGGTTGTTGTCGGTGAACCTCGGATCAATCCGGAAATTCTTCGGCAACTTGCCAACGGCCTGAGCCTGTTCGATCAGCCCCGGCTGGAAGCGTGAATCGCTGATGTTCAACAGCGCCTCAATCACCGCCGCATCGTTCTTGCCCCGCAAGTCGGCGATGCCGTATTCGGTGACGACGATGTCCCGCAGGTGTCGCGGGATGGTGCAGTGGCCGTACTCCCAGACGATGTTCGAATTGACCTCACCGCCCGACTCGCGCCAACTGCGCAGGATCAGCACCGAGCGCGCGCCTTCCAGCGCATGGCCCTGGGCAACGAAGTTGTACTGCCCGCCGACACCGCTGAGCACCCGCCCGTCTTCCAGTTGATCCGCCACACCGGCGCCCATCAGGGTCACGGTGAACGCGGAGTTGATGAACCGTGCATCGATGCGCTGCAAGCGTTTGAGTTCTTCCTGACCGTAGAGCTCGTTGATGTAGCTGATGCGGGTCATGTTGAATTCGAGGCGCTTGCTCTGGGGCAACTCGCGCAGGCGCTCATAGAAACTGCGCGGCCCGAGGAAGAACCCGCCATGCACCGAGATGCCGTCGGTTTGCGCGGCTTCATCGAGGGTGCCGTCGTTGGCCTGTTGCTGGGTTGCCACGTCCGGGTAGACCTTGCGCCGTACGATCCCGGCATCGGCCAATACCAGCAAACCGTTGACGAACATTTCGCTACAACCGTACAAGCCCTTGGCGAACGGCTCGACGCCACCTTCGCGATCAATCAACTGCGCCCATTGGCTCAGATTCAAGTCCGCCAACAACGCCTGGTAACCGGCGTTATCGGCCTGGCGTGCCAGCAATGCCGCCGTCAATGCATCACCCATGGAACCGATGCCGATTTGCAGGGTGCCGCCGTCGCGTACCAGCGCACTGGCGTGCAAACCGATGAAGTGGTCCTGGAAACCCACCGGCATATTCGGCGTGGAGAACAGCGTGGTGTTGTCCTTCTCGTCGATCAGCAAGTCGAAGGTGTCGATGCCGATTTCGGCGTCCCCCGGCATGTAGGGCAAATCGTTGTGCACCTGGCCGACGATCAGCACCGTCTCCCCCGCCGCCCGGCGTTTGGCGATCATCGGAAACAGGTCGAGGGTGATGTCCGGGTTGCAACTCAGGCTCAAGTGGTCCGGGTGTTCGGCATGGCTGGCCACCAGTTGCGCCACCAGGTTCAGGCCGGCGGCGTTGATGTCCCGGGCGGCGTGGCTGTAGTTGCTGCTGACGTAATCCTGCTGGGCCTGGGCGCTGTGCAGCAGGCTGCCCGGTTGCATGAAGAATTGCTCGACGTGAATGTTGGCTGGCAGGTCATCTTTGTGAAGATCGGCGAGGAAATCCAGCTCTGGATAGTCGCCGAAGACCCGTTCGATAAACGGTTCGAGGAAGCGCTTTTGCAAGCCATCGCCCAAGGAAGGCCGACCAAGGCACAGCGCGGTGTAAATCGTCAGCCGCCGTTCGGGCAGTTGCACGATGCGTTGGAACAGCGCATTGACGAAGTGGTTGGGTTTACCCAAACCCAAGGGCAAGCCCATGTGAATATGCAGCGGCAACCTTGCCAGTACGTCATCGACCGCCTGCTCGATAGAACATAACTGCACCATCTGATCCTCCCGCGCGTTCCGTGAATTGGGGTTGGACCGAGCTTGCCGGGTCTTTGCTGCAAAGAACAGTCTCAGAAGCCAAATCATGCGAACACTGATGACCCCTGTGGGAGCGGGCTTGTTCGCGAAAGCGGTGTGTCCGTCAGCATGATGGCAACTGCCAGGGCCCCTTCGCGATGCAAGCCCGCTCCCAGAAGGGATCTTCATTCACTTCAGGACAAAACAGCAGGCACAAAAAAGCCGCTCGTAAGCGGCTTTTTGCTGAAAATGGGGCTTATTTCAGGCCGGACATCTTCTGGATGGCGCCTTCAAGATCTTTCACTTCGCAGTCACTGCAGGTGCCTTTTGGTGGCATCGCATTGAGCCCTGCCAACGCAACCTTCGCCAAGCCAGCAGCGGTGCCGCCTTCTTTATCGGCGCGTTTTTTCCAGTCTGCGGCATCACCGATTTTCGGCGCGCCTAACAGGCCGGTGCCGTGGCAAGCATTGCAATGTTTGGCAATGATTTCATCAGGGGTTTTCGCTGCGCCGCCGCCTACCGAAGCAGCGACTTCCATCCCTTTGCATTCTTGACCTGTTACACAGACCTGGCCGACGGGCTCAAGACGCTTGGCGATGTCGTCGGTGGTAGAAGCTTGTGCGCTCACTGCCCATAGGGCCAATACAGTTGCTGGTGCAGCCAGCATTTTCATAATTAGGTTCACGCGTTCACCCTCAATGGTGGCTATTCACGCCCGCGGCCACGGTTCGCAGGCGGGCGCAAGTATAACGGCAAGCCCGCCACACTGAAACAACCCCAAAGTCGAAGGGGTCTTGTTGTGCGGTGTAAAACTGCTCGGGCGCCTCGGCAGTGCTGGCAGGACGCCTCTTTTCTTAGAAATTCGCCGGCGTGGCTGCGCTGATTAGTCGCGCCGGCGCGTCGAACGGATTCCGGAAACGGTGCGGCTTGGTACTTTCAAAGTAGTAGCTGTCGCCGGCTTCGAGCACAAAAGTTTCAGCCCCGACCACCAATTCCAGCCGACCTTCCACCAGAATCCCGGTTTCCTCGCCCTCGTGGGTGAGCATCTCGTCACCGGTATCGGCGCCTGGCGGGTAGATTTCATTGAGGAAGGCGATCGCCCGGCTCGGGTGAGCCCGGCCGACCAGTTTCATGGTCACGGCGCCATCGGAAATATCGATCAGCTCGTTGGCCTTGTAGACGATCTGAGTCGGTTTTTCCTGCAGGATCTCTTCGGAAAAGAACTCGACCATGGACATGGGAATCCCGCCCAACACTTTGCGCAGCGAACTGATCGAGGGGCTGACGCTGTTCTTCTCGATCATCGAAATCGTGCTGTTGGTAACACCCGCGCGTTTGGCGAGCTCACGCTGCGAAAGGCCTTTGAGCTTACGGATTGATTGCAGTCGTTCACCGACGTCCAATGCTTGCGCCTCCAGGGATTCAGGGTTGTTGAAATATTGAGCGTTATCATGGCGACAGCGTTCAGTATTTACAACACTTGGGCCTGAATCCTGTTCAGCGAGGCGACTTCCGGCGTGGCGTGCTTCGCCTCAAGACCCGGAATAGAGCAGTGGCACCCGGCGCAGGTTGCAGAAGACCTGATAAGGAATGGTGTCGGCAGCGGCGGCCACGTCGCTGGCGAGGATGTTTTTGCCCCACAACTCGACGGTGGAACCGAGGCCGGCCTGCGGCACATCGGTCAGGTCGATGCAAAGCATGTCCATCGAGACCCGGCCAATCAACTGGCTACGCTGCCCGGCGACCATCACCGGCGTGCCAGTCGGTGCCTGACGCGGGTAGCCATCGGCGTAACCCATGGCTACCACACCAACGCGCATCGGCTTGGGCGTGATGAATTTCGCGCCGTAACCGATCGGCTCGCCGGCCGGCAATTCGCGCACGCAGATCACTTTCGATTCGAGGGTCATCACCGGTTGCAGGCGCGAGGCCACAGCGTTGGCTTCTTCGAAAGGCGTGGCGCCGTAGAGCATGATGCCCGGACGCACCCAATCGCTTGGAATCTGCGGCCAACCGAGTACCGCCGGCGAGTTACGCAGGCTGACCTCGGCGGACAAACCCTGGCTTGCCGCTTCGAACACAGCGACCTGTTCGGCACTGGACTGCTCGTGCAATTCATCGGCCCGGGCGAAGTGGCTCATCAAAACGATCTTCGAGACTTTGCCGCTGGCCAGCAGCCGTTGGTAAGCCGCCTGATAATCCGCCGGATGCAAGCCAACCCGGTGCATGCCCGAATCGAGCTTGAGCCAGACCGTGATCGGCTTGCTCAGCGCGGCTTTCTCGATCGCTTCGAGCTGCCACAGCGAATGCACCACGCACCAGAAGTCATGCTCGACGATCAGCGACAGCTCATCGGCTTCGAAAAAACCTTCCAGCAACAACACCGGCGCACGAATGCCCGCGGCGCGCAGCTCCAACGCCTCTTCAATACACGCCACCGCAAACCCGTCCGCCTCGGCTTCCAGCGCCTGGGCGCAACGCACCGCACCATGGCCGTAGGCATCGGCCTTGATTACCGCGAGGGCCTTGGCCCCCGTGATTTCACGGGCGATTCGGTAGTTGTGACGCAGGGCTTGGAGGTCGATCAGGGCACGAGCAGGACGCATGGCGGCAGACTTCTAGGCGGTCATGGGAATAAAAACCGGCGCTGGCTGACGGCGTGAACCGCCAACAGCACCGGGAGAGGGATCGTTACTAACAGGTAGTTGCGGCGCGTTACGGCAGCGCGGCAACCACCGACAGCTCAACCAGGATTTGCGGTTCGCACAGCTTCGACTCAACGGTGGCACGAGCAGGGGCAACGCCTTTTGGCAGCCACTTGTCCCAAACCGAATTCATGCCTTCGAAGTGCGCATCGATGTCTTTCAGGTAAATCGTCACCGACAGTATGTGGCTCTTGTCAGTACCGGCCAGATCAAGCAAACGCTCGATGTTGGCGAGGGTTTCACGGGTCTGCTGTTCAATCCCGGCGCTCATGTCATCGCCGACCTGCCCTGCCAGATACACAGTACCGTTGTGGGCAACGATCTGACTCATGCGTTCATTGGTGAGCTGGCGCTGGATTGCCATGTTTTGCGGACTCCTGGATTTTGTGACCGTAACGGGAAATATCGAGGCCTTCGGCGCTGATCTGTGGGGTTTTCTTCGCCATCAGGTCAGCCAGCAAACGACCGGAACCACAGGCCATGGTCCAACCGAGCGTACCGTGGCCAGTGTTCAGGAACAGATTGCTGAACGGTGTAGCACCAACGATCGGCGTGCCGTCCGGTGTGGTCGGACGCAAACCGGTCCAGAAACTCGCCTGGGCCAGATCGCCGCCCTGAGGATAAAGGTCGTTGACGATCATCTCCAGGGTTTCGCGCCGACGCGGGTTCAGCGACAGGTCAAAACCGGCTATTTCAGCCATGCCGCCGACGCGGATACGGTTGTCGAAACGGGTGATCGCGACCTTGTAGGTTTCGTCGAGAATAGTCGAAGTCGGGGCCATCGCCGGGTTGGTGATCGGCACGGTCAGGGAGTAACCCTTGAGCGGATACACCGGTGCCTTGATGCCCAGCGGCTTGAGCAGTTGCGGCGAGTAGCTGCCGAGTGCCAGGACGTAGCGGTCAGCAGTTTCCAGCTTGCCGTCGATCCACACGCCGTTGATGCGATCACCGGCGTGATCGAGGCGCTGAATGTCCTGGCCGTAGCGGAATTCCACACCCAGCTTCACGGCCATTTCGGCCAGGCGGGTGGTGAAGATCTGGCAGTCGCCGGTCTGGTCGTTCGGCAGGCGCAAGGCACCGGCAAGAATGTCGGTGACGCTGGCCAAGGCCGGTTCGACGCGAGCAATACCGGCGCGGTCGAGCAGTTCGAACGGCACGCCGGACTCTTTGAGCACGGCGATGTCTTTCGCGGCGCCGTCGAGTTGAGCCTGGGTGCGGAACAGTTGAGTCGTACCGAGGCTGCGGCCTTCGTAGGCGATGCCGGTTTCGGCGCGCAATTCGTCGAGGCAGTCACGGCTGTACTCGGACAGACGGACCATGCGCTCCTTGTTCACCGCATAGCGATTGGCGGTGCAGTTGCGCAGCATCTGCGCCATCCACAGATATTGGTCGATGTCGGCAGTGGCCTTGATTGCCAGCGGCGCGTGACGCTGCAACAACCACTTGATCGCCTTGAGCGGCACGCCCGGCGCAGCCCACGGCGAGGCATAACCCGGGGAGACTTGCCCGGCGTTGGCGAAACTGGTCTCCATGGCGGCAGCCGGCTGACGGTCCACGACCACCACTTCAAACCCGGCACGTGCCAGATAGTAAGCACTGGCGGTACCGATGACGCCGCTACCCAAGACCATAACGCGCATTTTTGTGTCCCTCATCGCGGCGTACCGCTGACGTTTGATGTTCAGACCGAAGATGTGCGCAGTTTAAAAAAGATTAGCCAGTGCTTTTCACTATATAAGTGCCTATATTTGGCGACAATTCTCGGCAAAAACCCTTTTCACGGAGGCGCATCCCCTATGCGTACCAATACTCAGACCAAACGTGAGCTGGACAAGATCGACCGCAACATCCTGCGGATCCTGCAAGCGGACGGGCGCATCTCCTTCACCGAGCTGGGGGAAAAGGTCGGTCTGTCGACCACGCCCTGTACCGAGCGGGTTCGCCGACTGGAGCGCGAAGGGATCATCATGGGCTACAACGCCCGGCTTAACCCGCAGCACCTCAAGGGTAGTCTGCTGGTGTTTGTAGAGATCAGCCTCGACTACAAATCCGGCGATACTTTCGAAGAGTTCCGACGCGCGGTGCTGAAGCTGCCTCACGTGCTGGAGTGCCATTTGGTGTCAGGGGATTTCGACTACCTGGTGAAAGCGCGGATTTCGGAGATGGCTTCGTATCGCAAATTGCTGGGCGATATCTTGCTCAAACTGCCGCATGTGCGCGAATCCAAGAGCTACATCGTGATGGAAGAGGTGAAAGAGAGTTTGAGTTTGCCGATTCCGGATTGAGATCAAGTCGTCTGGACGGACGCCATCGCGAGCAAGCTCGCTCCCACAAGTACAGCGCTGTCCATGTGGGAGCGAGCTTGCTCGCGATTGGGTCGACCCGGTCCATCTGAAGGAACGCGGCCGTTAAACCAACACCTGCCGCGTCGAAGCCATGTACTCATGAATCTGCTTCTCCACCCGCGGATGAATCAGCTCCACCGGCCCGCGCCCATTGGGGCATGGCAAGGTCTTGGTGGTGCCGAACAATCGGCAGATCAGCGGCCGCTCGTCATACACGGTGCAGCCCTGTGGCCCCAGGTGCACGCAGTTCAACTCATCCATCGCCGCATCCTGCTCGGCGCGGGTCTTGCGCGGCAGACGGGACATTTCTTCCGGCGAAGTGGTCACCGGCCCACAGCAGTCATGGCAGCCAGGCACGCACTCGAACGAGGGGATCTGCTGGCGCAAGGTACGAATTTTCTGACTGTTGCAGCTCATCGAAGCGGTGACCAAAAGCGGAATAGACCGGGATTCTGACGCAAAAGCCCCGATCCAGACAGCAGCAACCGACCAGTGTTGCCCGTGCCGGAAGGTCCGGCTTATGCTCCGTCAACTTTTTCAAACACACGCCTCTGGATGACGCACATGAACGCCCGTGTTCAGCAACCGGCCCCGAATCACCGCCACGCCGCCTCTTATTACGCCGCCAGCAGCCTGCCGCAGCCCGATCATCCGGGGCTTCAGGGCGAGTTGATGGCGGATGTGTGCGTGGTCGGCGGCGGGTTCTCCGGGTTGAACACCGCGCTCGAACTGGCTGAACGCGGACTCAGCGTGGTGCTGCTGGAAGCGCACAAAATCGGCTGGGGGGCCAGTGGGCGTAACGGCGGGCAATTGATTCGTGGCGTCGGCCATGGCCTTGATCAGTTCGCCAACATCATCGGTGCCGACGGCGTGCGTCAGATGAAACTCATGGGCCTGGAAGCGGTGGAAATCGTCCGACAACGGGTCGAGCGTTTTCAGATCCCCTGCGATCTGACCTGGGGCTACTGCGACCTCGCCAACAAGCCCCGCGACCTCGAAGGCTTTGCCGAAGATGCCGAAGAGCTGCGCGGCCTCGGTTATCGCTACGAAACCCGACTGCTGCAAGCCAATGAAATGCATTCGGTGGTCGGCTCCGACCGTTACGTGGGTGGCTTGATCGACATGGGCTCCGGGCATTTGCATCCGCTTAACCTGGCGCTTGGCGAAGCGGCGGCCGCGCAGCAATTGGGGGCAAAACTGTTCGAACAGTCGGCGGTCACCCGCATCGATTACGGCACCGAAGTGAAGGTTCACACCGCCCAGGGCTCGGTCCGCGCCAAGACCCTGGTACTGGGTTGCAACGCTTACCTCAATGACCTCAACCCCGAACTCAGCGGCAAAGTGCTGCCGGCCGGCAGTTACATCATCGCCACCGAACCGTTGAGCGAAACACAGGCTCACGCGTTGTTGCCGCAGAACATGGCGGTTTGCGACCAGCGCGTGGCACTGGATTACTACCGACTCTCGGCGGATCGACGCTTGCTGTTCGGTGGGGCCTGCCATTACTCAGGACGAGACCCGAAAGACATCGCCGCGTATATGCGGCCGAAGATGCTGGAGGTGTTCCCGCAACTCGCCGGGGTGAAGATCGACTATCAATGGGGTGGCATGATCGGCATCGGCGCCAATCGCCTGCCGCAGATCGGCCGGCTCAAGAACCAGCCGAATGTGTATTACGCCCAGGCCTATTCCGGTCACGGGGTGAATGCCACGCATTTGGCGGGCCAGTTGCTGGCCGAAGCCATCAGCGGGCAGCACAGTGGTGGGTTTGATCTGTTCGCCCAGGTGCCGCACATCACCTTCCCCGGCGGCCAGCATTTGCGTTCGCCATTGTTGGCGTTGGGGATGTTGTGGCATCGGCTTAAAGAGTTGGTTTGATAGCGCGACTACTGACGCCTTCGCGAGCAAGCCCGCTCCCACATTTGATCTCTGGCGCGCACAAGATGCGTGCCTACCGCTGATCCCCTGTGGGAGCGGGCTTGCTCGCGAATGGGCCGAAAGAACACCGCCGCTATCAGATCCTCCAGAAGGGTTTAAGCCCCTCCTCCAACGCCTGCTCCCGACTCAACCCGACATCCCTGAGCTGCTCCGGGGACAGGCTCAGCAACACCCGGCGCGTGTGTAGACGATGCCAGAACAGACCCCAGCGACCAAGGCAGGACGGCGCGTTGCGCAGGCACGCCTCACGGGTGCCGTTGATTTGCCCTGCCGTCAGTTCCTGACTGTGTAACGTCAGCCGCACATCGCTCAAGCCGTTCATTTTGATTGCTCCTGTTTACTTGGGTAGCCAGAGCTTTCATGATGCGTGGGCGACAAAAAGCATTACAGATTCAAAGCATCTGTATTAATTCCATACAGATTACTGTTCAGCCCTCTGAATCCTGTATTTTTGCCCCATCTGTATGGGTTAACCGAATCACCTGTATCGAGGCAGTGCCATGACCCTTTACGTCAATCTCGCCGAATTGCTCGGCACGCGTATCGAACAGGGCTTCTATCGTCCCGGCGACCGGCTACCCTCAGTGCGGGCGTTGAGTGTCGAACACGGGGTCAGCCTGAGCACGGTGCAGCAGGCCTATCGGGTGCTCGAAGACGGCGGGTTGGCGACACCGAAACCCAAATCCGGTTATTTCGTGCCGGTCAGCCGCGATCTGCCGGAACTGCCCGCCGTTGGCCGTCCGGCGCAACGCCCGGTGGATATTTCCCAATGGGATCAGGTGCTGGAATTGATCCGCGCCGTGCCACGCAAAGACGTGGTGCAACTGGGCCGCGGCATGCCAGACATCACCACGCCGACCATGAAACCGCTGCTGCGCGGGCTCGCGCAGATCTGTCGACGCCAGGATATGCCCGGCCTGTATTACGACAACATCCACGGCAACCTCGAACTGCGCGAACAGATCGCCCGACTGATGCTCGATTCCGGCTGCCAATTGAGCGCCGCCGACTTGGTGGTGACCACCGGTTGCCACGAAGCCCTGTCCACCAGCATTCGCTCCATCTGTTCGCCCGGCGACATCGTCGCGGTGGATTCGCCAAGCTTTCACGGCGCCATGCAAACCCTCAAGGGCCTGGGCATGAAAGCCCTGGAAATCCCCACCGACCCGATCACCGGCATCAGCCTCGAGGCGCTGGAACTGGCCCTGGAACAATGGCCGATCAAGGCCATACAGTTGACCCCCAACTGCAACAACCCCTTAGGCTACATCATGCCGGAGGCGCGTAAACGCGCGTTGTTGAACCTGGCACAGCGGTTCGATGTGGCGATCATCGAAGACGATGTGTATGGCGAACTGGCCTACACCTACCCGCGTCCACGCACGATCAAATCTTTCGATGAAGACGGCCGTGTCCTGCTTTGCAGCTCCTTTTCCAAGACACTGGCGCCGGGATTGCGCATCGGCTGGGTGGCACCCGGCCGTTATCTTGAGCGGTTGCTGCATATGAAATACATCAGCACCGGCTCCACGGCGCCGCAAGCCCAAATCGCCATCGCCGACTTCCTCAAGGGCGGGCATTTCGAGCCGCATCTACGGCGGATGCGCACCCAGTACCAACGCAATCGCGATGTGATGATCGATTGGGTCACGCGCTACTTCCCCGCCGGCACCCGGGCCAGTCGACCCCAGGGCAGTTTCATGCTGTGGGTCGAGCTGCCGGAAGGCTTCGACACGTTGAAACTGAATCGTGCGCTGCACGATCAAGGCGTACAGATTGCCGTCGGCAGCATCTTTTCGGCCTCGGGCAAGTACCGAAATTGCCTGCGGATGAACTACGCCGCCAAGCCGACACCGCAGGTCGAAGACGCGGTGCGCAAGGTCGGCGCCGCGGCAATCAAACTCTTGGCGGAGACGCTCGCCGACTGATGAAGACTGAATGAGCGTCGTCTATCCCGCCCGGCACACCACCTCGACGGTTTCGTAAGGCATGGATGCTTCAGGAAGCGCGGCGGTGTCGAGTTCCAGATGGCAGGGCTGGTCATCGGTCAGCAACACCTGCAACCGAACCTTGTCAGGTGCATCGGCCAGGTACACCAGGCCGGCGTCCACCACGCTGGTCAGGTACTCGCCCTGGTCACCAAAAACCGATGCGCCTTTGGGCACCCAGTCACCCTCGGCTGTACGAACGTGGAGCATCAACCGGCGTACCGAGCCCACGCTGAAGTCCAGTCGCGGAACTGCGCCATGCCCGGCCTCGACCTCTTGATAGCCGTTGAGCACGTCAAGGTGACGGGGCAGGCTGACGGTGTCGATTTCGATACGACTGGTCTGGTAGGCCGGCAGGCTCGCAGCCACTGCACGCCCACCGCCATCCGTCCAGACCGGGCCTTGCGGCGTGCTGACCTTTATCCCGGCAGCATCGCCAACCTTGAGCAGGCCAAAGGTGTCACGCAGCGGATAGGGTGACGGTGTCAGGCCCTCATCATGAATGGCCAGGCCACCGCGCAGCGCGAGGTCGTAGCTCGTAGCACCAGCGCCGCTACGGGAATAACCGAGGTCGACACTGGTGTAACGCGGCAACACACTGAGCCTCGCGTTCATGTCCATTTGACCGGTATTGGAACGTTCCGCACCAAGGCGGTAAGCCAGGGTATCGCTGACCTGCTCGTTATAGCTGGCGCCGGTGCGCAGCCCGCGCACGTTGTCGTGACGGCTGTAGGCGTTCACGTGGCGGTTTTTCCCCAGCGGCAAACCGAGGGTGACGTACGCGCCAGTCCCGCGTGCACCGGGCAGGTTGCCGCCGCTTTCGTGCTGCACGCTCAACGACAGATTGGCCCCTGAGAAGACCCGCGACCAGGATGCGCTGATCCGCGAACGGTCCTGGCCCTCATCCATGGCATAACGCGACAGTGCCCCGGTGAACGCACCCCATTGTCGGCTGGAATGACTTAACGAAGCCCCCCACTGACGCTCGGCGCGGCCATAAGGGTCCTGAGCCTGCGCCTCTAGCCCGGTGTCTGCGAGGGTTCGAAACCCCTCATTACGCTGGCTCATCGTCAAGCTAGCGGACCAACTCTGGCCTAACGTTGTGCTGAAGGTCGCTTGAAGTTCCTGACCACTCGCCGACGCTGGCGTGCGCGAACTCAAATGTTGAAAACTCGCCACAGTCCCGCGAGCCAACGCGTGCTGCACGCCCCAGCCCAGGGACTGATAGTCGCTGGCACCCATCAGCCCGGAGCTGAACCGAGTGTCTGTCGCCCATTGCCAGTCTTTGCTCGCGGCCAGAAAAGTCGGTGCAGGTCGATCATCAAAGGTGAATCGTCGAACCTTGCCCGCCGAAAAAACATAGCCGGGCTGGGCGCCTACCGTGGCGGGGCGTAGGTTGGCGGCCGGAACGCGGATTTGCCGCTGCTCCCCATTCTCTTCAAAAACAGTGACCTCGATGTCTAACTGATAGCTGAGCAACGGTAAGTCACGGAGCGTAAACGGCCCCGCGGGAACCACGGTGGTGTAAATCACCACACCGCTCTGACGCACCTCGACACGCGAAGGCGAAAAGGCCAACCCTTCGACCGCCGTCCCGGTCCCCAGACCTTCGCTACTGCGTCGAGCCAGGGCCGTTTCCGGCAGGATCTGCACACCGGTAAATGGCTCCCCGGCGAACAGCGGTGAGTTCATGTTGAGCTGGCCCAGTTGCACCGTAGCCTGGTAGCGCTCCAGGGTGTGAGAGGCCTGGGTATACAGGTGTTCGAAGCGCTCCACGCCATCAAACGAGGTGTAGTTTTGCCGGCTGCGCACCACCCAGTCCCCTGCGTTGAACCCCAGTTCGGTACCCAGGTTCCGAAATTGGCTGGATTGCCCCTGAGTCGAGCTTGAGACCACCAGCGCGTCATAGTTCAGCAAACCCGCCGCGCCCCCCGAGACCCAGGACCTTTGCCGGGGACCCCGCGTGAGCAGTAAATCGGTGGGCACTAGCAACGACACCTGCTGCAGGCCCGGATCAAGTCGCACTTGCGCTCCGAACAAGGCATCGACAGCCCGCAAACACTGCGCAACATCGGCACGTTCGGGCACATCCGGGGGGGCGACAATGGCAGCGTGATCGAGCAGGTTAGCGTCAAGGCACAGCTGCCCTTGCTCATCAAACGTCGCCAACACTTGCCCCGACGTCGTGCCATTGACCTGCAAGAGCACTCGGCTGCGACCGGCCTGAAAACGTGGCGCGGCGCGGAAATGTTCGGCGACACCCGGGTCAATACCCCGCGCCTCAAGCACCGAGCCATCGAACTCGGTGAACGTCTCGCCCCAGGCTTTTTCCAGGGTCACGATGACCAGGACAATGCCACTGACCAAACGAAGCGAAAGTCGACGGGCAACGCTGCAACGAAGCACTACGGCAAGCTCAGCGGCGCATCGTAACTGTCCACCGCAAAGCCGTAAGTCGTCGCAGGAAACAGTCGGACATGGGTGCCCAGCGTCGAGGACGCGGCCAGGGTCAAGACCTCGCCGGGCAGAACGTAGGTGCGCCCCAGATCGAGAGTGGCGCCGCCGGGGATCAGATTCGCGGATTTCGCCAACCTCACCACATACGGGCTCGGGTTACTCACCTTGATCTGGTTGCCGGCGACCGACCAGACCAATTGCTTCCATGGCATGCGATCCACGGGCAGATTGGCCGGACGCAAAATGACCGGAATGTTTTGCCGCACGCCCAGGCTGACATGGGCGCCATTCGCGTCTTGCCGGGGCTTGATGCCCTCGAACACCACGCGTTTGAGCCGCTCGGTTTCCAGCGGCTTGGTACTGGTCATAATAAACCGCACTTGCTGGCTCTTGCCGGGCTCGACCCGCGCCACTGGCGGGTTCAGCACCAGCAGCGGTTCGTCATCCTCGGCAATATGTTCGATGGAGCTGTAGAGCAACGCTGGCAGCTCATCAGAGTTTCTGACGTTGAGCATGGCCTCGCCCAACGCCTGATCGATCACTACGACCGGCGTTTCCGGGACCATGCCGGCGGCATGCAGGCTCACGTGCGTAAACGACAGGCACAACGCGGCGACGGCGCCGAGCACCTGCGAGGGTTTCAGGGAATGCATGAGGTTCTCCAGGAGGCATCGACCGACGCCGCAAACGCAGCTTCGACCGATGCCCGTGACGCAGTAAAACCTGACCACGGCGGTTTTTTTCAGGCGAACAAATGCCCTGGTTCGCGCCAGGCGAACCCCGTCAATTGGTCAGGGTCAGAGCTTAATAACGCAGCGAGTGCGACGGCTCAGAGGTAGAACACATCGAACGTAACCGAGCCGTCGAGTTTGAACTCGTCGGTGGTCGGCGGCAGGTCAGCGGTAGGTCGAATCGACGCTGCCACTTTCATCGGGAAGGTGTGCAAGCGTGCAGCCGCTGGACCGGTCGCTGCGCTCGGCCCCCAGGAGTAGGAGATCGGCGCGTTGGATACCAACCCACTGACCGGGACACGCCATACCGGGTTGGCCGGCGAGCGCACCAGGAACGTTTGCGAGACGCCATCGGTCAACGGTTGACCGACCAACAGACCGAAGCCACCAATCCCTACGCCTTGGGTGCTGCCCAGGCCATAGTAAAGGTCATCGTTGGTGCGACCGTTAAAGGTCAGACCCGGTACCTTGGTGGCGCCACGGTTATCGGTGACCGCAATTTCCACCGCAGCCGGTGCATCGCACGCGATTTTCAGAGTGATATCCCGAGGCGGCAAGTTGTTTTGTGCGCTCGGGCTCAGGTTGCCGGAGAGGATACGACCCAGGTCAACATTGTTGCCGCCGGCAAAGGCAGGAATACACGAGGTCGGGACAACCGTACCGGTGACCGTCAGGTCAACGCTGTTTGCCTGAGCGGCAAAGGGGGTCAACGCAACAGCCAGGACGCTGCTCAAATAGAACTTTTTCATCATCACTTACCTGTGAAATGGTTGGGACATTGATGCAGATGCCGCGCAAGGAAAGATCACTCTTTTCTTCCACTCCAAATGCCTGGCGATCATTCCGTTTTTTGTAGGACTTTTATGTAGGACGACGAGGCGTTACAGATCGGAATTTTCAGCAGATGCTGTAGCCTCTTCAGGTTCATCGGGAGGAATCTGACGATCTACCCCAACCATTTCTCTTGAACACGACGAATTCTCTGGCCGTGCCATACTTCGGCCGTTACCCAAACCCGAGACGATCCGATTTGAGAGTCAGTCCGACCCTACCCTTCGTTCTGTTACTCGCCTTGCTGCTCAATGGCTGTGCAAGCCTCGACGTCTCGCGTGAGCCCAGCCAGGCATTGCCGGCGGGCAACTCGGCCTTCGGTCGCTCAATCCAGGCCCTGGCCGCGCCCCATCAAGGGCAATCGGGCTTCCGCCTGCTTTCCAACAGCACCGAAGCCTTCATGGCTCGCGCCGAGTTGATCCGCAACGCACAGACCAGCCTCGATTTGCAGTACTACATCGTCCACGACGGCATCAGCACCCGCATGCTGGTGGAGGAATTGCTCCAGGCTGCAGATCGCGGCGTGCGGGTGCGGATCCTGCTCGATGACACCACCAGCGATGGTCTGGACCAAATCATTGCAACCCTGGCGGCACACCCGCAGATTCAGATCCGTCTGTTCAACCCGCTGCAACTGGGCCGCAGTACCGGCGTGACGCGAAACATGGGCCGGTTGTTCAACCTGTCGCTGCAACACCGGCGCATGCACAACAAGCTGTGGCTAGCGGACAACAGCGCGGCCATCGTCGGCGGACGCAATCTGGGCGATGAGTATTTCGATGCCGAGCCCAACCTGAATTTCACCGACATCGACATGCTCAGCGTCGGGCCGGTGGCTGAGCAGCTCGGCCACAGTTTCGACCAGTATTGGAACAGCGCCCTGAGCAAGCCGATCGACGAATTTCTCTCAAGCAAACCGACGGCCAAGGACCTGCAAAACACCCGTACGCGCCTGGAAGAATCCCTGGAGGAGACCCGCAAACAGAATCACGCGCTGTATCGGCAACTGATGACCTATACCAGGCATCCGCGCATGGACATCTGGCGCCAGGAGCTGATCTGGGCCTGGAACCAGGCACTGTGGGATGCACCGAGCAAGGTGCTGGCCAAGGGCGAACCCGACCCGCGGTTATTGCTGACCACGCAGTTGGCACCTGAGCTCAACGGCGTCAGCAAAGAGCTGATCATGATTTCCGCCTACTTTGTGCCTGGCCAACCGGGGCTGGTGTACCTGACCGGCCGCGCCGATGCCGGGGTCTCGGTGAGTTTGCTGACCAACTCGCTGGAAGCCACCGATGTACCGGCGGTGCACGGCGGTTATGCGCCGTATCGCAAGGCGTTGCTGGAGCACGGCGTGAAGCTGTTCGAACTGCGGCGCCAGCCCGGCGCCGGTGGTGGCAGTAGTCCGCATCTGTTCCGGCGCTCGGCCTATCAGGGCTCGGATTCGAGCCTGCACAGCAAGGCGATGATCTTCGACCAGCAAAAATCCTTCATCGGCTCATTTAACTTCGATCCGCGTTCGGTGCTCTGGAACACCGAAGTCGGCGTGCTGGTGGACAGCCCGGAGCTGGCCGCGCGCTTGCGTGAACTGGCCGTGCAAGGCATGGCGCCGCCGCTGAGTTATGAGGTAAAACTGGAAAACGGCCAGCTCGTCTGGGTCACCGAAGACAACGGCAAACTGCACACATTGACCAAGGAACCGGGGAATTGGTGGCGACGGTTCAATGCGTGGATGAGCACTACCGTGGGCCTGGAACGGATGTTGTAACCAGTAGGCTTCAATCCATTGTGGCGAGGGGGCTTGCCCCCGTTGGGCTGCGAAGCGGCCCCCAAACTGGCGACATCATCCGCCAGAAAAATCGCGGTGAATGGTTTTACGACTGCTGCGCAGCCGAACGGGGCGATGCGGCGTTCCGACAAGCCCCCTCGCCACACAAGCCCGCTCCCACAGGTTTTCAGGCGGGTTCGGCCACCGCGCCAAACGCGCCTTGGCGCATCAGCAAAATCACCAACCCCAACGCCCCGACCGCCATCAGCAACGGCAACGCATGCCCGCTGATCCACTGACTGCCGGCCCCGGCCGCCAATGGCCCGATCAGGCAGCCAATCCCCCATAGCTGCGCAATGTGGGCATTGGCCCGCACCAGCGCATCATCGCGATAGCGCTCGCCGATCAGGATCAGCGACAAGGTAAACAAACCACCGGCACTCGCACCGAACAGCACCCACAGCGGCCAGATCAACAACGTATCGATCAGCAGCGGAATCGCCAGGCTCGACAGCAGCAGGACCACGGCGCACCCGGTGAACAACGTCCGCCGGGACAGTCGATCCGCCAGCGCACCGATGGGCAGTTGCAGCAAGGCATCGCCGACCACCACGGTGCTGACCATCGCCAAGGCGATCTCTGCGGTGAAGCCCTGTCGCAGGCAATACACTGGCAACAACGTCAGGATCATCGCTTCGAACGCGGCGAACAGCGACACCGCCCAGGCAATCGCCGGCAAGCCCCGGCAGAAATTCAGCAAATCGCCGAAGGTCACGCTGCTGGCTTCGCTGCTCGGTGCGCCGCTACGGCCCAGCAACAGCAACGGTGCCGTCAGCAGTAAACCGACGCCGACCCAAAAACCGTAATCCTGCTCGGTGCCCAGCGCGCCCAACAGCAACGGCCCGCCCAGTTGGCTCAACGCATAGCTGCTGCCATACAGCGCCACCAGTCGCCCGCGCCATTTCTCGACCACCAGTTGGTTGATCCAGCTTTCGCCGAGGATGAAGACGAGGGTCAGGATCACCCCGATCATCAACCGCAACACCAGCCAGATCGGATAACTCGGTAGCAGCGCCAGCAAACCGATGGACACCGCCCCGGCCCACAGGCACAGACGCATCAGGTTGGCCGTACCGAAACGCGCCGCCAGGTGGCTGGAGATCTTCGCCCCCAGCAGCACACCGATGGCTGGCATGGCCGCCATCACACCAATCGCGAACGAACCGTAGCCCCAGTTTTCCAGGCGAAACGACACCAGCGGCATGCTGACACCCAGGGCCAGCCCGACACTCAAGACAGACGCCAACACGGCGAAATAAGTCGCCCAACGCATGTTCCACACTCCTGTGGATATTATTATTCTGGCAACACAAAGCAAATGTGGGAGCGGGCTTGCTCGCGAAGAGGCCATCACATCCAACATCATCGTTGGCTGTTACGGCGCCTTCGCGAGCAAGCCCGCTCCCACAAGGGATCTGCGTCGATCAGGAGCCCGATTGACTACCGGGCTCCGTCACTGGCTTACAACTTGATCCAGGTCGCCTTCAGTTCGGTGTATTTGTCGAACGCGTGCAGCGACTTGTCGCGACCGTTGCCCGACTGCTTGAAACCACCGAACGGTGCAGTCATGTCGCCGCCGTCGTACTGGTTGACCCAAACGCTACCAGCGCGCAGTGCCTTGGCGGTCAGGTGAGCCTTGGAAATGTCTTTGGTCCACACCGCAGCGGCCAAGCCGTATGGCGTGTCGTTGGCGATCTGGATAGCTTCCTCGGCGGTGTCGAAAGCAATGACCGACAACACCGGGCCAAAGATTTCTTCCTGGGCGATTTTCATCGCGTTGCTCACGCCGTCGAAAATCGTCGGCTCAACGTAGGTGCCACCGGTTTCCTGAAGAATGCGCTTGCCGCCAGCCACCAGTTTGGCGCCGTCGGTGTGACCGGATTCAATGTAGGACAACACGGTGTTCATCTGCTGGGTGTCCACCAGAGCGCCAACGTTGGTCGCCGGGTCCAGCGGGTTGCCCGGCTTCCAGGTTTTCAACGCTGCGATCACCAGCGGCAGGAAGGTGTCCTTGATCGAACGCTCGACCAGCAGACGCGAACCGGCGGTGCAGACTTCGCCCTGGTTGAAGGCGATGGCGCCGGCAGCCGACTCAGCGGCGGCTTGCAGGTCTGGGGCATCGGCGAACACGATGTTCGGGCTCTTGCCGCCGGCTTCGAGCCAGACGCGTTTCATGTTCGATTCGCCGGAGTAGATCAGCAGTTGCTTGGCGATCTTGGTCGAACCGGTGAACACCAGGGTGTCCACGTCGTTGTGCAGGGCCAGGGCCTTGCCGACGGTGTGGCCATAACCTGGCAGGACGTTCAGCACGCCTTTCGGGATACCGGCTTCAACCGCCAGTGCGGCGATGCGGATGGCGGTCAGCGGCGATTTTTCAGACGGCTTGAGGACCACCGAGTTACCGGTGGACAGCGCCGGGCCGAGTTTCCAGCAGGCCATCATCAACGGGAAGTTCCACGGCACGATGGCTGCGACCACACCCACCGGCTCACGGGTCACCAGACCCAACTGATCGTGCGGGGTAGCGGCGACTTCGTCGTAGATCTTGTCGATGGCTTCACCGCTCCAGCTCAAGGCTTGCGCCGCGCCGGGAACGTCGATGTACAGGGAATCGCTGATCGGCTTGCCCATGTCCAGGGTTTCAAGCAGGGCCAGCTCTTCGGCGTGCTGTTTCAGCAGGCCGGCGAAACGGATCATGGTGGCTTTGCGTTTGGTCGGCGCCAGGCGCGACCACGCGCCGGAATTGAAGGTGGCGCGGGCGTTTTCCACAGCGCGCTGGGCATCGGCGGCGTCACAGCTGGCGATCTTGCCCAGCAGACGGCCATCGACCGGGCTGATGCACTCGAAGGTCTCACTGGAGACGGCATCGGTGTATTCGCCATTGATATAGGCGCGGCCTTCGATCTTCAGATCGCGAGCCCGTTGTTCCCAGTCGGCACGAGTCAGGGTGGTCATACGAGTGTCCTCCTCTTGTTGAATACGAGTGCCCCGCGTTCTTCGCGGGTGCTGTCAGGAATTCTGCCCGGCCAGCCTGCTATCGGCCCAAGGCACCTGCCACCCTAAACCAGTGGCCGGGGTTGTATCAATATATTTGACACAAGGTCGGCAAACGGCCTTGCAGTGTTCATTTTAATAAACATAGACTTTGGGTCTTTTCAGCCATCGCGCCGCAATCACGGGGAATTACAACAATGAATATCCAGGATGTCGTCGACTTCAGCCAAGCCACCACGCAGCCTGATCGCTATCGGCCAGACCCGGCAAAAGTCCTCAAGGGCGACCCAGAGCAAGCGGTGTACAACCACTACAACAGCCCGTGCGGCCAGATGAGCGCCGGCGTGTGGGAAGGCGAAATTGGCCAGTGGCTGGTGAATTACACCGAGCATGAATACTGCGAGATTGTTCAGGGCGTGTCGGTGCTGCGCGATAACGATGGCAACAGCAAAACGCTACGGGTGGGTGATCGCTTTGTCATTCCGGCGGGCTTCCGGGGTACGTGGGAAGTGCTGGAGGCGTGCCGCAAGATTTATGTGGTGTTTGAACAGAAGGCCTAAAGATTTTTGTTGTCTGGGCCGGCCTCATCGCGAGCAAGCTCGCTCCCACAGGAGATTTGCGTCGATCATAAAACCTGTGGGAGCGAGCTTGCTCGCGATGAGGGCCTGACAGGCAACGCATAACCCACAGGCAACAAAAAAGGCCCGTATCTCGCGATACGGGCCTTTTTCATAAGTCGGAAAAATCAATTACTTGATTTTGCCTTCCTTGTAGATCACGTGCTTACGAACAACCGGATCAAATTTCTTGATCTCGATTTTGTCCGGAGTAGTACGCTTGTTTTTGTCGGTAGTGTAGAAGTGACCAGTACCGGCGCTCGAAATCAAACGAATCAATTCACGCATGATTAGCTCCCTTAGATCTTGCCGGCTTTGCGGATTTCGGCCAGCACGACAGTGATGCCACGCTTGTCGATAATACGCATGCCTTTGGCAGATACGCGCAGACGCACGAAACGTTTCTCTTCTTCAACCCAGAAGCGGTGATGCTGCAGGTTCGGCAGGAAACGACGACGGGTTTTGTTGTTTGCGTGGGAAATGTTATTCCCAGTCACCGGACCCTTACCGGTAACTTGACATACTCTCGACATGCCTCAGCCCTCTAAAACCACATGCCCAACCCGGCATGGGTTGGCCGCTTAATCTCTCAGTCATTTGGCGCCAGGCGCCGCGTTTCTTTAGAGGTCTTACCGGCTACACCTACAGTGAAGGAACCGGGCCCCTAGAAAAGAGCGCTGCTTTATACCAGAAAGACCTCAGAGCAACAACATTCAGTGTGCGATGAATTCACAAAAAGCCCATTTTCCTGGCCACGAGCGCCTTGGACAAAGGCTATCGTCGATGGTGACCGCTCGTCGCAGAGCATCGGCCAACACGCCAATTCGAAGGTTTCCTCATCCACCGCACAACCAAAACTGGCGCCTATAGTCCCCCCAAAATGAAAAAGGGGATAGTCATTTGCAAAAGAGCCCACTAGGGTAGGCCTTTTCCAGACTGCACTTGCAGATGGGCCTTCGATCTGTAAAGGAATCCGACCATGCGCCTCGCTGCACTCCCCCTCTTGCTTGCCCCCCTGCTGCTGAGCCCGCTGGCCCACGCCGCCGCCCTCACCATCTGCACCGAGGCCAGCCCCGAAGGGTTCGACGTGGTGCAATACAACTCGCTGACTACCACCAATGCCTCGGCCGATGTGCTGATGAACACTTTGGTGAACTTCGATACAGCCAGCGGCAAAGTGGTCGCCAGCCTAGCGGATAGCTGGGAAGTCACGCCCGACGGCCTGAGCTACGTCTTCAAATTGCATCCGCAGGTAAAATTCCACAAAACCGAGTACTTCAGCCCGACTCGCGACTTGAGCGCCGAAGACGTGAAGTTCAGCTTCGACCGCATGCTCGACCCGGCCAACCCGTGGCACAAAGTCGCCCAAAGCGGCTTCCCACACGCCCAGTCGATGCAACTGCCGGCGCTGATCAAAAAGATCGACGCCCTCGACCCGCTGACCGTGCGCTTCACCCTCGATCACCCGGACTCGACATTCCTTGCGACCCTGAGCATGGGCTTCGCGTCGATCTATTCGGCCGAATACGCCGACCAGTTGATGAAGGCCGGCACCCCGGAGCAGCTCAACAGCCAGCCGATCGGCAGTGGCCCGTTCATCTTTACGCGCTTCCAGAAAGACGTGGCGATTCGCTACAAGGCCAACCGCGACTACTTCGGCGGCAAGCCGTCGGTGGACCCGTTGATCTTCGCGATTACCCCGGACGCCAACGTGCGCTTGCAGAAATTGCGCCGCAACGAGTGCCAGATCGCCCTGTCGCCCAAGCCTCTGGATGTGGTGGCCGCGCGGCAAGAACCAGCGCTGAAAGTGGAAAAGACTGACGCCTTCATGACCGCATTCGTCGGCATCAACAGTCAGCATCCGCCGTTGGACAAGCCCGAAGTCCGCCAAGCGATCAACCTCGCCTTCGACAAGGCCAACTACATCAAGGCCGTGTTCGAAGACACAGCTGAAGCGGCGAACGGCCCTTACCCGCCGAACACCTGGAGTTATGCCAAAGGCTTGCCGGGCTATCCGCATGACGTCGAAAAAGCCAAGGCATTGATGGCCAAAGCCGGGTTGAAGGATGGTTTTCAGACCACCATCTGGACTCGCCCTTCCGGCAGTTTGCTGAACCCCAACCCGAGCCTCGGCGCGCAACTGCTGCAATCCGACTTGGCGGAAATCGGCATTCAAGCTGAAATCCGGGTGATCGAATGGGGCGAACTGATCCGTCGCGCCAAGGCCGGCGAGCATGACCTGCTGTTCATGGGCTGGGCCGGCGACAACGGCGACCCGGACAACTTCCTCACGCCGCAGTTTTCCTGCGCCGCGGTCAAGTCCGGCACCAACTTCGCCCGTTACTGCAACCAGGACCTGGACAAGCTGATCAGCGCTGGCAAGACCACCAGCGAGCAAGGCGTGCGCACCAAGCTCTACGAACAGGCCCAGGCGCAGATCCAGCAGCAGGCACTGTGGCTGCCGCTGGCGCACCCGACGGCGTTCGCGTTGACGCGCAAAGATGTGCAGGGTTACTCGGTAAGCCCGTTTGGTCGGCAGGACTATTCGAAGGTCAGCATCAAGTAGAAACCATGGGAGCGGCTTTTGTGGCGAGGGAGCTTGCTCCCGCTTGAGTGCGCAGCGCTCACAAGATCTTTGGGGCCGGTACGCAGCCCAGCGGGAGCAAGCTCCCTCGCCACAAAAGCTCGCTCCCAGCGCCTTACACCCCGCTACATCCACCCATACTCAGCCATCGACAGCGGATCACCGTCGCCGATGATGAAATGGTCGAGTACCCGCACATCGACCAGCTCCAATGCCTCTTGCAGGCGCTTGGTCAGCATTCGGTCGGCCTGACTGGGGTCGGTGTTGCCCGATGGGTGGTTGTGGCACAGGATCAGCGCCGCGGCGTTGTGAGCCAGGGCGCGCTTGACCACCTGCCGCGGATAAACACTGGTGCTGTCGATGGAGCCACGAAACAGCGCTTCAAACGCCAGTACCCGGTGCTTGGAATCCAGAAACAGACAACCGAACACCTCGTGGGGCTCATGGCGCAGCATGGCCTTGAGGTAGTCGCGTACCGCCAAAGGACTCTCCAGCACCGAATCCCGGCGTAATCGCTCGGCCAGATGCCGCCGGGCCATCTCCAGCACCGCCTGCAACTGGGCGAACTTTGCCGGACCCAAGCCCAATTGGCTGCTGAAGGCCCGTAGATCGGCCTCCAGTAAAGTGCGCAGACTGCCGAATTGACTCAACAGGTGTCGCGCCAGGTCTACCGCGCTTTTGCCGGACACGCCGGTCCGTAGAAAGATTGCCAGCAGCTCAGCATCAGAAAGACTCGCCGAACCTTGTTCAAGAAGCTTCTCTCGCGGCCGCTCTGCTGCCGGCCAATCGCGAATGCTCATAGCACCTCCATGTCTGTGGGCGCCGCTGTTCCGTAGCGGTCGCTGTGATATCGTAGCCCATCTTTTTTGCGGGCGAATTCATCCCTGGGGAGGGGGTTTCGCCATGCAGTCATCAACGAAATGAAAGGCAGACCTATGCAGCGGCTGTATCGGAAACGCATCGTTCTGGGCGTCGGTGGCGGTATTGCTGCCTACAAGAGCGCCGACCTGGTTCGCCGCCTGATCGATCAGGGCGCCGAAGTGCGCGTGGTCATGACCCGTGGCGGCAGCGAGTTCATTACCCCGCTGACCATGCAGGCCTTGTCCGGGCACCCGGTCCACCTCGATCTGCTGGACCCGGCGGCCGAAGCCGCCATGGGCCACATCGAGCTGGCCAAATGGGCCGACCTGGTGCTGATCGCCCCTGCCACCGCAGACTTGATCGCCCGCTTGGCCCAAGGCATTGCCAATGACCTGCTGACCACCTTGGTGCTGGCCACCGACGCCGTGGTCGCCGTTGCACCGGCGATGAACCAGGCCATGTGGCGCGACCCGGCGACCCAAGCCAACCTGCAATTGCTCGAAAGCCGTGGCTTCAAGTCCTTTGGTCCAGCCTCCGGCAGCCAGGCCTGCGGCGACGTCGGCATGGGCCGCATGCTCGAAGCCACCGACCTCGCCCAGTGCGCGGCAGACTGCTTCCAGCGTCAGGCACTGACCGGCAAACACGTACTGATTACCGCCGGCCCGACCCAGGAAAACATCGACCCGGTGCGCTACATCACCAACCACAGCTCCGGCAAAATGGGCTTTGCCCTGGCCGAAGCCGCAGTGGAAGCCGGCGCCCGCGTAACGCTGATCACCGGCCCGGTGCACCTGCCGACCCCGGATCGCGTCACCCGCATCGATGTGGTCAGCGCCCGCGACATGCTCGCCGCCTGTGAAGCCGCGATCCCTTGCGACCTGTTCATTGCTTCGGCAGCGGTCGCGGACTACCGCCCGGAAGTCGTCGCCCCACAGAAACTCAAGAAAGACCCTACGAACGGCGACGGCTTGTTGCTACAGATGGTGCGTAACCCAGACATCCTGGCCACCATCGCCACGCGCCCCGACCGTCCGTTCAGTGTCGGTTTCGCCGCCGAAACCGAACACCTGCTCGATTACGCTGCGCGCAAGTTGAAAGACAAGAACCTCGATTTGATCGTCGCCAATGACGTCGCCAACCCGAGTATTGGCTTCAACAGCGAAGAAAACGCCTGCAGCGTGATCGATCGTGAATTGCACGCCACACTTTTCGCCCAGACCAGCAAGAGCAAGATTGCTCGCCAGCTGATCACTTTTATCGCCGACCGTCTGAACCAGGTTTAATTTACATGCACGCTTTGCAAGCCAAGATCCTCGACCCCCGCATCGGCACCGACTTCCCGCTGCCGCAGTACGCCACCCCAGGCTCCGCCGGCCTCGACCTGCGCGCCATGCTGGAAAAAGACACCGTGATCAAGCCGGGCGAAACCCTGCTGATCCCGACCGGCCTGTCCGTCTACATCGGCGATCCAGGCCTGGCGGCGCTGATTCTGCCGCGCTCCGGCCTGGGCCATAAGCACGGCATCGTGCTAGGCAACCTGGTCGGCCTGATCGACTCCGATTACCAGGGTCCGCTGATGGTTTCGTGCTGGAACCGTGGCCAGACCGACTTCAACATGGTGGTCGGTGAGCGTCTGGCTCAGTTGGTGTTGGTTCCTGTGGTTCAAGCGCACTTCGAGATGGTCGAAGAGTTCGTTGAGACCGAGCGTGGCGCTGGTGGTTTTGGTCACTCGGGCAGCCATTGATTCACAGGTGATCCTGTGGCGAGCGAGCTTGCTCGCGCTGGGCTGCGAAGCGGCCCCAAAAACTTTGTAAGTCATTACCGATTTTGTGAGTGCTGCGCACTCAAGCGGGAGCAAGCTCCCTCGCCACAGATGCTCTGTATGCTGGAAATTGCACAGACGTCATCTGAAAGGTTTATCACTGCAAATCAAGGTTTTGGCCGGCCAAATGCTTGCTGAAGACGGTGGCATGGCCTTTACACACCACGAACTCTCTGTGGAAAACGCCGTCATACCCTTCAGTTTGAGCCTGTCGACCCGTAGTTCACAGGCAGGTCCAGCCACTTTCGAAATGGAGCATTCCCACAGATGAGCAGCCCAGCCCAAGTCGCACCGAAGTTCCCCGACAGTATCTTCCGCGCCTACGACATTCGCGGCACCGTCCCGGAATTCTTGAACGCTGAAACCGCTTACTGGCTCGGCCGCGCTATCGGCGCGCAGAGCCTGGCCCAGGACGAACCAAACGTTTCCGTTGGCCGCGACGGCCGCCTCTCCGGCCCCGAGCTGGTCGAACGCCTGATTCAAGGCCTGGCCGACAGCGGTTGCCACGTCAGCGACGTCGGCCTGGTGCCAACGCCAGCCCTGTATTACGCCACCAACGTACTGGCCGGCAAATCCGGCGTCATGCTCACCGGCAGCCACAACCCGTCGAACTACAACGGTTTCAAGATCGTTATCGCTGGCGATACTTTGGCCAACGAACAAATCCAGGCCCTGCACGAACGCCTCAAGACCAACAACCTGAGCAGCGGCAAGGGCAGCATCACCAAGGTCGAGATCCTCGATCGCTACAACACTGAGATCGTCCAGGACATCAAACTCGCCCGCCGCCTCAAAGTGGTGGTCGATTGCGGTAACGGCGCGGCCGGCGTGATCGCCCCGCAGCTGATCGAAGCGCTGAATTGCGAAGTGATCCCGCTGTTCTGCGAGGTCGACGGCAACTTCCCGAACCACCACCCGGATCCGGGCAAGCCTGAAAACCTGGTCGACCTGATCGCCAAGGTCAAGGAAACCAACGCTGACATCGGCCTGGCCTTCGACGGCGACGGCGACCGCGTCGGCGTGGTGACCAACACCGGCAGCATCGTCTTCCCCGACCGCCTGTTGATGTTGTTCGCCCGCGACGTACTGGCACGCAACCCGGACGCGGAAATCATCTTCGACGTCAAATGCACCCGCCGCCTGACCCCGCTGATCAAGGAATACGGCGGTCGTCCGCTAATGTGGAAGACCGGTCACTCGTTGATCAAAAAGAAAATGAAACAAACCGGCGCCCTGTTGGCCGGCGAAATGAGCGGGCATATCTTCTTCAAGGAGCGCTGGTTCGGTTTCGACGATGGCATTTACAGCGCCGCGCGGCTGCTGGAGATCCTCAGCAAGGAAAAATCCACCGCGGAGGAGCTGTTTGCGACCTTCCCGAACGATATTTCTACGCCTGAAATCAATATCCATGTGACCGAAGAGAGCAAATTCAGCATCATTGATGCATTGCACGACGCGAAGTGGGGCGAAGGCGCCAACCTGACCACCATTGACGGCGTGCGAGTCGACTACGCCAAAGGCTGGGGCCTGGTGCGCGCATCCAACACCACGCCGGTGCTGGTGCTGCGCTTCGAGGCCGATGACGAGGCTGAATTGCAGCGCATCAAGGACGTGTTCCACGCCCAACTGAAACGTGTTGCCCCTGATCTCCAACTACCGTTCTGATTTTTTGATGCACCGGAGCCCTGAATGACCCTCGAACGCGAAGCCGCCGCCAACACCGCCAAGGTCCTGTCCGAAGCGCTGCCTTACATTCGCCGCTATGTCGGCAAGACGCTGGTGATCAAATACGGCGGCAACGCGATGGAAAGCGAGGAGCTGAAAACCGGCTTCGCCCGCGACATCGTGCTGATGAAAGCCGTGGGCATCAACCCGGTAGTGGTTCACGGCGGCGGCCCGCAAATCGGCGATTTGCTCAAGCGTCTGTCGATCGAGAGCCACTTCATCGATGGCATGCGCGTGACTGACGCGCAGACCATGGACGTGGTGGAAATGGTCCTCGGCGGCCAGGTGAACAAGGACATCGTCAACCTGATCAACCGTCATGGCGGCAGCGCCATCGGCCTGACCGGTAAAGACGCCGAGCTGATTCGTGCGAAAAAGCTCACCGTGACCCGTCAGACGCCGGAGATGACCCAGCCGGAAATCATCGATATCGGCCAGGTGGGCGAAGTGGTCGGGATCAACACCGACCTGCTGAACCTGCTGGTCAAAGGCGATTTCATCCCGGTGATCGCGCCAATCGGCGTCGGCGCCAACGGCGAGTCGTACAACATCAACGCTGATCTGGTGGCCGGTAAAGTGGCCGAAGCGCTGAAAGCTGAAAAGCTGATGCTGCTGACCAACATCGCGGGCCTGATGGACAAGCAAGGCACGGTCCTGACCGGCCTGACCACCCAGCAAGTCGATGACTTGATCGCCGACGGCACGATCTACGGCGGCATGCTGCCGAAGATTCGTTGCGCGCTGGAAGCAGTACAGGGCGGCGTGGGCAGCTCGCTGATCATTGACGGCCGGGTGCCGAATGCGATTCTGCTGGAGATCTTCACCGATACGGGTGTGGGTACTTTGATCAGCAATCGCAAGCGTCCGTAAGCGATAGCGCATACAAAAAGACCCCGCTCAGCCTGGCTGAGCGGGGTCTTTTTTTGCCTGCGATCCCTTGTGGGAGCGAGGCTTGCCCGCGAAAGCGGTGTATCAGTCAACGAAGATGTCGAATGTGACGGCCTCTTCGCGGGCAAGCCTCGCTCCTACACAGGTCGGTGTTACACGCCAAACTGGGCTCGGTAGGCTTCAACCGCCGGCAAATGCTGCTTGAGCTGCGGATCATCCGCCAGGAACTGCAGGACCTGGTTCAGCGAAACAATGCTGATCACCGGAATGCCGAAGTCACGCTCCACTTCCTGGATAGCCGACAACTCGCCGTTGCCTCGCTCCTGACGGTTCAGCGCGATCAGCACGCCGGCGGCCTTGGCACCGTCCTGGGAAGCGATGATCTGCATCACTTCGCGGATCGCGGTGCCAGCGGTGATCACGTCGTCGATGATCAGCACGTCGCCGGCCAATGGGGCGCCGACCAGGCTGCCGCCTTCGCCGTGGGCCTTGGCTTCCTTGCGGTTGAAGCACCATGGCAGGTCACGGCCGTGATGTTCGGCCAATGCCACCGCGGTAGTCGCCGCCAACGGGATGCCTTTGTACGCCGGGCCAAACAGAACGTCGAAGGGAATGCCGCTCTCGACAATGGCTGCCGCGTAGAAACGACCCAGCTGCGCCAAGGCCGAACCGGTGTTGAACAGGCCGGCATTGAAGAAGTAAGGACTGGTACGTCCGGACTTCAGGGTGAACTCACCGAAGCGCAAAACGCCGCGATCGATGGCAAAACGAATGAAATCGCGCTGATACGCTTGCATGAAAAAAACCCCAAATACCACGGATTTAGCTAATTAGGTTGACGCCGTGTATCATACACGCACGCGATTTTTGGGGCCATTTATGCGGATCATCAGTGTGAACGTCAATGGTATTCAGGCTGCAGTGGAGCGAGGTTTGCTCAGTTGGCTGCAAGCACAGAATGCCGACGTCATCTGCCTGCAGGACACCCGCGCCTCCGCCTTTGAACTGGACGATCCAGCTTTCCAACTGGATGGCTACTTCCTTTATGCCTGCGATGCCGAAGTACCCGCCCAAGGTGGCGTGGCTTTGTATTCGCGGTTGCAACCGAAGGCTGTCATCAGCGGTCTCGGCTTCGAGACGGCCGACCGCTACGGGCGCTACCTGCAAGCCGATTTCGATAAGGTCAGCATCGCGACCTTGCTGCTCCCTTCGGGGCAGAATGGCGATGAAGACTTGAACCAGAAGTTCAAGCTAATGGACGATTTCGCCCGTTATCTGGATAAACAGCGACGCAAACGTCGCGAGTACATTTATTGTGGCTCGCTGTACGTGGCGCAACAGAAGCTGGATATCAAGAACTGGCGCGACAGCCAGCAATCTCCGGGCTTCCTGGCACCTGAACGTGCCTGGATGGACGAGATTGTCGGCAACATGGGTTATGTCGATGCCCTGCGCGAAGTCAGCCGTGAAGGCGACCAGTACAGCTGGTGGCCGGACAACGAACAGGCTGAGATGCTCAACCTGGGCTGGCGTTTCGACTACCAGTTGCTGACCCCGGGCCTGCGCCGCTTTGTACGCAGCGCACGCCTGCCACGTCAGCCACGGTTCTCGCAGCACGCACCGCTGATCGTGGATTACGACTGGACGCTGACCATCTAAGCGTCGTTTCGCAGCTAAAAAAATGCCCGTATCGCAAGATACGGGCATTTTTTATACGCCTGTGGATATGACCCAAACCTCAGGCAACGGCAAAAAACGGCAGTGCAAGGTACAGCTTGATCACGATGACATTAATGATGTCGATGAAGAACGCACCCACCATGGGCACCACGAGAAACGCTATCTGCGAAGGCCCGTAGCGCTGCGTCACCGCCTGCATGTTAGCGATGGCCGTGGGTGTGGCACCAAGCCCAAAACCGCAGTGCCCTGCCGCCAACACCGCCGCATCGTAGTTACTGCCCATGATTCTGAAGGTCACGAAAATCGCAAACAACGCCATGACCAACGTTTGCGCAGCCAGAATGATGAAGATCGGCAAGGCCAGTGCCGCCAGATCCCAGAGTTTGAGCGACATCAAGGCAATCGCCAGAAACAGCGACAAGCTGACATTCCCCAGCACGGAAACTTCACGCTCGAATACCTGATACAAGCCCAACGCTGAAAGCCCGTTGCGCAAAACCACACCCACGAACAAGACGCACACGAACGTCGGCAACTCAAGTGCAGTGCCTTGCAGCAAGCCATTCAGAAGATTGCCGGCTAATAGGCTGACGGCAATCAGAGCGAGTGTCTCGATAAACGAAAATGGCGTAATCGAGCGCTCTTTGTTCGGCTGCTCAAAACCCTTTGGCAACCGTGGCGTTTCCTGAGGGTGGCAGCCGGGGACTTGAACACGCTTGATCAGCAGGCGAGCGACCGGACCACCTATCAAGCCTCCCAACACCAGGCCAAACGTCGCAGAGGCAATCGCAAGTTCTGAGGCAGAAGCCAGACCATACTTCTCACTGAACACCGTCCCCCACGCAGCGCCTGTACCGTGACCGCCCGCCAACGTAATCGAGCCGGTCAGCAGCCCCATCAAAGGATCGAGTCCAAGCATTTTTGCGAGGCCGATGCCCATGGCATTTTGGAGTATCAGAAGTCCAACCACTGCCAGCAGAAAAACGCCCACTACGCGACCGCCCTTCTTCAGGCTGGCGAAGTCCGCACTCAAACCGATAGTGGCAAAAAAAGCCAACATCAACGGCGTCTGTAATGAAGTATCAAAGCGGACTTCAATATCAAAAGTTCGCAATACCAAGAGAGTCAGGGCAACCAACAGGCCGCCGGCGACGGGTTCCGGAATATTGTAATTACGTAGAAAACCAACACGTGTAACAAGTCCGCGCCCCAGCAAAAGCACTAAGGAGGCGGCCACAAGCGTTCCATAAAAATCGAGCTGAATCATTGGGATTATTCTTGGCTATATATTCAAAGGCGAACGTCTTACCTACGTACGCCTTTGAACCGGCTGAGTGTCTCAACACTGATTGCTTGAAATTCAAGGACCTTCGATGGCTTGAATATGTCGAAATATTACTGAGTGAATATAACGTGGGGCAACTCTATCAACCGCAAAGTCTCATTGCCAAGGACTCAGCCGATGAGGAGGCATTGCAGTTGTGACTAAAGATGTAAGAGTGATAGTTGATAAAGAAGCGTGGCGCGCTTATCACACGTTCTATACGCCACAGATATTAATTGAACGGCAAAAATACAAATGCCCCGACAAGTCAGGGCATTTGATTTAAAGCGTCCAATGTGGGAGCAGGCTTGCCCGCGACCACAGGGGTTCTGTATTGATCGTTACTTGATTACCCGCCAGGTGAACGGATACCGATAAGGCACGCCGTCATTGGCTTTTACACCCGCGATGATCGTCAGCACCAACCCGCCGATGGCGATCAGGCCAAGCAGGAAGAACCCGATGACCACCAACATCAAAAAGAACGAGATGGTCGCGGCAATGGCGACGGTGATCTGAAAATTCAGCGCCTCCTTGCCCTGCGCATCAATGAACGGGTCACTCTCGCGCTTCATCTGCCAGAGAATCAGTGGACCAATCAGCGTGCCGAACGGAATCCAGATCCCCAGCAAGGCGGACAAGTGACAAAACATAGCCCATTGACGAACCTCTTGGCTCGGCTTGGGCAGCGGCAGTTGCTCGTCACTCATGGCGTCCTCCTTGCGTGGAACAGTCCGATCAGTCAGCCAGAGCAGCTTTCTGCAATTCGAAGATTTCGTTCATGCCTTTCTTGGCCAGTTCCAGCATCGCCGTCAGCTCTTCCGGCTGGAACGGCGCGCCTTCAGCAGTACCCTGGACTTCGATGAAGCCGCCAGTGCTGGTCATCACGACGTTCAGGTCGGTCTCGGCAGCCGAATCTTCCGGGTAGTCGAGGTCAAGCACAGGCTCGCCCTGATACATGCCTACCGAAACGGCAGCGATCATTTGCTTGAGCGGGTCGCCGCCTTTCAGGCCGCCGCGCTTCTTGATCACTTTCAAGGCATCAACCAATGCAACCATTGCGCCGGTGATCGATGCAGTACGGGTGCCACCGTCAGCCTGGATCACGTCGCAATCGACGTACAGGGTGACATCGCCCAGCTTGGACATGTCCAGCGCCGCGCGCAGGGAACGACCGATCAGACGCTGGATTTCCAGGGTGCGGCCGCCTTGCTTGCCGCGGCTCGCTTCACGCTGGTTACGCTCGCCGGTGGCGCGCGGCAGCATGCCGTATTCAGCGGTCAACCAACCTTGGCCCTGCCCCTTGAGGAAACGCGGCACGCCGTTCTCGACGCTGACGGTGCAGATGACTTTGGTATCACCGAATTCGACCAGTACAGATCCCTCGGCGTGTTTGGTGTAGTTGCGGGTAATGCGGATCGAGCGGAGCTGATCGGCAGCGCGACCACTTGGACGTTTCATAGGGGATACCTGTACGGGGGACGGAAAACTGCCGAGCATTATAGAGCCGCTGGCCGCGCCTGGGCACGTCTAAAAAATCCAGCCGACAGCTGAAGGCCGTGAAAAGCACTTAACCGACGGCCTGTAGTCCATTTGTCACACCGTGTGTTTGGGCGCATCCGCCCCACTGCGCTACAATCCTGCGCCTTGCTGCCAGTCGGCTTTAATTCATTGATATCAGGCCCGCGAAGCCCAAGGGTTTCGCGCCGGCCTGCATTGCGAGGTACCTCCATGGTGCACAGCATGACCGCCTTCGCCCGCGTCGAAAAAGCCGGCGTCCAAGGCACCCTGAGCTGGGAGCTGCGCTCGGTCAACAGCCGCTACCTGGAACCGCACCTGCGTCTGCCGGAATCGTTTCGCGACCTCGAAGGCGCCGTCCGCGAAGCCCTGCGTCAAGGCTTGTCTCGAGGCAAACTGGAATGCACCCTGCGCTTCACTGAAGAAAGCACCGGCAAAACCCTGCAAGTCGACCGCGAGCGCGCCTCGCAACTGGTCGCCGCCGCCGAGACCATCGCCAGCCTGATCAAGAACCCGGCCGCGCTGAATCCGCTGGAAGTCCTGGCCTGGCCCGGCGTGCTGGTGGGCGATGCCGCTGACCCGCAAGCCCTGAACGCCGAGGCACTGGCGCTGTTCACCCAAGGCCTGAAAGAGCTCAAGGCCGGCCGCGAGCGTGAAGGTTCCGAGCTGGCACGGTTGATCAATGAGCGTCTGACGTCCATTGAAGAAGACGTCGTGACCCTGCGTGAACTGGTCCCGCAGATGCTCGCAACCCAGCGCCAGAAAGTCCTCGACCGCTTCGCCGACATGAAAGCCGAGATGGACCCGCAGCGCCTGGAACAGGAAATGGTCATGCTCGCTCAAAAGAGCGACGTCGCCGAAGAACTGGATCGCCTGAGCACTCATATCATCGAAGTTCGCCGGGTACTCAAGTCCGGCGGCGCTGCCGGCCGGCGCCTGGACTTCCTGATGCAAGAGCTCAACCGCGAAGCCAACACACTGGGCTCCAAAGCCTTCGACCCGCGCAGCACGACGGCAGCGGTCAACCTCAAAGTGTTGATCGAGCAGATGCGCGAACAAGTGCAGAATATTGAGTAAGGCTACCCCGACATGACCCACAGCACTGGCACCCTGTACATCATTTCTGCCCCTTCGGGCGCGGGCAAGAGCAGCCTGGTCAAGGCCCTGACCGACGCTGATGAGGAGATCCGTGTCTCGGTCTCCCACACCACCCGCGCCATGCGCCCCGGTGAAGTGAACGGCGTGAACTATCACTTCGTCTCGCGCGAAGCGTTCGTGAAGATGGGCGAGCATGGCGACTTCCTCGAGCGCGCCGAAGTGTTCGGCAACCTCTACGGCACGTCGCAAAGCCACCTGCAGCAGACCCTGGACGCAGGCCACGACCTGATTCTGGAAATCGACTGGCAAGGCGCCGAGCAAGTACGCAAGTTGATGCCCCAGGCCCGCTCGATCTTCATTCTGCCGCCGTCCCTGCAGGCCTTGCACCAGCGCCTGACCAATCGCGGCCAGGACAGCGACGAAATCATTGATGGCCGGATGCGTGAAGCTGTCAGCGAGATGAGCCACTACGTCGACTACGACTACCTGATCATCAATGACGATTTCGCCCATGCACTTCACGATCTGAAGGCGATTTTCCGTGCCAATCAGCTGCATCAAAAGCGTCAGCAGCAGCGCCACGGAAAACTTTTGGCCGAATTGCTCGGCTAAACAGCTCTTCCCAAAACCGCTGCAAGGGCTTTACATTGGCACTTGCAGCGCGTTGAAGGGCTTGGTCAAAAAATCAGCGCTTCCCTAATCGCTGGTGATTTTTTAAACTGTTGAGTCCGCTCGCCCAACCGGGCAGCGCGCATATTGCATTCGCTCCGAGGAATACCATGGCCCGCGTAACCGTTGAAGACTGCCTGAACCACGTGGAAAACCGTTTTGAGCTGGTCATGCTGTCCACCAAACGTGCCCGTCAACTGGCCACCGGCGGCAAAGAGCCACTGGTTCAGTGGGAAAACGACAAGCCTACCGTTGTAGCGCTGCGTGAAATCGCTGAAGGCCTGATGAGCTACGAGTTCATCGCCAATGCTGAAATCGTCGAAGACGAACCGCTGTTCGCAGCGTTCGAGGACGAGTCCAACGAGGCCGTCTAAGCCTATGCCTGGTCGACGTAGCACGGCGCGGGGTCACAGCGAACGGCAGGAGTCATCATGCCGAGCATAGACGCCCTCGCCGATCGCTTATCGACCTACCTCGGCAATGACCAGGTCAACCTGGTCCGCCGAGCGTATTTCTACGCCGAACAAGCCCACGACGGCCAACGCCGCCGCAGCGGCGAGGCGTACGTCACGCATCCTCTTGCGGTGGCGAATATTCTTGCCGACATGCATATGGACCATCAGAGTTTGATGGCGGCCATGCTGCATGACGTGATCGAAGACACCGGCATTGCCAAGGAAGCGCTGCAAGCGCAGTTCGGCGAAACCGTGGCCGAACTGGTCGACGGGGTCAGCAAACTGACCCAGATGAACTTCGAGACCAAGGCTGAAGCCCAGGCCGAAAACTTCCAGAAAATGGCCATGGCCATGGCGCGCGACATTCGCGTGATCCTGGTCAAGCTGGCCGACCGCCTGCACAACATGCGCACGCTGGAAGTGCTGTCCGGCGAAAAACGCCGACGCATCGCCAAGGAAACCCTGGAAATCTATGCGCCCATCGCCAACCGGCTGGGCATGCACGCCATCCGCATAGAGTTCGAAGACCTCGGCTTCAAGGCCATGCACCCGATGCGTTCCGCGCGGATCTACCAGGCGGTCAAACGCGCCCGGGGCAACCGCAAGGAAATCGTCAACAAGATCGAAGAGTCCCTGAGCCACTGCCTGGCGATTGATGAAATCCAGGGCGAGGTCAGCGGACGCCAGAAACACCTCTACGGCATCTACAAAAAAATGCGCGGCAAGCGTCGGGCCTTCAACGAGATCATGGACGTCTATGCGTTCCGGATCATCGTCGACAAGGTCGATACCTGCTACCGCGTACTGGGTGCTGTGCACAATTTGTACAAACCGTTGCCGGGGCGCTTCAAGGATTACATCGCGATCCCCAAGGCCAACGGCTATCAGTCGCTGCACACCACACTGTTCGGCATGCACGGTGTACCGATCGAGATCCAGATCCGCACCCGTGAAATGGAAGAGATGGCCAACAACGGCATCGCCGCCCACTGGCTGTACAAATCCAGCGGCGACGAGCAGCCAAAAGGCACCCACGCCCGCGCCCGCCAGTGGGTCAAAGGCGTGCTGGAAATGCAGCAACGCGCCGGCAACTCGCTGGAATTCATCGAAAGCGTGAAGATCGACCTGTTCCCGGACGAGGTCTACGTGTTCACGCCAAAAGGCCGGATCATGGAGCTGCCCAAAGGCTCCACGGCGGTCGACTTCGCTTACGCGGTGCATACCGACGTCGGCAACAGTTGCATCGCCTGCCGGATCAACCGTCGTCTCGCGCCGCTGTCCGAACCGCTGCAAAGCGGCTCCACGGTCGAGATCGTCAGCGCTCCTGGCGCACGGCCGAACCCGGCGTGGCTCAACTTTGTCGTCACCGGCAAGGCGCGGACCCACATCCGCCATGCGCTGAAACTGCAGCGCCGCTCCGAATCCATCAGCCTCGGCGAACGCCTGCTGAACAAAGTGCTCAACGGTTTCGACAGCACGCTGGAAAAAGTCCCGGCCGAACGCGTCAAGGCGATGCTCATCGAGTACCGCCTGGAACTGATCGAAGATCTGCTCGAAGACATCGGCCTGGGCAATCGCATGGCCTATGTGGTCGCCCGCCGCCTGCTGGGCGAAGGCGAACAACTGCCGAGCGCGGAAGGTCCGCTGGCAATTCGCGGCACCGAAGGCCTGGTACTCAGCTACGCCAAGTGCTGCACGCCGATCCCGGGCGACCCGATTGTCGGGCACCTGTCCGCCGGCAAAGGCATGGTTGTGCACCTGGACAACTGCCGCAATATCAGCGAAATCCGCCACAACCCGGAAAAATGCATCCAGCTCTCGTGGGCCAAGGATGTCACCGGCGAATTCAACGTCGAACTGCGCGTCGAACTGGAACATCAGCGCGGCCTGATCGCCCTGCTGGCCAGCAGCGTCAACGCGGCCGACGGCAATATCGAAAAAATCAGCATGGATGAGCGCGATGGTCGCATCAGCGTGGTCCAACTGGTGGTCAGCGTGCACGACCGTGTGCACCTGGCCCGCGTGATCAAGAAACTGCGCGCCTTGACCGGGGTGATTCGCATCACCCGCATGCGTGCCTAAGCCCACTATTACAAGGAGTCATTCATGACCAAAACAGTTATCACCAGCGACAAGGCCCCGGCCGCCATCGGTACTTATTCCCAGGCGATCAAGGCTGGCAATACCGTCTACATGTCGGGCCAGATTCCGCTGGACCCAAAAACCATGGAACTGGTCGAAGGCTTCGAAGCCCAGACCGTCCAGGTGTTCGAGAACCTGAAAGCCGTGGCTGAAGCTGCTGGCGGCTCGTTCAAAGACATCGTCAAACTGAACATCTTCCTCACCGACCTGAGCCACTTCGCCAAGGTCAACGAGATCATGGGCAAGTACTTTGACCAGCCGTACCCTGCCCGCGCCGCCATCGGCGTTGCAGCCCTGCCAAAGGGTTCGCAGGTAGAAATGGACGCCATTCTGGTCATCGAGTAATACATCCGGCGCAGCCCCAACAGGTTGCGCCGACTTCGTTTTGAAAGGATTCCACCATGCGCAAAGCGCTTGCCTTCTCCCTGCTCGCCGTTTTTCTCGGCGGCTGCGCCAGCAATCCTGCCGACCGCGACATCAGCGGCACCTGGATCAACCAGGTGGCCATCGATGCTGCCTCCAAGGGCGGCCCCCTGCGCGAAGCGTTGCAGGCTTACGGCCCGAATCTGGAATGGGACGTCAACACCAAGGCCGGTCAGGCCCGCTACACCAACGGTTTTGAAAACGTCGAAGGCAAGCTGCTGGGCGACAAGTCCGGCGCCTGGAAAGTCGACTTCTATGGCAGCTCTGCCAGCGAGCTGAAACGTGACGGCAAGCAACTGAGCCAGGCCGCCAACGACAACGAACCGGCGCAGGTCTTCGATCGCGCGCTGATCCCGGTACCGGAAGGCGCGCCGATTGGCGCCAGCTTCGAGCGTGCACTGTATTCTTCGTACATGGGCGGTAGCTGGAAAGTCATCAGCGGCCCGGGTGAAGGCAACGCCGTGCAATTCGAGGCCGACGGGCAAGTGGCCGGTTTGTCGGGCGCGGACCGTTATGCCCTGTGCCTGGCAGGTGATTGCGCTTCGATGAGCGGCGGCAATGACAACATGTGGCTGCAACTGAACGGCCAGGGCAACACCTGGATCTTTGCGCGCAAGGGTAAAGAGCTGGAAATTTTCCAGGCCGTGAACACGGCCGGAGCGGATGAAATGCCTTCGTTCACGCCGGGCCAGCGGCAGTGGTTGCTCGAGAAGCAGTAATAAGGATCTAACTACAAGAAGATCCCCTGTGGGAGCGAGCTTGCTCGCGATGGCGGCATAACAATCAACGATGATGTTGGATGTTAGGGCCTCATCGCGAGCAAGCTCGCTCCCACATTTGTTTTCGGGTGACCGGAAGTCAGCAACGGCCTTCGAGAATCGCTGCATACCCTTCGCGATAACTTGGGTACTTCGGCACCCAGCCCAACGCTTTCGCCCGGGCATTGCTGCAGCGCTTGCTGCCAGTGCGGCGCACGCTCGCGTCTTCGGCCCATTCGGTCACACCCAGGTACTCCCGCAACCAGCCCACCACTTCGGCCAACGGCGCCGGCGCATCATCGACGCCGATGTAGACGTCATCCAACGCCACATCACGATGATCCGCTTCAAGTAGAAACGCCATCAACCCGGCCGCGTCGTCGGCGTGAATGCGGTTGCCGTACAGCGGTGGATCAGTCACTACGCGATAACCGCCGCGCACTTGGGTCAGCAACCTTTCGCGGCCAGGGCCGTAGATCCCGGTCAAACGCACGATGCTCGCCGGGATGCCACTGCCGAGCGCCACCTGCTCGGCCTCCAGCATCAGTCGCCCCGAAAAACCACCGGCCGCCGTCGGCGAGGTTTCATCGACCCACTCGCCACCCTCCTGACCGTAGACACTGCTACTGGAGACAAACAGCAAGCGTTTAGGTACCTGCCCGTAGTCGTTCAGCCACTCAAGTACATACTGCAAGCCCTGGACATAGGCGGCGCGGTACCCGGCTTCATCGTGATCGGTAGCCGCCGCGCAATACACCAGGTAATCCACCGCACCGATTGGCCAGGTCTCTGGACAGTCTTTATTGAACAAGTTGCCGGCAACACCAATCACCCCTTCGGGCAGACGTGAGATGTCACGCCGCAATCCGTGAACCTCCCACCCAAAACCCAGCAATTGTGTGGCCAGACGACTGCCGACATCACCGCAGCCGGCGATCAAAACAGATGGCGCGGACATCAGAACACTCCCTCAGGAAAGGTACAGACTAGCGCCCGTAAAGGACGAGCGGCTAGCAATGGAGGAAAAAAAGAGAAGCCATTACTTTTGTTAACAAGAATTAATTGCAATAATGCCAGCCACTTTTGTTCTCGGCCTTACGAGGCCTGGAAGAACATTTACCCTATTTTCCTCTCAGGTCCGGCCAGCATGACACGCAATCTATTTCCCGCTTCGCCAACCAAACGACCTCGCGCCTGGAGCGCTGTGGCCGCCCTGCTGCTCAGCCTGATGCTGGCGCCGATCGCCGCTTTCGCTGATGCACAAGCACCCGCCACTCCCGCCGCGACTGCTGATCACGCATCTCCTGCTGCCGCACTGGCCGCAACCGACTCGACTCCGGCCATTGACACCACGGCTGAAGACGCGCCGCAAGTGCTCGAGCCCGACAACTCTCTGGGCATGGCCCACGACCTGTCGCCATGGGGCATGTACCAGAACGCCGATATTATCGTGAAAATCGTGATGATCGGTCTGGCCATCGCCTCGATCATCACCTGGACCATCTGGATCGCCAAGGGCTTCGAGCTGATGGGCGCCAAGCGTCGTCTGCGGACCGAAATCGTCCACCTGAAGAAAGCCGCCACCCTTAAAGAAGCCAGCGCTTCGGCGACCAAGGCAGGCACCCTCGCCAACCTGCTGGTTCACGATGCCCTCGAAGAAATGCGCCTGTCGGTCAACAGCCGCGAGAAAGAAGGCATCAAGGAACGTGTCGCCTTCCGTCTTGAGCGTCTGGTTGCGGCCTGCGGTCGCAACATGAGCAGCGGCACCGGCGTACTCGCCACCATCGGCTCCACCGCGCCCTTCGTCGGCCTATTCGGTACCGTATGGGGCATCATGAACAGCTTCATCGGCATCGCCAAAACCCAGACCACCAACCTCGCCGTTGTAGCCCCCGGCATTGCCGAAGCCCTGCTGGCCACTGCGCTGGGTCTGGTTGCGGCGATTCCTGCCGTGGTGATCTACAACGTCTTCGCCCGCTCCATCGCCGGTTACAAGGCGCAGGTTTCCGATGCGTCGGCAGAAGTCCTGCTGCTGGTCAGCCGCGACCTGGATCACCTGCCGCCCGAGCGCAGCAGCTCGCAACCGCACATGGTGAAAGTGGGGTAATCGGCCATGGGCCTGCATTTGAAAGAAGGCGCAGACGACGATCTGGCCGAGAACCATGAAATCAACGTCACGCCGTTTATCGACGTGATGCTGGTGCTGTTGATCATCTTCATGGTGGCCGCTCCGTTGGCCACGGTGGACATCAAGGTCGACCTGCCCGCCTCCAGCGCCAAACCGGCGCCACGGCCAGAGAAACCGGTGTTCCTCAGCGTAAAAGCTGACCAACGCCTGTTCCTCGGCGAAGACGAAGTGAAAGCCGAAGCCCTCGGCGCCACGCTCGACGCCAGGACCAAGGGCAAGAAAGACACGACGATCTTCTTCCAGGCCGATAAAGGCGTGGACTACGGCGACCTGATGAGCGTGATGGACAACCTGCGCTCTGCCGGTTACCTGAAGGTGGGTCTGGTCGGTCTCGAGTCGGCAGTCAAGAAATGAACACAACGCGCCATAAGCTGACGCGTTACGGCGGGAGCCTGGCCGTGGTGCTGGGCGTCCATGCGCTGGCCATTGCGCTGGCGTTGAACTGGACGGCACGCCCACCGATCGAGCTGCCACCGCAGGCGATGATGGTGGAGTTGGCGCCGGTTCCGGCCCCGCCACCGCCCGCACCGCCAAAGGTCATCACGCCACCGCAGCCACCGGCGCCGGTAGAAGAGCTGCCGATACCGAAACTGGCTGAAGTGCCGAAGGCCGAGATTGCCGTGCCGAAACCGGTTAAACCCAAGCCAAAGCCTCAACCGCCCAAGCCTGTGGAGAAAAAACCGGAGCCGCCGAAGGAAAAACCGTCCGAGGCAAAACCGAGCGACGCGCAACCGACTCAGGCACCGACCGAGAAGTCCGCGCAGCCAGCTCCGGGGCCTTCGCCCGCCCAGCAGGCCGCCAAGGCCAGTTGGCAAGGCACGTTGCTGGCTCACTTGGCCAAGTACAAGAAGTACCCGGCAAGTGCGCAATCTCGGGGCAAGGAAGGGTTGAACCGCCTGCGCTTCGTGGTCGATGCCGAAGGTAATGTGTTGTCGTTTGAACTGGTGACCGGCTCTGGCAACGCCGATCTGGACCGGGCCACCCTGGAAATGATCAAACGCGCACAACCACTGCCCAAGCCACCGGCCGATATGCTGAACAACGGCTCTATCGAAATCGTTGCACCGTTTGTTTACTCGCTGGAAAAACGCCGGCGTTAAGTCACCGCAAATCCCCCTGTGGGAGCGGGCTTGCTCGCGAACGCGGTGTATCAGCCAACAAAGATGCTGGATGTGATGGCCTCTTCGCGAGCAAGCCCGCTCCCACAAGGGATCGCTGGCAGCAGGGATATTTGTGAAAGGCACCCGAAAGGTGCCTTTTACATATCCGCCAGCGGCAAACCTGCATTGCCTTGTGTCACTCAACACACTCAGTCTGATAACGTGCGTCTATCGATTGCAGCCGGTATGCTTGGCCCGCAACTTCATGGACGCTCGCTATGACTCTTACAGAATTACGCTACATCGTTACCCTCGCCCAAGAGCAGCACTTCGGCCATGCGGCCGAGCGTTGCCACGTCAGCCAGCCGACCCTGTCGGTGGGCGTGAAAAAGCTTGAAGACGAACTCGGTGTGCTGATTTTCGAGCGCAGTAAGAGCGCCGTGCGCCTGACTCCGGTCGGTGAAGGCATCGTGGCCCAGGCGCAAAAGGTCCTGGAGCAAGCCCAAGGCATCCGCGAACTGGCCCAGGCCGGCAAGAACCAATTGACCGCCCCGCTGAAAGTCGGCGCGATCTACACCGTCGGCCCGTACCTGTTCCCGCACCTGATTCCACAACTGCACCGGGTCGCCCCGCAGATGCCGTTGTACATCGAAGAAAACTTCACCCACGTGCTGCGCGACAAACTGCGCAACGGCGAGCTCGACGCGATCATCATCGCCCTGCCGTTCAACGAAGCCGACGTGCTGACCCTGCAACTCTATGACGAGCCGTTCTACGTCCTGATGCCGGCCCAGCACCCGTGGACCCAAAAAGAAACCATCGACGCCAGCCTGCTCAACGACAAGAGCCTGCTGCTGCTCGGCGAAGGCCACTGCTTCCGCGATCAAGTGCTGGAAGCCTGCCCGACGCTCGGCAAAGGCAACGACGGCGCCAAGCACACCACGGTGGAATCCAGCTCCCTGGAAACCATCCGCCACATGGTCGCCTCCGGCCTCGGCATCTCGATCCTGCCGCTGTCGGCAGTGGACAGCCACCATTACGCCCCCGGCGTGATCGCCGTGCGTCCACTGTCGCCACCGGTGCCGTTCCGCACCGTGGCCATCGCCTGGCGCGCGAGCTTCCCGCGGCCGAAGGCGATTGAAATCCTCGCTGACTCCATTCGCCTGTGCTCGGTGGCCAAGCCCGCTGCGCCGGTGGTTGCGGGTTAAGTCGCTGCCATGACCGAGTTGTCGCAAGTGTCGGTGACGGCACTCAAAGGTGTCGGCGAAGCCATGGCCGAGAAATTGGCCAAGGTTGGCCTGGAAAATCTCCAGGACGTGCTGTTTCACCTGCCGTTGCGTTATCAGGACCGCACTCGTGTGGTCCCGATTGGCCACTTGCGACCCGGGCAAGACGCGGTGATCGAAGGCACCGTCAGCGGCGCCGACGTGGTCATGGGCCGCCGCCGCAGCCTGGTGGTACGGATACAGGACGGCACCGGCGGTCTGAGCCTGCGCTTCTACCATTTCAGCAACGCCCAGAAAGAAGGCCTCAAGCGCGGCACGCGAATTCGCTGTTACGGCGAAGCGCGGCCCGGTGCGTCCGGGCTGGAGATCTACCATCCGGAATACCGCGCCATCACTGGCGACGAGCCGCCGCCAGTGGATGAAACCCTGACGCCGGTTTACCCGCTCACCGAAGGCCTGACCCAACAGCGTTTGCGCCAACTGTGCATGCAAACCCTGACTTTGCTCGGCCCGAGCAGCCTGCCCGACTGGCTGCCGACCGAATTGGCCCGGGACTATCAACTCGCGCCGCTGGCCGATGCGATCCGCTACCTGCACCACCCGCCCGCCGATGCCGACGTCGACGAACTCGCGCTCGGTCATCACTGGGCCCAACACCGTTTGGCCTTCGAAGAACTGCTGACGCATCAACTGTCCCAGCAGCGCCTGCGCGAAAGCATGCGTTCCCTACGCGCACCGGCGATGCCGAAAGCCACCAAGCTGCCGCCCAAGTACTTGGCCAACCTCGGCTTCACGCCGACCGGCGCCCAGCAACGGGTCGGCAATGAAATCGCCTACGACCTCAGTCAGCACGAGCCGATGCTGCGGCTGATCCAGGGCGACGTAGGCGCCGGTAAAACCGTGGTCGCCGCCCTCGCCGCGCTGCAAGCGCTGGAGGCCGGCTATCAAGTCGCGCTGATGGCGCCCACCGAGATCCTCGCCGAGCAGCACTTCATCACCTTCAAGCGCTGGCTCGAACCGCTGGGCATCGAAGTCGCCTGGCTGGCCGGCAAGCTCAAGGGCAAGAACCGCGTCGCCGCACTGGAACAAATCGCCAGCGGCACGCCAATGGTGGTCGGCACCCACGCGCTGTTCCAGGAAGAAGTGCAGTTCAAGAACCTCGCGCTGGCGATCATCGACGAACAACACCGCTTCGGCGTCCAGCAGCGTCTAGCATTGCGGCAGAAAGGCGTTGGCGGGCGGATGTGTCCACACCAACTGATCATGACCGCCACGCCGATTCCACGGACGCTGGCCATGAGCGCCTACGCCGACCTCGACACCTCGATCCTCGACGAATTGCCACCCGGCCGCACCCCGGTCAACACCGTGCTGGTCACCGATACCCGGCGCGTCGAAGTCATTGAGCGAGTGCGCGGCGCCTGTGCCGAAGGGCGTCAGGCCTACTGGGTTTGTACGCTGATCGAAGAGTCGGAAGAGCTGACCTGTCAGGCCGCCGAAACCACCTACGAAGACCTCACTGCCGCCCTCGGCGAGCTGAAAGTCGGGCTGATCCACGGCCGCATGAAGCCCGCCGAGAAAGCCGCGGTCATGGCCGAATTCAAGGCCGGCAACTTGCAACTGCTGGTCGCCACCACGGTGATCGAAGTCGGCGTCGACGTGCCCAACGCCAGCCTGATGATCATCGAAAACCCCGAGCGCCTCGGCCTGGCGCAACTGCACCAGTTGCGCGGGCGCGTGGGTCGCGGCAGCGCCGCCAGCCATTGCGTGCTGCTCTACCATCCGCCGCTGTCACAGATCGGTCGTCAGCGCCTGGGCATCATGCGCGAAACCAACGACGGTTTTGTCATCGCCGAAAAGGACCTCGAACTGCGCGGCCCCGGCGAAATGCTCGGCACGCGCCAGACCGGTCTGCTTCAATTCAAGGTCGCCGACCTGATGCGCGATGCCGACTTGCTGCCCGCCGTACGTGACGCGGCTCAGGCATTGCTGGAGCGCTGGCCGGATCATGTCAGCCCGTTGCTCGATCGCTGGCTACGTCATGGGCAGCAATACGGCCAAGTGTGAGCAGCGTCTCAGTTTCTGGACCATCGTTCCGAGCAAGCTGGTTATACTCCTGCAATTGTTTCAAAAGCGGATACACACCATGACCGAAGCTGCCCTCGCCCCAGAACCCCCGCACGCTCCGTCTGTAATTCGGCTGCTGCTCGGCAAGCTGGGCATCGCCTACGAAGAAGTTCTCGACCATCACGGCCTGAACGCCGCGCGCAAAGTGCAGGCCGTTTTGCTCGATGATGCGGTTGGCGCGCTCATGGTGCTGTTCCCGCAAAGCCAATTGCTGGACCTCAATCGCCTCGCCGAACTGACTGGCCGCCGATTGACCGCCGTCTCGACCGAACGCCTGGAAAAAATGCTCGGCAAACACAGCCTGAGCCTGCTGCCCGGCCTGCCGGCGCTGACCAGTTCGCCGTGCCTCTACGAAGAAAGCCTACTGCGCGAACCGACGTTGCTGATCAACTCGGGCGAGCCTGGCGTACTGCTGGAAATTAGCAGCGAAGCCTTCAAGTCCATGCTGACCAAAGCCAGTGCCGCCAACTTCGGCGAAGCCCTGACCAGCATCCGCCCGAACCTTGACCGCCCTGACGATGACCGCGAGGAAATCACCCAGGCCGTTCAAGCGTTCACCGCGCGACGCATCCAGCAACGCCTGGAAGCGACCATCGAGATTCCGCCGCTGGCTGAAACGGCGCAAAAAATCATCAAGCTGCGGGTCGACCCCAACGCCACCATCGACGATATCACCGGCGTCGTCGAAACCGACCCGGCGCTGGCCGCGCAAGTGGTGAGCTGGGCGGCGTCGCCGTACTACGCCTCGCCGGGCAAGATTCGTTCAGTGGAAGACGCCATCGTCCGGGTGCTGGGTTTCGACCTGGTGATCAACCTGGCGCTGGGCCTGGCCCTGGGCAAAACCCTGAGCCTGCCCAAAGACCACCCGCAACACACCACGCCGTACTGGCAGCAATCGATCTACACCGCCGCCGTCATCGAAGGCCTGACCCGCGCCATGCCCCGCGCCCAGCGCCCGGAAGCCGGCCTGACCTACCTCGCGGGCTTGCTACACAACTTCGGCTACTTGCTGCTGGCCCACGTCTTCCCGCCGCACTTCTCGCTGATCTGCCGTCACCTGGAGGTCAACCCGCACCTGTGCCACAGCTATGTTGAACAACATCTGCTGGGCATCAGCCGCGAACAGATTGGCTCGTGGCTGATGCGCTACTGGGATATGCCGGATGAGTTGGCCACGGCGCTGCGCTTCCAGCACGATCCGGGCTACGACGGTGCCTACGCCGAATACCCCAACCTGGTGTGCCTGTCGGTGCGTTTGCTGCGCAGTCGCGGGATTGGCTCCGGACCGGACGAGGACATCCCGGATGCGCTTCTGGAGCGCGTGGGCCTGACTCGCGATAAGGCTAACGACGTCGTCAGCAAAGTGCTTGAGGCTGAAGTGCTGCTGCGCGAACTCGCCTCGCAATTCACCCAAGCCTAAAAGCTTCGCGGGCAAGCCTCGCTCCTACAGGATTTATGCGATCCCTGTAGGAGCGAGGCTTGCCCGCGAAGAATCCACCTCGGTCTACCTGACTCACCACCAACCCCTGTGGCGAGGGAGCTTGCTCCCGCTCGGCTGCGCAGCAGCCGCAATCCACCCAACGCGGTGTACCTGACCCCCTTCTGATCTCAAGCCTTAGGCTTAGCCTTCCTAGGCTTCAAATACTTGGTCAACCCCTGGAACCAGATCACCAGCGCCGGCTCGGCATTCTCGCGGCAGCCACTAGCTGAAAAGACGCTGAACCGTGTATTCGAAACCATACACGGATCCGACATTACGCCGACAAATCAGACAGCAAGCCGGTGTTAACCTTTGTTCAACTTCGGGGTTGCCCCGCAGTAGACCCATCTTTTAATGGTCGAATAATTCAACAATAAAAATGCTGATCTGCGCTCCTCGTTGCCTTGCCGCAACTCGTGCAGTCTCTTTAAGTATCCAGGGGGTCACAATGTCTATTGGTGCAATCTCAACTTCGATTCCAACCACCACCACCGCGCCCACTCAGGCCGCGACTGCGTCGAGCCAGACAGCCACGCAATCGCCGACTTCCAGTACAACCGCCAGCAATACCACGGCAACCCACAAGCACCATCATCACCGCGCAGCACAAAGCAGCACTGCCAGCAGCACAACCGCATCCTCAGCCGAGCCTTCACCGACGGTGAACGGCAGTGGGCAAACCGTCGGCACGACCATCAACGTCACGGCGTAAATGCTGTAGAAGTCACTCAGATTCATAAACCCCGCTTTGGCGGGGTTTTGTATTTAAGCCTGTCGCTCTGAAAGCAGCGCGCCAACAATGATCAGGCTGGGCACAGTCGCTCCAGCAGATTCAGGGCTTGGGTTTGCGCGGCTTCAAATACTTGGTCAACCCCTGAAACCAGATCACCAGCGCCGGGTTGCCCTTAATCTGAATCGACTTGTCCTGAATCCCCGTCATAAACGCCAACTGCTTGTTCTTCGCCTGCATCGTGGCAAAGCCATACGCCGCATCTTTAAAGGCAATCGCAAACGCCGGCTCGGCATACACGCCGGACTTGCTGGTAATGCGCTGATCCTTCACCAGGAAATGACGCGCCACTTTCCCGTCCAGGGTCTGTAGTTGAAACACCAATTCCTTGTCACCCAACTGCTGTTGAAATGCAGGATTGGTCCGACTGGCCTTACCCATCAACAAACCCAGCATCCACAGAAGAAAACGAAATTTCATGCGCAAAGCCCCAAAGGAAAATGAACGGCTGGCGGAGTGTAGCGGCTTAATTCGATAACAACATCATCGAGCTGCGTTAGAAGAAGATGTCACGCTTTTTGACACCAATGACTGCCAAGTCACGCTAATCGTCTGACAAAACACGCCCCTGTAGGAGCTGCCGAAGGCTGCGATCTTTTGATCTTGCATCCATCATTCCACCGCTCCATTACTGCGCTCTAACACCCGCCCGGGAATCTTCGACACCTTGCCCGCGTCGCTCATCAACGAGGCGTATTGCTTATAGGCCTGCGCCGCCAGCTCCCTGTTTTTCAAACCCCAGTAACTGTCCGCGAGGTTCAGATAGGCCACGGTTCGGGTCGGATTCCGGGCAATCACCGCGTTCAACAACTCGATGGACTCTTCGTAATAACCGGTTTCACCGAATAGAAAACCCAAGTCGTTAGACCAACCGGGCATCTGAGGGAAGTCATACTTTTGCGCAATGTAGCTGTGCGGATAACAGTGGCCTTCACCGCCATCCATCAGGAAATTCGCCATCAGCGTCGAAACGGCCTCGGTCTGCCCTTTTCGATACAGCGCCAGTGCCTTGTCGAGCTGTTCCGCGACGTCAGTCATCATCAGTTTTTTGTTGTCACCGGCAGATTTAATGCGCAAGTCAGACAACTGCTCAAACACCTTGCGTCCATCGAAAGACGCTAAAGACATTTCACCGACCAGGCTTTTGGGTACTTCTTGAACACTGACAATTGAGTGATCACAGGACTCGTTGTTGACGACCTGCAATACATTTTTCAGCTCGAACTGCCTGGAGCTTTTGTTATAGCGAAACACCAGGTTGAAGTTATAAACGGCGTTATCTTCTTCGCTGCTGACCAGCACAAGGGCGTTCCCGGCTTCGGCAGAAGACTGCTTGACCGACACGGTGTCACCCTGCATGTCGACGACCTTCAACACACCCGCCGGGTTGTTGATTATGTTGACGCTGAAGACATCGCTCATGGCCGACGAATATTGGCTCTTGATCAACGGCAATGCCGTTGATGTGTCCAGCAGAATGTTATCGCTGCCGCCTTGCTCCGGTGATATCAACAATCGGTGGTTGGTCTCATCAGCATCGCCGGTCAGCACAAACACCTTTTGACGCGATGCATCACCCAATAAACTGGCCGGCATCTCCTTCAGAACTTGAGGCGCGGCAACCGCACTTGAACAGCCGATCACTAGCAAGCAAATCGAGAACTTCAGCTTACAAACTACTGTAAACATCCTCACCACTGACACCCCGTCTCAGGAGAAGACTCGACCAACGGGTCATGCTCAAACCCATAGCGTTTCTTACTTTTAGCGTTTGTGTAGAACATGTCGTCAATCCGCCCACCCTGACTGACCATGACGTACTCGCCCGTGACGGCCCCGCCAATTACTTCCACCCACGTGGTGGTGTATTGATAGGGACGGCCATTGGACAGTTCTTCATGCTCAGTACTTTTGTGCGCCAGTGGGATCGATTCTTTGGACGTCGAATACTTGATCGCCGCCCCTCTCCACTTGGCTGCCGGGTCGTAGTAGGTTCTGAACTCAAACTTTATGTCCTTGCCTTCCCGAGCTTTGAAACAGTTGATCTCTGTTTTCACTTCGCTGTGAGCGATCAAGGGGAACGCTAGCAGCAACAACATCCATAACTTTTTCAAGAACAACTCCCTGGTTTTGACTAACGCACTCGCAATTGGCGCCGCACCATTACGGCCCCTCCAAGCATTAACCCGCATGGGGTCTGGCCAGGCAATGCGAATAGCCTTCGGCAAACCGGCTATCAAATGACAGCGCCACGGGCTCATCCAGTTCCGCTGAGGTATTGAGTAATGACTGGGTGGCCGGGGTGTATTTGATCCAGCCGATGACTCCGCTGCCGTCGGTGTCGTAAAACAGCTGCGCGCTAACACTTTCCCCGTCATCGTCATCGATCAGCAAGTTGACCTTGTCCTTGATGACATACAGAAACGGGAAGTTGCTGCTTCGGACCAGGTCGGTCAGATAGCCGTAGCAACCTCCTTCGTTTTCGGTTGTTTGATCGGCGTAAGCAGTAGGCAAGATCAGCAAGCCGCCCAACATCGATCCCAGGAAAAACCTGATAAAGCGCTGCATCGTTTACTCGTCCTTGATTTTCAACAGCCGAAATTCGTTGCTCACGAACTCGTAATAGCGAACCAGGTCGCGGTTCTTCAGGGGTTTGCCCTGCATGTCTTCTTCGGTATCGGAGGTGATGCCAGAGACGATGATCAAGTTGCTGTCGGGCTTGTACGTCAGGTCCAACAAGTTGCCGTCATAGGCATTCGGCAGGCCTGTTGCGACGTCTCCGGTCTGCGCATCGAGCAACTCGACACACATCGTGCTGCCGCCACAGCCCACCTTATGCAGCACGTAGTGCCCAGCGAAATTGACCTGACCGGCCAGCGCTTGTGACCGCGCTTCATCCATCCATTGATTGCTGTTTTCCTGCGGGACTAACGCGTGGTTTGGGCCGGTAAAAACATCGGTGATGGAGAAGTCTTTGAACGCAGGGTCAGCGGCGAAACACTGGGTGGCTGCAATCGTCAGGAGGCCGCCCATCAACATCGAAAGTCCTTTCACGCTGTAGCTCCTGAATGAATTCATTGTTCCCATTGGCATCCGTTTTCCGGAGATGAGTCGATAGCCGGATTAAAAAGAAATCCGTACTCCTTACCGTTCGACTTCTTCGTGTAGTTCATCGAAACAATCATCCCGCCCTGACTCACCATTTCATATTCGCCGGTCACCTTTCCGTCCAACACCTCGGACCACGTCTGAGTAGTCAGCCAAGGTCTGTCGGGGCTCACCTCTTCAGCCTGGTCATCGGTTAAAACCAAAGAAATCGGCACACCGGACGACGCGTACTTAACAAAACCTCCCTGCCACTTATTTGAAGCGTCGTAATAGGTTCGCAACTCGAACTTCACCGGACTGTCTTGATCCAGTTGAAAACATAAATTCTCCGACGTCACCTCGCAGTGCGCCGTCAATGGCATCAAACCGATCAATAACAAGAGTATTTTCTTCACTTCAAATCCTTTGAAATAACCACCACCCCAAAATCCCGCCCTACGTCACCAACACCAACTCCCCATCCCGATACAACACCTCACGCCCCACCCACCCCACATCCACCTGAGGCAACACCGCCGAAGGCTTGCGCAACTCCCGCAGCAAAGTAGAACCATGAGACAACCGCCCACCCATTCGCGCAATCACCGCCCGCGCGGCCTGATAGTGCGCATGCCGCCCAGGGTCCAGCGTGTCTTCGAGCAAAATGTCTCCACCCAAAATCCCCTGCACCTGCCCCGGATAAATCATGAACCCGGTTGCTTGTTCCGTACCTTCGCGGCCGTCCTGCCAGAAGCTGCCGTCGCGGGTTCGAATGTCCGGATGCGGTGCGAACCAGTGCGCCCGGTCGGCCATCGGCATGGCGTGATGGAGGCGGAAGAAGATCCGCATCAGGTTGTCGCGGTACCACTCGCGCACTTGCAGGTAGTAGCCGCGCAGGCCCGACAGGCTGGTTGAATGGGCGACGCGGATCAGCGCGGGCCATTGCGGGAAGGCTTGCAGCGGCAGGTCGGTCGAGGCCGGGCGCGGTGTGCCTGGATCGGTTTCCCACGGCAGTCGATGCGGACTGTTTTCGAGGTTGTCATACGCAGTTGGCGGGCGGCCAAACAGGTCGCCGCCGCTGCTGGCCAACGCCGTGGCGATGCACAGATTGCCCTGCACCACGAACACATAAAACCGGGTGAACCAGTCCGCCAGTTGCTGGCCGTCGGCACTTTGGGCGATGAGTTCGGAGAGTTCCTGATCGAAGCGCTGCAAACCCCTTTCCAGCGTCAGCAAATGCCCGCGAGCGATACGTTGCATGCGTAGAAACAGTGGCAGAGAACGTACTAGACGCAACGGTCGCCAAGGCAGATGCGGTGTCGCGCCACCCACTTCTCCGGCGTAGCTGCTGGCAGAAATGCCCCAGTCCGCCAGCCGCGCCAGAAACAGATCATTGTTGATGTACGAAGCACCGCCAAACACCGCGGTGAACGGCTCATTGTCCTGCAACACCCGCGAATCCCAACGCGCCATGATCGCCGGAATACTCGCCGCCGCACGTCGTTGCGCATATTCCACGAACACGCTCGGTTGCGGCGGCAGAATCTCGGCGATGTTGGCGGCGGTCAGGTGCCGGTGCCAGCCGTAGTCGCTGATCGGCCGGTATTGCAGCAGCCAGAGTTGCTGGCCATCCCAGGCCCATTCGACGTCGCCGGGCACGTAGTGGAAGACCCGCAACACGCCTTGCAGAAAGCGCCACAACAGGTCCGCCGTCAGACCGTGGGAAGGCTTGAACGTGTCGCTGCTCCACGATTCACCAAGGCGCGAAATGATCGCGCGCTCGGGACTCATCTGACCGTCGGCCAGGGATTCGAGATGCCCTTCGACCCACTCCAACTCGACCGATAGATGCCGCACAAAAGCGATCCCTGACACCTTCGGCGTGATGAAGCGTTGCACCACCACTTCTTCTACGCCCGCCGCGCTCAACTCGACAATACGCGCCACCACGTTGGACGTCGGTTCGCGCAGGAACGTGGTGCTCAACCCGGCATTCGCCGCATCGGCTTGATCCTCGCCATAACTGGAAGAGCGCACCGCCCACGTGGCGTCCGGTTGGCTGGCGAGAAACGCCGGTAAGCGTGAATCATCGCAATCGTTGAGCGACAGCGCCGGCGGCACCGCTTGCCCGGCCAACTCGGCCAGACGCAAGCGACCGCCCTTGGTGTGCGCGACGAATCCGCTTTCGCCCGACTCCAGCCACGCGGCGAATTCGGCCGGCGAGTCGATCCACGGGTAATGCCCCCAACCGGTTTTCAAGCAGATAGTCAGATCGGCGCGGGCCAGAATCGCTGACCACGCGGCAGCCTGGGCGATGCCGAGCACGTTGTCCTGATCGCCCCATACCAGCTCAACCGGGTCGGTGATCCACTCCAGCAGCGGTAACGCCGTGTCGGCGCGCACCAGGTCCCAGTGCGGTACAAACGCGCGGCAACGAGCGTATCCGGCGCCCATGCGCTGATACTGCGCGGGCGTCCACGTCTGGTTGGAGAATTTGTGCGCGAAGACCGCCGGTTTGTTCGACAGCAACCAATGAATGGTCTTGCGAATCGGCAACGGCGACATCAACGCCGGCAGCCGTCGCTGCCACAAAAACGCCCCGACCGGCGCCAACAACACGCTACGGCAAAAGTGGCCTGGCTGACGTTGCAGCGCGTGCAACACCAGCAACGCATTGACCCCGACCGCCATGATCGCGCTGCCCTTCACCGTCATCGCCAGCAACGCCTGCGCGTACGCCGCAAGGTCTTCGCACGGCGCCTGTGGATTGTCGCCGAAACCCGGCAATTCCAGCGGCACAACCTGATAGCGCTGAAAGTGCGGCAGCGCGTCATCCCACCAATCGGCGGCGCTGCCGTTGCCGGCCAGCAGGTACATCAACGGCTTGCTCATGGACAGTCCTCAGGCGAGATCGCGCAGGGCAGCGTCGAGGGTCGGGAAACGGAACGCGTAGCCCGCCTCGGTCAGTCGGCTCGGCACCACCCGTTGACCGTCGAAAAACAGCTCCGCCATCTCCCCGGCCAGCGCCCGCACCGGCGCCGCTGGAATGTGGAACCACACCGGGCGTTTCAGGACTTTGCCGGCATGCTCGGCGAACGCAGCCTGACTGATTGCATCCGGCGCCACCAGGTTGTAAGTGCCGCTCAGATTTCGATCCTCGAACGAACGAGCAATCACTTGAATCACATCATCGCGATGCACCCAACTCATGATCTGCCGACCATCGCCCATGCGCCCGCCAAACCCCAAGCGAAACGGCATCAGCAACGGCAACAACGCACCGCCCGGACCAAACACCACGCCCAATCGCAGCACCACCTGACGCACGCCAAACGCGGTGGCTGGTTGCGCGGCGGCTTCCCATTTGGCGCACAACTCAGCCATGAAACCGCCGCCCTTGCTCGCGCCTTCATCCAGGCTTTCGCTGGCATCGCGGACGCCGTAAAAACCGATGGCCGAAGCCTGCACCCACAGCCCTGGCGTGTGCCTGGCGCTCTTCAGCCAAGTCATCAGCGCTTCGGTGGTGTTGACCCGACTGGCGAGCAGTTGCGCCTGCCGCGTGGCACTCCAACGCGGCCCGGCGACCGGTGCGCCTGCGAGGTTGATCACCACGTCAAAGGTTTCGTCGTGGCTGAGTTTGCTCAGTGACCGCACGCACCGAGCGCGGCCATCAAACAGGTTTGCGGCTTTCAACGGATCGCGAGCGAGAACGCTGACGGTGTGGCCGGCGTCGAGCAATTGGTTGACCAACGCCTCACCGATAAACCCGGTGCCGCCGGTGACCAGCACCCGCTTATAAGCGCCGCCCGCGAACGGGTTCGCCGGTGAGCCTTGATGCCGGGGGAAGTCTTTTGAAGTGTTTGCGCGACGGTCGTGGCGATAGAGCCAGAACAACGGCGGCAGCAACGTCAGCAGCGCGACGCCGTCGATCCACAGGTTCAACCAGAGCTTTGCGTCCAGAGAAAACCACAGGTCTTGCGGTGCCCAAAGCACGATGCCGGCGATCAACCCGCCCCACGCCATCGGGGTTTTGAATCGATTGCCGAGGTGCACGAGGGCGAGCATGTAGAGGGAATAACTTTGCAGCGTGGCGCCGAATACGGCGAGCCACCAGAGCTGTTGCTCGCGGGCGGCGACGGGCAAGGTGTCGGCGGCCCAGAAGGCGTGGTCGAGGGTATGCAGGTAGCCGTCGAGCATGCCCGAATGGCCGGCCCAGGTCAGGACGATGCTGACGAATAGATGCACCAGGGCCATGGCGTATAGCCAAGCGACCAGGGCTTTGCGACGGGTGTTTGCGGGGACTGGCATTCCGTGTCCTGAGGGCTTCCGTGGGGGCGCAAGTCTAAAGGAAAACGGGGGATTTAGTGATTAATCCCCGAGCCCGTTTTGCCTCAGCCATACAGGCCGGGGCCTGGACTAGCAACCGTCGGCATCAGCGCACTTAACCCAACCGCGAATCGCTTTACCCTTGGGCGTTTTGAACATGATTTTCAGAAACCCGGCTTCAACCCCTTCCTGCAACACTGAATCGCCCTTGATCAGGTACATCTTCGTCACCTCGGCCAGCACCGGCGAACTGTAAATCGGGGTCTTTTTGTTGATCGTGAGCTTCACCTCGTCCCCTGCGGACCAGTGTTGATAGGCGGGGGAGTTGAGTTTGGCGACGATGGCTTCGGCGGTTTTATAGGGGAAGGTGTAGACCAACTCCTCCGACTCGGCATCGCGGGCGATATCGCCGCCATTCCCGAAGTAGTTCGACAGTCGCTCATCCCTGACGTAACCCGCGGGTGTGTTGGCGTAGGCGTGAACCGTGTAGTAATCGCCCAAATAATTAACGCCGGTATCGGCTCTGATTCCGACCGCGTGGACGATGATTAACTCGGGCTCGGCACCGGGTTTGGTCGTTGCGAAGAAAGCGGCTTTGACCGTCCCCGTGGCCGCCAAAAACGGCAGCCCCGCGATGTTCTTTTTGGAGCCGTCGGCACAATCCACAAAATCGACGTCGATGGCCATGTCGTCGGGGTCTTGGGATTCGCCTTCCGGCAATTTGACGTAGTTGAAAACGATAGCCCCCGAGTCTGTTTGCAGTGCCGGAAAGGCTTCACTTTTTGGGGGCACGCAGGTGATCGCCGAGAGGATTTTTTTCAGGCTCGATTGATCCTCTTTAGAGAAGGTATTGCACTGGGATACGACGACAAAGCCCCGCGCTGTTTGCGCCTGAAGCGTGTTGCAGATCAATCCGAAACCTTCAGCACCACCAGGGCCAGGGTAGATCGCGTTTTTCATCTCCAACAACGTCCAGCCCGGTTGTTTCATCGCCGCTTTTGCGGTCGGCGCGGCGTCTGAAAACGCCATGAGGGCGTCGCCGTGAGGCAATGCGATCAGCCTGTTATAGCGCTGCGCGTCGTTGATGCCGACGACCGCCAGAACGTCTGGCAGGTTTTTGCCCGAGACGATGAAGGTGGGGAGGTTTTCGATTTCGTTGGTGGACTCAGGTTGGTTGCGGGGCACGAGTTTCAGGATGTTTACGTTCCCTTGCTGCATGCAGCTTGCGACTTTCAGGGCGGTTGGAGGGATGTCGAAGGGGCACGGTTGATCGGCAGCGTCCGCCTGCGGCATGGCCAGGAACAGGCTGAATAGGAAAGCGGCCATCAGTGCTGCGCGGTTTTTGTTCACAAAACAATCCATGTCGATCACTCGAAAAGCCCTTGTTTAAAGCGGTGTGGTGATTGTGTTTAAAAGTGTCGGATCATCCGCTGACAATGCCTGCAAAACCATCGGAGATTTCCTTCGATACGTGGGGGTGTTCGTGAACTAGGCGTCGTTTGCGTTCACCGATAACCTCTTCTCGTCATCGCAAAATCGGTGACTCGGACGTGCAAGTCCGGAATTGGTACACAATCGGTTATGGCTATTCATTGAGCGTTTTCTTATGCTCGCGAATTGTTATGGCGGCTGTGTGTGGGAGACCTTCGGGTCTGCCGGTCTACCGATTCCGGTCTTGCACACCTATACACAGCTGCCACCACCTTTTCGAAGTGCGAGCGAAATGGTGCTAGCTCATTAAATCGGTATTACTAAATGATCAAACCAACACCTAATCCACCCGACGACTTATCCACATCCCCCTACGAATCCCTCGATTCCAGAAAACTCCACGAAGCCGCCGAACGCGCCCTCGACTATCACCTCGGCCCCAACCCCGAGGCGAAAACCAAACCCAAACCCCGCAAAGGCGCGCTGTTCAGCGTCTCCCCCGACATCGACACCGAAGCCCTCCTGGCCAACGCGTCCGAAGACTTGCTGTCCATCAGCACCATCGCCGCCAACCTGGCCGACGACATCGACGGCCCACGACGCTCCGTCGCATTGGCGCTGAGCCGATTGGCGGATGGAGTGCGGTTATTGGTGGAGCGAGCGCTGGATCATATTGACTCGCCGAATCCGGGGGAGCATCGGGCTAAGGTGTAGTAGGAATAGGAAGGGGACGTAATGTCCCCTTCCTGCTGAGCCAAACTCACATCGCCGCTTAATAAGCGCGACCCATTGATCAAGATGCCGTAGCACACCTTCTGTCCTGAAGATCTGGCGCCATGTTTTTACCGTCGGACAGATACCATTCAGCAAGCGAATCGCTCGAACAAAAGGCGTTTTTCTCCGTATCGAAATATAAAGCCACGATGTGATTCACCATCGCGCCACGGTTGGGCAGGTAAACCTCCAAAGCGAACACTACATCTGGCAGCGCCGTTTTCCTGTCGGATTTCAGCTTTGGCGGGCCTTTAAACTTGCACGGCGCATTCAAAAACATCTCACCCAAAACACCGCCCTGATAGGTAAAAATCGAACAATTGCCTATCGAATCCTCAAACGCCATAGCCCCAATAACACTCCCCTCCCAACTCACCGAACCTTTTGGTATCAGACGAAGTTCGTGCGCCGACATATGATTTTCCTCTTCAATGGCGGCAATCATAGCGGGGGGCAATGTGGGTTCTATTTTCAGATTGGAAGGCGCGGCGTTAGCGGGCACCTCCTCCAACCCCTTGCTTCGCTCTCTAACGCGCTCCGGAATTTTTTGTTGCTTGCCCAACAACACCATTAATTCCGAGTATGTTTTGTAATACCCCGACGCAACGCGCTGTTCATTTCGGCCCCAATAAGCGTCCGCCAAATTGAGATAGGCAACCGCACGCTCCGGATTGTTAGAGATCACTATTTCAAGCAACCAGATAGCATCGTCATTAAATCCGGCTTGTTGCCAGTAGTAAGCAATATCATTGTAAAACTGCTGATCCACCTTAGAGTAAGCATTGCGCGCTATGTAACGCTCGACAAATGAGCGCTTGGGGAATTCACGAAAATGCGTTTCATCAAGATATAGCCGAGCGGTGGCTTTTTTGAACTCGCTCAACGCTTCAGTTCTAATACCTAAATCAATTCGCTGAACGAGTTCTTTTTTTGTTTTACAGTCAGCCGTGTCGCAAAAATCTGGCACGCTTGAATCAGCCAACACGTAACAATAAGGTTGAGGGGCGCCATCGGGACTGGGTATTTTGTTTAATATCAATAGCGCCCCTTGAGATGCCTGCGAAGTTGAACAATACGGCACCAACCCAAAAATATCTGATACCCCCGTCTTATTCTTATCGAACTCTGCAGCAGTTAACACTTTACTCGCTTCAACCAGGGCGACCGAAAAATGATCGGGCTTATTCATAAGCCAAAATGAATTCTCCTGCGATGTACAGTTGCATTCGCAACTGAGCACATACTGATCAGAACGCATATCCCATCTGGTTTTAGCTACTTCCCCTGAGCCACAGTAATTATCAACAGAAGCAACAGTACAAACATTAGAATCAGGATCGCAGCCAAGCTTTCCAGCATCTGCCCAAACATGCCCAGCAGCTAAAGCCAGAAAAGCCAATAGCGCGATCGACTTTACGCTTATCATTTAACGCCCCAAATCATCGTGAAGCCTCACAATAAAAATATAACCCGCCCCCCGAACGCAGCGATCACGGCACGAAAGTTACAGCCTTCAACGTTGATTCAATTTCCTCAAAGGCTTTTTCGTTAATCCATGATGGCTTAGAACTATTTATAGCTGAACCCAGCAAAACATCCCCATCGTGAACCAAACAAAAATTAATACGCCCCATACTGCCCACAAGCTCATTCTTGAAACCGAATATAAAGCCAGACCAGTTATCACCCATTAGCTCGTGAAAAACATAATTTTCCGAACTTCCTGCGTTAGCATTTGGCACCCACCCTTTCTTTGTAAGAGTCGCGGGGCATTTAAGGTCGTTCGCCTCTTTAACAAACTGAAGCTCCGGACTATCGTCATCAGCGCTTTTATTTTGATCCGAACGAAGCGAGCCAAAATTCTCTGCACTCTCACACATCAACCCAAACCATTTTGATTTGAAATTACTGTTCTCTTCAAAACTCCAGTCATACCCCGCAGACATTTCTGCCTGTGCAAGACGCGGCCAGTGCTCAACCTTCGGAATGACCTTGGACTCAAGAAACACAACATCAGGGGAATGAAACTGTACGTGTTGATGTTCAAGCAGGGCCAAGGAATATTTGCAATCTCCCTGAGAGATTGAAGCGACCGACTTTCCAGAAGCAAGGGATGAATCGCCTGGGTCGTTACCTACCTTTACGACTGTGCCAATGCGATCAACCTCGGAGGCGAAAACGGGTGTAGCTGTCATGTATGAGACGATTGATGCGAGTAATAGACAGGTTCTTTTCACTCTTGCTCTCCCCACCTAAATAAATCTGTCCCCTTTCTGAAAACCAACAGTATCGTCTCTCATTGGCCGCTCGATCTGGTGCAGAAATCTGAATACACAAACGCGAAGGACGGCTCATCAAGAGCCGCCTTCAGCGTTTGCAGTTACACGTTCTTTTCAGACGACTTCAAGTTACCAGCCTGATCGGCAACCATGTCCAACCAACCACCGGGTTTGTCCTCATCGTTAGCCGCGTTGGCCACCAAACTTGCCAAAGCGCCAGCGTCTTTCTTGCGGGCGGCTTCGACGGCTTGATGAGCCACTAGGATTTTCTGAAGGGCCGGGGTGTTGGCGTTGGCCCCGGTCAGCGGTTTGAGCGCTGGTAATGCGGCGACTTTAGCCACCATGTCGCCCGGTTCTTTAGTGAACGACCTCAACGAATCCAGGTTAGTGAGCATCGGTAGTGCAATACCGGTAAGCGGGTCGAAGGCGCTGATTTCCGGAAGACCCACTTTGCCGCTGAGTACTGGCCTCGCCAAGGACGGCAGGAACAGCCCCAGCAACATGCGAGGGTCTTTCCTCTTAATGCTCAGGCCTACGCTAGCCAAGGCAATACCGACTCCGATTACTCGTCCAGCAGTAACCAATAGTGATAGTTGCTTATTAGATTCGTTATCGAAATGAACCAGTCGAATACGGAAATAGTCCGTAAAAGGCTCTCGCGGGCCGATAGCGGAATGGTTCATAAACCATGCACGGGAGTCATGAACCTGATTATCGAACAGTGCCACTAGATCTTCCTGACCGGGTCTAGGCTTATTCGGAGCGATAAACATTTTCTCGTATCGCTTTGTGCCTTCATCATGTAGGTATGCGTATTCCTCGGCTTCGTCCTCCTCATTTATAAGGAACACAGTACCGCCTAGAAGCATGTCGGCTACGCCACCAATAGTGATTGAATCATCTACCACGCCCCACTCTTTCAGGTAGTCGTGCCGGAACTCCCCCGCTGCTCCACTCAACTGACGATGATCTAGAGGAGGCTCAAATTTTTTCTCCCAACGCATTTTGTCGACTTTTTCTTGGCCGCCGACAATTTGTATATTCAGTTGGTTTTCCTTTTCCTCAGCCTCTGTATAAGTCGGCTCAGGCTTACCCTCAGCAGCAGCAGAAGTCTTGGCATCTCTGCGTGCCTGTATCGCTTCCCAAGCATCAATTTTGGCTTTTGGCATGTCAGAGGAAGAGCGTTGAAAGAATGGTTGCTTTTCTACGCCACCGGCATAACGGTCGATTCTCCATGCGGTAATTAGCACATGCTCCTGCTTCATTACCTCCTCTAAAGCACCTCCTTTGGCTTGCGCTTGCCAAGCGTTGAAGCGTCGAACCAAGTCAGCGCTGAAATCGAATTCGCCTAAGACGGATTTCTCCATAGCACGCCACACCTCGTGATCGGGCAGAAGGGCTTCTTTGGGGACTTGCAACGGAGCACCGGCCTTGAACGCTTCAGCGTAGAGATGATGCAGAGGAATCTGGGACAACAATTCGTCGGTGCCTGCGACTGCTTTGCCTTGGTCTTTCGGTGAATACCCGCCTCCTACGTCCGAGTGCACGCCAGGATAAAAATACTCGACGGTATTATCACGATAGCCGGACGGCGCTTCTGTATCCCGCTGACCATCAATTTTTTTTGGCCTGCGGCGTATAGAGTCCAGAGGAAAACTGGCGCGCTGCTCATGAGCCGAGACCAAATGCACGCAGCGCTTTAAAAAGTGACGATCTTCGGGAACTGTTGTGTCCAGACTCGCGGTGATCATCAGGTCTTCAGGCAACCGCATGGTGTCGTCAGCCCACCCCATATGCCCAGCAGCGAATGGCGCACTATCAGCCAGACCAACTGCAGCAACGGTGTCGCAGAGACCAAGAAACTCTATAGACAACGGCAAGCCCGCAAAGCGGTATTCCATGACGCCACTCTCGCCTTGGCAACGCGTCAACGTTTGAAGCCAGTTAGCAAAAGTACGCGCCTGAGCAGCCCCACGGGAAAATCCATATACATACAAACGCATCGCTAGGATTCGAGGTTTTTGGTCTGCCTCATTGAACTTCTTAAGCTCTTTTTCTAGATCTTGGATATGCGGCCGCATAACTGCTTCGCGCTTTTTCTCTCCATTTTCCATCAGCCCTGCCGTCATGACAGTACCTAACCAAGAAGTCGCCATGCCCTCCACCAACTCTAGCGTTTGATCTGGCGAAAGCGGATTTTGCTCCGGAATAGCATCCTTTAGGGCCGCAATCAGTCGGGTTAACCCCCAATTTATTCGATTCTCACCACCATTTGCGCCGATCAGGCCGAATGAGTCTGGTACAACTTCATTGATCTCAGGAAATGTTGTCCCCACCCCTGGACTATAGTAACGATAGTACCCTGTTTGGGTTGTAGGATCTGAACCTAAACTCGCATGAAATATACGAGCTATATTGCTACACGAGGATGGACTCGAAGAGCTGTCAGCTGCGTCATTATTGTTGGTTCCATCAAACGCAATTGTTATATGCAAAGCCTTACTGCATGGCGGACCGCTTTGAATATTGCCCATAGACTGGAGCTGTTTTCGTTGTTGGTTTGTAAAGTGTGTCTCATCCGCCTTTTGTTTACGTATATTTTCCGAAACCTGATTTGGATCTGTAGGCAAACGTCCTTGTCCAGGAAACACTGGTGGCACCAATGCAGAGGCTGGACGAGGTTTAATCTCTGCGCCTATTTGTTTGGACATACCTTCGGCTCCTCCATAATCATTGGAAAGTTATAAGGATAGGCAGGATCTCCGCGCTTAATGTTGTCAGCTGAAACGCGAACTTGATCACATGGAAGAAAATGCACCTTCAAAGAGCCTGCAACTTCGTATTTTGGAATATCGACAGTCACCGTGTGATGCGTATATTGAGCTGCGTGTTTTTTTAACTCTGCACGAAAAGCATCCGTACCAAGAGGAGGCCATTTGGTTGACGAATTTGAATTAGGGTCTGCCTCCCACTCAACAATGGCTCTTAATCCAGGTGTCCATACCCTTGGTATTACACCACAACAAACTTCGCTTCCTCCACCTTGATGCGGGCCTATGTTCGGTCCTCCAGCGCCATTGACGGTAAATCTATTAATAGCGGCGGAAGTATGGTTATAGCCAGTAACCGATGTAGGGAGCATTTTTGACTGCGCCTGGCAGGCAGTCATGGTTAATATGCCAGCCAGCAATAAAATCGCGCGTATAAAGCGTGATCTAAACGCTCTTCCAGAACGGGATAGAGCCTTCATAGGCATATCTGGCCTCAGTAATGATCTGACGAATGGAAATGACATTCCAAAATACCTGCTGACAACTTTCCCTATTAGATTTGACATACCTTCGATCCCTCCATATTCATCGGGTAATACTTAAATGCCCGGAGAACCGGGTTGATGCTGCCTGAGAATGTAAATATTTGCCCGAGAGATAAAAATCACATTTTTTTGTCGCCATCAGGTTCACGAGCCTCTCTAAATTTCCGAACATGTCGTCGACTCCTGAGTCTGAAAATACGCCTTGTCGGGATAATTCTGATGGCCGGGGGTATAACAAGTCGTGGACACCCTTACTTGATCGCAAGGAAAAAAGTGAACTTGCAAAGCGCAAATTTTCTCTCCGTATTGAGGAATAGTAACGACTACCCTATGCCTCGTGAGTAGGCGCTTGTGCTCCTCCATACGTAAGTTCCAAGCATCTGAGAAGGGTTTTTCCTTCCATTTACCGTAAGCATACGGATCTGGGTCTTTTTGCCATTCAACAATGGCCTTGAGATCTGGGGTCCATACCCGAGGGACCACGCCACAACATACTTCGGCGCCGCCACCTTGGTTGGCGCCCAAATTTGGCCCCCCGGCCCCATTTATAGTGAAGCGGGTAATGGAAGCTGACGTGTGGTTGTAACCAGTCACAGGCGCAGACAGCATCTTCGACTCAGCTTGGCATGCACCTACCGTCAGCAAACTGACAGGCAATATAAATGCACGGATGCAACGCGAATATTTACTGCCAGAAATCATAGACAATCGTCGCCCTTGGCGAAAAATTCCAAGTATCAACACCGCAAAAATTTTCGCCTTGATTACGATACTTATAGGTATGGACATATCTTCGACCCCTCCATGTTTTTCGGGTAGCTACTTGAATGCCCGGAGAACCGGGTTTGATGCTGCTTGCATATAGACAAATTTTCCCGCAAGGGAAATTCTCCCATTCCTTCTATCTGCCGCACGCTGTCGTTTAAAGAATCGAACATCTCGTCGACTCCTTTATTTTGAAGTAGGCATGATCGGGATAATTCCGATGCGCTGGGGTGTAGCAGGTAGTGGAAATTCTTACCTGATCACACGGCAAAAAATGGACCTGTACCGCACACACCTCGTCTGTGTATTGAGGAATTTCGACGACCGCCTCATGCGTTGAATATTTCGCGGCATGGCGTTTATAGGCCTCCATAACAATCTGACCGTATTGATCACGCTGGATATTTTCACTTGGAAAAGGATCTTTCTCCCACTTCACAACCGCTCTTAACCTCGGATTCCAAACTACAGGGATAATGGTGCAGCACACCTGAGAGCTGAGCCCCCCCTGAAAAGGCCCAATATTTGGCCCAGCTGCGCCATTAACACTGAACCAATTTATGGCCGCGGAGGTGTGGTTGTATCCGCTCACCGGCGCACCCAAAATTTCCGGCCGCGCCTGGCACCCCGCCACCGTCATTACACTCATTAAAATCAACCCACGGACCAGCCAGGAAGACACCGCCTCCCCTGCAACCCCCGCCAACCCACTCATCAAATCAACGCCCTAACCGGCTCATCAATCACAAACGCCGAGTTCTCCACCAGCCATTGATCAATAAACGGCTCCCGCTCTTCCGGCTCTTTCAATCCCTTCTGATTCGCCGCCAATTGGCTGCGATACAGATGACGAATAAGGCTCTCATTACGGCTTAAACCATAGTGCTGCGGGATGGCGCAGTGGTCGATGCGGTAGGCGTCGGCTTCGGTCCAGGCGAGCAGGTTGGCGACTTGTGGGTGGTCGAACATGACTGGGGCGCTGGGTGGGGCGGCGACGTGGCGGACGTAGTTGCCGGGCAGGCTTTGCGGGCGTTGGTCGCGGTCGAGCCAGTGCCAGGAAATCGCGGCAGCGTGGAACGCGTTGCTTTGTGCGGGCGTGAAGGTTTCAGCGACCGGCAGTAGCATGCGGGGGTCGTAGTACCGCAACACACCCTCCGAGCGGCCCTGATTCCATTGGGCTTGGAGAAAGCTGCGCAGGTGATTAGCCAACTCGTCGAAGGCCCAAGGGCTGAACAGGGCAACGACGTGTTTGTTGCAATCGACGGCGTTGATAAAGGTTTTCAGCCAGGGCCGCTGGGACGTTTCTACGCGCAGCAGCAACGGGCCGAAGTCGGCGATGGCGACTTCCGGGGTGTTCTCGAACAGTTTGGCCAGTTGTGGCGCGTCGGTTTGCTCTGCCAGTTCTTGCAGCAGCGGGTAGTCGAGGCTGGTGGCGTCGATCAGCAGGTCGAGGTGCTGGTGTTGCAGTTGCTGGGCGTTGACCCATAACTCGTCGAGCCAGTGCAGGTTGCTTGTGGTCATGAATTCGTCCTTTATCGCGCGGCCAAGGCCTGGGCGTTTCGTTTGGCCCGGGCCAGGCATTCCTTGCAGACTGGCGGTGGCGGCATCGGTGTCGGTGCATTGCCGATTGCTTGGGGCGGCACGTCGCCAGCGATGTCGGCGTCGGCGGCGCCCGGCAAAACGGGAGGCTTAATCCCAATCCCCGTGCCCGATCCCGCCGACCCACCCGCATTAATCTTGATCACCGGCCCAACAACGGTTATGCCACCCGCATCCAGCTTGATAAAGCTCCCCCCGGCCTTAACCGTAAGCTCCATCCCAGCCTCAATAACAATCTTCGCCCCAGCCTTCAGATGTATCTCTTTCCCCACACTCGTCAGTTGCGCAGTCCCCAGCTTCACATGCTGGTTCTGCCCAATCGTCAGGTGGTCATCCATCCGCGTCTCAGTCTTGCGATCCGCAATCGTGGTGCGATGTTCTTCAGCCTTCAGCTCGGTGTAGGTGTTCTTCTCCACCGTGTCGTGGCGTTCATTGCCGACGCGGATCTTCTGGTCGTGCTCAATGTTTTCATCCCAATCCCGTTGGGCATGGATGAAGATCTGTTCCGCACCTTTCTTGTCTTCGATCCGCAGTTCGTTGTACCCGCCGCCACCCGGTGAGCTGAGGGTTTTGAAAACCGTGCGGGTTTTGTTGGCCGGCAGCTCGTAGGGAACCTGGTTTTCCTTGTGGTACAGGCAACCGGTTACCAGCGGTTGGTCGGGGTCGCCTTCGAGGAAGGTGACGAGAACTTCCATGCCGATGCGCGGGATGGCGATGGCACCGTAGCGGTCGCCGGCCCAAGAGCTGGAGACGCGCATCCAGCAGCTGGTTTTGTCATCGGCCAGGCCTTCGCGGTCCCAGTGGAATTGGACTTTGATGCGGCCGTACTGGTCGCAGTGGATTTCTTCACCTTTGGGGCCGGTGACCATGGCGGTTTGGCTGCCGAGGACGCGGGGTTTCGGGTGTTCGAGGGCTGGGCGGTAGAACACGTTCCATGGCGTGGCGAGGAAGCGGTTGCGGTAGCCCTGGTGGAAGTCGTCTTTGTTGTCGGTGGTGTCGCTGGTCACTGACTCTTCGAGGACTTGGGGTTGTTTGCCTTCGTGGAAGATTTCGGTGAGCAGCCAGAGGTCGTTCCACTCGGTGCGCGGGTGGTCGGAGATTTCCAGGAAGTGGCCGCTGTTGAGCGTGGTCTGGTCGCCCCAGCCTTCGGCTTGCTGGTAGTCGGCGCGGTGGCGTTCGAGCGCGCGTTGGCTGAGGAATTTGCCGCGCGCGCGGTCGATGAAGCGGCCGGGGTAGTCGTAGTCTTCCAGGTCCGGTTCGGTGCTTTCGCCATCGGGCTTATATGCCGCTTCGAGTTGCAGGCGTGGTTTTTCGAAGTCGTAGTCTCGGCGGGTCGTGCGGCCGGTGCGGGTTTCCAGGCGTAGTTTGAAGCCCTTGATCACCGGTTCATCCGCAACCAAGCCGCTGCCTTGCACATAAGCGGTCGGCTGGCCGAGTTTCGGGAACACGGTCTGGTCGTCGCCGAACACCAGCAAATGCCCTTTGGGCGTGTGCTGGAAGTGGTAGTGAATGCCTTCTTCTTCACACAGGCGCTGGACGAAATGCAGGTCGGTTTCGTCGTACTGCACGCAGTAATCGCGGTCCGGGCACGGCACGCTCAACTGGAATTTGTACGCGTTGCCCTTGATGCCGTGTTCGTCGAGGATCAGCGCGATGATTTTCGGTGCCGACATCTGCTGGTAGATGCGTTGGTTGGTGCGGTGATGCAGGTATTGCAGTTGCGGCACCAGGGAGATTTTGTAGCGGGTCAGGCGTTTGCCGGCATCGCCTTGGGCGACGCGGTAGATCTGGCCGTGGACGCCGCTGCCCTGTGGGTCGAGCGCGAGGAACGCCTGTTTGTGCAGGAGTTTTTCCAGGTCCAGGTCCGGGTTTTCGCTGACCAGTTCCAGGTCAAAGCGGTACGGCTGGCTGATGCCTTCGGTGCCGGTGAACGCCAGCACTTGCAGGTCGCCCACGTAGTCTTCAACGGTGAGGCTGAAGTGCGTTTCGTTAGCGGGGTTGAACATGGCTAGCTCCCTGTTCGGTAGTCATCCGTTACGCCCGCAGTCGCAGGCGTTGCAGCAAAGACGAAGTGGCGCCCATGGCGTCACGCAATTGGGCAGCGCTGATCGTGCGATCCGCCGCGTTGAAGGTCAGCGCTGCGCGCAGGGCTGGCCAGCAGTGTTTCGGTAGATTCTTGGGGGCGTGCAGCTCGCGCTCCAGGTGCTCGTCCCGGGCCTGGGTCGAGGGCAAGCGACGGAACGGGTGTTTGCCACCGGCCAATTCGTAGAGCACGCACGCCACGCCGTAGACGTCGGCGCTGGCGGTCAGCGGCAGGCCTTCGAGCAATTCCGGGGCGGCGTAGCCGGGGGTCCAGGCGTTGAAGCGGCTGCGGCTCAAGTGCGGCAGGCCGGGCAAGATGCCCTCTTCTGCCTGGCCGAGGCCGAAGTCGAACAGGCGCACGCCTTCTTCGCTGAGCATGACGTTGCTCGGTTTCATGTCACCGTGCAGCACGCCGCGAGCGTGGGCGTAGGCCAGCGCGTCGAGCAGCGGCAGCGCGATGTCGCGCAGTTCTTTCCACGGCATGCCTTGGGGCCGCTCGCAGAGTAATTTGTCCAGGGTCAGCCCACGCATGAGTTCCATGGTGATGAAGGCGCGCTGGCAGTCGGTGTCGACTTCAAAGGTGTGAAAGCGCAGCACGTTGTCGTGGCGCAGGCGTCGGGTCAGGGCGAACTCGCTGTAGAGCAAGGCACTGGCGTCCGGCGATTCGGCAAATTCTTCGCTGAGGATTTTCAGCGCAATGTAAGGGTCGGGATCGCCGAACTGTTCGTTCAGCAGGTCCCGGGCACGGTAAACCGCGCCCATGCCACCGGCACCGAGCAGGCGCTCGATGCGGTAACGGCCTGCGAGCACGTCGGGCAATTCGCCGACGCTGGCCCGGGTCGGCGCCAGCGCAGGTGAAGCCTGATTGGGCTTGGCGAACGCAAAGTAGGTCAGGTTGTTGTCCTGCTCTTCGCTCACCAGCAGGTCGTCGAGCGGTGGCATGAGTTCAGTCATTGGCGAATTACCACGGCAGTCAGGTTGTCCCGTGCCGAGCCACGCAGAGCGCCGTCGAACAGACGCTCCAGCGCAACGTGCGGCGCGGTCAGGCTCAGGGCGTTGCCCAAGGCATCGCTGCTGAGCCCTTGGTACAAACCGTCGCTGCACAACAGGAACGTATCGCCGGGGTAAACCTCGAGTTCGAGCACGTCCAGCGTCAGCACATCGGCTGCCCCGACCGCACGGGTCAAGGCATGGGCCGAAGGATGGGCGCGGGCGTCTTCGACGCTCATGTTTTGCTCGTCGATCAGTTGCTGTTGCAGCGAATGATCCTTGGACAGCTGATACAACCGCTGGCCACGCCACAGGTAGCAACGGCTGTCGCCGGCCCAGATGCAGGCCGCGCGACTGCCTTCTACCAGCAGCGCCACCACGGTGCTGCCCATGATGCTGTCGTGGCGCCCGGCAGTGACGGTCAACTCCTGACCCAAGCGGCGATTGATCCAGTGCAAGCACTGGCGAATGCCTTTGAGTCGTTCGTCGAAGTCGTCCTGCACCGGCAATTCCGCCAGGCTGGCGACGATCAACTGGCTGGCGATGTCGCCACCCTGATGACCGCCCATGCCGTCCGCGACCACCCACAGCCCCTGCTGTGGAGAGTCGAGAAAGGCATCTTCGTTGCGCGCCCGAACCTTGCCCGGATCGGTACGCGCAGCGCTGCGCCAGGGACTGGCAACCAGCATCAGAGTTGCACCGGCATACGGAAGGTGCGCAGCACGCCCATGTCGAACGGGTTCGGCGTGCGTTGGCTCGACAGCAAGTAGTTGGCGCGCAGGCCACCCACGTCAGCCTTGAGCACCAGCACGTCGCGACCGCTCAGGTACTCGGTCTGCATCAGGTCGAACAGACGGAACAGCGACCATGGGCCGGTGTTCTTTTCGATACCGATTGGGCGGCCAGCCATTTTGTCGAGGACCAGGCTGGTACGACCGTCTTCAGCATCGGTCGGCCATTTAAAGGACACCGGCACGATCGGGCCGTGACGGTATTCAATGGTCTTGTCGCCAAACTTGAACTCGGAACGGCTGACGGCCGGGTCGAGGGTGTACGGCTCGAGTTTGAACTGCACTTGCGGCTCGGCCGGGTTCTCGGCGAAGAAGCTCTGGCGAATGGTTTGTGCCGCGGCCATTTGGTCGAGGTAAACCTTGGAGATCGGCAGGCTGTGACCGTCGACGCTGCGCATGCGGTAGTTACCCGGATCGCCGCTGACGAATGGACGCATGTAGGTGTCGAAGAAGCGATCGACGATACCCTGGGCCTTGAAGAACTCGCGGAAGTCGCTGATTGCCACGTCACTGGTGCTGTGGGCGCTGAACGGATAACGCTTGTTGATCGCCTTGCCATAGAAGCCGTACAGCTCGCTCTGGTAGCGCTGGTTCAAGTACGCGTAGGAATCGTTGAGCACCAGACGCCAGGTGTCTTCGGCCAACACGTTGAACCAGACACTGACCGGACGCGGCAAGCGGTTGGACGCATTGCGCAGGTTGCTCAGCGCATCACGCTGGCCGCCCATGCGGGTCTTGGCCATTTCGAACGCCGCTTGTTCCGGCGAACTGGCGCGGGCCAGGCTCGCGACTTGCAATTGCAGGTCGTTGAGCGCGGTCAGTGCCGGGGTCAGGTCAGCGGCCGGGCCGTTGTTGTCATCCAGCAAACGGTGCAGCGGTTCGAAGCGACGTTGCAGGGATTTCTTCGCGGTGTCCGGCAGGTTCTTGGCTGCGGCCATGTCCGACGCTTTGTCCGCGGCAGCCGCCGCCAGTTTGCCGAGTTTGCCCAACTTGCCTTTCTGGTCGGCCAGTGCGCCAGCAGCATCAGCCGCTTGATCAGCCGGTTCGGCGTCTGCCGGGAACCGGGTGTTCTCGCGCACTTCCACCAGCAGTTGCAGCACGGGGGAGTTGGCCGAAGTCAGGCCCGCCAGTTGCTCGGCGCCTTCGCTGAAGTCGCTGATCGCCGGCAATGCAACCTGGCCCACGGCTTCGCTCCAGAAGTTGGCGTAGTCGCGGAAGTACAGTTGCTCCAGTTCGACCATCAGGCGACGCAAGTCCATGCCGCTGATGCCCGAGCCTTCGCCCAGTACCCAGTTGTCACGCAGGATATCGCTGACCAGCGTAGCGCCCTGGACCGAGAAGTACTGCTGATAACCCTGTTGGGTGTAGAACCCCGGGATCACGTAATCGGTGCCGACAAACAGCGAACCCTGTGGGCCCAGGTGTTGGCTCAAACGATAGTCCGGCAGGTTGCGGGCCTGCTCACGGAGCATCCGGTAAACCACGTTGGCCAGGGACTCGCTACGCAAGACCTGACGTGCCTGGGCCACCAGTTGATCATTCAGCGGGTAGACAAACGGCTGCTGGAGCAAACGCTCGAAGTGGGTGTTCAAGCCATTCTGCACGGCGGTGTTGCCGGCGTAGCGCTGGGACCACTCGGTGGCAACCCAATCCTTGAGCCAACCCGCATCGCGGCGATCCTTCATGTTCAGCATCAGGTACGCACGCAGGCTGTTGAGCAAGCGTTCGCGGTCCTGCATGTTGGCGCGGATCTGCCCTTCCAGCAGCGTCGCGACCCGTGGCAACAGTTGCGCTTCGAGCTCACGCTCGTAGGCAGCCTTGACCACCGGGTTGGTGTCTTCGCCCTGGTACAGACCGCCGCGCTCGTGGTAACCCACGTCACCTTTTTTCGGGAAGACCAGGGTCGCCGCGTAGCTGGTGTCGAGGGTCTTGAGCACGCCCATGGAATCATCACGGGCGGTCAATGCCGAGCGCGATTGGGTCCAGTTTTGAGCCAGGGAACGCAGGTTTTCCAGACGCTCATAGTTGGCAGAGAAACCGCCCGCCCACAGCAGACCGAACAGGCCCAGTGCCGCCAATGCGCCCACGTACAAGGCACGCTGGCCCCAGTGGATGCGGCTGCGTTCGCGCTTGTCCAGACCGGCCAGATCGGCCTCCGGGAAAATTACGCGGCTGAGCAAATGGTGGATGAAACGCGAACGGCCGCTGCGCAGGGTTGGCAGCATGCCGGCGTTCATGCCCAGATTGGCGCCGATGCCGGCGGTGGTCTGGTCCATCTCTTGAGTCAGGTGCGGTGCGCTGGTCAGGTAGAAACCGCGCAACTGGCTGACACGCTGGTAGCGGTTGCCGGTGAACGCCATGTCGACGAACAGGCACAGGCGCTCGCCGATCTGCCCCAGTTGATGCGGGAAGTCGAGGATGCGGCCACGGCGCTGGGTGTCGCGCTCCTGGTGCATGCGCATGATCACTTGGCTGTTCAGGCGACGCAGCAGCTCTTCGAACTCGGCGCGCAGGACGGCGACGTCGGTGCCGCTCTGCTCTTTGCGGAAGCTGGTGCCGAGTACCTGATCGCTTTCTTCGCGGGTCAGTTGATCGAAGAACTCGTCGAACCCGAGCAGGCGATCAGCCTTGCTCAATACCAGGTAAATCGGCACGTCGACGTGCAGCTTTTGATGCACGTCCTGCAAGCGGGCACGGACCTGACGCGCGAGGGTGTCGAGGTCTTGCTCGCTGCCACCGAGCAGGGTTTCCACTGGAATGGTTACCAGCACGCCGTTCAACGGACGGTTACGACGACGCTTGCGCAGCAGGTCGAGCAAGGTGCTCCAGGCGCTGCCATCGACTTCGGCATCCGGCTGGGTCAGGTAACGGCCAGCGGTGTCGATCAACACGCCGTGGTCGGCGAAGTACCAGTCGCAATGACGGGTGCCGAGGGTGTCACGGGTCAGTTTGCGGTCGATCTTGTTGATCGGAAACTCAAGGCCCGAGAAGTCCAGCAAACTGGTCTTGCCGCTGCCCTGTGGACCGATCAGCAAGTACCAAGGCAAATCACTGCGCCAGCGCTCGCTGCGACCGCGATACAGGCTCGAGGTCTTGAGGGTTTTCAGCGCGTCTTTGAAACGCACTTTCAACTCTTTCTGCTCTTCGTCGATCAGCTCTTCACGGCGGATACGATCCTGGCCGTCTTCGGTGTCTTCGACAGCCTTTTTACGCACACCGGCGCGCCAGCTGACGAAGACCATGGTCAGGCCCCAGATCAGGAACAGCACACTGATGGTCAGCAGGCGGGAGGTCGAACCTTCCCAGAACTTGTAGTCATCGACGGCCAGCAGCGGCCCGACGAACCACACCAGCAGCGCGACGAACAGCACCACCAGCAGGGTCCAGACCCAGGTCTTGCGCAAGAATGCGCCGACTTTCTTGAAAAACTTTTTCATCACACGTCCCTGTTTACGGCTTCGACAGCGGCTGGACCGCGGCCGGATCTAGCTGCTGATAAGGTTGCAGAACGGTTTCGCGTTGCTCGCCCAGTACCCAGGCAAAACCCGAATACATCACCACCAGGCAGACCACGGTGAACAGCACCACCATCCACGCCGGCACGATGCGCACCAGGCTGCGGCGTTGATCGTTCAAGCCTTCCCAATGGGGCGACAGCTCACGTGGCACGTCGCCGCGCAGTTGGCGAATCTGGCGATACAAAGCGTCGCGTATGCCTTCGAGCTCGAGCATGCCGCGAGCTTGCACGCGGTACTTGCCTTCGAAGCCCAGGGACAGGCACAGGTACATCAGTTCCAGCATCGGCAGGTGCTTGACCGGGTTTTTCGACAGGCGATCCAGCAGCTGGAAGAACTTCTCGCCGCCGAAGGTTTCGTTGTGGAAGCTGCTGAGCAGGCTCATCTGCGACCATTCACTTTCGTTGCCCCACGGTGTGGTCACGACGGCTTCGTCGACCACGGTGCAGAGCACGTAACGGGCGGCCATCACCTGGCTGCTTTCGGCGCCGTTGTGCAGCGCGCGCACTTCAAACAGCTTCAGCGCAGAGGTCAGTCGCTCGTTGAGCGCGTACATGTCTTCGCGGGTGTCGCTGTGCTTGAGGCGCACCACTTCCGACAGCAGATCGGACGCGGCGGCCACCAGCGAGTTGAGGCTGATGTTGAACGCTTCGGCCGGGCGCAGGCGCGCGGCGTAGATCATCCGTTCTTCCAACTGCTCGAAACGCGGCGGAGCAGCGAAGTCAGTCAGCGGACTCGAAGCAGGGCCGTGGCCCTGGCGGTCGAGCAGGACGGTTTTATCGTCCTGGTTATGTTCCATGTCCTTAATCATATCGATCAGTTCCTGATGGCCCAGAATTTCAGTTCAAGCTCGGCAAATTCGCCGGACACGTGGAACGCGAAGCCGCCGGAGCGCTCGAGTTGCGCCAGGTCTTCGGAACTGAGTTCGAGGATGAAATAGGTTTTGTTGGAGTGGAACGCGATCTGCCGCGGGGCCACCGGCAACGGTTTGACCTTGATGCCTGGCAGATGCAGGTTGACCAGTTGGCGAATACGCTCCACCGGGCCGACCTTGAGGTGCGCCGGCAAGCGATGGCGCAGTTCTTCGGAATCGCAGTTGGCACTGGCTGCCAGCACGAACGACGCCGAGCCCAGCAGTTTGTGGTCGTGCAACGGCGAAACGATGATCCCGTACTGACGCGCTTGCAGCACCAGTTCGATGGCGTGCTGTTCGAGCACCATCGACAGCACCTGACGAATCGCTTCCATCAGCTTGCGGAAGCTCGCGCCCTGGTCGCTGTGCTGGTAACGGCTGTCCAGGCGCGGGCGTTTGCTGTCGCTGGAGAAGGTCGCCAGATCACCGAGCATGGTCAGCAGCGTGCGGTACAACTCTTCCGGGTGAACTTGCTCCAGGCCCAAATAGTGGCGCAGCAGCAGTTCGGTGCGGTTGATCAGTTGCAGCATCATGAAGTCGCCGACTTCCGCGCCACCGACCTTGCCGTTGGAGCGGATCCGGTCGGCGATGGTGTCGCCCCGGTGGCCGAGCATGCTGATGACTTCTTTGAGGCACGACAGCAAGTAGCTGGAGGAATGCGCCTGAATGTAGGTCGGCACAAAGTCCGGGTCGAGGCTGATCACGCCGTCGGGCGTGGTGTCGAGCACTTCGCAGATCTTCAGCTTCACGTAGGCCTGGTCGCTCTGCTGCTCGCCAAGCAACAGCTTGAAATCCGGGCGGGCGCAACTGACTTGGCTGGCAGAGTCGTCGCCGGCGTTGGAGTCGGCCACTTCCGCGTCATACGCGGTGTAGCGCGCCAGCACATCGGATTGCTCCGGGCGACGGGACTCAATGTGGTTGCCGGTGACCAGCGGCAGCGCCAGGTAGATCGGCGTGTTGCCGGTGTTCGGCGGCACGTCCAGGGCCAACGGTTCGGTGTTGCCACCCAGTTCGAACAGGCTGCCGTCCGGCAGAATCCCCGAGGCCTGGCTGATCACCAGTTTGCCCATGTTGAGGAACTGCAAGTCGATGTCCAGGTTCAGGAAGCCCCAGGTGTAGCTGCCCAACAACTGGGTGCGGGTCTTCATCTGGTGGTCGTAGTAACGATCGTTGTGCTGGAAGTGCTGCGGCCGCAGCAGCATGCCTTCCTGCCAAATGACTTTATGGGAGTTCATGATCAGTCAACCGCCTTGGCGAGCGTTTCATTGGTGTTGCGGATGCCGGACTGGTCGAGGGTCAGATCAGCCTCGGTGAGGGCCACCGGGGTGATTTGCACCGTGTAGCGCCATTTGGTTTCCGGCAGGTCGCGATAGGCGGCGAGCACGCCAACGTAGCGGCTGCCCTCTTCCACGCTGAGCTTGAGCTCGACGGTTTCGCCCGGACGCAGTTCCAGCTCTTCGGTGGCGACCATGTCCGGGGCCAGGGATTCCTTGGCGCGCTCGTACAGGCTGAAGAAGTCCGCGTTCTCGAAGGCCACCGGGTGCTTGAGTTCAAACAGGCGCACGACGATTGGCGACGGACGACCGTTAAGGTCCGGGTTCAACTGATCGCTGGCGGTCAGCTTCAGGTTGAGTTTGGTCACAGTGGAATACGGCGACAGCGACGAGCAGCCGGCCAGCAGCACCAGGGCAGCCAGCGCTGTCAGCGTCTTGAAAAAAGCGGTCGAGCAGCGAGACATGCGCATCATCCTTGGTGGTCGGTGTGAAGGGTGGAAATCAGGCGGATCTGTTCTTCGTAGGCCTGGGCGAAGTCGCGGGCCAGCAGGCGCTCGCTCCAGTCATCGTCCTGACGCAGGGCCTGGTGATAACGCCCGTAAGCTCTCCAGCGGCTGCCGGAAGTGGCCAGGATCGGTTTGTTGTCGCGTTCAAAACGCAAGGTCAACTGCTCGGGCGAGAAGTGCTCCAGCGTGCCGCGAACCGCTGCTCGGCTGGCGGTCAGCAAGGCCACCTGGTGCGCTTGCAAATCGCGGAACGAACGGGAGATCGCTTGCTCGGCCGGCAACTGGCCCGGCTTGTTCGGCTGCAACAAAATGCCCAGCGCTTCACCGGCATCAACGGCGAATTTAAGCGGGTTTTTGTTGTTGCCCTGGACGATGGTCTGGGCCAGGCGCAGTTCGTTTTTCAACTCGCTGCGGGTACGCAGGCTCTGCTGCAAACCACCAACGCTTTGCTTGAGCAGGCGCGCGGCGTTCAGGGCCAGGGCTTCGCGGGCATCATGGTCGAGGCCTTTGAGGTCCACGCCCAGCGCTGCACCAAAGTGCTCCCAGAAACCGTCGCTCTGACGCTCGACCGCTTTCGGCGCCGGGGCTGGCGCGGGTTCGGCCGGGGCGTCGATCAGCTCCGGGACCATCAGGCTTTCCATGTCGATACGCGCGTAGTCGGCGCGTTGACGAGTATCTTCGGGCGCGTTGCGCGGGGAGATCAGTTCGTCGATTTCCGAGTACACGCGCTCTTGCTGATCGAGGGCGTTCAGCGGGTCGAGGTCGAGGAACGCATCATCAGGAATGATGCTGCCCGCCGCCTGCGGACGGCCGACTTCCACGTCGAAGGTCGCCGGGTCGCGGACCAGCCGCGCACGGATCTCGAAATCACCCAGCACGTAGACACTGCCGTGCTCGATGCGCATGGCTTCGCCCTTGCGCAAGCGCGCGCCGCTTTCGCTGTCCTGGATACCGTTGCTGCTGGTATCGGTCAGGTAAAACGTGCCTTCGCGGTAGCTGATCAACGCGTGATGGTTGGACAGGTGACGCTTGCGGTCCGGAATGATCCAGTCGCAATCCTCACCCCGACCAATCACGCCGCCGGCCTGTTTGAAGGTCTTCTGGCACAAATCCGTGGGCACGAATTGCTTGGTGTTCAGCATTTCGAAAACCAGTTCCATGATGATGCTCCTTGCGGTCACTTGCCGCGATTGACCGCCTGCGGATCACCCAATGGGCGATAGGTGTTGTCGTTGAATTTGTAATTGCCGCTACAGCCGCCGAGGCCGCATAGAACGACGAGGGTCAGCAGGACGGCTTGCCAGTGACGAACAGACATCAGAGGGTCTCCAGGGGTAGACAAAGTACAAAGCGCCGACCCTTTCGGGCGGCGCTGTTGGAAGCGAATGAGGTGGATTGGGAGGCTCTAGCCAATGGCTTTAAGCCGAACACCTGTATTGAGGTGACCCTTTGTGGCGAGGGGGCTTGCCCCCGTTGGGTCGCGAAGCGGCCCCAAAACTGACTACCCAGTTTATTCAGGCAAACTGCATTTACTGGATGGCGACTGCTGCGCAGCCGAACGGGGGTAAACCCCCTCGCCACAGGGAATCCGCTCACCACAAGGAGCGCGTTCAACGCAGGAATGGCCGTTGGGTTAACCATCGAAATCACCCAAATTGATATTCAGGCGCCCGAGGCGGTAGAGCAACGTGCGGCGTGGCAGCCCTAATTCGCGGGCGGCGAGGGTCTGGTTGCCGTCGTTTTTTCGCAGGCAATCGAGCAGCAGACTGCGTTCAACCTGCTCCAGACGTTCGCGCAGGTTCAAGCCGCTGTTGTCTTCCGGCATCGCTTCCATGCGCAGGGAAAAATGCTCGGCCAGCAACTCGCCGCCCTCGCACAGCAGCACGGCCCTTTCGACCAGACCTTTGAGTTCGCGCACGTTGCCCGGAAAGGCGTAGCCGGACAGGTGATCCAGCGCCGCCTCGGACCAACGCACCGCGTCCCGTTGCAAGAACGAGCAAGCCTTGTCGGCGAAGTGCCGGGCCAGGTCGAGAATGTCGCCTTCGCGATGACGCAAGGCCGGTAACTCGATAGGGAATTGCGCGAGGCGATAGTACAAGTCCTCGCGGAATTTGCCTTCGCTGACCAGCACCGCCAAATCCCGGTGAGTCGCAGCAATGATGCGCACGTCGATCTTGTGAGTGTCGTTGGAACCCAACGGGCGGATTTCGCCTTCCTGCAACACGCGCAACAACTTGGCTTGCAGGGACAACGGCATGTCGCCGATTTCATCGAGCAGCAAGGTGCCGCCATTGGCCGCATCGAACAGACCGGCGCGGTCACGATCAGCACCGGTGAACGCGCCTTTGCGGTAGCCGAACAGTTCACTTTCCAGCAGGTTCTCAGGGAACGCCGCGCAGTTCTGCACGATGAACGCCTGGGAACGGCGCGGCCCGCAATCGTGAATCGCCCGGGCAACGACTTCCTTGCCAGTGCCGGTTTCACCGCGCAGCAGCACGGTGTATGGGCTGTGCAGGACTTTGCTGATCAGCGAATAGGTCTGGCGCATGGCCGCACTTTTGCCGATCAAGCCGTAGCCGCTGATGCTCGGAACGCTGACCGGGCTCGGCAGCACTTCATTCATGGGCCGGCGCAAACGTTGCAACAGGTGCAGTTGCCCCAGCACGAACGAACCGAGTTGCCCGAGAGAATCGGCAAAGCCGTGCAGGTCGATGTCCCGGTGACTGGCGCACAGCAGCAGACCTTCAACGGCCTTCTGCTGATTAACCAAAGGCACGCACAGCAACGACTGCCATGGCGTGGCCTGGTTCGGCAGGAACGAGGTTTCGTGCAGGCTGCCGCTCAATTCACTGAGGCAGACCACGCGGTTCTGGCACAGGGCGAATTGCAATAATTGCTCACCGTTGTAATCCGCCGACAAGCTCGCCGACTCCCGGGGTTGCAGACTGCCGTTGAGGCACTCGGCATTCATCCCCAGGCACGTGTGAGTCGCGTCCAGCAGGTACAACTGGGTCAACTCGCAACCGCTGAGCTCGGCCAAACCGCGCACGAAGTCACCCAGCAACGCAGCACCGTCCGCCGCCCGCGACAGGCTGGCGAACTGCGCCAGCAAGGCTTCGGCATAGACCAGTGGTTGCGGCACTCGAGTGAACATCACACCCACCTCAGGCGAACTCGCAGATCACGCTGGCGTTGCCGTCGAGCGTTGCGTGAACGCGCTTGAGGCTTTCGCCGGTGGCCATCGCGTCGAGCAAGCGGTCGGCCACCAGCGGCAGCACGTGCAGGTCCAGCAAGTGGTCGATCAGGCGCGCGCCGCTGTCGCTTTGGGTGCAGCGTTCGGCCAAGTGATCGACGAGGTTCTGGCAGTACGAGAAGTCGAGCTGACGACGGTTCAGGCGCTCGCCCAAACGGCCGAGTTTTATTTCGATCAGCTCGCGCAGCACCGGGCCACCCACCGGGTAGTAAGGCACCACACGCATCCGCGCCAGCAGCGCCGGTTTGAAGTGCTTGCTCAGCACCGGGCGAATGGTTTCTTCGAGCACTTCAGCCGATGGCCGTGCACCGTTTTCGCAGAGTTCGGCGATGCGGTCGCTGCCCAGGTTCGAAGTCATCAGGATCAACGTGTTGCGGAAGTCGATCTCGCGCCCTTCCCCGTCGTTGGCCACGCCTTTATCGAAGATTTGGTAGAACAGGTTGAGCACGTCCGGATCGGCTTTTTCGACTTCATCGAGCAAGACCACCGAGTACGGTTTCTGCCGCACGGCTTCGGTGAGCATGCCGCCCTCGCCGTAACCAACGTAGCCTGGCGGTGCACCGATCAGGCGCGACACGGTGTGCTTCTCCTGGAATTCGGACATGTTGATAGTGGTGATGAAACGATCACCGCCGTACAACAAGTCCGCGAGGGCCAGCGCGGTTTCGGTCTTGCCGACGCCACTCGGGCCGACCAGCAGGAACACGCCAACCGGTGCATCAGGTTTGTTCAGGCCGGCGGCGGTGGCGCGCATCGAGCGATCCAGCGCGTGAACCGCTTGTTCCTGACCCCGGATGCGGGTGCGCAGGTCGGTGGCGAAGCTCGCAACCTTGGCGTTGTGCTCACGAGCCAGTTGCGCCAATGGCACACCGGTCCAGGCGCTGATCACTTCGGCTACCAGACGCGGGCACACTTCGAAGCTCACCAGCCGCTCTTTGACTTGCAACTCGGTCAGGGCTTTGTGCGTTTCGTTGAGTGCGGCTTCCAGGGTTTCAACGCTTTGCGCTTCATCCACCGGCACTTCGAGGGTTTCAATCACGGTGCCTTCGGCGTCTTCTTCTACCGTGACGGTTGGTTCGACAGCGGCAGCCTCACGAGCCTTGGCCAGTTGCTGACGCAGGTCCAGCAGGCGCTCGGCGAGTTCTTTCTGTTCGGTCCACAGCGCTTCCAGCGCGACCATTTCGTCTTCAGCTTCGGCCAAACGATCTTCCAAAGCGTCCAGCGCTTCGTGATCGATCAACAGACCAGCCTCGGCATCACGACGCAGGGCCTGACGCTGACGGCCACCTTCAGCCAGTTCGCCACGCAGGCGTTCCAGGCTTTCCGGGGCAGCGGCGAGGCTGATGCGGACGCGGGCGCAGGCGGTGTCGAGTACGTCGACAGCTTTGTCCGGCAGTTGACGGCCAGCGAGGTAGCGCGCCGACAATTCGGCCGCGGCGACCACTGCGTCATCGCGCAGGTAGATGCCATGGCTCTTCTCGTAGACCTGAGCCAGGCCACGGAGGATGGTCACCGCTTCGCTGACGGTCGGTTCGTGCAGTTGCACTGGTTGGAAACGACGGGCCAGGGCCGGGTCTTTTTCGAAGTATTTCTTGTACTCCGCCCAAGTGGTCGCAGCGATGGTGCGCAACTCGCCACGGGCCAGGGCTGGCTTGAGCAGGTTGGCCGCGTCGGAACCGCCGGCATTGCCGCCCGCGCCGATCAAGGTGTGGGCTTCATCGATGAACAGGATGATCGGTTTTGGCGACGCTTTGACTTCGTCGATCACGCCTTTGAGGCGACGTTCGAATTCACCTTTGACGCTGGCGCCAGCCTGCAACAGGCCCATGTCCAGCGACAGCAATTCGACGCCTTTCAGTACTTGCGGCACTTCACCGGCAGCGATGCGCGAGGCCAGGCCTTCGACGATGGCGGTTTTACCGACGCCGGCTTCACCGACCACGATCGGGTTGTTTTTGCGGCGACGGGCGAGGATGTCGACCATCTGGCGAATCGCGCCATCGCGGCACAGCACCGGGTCGAGTTTGCCGTCACGAGCCTGCTGAGTCAGGTTGTGGGTGAAGCGCTGCAACAGCGATTCACCCGGCACAGCCGGTTTGCCGGTGGCCGGTTGTTCTTTCTGGGACAGGGCGAATTCTTTCAGGCGCTCGATGTTCAGCTTGGCCAGCAATGACTGGTAGCGACTGCCGGCGTAGCGCATCGGGTTGCGCAGCAGCGCGAGGATCAGCGCGGCTTGCTCGACCTGGCTCTGACCCAGTTCAAGGTTGGCCACCAACAAGGCGTCTTGCAGCCATTGCACCAGTTCCGGGGCGAACACCGGGTTGCGCGAAGCGCTGTGCTCAACCCGCGATTGCAGCGCGGCGCTCAGTTCACCGGCATCTACTTCGGCATCTTGCAGCGCGCGTGCGAGCAAGCCTTGCGGGCGCTCCAGCAAGCCCAGCAGCAGGTCTTCGACGAGGATTTTGCTACCGCCACGGGCGACGCAACGTTCGGCCGAACTTTCCAGGTCACGACGGGTTTCGGCGTCCAGCGCCTGAATCAGTTGTTGCAGGTCTACGTTGATCATGGGTCATCTGTCCTTAATGAATTTTGCTGCCGAGGGTCACCACGCCGTCCGCTTTTTCGCGGCCGAGCCAACTGGTCCACCCCAGGCGACAGGCGTTCTGCTCACCGATTCGCAGTTCGCGGATTTCTTCCTGGCGCAGGACCAGGCGAATGTCGTAATCGAGCGGGTCACGCAGGGTGAACCGCACCAGCGCGCACAGCGGCTGGTAGCCGAAACCGATCGGCAGGAATTCGTGAAAGCGCAACCAGTCAAGCTCGCGGATGTGAATCCGGAACTTGCCGCTGCGGTCGCGAACGTGTTCGCCCATCACCAGGTCTTCGCCGAGCATGCTGTTGGCGCGACCGAGGCGATTGCGCTGCTCCTCGAGAATTTCCACGCGACGCTCGATGCACTGCTCGATGGTCAGTTCGGCGTGTTTGAAGTAGTAACGCAGCACCGCTTCGATCAGCGCTGCCGAGTGCGCCCGCAAGCTGAGCAAGCCGAGGTACGGCAACAAGCGTTTCCAGTTCAGTTCCTGAGCACGGCGGATCTCTTCACCACCCAGGCCGATCAGCGCAAACAGCTGCGAGGAAAACGGGTCGAGGGCGCCGCTCTGGAAGCTCGCGCGGTAGCGGTACTTCTGCCAGATCGGCAGCATCAGCCGTTGCAGGCGATGGTGAAACAGGTCGAGGAAGTTGCGGGTCGGGTTGCCGTCTTCGCTGTCGCCCAGGGCTTGTTCGCCGTAGAACGCCGGCAGCGGCGAGCCCGAGCCGACCAGGCCAATCAGGTTGAAACGCAGGCGCGCGCGCAGGTGGCCGTGCTCGGTGAAAAACTCCACGCGATCAACGTCACTGCCAGGGAAACCCAGGCTCGGGTTGGCCTGGAATTCCAGCTGGTCGTACAAATCGTCTTGGCTCAGGTGCGGGTGGGCCTCGCGCAGCCGGTCAACCACCAGCAGCACGGCCTGAAACAGCGAGTACTCGCGTATTCCTCGGGTCAGCCCGCTTAAAGCAGCGGCTGAAGGCCCATACGTGGTGTCCATTGGTACACCTCTCCCTGTGTGCTTTTTACCCGCAGCTCGTGGTACGAATTGAGACTGGCGTAAAGCGCGAAAAACTCGTTAAGAACAGAAGCGAAAACGAACAGGTCGCCCTCGCCGATATACCCTTCCGGGTCGATGGTCAGCTCGGTGCGCAACCCGCGTACCGGCAGCCCTCGGTGCAGTCGATCGACGTGTTGGTGCTTGATCGACTTGAGCCCGCCCAGCAGGCGTTTGCTGACTTTTTCAGCGTGTTGGTCGTAGTAGCGCGGCAGGTCGTAGGTTTCGAGAATCACCTTCAACGCATTGACGTCGGCCAGGGACAGATAGTTAAGCGACATGTTGCTGATCAGCTTCCAGAGGAAGTCACGGTTCAGCGGCGGCGCATAGCTCGGGGTAGCCGGGGTGATATTGCGGAAACTCAGGAACTCCGGCGTCTCTTCGCAGGCCTGGCTGATGTCGCCGAGCTTGAGCTTGCGCGGCAGGTTCTGGTTGGTGCACATCAGCTCGATCGACAGGGTTTCGTGGGCTTCGGTGTGGCGGATGCCGAAGCTCAGATACGTGTCGAGGCCGTCGTGCAACGAGGATGAACGCTGGCGAATGCTGTAGTGCGGACGGCTGTTGGGCACGTCGAAACTCGGGTCGTGCTCGAAGGATTCGAACGGCACGTACTCCTGATAACCGAGGCCACCGGGCTTCCAGCCGGTAACGGTTTCCACGGAGAACACGCCACAGTTTTCCAGGTCGAATTCGGCCGGCAACAACAGGTATTCGTCTTGCTTGCCGTCGAGACGAATCGGCAACGCGTCGTGCTTGAACAGGTTGACGATCGGCGTGCAATACAGCTTCACGTTGTCCAGGGTCGGACGCAGGCGCTGGATGCCGCTTTTACGAATATCGAAGCGCAACTCCAGGCCGCGCACTTGCTTGAGGGTGTCTTCCGGCAGCGCCTTGAGCAGGTCCAGACCGTTGATATCGACGAACAGAAATTTGTCCTGGAAGGCGAAATACTCTTGCAGGTAGCGATAGCCGCGGAAGGTGTTCAGCGGATACGGGATCAACGCTTCTTCTTCGGCAAAACCCACCGGCTGCACGCGGTCGCCCGGCATCTTGAATGCCATCGGCGTGCCGTTGGCGCCGTTGATGGGCTTGCCGGCACCGTCCAGCGGGATCAGTTCGATCCCTTCCAGGTTGCGCAGCAGGCTCAGGTAAAGCATCTGGCTGATGTAGCGCTCGCCGGCGAAGTGCAGGCGCAAGCGGCTCAGCTCCAGTTCGCCGAGGTGACCGTCAGCACTCATCTCCAGACGCAAGCTCAACAACGAACCGTCGCCCTTCACCGAGTACGTCAGCGCAGCCAGGTCCAGCGGCAAGACTTCGGTCGGGTAGCAGGTGCGGAAGCGGCAACGCACGTCATCGATCGGCACGCTTTCCACTGGCGTGTCACGCTCAACCATCAGCGCAGGACCCGAACGTTTCAGCGGGTCAAACTGCAAAATGCTGAACGCCGGCAGCGGCCGCATGTAGTTGGGCCACAGCAGGTGCATCAGCGAATGGCTGAGCTCCGGCAGCTCGTCATCAAGCTTCTGGCGCAGGCGCCCGGTCAGGAAAGCGAAGCCCTCAAGCAACCGCTCCACGTCCGGATCCCGCCCGGCCTGACCCAGGAAAGGCGCCAACGCCGGGCTACGCTCGGCGAATCGACGACCTAACTGGCGAAGTGCGGTGAGTTCGCTTTGGTAGTAGTGGTTAAAGGACACGGGTTACCTGCCTGGTATGAAATCTCATGAAAAAACTGTCCTGTAGAGCGCGACTGTCAGACCGGAAACCACGTAGCCGGCGATGAGCAGGTACGGTAAAAAAGCCAGCCAACCCACCATCATCGAGAACGCACCAAGGTTCCCCAGCAGCAAAAGCGCCAGTCCGCCGATCAACCATGGCGCGGCGTAAAACGGAATGAACGTCAGCGGCGCATACCAGATTTTCTTCAGGATCTGGCGCTCGGTTAATGTGCTCAGCGCTCGCGTAGCCCACGTGGCAAATGCGAGATAGGACGGGATGCCGAACCAGAGAACGTAGATCGTCAGGAATTGCTTCCAGTCGGATACAGACGAGTACCCATCTGCCCGATCGAGAATCATCAGAACCACGAGCACGACAATCGGCACCCAGAGGGCGGCCATCAGAAAGATGCGGCGACCAAGAGTGATCATGCCGGGCGCACCGAGGAGTAACAGGTGCCGGCGACTTCTATCGCGACCAGTGAAATCAGGACCATTAACGTCAGCCCGCGATGTAGCCGCGACTGGCGCAGCCGTTGACTGATGGCAGAGATCACCAGCAGCAGGCTCACGATCGCGAGGCCGCCGAACAGGTCACTGTCAGCTACGTACATCAGGTAGCCGCGCATCTCTTCCGATACGTCAATCATGGGCAAAAGACTCCATCCTTGAGTGTCCAGCTGCGCCGAGAGCTATCGCGCTCATGTTTGACGCCAAGCAGGGCGTAGCGCATGTCGTCAGCACTGACAAGGCGCGTGCGTTCAGATCCTTTGACGGTCAGGGAGTAGTTGCAACTGACTTGTACATCGACGTCTTCGCCATAAGACAGGTAGCTGGCGACTGCGACCCGCTCGCCCGGAGCGACGGTGCGCGCTGCCATCGGCGGTAACCAATTGGTGGCGTTCTGTGGTTCGACCTGCAGCGGCACGCCGCAGGTATTCACCAAGTCGATTTCGTTGATGTACTTGAGTTGAGTCGTGCAACCGGCCAGTAACAGGCAATCCACTGCCAACACAGACGCTATGAATGGACGAAGGTTCATTGGTGTGCCCCTCCTTTGTCTGGAGTCATGGGCAGGTACGAATCGACAGAGAGAAATTCGCCATCGGCGCTGTTGACCCGCGCCATCGTCAACGGTTTTCCATCAGGGGTCTGAAACCGCACCCAGCCCTCGCTTTGGATATCTCCGCTCTCGTATCGAACCTGCACGAAGTAATCCGGCGGATTGGATTGGCTGATCTCGATGAAGTAGCCGCCATCCTCTGCGCCACGCCATACCCCATCGGGGTGACCGGGCAGCACCGGCGTTGAAGGGTTGGAGGGACGCAGCGAGATGAACAGCGTCACCAGCGCGATGATCGCCAACACACCGATGGCGCTCAGCACGTGATTGAGCCATTTCCAAACCCCCATCCAACGCGTCATGTCGCGCACCAGGTGCGAACATCGCGCTTGTCGAAGCCTGCACACTGATTGCGCTTGGCGATTGACCGATAAGGCTCGTCGGGGGTGTAGACGAAGTAGTAATAGCGGTGCGCGTCCTCGCCATAGAGCCAGTAGTTACTTGAGCCCTGGTTGATTTCGTAGGGTTCGAAGGTCCAGATCGACGATTCACGCGGGATGAAACTCACCCGGTCCGTCAGCAACATCAGGGCGTTGGAGAATGCCGGCGTCACCCAGGCCAGAGCCACCGCGAAAACCGAAACAGCCACAGCGAGTCCTTTGATCAGAGGATGTCTGAACGGTGCGCGAAGGGACGAAGTAAGTCGGCGGTGGTGGTAAAAGGACATTTCTAGCTGCCTGGTATTGGATTCGTGTGTGTGTTCGCTTGTTTCGTGTCTACCGATCGCTGGTGCTGAGCCTGACTTCAGTTCTCAGCGGAAAAATCTTTTTATAACTTGATAAATAACCAGGGTGACAATCGAACAGAAATACCCCGCAACCAACAAATAAGGTATGTATGCCAACCATTCAACCATTAGCCTAAGACCAGCCAAGTGGCCACTGACTAAATAAATCACGCCGTACAAAAACCACGGTGCGGCATAAAAGGGTATAAAGATAACCGGAGCCCAACACGCGAGCCGGACAACTTCACGCTCGGTTTTCCGATCAATGACTCGCGATGCCCAAAATGCAAATATGAAATAGGCGCCCACGCCAAACGCCAATATAAACATATGAAGAAACTGCTTCCACCCTCCGATGGGTGTTGCAGGAGGTAATAGAGTATCCACAACAAATAACAGCGGCAATAATATTGCAGGCATCCATACTGCCCACTTGAAATAGCTTGAATAATTCATTTTACAGCAGGCTCGTTTTGGGCATCTGGCAATGACTCTAAGTAGATGTATTTCCATCGTTCGTCGTTCGGATTCAACTTCAAGAAAAAGTCGTTCCACTCCGTTATTGGTCGCATGTCCAAACGGTTTTTGTTCAACTTTTTTCTACGCAGTTCATTACCTAAGTTACCGCTGAAATTACCGCTATCGTCAATCTCCAAGCGAATCGCCGATTCAATCATTGGGTACGCACCCTCACCGGGCAAGGACCAAGCAGCACCGCCTTTTCGAACATGAACACCGAGAAACACTGCCTTGCCAGAGACGTCAGAAATGAACGCCTCGCAGTTTGGAAAACCATCACCTTTAATGTGAGTAGCGATATCAATGTACTTAGAAACGCGGTCGATCGTCAGCGTGATCTTATAGCTGACATCAAGACTCGGAACAAAAGTCTTGCCAGTCAGAGCTTTTGCCAGTTTTGAACCATAAAAAGCATGATTCTCCCCTGCATACTTTCCTTCAATTACTATTGTAGTGACTGCACCTTTCTCTGTTTTAACGGAGGGCGGACCGCCCCCTCTCGGCTTGAGTTCTCCGTCATAACGTACATGCTCACCATCCGCCATACCGGAATCGTTAGACTCAGTTTGAACAAAAAGAACTTCGTTAATAGCCGAGTTAAGAAAAAACTTATGCCAGATTCGCGAAGTTACTTCAGTACCTGCCACCCCTGACAGCCCACTTGGCTTTAAAGAATAACTCCTCGCATCACCTTCAAAGAAAAAGCCAAACAACCCGAAGTTCTTACCCGGATGAAAAGACCGAATATTGATTTCGTAAGTGGCCAGTTTCGCCAATTTTACCGTTACAACTTGCCCCTCATTACTATGAGAAGGTGTTGATGGAGCTTGGGCCAATAAGGCTTGATTAGGCATGAGCCACGCCCCCCGGTGTAATTAGCGAAATTTTGAGCATCTGGGATGACCGCCCTGTGGTAACGCACTTGGTGTGTCCTGTTGCGTCAGTCACACCTTCGTGAATCTCGCCGTTTGCTGTCTCTATTCGATAGCCATAATTTGCAATTGGATTACCTTCATCGTCCCGCAAGACAAAAAAATCGTTGAAGATTCCAGGCATCGGCAACAGCGCCACAAACGGCACCGCCGAATGCGAATTCCCAATAATCACGGTCCCGGACCCCGCCGTGACCTTGTTGCCATGAGTCCCGACGGAATCAACGGTGGCCGCCGGTTTACCGTTAATCAAAACGGTCGTGGCCAACCCGTCCGACATCGCACCACCACACGCCGAGGCATCGCCTTGGCGGGCGGCCGCGAGGCCGTCGAAGAAGACGTCGCCGGATCCGGCGGCGATCGGGTTGGTGCCGTGGCCGGAGACTGGGCAAGCGGTAGGGTCGGTGACGCGTGCTGCGGGTTTGCCGGACATACGAGTCTCCTTAGTTGACCTTGACTTGACCGCTGCCATCCAGGCGCGCGGCGAAACTGACCTGACGCTTGACCCCCTCAACTTCCAGCAGGCCTTCGATGCTGAAGGACAGGCGAAGCTGATCGTGATCACGCGGCAGGGAAATGACACGCACGTTGCTCAGGCGCGGCTCGTAGGCTTCGATAAAATTTTCGATGGCCAGACGGGCCTGACTCAGGGAGTCGTGCAGGCTCAGACGCATGTCATTGAGATCGGGTAGCCCGTAATCGGACAGCGTTTGCACGCTGCCCGCACGGGTGCTGAGCATCTTGGCCAGATGGGCAGCCACGGACGCCATGGCGGAGACCTCGCGGCTCCAGCCGACGCGTTTGTCCGCGTCGCCACCCAGGCGTTCGAAAAGGCTGCCGTATCCAGTCATGAATTAGCTCCGCTTACTCTTTGTCCAGCTTGCCAACCAGCGACAGGGTGAAATCGGCACCCATGTACTTGAAGTGCGGACGCACGTTCAGGCTCACGCGGTACCAGCCAGGCTCGCCTTCAACATCGCTGACGATGATTTGGGCAGCGCGCAGTGGACGACGGCCACGGACTTCGGCGCTTGGGTTTTCCTGGTCGGCCACGTACTGGCGGATCCACTTGTTGAGTTCCAGCTCGAGGTCGGTACGTTCTTTCCACGAACCGAGTTGCTCGCGCTGCAGCACTTTCAAGTAGTGAGCCAGGCGGTTGACGATCATCATGTACGGCAGTTGGGTGCCGAGCTTGTAGTTCAGCTCTGCTGCCTTGCCTTCTGCGCTGATGCCGAAGAACTTCGGCTTCTGCACCGAGCTTGCGGAGAAGAACGCCGCGTTGTCGGAGCCTTTACGCATGGTCAGGGAGATGAAGCCTTCCTCGGCCAATTCGTATTCACGACGGTCGGAAACCAGAACCTCAGTAGGAATCTTGGTTTCGATTTCGCCCATGCTTTCGAAGTGGTGCAACGGCAGGTCTTCAACCGCGCCACCGCTTTGCGGGCCGATGATGTTCGGGCACCAGCGGAATTTGGCGAAGCTATCGGTCAACTTGGTGCCGAACGCGTAGGCGGTGTTGCCCCACAGGTAGTGCTCGTGGCTGTTGGCGACAGTTTCTTTGTACACGAACGATTTGACCGGGTTTTCTTCCGGATCGTACGGGTTACGCAGCAAGAAACGCGGCACGGTCAGGCCAACGTAACGGGAGTCTTCCGACTCACGGAAGCTCTGCCATTTAGCGAATTGCGGGCCTTCGAAGTGATCTTTCAGATCCTTCAGATCCGGCAGGCCGGTGAAGCTTTCCAGGCCGAAGAATTTCGGGCCGGCAGCTGCAATGAACGGTGCGTGGGACATGCAGGCTACGCTGGACACGTACTGCATCAGCTTCACGTCCGGCGAGCTTGGGGACATGTAGTAGTTAGCGATGATCGCGCCAACCGGCTGACCACCGAACTGACCGTATTCAGCGGTGTAGATGTGCTTGTACAGGCCAGCCTGCATCACTTCCGGCGAATCTTCGAAATCGTCCAGCAGGTCTTCTTTCGAGACGTTGAGGATTTCGATCTTGATGTTTTCACGGAAGTTGGTGCGATCGACCAGCAACTGCAGGCCACGCCACGACGATTCCAGCGACTGGAAGTCCGGGTGGTGCAGGATTTCGTCCATCTGACGGCTGAGCTTGGCATCGATCTCGGCGATCATGCGGTCGACCATGGCCTTCTTGACCGGCTCACCGTTGTTCTGCGGCTTGAGCAGCTCTTCGATGAACGCCGACACACCGCGTTTGGCGATGTCGTAGGCTTCGTCGTCCGGCGTCAGGCGGGTTTCGGCGATGATGCTGTCGAGAATGCTGTATTCGCCGCTCTCTTTGCTCTTTTGCTGTGCTGCGCTAGTGCTCATTGTGTTGGCTTCCTTGGCTGATAGAGGACTCAGGCGTCCTGGGCTGCGGCGTTCAAGCCCAGCTCACCCAGTACGCGACCGCGGGATTCGTCGTCGGCGAGAACGCCTTCGATGGCTTTGCGGAACGCAGGCGCGTTACCCAGCGGGCCTTTGAGGGCCACCAGCGCGTCGCGCAGTTCCATCAGTTTTTTCAGCTCAGGCACTTGCTCAACCAGGCTGGCCGGGTTGAAGTCCTTCATCGAGTTGACGCGCAATTGCACGCCCAGCTCTTCAGTGCTGCCTTCTTCCTGAAGACGGTTCGGCACGCTCAGCGTCAGGCTCAGCTCTTGCTTGGCCAGCACTTCGTCAAACGTCATTTTGTCGATGCTGATCGGCTTGCGATCTTCGACTTTGCGTTCGTCCTTGCGGTGGGTGTAGTCACCGATTGCCAGTAGTTTCAACGGCAGTTCGATCTCTTCCTGTGCACCACCGGTGGCAGGTTTGAAGGTGACGTTGATGCGTTCCTTGGGGGCTACCGAGCCTTCTTTGGCCATGGCTTTTCTCCTTGCGGTTGTGGCCCTGGGGCCTATTCGAGTACCACTTCGAGATCGAGGTGGCACAGCCTGCGATAAATCTCTTCCTTGCGTTCACGCACTGCATGGTTCTGCGGTAACAACTCGCAGCAGCTATGCAGCAAATGCAGCACTTCCAGCGCAAGATCGGGCTCCCAGGCGTTCAGGCCTGAGTCCTGTAATGTTTGGTCGAGGGTTTCGAGTTGGGTCCTGGCCAGTTCGTACTTCTTGGCCATGAAGCACAGCCGCGCCAGGGCGAACTGCCAGAAAAATCGCGCCCGCCCGCCTTGGGCGGCTTGCAGGCCCTGCTTGAGGATCTGCACGGCGGCCTTGAGGCCGTCCTTGCGCAAAATCGGCAGGACTTCTTCCAGGGCCACTTCCCAGGCCGGCTGGTTGTCGGCGACTTCAACCTTGCGCGGCGCACTGGCGCTTTGCAGGTGCGGCATGACGTTGGCGCTGACCCAGGCGCGGGTGGCCGGGTCGGCAAACGGCGCGCCGTCATGGAAACGCAATTCGATGATGCCAGGCAGGCGCTGAATCAAAAGCGCGAAGTGGATTTCCACTTCGCGCATTGCCATCTCGGCATTCAGGCCCTGGAGACATTCCCAGACCATTCGCTGGCCATCGAACCAGAACGGCGCCTTCGCCAGGCTCGCCTCCAGTTCCACCAGCAAGTCCGCGTATTTGGCCTGGTCGTAACGGTCCTGATAGGCCTTGAGCTTGTCCGCCGGCAACCCGCGTAAAACGGTGATCTGCTCGGCGTTGCGCTCGGGCACCGCGTCGATGGGCAACCACAGCAGCGTGCGGTTGAGGCGCAGGGCGCGCAGGTCGGTGGCTTTCTGCTTGAGCCACCAGGCGCACAACGGGCGGGCACTTTCCTGCTGGGCGCGCAGGGCCTTGTGGGCTTCTTTCTCGTTGTCGATCGGCGCGCCGGGGGTGAACAACTGCGTCGCCGCCTGCTTGACCTGGGCGACTGCGGCACCGACCACGCCGGGTTCCGGCTGGTTATCGGCGGCGCGCTGCACCATGTTTTTCAAGCGGCGGGAGATCGGCAGCAGCAACGGCGCGTCGTCGCCCAGGTGTTCGGTGCAAGCGGCATCGAGACCTTCAAGGTGCTCCACCAACTGCCGGAACAGCGGTAACTGCTCTTTGATCGCGACGTTTTCAGTCAGCACCTGCTCAAGACGCGGCACCAACCAACTGATGGCAGCGGAGCGGGTGCGAGCCTTGTTCGGGTGAACTTCGGCCCAGTGATTTTCCGACAAGTGGTGCAGCAAACCGAGGCCCGCCAGCAGCCCCTGGAAGGACTCGCGCTGGTACAACGCCCATGTCAGCCAGGCGCCAACCCGCAAATCCTTGGACTGGGTACGCAGCAGATTTTCACTGTTTTCACGGATTTTCAGCCAGTCGATCTGACCGGCTTCATGCATCGATTGGGCTTTGGCGAGCTCGCTTTCCAGGGCCTCATATTCGCTCGAAAAGCGAACATCCTCGCCCGCGAAATTCTCTTTGGAAACAGAGGCTTTTGCGAGTTCAAGGTAATGGGCGGAAAGTTTGCTTGAGTAGGACATCCATGACCTTTAATTAGGATTACAGTCACACGCCAATTGGTGTTCCAACAGCGGCGGACAGTATCAAAGAGCTGTGATGAGTCTCATCCAATTGAGTTCGTGCTCTTTCAAGTGGGCGCATCGTACTCACGATGATGGCCACTAGCAAGCATCCGATTAAACAACAAGACGAACTGTTCTCTGTTTTGCGTAGGAGATATCCCTATATCTGTCAGGGGATCCCTTGCTCTCTGTTTAATATTTCATCTGCCAGCGCCCTGCCCCGTAACCATTGACCTAGAGCGGCTCCTGAAGTCCGGCATAACCCTTGGAGCTTCAGCCCTTGAAGCAGGTGCAAAGCATGACAAGAATAAAAAATGATAAATGTAGGAAATGTCTGAAAGGTTGCACTCATCAATGAACAAAGCGACGAGCGACAACAGCCAATTAAAAAAGTGCCATCGTTCTGATGGCATTTTATATAAAGGCGAATTCACAAAACGAAGGCGAGGACAACTATGGCCATTCACTTTGTTTCCAGAGTGTATTAACCCGTCCCGGGTGTGCTTTATATAGAGAGCAAACGACGCCCATAAAAAATGGGCCTCCGACTTAATCGGCAGGCCCATTTTTCAATACGGTTCTCCCCGTTATTCAGGGAGTTCGCCGCAATTATGGATTAACGCTGTCTTTCAACGACTTGCCTGGCTTGAACGCAACGGTGTTGCTGGCCTTGATTTTTACGGGCTCACCGGTTTGCGGGTTTTTGCCGGTGCGGGCACCGCGGTGACGTTGCAGGAAGGTACCGAAGCCCACCAGCGTGACGCTGTCCTTGCGGTGCAGAGCGCCGGTAATTTCTTCGAGAACAGCGTTGAGAACGCGGTTGGCCTGCTCTTTGGTGAGATCTGCTTTTTCAGCGATTGCAGCGGCGAGTTCTGGTTTACGCATTAGTGAAGCCCCTTTGACGGTTTTTTGTTGTTATGTCCGTGCTGTTCTCGTTGGAACAGCGCCCAAGGCGCCGCAGGTGCTCTACTCTGCGGCAGACGGGAGTGAGGATGGCACGCACGGAAGAGCCGCGCCAGTCTCGGCGCGACGTTTGTAGGGGCAAAAGCGGGGTGATTCCGACAGAACGACCGGTATTTACGCCAGCAGGGCCGGAAGCTCTTTGTTCAAAGCGAGTTTTTCCATCACCGCCGCGCCTGTCAGGGCATAACCGAGCAATTTGCCCGCACCATCACGGCATAGCACCTTGATGTCGGCGCCCTGCCCTTCAACGGTCCAGACGCCCTCAGCGCCCCGTGGTGGTGGCGAAACTACCAACGGGCAGACCGGGGTTTTCACGGTGATCGGCATCGGGCCGTAGCTGACGGCGGTCGGGTTGCCGGCCAACGTTTGGGCCAGCGCTCTCGCACAGTTCATCAGGGGCATCACGTACAACAGATTCAGCCCATCGACCTCGGCGCAGTCGCCCAGGGCGTAGATATTGGCGTGGGAAGTCTTGAGGTGACGATCGACCACCACACCGCGATTGACCTGCACGCCAGCCGCGGCCGCCAGATCGATGCGCGGACGCAGGCCGATAGCCGAGACCACCACATCGCACGGGATGACCTGGCCGTCGGACAGGTGCGCTTCCAGCCCCTCAGCCACCCGTTGCAGGCGATTAAGCACTGGCCCGAGGTGGAAACGCGCGCCGAGGCTTTCCAGCCCGGCCTGGACCGCAGCGGCTGCCGCCGGGTGCAGCAGGGTCGGCATGACCTGTTCGCACGGCGCCACCAGCTGCACTTCGTAACCGCCGAGGATCAGGTCGTTGGCGAACTCGCAACCAATCAGGCCGGCCCCCAGCAGCAACACCCGACGTTTGCCGGCCGCGGCCGCACGAAAGCGTGCGTAGTCTTCCAGATCATTGATTGGGAACACCGCGTCAGCAGCGTCGCCTTCGATTGGCACGCGCACGGTTTCCGCGCCCCAGGCCAGGATCAGATCACGATAGATCACCGATTCCTCGCCGATCCACAGGCGTTTGTGGCCCGGGTCAATGCCGCTGATGCGCGTGTGGGTGCGCACTTCGGCTTTCAACTGCTCGGCCATGGCGCCCGGTTCGGCCATGCTCAGGCCGTCGGCGTCTTTGTTTTTACCGAAGCCGGTGGAGAGCATCGGCTTGGAGTAGGAGCGTCCATCATCTGCGGTAATCAGCAGCAGCGGAGTTTCGCCATCGAGTTTGCGAAACTCCCGGGCCAGGTTGTAGCCCGCCAGGCCGGTACCGACGATCACGACAGGTGCGTTCATTCCTTACTCCTCTTTTTGTCTTAGTTGATTTCGATCATTTCGAAATCCATCTTGCCCACGCCGCAGTCCGGGCACAGCCAATCTGCCGGCACGTCCTGCCACAGAGTCCCCGGCGCAATGCCGTCATCCGGCCAGCCGTCAGCTTCGTTATAGATCAGGCCGCAGACCACACATTGCCACTTTTTCATTCAGTTACTTCCTCAGGATTCAGGCTTTTGCCGGCACGAACGGTCGATGGGTACAGCGCAGCCGTCCGGCTCAGGGGCGTTTTGTACTGATCGAGCCCGGCAGATGCAAGCGTGTTCGGCGCAACGGCGGCCCGGTTCAATCAAAATCGCAGGCTGACATGGTAAGCTCGCCGCCTCATTTGCTGCCAATAATGACTCACTGTGCCGCACTCAAAATCTCCCTGCCCGCCCGCGCCGTGGCTGCTGCAAAGCCAATTGGCGCCCCGCCCCGACGCGTCTACCCTCGACTGGCTGTTCGACGAAGGCTCCCTGACACGGCGCCTGATCCGTTTATCGAATGACGGCTTCAGCGTCACGCCGTTGTTCGAGGGCTGGCAAGCGCTGCGCGCCGACGAATGTGCGGCGCTGGAGCTGGCCGAAGGCAGCGAAGGCTGGGTGCGCGAGGTGTATTTGCGGGGTCATGGCGAGGCGTGGGTGTTCGCCCGCAGCGTTGCATCGCGCAGCGCATTGCAAGGTGACGGCTTGCACATGGACGAATTGGGCAGTCGCTCATTGGGCGAATTGCTGTTTTGCGACCAGGCGTTTCAGCGCCGGGCGATTGAGGTTTGTCACTATCCTCAAGAATGGCTGCCCGCAGAGGTCCGGGCCCCTGAACTGTGGGGCCGGCGCTCGCGTTTCGACCGCGGTGCGCTGAGCGTGCTGGTGGCCGAGATTTTCCTGCCGACCTTGTGGCTCGCCACCCGCGCCCATCCGGAGAACTGCTGATGTACCAGAGCCTGCTCAAGTCCCTGAATCGCCTGAACCCGCGCGCCTGGGACTTCATTCAGTTGACCCGCATGGACAAACCGATCGGTATTTACCTGCTGCTGTGGCCGACCCTTTGGGCGCTATGGATTGCCGGCAAGGGCTCGCCATCATTGGCCAACATCGTGATTTTCGTCCTCGGCGTGGTGCTGACCCGCGCCGGCGGCTGTGTGATCAATGACTGGGCGGATCGCAAAGTCGACGGCTACGTGAAACGCACCGAACAGCGGCCACTGGTGAGCGGCAAGATCAGCTCCAAAGAGGCCCTGATTTTTTTTGCGGTGTTGATGGGCGTGAGTTTTCTGCTGGTGCTTTGCACAAACGCACCGACCGTCTGGCTGTCACTGGGTGGCTTGGCGCTGGCTCTCAGCTACCCCTTTATGAAGCGCTACACCTATTACCCGCAAGTGGTGCTGGGCGCGGCGTTTTCCTGGGGCATGCCGATGGCGTTCACCGCCGAGACCGGTGAATTGCCGGCGGCGGCATGGTTGCTATGGATTGCCAATCTGCTGTGGACCGTGGGTTACGACACGTATTACGCGATGACCGACCGCGATGACGATTTGAAGATCGGGGTGAAGTCGACGGCGATTCTGTTTGGCGACGCGGACCGGGCGATCATTCTGACGTTGCAGGGTCTGGCGCTGGGTTGCCTGTTGCTGGCCGGGTCGAAATTCCAGCTCGGTGGCTGGTTCCACCTCGGTTTGCTGGCGGCGGCGGGCTGTTTTGCCTGGGAGTTCTGGTACACCCGCGGCAAGGATCGGATGCGCTGCTTCAAGGCGTTTTTGCACAACCACTGGGCCGGGCTGGCGATTTTCGTCGGGATTGTGCTGGATTACGCGTTGCGTTGACGCTCGAAAAAGATCGCAGCCTTCGGCAGCGCCTACATAGGATCGTATTTCAATGTAGGCGCTGCCGGAGGCTGCGATCTTTTTAGCAGTTCAAATCAATGTACACAGATCAATGCTTCGGCATGTGCCACATATCTTTGAAGCCTTCGCCCATCTTGTCACCCGGCTTTTTATCCTTCATGAAGGTGTACAGCGGTTTGCCGTCATAAGCCCACTGCATCATGCCGTCATCGCGCTTGATCGGCGCGAATTTGCCTTCGGCCTTGGCGTCTGCAGGGGCCATCATTGGTGGCCACATCTTCATACAATCACCGTTGCACATCGATTTGCCGCCCATGTCCTTGTCGAACGTATAAACCGTCATGCCTTTATGATCGGTCATCATCCCGTCTTTCATCATCACCGGGTCGGCAGCGAACGCCATTGACGGCAAAGCCAGGGCAGCGGCCAACATCAGGGCCTTGAAGGAGAACGTGTATTGAGTCATGGAAACCTTCTCTTGTGGTTGTCAGGATTCGGACTTAGAGCTTAGCCCAGGTTCATGACAATCGCAGAGCGACTAAAATACTGTCACACGACTGCAATAATTCCGTTATCTAATGCGGCGCAAGACAGTTAAATGACAAGAGGATTAAGGCATGGTTGGCAGGAGCATTCTGATCGTCGACGACGAAGCGCCCATTCGCGAAATGATCGCCGTTGCGTTGGAAATGGCCGGCTATGACTGCCTGGAGGCTGAGAACTCCCAACAGGCCCACGCCATCATCGTCGACCGCAAGCCGGACCTGATCCTGCTCGACTGGATGCTGCCCGGCACCTCCGGCATCGAGCTGGCCCGACGCCTCAAGCGCGATGAGCTGACCGGGGACATCCCGATCATCATGCTCACCGCCAAGGGCGAAGAGGACAACAAGATCCAGGGCCTGGAAGTCGGCGCTGACGACTACATCACCAAACCGTTTTCCCCCCGTGAGCTGGTGGCGCGCCTCAAAGCCGTGCTGCGCCGCGCCGGCCCGACCGATGGCGAAGCGCCAATCGAAGTCGGCGGCCTGCTGCTGGACCCGATCAGCCACCGCGTGACCATCGACGGCAAACCCGCCGAGATGGGCCCGACCGAATACCGTTTGCTGCAATTCTTCATGACTCACCAGGAACGCGCCTACACCCGTGGCCAGTTGCTGGATCAGGTCTGGGGCGGCAATGTCTATGTTGAAGAGCGCACCGTCGACGTGCACATCCGGCGCCTGCGCAAAGCCCTCGGCGATGCCTACGAAAATCTGGTACAAACCGTGCGCGGCACCGGCTACCGGTTTTCCACCAAGGCCTGAGCTGACCGCCCGGCTCGCTGACAAGGACGCATGTTTCCGTGAACCAAAACTGGCATGGCACCCTGATTCGCCACATGCTGTTGCTGGTCACCGCCTGCCTGGTGATCGGCTTGATTACCGGCTACTACGGCTGGAGCCTCGCGGCGGGCCTGGGTCTTTACCTGGCCTGGACGCTCAAGCAGCTATCGCGCCTGCACGAATGGCTGCGCCTACATAAACCCGATGAAGCACCGCCCGATGGCTATGGCTTGTGGGGCGAAGTGTTCGACAGCATTTATCACCTGCAACGCCGCGACCAACGAGTGCGCGGGCGCCTGCAAGCGGTGATCGACCGGGTCCAGGAGTCCACCGCCGCGCTCAAAGACGCGGTGATCATGCTCGACAGCGACGGCAACCTGGAATGGTGGAACCGCGCCGCCGAGACCCTGCTCGGCCTCAAGACTCCGCAAGACAGCGGCCAACCGGTGACCAACCTGGTGCGCCATCCGCGCTTCAAGGAATACTTCGAGCAGGACAGCTACGCCGAGCCGCTGGAAATCCCTTCGCCGATTAATGATCGCCTACGCATTCAGCTGTACATCACTCGCTACGGCAACAACGAACACTTAATGCTGGTACGCGACGTCACGCGCATCCATCAGTTGGAGCAGATGCGCAAAGACTTCATCGCCAACGTTTCCCACGAGCTGCGCACGCCGCTGACGGTGATCTGCGGCTATCTGGAAACCCTGCTCGACAACGTCGAGGACGTGAACCCGCGCTGGACCCGCGCCTTGCAGCAGATGCAACAGCAAGGTGGGCGCATGCAGACCTTGCTCAACGACCTGCTGCTACTGGCCAAACTGGAAGCCACCGATTACCCGTCGGACAACCAGCCGGTGCCCATCGACGGCTTGCTGAAATCGATCAAGAGCGATGCTCAACAGTTGTCCGCGCAAAAGAATCAGCGCATCACCCTGGAAGCCGACCCGACGATCCTGCTCAAGGGCAGCGAAGCCGAATTGCGCAGTGCGTTCTCCAACCTGGTGTTCAACGCGGTGAAATACACCCCGGCCGAAGGCAATATCCGCATTCGCTGGTGGGGCGATGAACAAGGCGCGCACCTGAGCGTGCAGGATTCCGGGATCGGTATCGACAGCAAACACCTGCCGCGCCTGACCGAGCGCTTCTACCGCGTCGATTCCAGCCGCAACTCCAACACCGGGGGCACCGGCCTTGGGCTGGCGATCGTCAAACACGTACTGCTGCGCCATCGTGCGCGGATGGAAATCAGCAGCGTGCCGGGGCATGGCAGCACCTTTACCTGCCATTTCGCGCCGGCCCAGGTGACCAAAACCCGGGTTATCAGCGCGGCCGACTAGTACCGGCCAGCACTCGCCACTAGTCAATCCACATGTCAGCCGCTACATTGGCTGTCTTGTGCCTGCCCTTCAGGCACCGCATTTCCCCCTTATTTGAATACACGGAAACCGCAAAACTCCATCATGGACCCATCCCCTGGCTTGACCCTCGCGACACTCTTCGCCGATTTCGGCATGATTCTTTTTGCTCTGATCCTGGTTTTGCTCAACGGATTTTTCGTTGCGGCGGAATTTGCCATGGTCAAACTGCGCTCGACCCGGGTCGAGTCCATCGCTGAAAAAAACGGCTGGCGCGGACACATCCTGCGCACCGTGCACAGTCAGCTCGATGCGTACCTCTCGGCCTGCCAGTTGGGTATCACCCTCGCCTCCCTGGGCCTGGGTTGGGTCGGCGAGCCGGCTTTCGCACACATCCTCGAACCGATGCTCGGTGCCGTCGGCGTGCAATCGCCGGAAGTGATCAAAGGCGTGTCGTTCTTTGCCGCGTTCTTCGTCATTTCGTACCTGCACATCGTGGTCGGTGAGCTGGCGCCCAAGTCGTGGGCCATTCGCAAACCGGAGCTGCTGTCGCTCTGGACCGCCGTGCCGCTGTACCTGTTCTACTGGGCGATGTACCCGGCCATTTACCTGCTAAATGCCAGCGCCAACACGATCCTGCGAATCGCCGGCCAGGGTGAACCCGGCCCGCATCACGAGCACCATTACAGCCGTGAAGAACTGAAACTGATCCTGCACTCCAGCCGTGGCCAGGACCCGAGCGACCAAGGCATGCGTGTTTTGGCGTCGGCCGTGGAAATGGGCGAACTGGAAGTGGTGGACTGGGCCAACTCCCGGGAAGACCTGGTGACGCTGGAGTTCAACGCGCCGCTCAAGGAAATCCTCGCGCTGTTCCGTCGCCACAAGTTCAGCCGTTACCCGGTGTACGACAGCGACCGTCAGGAGTTCGTCGGCCTGCTGCACATCAAGGATCTACTGCTGGAATTGGCCGCTCTGGACCACATTCCCGAGTCGTTCAACCTGGCGGAGCTGACCCGCCCGCTGGAGCGCATTTCGCGGCACATGCCGCTGTCGCAATTGCTGGAACAGTTCCGCAAGGGCGGCTCGCACTTCGCCGTGGTCGAAGAAGCCGACGGCAACATCATCGGCTACCTGACCATGGAAGACGTGCTGGAAGTGTTGGTGGGCGACATTCAGGACGAACACCGCAAGGCCGAACGCGGGATCCTCGCGTATCAGCCGGGTAAGCTGCTGGTACGCGGCGATACGCCGCTGTTCAAGGTTGAACGCCTGCTGGGCATCGACCTGGACCACATCGAAGCCGAAACCCTCGCCGGGCTGGTCTACGAAACCCTGAAACGGGTGCCGGAAGAGGAAGAAGTGCTGGAAGTCGAAGGGCTGCGGATCATCATCAAGAAGATGAAAGGACCGAAGATCATTTTGGCCAAGGTGTTGATGCTGGATTGATTGCAACACCGTTGGCGGGCGGGCTCTTGTGGCGAGGGAGCTTGCTCCCGCTGGGCTGCGAAGCGGCCCCAAACCCCGCAGCCGCATAGATCCTGACACACCGCATTCATAGGCTTTGGGACGGCTTCGCCATCCAACGGGGGCAAGCCCCCTCGCCACAATTTATCTACCTCGCGCTCACTGCTTGCCCAACGCAAAGTTGGGCAACGCGCCTACCGGTTGATTGAACTGGTACGGTATCGACACCAACCCCAAACCGGTATTGCGCTGCACCACAAAATGCAGGTGCGGCCCGCTGCTGTTGCCGGTGTTGCCCGATAGCGCCAACGCACTGCCGACCACCACCCGCTGACCTTCGCGCACGCTCACCGAGCCTTGCTTGAGGTGCAGGTACACGCCCATGGTCCCGTCATCGTGCAACACCCGTACGAAATTACCTGACGGATCATTGCCACGGCCGTTCTGGTCATTCTCGGTTTTCACCACCATGCCGGCTCGCGCCGCAATGATCGGCGTGCCTTCAGGCATGGCGATGTCCAAGGCGTAGCGGTTCTTGGCGCCAAAGTGGCTGTATTGGCCATTGGCGCCCTGGCTCAAGCGAAACGGACCACCGAGCCACGGGAAGGGATAACGATAGCTCTGAGCGGCGCCTGAAGGGTCGCCCATGGAGTATTGGAAGCTCGGGGTATACACCAGCGGCTTGCCGCCGGTAATCGCCGTGAGCAGCGCCAGCCGCGAGTTACTGCGCGCCGGCAAAACCCGGCGTATCGGCTGGCTCGGCGCCCCCTTGACGTTACTCAACCCGGCAAAGCTCAGCTCGACCTCCACCGGCGCATACAAGTCGTTGCGCACAAACACCACATCCACGCCCTTCTGCTTCTTGATGTCGAGGTACACCTGACGCTCAAGGTGCTCGACCATCCGGTCCCGAAAGACGAATACCTGAGAGCCTTTCGTGGGTTGGTCGCTGTAGGAGACCACGCCATTGGCATCGGTGGATTTGTAAATGGTCATGGCCACAGCCGAGGTGGAGGCCATGAAAAGACCACAGAAAAACAGCAGGCGCGCGAGCATGGGCAAGAGTCTGTCGAGGAAGGCCTGGGGAGGAGCCTAGCAGCTGAGATGGAGCGGCGTAGTCGGCAGATGTTTCAAATGATCGTTCCCACGCTCTGCGTGGGTACGATCAATGGGGCGCTCAGGAAGATATGTGGTGCATTCAAAGGCCTCATCGCGAGCAAGCTCGCTCCCACAGGGGAATGCATTCCAATGTGGGAGCGAGCTTGCTCGCGATGGCGATCTAACAGGCGACGCTGAGTTTAAGCACCCGGTACGAAATGCTTCTGCGCCGTACCACGGGCAATCAAGCGGGAGATGTAGTCGAGCTTCTGCGCGTCCTGATCGACAAAGCGAAAGGTCAGTTGCAGCCAGTCGCTGTCAGGTTTTTGCTCGTGGGCAACGATGGCGTGCAGGTAACCATTGAGGCGCGCGGTTTCGGCGTTGTCGCCCTGCTCCATGTCGAGCACAGCGCTTTCGAGGACTTGCGGCAGAATGTCGGCGCGCTTGACCACCAGCAGTGCTTCCTTGAGGCTCAAGGCTTTGATCACGCACGGCTGGGTGCCGCTCGACAGGCGCAACTGGCCCTGGCCACGACCGCCGCTATTGGTTGCCGCAGCAACCGGTGCCTTGACCGGCGGGCTGTTGAGCAAACCACGGGACGGCGCAGCTGCAGGTGCCGGTGCGGCAACGGCGACAGGCTTGGCGAACGGATTGACCGGGGCGGCCGATGGCGCTGCCACAGCGGCTTTGCCGCCGGTCAATGCGCTCAGGGAGTCGTTGCCGAATGCCGAGTTCATTTTGGTCGGGGCGCTGTTCATCAAGGTATCGAGCTTGCCGACCTTGTTCAGGGCCTGCTTGACCTTGGTCAGCAGTTGCTCGTTGGTGAACGGCTTGCTGACGTAACCGGATACGCCGGCCTGAATCGCCTGGACCACGTTCTCTTTGTCGCCACGGCTGGTCACCATCACGAACGGCATGGTCTTGAGGTTGTCTTGCTCACGGCACCAGGTCAGCAGTTCCAGGCCAGACATTTCCGGCATTTCCCAGTCGCACAGCACCAGGTCGAACGCTTCTTTGGCCAGCATCGCCTGGGCCTTTTTACCGTTGACGGCGTCTTCAGTCCGGATACCCGGGAAGTAGTTGCGCAGGCACTTTTTTACCAGGTCACGAATGAACGACGCATCGTCCACGACCAACACACTGATCTTGCTCATCCAACACCCCTATAAAAATCCCGGCAAGCATAACGCTGGCTGATGGCACATTGCCAAAACTCTTCAGTCACGCCGGGACTTTTCGTTCGCGGGTGCTGCTTTTTAATTCGACCTCACAAACAAAAACGCCCGACCAAAAGGCCGGGCGTTTTACTCAGGCAATCTTACTTATCGTCAGCTTTGCCCGGAACATTAGCGGTTTCACCACTTGTGCCTTCAACTTCTTCTTTCATCCGTTTGAGGCCCAGGTGACGCACGTCGGTGCCGCGCACCAGGTAAATCACCAGCTCAGAGATATTGCGCGCGTGGTCGCCGATCCGTTCCAGGGAACGCAGCACCCAAATGATGCTCAAGACCCGCGAGATAGAGCGTGGGTCTTCCATCATGTAGGTTGCGAGTTCACGCAGGGCGGTCTTGTATTCGCGGTCGATGATCTTGTCGTACTGGGCCACCGACAACGCCAGGTCAGCGTCGAAGCGAGCAAAGGCGTCTAGCGCATCGCGAACCATGTTGCGCACCTGGTCGCCGATATGGCGTACCTCGACGTAACCGCGCGGGGCCTCGCCTTCTTCGCACAACTGGATGGCGCGACGGGCGATCTTGGTCGCTTCGTCACCGATGCGCTCCAGGTCAATCACCGACTTGGAGATGCTGATGATCAAACGCAAGTCGGACGCTGCCGGCTGACGACGGGCCAGAATGCGCAGGCACTCTTCGTCGATGTTGCGTTCCATCTGGTTGATCTGGTCATCAATCTCGCGCACCTGCTGAGCCAGGCCGGAGTCGGCCTCGATCAGCGCGGTCACCGCGTCGTTGACTTGCTTCTCCACCAGCCCGCCCATGGCCAGGAGGTGGCTGCGCACTTCCTCAAGCTCGGCGTTGAACTGCGCGGAAATGTGGTGGGTAAGGCCTTCTTTACTAATCATGTTGGCGTCCTTGGAGCGTCCGGTAAGGTGCGGTGGACCGCAGCGTCAGTTCAGTGAACAACCACAGCTTCCTAGCCGTAGCGACCGGTGATGTAGTCTTCGGTCTGCTTCTTCGCCGGATTGGTGAACAGGGTGTCGGTGTCGCCAAATTCCACCAGTTTGCCCATGTACATGAACGCCGTGTAGTCGGAAACCCGCGCGGCCTGTTGCATGTTGTGGGTCACGATGACGATGGTGAACTTCGATTTCAGTTCGTAGATCAGCTCTTCGACTTTCAAGGTGGAGATCGGGTCGAGGGCCGAGCACGGTTCGTCGAGCAGCAGCACTTCCGGCTCCACGGCGATGGTGCGGGCGATGACCAGACGTTGTTGCTGACCACCGGACAAGCCGAGTGCCGACTCGTGCAGACGGTCTTTGACTTCGTCCCACAGCGCCGCGCCTTTCAACGCCCACTCGACGGCTTCGTCGAGGATGCGCTTTTTGTTGATGCCCTGGATGCGCAGGCCGTAGACCACGTTCTCGTAGATAGTTTTCGGGAACGGGTTCGGCTTCTGGAACACCATGCCGACGCGACGACGCAGCTCGGCCACGTCCTCGCCCTTACGGTAGATGTTGTTGCCGTAGAGGTTGATCTCGCCTTCAACGCGGCAGCCATCCACCAGGTCGTTCATGCGGTTGAAGGTACGCAGCAGCGTGGACTTGCCGCAGCCGGACGGGCCGATGAAGGCCGTCACACGCTGTTTCGGGATGTTCATGCTGACGTCGTACAACGCTTGTTTGTCGCCGTAGAACAGGCTCAGGCCCGGCACTTCGATGGCCACGGTTTCCTGTTCGAGACTCAGGCTCTGCTTATCGCGGCCCAGGGCCGACATGTTGATGCCGTGAGTATGTGTTTCGTGCTGCATGGGAGGCTCCCTGTGCTAACAAATTCGGTTCGGTTTTTGTGGGAGCGAGCTTGCTCGCGATGGCATCACTGCGGTTTCAACTTAAACCGCGTCGCCTGCATCGCGAGCAAGCTCGCTCCCACATAGAAATCAGTGCTGCAAATCAGCTATCCAGCGCTTTGTATTTTTCGCGCAGGTGGTTTCGAATCCACACGGCCGACAAGTTCAACGTGGCGATCACTAGCACCAGCAACAGCGCCGTGGCGTACACCAATGGCCGTGCGGCTTCGACGTTCGGGCTCTGGAAGCCGACGTCATAAATATGGAAGCCCAAGTGCATGATCTTCTGGTCAAGGTGCAGGTACGGGTAGTTGCCGTCCACCGGCAGCGACGGCGCCAGTTTCACCACACCCACCAGCATCAGCGGCGCCACTTCACCAGCGGCGCGCGCCACAGCGAGGATCATGCCGGTCATCATCGCCGGGCTGGCCATCGGCAGCACGATCTTCCACAAGGTTTCAGCCTTGGTCGCGCCGAGGGCCAACGAGCCCTCACGTACGGTACGAGGAATCCGCGCCAGGCCTTCTTCGGTTGCCACGATCACCACCGGTACCGCCAGCAGCGCCAGGGTCAGCGAGGCCCAAAGCAGACCCGGCGTACCGAAGGTCGGCGCCGGCAAGGCTTCGGGGAAGAAGATCCGGTCCACCGAGCCACCGAGTACGTAGACGAAGAAACCCAGACCGAACACACCGTAAACAATCGCCGGAACACCTGCCAGGTTGTTCACCGCGATGCGGATAATCCGCGTCAGGGTGTTCTGCTTGGCGTATTCACGCAGGTAAACCGCTGCCAGTACGCCGAACGGAGTCACGATCATCGCCATGATCAACGTCATCATCACGGTGCCGAAAATCGCCGGGAAGATCCCGCCTTCAGTGTTTGCTTCACGCGGGTCGTCGCTGAGGAATTCCCAGACCTTGCCGAAGTAGAAACTGACCTTGGTGAAGGTGCTCATGGCGTTCGGCTGATAGGCGTGAACCACCTTGCCAATGCCGATTTCGAGCTCTTTGCCGTTGGCGTCGCGAGCGGTCAGGCTGTCACGGTTGAACTGGGCGTGCAGGTCGGACAGGCGTGCTTCGATGTCTTGATAACGGGCGTTCAGTTCAGCCTTTTCAGCGTCCATGTCGGCTTGAGCGGTGGCGTCGAGTTTACCGGCCAGTTCCAGTTTGCGACCGTGCAGACGGATGCGTTCCAGACCGGCGTTGATCGCGCCGATGTCGGATTTCTCAAGGCTCTTGAGCTGTGCTGCGAGCTTGTTGACGCGGTCCACACGGGCCTGTAACTCCGGCCAGGCAGCTTCGCCCTCGGCGATGACCTTGCCGTCCTGCTTGACGTTAACGAGGTAGCCGTAGAAGTTGCCCCACTCGCGACGTTCGATGGTCATCAACTCTCGCGGCGTCGTCTGGTTGGTCAGCCACTCGCCGACGATCCAGGTGAAGTCGTTGCCGTTCAAGTCACGGTTGCCGACCTTGATCAGCTCGCGGGTCATGAATTCCGGCCCCACATCGGGCACCGGCAGGCCAGCGGTTTTCAAGCGCTCACGCGGCACTTCTTCTTTCTGCACCACTTCGCCGATGACCAGGTGATTGGCCTGGCCCGGTACGTCGTAGTTGGCGTGGATCAGGTCTGCCGGCCAAAAATGGCCCAGACCGCGCACGGCAATCACTGCCAGCAAGCCAATGGTCATGATGACCGCGATGGACACCGCGCCACCGCTGATCCAGACGCCGGGGGCGCCGCTCTTGAACCATCCATTCAGGGAGTTCTGTTTCACAGACTTCTACCTTTCTTAAAGCGACGAGTATTTCTTGCGCAGACGCTGACGAATCAGTTCCGCGAGGGTGTTCATGACGAAGGTGAACAACAGCAGCACCAGCGCCGAGAGGAACAGCACGCGGTAGTGGCTGCCGCCGACTTCCGACTCCGGCATTTCCACCGCAACGTTGGCCGCCAGAGTCCGCAAGCCTTCGAACAGGTTCATTTCCATGACCGGGGTGTTACCGGTGGCCATCAGCACGATCATCGTTTCACCGACCGCACGGCCCATGCCGATCATCAGCGCCGAGAAGATGCCCGGGCTGGCGGTGAGGATCACCACACGAGTCATGGTCTGCCACGGCGTGGCGCCGAGGGCCAGGGAACCGAGGGTCAGACCGCGCGGCACGCTGAACACGGCGTCTTCGGCGATGGAGTAGATGTTCGGGATCACCGCAAAGCCCATGGCCAGACCGACCACCAGTGCGTTGCGCTGGTCGTAGGTGATGCCCAGGTCATGGGAGATCCACATGCGCATGTCGCCGCCGAAGAACCAGGTTTCCATGTACGGGCTCATGTACAGCGACAACCAGCCCACAAACAGGATCACCGGGATCAGGATCGCGCTTTCCCAGCCGTCCGGCACTTTCAGGCGGATCGACTCAGGCAGGCGGCTGAAGACGAAACCGGCCACCAGGATGCCAATTGGCACCAGCATCAGCAGGCTGAAAATGCCCGGCAAATGTCCTTCTACATAAGGTGCGAGGAACAGGCCGGCGAAGAAGCCGAGGATCACCGTCGGCATTGCTTCCATCAGCTCGATCACCGGTTTGACCTTGCGGCGCAGGCTCGGCGCCATGAAGTAGGCGGTGTAGATCGCCGCGGCGACGGCCAGTGGCGCGGCCAGCAGCATGGCGTAGAACGCGGCCTTGAGCGTACCGAAGGTCAGTGGCGCCAAGCTCATCTTGGGTTCGAAATCGGTGTTGGCGGCGGTCGATTGCCAGACGTATTTAGGCTCGTCGTAGTTCTCGTACCAGACCTTACTCCACAACGCGCTCCAGGAAACTTCCGGGTGTGGGTTGTCGAGCAGCAGCGGTTGAATCTTGCCACCCGCTTCGACGATCACGCGGTTAGCCCGTGGCGACAGCCCGAAAATGCCTTGGCCGTCGACCACCTGGTCTACCAGCAAGGTACGGTGGGCGGTGCTGTGGAACACGCCGAGCTTGCCGGAAGCGTCGAGGGCGACAAAACCTTTGCGACGCTCTTCGGCGCTGATTTCAACGATCGGCGTGGTGCCCATCTGGAAGGTGCGGATCTGCTTCAGGCGCAGTTCGCCATCCGTGTCGCGGGCCATGAACCACTGGGCCAGGCCACCTTTGGAGTCGCCCATGATCAGCGAGATACCGCCCACCAATTGGGTACTGGCGGTGATTTGCGCTTCGCCGTCTTCAAGCAGTTTGTAGCGACCGTTGAGGCTCTTGTCGCGCAGGCTGAACACGTCGGCCTGGGCCCGACCGTTGATCACGTACAACCATTGCTGACGCGGGTCGACGAAGATGTTCTTCACCGGCTCGGTCATCTGCGGCAGATCAATGCGCTTCTGCTCGTTGGTGACTTCGCCGGTCATCATGTTTTCTTCGCTGGTCAGCGACAGCACATTGAGTTGCGAACCGGTGGAGCCGACCAGCATCAGTGTGGTGTCGGTGGCGTTGAGGCTGACGTGCTCCAGGGCACCGCCCGCTTCATTCAACGCAATCGGCGTCTCGCCGTACGGGTACTCGACAGCCGGCGAGATGGTTTTCTTGCCGTCCGGGTAGCTGACTTTATAGGTGTGACGGAACACCAGCGCCTGGCCGTTGGACAACCCTACCGCCACCAAAGGATGGCCCGGTTGGTCTTCGCCGATGGCGGTCACAGTAGTGCCGGCCGGGATCGGCAGATCGACGCGCTTGAGTTCGGCGCCACTGTCGATATCGAAGAACAATGCCTGGCCCTTGTCGGAAACCCGCATGGCGACCTGGTTCTGCTCTTCCAGGGAGATCATCAACGGCTTGCCGGCGTCTTGCATCCAGGCTGGCGTGATGGCGTCCTTGGCGGTCAGGCTGGCCCCCTGGAACAGCGGCGCAACCACGTAGGCAAGGAAGAAGAAGATCAGCGTGATCGCACCGAGAACAGCGAGGCCGCCGATGAGAACGTACCAGCGGGTCAGGCGATCTTTGAGCGCGCGAATGCGGCGCTTGCGTTTCAACTCAGGCGTATTGAAGTCAATTCGCTTGGGGGGATTGGTAGTCATGGGGGAATTGGCCAGATCATTCATGCGCACACCCTAGCGATCCTGTATGACAAAAAGATGACAATGCAGTGACGCAACAAATCCGCCGCCGGTGGGAACTGGCAGAGGATCGAAAAATTGGGGGGCGTAGGAGCTGCCGAGGAGACCGAGGCTGCGATCTTTTGATCTGGCTTTATAACTGCAAGATCAAAAGATCGCAGCCTCGGTTCCCTCGTCAGCTCCTACACAGGTCCGGGGCGTGCCCTGAACCTAGGGTGTTACTTCTTTGCGACTTCGGCGCCGCCTTCAGCCAGACCCAGGTCAGCCAGTGCTTTTGCAGCAACTTTGGCCGGCAGTGGGATGTAGCCGTCTTTCACTACAACTTCCTGGCCCTGTTTGGACAGAACCAGTTTCACGAACTCGGCTTCCAGCGGGGCCAGAGGCTTGTTCGGGGCTTTGTTGACGTAAACGTAGAGGAAACGCGACAGCGGGTATTTGCCGTTCAGTGCGTTTTCTTCGCTGTCTTCGATGAACTCAGTGCTGCCTTTCTTCGACAGAGCAACAGTTTTCACGCTAGCGGTTTTGTAGCCGATGCCCGAGTAACCGATGCCGTTCAGCGAAGAGCTGATCGACTGCACGACCGAAGCCGAGCCTGGTTGTTCGTTGACGTTTGGCTTGTAGTCGCCTTTGCACAGGGCTTCTTCTTTGAAGTAGCCGTAGGTGCCGGATACCGAGTTACGACCGAACAGTTGAACCGGCTTGTTGGCCAGGTCACCGGTCACACCCAGGTCGCCCCAGGTTTTGACTTCGGATTTAGCGCCGCACAGACGAGTGGACGAGAAAATCGCGTCGACTTGTTCCATGGTCAGGTGCTGGATCGGGTTGTCTTTGTGCACGAACACCGCCAGGGCGTCCACGGCAACCGGGATAGCGGTTGGCTTGTAGCCGTACTTCTGCTCGAAGGCAGCCAGTTCGGTGTCCTTCATTTTGCGGCTCATCGGGCCCAGGTTAGAGGTGCCTTCAGTCAACGCAGGTGGCGCGGTGGCGGAGCCAGCGGCCTGAATCTGGATGTTTACGTTCGGGTATTCTTTTTTGTAGTTCTCAGCCCACAGGGTCATGAGATTGGCCAGGGTATCGGAGCCGACGCTGGACAGGTTGCCCGACACACCAGTGGTCTTGGTGTAGCTCGGGATCGACGGGTCAACAGCGGCGAACGCGTTGGCGGTCGCAACGCCAGCAGCGACAAAAGTCATTGCCGCCATCAAACGCTTCAGTTTCATGCCTTACTCCTAGCAGATAGGGTGTGTTAAGTCGGGGCCAAGTATCAGCAGGCCGTGTGAACACTCTATGGCTGAAATATGACAATTGGATGAAAGGCCAGCATTCGGCATGTTGCAGGATAATTCGTGTCGCCTTCATCGCGAGCAAGCTCGCTCCCACAAGGCTCTGCGGCGAACACAGATCCTATGTGGGAGCGAGCTTGCTCGCGATGAGGCCAGTACAGTCGGCGCAAGAAGCCGCCTTAACGCCCCTTCTTCCAAAGATAAGCACCCACCAAAATCCCGACTCCACAAATGATCGCCACATAATAAGCAGGCCCCATCGGGCTTTCCTTAAGCAGCAATGTCACGATCATCGGGGTCAACCCGCCGAAAATCGCGTAGGCCAGGTTGTAGGAGAACGACAGCCCGCTGAAACGCACCACCGCCGGGAAGGCTTTGACCATCACATACGGCACCGCGCCGATGGTGCCGACCAGCAGACCGGTCACGGCGTACATCGGGAACAGCCATTCAGGGTGGTTGAACAGGCTGTGGTAGAAGGTCCACGAACTCAGCAACAACAATGCGCTGCCGAACACAAACACCCGGCCCGCGCCGAAGCGATCCGCCAGCGCGCCGGACGCTACGCAACCCAGGCTCAGGAACACGATTGCCAGGCTGTTGGCCTGCAACGCAATGGTCGGGGTGAAGTGGTAAACGGTCTGCAGCACGGTCGGAGTCATCAGGATGACGACGATGATGCCGGCCGACAGCAGCCAGGTCAGCAGCATGGAAATCAGAATCGCGCCACGATGGTCACGCAGCACCGCGCGCAGCGGCACTTCTTCGGCCAGGGCCTTGCGCAGTTGCAGCTCGGCGAACACCGGGGTTTCGTGCAACCAGCGACGCAGGTAAACCGAGAACAGGCCGAACACACCGCCCAGTAGGAACGGAATCCGCCAGGCGTAATCCGCCACTTCCACCGGGGTGTAAATGCTGTTGATCGCCGTGGCCACCAACGAACCCAACAAGATACCGGCCGTCAGACCGCTGGTCAGGGTGCCGCAGGCGTAGCCGATGTGCCGCTGCGGCACGTGTTCGGAAACGAATACCCAAGCGCCGGGCACCTCACCGCCAATCGCTGCGCCCTGGATCACTCGCATCACCAGCAACAGGATCGGCGCCCACATGCCGATCTGCGCGTACGTTGGCAGTAAACCCATGATCAGGGTTGGCACGGCCATCATGAAAATGCTCAGGGTGAACATCTTCTTGCGTCCCAGCAGGTCGCCGAAGTGCGCCATGACGATGCCGCCCAATGGCCGCGCCAGGTAGCCGGCGGCGAAAATGCCGAAGGTCTGCATCAGCCGTAGCCACTCGGGCATGTCGGCCGGGAAGAACAGCTTGCCAACCACCGCGGCGAAGAACACGAAGATAATGAAGTCGTAGAACTCCAACGCGCCGCCCAGGGCAGACAGCGACAAAGTCTTGTAATCGTTGCGGGTCAACGGACGTGCGGACTGGGTTGGCTGCGCAGTGCTCGAGGGCGCTGTGGTCATGGCAAGGGCTTCTCTTATAGTCGGATCTGCAACCCCAACAACGCTGGCGGAGGCTTGGGCAGGTTCGGCACGATAGCAAATTGTTCGAAAAAGCACATAGAGGTGCTTATTTGACGGTCAAAATGAGAACCCGACGGTCGTCTCGGAGTCTACCGACCGATATACTCGCAACCTTGCACCTGCTTGTAAGGGGTTGCTGTGCGAAAACGTCGTTGGCACCTGTCAGCCGATTTCGCAGAGTTTCCCTTTAGGCGCCTTACGAAAAACGTGACGAACGTAGTATGTTCGGGCTGAATCGTTTTTCCCGAAGACGGCTATTCACCTGAAGTACCAATGAGAGTCACGGGTCAGAGGCACCCCCGGCATGATAGAGCTCGAACAAGAAGATCCAATCCCGCAAGGCGACCTCGCCCTGCAAATCACCGCGCTCCCGCGTGAAACCAACGGCTTTGGCGATATTTTCGGCGGCTGGCTGGTGGCGCAGATGGATTTGGCTGGCACCGCAATGGCCAGCAAAGTCGCCGGTGGCCGCGTGGCGACCGTTGCAATCGACCGCATGGCATTTCTGGTTCCGGTGGCGGTGGGCGCTCAGCTCTCCTTCTATACCCAGGCCCTGGAAATCGGCCGCAGCTCGATCCAGATGATGGTCGAGGTCTGGAGCGACGACCCGCTGTCCAGTGAGTGGCGTAAAGTGACTGAAGCCGTATTCGTATTCGTCGCCATCGACGGCAGCGGCCGCACTCGCTCGGTTCCACCACGCGCGCGTTAAACGCGCAGACCGTTTTGCGGTCCATAGCCGTCATTGTTCCTGATTGAGAGTTGCCCCATGAGCACGCCCAACGTTGAAGCCGTCAAACTGGATGAACTGAACTGCTGGCGTATTCGCCACGGTCAGGCCGAATTGCTGGTGGCCCAGCAAGGCGCGCACATCCTCAGTTATCAGTTGGCCGGGCAACCGCCGCTGATCTGGCTCCACGACGAGGCCGTGTTCAAGACCGGTAAAAGCATCCGCGCCGGCGTGCCGGTGTGTTGGCCGTGGTTCGGCAACTTTGATCGCAACCCGCAAAGTGTCAAGACAATGCGCGTCAGCAATGAACCGGCCGGCGCCCATGGTTTTGTCAGGGCGATGGATTGGGAACTGGGCGGCATCGAAGCTGAGGGTGAAAGCCTGAAGGTCGAATTCGTCCTGCCCTACCCCGAAGGTGGTTTTGCGGGCTGGCCGCATCAGGTGGATTTGACGTTGAGCATTCGTCTGGATGAGCAACTGCACATCAGCCTGACCAGCCACAACCGCGGCGCTGAATCCGTGTCGATCAGCCAGGCGTTGCACAGCTACTTCGCCGTCAGCGACGTGCGCAACGTGCATGTTGAGGGGCTGGAAGGCTTGAGCTATATCGATACGACTAAAGACTGGACCACGACCACTCAGGCCGGCGATCTGGTTTTCACCGGCGAGACTGACCGTATCTACCTCAATACCCCGGCTAAGCTGAGCATTGTCGATCCGACCTGGGAACGCCGCATCGAGCTGACCAGCAGTGGTTCACGCTCGACAGTGATCTGGAACCCGTGGATTGATCGCGCAGCAGCGTTCAGTGACATGGCCGACGATGGCTGGCAGCGCATGCTGTGCATCGAGACGGCGAATGTGATGGACGATGTGGTGACCTTGGCGGCGGGTGCGAGTCATACCCTGGGCGTCAGCATCGGCAGCAAGCCGCTTTAAAAGCTTCGCGGGCAAGCCTCGCTCCTACGGATCACACGGACCTGTAGGAGCGAGGCTTGCCCGCGAATCGATCTAACAAACGCTACAAATCCGACTCTTTAACCGCCCGCACCTTCGCAGCATCCAGCGCATACGCCGCGTCAGCCAGGTCGTTATTGACCTTCTCGACCTTCAACGTGCCGGTGACCCACAGCGGCGTGTAGATGTCGTCCAGCTTCAAGCCTTTGGGATAACGCACCAGCACCAACTGGTTTGGTGGCGGTGGCGGCACGTGGATGCAGGCGCCCGGGTACGGCACCAGGAAAAACAGCGTGCTGCGGCCCTTGGCGTCGGTTTCCAGCGGCACCGGATAACCACCGATGCGGATGTTCTTGTCGTTCATCGACGGCACGGTTTTGGTCGAGTACATCACCGCCGGCAAGCCCTTGCTCTGCTTCATGCCACCCTTTTGGGTAAAGGTGCCATTGCCTTCGGGGGAGTTGTGATCGATTTCGGGCATGTCCTCGAGGGCTTTCTGGTCCGACTTGGGCATCAGTTCCAGCCAGTCGGTTTCCGGCAGGTCGCCGGCATGGGCAAGGCCCGAGCCCAGGAATAATAGGGTCAACAAAAGACGGCGCATTGAAATGCTCGACAAAGGAAAGGATGGCGTAATAGCGAGCATTCTAGCCCTCTGCGCGTGCACCGCGCAGAGGGCTTTGTCGCTTGAATCAGCTCTTTTTGATCAAGCCGTAAATCACCAGCAAGATGATCGCACCCACCAGCGCGCCGATGAAGCCTGCGCCCTGACCCGCATGGTAAATGCCCAGAGCCTGGCCGCCGTAAGTAGCCGCCAGCGAACCGCCGATACCGAGCAGGATGGTCATGATCCAGCCCATGCTGTCATCGCCCGGCTTCAGGAACCGAGCCAACAGGCCGACGATCAAGCCGATAAAGATGGTTCCAATAATTCCCATGGCATTTCCCTCTGATTGATTTGGTGAGACAGGACACCTGGCACAAAGCCTAGTCAGACTTTGGCATCCTGCCATCAGAGAACGGCGGACACTGAAGGTTCCGCCGCTGCCACATGAAACTATTCGGCGATGAGCGCTTCGACCTTGAGGATCTGCGCCGCCAGCGTCTCACGGTCTGCACAACGCAGATTGGCGTGACCGACCTTGCGACCGACCTTGAATGCCTTGCCGTAGTGGTGCAGGTGGCAATCAGCAATGGCGATCACTTTCTCTACCGGCGGAACCACACCGATGAAGTTGAGCATCGCGCTCTCGCCGACCTTGGCCGTCGAACCCAGCGGCAAACCGGCAACGGCCCGCAGGTGGTTTTCGAACTGGCTGCACTCGGCGCCTTCAGTGGTCCAGTGCCCGGAGTTGTGCACACGCGGGGCGATTTCGTTGGCCTTGAGACCACCGTCGACTTCAAAGAACTCGAACGCCATCACGCCGACGTATTCCAGCTGCTTGAGCACACGGCTGGAGTAATCCTCAGCCAAGGCTTGCAGCGGGTGATCGGTGCTGGCTACGGACAACTTGAGAATGCCGCTGTCGTGGGTGTTGTGAACCAGTGGATAAAACTTCGTTTCACCATCGCGAGCACGCACGGCGATCAGCGAGACTTCACCGGTGAACGGCACGAAGCCTTCCAGCAGGCAGGCGACGCTGCCGAGTTCGGCGAAGGTGCCGACCACGTCTTGCGGTTTGCGCAGGACTTTCTGACCCTTGCCGTCGTAACCCAGGGTGCGGGTTTTCAACACGGCCGGCAGACCGATCGAAGCCACGGCAGCGTCCAGATCCGCTTGCGATTGAATGTCGGCGAACGCCGGGGTAGGAATCCCCAGGTCCTTGAACATGCTCTTCTCGAACCAGCGATCACGGGCAATGCGCAGGGCTTCGGCGCTCGGGTAGACCGGGACGAACTGCGACAGGAACGCCACGGTTTCGGCCGGGACGCTCTCGAACTCGAAGGTCACCAGATCGACTTCATCGGCCAGTTGACGCAAGTGGCCCTGATCGCCGTAATCGGCCCGCAGATGCTCGCCCAACGCGGCTGCGCAAGCATCCGGCGCCGGGTCCAGGAAAGCGAAGTTCATGCCCAGCGGAGTACCCGCCAGCGCCAACATGCGGCCCAACTGGCCGCCACCGATTACACCGATCTTCATCGTCAACAACCTCAGGCGATGCGTGGGTCTGGATTGTCCAGGACGCTGTCTGTCTGCTCAGCACGGAAAGTTTTCAGCACCGCGTGGAACTGCGGGTGCTTGGCGCCGAGGATGCTCGCCGACAACAAAGCGGCGTTGATCGCACCGGCCTTGCCGATGGCCAGGGTCGCAACCGGAATGCCCGCAGGCATCTGCACGATGGACAGCAGCGAATCGACACCCGAGAGCATCGACGACTGCACGGGCACGCCCAGCACCGGCAGATGGGTCTTGGCCGCACACATGCCTGGCAGGTGGGCCGCGCCACCGGCACCGGCGATGATCACCTCGATGCCACGCGCCTCGGCCTCTTCGGCGTACTGGAACAGCAGGTCCGGGGTGCGGTGGGCAGAGACCACTTTCACCTCGTAAGGAATGCCGAGCTTTTCCAGCATATCGGCGGTGTGGCTAAGGGTGGACCAATCGGACTTGGAGCCCATGATCACGCCAACCAGTGCACTCATCGTCGTGCCTCTTCTCTCTGGGCGCCCGCAGGCGCGTCAAAAACAACAAGCCACGCAGAAATGCGTGGCTTGATTGTACGAAAAATGGCCGGACGAACCGGCCGAAGGCCGCGCAGTATACCTCAATGAAGCAGATAAACAGCCCCCGAGACGACCATCTGTCATACGGCGCAAAGTGCCGGTTTTATTGACTCGAAGGTCAGTGAAAAAGCTGCCATCACACGCTGCTCTTGTAGGAGCCAGGCTTGCCGGCGAAGGCGATCTCACGGACGCCTTCGCCGGCAAGCCTGGCTCCTACAAAACATCATTGACCGGTTGTGCCCTGCGCTGCGCCGCCTTCAAGCTTACGCCACAACAACCGCACGTTCGCCTTACGCACCAGCGCGCAGCGGTACAGGCGAATCTCCAGCGGTACATGCCATTGCGGGCCGCCGCACACCACCAGCTCACCGCGCGCCAGTTCTGCGCGCACACACAGCTGCGGCACCCAGGCAATGCCCAGTCCTTCCAGCGCCATGCTTTTCAGGCTGTCGGCCATGGCGGTCTCATAGATAGTGGTAAAGCGCAGGGCGCGCTGGCGCAGCAACATGTTCACCGAGCGCCCGAGAAACGCACCGGCGCTATACGCCAGTAACGGCACGCTGGCCTCGCCCTCCAGATCAAACAGCGGATTGCCTTCGGCGTCCGCCGCGCACACCGGCAGCATTTCAGTCTGGCCAAGGTGCAGGGACGGGAAGATCTCCGGATCCATCTGCATCGCCGCGTCCGGGTCGTAGAACGCCAGCATCAGGTCGCAGCCACCTTCACGAAGCGCGTGCACGGCGTCGCCGACGTTGGTCGCCACCAGGCGCGTGGCAATGTTCAGGCCTTCATTACGCAACTGCGCGATCCAGCGCGGAAAGAAACCCAGCGCCAGCGAGTGAGCCGCCGCCACCTGCATCACTTCGCCCTGCCCGCCTTCCAGGTGATGGAGATGGCGCAGCACTTCGCCGAGCTGCTCGACCACCGTCCGCGCGGTAACCAGAAACAACTGCCCCGCCGCCGTCAGCTCGACTGGTGTGCGCGAGCGGTTGACCAATTGCAGCCCCAGCGCGGCCTCAAGGCTGCGGATTCGCCGGCTAAATGCAGGCTGGGTCACGAAGCGTCGCTCGGCAGCCTGGGAGAAACTGCGGGTCGCGGCCAGGGCACTAAAGTCCTCCAGCCATTTGCTTTCCAGATTCATCACGCCCTCCCGGACACGCACCAACTTAGGTCACACGCTCGCCGCACACGCGACGTCACATGGGTATTATGCCGAATGTGCATAGGCTAGTGCTTAACAGCATTGGCCCAAAATTCTTCACAAGCCTAGCATTTGCAGCGTTCCGGCACAGACCGGGTCCATATCGAGATGATTTCTATCATGTCCTCCGCTGCATCTTTCCGCACAGAAAAAGACCTGCTTGGCGTACTCGAAGTACCCGCTCAAGCGTATTACGGCATCCAGACCCTGCGAGCGGTGAACAACTTCCGTCTCTCCGGCGTCCCGATTTCGCACTACCCGAAGCTGGTTGTCGGCCTGGCCATGGTTAAACAGGCCGCCGCTGACGCCAACCGCGAGCTGGGTCATCTGAGCGAAGCCAAGCACGCTGCCATCAGCGAAGCCTGTGCACGTTTGATCCGCGGCGATTTCCACGAAGAGTTCGTGGTAGACATGATTCAAGGCGGCGCTGGCACTTCGACCAACATGAATGCCAACGAAGTCATCGCCAACATCGCGCTGGAGGCCATGGGTCACCAGAAGGGCGAATACCAATACCTGCACCCGAACAACGACGTGAACATGGCGCAGTCGACCAACGACGCCTACCCGACGGCGATCCGTCTGGGCCTGTTGTTGGGTCACGACGCGCTGCTGGCCAGCCTCGACAGCCTGATCCAGTCGTTCGCCGCCAAGGGTGTAGAGTTCAACCACGTCCTGAAAATGGGCCGTACCCAGCTGCAAGACGCCGTGCCGATGACCCTCGGCCAAGAATTCCGCGCCTTCGCCACTACCTTGAGCGAAGACCTGGCACGCCTGAAGACTCTGGCTCCTGAGCTGCTGACCGAAGTAAACCTGGGCGGCACAGCGATCGGTACCGGCATCAACGCCGACCCGCGTTACCAGCACCTGGCTGTTCAGCGCCTGGCCCTGATCAGCGGTCAACCGCTGGTGCCAGCCGCCGACCTGATCGAAGCCACCTCTGACATGGGCGCCTTCGTGCTGTTCTCCGGCATGCTCAAGCGCACTGCGGTCAAGCTGTCGAAGATCTGCAACGACCTGCGCCTGCTGTCCAGCGGCCCACGTACCGGCATTAACGAAATCAACCTGCCAGCGCGTCAGCCAGGCAGCTCGATCATGCCAGGCAAGGTCAACCCGGTTATTCCGGAAGCGGTTAACCAGGTAGCGTTCCAGATCATCGGTAACGACCTGGCCCTGACCATCGCGGCCGAAGGCGGCCAACTGCAACTGAACGTGATGGAGCCGCTGATCGCGTTCAAGATCTTCGACTCGATCCGTCTGCTGCAACGCGCCATGGACATGCTGCGCGAACACTGCATCGTCGGCATCACCGCCAACGAAGAGCGCTGCCGCGAACTGGTCGAACACTCGATCGGCCTGGTCACCGCACTGAACCCGTACATCGGCTATGAAAACGCCACCCGCATCGCCCGTATCGCCCTCGAAAGCGGCCGCGGCGTGCTGGAACTGGTGCGCGAAGAAGGCTTGCTCGACGACGAAATGCTCGCCGACATCCTGCGCCCTGAAAACATGATTGCTCCGCGTCTGGTCCCGCTTAAGGCTTGATCGAACGCCCGGCTCTTGCTCTCTTAACGAAGAGCATGGAGCCATGCTCACCAGGTCGAGGGACTAGACACCTCTCACCTTTTGAGGGCTTGGGGATTTATCTCCAAGCCCTTTTTTTTAACTCTTTGGCAGCAACAGACAGAATGCCTGGAAGCTGAAAAATGTGGGAGCGGGCTTGCTCGCGAAAGCGGTTGGTCAGGCACATCGATGCAAGATGTGCCGCCATCTTCGCGAGCCGGCTCGCTCCCACATGAAACAGTTTTCACATAAGCCCGACGCCGGTAACGTCGGGTGTTTCAAAGCTTCGTTTCGTCGCTTGCACCACAATCGTGCAGACGGGCACCGCACTGATAGGTATAGTGCCGCCCCTCTTCGCGTGAGCGGTCGTCGGTAACGAGGCCATAACCCATGCGAAACCCGACCTAATAACAACCCGCGATATGGAGAATCTGGACGAACCTTCGCCTCACCTGTTATGCCCCGCGCAAACCGGTGTAACGCGATATTTCTACCCCTCCAGCATTTGCTTAAACAAAAAAATAGCGAGGAATAATCCATGCTCGAAGTCATCAACGACTTCCTCTCAGGGAAAGTACTGATCGTGCTCATTGTCGGGCTCGGTAGCTACTTCACGATCCGATCGCGTTTCGTACAATTGCGCCACTTCTTCCATATGTTCGCCGTGTTCCGCGATAGCCTCAAAAGCAGCGCCGGTCAACTCAGCTCGTTCCAGGCCCTGATGCTCAGCCTGGCTGGCCGCGTCGGTGCAGGCAACATCGCCGGTGTCGGCATCGCCGTGACCCTCGGTGGGCCAGGTGCGGTGTTCTGGATGTGGGTGACCGCGCTGGTCGGCATGTCCAGCAGCTTCTTCGAATGTTCCCTCGGCCAGCTCTACAAACGCTGCGACTCCGACGGCACCTACCGTGGCGGCCCGTCCTATTACATCCAGCACGGCCTGCAGAAACGCTGGTTGGGGATGATCATGGCGTTCCTGCTGCTGATCACCTTCGGCTTCGCCTTCAACGGCCTGCAATCCCATGCCGTGACCCACTCGCTGCAGAACGCATTCCAACTCGACCCGACGTACACCGGGGCGGCGCTGGCAGTGTTGCTGGGCCTGGTGTTCATCGGTGGCATCAAGCGGATCGCCAAGGTTGCTGACCTGCTGGTACCGGTGAAAACCCTGGTGTACATCGGCGTGACCATCTACGTGATCGTGCTGCAATTCGACCACGTGCCGGGCATGCTGATGACCATCGTCAAAAGTGCCTTCGGTCTCGACCAGGCCTTTGGTGGTTTGATCGGCAGCGCCATCGTTATGGGCGTGAAGCGTGGCGTGTTTGCCAACGAAGCTGGCCTGGGCAGTGCGCCTAACGTGGCAGCCGTCGCGTCGGTCGAGCACCCGGTTGCTCAAGGCGTGGTTCAGGCGTTCAGCGTGTTCCTCGACACCTTCGTGATCTGCACCTGCACCGCGCTGCTGATCCTGCTGTCGGGCTTCTACACCCCGGGCTTCGAAGGCGACGGCATTGCCCTGACCCAGAACTCCCTGGCCGCTGTGGTCGGTGACTGGGGCCGCAGTTTCATCTCCATCGCCCTGTCGTTGTTCGTGTTCACCTCGATCCTCTACAACTACTACCTGGGCGAGAGCAACCTGCGCTTCCTGATCGGTGAAAACCGCGCAGCGCTGATCGGCTACCGCGCACTGGTACTGGTGTTGATCTTCTGGGGTGCCATCGAAAACCTCGGTACGGTGTTCGCCTTCGCCGACATCACCATGACGATGCTGGCGTTCGTGAACCTGATCGCGCTGTTCCTGCTGTTCAAGATCGGCATGCGCATCCTGCGTGACTACGATGACCAGCGTGCTGCCGGCATCAAGACCCCAGTGTTTGATTCGAGCAAGTTCCCGGATCTGGACCTGGACCTGAAAGCCTGGCCCGCCAACCCGCCAGCCGCTGCCACCAAGGCCGAAGCTGAGCAGCAAGGCGTGACCGCAGCGCAACGCTGATCGGTAAAAACCGGGCGCATCCCCTGCGCCCGGCGTGACACAACGTGCGGCCGGCGTCATGCTCGGTCGCAGGTTGTTTTGGTGTGAAGCTGTAAGACCGCATCGCGGCCGTCGCGAGCAAGCTCGCTCCCACACAGGCTCGCTCCCACCGTTCTCGGAGAACCCCCATGAATTCCTCGACCTATCCTGCCGCCCAGCACGTCATGGTGCTCTACACCGGTGGCACCATCGGCATGCAAGCCAGCGCCAACGGCCTGGCCCCGGCGTCCGGTTTCGAAGCGCGGATGCGCGACTACCTGCACAGCCAGCCTGAGCTGGTGGTGCCGCAGTGGCGCTTTCGCGAGATGAGCCCGCTGATCGACAGCGCCAACATGACCCCGAGCTACTGGCAGCAACTGCGTGAAGCAGTGGTCGATGCCGTGGATGTGCAGGGCTGTGACAGCGTGCTGATTCTGCACGGCACCGATACCCTCGCTTACAGCGCAGCGGCCATGAGCTTCCAATTGCTCGGCCTGCATGCCCGCGTGTGCTTTACCGGCTCGATGCTGCCAGCCGGCGTGACCGACAGCGATGCCTGGGAAAACCTCAGCGGTGCGCTGGTTGCTCTGGGCCATGGCCTGGCGCCGGGCGTTCATTTGTACTTCCACGGCGAACTGCTGGACCCGACCCGTTGCGCGAAGGTACGCAGTTTCGGGCGTCATCCGTTCAAGCGTCTTGAGCGTCAGGGCGGCGGCGTGAAGGCAGCTTCGATGCCGGCATCGCTGACCTACAACCAGCCCAAACAGTTGGCGAACGTCGCGGTACTGCCGCTGTTCCCCGGCATCAGCGCCGAAGTGCTGAGCGGCCTGCTCGATAGCGGCATTCAGGGCTTGGTGCTGGAATGCTACGGCAGCGGTACCGGGCCGAGCGACAACCCTGAGTTTCTCGCCGCTCTGGAACGGGCGCGGGACAACGGTGTTGTGGTGGTCGCGGTGACGCAGTGCCATGAAGGTGGCGTCGAGCTGGATGTTTACGAGGCGGGGAGCCGCTTGCGTGGTGTTGGTGTGTTGTCCGGTGGCGGCATGACTCGCGAGGCTGCGTTCGGCAAATTGCATGCGTTGCTGGGTGCCGGGCTGGATAACGCTGAAGTGCGTCGTCTCATAGAGCTCGACCTCTGCGGCGAACTCAGCTGACACCTCACCGCCCTTGTAGGAGCGAGGCTTGCCCGCGAAGGCGTCCTTGAAAACGCCAAAAGCTTCGCGGGCAAGCCTCGCTCCTACAGGTCCGGGGCCCCAGGCATATAACTTGCTGTCTTCCAGTCACCCCAAGGCTGGAATCCTCCATGCTCCACTCCCACCTCACTACCCTCAACGCCGTCTCCCTGGTGCTCAACACCTTCAAGGCCGAAGGCCTGTCCAGCGAAGCACTGCTGGCGGGAAGCGGCATCAGCGCGGCGGATCTAAGCCGGGCGGACACGCGGATCACCACCAATCAGGAGATGCAGGTTTGCGCCAACGCAGTCGCGTTCAAGCGTGACATAGGCCTGGAACTCGGTCGGCGGATGCACGTCTCGTCCTACGGCATGCTCGGTTATGCGCTGCTCACCAGTGCCACCTTCGGTGACGCTTTACGTTTGGCGATACGTTATCCGGCGCTGTTGGGAACACTTTTCGAGCTGAGTCTTGAGGACGATGGCGAGCGTGTCTGGTTCGTCGCTGCGGATTATCGGGAAAGCCCGGCGATGGCGGTGTTCAACGCCGAGTTCTGCCTGGTTTCACTGAAAGTCATCTGCGACGACCTGCTCGGGCACCCACTGCCGCTGCGGGCTGCGCGCTTCGAACACACCGCACCGGATTATCAGGCGACCTACGCCGAACACTTCGACTGCCCGCTGAACTTCGAGGCTCCGGACAACGCGTTCGCCTTCGACCGACGCTGGCTCGACCAGTCCTTGCCACTGGCCGATGTCATCACCCATCAAGCCATGGCCGAACGCTGCCGTAAGCAGAACACCGAGTTCACCGGACGTCAGGCGTGGCTGGGGCGGATTCGTCAGTTGCTCAGCGCACAGCTGAATGCGGCGCCGGGGCTTGAGGGGTTGGCCGAGCAGATGAAGTGTTCGGCGCGGACTTTGCGCCGGCATCTGAAGGATCTGGGCTGCAGCTATCAGGAATTGCTCGATGAGCTGCGGTTCGAGCAGGCCAAGCAGATGCTCTGCGAGGATCAATTGCCGATCTATCGGATTGCCGAGGCGTTGGGGTTCAGCGAGACCGCGAGTTTCCGGCATGCGTTTGTGCGCTGGAGTGGTGTGGCGCCCAGCCAATTCCGCCCGTAACAAACCGCCCTTGTAGGCGCGAGGCTTGCCCGCGAAGCTTTTGGCGCTCTCGGGGACGCCTTCGCGGGCAAGTCGAATCGTCGCACCGCTCGCTCCTACGGGTTCTGCGTTATTTGGGGGCGTTGCAGCGCCAATAAGGGGCGAATTTCGGTCAAACCTTTTGGCCATATAAATCCCCTTTTGGCCTTTCCTGCCGTTCTCCCAAACGCTGCGCCCCGCAAGACTGTGTTCAACCGAATCAGCCTGCGGAGAACAAGAAATGCTGACGATCTACTCGGACGATCACCACCTGCATCACGGCCGTTGTGAATTGATGGACGGGCAATTGATGCCCTGCTTCGAAATGCCCTCACGTGCCGACCATGTGCTGCAACGCGTGCAGTACCGCAACCTGGGCCCGGTGGAAGCGCCGCAGGATTTTGGCCTCGGGCCAATCCAGCGCATTCACGATCGCGACTACCTCGACTTCTTCAAAGGTGCCTGGGCACGCTGGACCGAGTTCGGCACCGACGGCGACTTGCTGCCCTATACCTGGCCGGCCCGCACCTTGCGGCGGATCATGCCGACCAGCCTGCATGGCCAACTCGGTTATTACAGCTTCGACGGCGGCGCGCCGATCACTGCTGGCACCTGGCAAGCGGCCTATAGCGCAGCGCAAGTCGCATTGACCGCCCAAGCGGTGATCCAGCGCGGCGCCCGCAGTGCCTTCGCGTTGTGCCGTCCACCGGGACATCACGCCGCCAGCGACTTGATGGGCGGTTATTGCTACCTCAACAACGCCGCTATCGCCGCCCAGGCATTTCTCGATCAGGGCCACAAAAAGGTTGCGATCCTCGACGTCGACTACCACCACGGCAACGGCACCCAATCGATTTTCTACCAACGCAGCGACGTACTGTTCACCTCGATCCACGGCCATCCGGAAGCCGAATTCCCGTTCTTCCTCGGCTACGAAGATGAGCTCGGTGAGGGTCCAGGCGAAGGCTTCAACTTCAACTATCCGTTGCCCGCCGGCACGGGCTGGGACACCTGGAGCGCCGCGCTGGGCCAGGCCTGCAAAGAGATCGAGAAGTTCGGTGCCGACATTGTCGTCGTGTCCCTGGGCGTCGATACCTTCAAAGACGATCCAATCTCCCAGTTCAAGCTCGACAGCCCGGATTACCTGGCGATGGGCGAGCGCATCGCGAAGCTCGGCAAGCCGACGCTGTTCGTGATGGAAGGCGGTTACGCAGTAGAAGAAATCGGCATCAATGCCGTGAACGTTCTCGAAGGTTTTGAAAGCGCCCAATGAGGAATTAGAACAATGAACAGACTCAAGCGTTTTATCGCACCAGCGCTTTGCGCCACGGTGCTCAGTGGTGCCGTTCACGCAGAAGACCGAACGTTGCGCGTCTACAACTGGTTCGACTACATCACCCCAAAAGCCCTGGAAGACTTCAAGGCCCAGAACACCCAGACCAAACTGGTCTACGACATCTTCGACACCAACGAAGCGCTGGAAGCCAAACTGCTGACCGGTAACTCGGGTTACGACGTAGTCGTGCCGTCCAACGTGTTCCTCGCCAAACAGATTGAAGCCGGGGTGTTCCAGCCGCTGGACCGCAGCAAGCTGGCGAACTGGAACCACCTCGATCCCAAGCTGATGAAGCTGATCGAGGCCAACGACCCCGGCAACAAATTCGCCGTGCCGTACATGTACGGCACCATCCTGATCGGCTTCAACCCGGACAAGGTCAAGGCTGCGCTTGGTGCCAACGCACCGGTCGACAGTTGGGACCTGATCTTCAAGGAAGAAAACATCAGCAAGCTCAAGCAGTGCGGCGTCGCCCTGCTCGACTCGCCGTCGGAGATCCTGCCGCTGGCCCTGCAACACCTCGGCCTGGACCCGAACAGCAAGAATCCGGCGGACTACGCCAAAGCTGAAGCGCTGTTGATGAAGATCCGTCCGTACATCACCTACTTCCACTCGTCCAAGTACATGGCCGACATCGCCAACGGTGACATCTGTGTCGCGGTCGGTTATTCCGGCAGCTTCTCCCAGGCCGCCAACCGCGCCAAGGAAGCCAAGAACGGTGTCGTCGTCGACATGCGCTTGCCGAAAGAAGGCGCGCCGATCTGGTTCGACATGCTCGCGATTCCTAAAGGGGCGAAAAATCCGGAAGACGCCTACACCTTCATCAACTACCTGCTGCAACCGCAGGTGATTGCGCCGGTCAGCGATTTTGTCGGCTACCCGAACCCGAACAAGGACGCCACCGAATTGGTCGACCCAGCGATCCGCAACAACCCGAACCTGTACCCGACCGAGTCGGCGATGAGCACGCTCTACACCCTGCAACCGCTGCCGCGTGATGCCGAGCGCGCGCGGACCCGGGCCTGGACCAAGATCAAATCCGGGACCTGATTATCCTCACACTGCTGTGTTGAAGACCCGCCCGCGCGGGTCTTTTTTTTACAGGCGATAAATAATTACCGCCTCAATCAGCGTCGCGTTTCTTACCGTGGCTCAACCCTCGGTCAAAAGGAAACGACCATGACGCAAACATCCACACCCGCCCCGAAAAACGCCTCGAAATTGCTTCAGGGAAAAATCAGCCTGATCATTCAGACCAGCGAAGGTCCCAGCCTCGATGAGGCGGCCGCCAAGCTGTTACGCGACACCTTGAAGCAACAGTATCCAGAGCTGGACATCGATCCTGACCGCACGTTGCTCGTCACGCCGCAATGGAAACAGACAAGCGAACAATTCATCGGCATCGCCCCGAAAATCGAGAGCCTGACCGACGCGTTACTGAGCCAGAGCCAGTCCGGGCAAATCGCCAACTTCACCGAAGGCGAGCACTTTCTGACACCGGCACCGCTGACCATTCCGCCGATACAACTGGCCGTCAGCATCGAAGAGATTGCCAACATACTGAACGACTATGCGCCGCTGCTGTACATCGAGTTCCAGCAACGGCAACTCGATTACTGGAACGAATCGCTCGTCGACAAACCCCGTTGGCACGTACTGAGCAACACGCTGAAAAACGCCTTGAACCTCGAACAGGTCAACGGCTGGACGGCTGATCAATGCGCGGTGGCCCGAGCCGTTTTCGCGCACCCGGCCAAGACGGAACGAGCTAAAGCCAATACCACGATCCCGGGCATCCAGGCCTGCCTGATTGATATTGACTACAACAAACCGGACAACACCGGCCACCTTCTGCTGGGTGGCGCGATCGTCCTTAAAGCCACGCACAATCAGCAGGACATGCTGTTGCTGTACAGCATCGAAGGGGGCTACGAAGCGTTCGATTCCATGGACAAACTGGGCGCTTCCCTGCCTGCGCGAATGAACATGGAGAACTCCGGGGAGTCCTTTCAATGGCGTTTGTTCGAGCCTGATGGCGACATTTTCGACTACATGGCCTGGGCACTGGTTGCCGGCCAGATAGAGGCTCTTGCAGCACTCGATTCATCCAACTCTGCCTCGGCAAGGCAGATTTTTTCACCTGCACAGGCCGGCGACGCCAGTCGTTTCAGTGCAGAGGAAAAAGAGCGCATCAAGCAACTCAAGAGCGCTGTTCCCGACTGGCTCTCGAATGCCTCGGCAACCGACCTGCAGGACTACGGCCACTATCTGTCGAACCAGGGCAAGCTGCGCAACGCCTCAGAGTTCAGCGACATCCAGCTGATCACTCCTTATGCCCAGGAACAAATGCGCAACGCGATCATCGCGGACAGACGCGTGAATCACGGCAACGATGCTGCCGGACTGCCGCTTGATGAATTGCAGATCACCATCACCAACAGCATGACGGCTGGCGCCTTTACCCTGCCCAACCCACACGACATTTACGTCGAAAGCCTGGGTCAATTCGGCCTGCAAAACGTCGCGCCGTACAAGGCCGAATTGAAGTTCAAGAACAACCATGCATGCCCCGAATGGCTCACCATTGCCTACCTCAACAAAATGGCAGAGCAGGTCAACATTGGTAAAACCTACCCGGCGCTGCTGAAGAAAAAGCTGATCGATGACAGGGCTCAAGCCCTGCTTCATCAACAACGCTATGTCAGCCTGCTGCCCGACCTGCTCAAGCTCAAGGCCCTGGAATGCAAACTGCAGAACGAGGGCGGGATCGACGACGTTGGCTATCGCTATGTCTGCGAGGTAATGGATATCGCCCAGGGGCAACCGCGCAAGGACCCGCTCGACCTCGTCATTCGCCCTCTGAAGTTTGTCCCCAGGTATCGCCTGCTGTCGGGCGGCGACACCGTGGCCAACATGTTCATCATCGGGCCACGACACCCACGCGGCGGCCCATGCCTGCTCTATCGCCCGGCGCTGGAAGATCCGTTGCTACAGTTCCCTTCGCTGCAGAACATGATTTACGCCATGCACCAGCCTGGCGAACTTCGAGATTCGGTGCTGGCCTGGTTACCGACGTCAGCGCTCAGTTTCGAGTATTCACAGTACGTATTTCCTGTCGGCCTGCCTTCGCCCTGGCTAACGACAGCCTCGGGCATTGAACTGCTGTTGAACCTGGATCTGAGCGGCCCGATTGGCATTGGCACCGAGGAGGTCACCGGCGATCTGCTGACCACGTTGTTCATCAGCAACGCCCACACACTGGTGGAACAGGCTGACCGCCAGTCCCAGTCCAATGGCGAACGCCGCTGGGAGCTGCTGCGTGACAGCGGCTGGGCCATCTTCAGTGTCGCGTCGACCTTTTTGACCGGCCCGGTAGGCACCGCTGCGTGGGCCTGGCAAAGCATCGAACAGCTACAGCAAGGACTTGAGGCCCATGAGCGTGGAGACAGCCTGGTGGAGTGGACATCCCTGGGCGACGTACTCATGACGTTGGGCATGATCCTGATTCATCAGGCCGGCAAGCGCGCTACGGCAGATATCGAGCGTTTACGCGGCAGGCAAAAAAAATGGCCCGCATCCGTCACCGCTGAGCGCCCATTACCCGCGCCTGCTGCAACCACCATGACGCTGGACGCTACCGTGCTTTCCGGGGAGTTGCCTGCCTCACACGCAACGGCACTGGAAGCGGGAGAGTCAGTGCCGCGGCGCCCCCCCACCGCCCTGGGGGTATACCTGGATAGTGTGAAGGTCAGCCCGCCAAACCTGTCCGACAAGGAGTTGGGCGTCCTCTATGACAAGCCGCCGCATCTTTATCAGCTCAACGAAAAACAGTATGCCAAGGTCGCCAATCGCTGGTTCCAGGTGCGGATCAATAACGATGAACAGGTGCAGATCGTCAATCCGAAAAATCCTGTACGCAGCGGCCCGCTGTTAACGCATGACCGAAAGGGCAACTGGTATGTGGACACGCGACTGCGACTGCGTGGTGGCGGACTGAAAAGCCGCCTCACCGCGCTCCGGCTGGATAAGGAGCAGAAGAAAGCGGCCTTGTACGAAAAGGTGAAGGCCTTCAAAAGTCAGGAAAACGCCACGGCGGTCGAAGTTGCACGCCTGCGCGATAACATGATGCAAGCCACTGGTGATGACTTCAACGCCCAGACCGCGCTCTTTACCGACAAGCTCGAAACACGGATCGAAAACTATCGAGAAGCCATCGGGCAACTGAACGAATGGCGCGCACTCGGCGGTACAACCGGTTACAGCTACGATCTGTTGCGCCTGACGACCCAGATGGAAAAGCACCTGACCTTATGGTTCGCGGTCAAGACCCAGGAGTACTCGGCCGCGATCGTAACGTTGCTGAGCAACGATGCGATCAACACCGGGCTAGCGGTAGGCGGCAATACTGAGGCCATTGAAAAGACCGTTGAATTGAGCCAGGCCATCAGCGAACGGGTCGCGCTGGCCAATAACGCCGTGGCCGACCTCAAAGTACTGGGCAAAGCCTCACGCGAAGCAATCCGGGCCATCCAGAAACTGCTGCCTACCTACAGCCCTCTGGACTACAAGGCCAACGAAATCGGCATGGCGTACGAACTGTGTGTACAAGAACAGGCCGGGACGCAAATGCCACAAGCACGCCAGGCCGTGGCGGACATCGTCGTTGAAGCCGCAGAGGCCAGCCAGGAACTCACCGACATCCTGCTTGAATCCAGCAAGGGCCAGACCACCCAGCAACGCGTCACGGCGGTGACCCGGCTCACGGACGTCTTTGCCGACACCCTTCAGCGGATCGACGACCTGCCCACTCAATACCCCAACATGACTCACCCCAAGGCATTGGCCCGTTTGCAAACACTGATCAAGGAGTTCCAGGAGCACGCCCAGGAAATGCTCTACGACTTGCTGCCCGAAAGTGAACAGCCGATTGCACCGAGCCGTTCCACTTCTTCGGTTGCCGGCTCGTCGCGCCCTCAGGCCAAGGTGACGAAGACCCGTCCACGAGATCCAGCGCCTTCGGATGAGCAAAAAGCCGAGGTGCCAGCCTTCAAGAAGCTGGTTCCCAAAACCAAGCCGCCTGGCTCGCCGGTCAGGGACGACCTTGACGTCATCAGAGACGGGTTGGAGCTCAACCTGGAACTGGAGCATTTCATTACCCGCATCAGCAAGGATGCGGAACGGGCAAACAACATTCCCGCTGACAGGCAGCATGAGTTCGATTCGCAGGCACTCAAATACGAAAAAGAGGCGGCAGCGGTCGATACCGCGGTGACGAACATTCGTGCGGCCACCGGCACGCCACCTCCCGTCGCGACCCTGAGTAAGGAATTACGAAGTGCTGCCGTCCGTCTTCGAGCCACCGGTATCAGTGTCCGTGCGTCAATGCTCAAGAAGCGCAAACCTCGTCTGGAGTACCTCCAGTGGTTGCATGAGAACGGTCAGGTCAGGCTGGTCCGCAACAAGGAGGGGCGTATCAAGACAAAAGGTAAGGGAGACTATTTCCAGGAGTACCAGATACTCGACATTGCTCGCAACGATCAGCCGCTGTGGTTGGCGCATTTTCACTACGACGCCGCCGACAGCCCTGCCGCCGAACCCACTGCGGCTCATTTGAAAGTCGCGGACAGTTACCTGGACACGCTTGATATGGAGCTTAAAGGGCAACTACTTGATCTTGAACCGAGGGATTACGTGGTTCGCCGGATCACTGATCCGGCTATACGCTCATTGTTTCTCGCACTGGAACCCTAGGAACAGAAACCGGGTGGCCCGGGTGATCAAAGCCTAGCGGCACCAGGCGCTACGCAACCGAATCAGCGCCGACTCGATCGCCGCCTCCGGCACGGCGGCGAACCCCAGCACCAGCCCGGCGCGCTGATCCGCTGGCCGGGTCGAGTCGGGCAGCCAATAGCTGCTCAGCGCGTTGATCTCGACGCCCACCGCCTCGGCTTGCGCCACCAGTTCCCGCTCGCGGGCCAAGCTCTCGACCGAAACCGTCAAATGCAGCCCTGCCGCCACACTGGGCAGGCTGCCCACACCGGGGATGTCTTTTGGCCAACCAGCCAGCAGTGTATTGCGCCGACTTAGAGCGGCTCGGCGCATACGGCGAATGTGCCGCTGGAAATGCCCGGCGGCGATGAACTCGGCCATCACAGCCTGGGTGCTGACTTCCGAATGACGCACATCCACCGCACGCCGACGGGAAAACGCATCCACCAGGCCCGGCGGTAATACCAGGTAACCCAATCGCAATGCCGGGAACGCCACTTTACCGAACGTCCCGACGTACAACACCCGCCCCTGCCGATCCAGTGCTGCCAATGGGGCCAAAGGTGCGCCGCTGTAGCGGTACTCGCCGTCGTAATCGTCTTCGACGATCCAGCCTTGGGTGCGCTCGGCCCACGCCAACAACTCGAGCCGCCGCGCCAGGCTCATGATCACACCGGTCGGGTACTGATGAGACGGGGTGACATAAGCCAGTCGGCAATCGGTCAACCCGTCCAGCTCGGCGCAATTGATTCCCTCGCTGTCCACCGATACACCGTGCAATCGGCCACCCGCCACAGCAAAGGCATGACCGGCTGCCCGGTACCCCGGATTTTCGATTGCGACCCCGTCGCCCGGCTCCACAAGCAGCTGTGCACAAAGGCTAATTCCTTGCTGTGCGCCACTGGTGATCACAATTTGCTCAGCCGAGCACTGCATGCCCCGCGAACTGCGCAAATACGCGGCAATCATCCCGCGCAATCGCGCATCACCGGCCGGATCGCCATAACACAGCTGCTGTAAATCCGGTTTTCGCCAGAAAGCCGCGTTCAGCTTGGCCCATACCTCGAACGGAAACAGATCGAACGCCGGCACTCCCACCCGAAAAGCCTTCGGCGGACCGCTCGGCGGCTTGGCCAAATGGTTCTTTTCAACGCGCTCCAGCGCACCGCGGTGGATAACTTTACTGGATGGAATCACAGGTAAATCCAGCCAATTTGTGGATAAGGCTGTGGATAACCCTGTTGAAAACCCTGTGGATACTTTTGTGGATAGTTTTTTTGCCGGCAACGCGGCTTGAGGCAATTGCGCGACATAAGTCCCATCGCCCACCCGTCCTTCGATAAAGCCTTCGGCATAGAGCTGATCGTAGGCGCGGACCACGCTGTTACGGGAAATCGATAACGCCGCCGCCAAGTCACGACTGGCCGGCAATCGCGTGCCACTGGCCAGTCGCCCGTCGAGCACCCGCGCCCGCAACGCCTGATAGAGCTGACGACTCAAGCCCTGGCGGCGATCGAGTTCGATGCCGGCCGGGTTGAAGGACAGGGACAGTGGTTCGCTGGTCATTGCCTGCACCTATAAAGAATGGACCTATGAAATTGGTCGGTAATGGCTCTTACAACAGACCAATAGCCTGCCTAGGATGAAGACATTCGCCAAGGGAAATTTCCATGTATACGCCAAGCGCTTTTGCCATCGACGATTTGCAGGAACTGCATCAGCAGATACTCGCCACCCGCCTCGCCGTGCTGGTGACCCATGGTGAACAAGGCCTGCAAGCCAGTCATATCCCGCTGCTGCTGGACGCCGAGCAAGGCCCCAATGGCACCCTTTACGGGCACCTGGCCAAGGCCAATCCACAATGGCAGGAACTGCAAAACGGTGCCGAGGCGCTGGTGATTTTTGCCGGTGCCGATGCTTACGTGAGCCCGGGGTTTTACCCGAGCAAAGCCGAGCACGGCAAAGTCGTGCCGACCTGGAACTACGTCGCCGTGCACGCTTACGGCAAGGCTGAAGTGTTCAACGATGCCCATCGCCTGCGCAATCTGGTCAGCGCCCTGACCGATCGCCACGAAGCGAGCCGTGCCAAGCCCTGGAAAGTCGACGACGCCCCCGCCGACTACATCGACGGCATGCTCAAGGCCATCGTCGGTTTCGCCTTGCCGATCGAGCGCCTGGAAGGCAAACGCAAACTGAGCCAGAACCGTAGTGCCGCAGACATCGCCGGTGTGCGCGAAGGGCTTGCTGCCAGCCCCGACATGCAGGACCAGGCCCTCGCCCACTTGATGCGTTAAGGAATGAACATGAGTCAGATCGAGATTCGCCAGGTCACCACCGACGACCACGCTGCCTGGTTGCCGCTATGGCAGGCCTACTTGAGCTTCTACAACACCGAGTTGCCCGAAGCCGTCACCCAAAGCACCTGGCAGCGCATGCTTGACCCAAGCGAAACCACCCACTCCGCCCTCGCCTGGGCCGATGGCAAAGCCGTGGGGATGGTGAACTTCATCTACCATCGCTCGAACTGGAGCATTGAAAACTCTTGCTACCTGCAAGACCTGCTGGTCGTCCCCGAAACCCGTGGCACCGGCGTCGGTCGGCAGTTGATCGAATTCGTCTACGCCACCGCCAAGGCGGACGGTTGCTGCAAGGTTCACTGGTTGACCCACGAAACAAACGCCACCGCGATCCAGCTCTACGAGCGCATCGCCGAACGCCCTGGTTTCATCCAGTTTCGCAAAGCCCTTTAAGGTTCAAGGAGAACAACAATGACAACTTCACTCGCGGACTGGAAAGGCGCCCCGGCGCCCTCGGTTCAACTGATCGAAGGGCGTTTCATTCGCCTGGAAAAACTCGACCCGGCGCGTCATGCCGATGGCTTGTTCAAAGCCCTGCAGGGCCCGGGTGCCGATCCGAAACTCTGGGATTACTTGCCTTACGGTCCGTTCCCGGAGCGCAGCGTGTTCAACGATTGGCTGAACAACCACGCGGCCAACAGCGATCCGTATTTCTTCGCGGTGATCGACCGCGCCAGTGGCGATGTGCAAGGCATTCTCAGCCTGATGTCGATTGTTCCGGCCCAGGGCCGTATCGAAATCGGCCACGTGACCTTCGGCGCACCGATGCAGCGTTCGCCAAAAAGTACCGAGGCGGTTTACCTGCTGGCCAAAGAGTCGTTTGCCATGGGTTACCGACGCCTGGAGTGGAAGTGCAACAACGGCAACGCCCGCTCCAAATATGCGGCCGAGCGTTTGGGTTTCAGTTTTGAAGGTGTGTTTCGCCAGCACATGGTCGTGAAGGGACAGAACCGCGATACCGCGTGGTACTCGATTCTGGATTCGGAATGGCCGGTGGTTGGCGCTGGGTTTGAGCGGTGGCTTTCGGATGAAAACCAGACAGATTCGGGGCAGGTGAAAACCCTGGCTGAGTGCCGCGGGTAAATCTTTGGCGTCTGGACGGACGCCTTCGCGAGCAAGCCCGCTCCCACATTGGTTATGTGATTGATCACCACATTTGTGGTCAACCGAAAACCCCTGTAGGAGCGAGGCTTGCCCGCGAATGGCTTCACGCCAATTTCTGGGCGAGCACCGCAATATGCTCCGGCCCAATCCCGCAGCACCCGCCCAAATGGCTGGCCCCACGTTTCTGCCAATCGGCGGCCCAGTGCAGATAACCCGGTGGGTCCAGATCCTCGCGCAATGGGTCGAGCCCGTCGTTGGCCGTCGCCTCTTTCGGTTGCGGCGGGAAGGCATTGGCGTACGCGCCGATGTGAATGTTCACACCCAACCGCTCAAACGTTTCCCGCGCCGCATCAATCGCCGCGCCGATCACTTCTGGCTGGCTGCAGTTGAACAGCAACGTTTCGACGCCCAGCTCAGCCGCCACTGCCGCCGCCTCGGCCACCGGCTCACCGGAACGCAAACGCGGCACCTCGTCGGTGTCTTCATCCTTCAAGGTAAACGACAGCCAGAACGGCTTGCCGTCCTTTGGCAGACCCGCGTGGATCGCCCGCGCCTCGACGATTGAGCTCTGGGTTTCCGCCAGCCACAGGTCAACGTGCGGCGCGAGCCCCTTCACCAGTGGCGTCAGTAATTCGGTGACGCGCTCAGCGTCGAACAAGTCCGGCCGGTAGGAGCCAAACAGCGGCGGTAATGAACCGGCCACGCGTACCGGTTTGCCGGCAGCCTCGACTGCACGCCGCGCCAACTCACCGGCCAACGCTGCAAGCGCCTGACCCTCAGCGGCAAAACGCTCTTCGCCAATATGGAACGGCACCACCGCATAACTGTTGCTGGTGATGACGTTCGCGCCGCTTTCGATATAAGCCGCGTGCACCGCTTCGACCGCTTGCGGCGCTTCACTCAAGGCCAGCGCCGACCACTCGGGCTGCCTGAACGGCGCCCCAGCACGTTGCAGCTCACGGCCCATGCCGCCGTCCAGAATTATTGTGCTTCCTGCGCCCATATGCTTTTCACTCATAAGCTTATGAAAATAACTCACTATCAGAGTCGTTCTTATAACTATTTAATACGCACCATTCGGTTAATAACAACCATTATTTATCAGGGATCGACTATGAAAATCCAACCGCTACTGGCCTTGGGCCTGACGATTCTGGCTGCCTCTACCCAAGCCTTTGGCGGCGCCACGCTGGATCGCGTCGAGCAAAAGAAAGAACTGGTGGGCGTGTTGATGGAGAGTTATCCACCGTTCTCGTTCCTCAATGACCAGAACCAGCTCGACGGTTTCGACGTCGATGTGGCGAAAGCCGTGGCCGAGAAACTCGGGGTGAAACTGCGCCTCGAAACGCCGTCCTGGGACGTGATTGCCGCCGGCCGCTGGAGCGGTCGCTACGACATTTGCATCTGCTCCATGACCCCGAGCAAGGCCCGCGCCGAAGTCTTCGACTTCCCGGTGGAGTATTACGCCTCGCCGGCGGTGATCGTGGTCAACGCCAAGGATGACCGCATTCACAACGCCAAGGACCTGAGCGGCAAGAAAGTCGGCCTCACCAGCGCCTCCAGCTACGAAAGCTACCTGAACAAAAACCTGGTGATCGAAGGCGCCGAGGACACGAAATTGCAGTACCCGTTCGAGGACGTGCAGATCGCCCCGTATGACACCGACAACGTGGCATTCCAGGATTTGGGCCTGGGCGCTGGCGTGCGACTGGACGCGATCCTCACCAACCTGGTGACCGCGCAACCGCGCCTGAACGAAGACAAACGCTTCAAACTGGCCGGCGACCCGCTGTACTCGGAGCCAAACTCGGTGGCCATCGAAAAGGGTGACGCGCAGTGGGACGGCAAGGTGCGGGAAGTCTTCGCCCAGCTGAAACAGGACGGCACTCTGAGCAAGCTTTCACAAAAATGGATCGGCGCTGATATCAGCAAATGACTTCTTTCCCAAAACCTCCCCAGCCACCGCAACCGGTAGCTGAGTCGCGGCTGCAACGGATCTTCGGTTTCCGCACGCGGCTGTACCTGACCTGGGCGGCGATGCTCGGCTTGTTCGCCAGTTTTTTCCTGAGCTTCGACCTGAAGTTCTCGATCATCCTCGACAAACTGCCCAACCTCGTCGGCCTGCACCTGGCGCCCAATGGCTTCTTGCAAGGGGCGGCGCTGACGTTGTTTCTGTGCCTGTGCTCGATCGTCGCCTCGTCGCTGCTGGGTTTCATCACCGCACTGGCGCGGCTGTCGAAAAGCGCCGTGGCGTTCGGGATTGCGAGTTTCTACGCGTCGTTCTTTCGCGGCACGCCGCTGCTGATCCAAATCCTGCTGATCTACCTCGGCCTGCCGCAACTGGGTTTCGTGCCGGGCGCCATCGCCGCCGGGATCATCGCCCTGTCACTGAACTACGGCGCCTACCTCAGCGAAATCTTCCGCGCCGGCATCCTCGGCGTTCCCCACGGCCAACGCGAAGCGTCCCTGGCGCTGGGCATGCGCGAAACCGTAATCTTCTGGCGCGTCACCCTGCCCCAAGCCATGCGCACCATCATCCCGCCGACCACCAACCAATTCATCTCCATGCTCAAGGACTCGTCGCTGATCTCGGTAATGGGGGTTTGGGAGGTTATGTTTCTGGCGCAGTCGTATGGGCGGTCGAGCTATCGGTATATCGAGATGCTGACCACAGCGGCGGTGATTTATTGGGTGATGTCGATTGGGCTGGAGCTGATTCAGGCGCGGATGGAGCGGCATTATGGGAAGGCGTATTTGAGCCGTTCATAGGAGCCGAGCTTGCTACGGACGACGATCCGGCGATGACAGTCTCACGAACGCCATCGGCGGCAAGCCGCGCTCCCACGAGTGACAGACACTCGGAAACATCTGCAAACGATTTCATTTCCCAAAGCCATATTTCTGTAAAACCCCTCCGCTATACCAGACGGCCCGCTTATAACAAAAAGGCTGTCCACCCATGCCCTTCTCGCCCCAACGCCTGGCGCTCACTATCGCCCTGCTGATCAGCGCCAGCGCCGTCCATGCCAAAACCGTGCAGATCGACACCGCCACCACGACCGCGCAAACCCTCGGCGGTAGCGACACCCTGATGATCTCCGCCCCCGGCAGCATCACCAACAGTGGCAAGGCCGTGAGCCTGAAGGACAGCACCAGCGGCGCAGGTGTGGTGGTCGATAACTCGGGCAAGATCGTGTCCACCGGTGGTCGGGCGATCGACAGCAGTGGCGACTTGACCCAGGCGCGCAACTACAGCATTTACAACCGCAGTGGCGGGCAGATCCTTGGTTTCAACGATGCACTGCGTATCGACAGCAACTTCGCCAGCGGCAGTCTGTTGATCGATAACAGCGGCACCATCCGCTCCACCACTGGCCAAGGCCTGGACCTGGATGCCCTGCGCAGCGCCAGCGTGAAAACCACCATCATCAACCGCGCGGGCGGGCTGATTCGGGGGGACGCCAGCGACGGCATGAAGACCGGCGCCAACGCGACGATTACCAACTATGGCGAGATCTCCACCGGCGACTCGCATAACGCCAACGAGAAGTTCGACGGCATCGACATTGATACAGCGACCGGCGTGACGGTGACCAACTACGGCACCATTTCCGGCGGACGCCACGGCATCACCACCGACCTTGGCGCCACACTGGTCAACTACGGCCAGATCACTGGGCGCAACGGTTCGGGTTTCGGTTCCGATGGCGACGGCACGGTGATCAACCACGGCACGATTACCGGCGCCTATTCGGGGCTGCAACCCAACGGTGACGGCGATGGTGTGGACATCGACAACATCGCCCACATTGAAAACTACGGCACCATTCAAGGCGTCGGCGCGGGTGGTGTGGACAAGGGTGGTTTCGCCAACGGCAGTGAAGGCATCGCGCTGGGTGGCGGCTATATTTTGAACGCCAAAGGTGCGCTGATCAGCGGCGCGAACAGCGCGATCCTGGTGGACGACGGCAGCGGTGGTTCAGGTGTGGCAGCGACCACCCTGGAAAACTACGGCACCATTCAGGGACTCGACGGTTTCGGTGTGAAATTCGTCGGCGAGTTTGCCGACAACGTGATCAACGGCGGCACCATCAGCGGCAGCAACGGCCTGGCGCTGGACCTGGGCGGTGGCAACGACAGCCTCACCTTACGCAACGGCAGCCGCTTTGTCGGCATGGTTGATGGCGGCACCGGTTATGACCGCGTGGTGATGGATGACGTGGCAGGCGGTAGTTTCGGCGCCAGTCACAATTTCGAATGGCTGGAGGTCAAGCAAGGCGTCTGGACGCTGACCGGCAGCGGTGATTTCAGCGACGGCGGCGCGGTGCGCAATGGCGCGACGCTGATCAACCAGGGCGGCATCGCCGGCAGCCTGACGGTGGACGCGGGCGGTGTGTATGCCGGCGGCGGTTCGGTGGGTAATCTGCTGGTCAACGGTACGTTGCAGACCAATACGCAACTCGGCACCGCGACCGTCGTTCACGATTTGACCTTCGGCAGCGGCGGCATCCTGGCTTACGGCGTGAATGCAGATGGCAGCAGCGCCCCGGTAGTGGTCGGCGGCACCGCCAATCTGAATGGCGCGACCCTGGCGGTGAACCCCGGCAGCGGCACCTATCCATGGCAAAGCAATTACACCGTACTGCAAGCCGCGAGCATCAACGGCACGTTCGGCAAGGTTACCAGCGACTACGCGTTCCTAACGCCGACTCTCGCTTACACCCCGACTCAGGTCGATCTGACCTACACCCGCAATGACATCGCCTTCAACCAGTTCGCCGCCACCGGCAACGGCAGCAACGCCGCCAACAGCCTGGCCTCGATGGGCAAAAACAGCGCGCTCTACAACGCATTGCTCAACACCACCAACACCACGGCGGGCGCGGCCATCGAGCAACTGGCCGGCGCCAGCAACGCCAACCTGACCAGCGCGACTCTCAGCGCCAGCAGCCAGATCGGCGGCAGCATGCTCTCGGCGATGCGGCAAATGGGCGGTGGCGCAGGCTTGCTGATGGGTCTTGATCAACGGGATACGCCCGTTCTCGCTTCCACCGGAGTTCCGTCTGAAGCGCGCAACCTGAATGACCCGAACGCCCAAGGTCGTGTGTGGCTGCAAGCCATCGGCGGCTACGGCAAAATCGACGGCGAACATGGCAACAGCGGATTGGAACAACGCTCGAAAGGCAGCGTGCTCGGCGCTGATTGGGCATTCAACCCGCAATGGCGACTGGGCGTGCTCGGTGGTTATTCGAGAACCGATCTGGATGCCACCGGCGTCGACGGCAATCTCGAGAGCTGGCATGCCGGCGTCTACGCGCTACGCCAAAGTGGCCCGTTCGCGCTGCGCCTCGGTGCGGCCTACAGCGGCCATCAAGGCGAAAGCAAACGCACCGTCGCGTTCAACGGTTTCAATGATCGACCAAAAGGCGATTACGACGCCAACAGCCAACAAGCCTTCGCCGAATTGGGTTACGCGCTGGGCAGCGGTCGACTCAGCGCCGAACCCTTCGCTAACCTCGGCTACCAGCGCTATCACCGCGACAGCTACCAGGAAAAAGGCGGCGCCGCCGCGTTGCAGGTTGACGCGCAAACCCAGGACAACTTCAGCAGCACCTTCGGCGTACGCCTGGCGCACCTGAGCACGCTGGAAAACGGTATGAGCCTGACCCCACGCTTGAGCACTGGCTGGAAGCATACGTATGGCGATGTCAGCAGCTCGACGCGCCAGGCGTTTGTGGTGGGTGGCACGGCGTTCAGTGTCGATGGCAGTTCACTGGATAGGGACAGCATGGTGCTGGAGGCCGGGCTGGATCTGGGGATTTCTGCGCGTCATAGCGTGGGGATTGCCTACAGCGTCGAGATCGGCAGTAACAGCCGCAATCATGGGTTGATTGGGCAGTGGCAGATGAGATTCTGAGTTTTCGCCAACGGAAGCGTCTGGGATTGCTGTAGGGAAAAACGTCTGATGGCCGGGTGAAACGGAGGGTGGTCGAAGCCCACCGTTGATTCGGCTACAAGCGGTGTTTCTACGCCCTTCGAAACGCCCGGAAATGCCCGGCATCCCGAAACTGGATCGACTTTTACAGTTTGGCCTCACCCCAAAAGAGGCTGAACCCTATGTCCGATCAACACAAACTCCGACCACAACACCTCGCACTGGCCATTGCGCTAGCGTTGGGATGCGCTGAATTTTCAAACGCTCAAGAGTTGTCTGTTAACACCGAACCGCCTGCCCCCGCCGATGCAAAGGAGCTGCCGAGGATTGAGTCAAAGCGCGATCCGATTGCCGTTCTTCAAACCTTCACGAACGCTGAAGACACCGTAACCAAAGTGGTCGACTCACCTCAGAACGTTATAAAAGGAACAGACGCCAACGACCTCATCATCCTGAGGAACGGCGGCAGCTTCAAAGGGCGGGCTGATGGCGGTGGTGGAATCAACGTCATCCGTCTTGATGACTCCGACGGTGGCGAACTGGGAGACACACGGAACTTCAACGGCCTATACAGTTCGCAGGGCTCATGGACACTGACCAGCAAGGGAGACTTCAAAGAAGGTGTGGTGGTGTTGAATGACGGCATCCTGACCAACAATGGGAAAATCCTGGGTCGCGCGATTGCGATCGGACAGCTCTTCAATAGAGGCGACATAAGTGGCCACGTGGACGTTGAAGAGAGCGGTACTTTCACAGGCTCTGGCACCGTCGGCAGCCTGGGAGTAAACGGTCTGCTCAACGTCGACAGAATGCACGGCGCCCCGAAGATCAAAGGTAACTTGAACCTAACCGAGACAGGCGTATTGGCCTACGAGGTCAACCCCGATGGTCGGGGAGAAACGATCAAGGTTGGAGGCACTGCCAGCCTGGGCGGTTCCACACTGAAAATCGTTGCTGTACCGGGTGAATACCCGCTGAGCAGCCAGTACACAATCATCGAAGCTAAAAAGGTCGAAGGCGAGTTCGGTAAGGTCCTCAACGACTTGGCTTTCATGACCCCGACCCTGCAATACAACCAAAAGAACGTCGGCCTGACCTATGCTCGTAACGAAGTGCCTATCGAGAGTCTCGCCACTTCCAACAACGGACTGGAGTTCGCCAAAAACATCACCGAGCCACAACACATCCCCGAAGCTCAAGTGCCTTCTGACAGCGTGAACACCGACGTCGCCGAAGTGACGCCAACCTTTAACACTGACGCTCCTGCGCCAGCTCCGGAACCAATCATCTTCGCGGATACTTCCGGTGCGGTGCCACAACCCTCAACCGTTGCCGACGCTTCTGGTACTGCGCAACAACCATCCGCAGTCACTGACACTTCCGGTACCGCGCAACAACCATCCGCAGTCACTGACACTTCCGGTACCGCGCAACAACCATCCGCAGTCACTGACACTTCCGGTACCGCGCAACAACCATCCACCGTCGCGGACACCTCCGGCGCAGTTCCAAAGCCGTCGACTACCGCAAACACTCCCGCCACCGCTCAAAAACCATCCACCCCGAATGCCGCCATCGCCGCCCTGCTCGCCTCCAACAAAGCCACCGCCGCACGGGCCATCGAACAACTGGCCGGCGGCAGCAATGCCAATCTGGCCAACGCCACTCTCAGCAGCGTCAGCCCGGTGAGCAACAGCATGCTGTCGGCCATGCGCCAATTGGACAGCAGCGACCTCAATGGTAAAAGCGGAGCGCCACGTCTGGCGGCGGGCAGCGAAGCCACTGGCAGGGTCTGGCTACAGGCGCTAGGCAACGGCGGCACACTCGATCGCGGCCAAGGCAGCAGTGCCCTGCAACACTCCACCAAAGGTATGGTGCTGGGCGCAGATTGGGCACTCGATGAGCAATGGCGTGTGGGCGTGATCGGCGGACTGTCGCAAACGCGAATGGACGGCAGCCAACTGGACGGCGACCTCGACAGTTGGCACCTGGGCGCTTACGCCTTGCGCCAAAGCGGTCCGCTGGCATTGCGCCTGGGCGCGACTCACAGCAGCCATGATGGCAGCACCAAACGCCGGATAGCGTTCAACGGTTTCAGTGATCGCCCAAAGGGCAGCTACGACGCCACCACTCAACAAGCCTTTGCGGAGCTCGGTTACAACCTCGCTAGCGGCGACTTCAGCGCCGAACCCTTTGCCAATCTTGGTTACCAGCGCTATCAGCGCGACAGCTATACCGAGAAGGGCGGCGACGCCGCACTGCAAGTCCACGGGCAAACGCAAAATAACTTCAGCAGCACTTTTGGCCTGCGCCTGGCGCAGCTCAATTCCCTGGATAACGGCATGCAACTGACGCCGCGATTCAGCGCCGGCTGGAAACACACCTACGGCGATGTCGACAGCAGGACTCATCAACGACTGGTCACCGGCGGCAGGACTTACACCGTCGAAGGTGCCGCGCTGGATCGTGACAGCCTGATGCTCGATGCGGGGCTGGATCTGGCGGTTTCGGCCCGGCATACGCTGGGTGTCGGTTACAACGCAGAAGTCGGTAATGACAGCCGCAGCCATGGCGTAATGGGCCAATGGCGGATGGCGTTCTAAAACAAAGAGCGTGAGCGATTGAGCGGACGCCTTCGCGGGCAAGCCTCGCTCCTACGGGTTTTGCGTCGATGCGCGACAATAAACCGTAGGAGCGAGGCTTGCCCGCGAAAGCGTCAGCCCAGACAGCACTCTTCTCCCGGATTCACAGGCAAAAAAAAGGGGAGCACATGCCCCCCCGAGGTTTAAAGCGGTGTATCGAGACTGTTATCTCAGCCTTCGATCTCAATCAGGATTTCGCCCGGGTTCACCCGGTCGCCCTTGGCCACGTGGATGGCGGTGACCTTGCCGGCGATGGCCGCCTGGACTTCGGTTTCCATCTTCATGGCTTCGGTGATCAGCACGGCTTGCCCGGCTTTCACGGTGTCGCCTTCCTTGACCAGCACATCGACGATGTTGCCCGGCATGGTGGTGCTGACGTGGCCCGGTGCCGTGGCTTGTTTGCGCTTGCTGCTGCCGCCGCTGACGAATTCGTTGAGCGGTTCGAACACCACTTCTTCCGGCATGCCGTCGATGGTCAGGTAGAAGTGACGCTTGCCTTCAGCCTTGACGCCGACACCGGTGATGTCGACGCGGTAGGTTTCGCCGTGGACATCGATGACGAACTCGGTCGGTACGCCTTCGCCGCCGGCCGAAGCCACGCTACCGGCTTCAGGAATCGGCAACAGCACTTCCGGTGTCAGGGTGCCGGCGTTGCGTTCTTCGAGGAACTTGCGACCGATGTCCGGGAACATGGCGTAGGTCAGCACGTCTTCTTCAGACTTGGCGACCGCACCGATTTCGGCACGCAGCTTGGTCATTTCCGGCTTGAGCAGGTCGGCTGGACGAACGTCGATCACCTCTTCGCTGCCGATGGCCTGGCGACGCAGTTTTTCGTTCACGATACCCGGCGCTTTGCCGTAACCACCTTGCAGATAAAGCTTCACTTCGTTGGTGATGGTTTTGTAGCGCTCGCCGGCCAGCACATTGAAGAACGCCTGGGTGCCGACGATCTGCGAGGTCGGCGTCACCAGCGGCGGGAAGCCGAGGTCTTCACGAACCCGCGGGATTTCGGCCAACACTTCGCTCATGCGGTTCAGTGCGCCCTGCTCTTTCAGCTGGTTGGCCAGGTTGGAAATCATCCCGCCCGGTACCTGGTTGACTTGCACACGGGTGTCGACGGCGGTGAATTCGCTTTCGAACTGGTGGTACTTCTTGCGCACGGCATAGAAGTACAGACCGATCTCTTGCAGCAGTTCCAGGTTCAGGCCGGTGTCGAACTCACTGCCTTTAAGGGCGGCGACCATCGATTCGGTGCCTGGGTGACTGGTGCCCCAAGCGAAGCTGGAGATCGCGGTGTCGATGTGATCGGCACCGTTTTCGATGGCCTTGAGTTGGCACATCGCGGCCAGGCCAGCAGTGTCGTGGGAGTGGATGAACACTGGCAGCGATTGCTCGCTTTTCAGTGCCTTGACCAGTTCGCCAGTGGCGTACGGGGTCAGCAGGCCGGCCATGTCCTTGATCGCCACCGAGTCGCAACCCATGGCTTCCATTTGCTTGGCTTGCGCCACGAACGCCCCAATGGTGTGCACCGGGCTGGTGGTGTAGGCGATAGTGCCCTGGGCATGTTTGCCGGCGGCTTTCACCGCTTCGATGGCCACGCGCAGGTTACGCACGTCGTTCATCGCGTCGAAGATGCGGAACACGTCGATGCCGTTGACCGCTGCTTTAGCGACAAAGGCTTTAACCACGTCGTCGCTGTAATGGCGGTAGCCCAGCAGGTTCTGGCCACGCAGGAGCATTTGCAGGCGTGTGTTAGGCAGCGCCGCGCGCAGTTGGCGCAAACGCTCCCACGGGTCTTCCTTCAGGAAGCGTACGCAGGCGTCGAAAGTCGCGCCGCCCCAGCATTCCAGCGACCAGTAGCCGACTTTGTCGAGCTTATCGCAGATCGGCAGCATGTCTTCGGTGCGCATGCGGGTGGCGAGCAGCGATTGGTGGGCGTCGCGCAGGATGGTGTCGGTAACGAAGATTTTCTTGGTCATTGGAATATTCCTCACAGGCCTGCGTGGGCGGCGATGGCGGCGGCGATGGCCAGGGCCAGCTCTTCGGGTTTGCGCTTGATCGAGTAGTTGGTCAGTTCAGGGTGGCTTTCAACGAAGCTGGTGTTGAACTGGCCGCTACGGAATTCCGGGTTACGCAGGATTTCCTGGTAGTACGCGGCGGTGGTCTTGACCCCTTGCAGACGCATGTCGTCGAGGGCACGCAAGCCACGGTCCATTGCCTCTTCCCAAGTCAGCGCCCACACCACCAGTTTCAGGCACATGGAGTCGTAGAACGGCGGGATGGTGTAGCCGGTGTAGATCGCCGTGTCGGTACGAACGCCAGGACCGCCGGGTGCGTAGTAACGGGTGATCTTGCCGAAGCTCGGCAGGAAGTTGTTTTTCGGGTCTTCGGCGTTGATCCGGAATTGCAGCGCGAAACCGCGATGCTGGATGTCTTCCTGTTTCACCGAAAGCGGCAGGCCGGACGCGATGCGGATCTGCTCACGCACAATGTCGATGCCGGTGATTTCTTCGGTGATGGTGTGTTCCACCTGCACCCGAGTGTTCATCTCCATGAAGTACACCTCGCCCTCGGCGAGCAGGAACTCCACGGTACCGGCGTTCTCGTAACCCACAGCCTTGGCCGCACGCACCGACAGGTCGCCGATGTAGGCGCGCTGTTCCGGGGTCAGTTGCGGGCTCGGGGCGATCTCGATCAGCTTCTGGTTGCGGCGCTGAATCGAGCAATCACGCTCGAACAGGTGCACGACGTTGCCAAAGCTGTCGCCGAGGATCTGCGCTTCGATGTGTTTCGGATTGACGATGCACTTTTCCAGGAACACTTCCGCCGAACCAAAGGCCTTGGTCGCTTCGGAAATGACCCGTGGGAATGCTTGTTCAAGATCTTCTCGGCTGTCGCAGCGACGGATACCCCGGCCGCCACCACCGGAGGTGGCCTTGAGCATGACCGGATAACCGATGCGGTCGCCTTCAACCAAGGCTTCGGCGATGTCCGCAACGTTGCCCTCGGTCCCGGGAGTGACCGGTACGCCCGCCTTGATCATGCTGCGACGGGCTTCAGTCTTGTCGCCCATGCGGCGGATCACTTCAGCCGATGGACCGATGAACTTGATGCCGCGCTCGGCGCAGATATCTGCCAGCTCAGCGTTTTCCGACAGGAATCCGTAGCCGGGATGCAATGCATCACAACCGGTTTCCACTGCCAGATTTACCAATTTGCGCGCATTCAGGTAACCCGCTAGTGGCTCGGCACCGATGCTGTGGGCCTCGTCCGCACGCTTCACATGCAAGGCATGGCGGTCGGCGTCGGAATAGATCGCGACCGAGCGAATGCCCATCTCGGCGCAAGCACGCACGATTCGTACGGCAATCTCACCACGGTTGGCGATCAGGATCTTTGTTATCACTTGGAGGTTCCCTTGAGCCGGTGGTACCCACGACCTGCTAGACCAGGTCGACGCGTGACTAAATGTTTCAATTTAGTCGCAGCCCCACACTAGCCCCCATGAGGGATTAACAAAAATGATTAATAATTGGGTCAGGCATAAGTAAAGACTTATAGTTGAATCACCAGCCTGCGGCGAGACTCCTTATAAAATGCGTAAGTCCTTGATGCGTATGACATTACGTCAATTGCAGATCTTCAATGAAGTCTGTGATTTGAGGTCCTACAGCCGCGCGGCTGACGAAATGTCCCTCACACAACCTGCCGTGAGCCTACAGATTCGTCAACTTGAGGAGCTGATTGGCCAACCTTTGTTCGATTACGTCGGCAAAAAACTCTACATGACCGAAGCCGCGGAAGCGCTTCAGCGTGCCAGCCGAGACATTTTCGGGCGCCTGGAAAACCTCGACATGCAGCTGTCGGACATGCAGGGCTCACTGCAAGGGCAGCTGAAACTGGCGGTGGAATCCAGCGCCAAGTATTTCGTGCCGCACTTGTTTGCCGCGTTCAAGCGCCAGCACCCGGAAGTGAACCTGCAACTGACCGTGGTGAATCGCGGCCAGGTCATCCGGCGCCTCTCGGACAACCGTGATGATCTGGTGATCATGTCGATGGTGCCGCAGGACATGGGGCTGGAGTTCCTGCCGTTCCTTAACAACCCGATCGTCGCCGTGGCACCGCCGGAACATCCGCTGTGCCACATGGGGCCGCTGCGCTTGCAGGATCTTGAGCCTTACACGCTGCTGATGCGCGAACCAGGGTCCGGTACGCGGATGGCGTGCGAAGAGTATTTCAAAGAGAAGCGCGTGCACTTCACCCAGACCCAAGAGGTCGCGTCGGCCGAAGCCCAGCGTGAATGTGTGTTGGCGGGTCTGGGCGTCGCGCTGTTGACGCGCCACGCCCTGAACCTGGAGTTGGCGACCGGCGGACTCATTGAGCTGCCGGTCGAAGAACTGCCGCTGTATCGCAGCTGGTGCCTGGTGCAGGCCAAGGCTAAACGCCTGTCACCGGTGGCTCACGCGTTCCTTGCGTTTATCCGCAGCGAACGGGTGCAGATCAGCGCGCTGGTTGAGCGTTTCGACGGGAAGCTACGGGAGCTGCCTGCCAGTAGTTGAGTTCCAGTTCGTCAGGAAAATCGCCAATCTCGGCCAGAAGCTGACGGCGTTCGGAGCGATCTTCGATGGCGCGGCGGAATTCCATGCGGCGCTGGTCTTCTTGCTGACGACGGGTTTTCAGGGCGCTGTTGCGTTCTTCGTAGGGCTGGGCCATTTCGAGTCTCCCAAGGCGATTACGGGAGTTACACGATGAACGCTGGGGATGACGGTTTGGCGGCGGGCGGGTTACAGGGATGTGAATATTGCCGGGTTCTGCAGGCGGGGCAAAAGCAAAGATCGCAGCCTTCGGCAGCTCCTACAGGGGAATGTGAACACCCGTAGATACCGTCTTGAATCTCACCGAGCAAGCGCAAATTCAGGGTCATATGGCTGGCCCGATTTGAGCACTGCGTAAACGTAATGCAGCAGCTTGCGCATGGCAGCACAGATGATCTGCTTGGGGGCCTTGCCGTTGGCCTTCAGGCGATCTTTCATGGCGATTATTGCTTTGTTGTGTTGCAACGCGACCAAGCCCGGCATGTATAGGCCTGCGCGCAAGCGCGCTGAGCCGATCTTCGAGATCGGGCTGCGGCCCTTGAGGAGCCCTGATTCCTGGAGTTCTGGATTCAGGCCAGCAGCCGCGACAAGTTTTCGAGGGTCGTCGTACTTGCGCAGGTCGCCCAGCTCAGCCAGCAACCGCTCAAGCGTTTTCTCGCCAATGCCGTCGATGGTCACGACCAAGTCGCGCATCTGGCGCATGTCGGGGTCGTCATCGATATGTTTTTTGATCGCCTTGTGGGTTTCAACGATTTCTTTTTCGATGTGGCCAATCACCGAGTTGATCGACTCTTTGACCTTTTCGTCGGACACGTCCAGACGATTACGCTCCATTTGCTCCATCTCTTGAAGGTCATCCAGGCGACGAACCATGGCCTTCAGTTGGCGGAACTTCAGCGGTTCCGGAGCCCAAAGCTTGAGCTTTTCATTTTTTTCTTTAGCGAAGTCGGCGATCAGCTTGGCATCACTCTTGTCGGTTTTGATCCGACGTAACTCGCTGCCCGCATACGCGTGAGTCGTGGCCGGATTCACCACGCAGACCCGATAACCCTTGTTGTAGACGAACTCGGCGAGCTCCAGATGATAGACACTGGTCGCTTCCATCACGATCAGGGTCGAAGGCTCGGCCTGCTTCTGCAACCAAACTTCAAACTCTTTGAAACCCTTGGAATTGTTAGCCAGTTTGGCCTTGGTTTTATGCTTGCCATTTGGCAGATGTGTAGCGATATCAAAGGTGTTTTTAGCGACATCGACGCCGACGAAACTGGACATAACACTCTCCCAATCAGATCAATTGCGATCATCACTGCACTCTGTCCGACCTTGCGAATGCGGGCTCTAGCCAGAGGCGGGCCCAAGATACCGTTCGAACTATACGAGTGAGTGCGGAGGGTTGGAGCACGATCTACGTCACAGGCAAAAAGCCTAAGGAGCTGCACGGCTTCCAGGTCCCTCCCTCGATGATCAGTCGAGAACTATCGCTCCTGACGGAGCAATAGTCGAGATACAAGGAGCTGCCAAGGCTGCGATCTTTGGATCTTAGTCGTCCAGCGCTTTCACCGACTTGGGCGACAACCGCAAGCTACGAAGGCTGCGCTTGACGCTTTTCAGGTGATTAACCAGGCTCGGCCCGCGCGCCATGGCCACGCCCATCGCCAACACGTCGATCACCACCAGATGGGCGATGCGCGAGGTCAGCGGCGTGTAGATTTCGGTGTCTTCATGCACATCGATTGCCAGGTTGACGGTCGACAGCTCGGCCAACGGCGTCTGGCTCGGGCACAAGGTGATCAACGAGGCGCCGCTTTCACGCACCAGGTTCGCAGTGATCAACAAATCCTTGGAACGCCCGGACTGGGAAATACAGATCGCCACGTCGGTCGGCTTCAACGTTACCGCCGACATCGCCTGCATGTGCGGGTCGGAATAGGCCGCTGCGGTCAGCAACAAACGGAAGAACTTGTGCTGGGCATCCGCCGCCACCGCACCCGACGCGCCAAAGCCATAGAACTCGACGCGCTGGGCCTGAGACATCAGCGACACCGCCCGCTGCAATTCGACCGGATCGAGCTTCTCGCGAACCTCCATCAACGTGTGCAGCGTGGTGTCGAAGATTTTCAGGCTGTAGTCAGCGACCGAATCGTCTTCATGAATTGCGAACTGCCCGAAGCTCGCACCGGCCGCCAGACTCTGGGCCAGCTTCAGCTTCAAGTCCTGGAAACCGGAACAACCAATGGCGCGGCAAAAGCGCACGATGGTCGGCTCGCTGATGCCCACACTGTGGGCCAGGTCGGCCATGGAACTGTGCATCACCGCCGCAGGATCAAGCAGCACGTGGTCGGCGACCTTGAGCTCCGACTTGCGTAACAGGTGGCGTGACTGGGCGATGTGTTGCAGCAGATTCAAAGGGGTCGACTCTTTGTTATTGGCAGGTGCCGGGGATGTAGCACGCTTGTAGTTATACTACATGAATCGGCTTTTTGCCCGTTCAATGCGTAACAACATCCCCCCATTTCAGGCACGCGCGCTTCATGTAGCACTCCCGGCCCGGATTCAGTGGGACACAGCACAAAAATTTACCCATGCACTACATATGTACCGCACCTGAATAAGCCGAGCTGCATAGATTGGGTCGTGCAGGACGCAATCAAACTTATTACAGGAGTTATCAACCATGACCATTCAAACAAGTGACTGGGTCGCGCAAATCGACCGGATGCCGGGCAATCCTTCCTTTCGCACCTATGGCACCGTGCGCGTCGCACATCCGGGCATCACGCCGACACTGCTGAAAAGCAAAAAACAAGACAAGTCCTCCGATCTGCGGCTGGAACTGAAGCTTGAGAATTCTGGCGGCATTTTCATTCAGGTCGAAACGGACAAACCGGTCACCTACACGGAGCCAGGTGCTTCGCAGGTCACCGGCGTAAGCATCTTCTTCGAAGGTAAATTGCTGCACCGCATTGATAACGTGCTGACTACAAACTAAGCGCGAAAGGTTTCGTTCACCGGCTGCGTATTCGCCCGCCAGACCAACAGCGTCTGGCGGGCCTTTTAGCGATTCATTCCGCAAGCTGCTCTCGAAGCAAACCTGCCAAGGCTGTGGCATCCACAGGCCGACTGATCAGATAACCCTGCACTTCATCACAACGCTCGGCGGTCAGAAAATCCAGCTGCTGCTGGTCTTCCACGCCCTCTGCGACAACCTTGAGCGACAACCCATGCGCCATCGCAATGATCGCCCGGGTAATCGCCGCATCCTCGCTGCCCTCCCCCAAGCCCCGGATAAACGCCTGATCGATCTTCACGTAATCCACTGGAATACGCTTGAGGTAGCTCAGTGATGAATAGCCAGTACCAAAATCATCAATCGCCAGTTTCACACCCAGATCACGCAACTGCTGGAAGGTCGCGATGATGTGTTCGACGCTGTCCAGCAACTGGCTTTCGGTGAGTTCCAGTTCCAGGTGGTGCGGCGCCAGACCGGTTTCCTCCAGCACCTGGCGCACCAGACTGACCAGTTTTCCCTGACGCAATTGATGCACCGACAGGTTGACCGACACCCGGATTGGCTCAAGCCCCTGGCGCTGCCATTCGCAGGCTTGCCAGCACGCCTGACGCAGCACGAACTCGCCAATAGGGCCAATCAACCCGGTCTCCTCGGCCAAGCCAATGAAATCGCTTGGAGGCACCGAGCCCATTGTCGGGTGGTCCCAGCGCACCAAAGCTTCGGCGGCGTTCAGCCGGCCGGTGGCGAGGCAGAGTTTCGGTTGGTAAAACACCTTCAACTGCTTTTCTTCGATGGCTTTGCGCAACTGGTTCTCGAGCTGCAAACGCTCAAGGGTGCTGGCTTGCAAGCTGTCGGTGTAGAACTGGAAGTTGTTACCGCCCAGGTGCTTGGCATGTTGCATGGCCATGTTCGACTGACTGACCAGCGCGGAAATTTCTCTCGCGTTGTCCGGCAACAGGCTGATGCCCATGGACGCACTGACCACCAGTTCATGGCCGTCGACCGTCAACGGCAAGCGCAGCTTGGTCGACAACCGGGTTGCCACCCGCGCCAGGCTCGACAAGTTGCCGTAGGCGTCGAACAACACCGCGAACTCGTCACCGGACAGCCGCGCAATGGTGTCCGCCTCAGGCAACGCATTCACCAGCCGCCGAGCCATTTTCTGCAATAGCTGGTCGGCGATCTCATGGCCAAGGCTGTCGTTGAGCAGCTTGAAACGATCCAGATTGATGTGCAGCAACGCGAGGCTGCGCCGACCGCCCTGACGCACTCGCTGATGAGCCTCGCGCAGCCGTTCATGGAACAGCGAGCGGTTGGCCAGGCCCGTGAGTTCGTCGTAATGGGTCAGGTAGCGCATACGCTCTTCGGATTCGCGTCGGGCGGATAGATCGGCGAAGAAGCCTACAATATGACTAACCTTTCCCCGAGAATCGCGCACTGCGTTCAATTGCAGCCATTGCGGATACAGCTCGCCATTCTTGCGGGTTTCCACCAGCTCACCCTGCCAACTGCCGTGTTGCTCCAGTGCCTGATGAATCGCGGTGTAGTGCCGGCGGGCATCCCGACTGCACGGCAAGTCCACGACGTTGCGCCCGAGCATGTCCTCGATGTCGTAGCCGGTTACCCGGCTGAAGGCTTGGTTGACGGCGATCAGCGCGTAATTCGGGTCAAAGATCACGATGCCTTCGCTGGCTGCCTCGAACACCGTCGCCGCCAGTTGCCGCTGTTCCTCCAGGCTTTTGCTGGCACTGATATCGCGGCGAGTGCCGACCATGCGGATCACCCGGCCAGTTTCGCTGCGCTCCACCGCGCGGCCACGGTCTTCAATCCAGACCCAATGGCCGTCGCCATGCCGCACGCGGTATTCGATCTGATAATCCTCGCTGCGGCCCTTCAAGTGCTCGACCAGCGCGCGCTTGAGGGACGGCACATCGTCCGGATGCAGACGTGGCCTGAGGTGGCTGAGCATGGCGGTCACGTACTCCGGCGCCAGGCCGAACAGCTCCTGGAGCTGGGTGTGATGGACTTCGTCGGTTTGCAGGTTCCAGTCCCACAACCCGAGTTCACTGGCTTTCAATGCCAGCGCCAGGCGTGCCTCGCTTTTGCTCAAGGCTTCGGTGGCGGCGCTCAGCTCCAGACTGCGCTCGGCGACGCGGTGTTCCAGTTCGACCTGGGCTTCACGCAATTCTTCTTCAGCGCGGCGGCGCTGGTCGATTTCCTTGGCCAGTTCGTAATTGAGTTGGTCGCCCTGGGTTTGAGCGTGCTGCAAATGCTCGATCAACGCCTGATTCTGGAAGCGCCGCAACAATCCGCGATCAATCAGCCGATTGACCTGCCAGGCCACGACGCTCAACGAGCCCAGCAAAATCAGCCCGAACCAGCCCCAGCCCTGCTGCTGTTCATCACCGCCCCAGAACATATAGCCGATGGGCGGCAACAGGCAGGGCAAGGTAAAGGAGAGAAATGCCGGCAGGCTGACCGCGTAGGCCACGCTGGCCGAGAGAGCGGCGGCGCCGATCAGGCCGAACACCCAGGCTTGCTGGATGAAGGTGTCCGCGGGCACCAGGGCAATGCCGGCACCGGCGAGGGTCAGGCCGGTCATGGCCGAACCCAGTAAAAACATGCGAATCCAGACTGGATGGGCCTGACGGTTGGGAATCGCCGAATCGAAGGCCGCGACCTGAATCACTCGCAGCGCCACCAGTGACAGCAACCAGACCAGCCAGACGCTGACCAGGAAATAGCGTTGCGGGCTCCAGAGCAAACCGGCGCAGACCAGACCGTTGATCAGCATGAACAGCGTCGGCAACAGCGAGCCCTGGTAAAGCAGGCGCGTGCGTTCGACCGCCATTTCCATAGCGTACTGTTTACGAATAACCCGGGGCTCCACAGAGGGGCCCGACAGGTCGGAGCTGAGGGTCATAGGCAATGTTCTTGTTCTTATAATGAGCGTGGTGAGCCCGAATTGTGCACGGAGCATACACAAGCAAAGGCCGGGACCAAACCGCCCCAAGTGACAAAGTAGACCAAAGTATCGACCGCTGACGGCGGTATAAAAGTGTCCAAGCGAGCCCCGCCGCCGCTTGCAGCCAGTGACCGACCGGTCGTCCTCCCTTCATCTTTCATCGGCTAAATCAAAGCGGGGTTTGCCCGGTGTGACGCTGCCCCCTAGAATGCCCCGATGCGCGATGATCTCTCCCTTCTGCTGAACTCCCTCAACGATGCCCAACGCCAGGCCGTAGCTGCCTCCGTGGGTCGTCAGTTGGTCCTGGCCGGTGCTGGTTCCGGTAAAACCCGAGTGCTGGTGCACCGTATCGCCTGGTTGATCCAGGTCGAAAACGCCTCGCCCCACTCGATCCTGTCGGTGACCTTCACTAATAAGGCCGCTGCCGAGATGCGTCATCGCATCGAGCAGCTGATGGGTATAAACCCGGCCGGCATGTGGGTCGGCACCTTCCACGGCCTGGCGCACCGCTTGTTGCGGGCGCACTGGCAGGAAGCCAAGCTGAGCCAGACCTTCCAGATTCTCGACAGCGACGACCAGCAACGGCTGGTCAAGCGGGTGATCCGCGAGTTGGGCCTGGACGAGCAACGCTGGCCGGTCCGTCAGGCCCAGTGGTTCATCAACGGGCAGAAAGACGAAGGTCTGCGCCCGCAACACATTCAAGCCAGTGGCGACCTGTTCCTGGCGACCATGCGCAGCATTTATGAAGCCTACGAGGCCGCGTGCCTGCGCGCCGGTGTCATCGACTTCTCCGAACTGCTACTGCGCGCCCTCGACCTGTGGCGCGATAACCCGGGGTTGCTGGCGCATTATCAAAAGCGCTTCCGGCACATTCTGGTGGACGAGTTCCAGGACACCAACGCCGTGCAGTACGCCTGGTTGCGGCTGCTGGCCAAGGGCGGCGACAGCCTGATGGTGGTCGGCGACGACGACCAGTCGATCTACGGCTGGCGCGGGGCGAAAATCGAGAACATCTATCAGTACTCCGACGACTTCCCGGACGCTGAAACCATTCGTCTGGAGCAGAACTACCGTTCCACCGCCGGCATCCTCAAGGCTGCCAACGCCCTGATCGCCAATAACACCGGGCGCATGGGCAAAGAGTTGTGGACCGATGGGGGCGAAGGCGAAGCAATCAACTTGTATGCCGCGTTCAACGAACACGATGAAGCACGCTACGTGGTGGAAACCATCGAAAGCGCGCTGAAAACCGGCTTGGCTCGCAGTGATATTGCGATTTTGTACCGCTCCAACGCCCAATCCCGCGTTTTGGAAGAAGCCTTGCTGCGCGAGCGCATCCCGTACCGCATCTATGGCGGTCAGCGCTTTTTCGAACGGGCGGAAATCAAGAACGCCATGGCCTACCTGCGCTTGCTGGAAGGTCGTGGTAACGATGCGGCGCTGGAGCGGGTGATCAACGTCCCGGCCCGCGGCATTGGCGAGAAAACCGTCGAAGCGATTCGCGACCACGCGCGTCATAGCGATGTGTCGATGTGGGAAGCCATGCGTTTGCTGGTCGCCAACAAAGGCCTGACCGGCCGTGCTGCGGGCGCCTTGGGTGGGTTTATCGAGCTGATCGAGAACCTCGCCGCCAAGTGTATGGAAATGCCGCTGCACCTGATGACCCAGACGGTCATCGAGCAGTCCGGGCTGATCGCCTATCACGAAGCGGAAAAAGGCGAGAAAGGCCAGGCCCGGGTAGAAAACCTTGAGGAACTGGTCAGCGCTGCGCGCAATTTCGAGAAAGCTGAAGAAGAAGACGAGGACCTGACGCCACTGGCCGCATTCCTCGGCCACGCTTCGCTGGAAGCCGGCGACACACAGGCTGACGAACACGAAGACAGCATTCAGCTGATGACCCTGCACAGCGCCAAAGGCCTGGAATTCCCTTACGTGTTCCTGGTGGGCATGGAAGAAGGCTTGTTCCCGCACAAGATGAGCCTGGAAGAACCCGGCCGTCTTGAAGAGGAACGCCGTCTGGCCTACGTCGGTATCACTCGGGCCATGCAGAACCTGGTCATGACCTACGCTGAAACCCGACGCCTGTACGGCAGTGAGACCTACAACAAGGTCTCGCGTTTCGTACGTGAAGTGCCCAAAGGCCTGATTCAGGAAGTGCGGCTGTCCAACAGCGTCAGCCGTCCGTTCGGCGGTGGTCAGCAGCAGAGTTCCAGCAGTTTGTTCGGCGGCAGCGAAATCCCGGACACCGGCTTCAGCCTCGGCCAGGCTGTTCGGCATTCAGTGTTTGGCGACGGCGTGATCCTGAACTTCGAAGGCGCCGGGGCCCAGGCTCGGGTGCAGGTGAATTTTGGCGAAGGCAGCAAGTGGTTGATGCTTGGCTATGCCAAGCTCGAAGCGATCTAAAGCCCAGCAGAGGGCTAATGTGGGAGCGGGCTTGCTCGCGAAGGCAACACCGCGGTTTTACAGAAACACCGCGTTATCGCTCTTCGCGAGCAAGCCCGTTCCCACGGGGTTTTGTGCGGCATCCAAGCTGACACGGTTGATCTTATAAAGGCGCGAATCATGGGCTCAGGCTTTTTTTCTTCCTGGACATTCTGGGCCCTGCTGTCAGCGGCATTCGCCGCCATGACTGCAATCTTCGCGAAGATCGGCATCGAAAATGTCAATTCCGACTTCGCCACCCTCCTGCGCACCATCGTGGTATTGGTCAGCCTGGCCTTGATTTTGTACGCGACGGGCCAATATCAGTCATTAGGATCGATCTCTGCCAAAAGTTACCTGTTCCTGCTGCTATCAGGACTGGCGACTGGCGCCTCATGGATTTGCTACTTCCGCGCGCTGAAACTCGGCCCGGCCTCGCTGGTCGCTCCAGTGGACAAGCTCAGTGTGGTGTTGGTGGCCGTCCTCGGCGTGATCCTGCTGGACGAGAAACTCGACCTGCGCCAATGGGGTGGAATTGGCCTGATCACCGCCGGAGTGGTAATGCTCGCGTTGCGACGCTGAGCAAACTTCCGGCAGAACCTATCCACTTGTCCTACAGACAAAAGTACAAGGCCTTATTGCCCCGACGTAGCTGAACGCAACCTGTCAGGCAAAAGCCCGAAACACTCTGCCGCTAGCCAGTGTCACTTCAGCTGTGCAACATGGCGCGCGTGCCATCCACAAATGGGAATTCCCTTTATGAAACGTTTTCTTAGCATCGCCATGGCGTTGTGCATCGGCCTGACGATGAGCCTCGACGCCAACGCCAAGCGCTTTGGTGGCGGCAAAAGCGTCGGCGCTGCGCCGACCCACCAAACCAGCCAAATGGCCCCTTCTTCCGCCGCGGGCGGCGCTGCGGCGACCGCTGGTGCTGCCGGTGCCGCAGGCGCTGCGGCCAAGGCCGGCGGTGCTTCGCGCTGGCTCGGCCCTCTGGCCGGTATCGCTGCCGGCGGCCTGCTGGCCTCCATGTTCATGGGCGGTGGCTTCCAGGGCATGCAGATCTTCGACATCCTGATCATGGCGGTCATTGCCTTCTTGATCTTCCGCTTCATCGCCGCCCGTCGCCGCAAGCAGCAGGAGCACATGGCTCCGGCTGGCGCGCCGATGCAGCGTGAAGTGTTCGAGAACAAGCCTGCCAGTGGTTCGATCTTCGGCGGTTCGGCTGCACCTGCTGCCGCTCGTCCGGTGATCAATGCTCCGGCCTGGTTCAATGAACAGAGCTTCGTCGAAGCGGCCCGCAACCACTTCCAGTCCCTGCAGCAGCATTGGGACGCCAACGAAATGGACAAGATCGCCGAGTTCGTGACCCCGCAGATGCTGGAGTTCCTCAAGCACGAACGTGCAGATCTGGGCGAAGGCTTCCAGTCCACCTACATCGATAACCTCCAGGTACAACTGGATGGCGTGGATGATCGGGCGGACAAGACTATCGCCACCCTGACCTTCAGCGGTGTGTCGAAGACTTCGCGCTTCGACCAGGGCGAAGTGTTCAGCGAAAGCTGGAACATGGAACGTCCACAGGGCGAGAACCAGCCTTGGCTGGTCGCCGGTATCCGCCAGAACGGCTGAACCGACGCGCAATAAACCTGTCGCAATATTGGCGCAATCAAAACCCCGGCCTCGGCCGGGGTTTTCTATTTCGCGGTTGCATCTATAGCGAGCTACTGTATAAACCGCCCCAACTAAACCGCGCCATCAAGCAAGAGGATCCCGGACGTGGAAGAAATCATCGAACAACTGCGTGAAGCCAACGAACCGGTACCGGTCCCCTTGGAGTTGCCCGACGAAGATCAGATCGTGGAAATCGAAGAACAACTGTTCATCGACATTCCATTTGTCTTCAGAGAATTTTTGCTGACTGTCAGTGATGTGGTCTACGGCAGCCTGGAGCCGGTGACTGTCACCGACCCGCAATCCCACACCTATCTGCCGGACGTTGCCGCCAACGCTTGGGACGCTGGCGTTGATCGCAGCATGATCCCGATCTGCCAGGACGGTGACGACTACTACCTGGTTGAAGAAGACGGCACCGTGGTGCTGTGGCAGGCCGAAGAAGAGCTGATTGCCGAAGAAACCTGGGAATCGGTGTGGCACTGGGCGCGGGACGTCTGGCTGGAAAGCTGATACGCCTGACGCCCCAGGTGGTCAATGCCCGGACGATTCCTTGTGGTTGTCCAGGGTTTCCAGCAGGGCTACCTGCATGCGTGTATGCACGCGGATGAACCAGCGCCAGAGCAGCGCCGCCACGGCGGCCGCGACGACGGCGATCAGTACCAGCAACTTGTTGGTCGGCAGAATACTGGCCGACAAGGCTGCCAGCAGCAGGAAGATCACCAGCAGCGAGAGGATCGGGATCACTTCGGCGATCACCCGGCGCACTCGCTGCGTGTGGCGGCCCGCCATCTCTGGCTTCACGCCCATCTCTGCCAATAGCATCGACAGTGCCTTGAGCTTGCGATAGGCGGCGATCAGGAACGGCAGCGACAACAGCAACGCCCCACCCCAGATCAACGCTTTCTGCCAGCTCGGGTCACTGATCCAGCCTTGCAGGTAAGCCGACATACGCTCGGCGAAAAACGCGCCCGAGAAGAAAATCGCGATCACCAGCGCCAGATTGACCCCAACCTGCAACAAAATCCGCCGAATCATCGACGCCAGCAGCGCGCCCTCGCCTTGCGGCTGAATGCTGCGCAGCCACTCGCCATACATCCCCAGCACCCGACTCAAGCGCCCAGGCATGACCGCCGCCAGTTTGATCGACAGTGGGTCGGCCGCGCGGATCAAATACGGCGTCAGCAGTGTAGTCAGGACCGATACCGCCACGGCCACCGGATAGAGGAAGTTGCTGGTGACCTGCAAGGTCATGCCAAGCGCGGCGATGATGAAGGAAAATTCGCCAATCTGTGAAAGACCCATCCCGACCCGCAGTGAGGTTCGTCCGTCATTGCCGGCGATAAACGCCCCGAGGCCGCAGGACAGCATCTTGCCCAGCACCACCGCCACGGTGATCACCGCGATTGGCCAGGCATATTGCAGCAGGATCATCGGATCAAGCATCAGCCCGATGGCGACGAAGAAGATTGCGCTGAACAGGTCGCGAACCGGCTCGATCAGACGTTCGATCTTCAGCAACTGCCGGGATTCGGCCATGATCGCGCCAATCAGGAAGGCGCCGAGGACCATGCTGTATTCGAGCTTGACCACCAGCAGGCAAAAGCCGAAACACAGGCCCAGTACGGTAATCAGCAGCATTTCATTGCTTTCGAATTTAGCCACGTAGGCCAATAGCCGCGGCACCAACAAGATGCCGATGACCAGTGCGACGATCATGAACAGCGAGAGCTTGCCGACGGTCGAGAACACTTCGCCGGAACTGACCGTACCGCTGACTGCGATGCTCGACAGCAAGGCGATGATGCCGATGCCGAGGATGTCTTCGACAATCAGCACACCGAAGATCAACTGGGCGAAGCGCTCGTTCTTCATCTTCAGGTCGTTGAGGGCCTTGACGATGATGGTGGTCGAGGAAATCGCCAGGATCGCCCCCAGGAACAGCGAATCCATGGTGTTCCAGTCAAACCAGCGGCCGATTTCGTAGCCGATCCAGATCATCAGCACGATTTCCAGGAACGCCGCGATAAACGCCGTGGCTCCAACCTTGAAGAGCTTGCGCAGGCTGAACTCCAGGCCCAGGCAGAACATCAGGAAAATCACCCCGAGTTCAGCGAGGGTCTTGATGGTTTGTTCATCGTGGATCAGGCCGAACGGTGGCGTGTGCGGGCCAATAATGAAACCGGCGACGATATAACCAAGAACCACCGGTTGTTTGAAACGATGAAAGAGCACGGTTACCACGCCTGCGACCAACATGATCACTGCCAGGTCTTGAATGAAACTGATGGCATGCATGGTATGGCGCTCCTTGGGTGATAGTGCTCAAACGGCAGACGCAGGAAAGGTCTGTTGAACCAGAGTAAAAATCTGCTTATGGCGTAGGAATCGTCCTTGGGATGGGCTTTTGAAGGGTAACACCGCGACTTCCGGCAGAAAGGCGGCGCAATATATGGAAACAGATCGATCAAGGCGTGACGGCAGCCACTTGCCCGGCGTCCCGATAACTGTTGGTTTTGAAAAGCCGACTACGCACCCGCAGAGGTGCGCTCCCGAAAACCTGCCTTGACCCGTGAGAACGCTATGGAACCCGGAAACGCCCAACTGTCGATGACGGTATTGATGACCCCCGACATGGCCAACTTCTCTGGCAATGTCCACGGTGGCACCCTGCTCAAATACCTCGACGAAGTGGCCTACGCCTGCGCCAGCCGTTATGCCGGCCGCTACGTGGTGACCCTGTCGGTGGATCAGGTGATTTTCCGCGAGCCGATCCATGTCGGCGAGCTGGTGACGTTCCTGGCGTCGGTCAACTACACCGGCAACACCTCGATGGAGGTGGGCATCAAGGTGGTGACCGAGAACATCCGCGAACGCTCGGTGCGCCACACCAATAGCTGCTTCTTCACCATGGTCGCGGTGGATGACCAGCGCAAACCGGCCGTCGTCCCGCCGCTGCAGCCAGAGAACAGCGAAGACAAGCGTCGCTTTATGCAGGCCCAGCAGCGTCGGCAGATTCGCCAGGAGCTGGAAAAGCGTTATCAGGAAATCAAGGACGACGCCTGAGCTGTTCAGTCAGGTTGAGGGTGTTCTTTAGATAGCCTTCGCGAGCAAGCCCGCTCCCACATTGGTTCTGCGGTGTGCACACATTTTGTGCAACGCAGCAGAACCAATGTGGGAGCGGGCTTGCTCGCGAATGGGCTCGACACCGAACTCAGAGACTGATCGGGGTCGCTTCGAACCGCACCCGAGGATGTGCGATCCGGTCCTGCGCCCGCACCAGTTCCAGCTCATAGCTGGCGCACGCCTGGGTTTCCAGCAGCACCTCATGCACCGCGGCCGCGGTGAACTCGAACGCCGCCACCAGGCTGTCGCCCAACAGCACGCGAGCCAGGAACAGCCCGGACGTCAGGTCGCCCACGCCCACCGGCTGCCGCGGAAACGCCAACAATGGCCGACGCAGGTGCCAACTCCCTTCAGCGGTCACCAGCAGCATCTCGAAAACCTCTTCAGGTTTGCCGGGATAGTCCAGATGCTTGACCAGCACAGCCTTCGGCCCACGCGCCATCAGCGCTCGCGCCATGGCCAGGCAATCGAACAACGACTGCGGTTTGCGCCCTGAGAAGCTGTCCAGCTCCAGCTGATTCGGGCACATGAAGTCGGCGACGGCCGCCGCTTCCTCCAACAGGAAGTCACTGACCTCGACCGGCACACTGCAGCCCTTCTCCGGGTGTCCCATCACCGGATCGCACAAATACAACGCCTTGGGGTTGATCGACTTGATCCGCGCCACGCCCGTAAGGATCGCCCGGCCCTGGGCCGCACTGCCGAGATAACCCGACAACACCGCATCGCAGTTGCCCAGCTCACCAATCGCCGCGATGCCTTCCACCAGCTCGGGAATCTGATGCGGTGGCAGTATTTCACCTGCCCACTGCCCGTATTGCGTGTGGTTGGAGAACTGCACGGTGTTGAGCGGCCAGACATTCACCCCGACCCGCTGCATCGGGAAAACCGCGGCGCTGTTACCGGCGTGGCCGAACACCACGTGGGACTGGATGGCGAGCAGATGGGGCGTACGTTTCATGCGGTGAGTTTTCCGTAAAACGAATGAAATTCGAGCCGCGCAGTATGCGACTAAACGCAGCCTGTACGACAGACCAGCGACGCAGTTAAGCTGGCACTATCTTGTTGGAGCACCCTGTTGATGCTGACCCTCGGAAATATCTTCGTGCTGATGCTGCTCGCCACCGGCGCCGCGTGGCTGTGGCACAACCACGGCTTGCGCGAACGTGCGCTGGAGCGGGTCAAACAGCATTGCGCCAAGCTCCAGATCGAGCTGCTGGACGGCAACGTGGCGTTGAAAAAAATCGGTTTTATCAAAGACGCGAACGGTCGCCGACGCCTGGCGCGGGTGTATAACTTTGAATTCACCGTGACCGGCGAGACCCGTCATAACGGGACCATCACCCAATTCGGTGCGCACAGCGCGCAGATCGAACTGGCGCCCTACCCGATGCCGTTTGACGACACCCCAGCGGTGGTTGATGTGGTGAGGCCTCGTGCGGAAGTCATTGAGCTGAGCCAATGGCGGCAGGAACACACGAAGTGGCGGCCATGAAGATTTATGTCGTCAGTTAAACCATTCGCGAGCAAGCCCGCTCCCACATTGGTTTTGTGAACGACGCAGATCCAATGTGGGAGCGGGCTTGCTCGCGAAGACGGCCTCAAAGACTGCGCAATTACCGGCACCCGGCCAAGCCTTTCTGTAATTCGCTCACATCCTGCGACTCACTAAAAATCAACTCAATCCGCGAATCCTGTCGCCACTCACTCGGCCGCCAATCCAGCACCGAGTTATCCACCGCATTCGCTGAAACCCAACCGTTGACGCTGTGGATAACCAGCTTCGCCCGCCGCCAGGCAAGACTTTCAAGCCACTGACCAACGAGTGCGGCATCGAATGTCTGACTCGGATGCCAACGCCAACCAATGCTCCAGCCACCCTCCTGCGCCTGACTCAAGCAAATCGGCAGCGCGGCATCGGTCCAGATAGCCGGCATCTGCGCCAATCCCTTGGGGACGATGAAGTTATCCACACCCGTAACCGCCTGACTCCCAAGCCCCGGCAATTCGCTCAACGGCATGACCGCTTGCTGCGTCCAGAACATCGGGCGATCCGGCAACTGCGCAACAATCCGCTGACGATCATCCTCATCAAGACCTTCTGACTTGTTCAGCAGCAACAGACCCGCGCTGTTCAACGCCTCCTGTTGCGCCGCCGGCAGCGGTTTTCCGGCAGCTAGCACCTGGGCATCAAGCACCAGAACACACGGCTGAACCGCCAGCACACCTTGCCACGGCGCCTCGCTCAACTGCCGCAGCAACTGGGCCGGATGCCCCAGCCCGGAGGGTTCGATAAACAACCGATCCGGCCGCGCCTTGCGCAGCAACCGCCCGAGGCCGATCTGAAACGGCGCACCATTCACGCAACACAAACAGCCGCCGGCCACTTCACCCAGTGCGATACCATCGCTGTCCTGGGTCAGCAGAGCGGCGTCGAGGCCGATCTGGCCGAACTCGTTGATCAGCACCGCCCAGCGTTCATTCGCCGGGCGCTGGGCCAGCAGATGCTTGATCAGGCTGGTCTTGCCGGAGCCCAACGGGCCGGCGATGACGTGGGTGGGAATGTTCTGCAACATGGTCGAAGTTTTCTGAGGAGGTAAGGGATGCGGTTGATGGGATTGTCGTTGCTGCTGGCGCTGGGGTCGGGCGAGGCGTTGGCCCAAGCGTGCGTAGTACATAGCACGGCGGAACGGCTCGACGTGAAAGTCTGCCAGCAGAACCGCAACATCCCGGAGAAACTGTTCGCCGACGGTTTCTGCCAGCCGAGCCTTCCCGGTCAGAAAGTCGAGGTGCAATACGTCGACCAATGCCCCACCGGCGCCTTCGGCGTGTGCAGCAACGCCCAAGTCGCCAATATGCCTTACCGCCAGGATATTCACTATTACGGCGTGGCCACCGATGCGGCGTATTTGAAACCGTTTTGCGAGGCGCAGAGCCAGGGAAACTGGCTCAAACCTTGAGCCACTAGCTCAGCCAGTCGAGCGTCAGGATTAACCGGCGCTCGCCCGGCGCCGGTTGCGGCGAGCGGTGGATCAGGCCGAAGCCTTCATTGCCATGCCACTTCTCCCCTTTTAACAGCGCCACGTCACCGCTGTTGATTTGCTGGATCTGCGACTGGGGTTCTGCCTCGGGTTTGCCCAGTTGCCGGCGATCCATCGCCCCTTCTTTCAGCCATTGGCTGCCAATGCCGGCGTAAGTGGTGATCAGCCGCACAGGTACGTGATCGACGTGAAAGCGTGGGCACATGGCAGTCTCCAGCACCCGAAGGCGCAGGCCGATGTGCTTGGCGCCGAGTAAGCAGGCGAATGCGCTGACCAGCCAGGAGACGTCGGTGATGAAGCCTTCGTAGCCTTCCAGATCGCTGAAGCCTGAGGCCAGTCCTTTGAGGTTGGGCTCGGCGTCTTCATTGGCGATGTCCAGGGACAGGGACTCCGCCAGTGGTTCGTTCAGGGACAGAAGTAAACTGGCGAAATCCGCGATGTGTAACGGGAGTTGGCGCCGCCAGACGGCGAGATTGGCGTCGTCGTGGAGAATTTTTGTCAGGACTTTTGGGGTTGCTCCGCGGTGTTGGCGTGGTGTCCGTACTGGCGCCTTCGCGAGCAAGCCCGCTCCCACAGGGGTGAGTGTGAGCATCAGGCGGCCTCTTCGTGCCAGGGGCCGAACGGGTCTGGCAGCAGGCGCCAGCCCTCGATGCCTTGGGCCATTTCATCGTCGGTCAGCAGGCAGCTATCGAGTTCGGCGGTGAGCTGTGCAAAGTCGATGTTCTGACCGATGAACACCAGTTCCTGACGGCAATCACCCGTGGACGCCGTCCAGTTTTCCATGATCCCGGCAGTGCTTTCTTCATCCTGCGGCCATTGGGTTTTCGGCACGAAACGCCACCAGCGTCCGGCGAAGCCATGGCGCATCAAGCCGCCGGCCTGTGACCAGCTACCGGCGTCCATGTGCTTGCTGGCCAGCCAGAAAAAGCCCTTGGAGCGCAGCAGTTTGCCGTTCACCCACGGACGGTCAATGAAGCTGAAAAAGCGCTGGGGATGGAATGGTCGGCGCGCGCGATAGACCGTGGAGGCGATGCCGTACTCGTCGGTTTCCGGCACGTGCTCGCCGCGTAGTTCCTGAAGCCAGCCTGGGGCCTGGGCGGCTTTTTCGAAGTCGAAGCGACCGGTGTTGAGGATCTTCTTGAGCGGTACTTCGCCCATGACCATCGGGATGATTTCCGCTTGGGAGTTGAGCCGCTCGAGGATCGCGATCAGTTCCTGACGCTCGCTGCTGCTGATCAAGTCGATCTTGCTGATCAGGATCACGTCGGCGAATTCGATCTGCTCGATCAGCAAGTCAGTGATCGAACGCTCATCCTCTTCGCCCAGGGTTTCGCCCCGGGACGCCAGGCTCTCGGCGGCCTGGTAGTCGAGCAGGAAGTTCATCCCGTCGACCACCGTGACCATGGTGTCGAGCCGGGCAACGTCCGCCAGGCTTTGGCCTTCTTCGTCGCGGAAGGTAAAGGTTTCCGCCACTGGTAGCGGTTCGGAAATGCCGGTGGATTCGATCAACAAGTAATCAAAACGACCGTCCTTGGCGAGTTTGCTGACTTCCTCCAGCAAATCTTCGCGCAAGGTGCAGCAAATGCAGCCGTTGCTCATTTCCACGAGTTTCTCTTCGGCACGGTTCAGGCTGACATCGCGCTGAACTTCGCTGCCATCGATGTTGATCTCGCTCATATCGTTGACGATCACAGCGACGCGCAGATTCTCTCGGTTACGTAGTACGTAATTGAGCAACGTACTCTTGCCAGCGCCGAGAAAGCCCGACAAAACGGTCACAGGGAGACGATTGGGCATCAGGTATTCCTCACAGGATGTGGCCGGTCAAATCGCCCGTTGATGGCGTTCGCGCAGCTCTTCACGTTCTTTGGCTTCGATACTCAGTGTGGCGGTGGGCCGCAGCAGCAAGCGTTTGAGGCCAATCGGCTCGCCGGTTTCGCGGCACCAGCCGTATTCGCCGCGGGCCAGGTGTTCCAGGGCTTCGTCGATCTTGTCCAGGAGCTTCTTTTCCCGCTCCAGCAGGCGCAGTTGCCATTGGCGCTGCTCCTCGGCGCTGCCAACGTCAGCGGGATCGCTGTTGGGTTCCTGTTCGCGCAACACGTCGAACTCACCGGCAATGCGCGCTTGCAGTTCGCTGCGTTGAGCCAGCAACAGGTCACGGAAGAAACCTTGCTGGGCGTCGTTCATGTAATCGGCGGCGAGTTGAGCCAAGAGTTCTTGTTCAGTCATGGGAGGGTAACAAGGGCGGGCGTGTTTTAATGTTATAGTATAACAACACAAATAAACCACTCCCCTCTTGTTCGTCACGACAAAGAGCACGATGCTTGAGCCCGTTCGATCCTTGAGAAATGCCATGGGAAACGCCCTGAAGTGCGCGCTGCTGAGTCTTTCGCTATTGATCACCGTCGATGCCTGGGGACAAATCCCGACCCTGGCCAAGTGCACCCGCAGCGCCAATCTGCTCGCGTGTGTCGACCATGACGGCAACGCCTACAGCGTCAACACCGTCGGTAGCACGATTTATCTGCGCGGCTTTGAGGTGGCCGGCAAACGTTATTGGGCGCAGACCAGCAGTCGCTACGGGCAACTGACGTTTTTCACCGGCCTCGCCTCCGATGGCGAAGCCTGGGTCGGCTACACCCGCCGTGTTGGCTGGACCACCATCAATCGGTTTTCCAGCTCCGGGGGCAGCAGCGGCAAATTCACCTGTAGCCGGATTGCCGGCTGCTAGACCTGGGCTTTTTTCTGCTCCTGCTGCCAGGCAACGTAGCTGTTGAGCGGCGGGTTCTTCTGAAAATAGCGCTGTAGACCTTCGAACAAACCGTCAGCCACGGCTTGCTGATGCCGCGCGGTGACCAGCCGCTGACTGTCGCGGGCGTTCGAGATGAAGCCGGTTTCCACTAGGATCGACGGCACGTCCGGCGACTTCAGCACGGCAAATCCAGCCTGTTCCACGCGCTTCTGATGCAGCGTGGTGATGCCCGCCAGGCTGCCAAGCACGGTGCTGCCCAGCTGCAAACTGGCGGCAATGGTCGCGTTCATCGACATGTCGAGAATCACCCCGGCGAGCATCGGGTCCTTGTCCTTGAGATTGAGCAGGCTCGTGGCGCCTAAAAGATCCGCGCCGTTCTCCCGCTCCGCCATAAACCTTGCCGTGGCCGAGGTCGCGCCACCTTCAGACAGGCAATACACCGACGCGCCGGACGCTGTGAGCCGTGGTGCGGCATCGGCATGCACCGAGATGAACATGTCGGCGTTGTGTTTGCGGGCGATCTCCACGCGTTTGCGCAGCGGAACGAAGAAGTCGTCGTTGCGCACCAGTTTCACGTCATAGCCCTTCTCGCGCTTCAGTCGCTTGGCCAGCAACTGCGCAATCGACAGCACCACGTCTTTTTCTCGCTCACCTTTGGCGCCGACCGCGCCTGGGTCTTTGCCACCGTGACCGGGGTCGACCACTACGATGATGTCGCGCTTGGGGTGAGCCTTATCGATGATCGGTTCACGGATTGGCGCCGCCGCGATTTGTAGTGGCCCGGCGGTCTTGAGATCGAGCACCAGTCGATGGCCCTGCCCATCCTGTGGCGGCAGCAAAAAGCTGTTGAGCTGCACCGGCCCGCTGAGGTCGAGGACGATCCGCGTATCACCCTGACCGTAGTGACCGGAACGAATGGAGCGGATCACCGTGTTGTTCAGCGCCAACTGACTGAAATCACCGCTGAGATTCGCGCCACTCAGATCGATGATCAGCCGCTCGGGTGCGCTCAAGGAAAAAGTTTTGTACTGCACCGGTCCGCTCAGATCGAACACCAATCGCAGCTTGTCATCCGAACGCCAGAGCCGTGCGTTGCGAATCTGCGTGGCCGAAACACCAAAGGGTAAAGCGAAGGCCGCGCTGGCCAGAATCAAGTTGAGCAAGTGACGTCTGTGCATGGTGAAAGCCCGCTCGCGAAAAAGGCATCGTCGATTTAGATGTAATAATATAACATGCCAAATCAACTCCCACGATGGACCTGCTCATGAATGCGCTGACTCTGCCGGATATCGCCGCGCAGGCCGAACGCCAAGCCCTTCCACTGGAGTGGGTGGGCATGTGCGGCATTGCTCTTCCTGTTTTATTTGATGGCCAACGGCAGAGCGCAAAGGCTGATGCCGGCGTGAGTCTCGACGATGGTGACGCGCGTGGTATTCACATGTCTCGTCTATATCTGGCGTTGGAAATGCTTGAGCAGGAGAGCCTGACGCCGGCATTACTGCGCAGAGTTTTGCAGCGTTTTCTCGACAGCCATGAAGGATTGTCCTCCACTGCTTACCTGAAAGTTCACACCGATTTATTGCTCAAAAGACCCGCGCTTGTCAGTCCTTTAGCCGGTTGGAAAACCTATCCGGCAAGCATCGAAGCTCGATTGAAAAACGATATGTTCCACGTGGAACTAAAAATAGACGTGCCTTATTCCTCGACTTGCCCGTGTTCCGCAGCGTTGTCGCGCCAACTCATCCAACAACAATTCCTCGATGATTTCGCCAATACACCACTGCTGCATGCCGATGTTCTGGCCTGGCTCGGTTCCACAAAGGGCATCGTCGCAATGCCTCACAGTCAACGCAGCACTGCTCATTTGCAGCTGCGCCTGGATGACTATCTCGACGACTTGCCATTAATCGCCCTCATCAACGACGCGGAAGCCGCCCTCGGCACAGCCGTGCAAACCGCAGTGAAACGCGCTGACGAACAAGCCTTCGCCTTGGCCAACGGTCAAAACCTGATGTTCTGCGAAGACGCCGCGCGACGCTTGAACCTGGCCCTGAAACGCTCACCTGGTATCAATGGATTCCACGTCCGAGTCGTCCATGCCGAAAGCCTTCACGCTCACGACGCCGTGGCTGAAAGTCGCTGGAACTGGGAGGCAGCCGCATGATCCGCTGCCAATCCCTACGCTGGGGTGCGCCCGGCCAACCGCTCACACCCGCCGTGGATTTCGAGCTACCCAAAGGAAGCCTGACCGCCGTAATCGGCGCCAACGGCTCCGGCAAAAGTAGCCTGCTGAAAGTCATCGCCGGCCTGCAAAAACCACTGGCCGGCAAAATCGTCCTGGACGTTCCACGCAAGGGCGGTCTCTCGTTTCTGCCTCAGCAACAACACCTGGACCGCCAATTCCCCATCAGTCTGCAAGAGTTAGTAGCCGCTGGGTTCTGGGGCAGCAAGCAACCTCCAGAGATCCGTAACCAGCGACTCAAAGCCGTCCTTGATAACTGGTGCCTGACCGGTCTGGAGCACCGCCCGCTGATGGCGCTTTCCGGCGGTGAACTGCAACGCGCCCTGCTCGCTCGATTGAGTCTCGCCGAAGCGCCTTTGCTGTTACTTGATGAACCCCACGCCGCCCTCGATGAACTCGGTCAGGAATTGCTCTGGAAAAATATCCACGCCTGGCATGCCGAAGGTCGAACCCTGGTCGTCGTGTGCCATGACCTCGCCGCCGTTCGCCAACACATCCCACAAACCCTGCTGATTAAAAGCAGCGGCTGCACGCTAGGACTAAGCACCGAACTAATCCGCCAACAACCCCAAACGCAGGTGGCCTGATGATCGCCGCCGCACACCTTTGGCAACCGTTCCAAGAGTTCGTGTTCATGCGCCGGGCATTGCTCGGCGGTCTGGTCCTCGCATGCAGTACCGCGCCGCTTGGCGTGTTTCTGATCCTGCGCCGCATGAGTCTGATCGGCGATGCGGTCGCTCACGGCATCTTGCCCGGCGCCGCGTTGGGCTTCTGGTTCGCCGGCCTGAGTCTTCCGGCGCTAACGATTGGTGGCCTCGGCGCAGGCCTGAGCATGGCCGGGCTCGCCGCGTGGATCACCCGCCGCACCGGCCTGCGCGAAGACGCCAGCCTCGCCGCGATCTATCCGATCTCCCTGGCCAGCGGCGTGCTGATCCTCGGCATCGCCGGCAAGCGTCTGGACCTTCTGCACCTGTTGTTCGGCTCGGCGCTGGCGGTCGATGGCCCGACATTGACCGGCATGCTCTGGGTCTCCGGCTTCAGCCTGATTGCCATGGCGCTGATCTACAAACCGCTGTTACTCGACACCCTCGACCCACTGTTCCTGCAAACCGTCAGCCGTCTCGGACCACTTGCTCACGGAGTGTTTTTGACCCTGGTGGTGCTGAACCTGGTGATCGGATTCCAGGCCATCGGCGCGCTGATGGTGGTCGGTTTGATGATGTTGCCGGCCGCCGCCTCACGATTCTGGAGTCGCCGTTTACCGGCGCTGATGGCCATCGCCGCCGTGCTCGGCTGCCTCTCGGTGTGGTTCGGTTTACTGCTGTCGTTCTACTACTCGCTGCCCAGCGGCCCGGCCATCGTGCTGGTGGCTGGCGGTTTGTATCTGCTGTCCGTGGTGTTCGGTCCGGTGCACGGCTTGCTGCGCCGCCCGCCTTTGCTCACATCCCAATGAGGTGTTTCCCGATGCGCGCTTTACTCGTGCTGTTCAGTTTGATGCTGTCGATGTCCGTGTCTGCCGCTGAAAAACTGCAGGTGGTCACCAGCTTCAGCATCCTCGCCGACATGACCCATCAGGTTGGCGGCGACCATATCCAGATCACCAACATGGTCGGCCCGGACGCCGATGCCCATACCTACGAGCCGACCCCGGACGATGCCAAAGCGCTGCTCCAGGCCAAACTCATCATCAAGAATGGCCTCGGTTTCGAGCCATGGCTGGATCGTCTGGTGACCAGTACGGAAACAAAAGCCCCGGTGATCAGCGCCAGCCACGGTGTAATTCCACGCTCGCTGGATGAAGACGGCGAAACAATTCCCGACCCACACGCCTGGCACAACCTGGCGAACACCGAGTTGTACATCGCCAACATCACCAAGGCACTGATTGCCGCCGACCCGGCGAACAAAGCTGACTACCAGCGCAACAGTCAGGCCTACCTGAAACAGATCTACGCCCTGCTCGCCGAAGCCAAAGCCAAGCTCGGCTCGCTGCCACCAGGTAACCGCAAGATCGTCACCTCCCATGACGCGTTCGGTTATCTCGGCCAAGCCTACGGTATCGACTTCATGGCCCCTCAAGGTCTGTCCACCGAGCGCGAACCTTCCGCTGCGGAAGTGGCTGCACTGATCACCCAGATTCGCCAGGCCAAGGTCAAAGCGGTGTTCATGGAAAACATCAAGGATGCTCGCTTGCTGAAGCAAATTGCCGATGAAAGCGGTGCGCATATCGGTGGCACGTTGTACTCCGATGCACTCGCGGCAAGCGGCCCGGCCAGCACTTTCGCCGGGCTGTTCGAGTACAACCTCAACACCCTGTACGACGCGTTGAGCAAGCCATGATCCGAAAGAATCCCTCAGGTGATCTTCCGGTGATTGCGGAGTCCGCGTACGTGGATAAAACCGCGATCATCTGCGGCAAAGTGATGATCGGCGAGAACGTCTTCGTCGGTCCCTACGCGGTGATTCGCGCCGATGAGGTCGATGCCTCGGGCGAGATGGAGCCGATCACCATCGGCGCCAACTCGAACATTCAGGACGGCGTGGTCATCCACTCCAAATCCGGCGCGGCGGTGACCATCGGCGAGTTCAGCTCCATCGCCCACCGCTCCATCGTTCATGGCCCATGCACCGTCGGCAACCGGGTGTTCATCGGTTTCAACAGCGTGCTGTTCAACTGCGTCGTCGGGAATGGCTGCGTGGTGCGGCACAACTCGGTAGTCGACGGCCGGGACTTGCCCGATGCCTTCTACGTGCCGTCCACTACGCGTATCGGCCCCGGCACCGACCTGTCGCAGTTTCCGCCGGTGAGCGTCAGTGCCTCGGAGTTTTCCGAAGATGTGGCGCGCACCAACGTCGATCTGGTGCGCGGCTACAAAGCACTGCAGAACGAGTTCTGACCATGAGCAGCGTGCTGATTCGCAATGCCCGGTTGGTGAACGAAGGTCGCGCGTTTGACGGCGACCTGCTGGTGAGCAATGGCCGAATCGTCAAGATCGCCAGCAGCATCGAAGGCGAAACGGCAAGCGTGGAAATCGACGCGCTCGGTCAGTGGTTGCTGCCGGGGATGATTGATGACCAGGTGCATTTCCGAGATCCTGGAGCGCCGGACAAGGGCAGCTTTTACACAGAATCCCGAGCCGCCGTGGCTGGTGGCATCACCAGCTTCATGGACATGCCGAACACCAATCCGGCCACCCTTACCTTCGAAGCACTCGCCGATAAAAAGCGTCGAGCGGCGATCAATTCGGTGGCCAACTACGGCTTTCACTTCGGTGTGAGCAACGACAACCTCGACACCGTTGCCGCGCTCAATCCTTGCGAAGTCGCCGGGGTGAAAGTGTTCATGGGCGCGTCCACCGGCAACATGCTGGTGGACGATCCGCGGATTCTCGAGCGGCTGTTCGCCGAGGTGCCGACGATTCTGCTGGCCCATTGCGAACACACACCGAGCATCGATGCGAATGCCGCGACCCTGCGAGCGCTGTACGGCGAACGCATTTGTGCCGAGGCCCATCCACTGATCCGCAATGCCGAGGCCTGCTTTCGTTCCTCCTCATTGGCCGTGGACCTGGCCAAGCGTCATGGCACTCGTCTGCACGTTTTGCACCTGACCACGGAGCGCGAGCTAGCTTTGTTCGAAGACAAGCCACTGGCGCAGAAACACATCACCGCCGAAGTCTGTCTGCATCATTTGCTGTTCGACGATCGCGACTACCCGCGTCTGGGCAACCTGATCAAGTGCAACCCGGCGATCAAATCCCGGACCGACCGCGACGCATTGCGCCAAGCCCTGCTGAGCAACCGACTGGATGTCATCGGCAGCGATCATGCGCCCCATACGTGGGCCGAAAAGCACCGGCCTTACAGTCAGGCGCCGTCCGGTCTGCCGCTGGTGCAACACGCCCTGCCCGCGCTGCTGGAATTGGTCGCTGATGAAGTGCTGCCAATCGCCACCCTCGTGGCCAAAACCAGTCACCGGGTTGCCGATCTGTTCGCCATTCCCGACCGCGGTTATCTGCGCGAAGGCTATTGGGCTGATCTTGTTCTGATCAAACCCGAGCCCGACGGCGTCGCCGTTTCCCTACAACCGATCCTTTCTCAATGCGGCTGGACGCCCTTCGCCCAACACCATTTTCGCCACAGCGTCAGTACCACCCTGGTATCGGGGCAAATTGCCTGGCACGCCAATCGTCTACATGACAGCTGTCAGGGACTGCCCCTGCGCTTCATGCGCTAACGCCACTGCCGAGAACACCCACCATGATCCACATCACCCTGCCCGACGGCTCATTGCGTGAATACGATCAGCCACTGTCCGTGTTCGAAGTGGCGGCGAGTATCGGGCTCGCGCTGGCCCAAGCGGCAGTCGCCGGTCGGGTCGACGGCGTGTTGGTGGACTGTGGATTCATGATTCAGGGTGATGCGCGGGTCAGTATTGTCACGCCTCGGGAACCTGATGGACTGGAGATCGTTCGCCGTTCCTGTGCGCTGATGCTGGCCATGGCAGTCAAACAGTTGCATCCGAATGTGCTGTTGCTGAAGGGCTCGGCGCTGGGTGACGGGTTCTTTTATGAGTTTGCGATGGAGCGGATGTTATCGCTCGATGATCTGCCACAGATCGAAATGCGCATGCGCATGCTCGCGGCGACCAACCATTCCATCCGATGCCGGGACCTGTCATCCACCGAACGCTTGTCGGTGTATCGGCTGGGAGACGCCGAGTACTTGACCAACGGTCCACATGTTCCCGCCACAAAGGTGCTGCAAGCCTTCGCTCTGGATCATGTCGGCGGCAATTCGCTGCAACGGATTTATGGCACTTGCTGGTCCAGCCAGCAGGAGTTGGACCATTGGCGAGCACCGCCCCAAGTGATGGTGGTGAACATCGACGAGCGCCAGATCGCGTACACCCAATCGGTGACCGAGGAACTGCGGCGCAGCGGCGTGCGTGCCCTTGCGGATCTGCGTAACGAGAAAATCGCCTACAAGATTCGCGCGCACAGCGAACGGAGCGTGCCGTACCTGTTGGTGGTCGGAGAGAAAGAAATGGATGGCGGGTTTGTCAGCGTGCGCAGTTGCAGCGGGGAGGATTTCGGGCGGATGAGGATTGATGAGGTGTGTGGGTTTTTGCATCCCAAGGATTGTGGGGTTTGAAAGGACGCCTTCGCGAGCAAGCCTCGCTCCTACGGATTGCTGATCACCTGTAGGAGCGAGGCTTGCCCGCGAAGCTTTTAGGCTCTGGGCTTCACAGTCCCGCAATCCTGCCCCAACCACACCGCACGCGTATCGAGGCTACCCTTTTGCTGAATGCCGGTGGCGTTGAACGTACCGTTAACCTTGGTAGTGAACTCACGATCACTGAGGAACGTCGCCACACCCGCGCCTTGCGCTTTCGGGCAGCTGAAGCGGAATTTCCACTGGTTGCCGTTACGGTCGGTAATTTCCTGCTTGCAACCCGATTGCGGGTCCGTCAGCGGAATGTTGTCGGACGCCACCTGGGCTTGAGTCAGGCACGCCCGAATCCCTTTGCCGCCCATGGTGATGCCCTGCTTCTCCAGTTGCGCCCGTTGTTCCGGGGTCATCTGGCTTTGCAGCTGGCCAAGGATCAATTGCAGATCCGGCAGGTCCTGGTTATCAACCTTCATGTTGCTCGAGGTCAATTCCCACAAACCCGGCTGCAGCATCTGCGCCTGAGCGGCCACAGGAAGGGACAAACCAAGGGCCATGGCCAAACCCAGCAGACGAACGTTCATCGAGTAACTCCTGATCAATAGTGGCCGTTAGACGTCAGCCATGTGCTTCGGTTCATGGGCCAATTAAATAGCGACATTCTGCACGGAACATGGTCTTTTACGCATTGAATCTTCAGGAGCAAGGTTGCCCCATGGATTATTTTGGACCGCATATTTTCGGTTACATGATTGCGCTACTGCACTCGCTGGGCCTGATCGCCGCCATCCACGCCGTGTTGACCGTTCGAACCGCCCAAGGCTCGATCGCCTGGGCCCTGTCGTTGCTGTTTATTCCCTACCTCACGCTTATTCCGTACCTGGTCTTCGGTCGTAGCACCTTCGACGGTTACATCAAGGCCCGGCGCCAGGCCAACGAAGAAATGCGCAAGGCCATTTCCGAGCTGAATTGGCGACCCTGGGTCGAAGAAGCCCTGACCGCTCGCGCGTCGAATGCCTACGCGTCCTTGAGGGCGATGCCAAAACTGGGGCGCATGCCGTGCCTGGCGAACAACGAAGTGCGCCTGCTGATCAACGGAACAGCCACCTTCGAGGCGATCTTCGATGCCATCAACCACGCAAAAGAAGCGGTGCTGATCCAGTTTTTCATCATCCACGACGACCGGCTCGGCCAACGCCTGCAAACCCTATTGCTGAAAAAAGCCGCCGAAGGCGTGGCGATTTATCTGCTGTACGACCGTATTGGCAGCCACTCGTTGCCCCATAGCTACGTGCAGCCGTTGCGCGATGCTGGCGTCGAGGTCAAGGCGTTCGCCACCCGCAGCGGCTGGCTCAACCGGTTCCAGGTCAACTTCCGTAACCATCGCAAGATCGTCGTGGTCGACGGCGTGCTGGGTTTCGTCGGCGGCCACAACGTTGGTGACGAATACATGGGCGAGAAACCGCCCCTGGCGCCATGGCGCGATACTCACGTGCAAGTGCGCGGGCCGGTGGTGGCCAGCATGCAGGAATCTTTTGCTGAAGACTGGTTCTGGGCCGCGCGTTCACTGCCGCCGCTGATCCTGCCGGACGTGTACCCGGACGACGGCGTGCTGTGCCAATTGCTCGCCAGCGGCCCGGCGGATTCCTACGAAACCTGTTCGCTGTTCTTCGTCGAAGCCATTCACGCGGCGACTGAGCGGGTGTGGATCACCAGTCCTTACTTCATTCCGGACGAAGCGGTATTCGCCGCTTTACGCCTGGCGGTACTGCGCGGTGTGGACGTGCGATTGCTGCTGCCGTCGCGCCCGGATCACCGGATCGTCTATGCCGCGTCCAGTCTCTACGCGTTCGAAGCCGTTCGCGCAGGCGTGCGGGTGTTCCGTTATCAGCCCGGATTCCTGCATCAGAAAGTGGTGTTGATCGACAGCGAAATCAGCGCCATCGGCAGCGCCAACCTGGACAACCGCTCGTTCCGGCTGAATTTCGAAGTGATGTTGTTGACCGTAGACAGCGTGTTCGCCGCCGAGGTGGAACAAATGCTCAACGATGATTTCGACCAGGCCCACGAGATCGCCAAAGAAGAAAGCCGGGAGACCCACCGCCTGCAACAAGTCGGCATGCGGGTCGCCCGGCTGATTTCACCGATCCTTTAAGGCGTGTAGATGTCGTCCCGGGTCCAAGGCAGTTCATGACTGCCGTCCGGGTGTGCTTTCACCGCGAGGATCTGGTGCAGGTTGATCCAGCCTTTGGCGAACGCGTAAGCGCAACCGGCCAGATACAGCCGCCAGATCCGTAGCGTCTGTTCCGGCACCTGTTTGGCGGCAGCTTCCAGGTTGTCTTCCAGGCGTTCGCTCCAGTGATCGAGGGTACGCGCGTAATGCAGGCGCAGACTCTCGACATCGACGATTTCCAACCCCACTTCGCTGATCTCGGCAGAGATCATTGAAAGGTGTGGCAGCTCGCCGTTGGGGAACACGTACTTCTCGATGAAATCACCGGCACCGCGTCCGACAGGTCGGCCGTCAGTGTGCTTGGCGGTGATCCCGTGGTTCATCACCAGACCTCCCTCCTTCACCGCGCCGAACAGGACCTTGCAGTACTCGGTCAGGTTCGCATGGCCGACGTGCTCGAACATGCCAACGCTGACCACCTTGTCGAAACGCCCGTCCTGCGGCAAATCGCGGTAGTCGAGCAGTTGCAGTTCAACCAGATCTTCCAGCCCTTCTTCTTTAACCCGTTCACGGGCCAGGGCCAGTTGCTCTTTGCTAAGGGTAATACCGAACACCTTCGCGCCGAATTCCCGGGCCGCATACCGCGCCAACCCGCCCCAGCCGCAACCCACATCCAGCAAGTAATCGCCCGGTTGCAGGCGCAGCTTGCGGCACAGATGCCGGAATTTGGCTTGCTGGGCTTGTTCCAGCGTCTCGCTGCCGGTCTCGAAATAGGCGCAGGAATACGCCATGTCGCTGTCGAGCCACAGCTGGTAAAACGCGTTGGAAAGGTCGTAGTGATAGGAAATCGCTTTGGCGTCGGTTTCCTTGTCGTGGACGAGGCGCACCGGCTGACTGTCGGCGTCACCCAACATGGCCTGGCTCCACTCATCACAGACGCGGATTACATCGCTGATTGAGCCTTCCAGCTCAAGTTTGCCTTCGACAAATGCCGCCCCCAACAAGTCGAGGCTAGGATGGGTGAACTGGGAAACCAGTTGCGGGTCCTTGACCACAATAGTGACGCTGGGCGTCGGCCCCAGATTGAATTCATGGCCGTCCCAGAGTCGCAGGCGAAGCGGTAGCTGCAGATTCTGTAAGGCCGGTGGAAGTTGCGCGAGCATGGATAATCCCCCTTATTTCAGACGTCTGATCTGAGGGTAGACCATCTTAGAAAATTAGCTGGCTATCGAATTAATAGCCTTTTTCTATAACTCGCGGCGCTCGAGACAGCCGTCGCGACCTAAAAAACAAATGGCCCACACCTAGATGACTACGATGTGGGCGCACAGTTCTAAAAAGTTGCTGGCGCCGTAAGCTCCCGGTTTAGAGCCTTCACTCGCGGCGGACTCAAACTTCGTCTTTGAGCTTGAGCAAAGGCTCCTGAAACCGCAGCAAACGCCCGGCGTTGCCCAACACCAGCAAGGTGCTCAGGTTGTGCAGCAACGCCGCAATCATCGCTCCCGCCGCACCCAGCCAACCGAAAGCTGCGAAGGCGACAATCGCCAAGGTCCAACCCAGGCCGATGATCACGTTCACTTGCAGCGTTTGCCGGCACTGGCGACTCAACCGTACACAGGTACCGAGCCGACGCAGGTCGCTGCCGATCAGCACAATGTCTGCCGAAGCCAGCGCGATATCCGCGCCGCCGGCGCCCATGGCCACACCGACAACACCGGCCTTCAGTGCCAGGGAATCGTTGATGCCGTCACCGACCACCATCGGCCGGAAGCCACTGCCGATTTCCGTCAGTACACGATTGAGTTTGTCCTCGGGCAACGCCTGAGCTTCGACATCGCTGATACCGACATCCCGAGCCAGTGTATGCGCGACACTTTGTCGATCGCCCGTGAGCAACAACTGCCGACCCAAGCCAAGCTCGCGCAACTCGTTCAAGGCAAAGCGTGCTTCAGGTTTGACCGTGTCCGCCAGCAACAGCCAGGCGAGGAATTCACCGTCAAGCGCCAGCCCAGCAATCGGCCCGTCGTGTTCCGGAACGGCCGAAGTGTCGATGCCCAACTGCGCAAACAACTCCGGACGACCGAGTGCTGCCTCGCCCTGCTCCGTCATTGCCACCACGCCCAGCCCTTGGCGTTCGTGAATGTCCGAGAGCAGCAGGAAATGCTCCTGAGTGACCAGGCTGGCCAACGCACGGCTGACCGGGTGACTGCTCGCCGAACCAAGACTGGCGGCGAGTTTCAGCACGTGGCTGCGATCCTCCAACGGGCTATCGATGGATTGCAGACGCAAGGTGCCAAAGGTCAGCGTCCCGGTCTTGTCCACGACCAGTGACGTCAGGTCCGCCAGCTCTTCGAGGAACGCCGAGCTGCGAATCAGAATCCCGTGACGCGCCGCTACTGCTACGCCGGCAATCGCCGTGGCCGGTGCCGACAGCACCAGCGCACACGGGCAAGCCGCCACCAACACCGCCAACATTGCCTGGGCATCGTTGGTGACAAACCAGGTCACTGCCGCCAGCAGCAACACCAACACCATATAGCTGCCAGCGTAACGTTCCAGCAAACGGGTGATTGGTGGTTTGGAACGCTCGGCGCTTTGCATCAGCGCGATCACTTTACCGAGGGTCGACTCGTTGCCAGTGCGGGTCACTTCAATGCGCAGCAAGCCATCGAGGTTGATCGCACCGCCGAATACCGCCATGCCGACCACCGCTTCCAACGGCACCGACTCGCCGGTGATTGATGCGGTGTCGAGACTCGCCTGACCGGACAACACCCGACCATCCGCCGGTACTCGATCCCCGGCGCGCACCTCCACAATGTCACCAGCCTTGAGCGTGCCGTTGTCGACTTCGACAATGGCGCCGTCCGCCTGAAGCTTGCGCGCATGGCTGCGGGTCAATTTGCCGAGGGCGTGAATCGCTTCCTGGGAACCGATCACACTGCGCTCTTCCAGCACATGGCCGAAGATCATGATGATCGGCAGCAACGCTGCCGTGAGCAAATCACCGGTGGCCCAGGCACCGAGCATGGCCAGGGCGATCAGTTGATCGGTGATCCCGTGCAGGCTCGGGTAGCGCAAGCTGTACCAGGCCGAACGCATCACCGGCACAGCGACCAGTACCGAGGCGAATCCCAGCAGCAATTGACTGACACCGGTCTGCTCCGGAGAGAACCAGCGCCAGATCAGACCCAACCCGAGCAAGCCGAGGGCGAGCATCGCCAAGGTCAGTTGGCGCGCAGCGCTGCGTTGCTCAGCCGAGGACAACATGCTCGGTGCGGCGGCGGCGTGGGCAGTCATTGTGCAGCTCCCTGAATGATCAGGCGGGAATCGTCTTTCGGATCGACCGTGGTCACCGAGCCAGCCTGACCGAGAATCTTCGGCATCCGCTCACGGTAAATGCGCAGCAACATTTGCGGGTCAGTGCCCTGCTGTTGCGCCTTGGCCAGGCTCAGTACCGTCGCGGTATCCGCCGAGGCTTTGGCCAGTCGCTCGCTCGCTTGGGCATGCGCCACTTGCAGGGCACGGTCGGCTTGTTCGTTGGCGGTCTGAGTGAGTTTCTCGGCTTCGGTACGTGCGTTGGCTACTGCTTTGTCGGCTTGCTGACTGGCGGTCAGCACGGCGTTGAAGGCGTTTACTGCCGGGCCGGGCAGACTCGATTGCACGTCGACGCGAGCAACTTCAATACCGATTCCCTGCCCCGTCGCCGTCAGTTCGGCGAGGCGTTGGTTGATGCCTTGCACCAGATCACCGCGCAAGCGTTCACGACGTTCGGCAGCCTTGTTATCGGCGCCGATCAGTTCGGGACGTGCAACCAGAATGGTGTCCAGATCGCGCGCGGCGGTGAGCGCCACGGCGCTGCGAGTAACCAAGCGATCGAGTGCCGGCAGCACATGTTCGCCCTGAAGGACGAAGGCGTACGGCTCGGTGACTTTGTAAAACACCCGCACATCCAGTTGCACCACGCCGGCATCACCGGTCAGCAGATAACCGGAGCCCGCCAGTGCATCACTGAGCGGAGTGGCAAACGTGGCGACGCGATCAGCCTGCAGCGCCACATCGCTGCGCAACAGATTTTCCACTCGACGCTCGATGACCCGATCCGCCGCCGGCAACAAAATCACCTGCTCAAACGGACGCGGCCACGCCAACAACAGACCGGCATTCTGGACGCGACTCAGGGCTCCAAAGTGTAAAACCACGGCACGATTCTGCGGGTCGATCTGCCGCACATTGGAGAACGCCCAGGCCAAAGCGGCCAGCACTGTCACCGCGTACAGCGCCAGAAAAGCCAGACGCCCGGCCTGAATCCAAGGGCTGCTTAACTCATTTGTTCCACGTGGAACCAAATTCATGGCTGCGACCCGGACTTGTTATCGAGGCTCGGCGGACCGTCAACCAACACCCGGAATGGTGCTGCGTCGGTGCGCAAAATCAGTTTGGTGCCCGGCGAAACGATAGTGCCCAAGGTGTCGAGTGAGCGCAGCAGATTGTAGAGCTGCGGCGATCCAGCGTAGGCGCGGCCGTAAATCTGCGCAGCTTCAACGCGCGATTGCGCTTCGATGTCAGCAGCCTTCACCGTGGCATCGGCCTGCACAATTCGCGCATCACGTTCGGCGGCGGAACGGATTTGCGCGGCTTCGCGTTTGCCTATCGCAGTACGTTCGGTGGCGATTGTTTCACGCTCGGCGCGCATACGATCGACCGTAGCGGTCAGTGTCACAGACGGCAGCGTCAGTCGTTCAATGCCGACTTGCAGCACTCGCACGCCGTAAGTGGTCAGCAACTGTTGATCAATCTGCTGACGCAACTGCGCTTCGAACTCGGCAATGTGCACCTGGTTGGCGTCAGTGTTGACCAGGTTCGCCAGATCAAAACTGCTGGCCGTGGTTTCCAGTGCCGAGCCAACAAAGGTGCGAATCTGCCGCGCCGCTTCATCGGGCTGGTTCTGCACCGCGCGCATGAAGCGCTGCACATTGTCCGGATCGCCCTGTACCTGCCACGCCACATAAGCCTGAACAATGATGCGCAAACCATCCCGGGTGCCGACATCCTGCAAACCGCTGGACGTTGTGCGCAAGCGCAAGTCCACGGGGATTGCCGCCTCGAACGGTGCCGGCCAACGCCAGCTCAGCCCCGGCTCAAGCAACACCCGCGAGGGGTTGCCGAAACGGGTAATCACCGTGGCCTCCCCCGAACGCACTTGCACCAGGCTCGCTGCTGCGATGGCAAACGCCACCAGCAACGCCGCCCAACCCATGCGCCGCCACGGGAATGGACCGGCCTCCTGCGGATCACCGTGGTGATGATGGTGATGTCCGTGATGATGCCCGCCATGGCCGTGATCGTGGCCAGTGTGGTCATCGTGATCGTGAGTATGCGACTGGCTCAATGGGAGGCTCCTGGCTGAGCGGTATTACGCGCCGGCGCAGGGTCAGCCGGCAGCGTGAATGTACGGAGGTCGATGGTCGGCGCGTTGCTGCTGCCGCCCAGGCGATGATCGAGAACCAACAACTTGGCGTTGGCCAGGCCCTGGGTCAGTTGGCTGAAGTATTGCTCCAGCACAAAAGCCTGGCCGGCGCTGGCGAAGGCTTTGCGTTCGGCACTGAACCGAAGGTCGGAAGCCTGCGCCGCCGCATTGATTTCACGGGCGCTTGCAGTGGCTTGATCGCGAGCAATGCTGGCCTGCAACTGCGCCTGGTTGGTCGCCTCCGCTGCCGCACCGCGTTCACGAGAGATCAACGCTTGAGCGCCAATCTGCGCCGCTTGCACCGCGTGATAAGCATTGGCAGCACCGGCCGGCGGATGAATCGCTTCAACCACCGTGGCGAGAATTTCCACGCCGCTGTCGAGTTTTTTCAGGTCTGCCTGCACGGCACGGCCGATCTCTTCGCCCAGCCCTACCCGGTCTTCACCGAGCAAACCGTCGAGGGTACGCGAAGCAAAGTCGTGCACCAGAATTCGGCTGGCGGTGCTGCGAATCAGCGTCGGCACATCAGCGCTGTTGTAAGTCGCGGCCAACGCGTCTTTATCGGTCAGGCCAATGCGATAGACGAAACGCACGTCCATGTTGACGATCTGGAAGCTCTGCTTGTCGGCACGGCTGCTGGCAATGACTTGGGATTTGTCATTCACATGGCTGGCGTCCCACAAGCGATTGGCAATCGCCGGGGCCGGGCCTTCCGCGGGCTCAGCCACCACCGGTGCCGATGCTTCACCGACGCTGGTGGCCAACTCGTGGACCACGCCGTTCTCGACGCTCAACACTCGGCCCAGCGGCCAGGGCAAACCGGCGTGCAAACCTGGGCCGAAGACTTCCACCGGTTTGCCGAAACGTTCGTAGATACCGCGCCCTTGCAGCGCAATTTCGTGAATACCGGTGAGTGACCAACCGACAATCGCCACCACCGCCAACACCGGAAAAAACGCCCGGCGCATGTAAGTGAAGGCCCAGATTTGCCGCAGGTCGATGCCGAAGCGGTTGTGCAATTCGTGCTGCAACGCCAGCAACGGTTGTGGCGGCCAACGCAGCATGTCAGCGACAAAGCTTCGCGCCAGCAACGATGGTTCAAGTTGTTCACGCTGCGGACTGAACAGCGACAGCACCGCACGCAGCAACAATTCAACGGCCACCAGCCCCGGCAGCAAGCCGATCAGCACCGCCAGACGGACCGGCCAAACCGAGGTGTCATTGCCGAACAGCAGACACAACGCGCTCAGCACCAAACAGATAATCGCCACACGTGTCAGCTGCGCCAACGACCCTGCTTCCGGCCATTCGGCGAGGTTTTCCTGGGCCAGTTGACGTTCCAGCACCAACAGACCAAAAGCCAGCAACAGTGACAGCGCAGCGCCGACACTGGCCGACACTCCCAGAGCAGCAGGCGTCAGCGCCAGGTTCCAGAACTGTTCGATGCTGAACAACGCCAGCAGCGCCCAACCGGCCAGCCACAAAGTCGGCGCACCGATCTGCACCAGCATGTGCTGCCAGCGCTGCCCGAGCCGATCCAGCAAGCGTTCGTACCAACCCGCCGGCGCAACGGTTTCGTCGGCGTCGACCACCACTGGCACTGACACGCTCGGATTCATCGCCTGCGCACGCCATTCGGTCACCCACCAGGCCGATTGCAGACCGGCAATGAGTACCAGCAAACCGGCGCTCTGATTGACCAGCAGCGCCGCCCACAGTGACTGCGGCGCAAACAGCCCGGTGAAAAACGCCAGTAACAGCCCCACGCCAGCCAAGACACTCAGGCCGATTGCATATTGACGCAATCGTCGCCCGTGAAAGAGCGCCTGCTGAAAGCGCGGCAGCCCGGCTACTTGCGTTCCATCGACATCAAGATCGACTTGCATACCACCCCAGTGTTTATCGTTGCTAACGTCAAAACCCGACACAATTCGTTACCATATAACGAAAGTGGTGAAATTTCCGTACTAAATCGTTCTATCTAAAAGTGCTCGACCTGTCATTTACCTGAAGCCTTGACCTAAATACGTTGGAACGCACATATTACGTCCGTAATTTTTATCAACGGCTACGTTTACCCATCCGGCCCCTTTTACTCCAGGAGTACAAGCATGAGCACCTATGACGTCGTGATTCTGGGCGGTGGCCCGGGCGGTTACAACGCAGCGATCCGCGCCGGCCAACTCGGCCTCAAAGCCGCTTGCGTCGAAGGCCGCGCCACCCTCGGCGGCACCTGCCTGAACGTCGGTTGCATGCCGTCCAAGGCCCTGCTGCATGCTTCCGAACTCTACGACGCAGCCATGGGTGCGGAGTTCGCCAACCTGGGGATCGAGGTCAAACCGACGCTTAATCTCGCCCAGATGATGAAACAGAAGGACGAAAGCGTTACCGGGCTGACCAAAGGCATCGAGTTTCTGTTTCGCAAAAACAAAGTCGACTGGATCAAGGGCTGGGGCCATATCGACGGGCCCGGCAAGGTCACCGTGACTGACAGCCAGGGCGCCAAGACCGAGCTGACGGCCAAAGACATCATCATCGCCACCGGCTCCGAGCCCACTCCCCTGCCCGGCGTGGACATCGATAACAAGCGCATCCTCGATTCAACCGGTGCGTTGTCCCTGACCGAAGTGCCGAAACACTTGGTGGTGATCGGCGCCGGAGTAATCGGTCTGGAATTGGGATCGGTCTGGCGGCGGCTGGGCGCTCAAGTGACCGTGGTCGAGTTTCTCGACCGGATCTGCCCCGGCGTCGATGGCGAGGCCGGTAAAACCCTGCAACGTTCATTGACCAAGCAAGGCATCAGCTTCAAGTTGAGTTCGAAAGTCACCAGCGCCACCACCTCGGCCAACGGCGTGCAGCTCAGCGTTGAGCCCGCCGCTGGTGGCACCGCAGAATTGCTTGAAGCCGATTACGTGCTGGTGGCCATCGGGCGCCGGCCTTACACCCAAGGCCTGGGCCTGGAAACCGTTGGCCTCGCTACCGACAAACGCGGCATGCTCGCCAACAAGGGTCACCGCACCGAAGCCGCTGGCGTCTGGGTAATCGGCGACGTCACGTCCGGGCCGATGCTCGCCCACAAGGCCGAAGACGAAGCCATGGCCTGCATCGAGCAGATCGTCGGCAAGGCCGGCGAGGTCAATTACGACCTGATCCCCAATGTGATCTACACCCGACCAGAGCTGGCCAGCGTCGGCAAGACCGAAGAACAGCTCAAGGCCGAGGGTCGTGCGTACAAGGTCGGCAAGTTCCCGTTCACCGCCAACAGCCGGGCGAAAATCAACCACGAGACCGAAGGCTTCGCCAAAGTGCTGGCCGATGAGCGCACCGACGAAATCCTTGGCGTGCATCTGGTGGGCCCGAGCGTCAGTGAAATGATCGGTGAATATTGCGTGGCCATGGAGTTCAGCGCCTCGGCCGAGGACATCGCCCTGACCTGCCACCCGCACCCGACCCGTTCAGAAGCGTTGCGCCAGGCGGCGATGAATGTGGAGGGGATGGCGACGCAGATGTAAATCAAAGATCAAAAGATCGCACCTGTAGGCGCTGCCGAAGGCTGCGATCTTTTGATCTTTATAAACTGGGCAAATGCTCAAGCGGCAACGCCCCCGGCGTCTTCACCGTATGAATCGCAAAGTTGCTGCGAATATCACTTACCCCCGGCAACTTCAGCAGGCGCCCGGTGAGAAACCGGTCGTAGGCACGCAGATCCGGCACCACCACTTGCAGCAGAAAATCCGATTCCCCGGACACCAGAAACGCCGAAATCACCTCGGGCAACGCCGTCACCGCCTCGCGAAAGGCCTCGGCCTGTTCATCGTTGTGGCGTTCAACCTTGACCCCGACAAACACCGTCAGCCCCAGCCCCACTTCGTCACGATCAAGGTTGGCCTGATAACCGCGAATCACCCCCGCCTCTTCGAGCATCCGCACCCGGCGCAAACACGGAGACGCCGACAGACCAATCTCATCGGCCAGTTGCACATTGCTCAGTCGACCGTCCCGTTGCAGGGCGGCGAGAATCTTGCGGTCGTAGGCATCCAGTTTCATGGTTTGGCAGATCCTGATGGTGTGTACGTCATGACGTGGCAGGTTATGCCAATTCAGAAGGTTATAGAAGCGAACTACGCAAGCACCTGCCCTGCCCTCCAGCCCTAGACTGACCCTACCAAATCGACAACGAATGGGGTGCAACGTGGCAGGACTCTGGCTGTTTTTCATGGCGTTGGCGGTTGTGTATCTGCTGCCCGGCCCGGACATGATTCTGCTGCTGCAAACCGGTGCTCGTCAGGGCAAAGGCGCGGCGCTGGCCACGGCGATAGGCCTGGGCATTGCCCGCGGTTGTCATGTGGCCTTGGCGGCGCTGGGGCTGGCGGCGCTGTTCAAGGCTGCGCCCTGGACCTTCGATGTGGTGCGCCTGGTCGGCGCTGCGTACTTGCTGTGGATCGGCATTCAATGCCTGCGCACCACCCTGCTGCCGAGCTTGAATGGGGCAAACGCTGGCGGCGAAAAACCGCGCTGGCGCGACTCGATCCAACGCGGTTTGCTGACCAACCTGCTCAACCCCAAGGCACTGTTGTTCTGCTCGGTATTGCTGCCGCAGTTCATCAATCCTCAGGCAGGGCCGGTGCTCGCGCAGTTCGCCACCCTTGGTGTGTTACTGGTGGTCGCCGGTTTACTGTTCGACAGCGCCTACGCGCTGACTGGCGCGGCGCTGGGCCGTTGGCTGCAACGCAGTCCCTCGGCCCAACGCGTGCAGCAATGGTTGTTCGGAAGCCTGTTGATCGGCTTCGCGCTAAGGCTGACCTTCGTTCAACAGGCTTGAACCTTACTGCGCTTTGCGGCGACGGCGATTGATCAACAGCAACGCCGCCGCCACGACCACCACCAAACCACCAATCTGCACCGGTTTCTTGTAAGGCCGCAGGGTTGAGCGCACGGAATCAGTGGCCTGGGTCACGTAGCGTTTGCTGGCGTTTTGAAAGTCCGGATAAGGGCACTGATGGCCAAAGTCTCCGGCCCAGGTCACGTAAGGGCCTTCCTTGACGTAGCGTTGATAGAACGCGCTTTGCTCCTCAAGGCTGGAATTCCACCCCGAAGCCGCACACAACACAGCCGCAAAGGCCTGACTGGTGTGAGGTAAATTGTCGGCGGCGCGACTGGCCAGTGCCGTGGCGACGAATCGATAGTGGAAGCGCACATTTGGCTGAGCAGCGCTGGCCTGTTGGCGCTGGACTTCACCCTCGGCCACCAGCGGTCCGACTTTCAGTTCCGTGGTCTCCAGGCTGAAGTTGCCGTCGAACAACGAGGCGTAATCAGGAGACATCTCATAGCCCAGTATCTCCATCCCCCACTGACGAGCCAAGGCGCCGGCGTTGAACAAAGCGGCGGCGCGAGTAGTTGGCCACCAAGCAGCGTCGGCCGCGTGACGTAACTGTGCGTAGGCCTTGGCCTTGCTCTGCAGATCGACGTTGTCGAAATACCCTGGCGCCTCGTCGTACCGCTCTTCACGCAACAACCGCCGTCCGAGCAAATCCCGCAGCTTCGCAGCTACCGGCAGTTGCACATAATTGTCGCGCTCCTGTTGAGTCAGCGGCGGCACTGCCGGCACTTGGGTGTCGACATAATGCTTGAGTTCATCGACGGTCAGCACCCGCTCGGCGACCGTGGCCGCGTCGAGCCAATACACACCTTGACTGCGATAGAGCTGATCGAACGCTTGCAGGTAATCGCCGCGTTGCAGGGCGAGGATCGCGCTTTCACCCTCGACCCGGCAATTGGGCTTAACCGTTTCGAAATCCCAGTCCGGGGTCCGCCGTTCGCCCCAGGACTCGTTCTGCGGGAACGCCTGGGCCGCTTTCGCATAAGCATCCGCAGCGGCGGCTTTATCGCCTTCGCGCAGCGCCAGTTTGGCTCGTACCCACCAGGCCAGACCGCCGTCGCCGGCGTGTTCAAGAAAGGCCTTGGCGCTGGCGTAATCACCCTGTTGATAATTCATCGCCGCCAATCGATCCGCGTTATCCAGGCTGCCGCGGGTGCTGTTTTGCAGCAACTGGATCAGCTTTTTCTCGCTCGGCGGTTGATCACCGAATGACCAACCAACGCGACTGATCAACGATGCAGTGACCAATTGCTGCACCGATTTACCCTGAAGCAACACGGCCAACTGATCGTCAGACAGCGCCATCAGCTCGCTCATCAATTGTTTGAGCGAGGAATAACCCACCGTAGAACCAAGCAGGTTTTGCGTGGCGTAAAGCTCGATAGCGCGATTCCAGTCGCCCGCAGTGCGAACCACTCGCGCTTCTTCGCCGAGGCTGGCGACGCCCAGTTCCAGCGGATCGCTGAAGCCATCGGCACTTAACTGACGAGCCTGTTCGAAGGCCGTCTGAGCCTGGGCCAACAGGCCCGGCCCGGCGCCCGCCTCGGCGCTCATTTCATACAGCGCCCGGCCCAACGAATACGCTGCCCAAGTGCTGCGCAACGGTCGTTGATCGGCCGGTAACGCCAGGACTTTCTGGAAGTATTCAGCAGCGAGCGGATGGTCTCCCGCGCTAAACGCCACGGCACCCGCCAGGTACAGCCGCAGATCAACCGGCAGGCTCGCACCTTGCGTTTCTACCTCATGAGCATCGGTCAGCGTGCGCAGTTGCTTGACCAGCGCTTGCTGCTCAACGGTCAACCCGGCCTGCTCAGCCTTGTCCCGTTGATCGGTGTAGGAAGGCGCATCGCCGTAACCGTCGCCCGGGCTGTTGGTGGCAGCGGTGGCATTCTTCAGCCCGGCGATGGCCTGCCCAAGGCGACTGACCTCGAAGCGGAAGCTGCCTTCCGGCAGCGCAGAGAGCGACTGGTCGCGGTTATCCAGCAAACGCATCGGGAAGTCCGGCCCACAGGCCAGCGCCGAACCCAGCGGCAAACCGAGGCTCAGGCAGAGCAGATGGCGGGGCCAGTTACGGGTGAACATTCGAACCTCCTTGATCAATTTTTGCGCAGCGTGCCCAACCGATGGCGCGCTGTCCGCCGGCCGCAATTCGACCGTCGCGCAAGCGGGTGAAGGTAAGCAGATCCGGGCTCTGTTGCAACGCATAACCGGCCAGCGCATCAGCGCCATCACAGCCTTGCACCGCCAGCGTCAGGCGTTCGGGCCAGTCGCTGTCGAGATTGCCCTGGTTGCTGATGGCGATGTCATAGAGGCCGTTTTCTGCGGATAGTTTCAGGCTCAGGCGACTGTTCAACGCATCACCGCGGGCCACGGCGCCCAGTGTCGTCAGGCTCCAGGCGCGGCGATCACCGGCCAGTGGCAGACGGAACCAGATCAGGCCGGCCAGATGGGCCGGCGGATCCTGACGCAACTCAGTCGCCAATGTGCTCAATTGCAGCGGATCGGCCAGCAATTCCCGGCGTTTGCCACCCCGCTCGATGGGGACTTCGCTTTCGACGACCGGTGCACCACTGGCGTCGGGCAACAGCGCCACGCCATACGCCGGGAGTGCCAGATAGAACGGCTTAGCCGTGATGCGGCTCCAGGCCTTGGCCCACTGTTTGGCTTGATCCACGTCGAACAACCCTCGACGCGGGTCACTGACCGCATGCACCTGCAACACGCTGCTGTCGACCGTCGCCAACAGCTCGGGCAATTCAGCACTGTCGAGCCAGGCCGGCAGCGCGGTGATGCTCAGCGGCAAAGATGCCGGCAGCGTGGCGCGCAGTTGCGTGAGGAACCCCCGATAGGCTGGCAGCCGAGCGTTGCCGGCATCGTGGTCGATTTCCACGCCGGCCAAGGTCAGGCCTTGGGTTTGCCAATCGCCGAGCACTTGCTGGATCTGGGTAATGACCTCGTCCTGATCCAGCGCCTTGAGCTGACCATCCAGACGAATCACCGCAATCAGCGGTCGGCCATCGTGCTTGAGCAACCCCGGATCAATCCGCGCCCGGCGCCAGCCTTCCTGCGGGAATGCCTGCAACGCCAGCACCCGCAAGGTCGAGAAATCGGCACGGCTATCGCGCAACGCAGCCTCATGGGCCGGGGTCCATTGCCGTTGCCAGACGTAGAGTTGTTGATCGAGTGGTGGTGCGTCGTGATGCTCGCAGCCGTTGAGCACCAACGCGGCAAGCAATACCGATAGACGAATAACGAACGACATCACATCCCTGATCCCTACAAAAACAGGTCTACAGGGTACACAAAACCTGTGGCGAGGGAGCTTGCTCCCGCTGGGCTGTGAAGCAGCCCCAAAACCAGCCACCACATTAATTCAGACAGATCGAGTTCTCAGCACTAGCGACTGCTTCGCAGCCGAGCGGGAGCAAGCTCCCTCGCCACAAAAGCCACCACCACAGAAAACACTGCCAGCCTTGGGTTATTCGGCCAAAGGCTTACGAGCGATGATCACCTGACTTTTCGCCACGACAGCATCCAGTGCCTGTTTGATCTGCGCGCCCCGCGGCGAATCGAGGATCGCTTTCCAGGTATCCGCCCAGTGATTGAGCAGCGGATGGTCAGCGTTGCTGAAGTCGACCTTGGCTTCCCAGAACAACAGCATCCACATCGACCAGTAAAACCCGTACTGGCTGTGGCTCAGCACTTCCAGGCCGGCGTCACTGACCATCGCCTTGAACTGCTCTTCGCTGATGATGCGAATGTGGTTGGGCTTCTGGAAGTACTCTGGCGCGGCGATGTCCTTTTGCAGGTCTTCGGAGCTCGGGTGCGGAACGCTGAGCAAATACAACGCCCCAGGCTTGCCGACCCGCACCAGTTCAGCGAGGAACTGCGCCGGGTCGTCGACGTGTTCGATGACTTCGGTGGACACCACGCGGGTGGCGGTCGCATCGGCAATCGGCAGCGGATTGCAGTCGGTCACGTGGCACTCCACGCCCCGGGCCGGCGTATCGCTCAGGCGCTGGCGGGTCGCTTCAACCTTGGCCGCGTCAATGTCGGCAATGATGATCTTCGCCCCGCGCATGCCGCAGAAATGCACGTTGCCGCCATCACCGCAGCCGACGTCGAGCAAGGTGTCCTCAGGGGTCACCGGGAAACCGGTAAACAGCTCGCCGGTTTCCTGGTTGAACCAGCCACTGAGCATCGCGTCATGCAGGCCGAGCATGTACGGGTCGACCTTGTCCGCGACCGGTGCCACTGGCTGCGCGAGAGCGGGCGTGCCCGCCGTGAGTTTCTTCAAAAGGCTCAGCATGAGGTAGCTCCAGAGGATGGGACGGCGGTTCGGGACGTGCTCAGACGTTGCACCAGCGAGGCGCCGCGATTGCGCATGGGCATTTCGACGAAGCGGTAATTGAGTTCGCTCAACAGGACAATCAGCCCGCCAGCGATCAGGATAGTCAGGACCGGATGGCCCGCCGGACTCGGCAGACCGGCCGCCTGCAACCGGAAGATCACTTCGCGCACCAACGCGTACGCCGGAATATGGATCAGGTAAATCCCGTAGGAGCGACTGCCGATCCACACCATCAGGCTCTTCAGCAAACCTGCTGGCATCAAGTAATCACGGTTGTAGGACGCGATCCAGACCAGCACCGCGCTGAGCACGGCAATCGCGCCGATCCGGTAATTGGCGAAGGTGAAGCGGTCGGTGGCCATGAAGCTCAGCGCCAGCGCCAGGATCAGCAGCGCCGCGACGCCCGCCCACGGCCGACGCAAGAATGTCGGCTCCCAGCGCACGTAATCAGGTCGTGCACTCCACATCGCCAGCAGCACGCCGAGGGCCAATGCATCGGTGCGCACCACCATCAGGATCGGCGTGCGCAAGGTGAACAACTGCACCGCGACCAACGCCAGCAACGCCCAGACCAGGTGCTTGCGGCAGAGCAGAATCAGCAGCGGGAACAGCAGGTAAAACTGCTCCTCCAGCGACAGGCTCCAGTACACGAAACTGGTGCCGTATTCGTAGTGGAAAAAGCTGTCGGCAAAGCGGAAGTTGGCATATTGCGCGACCCCGGCCAGCGTCGCCTGCAAGTTCGCTTGCAAGGTGCCGAACGCCCCGGAGCGGTTGATAAACACACAGGCCAGCAGCATCAACGCCAGCCACAACCACGCCGACGGCAGTAAGCGAAAGGCCCGCCGCAGCCAGAAGTTACGCGTCTGCTGCCAGTATTCCTGGCGCGTGCTGCAACCCTGCAAGGCCGGGATCAAACTGCGTGCAATCACGAAGCCCGAGATCGCGAAAAACAGATCGACGCCCCACCACGGTTGCGCCCAGGCATGGATGTTTTCCAGCAATGGCACCGTGTCGGTAAACAGGCTGCCTTGCAGGTGATGAAACAACACGCCGAGCACTGCAATACCGCGCAGCAACTCGATGTCCATGATCCGTTTGCTGCTCATGCCATCCTCCCGGACGTGGCGTCGGCATCCAGCGGTTTGCGGGCGATGATCACCTGACTCTTGGGCATGAATTGATCAAGCATCTGCTTGATCGCCAGGCCATTGGGTTGTGCCAGCAAGTCTTGCCAGGTCTGCGCCCAGCTCTCCATCAGCGGTGGGTACGGCGCCTGAATCCGGTCGCGCACTGCGCCACCCAGGTCGCGACCGGCGGCGCGTTCACTGGCCCAGAAAAAGATCATGCCCATGACCCAGAAAAACCCGGTGGCCTGGCGATGCTCGATCACCAGCCCGGCGTCTTCGACCATCGCGGCAAACCGCTCCGGGGTAAAAATCTGCACGTGATTGGGCGATTGGAAATAGCTGGCCGGTGCGATGCCCTGCTGCAAATGTTCACCCACCGGGGCCGGAACGCTCAGCAAATACAGCGCCCCGGGCCGGCCCATGCGCACCAGTTCAGCCATGAACGGCTCGGGCTGATCAATGTGCTCAAGCACTTCCATGCACACGACTTTGCTCGCGCAGCCGTCGGCCAGGGGCAGCGGCAGGCTGTTGCTCACCAATCCAAGATTTTGCTTGTTCGACTGCGCATCCACCTGCAGGGCCAGCTCGCGGACCTTGTCGTGCTCGCTGTCGGTAAAGATCACCGACGCACCCTGACGCACTGCAAACAGGGTCGCCACGCCCTCACCGCAACCGACGTCGAGCAAGGTGTCGTCCGCGTTGATGGCAAAGCCATTGAGCAATTCGCCGCTGTCACCCAGAAACCAGCCATCGAGCATGGCGTCGCGCAACCCCACATCCCGTGGCGACACGGGGCTGTGCACCACCGGCAACGGCTCGGGTTTCGCCGCAGGCAACAGACGTCGCAACCATGCACGAATCATGCTTCGGGGGTTTCCAGGACAGGTGTAACGGGGGTTTTGAACAAATCGGCGAAAAACCCTTTCAAGCGTTGCTCGGCGCTGGCCTGACTGCAGAACGCTTGCAGGCTGGTCACCGCATGGGCGGACATCTGCGCATAACGCTCGGGATCGTCCTTGGCTACGTCATAACTTGCTCGATACGCCCTGCACACCGACGCCCAATCAGTGATGTAGCGCAACGTGCGGAAGGCGCGGCGCGGGTCATGGGGCCAGGCGGTCAATTCGTCGGTGGTGTCGATGATGAAGGCGTTGTCGGCATCCAGGTAATCGATCATCGCCGTGGTGCGCGGCGCCACTGCCGGTTTGCCACAGGACATGAACTCCATCAGCGGCAGGCACTGCCCTTCACCGTAAGCGGTGTTGACCACATAACTGGTGGCCTGGACCAGTTGCTCGTAATCCGCATCCGCCAGGTAACCGTAAATCAACACGATGCGGCAGCGGTAGGACTGGTTTTTGTACAAGTGATGAAGGATATCGGCCAGCGCTTCTTCGGCATCGTGGTGGGTCAGTTTGAACACCAGCGTGGCATCTTCAACGTCGCGGAAAGTCACGCAGAAGGCACTGAGCATGTCTTCCCAGTTCTTGCGCCCGTCACTGGGGTTGAACACCGAGGTATAGATCACCCCGTCGAGCACCAACTCGTGCTCACTGGCCGGCGCATCGAAATCGATGCCCTGACCCGTACGCAAATGCACCGGGCCAAACGCCTGCAGGTCGAGCTGACGACTGTCCGCCACCACCCCTTTGATCTTCAATTTCACCTGCCTGGCCAGCGGCTGGCGTTGCAACTGCGCACCACGGGCAGCGAAGCGGTCCCACACGGGCGCGGGCACGGCGACGATCGGATAGTCCGCGCCCATGGCCTCGCGCACCGCGTTGACGGTGTAGTTGGAATGCGTGATGGCCGCACCGGACGCGCGCAACACGCTGCACCAGTCATTGCGTGGTTCCCCGGCAAACGGCTCGTTGGGAATGGTGCTGAATTCCCAGGCAAACACCGCCAGGGTCGGGCAGGCAAAGTTGACCGGCGTGCGATGCGGGGGCGAGAACGACAGGAAGACACAGTCTTCACCTCGGGACAGACAGTCGAGGTACAGCGCATCGACTTCGGTCTGTGGGTCGCTGACTTCGACCACTCGCCCCAGTCGCTCCAGCACCGGCCGGTACTCCTTGAGCACGAAGTAATAGCTGTACTCCGAGCGGCCGAGGTTCTGGGCAATGGTGCGCTGGTTGGTTTCCGAATGAATGATGATCAGCATGAGGCGTTATCCGTCACGGTCGCAGGCACAGAGGCCTGCGGCACTAGCCCGAAGAAGTCCGACAGACGTTGCTGCACCGGGGCGAACGCGCAGTAGTCGTGCATGCGGTCGATGGCGGCGCGGGACATTCGCTGGTAATCCTGCGGTTGCGCCTTGGCCATCCGGTAGCTGTTTTCGTAGGCGGTTTTCAGCGACCCCCAGTCCGGTCGATAACGCAGGGTGCGGTAGATGATGCGGGTGTCCTGCGGCCAAATGGTCAGCTCTTCGCTGGACTTGACCACAAACGCCACGCGCTCATCGATGTAATCCTCCATGGCGGTGTGATCCGGGGCGATCACCGGTTTGCCGCTGGCCATGAACTCCATCAGCGGCAGGCACAGGCCTTCGCAGCGTGAAGCATTGACGTAAAAACTGGCGGCTTCGTACAGCCGGGCGTATTGCGGATCGTCCAGATAACCGTGCATCACCACCACTCGACAGGCGAACGGTGACAGCTGCGCGAGCAACGTCATCAGCTCGTCGTAGTAGGACGACAGGTCGCTTTGGGTAATCTTCAGCACCAGCGTGGCGTCGTCGGTTTCGCGGAACGCCCAGCAGAACGCGGTGATCAGCTGATGCCAGTTCTTGCGACCGTCACGCGGGTTGAAGACGGTGACGTAGACCACGCCGTCCACTTGAGTCTCGACCTGGGTGTTGGTATCCGGCCACTCCCGGGGTTCGGGCTCGGGCACTGCAACTGTCTGCGGGCCGGCGATGGCCGGCAGGTACTCGGCGAGCCGTGCATGGACGGTGTCCGACAACAAGTCGCGAACCCCTTCCCAATACCACTGGCTCAGGAAGTGCGTGCGATGGACCGGGTCCGGCAGCGATTTGCCTTTGTCCAGGCGCCACATGTGCAGGTAATGGCGGGCAATCACGAAGCGCCGTTTCAGTGTCAGCGGCGGTGGCTTCAAAGCCTCCAGCTCGGCCGCCAGCGCCGCCAGTTCCTCGGCACTCGGCGGCACCGGGATCAGCGCATCGGCGTTGAGCCCGAGGGTACGGGAGTCGAAGACGCAGCCCTTGATCTGCAGTGTTGAACCGGGGTTCACCGGCGCGCTGGTGTGGTGACTACGAATGGCCGCGAAGTTTTCCCACAACGGCGTTGGCAACACCAGCACCGGGAAGTCTTCACCCATGGCCCGGCGAATCGCCCGGGCGGTGTGGCTGGAGAGCGTGATGACCCGGCCCTGGCGCGCGAGCATGTGCGTCCAGTCCTGGCGCGGGTCATTGTCCCACTGCTCATCGGGAATCGAGTCGAACTCCCAGGCCACCACGCAGATCGTCGGGCACTCCAGATCGGTCGGGGTTTTCTGCGGCGGGGTGAACGACAGGAACAAGCTGTCTTCGCCAGCGGCGAGCAGTTGCCTGTAGAGGGGATCGACCTCGGCGACGCTGGACACCACGTGCACCCGCCCAAGGCTTTCGAGCACCGGGCGATACGCCTTGAGCACGAAGTAATAACTGTATTCGGGTCGACCAAGGCTCTGGCTGATGGAGCTGTCGTTGACGTCCGAGTAAAGAATGAAATTCATGGCATCCCACGATGAAACCGCCGTCCCGGCAGCCCCACTCTATGACGGCAAAGCAACGGATCGCGGCGGCGTTTGCCGGTCGTCGTCCATCGTCTTCTTGCCCGTCTACGTTCTTGTTTTAATGGTCAGCTTCGCGGGGATGGGAACAACTTTCGCAGCACCCCGAACGATCGCTGGATAATCGTGACGAGGGGCATTCTAAACACATCCGTTGAGGATTCGTGAACCGCCCGACGAGAAAAATGAGGCTACGCTAACGAGAACTGACCAGTCACGGTTGGACCTGTTGAAATTGCGCCGTAATTGGCACAGATTGGCTACCAAACAACTACAACAAAGACTTCGCCTGTTTTCCTACCGATGTTTTCGCACGGTCTGACAGACATTCCCGTCAGCCTGTGGGAAATGGCAGAAGTTTAATGACCAAGGGGCTGCTGTTTGAAAAAGCGTCTGTTCGTTACGGGTCTGAGTGGATTCGTAGGACAACACATCCAATCGCGTCTGAATGCCGATACCTCGAAATGGGAGCTGCTGACGGTCCCTTCGCGCTATGACCTCGGCAACCCGGACAGCCTCGCAGACCTGTGGCCCGAGCTGCCCGACGCCGTCATTCACATGGCCGGCCAGACTTTCGTTCCCGAAGCCTTCCGTGATCCGGCGCGCACGCTGAACATCAACCTGCTCGGTACCCTGAACCTGCTGCAAGCCCTCAAGGCTCGCGGCTTCAACGGCACCTTCCTGTACGTCAGCTCCGGCGATGTCTACGGCCAGGTCAGCGAAGCCCAACTGCCCATCACCGAAAGCCAGCCACCCTGCCCGCGCAACCCGTATGCAGTGAGCAAACTGTCGGCGGAATTCTTGAGTCTGCAATGGGGCCTGAGCGAAGGCTGGCCGGTGCTGGTCGCCCGTCCGTTCAACCACATCGGCACCGGGCAGAAAGACAGCTTCGTCATCGCCAGCGCAGCGCGGCAGATCAACCGAATCAAGCAAGGCCTGCAAGCGCCACAACTGGAAGTCGGTGACATCGACGTCACCCGTGACTTCCTCGACGTGGACGATGTGATTTCGGCCTACCTGGCGCTGCTCGAAAAGGGTACGCCGGGACAGGTCTACAACATTTGCTCGGGGCGCGAGCAAAGTATCCGCAGTTTGATTGAACAACTGGGGGACCTCGCCCAGGTCGACATGCAATTGATTCAGGATCCTGCGCGACTTCGCCGCGCAGATCAGCGTCGCGTTTGTGGCAGCCATGCCAAGCTCGCCCAGACCACAGGATGGACGCCTGAAATCACAACACAACAATCCCTGCGGGCGATCCTGTCCGACTGGGAGAAACGAGTAAAAGACGAATGACTAAAAGTGCACTGATCACAGGGATCACCGGCCAGGACGGGGCTTATCTGGCGAAACTGCTGCTCGACAAGGGTTACAAGGTCCACGGCCTGGTGGCCCGGCGCAGCAGCGATTCACGCTGGCGCCTGCGCGAGATGGGGGTCGAGGGCGACATCATTTACCTGGATGGCGACATGGCCGATGCCTGCTCCGTGCAGCGCGCGGTGATCAAGTCGGCGCCGGACGAGGTCTACAACCTGGCGGCGCAAAGCTTTGTCGCCGCCTCCTGGGATCAACCGGTGACCACCGGCATCGTTGATGGCCTGGGCGTGACTCATCTGCTTGAAGCGATCCGCCAGTTCAGCCCGCACACGCGTTTCTATCAAGCGTCCACCAGCGAAATGTTCGGCCTGATCCAGGCCGAGCAGCAAGACGAGAACACGCCGTTCTACCCCCGTAGCCCGTACGGCGTAGCCAAGCTCTACGGTCACTGGATCACCGTGAACTACCGCGAGAGCTTCAACCTGCACGCCAGCAGCGGGATCCTGTTCAACCACGAATCACCGCTGCGCGGCATCGAGTTCGTGACCCGCAAGGTCACCGACGCCGCCGCCCGCATCAAGCAAGGCAAACAGCAGGAATTGCGCCTGGGCAATATCGACTCCAAGCGTGACTGGGGTTTTGCCGGCGACTACGTCGAAGCGATGTGGATGATGCTGCAACAGGACAAAGCCGACGACTACGTGGTCGCCACCGGCGTGACCACCACCGTGCGCGAAATGTGCCGGATCGCCTTCGACCACATTGGCCTGAATTACCGCGACTACGTGAAGATTGACCCGGCGTTTTTCCGCCCGGCCGAAGTCGACGTGCTCCTCGGGAACCCGGCCAAGGCCCAGCGTGTGCTGGGCTGGAAGCCAAAAACCGATCTGGATACCTTGATCCGCATGATGATGGATGCGGACATGAAACGCGTCGCCAAGGAGTAGGCCATGCTGATTCCTGTGATTCTCTCCGGCGGTGCCGGGACCCGTTTGTGGCCGGTGTCCCGCGAAGGGCACCCCAAGCCGTTCATGACGCTGCCCGACGGCCAGTCGCTGCTGGGCAAGACCTACCGGCGCGCGGCGGGCCTGCTCGATGGTTGGGGCGACATCGTTACGGTGACCAACCGCGAGTATTACTTCCAGAGCAAGGATCACTACCAGGACGCGCAACTGGCCCGTCATCGCGGGCACTTCCTGCTTGAGCCGACGGGCCGCAACACCGCCCCGGCCATCGCGGCGGCGGCGCTGTCGCTGCAAGCCCTGCACGGTGACGAAGCGATCATGGTGGTCATGCCGGCCGATCACCTGATCGTCAATGTCGACGCCTTGCAGAGCGCCGTCGCGCATGCCGTGACGCTGGCCAAGGCGGGTTACCTGGTGACGTTCGGCGTCGAGCCGACGACGCCGGAAACCGGCTTCGGCTATATCGAGACCGGTGCACCGCTGGACGACAAAGGTGCGGCCAGGGTGCAGCGCTTCGTCGAAAAACCCGACCTGCAAACCGCAACGCATTACCTGGAAAGCGGCAACTTCCTGTGGAACTCCGGCATGTTCTGCTTCTCGGTGGCCACGCTGCTGACCGAGTTGCAGGTTCACGCCCCCGAACTGCTGGAACAGACCCAAGCCTGCATGGCCGTCAGCCCATCGGTGGAAACCGGCGGTTGCCTGCAACAGGAATTATCGCCGGCGCTGTTTGCCGAGATCACCGACATCTCCATCGACTACGCCTTGATGGAACGCTCGGACAAAGTGGTCGTGGTGCCCGCCGGTTTCGACTGGAGCGACATCGGCTCCTGGGGCGCGCTGGCTGCACTGGTGCCGGCCGATGCACAAAATAACCGCGCCAGTGGCGATGCGATCTTCGTCGACAGCCACAACAACTTCGTCCAGAGCGAAGGCCGGCTGGTCGCCGCGGTGGGTGTGGATAACTTGATCATCGTCGACACCGCCGACGCCGTGCTGGTGGCCCACGCCGACCGCGCCCAGGATGTACGCCGGGTGGCCAAGCAGCTCAAGGACAAAAAGCACGAAGCCTATCGCCTGCACCGCACCGTCAGCCGGCCGTGGGGCACCTACACCGTGCTCGAGGAAGGTCTGCGTTTCAAGATCAAGCGCATCGTGGTCAAGCCGGGCGGCAAGCTGTCGTTGCAAATGCACCACCACCGCAACGAACACTGGGTCGTGGTCGAAGGCATGGCCAAGGTCACCAACAACGGCACCGGCACCCACCTGGTGGCCAAGAACGAATCCACGTTCATTGCCGCCGGGCACAAGCATCGCCTGGAAAACCCGGGTGTGATCGACCTGGTGATCATTGAAGTACAAAGCGGCGAATACCTGGGAGAGGACGACATCGTCCGCTTCGAAGACCAATATGGCAGGACGGTTTGAATGCTGCTTTCCCTGTACCGATCGCTGTGGGGCTATCGAGGTTTCATCCTCGGTAGCGTCAAGCGAGAGTTCCAAGCGCGTTATCGCAATTCGTTGTTCGGTGCCCTCTGGACCGTGCTCAATCCGCTGTCGATGATCGTCGTGTACACGGTGGTCTTTGCCCACATCATGCGCGCCCGCTTGCCGGGCGTGGATGACGGCATGGCCTACAGCGTCTACCTCTGCGCCGGTTTGCTGACCTGGGGCCTGTTCTCGGAAATCACCTTGCGGTGCCAGAACATGTTTCTGGAAAACGCCAACCTGCTGAAGAAAATCAGCTTCCCGCGGATCTGCCTGCCGGTGATTGTGCTGTTCAACGCCGGCATCAATTTCGCGATCATCATCGGGCTGTTCCTCGGCTTTCTGCTGATCACCGGACGCTGGCCGGGCATGGCGTTATTGGCGCTGCTGCCGCTGTTGGCGTTGCAGGTGATGTTCTGCGCCGGGCTGGGAATGGTCCTGGGGGTGTTGAACGTGTTCTTTCGCGACATCGGCCAGTTCTATGGCATATGCCTGCAATTCTGGTTCTGGCTGACACCGATCGTGTATCCGATCAGCATCCTGCCGGAGTGGGTCCAGCGCCTGCTGCAACTCAACCCCCTGACCAACCTGATGGCCAGTTATCAGAACCTGTTCCTCTACGGCCAGTGGCCGGTGTGGAGTTCCCTGCTGCCGATCTTCGTGACCGGTGTGCTGTTCTGCGTGATCGGGCTGCGGCTGTTTCGCCAGCGGGTCGGCGAAATGGTGGATGAACTCTGATGGGGCACATACGCGTTACTGGCCTGGGCAAGGCCTACAAGCAATACCCTACGCGCTGGAGCCGACTGGCCGAGTGGCTGATCCCGTTTTCGCCGACGCGCCACCGCCAGCACTGGGTGCTGCAAGACGTGAATTTCGAGATCGCCCCCGGTGAAGCGGTGGGCATCGTCGGGGTCAACGGCGCCGGTAAAAGCACGTTGTTGAAGATGATCACCGGTACCACCCAACCGACCTGCGGCAACATCCAGCTCGAAGGCCAGGTCGCCGCCCTGCTGGAACTGGGCATGGGTTTTCACCCGGACTTCACCGGCCGGCAGAACGCCGTGATGGCCGGGCAACTGCTGGGCATGCACGTCGAAGACATCGAAGCCCTGATGCCGGAGATCGAACGTTTCGCCGAAATCGGCGAGGCCATCGATCAGCCGGTGCGCACCTATTCCAGCGGCATGCAGATGCGCCTGGCGTTCAGCGTGGCCACGGCCCGGCGCCCGGACATCCTGATCGTCGACGAAGCATTGTCGGTGGGCGACGCCTACTTCCAGCACAAGAGTTTCGACCGCATCCGCAGCTTTCGCAAAGCCGGCACCACCTTGCTGATCGTGTCCCACGACCGAGGGGCGATCCAGTCGATCTGCGACTCGGCGATCCTGCTGGATCGCGGCCGCATGGCGATGCACGACAAACCCGAAGCGGTCATGGATTACTACAACGCCTTGCTCGCCGAACGCGAAGGCCAGACCGTGCGCCAGGAAATGCTCGCCGGAGGCCAAGTGCAAACCATCTCCGGTACCGGTGAAGCCGGCATCCTCAGCGTGCGCCTGCTGGACGAAAACGAACGCGCCATCGATGCCGCCGAAGTCGGTCAACCGGTGGTGCTGGAAGTGCAGGTAGAGATTCGCCAGGACATCGAACGCCTGGTGCTGGGCTTCATGATCAAGGATCGCCTGGGCCAGGCCATGTACGGCATCAACACCCACCGCCAGGACAAAGCCCTGGACGACCTGCACGCTGGTGAGCGAGTGACCTATCGCTTTGCCTTCGTCATGGGCCTGGGCAAGGGTAACTATTCCGTGGCGCTGAGCCTGTCGCGCCTGGACTCACACCTGGACCGCAACTTCGAATGGCGCGACTACGGCCTGGTGTTCCACGTCATCAATAATCGCCACGAAGACTTCGTCGGCTGCTCGTGGCTGGGCGCCCAGACCACCATCACCCGCACGGCCACTGCCATTCACCAGGAGCGCACGTCATGACTCGCCTGCTGGTGGAATGCACCCACGTGTTCCAGCATCCCAAGGTCAACTCGGGCATTCAGCGCGTGGTGCGCAACGTCATCAATCAACTGCCGCCCAGCGTGCAGGGCGTCGAATGCATCCCGGTCGTGATGCTCAAAGGCAAGCTCTACCGAGTGCTCAAGCTCGGCGCGTTGAACATTCCGTTTTTCGATCACTTGATGATCTTTGGCGGGCGTCTGGGGCGCCTGGCCCACCGGTTCTGGCAACTGCACCAACGCCTGCACAACCGCACGAATTCGCGAGTGATCAAGCGTTTGCTGCACGTGGCCTACCGCGTCACGGCGATTACCTGTTTCAGTATTCCGCTGCGTCTGATCGACGGTCTCAACCAATACCAACTGCCCAAGCGTTGCACGCCGTTGCAGCATCAGCCGGGGGATCAGTTGGTGTTGCTGGACTCGTCCTGGCACACCGATTTCTTCCCGTTTGCCGAACAACTCAAGCGCGAAGGCGTGGGCATTGTCTCAGTCATCTACGACTTGATTCCCCTGACCCACCCGCAGTTCTACGACACGCGGCTGGTACAGGTTTTCAACGAATGGTTCGACTGGATCACTAAAACCGCCGACGGCTATGTGGCGATTTCCGCCACGGTGCGCGACCAGGTGCGCGAAGAATTGCAGCGCCGGGTCGGTCCGGCTAAAGCCGATGCCTTGTGGTTCGACTATTTCCACCTCGGCTCAGAACTGGACCTGAGCGAAGCGCGCGCTGCCGTCGAACCGCGCCTGAAGCGGATGTTCGACGCCCCGGAGCCGGTGTTCCTGATGGTCAGCACCATCGAACCGCGCAAGAACCACGACTACCTGCTGGACGCTTTTGAACTCGCCTGGGCGGCGGGCTCGACAGCCCGACTGTGCATCGCCGGGCGCATCGGCTGGAAGTGCGACGCCCTGCTCGCCCGGGTGCACAACCATCCGCAGTTGAACAAACGGCTGTTCATGTTCAACGACCTGAGCGACACCAGCCTCGAATACGCCTACTCCCACGCCCGTTCGCTGGTGTTTCCGTCCTGGGTCGAAGGCTTCGGCCTGCCCCTGGTGGAAGCCATGCAACGCGGGTTGCCCGCGATGGGCAGTGATATCCCGATCTTCCGCGAAATTGGCGGTGAGTTCATGGCCTACTTCGACCTGGCCAAGCCGCAAACCCTGGCCGATCTGGTGGTTCGCTTCGAGAACAGCGGCCAATTCCCAGCGGCTCGCAATGTCACTGATTGGCAGTGGATCGGCTGGCGTGAAGCCAGTGCGCAACTGGCCGAACGCACCCTGCGCAATCTTCAGCCGACACCGGTCGTGGCAGAGAGGCAACATGCGAATTGCCCTTAACGCCCGCATCCTCCAGGCCCCGCGCACCGGCATCGGCCATTACGTTGCCGAACTGGTGGGCGCACTCGCCTGTGAACCGGACATCGAACTTTCGCTGTTCCACGGCTGGGGCTGGAGCACTTCGCTGCCCGAGGCCGCCATACCCGGCTACTCGCGACTGTCGCCGTTGCTGCGGCAAATTCCCGGGGCCTATCAGGCACGGCGCTGGCTGGCGCAGAAACGTTTCGATCAGGGCCGGTCCCAGTCGATCGACCTGTATCACGAACCGAGTTTGTGGCCGCTGTCATTCGACGGCCCAACGGTCATCACCCTGCATGACCTGACGCACCTGCATTACCCCGAGACGCAACCGCCGGCGCGCTTGCGCGAAATCGAGCGGCGACTGGCCGATGGCGTGCAACAGGCGCAGTTGATTCTGACCGACTCGCAGTTCATTGCCGATGAGGCTCAAGCCTATTTCGCCCTGCCCGCCGAGCGTTTCATCGTCGCACCGCTGGGCGTGGCGGCGCGTTTCCATCCGCGCTCAGCCGAAGACATCGACACGGTCCTCAAGGCCCACGGGGTCGAGGCCCGAGAATATTTTCTCTGCGTCGGCACCCTGGAACCGCGCAAAAACCTGGCCCTGGCCCTGCGTGCCCACGCCTTGCTGCCGGAGGCGCAGCGCCAGCGGTTTCCGCTGTTGATCGTCGGCATGGCCGGCTGGCAGCGCGAGCAATTCAGCGAAGAACTGCGCCAGGCGCTGGCCGCCGGGCACGTCTGCTTGCTCGGTTACCTGCCCGATGAGCACGTGGCACAGCTGTTGGCCGGGGCGCAGGCACTGATTTTTCCATCGGTCTATGAAGGCTTCGGCCTGCCTGTGCTGGAAGCCATGGCCAGCGGCACGCCGGTGATTCTGGTTCAGCATTCGGCGATGCCAGAGGTGGCCGGCGCGGCGGGCAACTACATTGAACCTGACGACCCTGTCGGCTTGCGGGATGCGATGAGCCGACTGATCGACGATAAAACGCATTGGCAGGCATGCCGAGAAGCGGGACTACAACAAGCGAAGCTTTTTTCCTGGGAGCGTTGCGCGAAGATCACAGCCCGCGCCTACCGCCAGGTTTTGGGAGGTTGAATGCGAGTTCTTCATTTTTTCAAGACGTACCTGCCCGACTCCGTAGGTGGCATCGAACAAGTCATCTTCCAGCTCTGCGAAAGTGGCGCCCAGCACGGCATCGAGGGCCAGGTACTGACGCTGAGTGCCGACCCGACGCCGCCCGTGGTGAAACTCGGTCAGCATGAAGTACATCGGGCCAGACTCGACATTCAATTCGCCTCCACGGGATTTTCCTGGAGCGTGTTCAAACAGTTTCGCGAGCTGGCGGCCGAAGCCGATGTGGTCAATTACCACTTCCCATGGCCGTTCATGGACCTGGTGCATTTCGCCAGCGGCATGAACAAACCGAGCGTGGTCACTTACCACTCGGACATCATTCGCCAGAAACACCTGCTCAAACTCTATCGGCCGCTGATGAACCGTTTCCTCGCCAGCGCCGACCGCATCGTCGCGGCCTCGCCCAACTACCTGCACACCAGCGACGTATTGCAGCAGTTTCAGGACAAGACCCGCGTCATTCCCTACGGTTTGAACAAGGCCGGTTATCCACAGCCTGATACCGAGCGCATGGCCCATTGGCGGCAGAAGCTTGGGGATAAGTTTTTCCTGTTCGTGGGCGTGATGCGTTACTACAAAGGCTTGCACATCCTGCTCGACGCCTTGAAAGACGTGGATTACCCGGTGGTGATCGTCGGCGCCGGGCCACTGGAAACAGAATTGCACGCCCAGGCTGCTGCACTGGGTCTGCGCAATATCCACTTCCTCGGCCGGCTGGGGGATGAAGACAAGGTGGCGTTGCTGCAACTGAGCTACGCCATCGTGTTCCCGTCGCACCTACGCTCCGAAGCGTTCGGCATCTCGCTGCTGGAAGGCGCGATGTACGGCAAACCGATGATCTCCAGCGAAATCGGCACCGGCACCAGCTACATCAACATCCACAACGAAACCGGGCTGGTAGTGCCGCCGAGTAATCCACAGGCGTTCCGCGAGGCGATGCGCACCTTGTGGGAAGACCCGGTGCGCGCGGCAGCCATGGGCGTGAAAGCTGAGGCGCGGTATCGGCAGTTGTTTACTGCCGACGAAATGGGCCGCAAGTGGACGGAGCTGTATCAGGAATTGCTGGAAGAAAAATCCCTGTCCTACGCCTGACCCATGAGGGGTGAACCCTCTGGTGCAGTGAACCCTGTGGCGAGGGGGCTTGCCCCCGTTCGGCTGCGCAGCAGTCGTAAAACCATCGCACGCGGTGTGCTTGATACATCGCGGTGGCAGGTTTTGGGGCCGCTTCGCAGCCCAACGGGGGCAAGCTCCCTCGCCACAAAAAGCATTCCCCCTGCTGATTTAGCCGTGTGGCGCAGGTTTCGGCAGTTCGACGTTATCGAGCATCCGGTTCACCGCCAGCTCGGCCAGCATGACGATTTGCTGGATCGCCATGGCAGTGTGCCGGTTGGGACCTTCCAGGCGGGCGGCAAAGTCGCTGGTCATGATGCTGGCCTGGGCCAGGGATTCGCAGGTGTGGGCCAGCAGATCTTCGTCTTTCATATCCGGCATGATGGCGAACATCGTGCTCGGCTTACGAGCCGGCGGGGCTTTCAGGGCGGCGGGGTTTAGGTAGAAGTTGAGCGCGCGGTCGGCGGCTTCTTTGAGCTTTTTGGCGTCGAGGGTGGGGCTGTCGGTTTCTGGGGGATTCGGGGTTGCTTTGAACATAGTGGATCACCTTTAAGAAATGAGGCTGCCACTTTTTTCGTTTCCACACGAAAAGGTGACAGCTGTGCGCAGGGTGGAAAACCGAGCAAAGGCATAACCCCGGCAGACCCGAAGGTCTCCCGCACACAGCCGTCATAACTCAAAACAGCGACGATAAAAAACGCCGCAGTATGCCATGGGGCTATGCCTTTAAAACCTCGGGTTTCCACGCCCGATCGCTGATGTGCAGCGACACCCAAAGCCTATCCACCCCGTTTCCGACGGACAACCTTCAAAACCTGTCGGAAACATTCCCCAAAATCACTCGGTCTGTAGGACCACCACAGTCAAAGGTGGGAGTGAGCCTGCTCGCGATAGCGGTGGTTCAGCCTCCAGCAATGTTTAATGACAGACCGCTATCGGGAGCAGGCTCGCTCCCACAGGGGATCTGGGGTGCTTATAAGTCCAGCACCAACGGCTCAGCCCCCTGCGCCGGCACCGCACAACAAATCAGCACCTGCCCCGCCTCCGGCACTTCCGCCGGAGGCTGTGGATAATTCACCTGGCCGCTGATCAACCGGGTCTTGCAGGTGCCGCACGACCCGCCGCGACAACTGAATTCCGGGCGCAAGCCGCGGCTCTCCGCCAACTCCAGCAAACTGCCGCCGTCCGGTTGCCAGCGCGCTTCTTTGGCCGAACGCTGGAACACCACTGGCACCGAGGTCGTCGCGGCTGGGGGTTGTTCGATGACGATCGCATCCGGATCGGGGCGCCGACGCAATGTCGATGGGCCAAAGGTTTCGGCGTGAATTTGTGAATCGCGGATGTCCAGGTCCCGCAGCCCGTCGTATATGCCTTGGGTAAAACTCCCCGGACCACACAGGACAAAGTCCAATTGATCGTAGTCCTCAACCTCAAGGATCGACTGCAACAACGCCATGTCGATACGCCCGGTCAGGTCGAAGTCTTCGCCCTCCCGCGCCTCGGGTTCCGGTTGGCTGAGCAGGCGCAGCACGCGAACCGTGTCACCAGCCCCTTCAAGCAACCGATCCAGCTCGGAACGAAACGGTTGATCCGCCAAGGTCCGCGAACTCTGGAAGAACCACGTCGGCCGAATATGCCGGGTGCGCCAGCCCTGATAAACCACCTCGCGCACCATCGACAGCAACGGCGTGATGCCGACCCCGGCGGCCAGCAACACCAGTGGCCGACGCTCATGGGGCGCAACGGTGAAATGGCCCTGCGGCGCGCGAGCTTCGAGCACATCACCGACGCGGATCTGCTCATGCACGTGGGAAGACACCAAGCCGTCACGCTTCACGCTGATGCGGAAAAAATCATCGGACGGCGCACTCGACAGGCTGTAGGTGCGGATATGCGTCTCGCCGCCCACCTTAAAACGCAGCGGCAAATGCTGCCCGGCCTGGAACACCGGCAAACCGATGCCATCGGCAGGCTCCAGATAAACCGAGCGAATGTTTTGGCTTTCCGCCTCGATCCGCACCACCCGCAATGGCCGCCAGGCATCACCCAACGCCTGGGCTTGCAGGCGAGCAGCGGCCTGTTCCCAGGTGCCGGTCATCAAACTGTTCGGCGACATCCCATCGAACCGCCAGCGCAGGGCCAACGCCGCCGGCCGCCGCACCACGCGTGCAACCTCAAACGTCCACAAGCGCTCGGCGCCTTGAAAGGCTTCGACCTGCGGGCCTTCGAGGATGATCTCGGTGCGACCACTGAGTTGCAGCAGGTCACCCGATTTGAAGTCGACGAATAGCAAACCAGCCCGAGGGTTGAGCAGCAGGTTGCCCAAGGTGTTGAAGTGTAAGTTGCCGGCGAAGTCCGGAATGGTCAGGCGATTGCCTTCGATACGGACGAAACCGGGCTGGCCACCGCGATGAGAAACGTCCACCGAGCGTTGGCCGTCGACGTCCACATAACTGGCGACAAAGAACGTATCCGCCCCGGCGATCATCGCTTTGGCCGCGTCATCCAGCTCAAAGAGGTGCTGCGCCATGCGGGTTGAAGGATCCGCCAACGGCACCGTATGAAACTGGCGCAATTGAATATATTGCGGGCAGTTACCGAAGGACTGCTGCACCGAAACACCAAAGCCGCTCGCCGTCATGGCGCCGACCCGGCCGTTGAGCCGGTTGCGCCGCCGGGTGTGCAATTCGATGCCCAACAGACCAATCGCGTCCCCGGCGTGCAATTGCGCAGGGTCATCGGCTGCAGGCAGGCTGTCGAACTGCAACCCTGTAGGTGCAGGCGAATGCGCGAAGCCGGGCTGACCTTCGAGGATGCTGGCCCACGGATCGCCGTTGGCATCGACCGCGCCGTACAGCATGAACGGCAGTTGCTGATAGAACTGGCGATGCTGGTCTGGCATCTCGCTGCGAATCACCCGACGGCCGAGGGTGTCCATTCGCTCGGCAACACCCACGTGTTCCTGCATCTGCCGTTCGCCGGCGTGCCACGGTGAATGTTGCATGACAGGACTCCTTTTGGTGAAAGGATAAGACGCGAACCCACAGGGTTTGACGGGTATCAGGCAGTGGTCTGCAAACCCGCGACAGTGCGCGGCATGCCGACAAACCCAGGCAAGGCTTCAATCCGCGTCAGCCAGGCACGAACGTTGGCGTAGTCCGCCAGGGACACGTTGCCTTCCGGCGCATGGGCGATGTAGCTGTAGGCCGCGACGTCGGCGATGGTTGGCTCGTTGCCCACCAAATACTTGCTGTTAGCCAGTTCCTGATCGATCACTTTGAGCAGGTCGTGTGAGCGAGCGATCACTTCTTCGGCGTTGTAAGGCGCGCCAAACACCGTGATCAGCCGTGCTCTGGCGGGGCCAAAGGCAATCGGCCCGGCGGCCACCGACAACCAGCGCTGAACCTTGGCGGCACCGACCGGGTCGGTCGGCAGCCAGCGACCGTTGCCATATTTCTGCGCCAGGTACACCAGGATTGCGTTGGAATCCGCCAGCACCACGCCTTGATCATCCAGCACCGGCACCTGACCAAACGAGTTGAGCGCCAGGAACTCCGGCTGTTTGTGCTCGCCTTTAGCCAGGTCGACAAAGATCAAATCGGTCGGCAGTTGCAGCAGGGACAGCATCAACTCGGCACGGTGAGCGTGGCCGGAACGGGGGAAGTTGTAGAGCTTGATGGCGTTCATGATCGACTCCGCTGGGTGGTGGCGCCGATCAGACAATGATCAGCACCAATGGCGGCCATCATCCGCCTATCTCCAAATCAGCAGAATAACCAGCAAATGCAATCCATTGTTTCAGCCAATGCAATAAACCCCAAGCCCAGCACCGATCCTTGTGGGAGCGGGCTTGCTCGCGAAGACGGACTATCAGTCAACATCTTTGGAGAATATGAAATTGCCTTCGCGAGCAAGCCCGCTCCCACAGGTTCTGCGCTTACCCCAAGGCGGGATGTTCACGCAGCGCCCTCACCATAAAATCCACAAAGCTGCGAATCCGCGCCGGGGCTTTGCGCCCACCCTGGTAGACGATGTGAATCGGCAGCGGCGCCAGTTCAAAGTCAGCCAGGACGATTTCCAACTCACCGGCCGCAACTTTGCCCGCCACTTGATAGGACAGCACGCGGGTAAACCCCAATCCGAGGCATGCAGCGGTGATTGCAGCCTGATTGGCGGTGACCACCAAGCGTGGTTCCGGGCGAACGCTGATTGGCTGGCCTTTATCGAGGAACGGCCAGTTCCTGAGTTGGCCGATGGACGAAGTGGCGACAACCGGCGCGCCGGCCAGCTCCTCGGGATGTCGAGGTCGACCATGGGTTTGCAGGTAACCGGGCGACGCGCAGATCACCCGCCGCACTTCCCCCACGCGAATCGCATGCTGATTGCTGTCGGGCAAATCGCCGATACGCACCGCGACATCAATGCCCTCCTCGACCATGCTCACCACCCGATCAACCAGCAAGCCGTTGATCACGACTTCAGGGAATTGATCGAGGTAACGCACCATCACTGGCGTGACAAACAACTCGCCGAACAACACCGGCGCGGTGATCGTCAGTTGCCCACGAGGCTGGGCGTGGCTGCCCGCCGCCGAATCCTCGGCTTCCTGCACCTCGGAGAGAATTCTGCGACAGTCTTCGAGGTAACGCTGACCGGCCTCGCTCAAGTGCACGCTGCGGGTGGTGCGCGTCAACAGCAAGGTGCCGATGCGTTTCTCCAGCGCCGCCACCGCGCGAGTGACACTGGCCGCCGACATTCCCAAACGCCGTGCCGCCGCCGAGAAGCCTTGCTCCTGGGCGACGGCGGCGAAGACCTGCATTTCCTGGAAGCGGTCCATCGGTGAACTCCTGAGCACTAAAAAACGCGAGGCCGGGAGTTTCCGAATGACCCTGGATTCGCTGAAAGAGGGGTTTTGCTGGCATTCTGATTATTGTGACGTATAACCCTGAACGTTCACGCTTTCAATTGCTGAGACCGTCTGCCGATGCCTTCCATTTACCAACTCAAACCCGCATTCCAGAATTTGCTGCGACCGCTGGTTCAACGCTTGTTCGATAACGGCACCACCGCCAATCAGATCACCGTGCTGGCCGGGGTGATTTCGATCGTCGTAGGCATCGGAATCGCCTGTTTCGCCCAGCATCCGTGGGTGTTTGTGCTGATTCCCGTGTGGATGATCCTGCGCATGGCGCTGAATGCCATCGACGGCATGCTCGCCCGGGAGTTCGGCCAACAGTCGCGCCTCGGCGCCTACCTGAATGAGCTGTGCGATATCGTCGCCGACTGCGCGCTGATCCTGCCGTTTGCGCTGATTCCGGACGTGAGCCTGTTGATTGTGCTGTCGGTCACGCTGCTGGCGTTGTTCAGCGAGTACAGTGGCGTCCTCGGGCCGATGGTCGGCGCGTCGCGGCGGTATGACGGGCCGATGGGCAAAAGCGATCGGGCGTTTGTACTGGGCGTCGTGGCCACCGGCATCGCCATCGGCTGGATCAATGCGTTGTGGATTAACGTTGTGTTTGGGGTGGTCGCCGTCCTGCTGGCTTACACCTTGGTCAACCGGGTCCGTCAGGGCCTTAAAGAAGTGCAGGAAAACACTCCCTCGGCGTAAGGCCCCAAGCATAAGGACTCTCTAGCATATGGAGCATGCAATGCGCGAAACCCAGAATCAGACCTTCACCACCCACGACGGCGTTGAGCTGTTCTACCGCCACTGGCCGGCCACCGCTGCCAATCCGGATGAACCGCGCAAGGCTGTGCTGCTGTTTCATCGCGGCCACGAACACTCCGGGCGCATCGCCCACTTGGTGGATGAGCTCGACCTGCCCGAGTTCGACTTCTTTGCCTGGGACGCCCGAGGCCATGGCCAGTCGCCCGGTGCTCGCGGCGACAGCCCGAGTTTCGCCACCAGCGTGCGTGACGTGCAGACCTTTTGCGATCACCTGAACAGCGCCCACCAGATCGACGAAGAGAACATGGCGGTGATCGCCCAGAGCGTCGGCGCGGTGATTGTTTCGACCTGGGTCCACGACTACGCGCCGCGCATCCGCTCGTTGGTGCTCGCCTCGCCGGCATTCAAAGTCAAACTCTACGTGCCGTTCGCCCGTCCAGGCCTGGCGCTGATGCGCAAGTTTCGCGGCAACTTTTTCGTCAACAGCTACGTCAAGGCCAAGTTCCTCAGCCACGACCCGGAACGCGTGGCGTCCTTCGACAGCGATCCGCTGATCACCAAGGCGATTTCGGTGAATGTGTTGCTCGGCTTGTACGAAGCCGCTGACCGCGTAGTCGCCGATGCACAAGCGATTCAGGTGCCGACCCAATTGCTGATCTCCGGCTCGGACTTTGTGGTCCACCGCAAACCCCAGGAACAGTTTTTCGAACGCCTGGGCAGCCTGAAAAAAGAAAAACACATCCTCCCGGGCTTCTTCCACGACACCCTCGGTGAGCGGGATCGCGCCGTGGCAGTGGCCAGCGCCAAACGCTTCATCCTGCAAAACTTCGATTACCCGCTGGATCGTGCCTCGCTGCTCGATGCCGACAAAATCGGCCTGACTTGCGCCGAATCCGAATCCCTCGCCGCCCCGCTGCCGCACAACTCGTTGCGTGACCTGTACTGGCGCATGACCCGCGCCAGCATGCGTTTGGGCAGCAAGCTGTCCGATGGCGTGAAGCTCGGTTTCGACACCGGTTTCGACTCGGGCAGCACCCTGGATTACGTCTACCGCAACCAGCCCACTGGCAAGAGCGGACTGGGGCGGATGATTGATCAGAACTACCTGAACTCGATCGGCTGGCGCGGCATTCGCCAGCGCAAACTCAACGTCGAAGAACTGCTGCGCCTGACCATGGCCAAACTGCGTGAGGAAGGTCGCCCGGTACGGATCGTCGACATCGCCGCCGGCCATGGCCGCTACATTCTCGAAGCCTTGCAAGGCGTCAGCCCGCTGCCGGAATCGATCCTGTTGCGCGATTACAGCGACATCAACGTGCGGGACGGTGGCGCGCTGATTCGCGATAAAGGCCTGGGAGAGATCGCGCAATTCGTCAAAGGCGACGCCTTTGACCGCGCCGATCTGGCAGCGCTGGAGCCCAAACCGACGCTGGCGGTGGTGTCCGGGTTGTATGAGTTGTTTGCCGACAACACGATGGTCGGTGGTTCGCTGGCGGGCTTGGCCGAAGCGGTGGAACCCGGTGGTTATCTGGTCTATACCGGCCAGCCTTGGCACCCGCAGTTGGAGCTGATCGCCCGCGCCCTGACCAGTCACCGTCAAGGTCAGGCCTGGGTGATGCGTCGGCGCAGTCAGGCAGAAATGGATCAATTGGTGGAAGCGGCAGGTTTCCGCAAAATCACCCAGCGTGTGGATGAATGGGGGATCTTCACCGTGTCCCTCGCGCAACGGGTGCAATGATGCGCGACGCCTCAACCTCAAGAGAGCCGGGGTTGCTGAAACCGGCCGTGCTCTGGCTACTGCTGCTGGCGCCGCTGTTTTTCGCCAGCTACGGTTTTGCCACATGGGTGACGAACCAGCGCAGCGACGTCGGTACGTTCGTTTTCGATTGGGAAAGCGCCATGCCGTTCTGGGCGTGGACCATCGTCCCCTACTGGACGATTGATCTGCTGTACGGCTTTTCGCTGCTGCTGCCCAACAGCCGCCATGAACTCAAACGCCACGCCTTGCGCTTGCTCAGCGCTCAAGTAATCGCGGTCAGTTGTTTCCTGTTGTGGCCGCTGCGCTTCACCTTCGACCGGCCGGAACTGGACGGGGTGTTTGGCTGGCTGTTCGCAGTGCTGGCGGGGTTCGACAAGCCGTTCAATCAGGCGCCGTCGCTGCACATCGCTCTGCTGGTGATTTTGTGGGTCATGTACCAACGGCATTCCCAAGGGTTGTGGCGGTGGCTGGTGCACGGCTGGTTCGCGCTGATCGGTATTTCGGTGTTGACCACTTATCAACATCACTTTATCGACTTACCCACAGGCGCCCTCGCCGGTTGGCTGTGCGTGTGGTTGTGGCCGCTGGATCGGCCCAGCCCATTCAGTAGCCTGCGGTTGGCCAAGGATTCGAAACGCTGGCGCCTGGCATTGCGCTATGCCTTGGGCGCTGCGGTATTTGCCATTCCAGCCTTTGGCTTGGGCGGCGGATGGTTGTGGCTGACCTGGCCAGCCGTGGCGTTATTGATGGTGGCGCTCAATTACGCGCTGCTGGACGCCGCCGGGTTTCAGAAACGCGCCGACGGGCGCCTGACCCCGGCCTCCCGTTGGTTGTTTGCGCCTTACGTGGCGGCGGCGTGGATCAATTCACGGCTGTGGACCCGCAAGCATCCACAACCCAATGAGGTTGTGGATAACGTTTGGCTCGGCAGGCTGCCCGACGCGGAGCAACTGGCGCCGTTTAAAGCCGTGGTCGATCTTTGCGCCGAGCTGCCGCTCAATCCGCGAGGCCGCGCTTATCAAAGCATTCCGGTGCTCGACCTGACGGCACCCAGCGCTGAGCAATGCCTCGCCGCCGCCCAAGCCATTGAACAACTGCGCCAGCAAGGCCCGTTGCTGGTGTGCTGTGCGTTGGGTTATTCACGCAGCGCCACGGCGGTCGCCGCGTGGTTGCTGCACAGTGGGCGCGCAACGACGGTCGATGCCGCCGTGGCGATGATTCAAGCCGCACGTCCGCACGTGGTGCTGCATCCGGCCCATCGCCAAGCCCTGGAGAACGCCTATGCCGGCTGATATGGAATTGCAGATGGTCGCCAGTCTGCTGCGCCGGGGCCGTACCCTTGATCAGTTATCCACAGGGCTGACGCTGCTCGGTGTGTTATTCGGCTTGCTGCAATTGTTGTTGATCACTCCGGTTGCACTGGGGTTGATCCTCAGTGCCTGGCTGATCGTCGTGGGTCTATTGCAAAAATACTGGGCGCTGCGAGTCGCCTTCGATGCTGAACTGTTTGAGCTGGTCGCCCGTGACGCCGACGCCTTGCCGGACCGAACTCAAGCCCTCGACCAGGCCTTGCAAAACCTCGGCCTGCAACCGGCCAACCGTGCTGGCCGGCCCTGGGCCGAACGTCAGCGCGGAGCGTTGAAACTGCTGCGTAACCAGGCTGTCCTGCTGGCCGCGCAGGTGTTGCCCACATTAGCCGTTATCCTCGCCAGCCCTTGGCTGTCCTTCACCGGATAAGGAAATCATTTATGTTCGAACCTGTGGTCGCCACCCTCATCACCTCCATGGCCCGCACCGTCACCGGCGCCCGCAGCCTGTGGATGGGCTGCGCGCCGGAACCGGTGCAGCGGATTTATTTCGCCAACCACAGCAGCCACGGCGACTTCGTGCTGCTCTGGGCCTCGCTGCCTCCCGCCCTGCGCAAACTCACGCGGCCGGTGGCGGGCAGTGATTACTGGAACAAAAGCGCCGTGCGCCGCTACATCATCAGCCGGGTGTTCAACGGCGTGCTGATTGACCGCGAACGCAAAGACCCTGTGGATAACCCGTTGCAGCCGATGATCGATGCCTTGGAGAAAGGTGATTCGCTGATCATCTTTCCCGAAGGCACGCGCAATCTGGAAGACGGCTTGTTGCCGTTCAAAAGCGGTTTGTATCACCTGGCCAAAAGTTACCCACAGGCCCAAGTGATTCCGGTGTGGATCGCCAACCTCAATCGGGTCATGCCCAAGGGCCGGGTGCTGCCGTTGCCGCTGCTGTGTACCACCAGTTTCGGCGCGCCCCTGCAATTGGCTGAAGACGAGAGCAAAGAGCAGTTCCTTACCCGCAGCCGCGACGCGCTGCTGGCCCTCGCCCCGGAGCATTCCTGACATGGATAGACAAACCCTGATGCTCTTCGGCGGGATCGGCATGATCCTGGTGCTGGCCTCGTTGATCGGCCTGATCCTCAAGTTGCGCACCCGCGGCACGCCCAATCCAGTGGTCGACAACCTCAACGCCCGCATCAACGCCTGGTGGGTGATGGTGCTGGTGATCGGCATCGCCTTTTGGCTGGGCACCGGCGCGGTGATCCTGTTGTTCTACGCAGTGTCGTTCTATGCGCTGCGCGAATTCCTCACCCTCACGCCGACCCGGCGCAGCGATTACCCGGCACTGGTAGCGGCGTTTTACCTGGCGTTGCCGCTGCAATACCTGCTGATCTATTTCGATTGGTATGGCCTGTTTTCGATCTTTATCCCGGTGTACGTGTTTTTGCTGCTGCCGATCCTCGCGTCCCTCGGCGGCGACAGCACGCACTTCCTCGAACGTGCATCGAAAGTGCAGTGGGGCTTGATGATCGCGGTGTTCTGCGTGTCATTCGTGCCAGCACTGCTGACCCTGGACATCGTCGGGTATGAAGGCCGCAACCTGCTGCTGATCGCCTATCTGGTGATCGTGGTGCAGCTGTCGGATGTGCTGCAGTACGTCTGCGGCAAGCTGTTCGGCAAACACAAAATCGCGCCCAACCTGTCGCCCTCTAAAACCGTCGAAGGCTTTGTCGGCGGCGTGCTGCTGTCCTCGCTGATTGGCGCCGCGTTGTGGTGGACCACACCGTTCAATCCGTGGCAGTCGTTTTTAATAGCGCTGTTGATCAACCTGCTGGGCTTTGCCGGCGGCATCGTGATGTCGGCGATCAAACGCGATCGCGGCGTGAAGGATTGGGGGCACATGATCGAAGGTCATGGCGGGATGCTGGATCGGCTGGATTCGGTGTGTTTTGCGGCGCCGATTTTCTTTCATCTGGTGCGGTATTGGTGGACTTGAGAGCCCTGATCTAAAAGCCTCGCAACACTTTGGAGGTTCGCGTGTAGGATATGCCGCACTTTGCCAAGGATGCGCACCATGTTCGACACGTTCAAAAAAAACTGCCGCCGTTTTTTCGGTGTTTTTTTAACAGTGATGGGTGCGCTTTTCAGCCTCGTAGGCTGGCTGTTTAAATCGCTTTTCGGCCAATGGCAGCCGCCCTCCTGGCTGCCGGCCCTTGGCAAAAAACTGGTGGCGCTGGGGCACAAGGCCCGGCCCTATCCGCGGCAGATTGCCGGTGGTGTGTTGGGCCTGGCGCTGCTGCTGGCTGCCGGGTTTTATGGCTGGCACTGGTATTCCCACCTGCCGCAACCGCACACCGTGACCTATTCGGTGCACTCGCCGAACCTGACGGTCTACACCGAAACCCCGCCCACCATCGACCACCTGCAAATTCGCTTCAACGAATCCGTAGCGCCGTTGCAGGACATCGGTAAACCGGTCACTCGAGGCATCACCCTCAAACCCGCCGTCAAAGGTAACTGGCGCTGGACCGATGATCGGACCCTGGTGTTCGTGCCGGATCAGGACTGGCCGATCAATGCCGAATACAGCCTCGACCTCGCGAAGAAAAACCTGCTGGCCGATGGCGTACTGCTCAATCAATACAGCAACAAGGTCACCAGCCAGGCCTTTAGTGGGCGCCTGGCCCAGAAAGAGCTGTATCAAGACCCGGTCAACCCGACGCTGAAACAGCACGTCGCGACCTTTCGCTTCACCCACCCGGTGGACGAAGAAAGCCTGCGTAAACGCGTGACGATCACCCTCGGCGAAGGCCTGGCTTACCGCGACGCCCAGGCGCCGAACAAGCCGGAAATCAGCTTCGACGAACACAAGCTCAACGCCTACATCCGCTCCGCCGCCCTCGCCACACCGCTGGAAAGTGTTGCGGTGACGATCAAACTCGATGAAGGCATCAAGGCTCGGGACGGCGGTAACGTCACCCCTGCGTCGATGAGTGCTGACGTTATCGTGCCCGGTCGCTATCGCCTGACCTTCGGCAACGCCGAGGTTCAGTTTGTCGACAACGAGCACGGCGAGCCTGAACCCGTGCTGATGTTCAGCAGTTCCAGCGCCGTGACCGACGAGATGCTGGCCGGCAAGGTGCAGGCCTGGCTGCTGCCGGAAAAACTCGCCGACGATCAAACGCCCTGGTACACCAAAGACATCGACGAGAAACTGCTGGCCCGCAGCACCAAGGTCACGCTGACCCACGTGCCAAGCATCGAACCGCTCAACACCCAGCACGCCTTCAAGTTCAAGGCTCCCGCAGGTCGGGCGTTGTACGTGCGCGTCCCGGCCAACCTGGAAGCCATCGGCGGTTACCTGGCGAAAAATCCCACCGCCTCTCTGGTGAGCATGCCGGCCTACCCGCGCACGTTGCAGTTCATGTCCGACGGTGCACTGCTGAGCCTTAACGGCGAGAAACGCTTGGGCTTCATGGCCCGCGGCGTGCCCGGCGCCCATGTGGAAATCGCCCGTTTGTTGCCCAACCAGTTGCAACACCTGGTGGACCAAAGCAGCGGCAGCTTCGCCCGGCCCAATTTCAGCAATGACTATTTCGACCGGATGGTCGAGCGCATGTCCCTGGACATCCCGCTGTCCGCCGCCGACCCGTCGAAAACCGTCTACGACAACGTCGACCTCAGCCGCTACCTCAGTGCCAACGGCGGGCGGCGGGGGATATTTGTACTCAAGTTGAGCTCGCAGGATGAGCCTTCCGAGCGCACCTTCGATCGCTATTCAAGCAGCACCACCAACGACCTGCGCTTCATTGTGGTCACGGACCTTGGGATCATCGCCAAGCGCTCCAGCGACGGCAGCCATGATGTGTACGTGCAATCCATCGGCAACGGCTCGCCCGTGACCGAGGCTCAGGTCGATATCATCGGTCGTAACGGCTTGCCCGTGAGCAGCGGCAGAACCGACGCCGACGGCCATGTGCACTTCGCCAAACTCGATGAGTTGCGTCGAGAGAAAACGCCACTGATGTACGTGGTGACCCGCGGCAACGACCAGTCTTTCCTGCCGATTGCCCGCCAGTCCCAGCAACTGGACCTGTCGCGTTTCGACGTCGGCGGTCTGGAAGAAGACGGCGCCACCGAGCGTTTGAGCGCCTATCTGTTTACCGACCGCGGCCTCTATCGCCCCGGCGAGACAGCGCACGTGGGCATGATCGTGCGCAGTGGCAACTGGAAAGGCAGTTTGCAAGGCCTGCCGGTGGAACTGAAAATCCTCGACCCGCGGGGCATGGAAGTCATTCGCCAGCCCCTCAAACTGTCGGCCTCAGGCTTTGAAAGCTTTGATTTCCCCAGCAGCGATTCCGCGCCCGCCGGGGATTACACCGCGACCCTGCAACTGATCGGCGATAAAAAGACTCGCACCGACCTGGGCAGCGTCAGCTTCAAGGTTCGTGACTTCGAGCCGGACCGCATGAAGGTCAGCCTGACCCTGCACGACACGCCGGTTATCGGCTGGATCCCGCCGGATCAAGTGGTGGCCAAGGTCACTGCCCTGCACCTGTTCGGCGCCCCGGCGGCTGGCCGGCGCGTGACCGCCAAAATGTCCATGAGCCCGACAGCCGCGGCATTCGAGCGCTACCCCGATTACCGATTCCACCTCAGCGATGCCCTGGAAGCACCCAATTCCGAGGATCTGGCGGAAGTCGAGGCCGACGACAATGGCCAGGCCGTGCTTGACCTAAACCTGCAACGCTTCGCCAACAGTACCTACCGCCTGCAAGTCATGGCACAGGTCTATGAGGCCGAAGGTGGCCGCAACGTCGCGGCACAAAGCAGTCTGCTGGTGTCTTCGGCACCGTATCTGGTGGGCGTGACCAGCCAGGATGCCCTCGGCTATGTGGCCAAGGATGCAGTGCGCCAGGTGCAATGGCTGGCTATCGCGCCGGACCTCACGCCGCGGGGAGTGGATGGTTTGAGCACCGAGTTGGTCGAGCACCGCTACGTCTCGGTGTTGATCAAACAAGCCAACGGCACCTACAAATACGAGTCGCGGATCAAGAACCTCAGCCAACCTGCCGAGCCCCTCGCCTTGGGCAAGGGCGGCGCCAAACAGACGCTGAACACCGCCGCCCCTGGCGATTACACCCTGCAATTGAAGGACGCCAGCGGCAACCTGCTCAACGCCATCAATTACAGCGTCGCCGGGCGTGCCAACACCTCCCGTTCCCTGGAGCGCAACGCTGAGTTGCAACTGCGTCTGGACAAGCGCAGCTACGCCACCGGCGATGAGATTGCTATCAGCATCCGCGCGCCTTACACCGGCGCCGGGTTGATCACCATCGAACGCGACAAGGTCTACACCCAGCAATGGTTCAAGGCCGACAGCACCAACAGCGTGCAGCACATCCGTGTGCCAGCCGGTATCGAGGGCAACGCCTACATCAACGTGCAGTTCGTCCGGGACATCGGTTCGTCCGAGGTCTACATGAGCCCACTGTCCTACGGCGTGGTGCCGTTCAGCATCAACCTCGATGCGCGGCGCATGGCGCTGAAAGTCGAAGGCCCGGCGAAAATCGAGCCGGGGCAAATGCTGGACATCAAGGTAACGGCGGACCGACCTTCCCGTGCCGTGGTCTACGCGGTGGACGAAGGCATTCTGCAAGTCGCGCGCTACCAAACGCCGGATCCGCTGAGTTTCTTCTTCCAGAAACGGGCGCTGGAAGTCAGAACCAGTCAGATTCTTGACCTGATCCTGCCGGAGTTCAGCCGCTTGCTCAGCGGCGCAGCAGCGGGCGGTGATACTGAAAACGCCCTGGCTTCGCACCTCAACCCGTTCAAGCGCAAACACCAGCCACCCGTGGCCTGGTGGTCGGGGCTGGTCGATCTACCGGCCGGTGAAACCGTGTTGCATTACCAGGTGCCGGACAGCTTCAACGGCAAATTGCATCTGTTTACCGTAGCGGTCGATGCCGACAGCGTTGGCGTCAGTGAGGCCACAACCGATGTGCGCGGGCCACTGGTGATCACGCCAAACGTGCCCGCGTTTGTCGCGCCGGGGGACGTGTTCAGCGTCAGCGCTGGTGTGTTCAGCAACCTCGACACGGCGGCCAAGGTGAAATTCGAGCTGCAAACCAGCAGCGGGCTGAAAGTCGAAGGCGCTCAGAACAACACGCTGGATCTGCAACCGCGCAAGGAAGGCGTGGCCGAATTCCGCATCAAGGTCCTGGAAAACCTCGGCTCAGCGGATTTGCGCTTTGTCGCAGTACTGCCGGACGGCAAACGCATCCAGGTCGCGGAAACCACCTCGATCCGCCCGTTGAGCGAGCACCGAGTGGTCCTCAGCCTCGGCCGTTTCGACAGCGCCAGCAAAGAGCTGAAGCTCACCCACGATCTGTTTCCGCAACTGCGCAATGTGCAAGTGGGGGTCGCTGCCTCGCCGCTGGTCTGGGCCAATGGCCTCAAGCATTACCTGGATGACTACGGTTACGCCTGCACCGAACAATTGGTCTCCAAGGCGATGCCGGCGTTGATCTGGGGTGGCACTGCACCCGAGGCGGAACAAGCCTTTACCGGCGCGGTACGGATGCTCCGTCAGCGGCAGAATCAGGCCGGTGGTTTTGGCCTGTGGGCAGCCAGCCCAGACGTCGCGCCTTATGCCAGCCTGTATGCCACCGACTTCCTGATCGAAGCCAAGGAGCGCGGCTTGCCGGTACCGGAAGACCTGCTGGTGCGCGCCAACGCTTACCTCACCGACCTGGCCAACGGCCCAAGCGAAGGACAGTCGGAGTTGCGCAACCGCGCCTACGCCAGTTACTTACTGAGTCGCCAGGGGGTTGTGGTCAGTGGCGCCTTGAGCGACATCCGCGAGCGTTACGAAACCTACTTCAAAGACACCTGGAAAAACGACCTGGGCGCCGCTTACCTGGCCGCCAGTTACAAACTGCTCAAGCAGGATCGCCAGGCCGATGCGCTGTTCCGCAAGATCCCTTGGCGCACCATCGCCGACGGCTGGGAAAGCGACGGTTTGTATTACGACCCACTAGTGCACGACGCCGAGCACCTGCATTTGCTCAGCCGCCATTTCCCCGAGTTGCTGGACGATGTGCCGGTGAGCCTGCTGGATAATCTCGGCAAGCGCCTCAACGAGCAGCGTTACAACTCGCTGTCCGCCGCGCTGTTGTTGCGTGGCCTGGACAACTACGGCCAGCGCGCGCAAAGCGACATGACCCTCAAGACCTCGGCCTGGTTGGGCGAGAAACAGCAACAACTGTTGGAGATGGCCGGTCAGCCGCCCCGCGCCGCCGTACCGATAGGCACCAAAAAACTGCTCATGGAAAAAACCGACGGCCCGGCCGCGTTCTACATGTTCAGTGAGGCCGGTTTTGATCGCGGCCCCCTCAAGCCCATCAACAATGGCCTGGAGATCATCCACGAATACCTCAACCTGGACGGCAAAGCGGTCAGCAAAGTGAGTGTCGGCGATGAGTTCCTGGTGCGCCTGCGACTGCGGGCCACCAATCGTGATCAAGTGCAGCAGGTAGCTATTGTTGATTTGCTGCCGGGCGGGGTCGAGCCGGTGTATCGCTTGCCACCGGAGCCGAAAGCAGCCAGCGAGGAAGACGAGGAGTCGCAATACACCGACGACAGCGAAGAAACCAATGCCTGGCAGCCGCCTATCGGCGAAAGCGCGTTGAGCGACTGGCAACCGGAGTACATCGACGTGCGAGATGACCGCGTGGTGTTCTATGGCACGGCACGACGGGATGTCGGCACCTTCGTCTACCGCGTGCGCGCTACCAATGCCGGGACGTTCAACACACCACCGGCCTACGCCGAAGGTATGTACCAAACCACCCTGCAAGGCCGAGGCAAAGTCGGTCAGCTTGAAATCGTCAAACCTTGAGCAACCCGGGGCGACGATTGAAACCCCTGCTGGCTGTAAGCTTGGCGGTTGGGGCGGTTTTGCTGGGGCTGCGAGTTTGGCCCCATGCACCGCTGGCTGAAGCGACGTCCTCGTCACGCCAGGTGCTGGCGGACGACGGATCGCTGCTGCGCATGACCTTGGCCGCCGACGGCCAGTATCGACTATGGCTGCCTCTGGAGCGCATCTCGCCGTCGTTGGTCGAAGCGCTGCTGCTCAAGGAGGATCGCAATTTCTTCTGGCATCCGGGGATCAATCCTCCGGCGCTGCTGCGGGCGGCCACGGCCACCTACAGCGGCGGCCAGCGTCAGGGCGGCTCGACGTTGAGCATGCAACTGGCACGACGTCTGTGGGACCTCAACACCCGGCAAATTCCCGGCAAGCTGCAACAAATCGTCCTGGCGTTGTGGCTGGAGGCGCGCTACAGCAAGCACGAGATTCTGGAGGCCTACCTAAATTTGGCGCCGATGGGCGGCAACATCGAAGGCGCCGAAGCGGCGAGCCGGATTTACTTCGGCAAATCGGCGGCGACATTGTCGTTGTCCGAAGCCTTGGCGCTGGCGGTGATTCCACAGCAACCAGGGCGCCGCGCCAGTTTCGGGCCGTCGTTGCAGAACGCTCGACTACGATTGATGGCGGATTGGCGCCAGGCCTATCCCGACGATCCACGTAACAGCAGTTTGCTGGAGCTACCGCTGGAAGCGCGCAACCGTCAGCAGATTCCGTTTTTGGCGCCGCATTTGAGCGAACAGTTGCTGGCCTCCCAGACCGGTAACGAGCTCAACAGCACGTTAAATGTGCCTTTGCAGCAGCTGTTGGAACGGCTGATCAGCGGTTTTATTGCCGAGCGCAAAAGCACTGGCGTCGAAAATGCCACGGCAATCCTGGTCGACAGCCGCGACCAGAGCGTCAAGGCACTGGTCGGCTCTGCGGACTACTTATCCACAGCCCTGCATGGGCAGGTCAACGGCATCCTTGCACGGCGCTCCCCGGGTTCGACCCTCAAGCCGTTTCTCTACGGGTTGGCGCTGGACCAAGGGCTGATCCACCCGATGAGCATTCTCAAGGATATGCCGAGTAGCTTCGGTTATTTCCAGCCGGAAAATTTCGACGGCAGTTACATCGGGCCGCTGACCGCTCGCGATGCGTTGATTCGCAGCCGCAATATTCCGGCGGTGTGGCTAGCCAGCCAGGTCAAATCCCCGTCGTTGTACGGTTTTTTGCAGCAAGCCGGGATCAAGGGGCTGCGCGGCGAAAGTCATTACGGTTTGGCCTTGGCCCTGGGCGGCGGCGAGATGACGCCCGAGGAGTTGGCCCGGCTGTACCTGATGCTGGCCGGCGACGGACATTTGCGATCGCTGCGTTATCTGAGCGAACAACCGCAGACCAGCGGCGATGCACTGCTGACGCCGCAATCGGCATTCATGGTTCGCGACATGCTCAGGCGCAACCCTCGGCCCGATGGCTTACCCGCCGATAGTCGTGGCCGTCACTGGCGCACCGCGTGGAAAACCGGTACATCGTGGGGCTTTCACGATGCCTGGAGTGCCGGCATCGTCGGGCCCTACGTGTTGGTGGTGTGGGTTGGCAACTTCGACGGCCGCCCCAATCCGGCCTTCATCGGCGCAAAAACCGCAGCGCCGCTGTTCTTTCGCATCGCCGACGCTTTGCCCCTGGCCTTGCCCACGGTGGCGGATCGGGTCGACAAACCTCCCGCGGGCCTCACGCGAATCGACATCTGCGCCGCTTCCGGCGAGTTGCCCAACCGCTGGTGCCCGTCGACGCGCAAAACCTGGTACATCCCCGGCGTCTCGCCGATCCGCGTGTCCAACTTGCACCGCCCGGTGCTGATCGATACCCGCACCGGCAAAGCCGCTTGCGCGCCATTCGATCCGCAGTACACCCGTGAAGAAGTCTTCGAGTTCTGGCCCAGCGACGTGCAACGCCTGTACCGCGCCGCCGGCTTGCCACGGCGCACGCCGCCCAATGTGGTGAAAAACTGCCAGCCCAACCCCATCAGCGATCAGAGCGAAGCGCCACAAATCAGATCGCCACTCACCCAGGTCAGCTATCAGCTGCGTTTATCCCAGCCACAGGAGAGCATCTCCCTGAGCGCCAATGCGGCCAGCGATGCGTTGAATCTCTATTGGTTTGCCGACCAGACGTTGATCGGCCAAGGCCCGCCGCAGACCACGCTGAACTGGCGGCCGGGAAAGTCGGGGATGTATCAATTGCGCGTCAGCGACGATCAGGGCCGCAGCGCGAGCAGAGGGCTGCGGGTGGAGTTTGTGCCTTAGACGGTTGTGATTAACAACCGTGATCAGGCACTCCGCAGCAGCCTCTATGGGTTACACCAGCTGTGGATAACTTATTCCACAGTCACCGACTTCGCCAGGTTACGCGGCTGGTCAACGTCCGTGCCTTTCAACACCGCCACGTAGTACGACAGCAACTGCAGCGGGATGGTGTAGAGGATCGGCGACAGGATGTCGTGGATGTGCGGCATCTGTACAACGTAAGTGCCTTCGCCATTGACCATGCCGGCTTTCTCGTCAGCGAAGACGATCAACTGGCCGCCACGGGCGCGGACTTCCTGGAGGTTGGATTTCAACTTCTCCAGCAGTTCGTTGTTCGGTGCCACGGTGACCACTGGCATGTCGTTATCCACAAGCGCCAGCGGGCCGTGTTTCAGTTCGCCGGCCGGGTAGGCTTCGGCGTGGATGTAGGAAATCTCTTTGAGTTTCAGGGCGCCTTCCATCGCCACCGGGTATTGCGCGCCACGGCCCAGGAACAAGGTGTGGTTCTTGTCGGCGAACAGTTCGGCGATTTTTTCCACGGTGCTGTCCATTGCCAGGGCTTCGCCCAGACGGGTTGGCAGGCGACGCAGTTCTTCCACCAGGGTGGCTTCGACGCCTTTGGCCAAGGTGCCGCGCACTTGGCCGAGGGACAGGGTCAGCAGCAACAAACCAACCAACTGAGTGGTGAACGCTTTGGTCGAGGCCACGCCGATTTCGCGACCGGCCTGGGTCAGCAGGGTCAGGTCGGATTCACGCACCAGCGAGCTGATGCCAACGTTGCAGATTGCCAGGCTGGCGAGGAAACCCAGTTCCTTGGCGTTGCGCAGGGCGGCCAGGGTGTCGGCGGTTTCGCCGGACTGGGAGATGGTCACGAACAGGGTGTCGGGCTGAACCACCACTTTGCGGTAGCGGAATTCGCTGGCGACTTCGACCTGGCACGGAATACCGGCCAGTTCTTCGAGCCAGTAACGGGCAACCATACCGGCGTGGTAGCTGGTGCCGCAGGCAACGATCTGTACATTGCGAACTTTGGCGAACAGCTCGGCAGCCTGTGGACCGAACGCTTGCACCAGCACTTGTTGCTGGCTCAGACGCCCTTCCAGCGTGCGTTGCACAACGGAAGGTTGCTCATGGATTTCCTTGAGCATGAAGTGGCGGAACTCGCCTTTCTCTGCCGATTCGGCACTGTCGCGGTACTGCACGGCTTCGCGCTCGACGGCTTTGCCGTTAATGTCCCAGATTTGCACGCTGTCGCGACGAATCTCGGCGATGTCGCCTTCTTCCATGTACATGAAGCGGTCGGTGACCTGGCGCAGGGCCAGTTGGTCGGAAGCGAGGAAGTTTTCCCCCAGGCCCAGACCGATCACCAACGGGCTGCCGCTGCGGGCGGCGACCAGACGATCCGGTTGGTCGGCGCTGATAACCGCCAGACCATAAGCACCGTGCAGCTCTTTGACGGTGGCCTTGAGGGCTACGGTCAGATCGTGCAGGTCCTTGAGTTTATGCGCCAGCAGGTGGGCGATGACTTCGGTGTCGGTATCGGAGGTGAACACGTAACCCAGGGCTTTCAATTTTTCGCGCAGGGCTTCGTGGTTCTCGATGATGCCGTTGTGCACAACAGCCAGGTTCTGCCCGGAGAAATGCGGGTGAGCGTTGCGTTCGCACGGCGCACCGTGGGTCGCCCAACGGGTATGGGCGATGCCCAGACGTCCGATCAGCGGCGCTTCGGCCAGGGCTTGATCCAACTCACTGACTTTGCCCGGACGACGGACGCGATCGAGCATCCCGTCATTGGTGAAGACCGCCACACCGGCACTGTCGTAGCCACGGTATTCCAGGCGCTTCAGGCCTTCGACGAGGATGGCGGTGATGTTACGTTCTGCGACTGCGCCGACAATTCCACACATGCTATTTCTCCTGACTGACAGCCGCGAGGATCAAATTGATACCGCGGGCCTGAATCTGATCCCGTGCCTCAAGCGGCAAGCGATCATCGGTAATAAGGGTATGGACGCTGCTCCAGGGCAGCTCCAGGTTGGGAATCTTGCGGCCGATCTTGTCGGCCTCGACCATGACGACCACTTCCCGGGCGACTTCAGCCATGACCCGGCTCAGCCCCAACAGTTCGTTGAAGGTCGTGGTGCCGCGAACCAGATCAATGCCATCAGCACCGATGAACAATTGGTCGAAGTCGTAAGAGCGTAGTACCTGCTCGGCCACCTGCCCTTGAAAGGACTCGGAATGGGGATCCCAAGTGCCGCCGGTCATCAACAGTACCGGTTCGTGCTCCAGTTCGCTCAAGGCGCTGGCGACATTCAATGAATTGGTCATCACCACCAGACCGGGTTGCTGACCGAGTTCCGGGATCATGGCGGCAGTGGTGCTGCCGCTGTCGATGATGATCCGCGCATGCTCGCGAATTCGCGTGACCGCGGCGCGAGCGATGGCTTGTTTGTACTTGGAAACCGGCTGACCGAGGTCCGCCACCAGTTCTTGCGGCATGGTGATCGCGCCACCGTAACGGCGCAGCAGCAAGCCATTGCTTTCAAGTGCGGCCAAGTCCTTGCGAACCGTAACTTCCGAGGTTTCGAAACGCTTGGCCAGTTCATCCACACTGACTTCCCCCTGCTCGTTGAGCAAGGCAAGGATGTTGTGGCGGCGTTGTGGTGTATTGCGCTTCGACATGGGCTGGTAAGTTTCGATTCGAAAGATAACGGAAGCAATCAAAACCTATTGGCGAAACTTCGTCAAGCGTGTGGGGATAAAAAGCTTCGCGGGCAAGCCTCGCTCCTACAGGGTTCGTGTCGTTCGCATAATGGGGGACGACATAAAACCTGTAGGAGCGACGCTTGCCCGCGAAGGCGATCTGTCACCCGCCACAACACTCTGTGGATAACTCAGCTCTTCTTGATCTTCACCGGCCGCTTCCAGCCGTCGATGTTCTTCTGCCGCGCCCGCCCTACTGCCAACTGTGCGTTATCCACATTCTGGGTAATGGTCGAACCCGCCGCAGTGGTTGCCCCTGACGAGATATCCACAGGCGCCACCAACGAGTTGTTGGAACCGATGAACACATCTTCACCCAACACGGTTTTCCACTTGTTCGCACCGTCGTAGTTGCAGGTGATAGTGCCGGCACCAATGTTGGTCCGGGCGCCGATTTCGGCATCGCCCAGGTACGTCAGGTGACCGGCCTTGGCGTCCTCGCCCATGTGTGCGTTTTTCAGTTCGACAAAGTTACCCACATGGGCCCGGGCTTCCAGAACCGTTCCTGGACGCAAACGCGCGAATGGGCCGGCGTCGCTGCCTTCACCCATAATCGCGCCGTCGATATGACTGTTGGCCTTGATCACCACGCCTTTGCGCAAGGTGCTGTCCTTGATCACGCAGTTTGGGCCAATCACCACGTCGTCTTCGATAACGACGTTGCCTTCGAGGATCACGTTGATGTCGATCAGCACATCGCGACCGATGGTGACCTCGCCGCGCACATCGAAACGGGCCGGATCGCGCAGGGTCACACCCTGAGCCATCAAGCGGAGGCCGGCGCGCAACTGATAGTGACGCTCAAGCTCCGAGAGTTGCTTGCGGTCGTTGGCGCCCTGCACTTCCATGGCGTCGTGGGGTTGTTCGGTGGCCACCACCAGACCATCGCTGACGGCCATCGCAATCACGTCGGTCAGGTAGTACTCGCCCTGGGAATTGTTGTTGGAGAGACGGCTCATCCAGTCGCCCAGACGTTCAAATGGCACGGCCAGAATCCCGGTGTTGCCTTCGGTGATCGCGCGTTCGGCTTCGCTGGCGTCTTTCTGCTCGACGATGGCCGTGACCTTGCCGTCGGCATCACGAACGATACGGCCGTAGCCGGTCGGGTCATCCAACTCAACAGTGAGCAGGCCCAACTGCTGCGGCGCCACCTGCTTGAGCAGGCGCTGCAAGGTTTCGACTTCGATCAGCGGCACGTCGCCGTAAAGAATCAGCACGGTATCGGAGGTGATGAACGGTACGGCTTGGGCCACGGCGTGACCGGTGCCCAGTTGCTTGTCTTGCAGCACGAAATTAAGGTCATCCGCTGCCAGGCGCTCACGCACGGCATCAGCGCCATGACCGATCACCACATGGATGCGCTGTGGATCAAGTTGCCGGGCGCTGTGGATAACATGGCCGAGCATCGAGTTGCCGGCAATCGGGTGCAGGACCTTGGGCAATGCCGAACGCATGCGAGTGCCTTGACCGGCAGCGAGGATAACGATTTCGAGAGACATGACTGGCTACCAATCCTGGGTGGTCAGCAACTGCGACCAGATTATGAAAGTTGGAAAAGAAAAAAGGGTAGCCGAGGCTACCCTTTTTAATCAATCGCACAACAAGTCGATGACGGATTAACCGCCAAACTTCTTGCGGATCTGCTGGACGGTGCGCAGCTGAGCTGTCGCCTCAGCCAGACGTGCGGCAGCAGAACCGTAATCGAATTCTGCACCACGTTCATGCAAGGCCTTCTCGGCAGCCTTAACGGCTTCCTGAGCGGAGGCTTCATCCAGGTCGGCAGCACGTTGCACAGTGTCGGCAAGAACCTTGACCATGTTCGGCTGAACCTCGAGGAAACCACCGGATATGTAAAACACCTCGGTTTCCCCGCCCTGCTTGATCAGGCGGATAGGACCTGGCTTGAGATTAGTGATCAGCGGCGCGTGACCCAGGGCGATACCAAGATCACCCAGTGCACCGTGCGCAATCACCATCTCGACCAGGCCGGAAAAGATTTCCCCTTCCGCGCTGACGATATCGCAATGGACTGTCATAGCCATCTGATTGCCTCAACCTAAATTAGCGCCCGTTGCCGGGCGCCGGGATTACAGTTTCTTGGCTTTCTCGATCGCTTCTTCGATGCCGCCGACCATGTAGAACGCTTGTTCTGGCAGGTGGTCGTAGTCACCGTTGAGGATGCCTTTGAAGCCAGCAATGGTGTCTTTCAGGGAAACGTATTTACCCGAAGCACCGGTGAAGACTTCAGCCACGAAGAACGGCTGCGACAAGAAGCGCTGGATCTTACGAGCACGGTTTACCAACTGCTTGTCGGTTTCCGACAGCTCGTCCATACCCAGGATCGCAATGATGTCCTTCAGTTCTTTGTAACGCTGCAGAACGTACTGAACGCCGCGAGCGGTGTCGTAGTGGTCCTGGCCGATTACGTTCGGATCCAGCTGGCGCGAAGTCGAGTCGAGTGGATCGACCGCTGGGTAGATACCCAGGGAAGCGATGTCACGGGACAGAACGACGGTGGCGTCCAAGTGGGCGAAGGTGGTCGCTGGCGACGGGTCAGTCAAGTCATCCGCAGGTACGTATACCGCTTGGATCGAGGTGATCGAACCGTTTTTGGTCGAAGTGATACGCTCTTGCAGAGTACCCATCTCTTCGGCCAGGGTCGGCTGGTAACCTACTGCGGAAGGCATACGGCCCAGCAGTGCGGATACTTCAGTACCGGCCAGGGTGTAACGATAGATGTTGTCGACGAACAGCAGAACGTCGTTACCTTCGTCACGGAACTTCTCGGCCATGGTCAGGCCGGTCAGTGCTACGCGCAGACGGTTACCCGGCGGCTCGTTCATCTGACCGTAAACCAGTGCCACTTTGTCCAGAACGTTGGAGTCCTTCATCTCGTGGTAGAAGTCGTTACCCTCACGAGTACGCTCACCCACACCGGCGAACACGGAATAACCGCTGTGCTCGATGGCGATGTTACGGATCAGTTCCATCATGTTTACGGTTTTGCCTACACCGGCACCACCGAACAGACCGACTTTACCGCCCTTGGCGAACGGGCAAACCAGGTCGATAACCTTGATGCCGGTTTCCAGCAGGTCGTTGCCGCCCGCTTGTTCAGCGAAGGTTGGCGCAGGACGGTGAATGCCCCAGCGCTCTTCGGTGTCGATCGGGCCAGCTTCGTCGATCGGGTTACCGAGGACGTCCATGATCCGGCCCAGGGTCGCTTTACCGACTGGTACGGAGATGGCTGCGCCAGAGTCAGTGACTTCCAGACCGCGCTTCAAGCCCTCGGTGGAACCCATCGCAATGGTACGAACCACGCCATCGCCCAGCTGCTGCTGAACTTCCAGAGTGGTGCCGGCATCGCTTTGTACTTTCAAAGCGTTGTAGATGCTCGGTACGCTGTCGCGTGGAAATTCCACGTCGATAACGGCGCCGATGATTTGAACGATACGTCCGCTACTCATAGCTGGATCCTCTGAATATTTGAACCGTTAAACCGCGGCAGCGCCGCCGACGATTTCCGAGATCTCTTGGGTGATCGCAGCCTGACGCGCCTTGTTGTAGATCAGCTGCAAATCGCTGATCAAATCACCGGCGTTGTCGGTAGCGTTCTTCATCGCGATCATCCGCGCAGCTTGTTCAGCCGCGTTGTTCTCGACCACCGCCTGGTAGACCTGCGACTCCACGTAGCGAACCATCAAGCCGTCAAGCAGCTCTTTGGCGTCCGGTTCGTAGAGATAGTCCCAGTGGTGCTTGAGGCCTTTATCCGGGGTTGCCACCAGTGGAATCAACTGCTCCACGGTAGGCTGTTGCGTCATGGTGTTGATGAACTTGTTGGACACAACGCTCAGACGGTCGATACGACCATCGAGGTAGGCATCCAGCATCACCTTGACGCTGCCAATCAGATCATTGATCGACGGCTCTTCACCCAGGTGGCTGATAGCTGCTACGACGTTACCGCCGAAGTTGCGGAAGAAAGCCGCACCCTTGCTACCCACTACACACAGATCGATCTCGACGCCGTTTTCACGGTTTTTAGCCATGTCCTTGACCAAGGCCTTGAACAGGTTGGTGTTCAAGCCACCACACAGACCACGGTCACTGCTCACTACAACATAACCAACGCGCTTGATTTCACGGTCGATCATGAATGGGTGGCGATATTCCGGGTTAGCGTTGGCCAAATGACCAATAACCTGGCGGATGCGCTCCGCGTAAGGACGGCTAGCAGCCATGCGCATTTGTGCCTTGCGCATTTTACTGACCGCCACTTTTTCCATGGCGCTGGTAATCTTTTGCGTGCTTTTGATGCTCGCAATCTTACTGCGAATCTCTTTTGCGCCTGCCATGTAACACCTATCAGGTTAGCAAGCGGGAGCCTTGCGGCTCCCGCTGCGGCTTACCAGGTTTGGGTGGCCTTGAACTTCTCGATACCGGCTTTCATGCCAGCGTCGATTTCGTCATTGAAGTCACCCTTCACGTTGATCTTCGCCATCAAATCGGCGTGATCGCGGTTGAAGAAAGCAATCAGCGCTTGTTCGAAGCTGCCGATCTTGGCGATTTCAACGTCAGTCAGGAACCCACGCTCAGCGGCATACAGCGACAGCGCCATGTCAGCAATCGACATTGGTGCGTATTGCTTCTGCTTCATCAGCTCGGTAACGCGCTGACCATGCTCAAGTTGCTTACGGGTCGCTTCGTCCAGGTCAGAAGCGAACTGGGCGAATGCCGCCAGTTCACGGTACTGAGCCAGAGCGGTACGGATACCACCGGAGAGCTTCTTGATGATCTTGGTCTGAGCGGCACCACCCACACGGGATACCGAAACACCGGCGTTCACAGCAGGACGGATCCCGGAGTTGAACATGGCCGATTCCAGGAAGATCTGACCGTCGGTGATGGAAATCACGTTGGTCGGAACGAACGCGGAAACGTCGCCAGCCTGAGTTTCGATGATCGGCAGTGCGGTCAGGGAACCGGTTTTGCCGGTCACTGCGCCGTTGGTGAACTTCTCTACGTATTCTTCCGAAACGCGGGATGCGCGCTCCAGCAGACGGGAGTGGAGATAGAACACGTCGCCTGGGTAAGCTTCACGGCCTGGTGGACGGCGCAGCAGCAGGGAAATCTGGCGGTAAGCCACTGCTTGCTTGGAAAGATCGTCATAAACGATCAGCGCGTCTTCACCGCGGTCGCGGAAGAATTCACCCATGGTGCAACCGGAGTACGGTGCCAGGAATTGCAGTGCTGCAGATTCCGAAGCGCTCGCTGCAACGACGATGGTGTTAGCCAGTGCGCCGTTTTCTTCCAGCTTGCGAACAACGTTGGCGATGGTCGATTGCTTCTGACCGATCGCTACGTAGACACAGAAAATGCCGCTGTCTTTCTGGTTGATGATCGCGTCGATCGCCAGAGCGGTTTTACCGATCTGACGGTCACCGATGATCAGCTCTCGCTGGCCACGGCCGACTGGGATCATGGCATCGACAGCCTTGTAGCCAGTCTGTACAGGCTGGTCTACCGACTTACGCCAGATCACGCCTGGAGCAACTTTCTCGACCGCATCGGTCTCGGTGTTGTTCAGCGGACCTTTGCCATCAACTGGGTTACCCAGTGCGTCGACTACGCGACCCAGCAGTTCCTTACCAACCGGAACTTCGAGGATGCGGCCAGTGCACTTGGCGCTCATGCCTTCAGCCAGAGACTGGTAGGAGCCCAATACAACAGCGCCTACAGAGTCTTGCTCAAGGTTGAGGGCCATGCCGAAGACGCCGCCCGGAAACTCGATCATCTCGCCGTACATTACGTCGGCCAGACCGTGAATCCGCACGATACCGTCAGATACGCTGACGACAGTGCCTTCGTTACGGGCTTGGGAGGTCACATCGAGCTTGTCGATGCGGCCCTTGATAATTTCACTTATTTCGGAAGGATTGAGTTGCTGCATTGCTCTGCTGCCCCTTCAAACTCAAGATTTCAATGCTTCGGCAAGATTCGCGAGTTTGCCGCGAATCGAGCCATCGATTACCAGGTCGCCGGCGCGAATGATGACACCACCAATAAGGGCGGCATCCTCCGCAACTTGCAGGCGCACTTCCCGGTTGAGTCGTGCACTGAGAACCTTGGCGAGTTTGTCTTGCTGTTCTTGGTTCAATGCGAAAGCACTGGTGACTTCAACGTCTACCGATTTCTCTTGTTCGGCCTTGTACAGGTCAAACAGAGCGGCGATCTCCGGCAACAGCGGGAGACGGTCGTTTTCGGCAACGACGTGAATGAAGTTCTGTACCTTCACATCAAACTTGTCGCCGCACACGTCAATAAACGTGGCGGCCTTGTCTGCGCTCGTCAGTCGCGGGGCCTTGAGCACGCGCTGCATGGTGTCGTCTTGCGACACTGCTGCAGCCAGGCCGAGCATGGCTGACCAAGAGGCCAGTTGCTGGTGGGCCTGGGCGTGCTCGAAGGCTGCCTTAGCGTAAGGTCGGGCCAACGTGGTCAATTCTGCCATGATCGCCCTCGCTTAAATTTCAGCAGCCAGTTTGTTTACCAGCTCCGCGTGCGCGTTTTGATCGATTGTGGCACCCAGGATCTTCTCGGCGCCGCCAACGGCCAGTGCACCCAATTGGGCACGCAGCGCGTCTTTGACACTGTTCAGTTCCTGCTCGATCTCGGCCTGAGCCTGGACCTTCACACGGTCAGCGTCGATACGGGCTTTTTCAACAGCCTCTTCAACGATCTGGTTACCGCGTTTCTTGGCTTGCTCAATGATTTCGGCTGCCTGAGCTTTCGCTTCGCGCAGTTGCTGACCCGCTTTATCTTGGGCCAGCTCCAGGTCGCGAGCTGCTCGGGCGGCAGCGTCCAGTCCATCCGCGATCTTCTTCTGACGTTCGTGCAAAGCCGCGATGACCGGAGGCCACACGAACTTCATGCAAAACAGTACAAAAATGAAGAACGCAACGGACTGGCCAATCAGGGTTGCATTAATGTTCACGCCAACACCTCGCTCGTTCGTTGCACATCACACCAATTACTCGAAGGTTCGAGTAATTAGCCAGCGAGTTGACCAACGAATGGGTTCGCGAAGGTGAAGAACAGAGCGATACCAACACCGATCATGGTTACGGCGTCGAGCAGACCGGCAACGATGAACATTTTGACTTGCAGCATTGGAACCATTTCTGGTTGACGCGCTGCGCCTTCCAGGAACTTGCCGCCCAACAGGCCGAAACCAATTGCGGTACCCAGTGCGCCCAGGCCGATCAACAGTGCAACAGCGATAGCGGTTAGACCAACTACAGTTTCCATCTTTCCTCCCGACTTTTACGTCGTATGGTTTAGGTTTTTTAGATTTTAAAGCGGTAAAACAAATCGTTTCATAAGCCCTGTTCGGGCACCCACTCGTTTGACCGAGTGGGACATCAGACTAGTCGAGACTGGTCTTAATGGTTCTCTTCGTGCGCCATCGACAAGTAGACGATGGTCAGCATCATGAAGATAAACGCCTGCAGGGTGATGATCAGGATGTGGAACACAGCCCACGCCCACTGCAGAACTACGCCCAGGCCGCTAAGCCAGAGCAGACCGCTGCCGAACATCACAGCAATCAGAATGAAGACCAGTTCGCCGGCATACATGTTGCCGAACAGACGCAAAGCCAGGGAAATCGGCTTGGCGATCAGTGTCACGAACTCCAGCAGGAAGTTCACCGGGATCAGCAGGGCTTGAACGAAGATGTTCTTGCTGCCAAACGGGTGCAGGGTCAGTTCGCCGATGAAGCCGCCGATGCCCTTGACCTTGATGCTGTAGAAAATGATCAGCGCGAACACCGACAGGGCCATGCCCAGGGTAGCGTTCGGGTCAGTGGTCGATACGGCACGGAACGGAATGTGCGCATCACCAGTGACAAACATGGCCAGGTGAGGAATCCAGTCGACCGGGATCAGGTCGATGGCGTTCATCAGGAAGACCCAGACGAAGATGGTCAGTGCCAGCGGTGCAATCACCGGGCTACGGCCATGGAAGCTGTCTTTCACGCTGCCATCGACGAATTCGACCAATACTTCAACGAAGTTCTGCAAAGCACCAGGTTGACCCGAAGTCGCCTTCTTTGCCGCCATGCGGAAAATCAGTACGAAGATCAGACCCAACGCGACCGACCAGCCGAGGGTATCGACGTGGAAAGCCCAGAAGCCCATTTCTTTGGCCTCTGCTGCGGTGTGAGCAAAGCCCCATCCGCCGTTAGGAAGATGCCCGAAGGTCAGGTTCTGCAAGTGGTGCTGGATATAGCCCGAAGCGGTTGTTTCTGCCATGGTTGCCTCAAACGCCCTAAGGTCTCGAAAGTCTTGTTCTCATCAGCAGGGGCGAAAACCAGCTGACCAGTTGGGTCAACACGAAGACGCCGAATACAGCTAACGGCGCCAATGGCTTTACACCTGCAAACGTCAATGCAAAGAGCACTGCCGTCAAAATCAGTTTGCCCGCCTCGCCGGCATAAAAAGACCGGACGATAGCTTGAGCTGCTCGGGCGCCGGAAAACCGAAATGCCCTATGAGCGAAATAAACATTGGGTAACAAGGCTATCAGGCCTCCGCAGAGTCCTGAGTACCCGGCAACGACTCCGTGCCATTGCCAGAGCGCCAAAGCGGCAATGAGCAAAACGACAAATTGAGCCATTAACACCGGAAAAACTGCCAGGCGATGGAACGGCAAGCGGTTTGGCGTGCGGGTTTCCATCACTTCTTCCCCCCAATGGTCGGCTGCCAGAATTCAATAACTTGGCATAATTTGTGCCGACAAAATGCGCGCAGAGTATAGGGGCGGTTCAGCCCCTATTCAACTGTCAGGTAGTGATTTCCGACTGCGCGCTACATGAGGAAATGTTTCAGCGGATATGTGCAAGCACGCCTTGAAGCTCGTCGAGAGAGTTGTAACCAATCACCAACTGACCTTTGCCCTTCTTTCCGTGGCGGATCTGCACCGCAGAGCCTAGGCGCTCGGCCAGGCGCTGTTCGAGTCGAGCGATATCCGGGTCCGGTTTAACCGGTTCAGCAGGCTCTTGTTTACCCCCCAACCACTGGCGAACCAGTGCTTCGGTTTGGCGCACGGTCAGCCCACGTGCGACAACATGTCGCGCCCCTTCAACCTGTTGATTCTCCGGCAAACCGAGCAAAGCACGTGCATGACCCATTTCCAGGTCGCCGTGGGACAGCATGGTTTTGATGACTTCCGGTAACGCGATCAAGCGTAGCAGGTTAGCCACGGTTACCCGGGACTTACCCACAGCTTCGGCGACTTGTTGCTGAGTCAGTTGGAATTCCTGCTGCAAACGCTGCAGGGCAACCGCTTCCTCGATCGGATTGAGGTCTTCGCGCTGGATGTTCTCGATCAGTGCCATGGCGATGGCGGTTTCATCCGGCACATCGCGAACCATCGCCGGGATGGTTTCCTGGCCAGCCTGCTGGCTGGCACGCCAGCGGCGTTCGCCAGCGATGATTTCAAAACGACCGCCACCAATCGGACGAACCACGATCGGCTGCATCACACCCTGGGCCTTGATCGACTGCGCCAGTTCTTCAAGCGCCTGAGGATCCATGTCTCGACGCGGCTGGTACTTGCCGCGCTGGATCAGGTCCAGGGGCAGGTGTTGCAACTCACGCTGATCGGCTTGTACCGCTTGCTCTTCGAGCGAGCTGACAGTCGGACCACTCAGCAGTGCATCCAGTCCACGTCCGAGACCTCGTTTCTTGACGGCCATGGGGATTCCTTAAGTTGCCTGAGCGGCGGCGGTGCGTGAGTTTTTGCGTTGACGGCGAACCACTTCGCCCGCCAATGCCAGGTAGGCGATGGCGCCGCGCGATGATTTATCGTACGCCAGCGCCGGCATGCCATAGCTTGGCGCTTCGGCCAGGCGGATGTTGCGGGGAATCACGGTGTCATAGAGCTGCTCGCCAAAGTGTTCCTTGAGCTGAGCCGAGACATCGTTCATCAGGCTCAGGCGCGGGTCATACATGGTCCGCAGCAGGCCTTCGACTTTCAGGTTCGGGTTCAGCAGTTCGGCGATGCGCTTGATGTTATCCACAAGGTCGCTCAAACCTTCCAGTGCGAAGTACTCACACTGCATGGGGATAATTACCCCATCGGCTGCGACCAATGCGTTCAGGGTCAGCATCGACAGCGACGGCGGGCAGTCGATCAAAATGTAATCGTAGTTTTCACGGATCGGCGCCAACGCACTGCGCAGGCGGCTTTCCTTCATCTGCATTTCCAGCAGAACCACTTCGGCCGCAGTCAAATCGCGGTTGGCCGGCAACAACTGGTAACCACCGTGTTCGGAGAAGTGCATGGCCTGGGCCAGGTCGCATTCACCGATCAACAGGTCGTAGACTGAGTTTTCCAGGCCGTGTTTATCCACACCGCTACCCATGGTGGCGTTGCCCTGTGGATCGAGATCGATCAACAGCACCCGGCGCTTGGTAGCGACCAGGGAAGCTGCGAGGTTGATGCAGGTGGTGGTCTTGCCCACACCACCCTTTTGGTTCGCTATCGCGAATACCTTAGCCATTCTTGCTTGTGTTCCCAATCATGCCGTGCGGCGCAGTATCAGCAGATGGCGTTGGCCTTGGCAACCAGGTACGGCCAGGGCGTGTTCGCTATCGAGGTGGAAGTCTGCCGGCAATGCTACCAGCTCATCGGCGGGATGAACGCCCTTCATTGCCAGCCAACGTGTATCGCGGTCGCCGAGGTGGCGAGTCCAGTTGCTGAAGTTCTCCATGCTGCTGAACGCCCGGGATATGATCCCGTTGAAGGGCAGTTCTGGCCGGAATTCTTCGACGCGACTGTGGATAACTTGCAGGTTATCCAGTTTGAGTTCGAGTTTGACCTGGGTCAGGAAGCGGGTTTTCTTGCCATTGCTGTCCAGGCAGGTGACCTGGGACTCTGGAAACAGGATGGCCAACGGAATACCCGGCATGCCGCCACCGCTACCCACGTCCAGCCAACGACCGTTTTCGACAAACGACATCACGCTCAAGCTATCGAGCAAATGACGGGACACCATTTCGTCCGGATCGCGCACGGCGGTCAGGTTGTAGGCCTTGTTCCATTTGATCAACAGGGCCAGATAACCCAGCAGCAACGCGTGCTGGGTTTCTGTCAGTGTGACACCGAGCTGGCGAGCGCCTGTGGATAACTCTTCTGCGTGTTTCGAGGTGACCAACGAACTCAAGCGCTTTGCTCCAACTGACGGCCCGCGCCGCGTTTTTTCAAATGAATCATCAACAGCGAAATGGCTGCCGGGGTTACGCCCGGGATACGCGACGCCTGGCCCAGGGTTTCCGGACGGGTCGCACCGAGCTTGCTCTGGATCTCTTTGGAGAGACCGGAGATGTTCGTGTAATCGATATCCACAGGCAGTTTTGTATCTTCGCTGGCCCGCAGACGAACGATTTCATCCTGCTGGCGATCGATGTAGCCGGCGTACTTGGTCTTGATTTCGACCTGTTCTGCGACCTGTGGATCTTCTGCACCACCGCCAGTCACGGCGATCAGACCAGCGTAGTCGATTTCCGGACGGCTCAGCAGGTTGAGCAAGTTGTATTCGTGAGTCAGCGGTGTGCCGAACTTTTCGGAAATTGCATCGCCCTGCTCGGTGCCCGGGCGAACCCAGGTACTTTTCAGGCGTTGCTCTTCGAGATCGATGCTTTCGCGTTTCTTGCAGAACGCTGCCCAACGCGCGTCATCGACCAGACCGAGTTCACGACCTTTTTCGGTCAAGCGCAGATCGGCGTTGTCTTCGCGCAGGATCAGGCGGTATTCGGCCCGGGACGTAAACATCCGGTACGGTTCCTGGGTACCCAAAGTAATCAGGTCGTCGACCAACACCCCGATGTACGCCTCATCGCGACGCGGGCACCAGGCATCTTTGCCCTGCGCGCGCAGTGCGGCGTTGGCCCCGGCCAGCAAACCCTGGGCGCCGGCTTCTTCGTAACCGGTGGTGCCGTTGATTTGCCCGGCGAAGAACAGACCGCCAATGACTTTGGTTTCCAGGCTGTATTTCAGGTCACGCGGGTCGAAGTAGTCGTACTCGATGGCGTAGCCCGGACGAACGATGTGCGCGTTTTCCATGCCGCGGATCGATTGAACGATCTGCAATTGCACGTCGAACGGCAAGCTTGTGGATATCCCGTTCGGGTACAGCTCGTGTGTGGTCAAACCTTCGGGCTCGATGAAGACCTGATGGCTGTCCTTGTCGGCAAAGCGATGGATCTTGTCTTCAATCGACGGGCAATAACGCGGGCCAATGCCTTCGATCACGCCGGAATACATCGGCGAACGATCAAGGTTGGCAGCAATGATTTCGTGAGTCCGGGCGTTGGTGTGGGTAATCCAGCAGCTCACCTGTTTCGGGTGCTGCTCTTTGGAACCCATGAACGACATCACCGGGATCGGCGTATCGCCTGCTTGCTCGGTCATGACCGAGAAATCCACAGAACGACCGTCGATACGCGGCGGGGTACCGGTTTTCAGGCGACCAACGCGCAGTGGCAATTCACGCAAACGGTGAGCCAGGGCTATCGATGGCGGATCACCGGCGCGACCGCCGGAATAATTCTGCATCCCGATGTGGATAAGTCCACCGAGGAAGGTGCCTGTGGTCAACACCACGGAATCGGCGAAGAAACGCAGACCCATTTGGGTGACAACACCACGCACTTGTTCCTGTTCGACGATCAGGTCGTCGGCGGCTTGTTGAAATATCCACAGGTTGGGCTGGTTTTCCAGGGCTTCGCGGACAGCGGCCTTGTACAGAACCCGATCGGCCTGAGCGCGAGTCGCTCGCACGGCCGGGCCTTTACGGCTGTTCAACACGCGAAACTGAATACCACCCTTATCGGTAGCCATGGCCATCGCGCCGCCGAGGGCATCGATTTCCTTGACCAGGTGGCTTTTGCCGATCCCGCCAATGGCAGGGTTGCAACTCATGGCACCGAGGGTTTCCACGTTATGCGTCAGCAACAGGGTTTTTGCCCCCATGCGTGCTGACGCCAGTGCTGCCTCGGTACCGGCATGACCGCCGCCGATGACGATCACTTCAAAACGGGAAGGGAAATCCACCACGCACCTCGTGCCTGCTTAAGTAGGTAATTCAGGAATAGTTTGAGCCCGGTTTCTGGACCCGGTCGGCAAGTATAGGGACTTCGCCCTTCCTAAAGAACCCTTTGCACAAAATTTAACCAGCTGTGGAGAAGTCGGGGTTATAGAAATTAAAAAGAGAGAAATTTATTAAATCTTTGTTTTTATGTTTATTTCTACTGAGCACCATTTCTGTGGATAGATCTCTACAGGCCTTTACTTTCAATATGTACAGAGATTCAAAACCCTGTGGTCATGTGCCAAGGAGGCCCTTGGATAACCGGTTTAAGCCTGTGGATGAAAGGGGTGGTTATCCACAGAGGGGTTTATCTTCAGTTTTCAGGCCCTGTTATCAACTGCCCTTAGTGGCAGTTATTCACAGGGCTTAATCCACAGAAAAGCTTCGAATGAGGGAATTCCGGACACGGGAAATCCGCTCAAGCAGAAAAAATCTGCTTAGCACTCGGGGAAAGTTTCAGAAAAGGAGGGAACAGACAGGCGCGAATGGCCTGTCTGTGAACAGCGGAAGGACTATTTACCGATACAGAAGCTGGAAAAGATCCGTCCCAGCAGGTCATCGGAGCTGAAAGCACCGGTGATTTCGCCCAAAGAGTGCTGCGCCTGACGCAGATCTTCGGCCAATAACTCACCGGCACCCGCGAGCGTCAGCTGAGCTCGACCGTGCTCGAGGGACGCACTGGCATGTCGCAACGCCTCCAGGTGACGCCGGCGTGCGCTGAAGCTGCTTTCAGAGGTCTGCTCGTAGCCCATGCAAGTCTTGAGGTGTTCACGCAGCAACTCAAGGCCCTCGCCTGCCGACTTGGCACTCAGGCTGATGGTGACATGACCATCCTCACTGACTTCCAGGGCAATCGCTTCGCCCGTCAGGTCAGCCTTGTTACGGATCAACGTCACTTTGGCCGGGTCTGGCCGGGTTTCGAGGAATTCCGGCCACAACGCAAACGGATCAAGCGCTTCCGGGGCAGTGGCATCAACGACCAGCAACACCCGATCAGCTTCACCGATGGCTTTCAACGCACGCTCAACGCCGATTTTTTCCACCTGGTCATCGGTATCCCGCAGACCTGCAGTGTCGATCACGTGTAACGGCATGCCATCGATGTGGATATGTTCGCGAAGAATGTCCCGGGTGGTGCCGGCGATCTCGGTGACGATCGCCGCTTCACGACCGGCCAAGGCATTCAGCAGGCTGGATTTGCCGGCATTCGGCCGGCCGGCAATGACGACGTTCATCCCATCCCGCAACAAGGCACCTTGCCCGGCTTCGCGAAGGACTGTGGATAATTCATCGCGTACTTTGTCGAGCATGCTCAACACGTGGCCATCGGCGAGGAAGTCGATTTCTTCTTCCGGGAAGTCGATGGCGGCCTCAACGTAGATACGCAAACCGATCAATTGCTCAGTGAGGTTATGCACACGCTGAGAAAACGCACCTTGCAAAGAACGCAGGGCATTTCGCGCAGCTTGTGCAGAACTTGCCTCGATCAAATCGGCAATCGCCTCAGCCTGGGCCAGATCGAGTTTGTCGTTGAGGAAGGCGCGCTCGCTGAATTCACCCGGCCGGGCCAAGCGGCAACCGAGTTCCAGGCAACGCTTGAGCAGCATATCCAGCACGATCGGGCCACCGTGGCCCTGAAGTTCCAGCACATCTTCGCCAGTAAACGAGTTCGGTCCCGGGAAATACAGGGCGATGCCTTCGTCCAGCACCTCTTCGTTTTCACTGAGGAACGGGCCGTAATGGGCATATCGCGGTTTCAGTTCACGACCGCTGATGGCTTTGGCCGCCACACTCGCCAGCGGCCCGGAAATACGGACGATGCCCACACCGCCGCGACCTTGGGCAGTGGCGACGGCGGCGATGGTTTCACGAGGAACGCTCATAAACCGGTATCCAGACAAAAGTGACAGATAGCAAAACGCCCCACTAGGGGGCGTTTTGAGTGGTTATCCACAGAGTAAGTTACGCAGCGGCTTTTTTGGTAGCAGCTTCGATCTTACGCGTGATGTACCACTGTTGGCTGATGGACAGGCAGTTGTTGACCACCCAGTACAGCACCAGACCAGCCGGGAACCACAGGAAGAAGAAGGTGAAGATGATTGGCATCAGCTTCATCACCTTGGCCTGCATCGGATCCGGAGGAGTCGGGTTCAACCGCTGCTGGATGAACATGGTTGCACCCATGATGATCGGCAGAATGAAGAACGGGTCCTTGATCGACAGGTCAGTAATCCACAGCATGAACGGCGCTTGGCGCATTTCAACGCTTTCCAGCAGAACCCAGTACAGCGAAAGGAAAACCGGCATCTGCACCAGGATTGGCAAGCAGCCGCCCAGTGGATTGATCTTCTCTTTCTTGTACAGCTCCATCATGGCTTGGGACATTTTCTGCCGGTCGTCGCCATGTTGCTCTTTCAGCGCGGCCAGTTTCGGTGCCACTGCACGCATGCGCGCCATGGATTTGTAGCTGGCTGCTGACAGCGGGAAGAAAATCCCTTTGATCAGCATCGTCAGGAAGATGATCGAGAAGCCCCAGTTGCCGACGATCGCGTGGATGTGTTGCAGCAGCCAGAAGATTGGCTGGGCAATGAACCACAGAATGCCGTAGTCGACGGTCAATTCCAGACCTGGGGACAACTCTTTCAGCACAGCCTGGCTTTTCGGGCCGGCGTACAGAACAGCGCTGACTTCAGCTTTTGCACCAGGTGCAACGGTCAATGCCGGTGCGGTGTAGCCGATGATGTAGTTGCCTTTGCTGTCTTTACGGGTCTGGACGACGTTGCTTTCGCCCTTCGCCGGAATCCACGCGGTCACGAAGTAGTGTTGCAACCAGGCAACCCAACCACCGTTAACGGTTTCTTTCAGCTGACCCTTGTCCATGTCCTTCATGGACACTTTTTTGTACGGCTCGTTACTTGTCCACAGGGCGGCGCCCAGGTAAGTCGCGGTGCCAGTAGCAGTGCTGGACGAAGGATCGGAGCTGGCGTCACGCTTCAGTTGCGCGAACATCGCACCGGACCAAGGCTTGGCGCTTTCGTTGTCGATCAGGTAGGAAACGGTTACGTCATACAGGCCACGTTTCACAGTGAAACGCTTGATGTAGTTGACGCCGTCCTTGCTGAACTTCAGGTCCACGACCAATTGGTTCTGGCCGTCGGCCAGTTGGTAGATCTTCTTCTCCGAGGAGTAAACCGGACGACCGGTTGGACTTGCGTCCGGACCGTCGGTGCCGATCAAGCCGCTCTGGGCCAGATAAGTCCGCTCGTTGCCGTTATCGAACAACTGGAATGGAATTTCCGGATGGTCCTGGCGACGTGGATACAGCGGCAACGTCAACTGGGCAACATCCCCACCTTGTGGATCGATAGCCAGGTTGAGCACATCCGTTTTGATCTGGATGAGGTCTTTGCTTACAGCTACCGGAGTTTCAGTAGGTGCAGTGGCACTGGTATCGCTTGCAGCGCGTGGAATGTCGTCACTGACAGAAGCATTATTGCCAGTCGCCGTGTCCGGTAGGCCCGGTGCGGTAGTACTGGAAGCAACATTCTGAGTCGGCAGGGCAGCCTGGCCATAGTCCTGGTTCCATTTAAGAACCATAACGTAGGTCACGATTGCCAGGGCGACGATCAGGATCGTGCGTTTGATATCCATGATTACTCGGCCATCGAAGAAGAACGGGAGGTAGGGATAGGCGGAACCGGGTCAAAACCACCGGGATTCCACGGATGACAGCGACCTAAACGACGAAAGGCCAGCCAGCCACCGCGCAGAAGGCCATGATTTTCTATGGCTTCTAACGCGTAGCAGGAACAACTGGGGTAGAAGCGACAGTGGTCAGCCATCAGGGGACTAATGGCATAGCGGTAAAACTGGATCGGAACGAGTGCCAGTTTACGCATCGGGTCTGTCTACCCCTACAGTCTCGGCTTTGACTGCTGGTACTGGCGTGCTGCGTGCCAGACGCTTCCAGAGTTTGCCGAAATGCTGAATCAATTCGGGGTTTTCTACGTCCCCCAAACCTTTGCGCGCGACGATAACTATGTCCCAGCCGACCAGCGAATCCTGGTTCAGGCGAAACGACTCGCGCATCAGACGTTTGAGGCGATTGCGCTCGACGGAGAGCTTTACGCTCTTTTTCCCGATTACCAACCCGAGACGGGGGTGATCAAGATCGTTGTTGCGCGCAAGGAGCAGGAGGTTTTTCCCCGGAACCTTGCCGGTAGGGGAGTCAAAGACTGCTTTGAAATGCCGGGGCGTAAGCAAACGCTTGTCCCGACTGAAGTCCTGACTCACCTCCAGTGCCGGATTATCAAACTGCCAGACGCGCACGACCTTTGGCGCGACGACGCGACAGGACGGCACGACCGTTTTTGGTAGCCATGCGAGCACGGAAACCGTGGGTACGAGCGCGTTTGATAGTGCTTGGTTGGAAAGTACGTTTCATTGTCGTGTTACCTGGTTCGTCCACAACGGGCCGGAATGGCCCCCGTTTTAAGAGACCGGGGATTCTAGAGAAAGCAAGCCTCTAGGTCAATTTCCAACCAGCGTTTCCTTATAAATAGATCTCCAGGGGTTTTCTCGTTGGACGGTCCTTCGCTAGATATAGAAATAAAGAAGGGAATTATTTAAAGCTTTTTTATAAAGCTTATAAAAGCTAGGGGCACCATCCTCTGTGGATAACTACCTTAAGCCCTTCTAAACCGTGATGTACAGAGAATGACAACTACGGTGGAAAACGGTGGTCAGCCTGTGCTGCACTGTCGGATAAGCTGTGTGTGGAATGGCCAGTTATCCACAGGCCAGTTATCCACCGGGTTTGCCCCCCACTTGTCCAGTGCCCTCATGGACGGTTATCCACAGAGCTTATGCACATACCGCTGGTCGCCTTTTTAGCGGTTAACGCATTGATAAATCATGGCCTGTGCGCAACCTGCATGTGGATAAGTGGGCGGCTGGCCGCTACAATGGCCGCTTGTTTTTGCCTCACCGGCTTTCAACTTAGGGGATATCCGTGTCAGTGGAACTTTGGCAGCAGTGCGTGGAGCTTTTGCGCGATGAGCTGCCTGCCCAACAATTCAACACTTGGATCCGTCCACTACAGGTCGAAGCCGAAGGCGACGAGTTGCGTGTCTACGCACCGAATCGTTTTGTTCTCGACTGGGTCAACGAAAAGTACTTGGGCCGCGTCCTCGAACTGCTGGATGAGCATGGCAATGGCGTGGCGCCGGCGCTTTCCTTATTAATAGGCAGCAAACGCAGTTCGGCACCGCGCGCGGCACCTAATGCTCCGCTGGCCGCCGCGGCTTCCCAGGCTCAGGCCGCACAAGCCCCGGTCAGCGCGCCAGCCCCAGCCCCGGCCGCCACTCAGACCAAACGTGCGACCCAAAAGGTGGCCGAAGTCAGTGAAGAGCCGTCCCGCGACAGCTTCGACCCGATGGCCGGCGCCAGTTCGCAACAAGCCCCGGTTCGCGCCGAACAGCGCACCGTGCAGGTTGAAGGTGCGCTCAAGCACACCAGCTACCTGAATCGCACGTTCACCTTCGAAAACTTCGTCGAGGGTAAGTCCAACCAACTGGCCCGGGCTGCGGCCTGGCAAGTGGCGGATAATCCGAAGCACGGCTACAACCCGCTCTTCCTTTATGGCGGCGTAGGCTTGGGTAAAACCCACTTGATGCATGCTGTGGGTAACCACCTATTAAAGAAGAACCCGAATGCCAAGGTCGTGTACCTGCATTCCGAGCGTTTCGTGGCCGACATGGTCAAGGCGCTGCAACTGAACGCAATCAACGAGTTCAAGCGCTTCTACCGTTCGGTGGATGCGCTACTCATCGATGACATTCAGTTCTTCGCCCGCAAGGAACGTTCCCAGGAAGAGTTTTTCCACACCTTCAACGCCCTGCTTGAAGGTGGCCAGCAGGTCATTCTCACCAGTGACCGCTACCCGAAAGAAATCGAAGGCCTTGAAGAACGCCTCAAGTCCCGCTTTGGTTGGGGCCTGACTGTTGCCGTCGAGCCGCCAGAGTTGGAAACCCGTGTAGCGATCCTGATGAAAAAGGCCGACCAGGCCAAAGTCGATCTGCCACACGATGCGGCGTTCTTCATTGCCCAGCGTATTCGCTCCAACGTCCGTGAGCTGGAAGGCGCGCTTAAACGCGTGATCGCCCACTCGCACTTCATGGGCCGCGATATCACCATCGAGCTGATTCGCGAATCCCTGAAAGACTTGTTGGCGCTGCAAGATAAACTGGTCTCTGTGGATAACATTCAGCGTACCGTCGCCGAGTACTACAAGATCAAGATCTCGGACCTGCTGTCCAAGCGCCGTTCGCGCTCGGTGGCACGTCCCCGTCAGGTTGCCATGGCGTTGTCCAAGGAACTGACCAACCACAGCCTGCCGGAAATCGGCGATGTGTTTGGCGGTCGCGACCACACGACGGTTTTGCACGCCTGCCGCAAGATCAACGAACTTAAGGAATCCGACGCGGACATCCGCGAGGACTACAAGAACCTGCTGCGTACACTGACCACTTGATGAACACCAGCGCAGCTTATTAAGGCAAGGGACTAGACCATGCATTTCACCATTCAACGCGAAGCCCTGTTGAAACCCCTGCAACTGGTCGCAGGTGTCGTCGAACGCCGACAGACCTTGCCGGTGCTCTCCAACGTGCTGCTGGTTGTCGAAGGCCAGCAACTGTCGCTGACCGGTACCGACCTGGAAGTCGAGCTGGTCGGTCGTGTGCAACTCGAAGAACCGGCTGATCCAGGTTCCATCACTGTGCCTGCGCGCAAGCTGATGGATATCTGCAAGAGCCTGCCGAACGACGCTCTGATCGACATCAAGGTCGATGAGCAGAAGCTTGTTGTGAAGGCTGGCCGTAGCCGCTTCACCCTGTCGACCCTGCCATCCAATGATTTTCCGACGGTTGAAGAAGGCCCGGGTTCGCTGACCTGCAGCCTCGAGCAAAGCAAACTGCGTCGTCTGATCGAACGCACCAGCTTCGCCATGGCCCAGCAGGACGTGCGTTACTACCTTAACGGCATGCTGCTGGAAGTTTCCGAAGGCATCATCCGCGCCGTGGCCACCGACGGTCACCGTCTGGCCATGTGCTCGATGAAGGCCGATATCGGTCAACCGGACCGTCACCAAGTCATCGTGCCGCGCAAGGGTATCCTTGAGCTGGCGCGTCTGCTGACTGAGCCGGATGGCCTCGTAAGCATTGTCCTGGGTCAGCACCACATCCGTGCGACCACCGGCGAATTCACCTTCACCTCGAAACTGGTCGACGGTAAATTCCCCGACTACGAGCGTGTTCTGCCAAAGGGCGGCGACAAGCTGGTACTCGGCGATCGCCAGGCCCTGCGCGAAGCGTTTAGCCGTACTGCGATCCTGTCCAACGAGAAGTACCGCGGTATCCGTCTGCAGTTGGCCAATGGTCAATTGAAGATCCAGGCGAACAACCCGGAGCAGGAAGAAGCGGAAGAAGAAGTGGGCGTTGAGTACAACGGCGGCTCCCTGGAAATCGGCTTCAACGTGAGCTACCTGCTCGACGTGCTGGGCGTGATGACTACTGAGCAGGTTCGCCTGATCCTGTCCGACTCCAACAGCAGTGCGCTGGTGCAAGAGTCCGACAACGACGACTCGGCCTACGTTGTCATGCCGATGCGTCTGTAATCATGCTCAGCAGAAGCTAGATGTCCTTAAGTCGCGTCTCGGTCACCGCGGTGCGCAATCTGCACCCGGTGACCTTCTCCCCCTCTCCCCGAATTAACATTCTTTACGGCGCCAACGGCAGCGGCAAAACCAGTGTTCTGGAAGCCATTCATCTGCTGGGGCTTGCTCGTTCGTTTCGTAGTGCCCGTCTATTACCGGTGATTCAGTACGAGCAATTGGCGTGCACGGTGTTCGGTCAGGTGGAATTGGCGGAGGGCGGGCACAGCGCATTGGGGATATCCCGGGACCGCCAAGGTGAGTTCCAGATCCGCATCGACGGGCAAAACGCCCGCAGTGCGGCACAACTGGCGGAGATACTGCCGCTGCAGTTGATCAACCCGGACAGCTTCCGACTGCTGGAAGGCGCCCCCAAGATTCGTCGGCAGTTTCTCGACTGGGGTGTGTTCCACGTGGAACCGCGATTTATGTCCACTTGGCAGCGCTTGCAGAAGGCCCTGCGCCAGAGAAACTCTTGGCTGCGGCATGGTACACTTGACGCCGTTTCGCAAGCGGTTTGGGACAGGGAACTATGCCAGGCCAGCGCAGAAATTGATGAATACCGCCGCGCTTATATCAAAGCCTTGAAACCAGTCTTTGAACAGACCTTGAGCGAACTGGTTGAGCTCGAGGGCTTAACGCTCAGCTATTACCGAGGTTGGGACAAAGAGCGCGAGCTGAGTGCCGTGCTCGCCGGGTCCCTTCAACGGGATCAGCAAATGGGTCATACCCAGGCCGGACCACAACGCGCTGACTTGCGTCTTAGATTGGGCGCACATAACGCTGCGGACATTTTGTCCCGGGGTCAGCAGAAGTTGGTGGTCTGCGCCTTGCGGATCGCCCAAGGGCACTTGGTTAGCCAGGCCCGACGCGGCCAGTGTATTTATCTGGTGGATGACCTGCCGTCCGAGCTGGACGAGCAACACCGCCGTGCGCTTTGCCGCTTGCTGGAAGACTTACGCTGCCAGGTGTTTATCACCTGTGTAGATCACGAATTATTGAGGGAAGGCTGGCAGACGGAAACGCCAGTCGCTCTGTTCCACGTGGAACAGGGCCGTATCACCCAGACCCACGACCATCGGGAGTGAAGGCATTGAGCGAAGAAAATACGAATACCTACGACTCAACGAGCATTAAAGTGCTGAAAGGCCTGGATGCCGTACGCAAACGTCCCGGTATGTACATTGGTGACACCGACGATGGTAGCGGTCTGCACCACATGGTCTTCGAGGTAGTCGACAACTCCATCGATGAAGCGCTCGCTGGCCACTGCGACGATATCAGCATCATTATCCACCCGGATGAATCCATCACCGTTCGCGACAACGGTCGTGGTATCCCGGTAGACGTGCACAAAGAAGAAGGCGTTTCCGCAGCCGAGGTCATCATGACCGTGCTGCACGCCGGCGGTAAGTTCGACGACAACTCCTACAAAGTATCCGGCGGCCTGCACGGTGTAGGTGTTTCTGTTGTGAACGCCCTGTCCGAAGAGCTGGTTCTTACCGTTCGCCGCAGCGGCAAGATCTGGGAACAGACTTACATCCACGGTGTTCCGAAAGAACCGATGAAAATCGTCGGCGAGAGCGAATCCACCGGTACCCAGATTCACTTCAAGCCGTCTGACCTGACCTTCAAGAACATCCACTTCAGCTGGGACATCCTGGCCAAGCGGATTCGTGAACTGTCCTTCCTCAACTCCGGTGTCGGCATCGTCCTCAAGGACGAGCGCAGCGGCAAGGAAGAGCTGTTCAAGTACGAAGGCGGCCTGCGAGCGTTCGTTGAATACCTGAACACCAACAAGACTCCGGTCAACCAGGTGTTCCACTTCAACATCCAGCGTGAAGACGGCATCGGCGTGGAAATTGCCCTGCAGTGGAACGACAGCTTCAACGAGAACCTGTTGTGCTTCACCAACAACATTCCACAGCGCGATGGCGGTACTCACCTGGTGGGTTTCCGTTCCGCACTGACGCGTAACCTGAACACCTACATCGAAGCCGAAGGTCTGGCGAAGAAGCACAAAGTCGCCACCACCGGTGACGATGCCCGGGAAGGCCTGACCGCGATCATTTCGGTGAAAGTACCGGATCCGAAGTTCAGCTCCCAGACCAAAGACAAGCTGGTTTCTTCCGAAGTGAAGACCGCGGTCGAACAGGAAATGGGCAAGTACTTCTCCGACTTCCTGCTGGAAAACCCGAACGAAGCCAAACTGGTTGTCGGCAAGATGATCGACGCGGCTCGCGCTCGTGAAGCTGCGCGTAAAGCCCGTGAGATGACCCGTCGTAAAGGCGCGCTAGATATCGCCGGCCTGCCGGGCAAACTGGCTGACTGCCAGGAAAAAGACCCTGCCCTTTCTGAACTGTACCTCGTGGAAGGTGACTCTGCTGGCGGTTCCGCCAAGCAGGGTCGCAACCGTCGCACTCAGGCCATCCTGCCGCTCAAAGGCAAGATCCTGAACGTCGAGAAGGCGCGCTTCGACAAGATGATCTCTTCGCAAGAAGTGGGCACCTTGATCACCGCGCTGGGCTGCGGCATCGGCCGCGACGAGTACAACATCGCCAAGCTGCGTTACCACAACATCATCATCATGACCGATGCTGACGTCGACGGTTCTCACATCCGTACCCTGCTGCTGACCTTCTTCTTCCGTCAGTTGCCGGAGCTGATCGAGCGCGGTTACATCTACATCGCGCAGCCACCGCTGTACAAGGTTAAGAAAGGCAAGCAAGAGCAATACATCAAAGACGACGACGCCATGGAAGAGTACATGACGCAGTCGGCCCTGGAAGACGCGAGCCTGCATCTGAACGAGGACGCGCCGGGTATTTCCGGACCTGCCCTTGAGCGCCTGGTGAATGACTTCCGTCTGGTAATGAAGACCCTCAAGCGTCTGTCGCGCCTGTACCCACAGGAACTGACCGAGCACTTCATCTACCTGCCGGCGGTCACGTTGGAGCAACTGTCCGATCACGCAGCGATGCAGGACTGGATGGCTAAGTTTGAAGTTCGCCTACGCACCGTCGAGAAGTCCGGCCTGGTTTACAAAGCCAGCCTGCGTGAAGACCGTGAACGTAACGTCTGGCTGCCAGAGGTCGAACTGATCTCCCATGGCCTGTCGAACTACATCACCTTCAACCGCGATTTCTTCGGCAGCAACGACTACAAAACCGTTGTCTCGCTGGGCGCTCAACTGAGCACCTTGCTCGACGACGGCGCGTACATCCAGCGCGGCGAGCGCAAGAAACCGGTCACCGAGTTCAAGGAAGCACTTGAATGGCTGATGGCTGAAAGCACCAAGCGTCATACCATCCAGCGATACAAAGGTCTGGGCGAGATGAACCCGGATCAGCTGTGGGAAACCACCATGGACCCAAGCCAGCGCCGGATGCTCAAAGTGACCATCGAAGACGCCATTGGCGCGGACCAGATCTTCAACACCCTGATGGGTGATGCGGTCGAACCCCGTCGTGAGTTCATCGAAAGCAACGCCTTGGCGGTTTCCAACCTGGACTTCTGATCCAGCGGCAGCGCCAAACAAAAAGGCCAACGCTTAAGCGTTGGCCTTTTTTTATGGCTTCTGGAAAATCAAAAGATCGTCCGAACGCGGCCCGAGCCTTCGGCAGCTCCTACGCCGACCGCATTTCCCTGTAGGAGCTGCCGAAGGCTGCGATCTTTTGATCGTTACTCGATTACTGACGCCACACTTTCCAACCGATACCCATACCCATAAATCGTCAACAACTGCCAACCCCGATCTGCCGTCAGCCCGAGCTTATTGCGAAGGCGATAAATGTGAGTATCAAGCGGTCTTGAAGAGACCATTTCTTCATGACTCCAGAACCGCTCATACAGGTATTCCCGAGATAGCGGCCGGCCCAGGTTGGTGAACAGGCAGTGGGCCAGTCGGTATTCTTTTTCAGTCAGGCTGATGGGGCTGCCGGCGCGGGTGACGGTCAGCTCTGCGTCGTCGAAGACCAAGTCATTGAACGTCAGTAGTTCGGTGGCGGGTGATCGTTGCAGGCCGTGTCGGCGCAGCACTGCACTCACTCGTGCCTTGAGCTCGTTGGGGCGGAACGGTTTACTCACGTAGTCGTCAGCGCCGGCATTCAGGGCCTGGACGATATCGCTCTCAGCGTCGCGACTGGTCAGCATGATCGCGGCGGGTGGTGCGTCCATGTGTTCGCGGGTCCAGCGCAACAGCGACAGGCCACTGATATCGGGCAGTTGCCAGTCGAGGATTAGCAGGTCGAAGGTCTCCCGCCGAAGTTGTCGCAGCAGGTCCTCCCCTCGCTCGAAACTGTGCAATGTCCACGCTTGCTCTCCCGGGGAGGGGATCTGTCGCAGTGTCTGTTCCACCCGACGTAGCTCGGCGGGTTCGTCATCCAGTATTGCGACACGCATGCGCAGTGATTCCTTCATCTCGTAAGGGCAACGTTCAAGAAAAGTCCTACGGGAGCGAGTTTAGGCTGATTGCCTGAATCTGAACAATTGTGGCGAATCGCTCCGAAGTTCTAGAGGGTGGCTACGCTAGTAGCACTTCGCCCTCAGGCGAGAAGCCACTGGCAGAAAACTCAATAGGGACTGTGGGAAAGATGCATCACAAGGTTCTGGAAAAGATCGCCTGTCACGTTTTCACAAGACTGGCAGCGTTGGTGTTTGTGGGCAGCCTTGGGCTGGGATGCACAGCGGCCCAATCCTCTCCAGACGCCTATCGGGAGGCAACACCACGCTACTTCGGTGGTGGGATAAATACATCACTGGGGGATTCCCAGGGGTTTGCGCCTGTCTATTCGCTGCAAGCAGAAGCGGATCAACCCGTCAGCCAGGTAGAACAGCGCTGGGTGTTCTAGAACGCCTGGGCAATTCTGAACAATTATTGAGAATCGCCTCACAGCAGGCGCATGCCGGTAAATTCGTTCTCGCTGAGCAGGCACAACGAGCATTGGGATGTGCTCTGACGCAGGGAGCGTCAACGCCAACCTGGCGGGACCGCCGATCGCCGGTTTGCGGGCGGTCTGCAGTTCAGGGGGAAATCAAGGAGTGCCTGCTCAGGTTTCAAATCGGCTTGATGATCGGTCGATTCTGACACAGGGACGTGTCATCCCTACGGTCTATGGCTATCTGCCAGAGCGTCCGGTCAGGTATGGTGCTTCCAGCGGATCGAAGCCTTTGCGGCCTGATTACCACAAGAGCATAAAAAGCCAATCCATGAACTCCAAGACCCTTTTGCTTCTGCGCCGTTCTGGCGTCTGCCTGTTTTTGCTGACCGGCCTGATGGGGTTGATTACCCCGGACGTATCGGCTGCCCCCGCCTCCACAAAACGCCTGCCTTATATCGACGACAACCAACAATGCCGTGGCCAGCCGCTGCCCGCGACTGTAGAGCATCTGACCGGCGAAGCCTGGAAACTGGACGTCAAAGGTAAACAGGTGCCGCTGGAAGAAGGCATGAAAGTGGATGAGCGAGAAGGTGTCATGACCTCTCCTTCAGCCTTTGTCAGTCTGTCTCTGGGCGATGGCTCGCGTATTGTCTTGCCCTCAAGCTCGCGCATCACCCTGCTTTTGAATGAAGAACATTCGATCCCTCAAGTGATTCTTGAGCAGGGTCAGGTCGAGTCGTATGTGATCAAGCGCGCCAGCGACTATGATCGTTTTCAGATTGTCACGCCGGTCGGCGTACTGGGCGTGCGAGGGACACATTTTCGGGTACGCGACGATGATGGCGACCAGGCTGTGCTGGAAGTGCTGAATGGGCAAGTTGCGGTCAATCGCGAGGAAGAGCCTTCGTCTCCACAGCCTGCCAGACATTCTGTCGTACCGGACGATGACGAAGTCCAGGTCATGGCCCGTCAGGGGCTGCGTATTCAGAAACAGGGCAAGTTGACCCCGGTCGAATTGTTGCCGGCCCCCCGGCTGTTGGGGCAGGCAGGCCAGACGGGCCCGGTGCCTACTTGGCAACTGATCATGAAGCCCATTGAGGGGGCCACGCGTTATCGAGCGCAAGTCGCCACTGATGCGGCGTTTCTGAACATCAAGCAAGAGCAGTATTCGAGCACGCCGCAAGTCAACTTCCACGACCTGAAAGCGTTCTTCTATCATGTTCGGCTCTCGGCGTATGACGCCCAGGGACTAGAGGGAGAAACCGGGGTATATGACATTTTCTATTACCCCAGGACCACGCGTGTCCAATAGCACTCCGGCCGACTGCCGATGAAGGGCCGGCCAAGGAAGGAAGCGCGCGAGCCGACCCAGGCTCAACGGTTGTTCCGGCGTATGGTCCGCGAGTGGCTGTGGGTCAGTCTGATCCTGCTGCCGCTGACAGCCCTCCTGTCCCTGAGCCATGGCCTGACGTTGAGCAATCTGCTCTACGACAACCTGCGTCGACTCAGCCCGCTGCCGGTTGATCCCCGAATCTTGATTGTGACCATCGACGATTACAGTCTGCAGCAACTTGGGCAATGGCCGTGGTCGCGAGTGCTGCACGCCGATCTGCTCGATCGACTGAGCGCTGCAAAGGCCAAAGGCATTCTGTTCGATGTGATTTTCAGCGAACCCGACAGCCATCCCGACAACGATCAGCGTCTGGCCCAGGCAGCCTGTCGGGCCGGCAATGTGTTTGTGCCGCTACTGCGTGAAGGTGTGGCGCGCTATGGGCAGCCGCTGGGGGAAATAGAGCCGGTGGCACCGCTGAGTCACTGCGCCATGGGCATCGGGCACATCAATGCCGAAGCGGACGTCGATGGCATCGTGCGTAGCGTGTATCTGAGCGAAGGATCGGCGCAGAACCCCCGGGCTCAACTTGCCTGGCTGCTGTATCAATTGAGCCAGCCGGGCGATCACTCTCCATCAATGCCCGGTACCCCTGCCCCGCTGTCGGTGCAAGGTTGGCAACGTTCCCACGAAATACGTATTCCCTTCATCAGGGCCGATGCCGGATTTCCCAGCGTGCCTTACGTCAGCGTGTTGCGAGGCGAAGTCGCGCCGCAGTTGCTGCGCGATCGGCTGATTTTGATCGGTTCGACCGCACCGGGTCTGGGTGACCGCTATGTCACCCCACAATCGGCGAGTCTCGGCACGACGCCGGGCATCGAGATTCAGGCAAACATCCTCAACGGGTTGCTGCAACAGCGCAGCATTGTGGTGCTCGATGAGCGCCTTTCGGTATTGCTGTCGGTAATGCTCGTCGGGCTGCTGCTGGGTTTGTTGTTATTGCGCCCTCGCCTGGCCTTGTGGATGACCGTTGGCGGCATCGCCGTGGCCTTGCTCGGGTCTTGCCTGCTGTTGCGGCTGGGCTGGTGGTGGTCACCGGCCGCGAGCCTGCTGGGCATGTTGCTGGGTTACCTGATCTGGAACTGGCGGCGGCTGAGTGCGGTACTCGCCTACTTCGGCTGGGAACTGGCGCGTCTGGACAGCGAGCCGAAAGTCTTCCCTGAACGCCGACGCACCCAGGCCCCGGCCGGGGATGTATTGCAGGGGCAAATCGTTGCACTGGAACAGGCCATGAGCCGGACACGGGACACCCGGCGCTTCATCGCTGATGGCCTGGAATACCTGCCGGTAGCGACGCTGATCAGCGATCCGAACGGCCGAATCCTGCTGGCCAATCGCAAGGCTCGAGATGTGTTTGCCAGTGAACTGGTGGGTGAAGACTTGCTCAATCAATTAACCGCCCTGGGTTATCCGGCAGCACTCAATGGCGCGCCAGCAGCCTTGTCGGCCCTGGAACCGATGGAGTTCCGTGATACCCAGGCACGCAGCCTGCGAGTCGATCTTGCTCCACTGCTGCCCGCCGAGGGCGATACGCCGATTGGCTGGCTGCTGAGCCTGACCGACTTGAGTGTCGAACGTGATGCCGAAGAACAGCGAGCGGTGTTGTTGCGATTTCTTTCCCATGACCTGCGGGCGCCCAACTCGGCGATTCTCGCGTTGCTTGATGTGCAGCGGCATCAGGCGAGCGGCGACGCTCACCTGTTCGCCCAGATCGAGTTGCAAGTGCGCAAGGCGCTGAGCCTGACCGAGGCGTTTGTGCAGTTGGCGAAAGCCGAGTCGGAGGCCTACCAGTTCCAGCCGAGCATGTTCGCCATGCTGCTGCTCGATACCTTCGACCAGGCGATGAGCATCGCGCAGTTGAAGAACATTCAGCTGTTGCACGATCTGGATGAAGACGCCGAAGCCCTGGTCATGGCGGATCAATCGTTGCTGACGCGCGCGCTGTTCAACCTGCTGGAGAATGCGATCAAGTACAGCCCGGCCGGTTCACGGATTAGCGTGCGGGTGAGTTGTGCCAATGACTGGCTGACCTGTGAGATTACCGATCAGGGCAGAGGTATCGCCGCCGAAGAATTGCCGGAGTTGTTCAGCCAGTACCGGCGCTTTGCTTCGGCGCACGGCAATGATGGTCTGGGTTTGGGTCTGTCGATGGTCAAGGCTGTTGTGGATCGTCACGGTGGGCGGATCGAGTGCCAGAGCAAGGTCGGACAAGGCACTACATTCAGGCTTCAATTACCGGTGTTTACCGATTAAAGGCAAAAGATCGCAGCCTTCGGCAGCGCCTCACAAGCCCGTAGGGTGCGATTTTTTGAGGCACAAAAAAACCGGCTATATCAGCCGGTTTTTTTACGTCCGAAAAAAACTTATGCACCTTTTTCAGATTTTTATGAGCTTCAGAAATATGTATATAAATCATCAACCTATAAGCTAAATCCGTCGTTTTTCAACAAAACGGTACACAGGTTATCCACAGAATCTCAGACAGCCACTTGATCAGTTGTGGCAGGTGCCTGAGGAGCGGGTGGCAACGAACCCATGTCGCGCTGCATCTGCTCGTTCCAGGCCTGAACCCGATCATTCAGTGCAGCAATGGCTCGCGGCCCAGTGCCCTCGGCGTACATCGGCTCGCCGATGATCACGGTGATCACACCCTGCTTCTTCGCCCAACCGGTTTTCGGCCAGAACTTGCCGGCATTGTGTGCAATCGGCAGTACCGGAAGCTCGGCGTTGACCGCCAAGGCGCTACCGCCGCGCGAGAACTTGCCGACGGTGCCGTAAGGAACACGAGTCCCCTCGGGGAAGATCAGCACCCAAACGCCGTCCTTCAGCAATTCATCGCCCTTCTTCGCCACATGCTTGAGCGCGGCTTTCGGGTTGTCGCGGTCGATGGCAATCGGACGCAGCATGGCCATCGCCCAGCCGAAGAACGGCACGAAGAGCAGCGAGCGTTTAAGCACCTGGCTCAACGGTTCGAAGTAAGCCGAGAGAAAGAACGTCTCCCAGGTGCTCTGATGGTTCGACTGAATCACGCAGGGCTGGTCAGGCACGTTCTCGGCGCCCTTCACTTCATAGCTAATGCCCAGAAATACTTTGCTCAGCCATAAGGCGCAGCGGCACCAGTACACGTTGATGAAGCGATATCGGGCCTTGAATGGCAGAAACGGCGCGATAAAAAAGCTCAGGCTGCACCAGAGCAAAGAGCTGGTGCCCAGCAACAGATAGAAGAGGAACGTTCTGATGGCCTGCAGTATCGACATGGTGACGTTTACCGTGCGGGCTCTGCCCGTCTATATAAAGCGCAATCCCGATCAATCCTTGGTCAGGAATCTCGAAACGCTCTAATTGTGGATAAGTTCTGCGGCAATCGCCGCCAGATCGTCAAAAATCAAGGTGCCTACCGGCAGGGTCTTGCCCTGAGTCTTTTCGCCTTTTCCGGTCTTTACCAAAACTGGCTGAGAATCGACGGCTTTGGCGGCTTCCAGGTCACCGAGACTGTCGCCGACGAACCATAGATTAGTCAGCGATACGTTGTAATGCGCGGCGATGGTTTTCAACATCCCGGGTTTCGGCTTGCGGCAATCGCAGCCTTCGTCCGGCCCGTGCGGGCAGTAGACGATCAGCCCGACTTCACCGCCCTGCTCCGTCACCAACGAACGCAAGCGCTCGTGCATGGCGTCCAGGGTGGCGATGTCGTAATAGCCGCGAGCGATGCCCGACTGGTTGGTAGCAACCGCTACCGTCCAGCCGGCCTTGCTCAACTGCGCGATGGCTTCGATCGAGCCGGGGAGTGGAATCCACTCCTCCACCGATTTGATGTAAGCGTCGGAGTCATAGTTGATCACCCCGTCCCGATCGAGAATCAGCAGTTTCAAACAGTCTTACCCCAGCAGCGAAATGTCGGCGACGCCGAGGAACAGCCCACGCAAGCGGGACAACAGGGCATAACGGTTGGCGCGCACTTTGGCGTCATCCGCGTTGACCATCACGGCTTCGAAGAACGCATCCACCGGCTCGCGCAAGGCAGCCAAACGCGCCAGCGATTCACTGTACTGACGCGCAGCGGCCATCGGCTGGACAGCTTGGTCCGCCTGCTGGATCGCCGAATACAGGGAGAACTCGTTGGCGTTGTCGAAGTACTTGGCTTCCACCACCGACGGAATCGAGCCTTCGGCCTTGCTCAGCAAGTTCGAAACACGCTTGTTCACGGCGGCCAGAGCGGCGGCTTCCGGCAATTTGCGGAACGCTTGAACCGCTTGCACACGCTGATCGAAGTCCAGCGCCGAACCCGGCTTCAGGGCACGTACCGACAGGTAAGTCGCGACGTCCACACCTTCGTCTTCGTAACGGGCACGCAGACGGTCGAAGATGAACTCCAGCACCGACTCGTTCAGGCCGGCAGCCTTGATCTTGGCGCCGAACGCGTTCACGGCGAAGGCCACGGCGTCGTTCAGGTCAAGCTCGAGCTTCTTGTCGATCAGGATGCGCAACACGCCCAGGGCTGCACGGCGCAGGGCGTACGGGTCTTTGCTACCGGTTGGCAGCATGCCGATGCCGAAGATGCCGACCAGGGTGTCGAGCTTGTCCGCGATGGCCACGGCCGCACCGGTCAGGGTGGTCGGCAGTTCAGCGCCGGCACCGCGCGGCATGTATTGCTCGTTCAGTGCCAGGGCGACTTCTTGCGGCTCGCCGTCGTTGAGGGCGTAGTAGTAACCGGCGACACCTTGCATCTCCGGGAACTCACCGACCATCTCGGTCGCCAGGTCGCACTTGGACAGCAGGCCGGCACGGGAAGCCCATGCCGCGTTGCCGCCAATGCGCTGCGCGATGAACGCGGCCAGTTTGGAAACACGCTCGGCCTTGTCGTAGACGCTGCCGAGTTTTTCCTGGAACACCACGTTTTGCAGGCGCAGGTTGAAGTCTTCGAGTTTCTGCTTCTTGTCTTGCTTGAAGAAGAACTCGGCGTCGGTCAGGCGTGGGCGAACCACTTTCTCGTTACCGGCGATGATCTGTTGCGGGTCTTTGCTTTCGATGTTGGCCACGGTAATGAAACGGGGCAGCAACTTGCCGTCGGCATCCAGCAGGCAGAAATACTTCTGGTTGTCCTGCATGGTGGTGATCAGGGCTTCTTGCGGCACATCGAGGAAACGCTCCTCGAACGAGCACACCAGCGGCACCGGCCATTCAACCAGCGCGGTCACTTCGTCGAGCAAGGCTGGAGGGACGATTGCCGTGCCTTCCTGCAAGGTCGCGAGTTCTTCGGTGCGCTTGCTGATGATTGCGCGACGCTCGTTGGCATCGGCCAATACGTAGGCAGCACGCAAGTCGGTCAGGTAGTTGGCCGGCGCGGTGATGCGTACGCTTTGCGGGTGGTGGAAGCGGTGACCACGGGAATCGCGACCGGCCTTCTGGGCGAGGATCGTGCAATCGATGACCTGGTCACCGAGCAGCATCACCAGCCACTGAGTCGGGCGAACGAATTCTTCCTTGCGAGCACCCCAGCGCATGCGCTTCGGGATAGGCAGGTCGTTCAGGGAGTCTTCAACGATGGTCGGCAGCAGGCTCGCGGTCGGTTTACCGGCGATGCTCTGGCTGTAACGCAGTTTTGGACCGCTCTGATCGATTTCGCTCAGGTCGACGCCGCACTTCTTGGCGAAGCCCAAGGCTGCTTGAGTCGGGTTGCCTTCGGCATCGAACGCGGCCTGACGTGGCGGGCCGTCGAGGTTGATGCTGCGATCCGGCTGCTGAATATCCAGCGCGGTGATCAGTACAGCCAGACGACGCGGTGCGGCGTAGACGGTTTTGGCTTCGTAGCTCAGGCCAGCGGCTTGCAGGCCCTTGTCGATACCAGCCAGGAACGCGTCGGCCAGGGTGTTCAGGGCTTTAGGTGGCAGTTCTTCGGTGCCCAATTCAACCAGGAAATCCAGAGCACTCATTGTGCAGCCTCCAGCTTAGCCAACACTTCATCACGCAGGTCCGGGGTCGCCATCGGGAAGCCCAGCTTGGCGCGAGCCAGCAGGTAGGCTTGCGCAACGGAACGCGCCAGGGTGCGTACACGCAGAATGTATTGCTGACGTGCAGTCACCGAGATCGCCCGGCGCGCATCCAGCAGGTTGAAGGTGTGGGAGGCCTTCAACACCATTTCGTAGCTCGGCAATGGCAGCGGCTGGTCGAGTTCGATCAGGCGTTTAGCTTCGCTTTCGTAGAAATCGAACAGCTCGAACAGCTTCTCGACGTTGGCGTGTTCGAAGTTGTAGGTCGATTGCTCGACTTCGTTCTGGTGGAACACGTCGCCGTAGGTGACTTTGCCCATCGGACCGTCAGCCCAGACCAGGTCGTAGACCGAGTCCACGCCTTGCAGGTACATGGCCAGACGCTCAAGACCGTAGGTGATCTCGCCGGTCACCGGGTAGCACTCGATGCCGCCCGCTTGCTGGAAGTAAGTGAACTGCGTCACTTCCATGCCGTTGAGCCAGACTTCCCAGCCCAGACCCCAGGCGCCCAGAGTTGGCGACTCCCAGTTGTCTTCGACGAAGCGAATGTCGTGGACCAACGGGTCCAGACCGACGTGCTTGAGGGAGCCCAGGTACAGTTCCTGGAAGTTGTCCGGGTTCGGCTTCAGGACTACCTGGAACTGGTAGTAGTGCTGCAGCCGGTTCGGGTTTTCGCCGTAGCGGCCGTCAGTCGGGCGACGACTGGGCTGCACATAAGCGGCGTTCCAGGTTTCCGGGCCGATGGCGCGCAGAAACGTGGCTGTGTGGAAAGTGCCGGCGCCTACTTCCATATCGTAGGGCTGAAGTACCACACAACCTTGCTCGGCCCAGTATTGCTGGAGGGCGAGGATCAAGTCTTGGAAGGTACGCACGGCTGGCGTAGGCTGGCTCACGAAATTCACCTGTTTCTTGGGCTGCGATTTAAAGAGCGGGAGTATACCCGATTCGTTGCTGCGCACGCCCCCTGGAGCCTTATGCCACGCTGCTTTTGGTGTTCCGAAGATCCGCTATACATGGCTTATCACGATCAGGAGTGGGGCACGCCGCTACGCGATGCGCAGGGATTGTTCGAGTTGCTTTTGCTCGAAGGGTTCCAGGCCGGCCTCTCATGGATCACCGTGCTGCGCAAACGCGAGCGTTATCGCGAGGTGTTGTTCGGCTTTGACGTGCAACGTGTGGCGCAGATGAGCGACGCGGAAATCGCTGAATTGATGCTTGACCCCGGCATCATCCGCAACCGTCTCAAACTCAACGCGGCCCGGCGCAATGCCCAGGCCTGGCTGGCGCTGGAGGACCCGGTAGGGTTTCTCTGGTCGTTCGTTGGCGGTAAACCCGTGATCAATCATTTCAAGGATCGCAGCCAGGTGCCGGCCGTGACACCGGTCGCTGTGGAGATGAGCAAAGGCCTGAAAAAGGCTGGTTTCACGTTCGTCGGCCCGACCATTTGTTACGCGCTGATGCAGGCCTCGGGCATGGTCATGGACCACACCCAGGATTGCGATCGCTACGCGACGCTGGCGAACGGCGGTTAGAATGGCCGCCTCGCACACAGCACAAGATCAGGAGTGACCTGTGGATAAGTTTAAAGGCGCCTTGCTGGTAGGCGCTCTGCGGCTGTTTGCCCTGCTTCCGTGGCGGGCAGTGCAGGCGGTGGGCTCGGCCATTGGCTGGGTGATGTGGAAAACCCCCAACCGTTCCCGCGATGTGGTGCGGATCAACCTGGCCAAGTGCTTTCCAGAGATGGACCCGGCCGAACGTGAACGCCTGGTCGGCCAGAGCCTCAGCGACATCGGCAAGTCCCTGACCGAAAGCGCCTGCGCCTGGATTTGGCCGGCCCAGCGCTCCATCGACCTGGTGCGTGAAGTCGAAGGCCTCGACGTATTGAAGGACGCCCTCGCCTCCGGCAAAGGTGTGGTCGGTATCACCAGCCACCTGGGCAACTGGGAAGTGTTGAACCACTTCTATTGCAGCCAGTGCAAACCGATCATCTTCTATCGTCCGCCAAAGTTGAAGGCTGTGGACGATTTGCTGCGCAAGCAGCGCGTACAGCTGGGTAACCGCGTGGCCGCTTCCACCAAGGAAGGCATCCTCAGCGTCATCAAGGAGGTGCGCAAAGGTGGTGCAGTGGGCATCCCCGCTGACCCGGAACCGGCCGAATCCGCCGGGATCTTCGTGCCGTTCTTCGCCACCCAGGCATTGACCAGCAAGTTTGTACCGAACATGCTCGCCGGCGGCAAAGCGGTCGGCGTGTTCCTGCATGCCCTGCGGCTGCCGGATGGTTCGGGGTACAAAGTGATCCTCGAAGCCGCGCCCGAAGCCATGTACAGCACGGATACCGAGACGTCCTGTGCCGCCATGAGCAAGGTGGTCGAGCGCTATGTCGGGGCTTATCCGAGCCAATACATGTGGAGCATGAAGCGTTTCAAGAAGCGTCCACTCGGCGAAGAGCGCTGGTACTGACGTTAATGGCACGATCTGTGGATAATTTCTTGTAGGTCAAAATTATCCACAACAGGTTCAATCAAGGGCGCAGAAGATGTCCGACCACCGCAAATCATTTCGCATCAAAATCAGTCACGAAAGCTTCGGCGAGTGCCTGGGGCAAACCCGTAACCTCTCGACGACGGGTGTGTACGTCAAGCACCCGACCCTGTCGGCCTTGCCCAAGGGCACGGTGGTCTTCGGCCAGGTGCAAGGTTTACCCACAGGCGCGCCGCGAGTGCGCATGGAAGTGGTGCTGGTGGATGCCGAAGGGATTGGCCTGCGCTATCTCTGATTAGCGAGCCTGACGCTCAAGCTTCTTCAGAAACACCGTCATTTCCTTCTCTGCCTGCTTATCGCCATGAGCGCGGGCGGCTTCCAGGCCTTGCTCCCACGCCTGACGTGCCGCCGCAAAATCTGCCAGCGCCAAGTGCGCCTTGCCCAACAGCTTCCACGCCGCCGAATACTTCGGATCGAACTCGACGCAACGCTGGAAATGCTCCGCCGCTTTCGCGTTTTCCCCAAGATCCAGATAACCCTTGCCGAGGCCGAAGCGCAGCAAGGCGTTATCCACACCCTTGGCGAGCATTTTTTCCAGGGATTCGATCATCAGTGGATTCCTTGTCGAGGTGGGTCAGGAGTTGATCTGTTTTAGTGAGGCCGCCTTCGCGAGCAAGCCCGCTCCCACAGTAGATCTACAGTGAACGCAGGTTTGATGTACGGTCGAAATCACATGTGGGAGCGGGCTTGCTCGCGAAGAGGCCCGCCCGGCCAGCGCAAATATCGGATCAGAAGAAGCTAAGCCCCACATGAAACAGCTTCTCCACATCCCGAATATGCTTCTTATCCACAAGGAACAGAATCACATGGTCGCCGGTTTCGATCACTGTATCGTCATGGGCGATGATCACTTCTTCATCACGAATAATCGCGCCAATCGTGGTGCCCGGCGGCAACCCGATATTCTCGATCGCCTTGCCAATCACCTTGCTCGACTTCGCATCGCCATGGGCAATCGCCTCGATGGCTTCCGCCGCGCCACGGCGCAGTGAGTGCACGCTGACGATATCGCCACGGCGCACGTGAGCCAGCAAGGTGCCGATGGTCGCCAGTTGCGGGCTGATGGCGATGTCGATGTCGCCGCCCTGGATCAAATCCACGTAAGCCGGGTTGTTGATGATCGTCATCACTTTCTTTGCGCCCAGCCGTTTGGCCAGCAACGACGACATGATGTTGGCTTCGTCATCGTTGGTCAGGGCCAGGAAGATATCGGCGTCGGCGATGTTCTCTTCCAGCAGCAAGTCGCGGTCCGAAGCGCTGCCCTGCAACACCACGGTGCTGTCGAGGGTGTCCGAGAGATAGCGGCAACGTGCCGGGTTCATCTCGATGATCTTCACCTGATAGCGGCTTTCGATGGCTTCAGCCAGTCGTTCGCCGATCTGCCCACCGCCGGCGATAACGATGCGTTTGTAGCTCTCGTCGAGGCGGCGCATTTCGCTCATTACTGCACGAATGTTCGCCTTGGCCGCGATGAAAAACACTTCGTCGTCGGCCTCGATCACCGTATCGCCCTGGGGCAGGATCGGCCGGTCGCGCCGAAAAATCGCTGCTACGCGGGTTTCGACGTTCGGCATGTGTTCGCGCAACTGCCGCAGTTGCTGCCCCACCAACGGACCGCCGTAATAGGCCTTCACCGCCACCAGTTGCGCCTTGCCTTCGGCGAAGTCGATCACTTGCAAGGCACCGGGATGTTCGATCAGGCGCTTGATGTAGTTGGTGACCACTTGTTCCGGGCTGATCAGCACATCAACGGGGATCGCGTCGTTGTTGAACAGCCCGCCGCGCGTGAGGTACGCGGCTTCGCGGACCCGGGCGATCTTGGTCGGGGTATGAAACAGGGTGTGGGCGACTTGGCAGGCGACCATGTTGGTCTCGTCGCTGTTGGTCACCGCCACCAGCATGTCGGCGTCGTCGGCGCCGGCCTGGCGCAGCACGGTCGGGAACGAGGCGCGGCCCTGCACGGTGCGGATGTCCAGCCGATCACCGAGGTCGCGCAGGCGTTCGCCGTCGGTGTCGACCACGGTGATGTCGTTGGCTTCGCTGGCCAAGTGTTCCGCCAGCGAACCGCCGACCTGCCCGGCGCCGAGGATGATGATCTTCATCCAGTCACTCCCTTGAAATCCGGTTATCCGCGCGCAGCGGCAATCTTGATCAGCTTGGCGTAGTAGAACCCGTCGTGACCGCCTTCCTGGGCCAGCAATTGGCGACCATGAGGTTGTTTGATCCCCGCCGTAATGGCGAGGTCGAGTTCACGGGCGCCCGGCGTGCGAGCGAGGAAGGCTTCGATGACTTCGGTGTTCTCGGTCGGCAACGTGGAGCAGGTGGCGTAAAGCAGAATCCCGCCCACTTCCAGAGTTATCCACATGGCATCGAGCAATTCGCCCTGAAGCACCGCCAGCGCGGCGATGTCGTCGGGTTGGCGCGTCAGTTTGATGTCCGGGTGACGACGGATCACGCCAGTGGCCGAGCATGGCGCGTCCAACAGGATGCGCTGGAACGGCTTGCCGTCCCACCAGGTCGCGGTGTCACGGCCGTCGGCGGCGATCAGTTCGGCGCTCAGGCCCAGGCGTGCGAGGTTTTCCCGCACCCGCACCAGACGCTTGGCTTCCAGGTCCACGGCGACGACGCCGGCCAGTGCCGGCTCGGCTTCAAGGATGTGACAAGTCTTGCCGCCCGGCGCGCAGCAGGCGTCGAGCACCCGTTGGCCTGGCGCCAGGTCCAGCAAGTCGGCGGCCAGTTGTGCGGCTTCGTCTTGCACGCTGATCCAGCCCTCGGCGAAACCCGGCAGGCTGCGCACGTCGGTGGCGGCTTCGAGGATGATGCCATCGCGGCTGTAAACGCAGGGGCTGGCGGCGATGCCCACGTCACTCAGCAACCCGAGATACGCATCGCGGGTCTGATGGCGACGGTTGACCCGCAAAATCATCGGCGGGTGGGCGTTGTTCGCCGCGCAAATGGCTTCCCACTGTTGCGGCCAGAAGGCTTTCAGGGATTTTTGCAGCCAGCGCGGGTGAGCGGTGCGCACCACCGGGTCGTGCTCCAGCTCCGCCAGCAGCGCTTCGCTTTCCCGTTGGGCGCGACGCAGCACAGCGTTGAGCAAAGCTTTGGCCCAAGGCTTCTTCAGCTTGTCGGCGCAACCGACGGTTTCGCCGATGGCGGCGTGGGCCGGGACGCGGGTGTAGAGCAGTTGATAGAGGCCAACCAGCAACAACGCCTCGACATCGGCATCGGCGGCTTTGAATGGCTTCTGCAACAACTTGGCCGCCAGCGCCGACAGACGCGGCTGCCAGCGCGCGGTGCCGAACGCCAGGTCCTGGGTGAAGCCGCGATCACGGTCTTCGACCTTGTCCATTTGCGTCGGCAGGGAACTGTTGAGTGAGGCTTTTCCGTTAAGAACAGCGGCAAGTGCCTTGGCGGCGGCCAGACGCGGGTTCATTGAGCGTCCGCCACGTGACCGAGCACGGTGCCGACGGCGAATTTCTCACGGCGACTGTTGAAGAAGTCGCTGAAGTTCAGCGCCTTGCCGCCGGGCAATTGCAGGCGGGTCAGGCACAGAGCATGTTCACCGCAAGCGACGATCAAGCCGTCCTTGCTGGCGCTGAGAATTTCACCTGGCGCGCCCTGCCCTTCGGCGAGGCTCGCGGCCAGCACTTTCAGCGCTTCGCCATTTAGCGTGCTGTGGGTGATCGGCCATGGGTTGAAGGCGCGGACCAGGCGTTCCAGCTCAACCGCCGGGCGGCTCCAGTCGATGCGCGCTTCATCTTTGTTCAATTTGTGAGCATAGGTGGCGAGGCTGTCGTCCTGCACTTCGCCTTCCAGGGTGCCGGCAGCGAGGCCGGCAATCGCATGGATCACGGCCGGTGGGCCCATTTGCGCCAGACGGTCGTGGAGGCTGCCGCCGGTGTCTTCACCGGTGATTGGCGTGGTGACTTTCAACAGCATCGGCCCGGTGTCGAGGCCCAGTTCCATGCGCATCACGGTCACGCCGCTTTCGCTGTCGCCCGCTTCAACGGCGCGCTGGATCGGCGCCGCACCGCGCCAGCGTGGCAGCAAGGACGCGTGGCTGTTGATGCAACCCAGGCGTGGAATATCCAGCACCACTTGCGGCAGGATCAAGCCGTAGGCGACCACTACCAGCAAATCCGGCTTCAATGCGGCCAGTTCAGCCTGAGCGTCTTCGTTGCGCAGGGTCGGCGGTTGCAGCACCGGAATGTTGTTTTCCAGAGCCAACTGCTTGACCGGGCTCGGCATCAACTTTTGCCCGCGGCCCGCCGGACGGTCCGGTTGGGTGTAGACCGCGATGATCTCGTAAGGGCTGTCGAGCAGGGCCTTGAGGTGTTCGGCGGCGAATTCCGGGGTGCCGGCAAAGACGATGCGCAGTGGCTCAGTCATGAAGAAGGTCTCGCAAAAGAAAAAGGCTTGCCGCAGCAAGCCTTTGAAAGGAGGGCATCAAGCGTTCTGGCGATGGAGCTTTTCCAGTTTCTTCTTGATTCGGTCGCGTTTGAGGTTGGACAGGTAGTCGACGAACAACTTTCCGTTGAGGTGGTCGCATTCGTGCTGGATACACACGGCGAGCAGGCCTTCGGCGATCAGTTCGTACGGCTTGCCGTCGCGGTCCTGGGCCTTGATCTTGACCTTCTGTGGGCGATCAACGTTTTCGTAGAAGCCCGGCACCGAGAGGCAGCCTTCCTGATACTGCTCCATCTCGTCGGTCAGGGTTTCGAACTCAGGGTTGATGAACACCCGTGGTTCGCTGCGGTCTTCGGAGAGGTCCATCACGACGATACGTTTGTGCACGTTGACCTGGGTCGCGGCGAGGCCGATGCCTGGCGCTTCATACATTGTTTCAAACATGTCATCGACCAACTGACGCACTTCGTCGTCCACTACGGCCACAGGTTTGGCGATAGTGCGCAGGCGCGAGTCGGGAAATTCGAGGATGTCTAAAATGGCCATAAGCTTAATTGCTGCACATGTGAGGTAAAGTCGGGTCGATGGCCTGGCGGGTCCGAAGATGCAGGCTACCGTTGTAAAACGTAGCTCCCTTCTTCGAGAAGAGCCAGGAGCGAGCCACGGGGGCTCTGGCGTTTTACGCGAACGCACATAATAAAGGGATTCACCGCATGAGGAAATCACTACTCGCCTTGCTCCTTCTGGCCTCGGCCGGTTTGGCGCACGGGCAAGTGCAACTCAAGGAAGGTTTTCCGCAGCAATACACGGTGGTACGGGGGGACACACTTTGGGACATCTCCGGGAAATTCCTCCGGGAACCGTGGAAATGGCCCGAGCTTTGGCAGGTCAACCCGCAGATCCAAAACCCCAATCTCATCTATCCGGGCGATTTGCTGACCCTGACCTACGTCGATGGCCAGCCACGCCTGACCCTCAATCGCGGCGAGTCCCGCGGCACCATCAAACTGTCGCCACGCATCCGTAGCAGCCCGGTGGCCGACGCGATCCCGAGCATTCCGCTGCAATCGATCAACAGCTTTCTGCTGAGCAACCGTATCGTCGACAAGGTCGAGGACTTCGACAAGGCGCCGTACATCGTCGCGGGCGATGCGGAACGGGTGCTCAGCGGCACGGGTGACCGGATCTTCGCTCGCGGGCATTTCGACCCGAACCAACCGGTGTACGGCATCTTCCGTCAGGGCAAGGTTTACACCGATCCGCAGAGCAAGGAGTTCCTGGGGATCAACGCCGACGACATCGGAGGCGGTGAAATTATCGCGACCGAAGGCGACGTCGCCACGCTGGCGCTGCAACGCACCACCCAGGAAGTGCGCCTCGGCGACCGTTTGTTCACCGGCGAGGAACGGGCGATCAACTCGACCTTCATGCCCAGTGCACCCAAAAGCGAAATCAACGGCTTGATTATCGATGTGCCACGCGGCGTCACGCAGATTGGCGCGATGGACGTGGTCACGTTGAACAAGGGCCAGCGGGACGGTCTGGCCGAAGGCAACGTGCTGGTGGTGATGAAAACCGGCGAAACCGTGCGTGACCGTGTGACGGGCCAACCGTTGAAAATTCCCGATGAACGTGCCGGTTTGCTGATGGTTTTCCGTACCTACGACAAACTTAGTTACGGTTTGGTCCTCAGGGCAACGCGTTCCTTGGCGGTGATGGATAAGGTGCGAAATCCTTAGCCTGCTCCACAAGTTACCAACAGAGTTATCCACAGCTTATTCCCGTTTGAACGGGGCTCATAACGATCAAGGATGATCCATGTCGCTCTCTGCTGTTACACCGGTTTCCTCTGCGGAACTGGAGGCTCGCTTACGTCTTCATCGCTTGCCCGAACTCGGACCTGCGCGATTTAAAAAACTGCTGGAAGCTTTTGGCTCAGCGTCAAAAGCCATCAGTGCGCCTGCCAGCGCCTGGCGTTCGCTGGGCTTGCCCGTCGCCTGCGCGGAAGCCCGGCGCAGCAATGAAATCCGCGACGGAGCAAGCCACGCATTGGCCTGGCTAGAGCGTCCGGGCCAGCATTTACTGATGTGGGACCAGCCTGACTACCCGGCATTGCTGGCGGAAATCAGCGATGCGCCGCCGCTGTTATTTGTCGCCGGGGATCCAGGCATTCTGGAAAAGCCGCAACTGGCGATGGTCGGCAGTCGCCGCGCGTCGAGGCCGGGGATGGACACGGCTGCTGCATTTTCCCGCAGCCTGGCAGGTGCCGGATTCGTCATCACCAGCGGTTTGGCCCTGGGCATCGACGCCGCGGCGCACCAGGCGGCTTTGGACGTTGGCGGGCAAACGGTAGGTGTGCTTGGCACGGGTCTTGAAAAGTTTTATCCACAGCGCAACCGACGGCTGGCGGACGCCATGATTGCCTCGGGTAGCGCGGTGCTTTCGGAGTTCCCGCTGGACGCCGGCCCCACCGCCAGCAACTTTCCCCGGCGAAACCGGATCATCAGCGGTTTGTCCCTCGGCGTGCTGGTGGTCGAGGCGAGTGTCGCCAGTGGTTCGTTGATTACCGCCAGGCTCGCCGCAGAACAGGGACGCGAGGTGTACGCGATTCCAGGTTCGATCCACCACCCCGGCGCCAAAGGCTGTCATCAACTGATCCGCGACGGGGCGATGCTGGTGGAAACCATCGAGCATATCCTCGAAGCCCTGCGTGGCTGGCAGCAATTGCCGTTATCCATGGCCGCTCCGTCGACGACTCATCCATTACTCATGTTGCTCCACGCGGCGCCCCACACCAGTGAGGCGTTGGCTCACAGCAGTGGCTGGGCGTTGCCGAAAGTGCTGGCGGCGTTGACGGAGCTGGAAATGGATGGCCGGGCGACCTGCGAAAGCGGGCGCTGGTTTGCCAGGGTGAGCTAGGTTTTATAAGGAAGATCGGTAAACTGCGCAGAGCCTTATTCTGGAGAGTTTTTTCATGGTCAACAGTTGGCGTGTGCAGCAAGCCGCACAAGCAATTCGCGCAGGAGCGGTGATTGCCTACCCAACCGAAGCAGTCTGGGGCCTGGGCTGCGACCCTTGGGACGAAGAGGCGGTGGATCGTCTGTTGATGATCAAGGGCCGATCGGTGGGTAAAGGCCTGATTCTGGTGGCCGACAACATTCGCCAGTTCGACTTCCTGTTCGACGACTTCCCGGAACTGTGGATGGACCGCATGGCCAGCACCTGGCCGGGGCCGAACACTTGGCTGGTGCCGCACCAGAATCTGTTGCCGCAATGGATTACCGGCGTGCATGAAACGGTAGCGCTGCGGGTCAGCGATCACCCGTTGGTGCGGGATTTGTGTGCAGTGGTCGGGCCACTGGTGTCGACGTCCGCTAACCCACAGGGCCGGCCGGCGGCGCGGACGCGGATTCGCATCGAACAGTATTTCCGCGGGCAGCTTGATCTGGTGATGGGTGGCAATCTGGGTGGGCGCAAGAATCCGAGTGTGATTCGTGATGTGGCGACTGGGCATGTGGTGCGCCCGGATTGAGACCAAGGTGACCTGTGGCGAGGGAGCTTGCTCCCGCTGGACTGCGCAGCAGTCCCGTTCTTTTTAGGGAGAAGCGGGGCCGCTTCGCAGCCCATCGGGAGCAAGCTCCCTCGCCACAGTTAGGCGTTACGGCAACAAAACAGTCGACCCCGTGGTACGCCGCGCCGACAACTCGGTCTGCGCCTTCGCCGCTTCAGCCAATGGATACTTCTGGCTGATGTCCACCTTCAACTTGCCGCTGATGATCATCTCGAACAATTCATCCGCCATGCGTTGCAGGTTTTCGGCATTGTTGGCGTAGGTCGCCAGGGTTGGCCGGGTCACGTACAGAGAACCCTTCGCCGACAGAATCCCCAGGTTCACCCCGTCCACCGCGCCCGACGCATTGCCGAAACTCACCACCAGACCCCGAGGCGAAACGCTGTCCAGCGACGTCAGCCAGGTGTCCTTGCCCACGCCGTCGTACACCACCGGGACTTTTTTCCCGTCAGTCAATTCCAGCACCCGTTGTGCGACGTTTTCGTGGCTGTAATCGATGGTCGCCCAGGCACCGTTGGCCTTGGCCAGTGCAGCTTTCTCCGGTGAACTGACCGTACCGATCAGCTTCACGCCCAACGCCTTGGCCCACTGGCAGGCCAGCGAACCGACACCGCCGGCAGCGGCGTGGAACAGGATGGTTTCGCCACCCTTGAGTTCATAAGTCTGACGCAACAGGTACTGCACGGTGAGGCCCTTGAGCATCACACCGGCGGCTTGTTCGAAGCTGATCGCGTCGGGCAGGCGCACCAGGTTGGCTTCGGGTAATACGTGAACCTGGCTGTAGGCGCCCAATGGGCCGCTGCCGTAGGCCACGCGATCGCCGACCTTGAAGCGGGTGACTTCGCTACCGACGGCGTCGACCACGCCCGCGCCTTCCGAGCCCAGGCCCGACGGCAGTGCCGGCGGCGGATAGAGGCCGCTGCGGAAATAGGTGTCGATGAAGTTCAGGCCGATAGCCTTGTTGGTCACGCGCACTTGTTGCGGGCCGGGCTCGGCGGGTTCGTAATCGACATATTCGAGCACTTCGGGGCCGCCATGGGCGCGGAACTGGATACGCTTTGCCATCAGAACTCTCCTTAGGTCTTAGCTTTTAGAGGTGTAGCGCGAAGCTCCCTATCGGACTCCTAACCATGATCTTCGTCAACTGCGGTGGAGCAAGGTGCGGTGTTATCCTACGCAGCAATTTGCCGCCGGCCATTCGTGCGCCGTGTAGCTTTGCCCGATTCAAGGTGATGACATGACGACCCGCACCGAGGCCGTAAAAGCCTACCTGCTCGACCTGCAAGACCGCATTTGCGCCGCCCTGGAAGCCGAGGACGGCGGCACGCGCTTCGTCGAAGACGCCTGGGCCCGGCCTGCTGGCGGTGGCGGTCGTACCCGAGTGATCGAAAACGGCATAGTCATCGAAAAGGGTGGCGTTAACTTTTCCCACGTCTTTGGCAGCGGTCTCCCACCGTCCGCCAGCGCCCATCGGCCGGAACTGGCCGGGCGCGGCTTCGAAGCGCTGGGCGTGTCCCTGGTAATTCACCCGCACAACCCGCATGTGCCGACTTCCCACGCCAACGTGCGTTTTTTCATCGCGGAAAAAGAAGGTGAAGAGCCGGTCTGGTGGTTCGGCGGCGGCTTCGACCTGACCCCTTACTACGGCAATGAAGAAGACTGCGTGCACTGGCACCGTATTGCCGAACAGGCCTGCGTGCCGTTCGGGCCGGACGTCTACCCGCGTTACAAGGCCTGGTGCGACACCTATTTCCACATCAAGCATCGCCACGAGCCTCGGGGCATCGGCGGCCTGTTTTTCGATGACTTGAACGAGTGGGACTTCGACACCAGTTTCGCCTTCATGCGCGCCATCGGTGACGCGTTCATCGACGCATATCTGCCGATTGTGCAACGCCGCAAAAATGATGCGTTCACCGCCAAACAACGTGAATTCCAGGAGTTCCGCCGTGGCCGTTATGTCGAGTTCAACCTGGTCTACGACCGCGGCACGTTGTTCGGTCTGCAATCGGGTGGTCGTACCGAGTCGATCCTGATGTCCCTGCCGCCGCAAGTGCGCTGGGGCTATGACTGGACAGCCGAGCCGGGCAGCGAAGAAGCGCGCCTGACCGAGTACTTCCTGCAAGATCGCGATTGGTTGGCCAAGGCCTGAGAGGAGTCCTGATGGATCGTTACGTCGTATTCGGTAACCCGATTGGCCACAGCAAGTCGCCGCTGATCCATCGTCTGTTCGCCGAGCAAACCGCTCAGAAGTTGGACTACAGCACTTCGCTGGCGCCACTCGATGACTTTTCCGGGTTTGCCCAGGCATTTTTCCTTCACGGTCGTGGGGCGAATGTCACCGTGCCGTTCAAGGAAGATGCTTATCGCCTGGCCGACAGCCTGACCGAGCGCGCGCAGCGAGCCGGGGCGGTTAACACCCTGAGCAAACTGGCGGATGGCAGTCTGTTGGGCGACAACACCGACGGTGCCGGACTGGTGCGCGACCTGACGGTCAACGCCGGTTTCAGCCTCAAGGGCAAACGCATCCTGCTGTTGGGTGCCGGCGGTGCGGTACGCGGGGCGTTGGAACCGTTGCTGGCCGAACAACCGGCGTCGGTGATCATCGCCAATCGCACAGTGGAAAAAGCCGAGCTGCTGGCGGAGTTGTTTGCCGATCTGGGGCCGGTGTCCGCCAGTGGTTTTGACTGGTTGCGCGAGCCAGTGGACCTGATCATCAACGCGACGTCTGCCAGTCTGTCGGGTGATGTACCGCCGATTGCCAGCAGCCTGATCGAACCGGGCAAGACCGTGTGCTACGACATGATGTACGGCAAGGAACCGACTTCGTTCTGCCGCTGGGCCAGTGAACACGGCGCGGCGGTGGCGATGGATGGGTTGGGGATGCTGGCGGAGCAGGCGGCGGAAGCCTTCTACCTGTGGCGCGGAGTGCGCCCGGACACAGCGCCGGTGCTGGCTGAACTGCGCCGACAGTTGGCGCTGTAGCTTTTGTGGCGAGGGAGCTTGCTCCCGCTGGGTTGCGCAGCAGCCCCCCTTCTATTTTTCTGATACACCACGGTTGCTGAGTTTACGACCGCTTCGCGGCCGAACGGGGGCAAGCCCCCTCGCCACAAGTTATGCGTTTTTCATAGAAGTGGTGTTTTAGTCTTCGAAACGGATCGGGCACTTATCCGCCCCTTCCAGCTTCCTCAACTCCTCCACCACCGGCGGCCGCGCGCCGCGCAAGGTCAGGCTGCGATCCTGTTTGAGCAACCGCCGCGCTTCCTGGTGCAGCATTTCCACACCCGAATAGTCGATGAAATTGATGTGCTGCGCCTCGATCACCACCTTCGCGCCGTGCATCCGTTGCAGGCGCACTTGCAGGTAATGGCTGGCGCCAAAGAAGATCGAGCCGCCGACCCGCAGGATGTCTTCATCCCCATCGCGCCAGTGCTGTACCCGCGGTTGCGAGGTGCGTTTGAGGTAGAAGAACAGCGAAGCCAGCACCCCGGCGTAGATCGCCGTCTGCAATTCCAGCAGCAACGTGGCGACACAGGTCAGGGCCATGACCACGAATTCGGCGCGGCTGACTCGCAGCAACGCGCGAATGCCGCGATGGTCCACCAACCCCCAGGCGATCAACAGAATGCTGCCGGCCATGGCCGGGATCGGAATGTGAGCGATCAGCCCGGCGCCGAAGATGGCGAACAGCGCCACCCACAACGCCGAGAACACCCCGGCCAGTGGCGAGCAGGCGCCGGCCTCGTAGCTCAGCCCCGAACGGGTGAAGGACCCGGCTGACAGCGAGCCGGAAAAAAACGCTCCGACAATGTTTGATAAACCCTGGGCGCGGACTTCCTGGTTGGCGTCGAGCAACTGCTGTGAGCGGGCCGACAAGGAGCGGGCAATTGAGAGACTCGTCACCAGTCCGAGCATGCCCACGGCGACGGCACTCGGCAGCAGGCGCAGCACCAGTTCCAGATCCAGCGGCAACGAACTGAAGGGCGGTAAGCGCCCGACAAACGCGCTGACCAATTTCACATGGCCGAACATCGCGGGCCAGAGCCACACCAGCACACCGCTCAGGATCAGGGTGATCAATAGCGTCGGCCAGCGGGGCAGCAACAGTTTCAAGACAATCCCGACAGCGACCGTGGCAAGGCCTAGCACCAGCGAAGGTTTATCCACAGCCCCGAGGTGCGTGATCAAAGTCACCAGGCTGTTGAGCGCTGTGGCCTGGTTGGGCAAGTCGAGCCCCAGCAGATTCGGCATCTGCCCGATGGCGATCACCACTGCCGCCCCGAGGGTAAAACCCAGTACCACCGAGTGCGAGACGAAATTCACCAGTGCGCCGAAACGCAGCATCCCCAGTAGCCACTGGAAAATGCCGGCCAGGAGCGTAAGAAGCAGGATCAGCGTGATGTAGTCCTGTGACGCGGGCACGGCCAGAGGACTGACGCTGGCGTATAGGACGATGGAAATAGCCGCTGTAGGACCGCAGATCAGGTGCCAGGACGAACCCCACAAACAGGCGATCAGCACCGGGATGATCGCGGCGTACAAGCCGTATTCCGGTGGGAGACCGGCGATCAACGCGTAGGCAATGGATTGCGGCAACGCGAGAATAGCGCCGCTGAGACCGACGATCAGGTCACGACCGACGCTGGCGCGGGTCTGCCGTGGCAGCCAACTGAGAAACGGGAAGAGTGAATGGCGGCTGGGGAAGGCCATGGGTCCTCTCGGGTAGGAGTTTGCGCAAAGGGTAACAGGGTAAGCCCAACCATTGTGGCGAGGGAGCTTGCTCCCGCTGGGTTGCGCAGCAGCCCTAAAAATCTACGGGCGCTGCGCACCCGAGCGGGAGCAAGCTCCCTCGCCACAGAGGTTGCTTACAACTTGGCTTTGACTGCGCCTAACGCATCCTGCCCGTCCACGGTCTTCACCCCGTCCAGCCATTTATCCAGCACCGCTGGATTCGCCTTGATCCACGCCTTCACTGCGTCCGCATTGCTGACCTTCTTGTTCACCACTTCGGCCATGATGCTGTTTTCCATTTCCTGGGTGAAACTCAGGTTGGTCAGCAGCTTGCCAACGTTCGGGCAGGCCTGTGCATAACCTTTACGGGTCAGTGTATAAACCGCGCCGGTGTCGCCGAAGTATTTCTCGCCGCCCTTCAGGTAATGCATTTTCAGCTGCACGTTCATCGGGTGCGGCGTCCAGCCGAGGAAGGTCACGAACTTCTGTTTCTTCACCGCGCGGGACACTTCGGCCAGCATCGCCTGCTCGCTGGACTCGATCAGCTTCCACTGGCCCAGCTCGAAGTCGTTCTTCTTGATGATGTCCTGCAGCGAAATATTCGCCGGAGCGCCGGAGCCGATGCCGTAGATCTTCTTGTCGAACTTATCGGCGTATTTGTTCAGGTCGGCAAAGTTATGCACACCCGCGTCCCAGACGTAATCCGGCACGGCCAATGTGAACTCGGTGCCGTCGAGATTCTTCGCCAATTGAGTCACGTCGCCGGTGGCGACGAACTTGTCATAAAAGCCCTGCTGCGCCGGCATCCAGTTACCCAAAAACACATCGACCTGGCCATCCTTCAGACCACCAAAGGTGATCGGCACCGCCAGTGTGTCGACCTTGGCCTTGTAGCCCATGCCGTCCAGCAGAAACCCGGTGATGGCGTTGGTCGCGGCGATGTCGCTCCAGCCAGGGTCGGCCATTTTCACCGTCTCGCAGCTCTGATCGGCGTAAACCGATGCACTGCCCAGAGCCAGAAGCCCGACCGTCAGTACTGTGGATAACCTTTGCATGGACTTCCCCTTCACATTATTGGTTTTGGCAGGGTTGTGGATAACGTGCTTTGCGCTCCAGATCATCAAGGTCGATGTGGTTGCGCATGTATTGCTGACTGGCGTCCACCAGCGGCTGGTGATCCCAGCTCTTCAGCTTGCCGATGGTCAGGGCGTCGGCGACGAAACGCCGGCGCCGCTGGCTCGCGAGCACCTGTTGGTGGATCGCCGGAATGTCCCATTTGGCCCGCGCTTCGGCGAGAAAATCTTCGAACAGTGGCCGATGTTGCGGCGACTGGCTGAGTTCTTCTTGTTCACGCGGGTCGTTGTGTACGTCGAAGAGTAGGCAAGGGTCGTCTTCGCTGTAGATGAATTTGTAGGCGCCGCGCCGAATCATCATCAACGGGCTGATAGTGCCTTCGGCCATGTATTCGCCGAACACTTCATCGTGACCGCCCTGCCCTTGCAGGTGCGAAACCAGTGAGCGGCCGTCCAGCGGCAGGCCCGGTTCCAGTGAGCCACCGGCCAGTTCGACAAAGGTTGGCAGCAGATCCGCGGTAGAGACTGCCGCACTGACCCGGCCCGCTCCGAATTGTCCCGGAGCACTTATCAACAGGGGGACACGGGCAGCCATTTCAAACCAGTGCATTTTGTACCAGAGGCCACGCTCACCGAGCATGTCGCCGTGGTCGCCGGAGAAGACGATGATGGTGTCATCGATCAGTCCGGTTTCCTCGAGTGTTTCCAGGAGTTTGCCGACGTTGCTGTCGATATAGCTGCACGCACCGAAGTACGCCCGGCGCGCATCGCGAATCTTATCCACAGGCAGAGGCTTGTCCCACAGGTCGTAAACCTTGAGCAAACGTTGGGAGTGTGGATCGAGTGCAGTCTGGGCCGGCGTCTGTGGCAGCGGGATGTCGGCGTCGTCGTACATATCCCAAAAAGCCTTGGGAATCGTGTACGGGTCATGTGGGTGAGTCATCGAGACGGTCAGGCAGAACGGCTGATCGCCATCCTCGCGAATGTGATCGAACAGATATTGCTGGGCCTTGAACACCACTTCTTCGTCGAAATCGAGCTGATTGGTTCGCACGCAGGGCCCGGCTTGCAGCACTGAAGACATGTTGTGATACCAGGTCGGACGCACGTCCGGTTCGTCCCAGTTCACTGACCAGCCGTAGTCGGCCGGGTAAATATCGCTGGTCAGGCGTTCTTCATAGCCGTGGAGTTGGTCCGGGCCACAGAAGTGCATCTTGCCCGACAGCGCGGTGCGGTAGCCGAGGCGACGCAGGTAGTGGGCATAAGTCGGTACGTCTGCGGGGAAATCGGCCGCGTTGTCGTAGGCGCCGATCTTGCTCGGCAACTGACCGCTGACCAAGGTAAAGCGCGACGGCGCGCAGAGTGGGCTGTTGCAATACGCGGCGTCGAACACCACGCCTTCGGCGGCGAGGCGGCTGAGATTCGGGAGTTTGATTGGCGAAGGGCCGTAGAACGGCAACATTGGCGCGGCCATCTGATCGGCCATGATGAAAAGAATATTCTTGCGCTTCATGTGATCGCGGCATTCCATAGTGAATATTTATGCGAGAGTGCTGCGATCGAGCATGTAGTCCATGCCTTTTGCGGTAAAGCCCATGCACGGCAATGACTAGGATAAGCACAGCTTATGTATGACGCCCTTGGTGATTTGTCTCTCGACTTGCTGCGTGCCTTCGAGGCGGCGGCCCGTCAGCGCAGCTTTACCGCCGCGGCGGTGGAGCTTGGCACCACGCAACCGGCGATCAGTCAGCAGATCAAACGGCTGGAAGAACAGCTCACTACGCGCCTGTTTGATCGCATCTATCGTGGTATCGAGCTGACGGAGGCGGGGGCGATTCTTTTCGAGCAAGTTCAGCTCGGTTTACAGAATATCGACGCAGGATTGACTGCGATCAGCGCACAGCAGTCCCACGAAGTGCTGCAAGTCGCCACCGATTTCGCCTTCGCCGCCTATTGGTTGATGCCACGCCTGCACCGTTTTCACGAAGCCAATCCCCAAGTCGATGTCAGCCTGGTCACCAGCGAACGCAATCACAACATGTTGCGTACCGATATCGACGTGGCGGTGCTGTTCGGTGACGGGCGCTTCAAGCAAGGCGAAAGCCATTGGTTGTTCAGCGAGGAAGTGTTCCCGGTGTGCAGCCCGCTGTTGTTGAAGGACCGTCCCCTGCCCTTGCCGGTCCAGTCGTTGCTCGATTTTCCACTGCTGCATCTGCGTGGGGAAAACAGCAGCAACTGGTTCGACTGGAGCGGAGTGTTCCGAGAGTTGGGGATAACCTCGGCGCCGGCACCGGGACAGCTGCGTTTCGACAATTACACGTTGTTGATCCAGGCGGCGATTGGCGGCCAGGGCGTGGCCATCGGTTGGCGGCACCTTGTGGATAACTTATTGGCCCAGGGTTTGTTGTGTCGGCCGATTGCCGACACGGTGATTTCACGGCTGGGTTATTACGTTGTCTTGCCTCAGCGCAAACGTCGTGGTGTGTTGATTAAACAGTTTGTGGATTGGTTGATGGCAGAACAGGCCACCAGTGCGCAATCGTTGACTGGTTTGCCGTTTCCTTCGATTGCGGTGTGAAAGCGCAAAGATCGCACCTGTAGGAGCTGCCGAAGGCTGCGATCTTTACGGTTCTGAAGCCGCCACAAAACTCACATGTTCACCGACATGCAGGTTCAACCGCAGCTCATCAGCGATCCCGACCGCCACACGATTTAGCCGTCGCAATGGCTCGGCCAGACCCGGCTCAAGGCTGCTGCTGACCTGACTGAAATGCTCGATGGTCAGCCCGGCCACCCCGTGCGGCACATCCACCAACGTCCAGTGCAGATCGCTGCCTTGCAGGGCTTCGAGGATTTCTTCGGCGGCATGGCGCTGAAGGTCATCCTCCACCCCCGGCTCGTCCAATTCCTCAAAATGCCCCACCACAAACAAACGGCCAATGCTGGCGGCCTGCAGACCGTCGATCAATGCATCCACTGCCAGCACCTGCTCGACCGGGCCGGGCACGATGGTTTTCTCCACGTGTTCGCTGCTGATCGGCAGCCCTGGCGCGTCTAGTAGACAGATCACCGCCGAACAACCGGCCACGCTTTGTTTCACTCGTTGGGCGTCGAACAGGTCGCCATTCTTGGTGCGCAGCCCGGGTCGAGGCGCCAGCGCCGTCAGGTCATCGAGAATCGCGATCACTTCATGCTGGCGCCGCAGCATTTCAGCCATCAGCGCACTGCCCAGGCTACTCATGGCACCATAGAGCACCACTTTCACCACCGGGGTTTCGGCATTTTTCATGGCTGAGTTCCTTGTTTCCCACATATATAGCGTGTGACCTGTAGGAAATGGTGAGGGTTCGACCGGATTTCAGGAGAGGTTCAGATGCACAAGGATCACGTCCAACAGGCTCATGCCCAGCAGATCACGGGCTACCACGCTCACGTTTATTTCGACGCCAGCACCATCGATCAGGCACGGGCCTTGTGTGAGCAAGCGGCGCAATTGTTCCCATTGAAGATGGGCCGCATGCACGAGCGCCCGGTCGGTCCGCACCCGGACTGGAGCTGCCAACTGGCGTTTGGGCCGCAGCTTATCGGCGATGTGCTGCCGTGGCTGGTGCTCAATCGCAACGGCTTGGTGGTGTTCCTGCACCCGGACACTGGCGATGACTTGCTCGATCATACGGAGCACGCCGTCTGGATGGGTGCCATCCGCCCATTGGACCTGTCTATTTTCTGATCAGATCGTTTCTTCTGCTTCGCCGGGCAAGTGCTCGTCCAGATGCAGCCAGGGCAAGCGGCTGTCGGTCCAGATGTGCCGGTCGGCTGGAGCCCGCTCTGGATGATCGAGGGTGGCGATGGTCAGGTCGATGCTCTCGGGGCTGAGCAGCGTCAGTAGCGCCACCTGCGCCCCACAGGTCGGGCAGAAAAATCGCGCGCAGCTTTCAGAAGAGTCGTACCGAGTCGGTGTCCCGGCCAGCCATTCAAAGGTCGAGGCGGGCACGGTGATCCAGGTGGTCACGATTCCGCCGCTGACTCGCCGGCAAATCGAACAATGGCAGTGGGCGATGTCGTGCAGCGACCCACGAAACTGATAGCGCAGATGTCCGCAATGGCAACCGCCGGTATGAATGTCGTCCATGTTTTTACTTCCTGTGCAGTGTTTTCTGACGTTAAGCCCATCCGACGACCGGTTGCCCATCTGGACAATGCTTTCGGCAGCGAAAGCTGGCTGAAAGCTTTCCCCATTAGGATCGCCCCCCACTACCGGCAAGAGACCGGTTGGCCACGCGTGTGTTTTATCGCTCGCATGGCCCAATTAACAACAACAATGGTGATTCTGATGTCCTTTGCTACCCGCCCTTTCGCTGCAACTCCGCCCGTACGCCTCGTGCTTCCTGTTCTGCGCTGACCCACCCGGTTCGCCCATTCCCTAGCCGCGCTACGCCTGGAGTATTCCCATGCTGACTTTCCTTGGCTTTGCCATGGTCATCACGTTCATGTTCCTGATCATGACCAAGCGCCTTTCCGCGCTGATCGCCCTGATCATTATTCCGATCATCTTCGCCCTGTTCGGTGGCTTTGCGCCGAAGATCGGCCCGATGATGCTCGAAGGCATCACCAAGCTTGCGCCGACCGGCGTGATGCTGATGTTCGCCATTCTGTACTTCGCCCTGATGATCGACTCCGGCCTGTTTGACCCGGCCGTGCGCAAGATCCTCAAACTGGTCAAGGGCGACCCGTTGAAAGTTTCGGTCGGCACCGCCGTTCTGGCGCTCGTTGTTTCCCTCGATGGTGACGGCGCGACCACTTATATGATTTGCGTGGCCGCTATGCTGCCGCTCTACAGCCGCATTGGCATGAGCCCGCGAATCATGGCCGGCCTGATCATTCTCGCCGGCGGCGTGATGAACATGACCCCGTGGGGTGGCCCGACCGCCCGTGCCGCGAGCGCGCTGCATGTGGACCCATCCGACATTTTCGTGCCGATGATTCCGGCGATGCTGGCCGGTGTGGTGGCGATCCTGGCGATTGCTTACTTCTACGGCAAACGCGAGCGTGCTCGCCTGGGTGAACTGCACCTGGCCGGCGATGACGTGGACCACAGCGAAATCAGCGTTTCCCAGTACCCGGACGCCCGTCGTCCGAAGCTGATCTGGTTCAACGGCGCCCTGACCGTTGCCCTGATGTGCACCCTGATCGCTGGCCTGTTGCCGCTGCCGGTGCTGTTCATGGTGGCGTTCAGTATCGCGATGATCGTCAACTACCCGTGCCTGCAACAACAGAAGGACCGCGTTGCGGCCCACGCCGGCAGTGTGCTGGCGGTGGTCGGGCTGATATTTGCCGCGGGTATCTTCACCGGTATTTTGACCGGAACCGGCATGGTCGATGCTATGTCGAAAAGCCTGTTGGCGGTGATCCCGGATTTCCTCGGCCCGTACCTGGCGGTGATCACGGCGCTGGTGAGCATGCCGTTCACGTTCTTCATGTCGAACGACGCGTTTTATTACGGCGTGTTGCCAGTGTTGGCCGAAGCCGCCAGTCATTACGGCATCACTGCGGTGGAAATGGCGCGTGCCTCGATCGTTGGTCAGCCCGTCCACTTGCTCAGCCCACTGGTACCGTCTACATATTTGCTGGTAGCACTGGCCGGGATCGAGTTCGGTGACCATCAACGTTTTACCCTGAAGTGGGCAGTACTAGTCTGCCTGTGCATACTGGTCGCCGCCTTGCTGTTGGGGACTTTCCCGCTGTTCAGCACTTTGTAACGGCATCAACTCACCACGCCGCCAGCTTACTGCTGGCGTCGTGGTTTAACACTCGCTCAAAGGAATACACATGGAATGGCTGACCAACCCTGAAATCTGGGTTGCCTTCTTCACCCTGACTGCCCTGGAGATCGTCCTGGGCATCGACAACATCATCATGATCTCGATCCTGGTCAGCCGCATGCCCAAGCACATGCAGGCGCGCACCCGGATCTTCGGTCTGGCCCTGGCCATGATCACGCGGATCCTGTTGCTGCTGTCGATCACGTGGGTCATGCGCCTCACTGCGGACCTGTTCGAAGTGTTCGGCCAGGGTATTTCCGGGCGAGACCTGATCCTGTTCTTCGGTGGTCTGTTCCTGCTGTGGAAAAGTTCGCAAGAGATGTACCACGCGCTGGAAGGTGAAGACGAAACCGGCGACGAGCCTTCGGGCAAGGGTGGCAACTTCCTTTACACCATCATCCAGATCGCGATCATCGACATTGTGTTCTCGCTGGATTCGGTGATCACCGCGGTCGGCATGGTCTCGCACGTGCCGGTCATGGTCGCGGCGATTATCGTGGCGGTGCTGGTGATGATGCTGGCGGCTGGCAAGATCAGTGAATTCATCGACAAGCACCCGTCGCTGAAGATGCTGGCGCTGGCGTTCCTGCTGGTGGTCGGTACCGTGCTGATTGCCGAGGCCTTCGGCGTACACGTGCCAAAAGGCTACGTCTACTTCGCCATGGCGTTCTCGCTGGCGGTAGAAGCGATCAACATCAAGATGCGCACCGCGATTGCGAAAAAGAAGAAACAGCAAGACCCGGTGAAACTGCGCAAGGATGTTCCGGGGCAGTAACCCGAATGCTGTAGCGCTGCAAACCCTGTGGGAGCGGGCTCGCTCGCGAAAGCGGTGTGTCATTCAACTGTGATGTCGACTGACACGACCTCTTCGCGAGCAAGCCCGCTCCCACATTGGTTTTGCGCTGATCGTGATTCCCTCTTTCATATCTGCATCAAACTGTTTTCATGACAGTTTTATTTCAATCGACACTTTAGCTATGCGATGCTGGCGCCCAGACCGTTAGCCAACTACAGCTTAAGTACAGAACGTAGAACGTCGCGCGGTACCGTCAACTTGTCCCTTTGGGACGCTACCACCACAGGGGGCCCAGCATGCTGACCCTGCTCAATTTGTTATCTGCCGTGACCTTGCTGATCTGGGGCACGCACATCGTCCGAACCGGCATCCTGCGGGTCTACGGTTCCAACTTGCGCCATGTGATTGGCCAGAATATGTCCAAGCGCGGGCTCGCGTTTGTCGCCGGCATCGTCGTGACCGCCATGGTCCAGAGCAGTAACGCCACGGCGATGCTCGTCACTTCCTTCGTCGGTCAGGGCCTGATGGCGCTGACCCCGGCCCTGGCGACCATGCTCGGGGCCGACGTCGGTACGGCGCTGATGGCGCGAGTGCTGACGTTTGACCTGTCGTGGCTGTCGCCGCTGCTGATCTTCCTCGGGGTGATTTTCTTCCTGTCGCGCAAACAGACCCGGGTCGGGCAGATGGGCCGGGTAGCAATCGGCCTGGGGCTGATCATCCTCGCGCTGCAACTGATCGTCGAAGCCGCCGCACCGATCACCCATGCCCAAGGGGTGAAGGTGATCTTCGCCTCCCTGACCGGCGACATCCTGCTCGATGCCCTGATTGGCGCGCTGTTCGCGATGATCTCCTACTCCAGCCTGGCGGCGGTGCTGCTGACCGCGACCCTGGCCGGCGCCGGCGTGATCAGCCTACCAGTGGCCATCGGCCTGGTGATCGGCGCCAACATCGGCAGCGGTGTTCTCGCTTTTATGAGCACCAGCATGCAGAACGCTGCCGGTCGCCAAGTCGCGCTGGGCAGTCTGTTGTACAAACTGATCGGCCTGCTGTTGATCATCCCGGTGCTCGACCCGCTGGTGCACTGGATCGACAGCCTCGACTACAGCCCTCAGGAAATGGTCATCGGCTTCCACCTGCTCTACAACACCGCGCGCTGTCTGATCCTGCTGCCCAGCGTCGGGCCGATGGCTAGGCTCTGTGCCTGGCTGTTGCCGGAGCGGCCGGAACTCAACGGCATGGCCAAGCCCCGGCACCTGGACCCGACTGCACTGGTGACCCCGAGCCTGGCACTGGCCAACGCTGCCCGGGAAACCCTGCGCATCGGCGACCTGATCGACAACATGCTCGAAGCCATGCTCGACGTGCTGCACGGCAAGCAAACCGCCGTCACCCAGGAAATGCGCCGCATGACCGATGACGTCGAAGCGCTTTACAGTGCGATCAAACTCTATCTGGCGCAGATGCCCCGCGAAGACCTCAGCGATCAGGACAGCCGGCGCTGGGCGGAAATTATCGAACTGGCGATCAACCTCAAACTCGCCAGCGACCTGATCGAACGCATGCTGCGCAAGGTCCAGCAGCAGAAGACCTCGCAACGCCGGTCGTTTTCCGAGGTTGGGCTGGAAGAGTTGGCGGGGCTGCACAGCCAACTGATTTCCAACTTGCGTCTGGGGTTGTCGGTGTTTCTCAGCAGCGATCCGGAAAGCGCCCGCCAGTTGCTGCGTGAGAAACGTCGTTTTCGCGCACAGGAACGACGCTTGGCCCATGCTCATGTCAGCCGATTGCAACGTAAGATCGTGCAAAGTATCGAGACCAGTTCGCTGCACCTGGAGCTGATCGCCGACATGAAGCGTCTGAATTCGCTGTTTTGCAGCAGCGCCTACGCGGTATTGGAAACGTCCGACACCGGTGCGCTGGAGTCGGACGATTTGGCTGACATCACACATTCGCCTTGAACGTCTGGCAGTGTGGTCAGTCAGTAACTGTGGTTCGGGTTCAAGATCATCGCGAGCAGGCTCGCTCCCACAGTGGTTTTGTGAACGACTCAAATCAACTGTGGGAGCGAGCTTGCTCGCGATGGCTGCCTGGAAAGCGACACGGATCTCCAATCAGCCGTATGGAAGCTCGTTATGCGTTGTCTGTTGTTCGCCTGTCTGTTGCTCGGTTCATTCCCTTCGTTCGCCCTGGATCGTTTTCAGGTCGAAGGCTATGCGCTGCCCAACGGCCTGCAATTGCTGCTCAAGCCCGGCACCGATCGTGGGCATGTGGCGATTCGGCTGGTGGTCGGCGTCGGTATCGATGACTTCAAATGTGATGACAAAGAGCTGCCCCACCTGCTTGAACACTTGCTGTTCAGCGGCATCGACGCCAGCGGCGAAGGTGGCCTGGAAGAGCGCATGCAGGCCCTGGGCGGTGAATGGAACGCCTACACCAGCAACGCCGACACGACGTTCGTCATCGAAGCCCCGGCGAAAAACCAGCGCAAGGTTCTCGATCTGCTGCTGGCGCTGTTGACCCAGACCCGAGTCGATGACAACGCCATCAACGCCGCCAAGCAAGTGGTTGAGCGTGAGGACGGCGGCCACTACTCGCACTTGCAGCGGTGGATGGACCGTCAGGACCTCGGCCACACGGCCAGCAATCAGTTGGCCGTGGAACTGGGCCTCAAATGCCCCGAGCGGGCCGAAGTCGATCACCTGACCCGCGAGCAACTGGATAAGGTCCGCAAGGCTTGGTACGCCCCCAACAACATGACGCTTATTGTGGTCGGCGACCTCGACAAGTTGTTGCCGGCCTATCTGGAACGGGCCTGGGGCGCGCTTGAGGCAGTCGATCCCACCGACCATTTGCCGTTACCGGAAATCAACGCGAGTGCCGCCCATGAGCGCAGTCTGATTCACGGTTTTGTCGGTGGCGGTGCGAGGTTGCATTGGCTGGTGCCGGAGCCGGTGCTGGAAGACGTGCCTGATCAAACCTTCGACCTGCTCAAGGATTATCTGGATTGGGCGCTCTATCGGCAGATGCGCCTGGCCCATGGCTTGTCCTACGGTCCGTGGGCCGAGCGCGAGCTATTCGGCAGCGTCGGCTTCATGAGCCTGAACGCTGACCTTGAGCGCGAGAACGTCGCCGAGGCCGAGCAGGTGCTGGAAGACATGAAGGCCGAATTGCTCAAGAACGGTCTCGATGTCGAGACGTTCGAGCGCCTCAAGCAAGCCGCCATCGTTCGCCAGGCCTGGGCCGTGCAAGGCAACAGCGCCCTGGCCGATTACTACTGGAGCGCCCTGGGGGATTACGAGGACGGACAATTCACCGACCCGGCCAAGGAACTGCAAGGGGTGACGCTGGAGGAAGCGAACAAGGCGATGCGCGAGTTGCTGCTGCAGCCGGGGTACTTGCGGATCGAGAAGCCGTTGATCAGCTATGACCAGTTGTTGTGGGCGTTGGGTGCGGTGTTCGGATTGCTGGTGCTGGGGTTGCTGGCGTGGCGCGTCCATCGCCGGAAGTAATCCAATTTGGCGGCATGAGCGCCTTTTGTGGCGAGCGAGTTTGCCTGTGGTGAGGGGGCTTGCCCCCGTTGGGTCGCGAAGCGGCCCCAAAACCTGTTAGCGCGGTGAGTCAGGCACGCCTCAAGCAATGGTTTTACGACTGCTTCGCAGCCGAACGGGGGCAAGCCCCCTCGCCACAGGTAATCACCAGCCCTCTAGTCTTGTGTTCGCCCAAATTGATCGCCACGCAAGCGCCTCGGCGGTACCCTGTCGAGGATTTTTCCTACGACCAGTGTGAACCGCCGAATGCCTACCCTGCCTCCTTTCGTCCAGCGCATCCTCGAACTGATGAAGCGCTATCCGGGGGTCATTGCGCTCGGTGGTTTTATCTCCGGAGTTTGCAGCTTCATGCTGGTGGATCGCCAACAAGGCCTGGCGACCTGGATCACCACCATCATGCTGGTCAGCTGGGTCTGGCTGATGCTCGAAAACAGCCTCACCCGGTTGTTTACCCGCCTCTTCAAACGGGAAATCCCCCAGCCGTTGCTGCGTTATGCGACGCAGATGATCCACCAGGAAAGCCTGTTTTTTGTCCTGCCGTTTTTCTTCATCACCACCACCTGGAACAGCGGCCAACTGGTGTTTACCGGGTTGCTGGGCATTGCGGCGCTGATCTCCATCACCGACCCGCTGTACTACAAATGGTTGGCGCCACGTCGCTGGGCGTTCCTGGCGCTGCACACCCTGACGTTGTTCGCTGCGCTGCTGACCGCCCTGCCCGTCATCCTGCATCTGACGACGTCAGAGAGTTTCAAACTGGCGCTGGGCATCTCCGTGTTGTTGTCGTTCCCGAGCCTGGCCTCGATCTTTCCGATCCGAACCGTGCGCAACGCCCTGGCGATTCTGAGCATCACGCTGGGCATCGGCGCGATGGGTTGGGTGCTGCGTTCGTGGGTTCCACCAGCGACGCTGTGGATGACCGACGTGGCCATCAGCACGCAAATGCAGGATCGCACCCCCGGCGATAGCCTGGAGCAAGTCAGCGCCGAGCAGATTCGCGGCGGCGGGCTCTACGCCTACACTGCAATCAACGCGCCGCGCGGTCTGGATGAACGGATTTATCACGTGTGGCAGTTCAACGGCCAAGAGGTCGACCGCATCGCGCTGGATATTCATGGCGGGCGCAAGGAAGGCTATCGGGCCTGGACCCACAAACAGAATTTTCCCGGCAACCCGGTCGGCGATTGGCAGGTCCGGGTGTTGACCGAAGATGGGCAGGTGATCGGCGTGTTGCGCTTCGAGATCACGGACAGCACACCGACCAAAGAAAAGTAATCCGGTTCGTGCTATTACGTAGATCTGCGTAACAGCCGAACAAGCACGGAGCTTATGACCAGCAGCACATTGCCCGGCAATGCCCAACTGGACACCACTCACACCCCTGCACAATTGCGGGTTACGGGTGACTGGACGCTCGCCCATTACGCTGACCTCAAGCGCCTGGGCGACAAGCTTCGCGGCCAGTACGACGACAGCACCCACATTGATCTCAACGGCCTCGGCGCCCTCGACACCGCCGGTGCTTCGCTGCTGGTGGAGTTGCTGGGTTCCGAGCGCCTGGGCCGATCGGCCGAACACCCTGAGTGCACCCTTTCCACCGCCGATCGCGCGTTACTGCAAACCGTCTACCGCTCGCTGACCGATTTCTGCGTACCGCTCAAGGAACCGGAAATCAGCGTCGGCATTCAACTGCTGACGCGCATCGGTCGCGCCGTTGACGCGATCTGGCAAGACACCCTGCAACTGCTGGGTTTCGTCGGCCTGATTCTCGAAACCATCGCCCGCAATTTGTTTCGCCCCCAACGCTGGCGCATTACGCCGATGGTCGCGCACATCGAACAGACTGGCCTCGACGCCGCGCCTATCGTCGCCCTGCTGACCTTCCTGGTGGGCGCGGTGGTGGCGTTTCTCGGGGCGACGGTGCTGGCGAGTTTCGGCGCGAGTATTTTCACCGTGGACCTGGTGGCGTTCTCCTTCCTGCGCGAGTTCGGTGTGTTGCTGACGGCGATTTTGATGGCCGGACGCACCGCCAGTGCGTTCACCGCGCAGATCGGCTCGATGAAGGCCAACGAAGAAATCGATGCGATCCGTACGTTGGGCCTCGACCCGATCGAGTTGCTGGTGGTCCCGCGGGTACTGGCGCTGTTGGTGGCGCTGCCGATGCTGACCTTTCTGGCGATGATCTCCGGGATTATTGGCGGTGGCGTGGTCTGCGCGGTGTCGCTGGGGATTTCGCCGGCGATGTTCCTCTCGCTGCTGCAATCGGACATTGGCGTTCAGCATTTTCTGGTGGGGATCGTCAAAGCGCCGATCTTCGCGTTCCTGATCGCGGCCATTGGTTGCCTTGAAGGCTTCAAGGTTAGTGGCAGCGCCGAATCCGTTGGCGCCCACACCACGTCCAGCGTGGTTCAGTCGATTTTCGTGGTGATCGTGCTGGATGCTGTCGCCGCGTTGTTTTTCATGGAGATGGGCTGGTGAGTCGTCTACCCCGAGCACCCTCCGAGGCGGTGATCGAAGTCCGTGGGCTGTGCAATCGCTTCGGCAGCCAGAGCGTGCACGAGAACCTCGACCTGGATTTGTACAAGGGTGAAATCCTCGCCGTGGTCGGCGGCTCCGGCAGCGGCAAGTCGGTGTTACTGCGCAGCATTGTCGGTTTGCGTCGGCCCAGTGAAGGCGTGGTGAAAGTCTTCGGCAAAAACCTGCCGACGCTGTCGGAACATGAACGCTCGATGGTTGAACGGCGCTTCGGCGTGCTGTTCCAGAAAGGCGCGCTGTTCTCATCGCTGACCGTGACCGAGAACGTCGCCCTGCCCCTGATCGAACACGCCGGCCTGAGCCGTGCCGACGCCGAACACCTGGCAGCAGTGAAGCTGGCGCTGGCGGGACTGCCGTTGTCGGCGGCGGACAAGTACCCCGCGTCCTTGTCCGGCGGCATGATCAAGCGTGCGGCACTGGCCCGGGCGCTGGCACTGGACCCGGACATCCTGTTTCTCGACGAGCCCACCGCCGGCCTCGACCCGATTGGCGCGGCGGCTTTCGATCAGTTGATCCTGACCCTGCGCGATGCATTGGGTTTGAGCGTGTTCCTGGTGACCCACGACCTCGACACGCTCTACACCATCACTGACCGGGTGGCGGTGCTGGCGCAGAAGAAAGTGCTGGTGGCGGATGCCATCGACAAGGTGTCCGAAACCGACGACGCCTGGATTCACGAATACTTCCACGGCCCTCGCGGCCGCGCGGCGCTGACCGCCGCTCAACAGCTTAACGAGGTCTGACATGGAAACCCGAGCCCATCATGTATTGATCGGCCTGTTCACCGTGATTGTGGTGGCGGGCGCCCTGCTCTTCGGTCTGTGGCTGGCCAAATCCAGCGTCGACACCGAGTTCAAGGACTACGAAATTGTCTTCAACGAGGCGGTCAGCGGCCTGTCCAAGGGCAGCGCCGTACAGTACAGCGGGATCAAGGTCGGCGATGTGGTGACCCTGCGCCTCGACCCGAAAGACCCGCGCCGGGTGCTGGCGCGGATTCGTCTCGGCGGCGAGACGCCAATCAAGGAAGACACCCAGGCCAAACTGGCGCTGACCGGGATCACCGGCACCTCGATCATCCAGCTCAGTGGCGGCACACCGCAAAGTCCCAAGCTGCGGGGCAAGGACGGCGAGTTGCCGACGATTGTCGCGGCGCCCTCGCCTATCGCTCGCCTGCTGAACGACAGCAACGACTTGATGGCCGGCGTGAACACGCTGATGCACAACGCCAATCAGATGTTTTCCGCGGAAAACGTCGAGCGCATCAGCAACACCCTTGAGCATCTGGAGCAAACCACCGGGACCATCGCCGACCAGCGTGGCGATATCCGCCAGGCCATGCAGCAACTGGCCTCGATCGGCAAACAGGCCAGCGCCACCCTTGAGCAAACCACCGCGCTGATGCGCAACGCCAACGGCCTGCTCAACGATCAGGGCAAGCAGATGTTCGGCAATGCCGGGCAGGCGATGAAATCGCTGGAACAGAGCACCGCGACCATCAACAAATTGCTGACGACCAATCAGGATTCGCTCAACAGCGGCATGCAGGGCCTCAATGGCCTGGCTCCGGCGGTGCGTGAATTGCGCGACACCCTGACGTCGCTGCGGGCCATTTCCCAGCGACTGGAAGCCAACCCCAGCGGTTATCTGCTGGGCAGCGACAAGAACAAGGAATTCACGCCATGAAGCCGACTCACCTCGCCCTCCTCGCCAGTTTTGCGCTGGTCAGCTCATGCTCGATCCTGCCGAAGTCCGAGCCGTCCGATGTCTATCGCTTGCCCTCGGCCCAGACCGCCGCAGCGGCCAGTCACGGCGCGCCGCAACACTGGTCGCTACGCCTGACCAAGCCACAGGCCAGCGAGGCGCTGAACAGCCCGAAAATCGCCGTGATCCCGCAGGGCGACCTGATCAGCAGCTACAAAGCCTCGCGCTGGAGCGATCCGGCGCCGGTTTTACTGCGTAATCGGTTGCTGGACGGGTTTCAGCGCGATGGCCGGGTGTCGTTGTTGAGCACCGATGACAGCAACTTCCAGGCGGATCTGGAACTCGGTGGGAATCTGCAAGCATTCCAGACGGAGTACCAAGGCACCGCTGCAAGCGTCGTTGTACGGCTGGATGCGTTGCTGGTGCGTGGCTATGACCAGCGAATCCTCGCCAGCCACCGCTTCGAAGTGCGCCAGCCGTTGAGCGATGTGAAGGTGCCGTCGGTGGTGGCCGGGTTTGGCCAGGCCAGCGACCAGTTGACGGCGCAGGTGGTGGCTTGGGCGGTGGAGCAAGGTCAGCAATTGGTCCCACCCGTTAAACCTTGAAGGTCCAGCGGACTCTGTGGCGAGGGGGCTTGCCCCCGTTGGGTCGTGAAGCGGCCCCTACATTCTTTCGGCTCCACCGGGTCGTTTGGATTTACGACTGCTGCGCAGCCGAACGGGGGTAAACCCCCTCGCCACAAAAGCCCGCTCCCACAGGGGGGTTGTGGTTAACCGAAGAACCAGTAGCAAACAAAGATCGCGCCGACCACCCCGGCAAACTCTGCCAGCAACGCACAGCCCACCGCGTGCCGCGCCCGCTGAATCCCCACCGCACCGAAGTACACCGCCAACACATAGAACGTGGTTTCGGTACTGCCCTGAATGGTCGCCGCCACCAACGCCGGGAAGCTGTCCACCCCGGAGGTTTTCATGGTTTCGATCAGCATCGCCCGGGCGGCGCTGCCGGAGAACGGTTTGACCATCGCCGTCGGCAACGCATCGACGAAGCGCGTGTCCCAACCGGCCCACGCCACCAGATGCCGAATCCCGTCCAGACCGAAATCCAAGGCGCCGGACGCTCGCAGCACGCCCACCGCACAGAGCATCGCCACCAGATACGGCAGCAGGTTCTTGGCCACGTCGAAGCCTTCTTTGGCGCCTTCGACGAACGCTTCGTAGACCTTCACTTTGCGCAACGCGCCAATGATCAGAAACAGCATGATCAGGCCGAACAGCGTCAGGTTGCCGAGGATCGATGACAGGCCGGCCAGAGCGGTCGCCGAGAGCGTCGCCAGCAGCGCCATGAAGGCACCAAGGGCCAAGGCACCGGGAATCAGATAGGCGAGCACCACCGGGTCCCAGATGCGCAGGCGCTGCATGAACGCTACCGACAGGAAGCCGACGATGGTCGAGCAACTGGTGGCCAGCAAGATCGGCAGGAACACCAGCGTCGGGTCCGGCGCACCTTGCTGGGCGCGGTACATGAAGATCGTCACTGGCAGCAGGGTCAGGGACGAAGCGTTGAGCACCAGGAACAGGATCTGCGCGTTGCTGGCGATGGTGGTGCTGGGGTTGAGCTCTTGCAGCGCCTTCATGGCCTTCAGGCCGATTGGCGTGGCGGCGTTGTCCAGGCCCAGGGCGTTGGCGGCGAAATTGAGGGTGATCAGGCCGATGGCCGGGTGACCGGGCGGGACTTCCGGCATCAGACGCAGGAACAGCGGGCCGAGGGCCTTGGCCAGCCAGTCGACGATCCCGGCCTTTTCGGCGATCCGCAGAAAGCCCAGCCACAGGGTCAGCGTCCCGAACAACAGGACCATGACCTCCACCGACAGCTTGGCCATGGCGAAGATACTTTCCACCATCGCCGCGAAGATCCCGGCGTTGCCGCCGATCAGCCACTGCGCCAGCGCCGACACGGCTGCCACGATGAAGAAGCCAAGCCACAGGCCATTGAGCATCAGTTAAATCCCCCGAAGAATGCGGCGAATGATAGCGGGGTCGCCAGAAACGACAAACCCCGGATTTCTCCGGGGTTTGTTTAGTACGGCGTAGGCCTCGTTAAGCCCAATGTCATGGGCTGGCCCCGATCCACTGTGGGAGCGAGCTTGCTCGCGATGGCGGTATATCAGTCGACAACAATGATAGCTGTCAGTCCGTCATCGCGAGCAAGCTCGCTCCCACAGGGTTTTGCTTAGTTTTTGGAAGTCTCGCCAGCCGGCAGTTTTTCCTTGCTGCGCCAGTGCGGCAGGGAGTTCCAGTAGCGTTCGCCCTTGGCGTCGTCGTACATGCCTTCCCAGCGGGAGATAACCAGCACGGCCAGGGCGTTGCCGATCACGTTCAGTGCGGTACGCGCCATGTCCATGATGCGGTCGACACCGGCGATGAACGCCAGGCCTTCCAGTGGAATGCCAACGCTGCCCAGGGTGGCCAGCAGCACCACAAAGGACACGCCCGGTACACCGGCGATGCCTTTGGAGGTGACCATCAGGGTCAGCACCAGCAGCAATTGCTGGCTGATCGACAGGTCGATGCCGTAGAGCTGGGCAATGAAGATGGCCGCGATGCTCTGGTACAGGGTCGAACCGTCGAGGTTGAACGAGTAACCGGTCGGCACCACAAAGCTGCAAATGGCTTTCGGCGCGCCATAGGCTTCCATCTTCTCGATCACGCGCGGCAGCACAGTTTCGGAACTGGCGGTGGAGTAAGCCAGCACCAGCTCATCCTTGAAGATGCGCATCAGCCTGATCACCGAGAAGCCGAACAGGCGAGCAATCAGGCCCAGCACCACAAAGGCGAAGAAGGCAATGGCGAAGTAAACCAGCAACACCAGTTTGGCCAGCGGCAGCAAGGAGGCGAAACCGAAGTTGGCCACGGTCACCGCGATTAAAGCGAAAACACCAATAGGGGCGTAGTTCATGATCATGTGAGTGACCTTGAACATGCTCTCGGACACGCCCTGGAACATCTTCACCAGCGGCTCGCGCAGGTCCGATTGCAGGCTCGACAGACCAAGACCGAACAACACGGAGAAGAAGATGATCGGCAGCATCTCGCCGCGGGCCATGGCCGCGAAGATGTTTGACGGGATCAGGTTGAGGATGGTTTCGATGAACGCATGTTCATGCTGAACTTCGGCGGCAGTCGCCTGGTACTTGGAAATATCCACCGTACCCAGGGTGCTCATGTCGATGCCGGTGCCCGGATGGACCACGTTGGCCAATACCAGGCCGACCAGAATGGCGATGGTGGTGACGACTTCGAAGTAGAGGATGGTCTTCAGACCGATGCGCCCGAGTTTCTTCGCGTCGCCCACACCGGCAATACCCACCACCAGCGAAGAGATCACGATCGGAATCACGATCATCTTGATCAGACGGATAAAGATATCGCCTGCAGGTTGCAGGACGTTGCTGATCCACCAGGCTTTTTCGGCACTGAAATGGTTGAGCAGCGCACCGATTGCAATCCCCAATACCAGACCGATGAGGATCTGCCAGGCGAGGCTAAGCTTTGCCTTCTTCATATCATTACCCTTACTTCAGTTTGACTCGGGCAGATGCGCGAACTGGAACGCTCAATGGCGCAAAAGTCCTGTGCATCTGCCCCCGTATAAGGTGCCCCGAAGCGCGTAATTACAGCTCTTCGGCAGGCGAAAAAAGGCGCAACTATTCCGATGCAAGGAACCGACGTCTAATGCCGTAAACGCCTACCCTATGCCGAATCGGCATGAGCTTTTTCAAATGAAACTGGCGTCCCAAGCGGTTCGAATACGACATTTCGGCAGGCATAAGTGCCGTGAACCGGTCATTTCAGAGCAGGTTAGTTGTTTTTTGCGCAGGTGGATTACAGTCGAAACTTAGGAAAATGCCTACGTTTGACGGAGAAATCGCTTATGCCAAAAGTAGGAAGTTTCTCGATATACGGTCATAAGAAAAACCGCGAAACGATTTTGCGGGGAATATGCAGCAGAAGGGAATGAGCGAAGTGCTCTAGATCAACGTTTTGCACGTTGAAAGCTCTGCGCAAGTCCGTCGAGCCGCTCGGGGCCGGCGAACTTGCGTCGCAGCTTTTGCCTGACCCGGCCCTTGCGCAGACACTCCATGTGCCCGTAGGTCACTCCGACCCTGTAACAGTCAGAACGTCCCGACCCCTTGGTCATGCGCCTGCCTTCCTCGGGTGGCGCACTGGAAAGAAGCGATGCTGCTCCTTTCATATTACGAACTCAGTACCAGTTTGGATCTTTCTTGAGTTGTTCCATCAACAGGTCCTGCATGCCTTGGTTCGGCTTCCCGAGGAAGCGGTAGTCGGCATGTCGCGTGGGTGACTTGTCGGCGGGCAGTCCCGCAGGCACTTCGACCAGCATCGCGTAGGCGTCCTTCTTGTTGAAGCTGAACGCCACGATCAAGCGTTTGTTCAGGCACGTCTGCTGTGTTTCGCACAGTGGCCCGACCAGATACTTGCCGCCATTCTCTTCAACGGCATTCATTTGCTCGGAAGCACCGGACAGGTTCATCACCCATTCCGGCAGTCGTTCTTCCTTTTTCACGACTTTCGTCCAGGTATCACGGTACTGCGGGTCCGAGTTCAACAACTCGTTGGCCCGCGCCTGACCGTCATTGTTGGCGGCCATCGCTGTGGCACCACCGCCCAGAAGCAGGGCGGCTGCCAGTGTCTTCAACAAAACGCTCATGTTCAGCCTCGACCGCGACGGCCAAAGAAGAACGAAGCAACAAACATCACCAGGAACACGACAAAGAGAATCTTGGCGATACCCGTGGCGGTGCCCGCGATACCACCGAAGCCCAGCACTGCGGCGATGATGGCAATGATCAAGAATGTAATTGCCCAGCTCAACATGGTGATTCTCCTTCCGCTTCTGATAGAAATGATGCTTTTTAGAGGTGATGCAGGTGGTGCTTTTCCCGGCGTATCGATCACGCCAAGTTCGATTCTTTAGAACACCCAACGTTCCTGACGGGGCATCTCATCCACAGGCTGAGCCTGGTCGACGTCCATCATTCGCATCGGGGCGCTGTCAGCCGGGTTGCTGCTCACGGCGCTGAAGTGGGTTTGGGTGGCGTGTTGAATCGACACGCGTGGCGCCTCTGGTTGCTGGCTCTGCTCCCAGCGAACGAATTGCTGGCCGCCGATCAAGGTGATCAGAAGGGCGAGCACGGCAAACAAGCCCTGCTGGATGTGCAGCGGCGAGATGCGCAATTGGGCGGCACGTTGGCGATTCATCCTGAAACTCCTCCCACATTGGTGGTGATCTGGTTAAGGGCGTTCATTCCATAAATGCCCTGCGTTAACCAGACCATTGCAGCCTGCATGCCAGCTTTTCATAAGATAAATATTGTTTAAAAACAATGGCTTATGGTTGTGATGAAAATCGTTTCGCACGCATCCTGCACGATGGGCCCCTGAGGGTCGTGCGTAATGCACGATAGATTCGCAGGAACTTTCAAATTTTTTGAATTGAGAGGAGGGCATGGATGTCAGACGTTCACACGGGCAATCGCCGAAATGCCGGGTTTTTGATAAAAAGGTAACGAAATCAGTTCATTAGCGAGAGGGGGAGTAGATAACTGCCCCGTCATGGCTGGAATGGACCAGAATCAACCATGCAACTTGCCCGATTTGTCCGGGACTAACCAAAATCATTCATTAAGGAGCGTAGGAAAATGGAATCAGCCACTGAGCATCAAGGCCGCATTCTGCTGGTGGACGACGAGTCCGCCATCCTGCGTACCTTCCGCTACTGCCTTGAAGACGAAGGCTATACCGTCGCCACCGCCAACAGTGCCGCCCAGGCCGATGCGTTGTTGCAGCGTCAGGTGTTTGATCTGTGCTTCCTGGATCTGCGTCTGGGTGAGGACAACGGCCTCGATGTGCTGGCACAGATGCGCATTCAAGCACCGTGGATGCGGGTTGTGATTGTCACCGCCCATTCCGCGGTCGATACCGCAGTCGATGCGATCCAGGCCGGCGCGGCCGACTATCTGGTCAAACCTTGTAGCCCGGATCAATTGCGCCTGGCCACCGCCAAGCAACTGGAAGTGCGCCAACTCTCTGCGCGTCTGGAAGCCCTCGAAGGCGAAGTGCGCAAACCCAAGGATGGCCTCGACTCCCATAGCCCGGCGATGAAGGTGGTGCTCGAGACCGCCCGCCAAGTGGCCGGTACCGACGCCAATATCCTGATTCTCGGCGAGTCCGGGACCGGTAAAGGTGAGCTGGCCCGGGCGATCCACGGCTGGAGCAAGCGCGAGAAGAAATCCTGCGTGATCATCAACTGCCCGTCCTTGACCGGCGAATTGATGGAAAGCGAACTCTTCGGTCACAGCCGCGGTGCGTTTACTGGCGCCAGCGAAAGTACCTTGGGTCGTGTGAACCAGGCCGATGGCGGCACGCTGTTTCTCGACGAGATCGGTGATTTTCCACTGACGTTGCAACCCAAGTTGCTTAGATTTATCCAGGATAAAGAATACGAGCGGGTCGGCGACCCGGTGACCCGACGCGCCGATGTGCGAATCCTCGCGGCCACCAACCTGAACCTTGAGGACATGGTTCGCGACGGTCGTTTTCGTGAAGATTTGCTCTATCGCCTGAACGTCATCACCTTGCACCTGCCACCGCTGCGTGAACGTAGCGAAGACATCCTGACCCTGGCCGATCGCTTTCTGGCCCGTTTCGTCAAGGAATACGCCCGTCCGGCTCGGGGTTTCAGCGATGAAGCCCGGGAAGCGCTGCTCAACTATCGATGGCCGGGCAACATTCGCGAGCTGCGCAACGTGGTGGAGCGGGCGAGCATTATTTGTCCACAGGAGCGGGTCGAGATCAGCCACTTGGGCATGGCCGAGCAACCGGCCAATAACTCGCCACGGGTTGGCGCCGCGCTGAGTCTGGATGAATTGGAAAAAGCCCACATCGGCGCCGTACTGGCCACGGCCGGAACTCTGGACCAGGCGGCCAAAACGCTGGGCATCGATGCTTCGACCCTGTATCGCAAACGCAAGCAGTACAACCTGTGAGCAACATCCGATGAAACTCGCGATGAAGTTGCGGACCCGGCTCTTTCTAAGTATCTCCGCACTGATCACCGTGGCGTTGCTCGGGCTGCTGCTAGGGGTGGTCAGCGTGATGCAGATGGCCGGAACTCAAGAAGCGCTGGCCCGCAATAACTTCATCACTCTCGATTTGGGCCTTAAGTTGCGGCAGACGTTGGGCGACCAACTGATCATCATGCTCAGCGAGAACGCTGATCCAGCGGCATTCGAGGCCTCCAAGCAGCATTACTTTCAATTGCTCGATGAAGGCATCGCCCATGAGCAATCGGGCGATGGCGCCCAGTACGGTTTCAGTCAAGCCAAGACGGATTACCTGAGTTTTCTCCAGGCATACAGCGAGTCCCGCGACCCGACGCATGTGCTGAATGGCAATGAAGCGCTCACGGAAAAATTCAACGCGTTGCGCAATGGCTTGATCTCCGAACACAAGCGCGCACTGGACAATATCAATGACACCCAGCAAAAGGCCCGTGATCGAGCGCTGCTGATCGCCGGCCTGCTCGGTTTGGTCGGGCTGGCGGTATTAATCATAGGTTTCATCACGGCCCACGCGATCGCCCGACGTTTCGGCGGGCCAATTGAAGCCCTGGCCAAGGCCGCGGACAACATTGGCCAGGGCAATTTCGAAGTAACGCTGCCGCTATCCTCGGCGGCGGAAATGAATCAGCTGACGCGCCGCTTTGGGATCATGGCCGAGGCCTTGCGTGAGCACCAAGCGACGAATGTCGACGAGTTGCTGGCCGGCCAGCAACGTTTGCAGGCGGTACTCGACAGCATCGATGATGGTTTGCTGATGATCGACCGTCAGGGCCATCTGGAGCACCTTAACCCGGTGGCGCAGCGGCAATTGGGTTGGGACACCGAGCGTCTTGGCCAGGGGTTGGGTGCGGCGCTCGAACGTCCCGAACTGGATGAACAACTGCAATTGGTCTTGCGTGGCGGAACGCTGGAGCGGGCGCCGGAAGACCTGAGCGTCGAAGTCGATGGCGAGTCGCGGCTGTTGACCTACAGCCTGACCCCGGTCAGCCATACCCAGGGGCATATCCTTGGCGCGGTGATGGTGTTGCATGACGTCACCGAGCAGCGGGCGTTCGAACGGGTACGCAGTGAGTTCGTATTGCGTGCCTCCCACGAGTTGCGCACGCCGGTCACCGGCATGCACATGGCGTTCGGCCTGTTTCGCGAGCGGGCGAAATTTCCGCAGGATTCACGCGAAGCGGACTTACTCGACACCGTGAACGAAGAAATGCAGCGCTTGATGCAGTTGATCAACGACCTGCTGAACTTCTCCCGCTACCAGAATGGTTTGCAGAAGCTCACGCTGGGGCCGTGCTCCATCGAAGACTTGCTGGAGCAGGCGCAGGGCCGTTTTGCAGGGTCGGCCGCTGAGAGGGGCATCGACTTGCTGGTGGAAGTGCAGGGGCCATTGCCGCGTTTGCAGGCAGACCAGGCGCAGCTGGATCGAGTGCTCGATAACCTGATCGACAATGCCTTGCGCCATACCGCCCAGGACGGGCAGATCCGCTTGCAGGCCCGGCGCCACGGCGAGCGGGTGATCATCAGCGTCGAGGATAATGGCGAAGGCATAGCCTACGGCCAGCAAGGGCGGATCTTCGAGCCGTTCGTGCAGGTCGGTCGCAAAAAGGGCGGTGCCGGGCTGGGCCTGGCGTTGTGCAAGGAAATCGTGCAATTGCATGGCGGGCGGATGGGGGTTTATTCGCGGCCGGGGCAGGGCACGCAGTTCTATATGGCTCTAGCGGTATAAAAGCCGCTTTTACGCTTCGTCATCCAGCCGTCGGTTGCTCTGGCGGCGGCCACGGGTGATCAGCTCGATGAACTGCACGGCACTCAGCGCATGGGCGAACAGCCAGCCCTGACCGAACTTCACGCCTTCGCTGCTCAGGAACGCCGCTTGGGCTTCATGCTCGATGCCTTCGGCGATCACCTTGAGTTGCAGGGCCTGGGCCATGTGAATGATGTGCGGCGCGACACCGCTGCTGGCGGCGTCATGGCCCAGGGCATCGATAAAGGCCTTGTCGATTTTCAGGCAATCCACCGGCAAGGTTTGCAGATAGGCCAGGCTGCAATAGCCGGTGCCGAAGTCGTCGATCAACACCTGATGCCCGACATCACGCAAGGCTTGCAGGTTTTCCCGCGCTACCACCACATCAATCAACCCGCGCTCAGTCACTTCGAAGGCAATCTGCTTGGCTGCAACCCGGTGCAAGGTCAGCAGGCGCGCCATCACTTGGCCGATACGCGGCACCATGACATCGCAAGCTGCGAGGTTGACCGAGATATACAGCTGCGGATTGGCCCGTAGCAGTTGCCCCAACTGTTCAAGCAGGCGCTGCAAGACGAAGTCGGTCATCTGGCGGATCTGCCCGGTGTTTTCCGCCATGGGGATAAACAGATCGGGGCTGGTCAGCGTGCCGTCCGGTCGTCGCCAGCGCAGCAGCGCTTCAGCGCCGACGCAGTGGCGGCTGTCGAGATCGAAGATCGGTTGATACAACACCTGCAACTCGCCACGGCGTATCGCGCCATGCAGTTCGGCATCCAGCGATTGACGCTGGCGCGCCAGCAAAAATACCAGGAAACCGACGAAAGCACCGAGCGCCAGACTCGCTGGCACTAGCCACCACCAGACCGCAGGCACATGCATGCCGCTGCGTGGAGAGATCAGCACCAACTGGTACTCAGGATTGTTGGTGGGCATGCGGTAAATCAAACGGCTATGCGTCACTTGCAGCGCGTCGCTGCTCTTCGGTGGCCAGGGTTCCGTCGGTGGCCAGGCCTGCTCGACGCCCAGCACCGGAATCGCCCGGGTCCCATGATCGAGCACCACCAGCAGACTGCTGCCGGGCGAGAGGTCGACCATGTCGGTCAAATGCCCGCGAGAGGTCGCCACCCGGAAATTGCCACGACCCAGCATCAGCGCCGCGCGGTTTTCATCGGGTTCGGTGGTGGTATTGAGCCAATAATTGTAGGTGGGGCCTTTGATGTCCGGCGGTCGTACTACCGACAGCCCTTCTTGGCGGGGGCGGTTGGAGCAGATCCGGGTGGCGTCCATATAAGCGGCTTCGTAGACGAAGCGGTAGCTGAAGCTGATCTGCTGCAAGGTGGCGATCATTTCGTCGTCGCAGGTTCGCAACGGCTGGGCTTCCAGATCATCGAGGCTTTCACGCAGTTGTCCGAACAGCTGTTCCAAACGAGCGAGGAAGCGCTCGCCCTGGGCGTTCATTTCCTGGCTTTCGTCTTGCTCGACTTGATGCATCGCCATAAACAGACTGGCAGCCATCAGCAGTGTTGCACTCAGGACAGCAGCCATCATCGCCAAAAACCAAGGGCGATAGAACCAACTACGCAACCTCTCTCGCGCTGCAGGCATCATGGAATATCCGAAGTATTACCAATGAGTTATAGCTGCTGATTTGGATTTAGGGCTGACCGTCGGGCGGGCGTCATTATTTTGTCTGATTAAGCACCAAAAGCATGGCCGCGGTTTGCGCGTCCGGGATGCCGTCGAAACGCGAAGGGCGGAAATGCATCTGGAAGGCCGCCAGCACATGCCGGGTGGCCACATCCAGTTCGCCGGTCTGCGGCGTCGCGTAGCCCAGGCGCGCGAGCTCTTCCTGGAACCAGCCGATGCTCGGCAGTTCTGCCGCGAACTGTGCTTGGCGGCTCGCGACGGCTTGCTCGTTCGGCCAGATGCCCAGACCTTCAGCGGCCAGACGCTTCCAAGGGAACAGCGGCCCCGGATCAAGTTTACGCAGTGGGGCAATGTCGCTATGGCCGATGATGTGCCGGGGACTGATGCCGTTGCGTTTGCTGATGTCCTTGAGCAGTACGATCAAGGCCTGGACCTGAGCTTCGCTGTACGGATACCAGACGCGACCGGTCGGCGTGTCGCGGAAGCCCGGATTGACGATCTCGATGCCGATGGAGCTGGAGTTCAACCACGTCCGGCCTTGCCATTCACTTTCCCCGGCGTGCCAGGCGCGCAGGTTTTCATCGACCAGTTTGTAGACGGTCGCGCCCTTGTCATCACCGATCAAGTAGTGGCTGCTGACTTCGCCATGGGTCAATAATTGCAGCGAACGCTCCAGCGACGCGTTGGTGTAGTGCACCACCACAAACTGCACGCGGCTGTCGTGATTGGAGGAAGGGTGGCTGGTGTCGAAACGAGGACCGCTGGCACAACCGGCCAGTAATAGCAGCGACACAACGAGGGCAATATATTTCATGGCAGAAGGCAGTACGCGAAAGACGATAATGCAACAGTGTAACGTAATGCTTTGCTTGTCGACGGCAAAAGGGCTGCTTTAAACAAAATGAGACAACTGGGCTTTAGCCCAGCTCCACACGATTACGCCCGGCGTTTTTGGCCCGGTATAGCGCCTGATCGGCTCTTTTAAGCACCATGTCGCTATGCTCGCCGGGCTTGAACGCTGTGAGTCCCATCGAAATAGTGACGGTCACTCGCTCACCCTTGAAGTGAAAAGGGCAGGCTTCAATCGATGCGCGCAGGCTCTCCAGCAGTTTTGCCCCGACAGCCGGTACTGTGGCGGGCATCATCAAGACGAACTCTTCACCACCAAAGCGAGCAATAAAGTCCGACCCGCGCAGGCGTTTGCGCAGTACGCTCGCGATGATTTTCAGCACCTTGTCGCCGGCCAGGTGCCCATAGTTATCGTTGATGCGTTTGAAATGGTCGAGATCGAGCATGGCCAGCATTAACGTATTGCCATGCTGCTGCCACTCGCCTATCTCGTGTTCCAGTCGTTCGCTCCAGGCGGCGCGGTTGGGCAGGCCGGTCAGCGGGTCGATCAGGGCTTTTTGACGCTGCTCCTCAAGGTGCTCGCGGTAGCCGAGGGCTTCCTGCTCCATGTGTGCGACCCGTTCGGCCAGGCCTTGCAGACGGGCCGCAACTTCTTGTTCGCGCTCGTCTCGCTGCTTTTGATGCTGGTCCATGGTGCCCAGCAAACCTTCGAGATGGTTTTCCAGTACGTGTTTGAGGTCTTCCAGGTCGGCCGCGTCCTGCATGCTCGTTTGCAAACCGTCGACTTGTTCGCGGATCTGCGTGTCCATCTCCCGTGCGGCGGAGCGGTTATCGGCATGACCGGCGCTGGCGGCTTGCAGGTTGCTCTGAAATGACTCGAGGCGCTCGTTGAGCTGCTGCAAATACGCTTCGAATTCGTGCTGGCCGCTGTCGGTGATCGCCAGCATCAAGGTGGCCAGATCGTCGAGGATCGGCAGCAATTCGTACCAGTTCAGACCATTTTGCAGGCGACTGCGCATTGCCTCGGCTTGTGGGCGATGGCGTTCCGGCAGCGTCAAGTCGTCGAGCAGGCCCAGCAGTGTTTCTTCGATGTGCGTGGCGACGGAGCTGTAGGACGGCTCCGGTGAGTCGGGCAGGGCATAGAGGATATCTTCCTCGGGGTGCTCCGGATCAATCGCGGCCAGCGCCTGCGCCATGACTAAAGGTAAGGGCAGGCTGTCGAGGAATACCGGTGTTTCAGAAACAGCCGCCGGGGTCAGTTCATCTGGGTTGATCGCCGGTTGAGCGGGAGCCGCAGGCGCGATGATCGATGGAGTCGCTTCGTGGGGCTGTTCAGCGGCAGGCAGCGATGCCGGGGCTTGGGCTGGCGCGCGCTCTATTTGCGGCTCCAGAACCGGTGGGACAAATGTTACGACTTCCGGTGTCGGTGTCGGTAATTGCTGCGGCGCCGGTGACTCTGGCATAGCGGCTGCAATCGGCGCCGCCAAGGCTGTCGGCGGCGTCTCCTGCGGCATATGGATGGTTGGCGCGGGCTCAGCCGTTGGCTGCGTTGCTTCGGCCACAGGAGCAGGAGCTGGCGGCTCCGCAGATTGCTGGGTCGGCGCCTGAGCCTGCGTGGCGGCGGGGGCAGCAACCGTTGGCGCTGATTCTTCCACTTCCCGACTGCCGAACAACCGTTGCAGCAAACCTGGGCGACCAGGCTCGGCCGGGTTCTCCAGCTGGTTCAGGGCTTTGCCTTGCAAGCCGCTCAGTTCGCTGAGCAACAAAGGAATCTCTCGGGCCTGGCCGACGCGCCCGTCCAGTTGTTTGGCAAAGGTCTTGAGGGGACGGCTGACTTCCCGAGGCAATGGCAATGCCTGGAGCTGCGTGACCAGCGCGTTCAGTGCAGCACTGACCTGATCAGCCCGGGTTTCGCGGCGCTGCTCGGAGTCGAGCACGGCTTTTTCCAGTCGAGGCAGTAACGCTGCAAGGCCGGCATCCATGTCATCAGTGCGCACGACTTCGCGCATTTCCTTCATGCACAGGTCAACGGCGCGGTCGGTGCCCTCGGCCGCCAGAGTGCTGCGTACCAGCCCGCGTCGCAGCAAGTCGAGCCGGGCGTCCCAGCGACGTTCGAGCTTTTCCTGTTGTTCGATGCTTTTGAGGTACTTCTCTTTCCAGCGTTGTGCTTCGTCGCTCATTCATGGGATCCGCGAGGGGCAGGACTCAACGCGGGCAATGCATCGGCCGTGAGCGAACCCGGCAGACGAATCTCTACCGCGACCGGCAGGTGATCGGAAATCGGTTGTGCCAGCACTTCGACCCTTTCAAGGGTCAAGGTCGGGCTAAGCAGAATATGGTCCAGGCAGCGCTGCGGGCGCCAGCTGGGGAACGTCGCTTCCAGCTGCGGCGCCAGCAGGCCGAGGTCGCGCAGCGGAGAGTTTTGCAGCAAGTCACTGGCGTGGGTGTTCATGTCGCCCATCAGTACCTGGTGTTTGTAGCCGCCAATCAACTCGCGGATATAGGCCAGTTGCAGACTGCGTACACGGGCGCCGAGAGCCAGGTGCATCATCACGACGACCAATGCGTCCGGACCTTCGCCGAAACGCACCAGGATCGCCCCGCGGCCCTTTGGACCCGGTAGCGGATGGTCTTCAATCGCCCATGGGCGCAGGCGGCTGAGCACGCCATTGCTGTGCTGGCCGAAGCGACCGAGGTTGCGATTGAGTTGTTGATACCAGTAAGGGAAGGCGCCGAGCTGGGCCAGGTGTTCGACCTGATTGACGTAGCCTGATCGCAGGCTGCCGCCATCGGCTTCCTGCAAGGCGACCAGATCGAAGTCGCCGAGCAGATTGCCGATCTTTTGCAGATTGCCGGCACGCCCGGTGTGCGGCAACAGGTGTTGCCAGCCACGGGTCAGATAGTGCCGATAGCGCTCAGTACTGATGCCCACCTGGATATTGAAGCTGAGCAAGCGCAGACGGCTGTCTGCGGGCAGGCCCGTCGATTCCAGGTGATGCGTGTTGATCTGCGGTTCATGCAGGCCAACCACGCGTTCAGTACCCCAGCGGCGCATGGCAGGGGCCGCGCTTAGTTGGCAGCAGCCTTGTTAGCCGCTCGCTCTTGGGCGACCAGTTTGTCGGCCAGTTGCAGGGCTTGCTCGGCGCCGCCGGCGGAGCCCACGTCAAAGCGATACTTGCCGTTGACGATCATGGTTGGAACGCCGGAGATTTCATATTTCTTGGCCAGTTCACGGGCCTTGATGATTTGACCTTTGATGGCGAAAGAGTCAAATGTGGCCAGGAACTTGTCCTTGTCTACACCTTGGGTCGCCAGGAAGTCAGCCATGTCCTGTTTATCGATCAATTTCTTGTGTTCTTTCTGGATGGCTTCGAAAACCGCAGCATGGACCTTGCTCTCAACGCCCATGGCTTCCAGGGTCAGGAACATTTGACCGTGTGCATCCCAAGGGCCACCGAACATGGCTGGAATACGTACGAAGTTCACGTCGGAAGGCAGTTTCGCTACCCAAGGATTGATCACTGGTTCGAATGCATAGCAATGCGGGCAGCCATACCAGAACAGTTCCACCACTTCGATCTTGCCAGGCTCGGCGACCGGCACCGGGTTGGTCAATTCGACATAAGGTGCGGCGGGTGCTTCAGCGGCTTGTGCGGTCATGCCGAACAGGCTGGCAGCGACGAGTGCGGCGCTGATGATCAGATTACGCATGCTTTACTCCTGGACAAATTGGGTCGCCTCGCGCGACCTGTTTTCAGACAGATCATGGCGGGCTTGAGTTCTGTAGTGTAACGGCAGCGGCCACAAAAAAGGGCGGCCAAAGCCACCCTTTTTATGCTTGCATCGACGGATTAATCGAGCGTTAACGTTGCAGGAGATGTCCATCGCCCGCAACGCTCGATCCGCTGGCCTTAGTGCAGGCCTTGAATGTAGCTGGACACCGCTGCAATTTCTTCGTCGCTCATTTTTTTGGCGATGGTTTGCATGATTTTGGTATCGCCATCGTTGGTCCGGCCGCCTTCTTCTTTTCGGAAGTCGGTCAGTTGCTTGGCGACGTATTGAGCGTGCTGGCCACCCAGGTGCGGGAAGCCGGCGGCGGCATTACCTGCGCCATTCGGCGAGTGGCAACCGGTGCAGGCCGGCATGTTCTTGGTCAGGTCGCCACCACGGAACAGTGCTTCACCGCGAGCCACGACTTTAGGGTCGGCGGCGCCAACGCTGCCTTTCTGGCTGGAGAAGTAAGCGGCGAGATCGGCCAGGTCCTGATCGCTCAGGTTGGTCAGCAGGCCGGTCATTTCCAGTACCGTACGTTTACCGGACTTGATGTCGTGCAACTGCTTGTTCAGATAACGCTCGCCCTGGCCTGCCAGTTTCGGAAAGTTAGGCGCCATGCTGTTGCCATCCGGGCCATGACAGGCGCCACATACTGCGGCTTTCGCCTGACCAGCAGTTGCATCACCTGCAGCATGGGCAATGCCGGAGATCCCCACGGTCAACAGCAGACTCACGATCAATTTGTTCATCAGCTAATCCAACTACGGCTAAGGGTTAAAGAGTTATGGGCCGGGCTTACTCGCTCATCCAGCGGATGATGGCTTGGTAATCCTCGGCACTGCAGTCCATGCACAAACCACGCGGCGGCATCGCCTTGAAACCCTGGGTCACGTGTTGCACCAGCGTCTCCATACCTTTCGCCAACCTCGGCGTCCAAGCTTCCTGATCGCCCTTTTGAGGCGCCATGGGTAGTTGGCCGGAATGACAGGCACCACAAACACGGTTGTACACAGCTTCCGGATCCTGTGTAGCCTGCGCGCTGTAAAGCGGCATCAAGACCCCGGCAGCTAGCAGCCATTTCGTCATAAAACGACCTTTTCAGGGTTGAGAGCGTTCTGCGTTCTAGTGCGCAATCAAGGTCTATCGCTCTCGTGAACTTCATCCTACGCTGGGACAAAGCGCACACAAAATCTGCGGCATTATATACTGGCGTCACTGAAACGGAAACGACACCGCTTGCCGCGTCCATTCCCGGCGCCGCCCACATCGGAAATCCCATGCAACTCAAGAACCCCATCCTCGGCCTGTGCCAACAGTCCACCTTCATGCTCAGCGCTGCCAAAGTCGACCAATGTCCGGACGACGAGGGCTTTGAAGTAGCCTTTGCCGGGCGTTCCAACGCTGGTAAATCCAGCGCGCTGAACACCCTGACTCACGCCAGCCTGGCGCGGACCTCGAAAACTCCGGGTCGCACGCAGTTGTTGAACTTCTTCAAGCTAGACGATGATCGTCGTCTGGTCGACCTTCCAGGCTACGGTTATGCAAAAGTACCCATCCCGCTGAAGCTGCACTGGCAGCGTCACCTGGAAGCTTATCTGGGCGGTCGCGAGAGTTTGAAAGGTCTGATCCTGATGATGGACATCCGTCATCCAATGACCGACTTCGACTTGCTGATGCTCGACTGGGCAGTCGCCAGCGGCATGCCGATGCACATTTTGCTGACCAAGGCCGACAAGTTGACCTACGGCGCAGCGAAAAACGTCCTGCTCAAAGTACAGGCCGATATCCGTAAGGGTTGGGGCGATACGATCAGCATCCAGTTGTTTTCGGCACCAAAACGCTTGGGCCTGGAAGACGCCTACACTGTATTGGCAGGCTGGATGGAATTGGCAGACAAAGGCGCCGAGATTGCCGAGTAAGGCTTTCTTACAGGCAAAAAAAACCCCGGACTTCGTATGGGGAGGGGGAAGTTCCGGGGTTCAAGTTCCGGACCGCTAGGGCGGGGTCCAGATATCTGCCAACACTTAACACAACATAGGAGCATCGAAGGGCTTCACCAGCCATTCAGTTACTCTGAGTTGCGGTTCACGGAATTAGTTCAGAATTTTTTAAAATGCCTTTGGAATAACCCGAGGCATTTTTCGAACTAATAGCCCTTCGCCAGATTCTGCCGCGGTACCAGGCCGCAGCAGAAGCGCCCCTTTTGAGGCGGCTCAGTGAGCCTCATCCCAGTTATTGCCTACGCCAACCTCTACCAGAAGCGGTACGTCCAGCTTCACGGCGTTGCTCATGTGGGCGCGAATCTCTTCGCGCACCTGATCAACTAGGTCCTCACGCACTTCAAGCACCAATTCATCGTGTACCTGCAGGATCACTTTGGCGTCCAGGCCTGACGACGTCAGCCAGTTATCCACTGCCACCATGGCTTTCTTGATGATGTCTGCCGCGGTGCCTTGCATCGGGGCATTGATCGCCGTGCGCTCGGCGCCTTTGCGCAGGGCCGGGTTTTTCGCGTTGATATCCGGCAGGTACAGGCGACGGCCGAAAATGGTTTCGACGAAACCCTGCTCGGCAGCCTGGGTGCGGGTGCGTTCCATGTACTCGAGAACGCCAGGATAGCGGGCGAAATAGCGATCGATGTACGCCTGGGACTGTTTGCGATCAACGCCGATCTGCTTGGCCAGGCCAAACGCGCTCATGCCGTAGATCAGACCGAAGTTGATCGCCTTGGCGCTGCGCCGCTGATCGGTGGTGACGGCCGTCAGTTCGACCCCGAAGACTTCGGCGGCGGTGGCTTTGTGCACGTCCAGGTCGTTGCGGAAAGCGTGCAGCAAGCCTTCGTCCTTGGCCAGGTGAGCCATGATCCGCAGTTCGATCTGCGAGTAGTCCGCAGCCAGCAGTTTGTAGCCTTTTGGCGCGACGAACGCCTGACGAATCCGCCGACCTTCGGCAGTGCGGATCGGGATGTTCTGCAGGTTTGGATCACTGGACGACAAGCGCCCGGTCGCGGCGACGGCTTGATGATAAGACGTATGAATCCGCCCGGTGCGTGGGTTGATCTGCTCCGGCAAGCGGTCGGTGTAGGTGCTTTTCAGCTTGCTCATCGAGCGGTACTGCATCAGCACCTTGGGCAGTTGGAAATCCTGATCGGCCAGCTCCGCCAATACGGCTTCGGCGGTGGACGCCTGGCCTTTTGCGGTTTTGCTGAGGATCGGCAGGCCGAGTTTTTCGTACAGGATGGCGCCCAATTGCTTCGGCGAACCCAGGTTGAATTCTTCGCCGGCGAGGACAAACGCCTCACGCTCCAGCTCGACCATTTTCTTGCCCAGCTCAACGCTCTGAATACCCAGCAGTTCGGCATCGACCAGCGCGCCCTGACGCTCAATCCGCGCCAGTACCGGTACCAGTGGCATTTCGATTTCGCTCAAGACCTTGCTCAGGCTTGGGATCGCGTTGAGCTTTGCCTGCAAGGTTTGATGCAGGCGCAGCGTCACGTCGGCATCTTCGGCGGCGTAAGGCCCAGCCAGTTCCAGGGCGATCTGGTCAAACGTCAGTTGCTTGGCACCTTTGCCGGCAATGTCGGTAAAACCGGTGGTGGTGTGATTCAGGTACTTGAGCGCCAGGCTGTCCATGTCGTGGCGGGTCGCGGTGGAGTCCAGCACGTAGGACTCGAGCATGGTGTCGAAGGCAATGCCTTGCACGGTGATGCCGCAGCTCTGATCACCACCGATGGCGCAGTTGGCCAGGATGTTCATGTCGAACTTGGCGTGCTGGCCGACCTTGAGCTTGCTCGGGTCTTCGAGGATCGGTTTCAGTGCCCGCAGTACGGTGTCGCGATCCAGTTGCTCCGGCACGCCCATGTAGGAATGGGTCAACGGGATGTAGGCTGCTTCGTTGGCTTGTACTGCAAACGACAGGCCCACCAGTTGCGCCTGCTGTGCATCGACACCCGTGGTTTCGGTGTCGAAGGCCATCAATTTGGCGTCGTTCAACTTCTTCAGCCAGAGGTCGAAATCTGCCTGCGTGAGGATCGTCGTGTAGTTGAGTTCGGCTTCGACGACGGCTTCTTCAGCCACTGGCGCGACAACTGCCTGGCCGGAACGCTTGGCGTCGCGCTGGTTATCGTCGAACCAGCTCCTGAACTCGAGCAGGGTGTAGAGCTCGGCGAGTTTGTCGTGATCGGGCTGGCCCATTTGCAGATCGTCGAGGCCGATGTCCAGTGGCACGTCGATCTTGATGGTCGCCAGCTTATAGGAGAGGAATGCCATCTCCTTGTGCTCTTCAAGCTTGGCCGGCAGGGTCTTGGCGCCGCGAATCGGCAGGGTCGGGACAATGTCGAGCTGCGCGTAGAGCTCGGTCAGGCCACCATTTACACCCACCAGCAGGCCGGAGGCAGTCTTCGGGCCAATGCCCGGAACGCCCGGAATGTTGTCGGACGAATCGCCCATCAACGCCAGATAATCGATGATCTGCTCGGGAGCGACGCCGAATTTCTCCTTCACGCCCTCCACGTCCATGCTGCTACCGGTCATGGTATTGACCAAGGTAATGTGCCCGTCGACCAGTTGCGCCATGTCTTTGTCGCCGGTGGAGATCACCACCGGGCGGTCGGCGGCCGCGCTGCTGCGGGCCAGGGTGCCGATCACGTCATCGGCCTCGACGCCTTCGACACACAGCAACGGGAAGCCCAGGGCGATCACGCTTTGGTGCAGCGGCTCGATCTGGACGCGCATGTCGTCGGGCATGCTTGGGCGATTTGCCTTGTATTCGGCGTACATGTCATCGCGAAACGTCCCACCCTTGGCGTCGAACACCACGGCGAACGGGCTGTCCGGGTACTGCTTGCGCAGACTCTTGAGCATGTTCAACACACCCTTGACCGCGCCGGTAGGCAGGCCTTTGGAAGTGGTCAGCGGTGGCAAGGCGTGAAACGCGCGGTACAGGTAAGAAGAACCGTCCACCAGGACGAGGGGGGCTTGGCTCATGAGCAGGATCAACCTTTTCGGCGGGTCCGGCGCTAGAATAGCGGGACCGTTGACGACAAAGGGACAAGGTTATCATGCGCACACTAAATCGCCTGTTGCTGGCTGGGTTGTTTGCAACCGTTCCGTTAGCCGTCATGGCGGCGGACGATGTGTCAAAGGCTGAGCCGGAAGTCACGATCCACACGGAAGGGGACAAGGTCATTCAGGAATACCGCCAAAACGGCTTCTTGTATGCGATTAAGGTCACGCCGAAGGGTGCACCGCCATATTTTCTGGTGCGCGCAGACGGGACCGATGCAAACTTCATCCGCTCGGACCAGCCGGATATGTTGATTCCGTCGTGGAAAATCTTTGAGTGGAAGTAGTTTCTTAACTTTAATCGGCGCCGCTCGATCGCGGCGCCCGAACTGAGCAGTTTTTAACCATGTCTGTGTTCACCCCCCTGGCTCGGCCCGAGCTGGAAACCTTTCTCGCCCCATACGGGCTCGGCCGCCTGCTCGATTTCCAGGGGATTGCCGCCGGTAGCGAAAACACCAATTTCTTCATCAGCCTGGAGAAGGGCGAGTTTGTCCTGACCCTGGTCGAACGCGGCCCGGTTCAGGAGATGCCGTTCTTCATCGAACTGCTCGACGTGTTGCACGATGCCGATTTGCCGGTGCCGTACGCGCTGCGTACCACCGACGGCGTTGCCTTGCGTGAACTGGCGGGCAAGCCGGCGCTGTTGCAGCCGCGTCTGGCCGGCAAGCACATCAAGGACGCCAATGCCCAGCATTGTTCACAGGTGGGCGAGTTGCTCGGCCATCTGCACCTGGCGACCCAGGCCAACATGATCAAGCGCAAGACGGATCGTGGTCTGGACTGGATGCTGGAGGAGGGCACGCAGTTGCTCTCGCACCTGAACGCCGAGCAAAGCGATCTGCTGCAACGGGCGCTGGACGAAATCACTCAGCGAAAAGAGAAAATTCTGGCGCTGCCACGGGCGAATATCCACGCCGACCTGTTCCGCGACAACGCGATGTTCGAAGGCACGCACCTGACCGGGTTGATCGACTTCTACAACGCCTGTTCCGGGCCGATGTTGTACGACGTGGCGATTGCCTTGAATGACTGGTGTTCGGACGAACAAGGCTTGATCGACGGGCCGCGAGCCCGGGCCTTGTTGGGCGCCTATGCGGCGCTGCGCCCGTTTACTGCGGCCGAGGCCGAGTTGTGGCCGACCATGCTGCGAGTGGCGTGCGTGCGGTTCTGGCTGTCGCGGTTGATTGCCGCCGAGTCTTTCGCCGGGCAGGACGTGTTGATTCACGATCCGATGGAGTTTCAGCTGCGCTTGGCACAGCGGCAGAAGGTCAATACGCAATTGCCGTTCGCCCTTTAAATTGTGGCGAGGGGGCTTGCCCCCGTTGGAGTGCGAAGCGCTCCCATGCGATTTATCGACCGGCAATTTGGGGGGCTGCTTCGCAGCCCAACGGGGGCAAGCCCCCTCGCCACAGGTTCTGTGTCGGTTACAACGACTCCAGGCACCCTGCCAAATCATTCCCCAACTTCTCCAGTACCTGCTCATACCCTTGAGCAGTCGCCGGGGTGTAGCCGCCCAGCGCATCCAGTTCTGCCAGTTTCACCGGCAGGCCAGCCACCAGGGTTTCCGCCAGGCGTGGCCGCAGCGGCGGTTCGCTGAACACGCAAGTCTTGCCGACTTCCTGCAATCGGGTGCGCATCGCTGCGACATGCTGGGCGCCAGGCTGGACTTCAGCTGCGACGCTGAACACGCCGGTGTGCTTGAGGCCGTAAGCGTCTTCGAAGTAGTCGAACGCTTCGTGGAACACGAAGTAAGGCTTGCCGGCGATGCCTGCCAGGCGAGCCTTCAGGCGCAGGTCCAAAGCATCCAGACGCTCATCGAACGCCTTGAGGTTGCTCTGATAGCGCGGCGCGTTGTCGGGATCGGCGGCACTCAGGTCGGCGGCCATTTTCGTGGCGATCACCCGAGCATTCACCGGCGACAACCACAAATGCGCGTCCAGAGTCCCCGGACGATGATCGTGGTCATGTTCGTCGGCATCTTCGGCGTGAGATTGGCTATCTTCGGCGAAGTGTCGCAGTTTCAGGTCAGGCAAATCCTGCACGGCGACAGTGGGCAGTGTGCGACCTTTCAGCACGCGCGGCAGGAAACCTTCCATGTCCGGACCGATCCAGTACACCAGATCCACCGACTGCACTTTCCGTACGTCGGAGGGGCGCAAGGCGTAGTTATGCGGCGAAGCTCCCGGCGGCAGCAGCACCTCCGGAATCGCCACTCCGTCCTGCACCGCCGCCGCAATCAACTGCAGTGGCTTGATGCTGGTGAGCACTGTGACTTGCGCTTGAGCCGAGCCAATCAGCAGGAAACTTGCGATAAATGCGACAGGGATAGAAAAAAGTCGGGACACGATGACCACTCGAAGAGGCGAGAACGGGTAACATAATAACGTCTCTCACAAAACTCGTCGCCGCTCATGCCTAAAACACCGATTGCCAGCCGTCCCCACGACCACTCTCATTGCGTTCATAGCGCATTGTCTGAGGCCGATGCCTTGTGCGCACGTCAGGGTTTGCGCCTGACCGCCCTGCGCCGGCGGGTGCTGGAACTGGTCTGGCAAAGCCACAAGCCGCTGGGCGCCTACGACATCCTGGCGGTACTCAGCGAGCAGGATGGTCGACGCGCAGCGCCACCGACCGTGTACCGGGCGCTGGATTTCCTGCTGGATAACGGCCTCGTGCACCGCATCTCGTCGTTGAACGCCTTCGTTGGCTGCAATCACCCGGAACACGCCCACCAGGGTCAGTTCCTGATTTGCCGCGAATGCCACGCCGCGATTGAACTTGAACAAAAATCCATCAGCGACGCGATTGTCTTCAGCGCCAAGGATGTCGGATTTGTCGTGGAGGCCCAGACCGTTGAAGTGGTCGGGCTCTGCTCGGGTTGCCAGGGGGCTTGATGAGCAACGCGCTGATCCGTCTCGAACAGGTTGCCGTCACGTTTGCCGGGCAAAGCGTGCTGGAAAACATTGATCTGAGCGTCGAACCAGGGCAGATCGTGACCCTGATTGGCCCCAACGGCGCTGGCAAAACCACTCTGGTACGCGCCGTACTCGGCCTGTTGAAACCGGACAGCGGCAGTGTCTGGCGCAAGCCGAAACTGCGCGTTGGCTACATGCCGCAAAAACTACATGTCGATCCAACCCTGCCGCTCTCGGTACTGCGCTTTCTGCGCCTGGTGCCCGGGGTTGATCGGGTGCGGGCGTTGGCGGCGCTCAAGGAAGTCGGCGCCGAGCAGGTGATCGACAGCCCGGTGCAGACGGTTTCCGGTGGTGAAATGCAGCGAGTGCTGCTGGCCCGAGCGTTGTTGCGTGAGCCGGAGTTGCTGGTGCTCGACGAACCGGTGCAAGGCGTCGATGTGGCCGGTCAGGCCGAGTTGTACAGCCTGATCACGCGTTTGCGTGACCGTCACGGCTGCGGCGTGCTGATGGTTTCCCACGATTTGCACCTGGTGATGAGCACCACTGATCAGGTGGTTTGCCTGAATCGCCACGTCTGTTGCTCCGGGCACCCGGAACACGTCAGCGGCGATCCAGCCTTCGTCGAGCTGTTCGGCAAGAACGCACAAAGCCTGGCGATTTATCACCACCATCACGACCATGCTCATGACCTGCATGGCTCGGTGGTCAGCGCGACCGCGTCGGCCCAACCCCACGTCCATGGAGATAGCTGCAAGCATGGCTGATTTTCTGCTCTACGCCCTGCTTGCAGGTCTGGCCCTGGCCGTGGTCGCGGGCCCGCTGGGTTCGTTCGTGGTCTGGCGCCGGATGGCCTACTTCGGCGATACCTTGTCCCACGCCGCACTGCTGGGTGTAGCCCTGGGCTTTCTGTTGGACGTGAGCCCGACCGTGGCGGTGACCGTCGGTTGCCTGCTGCTGGCGGTGTTGCTGGTGACTTTGCAGCAGCGTCAGCCGCTGGCGTCTGACACGCTTTTGGGAATTCTCGCACCGAGCACGCTCTCGCTGGGCCTGGTGGTACTAAGCTTCATGCATGAAGTGCGGATCGACCTGATGGCCTATCTCTTCGGCGACCTGCTGGCGATCAGCCCGACCGATCTGGCCTGGATCCTCGGCGGCAGTGCGGCGGTGCTGGCGTTGCTGGTGACGTTGTGGCGGCCATTGCTGGCGATCACCGTGCACGAAGAGTTGGCCACGGTGGAAGGTTTGCCGGTGGCAGCGTTGCGCCTGACGCTGATGTTGCTGATTGCCATAGTGATTGCCGTGGCGATGAAAATCGTCGGTGTGTTGCTGATTACCTCGTTGTTGATCATCCCGGCAGCTGCGGCACAACGTCACGCCCGCTCGCCGGAGCAGATGGCATTGGGCGCGAGCCTGCTGGGCATGCTCGCGGTGTGTGGCGGGTTGGCGTTGTCGTGGTTCAAGGACACCCCGGCGGGCCCATCGATTGTTGTGACGGCCGCCGCACTGTTTCTGCTGAGTTTTGTCCTGCCCCGTCGAGGGGTGTAGACTTGCTCGTTTTTTGCGCAAATAGAGAGTCGCAGGAATGAAGTCGTTCGCCTCCCGTTATCTGCTCCTTGTCGCATTTTCTCTGCTGCTGGGCGCTTGCCAAAGCACGCCACCGGCGGCCACCGAGGCCCCCGATGCACGGGCTGCGGCGATCGCACAACTGGAACAAAACCTGGCCAGCAGCGAGCTGGCCACCGCCGAAGATCAACTGGCTGCCTTGCAGGCCCAGTCGCCCGACGACCCAAGCCTTGTGCAGTACCAACGGCAACTGGCCGAAGCCTATCTGCAACGCAGCCAGATCGTGTTGCAAAAAGGCGATGTAAACGCTGCCGCGACCGCCCTGAGCCGTGCCCGGGCATTGATGCCAAAAGCCCCGGCGCTGACCGGCGGGGTTAACAACGCCATCGTCAATGCGCGCAAGGCTGAGCTGGACAAGGCTGAGGCAGCGCTCATGGCTGCTGAAGCCAAGCCGAAAGCCAAAGTTATCGACCCGACGGCGCAAAGCACCACGGTGGCGTTGAACCTCACCGATATGAGCAAACTGCGTCGTCAACTGGATGCTATCGCCGCCGATGTGGTGAATTATGAATGTGCTGTGAGCATTCAGGCGCCGCGTACTCAGGATTACCCTTGGTTGGCGACGTTGCTGACCAACCGGGTGAAGAAGCTTGATTCGGATTTCGATTTGAAGATCGAGAAGCAGATCCTGCGCAATGTGCCGGCGCAGATGGTGTTGAGTCCGCGTAAGCCTTAAAAGCTTCGCGGGCAAGCCTCGCTCCTACAGGGGCACGTCGTTCACACTATTGGCGAACGACATAAAACCTGTAGGAGCGAGGCTTGCCCGCGAAGGCGCCCTCCCTAACGAAACACCTCTCTAGGCCGGAATCGCCTTGGCCTTAGGCTCCCTGTCCCACACCCGATGCTGCCCAATCGCGGCAAAAAACGCCTTGAACAGCTTGGCATCCGCGCCAACGATCAACCCCGCATCCGCCTCCAGTTTCAACACATCCAGCAATTGCCTGGCCTCGCCATGCAACGCAATCGCCTTCAGGTGCTTGTAGGCCTCCAGCAAGTAATGCAACGCCACGCCATCACCGCTCAACGCCTTGATCGACGCGGCGCCACCCGGCACGAACACCGCATCGAACGCCACCGACGGCAGACCTTCCATCGACGCATCCACCGGCAGTGACTTGCCATTGGCAGTTGTTACCGGCGCCGAAGTCGGCCCAAGCAATTTGGCGTGAGCACCCTCGGCGGTCAGCGCTTTCTTTATCGCCTCAATCGCTGCACCATCGACGCCGTTGGCCGCAAGAATCGCCACTTTCCGGGTTTTGATGTTTTCTGGCAGTAAATTGGCCTGACTCAGCGCCGGGGAGTGATCCAGCGACGTTTTGCGCACATCCACAGTCCCGGCTTTCGGCGCCGGCAGACCCAGGTTCTGCGCCACACGCTTGGCCAGTTCCAGGTCGATATTGGCGAGGATCTCGTTAACTTGCCGCTCACGAATCCATAACCGCTCAACCTTGCCCAACTCGAAGCTGTAAGCCGAGATGATGTGTTCCTGCTCGTGCCTGCTCATGCTCTTGAAGAACAGCCGCGCCTGGGAAAAGTGATCGCTGAACGACTCGCTGCGCTGACGAATCTTGTTGGCGTCGATGCGTTCCGGATATGTCTCGAAGCCACCGTCCTTCGCCGCCGCGGGGGTTTCTTTCGGCCAACCGCCATCAATCGAGTTGGGCTCGTAGGACGCGCGACCCTTGTCGATGGTGGTTCGGTGCAAGGCATCGCGCTGGCCGTTGTGGAAGGGAGCGACCGGGCGGTTGATCGGGATTTCGTGAAAGTTTGGGCCGCCGAGTCGGCTGATTTGCGTGTCGGTGTAGGAAAACAACCGACCTTGCAGCAGTGGGTCGTTGGAGAAGTCGATGCCTGGGACGATGTGCCCAGGGCAAAACGCAACCTGCTCGGTTTCGGCGAAGAAATTGTCCGGGTTGCGGTTCAACACCATTTTGCCCAGTGGTGTGATCGGGACGATTTCTTCCGGGATCAGTTTGGTCGGGTCGAGGATGTCGAAGTCGAAGCTGTGCTCGTTCTCTTCTTCGATAATTTGTACGCCAAGTTCCCATTCCGGGTAGTCCCCGGTCTCGATGGCCTCCCAGAGATCGCGACGGTGGAAGTCAGTGTCTTTACCGGCGAGTTTCTGCGCCTCATCCCACACCAGCGAGCAAGTGCCGGCGGTAGGGCGCCAGTGGAATTTGACGAAGCGCGATTTGCCTTCGGCATTGATCAGCCGAAAGGTGTGGATGCCGAAACCCTGCATGCTGCGCAGGCTTTTCGGGATCGCCCGGTCGGACATCGTCCAGATGACCATGTGTGCCGACTCGGGTTGCAGGGACACGAAGTCCCAGAACGTGTCATGGGCCGAGCCGCCAGTCGGCATCTCGTTGTGGGGCTCGGGTTTTACCGCGTGGACGAAGTCGGGAAACTTGATCGCGTCCTGAATGAAGAACACCGGCATGTTGTTGCCCACCAGGTCGAAGTTGCCTTCGTCGGTGAAAAACTTCACAGCGAAACCTCGTACGTCCCGCACAGTATCGCCTGACCCGCGCGGGCCTTGAACGGTAGAGAAACGGGTGAATACCGGGGTTTTCTTGCCCGGCTCCTGTAGGAAACCAGCCTTGGTCAGAGCGGAGTGGTTTTCGTAGGTCTGGAAGTAGCCATGGGCGCCGGTGCCTCGTGCGTGAACGATGCGCTCCGGAATGCGTTCATGGTCAAAATGCGTGATCTTTTCACGCATGATGAAGTCTTCCAGCAGCGAAGGCCCGCGGGCTCCGACCTTCAAGCTGTTCTGGTTGTCCGAAACCTTCACGCCCTGGTTGGTGCGCAATGCCTGTTCAGTGGCATCGGAGCGAAATTGTTCCAGGCTATCGAGCTTGGCGTTGGTGTTGCCGCGGTCCAGGGTGTCGGTCCCGGCCAATGCGCTTTTGGGAGCGCCAGGCTTCTTGGTACTCATCAGTCGTAAACTCCTCGTTGCGATTCCTGCCGTAGCCAGGATTCTTGTGCAATTCCCCAGGCACGGCACCGGGGGCGTTTTCGAGTTGCCTAATTAGTGACTGATGAGGTTTTTAGCCGTTCCTTTTTTATGACCTTTGATCGCGTTATTTCCAAATGAAAGGATGAATGCGGAATAAATGCTAATAACCTCTATACGGACAGGCTAAAATGCGCGCCCGGCTAACCGCTGATCCTTTTCCAACGCGCCCCACAAGGTTCGCTACGTGATCGAGTTTCAAAACGTCCATAAGACTTACCGCGTCGCCGGTAAGGATATTCCCGCCCTGCATCCGACCAGTCTGACGATTGAGAACGGTCAGGTCTTCGGCCTGATCGGTCATTCCGGTGCGGGAAAAAGTACCCTGCTGCGTCTGATCAATCGCCTGGAAGAGTCCAGTGGCGGCAAGATCTTCGTCGATGGCGAGGAAGTCACGGCGCTGGATGCCAATAGCCTGCGACGTTTCCGTCAGCAAGTCGGGATGATTTTCCAGCACTTCAACCTGCTGGCGTCCAAGACTGTGGCCGACAACGTCGCGCTGCCGCTGACCCTGGCCGGTGAGTTGTCCCGCGGCGAGATCGACCAGCGTGTGGCTGAACTGTTGGCCCGGGTAGGTTTGTCCGACCACGCCAAGAAGTACCCGGCGCAGTTGTCCGGTGGCCAGAAGCAGCGCGTCGGCATTGCCCGCGCCCTGGCGACCAAGCCGAAAATCCTGCTGTGCGACGAAGCCACCAGCGCCCTGGACCCGCAGACCACCGCGTCGGTTCTGCAATTGCTGGCCGAGATCAATCGCGAGCTGAAGCTGACCATCGTGCTGATCACCCACGAGATGGACGTGATCCGCCGGGTCTGCGACCAAGTGGCGGTGATGGACGCTGGCGTGATCGTTGAGCAAGGCTCGGTGGCTGAGGTGTTCCTGCATCCCAAGCACCCGACCACCAAGCGTTTCGTGCAAGAAAGCGAGCAGATCGACGAAAGCGAACAGCGCGACGACTTCGCTCACGTGCCGGGCCGTATCGTGCGTCTGACCTTCCAGGGCGAAGCGACCTACGCGCCATTGCTCGGTACCGTCGCTCGGGAAACCGGCGTCGACTACAGCATCCTGGCCGGTCGTATCGACCGCATCAAAGACGTCCCTTACGGGCAACTGACCCTGGCTGTCACCGGCGGCGACATGGAAGCGGCGTTCGGCCTCTTCACCGCGGCTGACGTCCACATGGAGGTGCTGCGCTAATGGAAGCCCTGATGAGTTTCTTCGCCAATATCGACTGGCTCGAGATCTGGCTGGCCACCGGCGACACCCTGCTGATGCTCGGCGGTTCGCTGTTGTTCACGGTTTTGCTCGGCTTGCCGCTGGGCGTGTTGTTGTTCCTGTGCAGCCCGCGTCAGTTGCTGGAATCCAAAGGCATCTACGCTGTGTTGTCGCTGGCGGTGAACATCCTGCGTTCGCTGCCGTTCATCATTTTGCTGATTGTGATGATCCCGTTCACGGTGTTGATCACCGGTACTTCGCTCGGTGTTGCTGGCGCGATTCCGCCGTTGGTGGTGGGCGCCACGCCGTTCTTCGCGCGACTGGTGGAAACCGCCCTGCGTGAAGTCGATCGCGGCATCATCGAAGCGACCCAGGCCATGGGCGCGACTACCAAGCAGATCATCATCAACGCCCTGCTGCCAGAAGCCCGTCCGGGCATTTACGCGGCGATTACGGTGACGGCAATTACACTGGTGTCCTACACGGCAATGGCTGGTGTGGTCGGCGCCGGTGGCTTGGGCGACCTGGCCATCCGTTTCGGCTACCAGCGTTTCCAGACCGATGTAATGATCGTCACCGTGGTCCTGTTGCTGGTGCTGGTGCAGGTGCTGCAAATGGTTGGCGACAGGTTGGTCGTACACTTTTCCAGAAAATAAATGGTTCACATAACCAAGACATGAGCCGGCCATTCGCTGGCAGGCGCCACACGGGCGCCTCACAAGGAGTTAGCTGAATGAAAAAACTACTCGTCGCGTTCGCAGCCGTTGCCGCGTTCTCTGCCCAGGCTGCTGAAACCCTGACCGTCGCCGCGACGCCGGTTCCGCATGCGGAGATTCTGGAGTTCGTGAAACCGGCCCTGGCCAAAGAAGGCGTGGACCTGAAAGTCAAAGTCTTCACCGACTACATCCAGCCGAACGTGCAGGTCGCCGAGAAGCGTCTGGATGCCAACTTCTTCCAGCACCAGCCGTACCTGGATGAGTTCAACAAGGCCAAGGGTACCAACCTGGTTGCTGTTGCCGGCGTGCACCTGGAACCACTGGGCGCTTACTCCAGCAAGTACAAAACCCTGGCTGAACTGCCTGGCGGCGCCAACGTGGTGATCCCGAACGACGCCACCAACGGCGGCCGTGCGCTGTTGCTGCTGCAGAAGGCTGGCCTGATCAAGTTGAAGGATGCGAACAACATCCTGTCGACCGTCAAGGACATCACCGAGAACTCCAAGGACCTGAAATTCCGCGAACTGGAAGCCGCGACCATCCCGCGCGTACTGACCCAGGTCGACCTGGCGCTGATCAACACCAACTACGCGCTGGAAGCCAAGCTTGATCCGTCCAAGGACGCACTGGTCATCGAAGGCAATGACTCGCCTTACGTGAACATCCTGGTGGCCCGTCCAGACGACAAGGACAGCGACGCGATGAAGAAACTGGTTGCTGCCCTGCACAGCCCGGAAGTGAAAGCGTTCATTCTCGAGAAGTACAAAGGCGCGGTATTGCCGGCGTTCTGATCTGCGGATGCAACGAAAAAAGGGCGCATTCAATGCGCCCCTTTTTTTGTGCCTGAAACACCGACCCTGTGGGAGCGGGCTTGCTCGCGAAAGCGGTGGGTCAGCCGACATATATGCTGAATGACACACCGTATTCGCGAGCAAGCCCGCTCCCACATTGGTGCTGTGTTAGCCCTAATCATTGACGTTTAAGCATCACCGGCAACTGCGCCACCAACTTCACGTTGTTCAGCGGTGCGCGAATGAACCCGCGCTGCGTCCCGTCCGGCCCGATCACCGCGAGGTTGCCGCTGTGGTCGACCGTGTAGTTAGGCTTGCTGGTGTCCGCCGGAATAAACGGAATGCTCACCGCGTTGGCGAGTTTCTGGATGTCTTCCACCGACGAGGCGGTCAGTCCCTGGAACTGCGGGTCGAAGTAACCCAAATACTGTTTGAGCTGCTTGGGCGTGTCGCGGTTCGGGTCGACGCTGACCAGGATGATCTGCAACTTGGCCGCCGCTTCTGGCGGCAGTTCGCTCTTGATCTGACGCAACTGGGCGAGGGTGGTCGGGCAGATGTCCGGGCAGAAGGTGTAGCCAAAGAACAGCAGACTCCACTTGTCTTTCAGCTCGTTGACCGCCACCGGTTTGCCGTCCTGGTCGGTCATCGTCACGCTCGGCAGGTTACGGCTTTGCGGCAGCAAGATGATCCCGGCGTCGATCAGTGCCGTCGGGTCACCCTGGCCCTTGCCGGACAGCACTTTGTTGACGGTCAGGCCCAGCACAAGCGCGATCAGGGCAACGAGGATGAAGACGGTTTTCTGAGTTCGAGTCATAGGTTCAACAGTAAGTAGTGGTCTACGAGCAGGGCGATAAACAGCAGGAACAAGTACCAAATAGAGTACTTGAACGTGTTGATCGCCGCGTGCGGCCGAGTGCCACGGTACAGCACCACGGCCCATTGCAGAAACCTCGCGCCCAGTCCCAAGGCACAAACGAGGTAGAGCACACCGCTCATGTGGATCACATAAGGCATCAGGCTGACTGCCAGCAGCGCGAAGGTGTAAAGCAGGATGTGGACTTTGGTGTAGTGCTCGCCGTGGGTCACCGGCAGCATCGGAATGTCGGCCTTGGCATATTCCTCTTTGCGGTGAATGGCCAGGGCCCAGAAGTGTGGCGGGGTCCAGGCGAAGATGATCAGCACCAGCAGCAATGGCTCGGCACCGATATGCCCGGTCGCGGCGGTCCAGCCGAGCAGCGGCGGGGCAGCGCCGGCGAGGCCGCCGATGACGATGTTCTGCGGCGTCGCGCGTTTCAGGAAACCGGTGTAGACCACTGCATAGCCGAGCAGGGAGGCAAGGGTCAGCCAAGCAGTCAGCGGATTGGTGAACGCCAGCAACAATGCCTGACCGAGCAGCGCCAGCACCAAGGCAAAGGTCAACGCCGCTGCGGGTGACACCCGGCCTTCAGCCAGCGGTCGCTTGTGAGTCCGCGCCATCACCGCATCGATCCGCCGGTCCACCACATGATTGACCGCCGCCGCGCCACCAGCACACAGGGCGATCCCCAGATTGCCGAACACCAGCACCGTCCACGGCACTCCGGCGCGGGTCGCGAGGAACATGCCCACCAAGGATGTGATGAGCATCAGCACCACCACTTTCGGCTTGGTCAGTTCCAGATAATCCCGCCAGATTGCCTGACTGTGACGTTCGCCGATCAGAGTCGCCATGGCATCTCTCCTTTTATTGTTATGGGCCCGGCGGAGTGTTTACGCAGGCTGAAACGCCAGCGCGCAGGGGATTGCTGCTTGACCCGAACCAGACTGGTTCGCGCGTGATAATTGACCAGCACCATCGTCAGCAACAACGTCGCACCGCCCGCGTTGTGGGCGACGGCAATCGGCAGCGGCAGGTGAAACAGCACGTTGCTGATGCCCAAGGTGATTTGTGCGCCGAGGGCGATTAGCACCAACCCGGCCAGGCGAGTCATGCCGACCACTTTTAGCTGCCAGGCCAGGCCCAGCAGCACCAGCGTCACCAGTAGGGCGCCGATCCGGTGGGTCAGGTGAATCGCGGTGCGGGCATCGCTGTCCAGTTGCCCGCCGAGGTAATTGGGCCCGATGTGTTGGGTCAGGTGAAAACCGTTGGCGAAATCAGCTGGTGGCAGCCATTGGCCGTGGCAGGTCGGGAAGTCGATGCACGCCACTGCCGCGTAGTTGGAACTGACCCAGCCGCCGAGGGCGATTTGCAGGATCACCAGCAGCAAGCCGGCGGTCGCCCAGTACTGCAAGCGTTTTGGCACCGTTAGGGCCGGCAATACGCCGGACAGCCGTAGGGTCAGCAGAAACAACAAACTCAGGGTCGCGAACCCGCCAAGCAAATGCCCGGTGACCACTTGCGGCCAGAGCTTGAGCGTCACCGTCCACATGCCGAACGCCGCTTGGGCGAACACCACCGCCAACAGAAACAACGGCAATTTCACCGGTTGCCCCGGGTGACGACGATGAACCCAGGCACGACCGGCCAGCACCGAGATCAACAGCCCCAGCGTGCCGGCGAAGTAGCGGTGGATCATCTCGTTCCAGCCTTTGTGGGCAACGACCGGCGTATCGGGGAAATGCAGTTCGGCATGGGCTAACTGGGCTTCGCTTTTTGGCACGCTGATAAAGCCGTAGCAACCCGGCCAGTCCGGGCAGCCGAGGCCGGCGTGGGTCAGGCGAGTGTAGGCGCCGAGCAACACCACAATCAGTGCCAGCAAGGTGGCAAACAGCGCGAGGCGAAATCCAGGTTTGGCCATGACGATGCCCTTATCCGATGTTCGACAGTTTCAGCAGTTGACGCAGATCGTTCAGCAGGTCCTTGCCCTTGACCGTCGGGTCGTAGCGCAGCACCAGATTGCCGTGGGGGTCGATGATCCACAGCTGCGGCGCGGTCTTGTCCCCTGTTGTTTTACTGAACGTGGTCAAGTCCATGGGGTAGCGCTGCAGTTGTGGATATTCGCGAGTCAGCTTGGCTTCATAGTCGGCGGTCAGCGGTTGCGCCGCTGCCAATGCATGACTGGCACGGGACGCATCGCGACCGAGGCCGATCTGGATTTGCCGCGCCAGGTACACCAGTTGCTGGCAGTCCACCAAGCAGTCCTTGGGCGCGGTCACCAGCATTTGCCAGCGATCCTCTTCGGCCTGCACGCCGAGGTCGGCGCGGGTCTGGCCGTTGCCGATCAGTTCGCCGTGATAACTGCGGCCGTCCGGCACCCAGAAATTCAGTTTGTACATGCCGGTGGCGAGGATCATCGGACCGATCACCCCGAGCAGGATCAGCAGCAGTTGCAAGCGACCCTTGCGCCGACTCGCCGGCGTTTTCGCCTCAGACATGCTGGGTGGATTCATGGCCGCTCCCATGGTGTTTCTCCTTTGCGTTGTGCCAGCCGAGGTAGATAAAAAGGCCGAGCAGGGCGATCGCCATGGCGAACCACTGCACGGCATAAGCGATGTGTTTTTCCGGTCCCATGGCCACCACCGGCCAATCGGCCTGGTAGGACGCGGGGCCGGTTTCTTCACGCAATTCGTAGGCAAAGCCTTCGCGATTGAGCGAGGCCCAGAGCTTGCCCGGTTCGACGGCGGTGATCAGCTTCGGCCAGGTCGATGTCGTTGGATCGGCGTGTAGTTGGAACGTCGCGCCGGGGGAAACGTAGACCCACGCGTCAATGCTCTGCGCTTCGGTGGGTGTCTTGAATTGCGGTGGGGTGCGGCGCTCCGGCCACGGCAACCAACCGCGATTGACCAGCAACCAAAGCCCGGTCGCTTGATCATGAAACGGTTGCAGCAACTCGACGCCGACCTTGCCGTTGCGCTGGCGGTTATCCAGCAACAAGCTGTGCTCGGCATCGAACTGGCCGTACAGGTGCACCCGGCGAAAGGCCGGGTCCTGGGTGTGTTGCAGCGCGGTGCTGGCCATCGGTTCGGCCGCCCTGCGCTCGGCGTAGCTTTGCAGCAGCGCGCTTTTCTCTGCGCCTCGGCTCAGTTGCCAGAAGCCGAGCGACACCAGCAGCGGCAACAACAGCGCCACTACAATCGTCGGCACGATGCCCGGCCGAAAGCGCTTCATGGCATCGCCAGAAAGTCGGTCATCGCGATAGCTATACTCAAATGCATCGCCTGTCCCCCGGAGTCTTACCATGCTCAAAGCAGCCATCGTCCTGATGCTGATTGCCACGGTTGTCAGCCTGTTCAGCGGCCTGTTTTTTCTGGTCAAGGACGACAGCAGCTCGAATCGCCTGGTGATCGCCTTGAGTGTTCGGGTTGCCTTGGCCGCCACCACCGTCGGCTTGATCGCCTGGGGTTTCTACAGCGGCCAGTTAGTGTCTACTGCGCCTTGGTAATGCCTCAAAGCACGTAGACGAAAACGAACAGCCCGATCCACACCACGTCGACGAAGTGCCAGTACCAACTCGCCGCTTCGAAGCCGAACTGGTGCTCGTTATCGAAGTGTCCGCGCATGATCCGCATCAGCATCACGAACAGGATGATGGTGCCGATGGTCACGTGGGCGCCGTGGAACCCGGTGAGCATGAAGAACGTTGCGCCGTAGACGCCCGAACCGAGGGTCAGCCCCAGTTCGTGGTAGGCGTGTGTGTATTCTTCGGCTTGCAGCGCGAGGAACCCGCAGCCCAGCAGCACGGTGATCGCCAGCCAGATTTTAAGCGCGCCGCGATGGCCTTTTTTCAAGGCGTGATGGGCGATGGTCACGGTGACGCTGGAGCTGACCAGCAAAATAGTGTTGATCAGCGGCAGGCCCCAGGGGCTGATGACTTCTTTAGGCGGCGGGAACAGTTTCGGGTCCGGGGTGTGCAGCAGCGGCCAGGCGAATTGAAAGTTCGGCCAGAGCATGTGGGCGATGCCCTTTGGGCCTTCGCCTCCCAGCGCCGGGCCAGAGATGTGCCGCACGTAAAACAGCGCACCGAAGAAGGCGATGAAGAACATCACCTCGGAGAAGATGAACCAACTCATGCCCCAGCGGAACGAGCGATCAAGCTGCGGGCTGTACAACCCCGCGCGGCTCTCCTTGATCACCGTGCCGAACCAGCCGAACAGCATGTAGGCCAGCAGCAGGCCGCCGACGAAAAAGATCAGCGGGCCGTGGGATTCCGGCCGTGCCGCTTTCAGGTCGTTGAACCAGGTGGCCAGGCCGTACACCGTGACCAGCATGCCGGCGGTGGCGATGATCGGCCATTTGCTCTGGGCGGGTACGTAATAGTGCTCATGAGTTGCCATTTATTGTTCTCCTTATCGGGCACGCTTCAACGCCTAGCCACCGGTGCTTGCAGCAGCCACGGGCGGATGACGTGCGGTGATATCGAACAGCGTGTAAGACAGCGTCAGGTGCTTCACATCCTTGGGCATGTCACGGTCAACGATGAAACGTACCGGCATCTCGATCCGTTGACCGGGCTGCAGCACTTGCTGGGTAAAGCAGAAACATTCGGTCTTGTGGAAGTACGCCGCCGCCTCGCTGGGCGCGATGCTCGGCACTGCCTGGGCGCTCATCGGGTGGTCGGTGGGGTTGTAGGCGACAAACAGCATTTCGCTCACCGCCCCGGGATAGGTGGTCAGTTCATTGCCCTTGGGATAGAACTCCCACGGCATGTCGGCGTTGTTCATCGACAGAAACTGCACGCGCACTTGCCGCGAGGTGTCGACCGTCTGTTCGCCTTCGTACTGCCCGGCGGTTTTGCCGTTGATGCCGAAGGCCTTGCACATCACGTCGTAGATCGGCACAAGGGCAAACCCGAATACAAACATCGCTACCACCACCATCAGCAGGCGCGTGACCAGTTTTTTCAGAGAAATTGAATCAGCCATGATGTCTGCCCTCACGCCCAAGCCCTGTGGGAGCGAGCCTTTGTGGCGAGGGAGCTTGCTCCCGCTGGGCTGCGAAGCGGCCCCAAAAGCTTTGCGTCTGCTTCGCAGCCGAGCGGGAGCAAGCTCCCTCGCCACACAAGTTCGCTCCCACATGGGTTACAGCGTTCATTTCACTTCCGGCGGGGTGGTGAAGGTGTGATACGGCGCCGGTGACGGCACGCTCCACTCCAGACCTTCAGCCCCTTCCCACGGTTTGGCCGGTGCTGGCGGGCCGCCGCGAATGGTCTTGATCACGATGAACAGGAAGAACAGCTGCGTGGTACCGAACATGAACGCGCCAATCGACGACACCATGTTGAAGTCGGCGAATTGCAGGTTGTAGTCCGGAATCCGTCGCGGCATGCCCGCCAGCCCCACGAAGTGCATCGGGAAAAAAGTCATGTTCATACCGATGAACGACAGCCAGAAATGCAGCTTGCCGAGGGTTTCGTCGTACATGTGGCCGGTCCATTTCGGCAGCCAGTAGTAGGCCGAGGCGAAGATCCCGAAGATCGCCCCCGGCACCAGCACGTAGTGGAAGTGCGCGACCACGAAGTAGGTGTCCTGGTACTGGAAGTCCGCCGGGGCGATGGCCAGCATCAGGCCGGAGAACCCGCCGATGGAGAACAGGATCACGAACGCCACGGCGAACAGCATCGGCGTTTCGAAGGTCAGCGAGCCTTGCCACATGGTGCTGGCCCAGTTGAACACTTTCACGCCGGTCGGCACCGCGATCAGCAGCGTGGCGTACATAAAGAACAACTCGCCCACCAGCGGAATACCAACCACGAACATGTGGTGCGCCCAGACGATAAACGACAGGAACGCGATGCTCGCCGTGGCGTAGACCATCGAGGTGTAGCCGAACAGTGGCTTGCGCGAGAAGGTCGGGATGATCGAGCTGACGGCACCGAAGGCCGGCAGGATCATGATGTACACCTCGGGGTGACCGAAGAACCAGAACACGTGCTGGAACAGCACCGGGTCCCCGCCACCGGCGGCACTGAAGAAACTGGTGCCGAAGTGGATGTCCATCAGCATCATCGTCACGCACCCGGCCAGCACCGGCATTACTGCGATCAGCAGGAACGCGGTGATCAGCCAGGTCCAGACGAACAGCGGCATTTTCATCAGCGTCATGCCAGGGGCGCGCAGGTTGAGGATGGTGGCGATCACGTTGATCGCGCCCATGATCGAGCTGATGCCCATCAGGTGGATGGCGAAGATGAAGTAGGTCACGCTTTCTGGCGCGTAGGTCGTGGAGAGCGGGGCGTAGAAGGTCCAGCCGAAGTTTGGCCCGCCGCCGGCGGTGAACAAGGTCGAGATCAACAGGATGAACGCCGCTGGCAGTAGCCAGAAGCTGAAGTTGTTCATCCGTGGCAGGGCCATGTCCGGCGCGCCGATCATCAACGGGATCATCCAGTTGGCGAGGCCGACGAAGGCTGGCATCACTGCACCGAAGACCATCACCAGGCCATGCATGGTGGTCATCTGGTTGAAGAACGCCGGTTCGACGATTTGCAGCCCGGGCTGGAACAGCTCGGCACGAATCACCATGGCGAACGAGCCGCCAATCAGGAACATGGTGAACGCAAACCACAGGTACAGCGTGCCGATGTCCTTGTGGTTGGTGGTCAGCACCCAGCGCATCAGGCCCTTGGCGGGGCCGTGGGCATGGTCGGCGGCATGACCGTGGTCATCGATTACAGCGCTCATGGCCGTTCTCCCGAGAACGAATGGGCTGGGCAGGCCGGGGCGCGCTGCCCCGACCGGTTCCTTACGTACGCAATAGACCGGGTCATTTGCTTTCCGCCTGTTTCAACTCCAGCACTTCTTTAGGCGTGACCATGTCGCCTTTGTTGTTGCCCCAGGCGTTACGTTCGTAGGTCACGACCGCTGCGATATCGACTTCCGAGAGCTGCTTGCCGAACGCCGCCATGGCGGTGCCAGGTTTGCCGAAGTAAACGCGGTGCAGGTGGTCTGCTTTCGGTCCGGTAGCAATCGGCGAACCTTTGAGCGCCGGGAACATCGGCGGCAAGCCTTGCCCTTCGGCCTGGTGACAGGCCACGCAGGTGGTGTGATAGATCTTGTCACCGCGCTCTTTGAGTTCGTCGAGGGTCCACTCCTTGGTTGTCAGCTCTTTGAGCTGCAAGGCTTCTGCCTTGCGATCGGCCAGCCACTTGTCGTAATCGGCCTTTTCCTTGACCTCGACCACGATCGGCATAAAGCCGTGATCCTTGCCGCACAGCTCGGCACACTGGCCACGGTAAATGCCGGGCTTGTCGATCCGGGTCCAGGCTTCGTTGACGAACCCCGGAATCGCATCGCGCTTGACCGCAAAGGCCGGCACCCACCAGGAGTGGATAACGTCGGCGGAAGTCACCAGGAAGCGCACCTTGGCCCCGATCGGCAGCACCAACGGTTTGTCGACCTCGAGCAAGTAGTGCTCGCCCTTGGCTTCCTTGTTGTGGATTTGATCCTGGGGGGTGGCCAGGTTGCTGAAGAACTCGACGTCCTGGCCCAAGTATTTGTAGTGCCACTTCCACTGATAGCCGGTGATCTGGATATCGATATCCGGCTCACTGGAGTCATACATCTTGATCAGGGTGGCTGTCGCGGGAACCGCCATGGCCACCAGAATGATGAAGGGCACGACAGTCCAGAGAATTTCTACGGTGGTACTTTCATGAAATTTTGCGGCCACCTGCCCGGTCGAGCGGCGGTGGACCATCATCGACCAGAACATGGCGCCGAAGACGATGATGCCGATCACTACACAGATCCAGAAAATGGTCATGTGCAGGTCAAATACTGCGTGACTGATTTCAGTCGCTCCAGGCGCCATATTCACAGTCCAGGCGGCTTGCGCCTGGCTGAAAATCGACCACAACAGGAGGCCCATCCAGACATGTGGATGTCGCATCATTGCGGGTTCCCCTTATCGTTCTTGTTATCCCGCCGGCTTTCACCTGCGGCAAGGGAGCGGCTTTTTCAGACTACGAACTTGAATCGCCGAGCCTTGCTGCATATGCAGTCGGGCGTCATCAGCTAACTCCATTCAAAACCGAGTATAGACAGCGACCGCGACCTCGCAACGCGATGGCGTAAATCAGCTGAAACAGCTTGTACTTGCGTTCCAGGGCACGAATGGAGAAGGATGCAGACGAGTGGTGGCAAATCGATATAACTGCAATGTCTCAAGGATGAAATAATTATGACAAATGCGTCTTAGCATTTTTCATAAGCCAGCTAAGTTATGTTCTCCCTATTTCATTGCCTTTGTTTCCTGGAGTTTTCATGAGCACCGCCGCATTGCGCGAGCAGATCCAAAAAGCCCAACAACATGAGGCCGAGACCGGCCTGTTAACTCGTCAACTGGAAACTCAACTGCCGCACCTGCATTCCGCCATCCAGCTACCGGATGTCGACGCCAAGGGCGTGATGACCCGTTTTGTGGCCGCTTATATAGAGCAAGTGCCGGACCTGTTGGACGCAGCCAATGATGTCGCTCGGGAAGCGGGCATCGAATCACAGATCAAACCGGTGCTGAAAATCGCCGAGCAGTTCTTCCTCAAGCCGCCGGCGATCATGACCGGGCATATCGGCCTGGACAGCCTGCTGGACGAAGCTTATCTGGCGCACCGGTTGGTCGAAGAGGTCAATGACCTGTACATCAAGCATTTTGGCCAGCCACTGATCCCATTGGACATGACTGTCGCCAACCTGATTGCCCACCAATTGATCGGCGAAGAATTTGCCAACCAACTGGATGAGGCGGTGCATCACGCCGTGGACGAGATGCTTAACGAAGACAGTTTCGCGCTGGAGTCGGTGGAAGCCTACCGCGAGAAACTCAACAGCCCGGACACCGGCACCGCGTGGAAACGCTGGCCGTGTCTGTCGCGCCAGTTGGGCGTGGGCCTGGAGCTGGATCAACCGGCTGCTTGATCCATAGATCAACACAATCCCCTGTGGGAGCGAGCTTGCTCGCGATTGCGGTGGGTCAGTCAACATAGATGTTGGATGTTATGGCCCCATCGCGAGCAAGCTCGCTCCCACAGTGTTGTTTTACCCTGTCGAACCCACTCCGGATGTGGTCCGCAACCGTCCTTCCAACCTGCGCTTCAACCCCCGCGCCTCAATCAGCAACTTCGAACCCTTGGCCGCATTCGCCCGGCCCCACTCCTCAAGCAGTTCCAGACACGAATGGTCGATGTAGCTCAGGTTATTGAGCGGTACATGCACCGTCGTGCCGGCCGGAATGGTGCCCAGCACCTGGGTCAACGCCGGTACCTTGAGAAAGGTCGCCGCGCCGATCAGCCGCAACTCCATTTCGCCGTCCTTGGGCAGGTCGATCAGGCTGATCTTCAGCCGTGAAGCCTTCCAGGCCAGTTTCGCCAGGGTCAGGCCGAAGCCGATCAGCACGCCAGTCAGCAGGTCGGTGAAGATGATCGCCAGGGCAGTCGCCGCATAGGTGAACATCGGCATCCGGCCATAACGCCCCAAGCCGCGAAAGGCCTTGACGTCCACCAGTTTGAAACCGGTGTAGACCAAAACACCGGCCAGGCTCGCCACCGGAATGCTTTGCAGCACGCTGGACAGCAACAGCACGAACGCCAGCAACCACAGACCATGGAAGATCGCCGACATTCGTGTGGTCGCGCCGGCCTGGACGTTAGCCGAGCTGCGCACGATTACCCCGGTCATTGGCAATGCACCGAGCAAACCGCAGAGCATGTTGCCCACGCCTTGCGCCGACAACTCCCGGTCGAAGTCCGAACGCTGGCCGCTGTGCATGCGGTCGACGGCGGCGGCCGAGAGCAGGGTTTCGGCGCTGGCGATGAAGGCCACGGCAAACGCGGCGATCAGCAGCGTCGGGTCAGCCAGGTTGAGCAAGTCCGCGGGTTTGAGCCAGTCGATGGCTTCAGCCAGGTTGGCCGGGACCTCCACGCGTTTGACCTGCAAGGCGAGCATCAGGCTGGCGACTGTCGCCAGACCGACACCGAGCAAGGCTCCGGGAATGAATCGCAGCGAGTGCGGGCGGAATTTTTCCCACAGCCACATCACCGCAATCGTCGACAGTCCAAGCAAACCGGCCTGCCAGCCCAAGGATGGCAACGCCTGAGCCACGGCGGCAGGGAACGCTGCGAGGTTATCCAGCCCTGACGGTTTGGGCACGGCGTCGAGCATCACATGCACTTGTGACAGCACGATCAACACGCCAATCCCGGCGAGCATGCCGTAGACCACCGCTGGCGCCGTCACCCGAAACCAGCAGCCCAGTTTCAAACGACCGGCCACCAGTTGCAGAAAACCGGCCAGCAGCAAAATCGGCCCGAGCATGGCGATACCGTGTTGGCGCACCAGCTCGAATACCAACACGGCCAGGCCCGCCGCCGGGCCGCTGACTTGCAACGGTGAGCCGGCAATCCAGCCCACCACCAAGCCACCGATGATCCCGGTGATCAGGCCTTTGGCCGGCGGCAAACCCGAGGCGATGGCGATGCCCATGCACAAGGGCAGGGCCACCAGAAACACCACCACCGAAGCCAGCAGCTCCCGTGGCAAAACAGCTTTTAGTTGCGCAGCACGCATAGGGATTCTCCCGAAGTTTTTTCAGGCATGGCGAAGCCAGGCTGCTCAATCGGCAGCCTCGGCTAAACCACACAACGATTTAGGAGGTTTTTAGAAGCGCGCTTTGGGCGTCGCCACCGGAATCGGATGGCTGCCATCGAGCGGCAGGAAACGACCCTGATCCGCGTCGTACGCTTTGATTTCGCTGGTTTCGATGCTGTAGACCCAGCCATGGATAAACAGCTGACCGTTGGCCATGCGCGAGGCCACCGATGGGTGTGTGCGCAGATGCTGCAACTGGGCGATCACATTCTCTTCGGTGAGGATGTGCATGCTTTCGTTTTCGTCAGCGCAATGGCAGTTTTCCTGGACCATGGTTTTCGCCACTTCGGCATGCCGCAGCCAGGCTTTGACCGTGGGCATTTTTTCCAGGCTCTGCGGGTTGAGTACCGCGCGCATGGCGCCGCAATCGGAATGGCCGCAAATGATGATGTGTTGCACGCCGAGGGCCAGCACCGCGTATTCGATCGCGGTGGAAACGCCGCCGTTCATTTGCCCATAAGGTGGCACAACGTTGCCGACGTTACGGGTCACGAACAGATCGCCAGGGGCGCTTTGGGTGATCAGTTCAGGAACGATGCGCGAATCGGCGCAGGCGATGAACATCGCTCTCGGGCTCTGGGCTGTGGCGAGTTTTTTGAAGAGCTCTTCCTGCTGTGGAAAGACCTCGTGATGAAAATGCAAAAAGCCGTCAACGATATGCTTCAGCGCTGCATCGGCGGACTCCGCCTCGGGGTGGGCTGAAACCGACGCAGCCAACGGCTGTTTATCCTTGTCACTCATGATTCATCCTCTTTGACGGAGATTGGGAAGTGTCCCGTTTTGTCCGATATGAAGCCAGTGGCTGTTTAAAAAAAATCCAGGTCGCAGATCTCGACCCATCAGTCACTCGATGAACAAGGTAGCCGGCGAAACTTAACTCAAACTGAATAAACCGCTCTAGAACGCACGTTCCAGGTCGCAAAAAACGTGACTGGGAATGACGGCGGCGGGTGTTTCCACTACTCAACCATAGGCCAATTGTCCTCAAATCAATGACATTTGGCGACCCGGTGGACAGAAGGCGTCGCAGTCCAGATTAAACCCTTCACGACGATTGAGCCCCAAGCGTTTGATGGTTTTGGCAAAGCGTTGCGCCAACAGGTCGGCGAATGGCCCTTCACCGCGCATCCGCGCACCAAACCGGCTGTCGTAGAGCTCGCCGCCACGACTCTGCCGAATCAGGCTCAACACATGAGCCGCGCGCTGCGGGTAGTGGGCGGCCAGCCATTCTTCGAACAACGGCGCCACTTCCAGGGGCAAGCGCAACATCATGTAGGCCGCGCTCTGGGCACCGGCCGCGTGGGCCTCGGTGAGCAGGCTTTCGAGTTCGCTGTCATTGATCATTGGAATCATCGGCGAGCACAAAACCCCCACCGGAATCCCGGCTTCGCGCATCACCCGAATGGCTCGTAATCGGGCCTTGGGCGCAGCGGCCCGGGGTTCGAGGATGCGTTTGAGTTCGTCGTCGAGTGTGGTGAGGCTGATCATCACGGCCACCAGGTTTTGCCGGGCGAGTTCAACCAGCAGATCCAGATCACGAAGAATCAGCGAACCTTTAGTGATGATGGTCACCGGATGACGGTAACGCAGCAGCACTTCCAGGGTTTGGCGGGTGATTTTGTGTTCGCGTTCGATGGGCTGATACGGATCGGTGTTGGAACCCAGGTTGATCGGCGCGCATTGATAGCCGCGCTTGGAGAGTTGCTCCTCCAGCACGTCTGCAGCGTTGGTCTTGGCGATCAGTTTGGTTTCGAAATCCAGCCCCGGCGACATGTCCCAATAGGCGTGACTGGGCCGCGCGTAGCAATAGATGCAACCGTGCTCGCAGCCGCGATAAGGATTGATCGAGCGGTCGAAGGGCAAGTCCGGCGAGGTGTTGCGGGTGATGATGGTTTTCGCCGTCTCGATGCGCACTTCGGTGCCTTGGGTGACCGGCGCTTCCTGGTACCAGCCATCGTCCTCGGCCACCGAACGGTTCGGTGCGAAGCGGTTGTGCGGGTTGGTCGCGGTGCCGCGACCGCGTGGCGGAAGAGGAGTGGACATGAAAACGCCTCGATACTGGTTTTATATACAGTAACGAGGCGTCGTTCATCTGGCTAGTGCCGCTGGGCGATCAGTTCTTCTGGGTGACCTGCCCCAAATCGTCGCCCGAGGTGGTTTTCATATCGTCCTTGCGCAGATCGGCCACGGTGCTTGCCTTGACGGGCTCGCCCTTGTTACCCCAACTGCTGCGAATGAAACTGACCACATCCGCCACTTCCTGATCCGACAACCGCCAGGCAAACGCTGGCATGGTGAAGGTCGACGGTGCCGTGTGAGTCGCCGGCAAGGTGCCGCCCTTGAGCACAACGTTAATCAGCGACGTCGGGTCTTGCGACTGCAACACCGGATTGCCCGCCAGCGCCGGGAACACTCGCGTGTAACCATGCCCATCGGTCCGGTGGCAGGCCGCACAGTTGTCGATGTACACCGAGGCGCCAGGCTTGCTGTCATCACCCTTCCACAGCGCTTGGGCGACTTGTTTGTCGTACTGATGTGGCTGGTCGTTGGGGTCATTGGCCGGCAGGGACTTGAGGTAACGGGCAATCGCGGTCAGGTCGGCGTCGGTCATGTATTGCATGCTGTGGGTCACCACATCGCTCATGCCACCGAATACCGCACTGCGGTCGCTGCGCCCGGTCTTGAGGAATTGCACCAGTTGCGCCTCGCTCCAGCTGCCGAGGCCGTCCTTGTGGTCGCCGCGCAGGCTTTTCGCGATCCAGCCTTCCAGCGGCGCGCTGCCTGACAGAAAGGTGCTGCCATCGCCGGCATTCAGGGATTTTTCCTGCATGGTCAGGGCTCTTGGCGTATGGCATGCGCCGCAATGTCCCAGGCCTTCCACCAGATAAGCCCCACGGCTGACTACCGCATCAGCGCCCGGTGCGGCTTTGTAATCCGCCACGGCCGGGGCAAACATCCAGCGCCAGCCCATCAGCGGCCAACGCATGCTCAAAGGCCAGGGAATGTCGCTGGCCTTGTTCTCCTGGGCGACCGGCGCCACGCCGTGCATGAAGTAGGCGTACAAGGCCTGCATGTCGGGTTCGGTGACGCTGGCGTAGGACGGATACGGCATCGCCGGGTACAAGGTGCTGCCGTTTTTGGCGACACCGTGGCGTACGGCTTTGTCGAAATCTTCGAAGCTGTAGTCGCCGAGGCCGGTTTTATCCGGAGTGATGTTGGTCGAGTAGATCGTCCCGATTGGCGTTTCCATCGGCAGACCGCCGGCGAACGGCTTGCCGTCCTTCGCGGTGTGGCAGGCGATACAGTCACCGGCCCGGGCAAGGTATTCGCCTTGTTTGATCAGGTTTTGATCAACTTCTGCGGCGTTGATCGAGGCACTGCCGAGCAGGGCGAAGGTCGCGATAACGAGTGCTTTCATGGTTATCGCTCCTTAAGCCTGAACCAGCGGGCCGGGGTTTTTCAGGTACTGCTCGCGGATCGCCCGCGCCGACCAGTAGGTCAACGCAGCCACCAGGCCTGTAGGGTTGTAACCCAAGCCTTGTGGGAAAGCCGACGCCCCAGGGACGAACACGTTGTGCACGTCCCAGCTCTGCAAGTAACGGTTCAGGGCGCTGGTTTTCGGGTTCGTGCCCATGATCGCGCCACCGTTGAGGTGGGTGGTCTGGTAGGCCGCGGTGTTGAAGTGATCACCGACCTGCTTGCCGATCACGGCGATAGCTTTGGGGCCCATCGCTTCGGCGATCTTGCCCATTTTTTCGACCATGAAGCGGTTCATCTTGATGTCGTTTTCCTGCCAGTCGAAGGTCATCCGCAGCAGCGGCAAGCCGTAGGCATCGCGGTATACCGGGTCGAGATCCAGGTAGTTGCCGCGGTAGGACTGATGCGCGCCGTGTGAGTCCATCGACACCTGGTGGGTGTAGTAATCGGCGGTGGCGCGTTTCCACGCACTGCCCCAGGCTGGCGTGCCCGGCGGGTTCGAGGTCCCGGAGATTGGGCGGCTGCCGGCCTGGTTGACCCACATCGGCGAGCCGCCGACGAAGCCATGCGGCCCGTGGTCGAAGTTGTCGGCGTTGAAGTCATCGATCGCCACGCCGTTGCCGCCAGCCCCGATGAAGTTGTTGGTGTGGGTGTCCTTGTCGAAGAACGCCTTGATCGTGGCCATGTTCTGGTAGGCGAAGTTCTTGCCGACCACGCCTTCACCGCTGATCGGGTCGTAAGGCTTGCCGATGCCGGAGAGCAACATCAACCGCACGTTGTGGAACTGGAACGCGCCGAGGATCACCAGATCGGCCGGCTGCTCGATCTCCCGGCCCTGGCCATCGATGTAGGTCACGCCGGTGGCTTTGGTCTTGGTGCTGTCGAGGTTGACCCGCAGCACGTGGGAATTGGGCCGCAGTTCGAAATTCGGCAGCGGCTTGAGCGCCGGCAGAATGTTCACGTTGGGCGATGCCTTGGAGTACATGTAGCAAACGTAACCGCTGCAAAAACCGCAGAAGTTACACGGGCCCATTTGGGCGCCGTAGGGGTTGGTGTACGGGCCTGAGGTATTGGCCGACGGCAGGTTGTAGGGTTTGTAACCCACGGCTGTGGCCGCTTTCTGGAACAGCTGTGCGGAGACCGTATTTTTCTGGGATTCCAGCGGGAACGGGTTCGTGCGATCCGGTGCATAAGGGTTGCCGCCCTTGCCTTCGCCGACCAGTTGGCCGTTCACCGTCCAGGCTTGACCCGACGTACCGAACACCTTTTCGGCGTAATCGAAGAACGGCTCCAGCTCTTCATAGCTGACGCCGAAGTCCTGGATGGTCATGTCCTTGGGGATGAAGCTTTTGCCGTAGCGTTCTTCGTAATGGCTGCGCATCCGCAGCTCAATCGGGTCGACCCGAAAGTGCACGCCCGACCAATGCAGCCCCGCGCCGCCCACACCGTTACCGGGCAGGAAAGCGCCGAGTTGGCGGTTCGGCAGTGCGATGTCATTCACGCTATGGCGAATGGTCACGGTCTCTTTGGAGATGTCCTGGAAGAGTTTCTTGCGAACGCTGTAGGTAAGTTCGTCGATCACCTGGGGATAGTTGCCGTCGGGGTAGGTGTCCTGCATCGGTCCGCGCTCCAGCGCCAACACGTTCAGGCCTGCTTCTGTCAGTTCTTTGGCCATGATCGCGCCGGTCCAGCCAAAACCGACGATGACTGCGTCGACCTTCTTCATAACTGTTGCCATGCTTATGCCCTCTCGCCGCGAATCGAAACTGCCGGGAAGGGGTATTGCTCGTTGCGTTCCACCCAGTCCATGAAATCGGCGCGGGCGCCGGGGAAGCCGATCATGGTCCAGCCGACCATGCCTTTGTTGCCGCCGTGGATCGGGTCGCAGAAGAACCCTTCCTTGGTGTTTTGCAGCAGCAGGTTGAAGAAAATCGTCGACGGAACGCTGTCGAAGTCAGGTTTTCCGGCTTCGAGTTGCTTCAGTAAATCGTCTCGGGTAGCGCTATCTTGGTCAGCAAATACTTTTCCGTTGACGGTTTTCGACCAGGAATCCGTGGCGGCAATGCCCAAGCGATAGATCTCTTTAGGGACGAGTTTGCTCTGCCAGCCCATTTCCGGCGGGGCGTCGGCGTTGAACGGCCCTTGCATGAACCACAGCGCGCCGGCGGCGTACGGCGTGTTCATTTGCCGGTCGATGTATTCCGGCACGCCGGCTTCGAGTGCGCCTGGCCCTTGGGCATCGTTCGGGATCAGTTGAGCGACGGCTGCCTTGATGAACGTCCATTCTTCGGCGGTGAAGTAGCTGGGTTCATAGACGCTGGTGCTGGCAGGGGTTTTGCCGGGACTGGACGGCGCCGCTTCAGGCGCTGCGAGCAGGACGGAACTGCCCAGCGCGGTGCTGGCGACGGTGACCACCGGGATCAAGGTCAGGGATTTGCGCAAAAACTCACGCCGCGGGTTGTCTCGATCTTGATCAGACATGGGGGTGCACCTCATCAGGCATTGATGGTTTTCAGCCGTTTCAATGAACGGCTTTTCGTTTTGGCAGTGATACGGGTGGACGATCAGTGAAAATGGCCACGTAACTGCAAACTTTGGTAACAAATGGTAGCAGGCTAAGAATCAGGATGAAGCGATTCAGCATAAATAAACCGGGGTTTTGCGACGAAAGTAGCCTTTGGGTCGATCGATTCACGATTCTTTGACAGTCGGCTCACAGCCCTTTGACTGGTCAAGGTTGAAGCTAGCGTTATTCATCCGCATCTTTTTCACGGTCGCCCAGCATGTCTAAAACCCGTCTTATCCCTGCGATGTGCCTGTCGTTGGTAGCCTTTTTCAATGTGTCGCTGGCCCTGGCTGACGACACGGCACCTGCGCGGCCTGCCGAATGGGCACAGTCAGTGGAGTCGAAATATAACCTCTACCAAATGTCCCCGACGCTCTACCGCAGCGCATTGCCGGACAGCGGCGCGGTGCCGCTACTGGAAAAACTCAAGGTTGGAACCGTTATCAACTTCCTGCCTGAGTCGGACAAGAGCTGGTTGTCGACGCCTGGCATCGACCAGGTGCAGCTGCCTTACCGCACCAATCATGTGGATGACGCTGATGTGCTCAAGGCGCTTCGCGCCATTCAGACCGCCGAGGCCAAAGGCCCGGTATTGATGCATTGCAAGCACGGCTCTGACCGCACCGGCCTGATGGCGGCCATGTATCGGGTGGTCGTGCAGGGCTGGAGCAAAGAAGACGCCTTGAATGAAATGACCCAAGGCGGTTTTGGCGACAGTACCCACTTCAAGGACGGCGTTCGCTACATGATGCAGGCCGATGTCGACAAACTGCGCACGGCTCTGGCCAATGGTGATTGCAGCACCAGCCCGTTCGCCATGTGCTCGATGAAGAGCTGGTTCAAATCGGCAAACGTCGAGAAGTAGGATAAAGGCAGGAGTGTCACCTTCCACACCATTGCGGTGTGGAAGGTTGTGTTCACTCAGAATTGCTCGTCAGGCTTTTTCTTCAGCTTCGGGTTCGGGAAGAATTGCACCGCCTGAACCTTGGCGTCCGGCACTTTCAGCGCCGAAACGTTGACCCGCGTGCCCAATTCCTTGGGCACTGACAGACCTTGCTCATTGAGCGTGTCGGAGTAACCGCAGGCCACGCACTCACGGTGCGGGACCTCGTCTTCGTTCCACATCATCAATTTGTCCGGCTCGCTGCAGGCCGGGCAAACTGCCCCGGCGATAAAGCGTTTTTTTGTGATCACAGGCCCCTCGCTCATGCTGCTGCGTCCTCACTCAGGCCGCTGTGGCGCAAGAGTGCGTCAATCGATGGCGCCCGGCCACGGAAGTCGACGAACAGCACCATCGGTTCCTGAGAACCGCCGCGAGCGAGGATTGCTTCACGGAAGGCGCGGCCGGTCTCGGCATTGAGCACGCCGTCTTCTTCGAACTTCGAGAAAGCATCGGCGGACAGCACTTCAGCCCATTTGTAGCTGTAGTAACCCGCCGCGTAACCGCCGGCGAAGATATGCGCGAAGCTGTTCGGGAAGCGGTTGTAGGCCGGCGGACGCATGACCGAAACCTCGTCGCGCACGCCTTCGAGCACTTGCAGCACGCTGCGGCCGTCGCCATGGGTGGCGTGCAGTTCGAAGTCGAACAACGAGAACTCGAGTTGGCGGACCATCATCAGGCCGGACTGGAAGTTTTTCGCCGCGAGCATTTTTCCCAGCAGGTCCTGAGGCAGCGGTTCGCCGGTTTCGTAGTGACCGGAGATCAGCGCCAGGCCTTCGGGCTCCCAGCACCAGTTTTCCATGAACTGACTTGGCAGTTCGACCGCATCCCAGGCCACGCCGTTGATGCCGGACACGCCAGCATGTTCGACGCGGGTCAGCAGGTGATGCAAACCATGGCCAAATTCGTGGAACAGGGTGGTGACTTCATCGTGGGTCAGCAACGCAGGCTTGCCGCTGTCGGCCGGAGTGAAGTTGCACACCAGGTTCGCCACCGGGCTTTGCAGCACGCCTTCAGCGGTGCGGCGACGGTCACGAGCGCCGTCCATCCAGGCCCCGCCGCGTTTGTTGGCGCGGGCGTAGAGGTCGAAGAAGAAGCGGCCGACGTGTTGGCCGTTTTCCTTGATTTCGAACAGGCGAACATCCGGGTGCCAAGTGTCGAAGCCTTTCTGCTCGGCGATTTCGATGCCGTACAGGCGCTGAACGATAGCGAACAAGCCGCCGAGCACTTTGTCGATCGGGAAGTAGGCGCGAAGGGCTTCTTGCGCGACGCTGTAGCGCTGCTCGCGAAGTTTTTCACCGTAGAAACCACTGTCCCAGCTTTGCAGATCCGGGCAGCCCTGTTCGGCGGCGTAGGCTTTGAGTTGTTCCAGGTCCTGAGCCGCGAACGGTTTGCTGCGCTTGGCCAGGTCACGTAGGAAACTGAGTACCTGATCGCTGGATTCAGCCATTTTGGTCGCCAGACTCAGCTCCGAGAAGCTGGCGAAACCCAGTAGCTTGGCCAGCTCCTGACGCAGGTCGAGAATTTCTACCATCACCGGGCCGTTATCGTTCTGACCGGCATTCGGGCCTTGGTCCGACGCACGGGTGCAGTAGGCGGCGTAGACTTCTTCGCGCAGGGCGCGGTCGTGGGCGTAGGTCATCACCGCGTAGTAGCTCGGGAATTCCAGGCTGATCAACCAACCGTCCAGGCCTTTGGCCTGTGCAGCGGCCGCCATTTGCGCCTTGGCCGAATCGGTCAGGCCGGCGAGGGTGGCTTCATCGGTAACGTGCTTGGTCCAGGCCTGAGTGGCGTCGAGCAACTGGTTGGAGAAGCGGCTGCCCAGCTCGGACAGTTTGCTTTGCACTTCGGCGTATCGCTTCTGCTCAGCTTCCGGCAGGTCGATACCCGACAGACGGAAGTCACGCAGTGAGTGTTCCAGAATGGTTTTTTGCGCGACGTCGAAACCGGCGGCTTCGGGGCTGTTGGCCAGGGCTTCGAATGCCTGGAACAGTTCGCGGTTCTGGCCCATCTCGGTGGAGTAGGCGCTCAGGGCCGGCAGGCAGGACTCGTAGGCTTCGCGCAGTTCGGCGCTGTTGCATACGGCATTCAGGTGGCTGACCGGGCTCCAGGCGGCGCCCAGGCGATCATTGAGTTCGTCCATTGCCAGTACCAGGCCGGCCCAGGTCGGTTGTTTGCCCTGGGTTTTGAGGATCTCGATAATGGCGGCGCGGTTGTCAGCCAGGATCTGTTCAATGGCCGGTTGCACGTGTTCGGCACGAATCGCCGAGAACGGCGGCAGGTCGTAGGACTGCAAAAGAGGGTTGTTCACGCTCACGGTTGGCACCTTGGCTGGAAGAAACATGCGGCCATCTTAATTACAATCGACGCTCACCGCAGCTATCAGCGACAGAGAGAGAACCTATCGTGACCCTTCGCAAGTATCTGAACCACACGCCGCTACTGGGCAAAGGCGCTTTTGTCGACGGCTCGGCGGTGGTAATCGGCGACGTCGAAATCGGCGAAGACAGCTCCGTCTGGCCGCTGACGGTGATCCGCGGCGACATGCACCGCATCCGCATCGGTGCGCGCACCAGCGTTCAGGACGGCTGCGTGCTGCACATCACCCACGCAGGGCCGTTCAATCCCGATGGCTTTCCCTGCTTGATCGGGGACGACGTGACCATCGCTCACAAAGTCATGCTCCACGGCTGCTCGGTGGGTAACCGGGTTCTGATCGGCATGGGCAGCATCGTCATGGACGGCGCGGTGGTGGAGGACGATGTGATCATCGGCGCCGGCAGCCTGGTGCCACCGGGCAAGCGCCTGGAAAGCGGTTTTCTGTATGTCGGCAGCCCGGTGAAACAGATCCGGCCGCTGACTGACAAGGAAAAAGCCTTTTTCACCTACAGCGCGGCGAACTACGTGAAGCTCAAGGACCTGCATCTGGCCGAAGGCTACGACCAGCTCTAAGCCTTCTCACTATTGCCCAGGAATTTTCATGCATTACCAAACTGTTTTGTTCGACCTCGATGGCACTTTGACCGACCCGCGTGAGGGGATTACCCGCTCGATCCAGTTCGCCCTGGCCAAACTGGGTATCGACGAGCCCGACCTGACCAAGCTCGAACACTTCATCGGCCCGCCGCTGTTGCAGGCGTTCATGCAGTTTTACGAGTTCGACGAGCCCAAGGCCTGGGAAGCGGTGAATTTCTATCGCGAGCGTTTCAAAGTCACCGGCCTGTATGAGAACCGCGTGTTCGACGGTGTCACACCGCTATTGGAAACCTTGAGCGGGCAAGGTCGACAGCTGTACATCGCTACCTCCAAGCCCTGGGTGTTCGCCCGGGAAATCGCCCGGCACTTCGACTTCGCCAAGCACTTCAAAGTGATTTACGGCAGTGAGCTGGATGGCACCCGGACCAACAAAGTCGAACTGATCGCCCATTTGATCGCCGAAGAAGGCCTCGACCCGGCCAACACCCTGATGATCGGCGACCGCAAACACGACTTGATCGGCGCGCGCAGCAACGGGCTTGATGCGGCGGCGGTGGGTTATGGTTTTGGCAGCCACGAAGAGCTGAGCGCCGAAGCACCGGCGTATCACTTTGAAACGCTGGAGGAGATGCATCAGGCGTTTCTGCGAGGCTGACACCGAACTGTGGCGAGGGAGCTTGCTCCCGTTTGGCTGCGCAGCAGTCGTGATTGGTCCGGAAATTATGGGGCCACTTCGCGGCCCAACGGGAGCGAGCTCCCTCGCCACAGGGTTATTTGCCGGCCAACGTTTGCAGCGCAGCTTTACGTTGCTTGCTCGGCAACCCACCCAGGCTCTCCACGGCCGCATAAAACTTCACCCAATCCCCACCCTCCTGCCTGAACAGCGCCGCAAACGCCGGCACCCATTGGTCGTACAAACCAAACGGCAGCAACTTGGCATTGTTCATCGGCGCATTGATCCAGGCGTCGTAGCGTTTATCCCCGGCCCATACGTTGTCACGCATCGTCCGATAGTCGCGACGCAGCCGTTCGAACTCGGCGGCTTTGCGTTGGCGCATCTGCTCGGCGGGCAAGGGCTGGGCGTACAGCCGTTCAAGTCGAGCGCGACTGTCCAGAACCAGTTGAGTGAACTGATCACGTTGCTGCATCTGCGCGCCGGTGTCTGGGGCGAGTCCACGGCTGGCGCGCCATTGGCGGGTGCCTTCCTGCTCGACAAACGTGGCGAAAGACTCGTTGAACTCAGTGTCGTCCTTCACATAAAACCGCTGATGGCCCAGCTCATGAAAGATCAGCGTGGCCAACCGTTCATCGCCCCAACTCATCATCGAGCTGAGGATCGGGTCATTGAACCAGCCCAGGGTCGAGTAGGCCTCGACCCCGCCGATCGACACGTCCATGCCGTTGAGTCGTTGCATGGCCGCTTCACCCCGGGCCGCGCTCTGGCTGTAGTAACCGCGGTAAGCGACGCAGCCGGCGATGGGGAAGCAATGGTTCTGCGGCGTCAGGGAAAATTCCGGCGTGGCGAAGACATTCCAGACCACATACGGCCGACCAATGTCGGCGTACAGGCGATAGCTCTGGTTATCCGGCAGGTGCAGATGCTGGCTGGCGAACACCCTAGCCTTTTGTGATTGGGCCAGATGCGCACGCAATTGTGGATCGCGCTGTGGGTCGGCAATCACCTCGGCAACCGGCTCCCGGGCCCGCAGCAATTGCAGCTGACCACTGGCTAATTGACCGTAGTAGCTGACGCTGGCGCAACCGTTGAGCAACAAAAACAACACGCCCGGAAACAAAACGCGCAAAACGCGATCAAGTAACCCAAGGCTTGGAAGCGGCCTGATCAAAATAAAATCATCCTTGGAGAGTCTGCCCGCAAGACTATCCCGCCTGACTGGAGCTCCGCTATGCGCATGTTGATGCTGACAGGAGGCCTGCTGACGCTGGCCGGTTGTGCCGGGTTCGGAATGCCCGCCCCGGACCCCGCCCAAGCCTGGATCGATCTCGGTCCAAAGCCGCAAGACACCGCGTTGCAAGCGTTGAAGGTCGATGACAAGGCGACCACCGACAAACGCTTCTTTGAAGTGCAGCCCGGCAGCCATGAATTGAAGGTGCGTTACCAGTTTGCGGTCCAGCCCACCAACATTGGCCCGGACAGTGAGCCGTTGTGGCGCGATTGTCAGTTGAGTGTGAAATTCAAGGATTTCAACGCCGGTGAGCGCTATGAGTTGCAAGCGGGAAACATCGGATTCCATCCGTGGGCAAAGCTCTATGATCAGCAGCGAAAAGTCATTGGGCACGGCACACCGGCAGGCTGCCAACGCACGTGATCGGCGTTATGCTGAATGACCAATCATCAGGACATTCATCATGCGCAGGTTATTGCTGTTGCTCACGGCAAGCGTCATTTCCGGTTGCCTGAGCCCGATGCCGGCGGTCAATCCGCAGATGGCCTGGGTCGACATGTCTACACCGACCCCCGGTGGAAAATTAATGATGGCCGAACGCCTGGATAACCAGCGATTGACCGACGGGCGTTTCTTTCAGGTCACCCCCGGCAGTCATGAGTTGATGGTGCGTTTCGACTTTGAGGTGTTCAGTGGCGGTTTTGGAATGATGAACGATCCCGCTGAGCGCCTCTGCTACCTGACCATCCGCTACGACCATTTCGAGGCCGGCCAGCGTTACATGCTCGAAGGGCGCTCATTGTCGTTCACGCCCAGCGCACGGCTGTATAACGCCAAGCGTGAGATCGTGGCCGAAGACCGGGCGGTGGACTGCGCCATTTGAGGCCAATCAACGATCGTTTTTTTGGTAGATGATCTTCTTCGTGCCGTTTGCACAGGAGCCAACGACCATTGCGGCATCGTGCTTGTCGGCTTCTTTTTTCGTGACTATTTCCAGGGTGTAGGAGGGTATGGCTTTAGCCTGGATTTTTATTTCAATTTCCTTCTTAAGCTCTTCGCAGTCTTTGGTCGCGGCCAGGGCCGAAGTCGCCAATGCACCGCAAATAACGGCCAAGACAAAACGTTTCATGGTTGAAGCTCCCTTGAGGCAGCGCGCATGTCTATGCGCTGAAGCTGCTGTCATTTATTCGACCACAGTTTTACAAAGCGAGTTCTGACTTCGCTCACAAACTGCATGTTCAACCATGGATTGTGTCGTTCATGAGATTGCCTTCGCGAGCAAGCCCGCTCCCACAGTTGAAATGCATTCCAATTGTGGGAGCGGGCTTGCTCGCGAAGGCGTCGGTGCAATCAACGCCAATTTAAAGACTTGTGAACATCAACTGACCAACGTCGCTTCGAGGCTGATCTTCGCATTCAGCACTTTGGATACCGGGCAACCTTCCTTAGCCTTTTTACTCAGTTCCTCGAACTGTGCCTGAGTTGCCCCAGGGATTTTCGCCTTGAGGATCAGTTTCACCGCCGTGATCGCAAATCCGCCCTCCACCTGGTCCAGGGTGACCTCAGCGTTGGTATCAATGCTGTCAGCCTTTAGGCCGGCGTCGCCGAGAATCATCGAAAACGCCATGGAGAAGCAGCCTGCGTGGGCCGCGCCGATCAGCTCTTCCGGATTGGTGCCTTTACCGCCCTCGAAACGGGCCTTGAAGCCGTAGGGCGCTTCTCTGAGTACGCCGGTTTCCGTGGAGATCGAACCGATGCCGGTTTTCAGATCGCCTGCCCAATGAGCCGATGCTTTCTTCGTGATAGCCATGTCTGCCTCCTCAAGATCGGCGCGAAACGTCGCGCCTTCGTGGTTTTCGCTTGGTAAGGGTTCTGAGGATAGAAGACTTGGCAAAGTTCACCCTGTCGGATCAAACCGCTTATCTGGTAGGCAAATTCATGTCTGCTATTGAAACTCGGGTATATGCCCTCATTGCATAGGGAACGCTTTCAGACTCGGCAGGTTTTCGTTCGTGAAAAAACCTGCGCCCCCATTGGAGAAGCAGGTTTATGAAACGACTGTCCGATATCAAGTTTTCGACCCTCGATCTGGTGCCCGTACGGGAGAACGGCAGCGCGGCCCAGTCACTGCACAATTCCCTGGACTTGGCCCAGCACGTCGAAAAGTTTGGCTACAACCGCTTTTGGGTGGCCGAACACCACAACATGGACGGCATCGCCAGTTCCGCGACGTCGGTGTTGCTCGGTTACCTGGCCGGGGGCACCTCGACTATTCGTGTCGGCTCCGGGGGCGTGATGCTCCCCAATCATGCGCCATTGGTGATCGCCGAACAGTTCGGCACCCTCGAAAGCCTGTATCCCGGCCGTATCGACCTCGGCCTGGGCCGCGCGCCCGGTTCCGATCAGATGACCGCCCGCGCACTGCGCCGAGAACGCTCCGGCAGTGCGGACGAATTCCCGGAAGACGTTGCAGAGCTGATGCGCTACCTCGGCCCACGCACGCCGGACCAGCGAATTATCGCGATGCCCGGAACAGGCACCAATGTCCCGGTCTGGCTGCTGGGTTCCAGTCTGTTCAGCGCGCAACTGGCCGGCGAACGCGGTTTGCCCTACGCCTTCGCCTCGCATTTCGCACCGCGTTTCATGCACGAGGCGATTCGCGTCTATCGCAATCACTTCAAACCTTCAGCGGTATTGGACAAGCCCTACGTGATGCTCGGCGTGCCACTGGTGGCGGCCGATACCGACGAACAGGCTGATTACCTGGCGACGTCGGTCTACCAGCGAATCCTCGCCCTGATGCGTGGCCAGAGCCTGGTGCAACGTCCGCCGGTGAAAACCATGGACGGCCTGTGGCTGCCGCATGAGAAGGAAGCGGTCGGCGATTTCCTGGGGCTGGCCATGGTCGGCAGCCCGCAGAAAATCCGCGCCAAACTGGAAGTGCTGATCGAGCAGACCCAGGCCGATGAACTGATTTTCACCTGCGACCTCTACGAGCACGCGGATCGCGTGCATTCCTATGAGTTGCTGGCGCAGGTCATGAAGGGCTGATCCCGGAACGACGCGCATAAAAAAGCCGACGCCATTGCGTCGGCTTTTTCATTGAGGGTGGTAACAATCTACTTTTTGTAGACGATCACTTTACTGCCGGCTTCGCACTTGCCGACGACTTTCCCGCCAGCGGCAGCGCCTTTGTCGACAATCTCCAGCGAATAGCCCGAGACATGCTTGGCATCAAGTTTCGCTGCGATTTCGCCTTTCAGGTCTTCGCACGACTTACCGCCAGCAAGGGCTGTTCCCGCGATGCTCAATAAACCTACCGCCAAAATAAACTTCTTCATCGGTCGCATTCCCTGGTCGGATCAAATGGGGAGCATCCAGCAGTAGCCAGATGCGCTCAAGTAGCGCTTTGCCATTCCCTATGGCACTCGGCCAGCGCGCAAGTTCAGAAGACTAGCTCAAACTCAGCTACTGGCAATCCTGAACCCGACTTTCAGTGTCACCTGGAAGTGGGCAGCCTTGCCGTCCTTGATGTGGCCGCGGGTTTCGGTCACTTCAAACCATTCCAGATGCTTGAGGCTTTTGCTGGCTTCGGCCAGCGCATTGTTGATGGCGTCTTCGATGCTGGTAGGGGACGAGCCGACCAGCTCGACTTTCTTGTAGGTGTGATGGTCAGTCATGGCGTTCTCCTTGGGGTATGAAATACAGCCTAGCAGTGATTTTTCGTATTACTTCTGTCGGCCAATCGGGCACCGCCGTTCAGATTTACTGCACTTTCTCAAACCCCTGAAGTCCCAACCAACACACGCTACTCATCACCAATGAAGGAGAGCCACCATGGCCAATACCTCTTTACGTAAAGCCTCATTGCAAAGCATGGAAGCCGAGATCGAGAGTCTTCTCAAATCGCTGGAAAACCTTAAGGACGACGCCTCGGACGAGTCGCGTAAAACCCTCAAGGCCCTGAAAAGCAACGCCGAGAGCGCGCTGAAACATTCGCGCCACCTGCTCGCCGATGCCTATGAAGAAGTGAAAGTGAAAACCCGCGAAACCGGGATCGCCACCCGGGACTACGCCCAGGAACACCCTTGGACTACAGCGGGTGTCGCTGTCGGTGCACTCGGTCTACTCGCGGCTTATCTGTTGTGCAAACGCGGCGACTAATCCGCTTGGCGCAGCTCGTTTTTGAGCCACTGCGCCAACTGCCGAGCGCGGCCATCCGCGGCACGCTTGGGTAGCCACAACGCCAGTTGCGCCGGGGTTTCACAGAAACCCCACGGCGCAACCAGGCGACCTGCTTTCAAGTCCTCGGCCACCAGCGGCTCAGGGGCAATCGCCACACCCAACCCCGCCACCGCGGCTTCCAGCAAATAATACAAATGCTCGAAACCCTGCCCCAACTTCAACGCCTTGGCGTCGAGGCCGCTTTGCTGTGCCCAGCTCGGCCACGCCTGAGGACGCGATGTGGTGTGCAGCAGCGGCTCGCTCAGCAGCGCGCTGACCGGCGCCTGTTGCAGCCGTTCGTAGCCGGCGAAGCGTGGGCTCAGGACCGGGCCGATGCGTTCGCTGGCCAGTTCATAGACTTGCATGTCCGCCGGCCAGGGTGGCTCGGCGAACACCAGCAAAGCGTCCAGTCCAGGCCGCCGTGGGTCGAGATCGCCTTCCCCGGCTGACAGGTGCAGGCGCAGGTCCGGCAGATCCGCATTCAAGCGTCCAAGGCGCGGAATGAACCAGCGTGCGAGCAAGCTGCCGGAGCAGCCGAGCACGAAGGGCGCGTCGGCGGTGCTTTGGGTCAATTCGGCACAAACGGTGCGCAATCGCTCAAACGCGTCGCTGCTGGCATCGCGCAAACGAACGCCGGCATCTGTGAGTTTAAGGCCACGCCCGTCCTTGACGAACAGACTAACGCCGAGGTGTTCTTCCAGCACCTTGAGTTGTCGGCTAACCGCACCATGAGTGACGTGTAGCTGTTCGGCAGCCTGACTGACGCTGTTCAGGCGGGCAGTGGCTTCGAAGGCCCGAAGGGCGTTCAGCGGAGGAAGGTCATGGCTCATGGGATATGTGAGTTTTCCTGACAGGTTGTGGCGATCTTATCGGTTTTCAGGTCGGAACGTCAGGGGTAGAGTGGTCGTCATTGTCATCACACGAATCCAACTGGAGCGACCCATGACCCAGACTAATCTGCGCAACGGCCCCGATGCCAACGGCCTGTTTGGCTCGTTCGGCGGCCGTTACGTCGCTGAAACCCTGATGCCGTTGATCCTCGACCTGGCCCGTGAATACGAACTGGCCAAGGAAGATCCGGCATTCAAAGAAGAACTGGCCTACTTCCAGCGTGACTACGTCGGTCGTCCAAGCCCACTGTATTTCGCTGAACGCCTGACCGAATTCTGCGGCGGCGCGAAGATTTACCTTAAGCGCGAAGAGTTGAACCACACCGGCGCGCACAAGATCAACAACTGCATCGGCCAGATCCTGCTGGCGCGGCGCATGGGCAAAAAACGCATCATCGCCGAGACCGGCGCCGGCATGCACGGCGTGGCGACCGCTACCGTGGCCGCGCGTTTTGGTCTGGATTGCGTGATCTACATGGGCACCACTGACATCGAACGTCAGCAGGCCAACGTGTTCCGCATGAAGCTGCTGGGCGCCGAGGTGATCCCGGTGGTGGCCGGCACCGGCACCCTGAAAGACGCGATGAACGAAGCCCTGCGTGACTGGGTGACCAACGTCGACAGCACTTTCTACCTGATCGGCACCGTGGCCGGCCCGCACCCTTACCCGGCGATGGTTCGCGACTTCCAGTCGGTGATCGGCAAGGAAACCCGTACTCAACTGCAAGATCAGGAAGGTCGCCTGCCGGACAGCCTGGTGGCGTGCATCGGCGGTGGCTCCAACGCCATGGGCCTGTTCCACCCGTTCCTGGATGACAAGAGCGTCGAGATCATCGGCGTTGAAGCCGCCGGCTACGGCATCGAAACCGGCAAGCACGCGGCCAGTCTGAATGGCGGCGTACCGGGTGTGTTGCACGGCAACCGCACCTTCCTGCTGCAGGACGACGACGGCCAGATCATTGACGCTCACTCGATCTCCGCCGGCCTCGACTACCCGGGCATCGGCCCTGAACACGCCTGGTTGCATGACATCGGCCGCGTCCAGTACACCTCGGTGACCGACGACGAAGCCCTCGACGCATTCCATAAATGCTGCCGCCTGGAAGGGATTATTCCTGCACTGGAAAGCGCCCATGCCCTGGCCGAAGTGTTCAAACGCGCACCGAACCTGCCGAAAGATCACCTGATGGTGGTCAACCTGTCCGGTCGTGGCGACAAAGACATGCAAACCGTGATGCACCACATGGAACAATCTAAGCAGGAGAAACACTGATGAGCCGCCTGCAAACGCGTTTTGCCGAACTCAAGGAACAGAATCGCGCCGCCCTGGTGACCTTCGTCACCGCTGGCGATCCGAGCTATGACACCTCGCTGGCGATCCTCAAAGGCTTGCCGGGTGCTGGCGCCGACGTGATCGAATTGGGCATGCCCTTCACCGACCCGATGGCCGACGGCCCGGCGATCCAGCTGGCGAACATCCGCGCTTTGGGCGCCAAACAGAACCTGGCGAAAACCCTGAAAATGGTTCGCGAGTTCCGTGAAGGCAACACCGAGACGCCGTTGGTGTTGATGGGTTACTTCAACCCGATCCACATGTACGGCGTGCCGCGCTTCATCGCGGACGCTAAAGAGGCCGGCGTTGACGGTCTGATCGTGGTTGACCTGCCGCCGGAACATAACGGCGAACTGTGCGACCCGGCTCAGGCTGCGGGTCTGGACTTCATTCGTCTGACCACGCCGACCACCGACGATGTGCGCCTGCCGACCGTTCTGAACGGCAGCTCCGGCTTCGTTTATTACGTGTCGGTTGCCGGTGTGACGGGCGCGGGTGCGGCAACGCTGGAACACGTCGAAGAAGCAGTTGCTCGTTTGCGTCGTCACACCGACCTGCCGATCAGCATCGGTTTCGGTATCCGTACACCGGAGCAAGCGGCGGCTATCGCTCGTCTGGCGGACGGCGTGGTGGTGGGTTCGGCATTGATCGATCACATCGCGAATGCGTCGACACCGGATCAGGCGATCGACGGTGTATTGAGTCTTTGCGCAGCGTTGGCCGAGGGCGTGCGCAAAGCACGGGTCAGCTGAAAGTAAAGTTCCTGATACAAAGGAATTAGCGCCTCGCAACACAGACTAAACAGTAAGACCGAGGGTTTCAGGACTACGTTCTGAAGCCCTTTTTGCTGTAGGTGCAGTGAGGAAACCCCCGATGAAAATGCCGAAACGGTTGATAGCCAGCCTGGGCGTACTGATGCTGAGTGCGACCCCGTTGCTGCACGCCAGCGCCGATCAGCGCGACGATCACGACCACGGCGGCCCGGAGCAGGGCCAATACGATAACCATGGTGACAACCGTGGCAATGATCACCGCGGCCCGGAGGACAACCATCGTGGCGGTCCTCCACCACATGATTTTGGCCCGGTGCGTCAGACCATTCACGACAATCACGGATACTTTGTGCGTGGTGCGCCGCCACCGCCAGGCATCCGTCTGGAACGTGGCCGGCCGTTGCCTCACGGTTATTACGGCGAACGCCTGGATCAGCGTGCGCTGGGTCGGTTGCCGCAATACGAGGGTTACGAATGGCGCCGCGCGGGCGGCGACATTGTGCTGATCGCCGTAGGAACCGGGATCGTTTATGAAATTCTGGATAATGTGTTGAATTAAGCACTGCATCGGCACAGCGCATTGCGCGCTGTGCTTCAAAAGATCGCAGCCTTCGGCAGCTCCTACATGGGATTGTGTACCCCGTAGGAGCTGCCGAAGGCTGCGATCTTTTACTTTTCTGTCAGGGCAACTCCAATCCACCCGCTGCCTTGTGCAAAGCTCTCAAATGTTCGCCAATCTGTTTAAGGTTGGCTTCATTAGCCGCAATCTCCGCCGCACGACTCGGTTCCAGCAGCGCTCTCACTTCTTTATCCAGATCCCCGGTCAGCGATTGCAGTTGCTTCTGGCGCAGGCTGCTTTCCGATTCCAATCGCTTCGACTCGCTCGGCTGTGGCAAACCATAACCACCGGTGCCGAGCAATTCGGCGGGACGGCTGAGGAAGCCGCTGTTGGCGAGAATCTGTTGCAAGGTCGCGTTGGCCTTGTCCATGCCGCCGTTTTTCAGTTCTCGAGCGCCCAAGTAGCGCTGCTTCACCTCATCCTGGGCCAATTGTAGCTGCCGACGGAAACTGGCCTGTTCCAACAACAGCAATGCCGCGCTGGTGCGCAAGTCAGCCTGATCGATCCATTGCCGGCGCTCTTCGGCGCTCAATGCCAGCCAGTCTTCGACAGTGGTCTGCTTGATCGGCAAGTGCTTCTTCAGCACTTCGAACATGGCTTGATAGCGATCGCGGAAGGAGTCGAAGCGATAACCCAGGCGTAAAGCTTCGCGAGGGTCGTCCAGCACGCTGGTGTCCGCCAATCCGCGGCCCTTGAGCACTTCCAGCAAGCCGTTGGGCATGATGCTGTCCAGTCCGGTCAGTTGCGCGTTGTTGCTGCCGCTGCGCAGCAGTTTCAGGCTTTCAACCGCGCAATTATTGGACAGGAAGAAGTAGTTGCCGTCGTAGCTCCAGTGCATCTCTGCGGCGTGTTCCACCACTTCTTCGATTTCGGTGCGAGAGAGATTCAGCGGCACCGAAGCCAGGCTGCGCATTTCGGTCTTGGTGTATTCGTCGATCACTTGGGCCAGGGGCAAGACAAACAGGCGTGACGGATATTTACCCACCAGCCCATCCCAACTCGACAACTGTACGTCACCGACGAAGGCGCGGTAGGACAGCACCAGGTGCTGATCCAGGTCCAGCCGGCAATCCGGTCCGCGTGGTCGGCCCGGCGCACAGATCACCAGGCGCAACATGCTGTGGCCCCAACGGCTGACCCAGTTCTGGTTGGCTTCGGCCAGCAGATAGTCCACGGCATAAACCCGTTCCGGGTCGACCTGGCCCAATGGTGTCTTGGCGAAGTCGTTACCGGCATTGAGGAAGGCGAAGGATTTGGCGCAAGTGTCTTTGGCGGCCGGCGCCCAGCCGAAATGTTCTTTGTAGTAGCGGTAAAGCGCAGGACGTCGGCAGGCATAGCTCGGGTCCAGGAGGAAGTACTCCATGTTGACCGCCACGAACTCCTTGGGATTGGTCGTCTCGTAGATATCCGGGCTGCGAACGATTTGCCGGTTGTGCTGCTCGCGTTCGCCACGTCGGCCGACGTATTGCGGCCAGCCGGCCAGATCCAGCAGGCGCGGGTCGTCACTGAGGGTAAAACGTCGCGCCGTCTGGCCGCGGCATTGATCGGGAATGCCGACCAGACCAGAGCTGCTATTGCGCTGGCTGCAACGCTGGATCAGCGTGCGCTGGGCAGATGGCCACAGGCGCGCGCGGTCGTAAATATGGGTGAGTTCGTGCAAGACCGTAGCGAGCATTTCCCGGCGCACGGTGCCGTGGGGGCGGTAGGTCTTTTTCGTCGCGGCGCTGCCGTCGGTGAGGCTGTCGAGCAGATTGCGATTCAGATCGAGCTCGGACACCAGCGACGCCTCGCCGTAGGCGTTGTCGGGCATTTCGTCGGTCCAGCCAACATCGATGCGCCGATCCAGTTGCTCGACGAAGCGCGGCGGCAATGCCTGCATGGCCTCATCGAGCAGCGCCTGGCTGGCCTGCACTTGCGCGGGACTCAGACCGTCGGTCTTGAGCCGTAATTGCAAGCTGGCCTGTGCGGTGTTGCCAAGCAGCAACACCATCCCGGCCAGCAGCCAGGCGCTGAGCGACCTCACAGTGCGAGGATGGCTTCGGCGAGGACCTGATCACTGGCGTCGCGGGCTTCAGGTACGCGGGTGCGCAGGGTATTGAAGGCCTCTTCCAGATGCGCGCCACGAATATCGCCATCGCTGGCGACGAAACTGGCCGCGTCGTCGTGAGCTTCGCGCACGATCTTCGAATCACGGATGGACGTGGTGGTATCAGAAGTGAAATCAAGCGTGCGCTGGGTGGCGCGAATGATCATGTTACTGGTGGCTACCAGGGTGTGCGCCTGGGCCACGTCGGCCAACAACAGCAAGCCAAGGGTGGCAGCAATCAGCGGGCTACGCATGGAACGACTCCGGAGGAACGATGATAACTATTGGACGAGAATTGCTTGTGCCAGTTCAAGGTCGCTGGCATGAAGTTTTGGCTGGCTCCGGCGCAGGTAAACCAGGGCGGATTCCAGTTGCGCTCCTCGCAGTTGGCCGTCACTGGCAATGAAAGCCGCAGCGTCATCCTGAGCGGCGATCAGCAGTTTATGGTCGAAGGGCGCAGAGGTCACCATGCTTGTGGCGTAACCACTGACCACGGTGCCTTGTGTAGACAGGTTGAAGGCGTCGAAAGCCTGGGCGGCGCCAGACCAGCAGGCCAGAAGAAACAACGGAATGGACAACAGATTTGAAAGAAAACGCATGAGACTCGATAGCTGAAAGCGAGCCTCAAGGCTAGCGCAATGCCCGGACTAGAGCCAGCGCCGAAACATTGGGACACGATGGGCGTGTCCCAATGCAGGACCGACGTTTAGATCGCCAGGATGGCCTGGGCGAGTTGTGCGTCAGTAGCGTTCAGCTGAGGTGCTTGACGGTGGATTTCGTCAAATGCGCTTTCCAGTTTCACGCCACGAATGTCGCCGCTGCTGGCGACAAAACTGGCGGCGTCATCACGAGCTGCACGCACAATTTTGTTGTCGCGCAGTGACGAAGAGAGATTGGAGGTGGCGTCGGAGCTGGATTTTAGAGCGCCAACGACGGCGTCGGTGGTCACGATAAAGCTGGAAGCGTGGGCATTGGCAGCCACGGCGAGCAGGGCAGCAACGCTCAGCAGACGAAGACGGGACATGGGGAAGCTCCTTTGGATAAACCGATTGAGAGGTGGCGCAGTGTCTGGAAGATCAGACGCCTGTCATGCGGCGTTCGCCACGTTCTGATCGGATATTAGGCTGACGCGGATGGATTCGAACAGCCCATATAGACGAAACGGCAGGAGCTGCCGAAAGCTGCGATCTTTTGATTTTGGCGTCGGCGGTGACACTTAAGATCAAAAGATCGCAGCCTTCGGCAGCTGCTAAAAGGGTGTACTGGTCAAATTTAGATTGTACAAAACTGTACTGGTTATGTGTTTCATGACCCTGAAACGACAAAACCCGTCGTGGTTTCCCACGACGGGTTTTGTTTGTTCAATTCGGGTTGCTGGCGGTGGACCCTATAGGTCAGAGCCAGCGACGCTAACTTAGCGCCAGAACGGCTTGCTCAGCTCTTCGTAGCGTTGTGCTTCGCTAATCCCGGCATCAGCCAGCAGACGCGAATCCAGACGAGCCAATTGATGGCGGCTGGTAATGCGGCGCTGCCACAACATCAGGTTGGCGATAACGCGAAGAGGCATGGAAGCCTGGGTTTTTGCAGCATTGTCTTCGAAGAACAGCTCGGAACTGAGTGTACGTTCCATGGTTGACATCCTTCCGCTTGTGGCGGGATTAGGTAGTGGTTTAACTGATGCCAATGATCCTCCTGTTTGGCCAGTCCCCCTAGATACAGTTCACTTGTATTGTGAGGGATCAATTAACTGTTTATAGGGGGTGTACTGGTCAAAATTGAGGCAACTGTACCTGTCGGCACCAATACAGTGCAATATAGGTAAGTCGACTCGAAAATGCAGAGGATTTCGGTAGGAAAAGACCAGTACAGCAGTACAGTTTTCGACAGGATCGGGTGTTGCAAGAGCCAACTGACGCAACTGTGTTTGCGTCAGCTGTGTTTTACGTCAATCAGACCACCAGCATCCGCCCGGTTTCTTCCAGGTTAATGTGCCAGCTCAGGGCATCGCGCAGGATGTGCGGGGTGTGCCCACCGAGCGCGCAGGCGGCGATGAAGTAGTCATTCAAGGCTTCGCGATAGTCCGGGTGAACACAGTTGTCGATAACCACCCGAGCCCGCTCACGAGGCGCCAGCCCGCGCAGGTCGGCCAGACCGATCTCGGTCACCAGGATGTCGACGTCATGTTCGGTATGGTCGACGTGGCTGACCATCGGCACCACGCTGGAAATCGCACCGCCCTTGGCAATCGACTTGGTGACAAAGATCGACAGGTGCGCGTTGCGCGCGAAGTCACCCGAACCGCCGATGCCGTTCATCATCCGTGTACCACAGACGTGGGTGGAGTTGACGTTACCGTACAGGTCGAACTCCAGCGCCGTGTTGACGGCGATGATGCCCAGACGCCTAACCACTTCCGGGTGATTGGAGATTTCCTGGGGGCGCAGTACCAGCTTGTTCTTGTAATGCTCCAGGTTGCCGAACACATCGGCATTGCGCCGGGCCGACAAGGTGATCGAACTGCCCGAGGCAAAGCTTAGCTTGCCGGCATCGATCAGGTCGAACGTCGAATCCTGCAACACTTCCGAATACATCGTCAGGTCTTCAAACGGCGAGTCGATCAGGCCACACATCACCGAGTTGGCGATGGTGCCGATCCCGGCCTGCAACGGGCCAAGCTTGTTGGTCATGCGCCCGGCAGCCACTTCCTGCGTGAAGAACTCGATCAAGTGATCGGCGATGGCCTGAGTTTCGGCGTCCGGTGGCAGTACAGTCGACGGCGAGTCGGATTGATTGGTGATCACGATTGCGACGATCTTTTCCGGCGGGATCGGAATGGCGGTGCTGCCAATGCGATCGTCGACCTTCACCAGCGGAATGGGCGTGCGGGTCGGACGGTAGGTCGGGATATAGATGTCGTGCAACCCTTCGAGATTCGGGTTGTGCGCCATGTTGATCTCGACGATGACGTGCTTGGCGAAAATCGCGAAGCTGGCCGAGTTACCCACCGACGTGGTCGGTACGATATGGCCTTGTTCCGTGATCGCCACGGCTTCAATCACCGCGATGTCCGGCAGCTTGAGTTGCTGGTTGCGCAGCATCTCCACGGTTTCCGACAGGTGCTGGTCGATGAACATGACTTGGCCGGCGTTGATGGCCTTGCGCAGTGTGCTGTCGACCTGGAACGGCATGCGTCGCGACAGGACGCCGGCTTCGGTCAACTGCTTATCGAGGTCGTTGCCCAGGCTGGCGCCGGTCATCAAGGTGATTTTCAGCGGCGTGGTTTTGGCGCGTTCGGCCAGCGCGTGTGGCACAGCCTTGGCTTCGCCGGCGCGGGTGAAACCGCTCATGCCGACGGTCATGCCGTCCTGAATCAGAGCGGCAGCGTCAGCGGCGCTCATCACCTTATCCAACAACGAAGGCAAGCGAATACGGTCACGGTACATGGATTATTATCTCGGGCAACGGAAGCAAGGTACTCAGTCTAGTGATTTGAAAAAAATCCGTCCCGCTACCATGGTCGAATGCCGAGCCCTGATTTAGAGCCTTTGGTCGGGTTTCACGGGGAATAAAAAAACCCCAGCCTACTAAAGGCTGAGGTTTTGGGTATTGCGCTGGCGCAGGTTTTACTCGACGGCTTTAACCATGTCCTCGATGACCTTCTTGGCGTCGCCGAAGACCATCATGGTTTTGTCGAGGTAGAACAGTTCGTTGTCCAGACCGGCATAGCCGCTGGCCATCGAGCGCTTGTTGACGATGATGGTCTTGGCTTTGAACGCTTCGAGAATCGGCATGCCGGCAATCGGCGATTTCGGATCGTTCTTGGCGGCTGGGTTAACCACGTCGTTGGCGCCCAACACCAGCACCACGTCGGCCTGACCGAACTCGGAGTTGATGTCTTCCATCTCGAACACCTGGTCGTAAGGCACTTCGGCCTCGGCCAGCAACACGTTCATGTGGCCAGGCATCCGACCGGCAACCGGGTGGATCGCGTACTTCACGGTCACGCCGCGATGGGTCAGCTTTTCGGTCAGCTCTTTCAGCGCATGTTGCGCCCGTGCAACCGCCAGGCCGTAGCCCGGAACGATGATCACGGTGTCGGCGTTGGTCAGCAGGAAGGTCGCGTCGTCAGCCGAACCGGATTTCACCGGGCGGGCTTCTTTCGAGCCAGCAGGGCCGGCTGCATCCGCCGTGTTGCCGAAACCGCCGAGCAGCACATTAAAGAAGGAGCGGTTCATCGCCTTGCACATGATGTACGAGAGGATCGCACCGCTCGAGCCTACCAGCGAGCCGGCAATGATCAGCATCGAGTTGTTCAGCGAGAAGCCGATACCCGCCGCTGCCCAGCCGGAGTAGCTGTTGAGCATCGACACAACCACCGGCATGTCCGCGCCGCCAATCGGGATGATGATCAACACGCCCAGCACGAAGGCCAGGGCCAGCATCAGCGCGAAGGCGTTGAGGTTGCCGGTCAGCATGAAGGTGATGCCAAGGGCCAGTGTCGCCAGGCCCAGCAGCAGGTTCAGCTTATGCTGGCCGCCAAACTGTACCGGTGCACCCTGGAACAGGCGGAACTTGTACTTGCCCGACAGCTTGCCAAAGGCGATCACCGAACCGGAGAAGGTGATTGCACCGATGGCGGCGCCGAGGAATAGCTCCAGACGGTTACCGGCAGGAATCGAATCGCCCAGCTGTTTAACAATACCCAGCGATTGCGGCTCAACGACAGCCGCGATCGCAATGAACACCGCGGCCATGCCGATCATGCTGTGCATGAAGGCGACCAGTTCCGGCATCTTGGTCATTTCAACGCGCTTGGCCATGATCGAACCGGCGGTGCCGCCGACCAGCAGGCCGACGATAACGTAGCCGATGCCTGCAGTCGCGAGCTCAGCGCCCAGCTTATAGATGAGGCCGATAGTGGTGAGGATCGCCAGCCCCATGCCGAGCATGCCGTACACGTTGCCGCGTCGGGACGTGGTCGGGTGCGACAGGCCTTTAAGGGCCTGGATGAAGCAGATCGACGCGATCAAGTAGAGCGTCGTTACGAGGTTCATGCTCATTACTTGGGCGCCTCTTCTTTTACGACTTTCGGGGCTTTTTTCTTGAACATCTCAAGCATTCTGCGGGTGACCAGGAAGCCACCAAACACGTTCACTGCGGCCAGTGCCACGGCCAGGGTGCCCATGGTCTTGCCCAGTGGTGTCACGGTCAAAGCCGCCGCCAGCATGGCGCCGACGATCACGATCGCGGAGATTGCGTTGGTCACCGCCATCAACGGCGTGTGCAGTGCAGGTGTTACGTTCCAGACCACGTGATAACCGACATAAATCGCCAGCACGAAGATGATCAGGTTGTAGATACCGGGGGAGATAAGCTCTTCCATCGTCTGAATCCCTGCTTAGGCGTTTTTGCGGATGACTTGGCCGTCGCGGCACATCAGGCACGCGGCGACGATGTCGTCTTCTAGGTTCACTTCGAACTGGCCTTCTTTGTTGAAGACCAGCTTCAGGAAGTCCAGCAGGTTGCGGGCGTACAAGGCCGAAGCGTCTGCCGCGACTTCACCGGCCAGATTGGTCGGGCCACAAATGGTCACGCCATTCGCAACGACCACCTGATCGGCCACGGTCAGCGGGCAGTTGCCGCCCTGGGCTGCGGCAAGGTCGATGACCACCGAGCCTGGCTTCATCTGCGCCACGGTTTCGGCACTCAATAGCGTCGGTGCCTTGCGGCCCGGGATCAGTGCGGTGGTAATGACAATGTCAGCCTGCTTGGCGCGTTCGTGCACGGCCAGGGCCTGGCGCTGCATCCAGCTCGCTGGCATTGGTCGTGCGTAACCGCCAACACCGACGGCGCATTCGCGCTCTTCATCGGTCTCGTAAGGTACGTCGACGAACTTGGCGCCGAGGGATTCGATCTGCTCTTTTACCGCAGGACGCACGTCAGACGCTTCGATCACCGCACCCAGACGTTTCGCCGTGGCGATTGCCTGCAAACCCGCCACACCTGCACCGAGGATCAGCACGCGCGCTGCTTTCACAGTGCCCGCGGCGGTCATCAACATCGGCATGAAGCGTGGGTAGTAGTGAGCGGCGAGCAGTACGGATTTGTAACCGGCGATGTTCGCTTGAGAAGACAGCACGTCCAGGCTCTGGGCGCGGGAGGTGCGTGGCGCGGCTTCCAGCGCGAACGCGGTAATGCCGCACTCGGCTAGCTTGGCGATGATTTCATTGCTGAACGGGTTGAGCATGCCCACCACAACGGTGCCGCTCTTGATCAGAGTCAGCTCGCTGTCGCTGGGCGCGACCACCTTCAAAATCAGCTCGGCACCAAACGCGTCGTTGGCGCTGCCAATGGTTGCGCCTGCCGCTTCATAGGCACTGTCGACAACACTGGCTTTTACCCCGGCGCCGCTTTGTACAGTGACCTTATGGCCCTGGCCGATCAACTTTTTGATGGTTTCCGGGGTTGCAGCAACCCGTGTTTCACCCGTCTGGGTTTCGAGAGGAACACCAATGTGCACGTCAAATCTCCTGCGTGATCTTATTGAGTAAACCCAGGCACTTCGGATGGTGCGGCTGGGGCGGCCGATCAGCACGATCCCGCCAAATCAGGCGGGGCGCGGCATTTTGCAGGCGAACTTTGTGCCCTTCAAGGGATTATGACGGGTGACGGAAAATTAACTACAAGTCACCCCGTGACCGAATGTCGCAACTAGCCGGGTCAATCCCTTGCAGGCCGTGCCTTGTAAGGATTCTGGTCGAAATTCAAGAATTTACATATCGGTACGGTGAATGAGCAGTCATGGCATCAAAATAGAGGCTCAAGGCCACGTCATCAGGCACTTGTGGGACGTTTGTACTGTTTGTCGGTACAGTCTATGAATATGCGACAAATACTTATATCTGTAGTGCTTTGGTTTTACTGACTACGGGGTCAGTTAACGAGACATAGCCTTTATCCTTCTAGGCTGTAGCTGTGGGCCTGATTCACCAGCCAATCCCGAAAAGCCCTTAAAGACGCCGATTCGACCTTTCGCTCAGGAATCATCAGGTAATAGGCCTTGATGCTCGACAGCGCTTGCGGATTGGCAATCACCAGGCGCTTCTCTGCCAGTTCACGCTGAATCAGGAACGGCGGAATCAGTGCAATCCCCATATCGTGCATGGCCGCCTGGGCGAGCATGGAGAATAGCTCGTAACGCGGGCCTGTCATGTCGCGGGGGATATTCAGGCTCTGGGAGTTGAACCATTGGCGCCAGGCGTAGGGGCGGGTGGTCTGTTGCAGTAGCGGTAGTTCCGCGATTTCAGCGGGTGTCAGGTTGGTCTTCTTGCCCAGTAGGGCTGGGCTGCACACCGGCATCGGATTCTCTCCCATCAGCCTGTGGGATTCGGTACCCGACCAGTCCGCGTCGCCGAAGTAGATCGCGGCATCGAACTCGGTGTCGGCAAACAAGAACGGACGTGTGCGGTTGGTGAGGTTAACCGTCACCTCCGGGTGCTTGTGCTGGAAGTCCTTGAGCCTTGGCAGCAACCATTGGGTGCCGAAGGTCGGCACCACCGCCAGTTCGATCACGTTCGCGCCTTGCTGGCCCATGACCGACAAGGTGTCCCGTTCAACGGCATCGAGTTGGGTGGCCACACGACGGCTATAGGAAAGCCCGGCTTCTGTCAGCTTCACTCCGCGCCGAGAGCGTCGGAACAGTTCGACACTGAGGAATTCCTCGAGGCTGGCGATCTGTCGGCAAATCGCTCCCTGGGTGAGTGAAAGTTCCTGGGCTGCCTTGGTAAAGCTCTCGTGGCGCGCTGCCGCTTCGAAGCTGATCAGGGCGGTGGTGCTGGGGATTTTTCTGCGCATGTACGTGAACCTCACTAATACGTCGCACAAATGACCTTTGGCGATGCTTCGGAGTGAGAAATTAGCACAACAGTATGCGAAATCCTCGTTTGCCGGAATGCCGCACCGGGCCTAGGATCAACCCACGTTATTTGACCCGATTCGAGAGGACTCACTCATGGGCGGTAAAGCTAGCTTCAACTGGATCGATCCCCTGCTGCTGGATCAACAGCTCACCGAAGAAGAACGCATGATCCGCGACACCGCCGAGCAGTTCGCTCAGCAGAAGCTCGCACCGCGTGTTCTGGAAGCTTTCCGCCATGAGAAGACCGACATCGCGATCTTCCGTGAGATGGGCGAAGTGGGCTTGTTGGGTGCGACCATTCCCGAGGAATACGGTGGCAGCGGCCTGAACTACGTCAGCTATGGCCTGATCGCTCGTGAAGTCGAGCGGGTTGACTCCGGTTATCGCTCGATGATGAGCGTGCAGTCCTCATTGGTCATGGTGCCGATCAATGAATTCGGTACTGAAGCGCAAAAGCAGAAGTATCTGCCGAAACTCGCTTCCGGCGAGTGGATCGGGTGCTTCGGGCTGACAGAGCCTGACCACGGTTCCGACCCGGGCGCGATGATTACTCGTGCACGCAAAGTGGAAGGCGGCTACAGCCTGACCGGCAGCAAGATGTGGATCACCAACAGCCCTATCGCCGATGTGTTCGTGGTCTGGGGCAAGGATGATGCCGGTGACATTCGTGGCTTCGTACTGGAAAAGGGTTGGAAAGGCCTGAGCGCTCCGGCGATTCACGGCAAGGTCGGCCTGCGTGCGTCCATCACCGGCGAAATCGTCATGGACAACGTGTTTGTTCCTGAAGAGAACATCTTCCCGGATGTCCGTGGTCTGAAAGGCCCTTTTACCTGCCTCAACTCCGCGCGTTATGGCATCTCCTGGGGTGCACTGGGCGCCGCCGAATTCTGCTGGCACACCGCTCGCCAGTACACGCTGGATCGTCAGCAGTTCGGCCGCCCATTGGCAGCTACTCAGTTGATCCAGAAAAAGCTGGCTGACATGCAGACTGAAATCACCCTGGCGCTGCAAGGTTGCTTGCGTCTGGGTCGTATGAAAGACGAAGGCACTGCTGCAGTCGAGATCACTTCGATGATGAAGCGCAACTCCTGCGGTAAATCCCTGGATATCGCGCGCATGGCTCGCGACATGCTGGGTGGCAATGGTATTTCCGATGAGTTCGGTGTCGCTCGCCACCTGGTCAACCTGGAAGTCGTGAATACCTATGAAGGTACGCATGACGTCCACGCGCTGATCCTTGGTCGCGCGCAGACCGGTATCCAGGCGTTCTATTAATAGGAGAACGGCCATGGGCGCGCTTTCGCATCTACGGGTACTGGATTTATCGCGGGTGCTGGCCGGGCCTTGGTCCGGGCAGATCCTGGCGGACCTTGGCGCTGAAGTGATCAAGGTCGAGCGCCCGGGCAATGGCGATGACACGCGCGCCTGGGGGCCTCCGTTCCTTAAAGACGCCTATGGCGAGAACACCAGCGAGGCCGCTTACTACCTGTCGGCCAATCGCAACAAACAATCGGTGACCATCGACTTCACCCGACCTGAAGGGCAGAAGCTCGTACGTGATCTGGCGGCGAAGTCGGACATTCTGATCGAGAACTTCAAGGTCGGTGGTCTGGCGGCTTATGGTCTGGACTATGAGTCGCTCAAGGCGATCAATCCGAATCTGATCTATTGCTCGATTACCGGGTTCGGTCAGACAGGGCCTTACGCCAAGCGCGCGGGTTATGACTTCATGATCCAGGGGTTGGGCGGCTTGATGAGCCTCACCGGTCGACCTGAGGGTGATGAGGGCGCGGGGCCGGTGAAAGTCGGTGTAGCGCTGACCGACATTTTGACCGGGCTCTATTCGACGGTGGCGATATTGGCGGCGCTGGCGCATCGGGATCATGACGGTGGCGGGCAGCACATTGATATGGCGTTGCTGGATGTGCAGGTGGCTTGTCTGGCGAATCAGGCAATGAACTACCTGACTACTGGCAATGCGCCTAAGCGCTTGGGGAATGCTCATCCGAACATCGTGCCTTATCAGGACTTTCCTACGGCGGATGGCGATTTCATCCTCACGGTGGGTAACGACGGGCAGTTTCGCAAGTTTGCCAAGGTGGCAGGTCAGCCGCAGTGGGCGGATGATCCACGCTTTGCCACCAACAAGCTGCGGGTGGCTAATCGGGCGGTACTGATTCCGTTGATCCGTCAGGCGACTGTATTCAAGACTACGACTGAGTGGGTGCTCCAGTTGGAGCAGGCGGGCGTGCCGTGTGGGCCGATCAATGATCTGGCCCAGGTGTTTGCTGATCCGCAGGTTCAGGCGCGTGGGTTGGCTATAGAGTTGCCTCACGCATTGGCCGGGATGGTGCCTCAGGTTGCGAGTCCGATTCGCTTGTCCGAGACCCCGGTGGAATACCGTAATGCGCCTCCTCTATTAGGGGAGCATACGCTTGAGGTTCTGCAGCGGGTGTTGGGGTTGTCAGTTGGTGCCGTGGCTGCTTTCAAAGAGGCTGGGGTCCTTTGAGAGATCCTTCTATATAGAAGGCGTTGTTTTGCTCTCCTATATAGAAGGAATCATGCGGTTTTCCAGCTTTCAGCAAGTTATTGATAGAAAAGCTAAATCAGGGCTTGACGGCAGATTCTGGAAGTCTATAATTCGCCCCACTTCCGGCGCAGTCGAAACGGAAAACTCCTTGGTAAACAAAGAGTTATGCGGTTTTCGACAGCGAGTTGCTTCAGGTCATCGAAGCCCAGAAGGAGTTGGTAGAGCGGTGTTGTGTGGCTCTATTAACGGTTCGATCTTCTCGGTCGAAAGTAGCGGAAAAGAGGTGTTGACAGCAGCGAGTAACGCTGTAGAATTCGCCTCCCGCTAACGAGAGATCGGAAGCGCAAGTGGTTGAAGTTGCAAAGGAAACTTTGAAAACTTCTGAAAATAACCGCTTGACAGTGACAGAGGCTGCTGTAGAATGCGCGCCTCGGTTGAGACGAAAGATCTTAACCAACCGCTCTTTAACAACTGAATCAAGCAATTCGTGTGGGTGCTTGTGGAGTCAGACTGATAGTCAACAAGATTATCAGCATCACAAGTTACTCCGCGAGAAATCAAAGATGTAACCAACGATTGCTGAGCCAAGTTTAGGGTTTCTTAAAAACCCAAAGATGTTTGAACTGAAGAGTTTGATCATGGCTCAGATTGAACGCTGGCGGCAGGCCTAACACATGCAAGTCGAGCGGCAGCACGGGTACTTGTGCCTGGTGGCGAGCGGCGGACGGGTGAGTAATGCCTAGGAATCTGCCTGGTAGTGGGGGATAACGCTCGGAAACGGACGCTAATACCGCATACGTCCTACGGGAGAAAGCAGGGGACCTTCGGGCCTTGCGCTATCAGATGAGCCTAGGTCGGATTAGCTAGTTGGTGAGGTAATGGCTCACCAAGGCGACGATCCGTAACTGGTCTGAGAGGATGATCAGTCACACTGGAACTGAGACACGGTCCAGACTCCTACGGGAGGCAGCAGTGGGGAATATTGGACAATGGGCGAAAGCCTGATCCAGCCATGCCGCGTGTGTGAAGAAGGTCTTCGGATTGTAAAGCACTTTAAGTTGGGAGGAAGGGCATTTACCTAATACGTAAGTGTTTTGACGTTACCGACAGAATAAGCACCGGCTAACTCTGTGCCAGCAGCCGCGGTAATACAGAGGGTGCAAGCGTTAATCGGAATTACTGGGCGTAAAGCGCGCGTAGGTGGTTCGTTAAGTTGGATGTGAAATCCCCGGGCTCAACCTGGGAACTGCATTCAAAACTGTCGAGCTAGAGTATGGTAGAGGGTGGTGGAATTTCCTGTGTAGCGGTGAAATGCGTAGATATAGGAAGGAACACCAGTGGCGAAGGCGACCACCTGGACTGATACTGACACTGAGGTGCGAAAGCGTGGGGAGCAAACAGGATTAGATACCCTGGTAGTCCACGCCGTAAACGATGTCAACTAGCCGTTGGGAGCCTTGAGCTCTTAGTGGCGCAGCTAACGCATTAAGTTGACCGCCTGGGGAGTACGGCCGCAAGGTTAAAACTCAAATGAATTGACGGGGGCCCGCACAAGCGGTGGAGCATGTGGTTTAATTCGAAGCAACGCGAAGAACCTTACCAGGCCTTGACATCCAATGAACTTTCTAGAGATAGATTGGTGCCTTCGGGAACATTGAGACAGGTGCTGCATGGCTGTCGTCAGCTCGTGTCGTGAGATGTTGGGTTAAGTCCCGTAACGAGCGCAACCCTTGTCCTTAGTTACCAGCACGTAATGGTGGGCACTCTAAGGAGACTGCCGGTGACAAACCGGAGGAAGGTGGGGATGACGTCAAGTCATCATGGCCCTTACGGCCTGGGCTACACACGTGCTACAATGGTCGGTACAGAGGGTTGCCAAGCCGCGAGGTGGAGCTAATCCCAGAAAACCGATCGTAGTCCGGATCGCAGTCTGCAACTCGACTGCGTGAAGTCGGAATCGCTAGTAATCGCGAATCAGAATGTCGCGGTGAATACGTTCCCGGGCCTTGTACACACCGCCCGTCACACCATGGGAGTGGGTTGCACCAGAAGTAGCTAGTCTAACCTTCGGGAGGACGGTTACCACGGTGTGATTCATGACTGGGGTGAAGTCGTAACAAGGTAGCCGTAGGGGAACCTGCGGCTGGATCACCTCCTTAATCGACGACATCAGCTGCTCCATAAGTTCCCACACGAATTGCTTGATTCATTGAAGAAGACGAGAAGCCAGCCTTTAAGGTGGCTTGTGTCGTTAGAGTTTAGAAATGAGTATTCCTCGGTGAATATTGATTTCTAGTCTTTGATTAGATCGTTCTTTAAAAATTTGGGTATGTGATAGAAAGATAGACTGGACGTTACTTTCACTGGTAACGGATCAGGCTAAGGTAAAATTTGTGAGTAATTGCGAATTTTCGGCGAATGTCGTCTTCACAGTATAACCAGATTGCTTGGGGTTATATGGTCAAGTGAAGAAGCGCATACGGTGGATGCCTTGGCAGTCAGAGGCGATGAAAGACGTGGTAGCCTGCGAAAAGCTTCGGGGAGTCGGCAAACAGACTTTGATCCGGAGATGTCTGAATGGGGGAACCCACCTAACATAAGTTAGGTATCTTAAGCTGAATACATAGGCTTAAGAAGCGAACCAGGGGAACTGAAACATCTAAGTACCCTGAGGAAAAGAAATCAACCGAGATTCCCTTAGTAGTGGCGAGCGAACGGGGACTAGCCCTTAAGTGGCTTTGAGATTAGCGGAACGCTCTGGAAAGTGCGGCCATAGTGGGTGATAGCCCTGTACGCGAAAATCTCTTAGTCATGAAATCGAGTAGGACGGAGCACGAGAAACTTTGTCTGAATATGGGGGGACCATCCTCCAAGGCTAAATACTACTGACTGACCGATAGTGAACTAGTACCGTGAGGGAAAGGCGAAAAGAACCCCGGAGAGGGGAGTGAAATAGATCCTGAAACCGTATGCGTACAAGCAGTGGGAGCCCACTTTGTTGGGTGACTGCGTACCTTTTGTATAATGGGTCAGCGACTTATTTTCAGTGGCGAGCTTAACCGAATAGGGGAGGCGTAGCGAAAGCGAGTCTTAATAGGGCGTCTAGTCGCTGGGAATAGACCCGAAACCGGGCGATCTATCCATGGGCAGGTTGAAGGTTGGGTAACACTAACTGGAGGACCGAACCGACTACCGTTGAAAAGTTAGCGGATGACCTGTGGATCGGAGTGAAAGGCTAATCAAGCTCGGAGATAGCTGGTTCTCCTCGAAAGCTATTTAGGTAGCGCCTCATGTATCACTGTAGGGGGTAGAGCACTGTTTCGGCTAGGGGGTCATCCCGACTTACCAAACCGATGCAAACTCCGAATACCTACAAGTGCCGAGCATGGGAGACACACGGCGGGTGCTAACGTCCGTCGTGAAAAGGGAAACAACCCAGACCGTCAGCTAAGGTCCCAAAGTTATGGTTAAGTGGGAAACGATGTGGGAAGGCTTAGACAGCTAGGAGGTTGGCTTAGAAGCAGCCACCCTTTAAAGAAAGCGTAATAGCTCACTAGTCGAGTCGGCCTGCGCGGAAGATGTAACGGGGCTCAAACCATACACCGAAGCTACGGGTATCACTTAGGTGATGCGGTAGAGGAGCGTTCTGTAAGCCTGTGAAGGTGAGTTGAGAAGCTTGCTGGAGGTATCAGAAGTGCGAATGCTGACATGAGTAACGACAATGGGTGTGAAAAACACCCACGCCGAAAGACCAAGGTTTCCTGCGCAACGTTAATCGACGCAGGGTTAGTCGGTCCCTAAGGCGAGGCTGAAAAGCGTAGTCGATGGAAAACAGGTTAATATTCCTGTACTTCTGGTTATTGCGATGGAGGGACGGAGAAGGCTAGGCCAGCTTGGCGTTGGTTGTCCAAGTTTAAGGTGGTAGGCTGGAATCTTAGGTAAATCCGGGATTCTAAGGCCGAGAGCTGATGACGAGTGTTCTTTTAGAACACGAAGTGGTTGATGCCATGCTTCCAAGAAAAGCTTCTAAGCTTCAGGTAACCAGGAACCGTACCCCAAACCGACACAGGTGGTTGGGTAGAGAATACCAAGGCGCTTGAGAGAACTCGGGTGAAGGAACTAGGCAAAATGGCACCGTAACTTCGGGAGAAGGTGCGCCGGTGAGGGTGAAGCATTTACTGCGTAAGCCCATGCCGGTCGAAGATACCAGGCCGCTGCGACTGTTTATTAAAAACACAGCACTCTGCAAACACGAAAGTGGACGTATAGGGTGTGACGCCTGCCCGGTGCCGGAAGGTTAATTGATGGGGTTAGCTAACGCGAAGCTCTTGATCGAAGCCCCGGTAAACGGCGGCCGTAACTATAACGGTCCTAAGGTAGCGAAATTCCTTGTCGGGTAAGTTCCGACCTGCACGAATGGCGTAACGATGGCGGCGCTGTCTCCACCCGAGACTCAGTGAAATTGAAATCGCTGTGAAGATGCAGTGTATCCGCGGCTAGACGGAAAGACCCCGTGAACCTTTACTATAGCTTTGCACTGGACTTTGAATTTGCTTGTGTAGGATAGGTGGGAGGCTTTGAAGCGTGGACGCCAGTTCGCGTGGAGCCAACCTTGAAATACCACCCTGGCAACTTTGAGGTTCTAACTCAGGTCCGTTATCCGGATCGAGGACAGTGTATGGTGGGTAGTTTGACTGGGGCGGTCTCCTCCTAAAGAGTAACGGAGGAGTACGAAGGTGCGCTCAGACCGGTCGGAAATCGGTCGTAGAGTATAAAGGCAAAAGCGCGCTTGACTGCGAGACAGACACGTCGAGCAGGTACGAAAGTAGGTCTTAGTGATCCGGTGGTTCTGTATGGAAGGGCCATCGCTCAACGGATAAAAGGTACTCCGGGGATAACAGGCTGATACCGCCCAAGAGTTCATATCGACGGCGGTGTTTGGCACCTCGATGTCGGCTCATCACATCCTGGGGCTGAAGCCGGTCCCAAGGGTATGGCTGTTCGCCATTTAAAGTGGTACGCGAGCTGGGTTTAGAACGTCGTGAGACAGTTCGGTCCCTATCTGCCGTGGACGTTTGAGATTTGAGAGGGGCTGCTCCTAGTACGAGAGGACCGGAGTGGACGAACCTCTGGTGTTCCGGTTGTCACGCCAGTGGCATTGCCGGGTAGCTATGTTCGGAATAGATAACCGCTGAAAGCATCTAAGCGGGAAACTAGCCTCAAGATGAGATCTCACTGGGACCTTGAGTCCCCTGAAGGGCCGTCGAAGACTACGACGTTGATAGGTTGGGTGTGTAAGCGCTGTGAGGCGTTGAGCTAACCAATACTAATTGCCCGTGAGGCTTGACCATATAACACCCAAGCAATTTGCTTGCTTCGAGCTGAAAAGCGAAAGAGCACCAGATTGCGGTGTGTGAAGACGAAACGAACCGAAAGTTCGAGACACTCACAAAACACCGAGATCTATCACATACCCATTCGCTGGAGCGTAATCCGTAAGGAGAACGACCTGGCTACCGAATTTCTTGACGACCATAGAGCATTGGAACCACCTGATCCCATCCCGAACTCAGCAGTGAAACGATGCATCGCCGATGGTAGTGTGGGGTTTCCCCATGTGAGAGTAGGTCATCGTCAAGATTAAATTCCGAAACCCCTATCTGCGTATGCAGGTAGGGGTTTTGTTTTAGTAGAAGTCACCATTTTTTGCTGGCACGTTACTGCGGTAACGGGCTGGTCACAGAATTTCTTGACGACCATAGAGCATTGGAACCACCTGATCCCATCCCGAACTCAGCAGTGAAACGATGCATCGCCGATGGTAGTGTGGGGTTTCCCCATGTGAGAGTAGGTCATCGTCAAGATTGAATTCCGAAACCCCTGTCTGCTAACGCAGTCAGGGGTTTTGTCGTTTTGGAGCAGGTAAAAAGCTTCAAACAACAAACGGAAAAAGTGGCAGAGATAAGCTAAGTCAGACGCTCTAGCACGCCGTTCGGCGGGAATCTGGCAAGAATTCCAGCCATTTCATACAAACCCCCTAAGATTTCTCCTTCTCGTGCCGAAAGACTAGTGAGACATGCGTGCACCAAAGTAGAGCGGCCTCAGAAAGCCGTCTGCGCTGTTACATGGAATGTTGCAATCCGGAACGCATCCCCACTTTTTCCATAAGAAGTCCCCTGAAATGAATCTTAAGTTCAGCCATAAAATCCTGCTGGCCGCTTCTGGCGTCGTAGTGCTGGCTTTCGCGTTGTTCACTTTGTACAACGACTATTTACAGCGAAATACGATCCGGGAAAATCTCGAGTCCTCCGTCCAGCAAGCTGGCGACTTGACCGCCAGCAGCGTGCAGAACTGGATGAGCGGCCGTGTGCTGGTGTTGGAAAACCTGGCACAGAACGTCGCCCACCAAGGTGCGAATGCCGATCTGCCAGGGTTGGTGGATCAACCTGCCCTCACCTCTAACTTCCAGTTCACCTATGTCGGCCAGGCGAATGGCGTATTCACCCAACGCCCTGACGCGAAGATGCCGGATGGCTACGATCCGCGTCAGCGTCCCTGGTACAAACAAGCCGTCACTGCCGACAAGACCATGTTGACCCCGCCTTACATGGCCGCGGTGGGTGGACTGGTAGTGACCATCGCCCTGCCGGTGAAAAAGAACGGCGAGTTGCTCGGCGTTGTTGGCGGCGACCTGAGCCTCGAAACCCTGGTGAAGATCATCAACTCGGTGGACTTCGGCGGTATCGGCCACGCGTTCCTGGTCAGTGCCGACGGTCAAGTGATCGTCAGCCCGGACAAAGATCAGGTGATGAAGAACCTTAAAGATATTTACCCAAACACCAACGTGCGCATCGAGAAGGGCAACCAGGAAGTCACCCTGAACAAGCAAGACCGCATCCTCTCGTTCACCCCGGTGACGGGTTTGCCGAGTGCCGAGTGGTACATCGGTCTGTCGATCGACAAGGACAAGGCCTACGCGCCTTTGAGCCAATTCCGCACCTCGGCACTGATTGCGATGTTTATCGCCGTGAGCGCCATTGCAGTGCTGCTGAGCTTGCTGATCAACGTGCTGATGCGTCCACTGACCACCATGGGCCGCGCGATGAAAGACATCGCCCAAGGTGAAGGTGACCTGACCCGTCGTCTGGCCGTGGAAAGCAAAGACGAGTTCGGTGAGCTGGGTGGTGCGTTCAACCAGTTCGTAGAGCGGATTCACGCGTCGATTTCCGAAGTGTCTTCGGCGACCCGCCAGGTTCATGACCTGTCGCAACGGGTGATGGCGTCGTCCAACGCCTCGATCATCGGTTCCGACGAACAAAGCGCTCGTACCAACAGTGTGGCCGCCGCGATCAACGAACTCGGTGCCGCAACCCAGGAAATCGCCCGCAACGCGGCAGACGCTTCACAGCACGCCAGCGGCGCGAGCGAGCAGGCCGATGACGGTCGTCAGGTGGTGGAAAAAACCATTCTGGCCATGACCGAGCTGTCGCAGAAAATCAGCCTGTCCTGCACCCAGATCGAAACCCTGAATGCCAGCACCGACAACATCGGGCACATTCTGGATGTGATCAAAGGCATCTCCCAGCAAACCAACCTGCTGGCATTGAACGCAGCCATCGAAGCGGCCCGTGCCGGTGAAGCCGGTCGTGGTTTTGCGGTGGTGGCGGACGAAGTGCGCAACCTGGCACACCGTACCCAGGAATCGGCCGAGGAGATCCACAAGATGATCACCTCGCTGCAGATCGGTTCTCGCGAAGCGGTGACCACCATGAACGCCAGCCAGGTTTCCAGTGAAGAGAGCGTCGAAGTGGCGAATCAGGCCGGTCTGCGACTGGTCAGCGTGACCCAGCGCATCGGCGAAATCGACGGCATGAACCAGTCGGTAGCCGCGGCCACCGAAGAACAGACGGCGGTGGTGGAAACCCTCAACGTCGATGTTAACCAGATCAACCTGCTGAACCAGCAAAGTGTGGCCAACCTCAATGAAACGTTGAAGGATTGCGATGCCTTGTCGTTGCAGGCCAACCGCTTGAAGCAATTGGTCGACAGTTTCAAAATCTGATTCATCGATGTAAAGAAGCCCGCTGTGGAGTTCATCCACAGCGGGCTTTTTCATGCCTTACGCAAACAACTTCTGCACATTGTTCATCGCATCATCGGCAAATCCCTGAACGAAATCCTTGAACCCCGGCAGTGCCTCGGCACCACCTTGTGCAGGTTCGGCGATGATGGTCCAGGTCGCCCGAGACTTGCCCGCCCCCAGCGATTCGACGTTCATCGCCGCCCACAAACTGGCCACGCCCAAGGTGTTGTAGATCGTGGTCCAGGTCATGCTCAGCGCCTGGTCGTCCCGGGAGTTGAGTTGCTCGACCACCAGGTTGCCGTCCTTGAAGACTTTCTTGCGCAGGGACGACACGCCTTCACCGGTCATTTCGATGTGCGACAGCGCCGGGATGAATTGATCAAAGCCAGCAAAGTTACCGACTACCTCCCAGACTTTCAAAGCGTCCGCCGGCACATCCACCGAAGACGCCACATGGCAGCCGTGAGGATTTTTGATCAGGGTATCGGGTTGCAGAGTTGTCATGGTCTTGCTCCAGTTGGGTGGGTCAGATGAAATTGATTTCTTTGAGGTAGTCGCAGCCGCGACGCAGCAGCGCCGGGGATTTTTCCGGGTAGTGCGCGCCCATTTGTCGGACACCGGCCTGGGCGTTGTCGTGGCCGATCATCGAGATATCGCCGATGTCTTCCTCGAAGCCGTTTAGGTAGAACCCCAGTACGCCGAACAGCGCGTTGTCGCTGTCGACCCGGCCCAGTTGCTGTTGCCAGTCGGCGACGCTGACCATCGAAAACTGCCGGCCTGCTTCGCGAAACGAATCCACGTAGGCGTCCCAACTCAGTGGCTCGGGGTTGTGCAGGTTGAACACCGCGTGTTCCGGCTGATAACGGCTGGCGTGGAAGGCAATGAAACGGGCGAGGAAGTCCACCGGCATCAGGTCGAAGTTCAGCGTGAACTCCGGCACCTGGCCGAGCTGGATCGAGCCCTTGAGCATCAGCATCAAACGATTTTTGTGCGGCTGGCAGACGCCGGTGAGGCTGTTGAAACTGATGTTGCCGGGGCGATACAGATTGACCCGCACACCGCGTTCCCGTGCCCGCTCCAGGATCCGCTCGCCGACCCACTTGGACAGGTTGTAGCCGTTCTTGATGTAAATCGGCGGCGTCTGCGCGGCCGGTAATTCGAGCACTCGGCCATCGTCAGAAATCGTGCTGGACGCCGAGAGCGTCGAGACGAAGTTGAAGATCTTCTTGCTGCGCCCCTCACACAAACGCAGACACTCGAAAATCGGCTCGACGTTGTCCCGCGCCAGAGACTCGTAATCGAGCACGTGATTGACGTTGGCCGCGTTGTGCACCAACGCGCCGAACTCCCGGTCCAGTCGCTCGTAGACATCAACGGCAAGCCCCAAGGACGGACGCGTAATGTCCGCCGCGTAAACCCGCACCCGGCTCAAGTCCAGATGCTCCAGACGGTTCTCGCGTAACGCGTGGGCAAAGCGTTCCGCCGCCGATTGCCCGCCACCGTCGCGCACCAGGCAGGCGACCTCAGTGGCCCCCCACGCGAGCAACGCCTCGACGATGTGCACGCCGACAAAGCTGTTGGCGCCGGTGACGATCACCTTATGCACATCGCCCATACGACTGACCGGTAGCGGCTGCACATCCAGCTCGCGGAAAGCATCGGCCATGGCCTGTTCGCTCAACACTTCTTCGGTACCCGAACCGCGCACCAGCGTCGCCAGTTTCGCGATGGTCGGCAATTCGATGAATCGGTTGATCGAGATGCTGCGACCGAACTCCTCGCGCAAACGCAGCAACATTCGCGACAGCAGGATCGAGTGACCGCCGAGGTTGAAGAAACTTTCGTCGGTGGAAATATCGCTCGCCGGCAGCTCCAGCAACTCGGCCCAGATCTCCAGCAACAGCGCTTCATCGGCACTAGCGGGTAACCGGCGGGCGCTGTTTTCCAGCACGGTCACAGGCAGTGCCAGCAACGCCTTGCGATCAACCTTGCCGTTACTCGCGAACGGCATGCTCGCCAGTTCAGTCCAGGCGCCGGGTTGCATGTAGTCCGGCAGGAATTGCACGGCGTGGGCCTTCAGCGCTTCGCGCGCGGTGCCGGGTTGGTCTTCCTGAGGCTGGGCGAGGAAGGCCAGAATCCGTCGATGACTGTCGATGACTACCGCCACTTGCCGATATAGCTGGCTGTCCCGCAGGCAGCGCTCGATCTCTTCCGGCTCGACCCGGAAGCCGCGGATCTTCACCTGATTGTCCCGTCGCCCGCAGAGCTCGATGCCATCGCGGGTCCACTTCGCCATGTCGCCGGTGCGGTAGGCGCGCAGGCTTTCACCGTTCGGCAAGCTCATGTTCAGATAGCGCTCGGCGGTCTGCTGCAGGTTGTTCAGGTAACCCAGGCATACCCCAGGGCCGACGATGTACAACTCACCGACGCTCTGCTCGGCGACCGGTTGAAAGCCCTCATCGAGAATCAGCACCTGGCTGTTGGCAATCGGGCCGCCGAGGGTGCGGTTGTTGTCGCCGGGCCGCAGCTGTCGCGCGGTGATCAGCACCGTGGCTTCGGTCGGGCCGTAGAGGTTGTAGAGATTGCCCTGTCGCGTGAGTTGCTCGATGACGTAGGGTTCGCAGACGTCGCCGCCGGTCATGACGTGATCCAGCACCTGCAACTGCTCCAGCGGCAGAATGCTCAGCAGCGCCGGGGGCAAGAAGGCGTGGCTCAGTTGTTGATGACGGATCAGCGCCACCAATTGCAGCGGGTCACGACGTTGATCGTCATTGGGTACGACTAGCTCGGCGCCCTGCAGCAGGGTTGGGAAAATATCGATCAGTGACGAGTCAAAACTCAGCGATGAAAACTGCAATACCCGACTCTGCTCGGTCAGTTGCACATAGTCGGCGTACCACGCGGTGAAGTGCGCGAGGTTGGCCTGGCTGAGCAGCACGCCTTTCGGGTGCCCGGTGGTGCCCGAGGTGTAGAGCGCCATGCACGGCGCATCGAGAGCCGGTCGCTGACGCATCAATGGTTGATCAAGATTGACGTCATTGAGGTCGATGCGGCTGATGTCCAGCGCTGGCATCTCGGCGGCGAGCGGATGCTCACCATCGTGGAGCAACAACACCGCCCCGGCGTTCTGCAGAATGTACTGCTGACGTTGCAGCGGATGGCTCGGCTCCAGCGGCAAGTACACCGCGCCACTGCCGAGAATCGCCAGAATCCCTGCATACAACGCGCTGCATTTCGGCAGACAGATGCCCACCACCAACGAGCCCTGATGTTGATCGAGCAGCGGCTGTAAACGCTGCTGGATAGCGCGGCTGTGGGCATGCAATTGACGGTAACTGAGCGACATGCCGGCGATGTTCAGCGCAGGTCGTTCGGCGCATTCGATAAAGCGCTGCTCAAGCCGCTCGATCATCGGGATCCGGCCCAGTCGCAGCAGTTCGGGTTGAGCGGTGAGGTTGAGCTGATGGACGAAGGCCAGTTGCTCTAGATACAGCAGATTTTCCACGCGCTCGAAGTGCGCGAGTGCTGTCGGCTCGGTGCACCGAAAATACTCGGTATCCCGTGAGAAGCGACTAACCAGCAGTGCCACATGGTCCACCAATTCTGCCACCGCTCGCAGGCGTAATGCCTGGCCATTGCCGCTAGGTTCTTCGGCAATCGGCACGCGAGTAAACAGCGCCGAATCATATGAGCACAGCAAGTCCAGGGTTCGCAGTCCGGCGGACTCAGCCAAACCGAGACCCAGCTGTAGCGTCAGTCGCGGCACATCGCCGAGGTCGCTAAAGACCAGGCTGTCATCGTCGATCAGTAGGTCGACGTTGCCCAACGTTCGCTCACCAAAAGCGGCGGTGCGCACCAGTGAATGTCCATGTTGTTCGAGCTCTAGCGCCAGGTCGGTCAAGGCCTGGCTTTGTCCAATGAGCACAATGTCGAGACGTCTCATGATGTTCTCCTCGTTAAACCAGGTAGTCGCTCAGGGCTGCTTGAACGCATGGCGAATCAAGCAGCGAACTGCTGCGGAAAAACCGCACGATGTTGGCGACCAGCGGGTGATGGCGATTGATCGGGAAGGCCAGCCCCGACACTTCGCTCTTGAGTGCCCGGCGCGCGGCGTCGCTGATCTGCAAGGACTCGATCAACCGGAAGTCGAAGGACTTCTGAATATCGTTGGTCAGGTAGTGGCCGATGAACACCGGCAGGATCTGCGCGATGCACTGACGGTCGGCTTCGCTCGCGGTGTGCCAGTAGATGCGCACCAGTCGTGCCCAGAAACTTGAGTGGCGGCCCTCGTCCAGCAAGTGGTCGGCCATAAGCCCCTTGATCGACTGCTTGACCGTGTCGTCCTTGGCGAATGCCGCCACATCGCCGGTCACGGTGTTTTCGGCGATGGCCACGCAGATTAATTCCACGGCGCTGCGCAGGTGTTCCGGAGCGAGTGCCACGGCCGCTGGTATCGCTCGGCTCAGCTCGATTTCATCCGGCAGTTCAATCGGCGTGATACCGGTCATGGCAACGGTCTGCTGCATGAAATCCATCGCCACCAAGGCGTGGTAATCCTCGTCCACCACCACGGTCATGGCGTCGTAGCGGCAAGCGAACGGGAAAGCCACGGCGAAACGATTTTTGGCGATGCTACGGGCGGTCTTGTCGACGATCTCGGTTTCGAAAATCACCACGTCGTTGATGAACTTGTAGAGCGTCTGCACCAGGGCGAAGTCCCGTTGTTCGGGGCACTCGCGTAGGAAGGTTTCGCTCAGCACCAATGGCTGGCGACTCAACGGATAGATCAGCTTGTCGTCGTTCTCCAGCACACGCCGGGGGCGTGTGCGGATGGTCGCACGGCTTTCCCAGGCGTCGGCGAAGGATTGGTAGTCAGCGGCGTTCATGCGCTCACCTCGCCGACGGTTTCGCTCATGCTGACGCGCAAGCCATCCCACAAGGCAATGCGGCTTTCCACAGCGGCGATGGCGCTGGCGTAAACGTCTTCCTGACGTTGCGGGTCGCCATCGACCAACCGGGCGAGGAGCTTTTCGGCGGCCGGGCCGTGGTCCTCGGAGTCGACTTCGATGTGGCGTTCCAGGTAGTAACGGAAGGTCGGTGCCTGGTCGAGACCAATGCCCCAATCGTCGAGAATCCGCTGGAACATCTGCGGGATCACGCTTTCCCGGCCATGCAGAAACACCGCTGCCACGCTATGACCCGGCGCATGCAGCGCGGTGTGCAAGGTGTTGCGCACGAACTGTGCGGCAGCCGGATCGACGTTCACACTTTGCAGCGCCACGTCATAACTCACGCCTTCTTTTTGCAACGCCACGAAGCGCTCCACCGCTGCGGTGCTTGCACCGACTTCGCGCATCGCATCCAGGTACAACTCGAAATGGCTGTAGTGACCATTGGCGGGACGATCGTCGGACTCTTCACCCAGCACAATTTCGTTTATCAACCGCGCCGCTTGTGGGTCTCGCGGTGGCAGCCAGGGCAGTTGCACGCAGGTCAGTTCCTGCTGCAGGCGCTTGGTCAGCGACATGAAGTCCCAAACGGCAAAGACATGGGTTTCCATGAAGCGCTGCAAGATTGACAACGAATGTATTTCGCCAAAGATCGGGTGAGCGCTAAGTTCGGCTTTCTTTTGATTGAGACGGTCTTTAGTCGGTTTCATGGGCGAGCCTATAAGTTGTTGGAATACCGTGGGTTGTAACGAATCAATAAGCGATGGTTAGTTAATGTTTTATAGGGGCGAGCGCAGGCCTCAATCGAATTGATGTGTAGGAGTGGTGGAACAGTTCCAGGTAGAGCGCCGCGGGCACCGTGCCTGAGCATTGCTTGCTCGGATCCGGTAGCGGCGGAGAAAAACTAATACATCAATAAAGTTCCCGGCAAGTTATTTTTATTTTATTTGAAAGTTCAACTTTCGCGGGCGCGACAAGTTCCAATAAAACTTTTTATTTGAGTTTTATAGGGGTGAAGTTGCTCCTTCCGGCTTATATAAGTCAGAATCGAATAAGAGAGTGAATACCTCACTCAAAGCAACTTTATAACTGAGTTCGTTGGTTTGATCTGAGGGGGGAAGTTGGCCGGGAATACACCATCTACTTCCTTTCCCGTGGCAAGACTCCTTCCGTAGGTTCTTGGTGCGGCGACTGCCCCGCAGGTGCGGTGCGCCGTCCGTCATTATTGGGTTGGCAGACCCAAGAGTGAGCGTAAACGACGGCCGCCGCTATCGTTGGTGCGTCATTCTTGGGGTGCAATTATCGGGCTCGGGAGGGCATTACACGGCAGGGCCAAGAACGGCAGGAGCGGCATCGCAATACCGGCCCGGGAAGAGCAAAAGGGGATTTGTAAGAAGATTATTCGCCGAGTAGCCCAGGACGGGAGTCAGCCAAATGTTGCAGCCGCGCGGCGAACACATTCAGTGTGCTCGCTCACGTGGGTGGTTGCGGTTTACTTCGAGGTTTTCCTGCTCTGGGCGGCAGTGCTATTGAGGTAGCGCGTGATGACCTCGACGCCTCGGTTGAGGTGATGTTCGAGCAGTTTGACCGAGCGTTCGATGTCCCGCTCTTCGGCGGCTCGCAGCAGCTCCCGGTGATCTTCCTGGGACAATTTGCCCAGGCCCATCGCCTCGAGGTTGAAACGCAGGAAGCGTTCTTCTTCGTTCAACCCGTCTTCGACCAGTCGTAACAGCCGACGATTTGGCGCCTTGCTGTACAGCGCCATGTGGAACAGGCGGTTGAGCCGGCCAATCTCGGTGTAGTTGTGCTCGGTTTCCAGTTCGTCGATGTAGCGGGCAGCCAGTTCGAAATCTGCAGCTTCGAGCAAAGGGATTGAACGACGCAGTGCTTCGGCTTCCAGCAGGATCCGCAATTCATAGGTTTCTGTGGCATCGCCTTGAACCAGCGCTGCGACCACGGCGCCTTTATGAGCGACTACATTGAGCAACGCTTGCGCTTCGAGTTGGCGCAAGGCTTCGCGCACCGGCATGCGGCTGACGCCGAACAAGTCGGCCAAATCTTGCTGACGCAGGGCCGTGCCGCAGGGAATGCGACCGTCGAGGATGGCTGAGCGCAGGGTTTCTTCGATCACCGAGCGTGCCAGGTGAGCGGGAATCGGCCCGTTGACCTTGATGCTGTTCAGAGGATTGGGCTTCTGTGTCACGACAACGCACCCTGATTGACTGAAGTTGGTTTTGGATCCAAATGGACACTAGTGACTGCTGTACAGGTTGTCAAACCGTGTAGAGGATTGTCTCAAGGCTCGGCCTCGTGCGGACGAATTTTTTCATGACGCCCACCATTCAAAGTTTAGCGCGTCGTGAGTGATTGCACCGTGCCATTGTCTTTTGTCGGGCTAACCTTCACCATCAACCGATTCCCTCCTGCCTACCCTGGATGCCTCGCATTGGCGGTACGTTTCGCGATCCCTCGGATGTTGCGCTGGTTGTGCTGCGCGCTGCTGCTGGCCGGCGTCATGCTGGGCGGGTTGCATGCCGATTGGGATTTTTCCCTGATCAGCCGTCGTGCCCAGGCGTTGTATGGGCCTTTGGGCGAGGGGCAGCAACGCATCGATGCCTGGCAGCATTTGTTGGCTACCCAGAAACAGGTCGGCGAGCTGGAACAGCTCAAAGTGGTCAATCTGTTCTTCAACAAGCAAATGCGCTACGAAGAAGACATCGACCTGTGGCATCAGGAAGATTACTGGGCAACCCCCATCGAAGCCTTGTGGAAGGGCGCCGGCGACTGCGAAGACTACGCCATCGCCAAGTACTTCAGCCTGCGCCATCTCGGTGTTTCCAGTGACAAGCTGCGCATCACCTACGTCAAGGCATTGCGCCTGAACCGGGCGCACATGGTGTTGACCTACTATTCGACGCCTGAGGCCATGCCGCTGGTGCTCGACAGCCTGATCAACGAGATCAAGCCGGCCAGCCAGCGAACCGATTTGCTGCCGGTCTACTCTTTCAATGCCGAAGGCTTGTACCTGCCTGGCGCCAAGGGCAACAAGAAAGTCGGTGACACCAAGCGCCTGTCCCGTTGGCAGGATGTGTTGAAGAAAATGCAGGCCGAAGGATTTCCGGTCGAGACGACTAACTAGGAGCACGCGCTTAGATGTCTTTGTTCAAACAGCTGTTGATCGCTATCTGTCTGTTCCTTGTGGTCGCCTTCACCGGCAGCTTCATGGTCAGCCTGGAGAGCTCGCGCACCCAGTACGTCAATCAGTTGCGTTCCCACGCCCAGGACGCGGCCACGGCGCTGGCGCTGTCCCTGACACCGAACATCGACGACCCGGCGATGGTCGAGTTGCTGGTCAGTTCGATCTTCGACAGCGGCTACTACGCGAGCATCCGTGTGGTTGACCTCAAGACTGATAAAACCATCGTCGAGCGCAGCGGTATTCCGGCGGTGAACAACGTGCCGGACTGGTTCATCAAATTGATCGGCCTCGAAGCCGCGGGTGGTGATGCGCTGGTCAGCCGTGGCTGGGAGCAGGCGGCGCGAGTCGAGGTGGTCAGCCATCCGATGTTTGCCCTGGCCAAGCTTTGGCAGAGCGCGCTGGGTAGCCTGGGCTGGTTGCTGATCTGTGGCGCGGTGAGTGCGGTGTTGGGTGCGCTGTTGTTGCGCCGGCAATTGAAACCGCTGGACTACATGGTCAAGCAATCCCACGCCATCGCCCGTCGCGAATTCCTCAGCCTGCCGGAGCTGCCGCGCACACCGGAATTGCGCCGGGTGGTGCAAGCGATGAACCAGATGGTCGAGAAGCTCAAGGCGCTGTTCCAGGAACAGGCCGAGCGCAGTGAAAAACTGCGCATCGAGTCCTATCAGGACAACCTCACGGGCCTGGCCAACCGACGCTATTTCGAAATGCAATTGAACGCCCGGGTGAGCAACCCGGAGCAGGCCAGTTCCGGTTATCTGCTGTTGTTGCGGGTCAAGGATCTGGCCGGTTTGAACCAGCGTCTGGGTGGTCAGCGCACCGATGATTTGTTGAAAGCAGTGGGCGAGCAGTTGTCCCGCGAGTGTGCCAAGTACCCGGAAACCCAGAACCTCGTCACCCGGATTCGCGGTGGTGAATTCGCCGTGCTGGCGCCGGGACTGGTGCGTGAAGAAGCGCTGCAACTGGCGCAGAACCTCGACAGCGCATTGGCCAGTTTGCATGCGACCGGTGCGACCGACGTGGCTTCCGTGGCGTCTATCGGGTTGGCGCCATTTGTTCATGGCGACTCGCCGCAAGCGGTGCTCGGGCTGGCGGATCAGGCGCTGGCGCAGGCCGAAGGTCAGGGCGAACAGAGCTGGGCGTGTCTGGATCACAGTGCTTCGGCCAGTGTCGGCGATGACCATCATGCGTGGCACAACCTGCTGGATAGGGCGTTGAATCAGCAGCGGTTTGAGTTGTACTTCCAGCCGGTCGTAGCCAGTCAGGACACCGCGCTGGTGCTGCATTACAAAGTGCTGTCGCGATTGATCGATGATCAGGGCCAGACCATTCCCGCTGGGCGTTTCCTGCCGTGGCTGGAGCGCTTTGGCTGGACGGCACGACTGGATCGGCTGATGTTGGAATTGGTGCTTGGGCAAATGGCCGGGCATGAAGAGTCGCTGGCGCTGAACCTGTCTTCGGCGACGCTGGCGGACCCGCAGGCGCTGAATAAAATTTTTGAAATCCTGCGCCAGCATTCAGATCAGGGTGAGCGGCTGACCCTGGAGATTGGTGAGGAGCAATTGCCGGAGCAAGCGGTGCTGGAACAGTTGACCCGACGCCTGCGCGAGCTTGGGTTCTCCCTGAGCCTGCAGCGCTTTGGTGGACGGTTCAGCATGATCGGTAACCTGGCGCGACTGGGCTTGGCGTATTTGAAGATTGATGGCAGCTACATTCGGGCGATTGATCTGGAAAGTGACAAGCGTTTGTTCATCGAGGCGATTCAGCGAGCAGCGCACAGCATCGATCTGCCGTTGATTGCCGAGCGGGTCGAGACTGAAGGCGAGTTGTCGGTGATTCGCGAGATGGGGTTGTATGGGGTTCAGGGGCAGTTGTTTGGTGAGCCTAAGCCCTGGAAGTAAGGCTTTATAGTTGAGTCGTCAATGAGGCCGTCTTCGCGAGCAAGCCCGCTCCCACATTAGAGCTCAGTCGTTCACACATTATGTGTTCACTGAAGATCAACTGTGGGAGCGGGCTTGCTCGCGAAGGCGTCAGCACAGGCGCCGGAGTATTCGGCTGACGCCACAAGGTCCTAGGAGATTTCCTTCAAGTTGTAGCGGTGTTGGTGAACTTGTTTCGTCCAAAAGCCAAGGCTAGTCTGGCTTTGTCACTGAAAAATCGGTGACACGGACGTGCAAGTCCGGGTAAAAGACGACGCGCAACGCCATGGTTACTTGGCGAGCAAACTGATGCTCGTAGTTTCTGTTATGGCGGCTGTGCGTGGGAGATCTTTCTTTCGGGAACTATCTGCCGGGGTCCGTCTGCCCGGTCTTGCACACTCGCGCACAGCTGCCACCCTATTCGCGTGCAAGCGAACGGTAGTAGCTCCCAATACACAGATGGAGATACAACATGTTCAAGGTAACGCCGAATCCCCCGGAGCCCCGCAAAGGCAAGCTCTTCACCGTCTCCCCCGACGTCGACATTGAAGCCCTGTTGGCCAACGCCTCCGAAGACTCTTTATCCATCAGCGCCATCGCCGCCGACCTCGCAGATGATGTCGATGGCTCACGCCGTTGCGTCGCGTTGGCGCTTAGCCGAATGGCCGATGGGGTTCATTTGTTGGTAGAGCGGGCGCTGGATCACCTTGAATCGCCGCCGATTCAGACTCAGCCCCAGGCTTAGCGCTCACTTAGCATTGTTGGGCTGCGATCTTTTGCTTTTACCGGAGGCTTAGATCAACCCCGTCTCATCATCATCGATCAAATGGCTCAACCCGCCCAGCGCTTCCCGGGCCTGGGTCCGGTCCATCAGTTTGGCTTGTGCGGCGGCCGGCAGGTCGGTGACGCGGATCACGCCTTTGCTGGTCAGCACCTGAATCAAGTCGTCGAGTACCCGGATCATTTCCAGGTCGCTCTGCTTAAGCTGTTTGAGGCTGGTTTCCATCACTTCGTTGGCGTACCAGGCCTGAATTTCGTGATGATCAGCCGGCAGTGTTTCCGTGGCCTCGGCGTAGGCCGCGGCTTCCACGCGCACCAATTGACCTTGCGCATCGCGTTGCACGTAAAACATTGAGCATCCCTCAGAAATGGACCGGCGTCATGCTGTCAGCAGCATAGCCAACGCAGGCGAGTATGCGGTGCGGCGACGCAATCGTCACCGGTGAGATGGGCGCAAACGTGACGGCCGCCCCAGAAGGGCGGCCGTTTTACGTTGGATCAGGTGTTGTTGTGGTCGACTTTGATGGTTGGGTCACTGCCGGCAATCAACGAGTGAATGTTGGCGGTGGACCAGTTGTTGCCTTCCAGTTTGATCGTCACGTCCGGGGCCGCCGCCACAGCGTCTGTGGAGTTGAGCTTGCCCGCCGAGCTGACTTGCAGCGACGACACACCATCAACGGTGGTGATCTTCAGGAAGTTGTCGATGGTGCTACCGGTCTCGCCCTGCAGCAAATCACGCAGGTCGATGCGGTCGCCTTCGCCTGCATTGAAGTCCTTGATCACGTCGTTGCCGGTGTCGCCGGCCTTCCAGACGAAGGTGTCGGCACCCGCGCCGCCAATCAGGGTGTCGTTGCCCGGACCGCCGATCAGCGTGTCGTTACCGGTGCCGCCGAGCAGGATGTCATTGCCCTTGCCGCCATCGAGGACGTCGTCGCCACCCTGGCCGAAGAGAATGTCATTGCCTGCGCCGCCGAGCAGCGTGTCGTTGCCGTCATGGGCGCCGGACACGTCGAACGCGGTGTAGTGCTCGGTGATGAACTGGTGCACGTTGCTGGTGGTGACTTTGCTGACGTCCACGCCGGTTTGCTGGGCGACGAACGCCTGCATGGCCTGGTAGCCCTCGCCGGCGATGCCGGTGAAGCTCACCAGGTCGCCGAACAGGATGTCATTGCCGTCACCGCCGCTGACCGTGTCGGAACCTGGCAGCGTCGCTTCGGTGTGACCGATGATCGAGTTGGCCAGGTCTTTCGGGTCGATGTTGGTTTGCGGGTTATTGTCCGAGTCGTATGGTTTCAGGTCGCTGAGGCCCACACCGCTGTTGATGCCGATGGCGTCGACATGCGACAGACCGTTCAGTATCGCGAAGCTGCTGTTGGCGTTGTCGACGGTGGTCTGGCTGGTACTGTTGCCGCTGCCCGCCAGGTTCGACAACTCGTAGGTGCCGTCGCCCTGAGCGTGAACGGTGCCCAGGTTGGAGGTGCTCCAGCCCCATTTCGACGTGTACGTCTGCAACTGCGCCGCACCGTTGCTGCTGATGGTGAAGTAGTGCGTGCTGTCGATGTACGTGCTGAAGGTGTCGCCGGTCTTGTAGTTGCTGGTTTTCACCACATCGTCGAGCTTCACGCTGCCGTACAGCGTCGGGTTGGTCTGCTCGCCGCTCTGGTAGTAGGTCGGCTGGCCGTCAGTGATGAAGTACGTGAGGTTCTTCGCCCCAGTGTTAGCCACGGCATCAGCGCTCTGGAACCAGTTGGCCGTGGTTTTGAACACGTCCTCGTAGTTGGTACCGCCGCCGGACGACATCGAGTCCAGGACTGTCTTGAGGGTAGCCAGCGCATTCGGATCGTTCAGGTTGACCGACACCGACTTGTTGACCTGGGTATCGAAGTCTGCGAGGAAGATGTTCACGGTGCCCGAGTTGCCGCCCATGCTCTGCTTCAGGGTGTTGAACACCGACGTCAGCGAGTCCTTGGCCGCGCTGATCGACGCCGCGCTCATGCTGCCCGAACTGTCGACCATGAAGGCGATGTTGTAGTTGGTGCCCGGCACCACGGTCAGGCCGCCGATGTCGGCGATCATGATGTCGTTGCCGTCGGTGCCGGTGATGGTGTCACTGGCTGCCGTGGCGGTGATCGCGTTGTACGTCGCCGGGTAAACGGTAACCGGGATCTGCGCCGTGGTGATGGCAGAACCGCCCAGCGCCTCGGTGGAAGTCGAGGTAACGGTCAGGTTGAACTGGCCGTTGAAGTAGGTCGGCGGGGTGACGGTCAGCGTGCCGAGGTTCCAGCCGGTGACGTTGGCTTCGCCGGCGGTCGCAGTGGCGGTGAAGGTGTGACCGGCGCCATCGGTAAGGACCGAGCCTGCCGGGATACCGCTGATTTTCACGCTCAGGCTTTCGGAGCCGTCGGTGTCGGTCAGTGCAGTATTGATCGCGGACAGGTGAACGTTGGTGCCTTCGAAGCCTTCGTTGAGTTTGTAGCCGTCGTAGTAGCCTTCGCCATTGGTGCCGTGCAGGTCGGAAACCGTCACGCCAGCCGCCGCCAGATCCGCCACGCCGGTGTACAGCGGCACGCCGGCACTGCTCAGGTCGATGGCGGTGCCGCCATTGACCGACAGGTTGACGTCATAGCTGCCCGGGCCGTTCTGGTTGTGGTGGTAGATGTCCAGGGTGTAGTAGCCGCTGGTGGTCGGGGTGAACGAGCCGCTCAACTGACCGCCCGCGCCCCACGTGGTGGCCGCGACGTTTTTGCCGCCGACGGTCACCAACAGGCTGTCATCGCCGGTACCGGTGAAGGTGTAGGTTTTGCCGGCTTCGAGGTAGATCAGGCCGAAGGTTTTCGACGCCGTACCGGCGGCCACGCTGCCGTCGGACTGCACGTTAGTGACGTTGCCGATGGTGTTTGGCGTACCGGCGGCATCGATGACCGATTTGAGCGTGGCGGTCGGTGCGCCGCTGCCATCGGTACCGAGGCCCGACAGGCCGGTCCAGACTTCCTTGACCAGTCCGGTGGATTTGACGCTGTTGTCCGCAACGTTCAGGGACGGTGCATCGGCGACCGGGGTGATGTCGATTTTCACCGTGCCGGTGTTGCCCAGCAGTTGGCCGTCAGTTGGCTGGAACTTGATCTGCGCGTAGTCCGCCTGATTGTTGCCCAGGCCAGTGCCACCGTAGCCGTTAGTGCCGGATTCATTGGCATCCGGGGTGAAGTGCAGCTTGCCAGCGTCGATGTCAGCTTTGGTGACGGTCTGGTTGACGGTGACGTCGGTCCAGGTCGAGCCGTTCAGGTACTGCAACTTGCCGTCGCCCGGCAGGCCGGTGATTTTCACACCCAGGCTCGCGGCCGGACTGTCGACATCGCTGACGCCGAAGGTCGACCAGCCGAGGATCAGCGGGGTGTCTTCGGTGCCGGTGACGTTAACCGGTGCAGCCGTTGGCGCGTCGTTCACGGCCACCACGTTGACGGTGGTGGTCGCGACATTCGAGTAATTGCCGCCATCGGTCACGGTCACGGTGATGATCCGTGGCACGGTGCTTGGGTCGTGGCTGCTGTTAGTGAAGCTGATGTTCTTGATCTGCTGCATGTAATCAGCGAGCGTCGCGTTGCCCGACAGGGTCAGCGTGACAGTGCCATTGGTGCTGTTGGCATTAATGGTGATGCCATTGACGCTGTTGCCCAGGTTCAGCGCATCGCCGTCCTGACGGTTGGTCAGCACGATGGTGGCGCCGGTCAGCATGGTGCTGTCCGGGTCGGTGATTTTCAGGTCGGTGTCGGCAATCGACACACCCTGGCCAGTGGTGCCTTCGGTGAACGTCACCTTGTAATCGGCACCGGTGGCGCCGCTGGAGTTGTTGGCATCGAGGTCGATGACCGGCGGCGCATCGTTGTCGATGATCGTCGTGCTGACGCTGCCGTTGGTGGCGCTGACTGCCAGGCTCTCGAAGTTGCCGCCCGTAGCCGAGTCGATCTTGACCACGAAATTTTCAGTGTTTTCGGTGATCTTGTCGTCAAGGGTCGCCACGTTGAAGGTGGCGGTGCTGGCACCGGCCGGGATTTTCACGGTGTACACGCCGGTGAAGTCTGAACCGTCGGTGGCAGTGCCGCTGTAGACGATTTTCAGCGTCACGTCGGTTTGCGCCGGGTGCGTCAGGTTGACGGTGTAGCTGGCGGTCTGGCCTTCAGTCACCGAGGTGCTGCCGGTGATGCTGACTTCGGTTTTATCGATGGTATCGGTGACGTTGGTCACGGCAGGCGTGTTGCTGGTGGCCAGGTTCTCGAAGTTACCACCGGTGGCATTGGTGATCGAGGTGCTGACCTTGCCGGCGTCGATGTAAACGTCATCGGCCGGAGCCGCGACGGTGACGGAACCGGTAGTTTTGCCAGCGTCGATGGTGATCACCGAGCCGTTCGACAAGGTCACGGTTACCGGGGTGCCAGCCGCATTGGTCAGGGTTGCGGTGTAGGTGATCTGGCCACCTTCGGCCACCGAGTTGGTTGCGGTCAACGACAGGTTGGTGGTGTCGATGGTGTCAGTGACGTTAGTCGAAACCGGCGTCTTGTCGGCCACCAGGTTTTCGTAGTTACCGCCGCTCACGTTGCTGATCGAGTTAGTCAACGGCGCATGACCGTTGAGCGCGTCGTTCGGTGCAATCGCGGTGACGGTCCCGCTGGTTTTGCCGATGTCGATGGTGATGTTTTGGCCGTTGGCCAAGGTCACGATGACCGCGCTGCCAGTCACTGGTTGGCCGACGGTGGCGGTGTAGGTGACGGTGCCACCTTCAGCCGCGGATGGATCAGCCTTCAGGGTGACGGTCGAGGTGTCGATGGTGTCGGTGACGTTGGTCACGGCCGCAGCCGGATTGGTCGCCAGGTTCTCGAAGTTACCGCCAGTGGCACCTTTGATGGTGGCTTGAACGGTGCCGGCATCCTTGTACACGTCATCGGCTGGCGCTGGGACGGTCACGGTGCCGGTGGTTTTACCGGCGTCGATGGTGATCACCGAGCCGTTGCTCAGGGTGACGGTCACCGGGGTGCCGGCCGCGTTGGTCAGGGTTGCGGTGTAGGTGATCTGACCACCTTCGGCCACCGAGTTGGTTGCGGTCAACGACAGGTTGGTGGTGTCGATGGTGTCAGTGACGTTAGTCGAAACCGGCGTCTTGTCGGCGACCAGGTTTTCGTAGTTGCCGCCGCTTACACCAGTAATCGAGTTGGTCAGTGGGGTGTGACCATTGAGGGCATCGTTCGGTGCAACAGCGTTAACGGTGCCGCTGGTTTTGCCGATGTCGATAGTGATGGTCTGGCCGTTGGCCAACGATACGGTGACCGGCGAGCCGGTCACTGGCTGGCCAACCGTCGCGGTGTAAGTGACGGTGCCACCTTCAGCCGCGGATGGATCAGCCTTCAGAGTAACGGTCGAGGTGTCGATGGTGTCAGTGACGTTGGTCACGGCCGCAGCCGGATTGGTCGCCAGGTTCTCGAAGTTGCCACCGGTTGCTTTGGTGATCGTTGCCTGCACGGTGCCGGCGTCTTTGTACACGTCATCGGCTGGCGCTGGGACGGTCACGGTGCCGGTGGTTTTACCGGCATCGATGGTGATCACCGAGCCGTTGCTCAGGGTGACGGTTACCGGGGTGCCAGCCGCATTGGTCAGGGTGGCGGTGTAGGTGATCTGGCCACCTTCAGCGACGGTGTTGGTTGCGGTCAACGACAGGTTGGTGGTGTCGATGGTGTCAGTGACGTTAGTCGAAACCGGCGTCTTGTCGGCCACCAGGTTTTCGTAGTTACCGCCGCTCACGTTGCTGATCGAGTTAGTCAACGGCGCATGACCGTTGAGCGCGTCGTTCGGTGCAATCGCGGTGACGGTCCCGCTGGTTTTGCCGATGTCGATGGTGATGTTCTGGCCGTTGGCCAAGGTCACGATGACCGCGCTGCCAGTCACTGGTTGGCCGACCGACGCGGTGTAAGTGACGGTGCCACCTTCAGCTGCGGATGGATCAGCCTTCAGGGTGACGGTCGAGGTGTCGATGGTGTCGGTGACGTTGGTCACGGCCGCAGCCGGATTGGTCGCCAGGTTCTCGAAGTTACCGCCAGTGGCACCTTTGATGGTGGCTTGAACGGTGCCGGCATCCTTGTACACGTCATCGGCTGGGGCCGCGACGGTCACGGTGCCCGTGGTTTTACCGGCGTCGATGGTGATCACCGAGCCGTTGCTCAGCGTCACGGTCACCGGGGTGCCGGCCGCGTTGGTCAGGGTTGCGGTGTAGGTGATCTGGCCACCTTCAGCGACGGTGTTGGTTGCGGTCAACGACAGGTTGGTGGTGTCGATGGTGTCGGTCACAGTGGTGCTGACCGGGGTTTTGTCGGCGACCAGATTTTCGTAATTGCCGCCGCTGACGTTGCTGATCGAGTTGGTCAATGGCGCATGACCGTTGAGCGCGTCGTTCGGTGCAATCGCGGTGACGGTGCCAGTGGTTTTGCCGATGTCGATGGTGATGGTCTGGCCGTTGGCCAAGGTCACGATGACCGCGCTGCCAGTCACTGGTTGGCCGACGGTGGCGGTGTAGGTGACGGTGCCACCTTCAGCCGCGGATGGATCAGCCTTCAGGGTGACGGTCGAGGTGTCGATGGTGTCGGTGACGTTGGTCACGGCCGCAGCCGTGCTCGGTACGAGGCTTTCGAAATTGCCGCCGGTCGCGGTGGTAATTGTGGCGCTGACCTTGCCGGCGTCGAGGTAGACGTCGTCTTTTGGTGCATCGACCGTTACGGTTCCCGTGGTTTTGCCAGCATCGATGGTGATCACCGAGCCATTCGACAAGGTCACGGTTACCGGCGTGCCGGCCGCGTTAGTCAGGGTTGCGGTGTAAACGATCTGACCACCTTCGGCCACCGAGTTGGTTGCGGTCAACGACAGGTTGGTGGTGTCGATGGTGTCGGTCACCGTGGTGCTGACCGGGGTTTTGTCGGCCACCAGGTTTTCGTAGTTACCACCGCTCACGTTGGTGATCGAGTTGGTCAGTGGCGCATGACCATTCAACGCGTCGTTTGGCGCGATGGCGGTCACGGTGCCGCTGGTTTTGCCGATGTCGATGGTGATGGTCTGGCCGTTGGCCAAGGTTACGGTGACTGGCGAACCTGTCACTGGCTGACCGACCGTCGCGGTGTAAGTGACGGTGCCACCTTCAGTCGCGGATGGATCAGCCTTCAGGGTGACGGTCGAGGTGTCGATGGTGTCGGTGACGTTGGTCACGGCCGCAGCCGTGCTCGGTACGAGGCTTTCGAAATTGCCGCCGGTCGCGGTGGTAATTGTGGCGCTGACCTTGCCGGCGTCGAGGTAGACGTCGTCTTTTGGTGCATCGACCGTTACGGTTCCCGTGGTTTTGCCAGCATCGATGGTGATCACCGAGCCATTCGACAAGGTCACGGTTACCGGCGTGCCGGCCGCGTTAGTCAGGGTTGCGGTGTAAACGATCTGACCACCTTCGGCCACCGAGTTGGTTGCGGTCAACGACAGGTTGGTGGTGTCGATGGTGTCGGTCACCGTGGTGCTGACCGGGGTTTTGTCGGCCACCAGGTTTTCGTAGTTACCACCGCTCACGTTGGTGATCGAGTTGGTCAGTGGCGCATGACCATTCAACGCGTCGTTTGGCGCGATGGCGGTCACGGTGCCGCTGGTTTTGCCGATGTCGATGGTGATGGTCTGGCCGTTGGCCAAGGTTACGGTGACTGGCGAACCTGTCACTGGCTGACCGACCGTCGCGGTGTAAGTGACGGTGCCACCTTCAGTCGCGGATGGATCAGCCTTCAGAGTAACGGTCGAGGTGTCGATGGTGTCAGTGACGTTGGTCACGGCCGCAGCCGTGCTCGGTACGAGGCTTTCGAAATTGCCGCCGGTCGCGGTGGTAATTGTGGCGCTGACCTTGCCGGCGTCGAGGTAGACGTCGTCTTTTGGTGCATCGACCGTTACGGTTCCCGTGGTTTTGCCAGCATCGATGGTGATCACCGAGCCATTCGACAAGGTCACGGTTACCGGCGTGCCGGCCGCATTAGTCAGTGTCGCGGTGTAAACGATCTGACCACCTTCGGCCACCGAGTTGGTTGCGGTCAACGACAGGTTGGTGGTGTCGATGGTGTCAGTGACGTTAGTCGAAACCGGCGTTTTGTCGGCGACCAGGTTTTCGTAGTTACCGCCGCTCACGTTGCTGATCGAGTTAGTCAACGGCGCATGACCGTTGAGCGCGTCGTTCGGTGCAATCGCGGTGACGGTCCCGCTGGTTTTGCCGATGTCGATGGTGATGTTCTGGCCGTTGGCCAAGGTCACGATGACCGCGCTGCCAGTCACTGGTTGGCCGACCGACGCGGTGTAAGTGACGGTGCCACCTTCAGCTGCGGATGGATCAGCCTTCAGGGTGACGGTCGAGGTGTCGATGGTGTCGGTGACGTTGGTCACGGCCGCAGCCGGATTGGTCGCCAGGTTCTCGAAGTTACCGCCAGTGGCACCTTTGATGGTGGCTTGAACGGTGCCGGCATCCTTGTACACGTCATCGGCTGGGGCCGCGACGGTCACGGTGCCCGTGGTTTTACCGGCGTCGATGGTGATCACCGAGCCGTTGCTCAGCGTCACGGTCACCGGGGTGCCGGCCGCGTTGGTCAGGGTTGCGGTGTAGGTGATCTGGCCACCTTCAGCGACGGTGTTGGTTGCGGTCAACGACAGGTTGGTGGTGTCGATGGTGTCAGTGACGTTAGTCGAAACCGGCGTTTTGTCGGCGACCAGGTTTTCGTAGTTACCACCGCTCACGTTGGTGATCGAGTTAGTCAGCGGCGCATGACCGTTCAACGCGTCGTTAGGCGCAATGGCGGTGACGGTGCCCGTGGTTTTGCCGATGTCGATGGTGATGGTCTGGCCGTTGGCCAAGGTCACGGTCACTGGCGAACCTGTCACAGGCTGGCCGACGGTGGCGGTGTAAGTGACGGTGCCACCTTCTGCCGCCGATGGATCAGCCTTCAAGGTAACGGTCGAGGTGTCGATGGTATCGGTGACGTTGGTCACGGCCGCAGCCGTGCTCGGTACGAGGCTTTCGAAATTGCCGCCGGTCGCGGTGGTAATTGTGGCGCTGACCTTGCCGGCGTCGAGGTAGACGTCGTCTTTTGGTGCATCGACCGTTACGGTTCCCGTGGTTTTGCCAGTATCGATGGTGATCACCGAGCCATTCGACAAGGTCACGGTTACCGGCGTGCCGGCCGCATTAGTCAGTGTCGCGGTGTAAACGATCTGACCACCTTCGGCCACCGAGTTGGTTGCGGTCAACGACAGGTTGGTGGTGTCGATGGTGTCAGTGACGTTAGTCGAAACCGGCGTTTTGTCGGCGACCAGGTTTTCGTAGTTGCCGCCGCTTACACCCGTAATCGAGTTAGTCAACGGCGCATGACCATTCAACGCGTCGTTAGGCGCGATGGCGGTCACGGTGCCGGTGGTTTTGCCGATGTCGATCGTGATGGTCTGGCCGTTGGCCAAGGTCACGGTAACCGGGCTGCCAGTCACTGGCTGACCGACCGTCGCGGTGTAAGTGACGGTGCCACCTTCAGTCGCGGATGGATCAGCCTTCAGAGTAACGGTCGAGGTGTCGATGGTGTCAGTGACGTTGGTCACGGCCGCAGCCGTGCTCGGTACGAGGCTTTCGAAATTGCCGCCGGTCGCGGTGGTAATTGTGGCGCTGACCTTGCCGGCGTCGAGGTAGACGTCGTCTTTTGGTGCATCGACCGTTACGGTTCCCGTGGTTTTGCCAGCATCGATGGTGATCACCGAGCCATTCGACAAGGTCACGGTTACCGGCGTGCCGGCCGCATTAGTCAGTGTCGCGGTGTAAACGATCTGACCACCTTCGGCCACCGAGTTGGTTGCGGTCAACGACAGGTTGGTGGTGTCGATGGTGTCAGTGACGTTAGTCGAAACCGGCGTTTTGTCGGCGACCAGGTTTTCGTAGTTGCCGCCGCTTACACCAGTAATCGAGTTGGTCAGTGGCGCATGACCGTTGAGCGCGTCGTTCGGTGCAATCGCGGTGACGGTGCCCGTGGTTTTACCGATATCGATGGTGATGTTTTGGCCGTTGGCCAAGGTCACGGTAACCGGGCTGCCAGTCACTGGCTGACCGACGGTGGCGGTGTAAGTGACGGTGCCACCTTCAGTCGCGGATGGATCAGCCTTCAGAGTAACGGTCGAGGTGTCGATGGTGTCAGTGACGTTGGTCACGGCCGCAGCCGTGCTCGGTACGAGGCTTTCGAAATTGCCGCCGGTCGCGGTGGTAATTGTGGCGCTGACCTTGCCGGCGTCGAGGTAGACGTCGTCTTTTGGTGCATCGACCGTTACGGTTCCCGTGGTTTTGCCAGTATCGATGGTGATCACCGAGCCATTCGACAAGGTCACGGTTACCGGCGTGCCGGCCGCATTAGTCAGTGTCGCGGTGTAAACGATCTGACCACCTTCGGCCACCGAGTTGGTTGCGGTCAACGACAGGTTGGTGGTGTCGATGGTGTCAGTGACGTTAGTCGAAACCGGCGTTTTGTCGGCGACCAGGTTTTCGTAGTTGCCGCCGCTTACACCCGTAATCGAGTTAGTCAACGGCGCATGACCATTCAACGCGTCGTTAGGCGCGATGGCGGTCACGGTGCCGGTGGTTTTGCCGATGTCGATCGTGATGGTCTGGCCGTTGGCCAAGGTCACGGTAACCGGGCTGCCAGTCACTGGCTGACCGACCGTCGCGGTGTAAGTGACGGTGCCACCTTCAGTCGCGGATGGATCAGCCTTCAGAGTAACGGTCGAGGTGTCGATGGTGTCAGTGACGTTGGTCACGGCCGCAGCCGTGCTCGGTACGAGGCTTTCGAAATTGCCGCCGGTCGCGGTGGTAATTGTGGCGCTGACCTTGCCGGCGTCGAGGTAGACGTCGTCTTTTGGTGCATCGACCGTTACGGTTCCCGTGGTTTTGCCAGCATCGATGGTGATCACCGAGCCATTCGACAAGGTCACGGTTACCGGCGTGCCGGCCGCATTAGTCAGTGTCGCGGTGTAAACGATCTGACCACCTTCGGCCACCGAGTTGGTTGCGGTCAACGACAGGTTGGTGGTGTCGATGGTGTCAGTGACGTTAGTCGAAACCGGCGTTTTGTCGGCGACCAGGTTTTCGTAGTTACCACCGCTCACGTTGGTGATCGAGTTAGTCAGCGGCGCATGACCGTTCAACGCGTCGTTAGGCGCAATGGCGGTCACGGTGCCAGTGGTTTTGCCGATGTCGATCGTGATGGTCTGGCCGTTGGCCAACGATACGGTGACCGGCGAGCCAGTCACTGGCTGGCCGACGGTGGCGGTGTAAGTGACGGTGCCACCTTCAGCCGCCGATGGATCAGCCTTCAAGGTAACGGTCGAGGTGTCGATGGTGTCGGTGACGTTGGTCACGGCCGCAGCCGGATTGGTCACCAGGTTCTCAAAGTTACCGCCAGCGGCATCTTTAACAGTGACTTCAACTTTGCCGGCGTCTTTATAGACGTCATCGGCTGGCGCTGGGACGGTCACGGTGCCCGTGGTTTTACCGGCATCGATGGTGATCACCGAGCCGTTCGACAAGGTCACGGTTACCGGGGTGCCAGCCGCATTGGTCAGGGTGGCGGTGTAAATGATCGAACCGCCTTCAGCTACGGTATCAGTCGCGCTCAGGCTGAGGGTTGTGGTGTCTACGGTGTCAGTGACCGTGGTCGAAACCGGTGTCTTGTCAGCGACCAGGTTTTCGTAGTTACCGCCGCTTACACCCGTAATCGAGTTAGTCAACGGCGCATGACCATTCAACGCGTCGTTAGGCGCGATGGCGGTCACGGTGCCGGTGGTTTTGCCGATGTCGATCGTGATGGTCTGGCCGTTGGCCAAGGTCACGATGACCGCGCTGCCAGTCACTGGCTGGCCAACCGTCGCGGTGTAAGTGACGGTGCCACCTTCAGCCGCGGATGGATCAGCCTTCAAGGTAACGGTCGAGGTGTCGATGGTGTCGGTGACGTTGGTCACGGCCGCAGCCGTGCTCGGTACGAGGCTTTCGAAATTGCCGCCGGTCGCGGTGGTAATTGTGGCGCTGACCTTGCCGGCGTCGAGGTAGACGTCGTCTTTTGGTGCATCGACCGTTACGGTTCCCGTGGTTTTGCCAGCATCGATGGTGATCACCGAGCCATTCGACAAGGTCACGGTTACCGGCGTGCCGGCCGCATTAGTCAGTGTCGCGGTGTAAACGATCTGACCACCTTCGGCCACCGAGTTGGTTGCGGTCAACGACAGGTTGGTGGTGTCGATGGTGTCAGTGACGTTAGTCGAAACCGGCGTTTTGTCGGCCACCAGGTTTTCGTAATTGCCGCCGCTCACGTTGGTGATCGAGTTGGTCAGTGGCGCATGACCGTTGAGGGCATCGTTCGGTGCAACAGCGTTAACGGTGCCGCTGGTTTTACCGATGTCGATTGTGATGGTCTGGCCGTTGGCCAAGGTTACGGTGACTGGCGAGCCAGTCACTGGCTGGCCGACGGTGGCGGTGTAAGTGACGGTGCCACCTTCTGCCGCGGATGGATCAGCCTTCAAGGTAACGGTCGAGGTGTCGATGGTGTCGGTGACGTTGGTCACGGCCGCAGCCGGATTGGTCACCAGGTTCTCAAAGTTACCGCCAGCGGCATCTTTAACAGTGACTTCAACTTTGCCGGCGTCTTTATAGACGTCATCGGCTGGCGCTGGGACGGTCACGGTGCCCGTGGTTTTACCGGCATCGATGGTGATCACCGAGCCGTTCGACAAGGTCACGGTTACCGGGGTGCCAGCCGCATTGGTCAGGGTGGCGGTGTAAATGATCGAACCGCCTTCAGCTACGGTATCAGTCGCGCTCAGGCTGAGGGTTGTGGTGTCTACGGTGTCAGTGACCGTGGTCGAAACCGGTGTCTTGTCAGCGACCAGGTTTTCGTAGTTACCGCCGCTTACACCCGTAATCGAGTTAGTCAACGGCGCATGACCATTCAACGCGTCGTTAGGCGCGATGGCGGTCACGGTGCCGGTGGTTTTGCCGATGTCGATCGTGATGGTCTGGCCGTTGGCCAAGGTCACGATGACCGCGCTGCCAGTCACTGGCTGGCCAACCGTCGCGGTGTAAGTGACGGTGCCACCTTCAGCCGCGGATGGATCAGCCTTCAAGGTAACGGTCGAGGTGTCGATGGTGTCGGTGACGTTGGTCACGGCCGCAGCCGTGCTCGGTACGAGGCTTTCGAAATTGCCGCCGGTCGCGGTGGTAATTGTGGCGCTGACCTTGCCGGCGTCGAGGTAGACGTCGTCTTTTGGTGCATCGACCGTTACGGTTCCCGTGGTTTTACCGGCGTCGATGGTGATCACCGAGCCGTTCGACAAGGTCACGGTTACCGGGGTGCCAGCGGCGTTGGTCAAGGTAGCGGTGTAAACAATCGAACCGCCTTCAGCTACGGTATCAGTCGCGCTCAGGCTCAGCGTGGTGGTATCAACCGTGTCGGTCACAGTGGTGCTGACCGGGGTTTTGTCGGCCACCAGGTTTTCGTAGTTACCGCCGCTAACGTCGGTGATCGAGTTAGTCAGTGGCGCATGACCGTTCAACGCGTCGTTCGGTGCAACGGCTGTGACGGTCCCGCTGGTTTTGCCGATGTCGATGGTGATGTTTTGGCCGTTGGCCAAGGTCACGATGACCGCGCTGCCAGTCACTGGTTGGCCGACGGTGGCGGTGTAAGTGACGGTGCCACCTTCAGCCGCCGATGGATCAGCCTTCAAGGTAACGGTCGAGGTGTCGATGGTGTCAGTGACGTTGGTCACGGCCGCAGCCGGATTGGTCACCAGGTTCTCGAAGTTACCGCCAGCCGCGTCTTTGACAGTGACTTCAACTTTGCCAGCATCTTTGTAAACGTCATCGGCCGGAGCTGCGACGGTGACGGAACCGGTAGTTTTGCCAGCGTCGATGGTGATCACCGAGCCATTGCTCAAGGTGACGGTCACGGGTGTGCCGGCCGCGTTGGACAGGGTGGCGGTGTAGGTGATCTGGCCACCTTCAGCGACCGAGTCTGTCGCGCCAAGGCTCAGCGTGGTGGTATCAACGGTGTCAGTGACCGTAGTCGAAACCGGCGTTTTGTCGGCGACCAGGTTTTCGTAGTTGCCGCCGCTTACACCAGTAATCGAGTTGGTCAGTGGCGCGTGACCGTTGAGCGCGTCGTTCGGTGCAATCGCGGTGACGGTCCCGCTGGTTTTGCCGATGTCGATGGTGATGTTTTGGCCGTTGGCCAAGGTCACGATGACCGCGCTGCCAGTCACTGGTTGGCCGACGGTGGCGGTGTAAGTGACGGTGCCACCTTCAGCTGCGGATGGATCAGCCTTCAGCGTAACGGTCGAGGTGTCGATGGTATCGGTGACGTTGGTCACGGCCGCAGCCGGATTGGTCACCAGGTTCTCAAAGTTACCGCCAGCGGCATCTTTAACGGTGACTTCAACTTTGCCGGCGTCTTTATAAACGTCATCGGCCGGGGCTGCGACGGTGACGGTGCCCGTGGTTTTGCCGGCGTCGATGGTGATCACCGAGCCATTGCTCAAGGTGACAGTCACGGGTGTGCCGGCAGCATTGGTCAGTGTCGCGGTGTAAACAATCGAACCGCCTTCAGCTACGGTATCAGTCGCGCTCAGGCTGAGGGTCGTGGTGTCTACGGTATCAGTGACGTTAGTCGAAACCGGGGTTTTGTCGGCCACCAGGTTTTCGTAGTTACCGCCGCTGACGTTGCTGATCGAGTTAGTCAGTGGCGCATGACCGTTGAGCGCGTCGTTCGGTGCAACGGCGGTGACGGTGCCAGTGGTTTTACCGATGTCGATGGTGATGGTCTGGCCGTTGGCCAAGGTTACGGTGACTGGCGAGCCAGTCACTGGCTGGCCGACGGTGGCGGTGTAAGTGACGGTGCCACCTTCAGCTGCGGATGGATCAGCCTTCAAGGTGACGGTCGAGGTGTCGATGGTGTCGGTGACGTTGGTCACGGCCGCAGCCGGATTGGTCACCAGGTTCTCGAAGTTACCGCCAGCGGCATCTTTGACAGTGACTTCAACTTTGCCGGCGTCTTTATACACGTCATCGGCCGGGGCTGCGACGGTGACGGTGCCGGTGGTTTTACCCGCATCGATGGTGATCACCGAGCCGTTCGACAAGGTCACGGTTACCGGGGTGCCGGCCGCGTTAGTCAGTGTCGCGGTGTAAACAATCGAACCGCCTTCAGCCACGGTATCAGTCGCGGTCAGGCTGAGGGTCGTGGTGTCTACGGTGTCAGTGACGTTAGTCGAAACCGGGGTTTTGTCGGCCACCAGGTTTTCGTAGTTGCCACCGCTCACGTTGGTGATCGAGTTGGTCAGTGGCGCATGGCCATTCAATGCGTCGTTAGGCGCGATGGCGGTCACGGTGCCAGTGGTTTTACCGATGTCGATGGTGATGGTCTGGCCGTTGGCCAAGGTTACGGTGACTGGCGAACCTGTCACTGGCTGACCGACCGTCGCGGTGTAAGTGACGGTGCCACCTTCAGCCGCGGATGGATCAGCCTTCAGCGTAACGGTCGAGGTGTCGATGGTATCGGTGACGTTGGTCACGGCCGCAGCCGGATTGGTCACCAGATTCTCAAAGTTACCGCCAGCGGCATCTTTAACAGTGACTTCAACTTTGCCAGCATCCTTGTAAACGTCATCGGCCGGGGCTGCGACGGTGACGGTTCCCGTGGTTTTGCCCGCATCAATGGTTATAACAGCGCCGTTGCTCAGTGTGACGGTCACGGGCGTGCCGGCCGCATTGGTCAGGGTGGCGGTGTAGGTGATCTGGCCACCCTCGGCGACCGAGTCAGTCGCGCTCAGGCTGAGGGTTGTGGTGTCTACGGTGTCAGTGACGTTAGTCGAAACCGGGGTTTTGTCGGCGACCAGGTTTTCGTAGTTGCCACCGCTCACGTTGCTGATCGAGTTGGTCAGTGGCGCATGGCCATTCAATGCGTCGTTAGGCGCGATGGCGGTCACGGTGCCAGTGGTTTTACCGATGTCGATGGTGATGGTCTGGCCGTTGGCCAAGGTTACGGTGACTGGCGAACCTGTCACTGGCTGACCGACCGTCGCGGTGTAAGTGACGGTGCCACCTTCAGCCGCGGATGGATCAGCCTTCAGAGTCACGGTCGAGGTGTCGATGGTGTCAGTGACGTTGGTCACGGCCGCAGCTGGATTGGTCACCAGATTCTCAAAGTTACCGCCAGCGGCATCTTTAACAGTGACTTCAACTTTGCCAGCATCCTTGTAAACGTCATCGGCCGGGGCTGCGACGGTGACGGTTCCCGTGGTTTTGCCCGCATCAATGGTTATAACAGCGCCGTTGCTCAGTGTGACGGTCACTGGCGTGCCGGCCGCATTGGTCAGGGTGGCGGTGTAGGTGATCTGGCCACCCTCGGCGACCGAGTCAGTCGCGCTCAGGCTGAGGGTTGTGGTGTCTACGGTGTCAGTGACGTTAGTCGAAACCGGGGTTTTGTCGGCGACCAGGTTTTCGTAGTTGCCACCGCTCACGTTGGTGATCGAGTTGGTCAGTGGCGCATGGCCATTCAATGCGTCGTTAGGCGCGATGGCGGTCACGGTGCCAGTGGTTTTACCGATGTCGATGGTGATGGTCTGGCCGTTGGCCAAGGTTACGGTGACTGGCGAACCTGTCACTGGCTGACCGACCGTCGCGGTGTAAGTGACGGTGCCACCTTCAGCCGCGGATGGATCAGCCTTCAGAGTCACGGTCGAGGTGTCGATGGTGTCAGTGACGTTGGTCACGGCCGCAGCTGGATTGGTCACCAGATTCTCAAAGTTGCCGCCAGCGGCATCTTTAACGGTGACTTCAACTTTGCCGGCGTCTTTATAAACGTCATCGGCCGGAGCTGCGACGGTGACGGTGCCGGTGGTTTTACCCGCATCGATGGTGATCACCGAGCCGTTCGACAAGGTCACGGTTACCGGGGTGCCAGCGGCATTGGTCAGGGTGGCGGTGTAAACAATCGAACCACCTTCAGCCACGGTATCAGTCGCGCTCAGGCTCAGGCCCGTGGTGTCTTTCGAGTCGGTGATGGTAGTCAGCGCCGGCTCGGTGCTCGGGGTCAGTTGCTCGAAATTACCGCCGGCAGTGCCAGTGATCGTAGTGCTGACGGTGCTGCCATTGTTGTAGACGTCGTTCGGCGGGGTATCGACGGTGACGCTGCCGGTGGTTTTGCCCGCTTCGATGGTAATGACCGAGCCATTGCTCAAGGTCACGGTCATCGGCGTGCCGGCCGGGTTGGTCAGGGTTGCGGTGTAAACAATCTGGCCGCCTTCGACAACAGTGCCGGTCGCGGTGAGGCTCAGGCCGGTGTTGTCGATCGAGTCGGTGATGGTCGTCACGGCCGGAGCCGGGTTCGGGGTCAACTGTTCGAAGTTGCCGCCAGTAGTGCCGGTAATCGTGGTGTTGACGGTACTGCCGTTCTGATAGACGTCATTGGCCGGGGTGTCGACGTGCACTGAGCCAGTGGTTTTACCGGCTTCAATAGTGATGGTCGAACCGTTGGACAGCGTGACAGTAACTGGCGTTTGCGCCGCGTTGGTCAAGGTGGCGGTATAGGTGATCTGGCCGCCTTCGGTGACAGTCGAATCCGCTGTCAGCGTAACAGTGGTGGTGTCGATCGAATCCGTGATGGTCGTGACCGCTGGTGCTGGATTCGGTACCAGGTTCTCGAAATTGCCGCCGGTGGTCCCGGTAATTGTGGTGCTGACAGTGCTGCCGTTCTGATAGACGTCATTGGCCGGGGTATCGACGTGCACCGAGCCAGTGGTTTTACCGGCTTCAATAGTGATGGTCGAACCGTTGGACAGCGTCACGGTAACGGGCGTTTGCGCCGCGTTGGTCAAGGTAGCGGTGTAAGTGATCTGGCCGCCCTCGGTGACAGAGCCGCTGGCTGTCAGTGTCAGGCCGGTGTTGTCCACCGAATCAGTGATGGTCGTCACGGCTGGAGCCGGGTTCGGGGTCAACTGTTCGAAGTTGCCGCCCGTTACGCCGGTGATCGTCGTGGTGACGGTACTGCCGTTGTTGTAGACATCGTTTGCCGGGGTATCGACGTGCACCGAGCCAGTGGTTTTACCGGCTTCAATAGTGATGGTCGAACCGTTGGACAGCGTCACGGTCACTGGCGTTTGCGCCGCGTTGGTCAAGGTAGCGGTGTAAGTGATCTGGCCGCCCTCGGTGACAGAGCCGCTGGCTGTCAGTGTCAGGCCGGTGTTGTCCACCGAATCAGTGATGGTCGTCACGGCTGGAGCCGGGTTCGGGGTCAGCTGTTCGAAGTTGCCGCCCGTTGCGCCGGTGATTGTGGTGCTAACGGTGCTGCCGTTCTGATAGACATCATTGGCCGGGGTATCGACGTGCACCGAGCCGGTGGTTTTACCGGCTTCAATGGTAATGGTCGAGCCGTTGGACAGGGTCACGGTCACTGGCGTCTGAGCCGGGTTGGTCAGGGTCGCGGTGTAGGTGATCTGGCCGCCTTCGGTAACACTGCCAGTCGCCGTCAGGGTAAGCCCGGTGTTGTCGACAGAGTCGGTAATGGTCGTGACCGCCGGGGCCGGGTTCGGCGCCAGGTTCTCGAAATTGCCGCCCGTAGTGCCGGTGATCGTGGTGCTGACGGTGCTGCCGTTGTTGTAGACGTCATTGGCTGGCGTCGGAACGTTCACAGTGCCAGTGGTTTTGCCGGCGTCGATGGTGATGGTCGAGCCGTTGGACAGCGTCACCGTGACTGGCGTCTGAGCCGGATTGGTCAGGGTCGCGGTGTAAGTGATCTGGCCGCCTTCAGTGACCGTCGAGCCCGCTGTCAGCGTGACGGTAGTGGTGTCGATCGAATCGGTAATGGTTGTGACCGCTGGCGTCGGATTTGGGGCCAGGTTCTCAAAATTGCCGCCTGTTGCGCCGGTGATCGTGGTGGTGACGGTGCTGCCATTGTTATAGACGTCATTGGCTGGCGTCGGAACGTTCACAGTGCCAGTGGTTTTGCCGGCGTCGATGGTGATGGTCGAACCGTTGGACAGGGTCACGGTAACCGGGGTCTGAGCCGGATTGGTCAGTGTTGCGGTGTAGGTGATTTGCCCGCCTTCAGTGACGGTGCCGCCCGCCGTCAAGGTGACGGTAGTGGTGTCGATAGTGTCGGTGACCTGAGTCACGGCCGGCACGGTCGGCGGGGTGACGAGGATGCCGGCACCACCGGTGGTGCCAGTGACCGTAACGTTGATCTGAGTCGCGTCGTTATAGACGGTGTCGTGTGGTGCCAGTGTCACGTTGACGGTGCCGGTGGTCTGGCCGGCCTGAATCACGATCACCGAGCCGTTGGACAGGGAGATGGTCAGGTCGCTGGTCGGTGCCTGGGTCAGGGTTGCGGTGTAAACCAGTACGCCGCCGGCTTCGGTGATAGTCGGCGTGGCGCTGAGGCTCAGGGTCGAGGCGTTAACGACGGTGGCGTTGTTGGTGGTCTGGGCACCGACGAAGTTTTGTGTGGCCAGCGCGGTAGAGCCGATGCCCGCGGTCGGGAAACCAATGGTCGGGTCTACCCGGCCAGCGGTTGCATCCAATACCACGAAACTGTGACCGCCACCGGCCGCACCACCCGTGCCCGCTGCTGCCGGACCGGCTGCGGCCGCTTCAAATGCAGTCGTCGGGTCGGCGCCGGCAGCGATGGCTTGCTGCAGTTCTTCAACCGATGGCGCGGCTTGTGCAGTGGCTTCTGCCAAGTTGGTGGTGGAGTCCGGATCGGTGCCACTCCACTGAGTGTCGCGGCCCAGGTCCAGGGTGCGGCCATCGGCCAATTCGAGCGTGACGGCGCCAGCGGCACCGGTGTCTACCTGATCGCCGACAAACAGCCGGTCGCCTTCAATGAGTACGCGGCGGACGCCCTCTGGGGACACCGCGAAAACCTGACCAACAATGCTTTTGACGATGGCAACAACACTGCTCATTGAAGACTCTCCGGGTGTCACGTTCAGTTGACTTCCATGGACCTGATGGCGAACTTGCCAAAGCAGTCTGGACGTACTTTTTTGAAAATTAACGCACAAGATTGACGCTACGATCCGTCAATAATTTGGCTATATTCTTTCGTTATTAACTTTATGCCAAACTATTGACCTTATGGGTGCCATCCTAAACAATCGCCCCAGTAATGTCACATTGATATTTAACGCGGCGACCTGTCCTACAGCGTGTGATCCAGTTCCTGTTTTGAACTTTCCGACATACGGTCATTCCGGTTGCCATCATCCGACGCAGCGCTACTATTTGCTGTGATTCAAGACAAGAAGTCCTGGGATATTTCCAACATGCGTTCATACCTGTTCAAGGCCTTACCCTTCGCCCTTGCCGCCAGTTTTGCCCAAGCCCAATCCTTGCCGGAAGCCATGCAACAGGCGCTGGATGTCCATCCGGAAATCCAGGCAGCGGTTAACAGTCGATTGGCCGCGGATTATCAGTTAAAGGCTGCAAAAGGTGGATACCTGCCACGGGTCGATCTGCTGGGCGGTTATGGTCGCGAAGGCTCTGACAACGCCACTACCCGTGCCGACACCGGTAGCAGTCGCTGGGAAACCCTGAACCGCGGGGAATCGAGCGTGCGTCTGTCGCAAATGGTTTTTGACGGTTTTGCGACGTCCAGCGAAGTAGGGCGCCAACAAGCCACCGTTAACTCCCGCGCCTATTCGTTGCTGGGAACGTCCGAACGCACCGCGCTGACCGTCGCTCAGGTCTATCTAGACGTACTGACTCGCCGCGAATTCGTGCGCCTGGCCGACGAAAACCTGAAAAGCCACGAACGGATTTTCGACCAGATCAAACTGCGCACCTCCCGCGGAGTGGGCAGCGGCGCTGACCTTGACCAGGCAGAAGCGCGTATGGCCCAGGCCCGCAACAACCTGATCACCGAACAAACGAACCTGGCGGACTCCGAGACCAACTACCTCAGCGCCGTCGGCCAGCTGCCCGATCAACTGGAGCGCCCGGCACCGTTCATGGCGCTGTTGCCAGCCAACCTGAATGAAGCCCGCCAGCAGATGCTGGATAACAGCCCGGTCCTGCGTTCCGCCGAATCCGACATTGCCGCTGCCGAAAAGCAATACGAAACCGCCAAGTCGACGTTCTACCCACGTTTCGATGCTGAGTTGGGCCGTACTGCCGACAACAACCTCGACGGACAGCCCGGTTCCAGCAACGAATGGCAAGCCATGCTGCGCATGCGCTTCAACCTGTACTCCGGCGGCAGCAACAAGGCTGACCTGGAATCCAAGTCCTACCTGTCCAACCAGGCGCTGGATATCCGCAACAACGCCTTGCGCGTGTTGAACGAAGAGTTGGGCCTGGCCTGGAACGCCCTGAACAATGCGAACGCTCAGGTGCCGATCGCCCAGCAATACGTCGATCACAGCACCGCCGTGCGTGTCGCGTACCAGAAGCAATTCAGCCTGGGTCAGCGCACCTTGCTCGACTTGCTCGACAGTGAAAACGAACTGTTCACCGCTTCCCGTCGCTTGGCTGATATCAAAAACATTCAGTTATTTACTCAGTACCGAATCAAGGCGACCATGGGCGAGTTGCTCAAGAGCCAGGGAGTGGTCGCACCGTTGGCATCCGTCGTGCAGAACGACGTGAAGCCAAAGGTCCAACTGCCCGGTATGAATTGAGCAGAACCTTCATTGTTCAATTGTTAGCCAAGAGTGCCGAGCGTGGAATCAGAAGTCAGTCGAGTTCAACTCATTCATGATCCACGCGCGCTGCATGACGATCCGTTACTGGATGGCCTGCTAGCCCTGTGCACGCTGCACCAGAAACCGGCCAGCGCCGCGATGCTGACCACCGGTCTGCCGTTGCCCAAGCAGCGCCTGAGCGTCGAATTGCTGCCCCGCGCAGCCGCTCGCGCCGGTCTGCAAGGCCGGGTGCTGCAACGCAAGCTGGAAGACATTCCGGCGATTGCCATGCCGGCGTTGTTGCTGCTCAAGGACGGTCGCAGTGCCGTGTTGCTTGGCTGGCACGGTGAAGACCAGGCCCGTGTGCTGCTCAGCGAAACCGATGGCGGCGAAAGCGTCGTCAGCCGTGAACTGCTGGCCGACGACTACATCGGCAAAGTCTTCTTCGCTCAACCCCAACACAAATTCGACGTCAACCACGGCACGCTGATCCCCCGTGCGCGTTCGTGGTTTCGCGACACCCTCAAGCGCTCGCGCTGGCTGTACGCCGACGCCATCGCCGCCAGTTTTCTGATCAACATCATCGCCATGGCTGCGCCGCTGTTCGTGATGAACGTCTACGACCGCGTCGTGCCGAACCAGGCCGAATCGACCCTGTGGGTGTTGGCGATCGGCATCACCGGCGCCTACCTGTTCGACCTGATCCTCAAGAGCCTGCGCAGCCTCTGCCTGGACCTGGCCGGCAAGAAAACCGACCTGATCATCTCGGCCACGTTGTTCGAGCGCATCGTCGGCATGGCCATGAAGTACCGCCCGGCCCGGGTTGGCAGCTTCGCCCAGAACATCCACGAGTTTCAGAGCCTGCGCGACTTCCTTGCGTCGCTGACGCTGACCAGCCTGATCGACCTGCCGTTTACGCTGTTGATCTTCATGGTCATCGCGATCCTTGGCGGGCACCTGGTGTGGATCCCGGTGCTGGCGTTCCCGATTGCCTTGCTGATCGGTTATGCGCTGCAGAAGCCATTGGTGGCGACCATGGAACGAACCATGGCCCTCGCCGCCGAGCGTCAGTCGAGCCTGATCGAAACCCTCGCCGGCCTCGATGCGGTGAAGGTCAACAACGCTGAAAGCGAGCGTCAGTACCAGTGGGAGCAGACCATCGGCACCCTCAGCCGCCTCGAGCTGCGGGTGAAAATGCTTTCCGGCCTGGCGATGAACATCACCTTGCTGATCCAGCAACTGGCCGGGGTGATCATGATCGTCTTCGGCGTGTACCAGATCATCGACGGCCACCTGAGCATGGGCGGTCTGATTGCCTGCTACATGCTCAGCGGTCGCGCGCTTAGCCCGTTGGCCTCGTTGTCCGGCCTGCTGACCCGTTACCAGCAAGCGAAGGTGACGATGGTTTCGGTAGACCAGATGATGGAATTGCCGCAAGAGCGCAATTTCGACGAGCGCCCACTGAGCCGCAAGGTGCTGCAAGGCGCCATCGAGTGCCGTCAACTGAACTTCACCTACCCGAATCAGCAGAACCCGGCGCTGAAGAACATCAATCTGAGCATCAAGCCCGGCGAGAAAATCGGCATCATCGGTCGCAGCGGCTCGGGCAAAAGCTCCCTGGCCAAACTGCTGGTGGGCCTCTATCAACCGGACGACGGCGCCCTGTTGGTGGATGGTGTTGATATCCGTCAGATCGACGTCAGCGAACTGCGCCACAACATCGGTTATGTGCCCCAGGACATTCAGTTGCTCGCCGGTACGCTGCGCGACAATTTGGTATCGGGTGCGCGCTATGTAGAAGACGAACTGGTGCTGCAAGCCGCCGAACTGGCCGGTGTCCACGAATTCGCCCGTCTGCACCCGCAAGGTTATGAGCTGCAAGTCGGCGAGCGTGGGCAGAACCTGTCCGGCGGCCAACGCCAGAACGTCGCCCTGGCTCGTGCGCTGTTGCTCAACCCGCCGATCCTGCTGCTCGACGAACCGACCAGCGCCATGGATAACACCGGCGAAGAACGTCTCAAACAACGCCTTGCTGCGGTGATTGAAAGCAAAACCGTGGTGCTGGTGACGCACCGTGCGTCGCTGCTGTCGCTGGTGGATCGCCTGTTGGTGATCGACCGTGGGCAGATTCTCGCCGATGGCCCGAAAGCCGTGGTGATGGAAGCGTTGAAAAAGGGGCAGATCAGTGTCGCATAAGCCAGGTTTCAAAGACTCTATCCGCCGTTACTTCAAAGGCTCCGCCTCGCTGCAAGGCCAACCGCTGCCGGAAGTGAACAAAGCGCTGATCGAAGATGCGCCGCGTGTGGTGCGGCTGACCATTTGGGCGATCATTGGCTTCTTCGTGTTCCTGATGCTCTGGGCCAACTTCGCGGTCATCGACGAAGTGACCAAGGGCGACGGCAAGGCGATTCCATCGTCCAAGATCCAGAAAATCCAGAACCTTGAGGGCGGTATCGTCTCCGAGCTGTACGTCAAGGAAGGGCAAATCGTCGAGGCCGGCGCGCCGCTGATTCGCCTGGACGACACGCGGTTCGCTTCCAATGTCGGCGAAACCGAGGCAGATCGCCTGTCGATGCTGCTGCGGGTTGAGCGCTTGAGCGCCGAAGTGGATGACCGTCCGCTGAATTTTCCAGCCGATGTGCTCAAGGCTGTGCCGAACCAGGCCAAGAGCGAAGAGTCGCTGTACACCAGCCGTCGCCAGCAGTTGCACGACGAGATCGGTGGTTTGCAGGAGCAGTTGATACAGCGTCAGCAAGAGCTGCGTGAGTTCACCTCCAAGCAGGCGCAGTACCGCAGTGGCCTGGCGTTGCAACGCCAGGAAATCAACATGTCCGAACCGTTGGTGGCTCAGGGCGCGGTATCGCCGGTGGAAGTGCTGCGACTCAAACGCGCCGAAGTGGAAACCCGCGGGCAACTCGACGCGACCACCCTGGCCATTCCACGCGCCGAATCGGCGATCAAGGAAGTGCAGCGCAAGATCGATGAGACTCGCGGCAAATTCCGCAGCGAAGCCCTGACTCAGCTCAACGAAGCCCGCACCGACCTGAACAAGGCCCAGGCCACCGGCAAAGCGCTGGAAGACCGGGTCAGCCGGACGCTGGTGACCTCGCCGGTTCGCGGCATCGTCAACAAACTGCTGGTGAACACCATTGGCGGCGTGATCCAGCCGGGCGTCGACCTGGTGGAAATCGTGCCGCTGGACGACACCTTGCTGGTGGAAGCAAAAGTCCGCCCGCAAGACATCGCCTTCCTGCACCCAGGGCAAGAGGCGACGGTGAAATTCACCGCGTACGACTACACCATTTATGGCGGGCTCAAAGCCAAGCTTGAGCAGATCGGCGCCGACACCATCACCGATGAAGACAAGAAAACCACGTACTACATCATCAAACTGCGCACCGATCGCAGTCACCTCGGCACCGATGAGAAGCCGCTGCTGATCATTCCGGGGATGGTCGCTTCGGTGGACATCATCACCGGCAAGAAGACCATTCTCAGCTATCTGCTCAAGCCGATTATTCGGGCGCGGGCTGAGGCGCTGCACGAGCGATAGTTCTCGGCTGCGACGGACGGCCTCATCGCGAGCAGGCTCGCTCCCACAGGGTTATGTGTCGGACACAAAACCCTGTGGGAGCGAGCCTGCTCGCGATGGCGGCCTAAAAGGCACTACAGCCCAAAAGCCATATCGTTATTCACTAACGGTATTTAAATTTCAATTCTTATACCTATAAAGTCACTCCCCTGCGTACCTGCCGACCAATCGGCGCGCCGCACGACACGAACCAACACGGGACCTCCGTGAGTTTCTGATCGACGCGCGCGCCCTTGAGCGTGCCGTGCGTGGGAGTGATTTAAATGTCAGCCGTTTCTGCATCTCAAAGCATCGCGCCGAAAACCTTCGACATCCGCCCGTTCAGCGGCGCCGTCGGTGCCGAAATCATCGGCCTGGACTTGTCCCGCCCGATCAATGACCAGGACTTCGCCCGCATCCACCGCGCGCACCTGGATCATCACGTGGTGGTGTTCCGCGACCAGCGCATTACCCCCGAGCAGCAAATCGCCTTCAGCCGTCGCTTCGGCGTGTTGCAGATTCATGTGCTCAAGCAATTCCTGCTGATTGGCCACCCGGAAATCCTCATCGTTTCCAACATCATCGAAAACGGCGTTTCCGTCGGCCTCGGTGACGCCGGCAAATTCTGGCACTCCGACCTTTCTTATAAAGAACTGCCAAGCCTGGGCTCGATGCTGCACGCCCAGGAGCTGCCGTCCGAGGGCGGCGACACGCTGTTCGCCGACATGCACAAAGCCTGGGACGGCTTGCCCGACGCGCTGCGCAAAGCGGTTGAAGGTCGTTCGGCCGCGCATTCCTACACGGCGCGCTACAGCGAAACCAAATTCGAAGGCAACTGGCGCCCGACCCTGACCCCGGAGCAACTCGCCCAAGTGGCCGAAGTGGTTCATCCGATCATCCGCACTCACCCGGAAAACGGCCGCAAGGCGTTGTTCGTCAGCGAAGGCTTCACCACCCGAATCGTCGGTTTGCCGGAAGACGAGAGCAAACAACTGCTCGACGAGCTCTACGCCCACAGCGTATTGCCGCAAAACATCTACCGCCATCAGTGGCAGCCCCACGACCTGGTGTTCTGGGACAACCGTTCGCTGATTCACCTTGCCGCCGGCTGCCCAAGCTACCTGCGCCGCAAGCTGTTTCGCACCACCATCCAGGGCGACGCGCCTTTCTGATTTGTCGGAGATTGATCATGTCCAAACGTCTTCCATTTGCGCCGTTGGCGGCTGCCATCGGCCTGGGCTTCAGCCTGATCGCCGGCAGCCTGGTGGCGCCGGCCGTGGCCCACGCCGAAGGTGAAATTCGCATCGCCGAGCAGTTCGGCATTGTTTACCTGTTGCTCAACGTAGTACGCGATCAGAACCTGATCGAGAAGTACGGCAAGCAGGAAGGCATCGATATCAAGGTCGATTGGACGCAGCTCTCGGGCGGCGCGGCGGTCAACGATGCGTTGCTCTCCGGTTCCATCGACATTGCCGGTGCCGGCGTCGGCCCGTTGCTGACCATTTGGGACCGCACCCACGGCAAGCAGAACGTCAAAGCCGTGGCCTCTCTCGGCAACTTCCCGTATTACCTGCTGAGCAACAATCCAAACGTCAAAACCATCGCCGACTTCACCGAAAAGGACCGCATCGCGGTGCCGGCGGTCGGGGTCTCGGTGCAGTCGCGCTTTCTGCAATACGCGGCGGCCAAGCAGTGGGGTGACAAGGAATTCAATCGTATCGACAAGTACACCGTCGCCGTTCCACACCCAGACGCCACCGCAGCGCTGATTGCCGGCGGCACGGAATTGTCCGGGCACTTCTCTAACCCGCCGTTCCAGGATCAGGCCCTGGAAAACCCGAACGTGCACATCGTGCTCAACTCCTACGACGTGCTTGGTCCAAACTCGCCGACGGTGCTGTTTGCCACCGAGAAATTCCGCGACGAGAACCCGAAAACGTATAAAGCCTTCGTTGAAGCCCTGACCGAAGCCGCCGAGTTTGCCCAGAACGACAAAGGTGCAGCGGCTGACACTTACATCCGCGTGACCAAGGCAAAAATCGACCGCGCCACACTGCTGAAAATCATCGATAACCCGCAGTTCGAATTCAGCGTCACGCCGAAGAACACTTACCCGTTGGCCGAATTCCTCTACCGCGTCGGCGCGATCAAAAACAAACCGGAGTCGTGGAAGGATTACTTCTTCCAGGACGCCAAACCGCTGCAAGGGAGCTGATCAAGATGAACGCCCCCTTGCAAGGCCACACGGCCAGCAACCCGGCCGCAGCAGCCCAAGCGCTGTTGTCGGTCGACCAAGTCAGCCTGGAATACCGCACGCCGCAGCGGGTGGTTCGGGCCACCCATCAGGTCAGTTTTGAAATCGATCCGGCAGACCGTTTTGTGCTGCTCGGCCCATCCGGGTGCGGCAAATCAACGTTACTCAAAGCCGTCGCCGGGTTTATCCAGCCGTGCGAGGGCGAGATTCGTCTTCAGGGCCAAACCGTCCATGCGCCGGGCCCGGACCGGATCGTGGTGTTCCAGGAGTTCGATCAACTGCCGCCGTGGAAAACCGTCAAACAGAACGTGATGTTTCCATTGCTGGCGTCGAAAACCCTGAAGCGAAAAGAAGCCGAAGAACGGGCGCTGCACTATCTGGACAAGGTCGGGCTGGCGGCGTTTGCCGATGCCTACCCGCACACCTTGTCCGGCGGCATGAAGGCGCGGGTGGCGATTGCTCGGGCGCTGGCCATGCAGCCGAAAATCCTGCTGATGGACGAACCCTTCGCCGCCCTCGATGCGTTGACCCGACGCAAGATGCAGGAAGAATTGCTGCTGCTCTGGGAAGAGGTGCGGTTCACGCTGTTGTTTGTGACGCACTCCATCGAAGAAGCGCTGGTGGTGGGCAATCGGATCCTGCTGTTGTCCCCGCATCCGGGTCGGGTACGGGCGGAAGTCCACAGTCATCAGTACGACTTGCACAGCCTCGGTGGCGTGGCGTTTCAGGAGTCGGCGCGGCGGATTCATCGGTTGTTGTTCGATGAAGGCCAGTCCCCGGAAACCGAGCGTGAGCTGGATTTTTCCGACATACGCATCGCTTATTGAGCCATTGAGAGGATTGCCCGATGAGCCATCTATCGTCCCCGCGTGAAGAATTCGAAACTGATTTGCAGCCGCTGACCAGCGTACCGCTGGAGCGTGAACTGCCGCTTGGCCAACGCCTCTGGCAGCAAGGCTGGCTGCGAAAAAGCCTGATCCTGATATTGCTGGCCGTGCTTTGGGAAGTCGTCGCGCGTATTCAGAACAACGACCTGCTGCTGCCGAGCTTTCTGCAAACCAGCAGCGCCCTGTATGACGGTCTGCTCAGCGGCGAGTTGCTGAGCAAAGTCTGGATCTCGCTGATCGTTTTACTGAAGGGTTACCTGATCGGCATCGTGCTGGCGTTTGCCCTGACCACCCTGGCGGTCTCGACGCAGTTGGGTCGCGACCTGCTGAGCACGCTGACCTCGATGTTCAACCCGTTGCCGGCGATTGCGCTGTTGCCGCTGGCGCTGCTGTGGTTTGGTTTGGGGCAGAACAGCCTGATTTTCGTGTTGGTGCACTCGGTGCTCTGGGCCTTGGCGTTGAACACGTACGCCGGGTTTCTCGGCGTCTCGGAAACCCTGCGTATGGCCGGCCGCAACTATGGCCTCAAGGGCATGCGTTTCGTGTTGTTCATCCTGATTCCGGCGGCGCTGCCGTCGATTCTTGCAGGGCTGAAAATCGGCTGGGCTTTTGCCTGGCGCACGCTGATCGCGGCTGAATTGGTGTTTGGCGCCACCAGCGGCAAGGGTGGTTTGGGTTGGTACATTTTTCAGAATCGCAATGAGCTGTACACCGACAAAGTGTTTGCCGGGTTGGCGGTGGTGATTTTGATTGGGTTGCTGGTGGAGAACCTGGTGTTCGACACGCTGGAGCGGGTAACGGTGAAGCGGTGGGGGATGCAGCGGTAGGTTTCAGTTTCTGCGGCGCCTGGTCTGGCCTCTTCGCGAGCAAGCCCGCTCCCACAGGGTTCGGTGTCGAACAGTAATCCGTGTCCACCGAAAATCTACTGTGGGAGCGGGCTTGCTCGCGAAGGCGCCGGCCCAGCCACCACCCAACCCAAGGATGTTTGCTAGCATTGCGCCTGAATCATTCCTGATCAGCCATGAGTGCTCAGCATGCAACTCCCGGACATGAACCTGTTGGTCGCCCTCGATGCCTTGCTCGACGAAGGCAGTGTGGTCGGCGCCGCGCGGCGGATGAACCTCAGCCCGGCGGCCATGAGCCGAACCCTGACCCGAATCCGCGAAGCCATCGGCGACCCGATCCTGGTGCGCGCCGGCCGTGGACTGGTGCCGACCCCCAAGGCACTGGCATTGCGCGAGCAGGTGCGGGACGTGGTGGAGCAAGCGGCGCTGTTGTTCCGCTCGGCCGATGCGGTGGAGCTGGGCACATTACGCCGTCGCTTCAGTATTCGCGCCAATGACTTTTTCGTCGGTGTTTACGGCGGCAAGCTGTTCGACACCATGGAGCGCCAAGCCCCGCACTGCGAGCTGCGCTTCGTCCCGGAAGGCGATGGGGACGATGAGGCGTTGCGTGAAGGGCGGATCGACCTGAGCATCAGCAACAATCGCCCGTCGATGCCGGAAGTGAAGATTCAGAACCTGTTTGCTACTCACTTCGTCGGCCTGGCCAGGGAAGATCATCCGCTGTTTGCCGAAGAAATCACCGCCGAGCGTTACGCCGGGTTCTCCCATATCAGCATGTCCCGTCGCGGCATTGCCCGTGGGCCGATCGACACGGCGCTCAATGCCTTGGGGCTGGAGCGGCGGGTGGCGGTGATTGCGCCGAGTTTCCATGCGGCGATGTTTGCGTTGCCGGATTCCGATCTGTTGCTGCCTGTGCCCAAGGAAGCACTGCTGAGCGTACGGCGTCTGGGCCTGAAACTACGTTCATTCACCCTGCCGATTCCATTGCCGACGCTAATGCTCACTCAAGCCTGGCACCCGCGCTACGACAAAGACCCGGCCCACCGCTGGATGCGCGAAACCCTCAAGGCCTGTTGCGACGAAACCTGGCTGGCCGCGCAACCGATCTGAAGTTGACGCAAATCCCCTGTGGGAGCGGGCTTGCTCGCGAAGAGGCCATTACATTCAACATCAATATTGACTGACCCACCGCTTTCGCGAGCAAGCCCGCTCCCACAGGGGCTTCATTGCTGCGCCTGACGCACTTATAACCTGCCAACAAGTCAATTTTCGTAACGCCCCACGCTCCATAAAATGCTCCGGTATTCCCTTCCGGAGCTTGCACCCCATGACTTCCCTCACGGCCCCGGCCCCTTTCGCCGTGGCCAGCCCCACCGCCGTCACGCCACCGGTCTTCGGTCTGCGGATCATCATCGGTCTGGTGGGCGTGTTGCTGGCGGTGCTGGTGTCCGGCCTGAACGAGATGGTGACCAAAGTCGCGTTGGCCGACATTCGCGGCGCGCTGGCCATCGGTTACGACGAAGGCACCTGGCTGGTCGCCAGTTACACCGCGACCTCGGTGGCGGCGATGGCGTTTGCGCCGTGGTGTTCGGTGACGTTCTCGTTGCGGCGTTTCACTCTCTACGCCATCGGCATCTTCACCTTGCTCGGCGTGCTGTGCCCGTTCGCACCGAATTACGAAAGCCTGTTGCTCATGCGCATCTTGCAAGGCCTGGCCGGCGGGGCATTGCCGCCGATGCTGATGACCGTTGCGCTGCGTTTCCTGCCGGCCAACGTCAAGCTTTACGGCCTGGCCGGTTATGCCCTGACCGCGACATTCGGCCCCGGCCTCGGCACACCATTGGCCGGGTTGTGGACCGAGTACGTCGGCTGGCAATGGACCTTTTGGCAAATCATCGCACCGTGCCTGATCGCCATGGCGGCGGTGGCCTACGGTTTGCCTCAGGACCCACTGCGCCTGGAGCGCTTAAAGCAGTTCAACTGGCGTGGTTTGCTATTGGGCTTTCCGGCGATTTGCATGCTGGTGATCGGCATCTTGCAGGGCAATCGGCTGGACTGGTTCGAATCGAGCCTCATCTGCTTTTTGCTCGGCGGCGGGTTGCTGTTGCTGGTGCTGTTCCTGATCAACGAATGGTCGCAGCCGATTCCGTTTTTCAAGTTGCAGATGCTCGGCATCCGCAACCTGTCGTTTGCTTTGATGACCCTCGCCGGGGTGTTGGTGGTGCTGTTGGCGGTGGTGATCATTCCCTCCAGTTACCTGGCGCAGGTCCAGGGTTATCGGCCGATTCAGACCGCGCCGATCATGCTGCTGGCAGCGCTGCCGCAATTGATCGCGCTGCCGTTGGTGGCGGCGCTGTGCAACCTGCGCTGGGTCGATTGCCGTTGGGTGCTGGGGATTGGCCTGAGCATGCTGGCGTTGTCCTGCCTCGGTGGTTCGCAACTGACCTCGGCGTGGATTCGCGACGATTTCTACCTCCTGCAACTGCTGCAAATCTTCGGTCAGCCCATGGCGGTGTTGCCGCTGCTGATGCTTTCCACCGGCAGCATCACGCCGATGGAAGGGCCGTTCGCCTCGGCCTGGTTCAACACCGTCAAAGGCCTGGCCGCGGTGATCGCCACCGGCGTACTCGATGCGCTGACCACCTCACGGTTGCATTTCCACTCGACCATGTTGGTCGACAGCCTCGGTAACTCTCCCCTGGCCGACAGCGACAGTGCCGGCCTTGCCCATCGGCTGCATGAGCAGGCCGTGGTGCTGACGTCTTCCGATCTTTATCTGTGCATGGCCGGCGTCGCGGTGGCGCTGATCCTGCTGATTTTCTGGCTGCCGACGCGGATCTATCCGCCGCGCGCGCCGACTTGAACGCTTCATTGAAACAGAAGGTTTTTATGACGACTTATCCAAAGCAAAAAGTGGCTGTCGGCGTTGCCGCAGCGATCGCGGTCGGCGTGCTGATTTACCTGGTCGCGCCAGGACTGTTCGGCAAGCGCACGCAACAGAGCACCAACGACGCCTTTGTCTCTGCGGACTTCACCCTGGTGGTGCCGCGGGTCGCCGGGTTTATCAAAGAGGTGTTGGTCGAGGACAACCAGCAGGTCAAGGCGGGGCAGTTACTGGCGTTGATCGATGACCGGGATTTGCGCGCCGCCGCCCAGGCCGCCGACGCCGAAACCCTGGTGGCCAGGGCGCAACTGCAAAACGCTCGGGCGACCCTTGAGCGCCAGGCATCGGTGATCGCTCAGGCTCAGGCGACGGTGGTGTCGGCCAAGGCCGAAATGGCCTTCGCCGAGCATGAACTGAACCGCTACAACCACCTCGCGGGCGTGGGCGCCGGTACGGTGCAGAACGCGCAACAGGCGCGGACCCATATCGATCAGGCCACCGCGCGGCTGGCCAACGCTATGGCGGTACTGGCGGCAGAACGCAAGCAGGTGGAGATCCTCACCGCCCAGCGTGACGCGGCGGAAGGTGGGCTGAAGCGGTCGCAAGCGGCGCTGGAAATGGCGAGCTACGAGCTGTCTTACACCCGCATCGTTGCGCCGCAGGACGGCATGGTCGGTGAGCGTGCAGTGCGGGTCGGCGCGTATGTGACGCCGGGCAGCAAGATTCTGGCGGTGGTGCCGCTGGCTCAGGCTTATGTGGTCGCCAATTTCCAGGAGACTCAACTGACGGATGTGCAGCAGGGGCAGGACGTGCGGATTCGTGTCGACAGCCTCGGTGGCGAAGCGTTGAGCGGTCGTGTCGAAAGTATCGCGCCGGCCACCGGGGTGACGTTTGCTTCGATCAAACCAGATAACGCGACTGGCAACTTCACCAAAGTGGTGCAGCGGATTCCGGTGAAAATCGTTCTTGAGCCGGGCCAGCCGTTGGCTGGGCGGTTGCGGGTGGGGATGTCGGTGGAGGCGCAGATTGATACGGCCAGCGTTGATAAGCATGAGGTCGTTCAACGATGAAAATCTCCGTTGATCATTCTGACGCCTTCGCGGGCAAGCCCGCTCCCACAGGGGAATGCATTTCAAAGTGGGAGCGGGCTTGCTCGCGAAGAGGCCAGTGGCCGCAACTGACTTTCTGCGCCTTGCTCGTCTTGGGGATGTCTGCCTGCACCGTCGGCCCGGACTTCCAAAAACCTGAGCCACAGCAAATCACCGAATGGTCAAAACCAGCAAAGCCCGCCGCCAGCCAAGCTGTCGCCCAAACCATGGACGAACGCTGGTGGGAGATTTTCCACGATCCGAAACTCTCAGCCCTGACCCAGCGGGCCCTGATCGATAACCTCGATCTGAAACTCGCCAGCAGCCGCTTGCAGCAAAGCCGCGCCGCCCGCCAGGTCATCACCGCTGATCGTTACCCTCACACCGCCGCCACCGGCAGTTATGGCCGTGAACGCAACAGCGGTGTGGGCTTGAGCGATCCGTCGGGCAAAAACGGCGACTCGGCGTTCAACCTCTGGGACGCCGGCTTCTCTGCGTCTTGGGAGTTGGACTTCTGGGGCCGCGTGCGCCGCGAAACTGAAGCCGCCGACGCGACCCTTGAAGTCGCCGAAAACGACCGTCGCGGCGTGTTGCTGTCGGTATTGGCCGAAACCGCTCAGGACTACATCCAGTTGCGCGGTGTGCAGAACACCCGAGCCGTCACCGAACAGAATCTCGACGTCGCCCGGCACAGTCTGAAGCTCTCGCAACTGCGCCTGGCCGACGGCGTGGCCACGGACCTGGACGTCGCTGAAGCGGCCGCACAAGTGGCGGCCATCGAGTCTCGCCTGCCGGCGCTGGAGCAGCGTCAGTCTCAACTGATCAACGCCCTGAGCCTGTTGATGGGCGAGCCGCCGCAAGCGTTGCAAGCCGAGTTATCCACAGATGCCCCGGTGCCGCAGACTCCGCGTCAGGTTGCCATCGGCCTGCCGTCGCAACTGGCCGAGCGTCGCCCGGACATCCGTCAGGCCGAAGCACGGCTGCATGCCGCGACCGCAAGCATCGGCGTGGCCAAGGGCGATTTCTATCCGCGGATCACCCTGTCGGGCAACGTCGGCTCGCAGTCCATGCAACTGAGCGATTTCGGTTCCTGGGGCTCGCGTTCGTTCGGCATCGGCCCGCAATTCAGCCTGCCGCTGTTCGACGGCGGCCGTCTGCGCGGCATGCTCAACCTGCGCGAAGCCCAGCAACAGGAAGCGGCGCTGGCCTACCAGCAAACCGTGCTGCGCGCCTGGCATGAAATCGACGATCAACTGACCGCCTACAACGCCAGCCAACTGCGCCGCGACAGCCTCGCCGAAGCCGTACGCCAGAACCAGATCGCCCTGCGCACCGCGCAACAGCAATACGTGGAAGGCGTGGTGGACTTCGTCAACGTGCTGACGGTGCAAGGCGAATTGTTGGCGACGCAACAGCAATGGGTCGAGAGCTCGACCGGGGTGTCGCTGGCGATGGTGGGGTTGTACAAGGCGTTGGGGGGAGGGTGGGAGTCGGTTTATCCGGTGGCGAACGTCGTTACCAATAATCCGGTTTGATGGCGGGTGTTTTACGGGTCGGAACGCGGTCTGGAAATTGGTGTGATTGCAGCTCTTCTGCGCTGATGACTCGTCGCATCCAGTGAGCGTGCTCTTTCAACGAACCGGGCGGAGTTCGTTTGAGCCCCGTCCTGTATGGAAGAACGATGCCTAGGGTTATTTGGGGAAAGTCTTCTCGGATCGCCCTGAGTGCGGGGGCCATATCCGTATCCCCTGATACCAGAACAAGTTGCTGGATGCTTTCCGTCGCCGTGACATTGGCTTGTCTGGCCGCCGTGCGATACATGCTTATCGCGATATGGACGTCCGTTTCCTTTTCTTCGAGTTTCCAGACAGGGATCGTATCTTGACGCGAGGCACGGAGTTTCTTGTTGATGAAGCGTGGTGCGCGTGCAGGTTCGAGTTGGTGGCGACCATAGTGAACGACAACATTGTGAGCCCTCAGGGCACGGACGTAAGTATCTTGAGCTTCCTTGGACGCGACGCTGCGCGTAGCCAGTTCGGGTTTAACCGACGAGGTGAAGTAGACGATTGAGGCGACAGAGCTTTGAGGGTTTTCAATGTGAGCGATATGCGCCAACAACTGCGGCAGATTTAGCCATTTATAAGGTGTGTCAGCCAGCAACCCGTAGAACACGTTGTAGCCATCAACAAAGAACGCAGTGCGCACAAATCCAACCCTCAGAAACGAAAAAACCGGCCGAAGCCGGTTTTTTCACCACCTACTGCCAGAGAACTGAATCTCTGCGTACGGGGTTGAGTAGTGCACTGATCCTAAATTGAGTGTGTCACGCACGTCAACCTTCGACTGATCAGGGCACTACTCGACTGGATCTTTTCCAGCACCGGCAATCCAGTTTTGTGGGGGGGGCGGGCCGAAGGTCAAGTCGCGAATAGCTTCATCTGTTAATGATTGTTGCGACAGACAAGCAGCGTCGGGGTGTGGGTGTATAGGAGCAAAAAGGTCCATCACCCCTTTCAGGATTGACTGAAGTGGTATTCCCAAATTTGTGTGGGATTTATTACCCAAGCCCAATGAGTGCGAGAACAAGCGAGAACTCTGAAATTTATGTCCTTCTTGAAACAACACATTTCTATCCAATGATGGCTACTCGCTTGACGCCACCCCGCGCTGTCGTAGACTCCGCTCATCCGTCAGGGAGTCACGGTCATGCCGCGTTTTGGAAGTTGGGTTCTAGGATTGACCTTTGTAACGTGCGCAGTACAGGCGCAAACACCCGCGGCAGACGATCCGCTGTTGGAAAACAGTCCGGTCGGTAGCACTTCGCAGGCCAGCAGTGAAGCTCGTGGCGTGCTGCGGGCGCGGGATCAAGCGGTGCTCGCCAGCGAGTTGCCGGGGCGTATTGTCGAGTTGCCGTTCAGTGAGGGCGAGTCGTTCAAGAAGGGCGACACCCTGGCGCGTTTCGATTGCTCGGGCTTTCAGGCCCAGCTCAATGCGGCGCAGGCTGCCACCCGTGGGGCCGGTGAAGAATTGGCTCACAACAAGCAATTGGCAGCGTTGAATTCGGTCGGGCGTTTCGAAGTGGCGCGGGCCGAGGCCAAGGTCAGCGAGACTCAGGCGCAGTCCCAGGTCTATCAAGTGCAGGTCAAACGTTGCAGCGTGATCGCGCCGTTTGATGGCCAGGTTGTCGAGCGCAAGGTCCAGCGTTATGAAAGCGTGGCTGCCGGCGCGCCGTTGCTGGATGTGGTCGACAACCGCACCCTGGAAATCCATTTGCTGATTCCGTCGCGCTGGATGGGCAAGCTCAAGCCCGGCCAAACCTTCAGTTTTGTGCCCGATGAAACCGGTCAGCCGCTGGATGCCACGGTCAAGCGCCTCGGCGCGCGCATCGATGAAGGCAGCCAGACCTTGCTGTTGGTGGCGACGCTGCCCAACGCCACGGGCCTATTGGCTGGCATGAGCGGAACGGCGCGTTTCGCGGAGCTCAAGTGAACGCCCCGGTAACGGGCGGGGCCGAGCAGGTCTTCGCCCGGTTCCTCGACCTTGAACGTCAGACCCGCGCCGCTCGCAACCCGGCGCAACTGGCTTACAGCCTGGTCAATGACGGCCAGGCCTTGTTTGGTTTTCGCCACGCGGCGTTGTTGATTGCCGGCAAGGTGCAAGCCGTGACCGGCGTAAGCACCGTGGACCCGAACGCGCCATTCGTGGCGTTCGTCGAGCAGGCGGTGGCGCAGTTGTTCAAGCTCGACCTGTTGAAGCAGGCGCGAGCGATTTCCCCCACGCTGCTGAGCGAATCGATTCAAGCCGACTGGCAAAGCCTCTCCAGCGCCCAGGTGTTCTGGCTGCCCTTGGTGGATCATCAGGGCGAGGTGTTCGGCGGTTTGTGGCTGGCCCGCGACGTGGCGTGGAACCCGCCTGAGCAAATATTGCTGTCACAACTGGGCGACACTTACAGCCACGCCTGGCTGGCGCTGCAACCGCGCAAACCCTGGCGCCTGCGCTGGACCCGAAAACGTCAGGTCGCATTGGTCGTGGTGTTACTCCTCGGGCTGCTGATCCCGGTGCGCCAATCAGTGCTGGCGCCGGCCGAAGTCGTGCCGCTGGGCGGGCGCGTGGTGGCGGCTCCGCTGGATGGAGTGATCGCCGAGTTCCTGGTCAAACCCAACCAGACGGTAAAAACCGGCGACCTGCTGCTGCGCTTCGAAAGCACCACCCTCAAGGCCCAGGCCGATGTGGCTGATCGTGCGCTGGGTGTGGCTGAAGCCGAGCTCAAGGCCAATTCCCAGCGTTCTTTCGCCGATGCTGAATCCAGTTCGAAAATTGATTTATTGGCCGCGCGGGTCGAGCAGAAACGCGCCGAACGTGATTACGCCCGTGAACTGCTCAAACGCAGTGAAGTCCGTGCCGAACGCAACGGCATCGCGGTGTTTGCCGACGCCGACCGCTGGACCGGAAAACCGGTGCAAACCGGCGAACGCTTGATGGAAATCGCCGACCCGAACCAGGCTGAACTGCGCATCGAGCTGGCGGTGGGCGACGCGATTGCCCTGGAACCGGGGGCGCAGGTCGCGTTGTTTCTCGACAGTGATCCTTTGCAGCGCCATTTGGCCAAGCTGGAACGCTCAGCTTACGAGGCACAGCCCACGGCGGGCGGGCAACTGGCCTATCGGCTGGATGCCAATTTCGAAAATGCCCCGCCGCGTATCGGTTTGCGCGGTACGGCGAAAATTTTCGGCGACCGGGCGCCGCTGGCGTTGTACCTGTTACGCCGGCCACTGGCCGGGTTGCGGCAAAGCGTGGGCCTCTAGATGGTTTTGCCGAGCTTGCGGGCCGACCTGCAATTGTCGACCGCGGCCCCAGCCCTCGACGGCTCGCCGCGCTGGACCCTGGCCGACCCGGTGCGCGGGCGCTATTTCAAACTCGGCGCGACGGCGATGCGCTTGCTACGACATTGGTCCCTTGGCGATCCCGAGCAGGTGCTGCGCGCCGCCAACCGTGAGCCGGGTTTGCCGCTGGACGGCGCCGAGCTTGAGCAGTTGCTGGGTTTTTTGCGCAGTCACGACTTGATCTCCGCCCTCGATCCGCAACAACGCGCCAGCTACAGCCTGAAGGCCGCCGCTCAGCGTCGCAGCCTGTGGCAAATCCTGCTGCATCAATACCTGTTTTTCCGTATTCCACTATGGCGCCCCGACGCGTTTCTCAATCGCGCCTGGCCTTGGCTGGAGCGTTTTGGGCCGCGGGCGTTGCGCTATGGATTACCGGCCACCTTGGGGCTGGGGGTGTTTCTGGTGTCGAGGGACTGGCAGCGCTTTGTGGCGACGTTCCCGCATTTGTTCAGCCTCGGTGGTGCCTTGTCCTTCGGCGTGGCGCTGTTCTTCGCCAAGCTGTGTCACGAGTTCGGCCACGCGTTCATGGCCAAGCGCGCCGGTTGCCGGGTGCAGAGCATGGGCGTGGCGTTCATGGTGATGCTGCCGATGTTTTATACCGACGTCAGCGACGCCTGGCGGGTCAACGATCGGCGCGCGCGGCTGCTGATTGGTGCTGGCGGTGTTATGGCGGAACTGTTGCTGGCCTGCATCGCGTTGCTGGCCTGGTCGCTGCTGCCCGACGGCCCCGCTCGTACGGCGGCGTTCATGCTTGCCAGTGCCACGTGGATCACTACGCTGGTGATCAACCTCAACCCGTTCATGCGCTTCGATGGTTACTTTTTGCTCAGCGATTTTCTTGAAGTGGACAACCTCCAGGGCCGGGCCTTTGCCCTGTGTCGCTGGCGTCTGCGTGAGTTTCTGTTCGGCTATGGCGAAGCGGCGCCGGAGCCGTGGTCGCCGAAGATGCAGCGGCGTTTGTTGATGTGGGGGTATGGCTCATGGTTGTGGCGTGCAGTGTTGTTTTTCGGGATCGCGTTGGCGGTCTACCACCTGTTCTTCAAGGTATTGGGGATTTTCCTGATGCTGGTGGAGTTGGTGTGGTTCATTTTTCTGCCGATCATGAGTGAGTGGCGCCAGTGGTGGACCCGCCGGGAACAGGCCCACGGACCGCGGGTGTTGCTCAGTGGCCTGGCGTTGCTCGGCGTGCTGTTGGTGCTGGTGTTGCCCTGGCGCAGCGCGGTGGAGTTGCCGACGATGCTCGAGGCCGGACGCGCCAGTGCCTTGCATGCGCCGGTGGCGTCGCGGGTCAAACGCGTGAATGTGCATGACGGTCAGGTAGTCGCCGAGGGTGATGTGCTGGTCGAGCTGGAATCGCCGGATCTGGACTCGCGCCAGGCTATTGTCCGTCAGGAAATTCAGATCCAGCAGTTGCAGATGCGCCGTCAGGCCGGTCGCAGCGAAACGGCAGCGGATGCCAATATCGTCGAACAGCGCCTGGCCGAAGCGGTGGCCGAATACCGTGGGCTGGCCGCTCAGCGCGAGCGCCTGTTGCTGCGTGCACCCCACGCCGGCACGGTGCGCGATTTACTGCCGCAACTGGTGCCCGGTCGTTGGCTGGCCACCAAAGACCCATTGGCGCGGGTGGTCGAAGACGGCGCGCGGTTGCGCGGTTATCTGGCCGAGGCGGACCTCTGGCGTGTGACGCCGGGGGCGCACGGGCGCTTTATCGCCGACGACCCGATGCACCCGGCGGTCGCCGTGCAACTGACGGACATCGACGCCAATGGCGTCTCTTATGTTGATCAGGAAGCACTGACGTCCGACCATCACGGGCCGATTGCCGTACGCCGTGATCAGTCGCAACGGGCTGAGCCGGTGCAAGCGCAATACGGCGCGCGGCTTAGCCTGCTCGACAACGCGCCGACGCCGATACAACCCCTGCGCGGAATCGTGGTGTTGCAGGGCAGCGGTGAGTCGTTACTGGGAACGGCCTGGCGGCGCATGGCGGCGCTGGGTGTGAGGGAAAGCGGTTTCTAAGGGAGAGCAGCATGGCGAACAACGGTGCAGTGGCGGCGGACGGTTTGGTGGTGCGGCCTTCGCGGGCCAGTGACGGGCCCTTTCTGCAAAGTCTGTATCAGGCGGCCAGGCCCGATCTGCAATGGATCGACGGCGAGCCCGAACGGGTGGAAGCGTTGGTAGCGCAGCAGTTTCGGGTGCAGGAGCAAGGGATCGAGGCTGAATATCCCAACGCGATGCATTACGTGGTGGAAAAACTCGACACACCCATCGGCGCGCTGACCACGGATTTCGGCCCCAATGAAATTCGTGTGTTGTACCTGGCGTTCATTCCTCAAGCTCGCGGCCAGGGGTATGGCCGCACGGTGCTGCAAGGGGTGCAAAAAGCCGCACAGCAAATCCGCTGCCCGGTGGCGACGGTGGTCTGGGCGAGCAACCCCCATGCGCGTCGGCATTACCTGGCGCTGGGGTTTGCGGTCGAGGAGTGCAATCCGGCGGCGGAGCGGTTGGTGTGGTATCCGCAGGGTTAGAGCCCGCAACAACGCCACAAAACCTGTGGGAGCGAGCTTGCTCCCACAGTGGTTATGTAGGCGCCTGTTCAATTAAACGCAATATAGAAATACCCCACCGCCGGATCCCGCCCCATCGCCGGTACGCGGGATACAAAAATATCCTGCACCGCGCCCAGCCCGGGCAGTTCCAGCGCACATAACCCGTCCACAAACTCCGTAGGTTCGAGGCTGTTGAACCCGACACCAAACGGCACGCGTTCGCTGTTGGGCAACTGTGAGCGGGGTTTTTGCTCAAGGCTGTCGATATGGATCGGCAGTTCACTGCCATCGGGCAAACGCAAAGTGGTGGTCTGGCCCAGCAGCGTTTGGAAGTGTTGGTCTTGAACCTGTTCCAGCATGGTGTCACTCCAGCAAGGTGAGTGGCCGGGGGAGATGAATCCCCCGGCGGTGTTTCAGTTGCGGGAAGGGAACGAGCCTTGCAGCGCGATGCTGAAGTTCAGCACCAGAAACGGGTTCATGCTGTCCATCGGCAGGCCGGTGCCGGTGGGCGAAACGGAGCCGGAAACCGTGGTGGCCGCGCCTTTGAGCGCAACAGGCGAGGCACCCTGGGCATCGGAGTAGATGGTCGCCAGACCTGGCCCGCCACCCGAGGCGCCGAGGTAGGCATTGGTCGCGGTGGGAACGCTCGCCGGGTTGCTCGCCGGGTTGGCCAGTTGCAGAGTGGTGGTCGCCGTGATCCCGGTCAGGGTGTGGGTGTGGTTGGGCAGGTTGTTGAGGGTGGCGGTGATGCTCTCTGTGCCTGAGTTTTCACCCATGACGCGCGTGGTCAGACCCGGGCCGGTGCCCTGGCAGATCGGCAGGCGACTTTGCAGGTTGGGCAGCCCGAACGTCTGGCTGCCGTTACCGCCATACACGGTCCCCAGTAGCGCATACAAGGCTTGATACTGCTGGATGTTCATGATCTGACCGTTACACAAGGCCCAACCGTTGGGCGCATAGTTAAAGCCAAACGTCATGACGGTACCCATAAATACGTCCATATATCCTCATCCTTCAGGTAAGTGGTCTGGCGGGCCCCGCGTCTATGCGTGGCCAGGTCACGCCAAGCCAGAGCGTAGACCCGGATCGGCGGCGCTGCCGGATGTCGTAATGAACAAAGCCAGCATCGACGGCTACCCTGTGGCTGGCCTAAAGTGACGGCATGTTTCAGGGGCCACACCGTCGTGGTTTTTCCGGCACCGCAAGAGGAAGTAATGGAGGCGCGTAGAGAAACGCCGGTTGGCGACACGCAAGATCCCCACGCAGCGCCAGGCGCCTGGATGGGCGCGCAACGATGGGTTCGTTGGGCCAGAGAATATTGGTTGCTGCCGATCATGGTATTGGCGGCGCTGGTGCGTTTCTACGACCTGACGGCCGCCGCGATCTGGGGAGACGAAGGCTCCAGCCTGTTGCTGAGCCAGCACTCGTTGAGCGAAATCTGGGCGCATGCCGCCCACGATGTACACCCACCGCTGTACTTCATGCTGCTGCATGGCTGGATCGACTGGTTTGGCGACGGTATTTTTTCGATCCGCGCCCTGAGTGCATTGCCGGGGATCATCACGGTCGGCCTGGGCGTGTGGCTGGTGGATCTGCTCGTCACCCGGCGCGCCGCGTTGCTGGCCGGGATCCTGCTGGCGCTGTTGCCCACCGCGGTGCGTTACAGCCAGGAAGTGCGCATGTACTCCTGGCTCGGCCTTTTACTGATAGGCGCCACGATTGCGCTGGTGTACTGGGTCCGGCAACCCCGGCGTAACGGCTATCTCGTGGTGTACGCGCTGCTGATGGCGGCGGCGTTCTATACCCACTATTTCACTGCGCTGTGCGTGATCAGTCACTGGTTGTGGCTGGCCGTGGTGCGGGTGCAGCCCGGTTATCGCCTGCGGCATATCCAGCGTCCGGCCTGGTGGCTGGCGAACCTGGGGATTGTGTTGCTGTACTTGCCTTGGGTGCCCAATCTGATCGATCTGATTCAGCACATGGATGCGCTCAAGGCCAATGGCGATGTCGGCTGGGAAGATCCGGTCACGTTGAGTTCGTTACCGTCGATGATCTGGTCGCTGCTGACCCAGGACGACGGCGGAACGTTGCCGCGCTGGCTGTTCATCACATTGCCGGTGGCGTTGCTGGCGATAATCGGCGTGGCGCTGGCGCGGGATCGCAGCGTATTTCGCGGCAGTATCCTGCTGGCGCTTTTCGGCGCGCTGCCGATCCTGCTGGTGTTCGCGGTGTCGTTCATCTCGCCGGTGTTCATTGAACGTTATTTGACCGCCTACGCACTGGGCTTGCCGATGCTGGTGGCACTGGCGGTTGATCGTCTGTACGCACGGTTTCGAGTGCTGGCGCTGGCCATTCTGGTGCTGTTCATCGGGGTTGAACTGGTGGGGGTTAAGAACAACGCCACGGCCATTCCCGGCGAACAGTTCAGCGTCATGGTCGACTACGTCAATCAGCATTTCGTCCCCGGTGACCAAATTGTCACTGGCGACATGCTCTGGTATCTCGTTTACGTCTACTACAACCGCACCGACGCCAAGCCGTTGCTGTACACGCCGCCCCAGGCCGATGGATCATCGAGCCGGCCAAATACCTATGGCTTCGGTACGTTGATGACCAGTGACGTCTATGTCGACAGTCTGGGTGAATTGCTTAAAAGCGGTGGGCGCGTCTGGCTGATCGGCTTGGCGCAGATGCCGGACGAGTTCCCCGCATTGCCCGCCGGCTGGCAAAACCTGGGCGAGAAGCGTGTGGGAGATGTCCGGGCGAGGTTGTTTGTGCGGCCGTGAGGGCATCGTCAGGCCGACAATTGGCAGCTCAGGCCTGTCGGTCTGTGCTCACTACGCAATTCTCGGAATTTGCCTACAAGTTTGGCGGACGCCAACTGATACTGCGAATCGAGCCAGCATTGAGCAATTGCACCGCGCTGTCGCCGCGCTGGCGGACGATATGGACCGCCAGCCACAGAACATGCTCCGTGCATCTGTGGTGCGATTTTGTATCGGTGCCGCACTGGCACTGACATTCATCGTGGTCAGCATCTGGGTAATGCGCCTGCTCTAACTCCCAGACCGGCTAGCCGCCCTTGATCACTGCGCTTAAACGATTCACCCGAAGAGCAGTGATATTCACTACTCTTTTTCATCGATTCAGCTCCAATTTGATATCAAAAGCCCACTAGTGGAAACCCCATCCATAGACTACGCTTTGTCCTACAAATGGACTTACGACTACGGTGAAGGGATTGCAGCAGTTCCACTTTATCTCCGGCTTGCCGCGTTCAGGCTCCACCCTGCTTTCTGCGATTCTTTTGCAGAATCCGCGTTTTCACGCCGGTATGACCAGCCCGGTCGGTTCTCTCTTCAGCAGCGTCCTTGATCAATGCAGCGCCGGCAGCGAGTTTGGTGCGGTGATCGATACCGGCCTGCGTCGCCGTCTGCTTCGCGGATTGTTCGACTCTTTCTACGCCGACAAGGCCGACAAACCAGTGGTGTTCGACACCAATCGGTTGTGGAGCTCGCGGCTGCCGGCCATCAACGACCTGTTTCCCAAAGCCAAGGTGATTGCCTGTGTGCGCAATGTCGCCTGGGTGATGGACAGTCTCGAACGCCTGTACCGCGCCAATCCTTATGAAAACACCAAGCTGTTTGTCGACGCGGCTGAGCGCAACACCGTTTATAGCCGTTGCGAAACCCTCGCTCAGCGCAATCGCCTGGTGGGTTTTGCCTGGGCGGCGCTCAAGGAAGCGTATTACGGCGAACAGGCCGAGTCGTTGTTGATCGTCGATTACGACCTGCTGACCCAGGCCCCGGAGCGGGTGCTGCGGCTGGTTTACGACTTCATCGAAGAGCCGTGGTTCGAGCACGATTTCAACAACCTGGCATATGACGCGCCGGAATTCGATCAAGGCCTTGGGATCGCGGGCCTGCACAAGGTCAAACCCAAGGTTGAACTGCAAACCAGGCGCACCATTCTGCCGCCGGACTTGTTCAAGCAATACGCGGAGTTGTCCTTTTGGCTCGATGGTTCAGCCAGCGCCGCCAATGTCATTCGTATGAAAGCCGACGCCGCGATCAGTTAATCGCGGCGTTCTCATTGATGCCTCAAGAAAGTTCGAGTTCGGGTGAGCAGCATGTGGTTGAGCAAAGGCAAGTCGCGGATTACCGAAGGCGCAAGGGCACTGGCCGCGCCCATGATCATGTCCCTGGAGCCGCGCATGCTGTTCGACGGCGCGGTGGCGGCCACGGTGGCCGATGCCGCCCAGCCTGAAAGCCATCCGACTGCCGATGCCGCCAAGGCACCGAACGCCGATCACCCGGTGGCCAGCAAGGACACTCACGGTCAGGCCGATGCAACGCCAGCCGCCGCGACACCGGTCGCGGTACCTGGGCAGAGCGTGGTGTTCGTCGATTCGCGGGTCAAAGACGCAGACAGCCTGCTCAAAGGTGTCGCGCCCGGCACCCAAGTGGTGCAACTCGATGGCAGCAAGGACGGCTTGCAGCAAATCGCCGACTACCTCGGTAGCCACCAGGGTGTCAGCACGGTGGAAATCATTGCCCACGGCAACGCCGGGGATCTGTGGCTGGGCAGCACCTACCTGTCCGCCGATAACGTCGGCGCGCGCAGCGCGGTGCTGGGGCAAATCGGCAAGGACATGAACGTCGGCGGCGACATCCTGATCTACGCCTGCTACACCGCCGAGGGTGATCGCGGCGTGAGTTTTGTCGACTCGATTGCCAACATGACCGGCCGCGATGTCGCCGCGTCCAGCAACCGCACCGGTGTGGGCGGCGACTGGAACCTGGAAATCGCGACCGGCACCATCGACAGCGTCAACGTGCTCTCGGCTCAATCCATGAGTGCGTACCAATGGGGCCTGGCCACCTGGACCGCAACCAACAACCTCGACAGCGGCACCAACTCCCTGCGCGCCGAACTGGCCTTGGCGCAGAACGGCGACATCGTGACGTTCAGTGGCAGCATGATCGTTAACCTGAACACCGAATTGCTGGTCAACAAGAACATCACCATCGACGGTGATTTGAACAACGATGGCGTGGCCGACGTGACCCTGAGCGGTCAATACAAGACCCGCGTCATTGAAGTCGCGTCCGGCAGCACGGTACTGCTCGACGGCTTGACCATCACCAAAGGCCTGGCCGCCGGCAATGGCGCTAATAGTGGTTTCACCGCCAGTGATGCCTTGGGCGGCGGGATTTTGAATGCCGGTAACCTGACCCTGAAAAACGTCACAGTGAGCGCCAACGCGGCGTCCGGCGGCGGCGGCGGTGGTGGCGTGACGCCGATTTATGGCGGCGGCAGCGGTGGCGGCGGCGGCGGGGTTGGCGGCTCGGGCGGCGGTGCCGGCGGCAACACCACGGCGCAGGGCCGGCCAACGTATTTCGGGACCGCAGGTGGTTCCGGCGTGGGCGGCATCGGCGGCAGTTATGACTCGATCCATCTCGGCGGCCGTGGCGGTGCCCTCAACGGTACCGGCGGTGCCGGCGGTACTTCCGGCACGTCGGGCTACAGCGTTGGCGGCCATGGTGGTTCGGCCACCAACGGCACCATTACGGTCGGCGGCGGCGGTGGCGGCTCCGGTTGGGACAAGGTCGGCGGTATCGGCGGCTCGGCAGCGGGCGGCGTCTATAACTCTGGCACCTTGACCGTGATCGGCACCTCGCACATCACTGGCAACATCGCGGCCGGCGGCGGCGGCGGCGGTGGCGGCGGGCTGGCGGGTGATGGCGGCAGCGCTGATCCCGGTGGCGCCGCAGGCCAGGGCATCGGCGGGATCTGGAACAAAGGCACGCTGATCATGACGGCGGCCAACTTCGCAGCCCTGAGCGGCAACGTCGGTGGCAGCGGCTCCGGCGGAGGTGCGTCGGGGGGCGGCGCCAGCGGCAGCAGCCCGACAGCGGCGACCAACCTGCGCAACGACGGCACCCTCGTCAACAATTACATCGAGCCGCCCACCGCGACCATCGTAGTGGCCGCACCGACGTTAAGCATCGGCGCAACTTCGCTGGTGACCATCACCTTCAGCACTGCCGTGACCGGTTTCACCAACGCCGACCTGACCATTCCCAACGGCACCCTGAGCGCAGTAAGCAGCGGCGATGGCGGCGTGACCTGGACCGCGACCTTCACGCCGAACGCGTCGATCACGGACACCACCAACGTCATCACCCTGGACAACACCGGGGTGCAAAGCGTCACCGGCAGTGTCGTGGGCGTCGGTACCAGCGATTCCAACAATTACATTGTCGACACCGTGCGGCCCACCGCGACCATCGTGGTCGCTGACAATTCGCTGATCGTTGGCGAAACCTCGTTGGTGACCATCACCTTCAGCGAAGCGGTCACCGGGTTCACCAATGCCGACCTGACCATTGCCAACGGCACGTTGGGCGCGGTGAGCAGCGGTGACGGCGGCATCACCTGGACGGCCACCTTCACGCCAACCGCCAGCATCACCGACACCACTAACGTCATCACCCTGGACAACACCGGGGTCAGCGACACGGCAGGCAACGCCGGTGCTGGCACCACCACCTCGAACAACTACGCAATCGACACCGTCCGGCCGAGCGCGACTATCGTGGTCGCCGACACGGCACTGGCCATCGGTGAAACCTCGCTGGTGACCATCACCTTCAGCGAAGCAGTGACCGGTTTCACCACCGCCGACCTGACTGTGGCCAACGGCAGCATCAGCGGACTGAGCACCAGCGACGGCGGTATCACCTGGACCGGCACGCTGACGCCGACCAACTCGATTACCGACACCACCAACGTCGTGACCCTGGATAACACCGGGGTCAGCGATCTGTCGGGCAACGCCGGCACGGGTACCACCAACTCCAACAACTACGGGGTCGATACCGCCCGGCCAACGGCAAGCATCGTGGTCGCCAACACCAGCCTGTCCATCGGCCAGACGTCGCTGGTGACCATCACCTTCAGTGAGGCGGTCAGCGGTTTCACCAACGCGGATTTGACCATCGCCAACGGCACGTTGGGCGCGGTGAGCAGCGGCGACGGCGGCATCACCTGGACGGCCACCTTCACGCCAACCGCCAGCATCACTGACGCGACCAACCTGATCACCCTGGATAACACCGGCGTCGCCGATCTGTCGGGCAACGCCGGCTCGGGCTCCACCAACTCCAACAATTACGCGATCGATACCGTTCGACCAACGGCGACCGTCGTGGTCGCGAATACGGCCCTGGCCATCGGCCAGACGTCGCTGGTGACTATCACCTTCTCTGAGGCGGTCACCGGTTTCACCAATGCCGACCTGACCATCGCCAACGGCTCGTTGAGTGCCGTCAGCAGCAGCGACGGCGGCGTCACCTGGACGGCGACGTTTTCGCCGTCCGCCAGCATTACTGATGCGACCAACCTGATCACCCTGGACAACACCGGGGTCACCGACACGGCGGGCAACGCCGGCACAGGCGCCACCAATTCAAACAACTACACGATCGACACCCAGCGCCCGACCGCGACCATTGTGCTCGCCGACAGCAACCTGAGTGCCGGTGAAACCTCGCTGGTGACCATCACCTTCAGTGAGGCGGTCAGCGGTTTTACCAACGCCGACCTGACCATCGCCAACGGTACGTTGAGCTCGGTTAGCAGCAGCGATGGCGGCGTCACCTGGACCGCGACGTTCACGCCGACAGCGAGCGTCAACGATGCGACCAACGTCATCACCCTGGCCAATACCGGCGTGGCTGATCTGGCGGGCAATGCCGGCAGCGGCACCACCAACTCTGGCAACTACATCGTCGACACCGTGCGTCCGAGCGCAACCATCGTTGTGGCCGACAACGCGCTGAATATCGGTGAAACGTCGCTGGTGACCATCACCTTCGGCCAGGCCGTGACCGGTTTTACCAACGCTGACCTGACCGTCGCCAACGGCACGCTCACGGCGGTGAGCAGCAGCGACGGCGGCATTACCTGGACGGCGACGTTCACACCGACCGCCAGCATTACCGACGCGACCAACCTGATCACCCTGGACAATACCGGCGTACAGGCAGTTTCTTCCGGCAACGTCGGCACGGGCACCAGCAATTCGAACAACTACGCCATCGACACCGTGCGGCCGACGGTCAGCATCGTGGTGGCGGACAATGCGCTGAAAATCGGCGACACCTCCCTGGTCACGATCACCTTCAGTGAAGCAGTTACGGGGTTCACCAACGCCGACCTGACCATCGCCAACGGCACGTTGACGGCGGTGAGCAGCAGCGACGGTGGCGTCACCTGGACGGCGACCTTCACGCCAAGCGCCAGTACCAATGACGCGACCAACCTGATCACCCTCGACAACACAGGGGTCAGCGACCTGGCGGGCAACAGCGGTAGCGGCAGCACCGATTCCAACAACTTTGTCATCGATACGGTTCGGCCTACCGCGACCATCGTCCTGGCAGACCCGATCCTGAGCGCTGGCGAAACCTCGCTGGTGACCATTACCTTCAGCGAGGCGGTGACCGGTTTCACCAACGCCGACCTGACCATCGCCAACGGCACGTTGAGTGCGGTGAGCAGCAGCGACGGCGGCATCACCTGGACCGGGACGTTCACCCCAACCGTTGGCGTGCATGACGTGACCAACGTCATCACCCTGGCCAACGCTGGCGTGGCCGACCTTGCAGGCAATGCCGGCAGCGGCACCACCAACTCGGCCAATTACACGATCGACACCGTGCTGCCGACGGCCACTATTGTGGTGGCCGATAACGCGCTGAACATCGGCGAAACTTCGCTGGTGACCATTACTTTTTCCGAGGCGGTGACCGGTTTCAGCAACGCCGACCTGACGATTGCCAACGGTACGCTCACGGCGGTAACCAGCAGCGACGGCGGGATCACCTGGACGGCGACATTCACCCCGACCAACGCCATTACCGACGCGACCAACCTGATCACCCTGGACAACAGCGGCGTGCAAAACGCTTCGGGCAACGCCGGCACTGGCACCACCGATTCGAACAACTACGCCATCGACACCCAGCGTCCTACCGCGTCCATCGTGGTCGCCAATGCGGCGCTGGGCTTGGGTCAGACCAGCCTGGTGACCATCACCTTCAGCGAAGCGGTCAGCGGTTTCACCAACGCCGACCTGCTGATCGATAACGCGACCCTGAGTAATGTCAGCAGCAGCGACGGTGGCATTACCTGGACCGCGACATTGACGCCATTGGCCGGCATTACCGACACCAGCAACATCGTTCGGCTGGACAATACCGGCGTACAGGATCTGGCCGGCAACGCTGGCGCAGGCACCACTGATTCCAACAACTACGCGATCGACAGCCAGCGTCCGACGGCTACCATCGTGGTCGCCGACAGCACGCTCAGCGCGGGTGAAACCTCGCTGGTGACCATCACCTTCAGTGAGGCGGTCAGCGGTTTCGACAACAGCGATTTGAGTGTCCCCAACGGCACGTTAAGTGCGGTGAGCAGCAGCGACGGTGGCATCACCTGGACCGCGACCTTCACCCCGACCGTCGGCGTCAAGGACACCACCAACCTGATCAGCCTGAACAACAGCGGGGTCGCCGACCTCGCCGGCAACGCGGGCACCGGCGTCACCAACTCGGCCAACTTCACCATCGATACCGTGCTGCCAACGGCTACGATTGTGGTGGCCGACACTGCACTGAATATCGGCGAAACGTCCCTGGTGACCGTTACCTTCTCTGAAGCGGTGACCGGTTTCACTAACGCCGACCTGACCATTGCCAACGGCACATTGAGCGCCGTGACCAGCAGCGACGGCGGCATAACCTGGACGGCGACGTTCACCCCGAACAACGCCATCACCGACACCAGCAACCTGATCACTCTGGATAACAGCGGCGTACAAAACGCTTCGGGCAACGCCGGCGCAGGCACCACTGATTCGAACAACTACGCCATCGACACCCAGCGTCCTACCGCATCCATCGTGGTCGCCAATGCGGCGCTGGGCTTGGGTCAGACCAGCCTGGTGACCATCACCTTCAGCGAAGCGGTCAGCGGTTTCACCAACGCCGACCTGCTGATCGATAACGCGACCCTGAGTAACGTCAGCAGCAGCGACGGTGGCATTACCTGGACCGCGACATTGACGCCATTGGCCGGCATTACCGACACCAGCAACATCGTTCGGCTGGACAACACCGGCGTTCAGGACCTGGCCGGCAACGCTGGCGCAGGCACCACTGATTCCAACAATTACGCCATCGACAGCCAGCGTCCGACCGCGACCATCGTGTTGAGCGATACCACCCTGAAACCGGGCGAAACCTCGTTGGTGACCATCACTTTCAGCGAGGCCGTCAGCGGTTTCGACAACAGCGATCTGAGTGTCCCCAACGGCACGTTAAGTGCGGTGAGCAGCAGCGACGGCGGCATCACCTGGACCGCGACTTTCACCCCGACCGTGGGCGTGACCGATGCGACTAACCTCATCACGCTGAACAACACGGGTGTCACCGACCTTGCCGGCAATGCCGGTGCGGGCACCACCGACTCCGCCAACTATGTGGTCGAGACCCAAATCCCGACCTCGACCATCGTGATCACCGACACCGCCCTCAAGGCCGGCGAAACGTCAGGGGTGACCATCACTTTCAGCGAAGCGGTAAGTGGCTTCACCAACGCCGACCTGACCGTGGCCAATGGCACCTTGAGTAATGTGTCGTCGAGTGACGGCGGAATTACCTGGACGGCGACCTTTACGCCAACCGTCAACGTGACGGACACCACCAACCTGATCAGCCTCGACAACAGCGGCGTGACCAACGCCTCGGGCAACAGCGGCGTGGGCGTGACCGACTCCAACAACTACGCCATCGACACCGCGCGGCCGACCTCGACCATTGTCGTGGCGGATTCTCGCCTGGGTATCGGTGCAACCACCACGGTCACCATCACCTTCACTGAAGCGGTTTCGGGTTTCGACCTGTCGGACCTCAGCGTCGCTAACGGCAACCTGTCCAACCTGCTCAGCAGTGACGGCGGCAAAACCTGGACCGCCACGCTGACCCCGACGGCCAACATCAACGACACCACTAACCTGATCCTGCTCGACAACAGCAACGTGACGGACGCTGCGGGCAATGCTGGCGCTGGGATCGCGATCTCTAACAACTACGCGCTCGATGCCACCCGGCCGACGGCGACAATTGTGGTCGCCAACCCGAACCTGGGCATCGGCCAGACCACGCTGGTGACGTTCACCTTCAGCGAGGCGGTGAACAATTTCGACCTGTCGGACCTCAGCGTGACCAACGGCGAGCTGACCAACCTGGCCAGCGGCGACGGTGGCAAGACCTGGACCGCCACCTTCACACCGACGGCGAACATCACCGACCCGAGCAATTTCATTGCGCTGGACACCAGCAACGTCACCGACCTGTCCGGCAATACCGGCACCGGCGTGGCAGTGTCCAACAACTACGTGATCGACGGCGAGCGGCCGACCGCCACGGTGGTGGTGGCTAACCCAAACCTGGGCGTTGGCCAGACTTCGCTGGTGACATTTGCCTTCAATGAAGTGGTGAGGGGTTTCGACCTCTCCGACATCAATGTGGCCAACGGCACCTTGTCCAATCTGGCGAGCAACGACGGCGGTAAAACCTGGACCGCGACGCTGACGCCGACCAGCAACCTAAGCAATGGCAGCAACGCGATCAGCTTGAACATGGCGGGCATCAGTGACGGTTCGGGCAACGCCGGCAGCGGTACCAGCCAGTCGAACAACTTTGCAATCAACACCGTACCGATCGTCGTTCCACCGACATCCATCGTTGTCGACGTACCGGCCGATCCGCAGTTCCGCGTCACTGAACCGGTCACAGTGTCCGATCAACCGAACCTGCCGCTGCAACCGATCATTTTCGCGGCACCTACAGGTGACCTTGGCTCGCCACTGACCTTTGTCCCGTTGTTCGAAGACCGGATCATCGGCAACGGCATCCGGCCACTGGGCGAAATTTTCATGAGTCGTGGGGCGCTGGCGCCAAGCTACATCGCGCAGGTGTTTAGCAGCAGCGACAGTGGTGGCGATGGTTCGGGGCACGGTTTCCTTGGTTTTGGCGGCGGCGATGGCGGGGTGTTCAGCACCAGTACGTTGTCGAGTCTGTTCAATCAGGACACCAGTACCGAGCGCGATTCGCTGAATAGCTTCGGCAATCATTCGATCCGCGGCGGGGATGTTTCCCAAGGGCTGCACGGCGTGTTTGGCGCGCCGAGTCTGGCCCAGCAACTGCTACAGCTCAAAGACACTGAACAACGTCAGGTCGACAGCCTGGCGGCGGCATTCAAACAGGTCGGCATCAGCGAAATGCAGGCCTGAAAAAATTTAATTCTGTGTGGCACCCAGGGGCAAACCAAGGATGAAAAGAAGTCATAAGTTGTTCGGCGCCAGCCTGCTGGCGCTGGCGATCAGCGGATGTGCAGTCAAGAGTGAACCGATTGAACGCAGCGTCAGTGAGCAACGCGCCAAAAGCGATTTGCAGAGCATGTACTCAGGTCAGGAACCCCTCAGTGGTCCGCTGACCCTGCACCAAGCCATGGCCCGCGCGGTGAAATACAACCTCGAAGGCCGACTCAAGATCATGGAAGAGGCGCTGGCCAAGCGCCAACTCGACCTTGCCAGTTTCGACATGCTGCCGCGCATGGCACTGGACGCGGGCTACGCCGGGCGTAACAACGTCAGTGCCTCCAGCAGCCAGAGCGTGCGCACCGGCACCCAATCTCTGGAACCGTCGACCTCCCAGGACCGCGACCGTAAAGTCGCCGACCTGACCATGGTCTGGAACGTTCTCGACTTCGGCGTCAGTTACATCAGCGCCAAGCAACAGGGCGACCAGCGACTGATCGTTCAGGAACGCCGGCGCAAGGTGATCAACACCATCGTCCAGGACGTGCGATCGGCCTATTGGCGAGCGGTAGCTGCTGAACGTCTGCTCACGCAGATCGACAGCCTGATGGCACGGGTCGACACGGCGCGCACCAACAGCCAGAGCATGAGCGAGCAACGCATTGGCGATCCGGTGCAAGCGTTGAGTTATCAGCGCTCGCTGATCGAGGCAACCCGTCAGTTGCAAGAGCAGCGCCGGGCACTGTCCCTGGCCAAAACCGAACTGGCGACCCTGATCAACCTGCCGATGGGCACCGATCTGAAATTGGCGACCCCGGATGATTACTCGATTCCGCAGTTGAAGGTCGGCATGGCCAGCCTTGAACATGAAGCCCTGGCCACCCGTCCGGAACTGCGCGAGCAGGATTACCAGACGCGCATCAGCACCGCAGAAACCCGTAAAGCCATGCTGCGGCTGTTGCCGGGGCTGGAGTTTTCGGCGGGCGGGCATTACGACAGCAACTCGTTTTTGGTCAACGACAAGTGGGCCGACTACGGGGTGAAGCTGACCTGGAACCTGTTCAACGTGATTTCCGCACCGGCGGCGATCGATGTGGCCAAGGCTGGCGAAGAAGTGGCCAAGGCTCGTCGTCAGGCGATGTCGATTGCCGTGCTGGCCCAACTCTACGTGGCCAACGCGAACTACCAGGAAGCAATGCATCAGTTCCAGACCAACCAGGAACTGTCGAGCATCGATGGGCAGATTCTGCAGCAGTTGCGTAATCGTCATCAGGCCGCAGGCATCGGTGAGCTAGACCTGATCCAGGGTGAACTGAACACCTTGCAGGCGGATTTGCGTCGGGACCTGTCCTACGCCGACCTGCGTAACGCTTACGGGCAAATCTTCGCCAGCGCCGGCCTCGATCCGATGCCGGATGAAGTGCAATCCACCCAGGTCCAGTCCATCGCCACCGCGTTGGCCAATCGCGAAGCCGCGTGGGCGTCGGGCGACATTGCGGTGCCAGTGCCACCTCATGCTCCGGCTCAGTAACCTGCTGCCAAAGCGATGAGCCGAGCGGCGTTCTCTCGCCTGCCAGTGACGGTGGATTTACCGTTGCTGCTGCAGGCGTTGGCGGCGATTGGCGAAGACGAGTGGCACGGTCATTTCAATAGCGCCTACTACACCGGCGACTGGAGCGGCGTGGCGCTGATTTCGGCGGCGGATGCGTTGACTGAACTCTCGCCGGGGCTCGGTGAGCCGCAGTTGCGTGCGCCCTGGCTGCGAGATCTCCATTGGCAGCAAGGGTTGCGGGATCTGCTGCTGGAAATCGTCTCGGCGCGCCTGCTGCGGCTCGGTCCGGGCGGGCAGATTCATGAGCATCGCGACTATGACCTCGGCGAGCCGAACGCCGATCTGCGGTTGCACATCCCTCTGCTCAGCCCGCCTCGCGTGGATTTTTTGCTCGACGGTCAGCGCATGTCGATGACCGCCGGGGAATGCTGGTTTCTTGATTTGTCGCGGCCCCATCGCGTGGACAATCGCGATTGTTGCACGCGGATTCATCTGGTGCTCGATTGCCGGCCCGACGCTTGGTTGGAGCAGGCGATTGCCGACGGTGTTTCGACCACGCCGCTGCCTGGCGTTGGTGATATTTCGCTGGTGCAGTTTCAGCGTTTAGTGGCCAGCGATTCGCAGCTCGCGAAAACGTTGCAGGGTTTGCCGGACGCTGAAATTTTTATCACCCGAACCTTGGAACTGGCGGCCGAGCGAGGCCTGGTGTTCTCGCGCGAAGAACTGCGTGCGGCGATGCGTAATGGTCGTCGCCAATGGAATGAACAATGGAACGCCTGAACCTGGAAGGCTGGTTGCCGATTCGGGTCTGGCAACAGGTCGGTGAGTGGCAGGTTGATTGGTGCTGGTTTGGCGACTCACCGCTGCATCAGCCGTTTTTTCGCGATGCCGTGGACGATGCCCTGCGCCTGCCGTTCAACCAGGCGTTTCGCCGACAAACGCCGTTGGCTACGCTTGGCGACTGGCAGGTGAGCCGTCCCGGTTTGGCGCCGAGTGCGTTTATCTTTCACGCTTCGCGCTGCGGCTCGACTCTGATCAGCCAGATGCTCGCCCGACTCGACAACCACATCGTCATCAGCGAGCCGCCGCCGCTGGACGCCCTGCTGCGCAGCAGTTTGCCGGCAGCCGCGCGGCGTGCCGGCATCGAAGGGTTGTTATCTGCATACGGCCAGCGTCGGCGCGGTGTGGAGCAACGAATGGTGATCAAGCTCGATGCCTGGAACATCGCTGAATTACCACTGTTGCGCGAGTGCTTTCCCGACACGCCTTGGTTGTTTGTGTACCGCGATCCGTTGGAAATTGCTGTTTCACATCTGCGCCGCGCGGGCATGCACATGGTGCCGGGGATGATCGGCGCGAGCGGGTTGGATGATGGGTTGCCCGTGGGCAGCCGCGAGGATTATGTCGCCCGAAGGGTGGGGCGGTTGCTGGCGTTGGGGTTGGCGCGATGCCGGGAGTTTGGTGGAGTGGCGGTGAATTACAGCGAATTGCCGGGCGCAATGGCAGGGCGGTTGGCTGGCTTTTTTGGGTTGGATGATGTGCAGCGAAAGCAGGTGTTTGCGGCGGTGGGACAGCATGCCAAGCAATCGTCCGAAGTGTTTGTCGGGGACAGTGATGACAAGCGCCGTGAAGCCTCGGCGCTGTTGCGCGAGCGGGTTGAGTGTTGGGCGCGAGAACCCTATGAGACATTGGAAAATGATCGGCGGGTCTGACGCCATCGCGAGCAAGCTCGCGATGGCGGTGGTCAATTCAGCACAAATCTACCTGGGCTAAACCTTGGCCTGAGCCTGCATCAGTTTCAACGCCTCCCAATCATCCAGTGCTCGCTCGACCAGCAATTGCACGCCGTCGGCCATGCGGCTGAGTGCCAGGGCGACTGAGCGGCGCGTTCCGTCTACATCGTCGGCCAGGTCGGCGGCGATGGCGCTGATGGACAGCAGGTCTTCGGAGGCGTTGGCGAGCACGGCTTTGGTGTCGATGTCGGCGGACACGTTGAAGAGTCTGCCTTTGCGGGATTTGGCGGGTTTTTCGTGGGGCGGGGGGAAGTAGTGGGCGAAGGCGCGGTCGGCGGCTTCTTTCATTTTTCTTGCGTCGAGCGCTTCGGGGGAATCGGTTCCAGAGTTTTCTGGAGGATTCGGCGTAACTTTGTGCATATAAAAAATCCTAAACAGTAAGTGGGAGCCGTCACCGTTCGCTTGCACGCGAATGGGGTGGCGGCCGAGCGCAGGTGTGCAAGACCGGGACTGTTTAGGACACCCAGCAGATCCGAGGATCTCCTGCGCGCAGCCGCCATAAAGCAGTGAGCCTGAATGCCCATTGAGAGATATGGCAATTGCGACCTAAACAGTTTCGTCGGACTTGCACGTCCGTGTCACCGATTATTCAGTGACAAACCCAGACTAGACCTGCGCTTGGGCCGGAACACGTTCACCAAAGCCGCTACAACTTGAAGGAAATCTCCGACGAGATTGCCGGACGTGGGCGTCTGTAGGAAAGATCAAAAGATCGCAGCCTTCGGCAGCTCCTACGGGACGTGGGTTACCGCCGTTTCCGGTTGAAACACCGTCTGTAGGAGCTGCCGAAGGCTGCGATCTTTTAAGATTTCGAAGACAAATCCGCCATCCCCTTCAACAACTCAATCGGCAATGGAAAAACAATCGTCGAACTCTTGTCCCCGGCAATCGAACTCAAGGTCTGCATGTACCGCAACTGCATCGCCCCCGGCTGCCGCCCCAGCATTTCCGCGGCTTGCATGAGTTTTTCCGAGGCCTGCAATTCGCCTTCGGCGTGAATCACCTTGGCCCGCCGTTCCCGCTCGGCCTCGGCCTGCTTGGCGATGGCGCGCACCATCGACTCGTTCAGGTCCACGTGCTTGATTTCGACGTTGGCCACCTTGATGCCCCAGTTGTCGGTCTGGGCATCGAGCACTTGCTGGATATCGACATTCAGCCGCTCCCGTTCGGCCAGCAGCTCATCGAGTTCATGTTTACCGAGCACCGCCCGCAACGTGGTCTGGGCGAGTTGGCTGGTGGCCATGAGGAAGTCTTCGACCTGGATGATCGCTTTTTGCGGGTCGAGCACGCGGAAGTACAACACGGCGTTGACCTTCACCGAGACGTTGTCGCGGGTGATCACGTCTTGGGGCGGCACATCGAGGACGATGGTCCGCAGGTCGACGCGGACCATTTGCTGGACCACCGGAATCAGCAGGATCAGGCCGGGGCCCTTGACCTGCCAGAAGCGTCCGAGCTGGAACACCACGCCGCGCTCGTATTCGCGCAGGATGCGGAAGGTCGACCCCGCCAGTGCAATCACCAACAGCAGCAGCGCGGCAAAACCGACTTGCAGGCCCATGACTATTCTCCAACCGGCGCCGCGTCAGCCGCGGCCACTTGTAGCAGTAATCCTTTGCGCGCCACGACGCGGACATGCTGGCCCGGTTGCAGCGGTGTGGCGCTGAGTACCTGCCAGCGTTCCCCTTGCAACTGCACCCAGCCGCTGTAGGCGTTTGTCCCTTGCAAACCGGTGACCGGCGTCACGCTGCCCAATAAACCGGCATCGCCACTGACGAGGCGGCGCGGGCGGGTTTTAAGGGCGCGGATCAGCAGGGCGATCAACAGCAGGGCACTGACCAGACCGAGGCCGATCATCAACGGCACCGGAACGCTGGCATTGGTCAGAATCACCGCGCCAATCACGAACATCACCAGACCGCCCAGACCAATCACGCCGTAATTGGGCAAGGTCGCCTCGGCCACCAGAAACGCGATGCCGAACACGATCAGCCACAGGCCAAGCGGATCGGGAATGAACAGGACAACGCCATCCGCCGCGAACGCCGAACCGCTCAAGGCCAACAGCAACGCAATTGCACAACAACGAGTGTTCACTTGACCCTCCGGGAGAGTCACGGGGTTCTTTGTATACAGTCTAGTTGAGCCTGGGGTCGTCTGAATTTTGATCCGCGGTGCGTGGTTTCCGGCGGGCAGATTTCCCACCGATTTGCGCTAGCCGACCTAGACTTCCAATGGAAGAAAACGGGTTTAATCATCGTCCGTTTGTCGTTGCAGCGGACACCGAGGTGCATCATGCGTATGGCAAGAACGGTGCAGAGCAGCCTGGAAAAGGCCCACTGCGAATTCGACATCGTCACCCACCCGCACTCGGCCAGCAGCCTTGAAACGGCGCGGGTCTCGGGCATTCCTGCCGAACGGGTGGCCAAATCGGTGATCCTCGACGACCACCATGGTCACTACCTGATGGCGGTACTGCCCGCCAGCCGCCACCTGGACCTGAGCAAAGTGCGCGGCAGCGGCGAATGGCAAATCACCCGGGAAAGCACCCTGGCGCACCTGTTCAACGACTGCGAACGCGGCGCGGTGCCGGCGTTGGGTGAGTCTTATGGGCTGGACATGGTCATCGACCCGTTGCTGACCCGGCAGAAAGACATCTACCTGGAGGCCGGCAACCACCACAACCTGGTGCACATGAGCATGCCCGAGTTTTTGAAAATGGTGCCGCATGCGGAGGTTTGCGAGTTGAGTCATTAGGTTTACGGTGTCAGTGACGCCGTCTTCGCGGGCAAGCCTTGCTCCTACAATGGACCGCAGATCCCTGTATGAGCGAGGCTTGCCCGCGAACAATTTTCAGCCACCCAGGAGCCCAATATGGAATCCCCAACCCACAGCCTGCCGTCCCTGTTCAAACAACTCGGCCTGGACAACGACCCGGTCAGCATCGACCAATTCATTGCCACTCACTCCCCGCTCAAGCCGGAATTGCATTTGGCGGACGCGTTTTTCTGGAGCGAGAGCCAAGCGGCGTTTTTGCGCGATGAGATTCTGGATGACGCGGATTGGGCGGAGGTGGTGGATCAGTTGGATGTGTTGTTGAGGAAGGGGCGGGGGGTGTAAAAATCTTTGTAAAACGACGGTAATGTGCAAAAAACTTACAAAGTGATGAAGAAATCTGATTAGAAAACCACTCACGTGCTGTTTTCAGAGCTTTATACGCGCTGTTCCTCGCCTCTGCCCTCCTTTGTTTGAAGGAGGGTGATCCGGCCAATTTCAAACCACCTCGGCAAACAGGCACTCATAAGGAATGCGCAATCCATCGTGTAGGCGCTTGATCATTTTCAGGCTCAACGGACGCTTGCCATTCAGTACTTCTGACACGCGACCGCTGGGGCCGATGAAGGCTTCAAGGTCCCGGGCAGTCAGACCTTGCTGGTCCATGCGAAATTTGATCGCCTCGATAGGGTCGGAAGCCGGAATCGCAAAATGCTCGTCTTCATATTTTTCTACCAGCAAGGCCAGTATTTCGAGTTCGTCACCCTCAGGCGAGTCCAAAGCCGCTCCCCACAGCTGCTCAATACGCAAAAGCGCATTGGTGAGGTCCTCGTCTGTTCGGATAGGTTTGATGTCCATTACACAGTCTCCGCATTGATCTGATCGTATTGAGCATGCGTGCCGACGAAGCGCACAAAACCCAATTGCCGTTCGTAGTCAATTGCCAGGATCACTCGATACTTGTTGCCGGCAATATTGAATACCACACGCCCACCTTTTAAAACGCTGGCAGTCCTTAGCTCGGCTTTTACTTCCTGGGGAGTGCGATATGACGACTTCTCCATGTGTCGATACCACTCTGAGAGAGGCGTTACGGCGTCGGCGTATGCCGGGCTACTTTCCCAGAAAATCCTCAAAGTCCCTTTGGCAATTATTCGCACAAATCGAAATTCTCCCGTTTTGGGAGATTCTAGGTGTGAGACTCATGATGCGCAACCAATCCGTTGTGCCAAACCGGTATGAAGACATTTCTGAATGTGGCCCATCGGAAGGTAGCTACTCTGTCGTTGATCCAATTTGTTTCAAAACTTGACCAGCTTTCCCCTCGAATGCGATATTGATAGTTAGCAAACTAACAGTGTGTCATTCCCCCGTGCCAAAAAACCTCGACGCTCTCCAGATGAACATCAGCAGTGCCATGGTGGTGGCCGCCAGGCATTGGCGGAAGATCTGCCAGACCACGCTGGTCAATTATGGAATCTCCGAAGCCTGCGCCGTCCCGTTGTTGATGATCGGGCGTTTGGGGGAGGGTGTGCGGCAGGTGACGGTGGCGCAGGCGGCGGGGATGGAGAGCCCGTCCCTGGTGCGTTTGCTCGATCAGTTGTGCAATTCCGGTTACGTACGCCGCACCGAAGACGCCTATGACCGCCGCGCCAAATGCCTGAGCCTGACCGACACTGGTCGCGAGTTGGTGCAAGCGGTTGAAGTCGAGCTCGTGCGTTTGCGTCACGAAGTGCTCGAAGGCATCGACCAAAGCGATCTTGAAGCAGCGCTGCGTGTGCTCAGAGCGTTTGAAGCCGCCAATCATCCGTCGGTGATCCAGCCTTGAACGGTTTTTGGACAGGCGTTCCCCCAGCGCGGGATTGGTTCTACGGCGTGCGTACGTTCGCCGCGTCAATGACCGCGCTGTATATCGCCATGCTTATGCAGATGCCGCGTCCGTATTGGGCGATGGCGACGGTTTACATCGTTTCCAGCCCGTTTGTCGGCCCGACCAGTTCCAAGGCGCTCTACCGCGCGGTCGGCACGTTTATGGGCGCAGCGGCGGCGGTGTTTTTCGTCCCGATGTTTGTCCAGAGTCCCTATGTGCTGGTGGTAATCATCGCGCTGTGGACCGGGACGTTGTTGTTCCTGTCCTTGCACCTGCGCACCGCCAACAGCTACGCCTTGATGCTGGCTGGTTATACCTTGCCGCTGATTGCCCTGCCGGTGTTGGATAACCCGCTGGCGGTGTGGGACATCGCCGAGGCGCGGACCGAAGAAATCTTCCTCGGCATCGCCGTGGCAGCAGTGGTCGGCGCCATGTTCTGGCCTCGGCGGTTGGCGCCGGTGTTCAACGATTCGGTGAATAAATGGTTCGCCGACGCCTCGACTTACAGCCTGCGCTTCCTCACTCGCGACGTGAAACCGGAAGAAGTCAGCACCCTGCGCGCGGCCATGGTGGCGACCTTCAACAGCCTGGAGCTGATGATCGGGCAGTTGCCCCACGAGGGCTCGCGGCCGCAAACGGTGCGCAATACCAAGGAACTGCGCGGGCGGATGATCCACTTGCTGCCGGTGATCGATGCCCTCGATGACGCGCTCTATGCGCTTGAGCGCCGCACCCCGGAGCTGGTGGATAAGTTCGCGCCGCTGCTGGCCGCGACCACCGAATGGCTCAATCACAAAGACGCCGACCTCGACCGCTGGCAGGCGCTGAAAGAGCAGCTCGAAGCCCTGCAACCGAGTGCCGAGGCGCTGGATGATCGCAAACAACTGCTGTTCTCCAACGCTTTGTATCGCCTCGGCGAGTGGATCGATTTGTGGCAAGACTGCCGCAGCCTGCAATACGCCATCCAGTGCGAAAGCCAGGACAGTTGGCGCGCGGTGTATCGGCATTGGCGGCTCGGTCGCCTGACGCCGTTCCTTGACCGTGGGCTGATGCTCTATTCGGCGGCGTCCACGGTCAGCGCGATCATTGTTGCTTCGGTGCTGTGGATTTTGCTCGGCTGGACCGACGGCGGCAGCGCAGTGATTCTGGCGGCCGTGGCGTGCAGCTTTTTCGCCTCGATGGACGATCCGGCACCGCAGATCTACCGGTTCTTTTTCTGGACGGCGATGTCGGTGTTGTTCGCCAGTCTGTATCTGTTTCTGGTGCTGCCGAACCTGCATGACTTCCCAATGCTGGTGCTGGCGTTTGCCGTGCCGTTCATTTGCGTCGGCACCCTGACGGTCAAGCCGCAGTTTTACCTGGGCATGCTGCTGACGCTGGTTAACACCTCGTCGTTCATCAGCATCCAGGGCGCCTACGACGCGGATTTCCTCAGCTTCGCCAACTCCAACCTGGCGGGGCCGATCGGGCTGTTGTTTGCCTTCGTCTGGACCCTGATTGCCCGGCCGTTCGGCGCAGAACTGGCGGCCAAACGCCTGACTCGTTTTAGCTGGCGCGACATTGTCAGCCTGACCGAACCGGCCAACCTGGCCGAACACCGCAAGCTCGGTGTGCAAATGCTCGACCGGTTGATGCAGCACTTGCCACGCCTGGGTTTGACCGGTCAAGACACCGGCGTCGCCCTGCGGGAAGTACGCGTTGCCCTGAACCTGCTCGACCTGCTCGCGTATACGCCGCGTGTGCTCGGTGTCCCGCAAGTGCTGCTGCAACAGGTGGTGGCCGAAGTCGGTGAGTACTTCAAGGCCTGCCTCAAGGCGGGCGAACGTTTGCCGGCACCGAGCCCCTTGTTGATGACCCTCGACCGTACCCGTCGGGCCCTGAACACCGAGTGCGATGACGAGGCCCGTCTACATTTGCTGCACGCCTTGAGCGGTCTGCGTCTGGCGTTGTTGCCCGGCGTTGAATTCGTCGGTACCGGCGAACTCGAAGAACCGCTTCCCCATGGCATCGATGGAGCGCCTTTATGATCGGTGATCTGGATATCAGCGGGGTGTTCCTGCCCACGCTGCTGGTGCTGATGGGCATTACGTATGTGTTGTACCTGTTGGTGCACGGGGTGCTGACGCGCCTGCACTTTTACCGTCTGGTCTGGCACCGGGCATTGTTCAACGTGGCTCTCTACGCTTTGCTCCTCGGCGCCGTGGACTCACTCAGTCGATACCTGATGACATGAAAAAACCTTTTTTGACCATTGGTCGCGTGCTGCTGACCTTGCTGATCGTGACCTTCGCTGTCGTCGTGGTCTGGCGCATGGTGATGTATTACATGTATGCGCCCTGGACCCGGGACGGGCACATCCGTGCCGACATCGTGCAGATCGCCCCGGACGTCTCCGGGCTGATCCAGCAAGTGGAGGTGCGCGACAACCAGTTGGTGCAACGCGGCCAAGTGCTGTTCAGCATCGACCAGGACCGTTTCAAACTGGCCCTGCGCCAAGCGAAAGCGGCAGTGGCCGATCGTGAAGAAACCCTGGCCCAGGCTCAGCGCGAGGCCAAGCGTAACCGTGGCCTCGGCAATCTGGTGCCGGGCGAGCAGCTTGAGGAAAGCCTGTCGAAAGTCGCCCGTGCGCAATCGGCCTTGTCCGAAGCGTTGGTGACGGTGGACAGCGCCCAACTCAACCTCGATCGCTCGGTGATCCGCAGCCCGGTGGACGGCTACATCAACGACCGTGCGCCGCGTGCCCAGGAATTCGTTACGGCCGGGCGGCCGGTTTTGTCGGTGGTGGACAGCAATTCGTTCCACATCGACGGCTATTTCGAAGAAACCAAACTGGACGGCATTCACATCGGCCAAGGCGTTGATATCCGAGTGATCGGTGACCGCGCTCGCCTGCGCGGGCACGTCGAAAGCATCGTCGCCGGCATCGAGGACCGCGACCGCAGCAGCGGCAGTAACCTGTTGCCGAACGTCAACCCGGCGTTCAGTTGGGTGCGGCTGGCCCAGCGGATTCCGGTGCGAATCGCCTTCGACGACGTGCCGGCGGATTTCCGCATGATTGCCGGACGCACCGCGACGGTATCGATCATCGACGACAAAACCGAGGAGCCGGCGAAATGAGCAAAGCCTCGGCTTTGGCGGTGGCCGGGTTAGGCCTGTTGCTGTCGGCGTGTCAGGTAGTCGGGCCGGATTATCTCTTGCCGGGCGAAGCTGCCGTTCACCGTGACGACTTTCAGGGCAATCTGGCGGCGAGCGACAAAGATGTCGTCTCGGCGCCGGTGCCCAGCGATTGGTGGCGCCTGTATCAGGACCCGCGTCTCGACCAATTGGTGCAGCAGGCCATGGCCTCTAACACTGATTTGCGCGTGGCGGCGGCGAACCTGTCCAAGGCGCGGGCTCAGGTCGACGAAGCCCAGGCGGCGGGCGGCTGGAGCGGCGGCGTGAAGATGGGCGCCCAGCGTTTGCAGGAGTCTGGCGAAGCGTTCCTGTTGCCAGAAAAAGTGCCTGTGGCCAATGTCGGCGACATCGGCATCACCACCTCTTATCAATTCGACCTGTTTGGCACGTTGCAGCGCGGCATCGAAGCGGCCAAGGCCAATGCCGATGCGACCCAAGCGGCAAGCGACACGGCGCGCATTACCCTGGTGGCCGACGTGGTTCGGGCCTACACCCAAGTCTGCGCGGCCAACGAAGAACGGGAAATTGCCCAGCATTCCCTCGACCTGCAGGGCCAGAGCACCACGCTGACCCAGCGCTTGCGCGATGCCGGGCGCGGCGATGAAACCCAGGTCACCCGTTCGCAAACCCAGTTCAAATCCTTGCGCGCCGACATGCCGCGTTATGAAGCGGCGCGTCAGGCCGGGTTGTTCCGTTTGTCGATGCTGCTGGCCAAACCGGTGGATCAACTGCCCGCCGGCACCGGCAGTTGCGCCGAGTTGCCGAAGATTGCGCAATTGTTGCCGGTGGGTGACGGCGCCACGCTGCTTAAACGCCGCCCTGATGTGCGTCAGGCCGAGCGCCGACTGGCCGCCGCGACCGCCGGTATCGGCATCGCCACCGGCGAGTTGTACCCGGACATCAGCATCGGCGCGAGCATCGGCACCGTTGGCACCCTGGAACACCTCGGCCAACCGCAGACCAATCGCTGGGGCTTTGGCCCGTTGCTGAGCTGGACCGTACCGTCCAACGGCTCCCGGGCACGCATCCGCGAAGCCGAAGCCTCGACCCAAGGCGCGTTGGCGCACTTCGACGGCGTGGTGCTTAACGCGATCCGCGAGACTCAAACCGGCCTGGCCCAGTACTCCGCGCTGCTGCAACGCCGGGATGCCTTGGCCGACGCCGAGCAATCGGCAAAACTGGCGGCGGACCAGACCCACCGCTTCTTCACGGCCGGCCGCGCGTCGTTCCTGGCGGACCTGCAAGCCACCCGCACTTACACCGATGTCACGGCGCAACTGGCGTCGGCCAACACTCAAGTCGCGATGAGCCAGATCGATTTGTTCCTGGCGCTCGGCGGCGGTTGGGAAAGCGGACGAACGCAAGCGTCACAGCCCGGCAAACCCTGAGGCCGTTGCTATGCTTTGATTTGACGGGGTCGCGCAGCGAACTCGTCAATCAAGGCTCGCGTTGGTCATGGGGACTCTAATAATGAAAAACCCTTATGCTCCCGGCTTCTGGTGCGCTATTGCAGCATTGGTTTTGCTGTCGGCAACCTATTTCTACGGCATCATGCTCGCCCACCAGATCGACAAGGCCTTGGTGTTCCTCGACAGCGCGTCGGCGCTGATCGCGGTGATGTCCATCGTGGTGGTGGCTTGGGCGTCGGTCCAGGGCACGCGCATCAAACGAAGACACCTCGAACAAGGCAAGACCCTGGTGCTGATCTGGGACACCAAAGTCGCGCTGCGTCGGGTCGAAACGGTGTTTGACCGTTATTTCTGGGGCAGCTACTGGCAACCGGGGCGCACGTTCCAGGAAGTCATGGGCGAACTCACCGGTACACCGCTGGAAAAAAGCCTCGAAGCCTTGAAAACCCAATGCCTGGCCCTCGACAAGCAAGTCACCGAGGAAGGCTGGCACTGGCTCAACAACGCCCGCGAACTCTCCGACGTCGCCAACGCCATGGCCCGTGAGCGCTATCAACTGGACTTCTGCGACCCGCGCGCGGAAGTGACAGGCGGGGCGGTGATCAATCGGGATTTTGAAGTGCTGGTCTATACGTGGACGGCGCGGCTAAAAAGCTTTGATCATCAGCTGGATGAGATTGAAGTGCAGTATTCCTGATCTGTGTTGGAAGGGCTGACGTTATCGCGAGCAAGCTCGCTCCCACAGTTGTTCTCTGGTGTTCATAAAATCTGTGTTCACCACCGAACCATTGTGGGAGCGAGCTTGCTCGCGATGGCGATCCTACGGCCGCTGAAACTCTCGACCCATACGAATGGTCCATAGACACTCTTTCACCTTTAATCATTAAGCCCTCCCGCCCCGCAAATGCTAATCTCCATCGCACTTTTGCGCAGTCGTGACCGCAACCCGTCATGGGTTCAGGGAAGACGACCACACTTTCAACAACGGACATTGATCGGGTAATTCATGAATAAATCAGCAGGCGTGCTTCTTGGAATTGTCGTTGCCATCGGTGCAATCAGCGCCGGCGGTGCCTGGTACACCGGCACTAAACTGGAAGGCGTGCTGAACGCCTCCGTCGTTGACGCCAACAAAGAACTGCAAACTGCGCTGGTGGGTTCCAACGGCACGGCGTCCCTGGAACTGGTGTCCGTGGAACGTGGTGTTTTCAGCAGCACTGCTCATTACCGCCTCAAGGGCGAAGGCGATATGTTCGGTGGCGCACCGGTCGAATTGCTCTTCGTCGATCATGTAGAGCACGGCCCGCTGCCGTTCTCGCGTCTGGCTTCGTTGAAGTGGTTGCCGGTCATGGCCACCAATCACTTTGAGCTGGAAAAAACCCCGCTCACGGAAAAATGGTTTGCCGCCGCCAACGGCCTGTCGCCGGTCAAAGGCGTGGTTAACATTGGTTATGACAACTCCACCAACGGCACTTTCGAACTGCTGCCGCTGGAAACGGCTCTGGATGACAAGTCCAGCCTGAAGTTTTCTGGGCTGAACATGGACATCGCCGCCAGCGCCCAGGCGCAGAAAGTGAAAGCCAGCGGTTACATGGACAGCCTGAAATTGACCACCGTGTCTGAAGATCAGGCGCCGGTGACCGTCGAGCTGAACGGCCTGACCCTGGCCAGCAACCTGGTCAAAAGCACCTACGGCTACTACACCGGCGATAACACCGTCGAGTTGACCAGCAGCAAGACCACCTTCGGCGCCAAGCAGTTGATCGTCGGCGTCAACAAATTCGAGATGAAGAACCAGACTGAAGAGTCGGGCACCAGCGCTTCCGGGCGTGCCGATTACAAAGTCGGCGAGCTGACATTTAACGGCAAAACCGTCGGTTCGGCACAAATGGCCATGAGCCTGAAGAACCTCGACATCCCGTCGACGCTGTCGTTGATGCAGATTTACCAGACCAAGCTGCAACCGTACGAGCAGGCTGCCGCCGCCGCGACTGCCGCCGGTGAACCCGCGCCAGAGCTGAACCTGACCCCGGCCGAAGAAGCGCAGGTCAAGTCCGGCCTGGAAAAACTGTTGGCCGCCGGCCCGCAATTCGCGCTGGAGAACCTGTCGTTCAACACTGCCAACGGTGAAAGCCGCGCCAACCTGGTGCTCGACCTGACCAAACCGGCGTCCATGGACCTGCCGCCGGATCAATTGGTCCGTCAGTTGATCGCCCTGTTGGACATCAACCTGCAAGTGTCCAAGCCAATGCTCGTTGACCTGCTCAGCCTGCAAGCACAAGCGGATGGCCAGACTGACGCCAAGGTCATCGTCGACCAGGCAACGGCGACCAGCGACATGTTCGCCAGCATGGCGATCGGCACACAGTTGGCCAAACTGGACGGCACCAATGTCGTCTCCAAACTGCATTACGCCAACAATCAGGTGGAGTTCAACGGCCAGAAAATGACCGTCGAAGAATTTGTCGGCTTCGTGATGGGCAAACTCGGTGGTGCTGGCGTCGTTCAGTAACCTTCGCGCGACACACTGACGCCCGGCCTCTGCGCAAGCAGACGCCGGGCGTTTTGCTGTCTGGCGTTTGAGAATTGCCGGGGCGTGAAGCAGGGAATGTAACGAATCTGAATAAATATTGTGTTCTGAATAATGGTCTACGCTTGCGTGCAAGACTGCCTAGATAAAGCTTGGCCGGGTTATCCATCCGGCTTTCCGTTACGAATGGGCAAGGAGGGCATAGCAGCCCGGCTGGCCATGTAAGGATGCTGACGAATGCTGTGTTTTTCTCGTCCCGTTGTTCCTCGTAGGTTTAGCCCGTTGCTGCGCATTGCACTCTGCAGCCAGCTGCTCTGGCCCGTGCTGGCGTTTGCCGACACGCCCTACGACCAGATGGTCCGTGATGCCCGTGCGGGTAACTACACGCCTGCGCTGACCGTACTGCGTCAGGTACCTGTGAGCCAGGCCACCAACGGCCAGGTCAGCGATCATTTGCAGATCGCCGGCTGGGCTGGCCTCGACGCCGAAGTGGTGCAGGTCTATGAGACCCAGGGGCGCAATCGGGCACTGCCGGTTCAGGCGTTGATCGCCACCGCCCGCGCCTATCGCAACCTCAAGCGCTGGGATTCGGCGACCGAGGTCTATAACAAGGCCCTCGCGCTGGAGCCGCAGAACCCGGACTTGCAACTCGGTCTGGCCATGACCCAGGCGGACGCCGGCAAACCTGACGAAGCCGTGACCCGCACCAAAGCGCTGGTGGCCGCCAAACCGGACGACCCTTCCCGTCGTCTGGCGCTGGCCTATGCCTTGACCCGCGCCGGTGCCACCTACGACGCCCTGTTTGAATACGACCAAGCCTTCATTCGGGCCGGGAGCAAGCCTGACGTTGCCCGTGAATACGTCTTTGCCCTGCAACGTGCGCGCCTGCCTGAGCCGGCCCTGCGCCTGGCCCGCCAACGGCCGGGGCTGATCGATCCGGTGCAACTGCGGGTCATCGAAGGTGATTTGGCCGCCGAACAGGTACGCATGGCTGAGTTCGCCACCCGCAGCGAGAAAGAACGCTTCGTCATTGCCGACCGTGCGCTGAGCGGTTACGACCAGTTGTTGACCACTTGGACCCCGGATCCGAAGGCTCACGATGACGTGATCCGCTGGCGCATTGATCGCATGGGCGCGCTAAAGGCTCGTGCGCGCACTGCTGAAGTCATCACCGAATATCAGAAACTGCTCGGCGAAGGCGTGAAAATTCCTACCTACGCCATGCGTTGGGTGGCGGGTGCTTATCTGGATCGACGCGAGCCCGAGATCGCTACCGACCTGTATCGCCAAGTGCTGGCGGCGCCTGATGCCGACCCTGCCGATCGTGTCGAAGACACCACGGCGCTGTATTACGCGTTGCTTGAAAGCGACCATGCGGAAGAAGCGCGCACCGTGGCGGAGAATCTGGCCAAGTCCCAGAACCCGCGTGTCGAACTCAAGGGGCTGCCTTTCGGCAACCCGAATGACTCATGGATGGACGCCCAGCAACTCGCCGCCCAGGCCGGCACGTATGGCTCTGATCTGCCGTCCGGTGAGCAGCGTTTACAGACTTTGGTGGATCAGGCGCCGGGCAACGTTGGCTTGCGCCTGGCCCAGGCTGACTTGTACCTCGCTCGAGCCTGGCCGCGCCGCGCGGAAAGCCAGCTCAAGGAAACCGAGAGCATGGTCCCGCGGGACATCGGGCTGGAAGTGGCTCAGGCCCACACCGCCATGGACTTGCAGGAATGGCGGCAGATGGATGCGCTGACCGACGATGTGGTCGCGCGTTTCCCAGACAACCGTCAGGTGCAGCGTCTGGATCGTCAGCGCGACGTGCACGACATGGCCGAGCTGCGGGTGCAAACCTACGGCGGCAAGAGTTACGGTGGTGGCAGCAACGGGGCCGGTGCGGTGGCCGGCAGCAAGGATTTCGGCATCGAAACCGTGCTCTACAGCCCGCCCATCGATGAAGACTGGCGCGTATTTGCCGGTGTCGGCTACGCCACGGGAGATTTCCAGGAAGGCACCGGTCGTGATCGCACGCAACGGCTTGGTGTCGAGCGCCGCACCCGCGACATGACCCTGGAGGCGGAGGTTTCCAATCACGACTTCGGTTATGGCGACAAGCAAGGCGCGCGCCTGTCGATTGCCCGCGACATTGACGATCACTGGCAATACGGCGGCAGCCTCGCCTACCTCTCGGCCGATACCCCGCTGCGAGCGTTGAACAGCGATGTGACGTCCAATGGCGGCAGCGGTTTCATCCGCTGGCGCGCCAATGAAAGCCGCGAATGGAAACTGGCGGTCAGCCCCTCGCATTTCAGCGACGGCAACAACCGCGTCGAAGCCTTGCTGACCGGGCGCGAGGGCGTCTATACCGCGCCGAAGGTGCAAGTTGACCTCGGCCTGGAAGTCGGCACCAGCCACAACTCCATGTCCGAGGACGTACCGTACTTCAACCCCAAATCCGATTTCAGTGTCCTGCCGACGGTGAACGTCAATCACGTTCTGTATCACCGCTACGAAACCTCCTGGAGCCAACAGTTCCAGGCCGGTGCGGGCACCTACAGCCAGCGCGATTACGGCACCGGGGGTGTCGGCCTGCTGGGCTACGGCCAGCGCTACAGCTGGAACGATGTATTCGAGGTGGGCGGCTTGTTGACGGTGATCAACCGGCCTTATGACGGCGATCGCGAAACCGATCTGCGTCTGCTCGTCGACCTCACTTACCGCTTCTAGAAGAGTTTGAAGATGCCTTTTATCTCGCGTTTCATCCTTCTGCTGGGAGTGCTGCTGGTCAGCGCCTGCGCCCAGCAAGCTCCGGCGTTCGCGCCGCCGTCCGAGCGTCCTGTTGCCGCTAACGAAACACCGTGGCCGAAAAACCACGTGCTGGGGATTGCCTACCACGACATTGAAGACCGCGACCCCGATCAAGCGGTGGTGGCCGTGCGTACCGAACGCATGATTGAACAACTGGCGTGGCTGCGGGAGAACGACTACAAACCGGTCACCATCGATCAGATCCTGGCGGCCCACAAGGGCGGTCCGGAGTTGCCGGCCAAGGCGATTCTGCTGAGCTTCGACGACGGCTATGCGAGCTTCTACACCCGCGTGCTGCCGGTGCTGCGTGCCTATAACTGGCATGCGTTGCTGGCCCCGGTCGGCGTATGGATCGATACACCGGCGAACCAGCAGGTGGATTTCGCCGGGCAAATGCGTCCGCGTTCGGACTTCCTGACTTGGGAGCAGGTGCGGGAAATCTCCAAGTCCGGGCTGGTGGAAATCGCCGCCCATACCGACGCCAGCCACAAGGGCATCCTCGCCAACCCTCAGGGCAACCTGCAACCCGCGGCAGCGACCCGGCGTTATGACGCCACCACCGGCCGCTACGAGACGGAAGAAGCCTTCCAGGCGCGCATGCGCACCGACGTCGTGACCATCTCGGAGAAAATCCGCAAGGCCGTCGGTTACAAGCCGCGAGTCTGGGTCTGGCCTTACGGCACGGCGGACGGCAGCACGTTGCAAATTATCAATGACCAGGGCTATCAAATGGCCCTGACCCTGGACGACGGCCTCGATGCCCTCGACGACCTGATGAGCAGCCCGCGCTTCCTGGTGGCTTCCGATCCGGACGGCGAGCACTTCGCCAACAGCATCGTCGCGGTGCAAGCCGATGCACCGATGCGCGTGGTGCATGTGGACCTGGATAACGTCTACGACCCGGACCCGGCCCAGCAGGAAATCAACCTCGGCAAACTGATCCAGCGCATGGCCGACATGGGCGCCAATACGGTGTTCCTGCAAGCTTTCGCCGATCCGCAAGGCGACGGCCTGGTGCACTCGCTGTACTTCCCTAACCGCCATCTGCCGGTGCGCGCCGATATTTTTGATCGCGTGGCCTGGCAGTTGCGCACCCGGGCCCACGTCAAAGTCTTCGCCTGGATGCCGGTGCTCAGTTATGCCCTGGATTCGAACCTGCCGCGCGTGACGCGCTGGGACCCGAAAACCGGCACCACCTCGGTCGACCCGGACCAGTACAAACGCCTGTCGCCCTTCGACCCGAACGTGCGGCGCATCATTGGTGAAATCTACGAAGACGTCGCTCGCCTGACCTCGGTCGACGGCATCCTCTACCACGACGATGCGGTGCTCTCGGACTTCGAAGACGCCGGCCCCGAAGCGCTCAAGGTGTATGCCGCCAACGGCCTGCCGGGCTCGATTGCCGCGTTGCGGGACGATCCAGCGGCGCTGCAACGCTGGACGCGGTTCAAGAGCCGCTACCTGATCGACTTCACCAAAGAACTCACCGCCAAGGTTCGCGCCATTCGCGGCCCGCAGGTACTGACCGCGCGTAATATCTTTGCCGAGCCGATGCTCAATCCCCAGAGCGAAGCCTGGTTCGCGCAGAACCTCGACGACTTCCTCGGCACCTACGACTGGACGGCGCCGATGGCGATGCCACTCATGGAAAAACAAAGCCTGGCGCAATCCGGGCCATGGCTCGAAGCGTTGGTAGCCACGGTCAAGTCTCGCCCCGGCGCGCTGCAGCGCACGGTGTTCGAATTGCAGGCCAAGGACTGGACGAAGAAAACCGATTCCGACATCGATGGCGCGCAGCTGAGCGACTGGATGGGCCGCCTCAAGCGGCAGGGCGCCACCAGCTTCGGCTACTACCCGGATAACTTCCTCGAGAACCAGCCGGACGTGAAAACCGTGCGACCTGCGCTCTCCAACAAGTGGAATCCATAACATGCTGGATAGAATGCTGGCCCTGCTGGTTCTGGCGATCGTCCTCGGGATACCCCTTGGGCTGATCTTCCTGCTCACCGGGCAATTCCTGATGGACTTCGTGTTCTTCTATCCACTGTTCATGTCCGGCTTGTGGATCGCCGGCGGCCTGTATTTCTGGCTGCACTGGGAGCGGCACTGGCCGTGGAAGGACGACACCTTGCCGCCACCGCTGGCCGGTGAGCCGATGATTTCGATCCTGATCCCTTGCTACAACGAAGGTGAAAACGCCGCCGACACCATCCACGCGGCGCTGGCCCAGCATTATCCGAATATCGAAGTGATCGCGATCAACGACGGCTCCAAGGACAACACCGCCGCCGTACTCGACGCACTGGCCGCGCAAGACCCACGATTGCGGGTGCTGCACCTGGCGGAAAACCAGGGCAAAGCCGTGGCCCTGCGCATGGGTGCCATCGCCGCACGCAGTGAGTATCTGGTGTGCATCGATGGTGACGCGCTGCTGGCGCCGAATACCGCAGCCTACCTGGTGGCGCCGATGCTCGATAACGCGCGCCTCGGCGCGGTGACCGGCAACCCGCGAATCCGCACTCGTTCGACGCTGGTTGGTCGGGTTCAGGTCGGTGAGTTCTCGTCGATCATTGGCTTGATCAAGCGCACACAGCGGGTCTTCGGGCGGATCTTTACTGTCTCCGGGGTGATCGTCGCCTTCCGTCGCACGGCCCTGAACCGGGTCGGCTACTGGAGCCCGGACATGATCACCGAAGACATCGACATCAGCTGGAAACTGCAACTGGACCACTGGAGCATCTTCTACGAGCCCCGTGCCCTGTGCTGGATCCTCATGCCGGAAACCCTCAACGGCCTGTGGAAGCAGCGTTTGCGCTGGGCCCAGGGCGGCGCCGAAGTGTTGTTCAAAAACATTCGTGGCATCTGGCAGTACCGCCATCGTTACCTGTGGCCGCTGCTGTTCGAATATTGCCTGTCCACCGGTTGGGCGTTCACCTTCCTGCTGTCGGTGATCTTCTGGGCAATGGGCAAATTTGTCGAAATGCCCGATCCCATCGCTGTGCATCACTTATTACCGCCGGCCTTTACCGGGTTGCTGCTGGCGCTGGTCTGCCTGTTGCAGTTCGCGATCAGCATTCTGATTGACCGGCGCTACGAGAAGGGCCTTTGGAAAACCATGTTCTGGGTCGTCTGGTATCCATTGGTGTTCTGGCTCATCAGCTTGCTCACCACCCTGGTCAGCTTTCCAAAAGTGCTGTTCGGCCAACATCAGAAACGCGCGCGTTGGGTCAGTCCGGACCGGGGCATCAAACCGCTGAATGACGATGAGGAAGAGGTCATCAAATGAAAATCATCAGAACCCGGCAGCGTCCTTTTCTGATCGTGATCGACGCCTTTTTCACGATACTGGCCTGGATCGGTCTGCTGTATTTGGTGGTACGCGGTCTCTGGCCGCTGATCGACACGCATGACGGCCCGCGCATCGATGCGTCATTTTTCGACGCCCTCGGTACGCTGCAAATCTACTTGTGGGTGGCGTTGTTCAACGCAGTGGTCCTGATTTCCTGGGCGCGTTATCAGCACCGCAAAAGCAAAAGCTTCGCCCAGCGTCGGCTGCCGGCACCGGTTGTGGACGATCACGGCTTGAGCAAAAGCTTCAAGTTGACCGGTGATCGTCTGGAAAAACTGCGCACCCCGGGCTCGATGACCATTCACAACAATCAGGATGGCGACGTCAGCCATGTGATCAGCCACTACGTTCCGATTAATCCGGCGCGGCAACCGCCGCCGCTGGCGCCGCTGGAGCATCCGCTGGTGATTCGTTTGCCGGCTGAGGATGACGACAATCGAGAGCCGCTTAGTCGTCATTAAACCTGCGCGCATCATTTTGACCTGCACTCAACTGTGGCGAGGGAGCTTGCTCCCGCTGGAGGCCGAAGTACTCCCGATTCTGGCAGTCGTCGCGGTCGCCAATTTTGCGTCTGCTTCGCAGACGAGCGGGAGTAAGCTCCCTCGCCACAGAAGAGTGGGTGAGGAAAGTAGCGGTCAGCTCACATCCCGGACCAACCGCCACGCCTCGTCCACTGCCAGCGGCTGCTTCATCCGCTCGGCCAGCATCGCCATCGCCCGTTCTTCATCGCAAGCCACCGCAGCTACCAGCACGCCATGTTTGGCGAACAGCCCGATAAAGGGCGGATGGTACGGATCGCCCTTGAACTCGACCTCATCCCAACTATCAGCATGCCCAAGGTAGTCGTAGTTTTTGCCGAAGTGCCAGGTCCAGAAAAACGGCACATCGAGATAGTGCTCATCGCCGCCCAACATGTTTGCAGCAGCGATCCGCGCCTGTTGCTGCGCCAGGCGCCAATGCTCGATCCGCTGAGGCTGGCCGTTGAGCGCAAAGGTCGCGATATCGCCGACGGCCCACAGCCCATCGGTCACGCGCATACCGCCGTCGACTTTCAGCGATTGGTCTTTTTCCTTCGGCAGATCGGCAAACACCGCAGTGGCCGGGGTGACGCCTATCCCGACCAACACCAGATCCGCCGGTAAACGTTGGCCATTGTCGAGCAGCACCGCTTCGACCTTGTCGGTGCCCTCGATGGACGCGACTTCACCGTCGGTGTGAAAGACCACGCCGTGGGCAACGTGTCGCGCCCGGATCGCTTTGCCGACGGTTTCGCCGAACTGGGCGGCGAAGGGCACGGCGTGGCGCGCCAGCACGGTCACGTCCAAGCCGAATGCGCGCAGGGACGAAGCCGACTCCAGGGCAATAAAACTGTCACCGATGATCACCGCCCGCTGACCGGGTTTGGCTGCGTCGAGAATCTGCAGCGCCTGATCTTTCGAGCGCAGTACAAAGACTTGCGGCAGATTTGCACCGGGAAGCTCCAATGGCTTGGGTATGCCGCCGGTAGCGAGCAATGCGGCGTCATAATTCAGGGCTTGGCCATCGGCCAGGCGCAGGGTTTTGTTTGGCGCATCCAGGCTCGCCACTTCGCCCCGGATTCGTTCTATGCGTTGTTCGCGATAAAAGTCATCGTCGCGCAGGGGCGGGATTTCTTCAGGCGGCATCTCCCCGGCGATCACGAATTTGCTCAACACGGTGCGGTCGTAGCCGGCATCGGCTTCCCGATCAATCAGCAGCACCCGCCCTCCAAAACCTTTTTCGCGCAATGCCGCTGCCGCCGCTGTACCTGCGGCCCCGGCACCGACGATCACAAAGGTTCGCTCATCATCCGCCGGCGGGGTGTGTGCGTCTGAGAATGGCTGATCATCGACCCAGACCTCATCTTCACGCACTTCAAGTGGGTAGCGCTTGAGGCTGTCCAGGGCCGGCGGCTCACACAGCGCGCCATCCTCGATCCGAAAGGCTGCCTTGTGCCAGGGGCAGATCAGCCGACCGTGGCACAGCGCCCCGTCGGCCAGCGGCGCCCCGGCGTGGGGGCATTCGCCCTGGAAGGCGCGCAATTGATCACCGACTCGCAGCAGAAGAATTTTGGTGTCCTTGATCCGGACTTCAAGCCCCCGGTTTTCTGGCACATCGACGAAACGGGCAACGCGGTGCAGTGCCATGAGCGCTCTCCAGGCAGGTGTTTCTCTATTGAGTTTGGCCCTTATCCCGAGGTTCAGCCCAATTGCCACTGCCAACGGGCGAACGGTACGGCTATAGTCTGCCAGCCGACGACGGCCTAACCCGCACAAGGTGCTCTGGTAATGACCCGATTGACCTCTCTGAACCCTTGGCTGGCGGCCGTTGCAGTCGCCCTTTGCGTGCAAATGCCCGTGCAGGCCCAGGAACGTTTCACCCTCAACATCCCAGGCGTCACCGACGATCGACTGTTCACCTCGGCCGCTGCCAGCGACGCGTCTGGTTGTGGCGGTCACAACCAGTCCCCGGCCCTGAACTGGAACGCCGGCCCGGCAGGCACCCTCAGCTACGCCATCGTCATGCATGATCCTGATGGCCAGAAAGGCCAGGGCGTCGATCACTGGGTGCATTACGGCATCAAGCCGACCACCCACCAGATCCCGGCCGGTGTCGGCACAAAGTCCACTTTTGAGGGCGTCGGCGGCACCAACACCAAAGGCGTCACGACCTATGTCGGCCCTTGCCCGCCGACCGGCGACAGCGCGCACCACTACGTCATCCAGATCTACGCACTGGACCTGGCGCCGGACGCCTTGCCTGCCGGCCTGACCCGCGTGCAATTGCTGGAAAAGATCAAAGATCACGTGCTGAAAAACAGCAGCGTGGTGCGGCGTTATCACCGCTGAAGATTTTTTTCACAGCGGTTTAACCCGAACCTGGCGGGCTGTCCGTCTCAGAGGATGAATGGATCAATTTCCTCCTGAGGTCAGCCCCCCATGTCCCTCCCTCTGCACTTCCTCCGCCCGGCCGCCCATGGTTTCGCCATTGGGTTACTGCTGGCTGTTGCCGGTTGCGGCGTTTCTTCCAAGCCTGATTCGGCTGCAGTCGTGGCGCCACCGGCCCAAGGTGAGCTGAAAACTGACGCATTGGTGCCGCGTGAGGCGGTCATGGCGGATACCTCGATGGCCAAGCGCAGTGCGCGTCCGGCCATATCGGCGATGTATGCGCCGATGCCCGAGTTTCCTGCGCCGGGTTATCGGGATGAGCAGCGCGAGCAATATCAGGTGCTGGCGGACAATCCGATCCACAGCGTGGCCGAAGCACCGGTTTCGACTTTCAGCGCCGACGTCGATACCGGCGCCTACGCCAACGTCCGGCGCTTGCTGAACCAGGGGCGTTTGCCGCCCGAAGGCGCCGTGCGGCTGGAGGAAATGGTCAATTACTTCCCCTACGATTACGCCTTGCCCACTGATGGCTCGCCGTTTGGCGTGACCACTGAACTGGCGCCGTCGCCGTGGAACCCGCACACCCGATTGCTGCGCATCGGCATCAAGGCCTCGGACCGTGCGGTGGCCGAGCTGGCCCCGGCGAACCTGGTGTTTCTGGTAGACGTTTCGGGCTCGATGGATCGCCGTGAGGGTTTACCGCTGGTCAAAAGCACCCTGAAATTGCTGGTCGATCAACTGCGCGAACAGGATCGGGTTTCGTTGGTGGTCTATGCCGGCGAAACACGTGTGGTGCTGGAGCCTACGTCCGGACGGGAAAAAGCGAAAATTCGTACAGCCATCGACCAATTAACTGCGGGTGGCTCAACCGCTGGAGCGTCGGGCATCGAGCTCGCCTATCAAATGGCGCAACAGGCCTTCATCCCCAAAGGCATCAACCGCATCCTGCTGGCCACCGACGGTGACTTTAACGTCGGCGTCAGCGACTTCGACAGCCTCAAGCAAATGGCTGTGGATAAACGCAAGACGGGCGTTTCCCTGACCACCCTGGGTTTTGGTGTGGATAACTACAATGAACACCTGATGGAACAACTGGCCGACGCTGGCGACGGCAACTACGCCTACATCGACAATCTGCGTGAAGCGCGCAAAGTGTTGGTGGATCAACTCGGCTCGACCCTCGACGTGGTGGCGAAGAACGTGAAGCTGCAAGTGGAGTTCAACCCGGCGCAGGTCAGCGAATATCGGCTGTTGGGGTATGAAAATCGCGCGTTGAACCGTGAAGATTTCAATAACGACAAGGTCGATGCCGGCGAAATCGGTGCAGGGCATACAGTGACGGCGTTGTACGAAATTGTGCCGAAGGGCGAGAAGGGTTGGCTGGAACCGCTGCGCTATGGCGATGCTGCATCAGGCGTTTCCGGGAAGTCTGGGGAAATGGCGATGCTGCGTGTGCGATATCAACTGCCTGAAGGTGGGAACAGTCGCTTGATCGAGCATCCTATTGTTAATAGCGCGGCGCCAGCCAGTGAAGACCTGCGATTTGCGGCGGCCGTTGCAGCGTTTTCTCAGCAACTGAAGGACGGACGCTACACCGGCGATTTCAGCCTGAAAGACACCGAAGCCCTGGCCCGAGGTGCTCGGGGCGATGACCGCTTTGGTCTGCGCGCGGAATTCGTGCAACTGATCGAGTTGGCGCAGAGCCTGCGCACTTCCTCGGCATCGAATCAGATGTCCAATGCCAACCGGATCGAGTGAAAGGGATCATCGCTGATATGACTGCTCCTGAAATGAGCACCGATGCCAGCAGCGACGAATCGCTGCTGGCGCGCTATCGCTCGGGCGACGGGCCGGCGTTCGAGATCTTGTACGCCCGCCATCGCCAGGGACTTTATCGATTCCTCCTCGGCCTCAGCGGCAAAGCCGAACTCGCCGAAGAGGTCTACCAGGACACCTGGCTGAGCCTGATCCGCAGCACCAGTCAGCCACAAGGCCGGGCGAATTTTCGTACCTGGCTTTACCAGATTGCCCGCAACCGACTGATCGACCACTGGCGCAAACATGGCATCCACAACCCTTTGCACGACAGCTACGACGAACAGGCCCACGCCGTGATCGACAACGCCGCCGACCCCGAGCAACTGCTGAGCCTGAGCCGCGACACCCAGCGCCTCGAAACCGCCCTGCAAACCTTGCCCGCCGACCAGCGCGAAGTCTTCCTCTTGCGCGCCCACGGCGAACTCGACCTGCCACAAATCGCCAGTCTCACCGAAACACCGCTGGAAACCGTCAAAAGCCGCTTACGCTACGCCCAGCAAAAACTGCGTCGGCTGCTGGCCGAGGAGGTACTGACATGACTGACGCCCGCAAAACTTCCGACGAACAAGCGATCGAGCATTTTCGCGAGCACGGCGGCGATGGCCCACCGGCGCATCTGGATGCTTTTATTTTGGCTGCTGCTCACCGGGAAGTGCCTGCGCGTAAACCGAGCCTTTGGCAGCGTTGGGTTCAGGCATGCCAGAAACCTCGCTGGCAAGTCGCATTCGCCAGCCTTGTTGGCGTAGCGCTGATGTTGGCGTTGGTGCAGCGAACGCCTGAGCAAGTGCCGCAGTTCGACTCCGCCCCGGCGCCCAAAGCCTCGTCCTTTGCGGCGAAGAAAGAAGCCGCACCGGTTGCCCGCGCTCTCGCTGCACCGTCCGGCGCGATGTCCGCGCCTGTGCCTGCTGCTCCAATGGCGGATTTTGCCGCGCCTGCTCAAAGTGAATCGATCAACGCCGAAATGGCTGATGAAGCAAAAGTCAGCAAGCGAGCGGCTGCTCCGGTGAAATCCCTGGATGATCAATTGCACGAAGTGATTCGCCTGCAAAACACCGGTCAAACCCAAGCCGCTGATGAACTGTTGAAGACATTGCACAAACGCTTCCCTGACGAAAACCTCACGGCCCTACTCAAGGACTTGAAGAAAAACTGACCGGCAGACCCTCCGCCCATTTGGCATCAGCCCCCGAAAGCGCGCACTATCGGGGCATAGCCGATGCGTTGGAGGAAGCCGTGGCGAAAAAAATCGATCGCATCGCCCAAATGTTCAACTGCCCTGTGAAGGGCGAAGAGCTGAGGCGGGGAATTATTGAGAGTCGTAAGGAGTTTCTGCTGAATAAGCAGGAAGACGCCGTTCCTGAGGAAGACATCGTTGATGATGAGGTGTTGGAGGAGCGGGACGAGGACGATGATGAGTACGACGAGTTTGATTGGACGACTGAATGACAAAAAACCGCTTCGGCGGTTTTTTAGCAAATTCAGTTATTCGGCTAAACCGAACAATTGAGTCCTCTTGCATCTCGCTCGTTTCGAGCTTTCCAGCACCCACAAAAAAGCCCCAGTCCCTAAGGCCTGAGGCTTTCTCGTTTCTTCTATATGGTGCACCAGGCGGGATTCGAACCCACGACCACTGCCTTCGGAGGGCAGTACTCTATCCAGCTGAGCTACTGGTGCAAGCGGGCGCCATGATACTCATAAGCGTTGCGGGCGTCCATGCTGCTGAATCGTCTGCGTTTTTTAAACCTGTAACAGCCGTTTGCTACGTTGATCAGAAAAAATAGGCAAATGCGGCGTTTTCGTTCTTTTTTTCGAACGCCCTATTGTCCTTTTCCGGCATTGATCCTAGGATTCGTTCGAGATTTCAAACGCTCTTGTCTGGGTGCTGAACCGCACGAGTTTCAATCAGTGCGCTATTTATGTGCTTCAGCCCGGTGAATGATTTCCCTGACGGCAGCCTATAGGGCGCCTTTCTACAATCATAATTCGCTCCGCGCTGGTCGCGGTGCTGTTAAGGAAAGCCGACATGCAGCTTAAAGACACCCAGTTGTTCCGCCAGCAAGCCTTTATCGATGGCGCTTGGGTCGATGCGGACAACGGTCAGACGATCAAGGTCAATAACCCGGCAACAGGCGAAATTCTGGGCACCGTGCCGAAGATGGGCGCTGCCGAAACCCGCCGTGCGATCGAAGCCGCTGACAAAGCGCTGCCGGCCTGGCGTGCACTGACCGCCAAGGACCGTGCGAACAAGCTGCGTCGCTGGTTCGAACTGATCATCGAGAACCAGGACGACCTGGCTCGCCTGATGACCCTCGAGCAAGGCAAGCCATTGGCCGAAGCCAAGGGCGAAATTGTTTACGCCGCTTCCTTTATCGAGTGGTTCGCCGAAGAAGCCAAGCGCATCTACGGTGACGTGATTCCGGGTCACCAGCCAGACAAGCGCTTGATCGTGATCAAGCAGCCAATCGGCGTGACCGCTGCAATCACCCCGTGGAACTTCCCGGCCGCGATGATCACCCGTAAAGCCGGCCCGGCCCTGGCCGCCGGTTGCACCATGGTGCTCAAGCCTGCTTCGCAAACTCCGTTCTCCGCATTCGCACTGGCTGAGCTGGCTCAGCGTGCCGGTATTCCGGCCGGTGTGTTCAGCGTTGTTTCCGGCAGTGCCGGTGACATCGGCAGCGAGCTGACCAGCAACCCGATCGTGCGCAAATTGTCCTTCACTGGCTCGACCGAAATCGGTCGTCAGTTGATGGCGGAATGCGCCAAAGACATCAAGAAAGTCTCCCTGGAATTGGGCGGCAACGCGCCGTTCATCGTGTTTGACGACGCGGACCTGGATAAGGCCGTCGAAGGCGCGATCATTTCCAAGTACCGCAACAACGGCCAGACCTGCGTCTGCGCCAACCGTCTGTACATTCAGGATTCGGTCTACGACGCGTTCGCCGAGAAGCTGAAAGTGGCTGTGGCCAAACTCAAGATCGGCAACGGTCTGGAAGAAGGCACCACCACTGGCCCGCTGATCGACGAAAAAGCCGTGGCCAAGGTTCAAGAACACATTGCTGACGCGATCAGCAAAGGCGCAACCGTTCTGGCCGGTGGCAAGGTCATGGAAGGCAACTTCTTCGAACCGACCATTCTGGTCAACGTGCCGAAGAACGCTGCCGTGGCCAAGGAAGAAACCTTCGGTCCACTGGCGCCTCTGTTCCGCTTCAAAGACGAAGCCGAAGTGATCGCGATGTCCAACGACACCGAGTTCGGTCTGGCTTCGTACTTCTATGCCCGTGACCTGGGCCGTGTGTTCCGTGTGGCTGAAGCCCTGGAATACGGCATGGTCGGCGTCAACACCGGGTTGATCTCCAACGAAGTCGCGCCGTTCGGCGGCATCAAGGCGTCGGGCCTGGGCCGTGAAGGCTCCAAGTACGGCATCGAAGATTACCTGGAAATCAAATACCTCTGCCTGGGCATCTAAGCTCTTAATAGATAAGCGCCGGCAAGGCATTGCTTCAAGCGGAAAGGGCACGAGAGCGCTGTCCCTTTCTGCGCTTCAAATGGAATTTTCTCTGTGGCCGGGAAAGCTGTGGCAGTCGATCATCGCATGCTGCCGTAGTTGCCTCCCCGCCGCATTTTCCTTGAACCACGCCGCCCGATGAGCGGTGAATGAGGACTTTATGAGCAAGACAAACGCATCCCTGATGAAACGCCGCGAAGCCGCTGTACCACGCGGTGTTGGCCAGATTCACCCGATCTTCGCCGAATCCGCGAAGAACGCCACCGTGACCGACGTTGAAGGTCGCGAGTTCATCGACTTCGCCGGCGGTATCGCCGTGCTGAACACCGGTCACCTGCACCCGAAAATCATCGCCGCCGTGACCGCGCAGCTGAACAAGCTGACTCACACCTGCTTCCAGGTGCTGGCTTACGAGCCGTACGTAGAACTGTGCGAAAAAATCAACGCCAAGGTGCCAGGTGATTTCGCCAAGAAAACTCTGCTGGTGACCACTGGTTCCGAAGCTGTAGAGAACGCCGTGAAAATCGCCCGTGCCGCCACTGGCCGTGCTGGCGTGATCGCGTTCACCGGCGCTTACCACGGCCGTACCATGATGACCCTGGGTCTGACCGGTAAAGTCGTGCCTTACTCGGCCGGCATGGGCCTGATGCCAGGCGGCATCTTCCGCGCGCTGTACCCGAATGAACTGCACGGTGTGAGCGTCGACGATTCGATCGCCAGCATCGAGCGCATCTTCAAGAACGACGCCGAGCCGCGTGACATCGCTGCGATCATCATCGAGCCGGTTCAGGGCGAAGGCGGTTTCTACGTCGCGCCTAAAGCGTTCATGAAGCGTCTGCGTGAATTGTGCGACCAGCACGGCATTCTGTTGATCGCTGACGAAGTGCAAACCGGCGCTGGCCGTACCGGCACTTTCTTCGCCATGGAACAGATGGGCGTATCCGCCGACCTGACCACCTTCGCCAAATCCATCGCTGGCGGCTTCCCGTTGGCCGGTGTGTGCGGCAAGGCTGAATACATGGACGCCATTGCTCCAGGCGGCCTGGGCGGCACCTACGCGGGTAGCCCGATCGCTTGCGCCGCGGCCCTGGCCGTGATGGAAGTGTTCGAAGAAGAACACCTGCTGGATCGCTGCAAAGCGGTTGGCGAGCGTCTGGTGACTGGCCTCAAAGCCATCCAGGCCAAGTACCCGGTGATCGGCGAAGTCCGTGCGCTGGGCGCGATGATCGCGGTTGAGCTGTTTGTCGACGGCGACAGCCACAAGCCGAACGCGCCTGCAGTGGCAGCGGTTGTGGCCAAGGCGCGCGACAAGGGCCTGATCCTGCTGTCCTGCGGCACCTACGGCAACGTTCTGCGCGTCCTGGTACCGCTGACTTCGCCGGACGAGCAACTGGACAAAGGCCTGGCGATCATCGAAGAGTGTTTCTCTGAGCTCTGATCGCCAAGTGTGACCTGATCGACAAAAAACCCGCTTCGGCGGGTTTTTTTATGGTCTTGAAACACATCAAGGATAAATGCGTTGTATCGAATGGCCAGCATTGACTAAGGTTCATGCATTGCCGTTGGAGTGTGCGAATGACCGCTGTGGTTTTACCCGCTGTACCGCGTGTGCTGATTGCCGAGGCCGACCCCTGGTCCCGCGACCTGCTCAAGCAGGTGTTGTTGAATGTGCGTTGCGACGCACGGCTGGATCTGTGTGCCGACGGCCAGCAGGCGATGGAACTGCTGGCGACCGTGCCTTACGATCTGGTGATCGTCGACTGGGAATTGCCCGGTATCGATGGCTTGAACGTCTTGCGTAGCGTGCGTCAGCGCAAACGTAATCCGCCGTTGCCGTTCATTCTGATGAGCAACCGCAACGACAGTGCCAGTGTGCGTGAAGCCTTGCCTTTGGCGCCCACCGCGTATCTGACCAAACCCCTGGATATGGAAAACCTGACTCACCGTTTGCAGGAACTGCTACTGAACGCTGGGGAAGAAGTGTCCTGCGAGGCACCCACGCTGGCGCCGGGCATGACCTTGTCGGTGTACCTGGAGCGTCGACGTGAGCAGACGGACGGCGCGCCGTTGATGACCGATGTGCAACTGGCGGTTAAACGCAGCCTTAACCCCAATGGTCTCGATCTGACGCTGCTGGAAGCTGAGGTCCGCAATGATCCGCAAATCACTGCGGTGCTGATCGCCGCCGCCAACAGTGCGGCCCAGCATCATGGCGCCGCGGTGCAAACCTTGTCCCAGGCGCTGCTTCGCTTGGGCACCGCGCAAAGCATGAACCTGATTCTGGGCCTGGCCCTCAAGCGCTGTGCGCGGCTCAGTGATCCGCAGTTGGCGGACTATGCCGAACGTTATTGGGATTTGTCGCTGCGTACGGCCGAATATGGCCGGACCCTGGCGCGTTTACTGGACCTGGACCAGGAGCGCTGCTATTGCGCGGGGATGCTGCATCGCCTCGGCGATCTGGCGTTGCTGCGTTGTTTGCAGGAATGGAAGCAGGCCGGTGGCGAGCTGGATGAATGGGAAGAGGTCGGTGAGGCGCTGGCCGCGTTCGGCGCGGGCTACGGTTCGGCGCTGCGCACGCGCTGGCGTCTGCCGCTGGAACTGCGGGAGCTGATTGCGGCGGTCTACCAGCTCGGTGGCGGGGTTTATTCGCGCGAAGCACTGGTGATGAACATGGCCGCGCAACTGGCGCGCCTGACCGAACACGAGGGCATTGAGGAACTGTCGAAGAGCCGGACGGCGCGGTTGCTTAAGATCGGATTGCCAGAGCTGATGCGACTACGCAAAAAGTAGCCATCACACAAACCCTGTGGGAGCGAGCCCTGTGGCGAGGGGGCTTGCCCCCGTTGGGCTGCGAAGCGGCCCTGAGTCCTGCAACCGGAATCTGTCAGGTGAACCGTGCTCTCTGGTTTTGCGATTGCTGCGCAACCGAACGGGGGCAAGTCCCCTCGCCACAGGAGTTCAGTTGCGCCGGAAAGTCGTTAGGCGGAGATAATCCGGTTCTTGCCCTGGCGCTTGGCTTCATACATCGCCGCATCCGCGCGAGCGAACAGGCTATCGAGGCTTTCGTCGTCGCTGGTGAGGCGGGTCAGGCCCTGGCTGACGGTGATGCCGAAGGTCTGCTCATCATGGCTGAAGCTCAATCGCTGAATCTCTCGCTGCAGGCGCTCGGCCACTTGCATGGCCATGTCCGGCGCACAACCCGGGAATATCGCCGCGAACTCTTCGCCGCCGATTCGCCCGAACAGATCACCCCGGCGTAATGTCGCGCGACCGCTCTCGGCGATACGTTGCAGCACAGTGTCGCCCGCCGGGTGGCCGTAGGTGTCGTTGACCTTCTTGAAGTCATCAATGTCCAGCAGCAGGAAGGCCAGCGGCGCACCTTGCAGCCGTGCCTGTTCGAACTCGCGATGGGCGCACTCGAAGAAGTGTCGGCGATTGCTGCTTTGGGTCAACACGTCGGTGGTCGCCAAGCGTTGAAGCTCGGCTTCCATTTGCTTCTTTTCGGTGATGTCCTCGGCAATACCGACGATGATCACCGGTTGCCCAGGGTCGGCCTGACGGTTGATGAAGCACTTGTCGCTGAGCCAGCGCACCTGACCGTCGGCCGCGATGATGCGGTACTCGCGGTCTTCGACGGCACCTTTGACCAGCACTTCGGCCAGGCTGCGCTCGGCGTAGTCCAGGTCGTCGGGGTAAATGCTGTCGCGCCACTGGTTGTAATCGGCCAGCAACAGGCCGGCGGAACGGCCGAAAATCCGTTCATAGGCGGGGCTGACGTACAGCACCTGACGGGTTTCCCAATTGAATGCCCAAAGCACCGCGTTGACGCTGACCAGCAAGGAGCTGAACAGTTGTTCGCGTTCGCTAAGGCGCGCGACTTCACCTTGGGCATGCATCAGTGCCATCAGGGTTTGCGCTGCCTCGGGCCACTGCGGATGGGATGAGTCTTGTAGGTTTTTAGTGACCATCGGCATAAATCTCAAAGGGCGTGCGCCGCTCGGAGGTTCGAAAGCGGCCACAACGTGGGCCTTTTATCGATTATTTCTTGTGCCACAGCAGGCGCATCACGCTTGGTGTGGGAAAGAATTGATAACAGGTCCCGGCCCGCCTGGATGGCGAAGTGTCTTTGAGATAGGGGATTTGGAGCTTAGTTCCCGCCTTGGGTGGCGAGGGAGCTTGCTCCCGCCGGGCGGTAATGGCGACGCGTTTGTTCAGTTGAAACGCGTCGTCTGGGTTTGCGTCTGCTGCGCAGCCGAACGGGGCGGTGTGGCGTTCCGACAAGCCCCCTCGCCACAGGCAAGCCTCGGTTCAGAGGCTTGCCTGTGACTACAGGTCAGACAGGCGCTGCAGGGCGCAGGGAGTAGGTTTTCAGCTGGTCGGCGAAGTCGCGCAGGGATTGAATCCCGCTGGCTTCGGCTTCGTGTACCCAATCCTTGATAGCGGCAAGCATATCGTGACCATTTGAGCTGGTCTTGACCCAGATCTGCTGCAAGGCCAGGCGTTTCTCGTAAATTACCTTCAGCGCCTGGCTGTGCTCGAGCATGTTCTGGATGCGGATATGGTGCTTGTCATCCAGCAGGCTGGTTTCCCGCGAGAGCAAACGCTTGGCCCGGTGGAACTGGTGACGGACCGAGTGATCGACCTTTTCCAGCTCCTGCTTGACCAGCGGCGCGATAACCAACTTGCGGTACTGCGCCATGATCTGGAAGCGGTTGTTGAGAATGGCCATGGCGGTGTCCATGTCCAGATTGCCCTTGCCTTCAACCCGGTGGGCGATCGGCGCAACGCGCTGGACCTTGGCCAGACGGAAGAAACTGAAGACCTGGATCCAGGCCCAACCGAGGTCGAATTCCCACTTCTTCACCGACAATTTTGCCGAGTTAGGGTAGGTGTGATGGTTGTTATGCAGTTCTTCGCCGCCGATCAGGATGCCCCAAGGCACCAGATTGGTTGCCGCATCGCGGCATTCGAAGTTGCGGTAGCCGATGGCATGGCCCAGGCCATTGACCACGCCGGCGGCCCAGACCGGGATCCACATCATCTGGATGGCCCAGATGGTGATGCCGATGGTGCCGAACAGCAGCAGGTCGATGACGCCCATGATCGCGACGCCCAACAACGGGTAACGGCTGTAGAGGTTGCGTTCGATCCAGTCTTCGGGGCAGTTCTTGCCGTAGACGCGCAGGGTTTCCGGGTTTTCCGCTTCTTTGCGGTACAACTCGGCGCCCTTGCGCAACACGGTGGAAAGCCCCTTGATGACCGGGCTGTGCGGGTCATCGACGGTTTCGCATTTGGCGTGATGCTTGCGGTGGATGGCGGTCCACTCGCGGGTGTTCTGCGCCGTGGTCAGCCACAGCCAGAAGCGGAAGAAATGTTTCAGGCCGGCATTGAGCTCCAGGGAGCGATGGGCTGAATAGCGATGCAGATAGACCGTGACACCAACAATGGTCACATGGGTCATCAGCAGGGTGACTGCCACCAGTGACCAGGGCGACAAGCCGAGAAAACCTTCGTACCACATAGGCTATAGGGCCCTCGATAAATAAAAAAACAGCCGTTGCATTATCACTAAGCCCACAGATAAAACCAGTCGCCCTTTCAGATAAGAGTGGCCGGATGTTTCTTTAACCTATAATTCCAACCCGTTTGTAGGGACATGGATGGCCGAATGACTGCAACATATCGCGATGCCTTGCGTGCAGCGCTGCTTTATCTGGTGATTTCAGTAGTCTGGCTCCAGTTCAGTGGTTATTTATTGAACAGTTTCTTCGATAGCTCCACCGAGCTGTTGCGATGGCAACTGATCAACGGTTATGCCTGGGTGCTGCTCAGCGCCGGATTAATCTTTCTCGCCCGGGCCAAACTGTTCCGCTGCCTGGGGATCGGCGCCAAATTACGCGAGCGCAATGAAGACCGGGAACGTCTGCGCCAAGCAGCAGCCGTATTCGATTGCACCCGCGAAGGGGTGTTGGTGACCGACCGCAACGGGCTGATCGTGCATGTGAACCGCGCGTTCATGGAGATCACCGGTTATCTGCGTGAGGAGGTCATGGGCCAACGGCCGAGTCTGTTCAAGTCCGGTCGCCACCCGCCGGCCTTCTATCAGGCGATGTTCGCCATGCTCGGTAGCAGCGGCGAGTGGAGCGGGGAGATCTGGAATCGGCGCAAGAGCGGCGAAATCTACCCGCAATGGCAGACCATCCGCCTCATTCATGACGACCTGGGCCGTGTCAGTCATTACGTGGCGGTGTTTTCCGACATCAGCGCGATCAAGAACTCCGAACACGAACTGACACACCTGGCTCACCACGACCCGTTGACCGATCTGCCCAATCGCCTGCTGTTCACCGATCGTGTCGAACAGGCACTGACTTCGGCGCAACTGCACAAGCGTGGTTGCGCATTGCTGATGATCGATCTGGATCATTTCAAGATGATCAACGACAGCCTCGGGCACAACATCGGCGACCAACTGCTCAAGGCCGTGGCCGTACGTTTCAAAGGCCTGTTCGTACCGGGCATCACCCTGGCGCGGCTGGGCGGCGACGAATTCGCCGTACTTGCGGAAAATTGTCCGCAACTGGTGCAAGCGGCGGCGCTGGCGCAACGGATCATCGATGGCATCAAGGAGTCGTTCGAGATCGATGGGCATCAGTTGTTCATTAACGCCAGCATCGGCATCAGCCTGTTCCCCAGCGATGCCTTGAGTGCCGATCAACTGCTGCGCAATGCCGACTCGGCGCTGTTCAAGGCCAAGAGCGCCGGCCGTGATGGTTACGCGCTCTACACCGAAGAATTGACCGCACACGCCCAGCAGCGGGTCGAGATCGCCTTCGAACTGCGCCGCGCGCTGGAACAGCAGGAACTGCGGGTTTACTACCAGCCGGTCCATGACCTCAAAACCAGTCGCTTGATCGGCGTCGAGGCGCTGGTGCGCTGGGATCATCCGCAGCGCGGTTTGATATCGCCGGCCGAGTTCATCCCGGTCGCCGAACGTACCGGGCTGATTTCCGAGATTGATGCCTGGGTCATGCGCCAAGCCTGTCAGCAGATGTGCCAATGGCAGCAGGCAGGCGTGGTGCTGTCGTTTGTCGCGGTGAATGTGTCTTCGCGGTTGTTTGCGCGCCGCGAGTTGTATCAGCAAGTGGCGCAGGTGCTGCACGAAACCGGGCTGGATCCGGCGTATCTGGAACTGGAAGTCACCGAAAGTGCGGTGATGGACGATCCGGAAGTGGCGCTGGAGCAGATGCACCGCTTGCGTGAGTTGGGTGTTCGGCTGGCCATCGACGATTTTGGCACCGGTTATTCGTCGCTGCTGCGGCTCAAGCGTTTGCCGGTGCAGAAGCTCAAGATCGATCAGGGTTTTGTCGCCGGGTTGCCGTGGGACGAGGATGACGGCGCGATTGTGCGGGTGATCATCGCGTTGGCCAACAGCATGGGGATGCAGGTGCATGCCGAAGGGATCGAGCAAGTGGAGCAAGCGGCATTCCTGCTCGAGCACGCTTGCGAACTGGGGCAGGGCTACTGGTTTGGCAGGCCGGTGCCAGCGGGGCAACTGGATTGGGCTCGGGCGCCGATTATTTGCTGAGTTCGTGATGCGCTTTTGTGGCGAGGGAGCTTGCTCCCGTTCGAGTGCGAAACGCTCGCCAACTATTAGAGGGATTTGCTCATCGGTAGCGGTGACGCTTTTGGGACTGCTACGCAGTCCAGCGGGAGCAAGCTCCCTCGCCACAGGGGTCTGAGTGATTTCAAAAACTCAAAATCCCCCGCAAGCCCTTGTCCCACCAAATAATACTTTTTGGTTATATAAACATTCTTAAATAGTCTTTTTAAGAATATCCGCGCCTATCTACTATTGCCCTCACGCCGCAAGCAGTGCCGCCACTGCCAGGCAACCTCTCAGTCGAAGGAGCAGCACCATGAGCGCATCCCTACGTAGCGTTGACGGCCAGGACGAAGCAACCATTTTGCGTGAGATCCAGAGCGCCCTGCGCGATCTGCGATTCGGCGCAGTAGAAATCACCGTGCACAACGCCCAGGTGGTCCAGATCGAACGCAAAGAGAAATTCCGCTTGCAGAACCCGGTCAATAAACCGAGCTGAAGCGAAAGATCAAAAGATCACAGCCTTCGGCAGTTCCTACGGGGGATTGATGTAGGAGCTGCCGAAGGCTGCGATCTTTGACACCGGCAACCGCGATTCAAGCAACTCATAAGAAAAGCCAACACAACCAGAATTCCAGGAGCTTTCACCATGTCGTCGATTCGTCATTTTGCTTTGGCCGCGCTGGCCAGTGCCTTTTTTGCAGGCTCCGCGGTTGCCAAGGATTACGAACTGCTCAACGTGTCTTACGACCCGACGCGCGAGCTGTATCAGGACTACAACGCCGAATTCATTAACTTCTGGAAGAAAGACCACGCTGGCGACAACGTGAAAATCCAGCAGTCCCATGGTGGCTCGGGCAAACAGGGCCGTGCGGTCATCGACGGACTGCGCGCCGACGTGGTGACCCTGGCCCTGGCCGGTGACATCGACGAAATCGCCAAACTCGGCAAGACCCTGCCAGCCGACTGGCAGACGCGTCTGCCGGATGCGAGCACGCCTTACACCTCGACCATCGTGTTCCTGGTGCGCAAGGGCAACCCTAAAGGCATCAAGGACTGGGGCGACCTGGTCAAGAATGACGTGTCGGTCATCACCCCGAACCCGAAAACCTCCGGCGGCGCACGCTGGAACTTCCTCGCGGCCTGGGCCTACGGCCTGAAAGCCAACGGCGGTGACGAAGCCAAGGCCAAAGACTACATTCAAACCCTGTTCAAGCACGTGCCTGTGCTGGACACCGGTGCTCGCGGTTCGACCATTACCTTCGTCAACAACGGTCAGGGCGACGTGTTGCTGGCCTGGGAAAACGAGGCGTTCCTGGCGCTGAAAGAAGATGGTGGCGCCGACAAGTTCGAAATCGTCGTGCCTTCGCTGTCGATCCTCGCCGAGCCGCCAGTGGCCGTCGTCGACAAGAACGCCGAGAAAAAGGGCAACGAGCAAATCGCCGAAGCCTACCTCAAGCACTTGTACAGCCCGGCCGGTCAGGAAATCGCCGCGAAAAACTTCTACCGTCCACGTGACAAGGACGTAGCGGCCAAATACGCCAAGCAGTTCCCGAAACTGGACCTGGTGACCATCGACAAAGACTTCGGCGGCTGGAAAACTGCCCAACCGAAATTCTTCAATGACGGTGGCGTGTTCGACCAGATTTACCAGGCGCAGTAACCTGCAGCAGCCATAAAACGAGCCCCGATTTAACCGTCGGGGCTTTGCGCGTTCTCAACCAAGGACTTTTATGTCGCGTCGTATCTCCCCCGTCATACCCGGCTTCGGGCTGACGCTGGGCTACACCTTGGTGTACCTCAGCCTGATTGTGCTCATTCCACTGGCGGCCATGTTCATCCATGCCTCCCAACTCACCTGGGATCAGTTCTACGCCATCGTTACCGCGCCTCGCGTGCTGGCGGCGTTGAAGCTGAGCTTCGGCACTGCGCTGTATGCCGCGATCATCAACGGCATCATCGGCACGTTGCTGGCCTGGGTGCTGGTGCGCTACACCTTCCCGGGCCGCAAGATCATCGACGCGATGATCGACCTGCCGTTCGCCCTGCCCACCGCCGTGGCCGGTATCGCGCTGACTGCGCTGTACACGCCGACCGGTCTGGTCGGGCAGTTCGCCGCAGACATGGGTTTCAAGATCGCCTACACCCCGCTCGGTATCACCCTGGCACTGACCTTCGTGACGTTGCCGTTCGTGGTGCGCACGGTGCAGCCGGTACTAGCCGATATCCCTCGTGAAGTGGAAGAAGCCGCTGCCTGCCTCGGTGCCAAACCGTTGCAAGTGTTCCGCTACATCCTGGTGCCCGCGCTGTTGCCCGCCTGGCTGACTGGTTTCGCCCTGGCGTTTGCCCGTGGCGTCGGTGAGTACGGCTCGGTGATTTTCATCGCCGGCAACATGCCGATGAAAACCGAGATCCTGCCGCTGCTGATCATGGTCAAGCTCGACCAATACGATTACACCGGTGCTACTTCCATTGGCGTGCTGATGCTGGTGGTTTCCTTCGTCCTGTTGCTGCTGATCAACTTGTTGCAGCGGCGCATCGAAACCCCATAAGGAGGCGCGAACATGTCCCAATCGTCTATTGCGGCCGCCTCTTCGGCCAACGCCGCCCGCCGTGGCAGTGCTACGTCGCGGCGCATCCTGATCGGCCTGTGCTGGCTGGTCTTCACCCTGTTTTTGCTGTTGCCGCTGTTTATCGTCGTATCCCAGGGCTTGAAAAACGGCCTGGGTGCGTTCTTCACCGCGATCTTTGAACCGGACGCCTTGTCGGCGCTGAAACTCACGGTGATTGCCGTGCTAATTTCGGTGCCGCTGAACGTGGTGTTCGGCGTCAGCGCAGCGTGGTGCGTGAGTAAATACTCGTTCCGCGGCAAGAGCATGCTGGTGACGCTGATCGACCTGCCGTTCTCGGTATCGCCGGTGATCGCCGGTCTGGTCTACGTGCTGATGTTTGGCGCCCAGGGGCTGTTCGGTCCGTGGTTGCAGGACCACGACATCCAGATCGTCTTTGCCTTGCCGGGCATCGTGCTGGCGACGATTTTCGTCACCGTGCCGTTCGTCGCCCGGGAGCTGATCCCGCTGATGCAGGAACAAGGCACCCAGGAAGAAGAGGCCGCGCGCCTGCTGGGCGCTAATGGCTGGCAGATGTTCTGGCACGTGACCGTTCCCAATATCAAATGGGGCCTGATCTACGGCGTGGTGTTGTGTACCGCGCGGGCGATGGGTGAGTTCGGTGCGGTGTCGGTGGTTTCCGGGCACATTCGCGGGGTGACCAACACCTTGCCGCTGCACGTCGAGATCCTCTACAACGAATACAACCACGTGGCCGCGTTCGCTGTGGCGAGCCTGTTGCTGATCATGGCGCTCTTCATCCTGCTGCTGAAGCAGTGGAGCGAAAACCGTATTAACCGCCTGCGCGCCAGCGCCGCGGAGGAATAAGTCATGTCGATCGAAGTGCGTAACGTCAGCAAGAATTTCAACGCGTTCAAGGCGCTGGACAACATCAGCCTGGACATCCAGAGCGGCGAACTCGTGGCGCTGCTCGGCCCGTCGGGTTGCGGCAAGACCACGCTGCTGCGGATCATCGCCGGCCTGGAAACCCCGGACCAGGGCAGCATCGTGTTCCACGGTGAAGACGTTTCCGGCCACGACGTGCGTGATCGCAACGTCGGGTTCGTGTTCCAGCACTACGCCTTGTTCCGCCACATGACGGTGTTCGACAACGTCGCGTTCGGCCTGCGCATGAAGCCGAAAAACCAGCGCCCGAGCGAAAGCCAGATCGCGGTGAAAGTCCACGAACTGCTGAACATGGTGCAACTGGATTGGTTGTCGGATCGCTACCCGGAGCAATTGTCCGGCGGCCAGCGTCAGCGTATTGCCCTGGCCCGCGCGTTGGCGGTGGAGCCGAAGGTTTTGCTGCTCGATGAACCCTTCGGCGCACTGGATGCCAAGGTTCGTAAAGAACTGCGTCGCTGGTTGGCGCGGCTGCACGAAGACATCAACCTGACTTCCGTGTTCGTGACCCACGACCAGGAAGAGGCGATGGAAGTCGCGGATCGCATCGTGGTGATGAACAAAGGTGTGATCGAGCAGATCGGTTCACCGGGCGACGTCTACGAAAACCCGGCCAGCGATTTCGTTTATCACTTCCTCGGTGACTCCAACCGTTTGCACTTGGGTGACGACAATCACGTGCTGTTCCGCCCGCACGAAGTGTCGCTGTCGCGGCATGAGCTGGAGGATCACCACGCGGCTGAAGTGCGTGATATCCGGCCATTGGGCGCCACCACTCGGGTGACGTTGAAGGTTGAAGGGCAGAGCGAACTGATCGAGGCTGAAGTGGTGAAGGATCACGACAGCCTGGTCGGGTTGGCCAAGGGTGAGACGTTGTTCTTCAAACCCAAGGTCTGGCAGAAAGTCGCCAACATCTAAAATCAAAAGCTTCGCGAGCAAGCCCGCTCCCACATTGGATCTATGGCGTACATAAATCCCCTGTGGGAGCGGGCTTGCTCGGGTAGAAACCGGAGACATCCTTTACGTTTTAAACCGGAGACATCCTTTACAGGTGTGAAATACGGTCAGGAGGTACCTGACCATGCCCTGGAATCAAGAGTCTCCAATGGATCAACGAATCAAACTCATAGGCGACTGGCTGCAAGGCAGCCATTCCAAAAGCGAGCTGGCCCATCACTACGGGCTCAGCCGACCCACTTTGGACAAATGGCTTGCACGCTACGAGGCACATGGCATTGATGGGCTAAAGGAGCTGTCACGGCGCCCGCATACGAGCCCTTTCAAAATCAGCGACGAGGTGCTTGAGTTGCTAATCGCGTACAAGCGCGAGCATCACAGCTGGGGACCTGAAAAACTGGTGCATAACCTTAAAATCGATCATCCAGAGTTGTCTTGGCCAACGGTCAGCACGGCAGGCGAGTGGCTTAAGCGAGCAGGCCTGGTGCAAAAACGGCGCTTCCTCAATCGCCCACCAGCAGGAAAAAATCCGCTGCGCGACGCCACTTCGCCTAATCAGACATGGGCAGCGGATTTTAAAGGTGACTTCGCGCTTCAGAACGGCCAACGTTGTTACCCACTGACAATTACTGATCACGTCAGTCGATTTCTATTGCTGTGCAGAGCGCAAAGCAGTGTTGCCGGCGCCCGCGAGGGTTTTGACTGGGCGTTTCGGGAGTACGGCTTGCCTGACGTGATCCGCACGGATAACGGCTCCCCCTTTGCCTCCACCGGCATTTCACGCATCTCCAGTCTGGCGGCGTGGTGGATACGTTTAGGGATCTACCCAGAACGAATTCAGCCGGGGCGACCTGACCAGAATGGCCGTCATGAACGCATGCATCGAACGCTCAAGGCTGCATTGCTTCATGCACCTGAACGTAACCTGGTGGAACAACAGTTGGCATTCGAACAGTTTCGACAAGAGTTCAATTACGTACGGCCTCACAAGGCTTTAGAGATGAAAGTTCCTGCGGACCTCTATGAGCCGTCAAAACGGCAGTACGACGGACGCGTGCCTGAGGCCGATTACGCTTCGGACATGACGATCCGCATGGTCAGGCAGAATGGGTCGATGAAATGGAAAGGCAAGATGATTTTCGTCAGTGAATCCTTGGCAGGTGAGGCGCTAGGACTCAAGGAAGTAGACGATGATGTTTGGGATATTTACCTCTGCAACTACCTTTTAGGCAGGCTGAAAAGCGGCGAAAGCCGCCTTTCAAGCCAACAGAAACGTAAAGGATGTCCCCGGTTTCAATCGTAAAGGATGTGTCCGTTTCTACATCGCGAATACGATCTACGCAGCAGCACGCTTCGGATTGATTCTCACACCCCCAACCCGCGCCTCAATCTGCTCCTTGAGGTCCTGCCGCAACCCCAACAAAAACGCCAGTTCCGCCACCACAAACAACGGCCCGACAATCAACCCCGTCACATCATCGACAAACGCCGGCTTACGCCCCTCATAGTGATGACCGACAAACTGAATCGCCCAGCCAATCACAAACATCCCCACGCCACTGCTCAGCCAGAGCATCGTGCTTTGCTGCGCCAACGCATGCCCCAGCCAAACCGACAGGCCCAGCAACACCGTCATCAGCACCCCGAGGCGCAGCTCCAGGCGCAAGTAAAACCACGCAGACGCCAACGCCAGCAGCACCGCCGGCGAAACCCAGCCTCCAGCCCATTGCGGCCGCGACAGTAAAACCGCGACGGCCACCACAATCAGCGGAATGCCGATAAAGTGGCTGGCGATATTGCGGGGGTCACGGTGGTAGGCGGCGTATTGACTGAGATGGTCAACGAGGCTTTTCATTGTTATTCCTCCTGTAGGGTGACTGATCATGCCCCGGGTTCGGCGCTCGCTCTGTCAGCCAGGCGACAATCTCTAGGAGTCTTCATGGATATGCAGGTCTGGCGTCCACGCCTGATGAGTGGGCAGTGGTTCAGTCATTTACCCGTTCCCTTTCAGGATAGTCTGCTGGCGGCAGCCCGGGTTCGGCGGTTGACGGCGGGGCAGCGGCTGTTCAAGCGTGGCGATCCGCCGTGCGGTCTGTACGCGGTACTCGAAGGCTCGATACGCATCGGTGCGGTGAGCGAGCAGGGCAAGGAGGCGCTGCTGAGCCTGGTCGAGCCACCGCACTGGTTCGGCGAAATCTGTCTGTTCGATGGCCAGCCCCGGACCCACGACGCCTATGGCGTGGGTCAATGCATCCTGCTGCACATCCCGCAAACGGCATTGCTGAAGTTGCTCGATGAACAACCGCTGTACTGGCGGCAATTGGCGTTGCTGATGAGCCACAAACTGCGCCTGACCTTCATCTACCTCGAACAACTGAGCCTGCTGCCGGCCCCGGCCCGCCTTGCCCACCGCTTGCTGATGATTGCCGAGGGCTATGGCGAAGTCGATCCGCCGCGACGGGTACTGCAACTGCCCCAGGAGCAACTGGCGTCGATGTTGTCGCTGTCGCGCCAGACCACCAACCAGTTGCTCAAGGAATTGCAGGGCCAGGGGATTATCGGCCTGGGCTATGGCGAGATCGAGATTCTGGACGCCGAGCGGTTGCGGGCGCTGGCCACGATTTAGCTGAAAACATTGACCCCCCCTGTGGGAGCGGGCTTGCTCGCGAAGGCGTCCTGTCAGCCAACATCAATGCCGATTGACACTCCGCATTCGCGAGCAAGCCCACTCCCACAGGGGGGATATGTTGAAGTTAGTGATGGGCAACCGGCCCGAACACGCCTAGCCTGTACCCCTGAATAATCGAGGTGTGCCATGCGTGTCCTGTTAGTGGAAGACGAACCTGAAACCGCCAAACTCCTGGCCAACGGCCTGAATGAGGCGAGCTATTCAGTCGATGTGGCGCTAAACGGCATGGACGGTCGGCGCTTTATCGAGTCCGGCGAGTACGAACTGATCATCCTCGACGTCATGCTGCCGGGCCTCAACGGTTGGCAGTTGCAGCAGCAGATCCGCAAACTTGGCGAAACCCCGGTGCTGTTCCTCACCACCAAGGATGGCATCGAAGATCGACTGCGCGGTTTGGAGTTGCATGAGGATGACTACCTGCTCAAACCGTTCACCGTGAGCGAACTGGTGGCGCGGGTGCGTAAGTTGTTGCGGCGTGATCGGGGGCGGTGATTACTGAAAGTCAGGCCAAAATTGGCCAACTCTTCGTTTCGAAATGCACTAAATACAATGCATTTCCATGATTTGTATAAATTTGCATCGTATGCGATGCAAGTCGGCCAAGTGGAAACTGTGGTGAGTTGAAGATCGCCTTCGTGAGCACGCCCGCTCCCACAGTGGTTCTGCGTTGTTAGTGGATTTTGTGTTCACTGAAGATCAAATGTGGGAGCGGGCTTGCTCGCGAAGGGGCCAGTCAATTCACCACACCTTCTGGATCCGTTACCGCAACCCATCCCGAAACTGCCCCGGCGTCATCCCCGTCCAGCGTTTGAACGCGCGGCTGAAGCTGCTCGTATCGGCAAACCCCAGCAAATAGCTGACCTCACTCAACGAACACTGCGGATCACGCAGATGCAGCAGCGCCAGGTTTTCGCGGCTTTCGTTGAGCAACGTGTCGAATCGACAACCCTCATCCGCCAAGTGCCGTTGCAGGCTGCGCAAGCTCAGGTGCAGGGCCTGGGCGATGCGTTCGGCGCTGGGTTCGCCTTCTGGAAGTTGTTCTTCAATGGCGTCGCGCACCTTGCGCTCCCAGGTCAGCGGTTTGAGCTGTGCCAGGGTGCGTTTGAGCACGGTTTCGTTGTGTTCGGCCAGTTCCGGGTTCGCGTCGTCCAGGTGGCTGTCGAAATCCACCAGCGAGAATTCCAGTCGGTCTTCATCGGCGCTGAAGTACACCGGGGAGCGAAAGACTTTGTGCCACTGATGCGGGTCCGCCGGTTCCGGGCGGCGCAGGTACACCGCCATTGGCGCGTACTCGCGGCCCAGGCGATTGCGGCAGGTGCGCACGTAGATCGCCGCGAAGGCGTCGATGGCTTCGAAGGCCGGGGCCAGACTACCGAGGGGGACTTTCAGGCGGAAACGGTAGCGATCCTCGCCGCGAGTCAGCTCCAGTTCCAACGCATCGCTGACCACTTGGTGATAACGCACGATGCGCTCGAACACTTCCCGCAGACTGCCGCTGGCCACCAGCGCATAACCCAACGCGTGGAATGTGGTCGGGCTGACAAAGCGCGACACCCGCAAGCCGATCGCCGGGTCGCCGCTGGCCTGCACGGCGATTTCCCACAGGCGCGTGGTGCTGGACAACGGATAACGGGCGTTCGGGTCGTCCATCAACTGCGGGTCAAGCCCCGCCTGTTGGCACAGGGCGGTGCTGTCGAGGCCCAACGCATCGAGTTGCTTGCGCAGGGCGCGGGTCCAGCTGGCGAGGGAGGTCGGTTCACTCATGGTGATTGGCGCTTCCGGTCAACAGGTTGGCGTTCACGGCTACCATCTTGTGAGGCGTCACAAGGCAGGATGTGAGCATCAATAACCAGAGGATGGAAGCATGGACCGTACTTCTGCAAGTCCCCAGCGACTGAATGCAGCCCAGCGATCAGCACATATTCGCGAAGTGGTGCTGGCCAAGGGCGTCGAACTGCGCAAACGCTACCCGATTCTTAACCATCAGGACGCTTTGGGCGCAGGCATTCTGGCCTTTGCGCTGGTCGGGATGATCGGTTCGGCGGCGCTCTACATCACCGGGCACATGGCCTGGTGGGCGTGCCTGTTGCTCAATGCGTTTTTTGCGTCGTTGACCCACGAACTGGAACACGACCTGATTCACAGCATGTACTTCCGCAAGCAACGCCTGCCGCACAACCTGATGATGGGCCTGGTCTGGCTGGCGCGGCCAAGCACGATCAACCCGTGGATCCGCCGTCATCTGCACCTCAATCACCACAAGGTTTCCGGCACGGAAAGCGACATGGAAGAGCGGGCGATCACCAATGGCGAGCCTTGGGGCATTGCCCGGCTGTTGATGGTCGGCGATAACGTGATGTCGGCGTTTATTCGCATGCTGCGGGCCAAGACCTGGGCGCACAAATTCAGCATCATCAAGCGCACCTTGAAGGTCTATGCGCCTTTGGCGCTGGTGCATTGGGGCGCGTGGTATGTGTTTCTCGGCTTTCATGCGGCCAATGGCATTGCGCATTTGCTCGGTGCACCGATTGAGTGGTCGGCGACCACGCTGTCCGTGATGCAAGTGATCGATATTGCGGCAGTGGTGATCATCGGGCCGAACGTGTTGCGCACTTTTTGCCTGCACTTTGTCAGTTCGAACATGCATTACTACGGTGATGTGGAGCTGGGGAATGTGATTCAACAGACTCAGGTGCTGAACCCTTGGTGGATGTGGCCGTTGCAAGTGTTCTGCTTCAACTTCGGCAGCAGCCACGGGATTCATCACTTTGTGGTGAAGGAACCGTTTTACATCCGCCAGATGACCGTGCCGGTGGCGCATAAGGTAATGCGCGAGATGGGGGTTCGGTTTAATGATTTCGGGACGTTTGTGCGGGCGAACCGGTTTGTTCGCAAGGACGAGGTGGTGAGCGCCACGACACAAACCGCCCAGGCCTGACTCATACCTGTGGCGAGGGGGCTTGCCCCCGTTGGGCTGCGAAGCGGCCCCAAAACCAGACGACCGAGGTTTAACAGATAGAGGTCGGTCGTCTGGTTTACGACTGCTTCGCAGCCGAACGGGGGCAAGCCCCCTCGCCACAGTGTTAGTGTTCAATCCGGCTGAAATGGCGACTCGCTCAATATCACCCCGGTCTCATCCACATAAGTCTGCCAATGTTCGATCAATGCGCTGAGCTTCTCTGGCTGACTAACCGCCAAATCATGAATCTCCCCCGGATCACTTCCCAGATCATAAAGCTGCCAGGTCGCCGGCCCCACCGGCCCCGGAATGTAAACCGCCTTCCACTGCCCCTGCCGAATCGCCCGCCGCCCGAACAATTCCCACCCGGTCACGGTGTGCTCGTCATGCACCTGCGCCGTCTCGCCGGATAGAAACCCCAGCCACGATTTCCCGCGCAACTGCGCCACTGGCTTGCCGCGCCACTGCTTGCCGGGATGGCGCACACCGGCGAGGTCGAGAATGGTCGGCGTGACGTCCATCACCGTGCCAAACCCGTGGCTGACCTGGCCCTTGAGCGACAGCTGCGGGTAATGCACCAGCGCCGGCACCCGAATCCCGCCTTCAGTGGTGAACGCCTTGAACAACCGTGACGGCGCGGTCGCGACCTGAGCCCAGCTCGGCCCGTACCAGACGTAGGAATTGGCGCGGCCGATGTTGTCCAGGCTGTTGTCGTATTGCTGGTTCAGATAAGTCAGCAGCTCCGGGCCGAATTTCGGGAAGGCTTCCAGCAGCGCGCCTTCGGCACCGTTGTCGGACATGAACAAGATGAACGTGTTGTCCAGTTGCCCCTGATTGCGCAGGTAGTCGACGACACGGCCGATGTTCCAGTCCATGCGCTCGACCATCGCCGCGTAAACCTCCATGGCTCGCGCGGAAACCTGCCGTTGTTCGTCGCTCAAGGCGTCCCATTGCGCGTTGAGCTGGATCAGCGGATGCGGTTCGACATCGGCGTCGATCAACCCCAGGGATTTTAGTTTTTCCAGACGCTCAAGGCGCAACACCTCGGGGCCTGCGTCATAGCGTCCACGGTATTTCTCGACCACGTCGGCCGGAGCCTGCAACGGCCAGTGCGGTGCCGAAAACGGCAGGTAGGCAAAGAACGGCCGGGTCTGATCGCGCTCCTTCAGATACTGCAAAAGCTTGTCGCCAAAGGCGTCGGAGGAATAGAAATCCTTCGGCAACTCATCGATGAATTGATCGTCCTCGATATACAGCGCCGGTGTGGATTTCAGCAGCCCCGGCGTTTGCTCATCGTAGGTGGGTTCGAAACCGTAATGGTTGGCAGCGCCGGGCAGCAGCGAGAACGAACGCTCGAAACCCCGCGCATGCGGCGCCAGTTCAGCGGTCAGCCCCAAGTGCCATTTGCCGCTCATCAGCGTCTGGTAACCGGCCTCGCGCAGCAACTCAGGCAACGCGACTACGCGGTCATTGAGGTGACCTTCGTAACCCGGTTTGCCGATCAGTTCGGGGGTCAGCGCTTCGGCCATGGTGCCGATGCCGGCGATGTGGTGGTCGGTACCGGTGAGCAGCATCGAACGGGTCGGCGAGCAGGTCGGCGCGGTGTGGAAGTCGGTCAGGCGCAGGCCGTTGTTGGCCAACGCATCGAGGTTCGGCGTGGCGATTTCGCCGCCGAACGCGCCGATATCGGAAAAACCCAGGTCATCCGCCAGGATCACCAGAAAGTTGGGACGTTGCGGCATCAAAAATCTCCTGTTCAGCAGGCAATAAAGGACAGCGGCAGATCGCGGATTTGTACCGGCACGACCGGTTGGTAATGGTCATCGCTGGTGAGTTCGTGCAGCAGTTCTTCGCGCAATTGGTGGAAGTCGAAACTGCTGCGCTGACGCGGATGGGGCAGGGCGATGTCGACCACTTGCTTGATCCGTCCGGGACGCGGTTCCATCACCACCACGCGGTCCGCGAGGAAGATCGCTTCTTCCACATCGTGGGTGACTAGAATCGTGGTGATTTTTGCCCGTGCCCGGATCGCCAGCAGCTCGTCCTGCATCTGCTGACGGGTCAGTGCATCGAGGGCGCCGAAGGGTTCGTCCAGCAGCAGAATCCGGGGGCTGGCGACCAGGCCGCGCGCAATCGCCACCCGTTGCGCCATGCCACCGGAGAGCTGGTGCGGATAGGCGCGAGTGAAGTCGCTGAGGCCGACCAACTCGATGAAGTCGTCCACGCGTTTTTGCTTTTGTTCGGCGCTCAGCGGTTCGTTGACCAGGCCCAGGCCGATGTTGTCGGCCACCGTCAGCCATGGGAACAAACGGTGTTCCTGAAAGACAATTCCGCGTTCGCTGCCGATGCCAGTGACCGCTTTGCCGTCCACGGTAATCTGCCCGCGAAACTGCGTATCAAGCCCCACCAGCAGTCGCAACAAAGTTGATTTACCACAGCCGCTGGAGCCGACAATGGCGACGAATTCACCCTCGGCGATTTCCAGGTTGAATTCACGTATGGCCTCGAGTTCGAAGCCGTCGACGTCGAAGGATTTGCCGACGTGGTTGAAGCTGACAATCGGTGCGTTCATGCGTGTCTCCAGCGGGTAGCGCGGATTTCCAGGCGTTGGCCAATGAGGTTGAGCAGGGCACCGGTCAGGCCCACCAGCAGCATGCCGGCCATGATCAGGTCCATGCGCAGCAGTTGCTGGGCACCGATCATCTGGCTGCCGATGCCGCCATTGGACGGCATGAAATATTCGGCGCCGATGGTGCCGAGCCAGGCGTAGATCAGGCTCAGGCGCAGGCCGGCGAAGATCCCCGGGGCCGCGCCCGGCAAGACCAGGCGGCGCAGGCGTTGGCCGAGATTCAGACGCAGCACTTGAGCGGCTTCATTCAGTTGCGGCGAGAGGTTGGCGACGCTGCGTTGGGTGGCAATAAACAGCGGAAAAAATGCAGCGAGTGCGACGAATACCCACTTGGCCAATTCCCCCAGGCCGAACCATGCGGTGAGCAGCGGCACCCAGGCGAAAATCGCGATTTGGCGGATGGCAGCGAGGGTCGGACCGAGGATGCGTTCACTGGTGTGCGACAGCCCCAGCAGCAAGCCCAGCAAAAATCCGAGTCCACCGCCCAGCAGCAAACCGCCGAGGGTGCGGCCCAGGCTCAGGGCCATGCCGCTGATCAATGTGCCGTCTCGCAGGCCGTGCCAAGTGGTTTCCAAAACCGCGAACGGGCTGACCAGGATATTCGCGTCGATCCACTGCTGATCCGTGGTCACTTGCCACAACGTCAGCAACGCCAAGGGCAGCAGCCAGGGTTGCAGGTGTTGCGAGCCTTGATACTTCGGCCCACGGCGGATTTCGGCGGTGGCCGGGTGCGGCCAGTGCACCCATTTTTTATCCAGCAGACCGATGCCGCGATCCATCGCCACGCCGATCAAACCGATGACCACGATCACCACGAAGACGATGTCGAGCATGAACAACTGGCGCGCCCAGACCATCAGGTAACCGATGCCTTCGCTGGACGCCAGCAGTTCCACCGCCAGTAACGAGGTCCAACCGGCGGCCAGCGCCAGTCGCACACCGGCCATGAAGGCGGGCAGCGCGGCGGGCAGCACCAGGCGACGGATCAACAGTCGCGGCGGCAGACGCAGCACGGCGGCGGCCTCGCGCAATTTGGGTTGTGCGTCGCGCACACCGACCAAGGTGTGCAGGGTCACCGGCACCACAATCGCCTTCACCAGCACCACCAGTTTCAACACTTCACCGATGCCGAAAAACACCATGAACAGCGGAATCCAGGCCAGGGTCGGGACTTGCGCCAAACCGGCGAACGTCGGGAACACCAGGCGCTCCAGACGCCGACTGAAACCCAGCGCCGCGCCCAAGGCTGCGCCAGCGCTGATCCCGGCGAGCAAGCCCCAGAACAGGCGTTGCAGGCTGATCCACAGATGACTCCACAACTCGCCTTGGGACAGTTCGACGGCGCTGTTCCAGACCAGAGAGGGCGCCGGCAGGATCTGCTCGCTCATCCAGTGATTGCGGCTGGCCAGCCACCATAGGGCGAACAGGCTGATCGGTAACATCCAGGGCAGGAGACGCTGGCTCAGGCTTGGCCAAAGGCGCCGGCCATTGAGCGGTGGGGCGGCCAGCGGCAGGCTGAGAAGGGAAACACGGGCCATGAATGACCTCCGTTTTTGACCTTGTAGGAGCGGGGCTTGCCCGCGAAGGCTATCTGTCAGTCACCCTCTTGTTGGATGTGACGGCCTCTTCGCGGGCAAGCCTCGCTCCAACAGGTTTAAGGTGTATGCGAATTTGATCTATAAAAATTAAAATCAATGCTATTGAGAGATAAGCGAGACCATTTAAGGCCTCCAGCCCACACGCATCCAATGCATTCGAAGAATATTTTCGATGCTGTTTATGCATACCCGCCCGAGAGCCCCGCTTTGACTGACATAGACCCAAAAGCTATAAAAATGTGAATTTATAGTATTTAAGCGTAGGGACTGATTCAGCCTACGTTCTGCTCCTCAACGCCGTCGCCACCAGGAGCCGCACCCATGAATCGTCCCTTCAAACGTGTCATCAGTCTGTTTGCCATACCGGCCCTGGCGGGGTTGCTGGCGTTCACCGCCCACGCCGACGAACTCAAGGAAATTCGGATCGCCGTGCCCGACCTCAGCGCCGGCACCCAGCACAGTGGCGGCGGCATAACGGATGTATTGCGCGACCAGCAGATTTTTGAGAAAGCCTTCGCCGATCAGGGGATCAAAATTCAGTGGAGTTTCTTCAAAGGCGCCGGGCCGGTGATCAACGAAGCGTTCGCCAACGGTCAGGTAGACCTGGCTTACCTGGGAGATCTCGCGGCAATCATCGGTAAGTCCAATGGTCTGGACACCCGCCTGCTCAGCGCCTCTGCGCGCGGGGTGAAACAGTACCTGGGCGTGGTGCCCGGTTCGGGGATCAAAACCCTGCAAGACCTCAAAGGCAAACGCGTGGCGATCTTTCGGGGCACCGCTACTCAGTTGTCTTTTGATGCGGCGCTGGCCAGCCAGGGTTTGAGCGAGAAGGATCTGAAGGTCATTAATCTGGACTTTAGCGGCGCCGTTGCCGCGCTGGCGGCCAAGCAGATTGATGCGTCGTGGGGCAGTTCTGGATTGACGGCGTTGCAAGCCAAGGGGTTGGCCGAGTTGCCGTTGAACACCAAGGATCTGGGTGGGGCGGGCAGTGTTCAGGCGGTGTTGGTGGGCACCGGGAAATTTGTCGACGAGCATCCGGAGGCGGTCGCGAAACTGTTGAAGGCGCAGCAGCAAGCGGTGGAGTGGCTGACGCAGGACAGCAACAAGGATGCGTACATTCAGTTGGTGTCGGGGCTGGCGAGTTATCCGCCAGTGATTCTTCAGCAGGATTTGAAGGATCAGAAGTTGAGCGACGTGTTCCCCTCGACGCTGGATCCGGTGTTCCTGGGGAAATTGCAGGATGCAGTGGATTTGGCTTCGCAGCAGAAGCTGATTCGCAAGCCGTTCAAAGTGACGGATTGGGTAGCGCCGGAGTTGGCTGCAGCGAAGCTCTGAATTTTTAGCGATCTCACTGGCCTCATCGCGAGCAAGCTCGCTCCCACAGTGGATCTCTGCCGGACACAAAATTTGTGTATACCGCAAATCTACTGTGGGAGCGAGCTTGCTCGCGATGGGGTCATCAAACCGCGACGCTAATCTCTTGTTTATCCACCGCCACCAACGTCTCAATCATCGCCCGCGCCGCCGGCGACAACCGAAACCCGGTGCGACTGACAATCCCGCACCGCGCATTCATGCTCTCGATGTTCTGCGGCAAATTGCGCCAGTGCAGCAACACCAGCGTGCCCTGGGCGATGTCCTCGTTAAACGCTTCTTCCGTGCCAATGCCAATCGCGTTCGATTGCAGCACGATTTTCACCAACGCCGGGAAGTGTTCGGTCTCGATGGTCGGTGAAAAATCCATCCGCCCGCTGAGGTTTGCCAGCAGTTTGCGAATGCCCGGCGGGATCAACGTGGTCGCCAACGGGTAGTCGAACATGTCGTTGGTCGACAGGCTGTCCTTGACCAGCAGTGGATGCCCCGGCCGGCAGAAGAACACCCCGCGCTTGGGCGTCAGGGCCTGGGTCTGGAAGTTCGGATCGGCTTCGAAATGGCGGATGTCGGCGATGAAGAACTCGATCTCTTCACGGCTCAGGGCGCGGCTGAGTTTTTCCCAATTATCCACCTGAAAACAGGTGCGTACTTTCGGGTGCGCATTGATGAATTGCGCCACCGCATCCGGCACCAGTTTCACCGCTGGCGCCGGGCCGCAACCGAAGCGCAGTTCACCGGCGTCGAGCTTGGTCATCTGCGTCACTTCGGCATTGAGCAGCGCCGCGCCTTGGACCAGGGTCAAGGCATGTTGCAGCACCACCTGGCCCTCGGGTGTCGGGCGCAAATCCTTGTTGCCACGGTCCACCAACACACAGCCGAACTCTTGCTCCAGCCCCTGAATACTGCGGCTGAACGCCGGTTGAGTGATGCCCATGGCGTCGGCCGCGCGGACAAAACTGCGGTGTTCGTTGAGGGCGATGAAGTAGCGCAACTGGCGAAGATCCATATGCTTTTCCGGCATCCTAAAAATAGCTCGAAGGCATTTGCGACGAGGGTTGCTAGAGGTTTTAAATGCAAGCTCTTATTCCGTCAACGAAGCATGTGGATATCTATTAGATCTAAATTGAATATAGATAGAGCATTGTTTCGCTGCCGCTCAACCGTCAGCAGTCCGATCGAGGGTCTACCCATGAGCAATGCCGCTTTAGCTGTAAAATCCGCTGTTCACGCGCTTGAAATCCATCCGGTGGCCGGCCGGATCGGCGCCGAGATTCGTGGCGTGAAACTCTCCGGCGAGCTGGACGCCAGCACCGTCGAAGCGATCCAGCAGGCGCTGGTCCAATACAAAGTCGTGTTCTTCCGCGAGCAGACGCAGCTCGACGATCAAAGCCAGGAAGCCTTCGCTCACTTGCTCGGCGAGCCAGTGGCGCACCCGACCGTACCGGTACGCGACGGCACCCGTTACCTGCTGGAACTGGACGGCGCTGAAGGCCAGCGCGCCAACTCCTGGCACACCGACGTGACTTTCGTTGACGCGTACCCGAAAGCCTCGATCCTGCGCTCGGTGGTGGCCCCGGCGTTCGGTGGTGATACCTTCTGGGCCAACACCGCGACGGCCTACAACGAGCTGGCGCCGGAGCTGCGTGAACTGGCAGACAAGCTCACCGCCGTACACAGCAACGAATATGACTACGCCGGCGCCAAACCGGACGTGTCGGCGGAAAAGCTGGAGCGCTACCGCAAGATCTTCACTTCCACCGTTTACGAGACCGAGCACCCGGTGGTCCGTGTGCACCCGATCAGCGGCGAAAAGAGCTTGCTGCTGGGGCATTTCGTCAAGCGTATCAAGGGTTATTCCCAGGCGGATTCGGTGCATTTGTTTGGTTTGTTGCAGAGCCATGTCACCCGTTTGGAAAACACCGTGCGCTGGCGCTGGAAGGCTGGCGACGTGGCGATCTGGGACAACCGCTCCACCCAGCATTACGCGGTGGATGACTATGGGACTCAGGATCGGATCGTTCGCCGGGTGACGTTGAAGGGCGAGGTACCGGTGGGCGTGGCGGGGCAGCGGAGTCAGACCATCAAAGGCGCGTAAAACACGGTCCCCTGTGGGAGCGGGCTTGCTCGCGAAAGCGGTGTATCAGTCAACATTTTTATCGACTGACACTCCGTCTTCGCGAGCAAGCCCGCTCCCACATTTGATTGGGTTACCACACGCCGATCTGGACCAATTTCTCGGTTTCCGGCTCACCATAACGAAACCGCTGCCCGCGCAAATCAATCTCTTGATGACTGATGGTCGTACGCCGCTTCAACCCGCGCACCCACTCAAACAAATACCCCGCATGCTCTTCACGAACCGCCGCAAACGCCGGATTCGCGCCCAAATCTCGCAACTCCTGCGGATCATTCAGCAGATCAAACAACTGCGGCCGAAACCCGTCGTACGCCAGGTATTTCCAGCGCTCGCTGCGCACCATGGTCATGCGGCAACGGTCGATCGGCTGCGCAAGCCGCTCCCGCGCCGGGGCCTGGAACGCGTAGTCATATTCGCTGATCGCATAGCGGCGCCAATTGGTTTTCACGCCGTGCAGCAGCGCAATCAATGAGCGTCCTTCAAGCCGGTGTTCAGCACTCGGCAAACCCAGCGCGTCAATAAACGTCGGCAACGCATCAATGGTTTCCACCAGCCGATCATCCACCGATCCTCGAGTGATATCCGCCGCCACACGCGGGTCGCGAACGATCAACGGAATCCCCACCGCAGGCTCCAGCAAAAACTCTTTCTCCCCCAAATAATGGTCGCCCAGGAAGTCACCGTGATCGCTGGTGAACACAATTAGCGTGTCATCCCATCGACCGTTGCTCTGGAGAAAATCAAACAAGCGCCCGAGCTGATCATCGACCTGTTTGATCAACCCCATGTAGGTCGGCACCACGTTCAACCGCACCTCATCACGGGAAAAATTCAGGCTTTCTTCATGCTGCCGAAACGCGTTGTACACCGGGTGATCACTCTCCTCGCCGAACGCTGCGCGCACCGGTTCAATCACCTGATCGGCGCCATACAACGCGTGATACGGCGCCGGGGCGATGTAGGGCCAGTGCGGCTTGATGTACGACAGGTGCAGGCACCACGGCTGCTCACCTTGCTCAGCGATGAAGTCGATGGCGCGGTCGGTGGTGTAGACGGTTTCCGAATGCTGCTCGGGGACGCGGGCCGGCAGATGAGCGTTGCGCATTTTCCAGCCGCTGAGGATTTCATCCTGCGGGCCTTCGGCGGCGTTGGCCCAGTCGTGCCAGGGGTTTCGACCTTCAAAGCCGTTCTCGCGCAGGTAATGGGTGTAAGGCGCGGATTCGCGTTTGTCATCGAACAACGGGTCGTCCGGGAAGATGCCGTCGTGGCGAAAATAGGCTTCGAAACCGACCTCGTTCAACGCGTCCGCCTGATCGCTGTCAGGGTCGATGGCCAACCGTTGCAACGCATCCAGATTGGGCGTGGCGTGGGTCTTGCCCACCAGCGCGGTGCGAATGCCATGCGGGCGCAGATAGTCGCCGATGGTCAGCTCTTCCAGAGGTAAGGGCACCGCGTTCCACGCCACTTGATGGCTGCTGACATAGCGTCCGGTGTAGGCCGACATCCGCGACGGTCCGCAGATCGTGCCTTGGGTGTAGGCACGGCTGAAACGCACGCCGGCAGCGGCCAGGCGATCGATGTTCGGGGTGTGCAAATGCGGGTGGCCGTAGCACGACAGGTAATCGCGGCGCAGTTGATCGCACATGATGTACAGCACGTTGCGCACGGGTTTTTGGGTGTTGGGCATGGGGTTCACCGATCAGAAGACAGGCGAGGGTTTTCGCTGGTGGGGTGGGGTTGAGGCAAGTGCATTTGGGGAATGGGTTTTATGCAGTGGGTGCATCGTTAGCCGGGCGGACGCCATCGCGAGCAAGCTCGCTCCCACAGGGAACTGGTGGTTGCCACAGAGAGTGGGCATTGCAGGATCTACTGTGGGAGCGAGCTTGCTCGCGATAGCGGTAGGTCAGACAGCCAGATTTTCAAGAGAACACACCTCTTCATCCAGCTCATCAATCTCCTTGATCTGCGCAATCATCGCCTCGGCCAACGGCGACAACCGATACCCCGCCCGGCTGACAATCCCGTACCGCGTATACAACTCCTCCAGATCATCCGCCAAACCCTCAATCTTCAAACACACCAATTCACCCTTGGCGAGGTGCAGCGCATCTGAGTAAGCACCGACAATCCCGATCGCATCCGAACGCATCACCACACTCAGCAGGCTGTAGCTGTTTTCACATTCCACGTTCGGCGTGAAATCCGGCCGCCCACTCAAGTCGACGATGACTTTGCGCAGGTTCGGCGGGCGAATGCTGACGGCCATCGGATAACTCATCAACTCCGCCGCACTGACACTCTTACGCCCCGCTAACGGGTGTCCGGCGCGGCAGCAGAAATGCCATTTGCGCGGGCGCAGGCGTTGGGTCAGGTAGTCCGGGTCTGCCTCGAAATGGCGGGTGTCGGCGACGAAGAATTCGAACTCCTCACTCAGTAGCCGCTTGCTCAGGCTTTGCCAATCGTCGACCTGAAACTGCACCCGCGCTTTCGGATAGCGCCCGATGAAGCTACCGATCGCCCGCGGGATCAACCCGGCCGCCGGTGCCGGGCCGCAACCGAAGCGTAATTCGCCGGCCTCCAGGCCATTGAACTGGCTGATCTCGTTGGCCATCTGCTGCGCGCCGCTGACCAGCCGCCGCGCGTGTTCGAGCAACACCTGACCTTGTTTGGTCGGCGCCAAGTCCTTGCGTCCGCGATCCACCAACTGACAACCGACACTGTGTTCCAGCGCCTGAATGCTGCGGCTGAACGCCGATTGCGAGAGGTTCACCGCCAGCGCACCCGCGACGAAGCTGCGCTGGTCGGCGAGGGCGATGAAGTGACGAAGTTGGCGCAAATCGATATGCATTTTTCACATAAAAAATATCGGGCGAATGCATTGGATATGCATCAGGTGGACTCCTTATAAAGGCAATCTCTTATGCAGTAAATCTTTCTAAAAACATAAATAAATAACTTAAAAGAATATGCAGGGCTGAAAGCGTTTGCGTGTTTTTTGATCAGGAGCCGCCCTATGAGTCCGTTGAACCTCGCCTCACCCCTTTCGCCCCGACGGCTCAAACGCCTGCCCCTGCCCCTGGCCCTGTTACTGGCGGGGAGCGCCCAGGCTTATGCGGCCGACACCGCGACCCCCGAAGCAGCCCCCGTCGGCAAAACCACGGCCGACAGTTCACAGTTGGAAACCGTGACCGTCACCACCCGCCGCCGCGAAGAAAGTTCGCAGGACGTGCCAACGCCGATGAGCGTGGTCAGCGGCCAGACCCTGGAAACCCAGCGGGTATATCGCATCCAGGATCTGCAACAACTGGTGCCCAGCGTCAACGTCGCCTACATGCATGCGCGCCAGTCCAGCGTGTCGATCCGCGGCCTCGGTAACAACCCGGCCAGCGATGGTCTTGAAGGCAGCGTCGGGCTCTACATCGACAACGTTTACCTCGGGCGGCCGGGCATGGCGGTGTTCGACCTGATGGACATCGAGCAGCTCGAAGTTTTGCGTGGTCCGCAAGGCACGTTGTTCGGCAAAAACACCACGGCCGGGGTGATCAACATCAGCACCCGGGCGCCGTCGTTCACCCCTGAGCGCAGCATCGAAACCTCGGTGGGCGAGGACGGTTACTTCCAAACCAAGGGCACGATTTCCGGCCCGTTGAACGATGAACTGGCGGGGCGTTTTTCGGCCTATCGCTCCAGCAGTGACGGCGACATCAAGAACGAATACAACGGCCATGAATTGAACGGCGGCTCGCGCGACGGCTTCCGTGGCCAGTTGCTGTTCAAGCCCAACGAGTCGTTCAACGTGCGCTGGATCGGCGACTATAACGAAGAAGATTCCAGCGCCGGCACCCGGGTGTTGTACAACACCGGGCCGACCATCAATGGTTTGAACCTTTACTCGGCGCGGGCCGCTACCGCTGGCGCCACATTGGTCAACGGCTCCCATCGCGAGGTCAATCTCGACAACGATCAACACGTCACGGTGCATCAGGGCGGCACGTCGGTGGAGGCTAACTGGACCTTGCCGAGCGACTTCACCCTGACCTCGATCAGTTCCTATCGCTTTTGGAATTTCACCCCGCGCAACGACGATGGCCTCAACGTACCGGCGAGTTACAACGCCGGGGTGTCGGTGGAGGATAAGCAGTACTCCCAGGAGTTCCGCCTGGCGTCACCCAAGGGTGAATTCTTCGATTACGTGCTCGGTGCCTATTACTTCGGCTCGAACCTGGACAACAAATCTTTCTCCTATTACGGCCCGCAAGCGGACATCTGGAACGGCACGCCGCGAGGCGCGCTGGCCAACGTCGACAGCGTCGGCAACGGCCACATCGAAACCAACAGCTTTGCGCTGTTCGCCCAAGGCACCTGGCACCTCACCGAGCGCCTGGACTTCACCGCCGGGCTGCGTGGCACTTATGAAGAAAAAAACGCCTGGGTGACGCGTGATGCGCCGGTCGGTGGTGCGGCAGTCACAGGCGCGGCGGCCACGGCACGAGGCGGTCGCGCCGGCGCATACGACTCCGGCGATTTGAATCAGTACAGCTCCAGCCCCTCAGGCCTGCTGAACCTGAGCTACCGCTTCACCGATGACCTGCTCGGCTATGCAACCCTGTCCCACGGCGAAAAATCCGGCGGCGTGAACCTCGCGGTCGGCTCCGCACCGACGGCCGGCGCCGACTCGTTGCTGATCGGCACCGAGCGTGCCAACAACGCCGAACTCGGTTTCAAAAGCACCCTGTGGGACAAGCGCCTGCAACTCAACGCCAACGTGTTCTGGACCCAGGTCAACGCTTACCAGACCAACGCCTATGACGACGTCAACCGCGTGCAATACCTGACCAACGCCGGCTCCGTGCGCTCCCGTGGCGTGGAAGTCGAAAGCACGATCATCCCGTTGCGCGGCCTGACCCTGAACCTCAACGGTTCCTTCAACGACGTCAGCTACCTCTCCTACAAAGATGCCCCGTGCCCGCCGGAAGTCAGTCTGCGCCCAGGCGCACCGGCCTCTTGCGACCTCAGCGGCCACCAGGTGGTCGGCGCCTCGAAATGGATCGGCAACGCCAACGGCGAATACAAATGGAACCTGAGCAACGGCTTGGAAGAGTACGTCACCGGCAGCTACGCCTTCCGCTCCAAAGCGGTAGGCACGGTGGAGGATTCGGATTTCGGGCAAATCCCGAGTTATGCCGTGGTCAACTTATCCACAGGCCTGCGCGGCGACTTCCACCAGGGCCAGTGGGATGTCTCGCTGTGGCTGAAAAACGCCTTCGACAAAACCTATTACACAACCCTCTGGACCGGCGCCAACGGCGGTTATGAAGGCTTGCTCGGCACGCCACGCACCCTCGGCCTGACCGGTCGCTACGACTTCTGATTGGTAACTCAAGGAGCTTCATCATGGTGAGCATCAAAACGGCGTTACCTGTGTTGCTGTCCGGCGCAGTATTGAGCGTTGGCGCTTTCGCGGCGCCCAGCGTCTACCCCACCGGCGTCACCCGTTACGACCCGGCCAAAGCCTTCAACCAGTACGTGATTTTCAGCGGCGCCGACAAGCAGACGCACCTGATCGACATGAACGGCAATGCGGTGAAAACCTGGCCCCAGGCCGGTTTCCCTTCGGCAATCATCGACCCGAAACTGGTCGGCGGCGAACGTGGCCACGTGCTGTTGCAACTGAGCGACAAGGACCCAGGCAAGCTCGGTTCGGCCGGTAATGGCCTAGGCAACCAGAGCGTCGGCGAACTGGACTGGAACGGCAAAGTGGTCTGGCAGTGGGGCGACAAGGCGCCGGGCGGCGCGGCGCAACAGCACCATGACCAGCGTCGATTGAGCAATGGCAACACCGTGGTGCTGGCGAACAAGGTGCACAAGGTCGACGGGTTCAAAGTGCCCGAGGTGATTGACGATGCGATCTACGAGGTCAGCCCCAAGGGTGAGGTGAAATGGCAGTGGCTGGCCTCGGAACACCTCGATGAATTCGGTTTCACGCCCGAGCAGTTGAAGCTGGTGCGCGCGAGCGACAACCCGGATTACCTGCACATCAATAACCTCAGCCTCGTCGGTCCGAACAAGTGGTTCGATGCCGGCGATAAACGCTTCAACCCGGACAACCTGTTGCTCGATTCGCGCAATGCCAACTTCATCGCGATCATCGACAAGCACAGCGGCAAAGTGGTTTGGCGCCTTGGCCCGAACCTGCCACAGATCGATCCGAAAATCCCGCAGAAACTGCCGCGTCCGATCGACCAGTTCGTCGGCCAGCATGACGCCCACATTATCCCGGCGGGCCTACCGGGCGCGGGCAATCTGTTGGTGTTCGATAACCAGGGTTCGGCGGGTTATCCGAACGTCACTCTTGGGCTGATTTCCGGTTCACGGGTGCTGGAAATCGATCCGCTCAAGAATGAAATCGTCTGGCAGTACAGCGCGGCCAGTTCCAGGCAGCCGGGTTGGGCGTTTTACAGCTCCTTCATCAGCAGTGCGCGACGTCTACCGAACGGCAACACGTTGATTGATGAGGGCATGAACGGGCGGTTTTTCCAGGTGACGGCGAACGGTGAAAACGTTTGGGAATACGTCAGCCCTTATCTCGGCAAAGCACCGGGCAGCGATGCCATCAGCAACTGGGTCTATCGCGCGTTGCCTGTGAGTTATGACTGGGTACCAAAAGGGACGCCACGTTCGCAGACAGCGGTGATTGCACCGGGTGTGGGCGCGCAGCAGACGAATGCCAGTCGTTGATTGTTTCGGCTTATCGCCAGCGGAAGTAATAGTGGTTCTATCTGGAATAACTTATGAAGACTTTGCATAGTTAATATCGCTTTTTCGTTGATTAATAACTGCGTTACGGCGTGGACAATAAACGAATGTCGAACCATGCTCTATTTCGTGAGTTTCCAGGAGGAAACTTGCTCTCATCGGAAGACACTTAATTTAAACGATAAAGGAAGTCGAACCATGTCGAGCATTAATGGTACTTACGTTAACTCAAACTCTGGCGCCAAACTGGTTATTACCGATGGTAATGATTCGAATGGCACCTTCAGCGGCAAGCTGAGCCAGGGCGGTGTGAATTACGATGTCAGCTACGGGCACTACCACTTCCAGAACAGCACCGGGCAACCGACCATCATCACCCTCACCGGGTTGAATGACGGTACGGGTTACCAAGCCTGGACGCTGTTTTCGCCGGACCACAATTATTCCCGGCTACGGGCAGCGGGTTCGCGCAATAACTTCGATGGTGATGTCGTGACATTGGGTGGCGAGTTCGTCAAGCAATAAACATCGCTGTAATAATCAACAGGCTGGTGCATTGAATATGCATCAGCCTGTTTTTGTTTGTGTGGACTATCACTTTATTGTTAGTTGTTTTTGGCTGTTCTATGTCGCACTTCTCTCCTGAATCGATGCCTTCGGCGAATACTTTCAATGCTTGAAAAGCATCGTTTTTCGCACGCATCGCTACAGCCCTTGTACGGCGTGGCTTTGGCGAAAGTGATTGCTTCATATATTCGATTCAGGTCTATCCATAACTTTAAAGGTTACTTTCAGAGATAAGCGTCTGGCCCAATGATTGGCCCGTCGATACGCCTCGCGGGGGATTCAAGTGCGGGTGTGTCGAGCTGTTCATGAACAGACCGTAAAAGAGACCGCAGGGAGTTAATCAATGGGCAATGTCCAGACCGCCGCCGGCGCACATGAGGTGCTCTGGCGCCAGGCGCCGAGTGGCGAGTTGGTCGACCTCGGCCGGGTGCACCGCGTGCCGTTGGGTCAGTTGCGTTTGCAACGTGCGCCCAAGGGCATTCTGAGCCGGCGCGAAGCGATCCTGCTCGGTGTGCTGGCGTTGCTGGTGCATGGCGCGGTGATCTATTGGGTCAATCAGCAACCGACCACCGTGCTGCCGATCGTGCCGCCGGAAATTCCGCCGATGACCATCGAGTTTTCGCGCCCGGCACCGCCCGTGGTCGAGCCGCCACCGCCACAACCTGCTCAACCCGTGGTCGAGCCACCGCCGCCCGTGGAAGACGAGTTGACCGTGAAGCCGCCGCCACCAAAACCGATTCCAAAGCCAAAACCAAAACCGGTCGCTAAGCCCGTACCGAAACCAGCTCCCAAAGCTGTTGAACAGCCGCCAGCACCGCCGCAACCAACGGCACCTGTCGCAGCCCCGGCGCCACCCGCACCACCGGCGCCCGCGCCAGTGACCCCGGCCTCGGCCAACGCCGCGTACTTGAAAAACCCGGCGCCGGAATATCCGTCCCTGGCTCAGCGTCGCGGTTGGGAAGGCACGGTGTTGTTGCGGGTGCATGTGCTGGCCAATGGCAAACCGGGCGAGATCCAGATTCAGAAAAGCAGTGGTCGCGACCAGCTCGACGACGCGGCGTTAACCGCCGTGAAGCGTTGGAGTTTCGTGCCGGCCAAGCAAGGTGATGTTGCCCAGGATGGCTGGGTCAGCGTGCCCATCGATTTCAAGATTCATTAAACCGAAACCAATTTCGCGCGAAACGTTTACACGAGGGAATACATCATGACGTTACTAGCCTCTCCACTTGAATCCATCGAAGGTGCGGTGATCTGGCTGCTGGTGGTTTTTTCCGTTGCCACCTGGGGTTTGGCGTTGCTCAAGGGCGTGCAATTCGGGCGCTTGAAAGCCCAGGATAAGAAATTTCATAAACAGTTCTGGGCCGCGTCGAGTCTCGACTCAGCGGCCGAGCTGAGCGAAACCCAGCCAGGCGCGGCGGCCCGTGTGGCCCAGGCCGGTTACGCGGCGATCCAGGTAGGTGAAGCGCCGGCCACGAATGACTTGAGCCAGGCGATCAATCATCAGGATCGTCTGGAGCGTGCGTTGCGTCAGCAGATCGTCCGCGAGCGTCGTTCGCTGGAAACCGGGCTGGCGGTGGTCGCGAGTATTGGCAGCACCTCGCCGTTCATTGGCTTGTTCGGCACGGTGTGGGGAATCATGGAAGCGTTGAAAGGCATCAGCGCGGCGGGTTCGGCGAGCCTGGAAACGGTGGCCGGGCCGATTGGTGCAGCACTGGTCGCCACCGGTGTGGGGATCGCGGTCGCGGTGCCGGCGGTGCTGGTTTACAACTACTTTTTGCGGCGCCTGAAACTCACGGCGGCGGACCTGGATGACTTCGCCCATGACTTCTACAGCCTGGCGCAGAAGAGTTCGTTCCGTCTGCTGATTCACCCGACCTCGCACAAAGTCGTGGCCCAGGGCGGTGCGCAGAAAGTGAAGGAGGCGTCCTGATATGGCCTTCTCCACGCAAGACAGTGATGAGGTGCTGAGCGAGATCAACGTGACACCGCTGGTGGACGTGATGCTGGTGCTGCTGGTGGTGTTTATCGTCACCGCGCCGCTGCTGACCAACGCGATCCCGATCAACCTGCCCAAGACCGAGGCCGTGGCCCCGGTGGAGCAGAAAGACCCGCTGGTGGTGAGCATCGATGGCGCCGGCAAGCTGTTTATCAACAAGGATGAAATCCAGCCGGATTTGCTGGAGTTCAACCTTAAATCGGCGAAGGCCAAGGATCCGGAAGTGCGCGTGCAATTGCAGGCGGACGATGGGGTGAATTACGGCGAAGTGGCGCGGGCCATGGCCTCGATTGAGCGGGCGGGGATTACCAAGTTGTCGGTGATTACTGCGCGTTAACAGATTTCAAGTTTTCCGGGGCCGTCTCCTTGGCAGGGTGCGGCCCTTTTTTTATTCCCAAGGTAAACGCAGGTCCCCTATGGGAGCGGGCTTGCTCGCGAATGCAGCGGGTCAGTCGCCATCAATGTTGTCTGATCCACCGCATTCGCGAGCAAGCCCGCTCCCACAGGGGGATACGTGCATATTCAATTAAGGTCTTAATAAATAGCTTCTTATTCCTTAACGAATATAACTCTCGTCCCTATACTCGATCAGGAACAGACACGCAGCAGGAGAGCTCCCCCATGCGCAACGAATCAATTCGCTACCTGATTGTGCCGGGCTGGCAAGGATCGCCAGAAGATCATTGGCAAAGCCATTGGCAGAACAGTCTGCCGAACAGTGCACGGGTGGAGCAGGCCGATTGGCTGACGCCGCGCCGTGAAGACTGGGTCGCGGCGCTGGCCGAGGCGATTGCCGCCGACAGCACACCGGTGATCCTGATCGCCCATAGCCTGGGTTGCATCACCGTTGCCCATTGGGCAGCCACTGCGCCGTTGCAGTTTTTGCGTCAGGTGCGCGGTGCCTTGCTGGTTGCGCCAGCGGACGTCGAACGCCCGGCCTGCTCGCCGGCCTTGCGTAACTTTGCACCGATTCCGACCACCCTGTTGCCGTTCCCGAGCCAGGTCGTCAGTTCCGACAACGACAGCGCCGTCAGCGCATCCCGTGCGATGGAGCTGGCCCGTAATTGGGGCGCCGAGGCGGGGATTCTGGCGGGTGCCGGGCATATCAATGTCAAGTCCGGTCACCAGCGCTGGGAGCAGGGTTTTGCGTACCTCTATCGCCTGCAAAACCGCATGGAACATCACGCCCTGCGCCGCGCTTGAACCCTTTATTTTTTGCTTTTGTTTTTTAAAACAACGCCCCCCGTCTCCCGGCGGTTTTGGGCGGGAGTCTGCCATGAGTTTTGAAGCCTTCGGTCAGCCGCTGCTGACCTTCCCCGATGCAGAAAAAAGTCCTCTGAGCATCCGCGCCAAGGCGCTGGTGTTTGTTGATCCGCGTTCGCGGCAGTTGCGCCAGGAATTGGAGCAACTGGCACCGCGCGCCATTTCGGTATTGATTCGCGGTGAAACCGGCAGCGGTAAAGAATTGCTCGCCCGCCACATCCACCGCGCCAGTGATCGCGGCGGGTTGTTCGTGTCGGTCAATTGCGGCGCGATCAGCCCGACGTACGCTGATGCCGAGTTGTTCGGCTATGCCGCCGGCAGTTACACCGGTTCGGCCAGCAGCCGGGCTGGCTGGTTCGGTTCGGCCAATGGCGGGACGCTGTATCTGGATGAAATCGGCGATCTGCCGCTGCCAATCCAGATCAAGTTGCTCTCAGCATTGGAAAACCACGAAGTCACCCGCGTCGGCGCTCATCAGCCGAGCCCGGTGGACGTGCGCCTGGTCGCCGCCACCAGCATCGACCTGGGCCAGGCGGTGGCGGCCGGGAAATTTCATGAACGGCTTTATCACTACCTCAGCGAAGGGCAGCTTGAGTTGCCGGCCTTGCGTGAGCGGGTGGGCGACATTCTGTCCCTCGCCGAGTATTTCCTTGGCATCTACAGCCAGCGCCTGGACTTGCCGGTGCCGTTGATCAGTGATGCGGCGCAGCATGTGCTGGAGGCGCATAGCTGGCCCGGCAATACCCGGGAACTGGAGAACGTCATTCACTTTGCGCTGCTGGTGAGTACCGGGGATGAGATCTTGCCGGAGCATTTGAATCTGCCGGAGGTGTTGCCGTCGTTGGTGCAGATTGAGCGGCAAGTTGCGCAAGTCAGCAAAAACGGCACGGTTGCCGAGCGTTCGGCCCTCAAGGACCTACTCGAAAGCTTGAGCCAAGCGCTGTAACCCTGTGGGAGAGAGTTTGCTCGCGATGGGGCCGTGTCAGTCGAAATTGATGTTGACTGACACTGCGCAATCGCGAGCAAGCTCGCTCCCACATTCGGTAAGCGGCGGGCCAGAGCTGTATGAACAAAATGGAATATCAAAGTGAATAAAAGATATTGTTCGGGAATAAAAAATCCCGGTATTGTCCGCATCACGCCAGCGATAGCACTTCACTGGCACTCGTACTAATAGCCGTCGCCATAAGCGACCGTGATTCCCGATAAGGACACTGCATGAAAAAGGTTCTGTTGTTCACCGCATTGGCGGCTGCCCTGACTGCGGGCCTGGCCCAGGCTAACGAGAAACTGGTGGTGGCGGCGACCCCGATTCCACACGCCGAGATTCTTGAACTGATCAAGCCAACCCTCGCCAAAGAAGGCGTGGATCTGGAAATCAAAGTCTTCACCGACTACGTTCAACCGAACGTGCAGGTCGACCAGAAGCGTCTGGACGCCAACTACTTCCAGACCCTGCCGTACCTCAAAAGCTTCAACGAAGGCAAAGGCACCAACCTGGTCACCGTGATCGGTGTGCACGTTGAACCGTTCGGCGGCTACTCGAAGAAAGTCAAAACCCTGGCTGAGCTGAAAGACGGCGCAACCATCGCTATCCCTAACGAAGGCAGCAACAGCGGCCGTGCCCTGATTCTGCTGCAGAAGGCTGGCCTGATCGAGTTGAAAGACCCGAAAAACGCCCTGGCTACCCCAAAAGACATCGCCAAGAACCCGCACAACTTCAAGTTCAAGGAGCTTGAGTCCGCGATGTTGCCGCGTGTTCTGGACCAAGTCGACCTGGACATGATCAACACCAACTACGCACTGGAAGCGGGCCTGAACCCGGCTAAAGATGCACTGGTGATCGAAGGTGCTGATTCGCCTTACGTGAACTTCCTGGTCGCCCGTCCAGACAACAAGGACAGCGATGCCATCCAGAAACTGGCCAAAGCCTTGACCAGCCCGGAAGTGAAAGCCTTTATCGAACAGAAATACAAAGGCGCGGTACTGCCGGCGTTCTGATTCGACGCAGCAACAAACCCCTTCAAGGTTTCAACGCCGACGGCTGATACAGCGTCGGCGTTTTTGTGTACTTGCACGAAACCCCTGTGGGAGCGGGCTTGCTCGCGAATGCGGTGTGTCAGTCGAAATTGATGCCGTCTGACCCACCGCATTCGCGAGCAAGCCCGCTCCCACAGGGGATCTGTGTGTTTCAGGAGATTCAGGCCACCCTGGCCTTCAACGCCCTGCGTAACGCCACCAACAACTTCACGATGTCTTGCGGGTCCAGCCGCTGCGGCACTTTTACGTCAGCCATTTTTCTCTTCCTTGTGATGGTTTGGCCGGGGAGTCTGGCCAAAAGCTGTCCGTCCTTGGAGGGACTTTTTGAAAAAAAGATCCCTCCTACAGTGCAAAGGAAAATAGTCGTCTTCCTTTGTCGCCGCAAATCCACGAGATAGTTTTTTGCGTGATATCAATATGCTTTAACGGTATTTAAATTCTTCTTTTTATACCTTTAAAGTCGGTGCCTGCCGGGTGGTTATCCACCGCCCATGGACTGCACCACCGTCGCTTACCGAGCGGCGTCCAGGATGTTCAATGACCTTCGATTACGCTTTTATCCTCAGCACCCTGCCGGCGTTTCTCAAAGCCGTGGGCGTGACGCTGCAGGTTGGCTTCATTGCCATCGGCACCTCGCTGCTGGTGGCGCTGATCAACGCGACGATTCTGGTGTTGCGCACGCCTTACTTGCAGCGCCTGGTCGGGCTGTACGTGGAGCTGGCGCGCAACACGCCGCTGTTGATCCAACTGTTCTTCGTCTATTTCGCCTTGCCGGCCCTGGGCATCAGCGTTTCCGGGTTCGCGGCGGCGATTATCACCATGACCTTCCTCGGCGGCGCTTACCTCACCGAAGTGCTGCGCGCCGGGGTCGATGCCGTACCGCAAGCACAACTCGAATCCGGTCGCTCCATTGGCCTCTCTCACGGGCAATTGTTGCGGTACGTGATCCTGCCGCAAGCCGGGATTCTCAGCCTGCCGTCGCTGTTCGCCAATTTCATTTTCCTGCTCAAGGAAACCACCGTGGTCTCGGCGGTGGCGGTGCCGGAGATTCTCTACACCACCAAAAGCTACATCGCGCTCTACTACAAAACCTACGAAATGCTCGCCGTGCTGACGCTGATTTGCGTGCTGTTGTTTTTGCCGCTGTCGCTGCTGCTCAGCTGTCTGGAAAGGAGGCTCCAGCATGGCCAGTTCGGGTCTTGAGTTGCTGTGGGTGTCGTTGCCGCAACTGGGCAAGGGCGCTGCGCAAACGTTATCGATCTCTTTTCTGAGCATCGCTATCAGCACCGTCGGCGGCGTGCTCTACGGCGTGTTGCGCACACTGAATTCAAAATGGCTGAACGCGATCCTGCGGATCTATCTGGAGCTGTTCCGGGCGATCCCGGTGTTGGTCTGGCTCTACCTGCTGTTTTTCGGCCTGCCGATTTTCTTTGGCCTGAGCATTCCAAGCTTCTGGTGCGCGGTGCTGGTGCTGTCGCTGTGGGGCGCCAGCGAGGTGGGCGAAGTGGTCCGTGGCGCATTGCTTTCGTTGCCTCGCGGGCAACGTGAGGCGGGGTTGTCGATTGGTCTGAACGGCCCGCAACTGTTTGGCTACGTACTGTTGCCCCAGGCGCTGAAACGCATGACGCCGCCGACCATCAACGTCTACACGCGAATCATCAAGACCAGTTCCCTGTCGGTGCTGATCGGTGTGGTGGATGTGATCAAGGTCGGCCAACAGATCATCGAGCGTACTTACGAATCGGTGCTGATCTACGGCGCACTGTTTCTGTTTTTCTTTTTCATCTGCTACCCGCTGTCGGCCGCTTCGCGCGTGCTGGAGCGGCGCTGGACGCAAGCATGAGCGCATTGATCGAGTTCAAGGGTTTCAACAAGTTTTTCGGCGAGCAGCAGGTGCTCAACGAGATCGACCTGCAAGTAAAGTCAGGCGAAGTGATCGTCATCCTCGGCCCCAGCGGCTGTGGCAAAAGTACCTTGCTGCGCTGCCTCAACGGATTGGAAGTCGCCCACAGCGGCAGCTTGAAATTCAACGGCCGCGAGCTGCTGGACAAGGGCACCGATTGGCGTGATGTGCGGCAGCAGATAGGCATGGTGTTCCAGAGTTATCACCTGTTCCCGCACATGAACGTGCTCGATAACTTGTTGCTCGGCCCGCTCAAAGTACAAAAGCGCGAACGCCGTGAGGCTCGTGCCCAGGCAGAAGCGTTGCTCGAGCGCGTCGGCCTGCTGGACAAGCGCGACGCCTTCCCGCGTCAGCTCTCCGGTGGCCAGCAGCAACGCATCGCCATCGTCCGCTCGCTGTGCATGAACCCCAACGTCATGCTGTTCGATGAAGTCACCGCCGCCCTTGATCCGGAAATGGTCAAGGAAGTACTGGAAGTGATTCAGGGCCTGGCCCGCGAAGGCATGACGCTGTTGATCGTCACCCACGAAATGGCCTTCGCCCGGGCGGTGGCCGACCGCATCGTGTTCATGGACGCCGGGCGCATCCTCGAACAAAACCCTCCCGAGCTTTTCTTTACGAACCCGCAAACCGCACGAGCGCAGCAGTTCCTGGAGAAGTTCTCCTACGTCGAAGCCCTGCCCAAAAAGACTCAAACAAAGGAACTGGAACTGCTATGAAAACTGCCAAGTCTTCACTCTTGCTACTGCCGCTGTTCGGCCTCGCGCTGCTGGCCGGCTGCAACAAAACCGATGAACCCGCCAAGCCAGCGGCCACCAGTGCCAGCGCGGCCCCGGCGGCCAGCTACCTGGAAAAAATCAAGGCACGGGACAAGTTGATCGTCGGCGTGTTTACCGACAAACCGCCGTTCGGTTTCGTCGATGAGGCCGGGCGCTACGTTGGTTTTGATACCGACATTGGCCGTCAATTCGCCAAGGATTTGCTCGGCGATGAAAACAAAGTCGAGTTCGTCGCGGTGGAACCGGCCAGCCGGATTCCATTCCTGCAAAGCGACAAGGTCGACCTGATCCTGGCCAACATGACCGTCACCCCGGAGCGCAAGGAAGCGGTGGAATTCACCAACCCGAACCTCAAGGTTGCGGTGCAGGCGCTCGTGCCGCAGGGCAGCTCGGTGAAAAATCTTGATGACCTGGCGAGCCGCACCACCATCGTCACCACTGGCACCACGGCCGATATCTGGCTGACCAAAAACCATCCGGACTGGAAACTGCTGAAGTTCGAGAAAAACTCCGAGTCCCTGCAAGCCCTGGCCAATGGTCGTGGTGATGCCTATGCCCAGGACAATCTGGTGCTGTTCAGTTGGGCCAAGCAAAACCCTGGCTACCGTGTGCTGGAGCAGACCTTGGGCGCAGAGGCACCGATTGCGCCGGCGGTGAAGAAGGGCAACATCGAACTGCGGGACTGGGTGAATACCGAGTTGGCGAAGTTGGGTGAAGAGAAATATCTGCTCAAGCTGTACGACCAGTACGTGCGTAAAGAACTGAGCGATGACACCAAGCCTGAGAGCGTGATTGTTGAGGGTGGGAAGTGGCAGGGGTGATGACCTGACCGATGCGGTGATCTTTCGTCGCCTTCGCGAGCAAGCCCGCTCCCACATTGGACCGCGTCCGCCTGGGCAACTCGGTCAACTGTGGGAGCGGGCTTGCTCGCGAAAGCGGTTTATCAGGCGCCGCTCAATCCGGCCAATACCACGCCGGCTCATCCAGCATCCGTTGCCCGACAATCCCGGTCTGACCCAATGTCTTCTCCAGCACAATGCAATTGCACTCCGGATCTTCCTGCAACGCCGAGATCAACCGCCGGGCGTGGGACACCACCCACACCTGACACTGCTCGGACGCACGGATAATCAACCGCGCCAACGCCGGCAGCAGGTCCGGATGCAGGCTGGTTTCCGGCTCGTTCAGCACCATCAGTGTCGGCGGCCGAGGCGTCAACAGTGCCGCGACCAACAGCAAATAACGCAACGTCCCGTCCGATAACTCCGCCGCCGACAACGGCCGCAGCAACCCTTCCTGATAAAACTCAATCGCAAACCGTCCGCCCTGCAACGGCGCGATGTTCAATCGCGAGCCGGGAAATGCATCGCTGATGGCGGCCTGCAAGGCGTCCGGGTCACCGATTTCGCGAATGGTCTGCAACGCGGCAGCCAGGTCGCGGCCATCGTGATGCAACACCGGCGTGCGAGTGCCCAGTTGCGGCTGGCGCACCGGGGCATCGGCATCGCTGCGAAAGTGATCGTAGAAGCGCCAGCGGCGGATGAACTCACGTAGCTGCATGACTTCCGGTGAGGTGCGAAAGCTGCCGACCTGATCGAACAAGCTGTCGAAATTCGGCGTGTGCTGGGCCAGCACGTCCCAGTTGCGCCCTTCACGGGCGCGAATCATCGGGCCTTCGCGGTCCACCAGCAGACTGGCGGGGCGGTAGAACGGTCCGGACCAGATGCATTCCTTTTTGATTTCCGGGTCCATGGAAAAGTACGACAGTGTTTTTTCAGGCAGGCCCAAGGCGATGGCGTAGCTGAAGTCCTCAGCGGCAAACCCCAGTCGCAGGCGTTTGACGCCATGACGCACGCTGGCCTCAATCGGAACTTCACCACTGCGCATGCGCCGGGTGATGGTTTCCGGGCCGGCCCAGAACGTCGAATCCAGCCCACCCTCACGGGCCAGCGCATTGACCACGCCGCCCTGAGCGGTTTCCGCCAGCAGGCGCAGCGCGCGGTAGAGGTTGGACTTGCCGCTGCCGTTGGGGCCGGTGATCAGGTTCAACCGACCCAGCGGGATCACCAATTTATTGATCGAGCGGTAATTGGCCACCGCGAGGGTTTTGAGCATGGGGAGCTTCCTGCTGCATAGGTGGCCAGTTTGCCTTATTGTCGGCCACACCGTGATCCCCTGTGGGAGCGAGCCTTTGTGGCGAGGGGGGTTGCCCCCGTTCGACTGCGCAGCAGTCGCAATACCTGCAGACGCGGTGTATCTGAGAAAACAGCGGGGCCGCTTCGCAGCCCAACAGGGGCAAGCCCCCTCGCCACAGGTTATTCACAGGGCTACAGGAATGTTGTTGGCCCCAGGGTTTGCAGCAAACCCGTGCGCGGGTGGAACCCTGTTCTAAGCTCACAGTCGTATCGTCACTTGCACGTTCGTACAACGAAAAGGAGTCTGCATGGCGGGTACCGGGTTGAAAATAATAGTGGGCCTGGGCGTCTTCGCTCTGCTGTCCGCCTGCGGCGATAAAAAACCGGTCGAGAAAGACCTGCCGCGTGTCTTCGTGCAAGCCGTCAAACCCGCGGATTACGCCGCTTCGGTGACCCTCACCGGCGACGTCCAGGCCCGCGTGCAGACCGAGTTGTCGTTCCGCGTGGGGGGCAAGATCATCCAGCGCATGGTCGATGTCGGTGACCGGGTGTCGGCCAAACAAGTGCTCGCCAAACTCGACCCGAAAGACCTGCAGACCAACGTCGATTCAGCCCAGGCCCAAGTCGTCGCCGAACAGGCGCGCGTCAAACAGACCGCCGCCGCGTTTGTCCGCCAGCAAAAACTCCTGCCCAAGGGCTACACCAGCCAAAGCGAATACGATGCCGCCCAAGCCGCATTGCGCAGCAGCCAGAGCGCCCTGACCGCCGCCCAGGCGCAACTGGCCAATGCCCGCGAACAACTGAGCTACACCTCGCTGATCTCTGATGCGCCAGGCATCATCACCGCGCGCCAGGCCGAAGTCGGCCAGGTGGTGCAAGCCACGGTGCCGATTTACAGCCTGGCCCGGGACGGTGAGCGCGACGCGGTGTTCAACGTCTACGAATCGCTGCTGGCCGAGCCGCCCTCGGATAAATCGGTGGTGGTCAGCCTGCTCGACAACCCCGCGATCAAAACCACCGGCACCGTTCGGGAAATCACCCCGGCGGTGTCCGCGCAGACCGGCACCGTGCAGGTCAAAGTCACCCTCAATGGATTGCCCGAAGGCATGCAACTCGGTTCGGTGGTCAGCGCCACCGCCAAGACACCGGGCAAATCCGCCGTGGAATTGCCTTGGTCAGCCCTGACCAAAAACCTCAGTGACCCGGCCGTGTGGCTAGTGGACGCTGACGGCAAAGCCCAATTGCACACTGTCACCGTTGGCCGCTACCTGACCGGCAAAGTGATCATCAGCGGCGGTCTGGAGGGTGGCGAAAAAGTCATCATCGCCGGCGGCCAGTTGTTGCACCCGGGAATGAAAGTCGAGATCGCCGAAAACACCTATAAGGATTTGGCACCAGGAGCCCAGCCATGAAGCGCCTGATGCTGTTGTCCGCTGGCCTGCTGTTGGTAGCCTGCTCAAAAAAAGAACCGCCGCCCGAACCGGTGCGTCCGGTGTTGTCCATCGAAGTCAAAGCGTTGAATCAGGAAGAGCTCGGACGCTTCGCCGGCAGCATCCAGGCCCGTTACGAAAGCAATGTCGGCTTTCGCGTGCCGGGTCGCATCGCCAGCCGTAATGTCGATGTCGGCGCTGAAGTCGAGAAGGGCGCCTTGCTTGCCACCCTCGACCCTACCGATCAGCAGAACCAATTGCGCTCGGCCGAAGGCGATCTGGCACGCATCCAGGCGCAATTCATCAATGCCCAGGCCAGCGCCCGACGCCAGCAAGAACTGTTCAATCGCGGAGTCGGCGCCCAGGCGCAACTGGACATCGCCCAGACCGACCTGAAAACCACTCAGGCGTCCCTCGATCAGGCCAAGGCCTCGGTCAGCCAGGCCAAGGACCAGCTCAACTACGTCGAACTGCGCACCGATCACAAAGCCATCGTCACTGCGTGGAATGCCGAAGCCGGGCAAGTGGTCACCGCCGGCCAGCAAGTGGTGACCCTGGCGCAACCGGATATCAAGGAAGCGGTGATCGACCTGCCCGACACCTTGGTCGATCAGTTGCCAACGGACGTGGTGTTCCAGGTCGCAGCGCAACTGGACCCGAGCATCACCAGCACCGCGACCATCCGCGAAATCGAACCCCAGGCCCAAAGTGCTACCCGTACACGTCGCGCCCGGCTGACCCTGGCTGATACGCCGCCGGGTTTTCGCCTCGGCACAGCGATCAGCGTGACCCTCAGCTCGGCGATCAAACCGCGCATCGAATTACCGCTCAGCGCCCTGCAAGAGGTCGATGGCAAAACCCGCATCTGGATCATTGATCCGCAGAACCAGACCGTTGCCCCAAGGGACGTCAGCCTGATCAGCCGCACCGATTCAACGGTGGTGCTGGCCGACGGCGTGAAGTCCGGTGAGCGTGTGGTCAGTGCCGGTGTGAACAGCCTGAAACCCGGGCAAAAAGTCAAAGTCGACGAGGGCAGCCCACAATGAAAGGGAGTTTCAACTTATCCGATTGGGCCCTCAAGCATCAGTCGTTTGTCTGGTATTTGATGTTCGTTGCGCTGCTGATGGGCGTGTTCTCGTACATGAACCTCGGCCGCGAGGAAGACCCCTCGTTCACCATCAAAACCATGGTCATACAGACCCGCTGGCCGGGCGCGACCCAGGAAGAAACCCTTAAACAGGTCACTGACCGCATCGAGAAAAAACTCGAAGAACTCGACTCCCTCGACTACGTGAAAAGCTACACCCGACCCGGCGAATCGACGGTGTTCGTGTACCTGCGCGACACCACCAGTGCCAAGGACATTCCGGAAATCTGGTACCAGGTGCGCAAGAAGATCAACGACATTCGCGGCGACTTCCCCAAAGGCCTGCAAGGGCCGGGGTTCAACGACGAATTCGGCGATGTGTTCGGTTCGATCTACGCCTTCACCGCCGACGGCTTGTCGATGCGCCAGTTGCGCGATTACGTGGAACAGGTGCGAGCGGCGATCCGCGATGTACCGGGGCTCGGCAAGGTCGAGATGGTCGGTGAGCAGGATGAAGTCCTCTACCTGAATTTCTCCACCCGCAAACTCGCCGCGCTGGGCATCGATCAGCGCCAAGTGGTGCAGAGCCTGCAATCGCAGAACGCCGTGACCCCGGCCGGGGTGATCGAGGCCGGACCGGAGCGGATTTCCGTGCGCACCTCCGGGCAGTTTGCGTCCGAGAAAGACCTGGCCAACGTCAACCTGCGGCTCAACGACCGTTTCTATCGCCTGGCCGATATTGCTGACATCAGCCGTGGCTACGTCGACCCGGCGACGCCAGAATTTCGCTTCAACGGTCACCCGGCCATCGGCCTGGCGATTGCGATGAAGAAGGGCGGCAACATCCAGGAATTCGGCAAGGCGTTGCATCAGCGCATGACCGACCTGACCGCCGACCTGCCGGTGGGCGTGGGTGTACACAACGTGTCCGACCAGGCCGACGTGGTGGAAAAAGCCGTCGGCGGCTTCACCAGCGCGTTGTTCGAAGCGGTGGTGATCGTGCTGATTGTCAGCTTCATCAGCCTCGGCGTGCGCGCCGGGCTGGTGGTGGCGTGCTCGATTCCGCTGGTGTTGGCGATGGTCTTCGTCTTCATGGAATACAGCGGCATCACCATGCAGCGGATTTCCCTCGGTGCGTTGATCATCGCCCTCGGTCTGTTGGTGGACGACGCGATGATCACGGTCGAGATGATGGTCACACGCCTGGAAATGGGCGAGACCAAGGAGCAGGCGGCGACGTTCGCCTACACCTCGACCGCGTTCCCGATGCTCACCGGTACGCTGGTGACCGTGGCCGGTTTTGTGCCGATTGGCTTGAACGCCAGTTCGGCCGGCGAGTACACCTTCACACTGTTCGCGGTGATCGCCGTGGCGATGCTGGTGTCATGGGTGGTCGCGGTGCTGTTTGCCCCGGTAATTGCCGTGCACATCCTCAGCACCAATGTGAAACCGCATTCCGCCGAGCCGGGTCGCATCGGCCGGGCGTTCAATGGCGGCATGTTCTGGGCCATGCGCAATCGCTGGTGGGCGATTGGTATCACCGTTGCGTTGTTCGTGGCGTCGGTATTTTCCATGCAATTTGTGCAGAACCAGTTCTTCCCGTCGTCCGACCGCCCGGAAATCCTCGTCGACCTCAACCTGCCGCAAAACGCCTCGATAGGCGAGACGCGCAAGGCTGTGGACAAGCTCGAAGCCACGCTCAAGGACGACCCGGACATTGTGCGTTGGAGCACCTACATCGGTGAAGGCGCGATCCGTTTCTACCTGCCCCTGGACCAGCAATTGCAGAACCCGTACTACGCGCAACTGGTGATCGTCAGCAAAGGCCTGGAATCGCGCACCGCGCTCAGCCAGCGCTTGCGTGAGCGGCTGCGCAAAGACTTTGTCGGCATCGGCAGCTACGTCCAGGCGCTGGAAATGGGCCCGCCAGTGGGGCGTCCGATTCAGTACCGGGTCAGCGGCAAGGACATCGATCAGGTGCGCAAGCACGCGATCGAACTGGCCACCGAGCTCGATAAAAACTCGCAAATCGGCGAAATCATTTACGACTGGAACGAACCGGGCAAAGTCCTGCGCATCGACATCGCCCAGGACAAGGCGCGGCAACTGGGGCTGTCGTCGGAAGACGTGGCCAACCTGATGAACGGCATCGTCGTCGGCTCGCCGATCACCCAAGTGGACGACGATATCTACCTGATCAACGTCGTCGGTCGCGCCGAAGACGCCGAGCGCGGTACGCCGGAAACCTTGCAAAACCTGCAAATCGTCACGCCGGGCGGCACCTCGATTCCGCTGCTGGCCTTCGCCACGGTTCGTTATGAACTGGAGCAGCCGCTGGTCTGGCGTCGCGACCGCAAACCGACCATCACCATCAAGGCTGCGGTGCGCGATGAGATCCAGCCGACCGACCTGGTGAAACAGTTGCAACCGACCATCGATAAATTCGCCGCCGGTTTGCCGGTGGGTTACAAGGTCGCCACTGGCGGTACGGTCGAGGAAAGCGGCAAGGCCCAAGGGCCGATTGCCAAGGTCGTGCCGTTGATGCTGTTTTTGATGGCGACCTTCCTGATGATCCAACTGCACAGCGTGCAGAAACTGTTCCTGGTGGCCAGCGTCGCGCCACTCGGCTTGATCGGCGTGGTGCTGGCGCTGATCCCGACGGGCACGCCGATGGGCTTCGTGGCGATCCTCGGGATCCTGGCGCTGATCGGCATCATCATTCGTAACTCGGTGATTCTGGTGACGCAGATCGATGCGCTGGAGAAGGAAGGCCTTGAGCCGTGGGATGCGGTGGCGAAAGCAACGGAACATCGTCGCCGGCCGATTCTGCTGACGGCGGCGGCGGCGAGTTTGGGGATGATCCCGATTGCGCGGGAAGTGTTCTGGGGGCCGATGGCTTACGCGATGATTGGCGGGATTATCATCGCGACATTGCTGACGCTGCTGTTTTTGCCGGCGCTGTATGTGGCCTGGTACAAAATCCGCGAGCCGAAGAAAGACGCACGGTAAGGCACAAACCCTGTGGGAGCGGGCTTGCTCGCGAAAGCGGTGTGTCATTCAGCATCTAAATTGGCTGACACACGCCTTCGCGAGCAAGCCCGCTCCCACAGGGGAATGCGGTCAACTGTAGGAGCGAGGCTTGCCCGCGAAGGCGATCTACAATTTCCCAACACTTTACTGACCGACATTTGCGTCCCGGTTGCTTACCCTCCCTGCTCTTGACGCAGAAGGGACAACCCCATGCCGCCTCTCCATCGCAATCTGTTGCTGATCTGCACCTTGCTGTTCTCGCCTTGGGCCTTGGCCAATATCGTTTTGGAAAACCCGCTGTGGCGTGTCGAACTCGACCCTGCGACCCTGGCGATTCGTGTCACGCCCGCACAGGTGCAATCGGTAGAGGCCTCGGCCGGTGCCGCCTCGCACAATGTCAGCCAACTCAAGCAGACTGCCAACCGAGCGGACTGGCAATGGGATGACGGCGCCTGGACACTCAGCGCCAGTCTCGATCAGCGTGACCTCTCCCTGTCCATCAGCGCTCGCGATCCGGGTGAGCTGGGCTTCCTCAAACAACCGGGCAGCGCCATGGGCAAAGGCCTGATCTGGCCGCTCGCCGAGGGGCATTACGTGCCGGCCGGCGATCCGTTGTGGCAATCCTTTTTGCTCGATCAGGGCGAGTTCAATACCACCCAGGACTTGAGCCTGCCGTTGTGGGGCGTCGATCACGGTCGCTTCACGTTGAACTGGCTGATGACCAATCCTTACAACAATCGCCTGACGTTCAGCACCGAAGGCAAGACCCTGGCGCTTGCTGCCCGTCACGAGTTCACCTCGCTTGAATCACGCACACCGCTGACATTTACACTGGCGTTGGGTGATGCCGACCCGTTAGCCGCTGCCAAACGCTATCGTCAATGGTTGATCGACAACGGGCAATACGAATCCTTGAGCGACAAACTGCTGAAAACTCCCGAGGCAAAAAAACTGCTGGGAGCCAGTCATGTTTATCTGTGGGGCAATGATCTATTGGGCCTCGACGATGTGCGCAGTTGGCCGGCGCTGCTGAAACTGTTGCGTGGGCAAGGCGTTCTGGCCAGCGAGTTGCGCGGCGGTTTCGACGCCGAAACGCGGGGGATCCTGAGCCGTGCCCAGCCACCCCTCGACCGTTACCAGCAAATTACCTTGCTGCGCAGCCTCAATGGCGCGTTGAACAAAAAGGCGCGAAGCGGCTGGCAGGCAGTCGCTGAGCCGGACATGCAAAAACTCGCTGATGGGTATGGCCGGCTGCGCACGGAAGTGGTGAAAGCATTCGCCGAGGCGCTGACGGCAACTCCTGAACGCTGGGGTAGCACGTTGTCGCCGAGAACGTTTGAGCAGTTGCAAGCCGCCGGGTTATCGCGCTTGTGGCTGGGGCTCGGCGAGGGCTGGGAGGGCGGTCTTTGGCATCCCGAAGCAGTGCGCCAAGGCGTGGCCGCCGGTTATCTGGTGGCGCCGTACGACTCTTATGAAACGACGTTGACCACCGCTGAAAACCCGGACTGGACCACTGCGCACCTCGGCTCACGGGCCAATCTTGAGTGTGCGATTGTCCTGAACAGCGGTGCGTTCAAAAGCGGTTTCCAGCAATCCGGGCATTACACCGATCCGCGTTGCGTGCGGCCGTTGCTTGAGGCTCGAATCCACGCCGTGCAGGCCAAGGCCGGGTTCAATAGCTGGTTTCTCGATGCCTACGCCACCGGCATGGTGTTCGACAGTTATCGCCCGGGCGCCAGAATGACCCAGGCGCAAAACGCCGAGGGCAATATCGACGCCTCGCGCTGGGTGAACGAGACGCTGCAACTGCCGGCCGGCTCCGAGGATGGCAACGCCACCACGGCCCGGGGCGTGCTGTTTGCTCATGGCATGCAGACCCCGGTGATCGGCTGGGGCGATCCGGACATGAGCAAGAACCCCAAGTCGCCGTATTACCTGGGGCGCTGGTTTCCCAACGAACAGCCGCAGGTCTTTTTCAAAACGGTGCCGCTCAAGGAACCCTATCGCACGGTGCACTTTGCCCCGCAAACCAGGTTGCCGCTGTATCAGGCGGTGTTCCACGGTTCGGTGATCACTACCCATCACTGGTTGTTCGACAGCCTGAAACTGAGCAATGTGCGGGCCGAGAATGAACTGACGCAGTTGCTCTATAACGTGCCACCGCTTTATCACCTGAGCGCTGATACGTTGAAGCAGCGACTGCCGGTGATTGCCCGACAGGATGGTTTTTTTCGGCCACTGCATGAGCGACTGGCAACTGAGGCGATGACGGATTTTCGCTGGTTGACGGAGGATCGCCTGGTGCAGCAGACGACGTTTGCCGATGGCACACGGTTGGTGGCGAATTTTGATGTGCGCGAACGTGAAGTTGAAGGCAAACGGTTGGCCGGGCAGAGCATCACGGCGTTTGGCGTGGACGGGGCGGTGATGAACTATCAGGTTTCTTCGGCGCCCTGAAGACCTTCGCGAGCAAGCCCGCTCCCACAGTTGACCGAGTTGTCCTGCCGGACGCGGTCCCCCTGTAGGAGCGAGGCTTGCCCGCGAAGGCGTCGGTCCTGACTACACCGGCTTACGCCAAACACTCGCCAACCAAGGCTGCTGCTCGCGCGGCAACCCCGCCGGCCGGTAGTAATGCTCCAGCTCCACAAACCCGGCCTCGGTCAGCAACGCCTGCCACGCCTGTAAGTCGTGATACGCCCCATACCGCGGCCCATTCCAGCCTTCCTGATTCTCCCCACGCGGGTTGGAACTGAACAACACCCCACCCGGCTTCAACGCCCCATGCAGTTGCTTCAACACCCGAGGCAATTCCTGACGCGGGATATGAAACAGCACCGCGTTGGCAAAAATCCCGTCAAAGCGCTCCGCCGGTAGATCAAGTTTCAGGAAATCCTGCTGCCAGACCTCGCAACCGCTGTCCTCTCGGGCCATCTGCGCAAACTTCTCCGAACCATCGAGACCGACAGCGGTGTGGCCCATGCGCGTGAAGGTTTGCAGGTCACGACCCGGACCGCAGCCGAAATCGAGAATGCTGAACGGCGCTTCACCCTGGATGTGCCGCAGCAACGCGTCGATGTTCTGGCTCACATCATGATCGCGTGTCCCCTCGCGAAAACCTTCGGCCACCGAGTTGTAATGGCCCAGGGTGGTGGCGGTGATTTTCTGGAGGTCGTCGGGGGTCTGTTTCATGGTCGGCTGCGCAGGCAATGTGGGTTTGCCGAATATACGCCATCAAGTCTGGGGCTGCTTCGCAGCCATCGCGAGCAAGCTCGCTCTCACAGGGGAATGAGGTCAACTGTGGAAGCGAGCTTGCTCGCGATGGCGGTTTCACTGACGACTGATGAATCAGCCCTGCTTCATCCCCAGACAATCAATCGAGCGATCAACCATCGCTTTGGCAATCTCCAGCAAATGCCAAACCGAAAACACCATGGCGCGTTCCGCCCCTTTGAGCTGGTCACCGCACTGATACGCCGTGACTGAGGCGCAACGCAGCAGATCAGCCAAATAGAGTTGGGCGTCTTCGAAGCTCACATCTTCACTGACGTTGTAGAACCGCAATTCATCGGGGGCCGAAGGCTGTTCGCCAGTGAGGTAGAAATCGATTGCACGATAGAGCGCGGATCGGTCTCTTGGCGGATCGTCGGTGGGATTGCCTTTGGTGGATGTTTCGGGAGGTGGATCGGGGACAGATTTTCTCATTGGTAAAACTCCTAGAGCTAATTGGAGCCAACCGATATCGCGACTAAACGAACAGGGGTGGCGGCTGCACGCAGGTTAGTCGACCGGTCTCTAGGCAACCCGGCGCACCCGAGGGTGCCCTGCGCACAGCCACCATAACTTTCAGGCAATGAAAACACCTGGAAAGAGGTGGCGCTGTGCGCCTAGAAAGATCCGGGCGACTAAACCCGATCACTGATATGCAGTGACGGACCGAAGACTAGCCATCAGATTTGGCAGGCGCAAGCGAGCGGAATGATCTAGGAAACGTCCTGCAAATGAAAGGGATTGGCCCTGCTGGCACCCTGATTTTCTTGTGCGAAAACTTACCTTCGCAGGTCAGTGATTACCTGTGGCGAATGAGCTTTTGTGGTGAGGGGGCTTGTCGGATCGCCGCACCGTCCCGTTCGGCTGCGCAGCAGCCGCAAAACCTGCCAGTCGGGTTTGCCTGACACGCTTCATTGAATGGTCTGGGGGCTGCTTCGCAGCCCAACGGGGGCAAGCCCCCTCGCCACAATGAGTGTTCGCAACTTTCCTAGCGCTTGTTGAGACCCCGAGCCAACCGATCCCCGCCCAACTGAATAATCGCCACTAACACCACCAGCAGCACAATCACCGTCAACATGATCTGGCTATCAAAGCGCTGATACCCATATCGATACGCAATGTCCCCCAGCCCACCGGCCCCAATCGCCCCGGCCATGGCCGACGAGTTGATCATCGTCACCAGCGTAATGGTGAAGCCGCCAACAATCCCCGGCAGCGCCTCAGGCAACAGCACATGCCAGACGATATGCCAGCGCCGGCAACCCATCGCTTGCGCGGCTTCGATCAACCCGTGATCGACCTCGCGCAAACTGACTTCGGCAATCCGCGCAAAGAACGGTGTGGCGGCAATGGTCAGCGGAACGACGGCCGCCCAAACACCATAGGTGGTGCCGACGATCAGCCGGGTAAACGGAATCAGCGCCACCATCAAAATCAGAAAAGGAATCGAGCGAAACAGATTCACGAACGCGCCCAATACGCGGTTCAGCAGGGGCGCTTCGTAGATGCCACCCTTGTCGCTGGTGACCAGAATCACCGCCATCGGAATCCCTGCCAGCAGCGCGATAAGCGACGACACGCCAACCATCAGGAAGGTGTCGATAAAACCCTGAAGCAAGCGATCAAACCACATAACCCAGCACCTCCACCTGTTGCGCCCAGTTGCCGGCACGTTGACGCAATTCCTCGGCGCCCAGGGACGAGCCTGTCACCGCCAACAGCAATTGCCCCAGCGCATGACCCTGAATCCGCTCGACGCCACCCTGAAGCAGGCGCACGCGGCCTCCGAGCGCGGCGAACAGCGCCGCCAGATCCGGTTCATCCGTCGCGCTGCCGGTGAATCGCAAACGCAGCACTACGGCCTCATCCGAGGATTGTGGTTGCGCGCGCAAACGGCTTTGCAGTTCTTCCGGCAAGGCGTGTTGCAGCGGTGCGAGCAAGGTCTTGCTGACCTCATGCTGCGGGTTGCCGAAGACTTCCCACACCGGCCCTTGCTCGACGACACCTCCGTGTTCGAGCACCACGACCCGGTCGCAGATATCGCGAATCACCGCCATCTCGTGGGTGATCAGCACAATGGTCAAACCCAGGCGCTGATTGATCTCGCGCAACAGGCCGAGGATCGATTGAGTAGTCTCTGGATCAAGCGCCGAAGTCGCCTCGTCGCACAGCAAAATCTCCGGGTCATGCACCAACGCGCGGGCAATGCCAACGCGTTGTTTCTGCCCGCCGGAAAGCTGCGCCGGGTAAGCCTTGTGCTTCTCTTGAAGGCCCACCAGTTCCAACAGTTCGCGGACCTTCTTTTCGCGCTTGTCCTTCGGCACCCCCGCTACTTTCAACGGCAATTCAACGTTCTGCCAAACGGTCTTGGCCGACATCAGATTGAAGTGCTGGAAGATCATGCCGATCCGCCGCCGCAGCGCCACCAAACGGTCTTCATCGAACTCGCCAATGTCCACCTGATCGATCAGCACTCGGCCCGTGCTCGGTTGTTCCAGGCGGTTGATGGTGCGGATCAGCGACGACTTGCCGGCACCGCTACGACCAATGATGCCAAACACTTCGCCACGCTGGATCGCGAGGTCGATGCCATGCAACGCCGCCACCGGCCCTTGCTTGCCGTTATAGGTTTTGCCCAGCCCGATGAAGCGCACATGGGCGCGGTTGAGCTCCGGGTGCAGTTCAGTTTGATCAGCATTGTGGGGCTCTGGAATATCCAGTCGCCGTTGGATAGCGGCCGTCATTTTCAGCTTTCCCAACCAGCTTGATAGAGCTTGCCGTGAGCCTTATCCAGCGCTGCCCGAACGGCTGGCGAATGCTGGTAGATGTCGACGAATTTGATCAGGCGCGGGTCGGTTTTGCTTTTTGGCTGGATCACGAACTGAATCACGTATTCCTTGTGATCGAGGCCATCGAACAGCAGCGCCGAGCCGGCATCGAAGGTCTTCGACAGGCGAATGTAGGCCGGGTAGCCCTGGACCAGGTCGGCGTCGTCGTAGGCGCGGACCAGTTGCACGGCTTCGACCTGGAGGATTTTGATTTTCTTCGGGTTGGCGATGATGTCTTCTTCGGTGGCCTTGTAGCCGACACCCGGTTTGAGGGTGATCAGCCCGGCTTTGGCCAGCAGTTGCAGCCCGCGACCGCTGTTGATCGGGTCGTTGGCGATGGCGATGGTGGCGCCTTGCGGCAGCTCGTCGAAACTTTTGTATTTTTTCGAATAGAGGCCGACGTTGTTGATGATCCCCGGCGCAAACGGCACCAGGTCAAAACCGGCGGCAGCCTTGGCGTTTTCCAGGAACGGAATGTGCTGGAAGTAGTTCACGTCGATGTCGCCGGCGGCGAGGCTGACGTTCGGCGCGATCCAGTCGCTGAACTCTACGAGTTCGACTTTCAGGCCTTGTTTGGAGGCTTCTTCGACGGCGGCTTCCAGCGGGATGGCGAAGGCGGCGGTGGTGCCGACTTTCAGCGGCGCTTCGGCGGCGAAGGTGACGGAGCTGAAGAGGCCGAGGGCCAGGGCCAGTGCTTTGACTGGGTGGGTCAGGAGTTTCTTGGTCATCATGGCTTTCCAGTCAATTATTTAATGTGTGCACGCATTTGTGGCGAGGGAGCTTGCTCCCGCTGGGCTGCGAAGCAGCCCCCAAACCATTCAATAATGGTGTGTCAGGTAAAACCGGTGCGCAGGTTTTGCGACTGCTTCGCAGCCGAACGGGACGGTGCGGCGATCCGACAAGCCCCCTCGCCACAGAGATCAGCGGCGGAACGCTGCGCCTGTGTGTTGCTCCGGCAAATGCGCCTCACCGTGAAACAGCTTCTCGCGCAGGCTGCCGCTGTCGTAAGCCGTCTTGTACGACCCCCGCCGCTGCAACTCCGGAATCACCAAATCGATGAAATCCACATAGCTTTCCGGCGTGACAATCCGCGTCAGGTTGAAACCATCCAGCCCGGTTTCGGCGATCCACGATTCCAGCTCATCGGCCACTTGCTCAGGCGAGCCGACCACGGTGATGTAGCGGCCACCGAGGGCGTGCTGCTCAAGCAATTTGCGTCGGGTCCAGTCGTTGTTTTGCAGGTTTTTGGTGGCTGACTGGATCGCGTTGCTCTTCACGTACTGGATCGGTTCGTCGATCTCGTACTGGGAAAAATCGATCGCGGTAGACGCCGAGAAATGCGCCACACCGGCCTCGGCACTGGCGTAGCTGAGGTACTCGGCGTGCTTGGTCCAGGCCAGTTCCTCGGTGGCGCCGACGATGACGTTCAAGCCCATGAACACCTTGATGTCCTCAGGGTTGCGCCCGGCCTCGACGGCGCTGGCGCGGACCTTGTCCACTTGCACCTTGGTCGACGGTTTGTTCTGGCCGCTGATAAACACGCACTCGGCGTGGCGCCCGGCGAACAGCAAACCGCGATCCGAGCTGCCAGCCTGGAACAGCACCGGTGTGCGCTGCGGCGACGGTTCGCAGAGGTGATAACCCTCGACTTGATAGAACTCACCCTTGTGTTCGACCTTGTGCACTTTTTCCGGTTGGGCGTAGATCCGCTGCTTGGGATCGTTGAGCACCGCGCCGTTTTCCCAACTGCCTTCCCAGAGTTTGTAGAGCACTTGCAGGTACTCGTCGGCCTGGTCGTAGCGGCGGTCGTGTTCGACTTGTTCGCTCAGACCCATGGCCTTGGCGGCGCTGTCGAGGTAGCCGGTGACGATGTTCCAGCCCACGCGACCACGACTCAAATGGTCGAGGGTCGACATGCGTCGGGCGAATAGATACGGCGGCTCGTAAGTCAGGTTGGCGGTGAGGCCGAAGCCGAGGTTTTTGGTGACGGCGGCCATAGCCGAGACCAGCAGCAAAGGATCGTTGACCGGCAACTGGATCGACTCTTTGAGCGGCACGTCCACCGAGTTCTGGTAGACGTCGTACACGCCGACGATGTCGGCGATGAACAAACCGTCGAACAGACCACGTTCCAGCAGCTGAGCCAGTTCGGTCCAGTATTCGATGGTTTTGTATTCGGTGGAGTTGTCCCGTGGATGCGTCCACAAGCCATGGTTGATGTGCCCGATGCAGTTCATGTTGAACGCGTTGAGCAGGATCTTTTTCTTGGCGTCGGCCATCAGATCGTCCCCCGCAGCGGCGGGTTTTCATCGTTGAGGTAGTAATTGCCGACGGCGTGATACTTCCAGCGCACCGGGTCGTGCAGGGTGTGCACCCGAGCGTTGCGCCAGTGGCGATCCAGACCGTGTTCGATCAGGGTCGCCTGGCTGCCGGCCAGTTCGAACAGCGTGCTGCCGGCGGCGAGGGAAATTTCGGTGCTGATGGCCCGGGCTTCAGCGACAGCAATCGATGCCGCTGCGACCGTCTCGGCGTTCATCTCTGCCTGGGCCTTGTCGAGGAATTCGCCGGAGCGTTCCAGCAGCGCTTCGGTGGCGTGCAGACGAATCGCCAAGTGGCCGAAGCTCTTGATGGTCAACGGGTCATCGATGGCTTTTTCATGGGTGGCGTCAATCCACGGCCGGGTTTTGGTGCGCACGAAGTGCAAGGCATCTTCGTAAGCGGCGCGGGCGATGCCGGTGTCGATGGCGGCGTGAAGAATCTGCGCCAACGGGCCAACGGTGGTCGGGCGTTCGAAGGCACTTTGAAACGGCATCACGTCTTCGGCGGCGACGTAGACGTCTTCGAACACCACCGAACCGCTGCCAGTGGTGCGCTGGCCGAAACCGCTCCAGTCATCGATGACGGTCAGGCCTTTGCTGTTGTGCGGCACGAACGCCAGTTGCTGCACGCCGTTTTCATCCACCACCGAGGTCGGGATGCGCTGGGCGTAAATCGCGCCAGTGGCGTAGAACTTGCGGCCGTTGATGCGATAGCCGTCACCGTCGCGCTTCAGGCTGGTGACGCGGTCGTGGGCGGTTTTGGTGCCGAGTTCGGCGAGGGCATTGCCGAAGCGCTGGCCGGCCAATACTTCGGCGTACAGGCGTTTTTTCTGCGCCTCGCTGCCGTTCACGCGAAGCACTTCGAGGGCGTAGAAATGGTTCTGCGGGATCTGGCCAAGGGAGCCGTCGGCCTGGGCAATCAAGGCGATCACTTTGGCCAGGGTGACGTTGGAAACCTCGGCGCCGCCGTACTCCTTGGGCACGCTGATGCCCCAAAGGCCCGAACGGGAAAACACTTCCAGTTCCGGGTGCGGTAAACGACGTTCGCGGTCGCGCAGGGCGCTGTCGCGTTTGAAATCTTCGGCCAGGTCACTGGCGACGATCAGGGCTTGCTCATCGCTGGTTATGACCGCGACGTGGTGAGAAAGAGTCATGTGTTTCTCCAGAGGTCTGGTCAAATCCAGGAGTGGCGAGCGGGTAGCGTGCCGTTGAGGTGGTAGGTGCCAACGGCGTAATACTTCCAGCGAACGGGGTCGTGCAGCGTGTGCACGCGGGCGTTGCGCCAGTGACGGTCGAGGTTGAATTCGGCAAGGGTGGCGCGGCTGCCGGCCAGTTCGAAAAGCTTTTCGCTGGCCAGCAGCGAGATCTCGGTGGTCAGCACTTTGGCTTCGGCCACGGCAATCGACGCACGGGCAGCGGACTCGGCGGTGAGCGGCGCGGCGTTGACCTGATCGAGCACCTGCCCGGCCTTGCGCAGCAGCGCTTCAGCGGCGTGCAATTCGATTTTCAGTTTGCCGATGTCGGCGATCACGTACAGGTCGTCGCTGGCCCGTTCGACCTTGGCGTCGATCCATGGCCGAGCGCGGGTTTTCACGAATTCAATGGCGTCGTCGATGGCGCCGCGAGCGATGCCGGCGTCGATGGCCGCTTGAATCAGTTGCGATACGGCGCCCTGGATGTTCGGGCTGTCGTTGATCTTCCAGTTATCCACCACCAGCTCGGCGTCGACCCGCACGTTGTTGAGCAAAATGGTGCCGCTGGCGGTGGTGCGCTGACCGAAGCCCGACCAGTCATCGACGATGCGCAAACCCGGTGTGCCACGGCGGACGAAGGCCAGCACTTGCTTGCCGTCATCGTTCAACGCCTTGACCGCTACCCAGTGAGCGAACAGCGCACCGGTGGAATAGAACTTCTGGCCGCTGACGACAAAACCGTCGCCGTCAGCAGTGATCCGCGCCTTGAGTTCGAGAGTGTTTTTGGTCCCGCGTTCTGGCCCTGCATTGCCGATGCGCCAGCCTTCGAGCACGCTTTTGAACAGCTGTTTTTTCTGCGATTCCGTGGCGCTGCCAAGTACCAGGTTCAGGATGCCGAACTGGTTCTGCGGGATCTGCCCGAGTGCCGGGTCGGCCGCGGAAATGATCGAGAACACCTCGGCAATAGTGACGAACGAAACCTGCGGGCCACCGTATTCGCGTGGGATGGCAATACTGCCCAGACCGCTGCGGGTGAATTGTTCGATTTCCGACCACGGCAGCTTGCGCTGCTGGTCACGTTTGGCGGCTTGCAAAAGGGCGACTTGCGCCAGTTCGTGGGCAGCCTTGATGGCTTGTGCGTCGTTGCGCAAAACCTGCGCGGGCAACAATAGGGGGGCGATATCCAGATCACTCTGGACGATTGCATCTGCCAGATTGGACATCAGCGCCACTCCTTGGCTGCACGCAATGCCCTGGCGTTCTGCACTGGGGTGATTGTGTTCCGGACCATACCTACCTCACATCTCATGGAAACGCCGCAATCAATGCGGCGAACGAATAACAAGAATGTCCGGTGGTCCGGTGCATATACCCTAAGCGTGTATAAATAATTAATAAACTAACTTTTAGGAATATGCATAGAAGGGTGTCTGTCCGTAGAGCAACAGTTGTTTGTGTAGCAACAGCGGTGGCCTGAGTTCGGCTGCGCAGCGGTCGTGAAACCTGAATACGCGCCCCTGTGGGAGCGGGCTTGCTCGCGAAGGCGTTGTGTCAGGCAGCATTGATGTTGGCTGATACGGCCTCTTCGCGAGCAAGCCCGCTCCCACAGGGGCGGCGGTATTTTTACTATTTGCGGGTTTCTGCAGCCTTGAGCTCTTCTTTCAACGGAACTTTCAGATAAGGATTGGCACAGCCGATCTTCAACATCCGCGGTGGCGCCCAGCGGGAGTTATTGCCCACGCGGTCGAGGATGCAGTAGGTCACTTCCAGGCGAAGATCTTCGCCCGCTTCGAGGATGATCGCCGGCGGCACCCAGACCTGGATCGGCTCGCCGATGTCGCCAGCCTTGAGCTTGGGCAGGTCCATGCGCACGTCGCCCCAGCGCAGGGTGATTTCGTCGTCGATGGCCATGTTCAGGTAGGGCTCGATAGTCAGCGGCACGCCGCGTTTGATCTGGTTCGGGTTGACCCCCTGGCGGCGAATGGTTTCGGGAATGTTCACTGGCGCCAGGCCCTGGTTTTCATCGCCGGACGCGGCAGGCGACAGGCCGCCCGGGCAGTCGAGCTTGATCTGCACTCGTGTCGCCAGCGATAGCGCCGGGTCTTGCCCAACTTGCATGACACGGTAGTGGATGTGCGAGGTGCCGTTAGCGACGAAGCTCTCTGGCACTCTCAGTCGCACGGGTTGACCGACATCGTCGACAATCAGTGCTTTCGACGCTACGTAGCAGTTGTCCCAGTACAGTTCGATCAGGTCGCCTTCATCCATTCCGGGGTAGGGCGCGACGCCGATCAGCAAGTGAGCAGCCGAGGTAATGTTGATGCCGCTCTTGTGAGATTGCGCCAGGGTCGGGGCCGCAAGTTCGGGTTTGTTCGAGGTGCTTGTCATGGGGTTCTCTCCTTGAAGCCTTGCAGCGAAGTCCGTTTCTGGAAGATCAAAGGCGCGAATTGCCGAGCAATATAACGGGCCACTATTTGCCTGTTTAAATAATGATTGAACGTGATGCCTGGCGCCTGTTAGGGCTTAGATAAGAGTGCGCCGGAACAACTGTCAATAGAGGCACTTAGTTAAGCGTTGTTTATTGTGTTATTCAGAAATGTCCTACGCGCCGGAGTTAATATGCCGCAGCGTCCTGTTGAATTTTTCCGCAAATTTAGTGGGTTTCACGGGCGCGAGGCGGCGCTGCTTGGCGCAGCGTCAGCGAAGATTTTTATGAAGATCAGGCGAAATGAGTCTGTTGCAGAACATAAATATGTAACGCACGCAGAGGCGAGGGTCGATCTATTATTTGTGGGAACTGAATAAACAAAGGCGAGGGATTTAATATGACGAAATAAATGTCACTTCCGTCCATGGAAGTTAACAAGTAGTGAAGTGATATTTCAGTTGTGCGTGTTATTCAGAAACTTGCTGAGAAACTGCTTCGTCCGCTCTTCTTTCGGGTTGGCAAACAGCGCCTTGGCTTCGCCTTGCTCGACGATCACACCCTTGTCGAAAAACACCACGCGGTTCGCCACGTCACGGGCAAAGCCCATTTCGTGGGTGACGATGACCATGGTGCGATTCTCCTCGGCGAGGCTGCGGATGGTCGCCAGCACTTCGCCGACCAACTCTGGGTCGAGCGCTGAGGTGGGTTCATCGAACAGAATCACTTCCGGCTCCATCGCCAGCGCACGGGCAATCGCCACACGCTGTTGCTGACCACCGGACAGGCGTCGCGGGTAAGCGTCTTCCTTGCCTGCCAGACCGACCCTGGCCAAAAGCTTTTTGCCCAGGGCAACGGCTTCGGCGTGAGGGATTTTCTTCACCACGATCGGGCCTTCGATGACGTTCTCAAGGGCCGTGCGGTGAGGGAACAGGTTGAAGTTCTGGAACACGAAACCGACGTGCTGGCGCAGACGTCGCACCAGACCTTGCTGCTGGTTCAGCGGGCGGCTGCCATCGATCTCGATGTCGCCGACCTTGATCCGGCCGCTGGTGGGTTCTTCGAGGAAGTTCAGGCAGCGCAGGAACGTGGTTTTACCCGAGCCGCTGGGCCCGATGATTGCCACGACCTCGCCTTCCTTCACTTCCAGATCGATGCCGTTGAGCACCACTTGACCCTTGAACTGCTTTGTCAGTTTTTCCACGACAATCATTGGGTCAGGACTCCTGGTCGTGCCGATTGACCCGCTCTTCCAACTTGTTCTGCAGGTGCGACAGCACCGTGGCCAGAATCCAGTAGATCAGCGCGGCGGCGAGATACATGGTGAAGACTTCGAAAGTCCGGGCGGTGATCAATTGCGCCTGGCGGAACAGTTCCGGCACCTGGATGGTGGCGGCCAGCGCGGTGTCCTTGACCAGCGAAATGAAGCTGTTGCCCAGCGGCGGCAGGGCCGTGCGCATCGCTTGCGGAATGATGGCCCGGCGCAGGGTCTGCGCGCGGGTCATGCCGATGCTGGCGGCAGCTTCCCACTGGCCACGTTCGATGGAGCTGATCGCGGCACGGAGGATTTCGCAGGCGTAGGCGGCCATGTTCAGCGAGAAGCCGATCAGGGCGGCCGGCAGCGGATCAAGTTCGATGCCCAATTGCGGCAAGCCGTAATAGATCACGAACAGCTGCACCAGCAACGGCGTGCCGCGAAAGAACGACACGTAGATGCGGGCCAGCCAGCTTACCGATTTGAAACGCGACAGGCGCATCAACGCCAGGCCGAAGCCCATCACCAGGCCGAAGAACATCCCGCCCAGGCTCAAGATGACCGTGTAGTACGCGCCCTTCAGCAGGAAGGGCGCGGAGTCCAGTGCGAGTTGGAAAGCTTCTTCCATTATTTGGTGACGTCAGCTTGGAAGTATTTTTCCGAGATCTTGGCCAGTGTGCCGTCGGCACGCAGCTCGTCGAGGGCCTTGTTCACTGCAGCCAGCAGTTCTGGCTCACCTTTACGCAGGGCAATGCCGGACTCCTGGCGGGAGAATGCTTGGCCGGCAGCAACGGTTTTCGGTGCTTTCTTGGCGTATTCAAGCGCAGCCAGGCGGTCGATCAGGATGGCGTCGGTACGGCCATTGTTCAGATCTGCGAACTTGGTCGGATCATCGTCGTAGGTGCGCACGTCAGCACCCGGCACATTGGCCCGGACCCACTGTTCGTAGTTGGTGCCAAGGCCTACACCGACTTTCTTGCCGGACAGGTCAGCGGCGGTCTTGATGTTCAGCGCGGCTTCCTTGCTCTTCAGCACCAGCGCCTGAATCCCGGAGATGGTGTACGGCTCGGAGAAGTCATACTTCTTCTTGCGCTCGTCGGAGATGGTCACCTGGTTGACCACTACGTCCAGGCGCTTGGATTCCAGAGCGGCGAGGATGCCGTCCCACTTGGTTGGCTGAATCTTGGCTTTAACGCCCAACTTTTTGGCCAGGGCTTCGGAGAGCTCGACTTCGAAGCCGGCCAGTTTGCCGTCGGCGTCGACGAAACTGAACGGTGGGTAAGTGCCTTCCAGGCCGACGTTGATCACGCCTGCGTCCTTGATTTTTTGCAATTGCTCACCGGCAACCGCTTGCCCCAACAGGCCAGCGCTCAGTGCCAGGCCCAGCGAACCGACCAGCAGGTTGCGACGTAGTGCGGAAAAATTCATGACAAGCCCCTGTGTTTTCTTATGAAGACGCTTTTAGGAATGTTGGCAAAATCGGGATTTGGACGACTGCGATATCCTGCCCTAAAGCAGCTTATGCGTCTCGCGCCAAATTCGCCTGCGGCGCGACTATATGATGATGCCGTTAGATAGGAAAATACTAAATATTGAGTTTGTTATTCATTTAGGGAATATGTGGCCGATGCGATCCCCGTGGCGAGGGAGCTTGCTCCCGCTCGGCTGCGCAGCAGTCGTAAACCCGTTCACTGCGTTTTAACTGAAACATCGCAGCGCAGGTTTTGGGGGGCGCTTCGCACCCCAGCGGGAGCAAGCTCCCTCGCCACAGGAATGCGTTATTCCGTTAAAGGAAGTCTTTATAGGCAAACAACGCCGGCGCCCCACCGGTGTGCAGGAAGATGATCGGACCTTCATCAAACCGCCCGCGCCCAATGCCGTCCAGCAACCCGGCCATGGCCTTGCCGGTGTACACCGGATCCAGCAGCAACCCTTCCTGGCTCGCCAGCAGTTTCACCGCCGACAGCGTCCCGGCATTCGGCTCGCCGTAACGCGGGCCAAAGTATTCATCCCACAGTTCAACCTTGAAACTCGCCGGCAGGCCCACACCCAGCAGCTCGGCGGTGCGCTCGGCCAGACCCTGAACCTTCGGCCGCTGATCTTCCTCGCTACGGGAAACGGTCACGCCAATCACTGGCAGATCCGGCAGTACTTCGCTCAAGGCCAGCGCCAGACCGCTGTGGGTCCCGGCACTGCCCGACGCCAGAACCACGGCTGCGAATTGCAGGCCGGTGTCCTTAATCTGTTCAGCCAGTTCCAGCCCGGCGCGCACGTAACCCAAGGCGCCCAAGGCGTTAGAGCCGCCAATCGGCACCAGATACGGCTTCTTGCCGTTGTTGCGCAGACGATCGGCCAGGGCTTGCAGTTGGTCGTCGGCGTTATCGAGGTTCTCCACCAACTCGACTTTGGCGTCGAACAGGTCGAGCAACAGCCGATTGCCGTTGCCGACATAGTTAGCGTCGTCGGTGCCCAGCGGGTTTTCCAGCAGCGCAACGCAGCCCAGGCCTAATTTGGCGGCGATGGCGGCAGTCTGGCGCACATGGTTGGATTGCAGCGCGCCAGCAGTGATCAACGTGTCGGCGCCCTGAGCCAGCGCATCGGCGGCCAGGTATTCGAGTTTGCGCAGCTTGTTGCCGCCCATGGCCAGTGGCGTCAGGTCATCGCGTTTGACGTAGACATCGCGGCCGAGCCAGGTCGACAGGCGTTCGAGTTTTTCCAGAGCGGTAGGGTGACCGAGCAGGTCGAGGCGATTAAAGCGGGCAAGCTGTTGTTTGATCATGGGTCCGTACTGGCGGGGGAGGATGTCAGGACTATAAGCACGGCTTTTTGCAGCGGCAACCGTCAATCGCTTATATCCGAATGTTCAGATCACAGCACTATTGGTTCTTAATTCGGCGTCGAGACCATGCCGTAGAGTAATCGCCGTCAACGCGGCCAGACAGTCCGGCCGCCCGTGAGGAGTTTTTACCGTGAGTGAGCGTTCCAGCCATTGGCAATTGCAGACCATCGTCAGCCAGCTGCGCACGGCGCGTGATCAATGGCGTGCACAAAACGGCCGCGCCAGCGGCGAGCAGGGCGGTCGCGAGTTACCCTCCCGGGCGGCCATGGCGGACATTCTCGAAGCCTTGTGCGGTGCGTTGTTCCCGATGCGGTTGGGGCCGGTAGATTTGCGCGAAGAGAGTGAAGACTTCTACGTCGGCCACACCCTCGACGTGGCGCTGAACGCGTTGCTGGCCCAGGCGCGGCTTGAACTGCGCTACGCCGCGCGCCACAGCGCCCAGGCCGACACTGAGGTCGAGGCCAAGACTATCCAGATCATCCAGGAGTTTGCCCTCGCCTTGCCGGGGCTGCGCAGCCTGTTGGACACCGACGTGCTGGCGGCCTATCACGGTGACCCGGCCGCCCGCAGCGTCGATGAAGTGTTGCTCTGCTATCCGGGGATTCTGGCGGTGATTCACCATCGCCTCGCCCATCACTTGTACCGCGCCGGGTTGCCGTTGCTGGCGCGGATCAGCGCGGAAATCGCTCACTCGGCGACCGGCATCGATATTCATCCGGGCGCGCAGATCGGCCGCAGCTTCTTTATCGATCACGGGACAGGTGTAGTGATCGGCGAGACCGCGATCATCGGTGAGCGGGTGCGGATTTATCAGGCGGTAACGTTGGGTGCCAAGCGGTTCCCGGCGGACGAGGACGGCCAGTTGCAGAAGGGCCATCCGCGGCATCCGATTGTTGAGGATGATGTGGTGATCTATGCCGGGGCGACGATTCTGGGGCGGATCACCATCGGCAAGGGTTCGACCATTGGTGGCAATGTGTGGCTGACCCGGAGTGTGCCGGCGGGGTGCAACCTGACGCAGGCGAATTTGCAGCATGATGATGGGACGCAGAAGTAAGCCTCGAAATCTCCGCTGACAGATCTGGCCTCTTCGCGGGCAAGCCTCGCTCCTACAGGTCATGCGCCATTTTCAAAATGGCGCATGACCTGTAGGAGCGAGGCTTGCCCGCGAATGGATTCACGTCGAACGCGATAATGGCATTTAGCTCATTTCCCACTGAACGAATCCCCCAACCCCCGCGTCATACCCTTCCTTGAGCTAGCGTAGGAAAGCGACCGCCGAGCCCTGCGATTAGTCCTTAGCACGCTATTCATGTTTAACTTGAACGCTCATTCAAGTTAAACCGCCGGTTTGCTGCCCGCTCACAACAGGAGGCTTGCCCTTGCCGAGTCCGTTACTGATTGCCCTGTTTCATCCCCTTGAGGTGCACCTTTCATGAGTGCACCGTCCACCCCTCCCAGCGGCCAGGTCCGCATGAATCCGCCGGTGTTTTATTTCTCGGCCGGTTTCATTCTGTTGTTCGGCATTGTCGTCATCGCCATGCCCAAACAGGCCGGTGCCTGGTTACTGGAAGCGCAAAACTGGGCGGCCAATACGGTCGGCTGGTACTACATGCTCGCAATGACCCTGTATCTGGTCTTCGTGGTGGTCACCGCGTTATCTGGCTATGGCAAGATCAAGCTCGGTGCCGACCACGACGAACCCGAATTCAGTTACCTGTCCTGGGCCGGCATGCTGTTCGCCGCCGGGATCAGCATCACGCTGTTTTTCTTCTGCGTATCCGAACCGCTGACGCACTTGTCACAACCGCCCCAAGGCACTGCCGGTACGCCGGAAGCGGCGCGGCAGGCGATGCAGATTCTGTTTCTGCACTGGGGTCTGCATGGCTGGGGCGTGTTCGCCTTCGTCGGCATGGCGCTGGCGTATTTCGCGTATCGACATAACCTGCCGCTGGCCCTGCGCTCGGCGCTGTATCCGCTGATCGGCAAGCGTATCAACGGCCCTATCGGCTACGCGGTGGACGGCTTCGGCATCATCGCCACGGTGTTCGGCCTCGGTGCCGATATGGGCTTTGGGGTGTTGCACCTCAACTCCGGGCTCGACTACCTGTTCGGCATCGCCCATACGCATTGGATTCAGGTCGGCCTGATCACGCTGATGATGGGCGCGGCGATCACCGTTGCGGTGTCCGGCGTCGATAAAGGCGTGCGGGTCATGTCCGACATCAACATGCTGCTGGCCTGTGCGCTGCTGCTGTTCGTGTTGTTTGCCGGCCCGACTCAGCACCTGCTCAACACCTTGATCCAGAACATCGGCGACTACCTCGGCGCGTTGCCGATGAAGAGTTTCGACCTCTATGCCTACGACAAGCCTAGCGACTGGCTGGGCGGCTGGACGGTGTTCTACTGGGCCTGGTGGATTGCATGGTCGCCGTTCGTGGGCCTGTTCATCGCGCGGATTTCCCGTGGCCGGACCATCCGCGAATTCGTCTTCGGCGTGCTGCTGATTCCGCTCGGTTTCACCCTGGCGTGGATGTCGATCTTCGGCAACAGCGCCATCGACCAAGTCCTCAACCATGGCATGAGCGCACTCGGTATGTCGGCCATCGATAACCCGTCGATGACCCTGTACCTGCTGCTGGAAACCTACCCGTGGAGCAAAACCGTGATCGCGGTGACGGTGTTTATCAGCTTCGTGTTCTTCGTGACGTCCGCAGACTCGGGCACCGTGGTGCTGTCGACGCTGTCCGCCAAGGGCGGCAACCCGGATGAAGACGGGCCGAAATGGCTGCGGGTGTTCTGGGGTGCGATGACCGCGCTGGTGACCAGTGCGCTGCTGTTTTCCGGCAGCATCGATGCGCTGAAATCAGCGGTGGTGCTGACTTCGTTGCCGTTCTCGATGATCCTGCTGCTGATGATGTGGGGGCTGCACAAAGCGTTTTATCTGGAGTCCCAGAAGCAGATCGCGCAGATGCATTCTCTGGCGCCGGTCTCCGGTTCAAAGCGTGGCGGTTGGCGTCAGCGCTTGAGTCAGGCGGTGCATTTCCCGTCGCGGGATGAGGTTTACCGCTTCCTCGAAACGACGGTGCGCCCGGCGATTGAAGAAGTGACGGCGGTGTTTGTCGAGAAGGGTTTGAACGTGGTCACTCAGCCGGATCCGGCGAATGACAGTGTCAGCCTGGAAATCGGTCATGGCGAGCAGCACCCATTCATCTACCAGGTGCAGATGCGCGGTTACTTCACGCCGTCCTTTGCCCGTGGCGGGATGGGGTCCAAGCAACTCAACAACCGTCGCTACTACCGGGCCGAAGTGCATCTGGCCGAAGGCAGTCAGGACTACGATCTGGTGGGTTACACCAAGGATCAGATCATCAACGACATCCTCGATCAGTACGAACGGCACATGCAGTTCCTGCACCTGGTTCGTTGATCAGGCGTCGGTGGCGGCTAGGCTTTGTTCAACACCATGAACAGAACCAGCGCCGCCACCGGCACGCCAAACACCACGCTGCCGACCACCAGTTCTGAACTGACGGGTTGGCTGGCAGTGACCACGCCCACCGCGCCGTTGATTATCGTCAATGCCAGCCACAGGATGACGAAACTGTAGGTCAGCGTCTGACGGTTGAAACCGACTCGCTCGCCGATGTAGAGCATCAGTGCCAGCAGGACCAGGCCGAAGAAAATGATGATGGTGGTGTGCATGGTGTGTTCCGTCCTTTAGCGATGTGTTGCCTTATAGGCCGCCTTCGCGAGCAAGCCCGCTCCCACAGAGGTCTGTGTGTCCAACTGTGTTGTGTTAGACGCAGATCCAGTGTGGGAGCGGGCTTGCTCGCGAAGGGGTCACTGAGGTGTCAGCTCGAGCAAATCATCAATCCCGATCCGCTCGGCAAACTCGATCCGAACCCGCTCCGAAACTTCCAGCACTTGCGCCGCGCCATCCCCGACAAAATCGATCACCGACCGCGCCGGCCGCGAGCCCTGGGGCAGTCCGATGATTCGCACGATGTCATCCGCTACCGCTTGCGGGTCAGTATCGTCCGGGGTCAACGCACTCAGGCGTTCGCCGACTTTATCCATCACTCCGTCATATCGAGCATAGGCGTTGCTGCGCGCCACATCGGCCGGTTTGCCGGCACTCGGAAAATGGTCGGTGCCGCGCGTGAAGGCGCCGGGCACGACGATTGAAGTTTCGATACCGAAGCGAGTCAGTTCGTAGGACATGCTCACCGCCAGGGAATCCATCGCTGCTTTCGCTGCGGCGTATGGGCCCATGAACGGTGGGAAACCGCCCTTGGTCGTGGTGCTGCTGATCCACAACACCAACCCCGAAGCCTGGGCGCGCATCTGCGGCAACACCGCGCGGCTGACCCGCTGGGCACCGTAGAAATTGGTGTCGAAGACTTTCATGATTTCTTCGGCGGTGAAGGCTTCGGTCGGGCCGATCACCAGGTGCCCGGCGTTCTGCATGACCACGTCGAGACGGCCTTGCTCTTTGACGATGGTCGCCACCGCCGCGTCGGCCGAATCCTGCGACAGCACGTCGAGTTCAAGCGGATGCAACTCAACGTTTTGCGCTTTGGCCCAGAGGCGAAAGCCCTCAGCCCGTGCGGCGTTGCGCCCGTTTACGTCGCGCATGCTGGCGTAAACGATGTGCCCGGCTCGGGCGAGTGATTCGGCGGCGAGTTTGCCGATGCCGGTGCCGGCGCCCGTGATCAGAATGACATTTTTCATGGGATTCACCTCAGACCAGACCGCCGTTAACCCGCAGGATTTGCCCGTTGACCCAAGCCGACTCCGGGCCGACCAGGAAGCTCACGACGCGGGCAATGTCTTCTGGCTGAGCCAGGCGTTCCAGCGGCGCCATCTTGGCGAACGTCTGGATTTGCTCTTCGCTTTTGCCGTGCAGGAACAGGTCCGTGGCCACCGGGCCTGGTGCGACCGCGTTGACGGTAATGTTGCGACCGCGCATTTCCTTGGCGAACACCTGGGTCAGGGATTCCACCGCCGCTTTGCTGGCGATGTACACCGCGTAGCCCGGTAGGTTCATGCCGACGGTGCTGCTGGAAAAGTTGATGATCCGCCCGCCGCTGTTCAGGCGAGTGGCGGCTTCACGCAGGGCGTTGAACGTGCCGCGGGTGTGGATATTGAAGTTTTGGTCGAACAGTTCGTCCGTGTGTTGCGCCAGCGGCATCACCTTGAGGATGCCGGCGTTGTTGACCAGCACATCGACCTTGCCCAACTGAGCTTCGGTCTCGTCGAACAACCGGCGTACGTCGTCGGCGCTGGCCACGTCAGCCTTGATCGCTATGGCTTGGTGGCCGGCCTGGCGCAACTCGACCACCAGTTTCGAGGCCCCGGTGGCGCTGTTGGCGTAGTTGATGGCGACGGCGAAACCTTCGCTCGCCAGTTGTTTGGCGATCACCGCGCCGATGCCGCGGGAGGCGCCGGTCACGATGGCAACTTTCGAAGTCTGAGTAGTCATGGCTGTGGTTCCTTTGAAGGTGTTTGCTTGGGGTGAAGCCAGACTCACATGTTTACTCAGGCCGATAAATGCAGGAGAGTTGCCTTGACTGTTCAATAATCGCCAATAATCAAAAGTCAGGAGCTGACCGTGGATCAAGTCAAAGCGATGAAGGTGTTCGTGCGGATTTACGAGCGCAGCAGCTTCACGCTGGCCGCCGATGACCTGAACCTGCCGCGGGCCACGCGGACCCACACGCTGAATCAATTCGAAGCCTGGCTCGGCACGCGTTTACTGGAGCGCAGCACGCGCAAGGTGCGTCCTACGCTGGATGGCGAAGCGTATTACCAGCGTTGCGTGCAGTTGCTGGCGGAGCTGGAAGAAGCCGAACTGGCGTTTCGCGGCGTTGCGCCGAAAGGGCGGTTGCGGGTGGATTTGCACGGCACCTTGGCCAAGCACTTTGTGATCCCGGCATTGCCGCAGTTCATGGCCCGTTATCCGGACATCGAGTTGTCCATCAGCGAGGCCGACCGCTTTGTCGACCTGATCGCCGAAGGCGTCGACTGCGTACTGCGCGCCGGCACCCTCGGCGACTCGGCGTTGATCGGCAAACGCGTGGCCAACCTGCGCCAGATCACCTGCGCCAGCCCGGCGTACCTGCGTAAATACGGCGAACCGAAAACCCTCGCCGACCTGAGCCAGCACCGCGCGGTGAACTACGTGTCGCGCACCACGGCCAAGCAGTTTCCGTTTGAGTTCATGGTCGATGGCGAACTGAAAGAAGTGGCCATCGATGGCGCGCTGTCGGTGTTCGGCGCAGAAATTTATGCGGCGTCGGCAATTGCCGGGCTCGGCATTATCCAGTGCCCGCATTACCGCATGGAAACGCAGATAGCCCAGGGGTTGGTGCAGGAAATCCTCACCGACACACCACCGCCGCCGATGCCGGTTTCAGTGCTGTACCCGCACAACCGACACATGTCGCCCCGGGTTCGGGTGTTTGTGGATTGGTTGGGGGAGGTGTTTGCGGGGGGGCGGTAGCCGCTGGTCCGAAGGCAAAATAGGAGTGGCCCTCATCGGCTAATATTTGTCGGAGTGTGTATGGTGTGTATCGCCATCGCTTTTAACGCCTAGAGTACGCAGCAGGTGCTGTCGAAAAAGGCGAAGGAAATGCGAAGTCGGGAAATGATCAGGATGATTGAGGAGGATGGTTGGTATCTGGTGGCGGTGAAAGGCAGTCACCACCAATACAAACATTCGAGCAAGCCAGGGAGGGTGACGATCAAGCACCCTGACTCGGATCTACCCAAGGGGACGATCAACAGCATATTGAAACAGGCGGGCTTGAAATGAGACCCGTCATCGGATTCGAGAGTCCCGATGGGGACCTATCACAGGAAGGATTCATCCAAATGAAATTCCCGGTCGTTCTGCATAAGGATGCCGACTCAGAATACGGAGTGATCATCCCGGACGTGCCGGGGTGCTTCTCTGCGGGCGGCACTGTGGCGCAGGCATTCGAAAACGTGAAGGAAGCTTTGTCCTTGCACTACGAAGGATTGGTGGCTGATGGCGAGCCTTTGCCGCAGGTCCGCGAGATTGATGCTCACCTTGATAATCCCGATTACGCGGGTGGTGTATGGGGTGTGGTCGAATTTGATATCACACCGTACTTTGGCAAGTCGGTGCGCTTTAATGCCACGCTGCCTGAGCAGTTACTTGAGCGAATTGATCAGACCGTCAGGCGGGATCAGCGCTACAGCTCAAGATCTGGTTTTTTGGCGGCTGCAGCTCTGCGTGAGTTGTCGGCCTGACACAGATCCCTGTGGGAGCGAGCTTGCTCGCGATGACGGTATGACATTCAACATTGATGTCGACTGACATTCCGCCATCGCGAGCAAGCTCGCTCCCACAGGTACTGCGCACGTCAGTGAAGGTTGTGTGGATCGCTCAGGCGCTCTCGCGTTCGATCACCCGACACTCCAGCAGATTCAACCGCTGCACCTCATCCGCCACCGGCAACACACCCAGCGTTCCAGCACCCGCGTCGTCGCCAGTACGCCAATCGCCAAACCCAAGCTCGGCGCGTTCCTGATGGCTACCGGGCACCACATTGCCGCCTGGCGGCATCCCGACGTGCCGGCCGATGCCGGACTAGACTTCAGGCACTACAAGCACCTGGCGCAGATCGCCGAAGCGGCGAAGTTTTACGCGTTGTTCATTGCCGACAGCGTGGCCGCCGCGACCAGACCGATTGCCAACCGCATGGCTCGCTCAGACCACTTTGAACCCCTGACTTTACTGGCTACTTTGAGCGCCGTGACAGAGCGCATCGGGCTGATCGCCACGCCTACAGCCGGCTATAACGAGCCGTACCATGTAGCACGAAAGTTCGCTTCTATGGACCCTCTTTCAGGGGGCGCTCGGGCTGAAATCTTGTCACTTTCGACAATGTCGCCGAAGCGCAAAATTTCGGTCGCGACTAGCATTTCGGTCATGCCGAACGCTACAGAAGGGCTCGGGAGTTCTATCAGGTGGTCACCGGACTCTGGGGTCGTTGGAAAGATGACGCCTTTGTACGCGACAAGGCCAGCAGTACGTACTACCACCCGGAAAAGTACACATCCTCGACCCTGTCGGCGAACACTTCCGGGTCAAAGGCCCGCTGAATATGCAGGCTGGTTCTACCGAACTTGGCCGTGACCTGGCGGCGCAAAACGCCGAGGCGGTGTTCACCGCGCAGACGGCGCAGGCCAATGCCCAGGCGTTTTATGTCGAGCTCAAGGGACGCTTGAACCGGTACGTTCGCAGCGCCGATTCGCTGAAAATCATGCCCGGTGTTTTTGTGGTCGTCGGGCGCACCGAAAGCGAAGCCCGGGAAAAATATGAAACGTTTCAGCAATTAGTCGAACCCGAGGTTGGCGTCGCATTACTTGGGCGTATGCTGGGTAACTTCGACTTGTCGAAGTACCTGCTGGACGGACCGCTGCCAGCGTTGCCGCTGACGGAATTGGCCGGCCAGGAGAACCTCAGCCTCGCCGAACTACGTGGTTGCGCAACTGCAGCGACGCGGGTTGTTCAGAACAGAGTACGAAGGCCGGACCTTGCGCCAGAACCTTGGATTGGCCCGGCCTTCCAATCGATTTGTATAGATGAAGGTAAAGGGCTTTTGTGGCGAGGGAGCTTGCTCCCGCTGGGGCGCGAAGCGACCCCAAAATCGGCTGGCGCGTTCTGTCAGGTTTATCGCGTTGGCTGGCTTGGCGGCCGCTGCGCAACCGAGCGGGAGCAAGCTCCCTCGCCCCAGGATTGATGTCTGACTCCAGTTAGAAGTAAGTCCAAACAAACAGGATTGATGTCTGACTCCAGTTAGAAGTAAGTCCAAACAAACAGGATTGATGTCTGGTTCCAGTTAGAAGTAACTCAAACAAGAGAGGATTCGATGACTTACACCGCTGCCGAAAACCGCTATGACTCCATCCCATACCGCCGCGTAGGCCGCAGCGGGCTGGTTTTGCCGGCCCTCTCCCTGGGGCTGTGGCACAACTTCGGCGACAGCACGCCGATCGACACCCAGCGTTCGCTGCTGCGCACCGCGTTCGACCTGGGCATCAACCACTTCGACCTGGCCAACAACTACGGCCCACCGTACGGCAGCGCCGAAATCAACTTCGGTCGCCTGCTGCGCGAAGACTTCAAGCAATACCGCGACGAGCTGATCATCTCCAGCAAGGCCGGTTGGGACATGTGGCCAGGCCCTTACGGCCAGGGCGGCGGTTCGCGCAAATACGTGTTGGCCAGCCTCGACCAGAGTCTGCAACGCCTGGGCCTCGATTACGTGGACATCTTCTATTCCCACCGCTTCGACCCGGACACCCCGCTGGAAGAAACCGCCAGCGCCCTGGCCACTGCCGTGCAGCAGGGCAAGGCGTTGTACATCGGCATTTCGTCCTACTCCGGGGTGAAAACCCGCGAAATGGCCGCGCTGTTGCAAGAGTGGAAAGTGCCGTTGTTGATTCATCAACCGGCCTACAACCTGCTCAATCGCTGGGTGGAAAAGGACCTGCTGGACGTCACCGACGAACTCGGCGCCGGCGTGATCGCGTTCACCCCGTTGGCCCAGGGTCTGTTGACCGACAAATACCTCAACGGCATTCCGAAGGATGCGCGAGTCAACCGTCCGGGCGGTGGTTCGTTGCAGGAATCGCACTTGTCCGAAGCCAACATCGCCCATGTGCGCGGGCTCAATGAAATCGCCAAGCGTCGCGGCCAGAGCCTGGCGCAACTGGCGTTGGCCTGGACGCTGCGCGACCCGCGCGTGACCTCGGCACTGATCGGCGCGAGCCGGCCGGAGCAGATTATCGAGAACGTCGGTGCGTTGAAGAATTTGAGCTTTAGCGCGGAAGAGTTGGCGGAGATTGATCGGTTTGCCCAGGAGGGCGGGATCAATCTTTGGGAGAAGCCTTCGACGGCTGAGTAAGTGTTCGGCGCCGGATTATCCGGCGCCTGTCATATCGCCTTCGCGAGCAAGCCCGCTCCCACAATTGGACTGCATTTCAAATAATGAAATGGCTCCCCCCGCCGCCCCCTGTGATCGCCCACTAAGCTTTCACAGGGGGCTCATCGGAGACCGTTGCCATGAACAAAGTAGCTATTGTCGCCATCGATCTGGGAAAACACAGCTTTCATCTGCATGCACAAGATGATCGTGGTCATGAGCTTTACCGCAAAAAGTTTAATCGGGCGGCGCTCATCCAGCATCTGGCCAATCTCGAACCCTGCACCGTTGCGATGGAAGCTTGCGGCGGAGCCCACTTCATGGCGCAGGAAGTCTCAAGGCTGGGGCATATACCCAAACTCATTGCTCCGCATCTCGTGCGTCCGTATGTGAAAAGCAACAAGAACGACTTCGCTGATGCCGAAGCGATCTGCGAGGCTGCAACTCGTCCAACAATGCGCTTTGTGCCGCCTAAGAATCAGGCTCAGCAGGCGCTGGCCATGCTCAACTCGACACGTGATTCGTTCATCAAAGAACGTACTGCTACCGTCAATCGGATTCACGCAGCCCTCCTGGAAGTCGGAATCAGCTTGGCCCCAGGCTTCAAGTCCATCAAAGATCTTCCAGCGCTGCTTGAAGCGCATCCACTTCCCGATTCCATCAAAAAACTACTGACCAGGCTGCGTGAGCACTTCAATTACTTGCACGAGCAGGTCAAGGCTTTGGATAAGGAAGTGGAGTGCCAAGCCGCTGAAGATGATCTGGCTGTTCGCTTGATGACGATGCCGTGTGTCGGCCCGATCACCTCCAGCGTCCTGGCTGCCGAGTTGGGCGATGGCAAACAGTTCAAGTGCGGCCGAGGCTATTCGGCCTCGATCGGGCTAGTGCCCAAACAACACTCCACGGGCGGAAAAACCGTACTTTTAGGCATCAGCAAGCGGGGTGACCGAAACCAGAGACGTCTGCTGATCCAGTGTGCCCGCGTCTATCTGATGCAGTTGGATCGACAGAAAGGAGCGCTGGCGGACTGGGTCCGACGGCTATGGGACAACCATCACTCCAATCATGTGGTCTGCGCACTGGCCAACAAACTGGCGAGAATCGCCTGGGCGATTGCAGCACACCACACCGAATTCGATGCGGGGCCAGGCGCGATGAACGCCTGACCCCGCAGTCACCCGAGCACCACCCACCTGGTTTGCGATGCTGGATAACAGATGACGTGAACGGCCAACCGGCCTGACGAAAACCCTGAGCTCCCACACGGCTGAAAGGCCGTCCAAGTAATTAGGATCGCCGGGCATCGATTCTCATCAAGGCGCGAATGGACCAACCTCCACTCAGACGCCGGATAGATGAAAGCAAGCCAAACACATCATCAAAAACAGTATTGCAGAAAAGGGGGAACCATAGATGTGGGAGCGGGTTTGCTCGCGAAGGGGCCAGACCAGTCAACAAAGAACTCAGGATTCACCGAAAAAACGGCACATCCCCCAACACCGTCGCCCGCTGCATCACCCGCCGTGCCGGCCGGTAATCATCCACGGCGTAATGCTGTGTCACGCGGTTATCCCAGAACGCCACGTCATCCTTCTGCCAGCGCCAGCGAATGGTAAATTCCGGCCGCGTGGCATGGGCGAAGAGAAACTTCAGAATCACTTCGCTCTCTGTTTCCGACAGCTCATTAATCTTCGACGTAAACCCTTCATTGACGAACAACGCCCGACGCCCGCTCACCGGATGCGTGCGAATCACCGGGTGCGACAGTGGCGGATTCTTGCGCCGTGCTTCTTCCCACTGAGTCAGCGCTTCTGGCGTGTTGCCGTAGCGCTCCAGCGGGAATGAGCGAGTGAAATCGTGAGTAGCGGTCAGCCCTTCAAGCAAGGTTTTCATCGGCGCCGACAACGCTTCATAGGCCGCAATGCCGCTGGCCCACAACGTGTCGCCACCGAACTCCGGCAGCAACTTGGCGCTGAGTACCGCGCCCATGGCCGGGGTCGGCAGGAAGGTCACGTCGGTGTGCCAGATCGCGTTGTCGCGGACGTCGGTGACGGCGGTGTCGAGGATCAGCACTTCTGGCTGTTCCGGTACGTTCGGGTAGATCGGGTGAATGTGCAGATCGCCGAAATGGGCGGCGAATCGCGCTTGCTGCTGCGGCGTGATCGGCTGGTCGCGGAAGAACAGGACCTGGTGCTTGAGCAGCGCCTGCTCGATGGCGTCGCGCTGTTCCAGGTTCAGCGGCTGGCTGATGTCGATGCCGCTGATCTGCGCGCCGAGGGCCGAGCTTAAAGGGACGATGTTGAGGGTGCTCATGGTGGTTCTCTTCAATCCGGGTGCTGAGCTTCTGGTGGGAGCGGGCTTGCTCGCGAATGCAGTATGTCAGGCAACATTGCTGCGACTGATACACCGCTTTCGCGAGCAAGCCCGCTCCCACATGAGTAATCAGTGTGCCTGGCCGTGCCATGGCACCAGTTTGCGTTGCAGTGCGCGCAGGCCCATTTCCATGGCGAAGGCGATCAGTGCGATCACCAGAATCCCCAGCACCACCACATCGGTGACCAGGAACTGCGCGGCCGACTGCACCATAAAGCCCAAGCCGCTGGTGGCGGCGATCAACTCAGCGGCGACCAGTGTCGACCAACCCACGCCCAGACCAATGCGCACACCGGTCAAAATATCCGGCAACGCACTTGGCAGAATCACATGCCGAATCAACTGCGCCCGAGTCGCGCCCAAGGACTGCGCAGCGCGCAATTTGGCTGGATCAACCGTGCGCACGCCAGTCGCTGTCGCGATGGCAATCGGGGCGAAGATCGCCAGGTAAATCAGCAAGACTTTCGACAGCTCACCGATGCCGCACCAGATGACGATCAGCGGTAGGTAGGCCAGCGGCGGAATAGGGCGGTAGAACTCGATCAGTGGATCGAGAATCCCGCGAGCGATGCGGTTGTGGCCGATAGCGATGCCGACCGGCACGGCAGTCAGCACTGCGAAGCCGAGGCCCAGACCGATACGGCTCAGGCTCGCGCCCAAGTGCTGCCACAACGTTGAATCCATATAGCCCGTGGTCGCCAGCAGCCAGCCTTTTTGCAGCACGGCGGACGGTGGCGGCAGGAACAGCGGTTCGATCATTCCTGTGGCCGTAACCGCCCACCAAATGAATACGAGAGCGACCAGCGTCAACACGCTGATCCAGCGAGTACTAAGGCTGCGCCGCAGCGGAATCACCTTTGACCCCGGCTTAACCGTCACGGCCGGAATTTCATAGCTGCTCATGCGCGCTCCTGCCGCTGGGCGGCGCTACGTTGGGAGAACACCTTGGCGAGTACGTGCTCGCGGGTTTCGATGAAGCGCGGGTCGGACTTGATCGCCCGTGCCGACTCGCCAGCGGCGTAACGCTGGCCAAAGTCCAGGCTCAGGCGCTCGACGATTTGCCCAGGGTTGGGCGCCAACAGAATCAGGTCAGTGGCGAGGAATACCGCTTCTTCGATGTCGTGGGTAATCAGGAACACCGGTTTGGCGGTGCGCTGCCAGACTTGCAGCAGCAGCTCCTGCATCTGTTCGCGAGTGAAGGCATCGAGGGCGCCGAAGGGTTCGTCCATCAGCAAAACGCGTGGGTCGGCAGCGAGGGCGCGGGCGAGGCCGACGCGTTGCTTCTGGCCGCCCGAGAGCTGCCAGATCCGACGGTTTTCGAAGCCGGAAAGGTCCACCAGCGCGAGCATTTCCCGAGCGCGGATTTCCCGTTTGTCTCGTGAGACGCCGGCCAGTTCGAGACCGAAACCGACGTTGGCCAACACGTCCTGCCAGGGCAGCAGGGCGTCGTCCTGGAACACCACGCCACGTTCGGCGCTCGGTCCTTTGACCGGCACGCCGTCCAGAGTGATGCGCCCGGCGCTAGGCTCGACGAAACCGGCAATCAGGTTCAACAGCGAAGTCTTGCCACTGCCGGACGGGCCGAGGGCCACCAGCAATTGCTGGGGCCCAAGGCTCAAGGAAATATCCGTCAGTACCGGTTCCGGACTGCCGGGGTACTGTGCGCTGATGCGCTCCAGCTGTAGCAAAGCCATCGCGGTTAACTCCGATCAGTTGGTGATGTATTTGGCGCTGACGTACGGGGCGTAGTCCGGCAGTACGGCTTCGACCTTGCCTTGTTCTTTCAGGAACGCGGCGGTGTCGGTGATGGCCTTGGTGGTCGGCGCGCCGAGGGTGATCACTTGATCAGCCGCCAGCGGGTAGACGTTGCCTTGCAGCAGCAATGGGATGTCAGTGGCCTTGGCGCCGGAGAGCTTCACCAGTTTGTCGACGTTGGATTGGTTGGCGAGCCAGGCTTTCGGGTCTTTGCGGTAGTCGGCGTAGGCGTCGAGGGTCACTTTGGCGAACGCGGTGACGATTTCCGGGTGCTTCTCGGCGAAGTCTTTACGCACGATCCAGGCATCGAAGGTCGGCGCGCCGAACTTGGCCAGTTCGCCGGAGGTGATCAGCACTTTGCCGTTTTCCTTGGCTACGCCGAGGGCTGGGTCCCAGACGTAAGTGGCGTCGATGTCACCACGTTTCCACGCGGCGACGATGGCCGGTGGCGCAAGGTTGAGGATGGTGACTTTCGACGGGTCGATGTTCCAGTGCTTCAGCGCGGCGAGCAGGCTGTAGTGCCCGGTGGAAACGAATGGCACGGCGATTTTCTTGCCGATCAGGTCTTGCGGGGTCTTGATCCCGGAGCCGTCGCGAGCGACCAGCGCTTCAGCGGCGCCGATCTGGGTGGCGATCAGGAAGGTTTCGACCGGGACTTTGCGGGTGATTGCGGCGGTCAGAGGGCTGGAACCGAGGTAGCCGATCTGCACGTCGCCGGACGCGATGGCGGCAATGATGTCGGCACCGTTGTCGAATTTGCGCCAGTCGATCTTGGCGTTGGTGGCTTTTTCGTAAGCGCCGTCAGCCTGGGCGACTTTGGCCGGGTCCACGGTGGTCTGGTAGGCGACGGTCACGTCAGCCGCTTGGGCAAAGAAACTCGCCGCAGCCAGGGACGCGGCCGCCAGGAGGCGAAGAGGGAAATTCAGTTTCATTGAGAAGCTCCTTGTCAGGCGACCGAGAGTCGGCGAGAAAGGAGACTAAATGATATAAGAATCAGAAAATAAATAACTTTTTCGAATTAGCTTATGAGCGGAAAATTCTAAGGAAGCGTAGTTGTGAATCGCTTTTGTGGCGAGGGAGCTCGCTCCCGCTGGAGGCCGAAGGACTCCCAATCCAGACAATCACATTCTTGAATGCCAAAACACGGTTGTCTGGTTTTGCGGCTGCTGCGCAGCCGAGCGGGAGCAAGCTCCCTCGCCACAATGATTTGCGTTTGCTGCGGAAGCGTTCAGAGGTTAGTTGCTGATGGCCAGAATACTCGCCTGATACGACCCGACAAACACATCGAAATCGCCAACCTCGTTCTGCTCCAGCTCCGCCTGTTCCGCCAGCGACGAGCGCGCCCGGGTTTCAAACTTCGCCTGATCATCGACGCTCAACGGCTCGCTACGGAAATACTCCGCATGCACACGGCTCTGACGCAGGGAGAACTGAGCAAAGCTTTCCTTATGCTCAGCCATCGCCGCCAGTACTTGGGCCGAAGGTGTGCGGGACGAATCCTTGACCTTCTCCAGTTGCACAGTCAACGCCTTGGCATGAGCATCGCCGCCATGGCTCTGATCGAGCAACGCTGCGAGTGGCGCAATCTTCTCCAGCAACTCGGTGGCCCATTCCTTCATGTCCACCGGTTGACCGTCGCGTTGCAATTGCAGGCCTGGGCGACGACCTTCCTTGACCACGCTGAGGAAGTTCGAGGTCGCGTTGCTGCAAGTGGTGTTGGCCAGCAGCGGGCTGTCGTTCAGCGCGCAATACAGCAGGAACGCATCGAGGAACCGCGACTCTTGCAAGTCGATGCCCATCGGCAGGAACGGGTTGATGTCCAGGCAACGCACTTCGACGTACTGAATACCACGTGCCACCAATGCCTGAATCGGCCGTTCGCCGGTGTAGGTCACGCGTTTCGGGCGGATGTTGGAGTAGTACTCGTTTTCGATCTGCAGGATGTTGGTGTTGAGCTGAACCCACTCACCGTCCTTGTGCGTGCCGACTTCAACGTACGGTGCATACGGCGTGGCCACCGCTTTGCGCAGGCTGTCGGTGTAGCTGGCCAAATCGTTGTAGCACGGCGTCAGGCCGGCCTGGGCGTTGCTCTGGTAACCGAGGTCGCTCATGCGCAGGCTGGTGGCGTACGGCAGGTACAACGTGTCCGGGTCCAGTTGCTCCAATTGGTGCGAGCGACCGCGCAGGAAGCCGGCGTCCAGCGCTGGGGAGGCACCGAACAGGTACATCAGCAGCCAGCTGTAGCGGCGGAAGTTACGGATCAGCGCGATGTAGGCCGACGACTGATAGTCACGGTCGGTGCCGACAAAGCCTTCAGCCTCTTTGAGCAGCGGCCAGAGCTTTTCCGGCAGGGAAAAGTTGTAGTGAATCCCGGCGATGCACTGCATGGTCTTGCCGTAGCGCAGGGCCAGGCCCTTGCGGTAGACGTACTTGAGCTGACCGATATTGGACGTGCCGTAATAGGCAATCGGGATGTCTTCCTCGGCCGGCAACGGGCACGGCATCGATGGACTCCACAGGTACTCGTTGCCGAGTTTGCTGTAGGCAAAACGGTGAATGCTGTCCAGGCTCGCCAGGGTGTCTGCCGGGTCGGGCAGGGCGGGCGTGATGAACTCCAGCAGCGATTCGGAATAATCGGTGGTGATTTGTTCGTTGGTCAGCGCGGAACCCAATTCTTCCGGGTGCGGCGTTTGCGCCAGGCGACCTTCATCGGTCACGCGCAGGCATTCACGTTCGATGCCGTGAAGGCACTGTTCGAGCAGAGAGAGGTTAGCGCGCTCGCCGAGCAGAGCCAGGCGGCGGTTGAGAAGTTCGCTCAAGTTGGATTCCTTCACGCGTCAGTCGCCCCAATATGGGGGTGGGCAAGACGGTCTACAAGGGTGAAGTTAAAACTGGCGTTTTCGCCTGGTTCTTGAGCCATACAGAGTTGATGCCTGCCAGTTAAGGATTGATCACCGCAACCCCCTGTGGGAGCGGGCTTGCTCGCGAAGAGGGTGTGTCAGTCAACATTAACGTCGCCTGACACACCGCTTTCGCGAGCAAGCCCGCTCCCACAGGTTGTGCGTCTTAACTGGCGGGCATCAGCCGCACAGACTCACAGTTAATTGCCAACTTCACTCCCTGAATCTGGCTATTGCGGACACAGAAAAGTTCGACGCCGCAGTCGTAGCGCCGAAATTAACTCAAATTGATGGCATTCATCTACAGGACAGCGAACGTGCCTTGTGCTTTTGCGACCAGTTTGTCGCCTTGCATCACGTCAGCTTCAACCACCAGCGTGCGCCGGCCCGGGTGAATTACCCGCGCCGTGCACATCACTTCACCGTCAGAAACGGCGCGAATGTAGTTAATTTTGCATTCGATGGTCGCGCTCTGCTGGTCAAAGCCGTGGGTGCTGGAACAGGCCAGCCCCATGGCAATGTCCACCAGACTGAACAACGCCCCGCCGTGCAGCTTGCCGCCGCGATTGCGCAGCTCTGGCTCAAGCGCCAGGGCGACTTGCGCCACCCCGGTTTCCAGGCTGTGCAAGCGACACCCCAGCAGCTTGAAAAAAGCGCTTTCGGTCAGCCCGGCAGGGATGTCCATCAGCGTTTCTTCAACTGCTTGGCGTTGGCGAACAGCGAAGCCATGGCGTTGTTGGCCGGGGCTGCCGCTGTGGTTTCCTTGCGCGGTGCAGTGTTCTGGGATTGGCGCGGCGCCGAACCCGGACGTGCGCCACGGGCACCGTCGATTTTCTCGCCCGGGGTGTCGCTCATGCGCATCGACAGGCCGACGCGTTTGCGCGGGATGTCGATTTCCATGACCTTCACTTTCACCACATCACCGGCCTTCACCGCTTCGCGCGGATCCTTGATGAACTTCTCCGAAAGCGCAGAGATGTGCACCAAACCGTCCTGATGCACGCCGATGTCGACGAACGCGCCAAAGTTGGTCACGTTGGTCACCACGCCTTCGAGGATCATCCCCAGTTGCAGGTCCTTGAGGTCTTCGACGCCTTCCTGGAACTCGGCGGTCTTGAACTCGGGACGCGGGTCGCGACCGGGTTTTTCCAGCTCTTGCAGGATGTCGGTGACAGTCGGCAGACCGAAGGTTTCGTCGGTGTACTTCTTCGGATCGAGGCGCTTGAGGAAACTTGCGTCGCCGATCAGCGAACGAATGTCGCGGTCGGTTTCAGCGGCGATGCGCTGCACCAGCGGATAGGCTTCCGGGTGAACGGCGGACGAATCCAGCGGGTTGTCGCCGTTCATCACGCGTAGGAAACCGGCAGCCTGTTCGAAAGTTTTTTCACCCAGACGCGCGACTTTCTTCAACGCGGCGCGGGTTTTGAACGCGCCGTGCTCGTCGCGGTGGCTGACGATGTTCTGCGCCAGGGTCGCGTTGAGGCCAGAGATGCGGGCCAGCAGCGCCACGGAAGCGGTGTTCACGTCCACGCCCACGGCGTTTACGCAGTCCTCGACCACAGCGTCCAGGCCGCGCGCCAGTTTCAGCTGCGACACGTCGTGCTGGTACTGGCCGACGCCGATGGATTTCGGATCGATCTTCACCAGCTCGGCCAGCGGGTCTTGCAGGCGACGAGCGATGGACACCGCGCCACGGATCGACACGTCGAGGTCCGGGAATTCCTTGGAAGCCAGTTCCGACGCCGAGTAAACCGATGCACCGGCCTCGGAGACCATGACTTTGGTCATCTTCATGGCTGGGTATTTTTTGATCAGCTCAGCGGCCAGTTTGTCGGTCTCGCGGCTGGCGGTGCCGTTGCCGATGGCGATCAGGTCCACGGCGTGCTTGGCGCACAGGGCGGCGAGGACCGCGAGGGTCTGGTCCCACTTGTTGTGCGGCACGTGCGGGTAAACCGTAGCGTGATCCAGCAGCTTGCCGGTGGAATCGACCACGGCGACCTTGCAACCGGTGCGCAGGCCCGGGTCGAGGCCCAGAGTGGCACGCGGGCCGGCCGGGGCCGACAGCAGCAAGTCGTGCAGGTTGTGCGCGAACACATTGATCGCTTCGGTTTCTGCGCCATCGCGCAGCTCGCCCAGCAGGTCGGTTTCGAGGTGGGTGTAAAGCTTGACCTTCCAGGTCCAGCGCACCACTTCGCCCAGCCATTTGTCGGCGGCGCGGTTCTGGTTCTGGATGCCGAATTGCTGACCGATCATGCCTTCGCACGGGTGCATGGCGCCCGGCAGCTCGTCGCCGACTTTTAGCGCGGAGCTGAGAATGCCTTCGTTGCGGCCACGGAAAATCGCCAACGCACGGTGCGACGGCATGCTTTTCAGTGGCTCATCGTGTTCGAAATAGTCGCGGAACTTGGCGCCTTCCTCTTCCTTGCCGGCGATCACGCGGGCACTGAGGGTGGCTTCCTGCTTGAGGTAGCTGCGCAGTTTGTCCAGCAGGCCGGCGTCTTCGGCGAAGCGTTCCATCAGGATGTATTTGGCGCCTTCGAGGGCGGCTTTCACATCGGCCACGCCTTTTCCGGCGTCGATGAAGCGTGCGGCTTCGGTGTCTGGCGTCAGGGACGGGTCGTTGAACAGGCCGTCGGCCAGGTCGCCGAGGCCGGCTTCCAGGGCAATCTGGCCCTTGGTGCGGCGCTTCTGCTTGTACGGCAGGTACAAGTCTTCGAGACGGGTCTTGGTGTCGGCGAGTTTGATGTCGCGTTCGAGTTGCGGGGTCAGCTTGCCTTGCTCTTGAATGCTGGCGAGGATGCTGATGCGCCGTTCGTCGAGTTCTCGCAGGTAGCGCAGACGCTCTTCCAGGTGCCGCAACTGGATGTCATCGAGGCTGCCGGTCACTTCTTTCCGGTAGCGGGCGATGAAGGGAACGGTAGAGCCTTCATCGAGTAGCGCGACGGCCGCTTCGACCTGTTGTGGGCGTACACCGAGTTCCTCGGCGATGCGGCTGTTGATGCTGTCCATAAAACCACCTGACAAATTGTGAAAGCAGGCTCGCAGGCGCAGGGTTAAAGGCTCGGCGAGACTGGTTGAGCGGCCTGGCCTGCGCCGCTACCTGGGTCAACAGGCATCCCGTTGACCCGTGAAATCGAACAATTACTGCGCACGCCTTAAAAATAAAAAGCGGCCTACTACAGTAACGATCAGACGTTGCCTGACACAAAACGCCGCGCATTATAACCAGCGTTCAGCCATTCGGGGGCATTGCACCCGGCAGGCATAAAGGTCTGAGTTCTGGCAGTGAAGGAAAAATCTGCTAACAATGCACACGGTGCGTATAACGGCAGCTACGCCATAATGCGCGCCGAGCTAAAAGGAGCATCTAATGAGCAGCACTGCAAACAATGCTGAAGGCGAAAAAATTCTTATTGTTGACGACGATCCTGGGCTGAGCAGCCTGCTGGAACGCTTTTTCGTCAGCAAGGGCTACCGTGCCCGTGCCGTACCGAACACCGAACAGATGGACCGCTTGCTGGCCCGTGAAGTGTTCAATCTGGTCGTACTCGACCTGATGCTGCCCGGCGAAGACGGTCTGACCGCCTGCCGCCGTCTGCGCGGCGCGAACAATCAGATCCCGATCATCATGCTGACCGCCAAGGGCGATGAGCTGAGCCGCATCAAGGGCCTGGAACTGGGCGCCGACGATTACCTGGCCAAGCCGTTCAACCCGGACGAGCTGATGGCCCGGGTCAAAGCGGTCCTGCGTCGTCAGGCTGCGCCTGTACCTGGCGCACCGGGCAGCGAAGACGAAAGCGTGACCTTCGGTGACTACGAGTTGTCCCTGGCCACCCGCGAACTCAAGCGCGGCGATGAAGTGCACATGCTCACCACCGGTGAGTTTGCGGTACTCAAGGCTTTGGTCATGAACGCCCGTCAGCCACTGACCCGCGACAAGTTGATGAACCTGGCCCGTGGCCGGGAATGGGATGCCCTGGAGCGTTCCATCGACGTGCAGATCTCCCGTCTGCGCCGGATGATCGAACCCGATCCATCCAAGCCACGCTACATCCAGACTGTCTGGGGCGTGGGCTACGTGTTCGTTCCGGACGGCGCCGCCACCAAGTGATCGGCGATTTGTAGGAGCGGGTGTGCGGGCAAGAGGTCAATCGACCTTGCCCGCAGACTCGCGATCCGCAATGTGCGAGCATCGCTCGCTCCTGCAAGTGTGTAGCGGTTATTCATGAAAACCCCCGTTTGGTTCCCCCAGAGTTTCTTCTCCCGCACCCTGTGGCTGGTGCTGATTGTCGTCCTGTTCTCCAAAGCGCTGACCCTGGTTTATCTGTTGATGAACGAAGACGTGCTGGTGGACCGCCAATACAGCCACGGCGTCGCCCTGACGCTGCGCGCCTATTGGGCCGCCGATGAAGAAAACCGCGCGAAGATTGCCGATGCCGCGACCCTGATCCGGGTGGTGGGCGCAGGCGTGCCGGAAGGCGAACAACACTGGCCATACAGCGAAATCTATCAGCGGCAGATGCAGGCAGAGCTGGGGGCTGACACTGAAGTTCGATTACGCATGCATTCCCCGCCGGCGCTGTGGGTCCGGGCGCCAAGCCTGGGCGATGGCTGGTTGAAAGTGCCGCTGTACCCGCATCCGCTGCGCGGCCAGAAAATCTGGAACGTGCTTGGCTGGTTTCTCGCCATCGGCTTGCTCTCCACCGCCTCGGCGTGGATCTTCGTCAGCCAGCTCAATCAACCTTTGAAGCGCCTGGTCTATGCCGCAAGGCAACTCGGCCAGGGCCGCAGCGTGCGCCTGCCGATCAGCGACACGCCGAGCGAGATGGCCGAGGTTTACCGCGCCTTCAACCAGATGGCCGAAGACGTCGAACAGGCTGGTCGCGAGCGAGAGTTGATGCTGGCCGGGGTGTCCCATGATCTGCGAACACCGTTGACCCGTTTGCGCTTGTCCCTGGAGCTGATGGGCGACCACAGCGACCTGAGCGACGACATGGTGCGCGACATCGAGGATATGGATGCAATTCTCGACCAGTTCCTGGCGTTCATTCGCGATGGTCGTGACGAGTCGGTAGAAGAGGTGGACCTGAGCGACCTGGTGCGCGAAGTCGCCGCACCGTACAACCAGAGCGAAGAGAAAGTGCGCTTGCGCCTGGAACCGATCCAGCCGTTCCCGCTACGTCGGGTGTCGATGAAACGCTTGCTGAACAACCTGATTGGCAACGCCTTGCACCATGCCGGCAACGGTGTTGAGGTCGCGGCTTATGTGTCCGGGGACACCAGCGCGCCGTATGTGGTGCTGAGTGTGATGGACCGTGGGGCGGGGATTGATCCGTCGGAGCTGGAGGCGATCTTCAACCCGTTTACCCGTGGCGATCGGGCTCGGGGCGGGAAGGGTACCGGGTTGGGCTTGGCGATCGTGAAGCGGATTGCTTCGATGCATGGCGGCAATGTTGAGCTGCGTAACCGTTCGGGTGGCGGGCTTGAAGCGCGGGTTCGGTTGCCGCTTGGGCTGATGTTGCCTAGAGACGCTGTCTAACCGTCGCACACAGCCCCTGTGGCGAGGGAGCTTGCTCCCGCTGGAGTCCGAAGGACTCCCGATCCCGGCAACCGCGTTCTTTCAGCTAGAACACGGTTGCATGGTTTTACGACTGCTGCGCAGCCGAGCGGGAGCAAGCTCCCTCGCCACAGGGGACCGAGCCGGTCTTAGCCTTTGCCTTTGGTGCGCGTCATATTTGGCCCACCATTCTTCTCAAGGTGCTCAATGATGATCCCTGCCACGTTCTTGCCGGTGGTGGTCTCAATCCCTTCCAGACCCGGCGACGAATTCACTTCCATCACCAGCGGCCCGTGATTGGAACGCAGGATATCCACCCCCGCCACGGCCAGCCCCATCACCTTGGCTGCACGCAATGCGGTCATGCGTTCTTCCGGGGTGATTTTGATCAGGCTCGCGCTGCCACCGCGATGCAGGTTGGAGCGAAATTCCCCAGGCTTGGCCTGACGCTTCATCGCCGCGATCACTTTGTCGCCGACCACGAAGCAGCGAATGTCCGCACCGCCGGCTTCCTTGATGTATTCCTGAACCATGATGTTCTGCTTCAGGCCCATGAACGCTTCGATTACCGACTCCGCCGCCGTCGCTGTTTCACACAGCACCACGCCAATGCCCTGGGTGCCTTCCAGCACTTTGATCACCAGCGGTGCGCCATTGACCATGTCGATCAAATCGGGAATGTCGTCCGGCGAGTGCGCAAACCCGGTGACCGGCAAACCGATGCCCCGGCGTGACAGCAGTTGCAGCGAACGCAGCTTGTCTCGCGAACGTGCGATGGCCACCGACTCGTTGAGCGGGAACACCCCCATCATTTCAAACTGGCGCAACACCGCGCAGCCATAAAACGTCACCGACGCACCGATCCGCGGGATCACCGCATCGAAACCTTCCAGCGGCTTGCCGCGGTAGTGGATCTGCGGCTTGTGGCTGGCAATGTTCATGTAGGCGCGCAAAGTGTCGATCACCACCATTTCATGGCCACGCTCGATACCGGCTTCGACCAGACGACGGGTGGAATACAGACGCGGATTCCGCGACAGCACAGCGATCTTCATGCAACACCTGTGGAGGAGGTAGATACCGGGAACACCGGCTTGTCTTGAACGTATTTAATCCCCGGATTGACCACCAACTGGCCGTCGATCAGGGCTTTGGAACCGAGTAGCAGCCGATAACGCATGGACTTGCGGCAGGCGAGGGTGAACTCGACCCGCCACACCCGATCACCGAGGGCCAGGGTGGTGCTGACCACGTAACGCATCTGCGCATGGCCGTTGGAGCTTTTAATGGTTTTCATCGTCACCAGCGGCGCCTCGCAGCGTCGGTGGCGCAATTGCACCACCGTGCCCAGGTGCGCGGTGAAGCGCACCCACTCTTGCCCGTCCCGCTCGAAGGGTTCGATGTCGGTGGCGTGCAGGCTGGAGGTGCTGGCGCCGGTGTCGATTTTTGCCCGAAGGCCCGCGACTCCCAAATCCGGGAGCGCCACCCACTCGCGCAGACCGACAACGGTCAAATGGTCAAATGTCTTCAATAGGAAAAAACCAGCGATTAGCGCGTCCAGGCTTCAGGCTTTACCTGAGCCAACGCTTTGAATGCAGGTTTGGCGAACCAGTAACCCTGCATCAGAAAAATTCCACAGTCCGCCAGGAAATCCCGTTCACCGGCGCTCTCAATGCCTTCGGCAATGACTGTAACGTTCAACTCCGCACAGATTGTGACAATCCCCCGGACGATAGCCTGACGAACACGGTCGCGGTCGACATCGCGGATCAGCGCCATGTCGAGTTTGATCAGGTCCGGTTGGAAATCAGCCAGCAGATTGAGCCCCGAATAACCGGCACCGAAATCGTCGATGGCGGTCATGAAGCCGAATTCGCGGTATTCACGCAGAATATTGGTCAAATGGCGATAGTTATCTACGTGCTCGCTTTCCAGGGTTTCGAAAATCAGCCGGTCGATGGGGAAATTGTGTTTTTTTGCCGCCTCCAGGGTGCTGCGAATGCATAGCTCTGGACGATAGACGGCGTTGGGCATGAAGTTGATCGACAAGTGTGTCTGCATATTTAGATTCGCCGCACCTTCAATGGCGCGCATCCGGCAGAGCTGGTCGAAGCGGTAGCGATTGTCCTCGGTCACCTGGTCGAGCACCGACAGCGCGCCTTCACCGGCCACGCCACGCACCAGCGCTTCGTGGGCGAAAATCGTCTGGTCGCGCAGGTCGACGATCGGTTGGTAGGCAAAGGAAAAATCGAAGCCCAGCGGCTCGCTTTGCTGGCAGCCCTGGCAACCGCCCTGGGGCGAGGTCAATGAAGACGGAAATTTAGTCACTCGATCACTCCATGCCGGTGGACCGGCCAAGCACACAGTCTATCTGGAGGGCCGAGTTCTTGCGCCCGACAGAAACGGTAGTACAGTTCCGACTATTGGCTGAAAGAGGAATTCATATGGCACAAAAACAGGAAGAGGACGACAAGGTCCGTCTCGATAAATGGTTGTGGGCCGCGCGTTTTTACAAAACACGTGCCTTGGCCAAGTCGGCCATCGAGAGCGGCAAGGTGCATTGTCGGGGTGAGCGCTGTAAGCCGGGCAAGGAACCGCGAGTCGGTGACGAGTTTCAGATCCGCATAGGGTTTGAGGAAAAGACGATAGTGGTCCAGGCGCTGTCGATCGTGCGCCGTGGCGCGCCGGAGGCTCAGGCGTTGTATGCGGAGACCGAGGCGAGCGTCGCCAAGCGTGAAGCGGCGGCTGCGATGCGCAAGGCCGGCTCGCTGGGCGTGAGCACCGATGGCAAACCGAGCAAAAAGCAGCGTCGGGATTTGTTCAAGTTTCGTGGAAGCAGTAACGACGAGTGAGCCTGATGTTCCTGCATTGGCCGTGAAGCCGCTTTCGCGAGCAAGCCCGCTCCCACATTAGACCGAGATCACCTATGGGAGCGTGGCTTGCCCGCGAACGAGTGCGCAGCACTCGCCGGCCGTCCCCGGATATCAGGCGCTGCGCACCACACTCATCCGCGAAACCCCCGGCAGTTTCCCCTGCCGTCCAAACAGTGGCGCCATCACTGTCAGGAAAAACTCTGAAGCGTGATACGCAAATGGCGAGTAGTAACCCCAGCCCAGCGCCCACACCGCCAGCAAAATCTCCCCGACCACCGCGTCAAATGGACGCAGACTTGTAATTGCCTACACATGGAGCCATATCGGGTGACTGGCCAACGGGGCATTGAGTCGGCGAAATAGCCACTCGTCGAAAAGCACACACAGCATCTGACCCGTAGGCCATAACCAGAATGCCAACAGCGCCAAAGGCACAAAATTGCACAAAACCAGCCGGGGCAGGTTCCACCTTGCTTGGAACAAACCCGGATTGTTCATAAAATGCCTCCAATGGCTGAACGTCGCGCACCAAAATGGTGCCGCAAAGGCGCAACTCTACGTTCTGTAACCTTCTTGTCATCAATTCAGATACCCAGACCTATGACCGATCTATCGGATACCGACTTCACCCAACGCTTCATCTTTGATGACAGCGACACCCGTGGCGAGCTGGTTGCGTTGGAACGTAGCTACGCTGAAGTGCTCGCCAAACACCCCTATCCGGAGCCGGTCGCGCAACTGCTGGGCGAACTGATGGCGGCTGCGTCGTTGCTGGTCGGCACCTTGAAGTTCGATGGCTTGCTGATCCTGCAGGCCCGTTCCGATGGCCCGATTCCGCTGCTGATGATCGAGTGCTCCAGCGAGCGCGAAATCCGTGGCCTGGCCCGTTACGAAGCCGACCAGATCGCCCCTGACGCGACCCTCGCCGACCTCATGCCCAACGGCGTGCTGGCGCTGACCGTCGACCCGACCCAGGGCCAGCGTTACCAGGGCATCGTCGACCTCGACGGCGAAACCCTGTCCGAGTGCTTCACCAACTATTTCGTCATGTCGCAGCAGGTTGGCACCCGCTTCTGGCTTTACGCCGATGGCCGTCGCGCCCGTGGCCTGCTGCTGCAGCAATTGCCCGCCGACCGCCTGAAAGACGAAGAAGAACGCGCCGCCAGTTGGCAGCACATCACCGCGTTGGGTAGCACCCTGACCGCCGATGAATTGCTGAGCCTGGACAACGAAACCGTGCTCCATCGCCTCTACCACGAAGAGCAAGTGCGCCTGTTCGATGTGCAGAAACTGCGCTTCCGTTGCAGTTGCTCGCGCGAACGTTCGGCCAATGCGTTGGTCAGCCTGGGCCTGGAAGACGCCCAGTCGCTGGTCATCGAACATGGCGGGAATATCGAGATCGATTGCCAGTTTTGCAACCAGCGCTACCTGTTTGATGCCGCGGATATCACCCAATTGTTCGCTGGTGCGGGCGTGGATACGCCGTCAGATACCCGGCACTAAAACGGTTCAGCGCAGGTAAATTCACTGCTTAGCGCCGGATTAACGCCGTTACGACGGGAGGGCCCTACTATTTTTGGGCGTTTCTGGCATAATCCGGCCCACTTTTTGTCGCGGTAGTAGTGCACGACTTTCTACTACAAAACGTTTGGAGCACACTCGGCCACTGGCCGACGGGGAATCTCATGACGCAAGCCAATAACGCCGTGTACACCGATCTGAGTGTTGATGATCTGGTAAAAGAAGCCTTGAATCGCGGTGAAGGCGAGCTTGCCGATACCGGCGCGCTGGTTGTTCGCACCGGTCACCGCACCGGCCGTTCGCCAGTCGATCGGTTCATCGTAGAAGAGCCTTCCACTCAGGCAGCCATTGCCTGGGGCCCGATCAACCGCAAGTTCCCGGCCGACAAGTTCGATGCGCTGTGGGCTCGCGTCGAGGCGTTCAACAACGCGCAAGAGCATTTCGTTTCCCACGTGCATGTAGGTGCGTCCGAAGACCACTACCTGGCCGTGAAGATGACCACCCAGACTGCCTGGCAGAATCTGTTCGGTCGTTGCCTGTTCATCAACCCGGCGCAGTACAACCCGGCCGGTCGTGACGAGTGGCAAGTGCTCAACGTGGCCAACTTCGAGTGCGTGCCTGAGCGTGACGGCACCAACTCCGACGGTTGCGTGATCCTCAACTTCGCACAGAAAAAAGTGCTGATCGCCGGCATGCGTTACGCCGGTGAAATGAAGAAAGCCATGTTCTCCGTGCAGAACTTCCTGCTGCCGGCCGCTGACGTGCTGCCGATGCACTGCGCTGCCAACATCGGCGAAGCAGGCGACGTGACCCTGTTCTTCGGTCTGTCGGGCACCGGTAAAACCACCCTGTCCGCCGACGAAAGCCGTTACCTGATCGGTGACGACGAACACGGCTGGGGCGAAGGCGTTGTCTTCAACATCGAAGGCGGCTGCTACGCCAAGTGCATCGACCTGTCCGAGAAAAACGAGCCGGTCATCTGGAAAGCCATCAAGCATGGCGCTGTGCTGGAAAACGTCGTCATCGACGACGCCAAGCACGCCGACTACGCCGATGTCAGCCTGACCCAGAACAGCCGCGCCGCCTACCCGTTGGAGCACGTTGCCAAGCGTTCCGAGAAAAACCTCGGTGGCGAGCCAAACGCTGTGATCTTCCTGACCTGCGACCTGACCGGCGTCCTGCCGCCAGTGTCCATCCTCAGCGAAGAACAAGCGGCCTACCACTTCCTGTCCGGCTACACCGCACTGGTGGGCTCGACCGAAATGGGTTCCGGCAGCGGCATCAAATCAACCTTCTCCACCTGCTTCGGCGCACCGTTCTTCCCGCGTCCGGCTGGCGAATACGCAGAACTGCTGATCAAGCGCATCCGCGGCTTCGGCTCCAAGGTCTACCTGGTTAACACCGGTTGGACTGGCGGCGGCTACGGCGTCGGCAAGCGCTTCAACATCCCGACCACTCGTGGCGTGATTGCAGCGATCCAGAGCGGCGCGTTGATCGGTGCTGAGACTGAGCACCTGGACACCATCAATCTGGACGTGCCGTTGGCTGTTCCTGGTGTTGAGACTGGTTTGTTGAACCCGCGTAATACCTGGGCTGACAAGGCTGCTTATGATGAAGCAGCTAAAGCGTTGGCTGGGTTGTTTGTTGAGAACTTCAAGAAGTTTGAAGTGAGTGATGCGATTAAGGCTGCTGGTCCTAAGCTGTAAGGCTTGGATTTAGCGAAATGAAAAAGCCGTCCTTTTAGGGCGGCTTTTTTGTGGGCGAAAGAAGAGCAGTAGAGGGTCATTTGGCAGACAGGCGAAACGCCGGAGCCATATTGTCTTGTTCACGCTTCGACAACCCCGCCGCGCTGGCCACTTTTGGCCACTGGCTCACCACTTCTTGGAAACGCTCAATAATTTCCTCCGCATCATCACGGTTAACACGAAAGATTTCGGCCACTTCACGAGCGAGCTCTAGATCCAAGGCGTTGTCGGCATCCGTGATGTTGAGTTTCAGCCCATCGGCGTGTGCCACAGGATTCATGTCGTAGGCATCAGACAAGCGCCATCCACGGCCAGGATCAAGAAGAAAACCATGGTTACGCATGTGGTCGTCGGTGTTGGAAACCAGGATGTTGAACACAATCCGTGACCACAATTCGCGGAGATCTTCGTTGGGTTCTGAGCCGTGCTCCACGAGCACTTCCGCCAATTCAAGGTAACTGGCGCCTACCGATGCATCGTCACCGTCCACGCGGTCGGTCATGGTCATGGCTGAGGCGAAATGCAGTCGCCTTCCCGTTGCCGTGCGGTCGAAGCGTTTGACCATGAAGCAGTGATGGTCGCTCGCATAGCGTTGCGCCATCCCCCTTGCCACCCGCAGACCACATTGCTCCGCCAGGGCGTTCACCACGAATTCCCATCCGCCGATGTCGTAGTCGTCGCGAGTGCTCGGGAATTTGGCGATCCACAGTTGACCATTCTTGTCAGCAACGCTGGCCTTGGGTCTGGCGCCGCCCAGTGAGCCACCGGGTGCAATCAACATTCTCAACCACTCGCGCCCATCGAGCGAGGTGTTGTCTGGATCGTTTTCCAGTGCACGGCTTGCCTGCTCCAACGCGCGTAGCTCAGTAAAGGGGGGCGCTGCCAAGTTATCTCGATCGTCCAGAAAACTTCCTTCATCGTTCAACTTGTAGCGAATAGCGCCGACTCGATAGAGGTCATGAACGCCTAGCAGGTAATCCGACTCGTAGAGCTTTGTGCCCCTAGGGATAAGTCCTTCGCGGATGTCCCGTTCCAGGCGGCGTTTCATTAGCAATTGGCCCCAGCGATCCGGGCTTGAGTCGGCAAAAACGCCGAAGCGCGTCTGGTGCTGTCCAGGGAATTGCCGTCCTTCGAAGAGCCCGATGCGGGGATCCAGCGTCGTGAAGTTCAATTCGGAATCGGCCAAAGCGCTAGGGTCGTATTCAAACTCGAACACGTTGGTGGAGCGAGCCTTTCGGGCATGGAGAAACCCAAGACGCCTTGGTCCGTTCAGGGTTTCCCAATCGGCATACACCGCGATCAGTGTCATTTTCAATCCGTCTCAGATTTGGTTTTTTTCGTGGTGAACAATTTGGCAAACGAGTGAGTGTTCAACGGGAAATCAACCTCAATATCCGAATCGGAAATGGGGCTTTCCGATGCTTCCTCCGCCCTGTCGCGAATCGGTGACGACGCCTTCGTGGAGGTCATGTTGCGCACTCGTTGGCGTTTACTGGCTGCTGCGTTCGCCTGTGGAGTTAATCGCGCGTCTTGCAGCTGGCGTCCCAACTCATCGGTTGCAGCGAGCTTGCTCAAGTCTTTCTCCAAGCCCAGAACCTGCATCACGGACATATAGGCGCCCATCGTCACGCCTGAGCCGCCGGACTCCAGAGAGCGAAGCGTTGTCAGCGACATGCCTGCCCTTTCGGCGACTTGCTTTGCGGTCAGCCTGCGACGCAGTCGAGCGAGTTTCAGGCGTTCGCCAAACTCCGCGAGCAGTCTGGATGCGGATGGCATGAGAGGCGCTGTTTTCTTAGCCATGTGCCATTATTCCTTCACTTTTAGGCTTTAACTGCCAGAATAATAGCACTTATGTGGTGATTTGCAGGGCGTTGCAAGGCTCTGTTTTCTGGTACATCCGCAATCGGTGGGGCCGGAATCCATTTTTATAACTGCCATTATTCCAACTGAATTCGTGATAAACAGCCAGAATAATGCCATTTAGGTATTCCCTAGAGACATTCCAGAGTTTGCGTATCCCAGCGCTGCGTCTTGACCGCTTGGTAAAGCATGTCGATGGTCAACGGGACTTTGTCGCCGCGACCTTTTGCCCTGCGCTTGAGATGCACATCAAAACCTTCGGGCTGGAAATAGCGATAGGCGTCGTAGTCCACGAAGTCGATCCCGAATTGTTCTTCCATCGCCTCCATCAGGTGTCGCGCATCGGCACCGTCGCAGTTCAGGTCGAAATTGATCGAGGTGGTGAGGCTGATGGATTTGCGTTCGGGCAGGCCGAGTTCTTCGTGGAGCAACTGCATGAGCAGGTGCATGGCGTGGTCGTCGGGGAAGTTGGGGGCGAGGTTCATGGTGCGTCTTCCGTTAAGGGCGTGTCGATGAGGCGGATTAAGCCTGATTTTGCGTTGGGGTGGACGTCGATCAGCGCTGGTAATCTGGGATGCGCGGGAGGGTTGGTGCTCACCTCTTATGATCTCGTTCATTTCCTGCACGCTTGCCATTAGCTCATCAAAAAACTTGCTCATGGTTATCCTCAGGTTTGATCGTTCCCATGCTCTGCGTAGGAATGTAGCCCGGGGCGCTCGGCGTTCCATCCAAAGTCGAACGCGGAGCGTCCGTGGAGGCATTCCCACGCAGAGCGTGGGAACGATCTTCGCTGGGTGTCAGGTGGGTGCTTTCCAGCCCATCATGCGTTGCTGCGCGACTTGCAGCAGGTCGCAGCCGTCCTGGGTTAGCAGGAAGAGCGCGTGGGTGATGTGAGGGATGTCTTCGACGTCGCCGTTTTTGAAGCAGATGCAGTGCAGGGTTTTGAGGAGGTCGCTGGAGGCTCGGATGCGTTGGAGGGCGCCTTCGAGGATGTCTTGGGGGTTGGCCGCTGTGTCGATGATCAGGGGCGGGGAATCGGTGAGATTGGATTGCAGTGGGCGGTAGCGATCAGTGAGCGGATTCGATGTCTTCATTGGTTTCTCTCTTTTGTATATCCGAAGGATCGCAACCATCGTGACCAAGCGATGGGTGGCGAACTGTGTTCGGGTTGGTCAACCAAGGGAGAGGAAAACCCCGGCACGCCGAGGCGTCCCAAACACAGCCGCCATAAAACGTGCCGCACAAAAGATGTCGGCAAGCATACAAGGGCATGCGTAAGTTCTCTCTCATTTTTCAGGTGACCAAGCCCGAGTCGCTGATTTGGCAGCGACAGTCACGACTATAGGTTTGAGCCACGGGGCGGCGATAGGCGATAAGGAGTCCTCGCTTGTAGGAACGGGATGAAGCTTGGATAGGGCGTTACCTACAGCTTTTTCCCCTGTCGCAATTTCTCCCGTTTGATTGCAAATATGCGCCTGGCTTCTTCATCTGGAATGCTGGGTCGTGGGTCGTCCAGGCTGGCTTGTACTAGTGCTCTGAACCACGCGTCGTAGGTTGCTGTATCGAGTGGTTGTTGAATGTCGGGGATGTTGGTTTTCATCAGGTGCACCGTGTCATCGTTTATCGCGGGCAAGCCTGGCTCCCACAGGGATCTTCGTTCAGGCATCAGATTGCGGTGGTTTTCGGCAAGCGCTGCCGGGCGATTTCCAGGAGTTCGTGTCCGTCCTGGGTGAGCAGGTACAGGGCGTTAATGATGTTGGGGATGTCGCTCGGGTCAGCCTCTTTGAAGTTTTGGCAGTAAAGCGTTTCAAGCAGATCGCTGGCGGCGCGGATGCGTAGGCGGGCGGCGTCGAGGATGGCGTGCGGGTCGGCTTCGGTGTCGATGACTAATACTGGGGTGTCGCTGTAGTTGGTTTTGAGCGGGTGATAGCGGGTGGTCATCGAGGGTTGTCCTGTGCGAAATCACGGCAGGCCGAGACACTGTTTTAGCCGCGCCGCAAACTATAGAAGGGCATGCAACTGCGCAGCAATAGCGCCGCAATGGACAGGTTTTGTAGGGGATTTACCGGGCGTTTCAGATTTGGCCTACGGGTTTCCTGAGGTTTTTTAGGTCCAAACCCCTAGAGGTTAAATTTCCTACGGGTTTGTCAGGCGTTGCGCGGCAAACCTCGGTATGGTGCGCGCCAGAATCTGTAGGGCGTTTCCAAACGTCCGACCAACGCTTAAAGGGAATTAGGTATGCAATGGCTACGTATGGCCTCGATTTTGTTGTTGTGGGCCGGTGTTTGTCGTTTGGCGGGGGCCACTGATGCGGGTGGCTCGATGGTGCTGACCAACATGGACCGCACCGGTTGGCCGGATGCACTCACCAGTCAGGCCGAATTCGATACCGCGTCCCGCGCCGAAGTGCTGATGGTTGGCAAGGCTCTGCTGGCCAGCGAAGCGCTGGACGAAACCGGCCTGAAACAACGTCTGGGCGTGCAGGCGGTGAAGCTCAAGTCTGTGCGACAAGTGCGCGACGGGTTGTGGGATCGGTTGCTGAGTACCTACCGCAATGCCAGTCAGAACTGTGATGACCAACCCTTTTGCCCGCGAGTGCGCAGCGTCGCTGATTTGCGTCAGTTGGCGGCGGCGTTCACCGGGGAAATAAGCCCGGCTCATGCGGCGTGGGCGAGCAAGAGCCGGGTGTTTCAGGAGCAGATGTTGAACGAGCAACTGCGGGTGGCCGTGGTGGTGCCATAGCCACCTGAATCGCAGTCGTCAGGATGTCCGCCAGCCCTGTTGGGCGGAACATTCAAGGGTGTCGCAGGTAGCGAGCAGCGGTGGTTCTGTGGGAAGTCCATCGCAGCCGCTCAGCAGCAGGGATGTCAGGATCAGGGTGATTGCAAAGAACGGTTTTTGAAGCATGGTCATTCCTTTTTCAAATGCCGCGCTCATCAGGCGTCCTGCCATGATGTGAAGTGCGCGGACCGTGGTTGTGCGAGGCAGACCTTACCGTCAGGTTGAGCCGCACCGCGAGGAGCAAAGTGTTTCGTTTGTTTCAACCTGTGGCAAAGGACCCAGGGGCGAGGCTGTATCATCCCGTATCGTTTTGGTCCCCGACCTTTTCTCGACTCGCTGCAATCGCCGACTAGGCTTTTGGCATCGCAGCGGTCAACGGAGTGACAGCTTATGCACAACACCCTGGAACAGGTTTTCGGTTATCCACAGTTTCGACCCGGCCAGGAGGCGGCGGTCAGCGCGGTGTTGGCCGGGCGCTCGGCGGCGGCGATTTTCCCGACCGGCTCGGGCAAGTCTCTTTGTTATCAATTGCCGGCGTTGTTGCTGCCGCACCTGACACTGGTGGTCTCGCCGCTGTTGGCGCTAATGCAGGATCAACTGGCGTTTCTACAGCGCCACGGCATCTCGGCCGGCAGTATCGATTCGGCCCAGAGCCGCGACGACGCCAGTGATGTGATGGCCCGGGCCAAGTCCGGCGAGTTGAAGATTTTGATGATTTCCGTGGAGCGCCTGAAGAACGAGCGCTTCCGCAATTTCTTGCAGCAAGTGCCGATCTCGCTGCTGGTGGTGGACGAGGCACACTGCATCTCTGAGTGGGGCCACAACTTCCGCCCTGACTACCTCAAACTTCCGGACTACCAGCGTCAGTTCAACATCCCCCAAGCGCTGCTGCTGACCGCCACCGCGACCCCCAAAGTGATCGCGGACATGGAGGCGAAATTCGCCATCGCGCCTGAAGATGTGGTGACCACCGGTTTCTACCGGCCGAACCTTAATCTGCTGGTGGAGCCGGTACGTGGTCAGGACAAGCGCCGACGTCTGGTCGAGTGGATGAGTCAACGCCCCGGCCAGCCGAGCATTGTCTACGTCACCTTGCAGAAAACCGCCGAACACATCGCCGAACATCTGGGCCGCAACGGCATCCAGGCCGAGGCCTATCACGCCGGTTTGCCCCACGAGCAACGTGAAGGCATTCAAAAGCGCTTCATGGGCGGGCAGTCCAATTGCATCGTCGCGACCATCGCCTTCGGCATGGGCATCGACAAGAGCGACATCCGCAACGTTGTGCATTTCGACCTGCCCAAATCCATCGAAAACTACAGCCAGGAAATCGGCCGCGCCGGGCGTGATGGGCAGCCGTCCGATTGCCTGGTATTGGCCAACCGCGACAGCCTCAACGTGCTGGAAAATTTCGTCTACGGCGACACCCCGGAACTGGACGGCATCCGCTGCGTACTCGACGAGTTGCAAGCCTCTACGCCCGAGGGGCAGTGGGAGTTTTTGCTAGGACCATTGGCGGATCAAAGCAACATTCGCCAGTTGCCGCTCAAGACGTTGCTGGTGCAGTTGGAACTGCGCGCAATCATCGCCCCGCGATATGCCTATTACGCTGAATACCGTTTCAAGTATTTGCAGGAACCGGAGGCCTTGCTTGCGCGTTTCGAGGGCGAGCGCAAGGACTTCGTCGCGGCGATCATCCAGACCTCCAGCCGCGCACGAACCTGGGCCACGGTGAATTTCGATGCGCTGTATGAACAGCATCAAGCCGAGCGCAATCGGGTGGTCAAGGCGCTGGATTACTTTCAGGAAAAGGGCTGGGTAGAGCTTGAAAGCAAGCAGATGACCGAGGTCTACAGCCTGCTGCAAACCGGTTTTGATGCCCAGGCCTTGAGCGAAGAGCTGCATGCCTACTTCACCCGGCATGAACAAACCGAGATCGCCCGGATTCACGCGATGCTTGATCTGTTCGCCACCGACCATTGCCTGGGTTATCGCCTGGCTGAGTACTTCGGCGACGAAAATGCGCCGCGTCAGTGCGGGCATTGTTCGGTGTGTCACGGGGATGTGGCGCGACTGCCGGCGCCGCCAGAGTTGCCGGCGCTTGTGGATAAAAACTTTGAAGCGTTATGCGGCGACTTTATCCACAGGCACGAACAGCACACCGGGCATTTCCCGTCGGCGGAGCGGGTGACGCGGTTTTTGTGCGGGATCAGCGTGCCGCTGTTCACCAAACTCAAGGCGCGGACGATTCCGGGGTCTGGTGCGCTTGAGGATTACCCGTATGCCGAAGTGCGGGAGTGGGCGCAAGCGCATCTCTGACGGTTGAAACATGGCCAATGTGGGAGCGGGCTTGCTCGCGAAAGCGGTATGACAGTCCGCAATGATGTCGACTGGCAATCCGTCTTCGCGAGCAAGCCCGCTCCCACAGGGATCTGCGGTGTTTGCGGCACCGCATCCATCTGCTGAATGTTGCTCATCACAGGAATAAATTTCAAAAAAGCGCGGCAGCTGACTATGGTGAAGGCTGTCTTTGGATCGCCAACAAGAGAACAACAATGAGCCAGACGCCGTTCAATATTCAGCGCGCCGCCGTGATCGGCGCGGGCACCATGGGCCGGGGGATTGTCATGTGCCTGGCCAACGCCGGGTTGCCGGTGCAATGGGTCGATAACAATCCGCAGATGCTTGAACAGGCGCTGGCTGCTGTCGCCGACACCTACGCCCACAACGTGCGTCAGGGCCGGATCGATCAGGCCGAAGCAGACGCCCGCATTGCACGAGTGACCAGCGCGGCCGATTACGCGGCGATCTGTGATGTCGATCTGGTGATCGAAGCGGTGTACGAAAACCTCGAGCTGAAGCAAAAAATCTTCCGTGAGCTGGATGGCCTGCTCAAACCCCAGGCGATCCTGGCCAGCAACACCTCGGCGCTGGACATCGACGCGATTGCCGCTGCCACTCGCCGCCCGCAACACGTCTTGGGCCTGCACTTCTTCAGCCCGGCGCACATCATGAAACTGCTTGAGATCGTCCGCGGCGCGCAAACCGCTCCGGCGGTGCTCGACGCCGCGCTGGCGCTGGGCAAACGCATGGGTAAGGTCAGCGTGGTATCCGGTAACTGCCATGGTTTCATCGGCAATCGCATGCTCAATACTTACGTGCTTGAGGCGCGCAAAATGCTGCTTGAGGGGGCGTTTCCTTATCAAGTGGATGCTGCGCTGCAAGGTTTCGGGTTCGCCATGGGGCCGTTCCGCATGTACGACGTGGTCGGCATCGATCTGGGATGGCGTGCCCGGCAACTGGCCGGCAAAGGGCAGGATGCGCCGCAAGTTCAGATAGAAAACCGGCTGTGCGAGCTGGGACGGTTTGGCCAGAAGAGCGGCGACGGTTACTACCACTATGAGCCGGGCAGTCGGCAGGCTGAGCACGATGTGGCGGTCGATGCGCTGGTGCTGGAAGTCAGCGAGGGGTTGGGCTTCCAACGCCGCGAGATAAGCCCTCAGGAGATCCTGGAGCGCAGCTTGCTGGCACTGGTCAACGAAGGGGCGAAGATCCTTGAGGAAGGCATTGCCGGATCGGCCCATGACATTGATCTGGTTTACCTCAATGGCTATGGCTTCCCGGCGGACAAGGGCGGCCCGATGGCCTGGGCGGATCAGCAAGGGTTGGCGGATATTCACCAGCGGTTGCTGGCGTTAGAGACCCGACAGGGTGATCAGTGGAAACCGGCGCGGTTGATTGGGGAGTTGGCGGCGGTGGGTAAGGGGTTTGCTGATAGGTGATTGATGTGGCGTCTGTCAGGGCGCCTTCGCGAGCAAGCCCGCTCCCACATTTGATCTTCAGTGAATGCAGATTTTTTGTACGACCAGAATCCACTGTGGGAGAGGGCTTGCTCGCGAAGAACGATAACGCGGTTTTCACCTTAGACTGACCATCCAACCCCAGGAACCGATGCTAATGTCCAGCCCGATGCCCCAACGCACCGACTACCCGCACTTCCAGCCCATTACCACCCGCTGGCACGACAACGACGCCTACGGTCACGTCAATAACGTCACCTACTACAGCTTCTTCGACACGGCAGTGAACACTTACCTGATCGAAGTCGGTGGCCTGGATATTCATGACGGTGAAGTCGTGGGTTTTGTGGTGAGTTCGGCCTGCGATTATTTCGCGTCCATCGCCTTCCCGGATCGCATCGAGATCGGTCTGCGAGTCGGTAAGTTGGGCAACAGTTCGGTTCAGTACGAACTGGCGGTGTTTAAGCAAGGTGAAGATGAAGCCTGTGCGGCCGGGCGTTTCGTGCACGTGTTCGTGGATCGGGCGTCGAATCAACCAGTGGCAATTCCTGCCGGTTTGCGCGGGGCGTTGGAACGATTGGTGGTTTGACAGGCAAAAAAAATCGCAGCCCTTGGGCTGCGATTTTTTCGAGAGGCCGGTAGCGGGGGGACGCCAGCCTCAGTCGTGATAGCGATGATGCTTGCGATGCCCATAGGCATGACCACGGTGACGACGGTCGTCATCACGGTAGTAGCGACGATCATCATGGCCACGATACGAACGACGATCATCTTCGCGGCTCGAGTTGCCCATGTAGTTACCCAGCGCGCCACCCGCACCGCCGCCGGCTGCGGAGCCGATCAGGCTGCCGGTGGTGCCGCCCATGCTGCGGCCGACCACGTTACCGCCGGCTGCGCCCAACGCACCGCCGATGGCGGCTTGGCCACGGCTGTGTCTGTCGGCGCCAACGGCACTACCACCGGCACCGCCCAAGGCCGCGCCAATGGTGGAACCTGTATTGCCGCCTAGTGACTGACCGACGACCGAGCCCAAAACCCCGCCCAATGCGCCGCCCACACCTGCTTCAGCAGTGCCTCCAGCAGAAGCGAAACCACTGGCCAGGCTAAGGGACAACAAGAGAATCGAGGAGAACTTCATAGAGGAACCTCAAGGGGATGACGGCGCGATCCTGAGGCTGTGTCATAGTTGTGACAATCGAAATCCGACGAGTAACACGACTTGTACACAATTCTATAAGTTACTGTTTTTAGGGCGGAACTTAAGTATTTTTCGCCAGTCTTTAGTTACTTCGGATAGGCCGTTTCAATGCAGAAACGGCCTTTTTTGTGGGCGATTGGAAAGTTACTGGCCACTAAAAATCAAAAAAGCGGACACGGTCCTGTGGCGAGGGAGCTTGCTCCCGCTGGGTCGCGAAGCGGCCCCAAAAGCAGACAAACCCAATCTTTCAGTTAGATTGGGTTTGTCTGTTTTGCGACTGCTACGCAGCCGAACGGGAGCAAGCTCCCTCGCCACAGTGGTCCGTGCTTTGTGCTACGCCGACTTCGCCATAATCAGCCCAGTCTCGCTCGCCATTTCCAACCGAATCGCCACAAACTTCGACGTCGGTGTATGGCTGCCATCCCCGGTACTTTCCAGTGGCACCAGCGGATTCACTTCCGGGTAATACGCGGCGGCCTGCCCGGCAGGAATATCAAACGCCAGCAGCGTGAAGCCCTTCACCCGACGCTCACGGCCATCGTCCCAGATCGAAACGATGTCAGCCTTTTGCCCCGGTTTGAACCCCAGGCGAATGATGTCGGCTTCGTTCACAAACAACACGTCCCGCTGACCCTTCACCCCGCGATAACGGTCATCAAGACCATAAATCGTGGTGTTGTACTGATCGTGGGAACGCATCGACTGCATGATCAGATCCGGCAAAATACCCGTGGCGCGCGTGCGCTCATGAACCAGATCCTTGGGCAGGACGTTCGCACGGAAATTGGCCCGGCCCGACGGGGTGTTCCACTTGCGGGCACCGGCACTGTTGCCGAGGTAGAAACCACCCGGATTCTTCACCCTCTCGTTGAAGTCGCGAAAGCCCGGAATGGTGTCGGCGATCAGGTCGCGGATGCGTGCGTAATCGGCCACCAGCCAGTTCCAGTCCACCGGTTTGCTGCCCTGGGTCGCGGCAGCGATGCCGGCAATGATCGCCGGCTCCGAGCGCATCTGGTTCGACAGCGCCTGCAACTGACCGTTGGAGGCGTGAACCATGCTGAACGAATCTTCCACGGTCACCGCTTGCGGGCCTTCGGTCTGGATGTCGATGTCGGTTCGGCCCAGGCACGGCAGGATCAGCGCGTCTTTACCGTGAGCCAGGTGGCTGCGGTTGAGCTTGGTGCTGATCTGCACGGTCAGGTCGCAATTGCTCAAGGCCTGGAACGTGCGTGGGCTGTCCGGGGTGGCTTGGGCGAAGTTGCCGCCCAGACCGATGAATACTTTCGCGCGGCCATCGGCCATGGCGTGAATCGCTTCGACCACGTTGTGGCCGTTTTCACGCGGCACCTTGAACTGGAAGCGTCGCTCCAGGGAATCGAGGAACGCCACCGGCGGACGCTCGTTGATGCCCATGGTCCGGTCGCCCTGCACATTGCTGTGGCCACGCACCGGGCAAAGGCCTGCGCCCGGCCGGCCGATGTTGCCGCGCAGCAGCATCAGGTTGGCGATTTCCTGGATGGTCGCTACCGAGTGACGGTGCTGGGTGATGCCCATCGCCCAGCACATGATGACGTTCTTGCCCTTGGCGTACATGCGCGCCGCTTGCTCGACTTCCACCAGGGTCAGGCCGGACTGCTCGACGATCTGCGCCCACGGCGTGTCGTCGATGGCGCCCAGGTATTCCAGCACGTTGGCGCTGTGTTCATTGAGGAAGTCGTGATCGAACACCGAAGGCTGGCCGGTCTGCTGCGCTTCGCGCTCCCAGTGCAGCAGGAATTTCGCCATGCCGCGCATTAGCGCCATGTCGCCGCCCAATGCAGGTCGGAAGTACGCAGTGTTGGTCGGTTTGTCACTGTTGGTGAGCATTTCAATCGGATGCTGCGGATGCTGGAAGCGTTCCAGGCCACGCTCTTTGAGCGGGTTGACGCACACCACTTGGGCGCCGCGTTTCACCGCTTCACGCAGGGGTTCGAGCATCCGTGGGTGGTTGGTGCCGGGGTTCTGGCCCCAAACAAAAATCGCATCCGCATGTTCGAAATCGTCGAAGGTCACGGTGCCTTTGCCGACGCCGACACTTTGCGCCAACGCCACACCGCTGGCTTCGTGGCACATGTTCGAGCAGTCGGGGAAGTTGTTGGTGCCGAAAGAACGCACGAACAACTGATAGAGGTACGCCGCTTCGTTGCTGGCGCGGCCCGAGGTGTAGAACTCGGCCTGATCCGGGCTCGACAGCCCTTGCAGGTGTTTACCGATCAGGGCGAAGGCGTCTTCCCAGCTGATTGGTTTGTAGCGATCGGTTTCGGCGTCGTAGCTCATCGGCTCGGTCAAGCGGCCCTGATACTCAAGCCAGTAGTCGCTCTGATCCAGCAGCGAACTGACGCTGTGCTTGGCGAAGAACGCCGCATCTACACGGCGTTTGGTCGCTTCCCAGTTCACTGCTTTGGCGCCGTTCTCGCAGAACGCCACCATGCCGGCTTCCTTGGAATCGCCCCAGGCGCAACCGGGGCAGTCGAACCCGCCGTTCTTGTTGGTTTTGAGCATCATGCGCAGGTTTTTCAGCGCGTTGTCGCTGGTCAACCAGGCCCGGGCAACACTGGCCAGCGCGCCCCAGCCACCGGCCGCGCCTTTATAGGGCTTGTAACGGGGGACGGGTTTCTGGTCGGCTTGTTGATGTTGGCTCACGCTTGATTCTCCATCGCTGGGCTGTAGACCCGCGGTGCACTTTTCTGCGGCAGGTGGATGAGATTGAGGTTGTGGCGACGGGCCCATTGCACGGCAAGGCCCGTGGGCGACGACAGGCTGACGAGGGTTTGAATCCCTGCGCGCAGCACTTTCTGGATCAGTTCGAGGCTGCAACGGCTGGTGACAATCGCCAGGCCGCCAGCCGTCGGGATGTTCTGGCGGATCAACCCGCCGATCAGCTTGTCGAGGGCGTTGTGCCGGCCGATGTCTTCACGGCCCAGCAGCAACTCGCCCTGGCCATTCATGAACATCGCCGCATGCACCGCGCCGCAATGCTGGCCCAGCGGCTGGAACGCGCCGATACGCTGGCGCAGGCCATCGAGCCATTCGGCGGGTGGCAACGGTGCGCCGGGCAATACTTTGAGGTCGGGCAGCGCTTGCTCGACCGCTTCCACGCCACAGAGCCCGCAGCCGCTGGTGCCGGCCAGTTGCCGACGTTGCTGCTTGAGGTTCCAGAAAGCGCGGTTGGCGATGGTCACTTGCGCGTACTGCGCCGAGCCTGAGCCGCTGAGTTGCAGATCATAAATGTCGGTTGCGTCTTCGATGATGCCGCTGCCGAGGCTGAAGCCGACGATAAAGTCTTCAAGATCGGTCGGGGTGACCAGCATCACAGCCTGGCTGATGCCATTAAAGGCAATCGCCAAGGCGACTTCCTCGGCCAGCGCGGTGCTGTCCGATTCCGTGTATTGGAGCGTGCTGTAGCTGTAGGTCTGGCTGGCGGCGGGCGCGGGCGTTTCGAGGGCGGGCGCCGCGCAGACTGGGCGCTTGGCGTTCATGGGGCATCACCGACGGTTTGGACAGCTTTAGGGGCGTTCTTTATTGGTTTGCGCAGCGTGGAAACTCATTGAGAACGCCCCCTAAGACTAGGCGCGTCAACATGTCGCGTCTAATCGCTAATACTGATCCGCCGATAGATGCCGTCGATCAAGACTCTATCAGCGATTTCTGATAAATCGCGAAACAGGCTTCCGCCAAGGCTGAACGCGGGGCGCTACGGCGCATGATCAGCCCCAGCCGGCCGAGGGTTTGAGCGTTTTCGATAGGTTGCAGGCGCAGGTGGTCGGTAAGGTTTTCGAGGCCGCCGTCCAACGGCATCACGGCGCAGCAGAACCCTCCGTGTACGGCTTGTAACAATTGATGGACCGCATCGGTTTGCAACAACGGCTGTGGCGTCAGCCCGCGGCTGTGGAAGTTGTGGTCGATGGATTGGCGAAAGTGCATGCCGCTGGTAAGCATTCCCAAGGGCAACTCAATCAGCGACTCCCAACTCAGCGGCGCCTCGCCGAACGTGTAAAAGCGCTGGTCGTAGAGCAACCCCATTCGGGTTTCGCTGAATGCCAGGGAATCAAAACGTTCGCCGTCGAGACGCTCCAGGTAGGACACGCCGAGGTCCAGCCGATTGTTCGCCAGTTGTTCGAGGATCTGTTCGGAACTCAGCGCCGAGAGTTCGAAGCGCAGGTTCGGGTGTTCGGCGTGCAGGCGCTGCATTAAAGGCAACGGATCGAAACTCGACAGCGGCACCACGCCCAACCGCAACGTACCCACCAGATTGCCGCGACAGGCCGCCGCCTCGGCCTGCAAACCGTCATAAGCCGCCAGCACTGTACGAGCCCAGGCCAGCACCCGCTCGCCCGGTGCGGTGAAGCCTTCAAAGCGCTGGCCGCGATTGACCAGCGGCAGCTCGAGTTCTTCTTCGAGGCTGCGCAGGCGCATGGACAGGGTCGGCTGAGTGATGTGACAGCGGGCGGCGGCCTGGCCGAAGTGCCGGGTTTCGTCGAGGGCGATGAGGAATTTGAGCTGCTTGATGTCCATCTTCGCTCCAGGGCGCGGTTAGGGCGGGGATTTTAGCGCTTGCGGCGGATCGACGTCATTGGTCGGGTTGGAACCGAGTCTTGCAACCTTGGTCTAGGCTTTTGCGTCTGGAAACTAAACCCCAAGGAGAGTGCACCATGAGCATTTTGAGCTTTGTGAAAGAAGCAGGCGAAAAGCTTCTTGATTTGCTGACACCGGGCAACGCTAATGCCAGTGATCAGTTGAAAGCGCACATCAAAGACGTCGGCCTGGGTAACCCGAATGTGCAGGCCACGGTGGATGGCGACAAGGTCACTGTCACCGGTGAAGTCGCAAGTCAGGAAGAGAAGGAAAAGATTCTGTTGGCCGTGGGCAATATCGCCGGCGTCGGCAGTGTGGACGATCAGATCACCGTGACCGGGCCGGTGGTGGTGGCCGCGAAGTTTGTCACGGTCGTGGCGGGCGACAGCCTCAGTAAAATTTCCCTGCGTGTGTACGGCGACGCCAATAAGTATCAGAAAATCTTCGACGCCAACAAACCAATGCTCAAGGATGTGAACAAGATCTATCCGGGGCAGTCGTTGCGGATTCCTGAATAAGGCTTGAGATTTGTGGCGAGGGGGCTTGCCCCCGTTGGGCTGCGAAGCGGCCCCAAAATCTCTGCGGCTGCTGCGCAGCCGAACGGGGGCAAGCCCCCTCGCCACAATGACCGCCTGAGGCTTTAAAGGCCTTCAATCAACTCGCGATAATCCCCAACCGCCGCAAACTCCGCCGTGTCCTTCGGCCCTTTACGGCTATCGGGCTCACGCACGGCCAACAAATGCGCCACACCAAAGTTGCGCGCACTGCGCAGGATCGGCAACGTATCGTCGATAAACAGACTGCGTGCCGGATCAAAATCGATATCCGCTTGTAAGGCATCCCAGAACTGCGGGTTCTCCTTGGCGAAACCGTAATCATGCGAGCTGATCAACCGCTCGAAATACGGCGCCAGTTCAATTCGCTCCAGCTTCAACGAAAGCGAATCACGATGCGCGTTGGTGATCATGACCACACGCTTGCCAGCCTGTTTGATCGCCGCCAGAAACGTATCCGCATCCGGGCGCAGGGCAATCAGATGAGCGGTTTCCAGCTTCAGCTCGCGCACCGGAATTTTCAGCTCGGCGCTCCAGAAATCCAGGCAGTACCACTGCAACTGGCCGGCGTTACGCTCGAACAGTGGCTGCAACTCCATTTCCGCCATGGCCCGGCTCACCCCGTGCAACTCGGCATAGCGCTGCGGCAGGTGTTCCATCCAGAAATGGTTGTCGTAGTGCAGGTCCAGCAGCGTGCCGTCCATATCCAGCAGAACAGTGTCGATGTCGCGCCAGGGCAGCAGGGACATAAAGAACTTCTCCAGCGGTAAAAAAGATATCCGAGGTAAACAATCAGGATAGGCCGGGTATAGTAACGCGTTCACGCCAAGGAGCCGTCTATGCGCCAGAAACCCACCGTACTCGCCCGCGAGATCGTCGCCACCAGCCGTTTATTCTGCGTCGAAGAGCTCAAGCTGCGCTTTTCCAATGGCGTGGAGCGCACTTACGAGCGTCTGGTCGGCAAGGGTGCCGGGTATGGCGCGGTAATGATTGTGGCGATGCTCGATGCCGATCACGCGGTGCTGGTCGAAGAGTATTGCGGCGGCACCGATGAATACGAACTGTCCTTGCCCAAAGGATTGATCGAGCCCGGCGAAGACGTGCTGGCCGCCGCCGAACGCGAGCTCAAGGAAGAGGCCGGGTATGGCGCACGGCAGTTGGAGCATCTGACCGAGTTGTCGTTGTCGCCCGGTTACATGAGCCAGAAGATCCAGGTGGTCTTGGCCACCGATCTGTACGAAGAAAGCCTTGAGGGTGACGAGCCCGAGCCGATGCGGGTGGACAAGGTCAACCTGCGTGAGTTGTCGGCCTTGGCCCAGAACCCGCAATTCACTGAGGGCCGTGCCTTGGCGGCGCTGTATCTGGCCCGAGACTTATTGACCCAACGTGGGGTGTTTTTGCCATGAATTTGAATTTTCCCCATCCGTTGATGGCGCCAGTGGTTGAACTGGCATTGAAGGCGGGTGACGCGATCCTGCCGTTTTGGCGTAACGACGTTGCTGTTACTGCAAAGTCCGATAGCTCGCCAGTGACGGCGGCTGATTTGGCAGCTCACCATGTGATCGTGGATGGGCTAACCGCGCTGGATCCGAGCATTCCGATACTCTCCGAAGAAGACGCCAACATCCCCCAAAGCGTACGCGCCGGGTGGCAGCGTTGGTGGCTGGTGGACCCGTTGGACGGGACCAAAGAGTTCATCTCCGGCAGTGAAGAATTTACCGTCAACATCGCGCTGATCGAGCAGGGCCGCGTGGTGTTTGGCGTGGTGTCGATGCCGACCAACGGGCGTTTCTATGTCGGTGGCACCGGGTTGGGGGCGTGGCGGGGTGATGCAGGCGTAACACCGTTGCCGATTCAGGTTCGCGACGTACCGGCGGCGGGCGAGGCGTTTACCGTGGTCGCCAGTCGTCGACATTCCAGCCCTGAACAGGAGCGGTTGCTGGCGGGGTTGAGTGAGAGCCTGGGTGAGCTGCAATTGGCGAACTTCGGCAGTTCGCTGAAATTTTGTATGTTGGCGGAAGGGGCGGCGGATTGTTATCCGCGCCTGGCGCCGACGTCTCAGTGGGACACCGCGGCGGCGCAAGGTGTGCTGGAAGGGGCGGGCGGTGAGGTGCTGGATTTGAGTGGTGCGCCGTTTAGTTATCCGGCGCGGGAATCTCTGCTGAATGAGTTCTTTTTGGCGTTGCCGGCGAAGGCTGCGTGGCGCGAGAAACTGCTGGCGCTGGCGCGTTCCTGACCGCGTCGAAGTGGCTTGTCCAAATGCCAGCCCGTTAAGCAAGACCCTTGTGGGAGCGGGCTTGCTCGCGAAAGCGGTGTATCAGTCAACATTGATGTTGAATCTGATGGCCCCTTCGCGAGCAAGCCCGCTCCCACAGGTTGTGTGGCGGTTCCGGTTCAGCGGTGCAGCACGTATTGCCCCGTAAACGTCACCGCATCTTCTTCTGTCCCGACATTCACAATCCGTGAATGCAGTGTCAATCGCGCCCGCCCATAGCGCTCATACATCGCCAAAAACTTCTTCCAGACCGCCGCACTCGGCGCCTGGCAAATTGCCGTGGCATCGGTCGTCACTGGCAGCGGATAGCTGATGTGCCCTTCCTGAATCACGATGTGCCCGTCTTCAATGCCTTCTTCACGCAGACGCAAATGCAGCCAGCCCCAACCGGCCAGCACGGCGCCGCAATACAGGCTGCCGCCGAACATGGTGCTCTTGTGATTGACGTTGGCGTCCAGCGGCAAGTGCAGGCGCAGTTGCTGGTCGTGCCAGTCGAGCACCTTGAGGCCCATGTCCCGGGTGAGCGGGATGTCGTGGTGCAGGATTGATTCCAGATAACGACTGTCGCGATTCATGCATAGCCTCTGCGGTTGGATTCAATCAAGGTCGTCGGTTTGGCTGCTGGGGCCACCGTCGGCGAAATTCAGGCCGTGTTTACGCAGCTTGTCGTGTAGGGTCTTGCGCGGAATGCCCAAGGCCTCGGCGAGGCTGCGCACCGAGCTGTGAGAGCGCGCCAGTTCGGCGGCAATCAGGGTTTTTTCGAAGTTTTCCACCTGCTCGCTCAGGCCACCGCTGACCACTTCCACCGTGGTGCTGACGCCGCCCTGCGGCGCGCTGTTGTCCAGTTCCAGTTCCAGTCCCAGGGCAAAGCGTTCGGCGGCGTTTTGCAGTTCGCGCACGTTGCCCGGCCAGGCGTGACGCAGCAACAGCGCCCGTTGCCCCGGCTGCAGTTCGTGGGGCGGTAAACCGTGGCGGGTGCTGGCTTCGTCGGCGAAATGCTGGAACAGCACCAGTGCATCTTCGCCACGTTCGCGCAGCGGTGGAATGCGCAGCGGTGCGACGTTCAGCCGGTAATACAAGTCGGCCCGGAAGCGCCCTTGATCGGCGGCCTGGCGCAGGTCTTCCTTGGTGGCGGCGATGACGCGGATGTCCAACGGGATCAGTTGATTGCCGCCGAGACGTTCGACCACGCGCTCCTGCAACATGCGCAGCAGCTTCACTTGCACATCCAGGGTCATGCTTTCGATTTCATCGAGGAACAACGTGCCGCCATTGGCGAATTCGAACTTGCCGATGCGGCGTTTTTGCGCGCCGGTAAACGCGCCGGGCTCGTGACCGAACAGCTCGCTTTCCACCACCGATTCGGCCAGCGCCCCGGCGTTGATCGCCACGAACGGGCCGTTACGACGACTCGACAAGTCGTGCAGCGCCCGGGCCACCACTTCTTTACCGGCACCGGTTTCACCGAGTATCAACACGTCGGCCCTGGTCGCCGCCAGTGCACCGATTTGCTCGCGCAAACGCAGCATCGGCGCCGATTGCCCGACCAGTCGGGCGCTCAATTCATTGCGGTCGCTCAGGGCCAGGCGCAGGCTGCGGTTGTCCAGTACCAGCCGGCGCAAGGCCAGGGCGCGGCGCACGCTGTCGAGCAGGGCGTCGCTGGCGAAAGGTTTTTCCAGAAAGTCATAGGCCCCGGCGCGCATCGCTTGCACGGCCAGCGGAACATCGCCGTGGCCGGTGATCAGCAGCACCGGTAGCTCCGGGTCTTGGGCGTGGAGTTCGCTCAGCAACTCGAGGCCGTCCATTCCCGGCATGCGGATGTCACTGACCACAACGCCCGGCCAGTCGCGCTCCAGTTGCCCGGCCAGGCCCTTGGCTTCGGCCAGCGGCAGGATCTTCAGGCCGGCCAGGTCCAGGGTCTGGCTCAAGGCCTGGCGCAAGTGCGGATCATCGTCGATCAACACGACCTGGATGCGGTTATCGATGGTCATGCACTTCGGTCCTCGGACGGTTGCAGGCTCACGCCGGGTGCGCCTGCGCGTAGCTTCAAGGTAATCAGGGCGCCGCCCTCCTTATGGTTGGCGAACGACAGTTCACCACCGAAGGCGCGCATCAGGGTGTCGCAGATCGCCAGCCCCAGCCCAAGACCCTGAGTGCGGGTCTTTGTGGTGTAGAAGGGCTCGCCGGCGCGACCCAGCGCTTCCAGGCAAAACCCGGGGCCGTTGTCGCGAATGTACAGGTTGACGCCGTCGGCGGTGGATTGGGCACTCAGCCAGAGTTTGCGCGGCGGACCTTTTTCGGTCAGGGCGTCGAGGGCGTTGGCCAATAGGTTGCCGAGCACCTGACGCAATCGGGTTTCCCCGGCCTCGACCCACAGCGTGGCGGCTGGCAGGTCACGGATCAGCTCGACTTCCATGCTCCGTCGACGCTTGGCCAGTAACGCCAGGGCGTCATCCAGCGCTGGTTGCAGGGCGACGCTTTCCGGGGCGTGGCGATCGCGGCGAGCGAAGGCGCGCAGGTGCGCAATGATCGAGGCCATGCGCCCGGTCAGTTCACTGATCAGCTTGAGGTTGCCGCGGGCATCGTCGGTGCGCTGATGATCGAGTAACACTTCGGCGTTTTCTGCGTAGCTGCGGATCGCCGCCAGCGGTTGATTGAGTTCGTGGCTGATGCTCGCCGACATCGTCCCCAGTGCCGACAGCTTGCCGGCCTGTACCAAGTCATCCTGGGCGCGCACCAGTTCTTGCTGGGCGTGTTCGCGTTCCAGCACTTCCTGTTTCAGGCGTCGGTTGAGGCCTTCAAGGTCGCTGGTGCGCTCGGCCACCCGGTCTTCGAGTTCGCGGCGGGCCTTGGCTTCGAAGGCGATCCGCTCCAGATAATGGCGGCGGCGCTGCATCATCAGACCGAGCAACAGCATCAATACCAGCAGCGTCGCGCCACCGATGGCCACGACCGTGCGCACCGGGCGGTCGATCAGGGTGCGGGGCGCAAGGATGCTGACGCTCCAGCCGGTTTCCTCGATCCGCTGGGTCTGGGTTAACCAAGCGTTGGTGTTGAGCTTCAACGGCCTGGAATCGCGGGTCGGGTAGGGTTGGATCGCGGTGATGGCTTTGTTCTCTTCATCACTCAAGTCGCGGGTGGAGCGAAAACGCCACTCGGGCCGCGACGTGAGAATGACCACGCCGTTGTGATCGGTCAGCAGCAGTTGTTCGGGGGTTTTGCCCCAGAGGCTTTCGGTGTGATCGAGATCGACCTTGACCACCAGCACGCCGACGACTTTCTCACCCTCGCGTACGGCGGCAGCGAAGAAGTAACCACGTTTGGCCGAGGTGGTGCCCAGCCCGAAAAAGCGCCCGAGCCGCCCGGCCATGGCTTCGCTGAAGTACGGCCGGAAGGAAAAATTACGCCCGACGAAACTGTCGTGTTTGTCCCAGTTTGAGGCCGCCAGTGTCTTGCCGGTGGTGTCCATCAGGTACATGACTTCGGCGCCGGTCTGGGCGCTGATGTTTTTCAGCAAGCGGTTGGCGTTGCCCTGAGTGACGCCATCGTCGGGCGCGCCCAGTACGGCGCGCAGGGCGGGCAGGTCGCCGAGAATCTGTGGCAGTACTTCATAGCGGTGCAGGGTGCCCAGCAGGTTGGCGACGTAGAGGTCGAGGGTCTGACGGTTCTGCCCGGCCAGCTCGCTCCGGTAGTAACGCTCGGCCAGATGCTGCAGCGGCCACAGCAACGGCGCCAGGCACAGCGCGAGCAGGGCCAGGCTGCGCCAGCGGGGTCTGCGGGGGAGGGTTGGAGTCATGAGCATCTAGCGCCTGGGGGGACAGGCGCATTATGCCTAGGGTTGCGGGCGCAGTCTGCGTAACCGGGGCCGGCGTGCTGTTGAAATGAAGTTTCAGACAGCGTTTCAGGAAAAGACGTCAGCGTCCTTGAAGAACGCGGCGGCCGCGTCCTTGCCCGACAGTTTTGGCGCTTCGTCCAGTTGCCAGTCGATGCCCAGGTCCGGGTCGTCCCAACGAATGCTGCGCTCGGCCGACGGGGTGTAGTAGTCGGTGGTCTTGTAGAGGAACTCGGCGAATTCGCTCAGCACCACGAAGCCGTGGGCGAAACCTTCTGGCACCCACAGTTGACGATGGTTGTCGGCGGACAAACGTACCGCCACCCATTTGCCGAAGTTCGGCGAGCTGCGACGGATGTCCACGGCCACGTCGAGCACTTCGCCGGCAGTGACACGAACCAATTTGCCTTGGGTATTTTCCAGTTGGTAATGCAGGCCACGTAGCACGCCTTTTTGCGAACGCGAATGGTTGTCCTGAACGAATTGTGTGTTCAGGCCGGTCGCTTCTTCAAAAGCCTTGGCGTTGAAGCTTTCGTAAAAGAAACCGCGCTCGTCGCCAAACACCTTGGGCTCGATGATCAAAACACCGGGCAGGTCGGTGGTGACTACATTCATGGGGTTTCTCCAGCAATGGACATTGATGTGTCGACATTCTTGCGCAAAGTGCCGTCCGGTGCGAGTCCTGCGATTGTCTTTTGCTTTGCGCCGATCAGGGCGGGGGTTGCGTCTCGCTCCAAGCGGTGGCGATATAAGCGCCTAATAAAATTTCAGGGGTCGTTGTATGCCGCTCGCCACGTTGCTTCACCGTGTCAGTTTGCCCAGCCCGCAAGTGTCTGCGGAGCAAGCACTAGAGCTGTTGCAGGCACATTACGGGTTGAACGGGGTATTGCAGCCCTTGGGCAGTCAGCAGGATCTCAACTTTCGCGTCGACAGCGATCGCGGTCGTTTCGTCCTGAAAATTTGTCGTGGCGACTACTCGGCGCTCGAGTTGCAGGCCCAGCACGCAGGGCTCAAGCATTTGGCCGAACATGGCGGTGTGCATGTGCCGCGGGTGATTCCAGCCAACAATGGCGCAGACCTGCTCTCGCTGGAAGTCGGCGGTCAGCCTGTCCATATGCGGCTGCTGGATTACATTGAAGGCCAGTCGTTGACGCACCTCGATTACTTGCCGGGCTCGGTGGTAGCCGGATTTGGCCGGCTCTGTGGCGAAATGGATCTGGCCTTGGCCGCTTTCGACCATCCTGGCCTTGAACGCACCCTTCAATGGGACGCCCGCCACGCCAACGCATTGATCGCCCATTTGTTGCCAGTCATCCAGGATGATCAGCAACGCGCGTTGATTGCCGAGGCCGCCGAACAGGCAGAACGACGTTTGCTGCCGTTAGTGGCGAAGCTGCCGGTGCAGGCGATTCACATGGACGTTACCGACGACAACGTGGTCTGGCAGCGGGATTCAAAACGCCAGTGGCAGTTGCAAGGGGTGATCGATTTTGGCGATCTGATTCGTACCTGGCGCATTACCGATCTGTCGGTGACGTGCGCGGCGCTGCTGCATCACGCCGATGGCGATCCGTTTTACATCTTGCCGGCGGTTCAGGCCTATCACGCGGTCAATCCGTTGCAGTATGAAGAGCTGCTGGCGCTCTGGCCGCTGATCGTTGCCCGCGCGGCGGTGCTGGTGCTCAGTGGCGAGCAGCAGGTCAGCATCGATCCGGGCAACGCCTACAGTCGCGACAATCTCACTCATGAGTGGGAAATTTTCCGCGTTGCTACATCGGTGCCGTTGGCGCTGATGGAAGCGGCGATCCTGACCGCCGTCGGCCAGAGCCTGCCGAGTATTGGCAGGGAAGGGTTTGCGCCGTTATTGCCGGGTCTGGTGGGGTGCGAGTTTGCCTTGATCGATCTGGGCGTGCTCAGTCCACATTTCGAGGCTGGTAACTGGGAGCAAGCGGGTATCGATCGGCGTCTGCTGACCGAAGCGGCGGCAGCCCACGGTTTGGCGGCTAGCCGTTATGGTCAATATCGTTTGTCCCGTACCCGGCCGGACAGTGCCGCAGAACCGGACACTTGCCCGCTGCACGTCGAGCTACGAGTGCCCCACGGTACGACGGTCGAGTCACCGTTTGCCGGTGTCGTCCACCAGCCGGAAGTGGGTGTGCTGCAACTGGATGGCCCGCAACTGAGCGTGCGTCTGTGGGGCGTCACGCCGTCGCTGCATACCGGTGCGGCGCTGGTCAAAGGTCAGGTGCTGGGTTCGGTCAGCGGGTCTTTGGTCGTGCAGTTGAGCCGTGTGGCTTCGCTCAACGCTCCGTTGTTTTGTACGCCGTCACGCGCGGCGGCCTGGCAAGCGTTGTGCCCTTCGCCCGCAGCCTTGCTTGGGCTGGCCTGTGACGCTGAAGCAGAGCTTGATTCGCAGACATTGCTGGCCCGTCGCGACGCCAGTTTCGCCCGCACCCAAAAACACTATTACGTCGACCCGCCACGCATCGAGCGCGGCTGGCGCAATCACCTGATCGACATGCAGGGCCGCTCCTACCTCGACATGCTCAACAACGTCGCGGTGCTGGGGCACGGTCATCCACGCATGGCTGCCGTCGCCAGCCGTCAGTGGTCGATGCTCAACACCAACTCGCGGTTTAACTACGCGGCGGTTGCCGAGTTCTCCGAGCGCCTGTTGAAGTTGTCGCCGGATTCCATGGACCGGGTATTCCTGGTCAACAGTGGCAGCGAGGCCAACGACCTGGCGATTCGCTTGGCCTGGGCCTACAGCGGCGGTCGGGACATGCTCAGCGTGCTCGAGGCCTATCACGGCTGGACGGTGGGCGCGGACGCGGTCTCGACCTCGATTGCCGACAACCCGAAAGCCTTGAGCAGCCGCCCTGACTGGGTGCATCCGGTGACTGCGCCGAACACCTATCGCGGCGAATTCCGTGGCCCGGACAGCGCGCCGGACTATGTGCGCAGTGTCGAACACAACCTGGCGAAAATCGCCGAGCAGAAACGCCAGTTGGCCGGTTTCATCTGCGAACCGGTTTATGGCAATGCCGGCGGTATCTCGTTGCCGCCTGGGTATTTGCAGCAGGTGTATGCGTTGGTCCGCGCTCAGGGCGGTGTGTGCATCGCCGACGAAGTGCAGGTCGGTTACGGGCGCATGGGCCACTTCTTCTGGGGGTTTGAAGAGCAGGGCGTGGTGCCAGACATCATCACCATGGCCAAGGGCATGGGCAACGGCCAGCCACTGGGCGCAGTGATCACCCGCCGGGAAATCGCTGAAGCGCTGGAGGCCGAGGGTTACTTCTTCTCGTCGGCGGGCGGCAGCCCGGTCAGTTGCCAGATCGGCATGGCGGTGCTCGATGTGATGGAAGAGGAAAAGCTTTGGGAGAACGCACAGGTCGTCGGTGGCTATTTCAAGCAACGGCTTGAAGCGCTGATCGAAACTCATCCGTTGGTGGGTGCGGTACATGGGTCGGGCTTCTACTTGGGTGTGGAGCTGATCCGTAACCGTGAAACCCTGGAGCCGGCGACTGAAGAAACCACGGCGCTGTGTGACCGGTTGCGTGAGTTGGGGATTTTCATGCAGCCGACTGGCGATTATCTGAACGTCCTGAAGATCAAACCACCGATGGTGACCTCGCGCCAGAGCGTGGATTTCTTTGTCGACATGCTCTCGAAGGTGCTCGCAGAGGGCCTGTAAACACCTACCCCTATTGTGGGAGTGAGCCTGCTCGCGATAGCGGTGGAACATGCACCATTGATGCTGACTGGGCCACCGCTATCGCGAGCAGGGATGGTGTTTAAGTTCGATTGTTATCGGCTTTATCTGGGTCAATTTAGACAGAAGGCATATCAACAGCTTTTAAAGCAGATATTTATCGGCTATAAAGTCGCCATTGCCCACGGTGTGATCAACCACGCCCGGTGCTTCTCTTTCTGTCATTGGTCGTCGTCACACTCGACCTTCAAGCAATTGCCCAGGAGATGATTCATGAGCCGTATCGTTACCGTCGCCGCTACCCAGATGGCTTGTTCCTGGGACCTTGAAGCCAACATCGAGACCGCTGAGAAGCTGGTCCGTGAGGCCGCGGCCAAAGGTGCGCAGATCATCCTGATCCAGGAACTGTTCGAGGCCCCGTACTTCTGCCAGAAACCGAACCCTGAATACCTGCAACTGGCCACAACCGTCGAAGACAACATCGCCATCAAGCACTTCCAGAAAGTCGCCAAAGAACTGCAAGTGGTGCTGCCGATCAGCTTCTACGAACTGGCCGGCCGCGCGCGATTCAACAGCATCGCGATCATCGATGCCGACGGTGCCAACCTCGGGATTTATCGTAAAAGCCACATCCCGGACGGCCCTGGCTACCACGAGAAGTACTACTTCAACCCGGGCGATACCGGCTTCAAAGTCTGGAACACCCGTTACGCGAAAATCGGCGTGGGCATTTGCTGGGACCAGTGGTTCCCGGAGTGCGCCCGCAGCATGGCGTTGCTCGGCGCGGAAATCCTGTTCTACCCTACCGCCATCGGCAGCGAGCCGCACGACAAGACCATTTCCTCCCGTGACCACTGGCAGCGTGTGCAACAGGGCCATGCCGGCGCCAACCTGATGCCGCTGATCGCCAGCAACCGCATCGGCAACGAAGAGCAGGACGGCTACGACATTACCTTCTACGGCTCGTCGTTCATCGCCAACCAGTTTGGCGAGAAGGTCCAGGAACTCAACCAGACCGAAGAAGGCGTGCTGGTTCAAAGTTTCGACCTCGACGAGCTGGAGCACATCCGCAGTGCTTGGGGCTCGTTCCGTGATCGTCGCCCGAACCTATACAATGCGATCAAAACCCTCGACGGTTCCCTGGAGTCCTGATCCCATGACCACATTACACAGCACCCCACGCGCCGACGGCTTCTACATGCCGGCCGAGTGGGCAGCACAAACCCAGACCTGGATGATCTGGCCCGAGCGCCCGGACAACTGGCGCCTGGGTGGCAAACCGGCGCAAGCCGCACACGTCGCAGTGGCCAAGGCCATCGCCCGTTTTGAGCCGGTGACCGTCGCGGTTTCCGCCGGTCAGTACGAAAACGCCCGCGCCCGTCTGGATGTGCCGAATATTCGTGTTGTCGAGATGTCCAGCGACGACGCCTGGGTCCGCGACACCGGCCCAACCTTCGTCATCAATAACAGTGGTGAAGTCCGTGGCGTGAACTGGGACTTCAACTCGTGGGGCGGTTTTGATGGCGGTCTGTACTCGCCGTGGAACCGTGACTCGCAGGTGGGCGGCAAGATCCTTGAGATCGAGCGCAGCCAGCGCTACCGCACCGAGGGCTTCGTGCTCGAAGGCGGTTCTATTCATGTCGATGGCGAAGGCACGCTGATCACCACCGAAGAATGCCTGCTCAACCGCAATCGTAATCCGCACCTCAACCGTGCAGACATCGAAGCGGTGCTCAGCGCGAATCTGGCTGTGGATAAAATCATCTGGCTGCCGGACGGTTTGTTCAACGACGAAACCGACGGTCATGTGGATAACTTCTGCTGCTACGTGCGCCCAGGTGAAGTATTGCTGGCCTGGACCGATGACCCGCAGGACCCGAACTACCCGCGCTGCCAGGCGGCGATGAAAGTGCTGGAAAGCAGCACCGACGCCAAAGGTCGCCCATTCACGGTGCACAAAATGCCGATTCCGGGGCCGCTGTATGCAACCGAGGAAGAGTGCGCGGGTGTCGATCCGGTGGACGGCACACAGGAGCGCAATCCGACCGTTCGTCTGGCCGGTTCCTACGTGAACTTCCTGATCGTCAACGGCGGCATCATCGCACCAAGCTTCGACGACCCGCTGGATGGCCCGGCGAAAGAGATTCTTCAGGGCCTGTTTCCGCAGCACGAAGTTGTGATGGTGCCGGGCCGCGAACTGTTACTGGGAGGCGGGAACATCCACTGCCTTACCCAACAGCAGCCCGCGCCGCACAAGGAGTGAGTGGGGTTGTAACAGCTTGAGTTGATTGCATATTCAACCAGGCAGCAATTGCCGCACAGCGCATGAGAGAAAGCCCGCAGCCCGTCAGGACTGCGGGCTTTTTTGTATCCACTCATCGACACCTAAGAAATATTGGCACAGCTCTTGTATCTGTGATGGTGCAAAACAGGGAGGGGAGAGCTGCGATGTTCTGTCATAAACCTTGGATAAGTTAGCCGCTCACAAACCGGGAGAGAGCGCTGAAATGAACGCCGAAGTGAATGTAGTGAGCGAGCGGACATTGCATCCCCTGGCAGTCAATAGCGAATCGCTCCAGATCCTTGCGCACTGGTTGAAATCCAATGGAACGCGTCAGATCAGAGAACCTGATCCGCGCCGGATGATGATCGAGCGCTACCCCGCTGGTTTATTCAGCGAAGCGGAGCTGGAAGCGTTGTGGGATGTGATGGAAGGATAAAAAAGAAAAACAACGGATTGATAAAAGCGCTGCCGGGAAGGCGGCGCTTTTTTATGGGCGAAGATTTTTTTGATCACTGGAGATCAACTGTGGGAGCGGGCTTGCTCGCGAAAGCGGTCTGTCAGGCGACATCTCTATCGACTGACACGGCCTCTTCGCGAGCAAGCCCGCTCCCACAGGTTGGGTGGAGTCTGGTCGGGTCCGCTTCGGGCTCAAGTCGTTGCGGTTGTCGGTCACCCCAGGCATTCGACCGATTCTTGAAACAGACTGAAATCCATTCCGGCGTTTTTCCGCAACGGCCTGAGGACTAGTCTGCCGGCATCGAGTTTTCCTACTTCTTTGCCGGAGCCTTCCCATGATCCTTCATTACATTTACGACCCGTTGTGTGGCTGGTGCTACGGGGCAAAACCGTTGGTGCAAGCGGCCCAAACCGTCCTGCCAGTGATTGCCCATGGAGGTGGGATGATGAGCGGCGCCAATCGCCAGATCGTCTCGCCACAATTGCGCAACTATGTGATGCCCCATGATCGGCGCATCGCCGAGTACACCGGCCAGCCTTTCGGTGAGGCCTATTTCGAAGGATTGCTGCGCGATGAAAGCGCAGTCTTCGATTCCACACCGCCGACGGCTGCGGTGCTGGCTGCCGAGCAGATCGCCGGCCGTGGACTGGAATTGCTGGGCCGTTTGCAGACCGCTCATTACGTGGAAGGGCGACGTATCGCCGACGAAGCGGTGTTGTTTGAACTCGCGAAGGGTCTGGGCCTCGAACTTCAAGCGTTCCAGGCCGCTTACGAGCAAGCCGGGACCGATCACCACATCAAGGAAAGCCGCGCACTGTTAGCCAAAGTCGGCGGCCAAGGCTTCCCGACCTTCGCCCTGGAACAGAATGGCCAATTCACCTTGATCGACATCGGCCCATGGCTGGGCAAGCCAGAAGCCTTTGCGGCCTGGCTGCGTCAGTCGTTGCCAACCCAAGCGTCTTCGTCCGAGCTTCAAGCCTGTGGCCTCGACGGCTGCGCCCACTGATTTCACCTGGAGTGACCCATGGATAACCTGAGCCTGATCAAAAGCACTTACGAAGGCGCGAACTCCCAGGAAAACGCGCGCAACACCGCCGCCGCCCTGGCCGCTGATGCGCAATGGACCGAGGCTGCAGGTTTCCCCTACGCCGGCACCTACGTGGGTTTCGACGCCATCGTCGAAAACGTCTTCAAGCGCCTGGCCACCGAATGGGAAGGTTTTCAGTTCAAGGTCGAGAACTACGTCGCACAGGGCGACAAGGTGTTTGCTTACGGCAACTACAGCGGAACCTACAAAGCCACCGGCCGCCCGATGAATGCGCGCGTCGCGCATTTGTGGACCTTGGCCGATGGCAAAGTCACCCACTTCGAGCAGTTCGTTGACAGCCATACCGTGCAACTGGCGCTCGCAGGCAACTGATTTCTTAGACGTTTTTCACCTATTCACAGACGATTCATGAAATTGACACAGGGTTAAGGGCGCGGATAGGATTCGCGCCAACGCCTGTGGCCGACCGCCACGACTCACAAAACAATAAAAGGCCCGCCGCGATTTTTCGTGGGCGGGCCTTTTGTTTTTGGGTGAAAAAAGAGCGCGACAGCGCCGTTTCAGCCGTTCGGCACAGCGCGTATCAACCGGTAATAAGGAAAATAATATGTTGAACAAGCGAATCAGCCTGATCGCTCTGGGGATGTTGAGCGCTACACAAGCCATGGCTAACGACCAGGCCGAATCCAAGGGTTTTGTTGAAGACAGCAGCCTCAAAGTGCTGCTGCGCAACGCCTACATCAATCGTGACTACAAAGACGGCAACCCGGATAAATCCGAGTGGGGCCAAGCGGCCATCGGTACGTTCTCGTCCGGTTTCACCCAAGGCACCGTCGGTGTCGGTGTGAATGCTTTCGGTCTGTACGCACTTAACCTGGAGCGCAGCGAAGATCGCAGCGGTGCCCAAGGTATCGATTTCTTCAAAAAGGGCGACAGCGGCAGCCCGGCCAACGACCTTTCCAAGGGCGGCGCAGCGGTCAAGTTCCGTCTGTCCAGCACCACGCTGACCTACGGCGACCAGATGCCGGAATTGCCGGTGCTGAACTACGACAACTCGCGCCTGCTGCCAGAAAGCTACACCGGCACGCTGATCACCTCCAAAGAGATCCAGGGCCTGGTGCTGAACGCCGGTCGCTTCACCGCCGAATCGCGTAAGAGCGCTGAAGGCCGTGACAGTGGTGGCTTGAAGTCGATTAACGTATTGGGCGGTAGCTACCAGTTCACCGAACAGTTCAAGGCTGCGGTTTACGCTTCCGACGTCGAAGACGTGCTGAAGAAGCAATACGTGAACGCCAATTACGTGTTCCCGATCGACAAGGATCAGTCCCTGACCCTGGACTTCAACGGCTACCGCACCAAGCTGGACGATTCCTACGTCCGTGAAAACGGTATCACCGGCGACGACAACAAGATCTGGAGCCTGGCAGCGACTTTTGCCACCGGCCCGCACTCGTTCACCGTTGCTCACCAGCGCAGCACTGGCGACAGCAACCTGGGCTACGCCTACGGCGGCTATCAGAAAGACCAGGGTCGTGTCGGCGACGGTGGCAACACCATCTACCTGTCCAACTCTTACTGGTCCGACTTCAATGCTGAAGACGAACGCAGCTGGCAACTGGGCTACGGCCTGGACTTCGGCGCTTTCGGCGTGCCGGGTCTGAGCTACAACTTCGCCTATGTGCGCGGTGACAACATCACCACGTCCACCAGCGAAGGCGGGACCGAGCGCGAGATCTTCAACCAGTTCAAGTACGTCGTGCAAAGTGGCCCGGCCAAAGACCTGAGCGTGAAACTGCGCAGCTCGATCCTGCGCGTGTCGCAGAAATCCAGCGAGTACAACGTCAGCGGTAACGAAGTACGTGTGTTCGTGGATTACCCGATCAACATCTTCTGATGATCGGCTGAGTTGATAAAACTCACTAAAAACCCCGACTGGCTCGGGGTTTTTTTTTGCTGATTTTTTTGTAAAAACGTTCTAAAGACGCCTCTTTTGGCATAAAAAAGTCGATTCAAAGCATCTTTTTACCGCGTTTAAAGCAACGCTTGATATGCCTGAAATTCTTTCTCATGGGCCGAAAATCCTGCAGATACTAGATTGAGCCGCTAAATGCAGCGGAGACTAGTAATGATCGTTTTAAACAGAGAAGTTGGCGAATCGCTAAGGCGCGACAAATTTGTCAACGTCCAGGGTGGTGACTTCAATCTCTACGGTCATTTCGCCGACTTCGTCAGACTGACCAGAAGTTGGGAAAACATGGAGCCGGACAGCTATTACGGCCAGTCCGAATCCGGAATGCGTTTCCGTCGCTACAGTGACTTCGAATACAACCCGGTGACCCGCGACTTGAAGCAGCTGGAGCACCGTGCCTATGTTCAGTCCAAAGCCAACAACAGCTACGTCGGTGGAATGGTTCGCCACTTCCAGGACTTCTCCGATGAAGTGATCAATTCGCCGGTGATGCGCAGCCTCATCGATATCGATTTTGAAGTGTACAAAAACGTCCTGCCGCCGGAATTGCACGATGAAATCTGGCAATGCCAGATCCATCAGATCCGCATTGAGATCAAACCAGGCAAACAACTGGAAATCACCCCTGAAGGTATTCATTGCGACGGTTACCCGTTCAGCGGTGTGCACTTCTGGGGACGTAACAATGTGGACGGCGCCGAAAGCCGCCTCTACAGCGCCCACGAAGAGCAACTGGCGTCGACGACCTATCAGGAAATCCTCGACACCACGTTCTTCCTCGATCGCGACATGCGCCACTACGTGACCCCGGCTCGAAATACCCATTCCCACGACATGGCGTACCGGCAAATCCTGGCGATTTCCTTCTCGCGGCCCGGGACCGCTTTCGACATTGTTCGCTGAACAGCTCGACCCCATGGACAACCCCTCTGCATCAGTGATGATGTGGCGGGCCAATGCAAAGGATGCTGTGCGCCTGGAGCGCTTTTTCCGGCAGTTCGACGAAGTGTCGTTCTGCGAGTGGCAGGACGCCAAATGCCTGCGCGGTGTGTTGGTGCAGAAGACCACCACCGCGTACCTGGCGCTCGACCTCAGTGGCGAAGTGGTCGGCGCGGTGCTGGGCGGTATGCTCGGCAGCCGTGGCACCATCAACCATTTGGCGGTGAGCCCGCAGTATCGCGCCCAAGGCGTGGGCCAGCGCTTGGTGGAAGCCGCTTCGGCGGACATGAAACGGGTCGGTGTACTGCGGATGTTCCTGTTCGTCGACGATGCTAACCTTGCCGGCAAACGCTTTTGGACCGCCCAGGGTTTTTGCGAGCCTCGCGGCGAAACGACATTTGAGAGGGACCTATGAATGAGACGTCCAGCAGCCAGCCGCTGATGGTCGAGCCGCAGCCTTCGCGCACGTTTGCTGAAGCCAGCCCGGTAGTGGCCGGCTACTTCACGGTGTCGTTTGTGTTTGGTTTGATGGCCGTCAACGCCGGGTTGCCCGTGTGGTTACCGGTCGCGATGTGCCTGTTTGTGTATGCCGGCGCTTCGCAGTTCGCCGCGCTGGCGCTGATCTCCAGCGGCGCTTCGCTGACCACGATTATCCTCACCACGTTTTTGATCAACGCGCGGCACATGCTGATGTCGGTCTACATGGCCAAGGCCTTGCGGGCGTTGGGGCTCAGTCGTTTCGAGCGCTGGTGTTATGCCGGCGGGCTGACCGATGAATCGTTCGCCTTCCACAGTGTGAAACTGGGCAGCGGAGCGCCGGTCAACGTGCGCTACCTGATCGGCTTCAACCTGTTCTGCCACACCTCGTGGGTGCTCGGCGGTTTGCTCGGGGCGATCTGCGCGCAGTACGCATCGCACCTGATCAAGTACCAACTCGACTACGCCCTGACCGCGATGATGCTCTATGTGCTGGTGTCGCTGTGCAACACCCGCAACAAGCTGATCGCCGCACTGGCCGCGGTCGTCTGCATGGGCGCCCTCAGCCTGGTCGGCAGCTCACCGTTTAATGTGTTTATTGCCACTTTCGTCGGCTGCGGGGTGGGTGTATGCCTGACCAAACGTTCCTGATTCTGGTTGTCGTGCTGATGATGGCCGTGACCTTCCTGCCGCGCGCGTTACCGCTGCAAGTGAACACCGACCATTGGCCACCCTTCGTTGCCCGGGCGCTGGAATACCTGCCAGTGGCGATCGTCGCTGCGATCAGCCTCACGCCCTTGTTAATCAAGGACCAGCATGTGCAGCTCGATCGCCCGGAATTCTATGCAGCGATTCCGACGTTGTTATGTGCGTATTTCAGCAAAAACCTCTTTCTGAGTGTGGCGGTCGGGACGGCTGCGTACATTGCGCTCGGCTCGTTCATGTAGGCGCAAATCGACGACATCACTCAACGCCTGACCCGACAAGTCAGGGTTGTTGATCGCCAGCCGCACTTCGAGGAAATCCTCGAAACCCGGGAAAATGGTCAAGCCGTTACGCTGGGCCGCCTCGCGAGACACCATGCCGAGGCCGTCCATTTGCGTGATCAGCGACAGCGTCAGGGTCTCGCTGCAGGAATAAATCGTCCGTTGACCGGTTTCGTAATTGCCCAGACCCGCGTCAAGAAAGCGCAAAAAGCTGTGGGAATACGGACAATCGTCCGCCGGACGCACCTGAAGCTTATCGCCCAGCAACACCAGTGGGTCGTTCTCCTGGCCACAATGAGCGCCGACCACCTGAACGTGCACATCCGGCAGCACAATGCTCGGTAAACCAGGCTTTTGCGGGCCGATCAGCACGGCCAGATCGAAGTCTTCGTTCTTCAGCTTACTGAGGTTTTCCATCGACTCGGCGTAAGAGAATTCCAGTTGATGGTCAGGAAACACCTCAAACAGGCGTCCGATCATTCGCCGATTGAAATCCTCCGACAGCGTGGTATTCAACGCCACCTTCAGCGTGCGCTGACCGGGCACCTTCAATGCAGTGACTTTCTCTTCCATTTGCCGCGTGGCGACCAGGACCTTGTCTATATACGGCGTGAGCTCCGTGCCCTGCGCGGTCAAGGTCAAGCCCTTGTTGGAACGTCGAAACAGGCGAAAACCAAACTGCTCTTCGACCTTGTTCAACTGCGCGGCCAACGCCTGCACCGTCAAACAGGAATGCTCTGCCGCCGCCGACAACGAGCCGGTCTGCACGATGCGCATGAGGTTGCGTAAGGTTCTGCTATCCATGGGGTAATGCCCTCTAAAGTGGGCTGGCAATTGTTGTGTACCTTGCGGCCTATCCGGCGCCTATGCCGGCTATATTCCTGCACCTGAGCATAGTTGTCGCGGCTTTAGTAGCGAATTGATTCCGTAGCCGATGGCTGGAGGCTTACACAGGATCGGGGTTTTTGGTGACTTGGGAGTGATTGAGGTAAAAAAAGTGTGAGGGTTGTACGGATTTTTAGATCGGCGAGTTAGAAGGTGGCTGTTCGCATGCGGATTAAATTCACACAATTATCCGTATCTGTACTAGGCTGACCTTACGATATTTTAAAGGAGGCCTCCCTGTGCCTACCTCATCCCCAGCCCTGACCCCACAGCAACAAATCGACTCCCCGGAAGCCGGCCGGGTCGCGCTCAAGTTCTTCTTCAACCTCATGGAACGCTGGGGCTGCAGCGCCGAGCAACAACGTACCCTGCTGGGCAAAGTCGGCAACACCACGTTCTACAAGTACAAACACCTGCCGCCCAACGTGCGTTTGCCCCACGACACCCTGGAGCGCATTTCCTACCTGATGGGCATCCATAAGGCGCTGAGCATCATCTTCAGCAACAGCCGCGAGCGTGTTTACAAATGGGTCAGTAGTCCGAACACCGCTGCGCCGTTCAATGGCCAGACGGCTTTGGATTACATGCTGGTCGGCCGCGTCGTAGACATCGCTGACGTGCGCCGCTACCTCGACGGAGTGCGCGGTTGATGGCGCCGGAACTGGCCGATCCGCAGTGGTCGCGGGCCTATCGGATCGTCAACAGCAGCTTCCCGCCGATCGCGTTGTTCGAAGACGTGCTCGACCCCGAAGATCTGCCGACCGCTTACGCTCTCGAAGCACTGACCAATGACCGATTGATGGAAGAGGCCGGCATGCTTTCTCGCGTGCGCCCCGAAGACCGGATTTCAGGCCCTGGCTCTACGCCCGTCATGGCCGCGTTCACCCACATCGGCAAAACCAGCCGCTTTACCGATGGCACGTTTGGCGTCTATTACGCCGCCAGCAGCCAGGCTGCCGCCATTGCCGAAACGAGTTACCACCAGGAGCGTTTCCTCGCTGCGACAAACGAGCCGGACCTTGAGTTGACGATGCGTACCTACGTAAACAAAGTCGTCAAACCGCTGCATGACATTCGTCAGAACTATCCGCAGCTTCATGATCCGGACACGACTGCGTATGGCCCGTCTCAAGCCTTCGCCCGACAACTGCGGGAAACGTTGTCCTGGGGATTGCTCTACAACAGCGTTCGGTTGCCTGGGCATGAATGTGTGGCGGCGTTTCGACCGCCGGCGGTGTCTATTCCGAAGCAGGGGAAACATATTCGGTATGTGTGGAGTGCGAGTAGTCGGCGGATTTCGTTTGTGTTTGAGGTGAGTGAGGTTTGAGGGGGGGAAGGGTAAAAATGGTTAGCTTTTCAGACTGGCTGACCGATTTCTGTACGGTTTTATGCAAAATTCCTGTTTTATGTTCATTTTTAAGCACATAAACTCATTTTTATGCATTTGGCGTAGATGCAGAGAACTCGATCTCTACACATGAAAATGCTTTTGTAATTGCTATAAATGTTCGTTTTTATGCATTCACATCAAAAAATAGTCATTTTTATGCAGGAAAACTTAATTTTGGGCGTTACTCTCCAGTTATAGGCATTTTTGATTTGGCTAAGCTTATACAGGAGCGTGACCTTGAGCGATTTTCCAGCAGACCCCGTCGGCGCCGCTTGGCTAGCGACGACATTGGCAGTCCTGCCGATGGCACGGCTGCCGGTGTTAAGCCAGATCGGTAGTCGACGGTCGACTCAGGTCGAGGACGGGTTTCGTCTTGAGACCTACACGGAAAATATGCGCCCCGATTCGAACCTCTCATCCCATCTGCAATTTCACCTGCGGCATGAAGTCCCGAACCTCGAGTTTCTGAGCCGACTATTCACAAAAGTCGGACCTGCACCGCTACAGGATTGGTTGAGTGCCGAGCCGAGCGGCCAATATGTACGCAGGGCAGCTTTCCTGTTTGAGTGGCTGACTGGCGAGCAACTGCAGGCGCCAGACCCAATCGGCGGTAAGTACGTAGACGCTATCAACGCCGATCTGATGGTGGCCGCTTCACCTGAAGAGGCAGTGAAAGTGCCGCGTTGGCGAGTAAATGACAACCTGCCAGGCACCCGCTACTTCTGCCCAACCGTCGTCAAGACAGAGGCCGTCAAATCGGCCGCTAACCTCGATGTTCCTCAACTCTTCGGTCAACTGACCGCAGAATTTGGCGAAGCGCTTCTGCTTCGAGCGGCGGCATGGATGACGCTCCGAGAAAGCAAAGCCAGCTTCGCCATTGAAGGGGAGGCGGATCGTTCGACGCGTATCCAGCGCTTCGCCGATGTCCTGGCACGGCGCACCGGACAGGGCGAACTGCCGCTCACCGACGCAGCGCTGGCGCAGATGCAAAACGAAATTCTGGGCGCAGTGACCACACTCACACGTCTGGGGATTCGCCAGTCCCCCGTATTTGTTGGCGAAACGGTGCGCTATCAGGAAATTGTCCATTACGTTGCTCCGCCGGAGACTGACCTAGAGCGAATGCTGGAAGGCATCCGCGTTTTTCTGAATCGCACCAAGGGTCAGTCCCCGGTCATGCGCAGCGCTGTCACCGCGTTCGCTTTCGTCTATATCCATCCGCTGGCCGACGGTAATGGCCGGGTGCATCGTTTCCTGATCAACGATATTTTGCGCCGCGATGGGGCCATTCCAGACACGGTGATTCTTCCGATTTCAGCGGTTATCACCGACGACTCTGCCGAGAGGCGTCTGTATGACAGCGTGCTGGATCAGGTTTCAAAACCGCTCATGCAGGGCATTCGTGATCAGGTAACGTTCGCCAGCACACGTACGCGATATCCTGACGGCGTGGTCTCAAACATTGAATTCACCGGCCAGGATCAGGCCCGCCCAGTGTGGCGCTACCCGAACCTGGGGCCACACGTGGTGTTCATGTCCAACGTCATCCGGCGCACGATTACCGAACAGATGCGTGAAGAGTCACGGTATTTACGCAGCCATATAAAGGCCAGACAGGCGATCAAGGAAGTCGTCGAAATGCCGGACCATCAGGCTGATCGGCTCTTGCGCTCGATGGAGCAGAACGAAGGCAAGCTGAGCAACGTATTGGCGAAGGAAATGCCGGTGCTGACGAGGCCAGAGATTTGGTCCGCCATTTCTGAAGCAGTGGCCCAGTCTGTGCGGGAGGAAGAGCCGATAGACAGTAGCGTGAGTGATCGCTACCACCCCACTCAGCCAGTGGGTAGATAACGGACTTACACAAAAAGCCCCGATTGATTCGGGGCTTTTTCATGCGTGCTGTCCTGGATTATGTGTCGACGTTATTGCGGCGATTATTCCCCGGCGCGTCGAGCACCTTCACAACGTCATCGATAATCGCCTTGCTCATATCCTGCAAATAATGCGACGCCCAGGCATGCCGGTCGGTATCGCGAACCATGGCGGCGTCTGAGGCGAGGAGTTTGGCGATGTGGAGCAGGTCGGACGCGTGGGAAAGGGCGGCGACCACCGGGACACCGGCGTTGATGCGGAACAGCGGTTGATTGGCGTGGAAGGAGAACGGGGTGAGACCTATGGTTTTCAGGTCTTGGGGGATGGTCATTGGGCACCTCCGGTTTTTTGGCGGGGGGCATGAACCGGTGTTGCAGAAATGTAAATTTCGAACGGACGAATAGTGGTCATTAGCAAGAACTCCTGAATCAAAGTTAGAGCTACCACGTTCGTTCTCAGGCGAATGGGTGGCAGCTATGCGCGGGCTGAGAACCGGAGATACAGGAATCCGGCAGACCCGAAGGTCTCCCACGCACAGCCGCCATAACACGGAAATGCAGGCACAAAAAAACGCCGGCAATTGTGATTTGGGGCGCTTGTGCGCCTGTATCTTACTCGGGTTCTCAGGCCCGGTCGCTGAGTTGGCAGCGACGGCTTGAAGGTAGCTTGAGGTGGGAGGATGCGCAATCGTGGCTAGGTGGTGGCGTCAGTGCGGATCTTAAGATTTTTATGAGCGGCCTAATCAGTATCGGGACCAAGGCGCATTGCCCGAATTTTTGGTCCGATCAGACAAACGTACATTGCTCCTCTATACGGCAAGGCCGTATAGTCAGGCCCATGTTTACGATTATCGAGACCGAAATTTTCAAGCGCTATGCTGAGTCCATCTGGGACGATGGCGAACGTCATGAATTCATTACCTGGCTGGCGGCTAATCCGTTGGCCGGGGATGTGGTTCCCGGTACCGGCGGCCTGCGCAAGGTTCGTTGGTCCCGTAGCGGGATGGGCAAACGAGGTGGTACACGTGTCATCTACTACAACACGCTTTTAGAAGGCTCAATTTGGTTGCTGATCGCCTACACCAAGGCGCAATTCGACAATTTACCCGTAGCCTTCCTCAAAAAACTGAAGGAGGAAATCAGCGATGATCAATGAACTTGAACAGTTTCAGCAGGACTTGCTGGATTCTGTACGTCAAATGAAAGCCGGCAAAGCGGCTCGTGTTACGGAGGTGCCGTTGTCAGCGGCTGCTGAAGCGCGCGCCAAAGTGGGGGTTTCTCAGAGTGCGTTTGCCAAACTGATCGGCGTCAGTTTGCGGACGTTGCAGGATTGGGAGCAAGGGCGACGTCAGCCGACGGGAGCGGCACAGACGCTTCTTCGTGTTGCTAGCCAGCATCCTGAGGCGTTGCGTGACCTTCAGGCAGTTTAAGCTAATGAATGGTAATTTATTCCTAGTGCTATTAGTTTAGAGACAAATTCGTCATGTCCAGTGTTTTTAGTGCGTCGTGACATACTGGGATATATCACGGATATGATAAATGATTGGATGTCAAAAGTGTCCGGTTGGAAGCCCGCATTTGGATGCGGGCTTTTTATAGGTGGCTGATCAAGCCGCTCTTTCTTTAAATTCGCCTCGCCATGTCTTCAATCCGATTAGGTAGGCTCTAAGTTCTGCCTCTTCTGGGATAAAGGCGGGGGCGGCTTCTTGCGACTGGCTGTGCTCATAACAAGAGTATTTAGTCATTAAGTCATCTATATACTCACAGTCGCCATGTGTAATTTTTGAAAGGTGCCCAATACGGTTATCTGTAGTCACACTTCGTCTATGGCGTTTCACAATGTCGTTCAGCAAGTCATTTTCAACTGTTCGCTCCAAGAGCTTTCTGAAGTCAGCACATATGCTTTGTGCATGAATTTTATATCCGGGAATGTCGCCGGCATCCGCCATTTTTTTGCAGCGTCCAATCTACCTATTAGTATGTTATTTGACTATTTCGTAGCGCTGTTCCAGGCTTCTGGAGATACAGGGTGTCCTGTTGTACCGTTGAATGACTCAATGCAAAGTTGATTTAAATGGGCTTTTTTCCATGCGTCGCCTTCCTTTTTTGCTGCATCCTCTATCGCACTATATAGAGAAAGCCGATGGGTGAAAATTAGCACCTGCCGATCATTTGCTAATTCAATTAGGCGTGTTGAGACGTTCCATTCATAATCTTGGTCGAGTGATGAAATTGGATCATCAAAAATGAATGGCGTGCGAGCATTTTTACCGGTTACATCCGCCAAAAAAGCCGCCAATGAGACAATGCGATGCTCCCCATCGCTTAGAATTTGATTCGGAGTGGTGCCTGCAATGACTAGACCTTTCAATTGTATTTGGTGTAGAGGGAGTCCGCTGTCAGTTCGGGTTTTTACCAGTTCAACTTTTAGATTTTTTGCTTTTAGCTTGAGTAGTTCGATGTTGAATCTTTTTATATATGCGTCTGTAATTATTTTTTCTGAAATCTCTCCGGGTTTTTTTGATGTTGCTGTTGTGTTTGTATAACGCTTAAATGTCTCGTATTGCTGGAAGTCTTTCAATCGTTTAAGTTCGAAGCGGATTGCTTCTGCCTGCTGCGCCGTCCACTCTTTCGCTTTCAGTTCACTTATTTCTTTTGTGATCGCGATTTTGTCAAACGCTAGTGTATCCTCGTCATATTGTGCAGCTTCTGCTTCAAGCTCAATTGCCTTAGTATCTAGCAATGTGGTTACTGTGATTTTCCCTGCATTAAGACCGGCACAAATATTTGTGAGTTTTTCATCCTTTATTTCAGTAAATAATGTCGCCATTTCTTGCCAGGCTTTTTGAATCAGCTCAAGCCAAGTACCCTCTGCAACTCCGGCTGCCTGGCATTTCGTCTGAAACTCTTCATCCGTGGGTACAATAGGTATCGAGTCTATTGCTAGCTTCAACGCAGCCTCAGCTGCCACCGCATTTTTTTCTAAAACCCCTTGTACATATGTTTCAAAGTCTTTGAGGCGTTGCTTGGCTTCCACATCAAGCTCTTGGTGGCATAACGGACAGCGTGAATTGACAGACGTAACCGGGAAATCTTGCAGAGGGTATGCGAACTTTAAGGAATAGTCTTTTGCTGCTTGCCAAAGGGCTCTCCAAGTTATATCTCCAACTCCGTCGAATTTAGTTAGTCCTGTAATTGCTATGGCCCCTTCAGTGGCGGTCTGACGCTTTTGTTTTGCATCGTTGCGTAACTGATAATAGATGTTGCAATTTTTTGGTGAGACTGCGGCGATACCATTTTTTAATGCTTGTGCCAAGCTAGTTATTTGTTGATTTTGTGTTCGTTTGATTTTTGCCTGTGCAACTGGATCTGCCTGAGTGAGTCTTTCATTTTTCTGTGTTAGAGCTACTTTGTCTTCGTCGTTCCAAATTAAAATATGAGATAGCTCTATTTCTTTTTGTGTTGCTGTCAGAAGTGTATACGATTGACCTGCTTTGGTATTGATATGTTCTGGCGGAAGCTTGGGTTTTTGACTGGCTAGATTGTCTTGTTTGGTTTGTAATCTGGATTTTATAAGCTTTAATGTTGATACCAAAGATTCAAAAAAGGCAATTGCCGGTGGAGTATACGCTGCAGGACGTTCGCCTCCTAAGTAAACTAAACTTGCATTTGAATCAAAGATATCAGTTGCTATCAAATCCTCTATTGGAGGGCTGTTAGCTATCCAGTTTCGAGATGTAGATAATCCGTTTAAGTTATAGGTGATTGTGCAATCTTTTATCACGGGTTGGTCTATAAATACGTTGCTTTTTAGATCTGCTGCTTGAGCTTTTCCACAAGCTTTTTTGAGAATTCTAGTGTAGCCAGATTTCCTTGTTCCATTATTCCCATAAATAACTGTGAGATTTCCCTTTCCGAAAGATAGAGGTGATTTGGGGGGAAGGTTATCAATGGCACGAATTGACCCGATAGATTCAATTCTTACATTATTAATGGCTGCGCCCGCACCATTTATTATTGGAAATTGTCTAGTAGAAGTTTTTTCCTGTCCTTCAGGGGTCTTTAATAAGTCGACTAGTTCAATAAAATCATCTTCGGATAATTTGTTGTTTTTGTAGGAGCTTTAGTGCGGCTTCTTGTATCCATGCTTGTTGGGTGTGCAACCACTTTGTAATTTCTTGTTGGAGGTCGTCCATAATTCAGATCCCTTGAGCGTATATTCGTCGTTCAATGTAAAGCTACGAACTTACTCATCGCAGCCAATTTTTATCAGTTTTTAAACGAGCAGAAATGAATATAGCTTGCGCTGCGCTTTAAGCACCGTTTTCGCAGAGAAATTTGAGGCGGCTCTGTTGGCTAGCTGTGCTTTGTATCCATCACGTCAATTCCGGAATTAAATCTTTGTTTTTTACTGTTTATTTGAGAACTTCCCAGTGCGGTTTTTGATTTTTTGAGCGAAAGGAAAATCCCACTGTCATGTCGTCAGTATCGCCATGGGCTTGGAGGAGCCTCTAAAATTGAACGTTGCAGCACACCCTTTTAGAAGGACATTCTCGTGATGAGCAGTTCTAGAAGGTGTTAAGCCGTGCAGAGTGCGAAGCATCACATATCAATTAATTACACCACGTAACTAATGATGTTCCCGCCCCCACCTTTATCCCCCTGACCCAACCCCCTACATTCTTCTCCAACGCCTCCCCATCATCCCGGCGGGGCAGGTCACTGGAGATTTCTCATGCCTTTCGTAAGCGTACGCATCACCCGCGATGGCGTTACCTCTGAGCAGAAAGCTCAGGTGATCGCCGAAATCACTGAAACCTTGCAGCGTGTTCTCAACAAGGACCCGCACCTGACCCACATCGTGATCGAGGAAGTCGACACCGATAACTGGGGTTACGCCGGCATCACCACCACCCAGTACCGCAGGCAACTGGCAGAGGCCGAGGGCAAGTCATGACCGCGTCTGTCGCCATCGATTTTATCTCTGACGTGGTGTGCCCGTGGTGTGCGTTGGGTGCTACGGCGTTGGAGCAGGCGATCGAGAACGTGGCCGGTGAAGTCTCGGTCGAGCTGACCTTCAAGCCTTTCGAGTTGAACCCGGACATGCCAGCGGAAGGTGAGAACGCGGTGGCGCATTTGATGCGCAAATACGGGCGCAGTGCCGAGGACATCGTCGCCGGTAAAGCGATGCAGATCGCTCGCGGCGAGGCCATCGGTTTCAAGTTCGATCAGGAGAAACGCAGTCACTTCTACAACACCTTCGACGCGCACCGGTTGCTGTTGTGGGCGTTGCAGGAAGGGCGGCAGGTCGCACTGAAGAAAGCCTTGCTGCGCGCTTATTTCACCGACGGCCAGAACCCGAGTGATCGCGAGACGCTGGTTCGTCTGGCGGCGGAAGTGGGGCTGGATGCGGCGGATGCGCGTGAGGTGCTGGCGTCCGGAGCGTTCGGCAAGGAAGTGCGTGAGCTAGAGGAGTTTTATCGCGAACGCGGCATTAACTCGGTCCCGGCCATGGTGCTGAACGGTCGTCACCTGGTGTCCGGTTCGCAGTCGGTCGAGTACTACGAACAGATGTTGAGGCAAATGGCGCAGGCGCCTGTTGAAGCCTGATTAATCACTTTTTCAAATCATCACTTATTAGTTGAGGTTCATCATGAGCAACTCGAAAAAAGTCATCGTTATTACCGGCGCTTCCCAAGGTCTCGGCGCAGGCATGGTCAAAGCATTCCGTGCGCTTGATTACAAAGTGGTCGCTACTTCGCGCTCGATTAAACCGTCCACCGACCCGGACATCCACACCGTGGCCGGCGACATCGGCGATCCGGTGGTTGCTCAGCGGGTTATTCGTGAAGCGATTGAGCGTTTTGGTCGTGTCGACACCCTGGTCAACAACGCCGGGATCTTTGTCGCCAAGCCGTTCACTGCTTACACCCAGGAAGACTACGCCGCCGTGCTGTCAGTGAACCTGAATGGCTTCTTCTACATCACCCAACTTGCGATTACCGAGATGGAAAAGCAGGGCAGCGGTCATGTCGTCAGCATCACTACCAGTTTGGTCGACCATGCGATTGATGGCGTGCCGTCGGTACTGGCTTCGTTGACCAAGGGTGGCTTGAATGCGGCGACCAAGTCGTTGGCCATTGAGTACGCCAAGCGCGGGATTCGGGTGAATGCGGTTTCGCCGGGCATCATCAAGACGCCGATGCATGGTGAGGAGACTTATGAGGCGCTGGGGAGTTTGCATCCGGTTGGGCGGATGGGGGAGATCAGCGATATTGCTCAGGCGGTTGTTTATCTAGATAGCGCCAACTTTGTCACCGGTGAAATTCTGCACGTTGATGGTGGGCAGAGTGCGGGTCACTAAGCCCTGGTTTTCCTAGCCCCAGAAACAACAAAGCCCTCGTACTTCTACGAGGGCTTTGTTGTTTCTGGGGCAGCAGCAGGCGTCGCATCATGCCGATGCGGCATCCGGAATCAGATAGTTGCTTTGAAAACAGTTACATTTATCTAAAAGCTATAAACCACTATAGACAGGGCATTGCCAAAGTAATGATCTGTAATCAGTGTTGCTCGGCGAGCATGTCAAATTCGTCGTGAGCTTTTGATAAGATTTTGCTCGGTTGAGAGTGAATGCCACATGTGTATTCAACAAATGAATGCTCTGCATTTTCTTGTTGCGCGATATTATATTTTTCAAAAGGCGACATGGCTCTACGAACAGGTGACTGATTCAGTATGTTTTTAAAAGTAACCCCTGAATCATCGGCGATCCAAAGTCTTCTTACCTTTCTTTTCTTGTTGCCATCGAAGAATTTATGGCGTGCGTGTAAAACTCTAAGGTTGTCCATCACCAGGATTTCCCCTGGTTCAAGACTTATATTGGTAATGTAGCGCTCATTGGTTGAATAATTGTTTTGGATGTAATTGAACGCCGCATTGGCCCATTCTGGAATAAACGCAGTGCTGTCATATCGATAGCGGATTCTTAATTTATTATCATTGATTTTTTCGAATACAGAGCAGTCCATAGACAATAAGTCGTCTCGGCAATAAGTAACACTGCCGCTGGTCATTAATGTTTTTAGTATGTCAGCTTGATTGACACGTAAGTCATTGTAGATTTTCTGCCCGTCAACCAAGAAATTATCTCCGCCAATCTCCGGCTTGGATATGCACTGGAGGATGACAAATTTGGGCGGCGTGATTTTTTTTGCCACGCCATCTACGTAAGCCATGCCATTCAAAAAAGACCGCATCAGTATGCGGGAAGAAATCACTTGATAGTTCGCCATGGTAATCGTCCTTGAAAACTTGCCAATCTTTGTTTATCGGCTCTCCACCCCCGACGACGCCACTTTTATCAGATTTTGTATGGAATTGAATTAACCCAAACTTCTCCGCGATATCTCTAAATGCCTCCACGGAGTCGTCTTGAGGCTTGATAACACAATATCCATGCTCATTAAGAAAAACCGAAATTCCCTTAGTATCAACACAATCGAATTTCTTGCTTTTCGCCATTTCACACTCCTTGTTGTGGTTATGTAACTTTCAAACGCTCTGAATAAAATGATCCAGGATCATTTTTAAACCGAAGAAAGTGACGCCAGCTTTCAAAAGCATGGCGCCTACACGCTGCGATATTCGATCTCTAAGAAACCCACCAAAGTACGAGCCGACAGTGGAGGCTATGATCATGATGATGATCAGGCCTGCGTAGTCCATGAACGCAAAGCCAGCAATTACAAAAGCAGCGACCTTCAATCCATGCAGCACACTCATTTGCATTGCATGGGTGACGATCACTTCATCTTTTTTAATATCCATCTTCATCAGGATGGGCTGTGATATCAAACCGGTGACAGCCACAAAGAGCGAAAGAAATGTTTGAACAAACCCAACGATTGCAAAATTTTTAAATATAAAACCAAGGTATGACACGATCTTGGTCCATGTGATTACCAGAATAAAAAAACCGAGGACGAGTGATAAATATTTCTCAGGAAATTTACCTATAAAGAAATATCCTATGAATGCTCCCACCAGGCAGCCGATGATGTATTTAGGAAGAATGTCGACTTTTGCACTCTTGTAATCAAAAGCAAATCGACTGGCATTGCTCACCATTTGGATCAAACCGTGAACCGGTATAACTGCTGATATAGGTAAAAATTGGGGCATCACCGCAAGCAATCCAATCCCGCCACCCACACCAATGGCGGCAGTCATAAATGAAGTTATAAAGCTCACGCCCACCAATACATATAAGCTGGCTAAGTTTTCAAACATTTTTAATTCCTGTCCAGTTTTCTTAGGATTGCAACATGCATCTCAATGCTGTGACTGCTCGTGTTGCTGTTTTTCGCTGCGCAAGCGTCTATGAGGGGCCTTAAGTAGTGATGAGTCGCCTGTAAAACTCAGCCGTTATTAATTTCAAAGGCAATAAAGCCATCAAACATGCGCAGGTCATCCGCTTCACTATCTGAGCTGTATCTTTTCAAAGACGATAAGGTTTCCGCCCGTGCTCGAGGAGTCGTATATAACAATGAGTGATGCTGGATTAGTGCGTGGGTACAGAATTCAGTGTGATAAATAGCCGCCCGATCACTTTTTATAGTGAAAGTTTTAATGTTGTTGTTAATTATGCTGGCGGTGTGCCGCGCTCAAGCGCTAACTCCCACCTTGCGGGTAATTACTGAGTGTCAGCGCGTATAGTTAAGTACTGATGTATGAGAGCAAGATAGTGTCAGGTTATACCTTCGAAACTCCGTGAGGCATTATTCGGCTCTCCGACAACACTGAGGTTTTTGTAGGGGCAGACGAAGTTATTAGAACGTCGATTTATTGCCTCCCTGTCCGACAGTGTTGCGGAGAGCCTTATCAGGCAGAACGCGATTTACTTCTCGGGCAGGGCCCAGGCGATGATGCTGTCACCCAACTTGGTTGGAATCCGGTCATGACCGCCAACCACGGCCACGACGTACTGTCGACCTTGGCTCATGTAGGTCAGGGGTGACGCCTGATTGCCTGCCGGCAGGCGTTCTTCCCACAGTAATTTTCCAGTTTCACTGTCGTAAGCCCGCATGAAACGATCGATGGCTGCACCGATAAACGTCACGCCTCCGGCGGTTGTCACGCCCGTCGCGTCACTTGGCGTACCAATCTCGAAGCGCGTACGAGAGGCAATTCCCCAAGGTCCGCTGTCGTACCCCGTACCGAATGGGCGACTCCAGACTACATCGCGCGTGCGCAGGTCGATGCCGGTAATGAAGCCCCACGGTGGCGCAATGCACGGTTGATCAAGGGGTGACATCCATGGATCTTTGATGGCGCCGTAAGGCAGCCCCGCCTGGACACGGTAGCCTTGGTTGTTGCCCGGCGCTTCCTGGAATGACTTGGCATTGATGGCGTCGAGTTGTTCGCGAGGCACCAGTCCCTGCATGTAAGGGAGCCGCTGGTTGTTGATGATCAGCAGGCCTCGTTTGAGGTCGACCATCACGCCTCCCCAGTTCAAGCCGCCATGATGGCCGGGGAAAATCAGGCTTTGTTGGCCTACGACTGGCGGTGTGAAGATCCCTTCGTAGCGTGCCTGGCGAAACTCGATGCGACATTGCAACTGATCGAATGGCGTCAAGCCCCAAGCATTTGCCTCGGTCAGTACTTCCGGCGTTTTCGATGGACGCCCCATGGTGTTCGGCATATCCGGCGAAAGCGGTTGGGTGGCCGAGGTGTAGTCCCCGGGAGCAGTTCCCTGTGGGACGGGGGATTGCACGATATCGACCAAAGGCTCGCCGGTGGCCCGATCAAGTACGAACAACTGACCGGATTTGGTGGCTTGAATGACGGCAGCGCGGGTGCCCGTTGGGGTTGGGAAGTCAATCAGATTGGGTTGTGGGCTCAGGTCGTAGTCCCACAGATCGTGGTGAACCGTCTGGAAATGCCATTTGACCTTCCCCGTGGTGGCATCCAGTGCAACCAGCGAGGAGCTGAACTTGTCCTCTTGTTCGGTGCGGGTACCGCCATAGAAGTCGCCGGCAGCGTTGCCGGTGGTGACATACACCAATCCCAGTTCATCGTCGGCGGAAAGCGGTGCCCAGGAGTTGGGTGTGCTGAGCGTGTAGGTCTCATCTTCGCCCGCGGGAGCGTTGGTGTCTGGGCGGCCCAAGTCCCAAGCCCATTTTTGTTTGCCGGTCACCGCGTCGTAGGCACGAACCACTCCCGAGGGTGCAGGGCGCACATCTGAATCAAGGACTCGGCCGCCGGTGATCACGACCCCGCGAATTACGATGGGGGCGGAGGTAATGCCGGTCGAGCCTTTTCTGAAGGTGCCTAACCCGTCTTTCAAATCCGCAAAACCTGCGTTGCCGAAGTCGGGGCACGCTTGGCCCGTCAAGGCGTCTACCGCTCCCAAGCGAATGTCGTTGGTGCCCCAGATGATGCGCGAGGCGCACAGGCCACTGGCATTGGGCACTTCGAAATAGGAGACACCACGGCAGTAGGCGCCGCCGTTGGCGAAGTAGTCGGGGTCGACTTTGGAGTCAAACCGCCAATTCTCCTTCCCAGTGGTGGCATCTATAGAAATGATGATTTGCTTTGGCGTGCAGGTGTAGAGCGAGTTACCCACCTTGATCGGCGTGGCCTCGTTCATGTATTTGGTTTTTTCACCGGGTTGCTTCACGTCGCCGTGGTGGTATTCCCAGGCTTTCACCAGGCCCGACACATTCGAAGGGGTAATTTGCGATGCGGCGGAATAGTGATTGCCCAAGTTGGAACCTGCATAGGCGGTCCAGTTGGTTTCGTCGTGTGACGCGGCAATATTCCCGTCTGGCGAGGCCACCGTATTACGACTGAAGGGTTGTTCGGGACGCGCCGTTGCGAGCGTTGAGTGGGCAAGGTGAACAGTGGTCGGGAAGAACAGAGGCACCAGGATGGTGAATGCCATGAGTAACGGCAGTAGGCCCATGATGGTGAAGTAGTGACTTCTTTTAGCATTGGCAAAGTCACGACGCACCAAGGGCCAAAAAGCCAGAAACAGAACGCTGAGAACGGCCAGCCATGCCAAGCGTGGAATGAAGGCCCAGCCATCGTACCCGGACTCCCAGATCGCCCAGGCGTACGTGGCCAGGGAGGCCGCGCCAAAGAGGTAGATGCCGAGCGACTTTTTCAGGCCGATGAGGATGGCCGATAGCAACAGGGCGGTGCCCATCATCGCGTAATAAGGTGAGCCGCCTGCTGCTACAAGGGCTCCGCCTCGATAGGCTAGTGTCGCTCCAAGCAGGGCAACACATATGGTGTAGAACCCGAACAGAAAGTTCGAGATACCCGGCCCGCTACCCAACGTCCTTTGTTTCACTGCGATCATCCCTGTGTCATTCGATATGGCCCCGCGTCCAGCGGCGCGCATAATTGCTTATTGTTCTAATGAAATACAATATCCGACGAAAAAAATTAACTCCCTAGTACGGGCGTGCCATGTTTTTGTATCTTGTTTCGATTAGAAACAATCATGCTAAGCTGATCAGCGAATTTTTGGGGAGCGTTCTGACGAGGCTTCAATCCGGAATGGGGTGTTCGGGGTGCGCTTCTGGCAAGACGTCCTGTTGAGTCTTGAGACGGCCCACTTCGTCCAGATGCCTCCAGAGAAATTGAGCGGCTTCTTCACGCCGATCAGACTCGATGAGGTCGAGCAAATGGATGTGTTCCCGGCATTGCGCCATAAGACGAGTGCGATCGACGTTGGCTTTGTAGCCAATGAAACGCCTGAGTTGGTTTTGCTGGCGTATGGCTTCGATGAAAAAGACATTTCCGGAGCACTGCACGATCAGTTCGTGAAACTGGGCGCCCACTTGGAACAGTTGGGCGCGAGACAACGTGTGGATATCCCCATCGAGCATGGCCTGCTGCTGTTGCCTGGCCCTGGCAAACGCGGCGTGATTGATCTGATAGCCGGGCTCAAGCAGTGCGGCCGGCTCGATCGCCATGCGAAAGCGGTAGCTCTGGATGTGTGTCTGGGCGTTGTGCACGAAGTCTTTGAGAACCCATCCTTGACCCGGTTTGCGCTCCACCATGGCTTCGCTGGCCAGTCTGTTCAATACCTTGAGCAATTGCCCGCGAGGCACTTCGTAACGGCGCAACAGTTGCGCTTCGAAAAAGTGGGCAGGTATTTCGCCGCCAAGAATGTCGTCGACCACGCGAAGGTAAAAGTCTTCGAAAGGATCACTGGCGAGAGGGAATGTTGTTTCCTGAATCTGCCCTGCGCCTTGTTTCAGAAAGTAGCCACGATTGGGTTCCTGAATGGCGAGATCCCACTCGGCGAGCAACGCAAAAACCCGCCGGATAGGCGAGCGCGAAACACCCAGCGCTTGCGCAAACGTCTGCTCGCGCAACGGCTCCCCGGCTTTCATCGACCGGGCGCGAACCATGTCGATGACGCGTGGGGCCAACTGCAAGGCGAGGTCTTTCTTGATCACGGGCTCTATCTCAAATGGTTAGCTTCAGTCCGTTCTCGTTGGGGTAGATACCCTCATCGGACTGGAGCAGGAAAATACCATACGAAGAAGATGGGAATCAGCACAACGTGCGCCGGCGGACGTGTCGTACAACCTTGTCGGGGCATATAAGCATGAAGGCACCACGCATTTTTCTGATCCACGCAACCGCATTGGCGATCGATCCCATCACGGCAGCCTTTGCCCGGCAGTGGCCGGAGGCACAGATCATTAATCTGCTCGAAGACTCGTTGTCCCGAGACCGAGTGGAGGAGGGCGAATTAACCGCGAATATGAAGGCGCGCTTTCTGACGCTTTCCCGCTACGCCGTACAAAGCGCAGCAGACGCCATTCTTTTTACTTGCTCGGCGTTTGGCGATGCCATCGACCTATGCAAGGCTGACATTGCCATTCCAGTACTCAAGCCGAACGAAGCCATGATCAACCTGGCTCTGACGCAAGCAACGCGCATTGCTGTGCTGGCGACGTTCGAACCTACCCTCACCTCGATAATGGCCGAATTCACGCAAGCGGCTGAGCGCAGTGGTCGAGTGCTGGAGGTGGCGCCCTATTTTGTCCCTGGTGCAATGCAGGCGCTGAATGAAGGGAACAAAGAAAGTCATGATGCCGCCATCGCGCAAATGGCCGGTCAGGTCAGAGGCTGCGATCTGATTTGTTTCGCCCAGTTTTCGATGACGAGCGCCGCAGGGCAAGCACAGTCCCGCTCTGGTTTGCCCGTATTGACCACACCCGATAGTGCAGTGCTGGAGGTGCGAAGGATGCTCCAGGCTGATGATTCGTTTCTTCCCAGGATGGAGGTTTAGTCAATGCTCAAGTTCAATGCTCATCTCGGTTTCCAATTCAATGAGTTGCCTTTTCTGCAACGCATCGAAGCCGCCGCTTCTGCTGGTTTCCGGGCGGTGGAGTTCCCGTCGCCCTATGAGTTCGACGCGAGTCTGCTGGCCGACCACCTGGCGCAATACAGTCTGCCGTTGATTCAGTTCGCCGCACCGGCTGGCGTTACCAAAGGCATCGCTGCCTTGCACGGCAAGGAAGAAGAGTTTCGCAACGGGTTGCTCCAGGCCGCCCGCTATGCAAAGGCGCTGGCGTGTTCGGATGTCCACATCATGTCTGGAGTGACCACGCAGGATGAGGCAGCGCTTATCTTCGGGGGCAACTTGGAGTATGCAGTCAAGTACTTCGAGGATCAGGGGTTGCGGCCGCTTATCGAAGTGATCAGTGCGCAGGAGATGCCGGGCTATTACATGTCTGACTTCAGCAAGGCGCAACAGGTGCTGGAAACCTTCCCGAGCGTCGGGCTGATTCTCGATCTTTACCATGCCCAACTTCTGACCGCAGACGCCGCAGGTGTTCTGGCTCGGTTTTATGACAGAACCGTCCATGTGCAAATTGCCGACTGCCCGGGTCGTCACGAACCGGGAACGGGGAGCATCGACTTTACGGTCTTGTTCGCGGCGCTGGAACAGCGCGGTTACACCGGATGGATCGGGTGTGAATACCGTCCTTCCGGTTCAACCGTTGCGAGCCTTGACTGGATTGAACCGCTAAGGGCTTAGCGCTGGCGGATCGCCAAAACGAAAAAACCCGCCAGAAGGCGGGTTTTTTGTGGGTTCCGGAGAAATTTAAAGCCTTCTCTGGAACCTTGTATGGTGCCGGCACCAGGAGTCGAACCCGGGACCTACTGATTACAAGTCAGTTGCTCTACCAACTGAGCTATACCGGCGTGTTAGGGCGACGATTATAGCGATTGCGTTGGTTCTGTAAACCCCTGAATTCAGACTATTTTTACTCGACCCTCAGGTTACCCGCGAGCCAGTGCTTTTCTGAGTTTCTGAAGCGTGCGCCAGCCCCTACTATTTTGCATCGCGTGCAGCTGCGCTTCGGCCAGTTCGGCCCGTTGCAGGGCGGTGGCGAGTTGTTTTTCAAACCCCAGATCCGCGGCGCTGACGGGATAGCTGAGCAGATGCCCCTGGCACAGTTGAAAGTTGTCGAGGTTGCACGGTGGGATGTCGAAGGCGGGTTTGAGGGCCAGGTGTTCGTTGGCCAGGAACCAGGTGTTGATGCCGTCGAACAGGATAGCTTGGTAGCCGGCGTCGGTAACGAGGTGTTCCCAGGTGTGGTCGCGGGCCCATGGGGTTTCGATGAGGATGATCCAGGGGCGCCAGGTGGCGAAGTCCATGCCGCGCAGGACGGTTTCTTCGTGGCCTTCGACGTCGATTTTCAGGAAGTGGATGGGGCGGTTCTGGGCGTATTGCTCGCAGATGGAGGTGAGGGTGCGGGCTTTGACGGTTTGGCGGCGTACGTCCATGCCCAGGGCTGTGCGTTCCTGGGCGGTGGCCGGGTCGACGGTGGAGAGGCCGGTGCCGGGGATGCCGTAGAAGGTGAGGTCGCCCGCGCTGTCGCTGGCCACGCATTGCAGGGTGGTGTCGTTGGGGCGTTGTTGGCACAGGGCGTCGTAGTAGTTTTGCATCGGTTCGACGTTGATACCGGTCCAGCCATGGTCGTAGAAGGCTTTGGTGACGGAGTCGTGGGTGGGGTCGTTGGCGCCGATGTCGATATAGAAGCCGTTTTCGAACTGTTTGAGGGCGCGCCACAGGCGGATGTCTTCGAAATTCTGTGCGTAAGAAATGAAGGTCACTGTGGCTTCCTGTCAGTTGGATTGTTCTGGGCGGTGGGCGCACTTCCGGCACCCTTATCTGTTTGTATAACAAGGGCGGTTGCCGGGTGCAATTTTCCGCTGATGGCGTCCGGGATTCGGCGGTTATGTCCTTTTGATTGAATGCTTATGCACAACGGGACGGCCGATAGGCGAGAACGGAGGCAATTTTGTGGACCTGTTCTCATTTGTTCGCAAATCCCTGTTTTTAGGGTTTTTTATTTATGTGAACAAAAAATGACCAGCAGTGTTTCAGTCACGAAACAGCGCATTTATTGGATCCACGAGAATTCCATCAACAGAGTTATCCACAGGCTGAGGCTGTTTAAGAGCGCTCGCCCAAGAGCAGGAAATTGCGTGGTGTGAGCGGGGTTTCGCAGAAGGTGCCGAGGCGAACGGTGTACCCCTGTTCGGACAGAAAAAGTGCCCGATCGAGTACCAGCCACAACTCCAGCGGGCGGCGGAAAAGGCCCCGCAGCAGCTCCAGATTGCGCACTTCGGCCAGTCGCTGCCAACCGGCGGCTTCAAGGGTTGGCCAATCCTGCGGGCCGATTGTGGATAACTCTTTCAGTGCGGCCAAATGATGGCAGTAGTCGGCGAAGGATTTATCCAGCCATGCACTGGGCAGGGACGGCGTGGGCAGGTATTCGTCGACGCCCCGCAGTTGCCGTTGCAGCAGGTCGAAAGCAAGACGTCTGGCCATCGAAGTATCGCGCTGACGTCGGACGCGAGCACCGGCAGTGACGGTTTCGCTCATCGGCAATGCGAGATCGTCGAGGGACAGCTTTAGGTCCGATCGCAAACCCGCCGAGGAAAGCGCCTCATAGGCAGGAAGGCTGATCCGGTTATAACAGCAGGGCGCGACGGCCAGTTGTTTGCAGCCCACCGCACTGGCAAGTTGGATTAACCGCACATGCAGATCGCCACAGGCGTGCAGCGCAACCGGGGTGTGATCGTTCTTCAATAAGGAAGCAGCGCCAGCCGCGAGTACATTTTGCTCAACGTGCAGCGCATGCAACTGATGACGCTGGCTGAGTGCCTGACCGCTCAGCACCAAAGAAGGGTCGTATTCCAGGCACGTCAGTTGTTGCCCGGTTTGCAGCAAGCGTCGACCCAAGTGACCTTTGCCCGAGCACCAATCCAGCCAATGTTGCGGCAATGCAGCAAATGACAAGCGACTGGCAAACGCCTCAATCTGCTGCCACTTGCGTCCCGGCACATCGACATTTAACCGATGCCCGGCCGCTTCAAGCGCTTGCGCCGGCAACTCGCCCACTGAACTCAGCTCAAGCGACAACGCCGCCAATGAAGCAAACGGCTCCGGCGCATCCAGCAAGCAAGGTTGGTTATGACTGTTTTCCGCTTCCTCCAGCGACCGCCTGCGTAGCCATAAAGCCAGTTCCGGGTAGGACGCTTCCCAAGGAAGCCGCAGATGAGTAAACGGTCGAGGCTTCCACAGCGCCTGATGCTCAATCAGAAAAGCATCCAGCGCTGCGAAACGGGCGAGTAGGGCCTCGCCCGTCAGCACGTAGGAGGAATCAACGCCCTTGGCAGGCATCGACGCGCAGCCAGCGCTCCAGCAGCTTGAAGCCGCGAACCAGCACGTAAGCCATCAACAGATAGAACATGCCCGCGGCGAAGAAGATCTCCACCGGCAGGTAGGTCCGGGCAATGATGGTGCGGGCCATGCCGGTCAGTTCCAGCAAGGTCACCGTGCTGGCCAGGGCACTGGCCTTGAGCATCAGGATCACTTCGTTGCTGTAGGCCGGCAGGCCGATGCGCGCGGCACGGGGCAGGATGATGTAGAACAGCGCTTTGGGCCGGGACATGCCCAGTGCTCGCGCGGCTTCGATCTCGCCCGGTGGAATCGCCTGGATCGCGCCCCGCAGGATCTCGGCTATATAAGCCGCTGTGTGCAGGGTCATGGTCGCCGTGGCGCACCAGAACGGATCGCGCAGGTACGGCCACATCGAGCTGTTGCGCACGGCATCGAACTGCGCCAGGCCGTAGTAGACGAGGAACAGCTGAACCAGCAACGGCGTGCCACGGAAAAAGAAGATGTACGCGTAGGGCAATGACCGTACGTACCAGAGTCGCGATGAGCGCGCGATGCCCAGCGGAATCGCCAGCAGCAAACCGGCGATCACGGCGATGGCCACCAGTTCCAGGGTCAGCGTCGCGCCTTGGGCCAGTTTCGGCAGCCACTTGATGATGACTTCCCAGTTCATGAGGCGCTCCTCGCGAAGCCGCGAGCGGCACGTCGTTCCAGAAAGTACATGCCGGTCATGGCCAGGATGGTCAGGCCCAGGTACATAAATGCAGCGACCATAAAGAAGGTGAACGGCTGTTTGGACACGGTCACGCCGATTTGCGCATGACGCATGATTTCTTCCAGGCCGATCACCGACACCAGAGCGGTGTCTTTCATCAGGATCATGAACAAGTTGCCCAGGCCCGGCAGGGCGATGCGCCACATCTGCGGCATGATCAGCTTGGTGAAGATCCGGAATTTCGACATGCCCAAGGCCACGCCGGCTTCGCGGTGACCTTTGGGGATCGCCAGAATCGCGCCGCGAAACACTTCCGTGGCGTAGGCGCCGAAGCACAGGCCCAACGCGATTACCCCAGCGGCGAAGGCATTGAGTGCGAGGTCGGGATTGCCGAAAAATTCGCCCAAGGCACGCATCAAATTGACGGTGCCGAAGTAGATCAACAGCACCCAGAGCAATTCCGGGATGCCACGAACCAGGGTCGAATACGTGCCGCCCAGCCATTGCAATGGCTTGTGCGGGGAAGTCTTGGCCAAGGCGCCGAGCAGACCGAGCACCAGCCCCAGGCACAAGGCCGAGAGAGCCAGTTTCACAGTCATCAGCGCGCCAGCGGCGAGCGCCGGGCCGAATCCGTAGAGGTCGATAATCATGGATTTCTTTTCAAATCGCGGCAGGCAATGCCAAGGACCGGCACCGTCAGCGAACGGTGCCGGTCAGGCAGGTCAGAATCAATAGATGCTGAACGGGAAGTACTTGTCGTTGATTTTTTTGTAGGTGCCGTCTTCAACGATTTCTTTCAGAGCAAGGTTCAGCTTCGCGCGAATCGGGTCGCCTTTACGTACAGCGATACCGATCTTGTCGCTTTCTTCCACCGGGTCGCCTTTGAATTCGTAAGGGCGGCCGGCGTCGCTTTTCAGCCACTCGTAGTTGACGTACTTGTCCGCGAGGATGCCGTCCAGACGACCGGAAGTCAGGTCGAGGTAGGCGTTTTCCTGGGTGTCATAGAGTTTTGTTTCAACGCCTTCCATGTGGTCTTCCATCCAGGTGCCGGCGAGGGTCGCACGTTGTGCGCCGATCACTTTGCCCTGCAGAGAAGCCTTGTCGGTTTTGAAGTCGACGTCTTTCTTGGCGATGAATTGCAGCTTGTTGGAGTAGTACGGGTCGGTGAAGTCCACCGCTTGCTTGCGCTCGTCGGTGATCGACATCGAGGAGATCAGGAAGTCGAACTTCTTGGCGTTCAGGGCCGGGATGATGCCGTCCCAGTCAGAGGTGACCACGGTGCATTCGACTTTCATCTTGGCGCACAGGGCGTCGCCGATTTCTTTGTCGAAGCCGACGACATTGCCACTGGCATCTTTATTGTTGAACGGCGGGTAGGCCGCTTCGATGCCCATCTTCAAGGTTTCGGCGGCGGCACCGGCGCTGAAGGCCAGGGTGACGGCGGCGGCCAGGAAGATTTTTTTGTAGTTCTGCATGCGGGTAGCTCCGTTAGCGGTTGCTGGACATGAATTGTTTGCAGCGCGCCGAAAGCGGGTTGTCGAACACCTGCTGTGGCGATCCTTGCTCTTCGATCAGGCCCTGGTGGAGGAACACCACTTCGCTGGAGACCTGACGGGCAAAACCCATTTCGTGGGTCACGAGCAGCATGGTGCGGCCTTCTTCAGCCAATGCGCGGATGACATTAAGTACTTCCTGGACCATTTCCGGGTCAAGGGCGGAAGTCGGCTCATCGAACAGGATGACCTTGGGTTGCATCGCCAGCGTGCGGGCAATCGCCGCCCGTTGTTGCTGACCACCGGACAGTTGCGCCGGGTAAGCATGACGCTTGTCTGCGATGCCGACCTTGGCCAGCAAGGCTTCGGCGACTTCGATGGCTTCGGCTTTGCTTTGGCCGAGCACCCGGCGCGGGGCTTCGATGATGTTGTCGAGCACGCTCATGTGCGGCCAGAGATTAAAGTTTTGAAACACAAAACCGATCTCGCTGCGCAGGCGATTGATCTGTTTGCCGTCGGCGGCAACCAGTTCGCCGTTCTTCGCGGCTTTGAGTTTGAGTTCTTCGCCGGCTACCAGGATCTGGCCCTGGTGCGGGTTTTCCAGCAGGTTAATGCAACGCAGGAACGTGGACTTGCCGGAACCGGAGGAACCCAGGATCGAGATCACATCGCCGTCGCGGGCGGTCAGCGAGATGCCTTTGAGCACCTCAAGCTGTCCGTAGCGTTTGTGCAAGTTGCGGATTTCAAGCGCGGGCGTGGCCTCAGCCATGTGCGTTCCTCATAGTGTTTCGCTCCTGCTGTTGGTGGCCTTCCTGGCGAGGCGGCCAAGCTAGCATAGCGTTCGAATGGCAGCCAACAGCGCTACGGGCGGTAAACGGATGGTGTGTGGCAGGTTGTCGCATCGGTGGAGCAGACTGTCGCGCTGCTATCAACCGAACAGACGTTTGACCCCGCTTTAAATACAAGCCGGAGCGGGGGGCACGTAAAAAAAGGCGCGATGTTGCCAGCTTTGACGGGGTGTTGGAAGCGCTAACCGGACAAACGTTCCGGATCTGCACTTTTATTGTGCGTCGCGCATTTTTTAAGTGTGTTTATGGTGCGTTGATTCGTCCTTCAAGTGGGTCGCTGGGTAACGCTCTGGCAAATTGCCATTAATCTCAATGACTTGCGATGACCGTCCGGTCAGCCTAAGAGCCGCGGTTCTCGGGACTCTGTAACATTTTGGCGCAATTATTGCGTGCAGAATACGGAACGCCCCGTTGGATTCTTTTTACGAGAAAGAAATGCCAGACGCGGTGGACTGAATCGCTTTCCTTGCAAAGGTAGTTTCAATGAGCAGCACCCAAAGCTCTAATGGCCTCGAACAGGGGCTCAAACCGCGTCATGTGACTATGTTGTCGATCGCTGGTGTTATCGGCGCCGGCCTGTTTGTTGGCTCGGGCCACGCCATCGCCGCTGCCGGCCCAGCCGTGCTGTTGGCCTACGCCGCTGCCGGCGCGCTGGTCGTGCTGGTGATGCGCATGCTCGGCGAAATGGCCGTCGCTTCGCCGGACACTGGCTCCTTCTCGACATACGCCGACCGCGCGATCGGGCATTGGGCCGGTTTCACCATCGGCTGGTTGTATTGGTGGTTCTGGGTGTTGGTGATCCCGCTGGAGGCCAACGCCGCCGCGACCATCCTGCATGCCTGGTTCCCGAATGTGGCGATCTGGGCCTTCACCCTGGTTATCACTTTGCTGCTGACGGTGACCAACCTGTTCAGCGTGAAGAACTACGGTGAGTTCGAATTCTGGTTCGCTCTGGTCAAAGTTATCGCGATCATCGGCTTCATTGGTCTCGGCATTCTGGCGATTTTCGGCTTCTTGCCGAACAGCCAGGTCAGCGGCGTTTCGCACCTGTTCGACACCCAAGGCTTCCTGCCAAACGGCATGGGCGCTGTATTGGGCGCGATCCTGACCACCATGTTTTCCTTCATGGGCACCGAGATCGTGACCATCGCGGCCGCGGAATCGAAGAACCCTGGCCAGCAAATCTCCAAGGCCACCAACTCGGTGATCTGGCGGATTGGCTTGTTCTACCTCGTGTCGATCTTCATCGTCGTGGCCCTGGTGCCATGGAACGATCCGGTTCTGGCTGCTGTGGGTTCCTACCAGACTGTACTTGAGCGTATGGGCATCCCGAATGCCAAGCTGATCGTCGACATCGTGGTGCTGGTGGCTGTGACCAGTTGCCTGAACTCGGCGCTGTACACCGCTTCGCGCATGATGTTCTCCCTGGGCAAACGCGGTGATGCGCCGGCCGTTTCCCAACGCACCAACAAAAGCGGCACGCCGTACTGGGCAGTCATCCTGTCCACCGCTGCTGCGTTCCTGGCAGTGTTCGCCAACTACGTGGCCCCGGCCGCTGTGTTCGACTTCCTGCTGGCCACCTCTGGCGCCATCGCGTTGTTGGTGTACCTGGTGATCGCCATCTCGCAACTGCGTATGCGCAAGCAGCGTATGGCACGCGGCGAAAAAATCGCCTTCAGCATGTGGTTGTTCCCGGGCCTGACCTACGCGGTGATCATCTTCATCGTCGCGGCCCTGACCATCATGCTGTTCCAGGACGCCCACCGCGTGGAGATCCTCGCGACCGGGTTCCTGAGCTTGCTGGTAGTGGCGGTCGGCTTGTTCGTAGCCCGTCGTCGCAAGATGCAGAAGGTTGGAGCGGTGGTGTTGAACTGATTCACATCGCGTAATGCAAAACGGCCGCTGTCAGTGATGACAAGCGGCCGTTTTTGTTTTCCGGGCAGTGTTTCAAGTGGGGTGAACCCAATCCTCAACCCGTAAGCCAGGTACGCGTTCAAACTCCCGAAGATTATTTGTTATTACGGTGAATCCTTGTGAGCGCGCGTGGCCGGCGATCATCTGATCATAGGGACCTATCGGTGTTCCTGCTTTTGCCAGTTCTGAACGAATCATCCCGGTGTGAGCGGCGGCATCGTAATCGAAAGGCAAGATCTCGAGGCGGGCAGCAAAGCCCTCGATGACAGCGAGGTTCTTTTCCGGCGCTGCGGATTTCTCTGCACCGTAGATCAGTTCCATCAGCGTAATTGCACTGATGCACAACTGGCCGTGATGACGATTAAACGCCTCGCGTACAACTTGGGGCTTGTTCTTGATGGTGAAAATACAGATGTTTGTATCGAGCATGAACTTGATCATCAGAACGACTCACGCTCCTGATCGATAGGTTGTTCACGGTCGGTCATGAAGTCTGTACTCACGCCTTCGCCGTCGAACCAGCTATCCCAAGCTTCTCCAGCGGGAGTGATGATTCGTGCTCTGCCGATGGCGATTACATCAACTCGTTTCACATCCCCAGGCATCGCTACGGCTTTGGGCAGGCGAACGGCCTGGCTCCGGTTGCTCATGAAAATGGTGGTTTGCTCCATGTTGTCCTCCTGCTCTTTTGCTGCAGTTGTGAGTCCAAAGGATAGTTTTTAAGCGGGATATGTCAATGGGATATACGTGTCGAGTGACAAAGGGTAGCGACAGACCTGGGCACGTTTTTGTTCTCTACAAAAAAACGGCCGCTGTCAGTGATGACAAGCGGCCGTTTTTGTTTCTATTCGAAGGCGATTACTCAGCCTTTTCTTCCTGCGCGTCCAGCGATTCGCGATAGCTATCCAGCGCAGTGCCGAAATCAGTGATGAACTGCGGATCGGTCAGCCAGGCCTGGGCGGTTTCGCGGTCCATGCCGTCGGTCCACATGCGGTAGTCGATCAGCATGTCGGCGGCCAGGTGGGTGGCGGCCATGGCTTCGTTGTCGGCGTTTTCCATATCCAGCAGTTCTGGGTGGTCGCTGATGATGTCGGCGAGGTTCGTCAGCAGGGTCAGTAGCATGTCGTTACGGCCGATGGCTTCGGCGTCGCGCATTTTGCTGAACATCGCCAGGGTGTATTCCGGGATCGGCTCGCCGATGTCGCCCAGGTCATCGTCCAGCTCGGCGGGTTTACGGCCGTGGATATTGATTTGCTTGGCTTTGATCTTGGCGCGTTTGGCGCGTTTTTGTTGCTTGTTCAGGGATGCCATTAATTTCAGTTCGCTTTCGGTTGTGTTTGGGCCGCGATGGCGTCGGACGCCGCCACGTAGTCAGCCTGGAAGGCTGGGGATTCGATCCACGCCAGGGCGCCGGCTTCGTCCGCTTCGGTGGACCACTGGCGATACTCGATCAGCGCCGCGAGGATGAAGTCCATCGCGCCTTCTTCGCCTTCCTGTTCGTACACCAGCGTCAGCAATGGGTCTTCGAGGAAAGCCGTGCACATGGCTTGCTGACTGATTTTTTCAGCGTCGATCATGGTCTTGAACAGTTCGGTCAGGTCCACCGATTCGAAGTCGATGCGGTCATCGTTCGGGTCCAGCTCCACCGGCGCGGCAGCCCGTTGGGTGCGGTTCTGCTTGGCCTTGGCTTTGGCGCGGGTGGCGCGTTTTTGCTGCTTGTTCGCGGATGCCATGGGCGTCGTTCCGTATTTCGTTGAGAGGGCAGGTCACTCAGCTACGTGAAACTCGCCGCCCGGGAGTATCGGGGGCCAGTTCGCCGTTTTGCAGCCAGGACAATGCAATGGGCCATAGTGTGGCTTGGTATGGGCTACGAAAAAAGGCGAAATGTCCGACTTCTTCTTCGCCAATGTCTTTCGGGGCGATTCGCAGATGGGTGGTCGTGCTGCCGGTGAAGTAGCCGAGCAAGCGCTCAATGGCCGGGATCGTGCCGTAAGGATCGTCGCTAAGGCTGATGGCCAGGGTTTTTGCGGTGACATTGGCGAACGGCAGCCGACCGTGCTTTGCGTGGATCACGCGACCGCTGGGGCGCTGCTCGTAGCGAGCGGTGGGCGTGCTCCAGTCGCGGACGACGCCGGCGGGCGTGTCTTCCAGCCAGCCAAGACGTTTGCCGGGGAAGTAACCGCAGATCATCGTCATCAGCGGCATCACCAGGTGCCATTTGCCGAACATTCGCCAACGGTGAGCGGGCGCATAGTCGCGCCAGTAAGCGAACTGCGCGCCGACCGTCACCAAGTGCCGGATCAGGTGCCCAGAGGCCCCCAGGCCCGCCGCACAGCCGCCAAAGCTGTGGCCGACCACGTCGATGGGCTGGCCGGGGAATTCACGCTGAGCGCGCTTGAGCATCGCTTCGAAATCCAGCGCGCCCCAGTCGGACCAGGAAGCGTCCAGCCCTTTCAGCGACGCCGGCCGCGATTCGCCGATGCCACGGTAGTCATAGGTGATGACATCGAAGTCATTGGCGAACAGGTAATCGGCGAAGCGCGAGTAGTGTCGGCAACGGACCGAAGTGGCGGCGTTGATGATCACGACCGGGCGGGCGGTGTCCTGGAAGGCGTGACGCCAGGTGAAACCGCCGAGGGTGAAGCCGTCGCAGGCGGGTTCTTTGAAGGGGGCGCTAGTAACTGGCGACGTTAACTCAGCCTGGGCTGGTGCCGGTGAGGGCATGTCCTGCAAATTCATTGGCTTTGGACCTTTGCGGGTAGCTGCCAACGATAGTCTTCGCGCAGCTTATGGACAATCTGTCGGGGTTATCGGTCTGTTTGGTTGAGCAGACGCTCTTCAATTGCCCGTCGTTCCCGATCCAGCTCAGCGCGCAACTCCTCCTCGCTCGGCAACACCAGTTTGTACTTGCTGGCGAACAGTTGTTCGTTGCCCTGTAACACCGAGTAGCGCACCACTGACTCGTTTTTTTGCGCGCAAAGAATGATACCGACGGTGGGCCCGTCTTCATCGTTGCGCTTGAGGTCGTCATACATGCGCACATACATGTCCATCTGGCCAACATCCTGATGGGTTAATTCACCGCGCTTGAGATCGAAGATGACAAAGCATTTGAGCAGGTAGTTGTAGAACACAAGATCGATGTAGAAGTCTCTGCCTTCGGTGCTTATGCGTTGCTGGCGGGCGACAAAAGCAAAACCATTCCCCAGCTCGAGCAGGAAGCCCTGAAGTTGCTCGATGAGTGCTTGTTCAAGTTCGGTTTCCAGAACGAGTCCTGCATTGGGCAGGCCGAGAAACTCGAGCATCACGGGATCCCGGATGAATTCCCGAGGGCTGTCGGTCATCGCTTTGATGTTGGTAGCGGCTTCCGTCATGACGGGAGCCTTGTCCCGACTCATCAATAGACGCTCGTAGTAGAGGGTGTTGATCTGGCGTTCCAGCGCGCGGCTTGACCAGTTTTGATTGGCGGCTTCGTCCATGTACCACTTGCGTGCCTTGTCGTTATCGACACGTAGCAGCCTTCGGTAGTGGGTCCAGCTCAATTCGTGACGCAGTGCGTCACAATTTGGGAATGCCTGGTAGAACAGCCGCATGTAGCGAAGGTTTGATGCATCAAAACCTTTCCCAAACTTCCCTGTCAGGTCCTTCGCAAGCGTCGCCAGCAATTGCTTGCCATACGTGGCCCTTTGGGCACCTTCCTGCTCGAACTCGACAATATGCCGGCCAATCTGCCAACAGGTTTGTACTTGAGCGGTATCGACCGCTCTCAAAACCTTCTGGCGCGCCTGGCGAATCAATTCGCCAAGATTGCCAAGCAGTGAGGCGAGTTGTGGGTCTTGAGTGTTGTCGGGTGTGAGGGCGCTCATGAAGTTTTCCGCAGCTGGATTGACTGGCGGAAAGAATGCCAATGACAAGCTAGTCAGCGATGCCGGGCGCTGCCGAAAAACCGGCAGGAAATTCCGATTCAATTTGCAGGACGCCACCGGCTGCGTCCGACGTTTAAGGAATACAACGCGTAGTCCTATTCGCAGTCGTCCCAAGTTCCAATCAATCTAAAACTTGGGTGTCCCGTCAGAAATCTAAAGGGGTAACGATTGGGCTCCGTAGAGCCCGGGAGTCGCCATCATGAAGTACATTCATTCACTCGTATTGCCACTCGCCGCCCTTGGCGTGTTGATGTTCCCAACCCTGTCGCATGCCGCCAGCCTCGATCCGGTCGACAATTCCGGTGTACAAGCCCAGCAGCAGCAACAGAACGGGATCACCTACCTGTCCGGCGGTATCGGCGAGGACGAGTCAAAGGCCATTCAGCAGTCCAAGGGTTATAACTTGCACATGACCTTCTCCGTTGGTTCGCAGAATCAATACATTCCCGACGTGGAAGTGGTCATTCAAAAAGCCCAGGGAGAAACCGTGCTGACCCTTACTCAGGCCGGCCCTCTGGTTTACGTTCAACTGCCTGCCGGTAAGTACACCGTTGTTGCGACTCGCAACGGCGAGGTGCGGCGTGACGTGACGGATGTAGGCAGCGGCGCTGCTCGCAATCTAGTCTTCCACTGGGGCGAGGCAAATTAGGCGCCTCGGATTTGGTGCATTGGCTTGTCAGGCTGTCGTGATTACGATTCTCAGCAGGCAGAGGCACCCGCGCTGTGAGAAACGACTGTTCAGTTCCTGATCAATACTGGCCAGTGCTTATAGCGATGCCAATGATTGGAGGACTGCTACACGCAAAGGATTGGTTTCCACGCTCAGCAGTTTGATGGCTAAGGCGCAGCAGACCACGATCAACATGGGCTTGATCAGCCGGGGACCGACCCGAACAGCCGCTCGTGCACCTAGCTGTGCACCGATGAACGCTGCCAAAGCCATGGCTATGGCAATCGGCCAGATAATTACCCCTTTGGTGATAAAAACCGATAGAGAGCCCAGGTTGCATGAGGCATTGGCAAGTTTGGTGAAGCTCATGGCCCGCATCATGCCGAGGCCACAGAGAAGGACAAGCCCGACAATGAAGAAAGAGCCTACGCCGGGGCCAAATATGCCGTCGTAGAAGCCCAGGATGGGCGCAACGGTAAACGAGAAAAGCAGGATGCCGATTCTCTTGCGCCGGTCCTCACTGGCCAGTTTTGGCGAGAGCGCAAAATAGATAGCCACCAGAATCAGCATGATGGGCACGCACACTTCCAGATAACGCTTATCAATAGAACTGACCAACAAGGCGCCACCGGCGCCGCCAATAAATCCGCAGACAACCAGGAAGCGGCCTTGGCGCCACTCGATCAAGCCCTTGCGAGCAAAGGTTATGGTTGCCGAAATAGTTGCCGAAGCAGCCTGGAACTTGTTCGTTGCAATTGCACTGATCGGATCTACACCTGCCAGAAACAACGCAGGTAAGGTGATCAAGCCACCACCTCCGGCAATGGCATCAAAAAAGCCAGCGCAAAAGGCGACAAGCGCCAACATGCCAATGACATCCCAAGACATTACATTCCCTCTTTATCGTTGTTGGCCAGTCATCACATGACGGGTCGTTCAAGCCTGAGCATTTAAAAAATCAGCCCTGCAGCAGTAATGGGTCATCTGAAACAACGATAGGAGTCGAAAATTTTGAAAGTCCGAAGATGCGAACCAAGACCCGCCTGTTGTCTTTGATGACATCCCGACAGTGCAGAGCCCGGGTGTTATTGATGGCCATGGCCGATTCCTGGGTCAGCGTGTATTTGGCGGGAGTTGCTTCGTCCACGCCCTGACAAAGGGCGGTGTAGGCTTGTTTAACAAAATTCGAGACGTTCTCGTTGACCGAAAAGCGATACGAGTTGAAACGGGCGGCGAAACCGACTTTGTCGTCGAACTCCAGAATCGAAACGTTGCGGCCATCCTGTCCTCTGCCACTGACAAAGGAATCGCTACGAGTGAACTGAAAGTTACCCGTGGTCAGTGCGAGGCAGTTGGTGACGCCAATTTTTTCGAGTATGGGAGGCAGTGGAATGACCCGAGTAGGTTCCAGGCTCGGGTTCCACAGGGCGGAAAGTATGAGCGACGAGGGAGAGGGTGAGTGCCCGTCTTTCGCGTTCACGGCGCACCAGTAAGGCGCCTCGGTATGCGGGCCAAGTGCGAGGCCGGAATGGGAGCTCAGTTCTTTGATTTCCGGCTCGGCATTGATTTTGATAAGTCCGCCACCCTTGAAGTTGGCCACCAATCGAACCAGTTTTCCTTCGTTATCCATGTCATAGGCAAAGGCAGTGTTATCCACCAGTTTCAACAGGATCTGACTACGGGCAGCCAGGCAAAGGATGTCGTATCGATTTTCGAGGGATGTCAGGTTTGGTAGTTCATTTGGAGGGCTGACATCGGTGAATTTCTGTAACCCTTCAAAGATCAACACAGAAACCAGGCCGTCGGAGTAGGCACCCAGCAGCTCACATTGGTCTTTCGAAAACGAGAACTTTAACTCGGTGGCTGCCAGAGAGGCTTTGGACTTGGCTCCTGGTGCCTGCGGCCCGCCGATCGCGGCCAGTTCTTCGGCGAATCTGTGAAGTAGGGTCGCTTGCCGAATATCAAAGCTGAAAGTTCTGATTTCTTGTTCAGTAAAAAACTCGGCGGTTTCGACGTCGTGTTTGATGGCGCCAGTCATTGTCTACATCCCTGTCGTGTATCTGCTCCCGGTTATGCGGCAGATCCTCCTTCGATTCTGCCCAGTCCGATAATCTGCGTATGTCATCCATTTCCGTTAAAGCCTACGGAGCGTTCCGACAGACCCGAAGGACAGCCAAAAAGGTTCGATCACCCCTGCTGATGCTTTTCGCGACTAGGCCTCGGCGAGCGTTACAGGCGTTTCCTGGCGTGGCGATAGGAGGTGGGGAATTGATGCTTCGTCCGGCGCTTCGATGGTGAGTGGAGCGGCGCCTGATCAAATCGCGGGCATAAAAAAACCCTGAATCTTGCGATTCAGGGTTTTCGGTATTTGGTGCCCAGAGACGGAATCGAACCGCCGACACGGGGATTTTCAATCCCCTGCTCTACCGACTGAGCTATCTGGGCAACGGGGCGCATTAAACTGGTTTTTCAGGGGGTCGTCAAGAAAGTTTTCAAAAAAATTTTAATTATTACCGTCGCTTACGTTCCGACCCCCGAAATATCGGGATTATTCAGCCGGCGGAACGTAGCCGTCAGCCTTGGCGTATTCCTCGCCGGAAAAGAACTTGTCCATCTCGCCCTGCAGATATTTGCGATCTTCGGCGTTCATCATGTTCAGGCGTTTTTCGTTGATCAGCAGGGTTTGGTGTTTCTGCCAGTCGGCCCAGGCCTTGGCCGAGACGTGGTCAAAAATGTCCTGACCTTTGGCGCCCGGGAACGGGGCGCGCTCCAGGGCTGGCAATTCTTCTTTGTACTTGCGGCACATGATGGTGCGGGTCATGACGACTCTCCTGCGTTCAATACGGCGGCCGCGCGTTCGAGCAAGGTTTTGACCGGGGCGGCAAGGCCCAGGCGCGGCGGGGTGGCGAGGTTATACCAGAGCCAGTCAGCCTCGGCCACGTGATGACCGGACTCCTGGACCTGGACCAGCCAGGGTTCGATGGACAACTGGAAGTGGCTGAAGGTGTGGACCAGGCTCGGCAGCGCTTGTTGGCTGCCCAGTTCCAGCGAGTGCTGCGTGGCCAGATGTTGCAGGTCGTCGAGGTCGTCGAGTTCCGGCAAGCTCCACAAACCGCCCCACAGGCCCGTGGAAGGCCGCCGGTAAAGCAGAATCGCACCTTTGCCGTTGGAGAGCATCGGCATCAACGTGCGCTTCTGTGGCACGGTTTTGCGCGGTTTGGGGATCGGGTAGCGGGTTTCCAGGCCGAGCATGTGCGCTTCGCAGCCCTTTTCCAGCGGGCAGAGCAGACAGCTCGGTTTACTGCGAGTGCAAAGCGTGGCGCCCAGATCCATCATCGCCTGGGTGTAGGCGTTGACTCGATCATGCGGTGTAAAGCGCTCAGCGTTCGCCCAGAGCTGTTTGGCGACCTTCGGCTCACCCGGATAACCCTCTTGCGCGGTAAAGCGCGCCAGGACCCGTTTAACGTTGCCGTCGAGGATCGGCGCCCGCAGGCCCATGCTCAGGCTGGCGATGGCGCCGGCCGTGGACAAACCGATGCCCGGCAGATCGACAAGCTTTTCCACATCACGGGGGAATTCGCCGCCGTATTCAGCGACGACGATCTTCGCGGTCTTCTGCAGATTGCGTGCGCGAGTGTAGTAGCCCAGGCCCGTCCACAAGTGCAGCACTTCGTCTTCCGGCGCTGCAGCCAGGGCTTCAACCGTCGGCAACGAAGCCATGAAACGGTCGAAGTAGTTCAGCACGGTGCTGACCTGGGTTTGCTGCAACATGATTTCCGAGACCCACACCCGGTACGGGGTGATGCCCTGTTGCCAGGGCAAGTCGTGGCGGCCGTGGCGGTCGTACCAGTCCAGCACCGCCGATGAAAACTGCTCGGCTCTCATCGCTTGAACAGCCCCTTCAATGCGTTTTTCAGTTCAGGACTGACTTTGTCACCAAGCTTCTCGTCGATCTTGTCGCTGAGCTTGTCGCCGGCCAATTTAGCCGCGACCTGGCCCATGCGTTCGTTGTCCAGGCGGCAGGCCTTGGCTCCCAGTTCCAGCGGACCACGGCAGCGCAACGGCCACTCGATGCCGACGAACTTGTCGCCGACCTGGCAGGCCGGATCCGGAATGGCGCTGGTATCGCCTTCGACGATGATGCCGACGCGATAGTCCATGCCCAGCACCCGCAGATCGACGTCGCCGTCACCGTTGACGGTCATGCCCGGGGTGCGCACTTTCATGTCGGGATTGCTGGCCACGCCGTTGCGAAAGGTCAGGTTGCCCTTGAGTTCCTGGAACGGCGTGTCCTTGCCCCGTGGTTCGCCGCTGAGGGTTTTGCGGTTCAGGGTGGCGATGCCTTTGCACAGTTGCTGCTCAAGGTTGGCATTGAGCAGCACGCCGTTGTTGATGACGAAACTGGCGTTGCCGTTGAGGCTTTCGATCAGTGCTTTCTGACTGTTGCCGTTGCCGGTCAGCGCGCTGGTGAGCGTCACCAGGCCTTTGACTGGCGGATTTTTACCCTGGCTTTCGAGGATCTTTTCCACCGGCACTTTGGTGATATGGGTTTGCATACTCAGGGCCGGCACTTGCTGACGCACGTCCAGGGTGCCCTTGGCTTCGAAGTTGCCGTTGTACAAGTCGCCGCGCAGGTTTTCGAGGGTCAGCAAGCCGCCCTGGCCGGAGGCTTTGAGCGCAGCGTTCTGGATGGGCAGTTTGTCGAGGGTCAGTAGGCCGAAGGTCAGGTCGGCATCTACGTCGAGTTTACTCAGGCGTTCCACCGGCAGCAGGCGCTCGGTGCTCCAGGCGCCTTTGGTCGGCGACGGTGGCAGCGGTGTAGTCCCGGCGCCAGCCATGGCATCGGCCTCGGTGCTGGCCACTTCGGCCTGACGCACTTGCGTGGCGCTGTTGGCTTCGGCGGATTTGGGCGGCAAGTAACGATCGACGTTGAACGTGTCAGCCTTGAGGGTGGCGCGCAGCGATTGCTTGGCGAAGTCCTCGACGGCGATCCGGCCACTGAAGTTGCTGTCGTCGACTTTCAGGTTGATGTTGTCGAACGCCAGGCTGGTGGGCGTCCCGGCGAGACGGCTGACCAGCTCGACTTTGCTCAGGCTGCCTTCGGCCATAGCCGGGAGTTTCTGGCCGATGCTGTCGACGAATTTGGCCAGGTCAAACTGGGCAATCGACAGGCCGCCGTTTATTTGCGGGGTCTTGTCGAGGTCGTTGACCTTCAGTTCACCCAAGGCGCGCAACTGGTTGGCAGAGATCTTGATCCCGGTCCATTCGGCGACGTTGGCCGCTTTATCCAGCAGCACCTGACCCTGGGCGGCGAAGGTCATGGTCTTGCCTTGCAGCGGGTCGCCGGTCACTTCGCCGGACAGTTTCATGTCTTCGAACTGGTAGCGCTGAAGGGCGCGGGCGATGCGCAGCTCACCGTTAAGCTCGGTACGAATCCGCAGCGCAGGCTGGTTCGCAGACAGGAACGCCGTGAGTTTGAGCGGAATGTTGGTCGAATCGTGAACAGCTCCGGTGCTCATCTGGATGCTTTCGGCGCTGTAGTTCTTGCCGGTTTTTTCATCGTTGTATTCAACCCGCGCGTTGTTCACGGTCAGGCTGTCGATGTCCAGGCGGATCGGCTGCGGCGGTTTTTCCGCTACAGCGGGGGCTTCTGGCGCAGGCTCGCCGGCAGCCGGCGGGGTGCCAGCTGGAGCAGTGTTGGGCTCTGGCGGGAGCTTGCCGATGTCTTCCCAGTTGCCGTGGCCGTCCTTGTCGCGGTTCAGGCGCAGGTTCAAGCCTTCGACGCGCACGTCACTCATCTGTACTTCACGGCGCAGCAGCGGCAGCACGCGAACCGACAGGCCGAGCATTTGCAAGTCTGCGTAAGGTTCGTTGGGTTTGATCAGGGTCGCGATGCTGGCGTCGTGCAATTCCAGGCCCAGCCACGGGAACAGGCTCCAGCCGATATCGCCATTGAGCGTCAGCTCGATGTGGGCCTTGTCGCGGGCAATCTGGCGAATCTCGTCTTTATAGTCGTTGGGATCGAAGAGGTGGGTCAGGGCAAAGCCCAGCGCCACAATGATCAGCAACAGCCCGAGAAGTACCAGACCCAGGATTTTGCCGAACGCTTTCATGGGCGAGTCCTTGTAGTTAGTCGAATTCGAAAAATAGCCGGGGAGTATAGCGCCCCAAAACTGACGACCGGTCAGTTCATGTCGGCAGTACATCCAATGGCACGTTCAGTTTGGCCGCCAGTGCCTGGGCTTCCAGGTGCCCGGCAGGCGCTAGCAAATGTAATGTCGCGCCCGATTGCGACGCCATTTTCTGCGCTTCGTTCACCAACCGCTCTGCCACGCCACGGCGACGGGTGATTTTTCGCACGCAAATTTGCGACAAATGCCAGACGTTCGGTTGACGTTGCAGGCGTCCGGCGCCCAGCAGCCGATCGTTGAAGCGCCCGGCAATCAGTGAGCCGTCCCGCAGGCAGCCTTCGATCAACTGCACGTCACCGGCAAACGGTGCAAACAGCCAGTGCGGCGCATCGCGGTAGATCTTTTGCAGGTCTTGCTGATCCTGGTAAGTGGCTTCGGTCAGCGGCTCGACAATGATCGGCATAGCGGTTCCTGTGAGTTTGTACGGATATCAAGCCCCGTAGGAGCAAGGCTTGTCGGCGTTAGCGTCCTTTAGATCGCCTTCGCGGGCAAGCCTCGCTCCTACCGGTGAATGGCGATTTGGAGTCGTACGAGAACAGATGACATACAAAAGGTGATGTCAGTTTGGTTTTTCTGTCACGAGCAAATGGTAACCTCTGCCGGTTCGTCCGTCCTTCTGCGACTGAACATCGCGCCCAAACGGGTTTCACCCAAAAAACGGTCATGCCTGCGTGCATAAAGGCTGTGGGTGAAGAGTGGCTGGCGAACCATACTAATAATTGGGGGATACAGAATGAGCACGAGCATAACGGCGGACGGCCTCAAGGCCGGCCAGCCCGCGTTCCTGTCCAAGGAACGCATCATCGCCAAGCCCGGTTTCAACCGTTGGCTGGTACCACCGGCCGCTTTGGCCATCCACCTTTGCATCGGCATGGCCTACGGCTTCTCGGTGTTCTGGTTGCCGCTGTCCAAAGCCCTGGGCGTGACCGCTCCAGTCGCTTGCGCGCCGGACATGAGCTTCATCTCGCAAGTTTTCTCATCTCAATGCGACTGGCCGATCTCGATGCTCGGCTGGATCTACACCCTGTTCTTCATCTTCCTCGGCTGCTCGGCAGCGATCTGGGGTGGCTGGCTGGAACATGCCGGGCCACGCAAGGCTGGTGTTGTATCGGCACTGTGCTGGTGCGGCGGTTTGCTGATTTCGGCGCTGGGGATTTATACCCACCAGATCTGGCTGATGTGGATCGGCTCCGGGGTCATTGGCGGTATCGGCCTGGGCCTGGGTTACATTTCGCCGGTCTCGACCCTGATCAAGTGGTTCCCGGACAAGCGCGGCATGGCGACGGGCATGGCGATCATGGGCTTCGGTGGCGGCGCGATGGTTGGTGCTCCGCTGGCTGCGGCATTGATGAGCCATTTTGCTTCGCCAACTGGCGTGGGCGTATGGCAGAGCTTCCTGGTGATGGCCGCGATCTACTTCGTGTTCATGATCGGTGGCGCACTGTCCTACCGCGTTCCGCCAACCGGCTGGAAGCCTGAAGGCTGGACGGCTCCGGCGAAAAAAGTGGCGAACGCGATGATCACTCATCGTCATGTCCACGTGAACGTGGCGTGGAAAACCCCGCAATTCCGTCTGGTGTGGCTGGTGCTGTGCCTGAACGTGTCCGCCGGTATCGGCATTCTCGGCATGGCTTCGCCGCTGTTGCAGGAAGTGTTTGGCGGTAAATTGATCGGTGTTGACCTGCCATTCGGTCAGTTGGACGCCGGGCAACTGGCTTCCATCGCGGCCATTGCGGCCGGTTTCACGGGGTTGCTGAGCCTGTTTAACATCGGTGGCCGGTTCTTCTGGGCATCGTTCTCCGACTACCTGGGCCGCAAAAACACCTATTTCGTGTTCTTCGCCCTGGGCTTTGCCCTGTACGCACTGATCCCGAACCTTGGTCACCTGGGTAACGTTGCGCTGTTCGTAGCGGCGTTCTGCATCATCCTGTCGATGTACGGCGGTGGTTTTGCGACTGTTCCGGCCTACCTCGCGGACCTGTTCGGTACGCAAATGGTCGGCGCGATCCACGGTCGTCTGCTGACCGCGTGGGCGGCGGCGGGCGTGCTGGGGCCGGTGTTGGTGAACTACCTGCGTGAATATCAGCTGAGCATCGGCGTTGAACGCGCTGCCGCTTACGACATCACGCTGTACATCCTCGCGGGCCTGCTGGTGCTGGGGTTCCTGTGCAACCTGCTGGTTCGCCCGGTGGCCGACAAGTACTTTATGACCGACGCGCAACTGGCTGCCGAACAGGCGCTGGGCCACGACAAGGGTGCTGACAGCAGCACTGTGCTGGAGTGGAAGGCCGCGCCGGGCAGCAAGCCGTTGGCGATTGCTGCGTGGTTGGTGGTGGGTATTCCGTTGGCGTGGGGTGTTTGGGTGACCCTGCAGAAAACAGCAGTACTGTTCCACTAAGATGTTGTCCGGGCTGGCCTGAGCCTGAGAGGCCCAGGTCAGCCCTGCATAGCATCGAACCCTGTGGGAGCGGGCTTGCTCGCGAAGAGGGAGTGTCAGTCGACATCTATGTTGCCTGGCACACCGCTTTCGCGAGCAAGCCCGCTCCCACATTTGTTTTGTGTGTTCTGCAAAATGGTTGTACGGACATGTCTATCCCCGACAGCACGGGGGTCTGTCCGTCAGGGATATCACGTATCGTGTTTCTGTTTGGCGCCCGCGCCCCTATAATGGCTGCCTTTTTCGCCCAATGATTTTGCGGAGCTGGTGATGGCCGAACGTAAGGCGTCTGTCGAGCGCGACACTCTGGAAACCCAGATCAAAGCCTCGATCAACCTGGATGGCACCGGAAAGGCCCGATTTGATATCGGTGTACCTTTTCTTGAGCACATGCTCGACCAGATCGCCCGTCACGGGCTGATCGACCTGGATATTGTCAGCAAGGGCGACCTGCATATCGACGACCACCACACGGTGGAAGACGTCGGTATCACCCTGGGTCAGGCCTTTGCCAAAGCCATCGGCGACAAAAAAGGCATCCGTCGCTACGGCCACGCCTACGTACCGCTCGATGAAGCGCTGTCGCGCGTGGTGATCGACTTCTCCGGCCGTCCTGGCCTGCAGATGCATGTTCCCTACACCCGCGCCACCGTCGGCGGTTTCGACGTAGACCTGTTCCAGGAATTCTTCCAGGGCTTCGTCAACCATGCCCTCGTCAGCTTGCACATCGACAACCTGCGTGGCACCAACACTCACCACCAGATCGAAACCGTGTTCAAGGCTTTCGGCCGCGCCCTGCGCATGGCTGTAGAGCTGGATGACCGCATGGCCGGTCAGATGCCATCGACCAAAGGCGTTCTGTAATGCAGACGGTCGCGGTTATCGATTACGGCATGGGCAACCTGCATTCGGTGGCCAAGGCCCTCGAGCACGTTGGTGCCGGCAAGGTCTTGATCACTAGCGATGCCGATGTGATTCGCGAAGCCGACCGGGTGGTATTCCCCGGCGTCGGCGCGATTCGCGACTGCATGGCGGAGATCCGTCGCCTGGGCTTCGACTCGCTGGTGCGTGAAGTCAGCCAGGACCGTCCGTTCCTCGGCATCTGCGTCGGCATGCAAGCCTTGCTCGACACCAGCGAAGAGAACGACGGCGTTGACTGCATCGGCCTGTTCCCGGGCGCGGTGAAGTTCTTCGGCAAAGACCTGCATGAAGACGGCGAACACCTGAAAGTCCCGCACATGGGCTGGAACGAAGTGAAGCAGACGGTGGATCACCCGCTGTGGCACAACATTCCGGACCTGGCGCGTTTCTACTTCGTGCACAGCTACTACATCGCTGCCGGCAATGCGCGGCAAGTGGTGGGTGGCGGTCACTATGGTGTCGATTTCGCTGCGGCGCTGGCCGATGGCTCGCGTTTCGCCGTGCAGTTCCACCCGGAGAAGAGCCATACCCATGGCCTGCAATTGCTGCAGAACTTCGCCGCGTGGGATGGTCGCTGGTAAATGGCCGTCAAGAAGAAGCCGCCGATCCTGACCCTCACTCCCGAACAGGAGAACGAGGCCAATCACAAGATCAAGCGGTTCATGGAGGATCGTTTCGAACTGGACCTGGGTTCGTTCGAAGCGGGGGAAATCCTTGAGCTGTTTACCCGCGAAATTGCGCCGCACTATTACAACAGGGCGATTTTCGATGTGCAGACGCACCTTAAAGAAAGGTTCGAAAGCATCGAAAGCGACCTGTGGGCGCTCGAGAAAAACTGATTTTCGAGCGAAGCTGAACAATCGAATTTGAAGGTTTGCCAGATGCTGATTATTCCCGCTATCGATCTCAAAGACGGTGCCTGTGTTCGTCTGCGCCAGGGCCGCATGGAAGATTCCACGGTGTTCTCCGATGACCCGGTGAGCATGGCTGCCAAGTGGGTGGAGGGTGGTTGCCGCCGTCTGCATCTGGTCGACCTGAACGGCGCCTTCGAAGGCCAGCCGGTCAATGGCGAAGTGGTCACCGCGATCGCCAAGCGCTACCCGAACCTGCCGATCCAGATCGGCGGCGGTATCCGTTCCCTGGAAACCATCGAGCACTACGTGAAAGCGGGCGTGAGCTACGTGATCATCGGCACCAAAGCCGTGAAAGACCCGGCCTTCGTTGCCGAAGCCTGCCGCGCGTTCCCGGGCAAAGTGATTGTTGGTCTGGATGCGAAAGACGGTTTCGTCGCCACCGACGGCTGGGCCGAAATCAGCACCATTCAGGTCATCGACCTGGCCAAGCAATTCGAAGCTGATGGCGTGTCCGCGATCGTTTATACCGACATCGCCAAAGACGGCATGATGCAGGGCTGCAACGTTTCGTACACCGCGGCGCTGGCCGCTGCCACGCGTATTCCTGTGATCGCGTCCGGCGGTATTCACAACCTCGGTGACATCAAGTCGCTGCTCGACGCCAAGGCGCCAGGCATCATCGGCGCGATCACCGGCCGGGCGATCTACGAAGGCACCCTCGACGTCGCTGAAGCGCAAGCTTTCTGCGATTCGTACAAAGGCTGAGGACTGACCATGGCGCTGGCCAAACGCATCATCCCTTGCCTGGACGTGGACAACGGCCGGGTGGTCAAGGGCGTCAAGTTCGAGAACATCCGCGACGCCGGTGACCCGGTGGAAATCGCCCGCCGCTACGACGAGCAGGGTGCCGACGAGATTACCTTTCTCGACATCACCGCCAGCGTCGATGGCCGCGACACCACGCTGCATACCGTCGAGCGCATGGCCAGCCAGGTGTTTATCCCGCTGACCGTCGGCGGTGGCGTGCGCACCGTGCAGGACATTCGCAACTTGCTGAATGCCGGCGCGGACAAGGTTTCGATCAACACCGCCGCGGTGTTCAACCCGGAGTTCGTCGGCGAAGCCGCGCAGCATTTCGGCTCGCAGTGCATCGTCGTCGCCATCGACGCGAAGAAGGTTTCACTGCCGGGCGAAACCCCGCGCTGGGAAATCTTCACCCACGGCGGCCGCAAACCGACCGGTCTCGACGCCGTTGAATGGGCGAAGAAGATGGAAGGCCTGGGTGCCGGTGAAATCCTGCTGACCAGCATGGACCAGGACGGCATGAAAAACGGCTTCGACCTGGGTGTCACCCGCGCGATCAGCGATGCGCTGGGTATTCCGGTGATCGCCTCCGGCGGCGTCGGCAACTTGCAGCATCTGGCCGACGGCATCCTCGAAGGCCACGCCAGTGCGGTGCTGGCGGCGAGTATTTTCCACTTCGGCGAATACACTGTGCAGGAAGCCAAGGCCTACATGGCTCATCGCGGAATCGTGATGCGCTAAACATACAGGCCAGTGGACAGCATGGCGGGCTCAAGGCACTCTTGGGCACGCCATGGATTCCGGTAGCCCGACATGCTCAAACGTCTTCTTCTCGTCCTCGCCAGCGCCTCTGTATTGCTCATCAATGCAGCCCACGCTGAAGAAAGTCCTGCCACCGACCTGGTGCTGCTGACCGAAAACTTCCCGCCGTACAACATGGCGATGAATGGCAAAAACTTTGCTCAAGACGAGAACATCAATGGCATCGCCGTGGACATCGTCCGCGAGATGTTCAAGCGCGCCAACATCACCTACAGCCTGACGCTACGTTTCCCTTGGGAGCGAATCTACAAGATCGCCCTCGAAAAACCCGGTTACGGCGTATTCGTGATGGCGCGGCTGCCGGACCGCGAGAAGCTCTTCAAATGGGTCGGCCCTATCGGTCCGGACGACTGGATCATGCTGGCCAAGGCAGACAGCAAAATCACCCTCGAAACGTTGGAACAGGCGCGTAAGTACAAGATCGGCGCCTACAAGGGTGATGCGATTGCCGAGACGTTGGCCAAGCAAGGGCTGAAGCCGATTGTGGTGCTGCGGGATCAGGACAACGCCAAGAAGCTGGTCAACGGCCAGATTGATCTGTGGGCCACAGGCGATCCGGCGGGGCGGTACCTGGCTCGACAGGACGGCGTGACGGGGCTTAAGACTGTGCTGCGGTTCAACAGCGCCGAGTTGTACCTGGCGCTGAACAAGGATGTGCCGGACGAAACCGTTGCCAAGCTCCAAGCGGCGCTGGATCAGTTGCGCAAAGAAGGTGTGGTGGACGAGATCATGGCGAAGTATCTCTAGGACCCATCAACAAACCGGGCTCCACACAAAACCCTGTGGGAGCGAGGCGTGGCAGATTACCGGTACACCCCATCCTTTCCATGCCCAGCCATCGCCTTATTGCTGCGCACGCTGATCATCAACTTGATATCAATCCAGTCGATGCCCTGAGCCTTCAGCTTCGGCAACTCCCGCTCCAGCACCGCCAGCGTCTGCGGATATGGGTGCCCGATCATCACCGCCGAACCCTGCTTGTGCGCGAGGCTGATCGCAGTCTGTAACTGAGTGAAGATCGCGGCTTCTGTGCGCTCATCATCGAGAAACACATCCCGCGAAACGCTGGCCAATCCAATCTTCTGGGCCTCGGCCGCTGCAACCGTCTGCGCGCTGGTTCGGCTGTCGACGAAGAACTTGTGCCGACGCTGCAGCTCCGCCATCAGCCAGGCCATGGCCGGTTGCTGAGCGGTCATGCGACTGCCCATGTGATTGTTGATGCCGGCGGTATAGGGCACAGCCTTGAACGCGGCGTCGAGGCGTTTTTCCAGCTCTTCGAGGGGAAGGTCAGGATGCCAGGCGAACGGGCCGGTGGCCGGGTCCATGGGCATATGCAGGATGACGATCTTGCCGGCACGATGGGCTTCGCGGGCGAATTCGGCGGCATGGGGTGTGTCGGGCATGATCGCCGTGGTCACCGGGCCGGGCAGGGCGAGCACGCGACGATCCCGGGGCAGGTTTTGCCCCAGGTCATCGATGATCAGTGTCAGGTAAGCCTTGTGAGGCGATGACTTGGCGGGATCTGCGTGAGCAGCACCCGCCAGACAGCACAACAGGACGAGGAAAAACCGCAGGCGCATCTCAGCGGCCGGAGGTGATGCTCAGCCCTTTGAGCAGGCTCAGGGCCTGGGCCAGTTGGTAGTCGTCATCCTGCGGCATGGCTTTGGCTTTGGTTTTGCTGCCGGAACCGGTCGGTTTGTCGGCGCCGCCGTTGCCATTGCCCAAGTGACCTTGCAGATCGGCTTCCTTGAAGTAATCGCCATCCTGCTCGTTGGTGATCTTGGCCTTGCGCACTTCGATGTCCGGCACGATGCCCTGGGCCTGGATCGAGCGACCATTCGGCGTGAAGTACAGTGCGGTGGTGATCTTCAGGGCGCGGTCGTTGTTCAGCGGCAGCACGGTTTGTACCGAGCCTTTGCCGAAACTGGTGGTGCCCATCAGCACTGCGCGTTTCTGATCCTGCAAGGCACCGGCGACGATTTCCGACGCCGAGGCGCTGCCGCCGTTGATCAGCACGACCATTGGCACGGCTTCGCTTTCGTCTTTGCCGGTGGCAGAGAAGCGCAGTTCAGAGTTGGCGATGCGGCCCTTGGTGTAGACGATCAGGCCCTTGGTGATGAAGTGATCGACCACTTCAACCGCCGCTTGCAGCACGCCGCCCGGGTTGTTACGCAGGTCGAGGACGATGCCGTTGAGCTTCTTGCCGTTGTCCTTGCGCAACTTGGCCAGGGCCTTGGAAACCTCTTCGCCGGTCTTGACCTGGAACTGGGTGATGCGGATGTAGCCGTAGCCCGAATCCAGCAGCTGAGCCTTGACGCTCTTCACTTGAATGGTGGCGCGGACCAGGGTCACGTCGAACGGCGTACCGCCATCGCGAACCAGGGTCAGGGTGATCTTCTGGCCGAGCTTGCCGCGCATCTTGTCCACGGCCTCGGTCATGCTCTGGCCGCGAGTCGGGGCGCCGTTGATCTTGACGATAAAGTCGCCGGCCTGGATGCCCGCTTTGGAAGCCGGGGTGTCATCGATTGGCGAAACCACTTTGATGAAACCGTCTTCGGCGCCGACTTCGATGCCCAGGCCGCCGAATTCGCCGCTGGTGCTTTCCTGCAGTTCAGCGAAGTCTTCCGGGCCCAGGTAGGCGGAGTGCGGATCGAGGTTGCTGAGCATGCCCTTGATGGCATTTTCCAGCAGGGTCTTGTCGTCTACCGGTTCGACATAGGCAGCCTTGATCCGGTCCATGACCTCGGCAAAGGTGCGCAACTCTTCCAGCGGCAATGGCGCCTTGGTGGTCGCAGCCGTGCCCGCAGGTGCAGGAGCTGGCGCCGCTACCGGGGCAGGCTGAGCGGCAAACGCCAGAGGCGCGCCGATCACCAGGGCGATCGTCAGGGCCAGCGAGGTAAGGCGGGACAAATGCAGCATGTCGAACGAACTCCTAATGTAGGTGACTCAACGCCTATCCTTGCGCGTGGCACCATTGCGCTGGATCACTCGGGTGACCCTGCTGACGAATTGCAAAATACAGCGCTGGTGTGTCCTGCCCGCCACTGTTACCGACAGTGGAGATGGACTCACCGGCTTTAACCACGTCACCCGCAGACTTGAGCAGCGTCTGGTTGTGACCGTAAAGACTCAAAAAACCGTTGCCGTGGTCCAGAATCACCAGCAGCCCGGCACCGCGCAACCAGTCGGCAAACACCACGCGGCCACCGTGCACGGCATGCACCTGGCTGCCGGCGGAGGCGCTGATCATTACGCCGTCCCACTTGGTCCGGGCATCGTCGCCGCGGCTTTCGCCGAAGCGTGCCAACAGTCGACCATCAACTGGCCATGGAAGTTTGCCGCGGGCTGAAGCAAATGCGCCGCCAAAGGTCTCGCCAGAACTTGAAACCAGCGCGCCGGGTGTCGATTTAGCGGGTTTGCGTGGGGCATCGGTGGTGGCATCTGCCTGAGCCTGAGCCTCACGTAAACGCTTTTTTTCGGCTTCCTGCTGGGCGATCAGCGCTTTTTGTCGCGCTTCTTCTGCCTCACGGGCCTGGCGGGCCAAGGTTTCTTCGATGGTTTTAAGGACTTTAGACAGGTCTGCCTGATCCTGCTCGCGAGTGGCGAGCTTCTGATCGCGAGCCTTTACGTCGTCATTGAGCTTGGCCAGGACTTTTTGGCGTTCCTGGCGGACCTTGTCGAGTTCGTCACGCTGGCTGTCGAGGCTGCTTTTCTGTACCAGCAACTGCGCCTGCTGCATGGAAATGTCTTTTTCGACGTTGGCCAGTTGGCGCAGGGTTTCGTTGAAATTCTTCAGCTGCTCCAGGCGGGCCTGGCTCAGGTAGTCGTAATAAGTGAGGGTGCGGGCAAATTTTTCCGGGTTTTGCTGGTTGAGCAGCAGCTTGAGGTACTCCTGACGACCGTTTTGGTAGGCCGCTCGGGCCTGAATGGCGATCAGTCGTTGCTGTTCAATGCGCGCGCTCTGGAGTTTTTTTTTCTCACCATCGAGTCGCTGTAGCTCGGATTCGCTTTTCTTCAGCTCTTTTTGCAGCGCGTCGACCTGCTTCTCGAGCTTGCCCATCTCGGTCTCGGTGCCTTTGAGGTCCTTTTGCACACCGGATTTTTCTTCCTGCAGCTTGCCCAGCAGTTTTTTCAGCTCGGCAATGTCCTGACGCGTAGCGTCCAACTGTTGTTGGGTTTGCGCGCGCTCGTCAGCAAAGGCCGGTTGGAGCAGGCAAGTCAGAGCGAGGGCTATCAGGACGCGAAGCATAGAGGCGGGTGATACCAGGGAAAGGGACGGCCTAGTATGCCCGGCAAGCGCCGCAAAAAAAATGCCCATTTCGGACTGTGTGATAACTGGCCTGAAAAACACCCAAAACCAATGTGGGAGCGGGCTTGCTCGCGAAAGCGGTATGTCATTCAACATTGATGTCGACTGACATACCGCTTTCGCGAGCAAGCCCGCTCCCACAGGGTATTTCGGTGTTTGATAGACCGATTACACCAGAATCGAAGTACCCGTCATCTCTTTCGGTTTCTCAAGGCCCATCAACATCAGCATGGTCGGCGCCACGTCCGCCAGCACGCCGCCATGGCGAACCTTGAAGTCACGCTTGCCGACATAGATGAACGGCACCGGCTCGGTGGTGTGAGCGGTGTGGGCCTGGTGGGTTTCTTCGTCGGACATTTTCTCGCAGTTGCCGTGGTCGGCAGTGATCAGCGCTTCGCCACCCACCTTTTCCAGGGCATCGACGATGCGGCCGACGCACAGGTCCAGGCATTCAACGGCTTTGACTGCCGCGTCGAACACGCCGCTGTGGCCGACCATGTCGCCGTTGGCGTAGTTGACCACGATCACATCAAAACGCTGGTTTTCGATGGCATCGACGATGCGATCGGTGACTTCCGGGGCGCTCATCTCTGGCTGCAAGTCATAGGTGGCGACTTTTGGCGACGGGATCAGGATGCGTTCTTCGCCCGGGAACGGTTCTTCACGACCGCCCGAGAAGAAGAAGGTCACGTGGGCGTACTTCTCGGTTTCGGCGATGCGCAGTTGGGTCTTGCCGTTTTTCGCCAGGTAGTCGCCCAGCACGTTTTCCAGGCTGCCGGCGGCGAAGGCCGAAGGCGCAGGAATGCTGGCGGCGTATTGGGTCAGCATGACGAAACCGGCCAGTTTCGGCTGGCGAGCCCGTTCGAATTCCTTGAAACCGTCTTCGACAAACACGCGGGTTAGTTCACGGGCACGGTCGGCGCGGAAGTTCATGAACACCACGGCGTCACCGTCTTCGACTTTCACCGGCTCGCCGATGGAAGTGGCTTTGACGAATTCGTCGCTCTCGCCGCGTTCGTAAGCCGCTTGCAGACCTTCCTGGGCGGTGGCGGCGTTGAATTCGCCATTGCCGTCGACAATCAGGTTGTAGGCCTGGGAGACGCGATCCCAGCGGTTGTCGCGGTCCATGGCGAAATAACGGCCGATGATGCTGGCGATCCGGCCTTTACCCAGGGCCTGGAACGCTGCGTCGAGCAGTTCGATGGACGACTGGGCGCTTTTCGGCGGTGTGTCGCGACCGTCGAGGAAGGCGTGCAGGTAGATTTTTTCGGCGCCGCGCTTGAAGGCCAGTTCGGCCATGGCGACCAAGTGATCCTGGTGGCTATGAACGCCGCCATCGGACAGCAGGCCCATGAAGTGCACGGCTTTGCCGGCAGCCACGGCTTTATCCACGGCGGCACAAATGGTCGGGTTCTCGAAGAATTCACCGTCGCGGATCGATTTGGTCACGCGGGTGAAGTCCTGATACACCACACGGCCGGCACCGAGGTTCATGTGGCCGACCTCGGAATTACCCATTTGGCCGTCGGGCAAGCCGACGTCCATGCCACTGCCCGAGATCAAACCGTTCGGTACGGTAGCGGTCAGACGGTCCAGGACAGGCTTCTTGGCCGAGTACACGGCGTTGGCTTCGTGGCTCTCACTGTGACCGAAGCCATCGAGAATGATCAGGACCAAAGGTTTAGGCGTGGTAGTCATGGATTCCACTCGTGGCTGAGTTAAAAAGAGGGCGATGGAAAAGGGAGTGGCAGTTTAAAGCGAAGTTCCGACCGCGTCACCGCCGGACGGGGTTTGGCCCACCATAGGGGCTGTGTATACTGGCCCACTTTTAACGCCCTGGAACCACCTTAAATGCTTGATCACCTGATTGCATTTGCCACCACCCACTATTTGCTGGCCGGTATTTTCGTTGTTCTGCTGGCTCTGCTGATCGCCCATGAGATGAAAGGCGGCGGCCGCAGCCTGAGCACCGGCGAGCTGACCGGGCTGGTCAACAAGGACGCAGGCGTGGTGATCGACATTCGTTCGACCAAGGATTTCGCCGCTGGCCACATCGTTGGCGCGTTGAACATTCCTCACGACAAACTCACCGCTCGCATCGGCGAACTTGAAAAGCACAAGGCCAAGACCATCATCCTGGTTGATGCCCAAGGCCAGACTGCCGGCACTCACGCTCGCGAACTCTTGAAAGCCGGCTTCACCGCCGCCAAGCTGTCCGGCGGGATTTCCAGCTGGAAAGGCGACAACCTGCCGCTGGTGAAGTGATATGAGCAACGTCGTCGTCTACTCCAGCGATTACTGCCCTTACTGCTCGCGAGCCAAGTACCTGCTCGAGAACAAAGGCGTGGCCTTCGAAGAGATCAAGGTCGATGGCAAGCCGCAGGTGCGCGCCGCCATGGCTCAGAAGGCCGGGCGTACGTCCGTGCCGCAGATCTGGATCGGCGAGCGCCACATTGGCGGTTGTGATGATTTGTTTGCCCTTGAGCGCGCCGGCAAGCTCGACGCCATGCTCAAGGCCTGACTTAAGCACCCAAGAACAGCAAACCCTAAAAGACCAAAGATCAGAAAGGATCTGAGATGACTGACCAACAGAACACTGCAGCTAGCGAAGAAGAAACCGCACCGCAATTCTCCTTGCAGCGCATCTACGTACGTGACTTGTCCTTCGAAGCCCCGAAAAGCCCGGCGATCTTCCGCCAGCAGTGGGAACCGAGCGTCGGTCTGGATCTGAACACCCGTCAAAAGGCCTTGGAAGGCGACTTCCACGAAGTCGTGCTGACTTTGTCCGTGACCGTGAAAAACGGTGAAAACGGCGAAGTGGCGTTTATCGCTGAAGTGCAACAGGCCGGGATCTTCCTGATCAAGAATCTGGACGACGCTTCGATGAGCCACACCCTGGGTGCGTTCTGTCCGAACATCCTGTTCCCGTACGCTCGCGAAACCCTGGACAGCCTGGTGACCCGCGGTTCGTTCCCGGCCCTGATGCTGGCCCCGGTGAACTTCGACGCACTGTACGCACAAGAACTGCAACGCATGCAGGCGGCTGGCGAGACTCCGACCGTTCAGTAAACGGTCCTGAGTCAACGCAAGTCCAATGTGGGAGCGGGCTTGCTCGCGAAAGCGGTGTAACAGTCAACGATGATGTTGAATGTTATGGCCTCTTCGCGAGCAAGCCCGCTCCCACATTTGTTATGTGTGTTACTTGAAACCGAGCTGACGCCAGCCTTCATACACCGCGACGGCCACGGTGTTCGACAGGTTCAGGCTGCGGCAGCCTTCGCGCATCGGCAGGCGCAGGCGTTGTTCGCCGGGCAGGGCGTCGAGCACTTCGGCTGGCAAGCCACGGCTTTCCGGGCCGAACAGGAACGCATCGCCCTCGGCGAAGCTGGCGTCGTGAAACGGCCGCGAGCCCTTGGTGGTGAAGGCGAACAGCCGTGGATGACCGAGGCTTTCCAGGCAACTGGCGAGGTCGGCATGGCGTTGCAGGGTGGCGTACTCGTGGTAATCGAGGCCGGCCCGGCGCAGGCGCTTGTCGTCCATCTCGAAGCCCAGCGGCTCGATCAAATGCAGGTGGCAGCCACTGTTGGCGCACAGCCTGATAACGTTGCCGGTATTCGGCGGAATTTCTGGTTGGAAAAGGATGACGTGAAACATGCACGGCTCCGAAGGTAAAGATGAGCGGCATTCTACGCCGCCCGTGGACAACCGTTCGAAACTATTCCCGCGGGTCATCGGTTCGCTGGCGATTGTCGGGGTGATGGTCGGCCTGATGATTGGTCGCCTGACCACGCCTGACCCCAGCCAATTGCAGCAGGTCGACGTGACGAGCGACGGGCTGGTGGTGTGGTTCAACAACGAACCCAAGTCCCACGGCGAGATCGTCGACGGCAGTCTTGCGTTGCTGTTCGAGGCTGAAGGCAAGGTGCAGAAAGGTCAGCTCAAGCTCAACGGCAAAGACGTGAACTGGCGCGTGCGTTCGAGTGATGGGGGGTTGTTGCTGACGGTGGTGGCGGCCCGGCCACTGCTGGGCGAGTGGGCCGGTAGCGAGGTCGATGACCGCTGGCGGCTGGAGATCCATCTCCGAGAGCAATAAAAGAGGGAATCCCCGGCCTGCCTGTACCAAGGTTCCCAAAACGGCAGGGACTCGCGCTTTGCGGCGTAAGTCCCGGTGTAAAGAAGGAACCCCTGACCTGCCTGTATCAAGGGCCCCAAAACGGGGTGGGCTCGTCGCTTGTGCGGTGTGAGCCCGGTGTAAAGAGGGGAATCCCCGGCCTGCCTGTACCAAGGTCCCCGAAACTGGGTAGTGAACTGAATCACTGAATGGACTATTGCAGGGGGCGTGCCAGGTTTTAACAAGTTGATACAGAAAGTCGTCAAGAGACGCTGAAAGCCCCGTATACGGGGCTTTGTCGTTTTTTCTGAGTAGTTTTTATTGCAGTTGCTGGTGGGGTTTTGGATCGATTGCCGTGCTCGATTGCGGTTCACGGTGCATTGCGGCGGTGCACTAAGGCCCTAAAAGCATCGCGAGCAAGCTCGCTCCCACAGGGTTCGTTGGTGTTCACGCAATCGCGAATACCCTGAAAATCCACTGTGGGAGCGAGCTTGCTCGCGATTGGGTCTAACAGTCAGCGATGATTTAAAGGCTGCTTAACCCTCATCCCCCTCATCATCATCCCCGCCATCAACCTTCATCCCCAATTCCTTGATCTTGCGCGTCAGGGTATTACGCCCCCAACCCAGCAAAACCGCAGCATCACGGCGGCGGCCGGCGGTGTGTTTGAGGGCGGTTTCGATCATGATCCGCTCGAAGGCCGGCACAGCACTGTCGAGCAGGCTGGACTGACCGCGAGCCAACGCCTGGTCGGCCCACTGACGCAGCGCCTGCTCCCAGTTGGTCACCGGTGCCGAATCCTGCGGCAGGTTCAGCAGTTCTGGCGGCAGGTCACTGATATGCACTTCGCGACCCGAAGCCATCACCGTAATCCAGCGGCAGGTGTTCTCCAGCTGACGCACGTTGCCGCCCCACGGCAGGTTCTTCAGGTATTCCTCGGTCTCGCTTTTCAGCAGCTTCGGCTCCACCGCCAGTTCTTGCGCGGCGCGGCTGAGGAAGTGCTTGGCCAGGGTCGGGATGTCTTCGCGACGGTCCGACAGCCGTGGGATATGAATGCGGATCACGTTGAGACGGTGGAACAAGTCCTCACGGAATTTCCCGGCGTGCACCAGGGTTTCCAGATTCTGGTGGGTCGCAGCGATGATCCGCACATCGACCTTCACCGGCGTATGACCGCCGACGCGGTAGAACTCGCCGTCCGCCAACACCCGCAGCAAACGGGTCTGGGTGTCCGCCGGCATGTCGCCGATTTCATCGAGGAACAACGTGCCGCCGTCAGCCTGTTCGAAACGCCCGCGCCGCAGATTGGCCGCGCCGGTGAACGCGCCTTTCTCATGGCCGAACAGTTCGGATTCCATCAGATCTTTAGGAATCGCCGCCATGTTCAACGCAATGAACGGCGACGCCGCCCGGGGGCTGTGACGGTGTAGGGCGTGGGCCACCAGTTCTTTACCGGTACCGGATTCGCCGTTGATCAACACGGTGATGTTGGAGTGGCTCAAGCGCCCGATGGCGCGAAACACTTCCTGCATCGCCGGCGCTTCACCGATGATTTCCGGGGTGCGGGTCAGGGCGACCGGGACTTCCAGGCCTTGCTGTTCCTGAGCGTGCTGATTGGCGCGCTTGACCAGGGACACCGCTTCATCGACATCGAACGGCTTGGGCAGGTATTCGAACGCGCCACCCTGATAGGAGGCGACAGCGCTGTCCAGGTCGGAGTGGGCGGTCATGATGATGACCGGCAGCCGTGGGTGTTGTTCGCGAATCCGCGCCAGAAGGTCCAGGCCGCTGGCACCCGGCATGCGGATGTCGGAGATGATCACGTCTGGCTGCTGGCGCGCCAGGCGGCTCATCACGCCATCGGCGCTGTCGAAGCTTTGCGTGGTCATGCCTTCTTGCTGCAAGGCTTTTTCCAGGACCCAACGGATAGAACGGTCGTCATCGACGATCCACACGGTTTCACTACGGCTCATGTCGATGTGGCTCCTTGTTCCAGTGGCAGAAAGATCGAGAAAGTGGTGTGGCCTGGGTGGCTGTCACACTCGATCAAGCCCTGGTGCTGGCTGATGATGTTCTGGGTAATGGCCAGGCCCAGCCCGGTACCGTCCGGGCGGCCGCTGACCATGGGAAAGAAGATGGTTTCCTGCAAATCCGCAGGAATGCCCGGGCCGTTGTCGATGATCTCGATCTTGGTCACCAGGCGATGGCGCACATGGCCGATGGTGAACTGGCGCATGGTGCGGGTGCGCAGGCTGATGCGGCCCAGGCGCAGCTCGTTCTGGCTGCTGATGGCCTGCATGGCGTTGCGCACGATGTTCAGAACGGCCTGAATCATTTGTTCGCGGTCGATCAATACGTCGGGAATGCTCGGGTCGTAGTCACGCACCAAGGTGATGCAGCCCTGGCTTTCGGCTTCCACCAACTGACTGACGCGTTCCAGCACTTCGTGGACGTTGCACATGGCCAGCGACGGCAGTTTGTTCGAGCCGAGCATCCGGTCCACCAGGTTTCGCAGGCGGTCGGCTTCTTCGATGATGACGTTGGTGTAATCGCGCAGGCTTTCTTCCGGCAGCTGGCGGGCGAGCAATTGCGCGGCGCCGCGAATCCCGCCCAGCGGGTTTTTTATTTCGTGAGCGAGGCCGCGTACCAGCATCTTGCTGGTTTCCTGCTTGGACAGCTGCGCCTCCTCCTTGGTGATCCGCAGCAAGCGGTCACGCGGGTGGACTTCCAGCAGCAGCATCGTGTCGCCGTTACTCAGGATCGGCGTCACCGCGTAGTCGACGGTCAGGGTTTGGCCGGTGAGCGCGGTGAGCATCGCTTCGCGCTTGGTAAACGGGTGCGCCTGCTCGACGGCTTGGCGCAAGGAGTTCAACGCCTCGGTGGATTCGGTGAACAACTCACTGATGAACTGCCCATGGCTACGCTGGCCGCTGATGGCCAGCAGCATCTCAGCCGCCGGGTTCATGTACTCAAGGCGCAGTTCAGCGTCGAGCAGGATGGTCGCGGTGGTCAGGTTGTCGAGTAGCAGTCGATGCAGTGCGTCGCTAATGGTCATAGTAGGGCGTGCTCACCGTAAATGGCGAATCGCGTTGGCGCTGTGATCGCGCCAGGCAAGGCGTAGGACGCAGAGAATGGCGTTCCCTTTTCAAGTCCTACAACGCAGCATGGCGCGATCACAGCACCAACCCGTAGGGCAAAGCCCCACGAGACGCAATTCTTCGTTACTTGTCGTTCATTTGAAGCAACCAAACTTCTCTCCTCGTGCCTAGCCTTGCGTCTCGTGGGGCTTTGCGCGATCGCCATTTACGGTGAGCACGCCCTACTCCCTCTTTTGGAGCAGGGCGCGCGCAAGAACTAAGCGCTGATGCGGGGAAAATGCAAAAACCAAACCAAAGCTCCGAAAAGAAGCGTTTAAGGCCTGAAACGGGCGTTTAACGCTCGATCGCGTGGCGTTCTGCCAGCTTTCGCGGGTACTTTCGAACCAAAATGGGTTTGCAAGTGGGAACGGTGCAACCGTTTGCACCAATATAGTGCGCAAAGCTGAACGAGGTTAGAAGAACTTCAGGAAGGGGTTTTTCTCTTCGGGAGGTTTGTCTTTGAGCGGGCATTCCGGCCGTTGGCCGTAGTCGGTGAGGGTGCAGGGCTTGACCTGGCGCTTCTGCGCCAGAGAGGTGCGGAGCATGTTGAACGGCTGATTGGCTGTGCGCTCAACGGTGCGACCCTGTTCGTCGAGGATTTCCACCGACAGGTTATGACTGCCGCGGTCGATATTGCTCAAAGCGAACACCGGGCTGAGGCCTGGCTCTGCTGTGGGCTGGCCGTCGAGTAACAAACGGTAGCGGTGGCCGCGTTGCAGTCCGGGTTCGCTGGTAACGCTGACGATCAATTCGCCGGCGTTGCTACGGATCGTCGCGTCCGGTTCCGGCACCAGCACGCGGAGCATGTCGTAGTGGAACAGCGGTTTTTCTTCGGGTTTGGTCGCAGCAACCAGCGGCGCGGCACCGGTCGGATTGGCGGGCATGCGATTGCTGGTGGCCAGCGGCACCCGCTTGGCGTTGCCGGGGCGTGGCTGGTCGGTAAAGACCCGATTGCCCTGGGCGTCGACGTAGGTATAAACGTCCGCCGTCGCCGGCAGGGCGAGCAGGCAGGCGACCAGCAGCCAGCACCTCAAGGTTTATGCACCCGTTGCACGGTGAAGGTCACGCTTGGACTTTGCTGCACGAGGTTTTCGCCACTGATCACCTGTACCGCGAGGCTGTGTTCGCCACGATCTATGTTCACCAGTTGCAGGATTGGCACGTTGCTCGGTTGACCGTAAGGCTGGTTGTCCAGCAACAGCCTGAACAGATGCGGGCCTTGCAGGCGTGGCTTGATCAGCACGCTGACGGTGAAGGTGCCGTTGTTGGCGCGCAGGGCTTCCTCGGTGGGCAGGCCGGTGAGTTCAAGCACCTCGTAGGCGCTGCGGGATTGTTCACGGCTGGTGGCTTCGGCAGGAGGAGCGGTAGGCGCCGAGGGTGCGACGCTGTTGAGCGGCGGCAACTCAACCGGCTGCGCTTTGACGCCATCGGGCGGCTGATTGCTGTATGCAGTGTTGCCGGCGGCGTCGGTGTACTTATAGATCTGCGCTGCGGCGGGCAGGGCGATCAACAGCAACATCAGTAGAAAACCACGACCCATAAGATTGACCGCAAGCGAAGGTGTTGGATTGCAGCATAGGTCACGGGTGGCGGTTGTCCCTAGTGGTTAACATTTGGGCATGATTTACCAAAATCCTCCAAGCGCCACAAACCCCCTGTGGGAGCGGGCTTGCTCGCGAAGGCGGCGTGTCATATAGCAATGATGTTGACTGACACACCGCTTTCGCGAGCAAGCCCGCTCCCACATAGGGTCGTCGTCAGTCGTTAAATCGTGGGCACAAAAAAGGCCTCCCGAAGGAGGCCTCTTTTTGTCACGCCGCTTGCGCAGGCGCTACCGGATCAGCAGCTGTAGTACAGCTCATATTCCAGTGGGTGTACGAAGGTGCGGACCTTGATTTCTTCTTCGCTTTTCAGAGCGATGTAAGCGTCGATGAAGTCATCGGAGAACACGCCGCCTTTGGTCAGGAACGCGCGACCTTTGTCCAGCTCTTCCAGGGCTTCTTTCAGGCTGCCGCAAACTTGTGGGATCTCTTTCGCCTCTTCAGGCGGCAGGTCGTACAGGTTTTTGTCAGCTGCGTCGCCAGGGTGGATCTTGTTCTGGATGCCGTCCAGGCCAGCCATCAACAGTGCAGCGAAGCCCAGGTACGGGTTAGCTGCTGGATCCGGGAAGCGAGCTTCGATACGGCGAGCGCGAGGGCTGGACACGTAAGGAATACGGATCGAAGCGGAACGGTTGCGAGCCGAGTAGGCCAGCATTACCGGAGCTTCGAAACCTGGGACCAGACGCTTGTAGGAGTTGGTCGACGGGTTGGTGAAGCCGTTCAGGGCCTTACCGTGCTTGATGATGCCGCCGATGAAGTACAGGGCGGTATCGGACAGGCCGGCATAGCCTTCGCCAGCGAAGGTGTTCTTGCCATCTTTAGCGATGGACAGGTGAACGTGCATACCCGAACCGTTGTCGCCGTACAGAGGCTTAGGCATGAAGGTCGCGGTGCGGCCGTATGCATCAGCAACGTTGTGTACGCAGTACTTCAGGGTTTGAACTTCGTCAGCCTTGGCAACCAGGGTGTTGAACTTCACGCCGATTTCGTTCTGGCCGGCAGTCGCCACTTCGTGGTGGTGAACTTCGATGGTCAGGCCCATCTCTTCCATGGCGTTGCACATGGAGGTACGGATTTCGTGGTCGTGGTCGAATGGCGGAACCGGGAAGTAACCACCCTTGACGCCTGGACGGTGGCCGCGGTTGCCGCCTTCCACGTCCTGGTCGGACATCCACGAACCTTGTTCGGAGTAGATTTTGAACATCGAACCGGAGATGTCGGACTTGAACTTCACCTGGTCGAAGATGAAGAACTCTGGCTCCGGACCTACGAATACGGTGTCGCCGATACCAGTCGACTTCAGGTATTCCTCGGCACGCTTGGCGATCGCACGTGGGTCACGGTCGTAGCCTTGCATGGTCGAAGGCTCGATCACGTCGCAAACCAGGATCAGGGTTGGCTCTTCGGTGAACGGGTCGAGAACGGCAGTGCTGTCGTCCGGCATCAGAATCATGTCGGAGGCTTCGATGCCTTTCCAGCCAGCAATGGAGGAACCGTCGAACATTTTGCCTTCTTCGAAGAAAGCATCATCCAGCGCGTCGCGAGCCGGCATGGTCACGTGGTGCTGAGTGCCTTTGGTGTCCGTGAAGCGCAGATCAATCCACTTGACGTCATGATCTTTGATGAGTTGAACCGACTTCGACATAGTGTCCTCCGGGTGGCTTCGGGCTTAGTAGTGGATGCCCTTAGAATGTGGGTGATGCCGGCGCGAATACTCTGCCATGGCAACCTGCCTCACAAGGGAGCAAATTGCATGCCAGTGCCCCACCATGGGTTTTTTGCCCCAATATCACGCTTATAGAGGCTTATTGCGCCGCAAAGCTGAAATTACCGCCCTGTAATGTAGCGTCTAATTCCATAAATGACCTGTTTTGGTGCGCTCGAAACCTTCTGCATATTAACTGGTTAAACCTTGAGCAATTTCCGCTATAATCCGCGCCCCCCTTTTTCGGCTGGCCCAGCGCGCGCTGTTTTCATGAAACTAATCGTAAAAGTCTTTCCCGAGATCACCATCAAGAGCCGCCCGGTACGGATGCGTTTCATCCGCCAGTTGGCCAAAAACATCCGTGCTGTGCTCCGTGATCTGGACCCGGCTGTGGTGGTGAACGGCGTGTGGGACAACCTCGAGCTGGAAACCCGCGTCAGCGAGCCCAAAGCCCTGAAGGAGATGACCGAGCGCCTGAGCTGCATGCCGGGCATCGCGCATTTCCTGCAGGTCGACGAATACCCGTTGGGTGACTTCGACGACATCGTTGCCAAGTGCAAGCAGCACTATGGCGATGCGTTGGCCGGGAAGATCTTTTCGGTGCGCTGCAAGCGCGGCGGGCACCACACGTTCTCGTCCATGGACGTGGAAAAATACGTCGGCAGCCAACTGCGTCGTCAGTGCGGTGCCGCCGGGATTTCCCTGAAAGAGCCGGAAATCGAAGTTCGCATCGAAATTCGCGACCAACGGTTGTACGTGATCCACAGCCAGCACAACAGTATCGGCGGTTATCCGCTGGGAGCGCTGGAGCAGACGCTCGTGCTGATGTCCGGCGGCTTTGACTCGACAGTCGCCGCCTACCAGATCATGCGCCGTGGCCTGATGAGCCATTTCTGCTTCTTTAATCTGGGCGGACGAGCCCATGAACTGGGCGTTATGGAAGTCGCGCACTTCATCTGGAAGAAGTACGGCAGCTCCCAACGCGTGTTATTTGTCAGTGTGCCGTTCGAGGAAGTACTGGGAGAAATTCTCGGGAAAGTCGATAACAGTCATATGGGCGTAGTTTTGAAGCGTATGATGTTGCGCGCTGCATCGAAGATTGCCGACCGGCTGGACATCGATGCGCTGGTGACCGGTGAAGCGATCTCCCAGGTTTCGAGCCAGACGCTGCCGAACCTGTCGTTGATCGACTGCGTGACCGAGAAGCTGGTCTTGCGCCCGCTGATCGCCAGTCACAAGCAGGACATCATCGACCTGGCCACCGAAATCGGCACTGCCGACTTCGCCAAGCACATGCCGGAATACTGCGGGGTCATCTCGGTGAACCCAAAGACCCACGCCAAGCGCAACCGCGTGGAGTACGAAGAACAACAGTTCGACATGGCAGTCCTTGAGCGTGCGCTCGAGAACGCCAAACTGGTACCGATCGATCGCGTGATCGACGAATTGGGCCAGGACTTGCAGATCGAAGAAGTCAGCGAAGCTCTGGCGGGCCAGATCATCATCGACATCCGTCACCCGGATGCCGCTGAAGACGAGCCGCTGGAACTGGCTGGCATTGAGGTACAGACGATGCCGTTTTATGCATTGAACGCTCGTTTCAAGGAACTGGACCCTACTCGCCAGTACCTGCTGTATTGCGACAAAGGCGTGATGAGTCGCCTGCATGCCCACCATTTGCTCAGTGAGGGGCATGCCAATGTGCGCGTTTATCGACCGAGCTAAGTGCCCGGGGCTGTTTGCCTGTGGCCTGCGTCACCGGCCCCCCGACGCCGCCGTCAAGCTGTAACGGCTTTGCCGGACTCTACTGTTAATCGCTGCCAAGACTTGTCAGCACACCGAATCCTCTGATCGAGATACACAAGTGATCGAAAATCTACGCAACATCGCCATCATTGCTCACGTTGACCATGGTAAAACCACCCTGGTAGACAAACTCTTGCGTCAATCCGGCACCCTGGAGCGCAACGAGCTCAACGACGAGCGCGTGATGGACTCCAACGACCAGGAGAAAGAGCGCGGTATTACCATTCTGGCGAAAAACACCGCCATCAACTGGAACGGCTACCACATCAACATCGTGGACACCCCGGGCCACGCCGACTTCGGCGGCGAAGTTGAACGCGTAATGTCGATGGTTGACTCCGTTCTGCTGCTGGTTGACGCTCAAGACGGCCCTATGCCGCAAACCCGTTTCGTGACCAAGAAGGCTTTCGAAGCCGGCCTGCGTCCAATCGTGGTTATCAACAAGGTTGACCGTCCAGGCGCACGTCCGGACTGGGTTCTGGACCAGATCTTCGACCTGTTCGACAACCTCGGTGCTACCGAAGAACAGCTGGACTTCAAAGTTGTCTACGCCTCGGCCCTGAACGGCATTGCCGGTCTGGAACACACCGACATGGCTGAAGACATGACCCCGCTGTACCAGTCGATCGTCGACAACGTACCAGCACCGAAAGTTGACCGTGACGGTCCGTTCCAGATGCAAATCTCGGCACTGGACTACAACAGCTTCCTGGGCATTATCGGCGTTGGCCGTATCGCTCGTGGTCGCGTCAAGCCGAACACCCCGGTTGTGGCTATCGATGCTGATGGCAAACGCCGTAACGGCCGTATCCTGAAGCTGATGGGTCACCACGGTCTGCACCGCATCGACGTTGAAGAAGCAGCTGCCGGCGACATCGTCTGCATCAGCGGCTTCGACCAGCTGTTCATCTCCGACACCCTGTGCGACCCACAGAACGTTGAAGCGATGAAGCCGCTGACCGTTGACGAACCAACCGTTTCGATGACCTTCCAGGTTAACGACTCGCCGTTCTGCGGCCGTGAAGGCAAGTTCGTCACCAGCCGTAACATCAAAGAGCGTCTGGACAAAGAACTGCTCTACAACGTTGCCCTGCGCGTTGAAGAAGGCGACACCGCCGACAAGTTCAAAGTCTCCGGCCGTGGTGAGCTGCACCTCTCGGTACTGATCGAAACCATGCGTCGCGAAGGCTTCGAAATGGGTGTTGGTCGTCCGGAAGTGATCATCCGTATGGTTGACGGCGTCAAGCACGAACCGTACGAAAACGTGACCATCGACCTGCCAGAAGAATCGCAAGGTTCGATCATGGAACAGATCGGTATCCGTAAAGGCGATCTGACCAACATGGTTCCGGATGGCAAGGGCCGTGTGCGCCTTGAGTACAACATCCCGGCTCGTGGCTTGATCGGTTTCCGTAACGAGTTCCTGACCCTGACCTCCGGTGCAGGCATCCTGACCTCGATCTTCGACCGTTACGACGTGATGAAGTCCGGCGACATGTCCGGCCGTCAGAACGGCGTGCTGGTTTCGGTTGCTACCGGTAAGGCTCTGACTTACTCGCTGGAAACCCTGCAGGCTCGCGGCAAACTGTTCCTGGGTCACGGCGAAGACGTGTACGAAGGTCAAATCGTCGGCATCAACAGCCGCGACAACGATCTGGGCGTCAACCCAACCAAAGGCAAGAAGCTCGACAACATGCGTGCCTCGGGTAAAGACGAAACCATCGCTCTGGTTCCGCCTATCCGTTTCACCCTGGAACAAGCTCTGGAATTCGTTCAAGAAGACGAATTGTGCGAAGTCACTCCTAAGTCCATCCGTCTTCGTAAGAAGATCCTGGGCGAAAGCGAGCGTACCCGCGCTGCCAAGAAAAGCGGCAACTGAGTTTCGACTTAGTTAAGGCTTAAAAAAACGCCCCCGACCGCAAGGTCGGGGGCGTTTTTGTTTGTCTGGGGTTTGTGCGGTGTTTCACCTGGCCCCTTCGCGGGCAAGCCTCGCTCCTACAGGTTTAGCGTTTCCCTTGTAGGAGCGAGGCTTGCCCGCGAAAGCAATCGGTCAGACGGCGAGATTCCGGATCAGAACTTCTCGAGCGTACGACGGCTACTGCTGGTCTCACGCGCCACTTCTTTAGGCTTGTAAGCGCAATACCCCGGCCGCGGGCCGATTTTCGGGTGGTTGCGGCAAGTATCCGGGCGCTTTTCATAAATAGTGCACAGACGGCTCTTACGATCCAGGTACAGGCAATCGTTGTTGCTCATGCGCTGGAGGGTGAAGATCTCGGACTTCTGGTTGTAACGCTCGACGATCCCTTCCTTCTGCAAACGCTTGGCGATGTTCTTCGCCGGTTCGCCGCGCTCGAACTCGTCGACGATGCCGATACGGATCAGATCCTTGATCTTGACCTCAACCGGCAAGGTGCAGCAGCTGGACACGCAGGAGCCGCACATCGGGGCAGAGTACTTGGCCCAGGTATCGAGGCGGTCGATCTCCGCGGCGGCGATCAGGTTGGACTTCATCATCGGTTGTTACCAGCGTGCATCAGGGCGCGCGATCATACCGGGACTGGTGGATTTTTGAACAACCTTTCGCCAGATTTTTTGCGATATCGCCAAATAACCCGTGTGTTCCGGCACGGCCCCTGCATTGATTCAGCCACATGCCAACGTAATGCCGAGCTATCTCGCACTATCAGGAAAAACTGCCGAACCAGAGCCCATACCGCCTGTCAGACCGTCTAGGCTCAGACAATTCCAAGCTCGCTCGAGGTCCTATCGATGACTCAAGAACCACTTGTTCGCGAAGCAGAGGTGGCCGCATTCCGCGACGCCGTCTTGACCAAACTCACCTACGCGGTGGGCAAAGACCCGGATCACGCCTTCGACCACGACTGGTTCGAAGCCATTGCCTTGGCCGCGCGCGATCACATGGTCGAGCACTGGATGGACCATACGCGGCAGATCTACCGCAAAGGTCAGAAGCGGGTTTACTACCTCTCCCTTGAATTCCTGATTGGCCGCTTGCTCTACGACAGCTTGAGCAACCTCGGCCTGCTGGACGTTGCCCGCGAGGCGCTGACCGAACTCGGCGTCGATCTGGAACGCATCCGCCTGCTGGAGCCCGATGCGGCGCTCGGCAACGGCGGCCTCGGTCGCCTGGCCGCGTGCTTCATGGAAAGCATGTCGACCCTCGGCATCGCCGGCCATGGTTATGGCATTCGTTATGAACATGGGTTGTTCCGCCAGGCCATCGTTGATGGCTGGCAGCAGGAGCAGACCGAACACTGGCTGGATTTCGGTAACCCGTGGGAGTTCGAGCGGCCGGAAGTCGTCTACCCGATCGGCTTCGGCGGCAGTGTCGAAACCGTGACCGACGAGGCCGGCAAGTCTCGCCAGGTCTGGACCCCGGCAGAAACCGTGCGGGCCATTGCTTACGACACCCCGGTGGTCGGCTGGCGCGGTGCGAGCGTCAACACCCTGCGCCTGTGGCGTGCCCGCGCCATGGAAGATTTGCACCTGGAGCGCTTCAACGCCGGCGACCACTTGGGCGCTGTGGCTGAAGTGGCCCGGGCCGAAAGTATTTCCCGCGTGCTGTACCCGGCGGACAGCACCGAAGCCGGCCAGGAACTGCGCCTGCGTCAGGAATACTTCTTCGTCGCCGCGTCCCTGCAGGATTTGCTGCGCCGCCATCGCAACATGCACACCTCGGTGCTGACCCTGGGCGACCACGCGGCGATCCAGCTCAACGACACTCACCCCTCAATTGCCGTGGCCGAACTGATGCGCCAACTGGTCGACGTCTACGATGTTGCGTGGGATGCCGCGTGGCAGGTGACGGTCGACACACTGTCGTACACCAACCACACCTTGCTGCCGGAAGCGCTGGAAACCTGGCCGGTCGGTTTGATGGAACGCATGCTGCCGCGGCACATGCAGATCATTTACCTGATCAACGCCCAGCACATCGATTCGCTGCGGGCCAAAGGCATCCACGACTTTGACGTGTTGCGCGCGGTGTCACTGATTGAAGAAGACAACGGCCGCCGCGTGCGTATGGGCAACCTGGCGTTCCTCGGTTCCCACAGCGTCAACGGCGTATCCGGGCTGCACACGCAGCTGATGCGCAAGACTGTGTTTTCCGAACTGCACAAGCTCTACCCGGATCGGATCAACAACAAGACCAACGGCATCACCTTCCGCCGCTGGCTCTACCAGGCCAACCCCGAGCTGACGGCGATGATGGTCGACGCCCTGGGTCCCGATCTATTGGATAACGCCGAGCAGCGGCTGATCGAACTGGAACCGTTCGCCGAGAAGACTGCATTTCGCAAGGCTTTCGCTGATCAGCGGCTGCACAGCAAGAAAGCCCTGGCGTACCTGATTCACGAACGGTTGGGCATCGCGGTCAACCCGGCGGCGATGTTCGACGTGCAGGTCAAGCGGATCCACGAATACAAACGGCAGTTGCTCAACCTGCTGCACACCGTCGCGCTGTACCAGGCGATTCGTGCCGAGCCGGAAATCGACTGGGTGCCGCGCGTGAAGATCTTCGCCGGCAAGGCGGCGGCCAGTTATCACCAGGCCAAGCTGATCATCAAACTGACCAACGACATCGCCCGGGTGGTGAACAACGACCCGACGGTGCGCGGTTTGCTCAAGGTGGTGTTCCTGCCCAACTACAACGTCAGCCTGGCGGAGAGCATCATTCCGGCGGCGGATTTGTCGGAGCAGATTTCCACAGCCGGCTTCGAGGCCTCGGGCACAAGCAACATGAAGTTCGGCCTCAACGGTGCGCTGACCATCGGCACCCTCGATGGCGCCAACGTCGAGATGTGCGAACGGATCGGCGCCGAGCACATGTTCATCTTCGGCCTTAGCGCTCAGCAGGTGGAAGCGCGCAAGCAAAATCATGAGTTCAATGCGACGCCGGATATTGCGGCGTCCCATCGACTTAATGACGTGCTACAAGCGATTCGTGGCGGGGTGTTCTCGCCGGATGATCCGTCCCGTTATGCAGGTTTGATCGATTCGCTGATCGACTATGACCGCTTCCTGGTTTGCGCCGATTTTGACTCCTACTGGGACGCCCAGATGCGCGTCGAGGCGCACTGGCATGATTCTCAAGCCTGGTGGCGTTCGGCGGTGTTGAACACGGCGCGCATGGGCTGGTTCTCGTCGGACCGGACGATTCGTGAGTACGCGACGGAAATCTGGAAGGCGTTGGAGTAACTTTTAGCAATAATTGCGAGCAAGGCCCAACGCCTGTTGGGCCGGATCGATATACTAAGCGTCAGTTTTGCCGGATGTTTCAGTGGCGTCTGCGAGAACGCCTTCGCGGGCAAGTCGAAGACGTCAGCACAAACACCACAAGGCTTCTGGACTTGCTCGGCAATGGGCCGCTTAGGGATATCGACCATGCAATGGATTTTGATGCTGATTGGCTTGGCGCTGGGCTGGATACTCGACGAGTCGTTCATCGATGCGCTGTTGGGTGCTTTGTTCGGGTTAGGCATTGGCCAAGCTTTTCGCATTGGCCGTTTAGGCAAGCAAGCTGCCGAGCAGCACCGTTTGCTCGAGCAGACGCAGGTGGCGCTCAATACATTGCTGCAACGACTGATATTGCTGGAAGGGGCTGGCTTCAAGGCACCGGAAACCAGTGAGCCAGTTGTCAGTGAGCCCGTCGCATCCCCTGAATTCATTCTCGACGACATCCCCGTCGATCCCCCCGTCGACTCCCCGGAGCTACTCTGGGAACTCCCGCCCGGACTCGAACCGATCACCGCCACGGCCTCCGAAACCAGCCGTCCGCTGCCGGCCGATGTCTGGACGCCGGAACCGATCGCTCGCGAACCGCGACAACCGGCAGCCCCGCGCGAACCTAACGTTTTCGACCGCGCCATCAACGGTGCGCGCAACTGGCTGTTCGGTGGCAACACCGTGCTGCGGGTTGGCGTGGTGCTGTTGTTCCTCGGTCTGGCGTTCCTGCTGCGCTACGCCACCGAAGGCATGGTGGTGCCGATCGAGATGCGTTACGCCGGTGTCGCCGCCAGTGCTTTGGGCTTGCTCGCATTGGGCTGGTGGCTGCGTCATCGCAACAACCAATTTGCGCTGATGTTGCAAGGTACCGGGATCGCCGTGTTGTACCTGACGGTGTTCGCCGCAATGCGCTTGCACCCGATACTCGACCCGACGGCGGCCCTGGGCCTGCTGGTCGCGGTGACGGTGTTCTCGGCGATTCTGGCGATCACCCAGGATTCCCTGGCCCTGGCCTGCGTCGCCGCACTGGGCGGTTTCGCCGCGCCGATCCTGACCTCGACCGGCGCTGGTAGCCATGTCGCGCTGTTCAGCTACTTCGTCTTGCTCAACACCGGCATCCTCGCGATTGCCTGGTTCAAGGCTTGGCGGCCACTCAACCTGATCGGTTTTGTCGGCACCTTTGGCATCGGCTTCGCCTGGGGCGCGCATTCTTACACGCCGGAGTTGCTGTGGAGCACCGAGCCATTCCTGATTCTGTTCTTCCTGATGTACCTGGGCATTGGCCTGTTGTTTACCCGGCGCAAGTTGTTGGAGATGAGCGACTCGCCTGAAGACGAGAGTCGTCAGGCATTGCTGCACTGGTCGGCGCGCAAGGGCGATTACGTCGACGGCACGATGCTGTTCGGGCCGCCGCTGGTGGGCTTCGGTTTGCAATTCGCGCTGGTCCAACATCTGGAGTTCGCTGCCGCGTTCAGTGCGCTGGCGCTGGGTATGCTCTATATGGGCCTGGCCCGATTGCTGATGGGCGGTCGCGCCTTGTTGCTGGCGGAAACCTGTCTTGCACTCGGAGTGATCTTCGCCAGCCTGGCGATCCCCTTGGGCCTCGACGCGCGTTGGACTGCTGCGGCTTGGGCGGTGGAGGGCGCGGGGATCTTCTGGCTCGGCCTGCGTCAGCAACGACCGCTGGCTCGCGCTTTCGCCTTGCTGCTGCAACTCGGTTCTGCGCTGGCGTTTCTCAGTAAGTTGCAGACCGGCGAAAGCAGCCTGTTGGACGGTTCGCCACTGGGCGCATTGATGCTCGGCGTGGCGTTGCTGTTCAGCTTCTACCAATTGCGCAAAGCCTTGCCGGAGCAGGCCTCTGAGTGGGAACGCCAAGGTTTGCCGGTGTTGGCTTGCCTCGGTTTGACGTTCCTTTATTTGCTGGCGCCGCTGTTCTTCCTCACCCACGGTACGGCGATCAGCTGGGCGCTGGCCGGGTTGGCGACGTTGTTTATTGGCCTGCGCCTGCAATCGCGCACGTTCCTGTTCACCGCGTTTGCCGTGCAATTGCTCGGCGGCGCGTTGTTCCTGTTGCGGTTGCACGGGACAAGCGATGGTTCCGCCGCGGTGTTCAGCGCTGGCTGGAGCGGTTTACTCAGTGCCTCGCTGATTGGCCTGGCGTTGATCGCCGGCATGTTGCTGGCAGCCCGCGATGAGATGGTGCGCAACGATGCGCGCTTGCTGCGTGGTTTGTCGGTGATTTTGCTGGCCGGTCTGGTGCTGATCAACCTCGCCGTGCTGTTCGTGCTGCCATGGCAAACCGCGAGTGCGGTGTGGGCCGCCAGCGGTTTGTTCATCATTTGGCTGAGTCTGTACCTCAAGCAGCGCGTGAGTTTTGTCTTCGGTCTGCTGTTGCAGGTGATCGGTGGCGCGGCGTTCCTGTTTGCCGGGCCGGACTTGCTCGGGCCGTTGGCCAGCGAAGGTCTGAAGCCTTTGGCCCACAGCGGTTTCTGGACGCCGCTGGTGCTCGGTTTGGCCGCACTGGTTGGCGCCTGGCGCTTGCAACTGGGCAATCACGGGTCGGCGTTCGATGTACTGAGCCTGAATCGCTTGTCTGAACTGCTGCTGGTGTGGGGCGCAGGCTGGTGGGCGCTGGCGTGGATCAGTGAAGTGCTGCGCTTTGCGCCTGTGGATCTGCAAGCGACCTTGCTGCTGGCGGTCGCGGCACTGAGTGTCGCGCTGTGGACGCTGTTGTCGCTGCGCCTGAAATGGTCGGCGCTGGGCTTGCTCTGCACCTTGCTGATTCCGGCGGCGGGGCTGGTGTTGGTCGCCGCGTGGCATTCGCGCTATCACCCAGCGGCCAACTTCGGCTGGCTGGTGTGGGCGGCGGTATTTGCCGTGCACTTCTTCTCCCTGCGGCGTTTGGCGCCGATGCTACCGGCGCGCGCCCTCAGCACTGCCCATGTGCTCGGCTGCTGGTTGTTGATCGGTGTGCTGGCGCTGGAGCTGCGTTACGGCTTGCTGCTGTTGTCCGAGCAGTACAACGCCTGGCGCTGGTTGGGCTGGGCGATTTTGCCGAGTGTGTATTTGGTGTTGACGGCCGCGCCACGCAACTGGCCATGGCCGGTATCGGCGTATCCGCGCGAATACCGTGTCTACGCGGCGGCGCCGTTGGCCTTGCTGATGCTGGGCTGGTTCTGGTTGGCGAACTGTGTCAGCGACGGCACCGCCGAGCCGCTGCCTTACGTGCCGCTGATCAACCCGCTGGAATTGGGCCTGCTGTTTGCGTTGTTCGGCGTTTACGTCTGGTCGCGCAGCGCGGTGACGCAATTTGCGCTGCCGAAGTTTTACGCCGAGCACGCCACGCAATTGATCGCCGGTGTTTCGTTGTTTGTCTTTTTCTCCGCAGTGGTCACGCGTACGGCCCACCATTGGGGTGGCGTGCCGTTTGAGCTGGATTTGCTGCTCGCATCGATGCAAGTGCAGGCCGGTCTATCGATCGTCTGGACCCTTATGGCGCTGGGTCTGATGATCGGCGGCCACCTGCGGCATCGCCGTGAAGTCTGGCTGATCGGCGCCGCGTTGATTGGCGTGGTGGTGGCCAAACTGTTCTTCATTGAATTGAGTAACCGTGGCGGACTCGCCCGGATCGTCTCGTTTATCGGCGTTGGCGTGTTGCTGCTGGTGGTGGGCTATTTCGCCCCGTTGCCGCCCAAGCGCGTCGAGGCTGCGCCGGATGCTGAAAAACCGGACCCGGAAACCGAAGGAGTGTCGTCTTGAGTCAGAAGCTGAACCTGGGTTGGTTGGGTGCTGTTGCACTGGGCGTGACGCTGTCCGCCAGCGCGCAAGAAAAACCGGCGGACTTCAGCACGCAAGTGCCGTTGTCCGTGAGCGGCGAAGGCCCGTGGTATCGCCTCGAACTACCGTTGAGCGTGCAATTGAACGCGCGGCAGACCGATCTCAGCGACGTGCGTGTATTCAACGCGGCCGGCGAGGCGCAGGCCTATGCCGTGGCCCGGGAAACCGCGCAGTCCGCCGAAAATCGTACCGTGACCGACGTGAAGTGGTTCCCGCTGTACAGCTCGGCAGACGCCACCGAACGTGCGCCGAGCGTGCGCGTGCAATCGAGCGCCAACGGCACGCTGGTGGAAGTGCAGCCATCGACTCAACTGGAGGCCGGCGAAGAAGTGCTGCGCGGCTGGTTGCTCGACGCGAGCGCGATCAAGGCGCCGTTGCAGCAGTTGATCCTCGACTGGACCAGCGAGCGCGAGGGCTTCCAGCGTTTCAGTATCGAAGCCAGCGACGACTTGCAGCATTGGCAGTCGTGGGGCGAAGGGCAGGTGGCGCGGTTGTCGTTTGCCGACGAACGGGTCGAGCAACATGAAGTCGGTTTGCCGGGGCAGTCGGCGCGCTATCTGCGCTTGCTGTGGAACACCCCGCAATCGGCGCCGGTGCTGACTTCGGCACAACTGGAAAGCGCCAGTACCCACAGCCTGCCGCTGCCGTTGGTCTGGTCGCAACCGTTGGCCGGCACCAGCGTGAAGTCCGGTGAATACACCTGGCAGTTGCCGATGGGGCTGAATGTCGAGCGGGTCCAGGTCGACTTGAGCCAGCCCAACAGCCTGGCGCCGGTGACCTTGTCCGGGCGACGCGAGAGCAGTTTGCCTTGGCAGCCACTGAGCAGCGGGTTGCTCTATCGCCTGACCCAAAATGGCCAGGATGTGGTGCAAAACGAATTGCAGTTGCCGGGGCAAACCGTGCAGCAGTTGAAGCTGAGCGTGGATGAACGCGGTGGTGGCTTGGGCGCTGCGGCGCCGACCGTGAAGTTCGCCGTGCGTTCGACGCAAGTGGTGTTTCTGGCGCGTGGCGCCGGGCCGTATACGTTGGCGCTGGGCAGTGCGACAGTGAAGACGGCGAATTTGCCGTTGTCGACGTTGATTCCGGATTACAGCCCGGCCAAATTTGCGACGTTGGGCAAGGCCACGGTTGATGGCGGGGCGGTGGTGACGCCGGTATCGCCAGCGGTTACCACTGCGACGGCTGACACCAACTGGAAGAAGTTCGGGCTTTGGGCGGTGTTGCTGCTCAGTGTGCTGTTCCTGGCGGTGATGGCGGCCAGTCTGTTGCGTAAACCCCCAGCCAAATCCTGAGAATGGCTGGCGCTACGCGCCATTCGCGAGCAAGCCCGCTCCCACAGTGGATCAGCGTTATGACAGAGATTTTGTTCACAACACAGGTCAAATGTGGGAGCGGGCTTGCTCGCGAAGGCGGCTTATCTGCCGGCGAAAATGTTCAATTTGCCTTCGATCCCCAAACCACATCCGCACCATTTCGAACTACGCTAAACCCCGCGCATGAACTCTATTGGGCGTATCACGTCTGATAGGAGGAAATGCGCCTCGACTCGCGTTAAACTGCGCGGGTTTTTAGCCCCCCATTCCTCCGGAGCCTTCCATGTCCCGCGTTACCCTGAGTCGCTATTTGATTGAGCAGACCCGTAGCAACAACACTCCTGCCGATCTGCGTTTCCTGATCGAAGTGGTGGCGCGCGCCTGCAAGGAAATCAGCCACGCCGTCTCCAAGGGCGCCCTGGGCGGCGTTTTGGGCAGCATGGGCACTGAAAACGTCCAAGGCGAAGTGCAGAAGAAGCTCGACGTAATCTCCAACGAGATCCTGCTCGAAGCCAACGAATGGGGCGGTCACCTGGCCGGCATGGCGTCCGAAGAAATGGACAATGCCTACCAGATCCCGGGCAAATACCCGAAAGGCGCGTACCTGCTGGTATTCGACCCACTGGACGGCTCGTCGAACATCGACATCAACGCCCCGGTCGGTACGATCTTCTCCGTACTGCGTTGCCCGAACGAATACCTGACCCAGAACGAGCCTTTGAATGAAAAGGCTTTCCTGCAACCAGGCACCCAACAAGTAGCCGCCGGTTACGCCATCTACGGCCCGCAGACCATGCTGGTGCTGACCCTGGGTGACGGCGTTAAAGGCTTTACCCTGGACCGTGAAATGGGCAGCTTCGTGCTGACCCATGAAGACATCCAGATCCCGACTTCCACTCAGGAATTCGCGATCAACATGTCCAACCAGCGTCACTGGGAAGCGCCGGTACAACGCTACGTCGGCGAATTGCTGGCTGGCGAAGAAGGCCCGCTGAAAAAGAACTACAACATGCGCTGGGTTGCCGCGATGGTTGCCGACGTGCACCGCATCCTGACCCGTGGTGGCCTGTTCATGTACCCACGCGATAGCCGCGAGCCGTCCAAGCCAGGCAAACTGCGCCTGATGTACGAAGCCAACCCGATGTCGTTCCTGGTTGAACAAGCCGGCGGCGCTTCCACCGATGGTCACCAGCGCATCCTCGACATTCAGCCTGAAGGCCTGCACCAGCGCGTAGCGGTGTTCCTTGGTTCGAAAGAAGAAGTCGAGCGCGCCACGGCTTACCACAAGGAATAAACCCATGACCGCGCCCTGGCAGCCGTTGCTCGAATGGTGGTTCGGATCTTCCGAATCACCTGACGACGTAGCGGCTGACAAGGGCAAGTTGTGGTTCGGCAAGCGCGACAGCCAGGACCTCGAAGCGCAGACGCGTTTCGGGGACTGGGTCGAGCAGGCACTGGCCGGCGGATTGACCGACTGGGCGCAACGCCCTGAAGGTTGGCTGGCTCTGGTGCTGCTACTCGATCAACTCCCGCGAATGATCTTTCGCGACACTCCCAAATCCTTCTCTGGTGATCTCCGGGCCCAAGCCCTGGTGGCACAAGGCATTGCCGCGGATTTTGATCGGCAGTTACGGCCGATTCAGCGGGTGTTCATCTATTTGGTGTTTGAGCATTGCGAGAATCTGGCGGTGCAGAACGAGGCGGTTTCGCGCTTTATCGAGTTGGTCGCGCAGCAGCCTGAGGCTGACCGGACAGTGTTTGCCGATAATCTGGATTATGCCGAGCGGCATCAGAAAGTGATTGCGCGGTTTGGTCGGTTTCCGCATCGCAATGCGGTGTTGGGGCGCGAGTCTACGGCTGAAGAGTTGGCGTTTCTTTCGGGGCCTGGGTCTCGGTTCTGATTCTTCGTTGCGGCTCAGGCCATCATCGCGAGCAAGCTCGCGATGAGGCCCTCAAGGGCGCGTTAGATCCTGAAGCTACCCACCAACTGCTTCAACCGCGCCGCCTGCTGCTCAAGGTCCGAGCAGGCCCGCAACGTTGCTTGTAAGTTCTCCACCCCTTCCTGGTTCAGCGTGTTGATCTCGGTAATGTCGACGTTGATCGACTCCACCACAGCGGTCTGCTCTTCGGTCGCGGTCGCCACCGACTGGTTCATCCCGTCGATCTCACCGATACGCTGCGTCACGCTGCCCAGGCGCTCACCGGCCTGGTTGGCGATGCCGACGCTGCTTTCGCTCTGGCGCTGGCTGTCGGTCATGGTGCTTACCGCTTCCCGGGCGCCGACTTGCAGTTCTTCGATCATCTTCTGCACTTGCTGCGCCGAATCCTGAGTGCGGTGGGCGAGGTTACGCACTTCGTCCGCCACCACGGCAAAACCGCGCCCGGCTTCACCGGCACGCGCTGCTTCGATGGCCGCGTTCAGTGCCAACAGGTTGGTCTGCTGGGAGATGCTGGTAATCACTTCCAGAATCTGCCCGATGTTCACGGTGTTGCTGTTGAGCGTCTCGATGTTGCCGCACGAATCGCTGATCTTCGCCGACAACTGCTGCATCGCAGCGATGGTTTTATCCACTACCTGCTGACCGTCCTCGGCCAAGGCGCGAGCATCGCTGGAGTGCTGAGAGGCGAGGGCGGCGTTTTGGGCGATTTCCTGGGCGGCGGCGCCGAGTTCGTTGATCGCGGCGGCCACGCTGCTGGTGCGCGAAGATTGCTGGTCGGAGTTGTACATCGACGAGTTCGAGGCCGCGACCACACGCAAGGCCACTTCGTTGACCTGGCCAGTCGCCGAGGCCACTTCGCGGATCGAGGTGTGAATACGTTCCACAAAGCGGTTGAACGAAGTGCCCAAGGCGCCGAACTCATCCTGGCCATGAATGATCAGACGCTTGGTCAGGTCGCCTTCACCTTCGGCGATGTCATGCATTGCGCGGCCCATGGTCAGCAGCGGTTGCATCAGGAAGCTGATCAGCATGCCCAGCAGCGCGATGATGATCACCACGGCGATGACCATGGCAATGATCGCCGAGGTACGGAATTCGCTAAGCATCGAGAACGCGGTGTCCTGGTCGAGCACCAGCGCCACGTACCAGTCGGCCGACGGCACACCGTTGACGTGGGTGAAGGAGATGAACTGGCGCTTGCCGTCGAGCTCGACTTCTTTCATGCCCGGGCTGACTTTTGGCGCGCCGTTCGGGTAGGCATCGGTGAGGGTCTTGAGCACCAGTTTGCTGTCCGGGTGAATCAGGATCTTGCCCTCGGCGCTGACGATAAACGCATGGCCGTGACCGCCGAAGTTCAGCGAGTTGATGATTGCGCTGACGCTGGTCAGGTCAATGTCCGCACCGGCGACGCCGATCATCTGGTTCTCATGCTGCACGGGAGTCGCGACGGTGATTACCAGTTTGCCGGACGACGCGGCGATGTACGGTTCGGTGACGATGGTTTGTCTGGCACTGTCGGCGGCCTTGTACCAGCCACGGGCGCGCGGGTCGTAATCGGCGGCGCGATTGCCGACTGGAATCGAGGTCATCACGCCTTCGGTGCTGCCGAAGTAGCTCAACTGAAAGTTGCCGGTGTAGGCCGGTAGGTCTATGGCACGTTTCAGGCTGGCCGGGGCGCTGCCATCCACGGCAATCTGCTGGGACAGCGATTGCAGCAATTGGATGCGGCTTTCCAGCCAGGTCTGGATGTTGCTGGTGGTCAGGCTGCCGAGTTCCTGCATCGAGGATTCGGTACTGCTGCGCAGGGTCTGGCGCTGGCGGTAGTCGTTGAAGAGGATGAAACAAGCGAATGCAACGGCCACTACGAGGGCAGCAGCCGACAAGATCTTGTGGCTGAACTTCATGTTTCTGGTCATTAAATGAGCTACCGCGGAGGGGACTGGTCAACAAGGGGAGCGGCAATTTGCCACGCCTGCGGCTTTGCGCTGCTTCTATGTCGACAGGCCTGCGCCAAAGATTAGGCGGATTTTTATGAAAACCGACGAAATGCCCAACAGTGCGAGAAAGTCGCTGATTTATTGGCAAAAGGCAGACGAGCGGCCTGATAAATAGCCGGGCGGTCGGGGAACCAGATGGGGGTTTTCTCTTCTAAGCTTCAGCTTGGCAGCCATGCCATTCCCCTTCGCCCCAGGAGCTACACCATGTCGCTGCGATCTATCGCCTTGCTCTCGTTCTGCGTGTTGTTGGTCGCGTGCAGCAAGGTCAATCAGGAGAACTACTCCAAGCTGTCGGCCGGCATGGCCAAGGCCGAGGTTGAAACCTTGCTGGGTAAACCCGCTGATTGCTCGGGCGCACTGGGCATGTCCAGTTGCACCTGGGGCGACAAAAACAGCTTTATCAGCGTGCAGTATGCCGGTGACAAAGTGCTGATGTTTTCCGGCCAAGGCCTGAAATAAACCGGGGCTATGCGCCCACGGGAGAAAAACAATGAAGCGGTTATTGATAGTCCTTTTTGCCGGCCTGGTATTGGCCGGCTGCGCCTCTTCTGGCGTAGATCCGTTGGCGCCCAAGACCGTCAACAGCGTCAACCTCAAGCGTTACCAGGGCACCTGGTACGAGTTGGCCCGCCTGCCGATGTACTTCCAGCGCAACTGCGCGCAATCGGAAGCCCATTACACCCTTAAGCCTGACGGCAACGTGGCGGTACTCAATCGCTGCCTGACGCCGGACTGGCAGTGGGAAGAAGCCAAGGGCACGGCTTATCCACAGGTGCCGGGCAAGACCGACAAGCTGTGGGTCGAGTTCGATACCTGGTTTTCGCGGTTGATTCCGGGTACGGCGAAGGGTGAATACTGGGTGCTGTACGTCAGCGACGACTACAAGACTGCCATTGTTGGCGACCCGAGCCGCAAGCACTTGTGGCTGCTGTCACGGACCCCAACGGTCAACGGTGTGGTGCGTGAAGAACTGCTGAGCAAGGCGCGGCAGCAGGGCTACGACACCACGCGGCTGATCTGGCGTGCGTCGGATACGAAGATGGCCAAGACCTCGAACTAAAGGCCGGCAAAGCACCCATGTGGGAGCGGGCTTGCTCGCGAAGGCGGCTTAACAGTCAACGAAGATGTTGAATGTTATGGCCTCTTCGCGAGCAAGCCCGCTCCCACATTTTGTTTGGGTTTAGCCCAGCAGATCGCGCAAAACTTGGGTGAACGCCCGGTTGCTTTCCTCTTCCCCGGCATGACGCCCGTCACGCACAACCCACTGGCCGTTGACCAGCACATCGCGCACCTGGCGATCGCCGCCGGCAAACAACCAGCGATTCAGAATCCCGTCGCCGCTGGCCGTCGCCAGGTATGGATCGTTGCCGTCCAGTACCAGCCAATCCGCACGCTTGCCGACTTCCAGTGCACCGATCGGCTGCCCCAGCGCCTGAGCGCCACCATCCAAAGCCGCGTCATACAGCGTGCGGCCAACCATCGGCTGATCCGCGCCATACAAGCGATTACGCCGCTGATCCCGCAGGCGCTGGCCGTATTCCAGCCAGCGCAATTCCTCCACTACACTCAATGACACATGGCTGTCGGAACCAATGCCCATGCGCCCGCCCTGAGCGAGGAAATCCACCGCCGGGAAAATCCCGTCGCCGAGGTTGGCTTCGGTGGTCAGGCACAGGCCGGCGATGGCGCGACTCTTGGCCATCAGCGTGACTTCTTCCGGGTTGGCGTGGGTCGCGTGGACCAGGCACCAGCGCTGATCGACTTCGGTATTTTCATACAGCCATTGCAGCGGACGACGACCGCTCCAGCTCAGGCAGTCATCGACTTCCTTCTGCTGTTCGGCGATGTGAATGTGCACCGGGCACTGCTTGTCGCTGGCGGCCAGCACTTCGCTGATCTGCTGCGGGGTGACCGCGCGCAACGAGTGGAAACACAGACCCAGCGACTGCGCCGGTTGCTGCGCGAGGATCGGCTGCAAGCGCGACTGAAGCTTGAGGTAGTTTTCGGTGCTGTTGATAAAGCGGCGCTGGCCTTCGTTCGGGGTCTGGCCGCCGAAACCGGAATGGCTGTAGAGCACCGGCAGCAGGGTCAGGCCGATACCGGCGGAGCTGGCCGCCTGGCTGATGCGCAGCGCTAGTTCGGCAGGGTCGGCGTAAGGCTGGCCATTGGTGTCGTGGTGTACGTAATGAAATTCCGCGACCGAGGTGTAGCCGGCCTTGAGCATTTCGATGTATAGCTGGCGGGCGATCACGCCGAGCTGGTCCGGGCTGATTTTTCCGACGAGGCGATACATCAAATCGCGCCAGGTCCAGAAACTGTCGTTCGGATTGCCCGCCACTTCCGCCAGCCCGGCCATGGCCCGCTGGAACGCGTGAGAGTGCAAATTCGGCATACCCGGCAGCAGCGGACCGCTTAGCCGTTCGGCACCATCTGCGTGGGAATCGGCCTGGATATGAGTCAAAACGCCGTCGGCGCTGACCTCAAGACGTACATTGTTGGCCCATCCACTAGGCAGCAGCGCGCGTTCGGCAAAGAAGGCGGACATGGTTCAGCACCCCATCGTGTGTTATTTGTATATACATATACAGACGTTTGCCTGCTCGGTAAACTCCGGCAAGCTAGTAGCCCTCAACAAATGAACAAGGAATAACCGTGACGACTCCGTCTGCCACATTGCCGCCGAATGCCAATCTGAGCGCCAATCTGGGCGACAGTCCGGCGCCCTTGTACGCCCGCGTCAAACAGATGATCACCCAGCAAATCGACAGTGGAAACTGGCCGCCGCACTACCGCGTTCCGTCGGAAAGCGAGCTGGTCAATCAACTGGGCTTCAGCCGCATGACCATCAACCGCGCCTTGCGCGAGATGACCGCCGACGGTCTGCTGGTGCGCATGCAGGGTGTCGGCACCTTCGTCGCCGAACCGAAAAGCCAGTCTGCCCTGTTTGAAGTGCACAACATCGCCGACGAAATCGCCTCCCGTGGCCATCGCCACACCTGCAAGGTGATCACCCTCGAAGAAGAGTCCGCCGGTTCCGAGCGCGCGTTGGCGCTGGACATGCGCGAAGGCCAGAAGGTCTTCCACTCGCTGATCGTGCATTTCGAAAACGATATTCCGGTGCAAATCGAAGACCGTTTCGTCAATGCGCTGGTGGCGCCGGAGTACCTCAAGCAGGACTTCACTCTGCAAACGCCTTACGCCTACCTGAACCAGGTCGCGCCGCTGACCGAAGGCGAACACGTGGTCGAGGCGATTCTGGCCGAGGCCAGCGAGTGCAAATTGCTGCAGATTGAAAAGGGCGAGCCGTGCCTGCTGATTCGTCGCCGCACCTGGTCCGGCCGTCAGCCAGTGACCGCCGCCCGTTTGATCCACCCCGGTTCCCGTCATCGTCTGGAAGGTCGTTTCCATAAATAGAGAGCCATAAATGAGTCAGTTCAAGGTTCTACGCGCAAAAGATTACCCACGCATGCCGTGGAAAAACGGCGGCGGCAGCACTGAGGAAATCACCCGCGATACCGGCACCGGTCTCGATGGTTTCGGCTGGCGCCTGTCGATTGCCGATATCGGTGAGTCGGGCGGCTTCTCGACGTTCGCAGGCTACGAGCGAGTGATCACTGTGCTGCAAGGCGAGGGCATGACGTTGCGCGTCGATGGCCAGGACACGCGAGCATTGTTACCGCTGGACCCGTTCGCCTTTAGCGGTGAAAGCCAGGTTTCGTGCACTCTGCTCGGTGGGCCGATTCGGGATTTCAACCTGATTTATGCACCAAAGCGCTATAGCGCGCGGTTGCAGTGGCTGGACGGCGAGCAGCGGTTTTTCAGTTCGGCGGGCACGGTGTTGGTGTTCAGCGTCACCGAGCTACTTGAAGTGAAGGTCGGTAACAGCGACGCACAACTGGGTCGCCATGATTGCCTGCAACTCGACGGTAATGCCGGTCTGCTGGAAGTCTCCAGTAACGGACCTTGCTGTGTGATCGAGCTGATCGCACGCTGATTCGAAATCCCTTTCGCGGGCAAGCCTCGCTCCTACAGGACTGACGTCGATCCCCCGATTGGTGATCGACGCAAAACCTGTAGGAGCGAGGCTTGCCCGCGAAGCTTTTAAGCTACACAACCCCGTTTCCCCTCGCGCACCAATTTGTTACCGAACGCCCCAGCGTGGCGCAAAGCCACGCTCAAGTAACAGCCATCATCCTCGCGCAAAAATCCCCTCGAAAAATTCCATCTCCCGCAAAACCCTTGATCTACGGGCTTTCAGCCCTTCCAAGAGCTTTTCTTGAAGGCCCTTCCAGCAAGTTGGCCGCTTGATTGCATATGCTTGTATGTACAAGTAAAGACGTATGCGTATGAGTCGACCGAGACTCCTCGCAGCGTCCACTGATTCGCTTGTGGCGCTTTGACGCGCACAGGCTGGCTTGCCCACCGCCAGGGCTGGTTTGAATTGATCGCTGAGGAGTCTTTTTTCGTGACTGACAATAAGCCTACTGCTACTCCATTTACGAAGCATCGTGACGTCGAAATCCGTGCCGCGCGCGGTAACAAGTTGACCGCCAAGAGCTGGATGACTGAAGCGCCGCTGCGCATGTTGATGAACAACCTCGACCCTGCTGTCGCCGAGAACCCTAAAGAACTGGTGGTTTACGGTGGTATCGGTCGTGCAGCGCGTAACTGGGAATGCTACGACAAGATCGTTGAAAGCCTGACCAACCTGAATGACGACGAGACCCTGCTAGTGCAGTCCGGCAAGCCGGTCGGCGTGTTCAAGACCCACACCAATGCACCGCGCGTACTGATCGCCAACTCCAACCTGGTGCCACACTGGGCGAGCTGGGAACACTTCAACGAACTCGACGCCAAAGGCCTGGCCATGTACGGCCAGATGACCGCCGGCAGTTGGATCTACATCGGCAGCCAGGGCATCGTCCAGGGCACCTACGAAACCTTCGTTGAAGCCGGTCGCCAACACTACAACGACAACCTCGCCGGTCGTTGGGTCCTGACTGCCGGCCTCGGCGGCATGGGCGGCGCTCAGCCTTTGGCCGCGACCCTGGCCGGCGCTTGCTCGCTGAACATCGAATGCCAGCAGGTCAGCATCGATTTCCGTCTGAACAGCCGTTATGTCGATGAACAAGCCACCGACCTCGACGACGCGCTGGCCCGCATCGCCAAATACACCAAGGAAGGCAAGGCGATTTCCATCGCCCTGCTGGGCAATGCGGCGGAAATCCTGCCGGAACTGGTCAAGCGCGGCGTGCGCCCGGACATGGTCACCGACCAGACCAGCGCCCACGATCCGCTCAACGGCTACCTGCCAGCCGGCTGGACTTGGGAAGAGTACCGCGCTCGCGCCAAGACCGAGCCGGCTGCCGTGGTGAAAGCCGCCAAGCAATCGATGGCGGTGCACGTTCAAGCGATGTTGGACTTCCAGAAAATGGGCGTACCGACCTTCGACTACGGCAACAACATCCGTCAGATGGCGCAAGAAGAAGGCGTGGAAAACGCATTCGACTTCCCAGGCTTCGTCCCGGCTTACATCCGTCCGCTGTTCTGCCGCGGCATCGGTCCATTCCGTTGGGCTGCACTGTCGGGCGATCCGCAAGACATCTACAAGACCGACGCCAAGGTCAAAGAACTGATCCCGGACGACGCTCACCTGCACAACTGGCTGGACATGGCCCGCGAGCGCATCAGCTTCCAGGGTCTGCCGGCACGTATCTGCTGGGTTGGTCTGGGCCTGCGCGCCAAGCTGGGTCTGGCGTTCAACGAAATGGTTCGCAGCGGTGAATTGTCCGCGCCAATCGTCATCGGTCGCGACCACCTGGACTCCGGTTCCGTGGCCAGCCCGAACCGCGAAACCGAGTCGATGCAAGACGGTTCCGACGCTGTGTCCGACTGGCCACTGCTCAACGCCCTGCTGAACACCGCGAGCGGCGCGACCTGGGTTTCCCTGCACCACGGCGGCGGCGTCGGCATGGGCTTCTCCCAGCACTCGGGCATGGTGATTGTCTGCGACGGTACGGACGAAGCGGCCGAGCGTATCGCTCGCGTCCTGCACAACGACCCGGCGACCGGGGTTATGCGTCACGCCGATGCGGGTTACCAGATCGCGATCGACTGCGCCAAGGAACAAGGCCTGAACCTGCCGATGATTACCGGCAAGTAACACGCAAAACCTGTGGGAGCGGGCTTGCTCGCGAAGAGGTCGGCACATTCAACATCTGTGCTGGCTCACCCACCGCTTTCGCGAGCAAGCCCGCTCCCACAAAAAAGCGGTTTCCACACCAATCGGTTTCACCGCAATTCCCATAACAATCCACAGAGGTTGAATCATGGCTGTTAACAGCGATCGTGCAGGCAGTAAACCGTTGATCGAGAAACGTTCGATCGACTACATCCCGGAAGCGGAAAGACACGGTCGTCTATTAAGTCAGTTCACCCTGTGGCTGGGTGCCAACCTGCAAATCACCGCGATTGTGACCGGCGCTCTGGCCGTCGTACTCGGCGGCGATGTGTTCTGGTCGTTGATCGGTTTGCTGATCGGGCAACTGCTCGGCGGCGGCGTCATGGCGCTGCACGCGGCCCAAGGCCCGCAATTGGGCTTGCCGCAGATGATCTCCAGCCGCGTGCAATTTGGCGTGTATGGAGCGGTGATTCCGCTGGTGTTGGTGTGCCTGATGTACATCGGCTTCTCGGCCAGCGGATCCTTGCTGGCGGGGCAAGCGGTGGCGCAGTTGCTGCACGTTGAAGACTGGGTCGGCATCGTGCTGTTCGCCGGCTTGATCATGGTCTTCACCATCTTCGGCTACCGGGTGATTCACGGCATCGGCCGGATCGCCAGCGTGCTCGGTGTGATCGCCTTCGTTTACCTGTTCTACAAACTGTTGGCCGGCAACGACATCATGGCGTTGCTCGGTAACAAGCATTTCTCCCTGGCGAGTTTCCTGTTGGCGGTGTCGCTGTCGGCGTCCTGGCAGATCGCGTTCGGCCCTTACGTGGCGGACTACTCGCGTTACCTGCCGCGCAGCACCTCAGCCGTGAAAACCTTCTGGGCCGTGGGCCTGGGTTCAGTGCTCGGGGCGCAGGCGTCGATGGTCTTCGGTGTATTCGCCGCGGCCCTGGCCGGTTCGCAATTCGCTCACCACGAAGTCTCGTTCATCGTCAGCCTCGGTGGCACCGGCATCGTCGCCGGTCTGCTGTACTTCGCGGTGGCGTTCGGCAAAGTCACGGTGACCACGCTCAATGCCTACGGCAGCTTCATGTCGATCGCGACGATCATCAGCGGTTTCCGTGGCAGCCGACACATCCCGAGTGCGGTGCGCCTGCTGTACATCTTCATCATGGTGTCGCTGGCGACGGCCCTGGCGTTGCTAGGCAAGGACTCGTTCCTCAAGGACTTCTCCGCGTTCATTCTGTTCCTGCTGGCGTTTTTCACGCCGTGGAGCGCGATCAACCTGGTGGACTTCTACTGCATCACCAAAGAACGCTACGACATCCCTGCATTGTCCAACCCGAACGCTCGCTACGGTCGCTGGAACATCATGGGCATCAGCATCTACGTGTTCGGCGTGTTGATTCAGATGCCGTTCATTTCTACCCACTTCTACACCGGTCCTCTGGTGGCGAGCCTCGGTGATACCGATATCTCGTGGATCATTGGTCTGGTGGTGCCGGCGGCGCTGTATTACTTCGCGGCCAAGAAATGGCACAGTCCTGTACCCGATCGTTTGATCCTGCCGGTCGAGCAGGGCGCGGTCACCGAACAAAAGCTGAGTGGGGCTGGTCGCGCTACTGCGGTTTAGACGCGACTGGATGTGGGCAGGGGCAGGGTGGATGCCTCTAGACTGCCGTAAGCCAACTCATGATTAGGAGTGTCACAACAATGCAATCGAACAAGACCCTGCTGACCACATTGCTTTCCATGGGCCTGCTGGCCAGTGCCGGCGCCACTCAGGCAGCCGGTTGGTGCGAGTCGGGCAAGCCGGTGAAGTTCGCCGGCCTGAACTGGGAAAGCGCGATGCTGCTGACCGACGTGCTGCAAGTCGTGTTGGAGAAAGGCTACGACTGCAAGACTGACAGTCTGCCGGGCAACTCCATCACCATGGAAAACGCCCTGAGCAGCAACGACATTCAAGTGTTTGCCGAAGAATGGGTTGGCCGCAGCGAGGTCTGGAACAAGGCTGAGAAGGCCGGCAAAGTCGTTGGTGTCGGCGCTCCGGTGGTCGGTGCGGTCGAAGGCTGGTACGTGCCGCGTTACGTGATCGAAGGCGATGCCAAGCGCAAGCTGGAGCCGAAGGCCCCGGACCTGAAGAACATTGCAGATCTGGCCAAGTACTCCGCCGTGTTCAAGGATCAGGAAGAGCCCTCCAAGGGCCGTTTCTACAACTGCCCGGCCGGCTGGACCTGTGAACTCGACAACAGCGAAATGCTGAAAAGCTATGGCCTGGAAAGCACCTACACCAACTTCCGCCCAGGCACCGGCCCGGCGCTGGATGCGGCGGTGCTGTCGAGCTACAAGCGTGGCGAGCCGATCCTGTTCTACTACTGGTCGCCAACCCCGCTGATGGGCCAGGTTGATCTGGTCAAACTCGAAGAGAAGCCAGGCGTGGACAAGAGCGTGACCATCAAGGTCGGCCTGTCCAAGACCTTCCATGAGGAAGCCCCGGAACTGGTGGCCGTGCTGGAAAAGGTCAACCTGCCAATCGACATCCTCAACCAGAACCTCGGACGCATGACTAAAGAGCGGATCGAATCGCCAAAACTGGCCAAGATCTTCTTGAAGGAACATCCTGAAGTCTGGCACGCATGGGTGAGCGACGACGCAGCCAGGAAAATCGATGCGGCCTTGTAGATTAAGCCTCTCCGACTGCCGGCAATGGCAGTCGGACACTTGATCGCAACCCCTTGATTGAGAGTCTCTTATGTTTCCCGAAAGTTTTACTTTTTCCATCGCCGACTGGGTCAACACTTGGGTTGATTCGCTGGTCACCAACTACGGCGACGTGTTCCGGCACATCTCCGACACCTTGTTGTGGGCCATCGTCAATCTTGAAGGCATGCTGCGTGCGGCGCCCTGGTGGCTGATGCTGGCAATCGTGGGCGGCATTGCCTGGCACGCGACCCGCAAAGTGGTGACCACGGCTGTCATCGTCGGGCTGCTGTTCCTGGTGGGTGCGGTCGGCCTCTGGGACAAGCTGATGCAGACCCTGGCGCTGATGATGGTAGCGACGATCATTTCGGTGCTGATCGGCATTCCGCTGGGCATTCTCTCGGCGCGCAGCAATCGCCTGCGTTCGGTGCTGATGCCGTTGCTGGACATCATGCAGACCATGCCGAGCTTCGTGTACCTGATCCCGGTGCTGATGCTGTTCGGCCTGGGTAAGGTCCCGGCGATTTTTGCCACGGTGATCTACGCCGCGCCACCGCTGATCCGCCTGACCGATCTGGGTATTCGCCAGGTTGACGGTGAAGTGATGGAAGCGATCAACGCCTTCGGTGCCAATCGTTGGCAGCAACTGTTTGGCGTGCAACTGCCGCTGGCCCTGCCGAGCATCATGGCCGGGATCAACCAGACCACCATGATGGCCCTGTCGATGGTAGTGATTGCCTCGATGATCGGTGCCCGTGGCTTGGGCGAAGACGTGTTGGTGGGGATTCAGACCCTCAACGTCGGACGTGGGCTGGAGGCCGGTCTGGCGATCGTGATTCTGGCAGTGGTCATCGACCGCATTACTCAGGCGTATGGTCGGCCACGGCATGAGGTGAGCAAATGAGCAACGCAGCCATCAGCAAAATCGAAGTCAAAAACGTCTTCAAGATTTTCGGCAACCGTTCCAAGGACGCGCTGGGCATGATTGCCCAGGGCAAGACCAAGGATCAGGTGCTGGCCGAAACCGGCTGCGTGGTCGGCGTGAACGACTTGTCGCTGAGCATCGGCACTGGCGAGATCTTCGTGATCATGGGCCTGTCGGGTTCCGGCAAATCGACCCTGGTGCGTCACTTCAACCGCCTGATCGACCCGACCAGCGGCGCGATCCTGGTAGACGGCGTGGACATCCTGCAATACGACATGGAAGCCCTGCGCCAATTCCGTCGTCACAAGATCAGCATGGTGTTCCAGAGCTTCGGCCTGCTGCCGCACAAAACCGTGGTGGATAACGTCGCCTACGGCTTGAAAGTGCGTGGCGAGAGCAAGCAAATGTGCTCGGAGCGCGCGCTGCACTGGATCAACACCGTGGGCCTCAAGGGCTACGAAAACAAATACCCGCACCAGCTCTCGGGCGGCATGCGTCAACGTGTGGGCCTGGCCCGCGCCCTGGCGGCGGATACCGACATCATCCTGATGGACGAAGCGTTCAGCGCCCTCGACCCTCTGATCCGCGCCGAAATGCAGGACCAGTTGCTTGAACTGCAAAAGACCCTGCACAAAACCATCGTCTTCATCACCCACGACCTCGATGAGGCCGTGCGCATCGGCAACCGCATCGCGATCCTCAAGGATGGCCGGCTGATCCAGGTCGGCACACCGAAAGAGATCCTGCACTCGCCGGCGGATGAATATGTGGATCGGTTCGTACAGCGACGGGCCGCGGTGGTTTAACAGATTTGCGGGCGGTGAAGTCTATTGTGGCGAGGGGGCTTGCCCCCGTTGGGCTGCGCAGCAGCCCCAGCGCTCGAACGGGGGGCAAGCCCCCTCGCCACAGGGTTTCATTGATCAATAGAATTTTGTATGAGGCTCCAGATGTCCCAGGCTAATAAAATCGTTATTACAGGCGACCACCTGCGTTGGCAGGATGTGGTGGCCGTCGCCCGTCATGGCGCACAGCTTGAGCTGTCGACCGAGACCTGGGCGCGGATCGACAATGCCCAGACGATCGTCCAGCGGATCGTCGCCAGCGGCGAGCGCGCCTATGGCGTCAACACCGGCCTCGGCGCCTTGTGCAACGTCTCGCTCAAAGACGAACAACTCAGCCAACTATCGCGCAACACGTTGCTCAGCCACGCTTGCGGCGTCGGCGCGCCATTGGCCGACGAACAGACTCGCGCAATTATCTGTGCCGCGATCCGTAACTACAGTCACGGCAAATCCGGCATTCATCGCCAAGTGGTTGAAGGCCTGTTGGCGCTGCTCAATCGCGGCATCACTCCGCAAGTGCCGTCTCAGGGTTCGGTGGGTTACCTGACTCACATGGCCCACATCAGCATTGCGCTGTTGGGTGTCGGCAATGTCAGCTATCGCGGGCAGATCGTTTCCGCTCAGCAAGCCTTGGCCGAAGAAGGTCTGCAACCGGTTCAGCTCGGCGCCAAGGACGGTTTGTGCCTGGTCAACGGCACGCCGTGCATGACCGGCCTCAGCTGCCTGGCGTTGGCTGACGCGACGCGTCTGGTGCAATGGGCTGACGTGATCGGTGCCATGAGTTTCGAAGCCCAGCGCGGTCAGATTGCTGCGTTCGATGCCGAGATCATCGCGCTCAAGCCGCACCCGGGCATGCAGCAAGTCGGCATCAACCTGCGGGCGTTGCTCGATGGCAGTGAAGTGATCGCCAGCAGTAAAGGTATTCGTACTCAGGATGCGCTAAGTATCCGTTCGATCCCGCAAGTTCACGGCGCTGCTCGCGATCAGCTTGAGCACGCCAGACAGCAGATCGAAACCGAACTCAACTCGGTCACCGACAACCCGATGCTGCTGGGTACTCCGGACAACTATCGTGTGATGTCCCAAGCCAACCCGCACGGCCAATCGGTCGCGATGGCGGCGGACTTGCTGGCGATTGCCATGGCCGAAATCGGCTCCATCGCCGAGCGTCGCCTGGACCGTTTGATCAACCCGCACGTCAGTGGTTTGCCGGCGTTCCTGGTGGCTAATCCGGGGGTGAACTCCGGGATGATGATCGTCCAATATGTCGCCGCTTCGCTGTGTGCGGAAAACCGTCAACTGGCGCAACCGGCAGTGCTCGACAACTACGTCACTTCGGGCTTGCAGGAAGACCATTTGAGCCTGGGCACCAACGCCGCGCTGAAGCTGCATCGCGCCCTGGAAAACTGCACGCAGATCCTCGCCATCGAGTACCTGCTGGCGGCCCAGGCGTTTGAATTCTTGAAAGAGCAACGTTTCGGCGCGGGTACCGATGCCGCTTGGCGTCTGCTGCGCGAACGCGTCCCGGCTTACGACCAGGACCGCTGGCTGGCGCCGGATATCGCTGCTGCTGCCAGTGTGTTGAAAGACCCGATTTTGCTGCACAAGGCTTTACCCAACCTCAACTGAAATCCACAACACCAGCGTGCCAAGGCGCCAGCCCCTCTCAAAAAGTCGGGAAGCGACGGACAACGGAAATCTCCGGAGCGTCTGGTTAGTTAATAAAAAGCTCTCAAAAGGAGAACGATGTGACTGCGCTTAATTTGATTCCCGGCCAACTGAGCCTTGCCCAACTGCGTGATGTTTATCAGCACCCGGTCAAAATCACCCTCGACAACAGTGCCTCGGCCCAGATCAACGCCAGCGTTGCCTGCGTGGAACAGATCCTCGCTGAAAACCGCACCGCCTACGGCATCAACACCGGTTTCGGTCTGCTGGCTTCGACCCGCATCGCCAGCGAAGACCTGGAAAACCTCCAGCGCTCGCTGGTGCTGTCCCACGCTGCCGGTGTGGGCGAGCCGATCAGCGATGCACTGGTGCGACTGGTCATGGTGCTCAAGGTCAACAGCCTGAGCCGTGGTTTTTCCGGCATTCGCCGCGTCGTGATCGACGCGCTGATCGCGCTGATCAACGCCGAGGTTTACCCGCACATTCCATTGAAAGGTTCGGTCGGGGCATCCGGCGACTTGGCGCCTCTGGCCCATATGTCCCTGGTGCTGTTGGGTGAAGGCAAGGCTCGCTACAAAGGCGAGTGGATGGAAGCCACCGAAGCGCTGAAAGTCGCCGGTCTGACCCCGCTGACCCTGGCTGCCAAAGAAGGTCTGGCGCTGCTTAACGGAACTCAGGTTTCTACCGCTTACGCATTGCGTGGCTTGTTCGAAGGCGAAGATCTGTTCGCTGGTGCCCTGGCCATTGGTGGTCTGACAGTTGAAGCGGTCTTGGGCTCGCGCTCGCCGTTCGATGCACGCATCCACGCCGCTCGTGGCCAGAAAGGCCAGATCGACGCCGCTACCGCTTACCGCGATTTGCTGGGTGAGCGCAGTGAAGTCTCCGATTCGCACGAGAACTGCGAAAAGGTTCAGGACCCATATTCCCTGCGCTGCCAGCCGCAAGTCATGGGCGCCTGCCTGACCCAGTTCCGTCAGGCCGCCGAAGTGTTGGCCGTCGAAGCCAACGCCGTTTCGGACAACCCGTTGGTCTTCGCTGCTGAAGGCGACGTGATCTCCGGCGGTAACTTCCACGCCGAACCAGTGGCCATGGCCGCTGACAACATGGCCTTGGCCATTGCTGAAATCGGTTCCCTGAGCGAACGCCGCATCTCACTGATGATGGACAAGCACATGTCGCAACTGCCGCCGTTCCTGGTGGCCAATGGCGGCGTGAACTCCGGCTTCATGATCGCCCAAGTGACCGCAGCGGCACTGGCCAGCGAAAACAAGGCGTTGTCCCATCCGCATTCGGTGGACAGCCTGCCGACTTCCGCGAACCAGGAAGACCACGTGTCGATGGCTCCGGCGGCCGGCAAGCGTCTGTGGGAAATGGCCGAAAACACCCGCGGTGTGCTGGCGGTGGAATGGCTGGCGGCGTGCCAGGGTCTGGACCTGCGTGACGGTCTGAAGACTTCGACGAAGCTGGAAAAGGCCCGTGCCATCCTGCGCGCTGAAGTGCCGTTCTATGAGAAGGACCGTTTCTTCGCACCGGACATCAATGCGGCGAGCGAGTTGTTGGCGACCCGTTGCCTGAATGAATTGGTGTCGGCGAAGTTGCTGCCTAGCCTGTAATGGCCTCTTCGCGAGCAGGCTCGCTCCCACAGGGTTTACGCAATCCAATGTGGGAGCGAGCCTGCTCGCGATTCGATTTTTGCGTCGAATAAAAATAATTAAGGACGAGAAATGCAACCACAAACCAAGGGTTTGAAACGCGGGCTCTCTGCCCGACATATTCGCTTCATGGCGCTGGGGTCGGCTATCGGCACCGGGCTGTTTTACGGTTCTGCCTCGGCCATTCAGATGGCCGGGCCTGCGGTTCTGCTCGCTTACCTGATCGGCGGCGCGGCAGTGTTCATGGTCATGCGCGCCCTCGGTGAGATGGCGGTGCACAACCCGGTGGCCGGCTCTTTCGGCCAGTACGCCAGCACCTATCTGGGGCCGATGGCGGGCTTTATCCTCGGTTGGACCTACGCGTTCGAAATGGTCATCGTCGGCATGGCTGACGTCACCGCATTCGGTATTTACATGGGCTTCTGGTTTCCGGAAGTCGCCCGCTGGATCTGGGTACTCGGCATCGTTTCGGTGGTCGGCGGCTTGAACCTGTGCAACGTCAAAGTCTTCGGTGAAATGGAGTTCTGGTTGTCGCTGCTCAAGGTTGCAGCCATCGTTGCGATGATCCTCGGTGGCTTCGGCATCATGTTGTTTGGCATCAGCACAGCGCCCGGTGCCCAGGCGACCGACATCAGTAATCTCTGGAGCCACGGTGGCTTCATGCCGAACGGCGTGGGCGGCTTGATCGCTTCGTTCGCCGTGGTGATGTTTGCGTTTGGCGGCATTGAAATCATCGGCGTTACGGCTGGTGAAGCCAAAGACCCGCAGCATGTGCTGCCCCGGGCGATCAACGCCGTGCCGTTGCGTATTCTGCTGTTCTACGTGTTGACGATGTTTGTGCTGATGTCGATTTTTCCGTGGCAGCAGATTGGCAACCAGGGCAGCCCGTTTGTGCAGATTTTCGACAACCTGGGGATCAGCTCGGCGGCGACCATTCTCAATATCGTGGTGATCTCGGCGGCGATTTCGGCCATCAACAGTGACATCTTCGGCGCTGGCCGCATGATGTACGGTCTGGCCCAGCAAGGACACGCACCCAAGGGCTTCGCCCGCCTGTCCGGGAATGGCGTGCCATGGATGACCGTGGTGGTGATGAGTGCGGCGCTGCTGCTGGGTGTGCTGCTGAATTACCTGATTCCGGAAAACGTGTTTCTGCTGATCGCTTCCATCGCGACCTTCGCCACGGTGTGGGTCTGGCTGATGATTTTGTTCACCCAGGTGGCCATGCGTCGTTCCATGAGTGCCGAGCAGGTCGCCCAGTTGAAATTTCCGGTGCCGTTCTGGCCCTATGCGCCGATGGCGGCGATAGCCTTCATGCTGTTCATCTTCGGCGTGCTGGGCTATTTCCCGGACACCCAGGCTGCATTGATTGTTGGCGTGGTCTGGATCGTGCTGTTGGTGTTGGCCTACCTGACCTGGGTGAAACCAGCGGCAGGGCAGGCGGCGCTGGTAACGCAGGAACCTTCTTTTTCTCATCGATAACCTAACGGAGGCCAGGATGAAAACGCTCTGGCAACACTGTCACGTCGCAACCATGGCGCAAGGCGTCTACTCGATCATCGAGGATGCGGCCATCGTGACGTCCGGTGCGCACATTGAGTGGGTCGGCCCGCGCAGCGAACTGCCGGCCGGCGAATACCCGGCCGTCAACGATTTGAAAGGGGCCTGGGTCACCCCGGGCCTGATCGACTGCCACACCCACACAGTGTTCGGCGGTAATCGCAGCGGCGAATTTGAACAGCGCCTGCAAGGCGTCAGCTACTCGGAAATCGCCGCGGCGGGTGGTGGCATCGCCAGCACCGTGCGCGCCACTCGCGCGGCCAGCGAAGACGAACTGTTCGCCAGCGCCGCCAAGCGTCTGAAAAGCCTGATGCGCGACGGCGTGACCACGGTCGAGATGAAGTCCGGCTACGGCCTCGATCTGGCCAGCGAGCGCAAGATCCTGCGGGTCATTCGTCGCCTCGGCGCCGAGCTGCCGGTCAGCGTGCGCAGCACCTGCCTGGCCGCCCACGCCTTGCCGCCGGAATATAAGGATCGCGCCGACGATTACATCGACCACATCTGCGCCGAGATGCTGCCGGCCCTGGCTGCCGAAGGGTTGGTGGATGCGGTCGACGCGTTCTGCGAATACCTGGCGTTCTCGCCGGCCCAGGTCGAGCGCGTGTTCATCACTGCCCAGGCACTCGGTTTGCCGGTGAAGCTGCATGCCGAGCAGTTGTCGTCCCTGCACGGTTCGAGCCTGGCGGCGCGTTACCACGCACTGTCGGCCGATCACCTGGAGTTCATGACCGAAGACGACGCCATCGCCATGGCCGAGTCCGGCACTGTCGCGGTGCTGCTGCCGGGTGCGTTCTACTTCCTGCGCGAAACCCAGTTGCCGCCGATGGACGCCCTGCGCAAACACGGGGTGAAAATCGCTATCGCCAGCGACCTCAATCCCGGCACTTCGCCGGCGTTGTCGTTGCGCTTGATGCTGAACATGGCCTGCACCTGTTTCCGCATGACCCCGGAAGAAGCACTGGCCGGCGCAACCATTCATGCTGCCACGGCGCTGGGCATGGCCGAGACTCACGGGTCGCTGGAAGTTGGCAAGGTCGCAGACTTCGTCGCCTGGCAAATCGATCGTCCCGCCGACCTGTCGTACTGGCTGGGCGGCGACCTGGAAAAACGCATCGTGCGTCACGGTGTCGAAACAAGTATTTAGGAGAGCAGTTGTGGATAAGGTTCTGAACTTCAAACAAGGCCGCGTGCCGCTGCTGATCAGCATGCCCCACGCTGGCCTGCGCCTGACCCCGGCGGTCGAGGCCGGGTTGATGCCCGACGCACGCAATCTGCAGGACACCGACTGGCACATTCCGCTGCTTTACGAATTCGCCGCCGAGCTGGGTGCCAGCACCCTGGATGCCGAGTACTCGCGGTATGTCATTGATTTGAACCGGCCGTCCGACGACAAGCCGCTGTACGCTGGTGCGACCACCGGTCTGTACCCGGCAACGCTGTTTGACGGCACTCCATTGTTCCGCGAGGGCATGGAGCCGTCTGCGGCGGAGCGGGCGACCTATCTGGAGCAAGTCTGGACGCCTTACCACAGCACGTTGCAGAACGAGCTGGCGCGACTGAAGGCCGAGTTCGGCTACGCACTGTTGTTCGATGCGCACTCGATCCGCTCAGTGGTCCCGCACCTGTTCGACGGCAAACTGCCGGACTTCAACCTCGGCACCTTCAACGGCGCCAGTTGCGATCCTCAGTTGGCCTCTCAGTTGGAAGCGATCTGCGCCAGGCACACCGATTACAGCCATGTGCTGAACGGCCGCTTCAAGGGCGGCCACATCACCCGGCATTACGGCAACCCGGCCGAGAACTTCCACGCGGTGCAACTGGAGCTGGGGCAGTGCACGTATATGGAAGAGTTTGAACCGTTCCGTTACCGGCCTGATTTGGCGGCGCCGACGCAGGTGGTGTTGAAGGAGTTGCTGCAAGCGTTTTTGGCTTGGGGCCAGAAACACTACAAACGCTAACACCTGACACATAACCCTGTGGGAGCGAGCTTGCTCGCGATGAGGCCAGAACATTCAACATTTATGTTGCCTGTCGGTCCGCCATCGCGAGCAAGCTCGCTCCCACAGGTTTTTCATTCACCTTGAAATCTGATCGGGACTGTCGCCACCGTGCAAATCTCGGTCGCCACAGTTCGCTTTTACCCTCTCGACGCTGCGTAATGTTCTGGGCACGGTGCATGAAGACACCGGACCCCATAATAATCTGCCGCACGAGAACGCTATTCATGACAAGCACCAAAGGTTTGTTCACCCGCTGTCTCTCAATCCTCTGCGGTACCGCGCTTCTGAGCACCAGCGTTCTGGCCAGTGAAGACGCTTCCTGCAAAGCCGTGCGCATGGGCGTGGTCAACTGGACCGACGTGATCGCCACCAGCGGCATGGCCGAGGTGTTGCTCAATGGCCTCGGCTACGAAAGCAAGCAAACCAGCGCCGTGCAGCAAATCATCTTCGCCGGCATCCGCGACAAGCGCCTCGATATCTTCCTGGGGTATTGGAAACCGGCGATGGACAAGAACATCGCACCGTTCATCGCCGCCAATCAGCTCAAGGTCATGGAAAAGCCCAGCCTTTCCGATGCCCAGGCCACCCTCGCTGTTCCTGACTACGTGGCCGCCGCCGGCCTGAAAACCTTCGCCGATATCGCCAAGTTCAAAGACAAGCTCGGCGGCAAGATCTATGGCATTGAGCCGGGCAGCGGCGCGAACACCACCATCAAAACCATGATCGAGACCAATCACTTCGGCTTGAAGGATTTCAAACTGATCGAGTCCGGTGAGGCCGGCATGCTCGCCGCCGTGCAACGGGCGGTGAACCGCAAGGAGTTCGTGGTGTTCGTCGGCTGGACCCCGCACCCGATGAACATCAACATGAAGATCGCCTACCTGACCGGCAGCGAAGACGTCTACGGTCCGAACGAAGGCGCGGCGACCGTCTCCACCGTCACCGCCCCGGACTATGCCGAGCGCTGCCCGAACGTGAACCGCCTGCTGCAAAACCTGACCTTTACCGCATCCCAGGAAAGCCAGTTGATGGTGCCGATCATGGAACGTAAAACGCCTCAGGATGTGGCCAGGCAGTGGCTGCGTGATCATCCGCAAGATTTGCAGCGCTGGCTGGCGGGTGTCAGCAGTGTGGACGGCAAGGATGGTGTGGCGACGGTTCAGGCCAGCCTGAAAAACTGAGGGCAGGCGCTGAACCTGTGGGAGCGGGCTTGCTCGCGAAGAAGGCGTGTCAATCGACATTAATGTTTCCTGATCCACCGCCTTCGCGAGCAAGCCCGCTCCCACAGGGTTACGTCGCATAGTCACAATCCCCTGAATTGATGGACAGCAAGCCCATGGCTCCTTATCCCCTCACCAACCAAATGTCAGCCTTCGTCGAGAAAACTCTCGGCTTCAGCAGCGCCGACAGTAGCCTGACCGGGTTGCGCCAGGCCTATAGCGAGATGTGCCAAGCGTTCACCCCGCCACGTCCCGCCGGGCTTGAGGTCACCGACTTCACGCTGTCGGGCGTGGAGGTGCGTTCCTATCGACCACCGGTGACGCCACCGACCAGCGGCTGGCCATGCATGTTGTATCTGCACGGCGGTGGCTGGGTGGTCGGGGATCTGGATTCCCACGACTTCATCTGCGCTGAACTGGCGGCAACGCTGGGGGCGATGGTCGTCGCCGTGGATTATCGGTTGGCGCCCGAGCATCCGTTCCCGGCGGGGTTCGAAGATTGCCTTAAAGTCTGGCGAGCCCTGCGCTCGGGGCCATTCTGGTTCGATCCCGAACGAATGATCGTAGCCGGGGACAGCGCTGGCGCAAACCTGGCCGCTGCGCTATGCCTGTCTTTGCGCGACACAGGCGAGCCGTTGCCCACCGCCCAGGTTTTGATTTATCCGGGGCTGGGCGGCGATCACCGATTATCGTCTCGCAGCGAATGCGCGGACGCGCCGCTGTTCAGCAGCAGCGACCTGGATTGCTATCACGCACTTTATTTACGCGGCACCCCACAACCGGGTGCCTATGCCATGCCCTTGCTCGCCGAGGATTTCAGCGGTTTGCCACCGGCGTTGATCGCCGTGGCGCAATTCGACCCATTGCGTGACGACGGTGTGAGCTATGCCGAGCGACTCAATGCCGCAGGTGTGAGCGCCACGCTTTATTACGGAGAGGGGCTGGTTCACGGCTGTTTGCGGGGGCGCGGGCAAGTCGCCGAGGTCGACCGACTCTATGAAACGCTGCTCGGGTTTCTGGCTGACAGGCTCTGACGCTGCAAGGGCATGCTCATTGACGTAATTCGGGTTTATGATGCCGGACGGCAGAATAATTGAAGTCCCCCCAGGGATGACCTCGACCCCTTACGGAGCGTGCAATGCAGACTTTGTACCCGCAGATCAAACCCTACGCCCGGCACGATCTGGCCGTCGATAAAACCCACACGCTGTATGTCGACGAAAGCGGTTCACCGGAAGGTTTGCCGGTGGTGTTCATCCACGGCGGCCCAGGCGCCGGGTGTGATGCCCAAAGCCGTCGGTACTTCGACCCAAACCTGTATCGCATCGTCACCTTCGACCAGCGCGGCTGCGGTCGCTCCACGCCCCACGCCAACCTTGAGAACAACACCACCTGGGATCTGGTCGCCGACCTCGAGCGGATCCGCAAACACCTGAACATCGAGAAATGGGTGCTGTTCGGTGGCTCCTGGGGTTCGACTCTGGCGCTGGCCTACGCGCAAACCCATCCGGAGCGTGTCCACGGTCTGATCCTGCGCGGGATCTTTCTCTGCCGCCCGCAGGAAATCGAGTGGTTCTACCAGTCTGGCGCCAGCCGTCTGTTCCCCGACTACTGGCAGGACTACATCGCGCCGATCCCGCTGGACGAGCGCGGCGACTTGCTCACCGCTTTCCACAAGCGCCTGACCGGCAACGATCAAATCGCCCAGATGCACGCAGCCAAAGCCTGGTCCACCTGGGAAGGCCGAACCGCGACCTTGCGTCCGAATCCGCTGGTGGTTGATCGCTTCTCCGAGCCACAACGCGCACTCTCGATTGCTCGCATCGAATGCCACTACTTCACCAACAACGCTTTCCTTGAGCCGAACCAGCTGATCCGCGACATGGGCAAGATCGCTCATTTGCCCGGCGTGATCGTTCATGGCCGCTACGACGTGATCTGCCCGCTGGACAACGCCTGGGAATTGCATCAGAACTGGCCAAACAGCGAACTGCAGGTGATCCGCGATGCCGGTCACGCCGCGTCCGAACCGGGCATCACCGATGCGTTGGTGCGTGCCGCTGGTCAGATGGCCCGACGCTTGCTTGATCTGCCGCCTGAAGAAGCATGAAGGGCCTGCTGCAACGCGTGCGTGGCGCGCGAGTCGAGGTAGCGGGGGAAGTGGTTGGCGCGGTAGACCAGGGTTTACTGGTGCTGGTGGCTGTCGAGCCCGAGGACACTCGGGCCAGCGCCGACAAACTTCTGCATAAGCTGCTTAACTATCGTGTATTCAGCGACGCCGAGGGCAAGATGAATCTGTCCCTGGCGGATGTCGGCGGTGGGTTGCTGCTGGTCTCGCAGTTCACCCTGGCCGCCGACACCAAGAGCGGGCTGCGGCCGAGTTTTTCGACCGCGGCACCTCCGGCCCTGGGCGAAGAACTTTTCGACTATCTATTAGGCAAAGCGAAACAGATGCATGGCACTGTGGCATCAGGTAGATTCGGCGCGGATATGCAGGTTCACCTGGTCAATGATGGCCCGGTAACCTTCCTGTTACAGACCTGACAGCCCCTGAAACAGGTTTTTAGGGGCATTTCGACTGAAAACAGGGGGTTTTCGCGATAAATACTTTGTTACCCCTGATGCGTTGTAACGCGGCCTACTAGATAATCGCGCGCTACGGGGATCAGCGTTCGTTGGTCCATTTTGACTTAGGTAGAGACTTGCCCGGAACCTATTGGGGAATCATTTAGCCCCATAGGAGTCGGAACAATGCTCGCCAACTTGGCAAGAGTGGTCTGTAGGGCCGGTTTTTTCATGCGGCACACCTCACAGGCCCTTTAACTGGCCGTTGGTTTTTTGATCTGTTTTCGGCGAGGGTTGCTCGTGATTGTTAGTCCCTGTAATGCACCAAAATTGTCTGCCAAACGGTTCCGAAGCGCACTGGTAGCGGGCTCTGCACTGCTCTGCCTGTTCAGCGCCGGCCAGCTTTGGGCATTCAATCTGGATGATGTATCGGTCAAGGCAAAAGAGCTGGCCGGGCAGAAATACGAAGCCCCGCGCAGTAACCTGCCGAACGAATTCCGCGATATGAAATTCGCGGACTATCAAAAAATTCGCTTCCTGACCGAAAAAGCCGAGTGGGCCGATCAGAAAACCCCGTTCAAACTGTCGTTCTATCACCAGGGCATGCATTTCGACACGCCGGTGAAGATCAACGAAATCACGGCCAACACCGTCGAAGAGATCAAATACGACCCAAGTCGTTTCGATTTCGGCGATTTGAAGTTCGATCCTAAAGCCACCGAACAACTGGGTTATGCCGGTTTCCGTGTGCTGTACCCGATCAACAAGGCTGACAAACAAGACGAAATCATGACCATGCTCGGCGCGAGCTACTTCCGCGTTGTCGGCAAGGGTCACACCTATGGCTTGTCCGCTCGCGGCATGGCCATTGATACCGCATTGCCGTCCGGCGAAGAGTTTCCGCGTTTCACCGAGTTCTGGATTCAACAACCAAAACCGGGTGACAAGCACCTGGTGATCTTCGCTCTGCTGGATTCGCCACGCGCTACCGGTGCCTATCGCCTGACCCTGCGTCCGGGCAGCGACACCGTTGTCGACGTCAAGGCCCAGATGTTCCTGCGTGACAAAGTCACCAAGCTTGGCATTGCGCCGCTGACCAGCATGTTCCTGTTCGGCGCCAACCAGCCGTCGAAAGTGCTGAACTATCGTCGCGAACTGCACGACTCCAGCGGTCTGTCGATCCACTCCGGCAATGGTGAATGGATCTGGCGCCCATTGAACAACCCGAAACACCTGGCGGTGAGCAACTTCGCCATCGAGAACCCGCGCGGCTTCGGCTTGCTGCAACGTGGCCGTGACTTCAGCCACTACGAAGACCTCGATGACCGTTACGACAAGCGCCCAAGCGCCTGGATCGAACCAAAAGGCGATTGGGGCAAGGGTTCTGTAGACCTGGTGGAAATTCCGACCGCCGACGAAACCAACGACAACATCGTTGCCTTCTGGAGCCCGGAAAAACTGCCTGAGCCCGGCCAACCGCTCGACGTCGCCTATCGCATGCACTGGACCATGGACGAAGCCGCCATCCACGCCCCGGACAGCGCCTGGGTTAAACAGACTCTGCGTTCCACCGGTGACGTTAAGCAGTCCAACCTGATCCGTCAGCCGGATGGCAGCGTTGCCTATCTGGTGGACTTCGAAGGCCCGTCCCTGGCCGCATTGCCGGAAACTGCTGACGTGCGCAGCCAGGTCAGCGTTGGCGACAATGCCGAACTGGTCGAGAACAGCGTGCGTTACAACCCTGAAACCAAGGGCTGGCGCCTGACGCTGCGCATGAAAATCAAAGACCCGAGCAAGGCCACCGAGATGCGTGCAGCCTTGGTCGAGAACATCGTGCCTGAGGATCTGGCCAAGTCTTCGATCCCAGCCTCCAATTCTTCTGTTGCCAAGGCCGACAAGGTCGCCGCTAGGCAGCAAGAGAAAGAGGACAAGGAAGCCAAGGACGCCAAGCAAGCCAAGCAAGCGGACGCCAAGCAGGCCGATGCCAAGCCAGTTGCCGATGCCAAGAACAAGGACAACAAAGACGCCAAGCAGCCTGCTGCTGCGAACGCGGCCCCAGCCACACCGGAATCGACAGCGACTGAAGAAGTCCTGACCGAGACCTGGAGCAACCAGTTGCCTGCCGATGAGTAATTCTCAAGTACAGCCAGAGACTCTATCGGAGTATCTGGCGCATCTACCGATGACCGACGAGCAGCGCGCGGAACTCGCGGGCTGCCAGTCCTTCAGCGAACTGCACCAGCGACTTTCGTCCTCGACGTTCGACGCACCGACCGAGGCTGCTCAAGCCTCGGTGGGCAAGCGTCTGATCCTGAACAGTGCCGAAGAGCTGGAAGAGGCCGAGATGCTGGCGGTCGACGCCAGTGGTCGTGTCGTACTCAAAGCGACCCCGCCGATCCGCCGGACGAAAGTTGTGCCGGAGCCATGGCGCACCAACATTCTGGTGCGTGGCTGGCGCCGGATGACCGGTCGCACCAATCCGCCGGCGCCGCCGAAGGATGAACGCGTGTTGCCGGCCGCTCGCTGGCGCACCGTCGGTTCGATCCGTCGCTACATTCTGCTGGTGCTGATGCTAGGCCAGACCATCATTGCCGGCTGGTACATGAAAGGCATCATGCCGTACCAGGGCTGGGCGTTCGTCGACCTGAACGAAGTGCTGCATCAATCGTTGATGCAAACCGCCACGCAAGTGCTGCCATATGCGCTGCAAACCAGCATCCTGATTCTGTTCGGGATTCTGTTTTGCTGGGTGTCGGCCGGTTTCTGGACGGCACTGATGGGCTTCCTCGAGTTGCTCACCGGTCACGACAAATACCGCATCTCCGGTAAAAGCGCCGGCAACGAGCCGATTGCCAAGGACGCACGCACCGCACTGGTGATGCCGATCTGCAACGAAGACGTACCGCGTGTATTCGCCGGTCTGCGGGCGACCTTCGAGTCGGTTGCGGCCACGGGTGACCTGGACCGCTTCGACTTCTTCGTCCTCAGCGACAGTAACGAAACCGATATCTGCGTCGCCGAGCAACAGGCCTGGCTGGACGTGTGCCGTGAAGCCAAAGGCTTCGGCAAGATCTTCTATCGCCGTCGTCGCCGTCGCGTTAAACGCAAAAGCGGCAACCTCGACGACTTCTGCCGTCGTTGGGGCGGTGACTACAAGTACATGGTTGTGCTCGACGCGGACTCCGTGATGAGCGGCGAATGCCTGACCAGTCTGGTGCGCTTGATGGAAGCCACGCCGGACGCGGGGATTATCCAGACCGCGCCACGGGCGTCAGGCATGGACACCCTTTATGCGCGCATGCAGCAATTTGCGACCCGTGTGTATGGACCGCTGTTCACCGCCGGCCTGCACTTCTGGCAGTTGGGTGAATCCCACTACTGGGGCCACAACGCGATCATCCGCATGAAACCGTTTATCGAGCACTGCGCCCTGGCGCCGTTGCCAGGTAAAGGTGCATTTGCCGGTGCGATCCTGTCCCACGACTTCGTCGAAGCTGCGCTGATGCGCCGTGCCGGCTGGGGCGTGTGGATTGCCTACGACTTGCCGGGCAGCTACGAAGAGCTGCCGCCGAACCTGCTCGACGAACTCAAACGTGACCGTCGCTGGTGCCACGGTAACCTGATGAACTTCCGGCTTTTCTTGGTCAAAGGCATGCACCCGGTGCACCGTGCGGTGTTCCTGACCGGTGTGATGTCTTACTTGTCGGCACCGTTGTGGTTCTTCTTCCTCGTGTTGTCCACGGCGCTGCTGGCGGTGAACACGCTGATGGAGCCGCAGTACTTCATGGAGCCGCGACAGCTTTATCCGCTGTGGCCGCAATGGCACCCGGACAAAGCCGTCGCGCTGTTCTCGACGACCATCGTGCTGCTGTTCCTGCCGAAGTTGTTGAGCATCATCCTGATCTGGGCCAAGGGCGCGAAAGAGTTCGGTGGCAAGTTCAAGGTGACGTTCTCGATGCTGCTGGAGATGCTGTTCTCCATGTTGCTGGCGCCGGTGCGGATGATTTTCCACACCCGTTTCGTACTCGCCGCGTTCCTCGGCTGGGCTGCGACCTGGAACTCGCCGCAACGTGACGACGACTCCACTCCCTGGAGCGAAGCGGTCAAACGCCACGGTCCGCAAACCTTGCTGGGCTTCTTCTGGGCCTTGCTGGTGATCTGGCTGAACCCGAGCTTCCTCTGGTGGCTGGTGCCGATCGTCGGTTCGTTGATGCTGTCGATCCCGGTGTCGGTGATCTCCAGTCGTGTTGGCCTGGGCCTGAAGTCCCGTGACGAGAGCCTGTTCCTGATCCCTGAGGAATACAATCCGCCACAGGCCTTGCTGGCGACCGACCAGTACACCCACGAAAACCGTTATCACGCGTTGAAGGACGGCTTTATTCGGGCGGTGGTCGATCCACAGCAGAACGCCTTGGCGTGCTCGTTGGCGACGTCCCGTCACGGTCAGGCCGAGCCGATTGAGTTTTTGCGCGCCGAGCGCGTTCGTCATGCATTGAAGGCCGGGCCTGCCGGGCTGAACAACCATGAGCGCCTGCAACTGCTGAGCGATCCGGTGGCACTGGCTCGCTTGCATGAGCAGGTCTGGAGCGAAGGCCACGCCGAGTGGCTGGACGCCTGGCGGCAATCGGTGAAAGCCGATCCCCATGCGCCGTTGCTGCCGCTCAAGCCTCTGAGTGCACAGCCTCAGTTGGCCTGACGAAAACCCCGCTTCCTTCAGACTCGGGGCGCTTCAAAAAGATCGCAGCCTTCGGCAGCTCCTACGGATGTATATCGTGTAGGAGCTGCCGAAGCTGCGATCTTTTGCTTTTCTGCCCTACAACAAGCCAACAAATCCTCCGTAAACCCTTGTGCAAACGAACGAGTGCGTTAGCATCCGTCCCCGAATTGGTGCGCCCGGGCAGCTTTCTGTTCGTATCTATCGGTTTTCAAAGGAAAATCGTCGATTGCGCGCCTCACAACGCAATGGTTTTGGGGGCTTGATGATGAAGAAGTATCTGTCGATGCTGCTGGTCGGCGTCACGGCATTGGTTGCAGTCAACGCGGCGCAGGCCGGCGCCATCGATGACGCGGTCAAGCGTGGCACGCTGAAAGTCGGCATGGACCCGACCTACATGCCATTCGAAATGACCAACAAGCGCGGCGAGATCATCGGGTTCGAAGTCGACATCCTCAAAGCCATGTCCAAGGCCATGGGCGTCAAGCTGGAGCTGGTGTCCACCGGCTACGACGGCATCATCCCGGCCCTGATGACCGACAAGTTCGACATGATCGGCAGCGGCATGACCCTGACCCAGGAGCGCAACCTGCGCCTGAACTTCAGCGAACCGTTCATCGTGGTCGGCCAGACCTTGCTGATCCGCAAGGACCTGGAAGGCACCATCAAGTCCTATAAAGACCTGAACACCGACGACTACCGCATCACCTCCAAGCTCGGTACCACCGGCGAGATGGTTGCCAGGAAGCTGATCTCCAAGGCCAAGTACCACGGCTACGACAACGAGCAGGAAGCCGTGCTCGACGTGGTCAACGGTAAGGCCGACGCCTTCATCTACGACGCGCCGTACAACGTTGTGGCGGTGAACAAGGTCGGTGCCGGCAAACTGGTGTTCCTCGACAAGCCGTTCACTTACGAGCCGCTGGCCTTCGGCCTGAAGAAGGGCGACTACGACAGCCTCAACTTCATCAACAACTTCCTGCACCAGATTCACGAAGACGGCACCTACGATCGCATCCATGACAAGTGGTTCAAAGACTCTGCTTGGCTCAAGGACATGGAATAAGGGCTTCAGCAGCGGTGTGTCAGTAACACCGCGCCGCTCCCATCGCGACACAGAATTCGGAACCATAAGACGCAATGAAACATAAAAAATCCCAATGGCCATGGCACGTTCTAACCGTGCTGTTGCTCATCGGCCTGGCCGGCGCGTTGTATTACGCCACCTCGCTGATGTCCTACGAATGGCGCTGGAACCGCGTGCCGCAGTACTTCGCCTACCACGCCGAAGAGTCCCAGCGCGCCGCCGACATCTCCACGGTCAGCGAACTGGCGCGCCAGGGCGACAAGGCTGAAGTCACCCTGCGCAATGAAGCGGGCGATGAGCAACACCTGAGCGTCGACGCAAACAGCCTGCAAGTAGCCCAGGGCGATGACGTGGCTGAAGGCGACGTGATCGGTGTCACCCGGCATTGGGCCGCCGGACCACTGCTCTGGGGGCTATGGACCACGTTGTGGCTGTCCGTGGTGTCGGGCGTGCTCGGGCTGTTGATCGGTCTGGCTACTGGCCTGTGCCGTCTGTCGAACAACCCGACCCTGCGTGATCTCTCGACCATTTATGTCGAACTGGTGCGCGGTACGCCGCTGTTGGTGCAGATCTTCATTTTCTACTTCTTCATCGGCACCGTGATGAACCTGTCCCGAGAGTTCGCCGGGATCGCCGCGCTGTCGTTGTTCACCGGCGCCTACGTGGCCGAGATCATCCGCTCCGGCGTGCAGTCGATCGCCCGTGGTCAGAATGAAGCAGCGCGCTCCCTCGGTTTGAGTGCTGGTCAGTCGATGCGTCATGTGGTGCTGCCACAAGCACTGAAACGCGTACTGCCGCCGCTGGCCGGGCAGTTCATCAGCCTGGTGAAAGACACCTCGCTGGTGTCGGTGATCGCCATTACCGAACTGCTGAAAAGCGGTCGTGAAGTCATAACCACCTCGTTCTCGCCGTTCGAAATCCTGTTCTGCGTGGCCGGGCTGTACCTGTTGATCAACCTGCCGCTGTCGAAAATCGCCAGCCGGCTTGAGCGGAGGCTCGCGCAAAGTGATTGAAGTCCGCGACCTGGTAAAAGTCTTCGACACTCGCGGCCAGGTTGTGCGCGCGGTGGATAACGTGTCCACGCAAGTGGCGAAGGGCGAAGTGCTGGTGGTGATCGGCCCGTCCGGCTCCGGCAAATCGACCTTCCTGCGTTGCCTCAATGGCCTGGAAGCATTCGATTCGGGCTCGGTGAGCATCGACGGCCTGCAACTGGCCGACCCGAAAACCGACGTGAATGCCTATCGTCGGGAAGTCGGGATGGTGTTCCAGCATTTCAACCTGTTCCCGCACATGACCGTACTGGAGAACCTGTGCCTGGCCCAGAAAGTCGTGCGCAAGCGCGGCAAGAAAGAGCGCGAGGCCAAGGCCCTGGCGTTGCTGGAGAAAGTCGGCATCGCCCAAAAGGCCAACGAGTTTCCGTCACGCTTGTCCGGCGGCCAGCAACAGCGCGTGGCGATTGCCCGGGCGCTGGCGATGGAACCTAAGGTCATGCTGTTCGATGAGCCGACCTCGGCGCTCGACCCGGAAATGGTCGGCGAGGTACTGGACGTGATGAAAACCCTGGCCGTGGAAGGCATGACCATGGTTTGCGTGACCCACGAAATGGGCTTCGCCCGGGAAGTGGCGGATCGGGTGCTGTTCTTCGATCACGGCAAATTGCTGGAAGACGCCTCGCCGGCCGAGTTCTTTGATGCGCCGAAGGATCCGCGAGCCCAGGCTTTCTTGCGGCAGGTGCTTTAATCGCGTCGACTGTCAGATCGCTTTCGCGAGCAAGCCCGCTCCCACAGTGGATCTCGGTCGAGCACAAAAAATGTGTTCAGCGAAAATCTAATGTGGGAGCGGGCTTGCTCGCGAATGGCTTCACCTCGGTTTAAACCTTAAACCGCCCAACCAACATCTGTAGATGCGTCCCCAACCGCGCCAGCTCAACGCTGGAGGCCGCGGTCTCTTCACTCGCTGCCGAGGTCTGCTCGGACACATCGCGCACGTTCAGCACGCTACGGTTGATCTCTTCGGCCACGGCGCTTTGTTGCTCGGCGGCAGCGGCAATCTGCTGGTTCATCGACTGGATCGCTGACACCGTGCGAGTGATGCTTGCCAACGAGCCACCGGCCCGGCGGGTCAGTTCGACGCTGCTGTCGGTCAGGCTGCGGCTGTTGTCCATGATGGTTGCGACTTGCTGGGTGCCGGATTGCAGGCCGACGATCAGCTCTTCGATTTCTTCGGTGGACTTCTGGGTGCGCTGGGCCAGGCTGCGGACTTCGTCGGCGACCACCGCGAAACCACGTCCGGCCTCACCGGCACGGGCGGCTTCGATGGCGGCGTTGAGCGCCAGCAAGTTGGTCTGTTGCGCTACGGACTTGATCACGTCGAGCACGCTGCCGATCTTGTCGCTTTCGCGCTTCAGATCGCTCATGGCGACGGTGGAGTTGCCGACTTCGATAGCCAGCCGCTCGATTTGGGCGATGGCTTCACCGACCACTTTGTCACCTTCGCGGGCCTGCTGATCGGCGGCGACGGCGGCTTCAGAGGCTTCCTCGGCGTTACGCGCGACTTCCTGCACGGTGGCGGTCATCTCGTGCATGGCCGTGGCAACCTGATCGGTTTCCACTTTCTGACTGTTGACCCCGGCGCTGGTTTGCTCGGTGACGGCGGACAGTTCTTCCGCAGCGCTGGCGATTTGCGTCACGCCGTTGCTGATACCGCCGATCAACTCACGCAGGCCCAGGGTCATGCTCTGCATGGCGCGCTGGAGCTGGCCCAGTTCGTCCTGACGTTCGGAGATGAGGTTGTGAGTCAGATCGCCAGCCGCGACGCGCTCGGCGACTTTGAGGGTCTGGCTCAGCGGAATGACGATCTGGCGAGTGATCGCCCACGCCGCGAGCAGGCCGAAAGCCAGTGCGAGGACGGTGGCCATCAGCAGCAGGTTTTTTGCGCTGGCGGCGTCGGTGTCCCGCACGATGGTTTGCGATGTGGTCAGTTTTTTGCTGAGGTCGAGCAGGATATCGCCTTGCTCGCTCATGCGTTTGAGCGCGGCGGCACTGGCCACTTGAGAGTCACGGAATTGGCTGACGGCAGCGCGATAGGCCTTGAGCGAGTCGGTGGCCTGTTGCAGGTTGGCGGCGTGCTGTTCCGGCAGATTGGCCGGCAGGGTCTCGAGGTTTTTCAGGGCGGCGTCGATGGCGTCCAGCGCCGGCTGCTCAGCTTCGGTCTTGGCGCTATAGGTGTAGCCGCGCACCTGGAAGCGCGCTTGCTGGATCAGTTTGCTCAGGTCGATCACGCTGTTGAACTGGGCGACGCTGTCGCCTTGCAGCAGCGCTTTCTCGACTTCAGCGACCTTGGCCACGGCGTTGTCGGCGGTAGCGCCAAGCTTGCTGCGAGCATCTTCGCGATTGGCACCGGCCTGGGTCATGGCGATAAAGGCTTGCTTGTACTGGCTGACGGCGGCCAGTTGCTGGTCGATCATCGCAACGTCGGCGGGTTGCTCGATCAGCTTGCGCGCGGTTTGCAGGCCAGCGTCGAGTTGGCCCACCAGGTCGTTGACCGCGCCCGGGCCTTGTTCGCCTCGGCGCATTTCGTAGTCCAGGCGCGCCAGGCGCAGGTCCTTGGTCAGCTCATTGAGACTGGAAATGAACCCCAGCTTATCGCCGCGGCTCATCACACCTGTCAGGCCGGTCCAGCCGGTAAAGGTGATCAAAAGGGTCAGGAGCAGGACGAGACCGAAGCCGACACCCAGTTTGCGATTAACGCTTACGTTTCCCAGTTTCTCGGCTAGCCAACGGTACATGCTGCTACTCCCCTCGGACCACAAATTGGTTTTATGAGGGCTGTATCGGCTGATGGGAGAGAATCTGTAGACGGGATGCAGTATTCAGACGGGCAAATGACTTGTGGCGAGGGGGCTTGCCCCCGTTTGGGCGCGAAGCGGCCACCGCTCTTTTCCTGCTGAACCGTATCCGTCTGGTTTACGACTGCTTCGCAGCCGAAGGGGGGCAAGCCCCCATGGCACAATGGACCGTGTTTGTGATCAGAAGAGCCGGGCCAGCAGCGCAGTAACGGCCGTTTCAACCCGCAGAATACGATCGCCCAGTTGCACTGGTCGCAAGCCGGATTTGCCCAACAACTCGATTTCGTAAGGGATCCAGCCGCCTTCGGGGCCGATGGCCAGGGTTACCGGTTCGTCCAGGCCACGAGGGCAGGGCGGGTAGTTGCCGGGGTGGCCGACCAGGCCGAGGGTGCCTTCAGTGATGGCGGGCAGACGGTCTTCGACGAATGGCTTGAAGCGCTTCTCGATGACGATCTCCGGCAACACACTGTCCCGGGCTTGTTCGAGGCCGAGAATCAACTGCTCGCGAATCGCTTCAGGCTCCAGAAACGGGGTTTGCCAGAAGCTCTTCTCGACGCGGTAGCTGTTCACCAGCACGATGCGCGGCACACCCATGGCGGCCACGGTCTGAAACACCCTGCGAAGCATTTTCGGGCGTGGCAGGGCCAACACCAGGGTCAACGGCAGCTTGGTCGGTGGCTGTTGATCGAGAACGACGCGCAATTCGGCTTCATCAGCATCCAGGCGCAGCACTTCGGCCGAACCCATTAAACCGCCGATCCGCCCGACACGCATGCTGTCACCCACCTCACAGCGATGGACTTCCTGCATGTGCGTTAACCGGCGATCACGCAGGATCGCCCGGTCGGCCGCAATAAAGTCGGCCTCTTCGAGGAGCAGCAGGTTCACGGCTGGGTCGCTGGCGGCTGGTCGTTGTGATCGTCAGCCGGTTGATCGTCCGGGTGTTCACCGCGTTTGCTGACCAGGCTGCCGAACAGGATGCCGATTTCAAACAGCAACCACATCGGTACGGCCAACAGCGTCTGCGAGAAAATGTCCGGTGGGGTCAGGATCATGCCGACCACGAAGCAGCCGATGACCACGTACGGGCGGATTTTCTTCAGGTATTTGACGTCGACGACGCCGATCCACACCAGCAGTACCACGGCCACCGGGATCTCGAACGCTACGCCGAAGGCGAAGAACAGCGTCATGACGAAATCGAGGTAGCTGGTGATGTCGGTCATCATTTCCACGCCGGCCGGGGTGGCAGAGGCGAAGAACTTGAAGATCAGCGGGAAGACCAGGTAGTAGGCGAACGCCATGCCGGTATAGAACAGCAGGATGCTGGAGACCAGCAACGGCACGGCGATGCGTTTCTCGTGCTTATAAAGGCCCGGTGCGATAAAGCCCCAGATCTGATGCAGGATCACCGGGATCGCCAGAAACAGCGACACCATCATCGTCAGTTTCAACGGCGTCAGGAACGGCGAAGACACGTCGGTAGCGATCATCGTTGCGCCGACGGGCAGGTACGCCCGCAGGGGAGTCGAGACGAAGGTGTAGATCTGCTGGGTAAACGCGAACAACCCGGCGAAGATGATGAAAATCGCCGCTACACAACGCAGCAGGCGGGTACGCAACTCGGTGAGGTGCGAAACCAGCGGCATGTGCTGGTCGTTTTCAGGAAGTTCGCTCATGGGGCTCGCGGCGGCAATGTTGGGTCGTGAGGAGCCGGCGTTGTCGGCGCGGCGGCAGGAGCAACATGTTCAATTGGTGTCGGTGCGACAACGACAGGCGCAGGCTCGACGGCAGCCACGGTAGGCGCGTGTTCTGCAGGCGGGACAACAACGGCAGGTTCTACAACTACCGGAGCATGAATCGTCTGCTCCGCCACCGGCTCAACCGGTTGCACCGGCGTCGCCTCCTGCTGGGTCGGCGTGAAGATCTTCCGCGCCTCCTGTTCCAGGGACAGAATGTGCTCGTTGTGCAGTTGCCGACGAATCTCGTCGGCACCGATTTCACGTTCAACTTCCTGTTTGATCGCGTTGAAGCTGCGCTTCAGCCGCCCGATCCACAGGCCGGCGGTGCGCGCAGCACCCGGCAAACGCTCGGGGCCCAGTACCAGCAGGGCAACGAGGCCGACGAGCAGCAGTTCAGAGAAGCTGATACCAAACATTAGTCAGTGCTCACACGTCTTTGCGGATCGGCTCTTCGACTTTCTGCGCCTGCACGTCAATGGTGTGCGGCTGGTTCAGTGGCGAGGTCGTCGTTGGTTGAGCAGGTGGCACCGGTTGGGCCGGGGTCACCGTCGGGTCAACTGGCTTCTCTTCATCGTTCATGGCTTTGCGAAAGCCCTTGATCGACTCGCCGACGTCAGTGCCGAGGTTTTTCAGTTTCTTGGTGCCGAACACCAGCACCACGACAACCAGGATGACGATCCAGTGTTTCCAGTCAAAAATGCCCATGTTGCTGCTCCTCTCTAATAATTGTTCAGGCGGACGGGCGCGAGGCTTTCTCGGCGTGTCCGGACAGACCGAAGCGACGGTCCAGTTCATCGAGTACAGCCTGGGGATGCTGCCCCAATTGGGCGAGCATGACCATACTGTGGAACCACAAATCGGCGGTTTCGTAGATCACATCGCTGCAGTCACCGCTGATGGCGGCGTCCTTGGCGGCAATGATGGTTTCGACCGACTCTTCGCCGACTTTTTCCAGAATCTTGTTCAAGCCCTTGTGGTACAGGCTGGCGACATACGAGCTGTCGGCGGCGGCGCCTTTGCGCTCTTCCAGCACCTCGGCCAGACGGGTCAAAGTGTCACTCATGGGTGTGTCCTGCAGAATAGATGGCGTGCGGGTCTTTGAGTACCGGGTCGACGGTTTTCCAGTCGCCGTTCTCGAAGACGCGGTAGAAGCAGCTCTGGCGGCCGGTATGACAGGCGATGTCGCCGATTTGCTCGACCATCAGGATGATCACATCGGCGTCACAGTCCAGGCGCATCTCATGCAGGGTTTGCACGTGGCCGGACTCTTCACCTTTGCGCCACAACTTGCCACGGGAACGTGACCAGTAAATGGCACGGTTCTCGGCAGCGCTCAGTTCCAGCGCTTCGCGGTTCATCCAGGCCATCATCAGGACGCGCCCGGTCTTGTGATCCTGGGCAATCGCTGGCACCAGGCCATCGGCGTCCCACTTGATCTCGTCCAGCCAGTTTTTCATCTTCGACTCCGACAGCGGGCCCGACACTTCATTAGTCGGGCAGGCGTTGAAACAGTGTGCCAGCGTGCGAAGGCTCTGGCTATCGGCGAACGACCAGATACAAGCCGACGGCCACCATGATGCCGGCCGGCCAATGCCCCAGTTCGTTCAGTGGCCCACCCGCAGCGAGTATCGTCCCGCCGGCCAGATGTGCACAACCGAGCAGTCGCAGCAGCCAGTCGTTCTTGCGCCGGTGCCACGGTGGCGGCGGGTCGTAGGCGTGGGGCTGGGACATGCGTTCGAGCAGGTCGCGGGCCATGTTGGCCAGGTGCGGCAACTGTTCGAACTGGCTCTGTACGTTGCCGATCAAGGCTTTGGGGCTGACGCGTTCACGCATCCAGCGTTCGAGGAACGGCTGGGCTGTGTTCCACAGATCGAGGTCCGGGTACAACTGACGGCCCAGGCCTTCGATGTTCAACAGGGTTTTTTGCAGCAAAACGAGTTGCGGCTGCACTTCCATGTTGAAGCGCCGAGCGGTCTGGAACAGGCGCATCAGCACCTGACCGAAGGAAATATCTTTTAACGGTTTTTCGAAAATCGGTTCGCAAACCGTACGGATCGCCGCTTCGAACTCGTTGAGTTTGGTTTCCGCCGGCACCCAGCCCGAATCGATGTGCAACTGCGCCACACGCCGGTAATCACGTTTGAAGAACGCGAACAGGTTGCGCGCCAGGTAATCCTGGTCTTCCGGGGTCAGGCTGCCGACGATGCCGCAGTCGATCGCAATGTACTGCGGGCTCCACGGGTTGACGGTGCTGACGAAGATGTTGCCCGGGTGCATGTCGGCGTGGAAGAAACTGTCGCGGAACACTTGGGTGAAGAAGATCTCCACGCCACGTTCGGCGAGCATCTTCATGTCGGTGCGCTGGTCGGCCAGGGTCGTCAGGTCGGTGACCTGGATCCCGTAGATGCGCTCCATCACCAGCACTTTCGGCCGGCACCAGTCCCAATAGACTTGCGGTACGTACAGCAGCGGCGAGCCTTCGAAGTTGCGCTTCAACTGGCTGGCGTTGGCCGCCTCGCGCAGCAGGTCGAGTTCGTCGTAGATGGTTTTTTCGTAGTCCTGGACCACGTCCACCGGGTGCAACAGGCGCGCGTCGGCCGAGAGTCTTTCGGCGGCGCGGGCGAGGATGAACAGCCACGCCAGGTCTTGCTTGATGATCGGTTTGAGGCCCGGGCGGATGACTTTGACGACCACTTCTTCACCGGTTTTCAGCTGCGCGGCATGCACCTGCGCCACCGAGGCCGAGGCCAGCGGTTCGACGTCGAAACGGCTGAAAACTTCGCTGATTTTTTTGCCGAGCTGCTCTTCGATCAGCTTGATCGACACTTGCGAGTCGAACGGCGGCACCCGGTCCTGCAACTTCATCAGCTCATCGGCGATGTCTTCCGGCAACAGGTCGCGGCGGGTGGACAGGATCTGCCCGAACTTGATGAAAATCGGCCCCAGGTCCTGCAGCGCCAGGCGCAATCGCGCGCCACGGGTCAGGTCCAGCGTCTTGCGCGGGAACCAGCGCCACGGCAAGGCATAACGCAGCGCCAGCAAAAACCAGGGCAGCGGCAGGGCGAACAGCAGGTCATCGAGGCGGTAGCGGATCACGACGCGCTGGATGCGCAACAAACGGCGGACGGCAAGCAGCTTCATGCGTTATCGCTTGGGTCGAGGGATCGGGAAAGGCGCTCGAAACGCGCCTCGAGACGTTCCAGATCGAGTTTGACCTGGTCCAGTTCACTGAAACGGGCTTCGGCTTCGCGCTGCCCGACGAGGGCGCGCGATTCTTCGGCCAGGTATTCGCCCAGGTTCTGGTTCAGGCTGGCGAACCCTTGCTGATAAAAGCGTGCGCGGCTGCGCAGGTGACCGCCGAGCAGTTGCGTGGCGACCGGGCCGAGCCAGCGCGAGAGTTCATACTCCCAGTCCAGCTCAAGGTCTTGCAGGACGGCTGCCAGTTCCAGCAGTACGCCGCTGTCGCCATCAAGCTCGACTTCCGGGCTGTGCAAGATCGACGTCTTGTCCTTGCTCGTCGCCAGTTTCAACAGGCTTGAGGCCGGTGCACGCAAGGTGCAGTCGGCGCCGGTTTCCCACTGGGAGGCGAGCATCAGGCCTTCATCGCTGGGCAGTATGAACAGTTGCAGCGCCGGGCTGCGGCAATCGACGGCAATCACTTTGCCGGTCAAATGCGCCAGCCGCGGCAACGCGGTGCTGTCGAGGCGCAGCACCCGGTTCAGGCCGAGTTCAACGCTGGCGAGCAGGCCGGCCAGCAGCATCAGGGCTTGATGCCGCGGTGCAGGGCGACGATGCCTGCGGTCATGTTGTGGTAGGTCACGCGGTCGAAACCGGCCTCGACCATCATCGACTTCAGTGTTTCCTGATTCGGGTGCATGCGAATCGATTCGGCCAGGTAGCGATAGCTTTCCGAGTCGTTGGTGATCAGCTTGCCCATCAGCGGCATGAAGGCGAACGAGTAGGCGTCGTAGGCTTTGGACATCAGCGCATTGGTCGGCTTGGAGAACTCCAGCACCAGCAGGCGACCGCCAGGCTTGAGCACGCGCAGCATCGAGCGCAGGGCGTCTTCTTTATGAGTGACGTTGCGCAGGCCGAAGGCGATGGTCACGCAGTCGAAATGGTTGTCGGGGAACGGCAGCTTTTCAGCGTCGGCCTGGACGAATTCGACGTTGCCAGCCACACCGAGGTCCAGCAGGCGGTCACGACCGACCTTGAGCATGGATTCGTTGATGTCGGCCAACACCACCTGGCCGGTCGGGCCAACGAGGTGCGAGAACTTCTTGGTCAGGTCGCCAGTGCCTCCGGCGATGTCCAGCACACGATTACCGGTGCGAACGCCCGACAGTTCGATCGCAAAACGCTTCCACAGACGGTGCATGCCGCCCGACAGGAGGTCGTTCATCAGGTCGTACTTGGCGGCTACCGAGTGGAAAACCTCAGCGACTTTTTCCGCTTTTTGGCTTTCCGGAACGTTTTTGAAACCGAAGTGAGTGGTGGGTTCGGCATCGCTGCCTTTGCGCTGATCAGTCATATCGCTGTCACCAGAAGAGAATGCGGGACATTCTAATCCCGGTGGCCTGCTTTGTCTTGGCAAGGCTGAAGGTAAGATAGGCAACCACCGGGACGTTTTGCCGCACAGACGGTCAAGATGCTTCAGGAAAGTATCCATAAAGCAGGAGTCATTCGATGGCCCGAATTAGTGTTGAACGTGCCCACGGCCTGGGCAAGGAAGCTGCGCGCGAGAAGGCCGATCTGTTGGCGCAGAAACTGTCCGATCAATATGGCCTGGAGCCGCAGTGGTCCGGCGATACCCTGAACCTCAAGCGTTCGGGTGTGAAAGGCGCGGTGTATGTCGGTGAAAATTCAATCAAGATCGATGTCGAGCTGGGCCTGTTGATGTCGGCCATGAGCGGCACCATCAAATCGGAAATTGAAAAGGCCCTCGATAAAGCGTTGGCTTAACCGGCAATCGATTTGCGAATGCATTCCCTGTGGGAGCGAGCTTGCTCGCGATGGCGGTATGTCAGACAACATGTATGTCGACTGGCACGACCTCATCGCGGGCAAGCTCGCTCCCACATTTGTTTGTGGTGTCTCCAAGGTTTTATGTCAGTTGTTAGGGTGCCGTTTCTAATTTTTCTCCCTACTTTGTGCATGAGCCCGACACTTTCGCGGGCAGTTCCTCAAACCTTCTGCGCGTGAGGTGCACCATGGCCAAAGTTATTTTGAAGAAAAAAATCGACGCATCGACTAACGCTCTGCAAGACGTCAGATCGTATGCCCGCAAGATCTGGCTGGCAGGCCTGGGTGCCTACACCAAGGTTGGCCACGAGGGTAGCGAGTACTTTCAAGAGTTGATCAAGGCTGGTCAAACTGTTGAAAAGAAAGGCAAAAAGGTCGTTGCTGAAAAACTCGAAGCGGCCAATGCCGAGATCGATGAAGCCAAGAGTGAAGTGAGCACTTTCAAAGGCAAGGTCGAGGTTCAACTCGACAAGGTCGAGAAGGCTTTTGACTCGCGTGTCGCAAGTGCCTTGAATCGTATCGGCATTCCGTCTAAACATGACGTTGAGACACTCTCTGCTAAGCTCGATGAGCTGACGGCATTGCTCGAACGTGTCGCGCGTAAATCTTAAGGAGAACGGGATGGCTGGTAAAAAGAATACTGAAAAAGAAGGCAGCTCGTGGATCGGGAAAGTCGAAGACTACTCCCGCAAAATCTGGCTGGCTGGTTTAGGCGTGTATTCGAAGATCGACACTGACGGCAGCAAACTCTTCGATACATTGGTTAAAGACGGCGAGAAAGCCGAGAAGCTCACCAAAAGCGCTGTCGGCAAAAAAGTCGACGCCGCCAAGGACACTGCTTCGTCGGCCAAGTCGCGCATCAGCGGCGTGAAAGATCGCGCACTGGGCAAGTGGGATGAGCTGGAAGGGGCTTTCGACAAGCGTCTGAACAGCGCCATTTCGCGCCTTGGTGTTCCGAGCCGCAACGAAGTCAAGGCGCTGCACAGCAAGGTCGATACCCTGACCAAGCAAATCGAACGGCTCACAGGTGCCAAGGTTGCGCCTGTTGCGGCGAAAACCGCAGCGGCCAAACCAGCTGCCAAAAGCGCTGCCAAGCCACTGGTTAAAGCTGCCGCTAAACCGGCTGCCAAACCAGCGGCGAAGCCTGCTGCCAAAACTGCCGCAGCGAAACCTGCAGCAGCCAAGCCAGCGGCCAAACCGGTCGCCGCCAAAGCCGCCGCTAAACCAGCAGCGAAGCCTGCCGCGGCTAAGCCCGCAGCAAAAACCGCAGCAGCGAAACCTGCAGCCAAGCCAGCGGCAAAACCTGCCGCAGCGAAGAAGCCCGCAGTGAAAAAACCGGCAGCTCCAAAAGCCGCCGCCGCACCAAAACCAGCAGTGGCTGCCGCCAAACCGGCAGTCCCGGCCAGCACAACGAACTCCGTTGCCGCACCGACCCCGGCTGCTACCCCGACTGCCGCGCCAGCTCCAGCGACGCCAACCAGTCAGTCCTGATTTTCAGGGCTCAAGAAAACGCCCGGCCTGCAAAGGTCGGGCGTTTTTTTATGCACAGTTCTATCAACACCGCAGATCCCCTGTGGGAGCGGTCTTGCTCGCGAAAGCGTCGTGTCAGCCACCTTCAATGTTGAATGACTCACCGCATTCGCGAGCAAGCCCGCTCCCACAGGGGGTTAGTCGTGTTCTTCCAGGTATTGGAGTGCTAGCTGTTCTGTCGCAGCCTTGATCGGCGGAAGCAGATGCGGCGCCACCAGCATCATGATCTGGTACACCACCAACCTCACCTCGCCCTCGCGATCCAGAATCCGCTGATAGTCCAGCGAAAACAGCAACGTCATGGTGATCTGCTCCACCAGTTGCCCCAACGCCTGGGTGTCGCTGACCAACTGCCCCTGAGCCTTCAACCGCGCCAGCAATGACGCCAGTGTGCGCTTCAACGCATTGAGCAAATTGCGGATGCCCTTGGCCAGTTTCGGCAGGCGCCCAGCCAGGTTCGACAGGTCCTGGAACAGAAACCGGTAATGCGCCAGACGCTCAACGATCAGGTGCAGGAACAGCCAATAATCTTCGGGGCCCAGTTCCACATCGGACGGTGGATCGAGCAGCGGTGCCAGCTCATTCTGGAAGCGTTCGAACAACCCGAGAATCAGCGGTTCCTTGCCGTGGAAGTGGTAGTAGAGGTTGCCGGGGCTGATCCCCATTTCGTTGGCAACTTCCATGGTGGAAACGTTCGGTTCGCCCTTTTGGTTGAACAACTGCAAAGCACATTCGAGGATCCGGTCGCGGGTTTTCATCCAGTCTTCTTAATGGTCGAGTCATGCCACGGCCTGCGTCGGCCGTGGTTCGTTGAGCGTCAGCGCACGCGGACGTAAGTGCCGGGTGCGGCTTCCATCGGTGGATAGTTCTGGTTGCCGAGGGCCATGTGGGTTTCTTTTTGCGCGCCGGAGCGTTCCTGAATCCAGCTCAACCATTGGGTCCACCAACTGCCGTTGACTTGCTTGGCGTCGTAATACCAGGCACGCGGGTCGCTGCTCAGTTTCGGGCTTTCGACAAAGTTGGCTTTCGGGTTGGAAGGCGGGTTGAGGATGCTCTGTACATGGCCGCTGTTGGACAGCACGAAGCGTCGCTCGCCACCCAGCAGCAGGGTCGAGCGATACACCGCATCCCACGGGGTGATGTGATCGTTCATGCCGGCCACGCTGAAACTGTCGACCGTGACTTTCTGCAAGTCGATTGGCGTGCCACACACCTCAAGACCGCCCGGATGGCTCAGTGGGTTGTGCTTGAAGAAGTCCAGCAGGTCGCCATGGAACGCCGCGGGCAAGCGCGTGTTGTCGTTGTTCCAGTAGAGAATGTCGAACGCCGGCGGCTCCTTGCCCAGCAGGTAGTTGTTGACGAAGTAGCTCCAGATCAAGTCGTTGGGGCGCATCCAGGCGAAGACCTTGGCCATGTCGCGACCGTCCAGCACGCCCTTCTGATAGGAGCGACGCTTGGCCGCTTCCAGGGTCTGTTCGTCGGCGAACAGGGTGGCGGGGCTGTCCATCTGGCTGTCGAGCAAGCTCACCAGATAGGTTGCGCTGGAGACTCGGCGCAGTTGTCGCTTGGCCTGAAGATGACCTTGCAACGCGGCAATCGTCAGCCCGCCGGCGCAGGCGCCCATCAGGTTGACCTCGCGGGCGCCAGTGATCGCCCGGCAGACGTTCATTGCTTCTTCCACTGCCTCAACGTAGGTCGACAGCCCCCACTCGCGGTGACGCACATCCGGGTTGCGCCAACTGATCATGAAGGTTTGCAGGCCGTTCTTCAGGGCGAACTGGACGAAGCTGTTGTGCGGGCTCAGGTCGAAAATGTAGTACTTGTTGATCTGCGGCGGCACCACCAGCAGCGGTTTTGAATACTGTTTTTCGCTCATCGGCTTGTACTGGATCAGCTCCAGCAACTCGTTGCGAAACACCACGGAACCGGTGGTGGTGGCGACGGTTTTACCGACCTCGAAGGCTTGCTTGGTGACTTGCCGGGGCAAGCCATCGTTGTGCAGGAAGTCGTCGATCAGGTGACTGACTCCGCGCACCAGGCTGTTGCCGCCGGAGTTGAAAATCTCCTTGATCGCCAGCGGATTGAGCAGGGTATTGGAGGGCGCTACGGCATCGTTGAGCAGGGCAAAAGCAAAGTGGGCGCGGGCGCGATCGTCCGGGCTCATGTTGCTCTCGTCGATCCAGGTTTTGACCTGTTTCTGCCAGCTCAGGTAGGCCTGCAAACTACGCCGGTAAAACGGGTTGAGGCTCCACGCCGGGTCGGCAAAGCGACTGTCCTGCGGGTTGGTCGGATGCAGGGTTTCCCCCAGCAGCACACGGCCCAACTGACCGCCCAGTTTCAAGGCATGCCGGGCGCTGTGCACCGGGTTGCGCAAACCGTGGGCAGCCACACTGCGCAGGGTCGACAGCAGATCCCGGCCGCGCAGACCGGTAATCGCACTTTGTGCGTTGATGAAGGCGGCGGGAGAGGGCAACGAGCCCGTCGCTGGTTTTTCGCGCATGAGTCAACACTCCTTCGTCTTCAGGCCAAAAACAAACACATCGAACCAGATCACCATAGACGCTGTTACGGGTTGTTGCGCGGAACGGCGTCCTGCCATCCCTTTCCCATCAACAAAAAGTCGGGGCGGATTAGCCGCCCAATGGCGTCGGGTGCGGATGCATCACCGCACGCTGACGTTCTTCCTCGAGGAATTTCATGATGATCGGCGCCACGGCTTCGGCCCGGGTAATCAGGAACAGATGCCCATCATCGATGATGTGCAACTGGGCGTTGGGGATCCGCCAGGCGAGCATGCGCATGTTGATCAGCGGGATCAGCGGATCGTCGTCGCCGGCCAGCACCAGCGTCGGCTGGTGGATCTTGTGCAGCCAGTGAATGCTGGTCCAGCCGAGGCCGGCAAACAGTTGCCAGTAGTAACCGAGCTTGCCCGCCGAACGCACTTTCGCCGCGTGACTGGCGGCCAGCGTCGGGTCGCGGCGGAACGAGCCGCCGTAGATCATCGGCGCAATGCGAATCACGTGGGACGGCTGGATGTAGCGCCGGGGGCTGGCCATCATCCACAGGACTTTCGGCTTGCCGGGCACCATCACCGTACCGGCCGCCGTGGCGGCCAGCACTAGTTTTTTGCAGCGCTCGGGATAGTCGTAGGCGAACTGCTGCGCCAAGGCGCCGCCCCAGGACACGCCGATCACGTTGACCTGTCCGTAGTCGAGATAGTCGAGCATCCGTGCCGTGAGCTTCGCCAGCCCCGGAAAGCGATACGGCCGGTTCGGCGTCGACGAGCCGCCGACACCGGGAACGTCGAAAGCGATGACTTCCAGGTCCGGGTCCAGCGCCGCGACGAACGGAAACACCAGCTCAAGGTTGGCGCCGATGCCGTTGAAAATCAGCAAGGGCGTCAAGTGAGGCTTGCCGGGGCGTACCGCGGTGCGGAGGGTCTGGCCATCCAGGTCGACGGTACGAAAAATGAACGGTTGCGGCATGCTTCTGGCCCTGTGGGTCACTTTCTAAAATTCATCCTCGATCCCCTGTAGGAGCTGCCGAAGGCTGCGATCTTTTGATTTTGGTTTAAGAGAATCAAGATCAAAAGATCGCAGCCTTCGGCAGCTCCTACAGTGGCGCGAGGTGTGTCAGTTACCGCTCATGTACGTAAGTGCCCGGCGCAGCTTCGCCGGCGGTGTAGGTTTTGTTGCCCAGTGTGGTCGGGGATTTCTTCAATTTGCCCGAGCGCTGAGCCTGCCACGCCTGCCAGTGCAGCCACCAGGAATCGGTGTGCTTGGTGGAGTTCTCTTGCCAGTCCTCGGCTTTCACCGGCATATCGATGCTGGTCATGTAGCGCGATTTCGGGTTGCCCGGCGGGTTCAGGATGCTCTGGATGTGGCCGCTGCTGGACAGCACGAATTCAACATTGCCGCCGAACAGTTGCGCCGACTTGTAGCAAGACTTCCACGGCGTGATGTGGTCGTTGGTGCCGGCCAGGGAAAAGATGTCGGCCGTGACTTGCTTGAGGTCGATCGGCGTGCCGCACACTTCCAGTGCGTTGGGGCGGATCAGTGGATTACTTTTGAACATCTCGATCAGGTCACCGTGGAACGCGGCCGGCAACCGTGTGGTGTCGTTGTTCCAGAACAGGATGTCGAATACCGGCGGCTCGTTGCCCAACAGGTAGTTGTTGACCCAGTAATTCCAGATCAGGTCGTTGGGGCGCATCCAGGCGAAGACTTTCGCCATGTCGCGGCCTTCCAGCACACCGGCCTGGTAGGAATGGCGCTTGGCGGCTTCGAGGGTCTGTTCGTCGACGAACAGGGCCACGTCGCTGTCCAGGGTGGTATCCAGCACGCTCACCAGCAAGGTCAGGGCGTTGACCTTCTTCTCGCCGATCGCCGCGTAGTGGCCCAGCAGGGCGGTGCAGGTGATGCCGCCGGAGCAGGCGCCGAGCATGTTCACGTCTTTGCTGCCGGTGATCGCGGTGACCACATCGACCGCTTCCTTGAGCGCTTCGATATAAGTCGAAAGGCCCCACTCGCGCTGTTCCTTGGTCGGGTTGCGCCAGCTGACAATGAACGTCTGCACGTTGTTGCGCAGGCAGAAGCGCGCCAGGCTCTTGTCCGGGCTCAGGTCGAATACGTAGAACTTGTTGATCTGCGGCGGCACCACCAGCAGTGGGCGCTCGTACACCTGCTCGGTGCTCGGCCGGTACTGGATCAGCTCCAGCACGTCGTTGCGAAACACCACCGCGCCTTCGGTCACGCCAAGCGACTTGCCGACTTCGAACGCACCCATGTTGACCTGGCTCGGCATGCCGCCGTTATGGACGATGTCCTTGGCCAGGTGGGAGAGGCCGTCGAGCAGGCTCTTGCCGCCGGTTTCGAAGAAGCGTTTGACCGCCGCAGGGTTGGCCGCACTGTTGGTCGGGGCCATGGCTTCGGTCATGAGGTTGATCACGAAATGACCGCGAGCGACGTCTTTGGGCGACAGGCTGCTGTCGTCGATCCAGGCATGGAGTTCCTTGCGCCACGCCAGGTAAGTTTGCAAATAACGTTTATAGAGCGGGTTCTGGCTCCAGGCCGGATCGGCAAAGCGACGGTCTTCGCCTGGCGGTTGCAGCTCGGATTTACCGAACAACACATTCTTGAGTTCGAGACTGAAATGAGCGACATGCTTGACACTGTGAATCGGTTGTTTGATGGCCTGCCTGAGCACCATTCGAGCAGAAGCCAGTAGATCCTTTCCACGCAGCCCAACAACTGGATTAAGCCCCAGGGTGTTTTCCGAGGCTTGATACTTCAGGTCATCGTTGTTCTTGTTACTCATCTACGACGCTCCATTGTCCTGAGACGAGTACCTGAGCTCAGCCGTGTAGTCACACAACCAATACCAGGTACTGCTGCTCGGGTGACCGTTAATTCTGCATCGCTGCTTTTTTAGTACAACGAGCACTGCAGGGAACTTGCCAGCTCCATTGGTTACCCGAGTTTAATTTTTTTCGCAAGCAGGCTGGGGCCTGTCATCCATTATTTCCTGCGCCGCGCCGGGTCTGCTGTGCCGCAGGGCAAGGCGCGAGGAGCGTAGTTTGGTCATTCCAAATAAGCTCCGAGCAACGCAGCCCTGCGGCACAGCAGGCCCGGCCCTCCGGGTTGTGCCTGAAAGCGGGCCAGGCTGCGTTGCAAGCCTTGGAAAGGGAACAGCCATTCCCAGCGGCCTGCGCCTTGCCTGGCCCGCTTTCAGGCGACAACGCGCGCAGGAAATAATGGATGACAGGCCCAATCCTCAGCCTGACGGCAGAGCATTCAAACAGATGAAATTAGAAAATGCCCTCTAAAGAGCAAAAAGCCTGATCTAGAGCATTAGCTTGACGATGGACTGGCTTGGATCGCGGGTTTTGCCGGCGGCTTTGAGCTCGGCAAGATAATCGTTCCAGAGGTCCTCTTGGCGCACGCCCAACTGGTAGAGATATTCCCAAGTGAACAGGCCGCTGTCGTGGCCGTCATCGAAGGTCAATTTCAGTGCGTACTGACCGGCCGGTTCTACCTTGGAAAGACCTACGCCGATCTTGCCAAATTGCAGGATAGGTTTGCCGTGGCCCTGGACCTCGGCGGAAGGAGAGTGCACGCGAAGGAACTCGGCGGGCAGGTGATATTCCTCGCCGGACGCGTATTTCAGCGACAGGGTTTTCGAGGCTTTGTGCAGTTTGATGTCGGTGGGGAGTTGGGTCGTCATGGGGCCGGTCGTCCGTCTTGATGAAGGCCCTGTGTCGGCGGGTGATCCTGTGGCGAGGGAGCTTGCTCCCGCTCGGCTGCGCAGCAGTCGTAAATCCGGCGAATGCGGTCTTGCTGATAAATCGCGTTCGCCGATTTTGGGGCCGCTTCGCGACCCAGCGGGAGCAAGCTCCCTCGCCACAGAAGCCCGCTCACACAGTAGGTGACCTACAGGATATAACGGGACAGGTCTTCGTTCTGTGCCAATTCGCCGAGGTGGCTGTTGACGTACTCGGCGTCGATCAGGATCACCTTGTCGTCGTGGGCGCTGGCCAGATCACCGGCGCTGAACGACACCTCTTCCAGCAGACGCTCAAGCAGCGTGTGCAGGCGGCGGGCACCGATGTTCTCGGTCTTCTCGTTGACCTGCCAGGCGATCTCGGCGATGCGCTTGATCCCGTCCGGCTGGAACTCGATGGTCAGGCCTTCGGTTTTCAGCAGGGCGCAGTATTGCTCGGTCAGCGACGCGTGCGGCTCGCTGAGAATGCGCTCGAAGTCTTCCGGGGTCAGCGCTTTCAGCTCGACGCGAATCGGCAGGCGACCTTGCAACTCAGGCACCAGATCGCTCGGCTTGCTCAGGTGGAACGCACCGGAAGCGATGAACAGGATGTGGTCGGTCTTGACCATGCCCAGTTTGGTGTTGACGGTGCAGCCTTCGATCAGCGGCAGCAAGTCACGCTGCACGCCTTCGCGAGACACGTCGATGCCGCCGGAATTGCCGCGCTTGGCGACCTTGTCGATTTCGTCGATGAACACGATACCGTGCTGCTCGACCGCTTCCAGCGCCTTGGCCTTCAACTCTTCATCGTTGACCAGGCGACCGGCTTCTTCGTCACGCACCAGTTTCAGCGCTTCCTTGACCTTGAGCTTGCGGCTTTTCTTTTTGCCCTTGCCCATGTTGGCGAACAGGCTCTGCAACTGGTTGGTCATTTCTTCCATGCCCGGTGGCGCAGAGATATCGACGCCGGCCACTTCGGCGACTTCGATTTCGATCTCTTTGTCATCCAGCTGGCCTTCACGCAGACGCTTGCGGAACAGCTGGCGGGTGTTGGAATCAGCCGAAGGTGCGGCGTCGTCGTTGTGGAAACCCATGCGTGCCGGCGGCAGCAGGGCGTCGAGGATGCGCTCTTCAGCGGCGTCTTCGGCGCGGTGGCGAACCTTGGTCATTTCCTGTTCGCGCAGCAGCTTGATGGCGGCGTCGGCGAGGTCACGAATGATCGATTCAACATCGCGACCGACATAGCCGACTTCGGTGAACTTGGTCGCTTCGACCTTGATGAACGGCGCGTTGGCCAGTTTGGCCAGGCGACGGGCGATCTCGGTTTTACCGACACCGGTCGGGCCGATCATCAGGATGTTCTTTGGCGTTACTTCAACGCGCAGCTCTTCCGGCAGTTGCATCCGGCGCCAGCGGTTACGCAGCGCGATGGCGACGGCGCGCTTGGCATCGTCCTGGCCGATGATATGGCGATTGAGTTCGTGGACGATTTCACGGGGAGTCATGGACATAGTAATTGGCGGTCCTCTAGCAAAAGCGAGCCGTGGCGCTAGGCCGAAACAGGCTTACTCGGCGAGGTCCTGCTCCTCAATGGTGAAGGTGTGGTTGGTGAATACACAGATGTCGCCGGCGATGCCGAGCGCGGTTTCGACGATTTCCCGGGCCGACAAATCGGTTTTCTTCAGCAGGGCACTCGCGGCGGCCTGGGCGTAACCGCCACCGGAACCCATGGCGATCAGGCCTTCTTCGGGTTCAACGACGTCACCGTTGCCGGTGATGATCAGCGAGGCGTCTTTGTTGGCGACGGCGAGCATGGCTTCGAGGCGGCTGAGGGAACGGTCGGTGCGCCATTCTTTGGCGAGTTCGACGGCGGCGCGAACCAGGTGACCCTGATGTTTCTCGAGCTGGCCTTCAAAACGCTCGAACAGGGTGAAGGCGTCAGCGGTAGCCCCGGCAAAACCGGCGATGACCTGACCGTGGTACAGGCGGCGAACTTTCTTCGCGTTGCCTTTCATCACGGTATTGCCGAGAGAAACCTGGCCGTCGCCGCCCATGACGACTTTGCCGTGGCGGCGAACTGAAACGATGGTGGTCAAGGGAGAGTCTCCACGCAGCGGGGCGAAAATGCCTTATGCAAACTCATATGGGGGTGGTGGAGCGTTTTTCAACTGTAGGACGAGGCGGGGGACGAGCGGTGTGTCATCTGCGAGGAAGAGTGCAGGTGAATCCCTGTGGCGAGGGAGCTTGCTCCCGCTGGAGTGCGCAGCACTCCCAAATCCAGCCACTGCGGTATGTCAGATAGACCGCAGTGGCCTGATTACGACTGCTTCGCAGCCGGACGGGAGCAAGCTCACTCGCCACAAAGCAGGTTGTTTCTGCTGGATCAGCGGCTCTGGCGTTGTTGTAACAACAGATTGCTGAACCCGCTGCCAGCCAGTTGTTTCTGGGCCGTGGTCAGTTGTTCACGGTTGCTGAACGGCCCGACCAAAACCCGATACCAGGTTTCGTCCTTCACCGTGCCGGATTCAACCGCCACTGCCTGACCGAGCAAGATGATCTGCGCGCGAACCTTGTCGGCATCAGCCTCTTTGCGGAACGAACCGGCCTGCAAGAAGAACTTGGTCACTGGCGCCGCTTTGGAAACCGGTGGCGCTGGTGGCGGGGTAATTCCGGACAGCGCAGCCTGTGCCCGCGCGGTGTCGATCTTCGCCGCTTGTTCTGGCGTGACCGGCGTGGTCGGCACCGTCGGCACTTGTGGTGTCGGCAGGGTTTTCTCCGGCACCGCGTCCGGCGGCACGATCACTTCCGATTCCGGCAGCAAGGTATAGAAGTCGTACTTCGGCTTCACCGGTTGCGTCGGGCTCGGCGGAGTCTTGTTGGCCTCGGCGATCTTGGTGGCTTTCTGCTGCTCGATCTTCTCGCGCTTGACGCTTTCGCTGCCCTTGCCAGGCTCCAGTTTCATCAGAAACACGATAAACGCGCCGACGGTCAGGCCGATGGCCATCCACAGCCAGCCCGGGATCGGTTTCTTTGCAGGAGCGGTGTAACGACTGGCGCCACGCTTGGGTGCAGGTTTTTTCTTGGCAGCCAACTTACATACGCTCCAGAGTTTCCAGACCCAAGAGTTCCAGGCCTTGCTTGAGTGTGCGACCGGTCAGCGCGGCGAGGCGCAGACGGCTCTGCATTTGCACCGGGGTATCGGCGCTGAGGATCGGGCAGTTCTCGTAGAAGCTGGAGAACAGGCCGGCGACATCGTACAGGTAGGTGCACAAAATGTGCGGCGTCCCTTTGTCGGAAACGTTGTTCAGCACTTCGCCGAACTGCGCCAGTTTGGCCGCCAGTTCATGTTCGTGCGGTGCTTCGAGAACGATCTGGCCTTCGACTTCGCTGAAGTCCTTGCCGAGCTTGCGGAACACGCCGGCCACGCGGGTGTAGGCGTACAGCAGGTACGGCGCGGTGTTGCCTTCGAAGTTCAGCATCAGGTCGAAGTTGAAGCTGTAGTCGCTGGTGCGGTGCTTGGACAGGTCGGCGTATTTCACTGCGCCAATGCCCACGACCTTGGCGATGTTACGCAACTCGTCTTCGGCCAGCTCCGGGTTCTTCTCTTTCACCAGGGTGTAGGCGCGGTCCTTGGCTTCGGTCAGCAGATCGACCAGCTTCACGGTGCCGCCATCACGGGTCTTGAACGGACGGCCATCGGCGCCGTTCATGGTGCCGAAGCCCATGTGTTCCATGTCCATCGGGTGCGTCACGAAACCGGCGAGGCGCGCGACCTGGAACACCTGCTGGAAGTGCAGGGCCTGACGCTGGTCGACGAAGTACAACGCACGATCAGCCTTCAGTTTGCCGCTGCGATAACGCACGGCTGCCAGGTCGGTGGTGGCGTAGAGGTAGCCGCCGTCAGCCTTGACGATGATCACCGGCAGCGGGTCGCCGTCGGCGTTCTTGAATTCGTCAAGGAACACGCACTGGGCACCGTTGCTCTCGACCAGCAGACCGGCAGCCTTGAGGTCGTTGACCACGTTGATCAGGTCGTCGTTGTAGGCACTTTCGCCCATTACGTCAGCCATGGTCAGTTTGACGTTCAGTTGTTCGTAGATCGCCTGGCAGTGGGACAACGAGATATCGCGGAAGCGCGACCAGAGCGCCAGGCACTCGGCGTCGCCGGCCTGCAATTTCACCACCAGACCACGGGCGCGATCAGCAAACTCTTCGGATTCGTCGAAGCGTTGCTTGGCCGCACGGTAGAAGTTTTCCAGGTCCGACAGCTCGTCGCTGGTGATCGGGTTCTCTTGCAGGTACGCCATCAGCATGCCGAACTGGGTGCCCCAGTCGCCGACGTGGTTCTGACGGATCACGGTGTCGCCGAGGAACTCCAGCACCCGCGCCACGCCGTCGCCGATGATGGTCGAGCGCAAGTGGCCGACGTGCATCTCTTTGGCCAGGTTTGGCGCCGACAGGTCAACCACGGTGCGCTGCACCGGGCCGGCCTTGCGCACGCCGACGTTCTTGTCAGCCAGCGCCGCGTCGAGGCGCGCGGCCAAGGCCTGGGTGTTCTGGAAGAAATTCAGGAAGCCCGGGCCGGCGATTTCGGTCTTGGTGACGTTTTCGTCAGCCGGCAGCGCGGCGATGATTTTTTCTGCCAGGTCGCGCGGCTTCATGCCCGCCGGTTTGGCCAACATCATCGCGATGTTGCTGGCGAAGTCGCCGTTCTTCTTGTCGCGGGAGTTTTCCACCTGGATCGCCGGCGACAGGCCTTCAGGCAACACACCTTCGTTGACGAGTTGGGTGATGGCTTGTTGGATCAGCAGGCGAATGGTGTCTTTCATGGTGTTCTCTTTCGACCGCAAGCGCGGCGGCGCTTCGATGCGCTAGTGGAAAAACTGGGCATTATCCGTGGCCCAAGCGTGCTTGCCAACTATAGCGGGCAGGTTATGGATATGTGGTGACAAATCCACCGCCATCGCGAGCAAGCTCGCTCCCACAGTGGATCAGCGGTGTTCATGCATTGTTGGCCCACCACACCCTCCTGTGGGAGCGAGCTTGCTCGCGATGGCGATCGATCAATCAATACAAATCGACGGGATCAACATCCAAAGACCAGCGCACCGCCCGCCCACTCGGCATCTGCTCCAGCGCCAGCAACCAACTGCTGAGCAACCGATGCAACGGCGCCCGGGCCGTAGCCTGTAACAACAGCTGCGCCCGATAACGCCCGGCCCGACGCTCCATCGGTGCCGGCACCGGCCCGAGCAATTCGATACCGCTCAGATTCTGCTCGGCCAGCAATCGTTCCGCCTCGCTGCACGCCTCATCGAGAAAGCCTTCGGCCTGCCCCGGTTTGTGCGCCTCGGCCCGCAGCAGCGCGAGGTGCGCAAACGGCGGCAAACCAGCAGCGCGACGCTCGCTCAGGGCCTGTTCGGCAAAGGCGAAATAACCCTGTTCGGTCAGTTGTACCAGCAGCGGATGGTCCGCGAGGTGGGTCTGGATGATGACTCTGCCCGGCTCTTCAGCCCGCCCCGCACGGCCAGCGACCTGAACGATCAACTGCGCCATGCGCTCGCTGGCGCGGAAGTCGCCGGAGAACAGCCCGCCGTCGGCATCGAGAATCGACACCAGCGTCACCCGAGGGAAATGGTGCCCTTTGGCAAGCATTTGCGTGCCGACCAAAATGCACGGCTGGCCTTTTTGAATGGTTGCGAATAGCTGATTCATCGCGTCCTTGCGCGAGGTGCTGTCCCGATCAACCCGCAACACCGGCACGTCCGGAAACAGAATCGCCAAGCGTTCTTCGGCGCGCTCGGTGCCCGCGCCGACGGGCCGCAAATCGACCTTGCCGCATTTCGGACAGTGCCGGGGCACGCGTTCAACGTAGCCGCAATGGTGGCAACGCAGTTCGCCGGAGCGCTGGTGCACGGTCATCCGCGCATCGCAGCGTTGGCACTCGGACATCCAGCCGCAATCGTGGCAGAGCAAGGTCGGCGCAAAGCCGCGGCGGTTGAGGAAAACCAATACTTGCTGGCCGGCGGCCAAGGTCTGGCCGATGGCCTGCTGCATCGGCCCGGAAATCCCGCTATCGAGCGGGCGACTTTTCACATCCAGACGCAGGAAGCGTGGCTGCTTGGCGCCGCCAGCCCGCTCATTCAGGCGTAGGAGGCCGTAGCGGCCGGTGTAGGCGTTGTGCAGGCTTTCCAGCGAAGGCGTGGCGGAGCCGAGGACAATCGGGATGTTTTCCTGCCGGGCGCGGACCAAGGCCAGGTCGCGGGCGTGGTAGCGCAAGCCTTCCTGCTGTTTATAAGAGCCGTCGTGCTCTTCGTCGATGATGATCAGGCCGGGATTTTTCATCGGCGTGAACAGCGCCGAACGGGTGCCGATAATAATGTCGGCATCGCCGTCCCGGGCGGCGAGCCAGGCTTCCAGGCGCTCGCGATCATTGACCGCCGAGTGGATCAGCGCGATCCGGGCGTTGAAGCGCTGCTCGAAGCGCGCCAGGGTTTGCGGACCGAGGTTGATCTCCGGGATCAGCACCAGCGCTTGCTTGCCGGCCTCAAGGGTTTCGCGGATCAGTTGCAAATAGACTTCGGTCTTGCCGCTGCCGGTGACGCCAGCCAGCAGAAACGCGTGATAACTGTCGAACCCGGCACGGATCGCCTCGTAGGCGGCGCGTTGTTCCGGGTTGAGCGGCAGCTCCGGCTGGGCCAGCCAATGTTCATGACGGGCGCCGGGGGCGTGCTTGCGGATTTCCACTTGCACCAGGTCTTTGGCCAGCAACAGATCGAGGCTGTCCTTGCTCAACATCAGTTTGCTCAGCAACTGATGAGCCACGCCGTGCGGGTGTTGAGCCAGCGTCGCCAGGGCATCACGCTGGCGCGGGGCGCGGGCGATGCGCGGATCATCGAGGCTGGCGCCGGGGGCGGCAGACCAGAAGCGCTCCTGGCGTGCTTCCGCCAGTTCACCCTGGCGCAACAGCACCGGCAACGCCCAGCTCAAGGTATCTCCGAGGCTGTGCTGGTAATACTGGGACGTCCACAGGCAAAGCTTGAATAGCGCGGGTGGCAGCGGCGGCGTGGCATCGAGCAGGGCCAGGGCCGGTTTAAGCTTTTCGACCGGCACTTCGCTGGTGTCGGTGACCTCCACCAGAATCCCGATCATCTCCCGCCGGCCAAACGGCACTCGCAGGCGCATGCCCGGCTGCAACTGGGCGCGCAGGACTCCGGCCGGGGCACGGTAATCGAACAGGCGGCGCAGCGGCGAAGGCAGGGCAAGGCGCAAAATGGCGTCGGGCACGCGGGGGATTCTCTTTGGACGGGCAATAATTGAATGGCTGTGCGCATAACTTGTGGGAGCGGGCTTGCTCGCGAAAGCGTTGCGTCAGACAACGTAAATGCTGACTGACACGCCCTCTTCGCGAGCAAGCCCGCTCCCACAGGGATGGTGTTAAGTGCCGGGAGCCTAGCAGACGGTCGGTAGAAGGGACAGCTTGCGTGATTGCAAAGGTCTGGTAGAATCCGCGGCCTAATTACGTGCGGTATTCAACAATAGTGTTGAGTGGCGGCACGCTAGCCTGAGGAATACACCATGAAAGCCGATATCCATCCAGCATACGAAACCATCGAAGTAACTTGCAGCTGCGGCAACAAGTTCGAAACTCGTTCGAACCTGTGCAAGCCACTGGGTACTGACGTATGCAACGAGTGCCACCCGTTCTACACCGGTAAGCAGAAGACTCTGGATACTGGCGGCCGTGTACAGCGCTTCGCAGACCGCTTCGGTGCTTTCGGCAAGAAAGCTCCAGCTGCTGCAGAGTAAGGCTGAAGAGCCCGATGGGCTTTTCCCTGCTGTTGAAAAAGGCGTCCCTTGCGGGCGCCTTTTTTGTGTCCGCAATTTGGCTTTCCGGCGCCCAGGCCTTCTGCCCGGCGCCGAGCGGTTTGACGTCTGTCGCCGTGCAGCGAGTGGTGGACGGCGACACCCTGCGCCTGAGCGATGGCCGCAGTGTGCGGATGATCGGCTTGAATACTCCGGAACTGGGGCGCCAAGGCCGCACCGACGAACCGTTCGCCGTGGCGGCACGCAAACGCCTTGAAGCGCTGGTTGCTGCCAGCAATGACCAAGTGGGTTTGCTGCCCGGTAAAGAGGCCAAGGATCGCTACGGCCGCACCTTGGCTCACGTCTACGGTGCTGACGGCGCCAATCTCGAAGCGCAAATGCTCGCCGAAGGCCTCGGTTTTCAGGTGGCCGTGGCGCCGAATGTTGATTTGGTGGCGTGCCAACAAGCGGCGGAGCGCGCGGCCCGACAGGCTGGTCTTGGTCTGTGGCGACAGTCGCCTGTACTGAAAGCGGAGCAGATCCGCGCGTCCGGTTTCGCCGTGCTCAGTGGTCGTGTGAGCAAGGTTCAACGCAATCGCGGCGGGGTTTGGATCGAGTTGCAGGATTCGGTTGTATTGCGCGTTGCACCCAATCTGCTCGGGCAGTTCGATGTCGCCGCGCTTGAACGGCTCAAAGGCAAGCAGATCGAAGCCCGAGGCTGGGTGCTGGACCGTTCCCGCCGAGGCGGCCTTGAGGGTGGCCAAGCGCGCTGGCTGCTGCCGCTTGGCGATCCGTCGATGCTTCAAACCACCCCGCGATAAAAAATTGTAGACATTGTTAATCGGGATTGTGAACAGTAAAGCCCTTGTGTTCCGTGGCTCTTGGCCCAAAGTCGTAGGGCAGGGCGCTTGACAGGGGTGACTGGTCAGTCTTGTAGGGACTTTGCGACACGCGTATCCTCGGCGGTCCGTCTGTCCAACAGTAAAAAGCGGAATGCCCACATGTCTGATTTGAAAACTGCCGCTCTCGAATATCACGCCCATCCTCGTCCAGGGAAGCTGAGTGTCGAGCTCACCAAGGCCACCGCTACCGCTCGCGACCTGTCGCTGGCCTACAGCCCCGGCGTAGCCGAACCAGTACGCGAAATCGCCCGCGATCCTGAACTGGCCTACAAATACACCGGCAAGGGCAACCTGGTTGCAGTCATTTCCGATGGCACCGCGATTCTCGGCCTGGGTAACCTCGGCCCATTGGCTTCCAAGCCAGTGATGGAAGGTAAAGGCGTGTTGTTCAAGCGCTTCGCCGGCATCGACGTTTTCGACATCGAAGTCGACTCCGAAAGCCCGCAAGCCTTCATCGACACCGTCAAGCGTATCTCCATCACCTTCGGTGGCATCAACCTGGAAGACATCAAGGCACCTGAGTGCTTTGAGATCGAACGTGCTCTGATCGAGCAGTGCGACATTCCGGTATTCCACGATGACCAGCACGGCACCGCGATCGTTACCGCTGCCGGCATGATCAACGCCCTGGAAATCGCTGGCAAAACCCTCGCTGACGCCAAGATCGTCTGCCTGGGCGCTGGTGCGGCCGCTATCTCCTGCATGAAATTGCTGGTGAGCATGGGCGCCAACATCGAAAACATCTTCATGGTTGACCGTACCGGCGTGATCCACTCCGGCCGTGACGACCTGAACCAGTACAAAGCTGTCTTCGCTCACGCGACCGACAAGCGCACCCTGGCTGATGCCCTGACCGGTGCTGACGTGTTCGTTGGCCTGTCTGGCCCGAACCTGTTGAGCGCTGAAGGCCTGAAGTCCATGGCGGCCAACCCGATCGTGTTCGCGTGCTCCAATCCTGATCCGGAAATCGCCCCGGAACTGGCTCACGCCACCCGTGACGACGTGATCATGGCGACCGGTCGTTCGGACTACCCGAACCAGGTCAACAACGTACTGGGCTTCCCGTTCATCTTCCGCGGTGCCTTGGACGTTCGCGCCAAGCGCATCAACGAAGAAATGAAAGTGGCTGCGGCCAACGCCCTGCGTGAACTGGCCAAGCTGCCGGTTCCTCAGGAAGTGTGCGACGCCTACGGCGGCATCAAACTGGAATTCGGTCGTGAGTACATCATCCCGAAACCAATGGATGCCCGTCTGATCACCGTGATCTCCGATGCCGTGGCCAAGGCCGCCATCGAGACCGGCGTAGCAACCCTGCCGTATCCGAAGAACTACCCGCTGAAAAGCGTGGATGACGTGTTCAACGGCTAAGCTGTTGTAACGCTTCAACCGAAAGCCCCGGCTCTTATTGAGTCGGGGCTTTTTTATGCCTGTGGATTTTGTGGTGTTTGTGGGGGCCCCTTCGCGGGCAAGCCTCGCTCCTACAGGTTTAGGTCGCTCGCGATATTGCTTACGACGGAAACCTGTAGGAGCGAGGCTTGCCCGCGAAGAGGTCGGCACAGAAAACACAGATATAAAAAAGCCCCGCGCTTCTCTCGAAGGCGGGGCTTTTGCGTTGCGCTACCCGATCAGAACAAATCGATCGGTGCCGCTTCGTCCGCTGGCAGCGGGCTACCCGGCGCAGCGCCGTTGCCCAGCTCGTTCACCGACGGTGGCGTGTCTTCGGCCTTGAACAGCTCGAAGTAGGCCCCAGGTGTGCTTGGGGTGGCTGCACGGCCGCTGACCGGGTCGACCCGCAGGCTGAGGATGCCTTCCGGTTCGGCTTGCGTGTGTGGCGGCTTGCCTTTGAGCGCAGCGCCCATGTAGTTCATCCAGATCGGCAGCGCGACGGTGCCACCGAACTCCTTGCGACCCAGGCTTTCAGGCTGGTCGAAACCGGTCCAGACCGTGGTCACGTAATCGGCGTTGTAGCCGGAGAACCAGGCGTCCTTGGATTCGTTGGTGGTACCGGTCTTGCCCGCGATGTCCGGACGACCCAGGGCCAGTGCGCGGCGGCCGGTACCGAGTTTGATCACGTCCTCCAGCATGCTGTTGAGGATGAACGTGGTGCGGCCATCGACAATGCGCTCGGCCAGGGCCGGGGTTTGCGGCAGTGTGCCAGGCGCGGCCGGTGCGGCAGGCGCTTCGCCCGGGGTCGGGTTGACCGTGAACGACTGGGCGGCCGGCGCAGCTACACCGCTGGTCGCTGCATTACCTTGAGGCACCGACGGCGGGTTGGCGACGAACAACGTGTCGCCATTGCGGCTTTCGATCTTGTCGATGATGTACGGGGTGATCTTGTAGCCGCCGTTGGCGAAGGTGCTCCAGCCGGTCGCGATCTCCATTGGCGTCAGGGTCGCGGTGCCGAGGGCCAGGGACAGGTTGCGCGGCAGATCCTGCTTGTTGAAGCCGAACCGGCTGATGTAGTCGATGGTGCGATCAACGCCCAGCGCCTGCACCAGTCGGATCGACACCAGGTTACGCGACTTGTACAGCCCTTCACGCAAGCGGATCGGGCCGAGGAAGGTGTTGGTGTCGTTCTTCGGACGCCAGACCTTGTCCAGGTACTCGTCGACAAACACGATCGGCGCATCGTTCACCAGCGTGGCGGCGGTGTAGCCGTTATCCAGCGCAGCGCTATAAACGAATGGCTTGAAACTCGAACCCGGCTGACGCTTGGCTTGTAGGGCGCGGTTGTAGTTGCTCTGCTCAAAGGCGAAGCCGCCGACCAGCGAACGAATCGCGCCGTTCTGCGGATCAAGGGAGACCAGTGCGCCCTGGGCCTGCGGAATCTGGCTGAACTTCAGCGAGTTGTCCGCCTGGCGTTGTACGCGGATCAAGTCACCGACCTGAGCCACATCCGACGGCTGTTTCGGGTTGGCGCCCATGCTGTTGGTGTTCAGGAATGGCCGTGCCCACTTCATGCTGTCCCAGCCAACGTGCTCGTCGCCGGTGCGGGTCATCACTTGCAGACCGTTTTTGTCGATCTGGGTGACGATAGCCGGCTCAAGGCTGCTGATGGTGCGCTGCTTGGTCAGTTCGGTGGCCCAGGCTTCACGAGTCTTGCCCGGCAGGCGCGACTCAGGACCGCGGTAGCCGTGACGCTGGTCGTAGGTCATCAAGCCTTCGTGGACTGCGGTGTTGGCCATTTCCTGCAAGTTGCTCGGCACGGTAGTCGTGACGCGGAAACCTTCGGTGTAGGCGTCGCTGCCATAACGGCCGACCATTTCGGCGCGGGCCATTTCAGCGATGTACGGCGCGTTCACTTCCGGAGTCGGCACGTGATAGCTGGCGTTCAGCGGTTCGTTGATCGCGGTGGTGTAGTCGGCTTCGGTGATTTTTCCGAGCTTGTACATGCGCCCCAGGATCCAGTCGCGACGCTCCTTGCTGCGGGCCGGGTTGGCCAGCGGGTTGAAGCGCGACGGGGCTTTTGGCAGGCCGGCGATCATCGCCATCTGCGCCAGGCTCACATCACGAATCGATTTGCCGTAGTAGACCTGCGCCGCCGCCTCGATGCCGTAGGCGCGGTTACCCAGATAGATCTTGTTGACGTACAACTCAAGGATCTCGTCCTTGGTCAGTTGCCGTTCGATTTGCAGGGCTAGCAGGATTTCAGTGGTTTTGCGCGAGAAGCTGCGTTCGCTGCTCAGGAAGAAGTTCTTCGCCACTTGCATGGTGATGGTGCTGCCGCCGGACTGGATGTGTCCGCTTTTAACCAGTTGGGTCGCGGCACGCATCAGGCTGCTGGGGTCGACACCATAGTGGTTGGCGAAATTGTCGTCTTCAGCACTTAGTAACGCATTGATGAAATTGGGGGGAATGTCGGCGAAACGGATTGGAGTCCGGCGCATTTCGCCAAATTCTGCAATCAACTTGTTGTCGCTGCTGTATACCCGTAGAGGAATCTGCAACTGAATGCTTCTCAGCGCCTCCACGGATGGCAAACCCGGACTAAGGTAAAGATAGGCGCCACTGAGACCTAAAAGCAGTCCGCAGAAAACGGCGACGATGGACCAACCGAAAAATTTCAGCAGACGAATCAAGGCTTTTGGACATCCAGGGCAAAGAATGAATTTGGCATCAGGGTCTCGGCTACACAGAGAACGACCCGCGCCGGCAGTAAAAGCGGAAAAAAACGCTGGGCATTATAAGCATTTTTCCGCAGGGAGCGTTATTTGCGCTTCTGTCAAGAAGGGGTGATTGAACGCAACACACATTACAGAGTCCGTAACTCACGGATAGTCATAGGGAATTGGTAGTGCTAGGACTCTTCAATAAAAAGACCAAAACGGTCTTGGGGATCGACATCAGCTCCACGTCGGTGAAGCTTTTGGAGCTGAGCCGCCAGGGCGACCGTTATCGGGTCGAGGCTTATGCGGTTGAACCGCTGCCGCCCAGCGCCGTGGTCGAGAAAAACATCGCCGAGCTCGAAGGTGTGGGCCAGGCACTGTCGCGTGTGCTGCTCAAGGCCCGGACCAGTATCCGCAACGTGGCCGTGGCCGTGGCCGGGTCGGCGGTGATCACCAAGACCATCGAGATGGACGCCGGGCTCTCCGACGACGAGATGGAGAACCAGCTCAAGATCGAGGCCGATCAATACATCCCTTATCCATTGGACGAAGTCGCCATCGACTTCGAAGTCCAGGGCCCATCGGCGCGAAACCCCGAGCGGGTCAATGTGCTGCTGGCCGCCTGTCGCAAAGAAAACGTCGAAGTCCGTGAAGCCGCTCTGGCCTTGGCCGGGCTGACCGCCAAAGTGGTCGACGTCGAGGCCTACGCCCTCGAACGTTCCTTTGGTCTGCTGGTAACCCAACTCGCTTCCAACCAAGAGCGCCCGACCGTCGCGGTGGTGGACATCGGCGCGACCATGACCACCCTGAGCGTGCTGCACAACGGCCGGATCATCTACACCCGCGAACAATTGTTCGGCGGTCGCCAGCTCACCGAAGAAATCCAGCGCCGTTACGGGCTGACCCTCGAACAGGCCGGGCTGGCCAAAAAACAGGGCGGCTTGCCCGACGACTACGTCAGCGAGGTGTTGCAGCCCTTTCGCGAGGCCTTGGTGCAGCAGGTGTCTCGTTCATTGCAGTTTTTCTTTGCGTCCGGTCAGTACAACTCGGTCGACAATATCCTGCTGGCCGGCGGCACCGCCTCGGTCCCCGGGCTCGACCGGCTGATCGAACAGCGGCTGGGGACGCCGACCCAGGTCGCCAACCCCTTTGCCGATATGGCACTGAGCAGCAAGGTCAACGCCGGCGCCCTGGCCAGTGATGCCCCGGCCTTGATGATTGCCTGCGGTCTGGCCCTCAGGAGTTTCGACTGATGGCGCGGATCAACCTTTTACCCTGGCGCGAAGAACTGCGCGAAGAACGCCGCAAGCGTTTTCTGCTGACGCTGGCGGGTGTGCTGGTCGGCTCGGTGGGTTTGCTCCTGATTGCCGATCAGGTCATCAGCAGCGCCATTGATCAACAAGTGGCCCGTAACGATTACCTGGGCAAACAGATTGCCGTGGTCGATGAGCGAATCAAGCAAATCAGTGACCTCAAGGCCCGTCGCCAGCAATTGGTGGAGCGCATGCGCATCATCCAGGACCTGCAAGGTAACCGGCAGATCAGCGGGCGAATTTTCGACCAGTTGGCGCGAACGCTGCCGGACGGGGTGTACTTCACCGAAGTAAAACTGAGCGGCAAAACCCTGGCTATTACCGGCGCGGCAGAGTCGAACAACAAAGTATCGGAGTTGATGCGCAATCTGGAGGCCTCCGACTGGTTCGACGCGCCGAGTCTGACCGAGGTCAAGGCGACGACCGCCGGTCAGCTGGACCAGGCCAACGTTTTTCAGCTGACCGTCCATCAGACTCAGCCTGCCTCGATGGAGGTCGCTAAATGAGGCCATCCGAATGGTTCGAAGGGCTGCGCAAGATCGACATCAACGATCTGGACACCAACAACATGGGTTCCTGGCCGCCGGCCATCAAGGCGCTGGCGGGTATTCTGCTGATGGTTATGGTTCTGGGGCTGGGCTACTACTTTTACATCAGTGACCTGGAAGATCAGCTCGATCTCAAGCGCACGGAAGAATCGACGCTCAAGGACCAATTCGCCAGCAAGGCCAGCATGGCGGCGAACCTTGAGCTCTACACCCAGCAGATGAAAGAGATGGAGAACTCCTTCGGCGTGCTGTTGCGGCAATTGCCCAGCGACACCGAAGTGCCCGGTCTACTGGAGGACATCACCCGCACCGGCCTGGGCAGTGGCCTAGAGTTCGAAGAGATCAAGTTGCTGCCGGAAGTCACCCAGCAGTTCTACATCGAGTTGCCGATCCAGATCACCGTGACCGGCGCCTACCACGACCTGGCGACGTTCGTCAGTGGCGTGGCGGGGTTGCCGCGAATCGTCACGCTGCATGACTTCGACCTTGCGCCGGCCAATCCCGAAGGTGGTGCGAAGCTGCGCATGAGCATCCTCGCCAAGACCTACCGCTACAACGACAAGGGGCTGCAAAAATGACCCCGTTTCGTTGTTTATCCATGGGTGTGTTGCTGGCGAGCCTGGCCGGGTGCGGCGGTGACAATGGCTTCAGCGACCTCGACGCGTACATGAACGAAGTGCGTCTGCATCCAGCCGGCAAGATTGAACCAACGCCGACATTCCGGTCTTCCCCCACATTCACCTACAGCGCCGCCAGCCTGCGCAGTCCGTTTTCACGGCAGGTCAGAGTCGACATGGCCGGTCAAAAGCACGGTTCGCGTAACGTCAAACCTGACCTTAATCGGGTCAAGCAGTACCTCGAAGGATTCAACATCGAGCAGTTTGAAATGGTCGGCACGATCTCCAATGCCAGCGGTTCCTTTGCGCTGCTGCGTGGGGCGGGTGGTGTGCATCGGTTGAAAGTCGGCGATTACCTGGGGCGTAACGATGGGCGGATCGTCGCCATCAGCGGCTCGCAGGTCGATGTGGTCGAAATCGTTCCCGATGGCGAAGGCGCCTGGCTGGAACGGCCGCGGACCATCCCTTTGAAAGAGCACTCATAGTGGAACTCGAACAATGAACAGGATTTTCTCAACCTTCGGTATTTCGCTATGGATAGCGCTGCTGTCGCCGATGGTACTAGCGGCCAACCTCAATACGCTGGATGTCGCAGCACTGCCGGGTGACCGCGTCGAGTTGAAGTTGACCTTCGACGGTCCGCCACCTCCGCCCCACGGTTACACCACAGAACAACCGGCGCGAATTGCACTGGATCTGCCGGGCGTGGTCAGCAAACTGGCGAGCAAAAATCGTGAGCTGGGTGGCGGCAACGCGCGCAGTGCCACGGTGGTGGAGGCCAAGGACCGCACGCGACTGATCATCAACCTGACCCAACTGACGCCCTATAGCACCCGGGTTGCCGGCAACACGCTGTTCGTGGTCATCGGGCAAGGCGCCAACGGCGCGGCGGCCAAACCGGTCGCCAGCGCACCGCGCGTCGCCACTGCCAAACCGGCTCCCGCAAAAACCTACGCACCCGTGAGCAAGGCTATTCGGGGCGTGGACTTTCAGCGCGGTACCCAGGGCGAAGGCAATGTGGTGATCGATCTATCGGATCCGACCATCGCCCCGGACATTCAAGAGCGAGAAGGCAAGATCATCCTCGGTTTCGCCAGGACCCAGTTGCCCGAGCCGTTGCGCGTGCGGCTGGACGTCAAGGACTTCGCCACCCCGGTGCAGTTCGTCAACGCCGCTGCCACCGGCGACCGCGCCACGATCAGCATCGAGCCTGTCGGCGCTTATGAGTATTCGACCTACCAGACCGACAATAAGCTGACCGTCAGCATCCGGGCGGTGACCGCCGACGACTTGCAGAAGCGTAACGCCGAGCGCTTTGCGTATACCGGTGAAAAGCTTTCGCTGAATTTCCAGGACATCGACGTGCGCTCGGTGCTGCAGCTGATCGCCGACTTCACCAACCTCAACCTGGTGGCCAGTGACACGGTGCAGGGTGGGATCACCTTGCGTCTGCAGAACGTGCCGTGGGATCAGGCGCTGGACCTGGTACTGAAAACCAAAGACTTAGACAAGCGTAAGATCGGTAACGTACTCCTTGTGGCTCCCGCCTCTGAAATCGCGTCTCGTGAGCGTCAGGAGTTGGAGTCGCAAAAACAGATCGCGGAACTGGCCCCGCTGCGTCGTGAGTTGCTGCAGGTCAACTACGCCAAGGCGAAGGACATCGCTGAGCTGTTCAAGTCAGTGACCAACAAGCAGTCGGGAATGGAGGAGCGGGGTTCGATCACCGTCGACGACCGGACCAACAACATCATCGCCTACCAGACCCAGGATCGCCTCGACGAGCTTCGCCGCATCGTTGCGCAATTGGATATCCCGGTGCGTCAGGTGATGATCGAAGCGCGGATCGTCGAAGCCAATGTTGATTACGACAAGCAGTTGGGTGTTCGTTGGGGCGGAAGCAAGACCGGTGGCAACTGGACGGGGTCGGGTGGCTCTCCCAATCTCGCCACGCCGACGGGTCAAAGCACCAGCAAACCCTTTGTTGATCTGGGGGCGCCAGGAGCCACGTCCGGGATCGGGATTTCATTTATCACGGACAATACACTGTTGGACCTTGAATTGAGTGCCATGGAAAAAACCGGCAACGGTGAAGTGGTTTCACAGCCCAAAGTCGTAACCGCCGACAAGGAAACGGCGAAGATCCTCAAAGGTACTGAAATTCCGTATCAGGAATCCAGTTCCAGTGGCGCGACAACGGTGACGTTCAAGCCGGCAGTCCTCTCGCTGGAAGTGACCCCGCAGATTACCCCGGACAACCGCATCATCATGGAGGTCAAGGTCACCAAGGATCAGCCGGATTACGCAAACGCGGTCCTTGGACAGCCGCCTATAAACAAAAACGAAGTCAATGCCAAGGTCCTGATCAATGACGGCGAGACCATCGTCATCGGCGGGGTTTTCTCAAATACTCAGAGCAAGGTTATAGATAAGGTGCCATTTCTCGGCGATGTGCCGTATCTTGGCCGCCTTTTCCGGCGTGACGTGGTTTCGGAGAAAAAATCCGAGCTGCTGGTATTTCTCACTCCGCGTATCATGAATAACCAGGCGATTGCTGTGAGTCGTTGATTCTGTGCGAAATTTGATTCTTGTAGGACCGATGGGGGCTGGTAAAAGCACCATCGGCCGGTTGCTGGCCAAAGAGCTGCGCCTGCCATTCAAAGATTCCGACAAGGAAATTGAATTGCGCACGGGCGCCAATATCCCGTGGATCTTCGATAAGGAAGGCGAACCCGGCTTTCGTGATCGCGAGCAAGCGATGATCGAGGAGCTGTGCGCGTGCGACGGCGTGGTACTGGCGACCGGCGGCGGTGCAGTCATGCGCGAAGCCAATCGTCGGGCCCTGCATGCCGGGGGGCGTGTGGTTTATCTCCACGCATCCGTCGAGCAGCAAGTCGGCCGCACCGCCCGTGACCGCAATCGTCCGCTGTTGCGCACCGCCGATCCGGCCAAGACCCTTCGGGACTTGCTGGCGATCCGCGATCCGCTTTATCGGGAAATCGCCGATCTGGTGGTTGAAACCGATGAGCGGCCACCGCGAATGGTGGTGCTCGACATCCTCGAACGCTTGCAGCAGCTACCTCCCCGTTAAAGCGCAGCGCGAAATGCGCTATCCTCGGCGTCCTGTCATGGCCGCTCAAGGTTGTGGCGGATGGCTATCAACCGGCGTCATGCCAGCAGATGCCGCGGACATTGGTTAACTCAAGGCAGGACGCCTGATTCCATCTTCACTGTGGGGACACATGCAGACACTCAAGGTCGATCTAGGCGAGCGCAGCTACCCGATTCATATTGGCGAAGGTTTGTTGGATCAGCCCGAGTTGCTGGCCCCGCACGTTCGCGGGCGGCAAGTGGCAATCATCTCCAACGAGACTGTGGCACCGCTCTATCTCGAACGTCTGACCAAAAGCCTCGCACAGTTCTCGGTCGTCTCGGTGGTATTGCCCGATGGCGAAGCCTTCAAGACCTGGGAAACCCTGCAATTGATTTTCGACGGTCTGCTGACCGCCCGGCACGACCGCCGCACCACAGTGATCGCCCTCGGTGGCGGCGTGATTGGTGACATGGCCGGTTTTGCAGCGGCCTGCTACCAGCGCGGCGTCGATTTCATCCAGGTGCCGACCACATTGCTGTCGCAAGTCGACTCGTCGGTGGGCGGCAAGACCGGCATCAACCATCCGCTGGGCAAGAACATGGTCGGCGCCTTCTATCAGCCCAATGTGGTGCTGATCGATACCGCCACCCTCAATACTTTGCCGGCTCGCGAACTGTCTGCGGGCCTGGCGGAAGTCATCAAATACGGGTTGATCTGCGACGAGCCGTTCCTCACCTGGCTTGAAGAAAACGTCGATCGCCTGCGCGCCCTGGATCAGGTGGCCCTGACTTATGCGATCGAACGCTCCTGCGCGGCCAAGGCAGCGGTGGTCGGTGCCGACGAAAAGGAAACCGGCGTGCGCGCCACGCTGAACCTGGGGCACACCTTCGGCCACGCCATCGAAACCCACATGGGCTATGGTGTGTGGTTACACGGTGAAGCGGTGGCTGCTGGCACCGTAATGGCGCTGGAAATGTCTGCACGCCTGGGCTGGATCAGCGAGCAAGAGCGAGATCGCGGTATTCGCCTGTTCCAGCGTGCCGGCCTGCCGGTCATCCCGCCTGAAGAGATGACTGAAGCCGATTTTCTCGAACACATGGCAATTGACAAGAAAGTGATCGACGGTCGTTTGCGCCTGGTGCTGCTGCGCCAAATAGGCGAAGCAGTGGTGACCGACGATTATCCGAAAGAGGTTCTACAGGCCACGCTGGGAGCGGATTACCGCGCCCTGGCTCAGCTTAAAGGTTAATAAGATCCCGATGACTAGTTTGCATGCCGACGAGGCTTTCCTCGGCCATTACCAGTTAAGTCATGACCCTTTTGCTCCACGGGTGCCTGGCTTCAAATTTTTCCCGGCCCAGCGCAAACCGGTGCTGGGACAACTGCATCACCTGGCCCGTTACAGCCAGTTGCTGCTGGTGGTCACCGGCCCGCAAGGCAGCGGCAAGACTCTGTTGCGTCAAGCCCTGGTGGCCAGCACCAACAAGCAGTCCGTGCAAAGCGTGGTGGTTTCCGCCCGTGGCGCCGGCGATGCCGCCGGTGTATTGCGTCAGGTCGCCCAAGCGCTGAACGTGGCCCAGGCTGAGGTCGGCGCGATTCTGGCCCAAGTGGTTCAGCTTGCCCTCACCGGGCAGGAAGTCTACTTGCTGGTGGATGACGCCGAGCAGCTCGACGAATCCGCACTCGAGGCCTTGATGGCCCTGGCGGCCGGTGCACCGGAAGGTCGCCCGCACGTGTTCCTGTTCGGTGAATCGTCGCTGATCGCTCAACTGGAGGCGCTGAGCCTTGAGGAAGAGCGCTTCCACGTCATCGAATTGCAGCCTTACACCGAAGAAGAAACTCGCGAATATCTAGACCAGCGGCTCGAAGGCGCCGGTCGGGGTATCGAACTTTTTACCGCGGATCAGATCTCTGATATTCACGAAAGCTCCGACGGTTGGCCTGGCAACATCAACCAGGTCGCCCGCGATGCGATGATCGAAGCCATGATTGCCAGCCGCACAGCGGTGAAGCGTCCAAGTATGGGGTTCAACATGCCGAAGAAACACGTATTGGCGATTTCTGCCGTAGTCGTGGTCGCGGTAGCCGCCGCCTGGTTGATGCCGGGCCGCAGCAAGACACCGACCACCGGCGCACCGGCCAACGAACAGGCTCAGCTGCCACTGGGCACGCCAAAACCGAACGCCGCCGGAGGTGCTCCATCCGTGGAGTTCGCCGGTAACACGCAGCCGATGCCGTTGCCGCTGGTCGGCCAGTCGCAACCGGTCATGCGCAGCCCGCTGGCCGAAGCGGCCGGTGGCATCACTGAGGGCGACGACGGCGTGCCGGTCGAAGGCTCCAGCGCTACACCGCCGACCGTGACCACTATCGCGCCGCCTACGGGCATCCAGCCGGGTCCTGCGCCGACGCCTGCCGCCAAGCCTGTGCCTGCTGTCAAACCGGCTCCGGCACCGACTCAGGTCGCTACTGCCAAGCCAGCGCCTGCCCCCGTGGCCAAACCGGCGCCAGCGCCTGCCAAGCCTGTGGTTGCTGCCAAACCTGCCGAGAAGCCGGTTGCCGTGGCCAAGGCCGCCGGTAGCGGCTGGTACGCCGGGCAAGCGCCGGGCAACTACGTGGTGCAGATTCTCGGCACCAGCTCCGAAGCCTCTGCGCAAACCTTCGTCAAGGAGCAGGGCGGCGAGTACCGTTATTTCAAGAAAGTCCTCAACGGCAAACCGCTTTACGTCATCACCTACGGCAGCTTCGCCAACCGCGATGCAGCTGTTACCGCTATCAAGGCCTTGCCAGCGAAGGTTCAGGCTGGTAAACCTTGGCCTCGCTCCGTCGCCAGCGTCCAACAGGAACTGGCAACAGCTCGCTGAAGATTCGGCGGCCTTACCCAGGCCGCCTCTCCCGGCACCTCAAAATTTCTACAAGCGCATGCCGCCTCTACAGGCCGCGTGCCTTGTGGTGTCTGCGTCACAGTAGTCTTTGAGTCGTTGCGGTCAACATTAAAAATGTTTTGACTAGCACAGCAGATCGCTTTAAACCTTTCACAAATGCGACATAGATTTGCGACAGATCGTCGTCAAATTTGTGAGCCCCTGTGTCGGTGTGTACAATGACCTCCCTTTTGCTCCCGCAAAGCCGACGTACGTTCGGCGTGGGCGGCAAGTGGTTGAATTGAAAAGAAATTTGCCTCGAAAAGAGGCAGCCTGGTGAGAAAGTGTCTATGAAAGCAGGTCTGTACCAACCAGATGAATTCAAGGATAACTGCGGTTTTGGCCTGATAGCCCATATGCAGGGCGAGCCCAGTCATACCCTTTTGCAAACGGCCATTGAGGCCCTGACCTGCATGACCCACCGCGGTGGGATCAACGCCGACGGCAAGACCGGTGACGGTTGCGGCTTGCTGATTCAAAAGCCGGATGTGTTCCTGCGAGCCATCGCCCAGGAAACCTTCGGCGTCGAATTGCCCAAGCAATATGCCGTGGGCATGGTCTTCTTCAATCAGGATCCGGTCAAAGCCGAGGCCGCTCGCGAGAACATGAACCGCGAGATCCTCGCTGCCGGCCTGACACTCGTCGGCTGGCGCAAAGTGCCGATCGATACCAGCGTCCTCGGCCGCCTGGCCCTCGAGCGCCTGCCGCAGATCGAGCAGGTGTACATCGGCGGTGAAGGCCTGAGCGATCAGGAGATGGCGGTCAAACTGTTCACCTCCCGTCGTCGCTCGTCGGTGGCCAACGCCGCTGACGCCGATCACTATGTCTGCAGCTTTTCGCACAAAACCATTATTTATAAAGGCCTGATGATGCCGGCGGACCTCACCGCCTTCTATCCAGACCTCAGCGACCAGCGCCTGCAAACCTCGATTTGCGTGTTCCACCAGCGCTTCTCGACCAACACCCTGCCGAAATGGCCGTTGGCGCAGCCGTTCCGCTTCCTCGCCCACAACGGCGAGATCAACACCATCACCGGCAACCGTAACTGGGCCGTGGCGCGTCGTACCAAGTTCACCAACGATTTGATGGACCTGGAAGAACTCGGCCCGCTGGTTAACCGTGTTGGCTCCGACTCCTCCAGCATGGACAACATGCTCGAGCTGATGGTCACCGGCGGCATCGACCTGTTCCGTGGCGTGCGGATGATCATTCCGCCTGCGTGGCAGAACGTCGAAACCATGGACCCGGATCTGCGGGCGTTCTACGAATACAACTCGATGCACATGGAACCGTGGGACGGCCCGGCCGGCGTGGTAATGACCGATGGTCGTTACGCGGTGTGCCTGCTCGACCGTAACGGTCTGCGTCCGGCGCGTTGGGTCACCACCAAAAACGGTTTCATCACCCTGGCGTCGGAAATCGGTGTCTGGAACTACCAGCCTGAAGACGTGATCGCCAAGGGCCGCGTTGGTCCGGGCCAGATCTTTGCCGTGGACACCGAAACCGGTCAGATCCTCGACACCGACGCGATCGACAACCGCTTGAAGTCTCGTCATCCGTACAAGCAATGGCTGCGCAAGAATGCCCTGCGCATCCAGGCGACCATGGAAGACAACGACCACGGTTCAGCTTTCTACGACGTCGACCAGCTCAAGCAGTACATGAAGATGTACCAGGTCACTTTCGAAGAACGTGATCAGGTGCTGCGTCCGCTCGGCGAGCAAGGCTACGAAGCCGTTGGCTCGATGGGCGACGATACGCCGATGGCCGTGCTGTCCCAGCGCGTGCGTACGCCGTACGACTATTTCCGCCAGCAGTTCGCGCAGGTCACCAACCCGCCGATCGACCCGCTGCGTGAAGCCATCGTCATGTCGCTGGAGATCTGCCTCGGTGCCGAGCGCAACATCTTCCAGGAGTCGCCGGAACACGCTTCGCGCGTGATCCTCAGCTCGCCGGTGATTTCCCCGGCCAAGTGGCGCTCGCTGATGAACCTCGACCGTCCGGGTTTCGAACGGGCGATCATCGACCTCAACTACGACGAAAGCGTCGGCCTCGAAGCGGCGATCCGCAACGTCGCCGATCAGGCTGAAGAAGCCGTTCGCTCCGGTCGTACCCAGGTTGTATTGAGTGACCGTCACATTGCCCCGGGCAAGTTGCCGATCCACGCTTCGCTCGCCACCGGCGCGGTACACCACCGCCTGACCGAAAAAGGCCTGCGTTGCGACTCCAACATCCTCGTGGAAACGGCGACTGCTCGCGACCCGCATCACTTTGCGGTGTTGATCGGTTTCGGCGCCTCGGCGGTTTATCCGTTCTTGGCCTACGAAGTGCTGGGCGATCTGATCCGTACCGGTGAAGTGCTGGGCGACCTCTATGAGGTGTTCAAGAACTACCGCAAAGGCATCACCAAAGGTCTGCTGAAGATCTTGTCGAAGATGGGCATCTCGACCATTACTTCGTACCGCGGTGCGCAGTTGTTCGAAGCCATCGGTCTGTCCGAAGAAGTTTGCGAATTGAGCTTCCGCGGCGTGCCGAGCCGCATCAAGGGTGCGCGTTTCGTCGACATCGAAGCCGAGCAGAAAGCCCTCGCCGCCGAAGCCTGGAGCCCGCGCAAGCCGATCCAGCAGGGCGGTCTGCTGAAATTCGTCCACGGTGGCGAATATCACGCTTACAACCCGGACGTGGTCAGCACCCTGCAAGCCGCTGTGCAGCAGGGCGACTACAGCAAGTTCAAGGAATACACGGCGCTGGTGGACAACCGTCCGGTGTCGATGATCCGCGACATGTTCAAGGTCAAAACCCTGGACACGCCGCTGGACATCAGCGAGATCGAACCGCTGGAATCGGTGCTCAAACGCTTCGACTCCGCGGGCATCTCCCTCGGTGCACTGTCGCCAGAAGCCCACGAAGCCCTGGCCGAAGCCATGAACCGCCTCGGTGCGCGTTCCAACTCCGGCGAAGGCGGCGAAGACCCGGCGCGCTACGGCACCATCAAGAGCTCGAAAATCAAGCAAGTGGCGACTGGTCGTTTCGGTGTAACTCCGGAATACCTGGTCAACGCTGAAGTGCTGCAGATCAAAGTCGCTCAGGGCGCCAAGCCCGGCGAAGGTGGTCAGTTGCCAGGGGGCAAGGTCAACGGTCTGATCGCCAAGCTGCGTTACGCAGTGCCGGGCGTGACCCTGATTTCGCCGCCGCCGCACCACGACATCTATTCGATTGAAGACTTGTCGCAGCTGATTTTCGACTTGAAACAAGTCAACCCGAAGGCCCTGGTCTCGGTGAAATTGGTTGCAGAAGCGGGCGTCGGCACCATCGCCGCCGGTGTGGCCAAGGCCTACGCGGACTTGATCACCATCTCCGGCTACGACGGCGGCACCGGCGCATCGCCGCTGACCTCGATCAAATACGCGGGTGCTCCGTGGGAACTCGGCCTGGCCGAAACCCACCAGACCCTGCGCGGCAACGACCTGCGCGGTAAAGTCCGGGTACAAACCGACGGCGGCCTGAAAACCGGCCTCGACGTGATCAAGGCAGCCATTCTCGGCGCTGAAAGCTTCGGCTTCGGCACCGCGCCAATGATCGCCCTGGGCTGCAAATACCTGCGCATCTGCCACCTGAACAACTGCGCCACCGGCGTCGCGACTCAGAACGAGAAGCTGCGTAAAGACCACTACATCGGCACCGTCGACATGGTGATCAACTTCTTCACCTACGTCGCTGAAGAAACCCGTGAGTGGCTGGCCAAGCTGGGCGTGCGCTCCCTCGAAGAGCTGATCGGTCGTACCGATCTGCTGGACATCCTCGAAGGCCAGACCGCCAAGCAGCAACATCTGGACCTGACCCCGTTGCTGGGCAGCGATCACATCCCGGCAGACAAGCCTCAATTCTGCCAGGTCGACCGCAACCCGCCGTTCGACAAAGGCCTGCTGGCCGAGAAAATGGTCGACATGGCCACTTCGGCCATCAACGACATGAGCGGCGCCGATTTCGCGCTGGATATCTGCAACTGCGACCGTTCGATCGGCGCGCGGATCTCCGGTGAAATCGCGCGCAAGCACGGCAACCAAGGCATGGCGAACGCGCCGATCACCTTCCGCTTCAAAGGGACGGCTGGTCAGAGCTTCGGTGTGTGGAACGCCGGCGGCCTGAACATGTACCTGGAAGGCGACGCCAACGACTACGTCGGCAAAGGCATGACCGGCGGCAAGCTGGTCATCGTGCCGCCCAAGGGCAGCGTCTACAAGACTCAGGACAGCGCCATTATCGGCAACACCTGCTTGTACGGCGCCACGGGCGGCAAGCTGTTCGCCGCTGGCACCGCGGGCGAGCGTTTCGCCGTGCGTAACTCCGGTGCTCACACCGTGGTTGAAGGCACCGGCGATCACTGCTGCGAGTACATGACCGGTGGTTTCGTCTGCGTCCTGGGCAAGACCGGTTACAACTTCGGCTCAGGCATGACCGGCGGTTTCGCCTACGTGCTCGACCAGGACAACACCTTCGTTGACCGGGTCAACCACGAACTGGTGGAAATCCAGCGGATCAGCGGCGAAGCGATGGAAGCCTATCGCAGCCACCTGCAACGCGTGCTGGACGAATACGTCGCGGAAACCGACAGCGAATGGGGTCGTAACCTCGCTGAAAACCTCGACGACTATCTGCGCCGTTTCTGGCTGGTCAAGCCCAAGGCTGCCAACCTGAAATCGTTGCTTTCCAGCACCCGTGCCAATCCGCAGTGATATGCGCCTGAAGAGTTTGATGAGGTTTTAACAATGGCTGAACGTCTGAATAACGACTTCCAGTTCATCGACGTCGGGCGCAAAGATCCGAAGAAGAAACTGTTGCGTCAACGCAAGAAAGAGTTCGTGGAAATCTACGAACCCTTCAAACCCCAGCATTCGGCCGATCAGGCCCACCGCTGCCTGGGTTGCGGTAACCCGTATTGCGAATGGAAGTGCCCGGTGCACAACTTCATTCCCAACTGGCTGAAACTGGTGGCCGAGGGCAACATCCTCCAGGCCGCCGAGCTGTCGCACCAGACCAACACCCTGCCGGAAGTCTGCGGCCGGGTGTGCCCGCAGGATCGTCTGTGCGAGGGTGCGTGCACCCTTAACGACGGCTTCGGCGCGGTGACCATCGGTTCGGTCGAGAAGTACATCACCGACACCGCGTTCGCCATGGGCTGGCGCCCGGACATGTCCAAGGTCAAGCCGACCGGCAAACGTGTCGCGGTCATCGGCGCAGGCCCGGCCGGCCTGGGTTGTGCCGACGTGCTGGTACGTGGCGGCGTGACCCCGGTGGTGTTCGACAAGAACCCGGAAATCGGCGGTCTGCTGACCTTCGGCATCCCCGAGTTCAAGCTGGAAAAGACCGTGCTGAGCAATCGCCGCGAAGTCTTCACCGGCATGGGCATCGAGTTCCGCCTGAACACCGAAGTGGGCAAGGACGTGACCGTCGAGCAACTGCTCGAAGAATACGATGCCGTGTTCATGGGCATGGGCACCTACACCTACATGAAGGGCGGCTTTGCCGGTGAGGACCTGCCGGGCGTGCATGACGCTTTGGATTACCTGATCGCCAACGTCAATCGCAACCTGGGCTTTGAAAAGTCGCCGGAAGATTTCGTCGACATGAAAGGCAAGAAGGTTGTGGTACTGGGCGGCGGCGACACGGCCATGGACTGCAACCGGACGTCGATTCGCCAGGGCGCCAAGTCGGTGACCTGCGCTTATCGTCGTGACGAAGCAAACATGCCGGGCTCGCGCAAAGAGGTGAAGAACGCCAAGGAAGAAGGCGTGAAATTCCTCTACAACCGCCAGCCGATTGCCATCGTCGGTGAAGACCGCGTCGAAGGCGTGAAAGTGGTCGAGACCCGTCTCGGCGAACCGGACGCCCGTGGCCGTCGCAGCCCTGAGCCGATCCCGGGTTCCGAAGAGATCATCCCGGCTGATGCCGTGGTCATCGCGTTCGGTTTCCGTCCAAGCCCGGCGTCGTGGTTCGAGCAGTTCGAGATCCAGACCGACAGCCAGGGCCGCGTTGTGGCCCCGGAACAAGGTAAATACAAGCACCAGACCAGCAACCCGAAAATTTTCGCCGGTGGCGACATGGTTCGCGGTTCTGACCTGGTGGTGACGGCGATCTTCGAAGGCCGCAATGCCGCCGAAGGGATCCTGGATTACCTGGGCGTCTGATCACTTTCCAGAATTGGAATGCGATCAAAATGTGGGAGCGGGCTTGCTCGCGAAGGCGGTGTAACAGTCAATATTGATGTCGACTGACACACCGCTTTCGCGAGCAAGCCCGCTCCCACATTGGTTTCAGGGTGTTACCAATACCGGAGTTTCACCGCAATAAATTGACCCGATAGACAAAAGGCTGACCTGCAACCGTGCCTTTTGCGTCGCGCTCTGAGAAAATGCCCGCACTTTTTTTCCGGATGCCGACATGACTGCCCTGAAGAACGACCGTTTCCTTCGCGCCCTGCTCAAGCAACCTGTAGACGTCACGCCGGTATGGATGATGCGTCAGGCCGGTCGCTACCTGCCTGAATACCGCGCCAGCCGTGCCAAGGCCGGTGACTTCATGAGCCTGTGCATGAACCCGGAGTTCGCTTGCGAAGTCACGATGCAACCGCTCGACCGCTATCCACAACTGGACGCGGCGATCCTCTTCTCCGACATCCTGACCATCCCGGATGCCATGGGCCAAGGCCTGTACTTCGAGACCGGCGAAGGTCCGCGCTTCAAGAAAGTCGTCAGCACCCTGGCCGATATCGAAGCCCTGCCGATTCCTGACCCACAAAAAGACCTTGGCTACGTCATGGACGCGGTCAGCACCATCCGCCGCGAACTGAACGGCCGCGTGCCGCTGATCGGCTTCTCCGGTAGCCCATGGACCCTGGCCACCTACATGGTCGAAGGCGGCTCGTCGAAAGACTTCCGCAAGACCAAAGCCATGCTCTACGACAACCCGCAAGCCATGCACCTGCTGCTGGATAAACTTGCGCAGTCGGTCACCAGCTACCTCAACGGCCAGATCATGGCCGGCGCGCAAGCGGTGCAGATCTTCGACACTTGGGGCGGCAACCTCTCGGCGGCGGCGTACCAGGAATTCTCCCTGGCCTACATGCGTAAAATCGTCAGCGGCCTGATCCGCGAACACGAAGGCCGCAAAGTGCCGGTCATCCTGTTCACCAAAAACGGCGGCCTGTGGCTGGAAAGCATCGCCGACGCTGGCGCGGACGCGTTGGGCCTGGACTGGACCTGCGACATTGGCGAAGCCCGTCAGCGCGTCGGCAACAAAGTCGCCCTGCAAGGCAACATGGACCCGACCGTGCTGTACGCCAAGCCAGAAGCCATTCGCACCGAAGTCGGCCGCATCCTCGCCAGCTACGGCAAGGGCAGCGGTCACGTGTTCAACCTCGGTCATGGCATCACCCCGGAAGTTGATCCGGAACATGCAGGCGCGTTCATGCGCGCTGTGCATGAGTTGTCGGCGCAGTATCACGAGTAATTGTTGCCCGATAAAAAACGCCCGGCTTATGCCGGGCGTTTTTGTTTGTGTTGGTTTTTAGTGACCGAGGAGTTGTTCGGCGTAGCGGGCGATGATGTGGTCGAAAGGTTTTTGATCCGAGATGTCGGTTGAGCGAATCGCGGTGACGAGGCGGTTGAGGTCTTCTTCACTGGCCTGTGTGATGAATTCCTCATCGAACAGCAGCCGGATTGTGTTCTGACGACGATTGTTCAGGTAGGCAATATCTAGCGCCAACACTTCAATCATCTTCGATGCGGGCAGGTCTTCAGAGTCTGTTGGTTGGATTTCGCCGGTTCTCAGATACCGGAAGCGCAGTTCACATCGTTCATCCATTGGAGAGATATGCAGCGCTTCGTCAAACCAGTTGCCCTTGCGATGGCCGCAGTGCAACGGGTTGCCGGGTTTTGTCTCGCGCAGGCAAGAGGCATGGAGATTCTGATACTCCAATGCCAGTTTTTCGAAATGCTCTTGAGGTTTGAAATGTTCGATATGGCTGTTGGACGCCTCTATTTCTCTACCGCAGTAGCAGCAGAAGAATCCTTGTTCAGTTAACAAGCTGTTGAGAAGGTCCCGTTTTTGCGGGTTTTGCAGCGTTGGATAAGTAGGGCTCCACTCATCGTTTGCCGAGTTTTTCCATTCTGTAAATGAAGCGGGTTCAGTTCCTTTGAGCACTCGCTTCATTTTCCGAGGATCTCCTTGCGCCTCATCAGCGCTTCGGCTCCTGCGAACTCTGGGAGGTCGGGGGCTTTTTTCTTCAGCGCCTCAAGTTGGACTTTTGCTTTTTTGAGGTCGTTGTCTTCCAGGGTGGAGAACAGCTCAGAGAGCAGCCTTTCTATTTCGGGCTCGCGTTGAGTAACGCCCATGACCTCCTCCAACACGCTACTGGAATCCAAGCCATAGGTGACCCGTGGGTGGGAGGCGTCGCCATTGTTTAGGACGATCACTTCTTCGGGTTTCAGACTGCCGATGATTTGAGGGGAGTGGCTGGCGGCGATGAACTGGACTTTGGGGAAGGCTTCTTTCAACGCCGGAACAATGTTGCGTTGCCAGGCTGGATGGAGGTGGATGTCCAGTTCGTCGATGATGACCACGCCTGAGGTGTTTTTCAGGACGTCCTTGCCCATGTGCGGGTTGAGGATGCACATGCGTCGGGCGATGTCGGCGAAGAGGGCGACCATACCGCGCTGGCCGTCGCTAAGTTGACCGAAGGGGAGAGTTTGCCCGTCGTCCATATCTATGAGTAGAGATTGCATCCGTAGGTCGTAGCGCAAGTCATTTGCTTCAGGCAATGCAAACTTAATTGCTTGATTGACCCAGGCTAGTTCGTCGTCAAACTCCGAAGACGTCAAACCTTCATCCAGTAGGGTTTGCATCCGCTCCAGTGTCTTGGCGATCAGCCAGCTCTCGAAGTCCTTTAAATCCGCGACAGCATCGAACCAGTTGTTGTAGCTGCTGAAACGCGAAATTTTTTGTTGCGCCGCAAACTCTGCAGAAACATTCGCATTTTTCCAGCGTCGATCTGCGCGATAGAACGCGAGTATTGGTAGATCGGGGTAGATTTTTGCTTCCGGTAGAGACTGTGTAAGGAATTGATCGACCGCATTTTTCAGGTTCTGATTCGTCCCTGCGGCCCAGTCTTCTACAAGGCTGATTGTTGTCCAGTCGACTGCGCCGAGAACATCGCCCTTTGCGGCCAGCGTTATTGGAAACTTTTTTTCATATCGTGTTCTGCCTCGAAACTTATCGACTATAAATCGGACATCATCATTTATCGCGAATGACTGGCCGGATTGCATGGCGCTGGCAAACTCAACAAACGACGCAGCCACCGCCTGCAACAACGAAGTCTTCCCACTCCCATTAACCCCCACCACCAGATTGAAACCCGGCTGAAAGTCAAAAGTGGCATCTTCGTAGCAACGAAAATTCTGAATGTGGAGACGGTCCAGGCGCATTCTGGCTTCCCTTTACCAAGACTGACGAATGCCGTCAGTGTACCTTGGCTCGCGATTACCGCTAGGGCGCAGTTTTGGCTAAACCTGTGCGGTGCCCGCCAGCGGCGGCAACTTCGCCAGCTTCAACGCCACCAGCAACGCAATCACCAACAACCCGCCAATAAACAACCCAATCCCGTTCCACCCGCCCAAATGCCAGAACACCCCACCTGCCGTCCCGGCAATGCTCGACCCGGCGTAATAACTGAACAGATACAGCGAAGACGCCTGCCCCTTGGCCTTGATCGCCCGGCGCCCAATCCAGCTACTGGCCACCGAATGCGCGCCGAAGAAGCCGAAGGTGAAGATCAGCATGCCAATTATCACCACCGGCAGCGGTGTGAACATCGTCAGTGTGAGGCCGGCAAGCATCAGCACAATCGTTCCCCAAAGCACCTTGCGCCGGCCCAGTTTGTCGGCCAACGAGCCGATTTTCGCCGAGCTATAAATCCCCGACAGGTACACCACCGACAGCAGCCCGACAAAGGCCTGGTCCATGTTGTAGGGCGCGGCCAGCAGGCGATAGCCGATGTAGTTGAACAGCGTGACGAACGCGCCCATCAGCACAAAGGCTTCGACAAACAGCAGCGGCAGGCCGGCGTCGCGAAAGTGCATGGTGAAGCCGTCGAGCAGGCTGCGCGGGTGCATCGAGCGGGAACGGAAGTTGCGCGATTCGGGGAGGATCTTCCAGAACACCGTCGCCGCAATCAGCGCCAGACCGCCGATCACCAGCATCGCCGTGTGCCAGCTGACGAAATCGATCAAAACCCCGGTGATCAAGCGCCCGCTCATCCCGCCAATCGCGTTGCCACCGATGTACAAACCCATCGCAAGACCGATGTGCTGCGGGTGAATCTCTTCGCTCAGGTAAGTCATGGCCACCGCCGCCAGGCCGCTTAACGATAGCCCGATCAACGCGCGCATGATCAGCACGCCTTCCCAGCTCGGCATCATCGCGCTGGCCATGGTGCACAAGGCCGCGGCGAACAACGCCGTCACCATCACCGGCTTACGCCCGACGCGGTCGGAAATCGGGCCAGTGATCAGCAGACCAATGGCAAGCATGCCAGTGGCCACCGAGAGGATCAGGCTGCTCTGCGCCGCGTTGATCGAATATTCGTGGGACAGAAGCGGCATCATCGGCTGCACGCAGTAGAGCAGGGCGAAGGTCGCGAAGCCGCCGGAGAACAGCGCCAGCACCGTGCGCATGAACATCGGCGTGCCTTTTTCGATGTAGATCTCGTTCAGCTCGGCGACGACATCGTCCAGCGCGGTGGGCTGTATTTCATGGGCGAGTGGGGCGACAGCAGTTTTCACTTCGGACCTCGGAGGGCGCAGCCGGTCAGGCAATGGAAAAAAAGCATATAGCTGCCTAACGATTCAATCCAATATATTATTCGACCTGTTTAAGACGTTTCACGACCTAATGGGGTTTTCATGGAATTGCGTCACCTGCGCTACTTCATCGCCGTCGCCGAAGAACTGCATTTCGGCCGCGCCGCCCAAGTGCTGGGCATCTCTCAGCCGCCCTTGAGCCAGCAGATTCAGGCACTGGAAGCCGAGGTTGGCGCGCGGCTTTTCGAGCGTACCAATCGTCGGGTCGAACTCAGCGAAGCCGGTCGGTTGTTTCTGGAAGAGGCTCGGTTGGCGTTGGCCCAGGTCGACAAAGCGGCAGATGTCGCCCGGCGGGCGCAACTCGGTGAGTTGGGTGAACTGAAAATCGGCTTCACCTCGTCGGCACCGTTTAACTCGACCATCCCCCAGGCGATCTTCTCGTTTCGCCAACGCTTCCCGGCGGTACACCTGAACCTGCGGGAAATGAGCAGCACCCAAGTGGCCGACGCACTGGTGGATGAGTCGATTGAAGTCGGGATCATGCGCCCGCTCGGTTTGCCGGATTCCCTCAGCGTCGTCGAATTGATGCGCGAGCCACTGGTGGCAGTGCTCAGCTCCAAGCATCCGCTGGTGAACGGCAGCGAAGAAGGCTTGTTCCTGTCGGCCCTGGCCCTCGAACCGTTCGTATTTTTCCCACGCAGTTACGGCAGTGGTCTGTACGCCCAGTTACTGACCTTGGCCCGAGATGCCGGCTTCAGCCCGCACTTCGCCCAAGAGGCCGGCGAGGCGATGACCATCATCGGCCTGGTAGCGGCGGGGTTGGGCGTGTCGGTGTTGCCGGCGTCATATCAGCGGATGCGCATTGATGGCGTGGTCTATCGGCCGCTGCTGGACCCGGAAGCGGTGTCGGCAGTGTGGCTGGTGCAACGCAAGGATCAGAAATCGCCGATGGCCAAGGCGTTTGTGGAATTGCTGACGAGGAAGTTGACGCCATAGGTCTGTAAAATTTTTTGGGTGATGGCCCTTTGCCTTTTGTCGTGTCGGCCGATAACCGTCATGGCACATCACACACTATGGAGATACAGGATGTTCAAGCAGATCACCTTCACCGCTTTGTTGGCATTGACCGCACTGACCGCTGGTTGTGCTTCGGTAAAAATGGCTGATGAAGGCCAGGATGCTCAAGCGAAAACCTTCCAGGTTTCCCCGGGCAAAGCCAACATCTACGTGTATCGCAACGAGAGCATGGGCGCCGGGGTGAAAATGCCGGTGACACTCAATGGCAAACCTGTGGGGGATACTGTCGCCAAGTCCTACCTGATGCTGGCCGTTCCGGCTGGCCAGCAGACTTTGGTGTCTTCGGCTGAAAACGATTCCGAACTGAAACTCACCGCAGAAGCCGGCAAGAACTACTTTGTCTGGCAGGAAGTGAAAGTGGGCTTCATCAAAGCGCGTAACAACCTGCAAGTCGTCGATGACAAAACTGGCCGTGCCGGCGTTGCTGAAAGCAAGTTGATTCAAGCTCAGTAAGAAGCCAGCAGACAGCCCCCGCGCCAGTCGCGGGGGCGTTCCGTCTTACGGAATACGCACCAAATCCCCCCGCAACGCCACCCGCGCCACAAAAATCCCGACCCGACACTCATAAGTATTCAGATCCTTGCGCACATGCTGATCGTAATAACTGACGATATTGGTCACTGCGTTCGCCCCAACGCGTTTGGCGTCGCCCTGCAACTTGATCAGATTCGACTGCAGCACCCACTCGCAAGCATCGCGATCACTCTTGTTCGAAGCGTTAGTCCCCAGATCGCTGATCACATTCATGCGCAGCATTTGCGGGTTCGCCGTCGGCCCGTTCCCGGCCAGGTAAAACTTCACACTGCCATCCAGCCGCCCGGCGCGGATCGCGTCGGACAGGACGGTTTCGAACGGCATGTACATGAGGTTGGTCGCCTGGCTGGCGCTGGGCAGCAGGCAGAACACAAGGGCGGCGAGCAGGGCTTTCGCTTGCATGGTCATCTCCTTGACTTGAAAAACGCAGGGAGTGCCTGGAAGAACACTGCCTCGCAGCTTTGGCGAGTGTAGACGGCCGAATGTCGACTTATAAAAATTCGGGTTGAGCGGGTGTAGCTCAAAGGCTACACTCGCATTCATGACCGAGATCCTTCGAAGTTCATCATTCTCTGGCTGGCTATCGAAGCTCGCCGACAACCGCGCCAGGATGCGTATCCAGGCGCGGATTGATCGCATGGCGGACGGGAATTTTGGTGATGCCAAAGCCATCGGAGGAGGCTTAAGTGAAGCCCGTATTGATTATGGGCCCGGTTATAGGGTCGATTTCATGCAGCAAGGCCGCCAATTGGTCATCCTCCTTTGTGGAGGCGACAAAAGCAGCCAAACCCGTGACATCAAACAAGCCAGGCTCATAGCGAAATCCTGGCAGGAGCAAAACCCATGACCGAACAATTCACTCGTTGGGACTCTGCCGAGTACCTCAAGACCGAAGAGGACATGGCTAATTATCTGGATGCTTGTATGGAGGAGGCTGGCGATGATCCGGCGTTCATCGCCAAGGCACTCGGGACTATCGCTCGCGCTCGCGGCATGACTCAGGTGGCACGAGATGCAGGGCTTTCTCGGGAAAGTCTTTACCGGGCGTTGTCAGGTGAGGGGAATCCAGAATTCGGTACCATCCTGAAAGTCGTTAAGGCATTGGGACTGAAGTTACACGCCAGCACCTAAGCTGAGAGAAAGGTTTAATGGCGAAGAAATACGCATTGAGCAATCTTGCCAATGTTCCCGAAAGGGGCTTGTAAGACTCTGAAGATCCTGGATAACCAGCTATCGCAGAGCCGGACAGGTACAGGGCGATGACAAGCCAGCCTGTTTGTTAAGGGGCGCCGAAAGGCGCCCTTTGTCTTTTTGGCATTCGCCAAATATGCAGCCCATTGCGGGCAAGCCACTGAACGTAGCCCAACTCGAAGGCCGGCAGCCTGAGCCAATTTCACCGGTTTGGAAATTGCGCAGTTGAGTAATACTGAACTCGAGGGACGGCCATTGTAAAAAAACAGACGACCCAGGCAGATCGTCCGTTTTTCGTTTCTAGGCAGAAACCTGCCCCCGCAATCGTCGGCCGATGACGTCCATCAGATCGCAGCCATCACGCAACGAAGTCACCAACACCCGCGCCAGCTCACTGTGAATACCCTCGCTGAACGCGATATTTTCCAGCAGTTGAGTCGCCGTGCGGATGCGGTAAGCCGCCGTTTCATGCAACACGTCCAGCGGTGCTTGTGTGTCGATCAGCAACGATGGGGTGGTGCAGTCGATACCGGTGATGGGCATATATCTATCCATGACAAAAAAACTCCAGTTTGAAAAAGCATGCAGCGACTCAGTGGTGGGAAGGGGTTGGGGTTTCACGCGAACCTTCGGGCAACTCCACTAGGTCCAGCGCCCGATTAACCAATAACTCGGCCAACGTGGCCAGTTGCTGAATGGCCAACGCCACATTGCGGTGGGAGCCTTCCAGATCGCAGGCCAGATCGGTGCTCATGACATTCAGGGAGGCGAGGGTTTCGCAGGCGTGACAGAGCAGGGATTCCTTGTCGGCGTCCGGGAGGATGGCGAAGACGTGGCTGATCGGGTCAGGGCGCTTTGGATTGCGCAGGCGTGCGCTGACGAGGGGTTCGGTGATGTCGGAGAGTTTGGGTGTATCGACGTTGTCGTCGGATGATGGATTTTGCGAGTCCGAGAGGGTAGGGGGTATTTTTTTCATATTGGTATTCCCTTCAAGAGTTTAAGAAACCATTAACCCTATGCAGTCCGCCAAGGTGAATTGGCGGCGTGCAAAGTTGAATGGTGCGGTAGATTTATTACCAGAAAATTCTATTTAATTAATCAAATAAATGAACATATGTGCAATTAAATGATTCATTTCTTTTCTAAATGATTTTGTAGGAAGTTGCTGTAAGAGATGACTGTGGGAAGTTTCATTAAGTTTTGTGGTATATGTCGGTAATCAAACATTCTGAATTTCTTGAGCGAAATATTATTTAATGAATGTTTTGCGTGTTTGTGATATTGATTTTGTATAAGTCCTGACTCTGTAGGATGCTGGGTTTGCAGCGAGAAACCTGCGTAGGGTTTATTTCGAGTGTGCAGCGTGTTGAAAGCGTAAGTGAATGGTAGCTATTTAATGCATAAGAAAGTAAAGACAGAACGTTTAAAAAACAATATTAAATATCTGATAAAAAGTCGTGGAGAGACGCAGCTGTCCTTGTGCAATTCCAGTGGTCTGACACGGAGTACGATATATAACATTCTGGAAGGGAGGGTGGTGAATGTTCAGCAATCTACAATTCGTAAGATTTCTGATTTTTTCGGAGTGTCTTACAAAGAAATAGAGACCGTCGATTTTGAAGAAAAGGAAGTAATTGAGAGCAGTGTTTCCATACTTGGAAATATGAATCCGGCGGCGGTTCCTGTCATTAAAGAAATTTTATTGATTAAGAGTCTGGAAAAAAGAATCGGCGAATTGGCTACCACTCACCCGCTTACTTACTATTTCGGTTCAGCCTGCAACGTAATAGGTGTGCTATTGGAAAATGATATCTGGGGTGTCTATGAGTCAGGGGATTTGCTGATAGTGAAGAAAGGTTTGTCGAGCAGTGCTACGGAGAAGTTAGTGTATGAAAGGAAAACAAAGGCGTTGCATATAATTAGTGAGGCGTATTTTGATTCTGACGTTTTCTGTATTGTAGGGGATGTGCTGGAGCAACGATTCAATGGATGATGCTGCTGAAAATAGTCGGTACAAGCTTCTCGGGTTTGAGAATAACAAAAATCTCGCCGTGATCATGGTTATCTCTACAGGAAAAGTTGTCCGAGTAAAGCTAGGCGAATTGTTGAAAAGTGATATTTTAGACAATTTAAGTAAAACGGAAATTAAGGATATTTACAGGAAGTTCTATTCTGGCGGGGCGGCATTAACTGCATACGAAGTCAATGATCGTCATGAGCGATCTTGGTTGACTTATGTTGTGCTCAATCTTTTTCTTTTCGCGCTTTATATTTTTACAAACGTAGCGGCCACAAAACTTGTTTATTTAGAGCGATTTGATGTTGTCGTCACGCCCGGAGTTTTTCTATATCCACTAACGTTTTTAATAGTCGATCTACTCAATGAGTCATATGGGTTTAAACTCGCGAGGAAGGCTATATTGTTTGCTTTTGCAAGCAATGCACTCATTATCATCTTGCTGAGCTTTACTAGCTATTTGCCCGGTTTGGCTGGTTGGAAACTTGATGCGCCGTTTAGTGAAGTCATGACTCATGTGTCTTCAGTTTTGATCGCATCCTCCATTTCATTTCTTTTTTCTGAGTATTTGAATTCTTGTTTACTGTGCAAGATAAAAGAACTCACGAATTCCAGGTTTCTGTTTCTTAGAGTATTTTTAAGCACGTTTTTTGCTGTGATAATCGATAGTTTTATTTTTTGCTTCATTGCATTTTATGGAACTATGCAAAATAGTGAAATACTAGATATAATTTATATCCAGATAACTATAAAAATGTGCTTTGCAGTTTTTAATATTTTGCCGGCTTATGGGGCAAGGTACTTGTTTAAGAAATATGTAGCTGTAGCTCAGGTGCCATAGAGAGAAGGGGGGTAATGCCCCCCCTTGCAATGTCTTCATTATGTTAGAGCTAATTTTGCTTTTAGACTGCTCGTGGTTCCTGTACGGTTTTCCAGGAACTCATTCAAACCCTTGGCGCGAAGGTTACAAGCATCACAGTCGGCGCACCCACTACCCTTTATCCCGTTGTAACAAGTAAGCGTATCGTAGCGAATTAAGTCTAGCTGTTTATGGTGATCGGCCAGCGCCCAAGTTTCGGCCTTGTTCAGCCACATGAGTGGGGTTTCAATGCGTAATTTATAATCCATCCCCAATTCTATGGACTTATTCAAGAGCGTAACAAAGTCGTCGCGACAATCAGGGTAGCCAGAACACTCTGTTTCACATACACCCGTGATTACAGCCTCGGCACCCACTTGATACGCATAAATAGAAGCTAACGTTAAAAACAGAATATTCCTGCCCGGCACGAAAGTATTTGGCACGCTTTCTTCAGAGCTTGCGGCGGTTGGGACTGGAATGTTATCTCGGGTCAGGCTGCTGATCGCCAACTCATTTAATAACGTCGTGTCGAGAACCTTGTGCACTGTCACACCCAGCTTTGCCGACAGCTGTTTTGCAACTTCAATTTCCGCGCGATGGCGCTGCCCATAGTCAAACGTGATGCAGTGTATTTCATCGTAGTTGGGTAATGCGTGGATCAAACAGGTTGTTGAGTCTTGGCCGCCACTAAAAACGATAACTGCTTTTTTATTCATGCTTTTGCTCATCCTTGGAGTGTCCCGACAGGTAGCTAGGGACATTGACCCTACCGGGAAAGCCAAAGGTCTCGCTGTGGGACGTTTCCGAAATTACATGCACCGCTTTCCTATGTTTCATTTCTTTGCCAGAAGGAGGCATGGCAAGTCCAGCTTCGGCCGGCTGCTCCCGATCATTCGCTGTGCTTCTTTCGTTGATTGACGCACCCGTTTGAAAAGAGGAAAGGTCTGGCTGTATTAAAAGACCTTTCCTACATTAATCTTTTTTTGCCGTTGCTACCGTGCGCGCCAATTTCGCGTGCACAGACCTCGAACGGTCTGGACATCACGCTTTTCTCCTCTGCTTAAGGATGAGCGTATGTTCGGCTCGGCCAATACAGCGCATTTCGCGTTGCACATCTCCGCTGTTCGTAACGATTTCAAGGTGCTGGCTTTTGAAGGGTCTGAGGCCATCAGCACCCTCTACGCCATCCATGTTGATCTGGTCAGCGAGCACCCAGATTTCGATCTGGAGAGCCTGCTCAGCCAACCGGCGTTTCTGCAATTCGGCCTGAACGGCGAAGGACTTCACGGCCGTATCGAACACGTCTGGGTGGGTGAAGCCGGTAAGCGCCTGACCCGTTATCACCTGACCCTGGTGCCGGCGCTGCACTATTTGCAGTTAAGTCACGACCAACGGATTTTCCAGCACCTGACGGTGCCGCAGATCATCACGCAAGTGCTCAAAGGGCACGGCATTCAGGGTGACGAATTCGCTTTCCATGTCAGCACCAGCCCTGTGCGCGAATACTGTACGCAGTACGGTGAAAGCGACTTCGAGTTCATCCAGCGCCTGTGCGCCGAGGACGGCATCGCCTGGCACCACCAGCACTCGCAGGACGGTCACCGGTTGGTGTTCACCGGCGATCAAACGTTCTTCCCCAAGCTGGGCGAAACCCCTTATCAGCAAGGCTCCGGCATGGTCGCGGAGCACCCGGTCGTCAGCCAGTTCGCCATGGGTTTCAGCACCCGCACCAGCACGATCACGCGCCGGGACTATGACTTCCAGCGCCCGAGCCTGCTGCTGGAAAGCCGCTTCACCGCCGAGTTCAGTCCTGAGCTTGAAGACTATCGCTACCCCGTACTGATCGAGAACGAAAAGCACGGCAAACAACTCGCTCAACAGGCCTTGGAGCGGCACCGTGCCGATTACCAGTTGGCCGAGGGCCAGAGCGATCAGCCGACTCTGCGTAGTGGTCACTTCTTCGACCTGATCGAGCACCCGCGTAAAACCTGCAACGATTTGTGGTTGTTGCTCAGCGTGACGCACCACGGGAAACAACCGCAGTCACTGGAAGAGGCCATCACCAGCGACGTCAAACCGCAAGACGGCTTCACTCAAGGTTATCGCAACCACTTCAGCGCCATTCCATGGGACGTGCATTACCGCCCACCGTTGCGCCCGCGAAAAACACAACTGGTCAGCCAGACCGCCCGCGTTACCGGGCCTGCCGGTGAAGAGATTTATTGCGATGAATTTGGTCGTGTGAAGGTCGAACTGCCGTGGGACAGAGCCGAACTCAACAGTGAGAAAAGCAGTTGCTGGCTCCGGGTTTCCTCCAGTTGGGCGGGGGAAGGTTTCGGGGCGGTGACCATCCCGCGCATCGGCATGGAAGTTGTCATCACCTACCTCGAAGGCGATCCCGATCAACCCTTGATCACCGGTTGTGTCGCCAACAAAGTCACGTCCGTCCCGCACTCCTTACCAGAGAACAAAACCAAAACTGTCCTGCGCAGCCACAGTTCTCCGCACACCGGTGGCTACAACGAACTGTCGCTGGAAGATCGCGCCGGGCAGGAAAAAATCTACCTGCGCGCCCAGCGCGACATCGAACAACTGATCCTCAACGACAGCGACACTAAAATCGGTAACGACCGCCGCGAACAGATCACTCGGGACAGCCACAGCCTGATCAGCCATGACCGTTTTGAACAGGTCGATAACCACAGCGCCAGCCTGATCAAGGGCGACGAGTTGCACACCACCCAAGGTCTTCGCAACACGGTAATCGGCGGGGATGAGCTGATCACCATCAGCGGCAATAGCAGCACGGCGGCGGCTGGCACGCTGGTGATTCAGGCTGGCGCGCACGCCCGCGTTACCGCGAGCCAGGTGGTAATCGATGCGGGTTCGAGCCTGACGCTCACCGCTGGCGGCCATCACATCGTCATCAACGCCGGCGGGATTTTCAGCAGCGTGGCCATTGTCGAGGGCGGTTCTCCGGTGGCGGGGATGGCGGCGCAGGTGGCGTTGTCGGCTGAACAGATCACGTCAGTTGCTCTTGAAGCGCCCTTGCTACTTCAGACGCAACGTTTGGCCTTGATGGCCAAACAACCGATTTGCGCGGTATGCGAAGCCGCGAAACAGCAGAGTGAACACGCCAATGGTTAATTTGCCGCCACTGCCGGACGATTTGCCTTGGGCGATGTCGGCTTATTTGCTGCTTGATGGTGTAAGCGCGTCGAACCTGGCGCAACGTCTGCACCGCTGGGATAACCCGACGTATTGCCTGTACCAAGGCACTCGCTGGCATGAGTTGTCAGACATATCGCCCTGCTTGATCCCGCTCAACGGTGAGCACGATCCACTGTTGGCGTACTTCCAGGAAAACGCCGCACTTGAATGGGGCTATTTGCTGTTCAGTCCAGCGGACGCGACAACGCTTTGTTCGCATTGGCGTCGCCTGCTGACCGTCGAACACCCCAGCGGCATTGAGGTCATGCCGCGCATTGCCGATCCAGCGGTCATTCACCCCTTGCTTGTCCTTGCACGGCAAGCGCAAAGCGCCCGCTGGTTTGGCCCCGTCGAACGGGTGTGTTTGCCCGATAGCCTCCAGGCGATCTGGCACCAACACGCACGCCCTGAGCGTGCGGCGCCAGACACCCTCGATAGCTATCGACTGACGGACGAGGAACTCACGGCGCTGGAAGAGGTGGCGTTTCGGCGTTTAGTCTTTGACTTGAGTGAGCACCTGCACGCGTACTTCCCCGAGTTCATGGCGTCGTATCCAGCGCAAAAGCGCCTGCTTCATATCCAGCAAGTGGCCCGAGAGGCTTATCAACGGGGCTTCACGTCGGAGCAGGAAATCACCCTCTACGCCAATGTTTTCGCCTATTTGGCCGGGCAGCCGGTGAGCGACCATGCGGATATTGTCGAGCTGCTCACGGTACCCACAGCGCAATCCCCTTTGATGCGTGTGCAACGTGCTGCCGAGTTGGCTCGCAGTCATACCGCTGACCCGCAAGGAGGCCGACTGTGACTGCCCGACTAGCGGCCTCACTCGATGCCAACGCCGCCGCCATGGCCACGCGTGCCAACGACGTCCGCTCACCGGTGGGGCAATGCTCTTTAATGAACCCCAAGGTGCAGTTGCTGCCGCTGCGATACGGGCTGGTCGAACACCTCGATCCCTCGTCCGAACTCGCCATGCCGCTCACACTGAGCAGTCAGCCCCTGGGCATCCGATTGTTGCGCGATGGCTACCTTTACATCATCGACAACGACACGGCCTATCTGCACGAATACCGCATTGAAAAAGGGCAGATCACAAAGCTGTTATGGAGCAGCCAAGAGGTTGCCGGCGACACGCGCACCGCTTCGGTCGGTGATCCTCACTTGGTCTTTGCCCGGCAGAACACGTTGTACGCCAGCTATTCAGAAATTCAGTGGACGGCTTACAAGTGTTCGCAAGTGCTCAAGAACAGCGCCGAGCGCGAACGCTTGATGCAATGCATCGAGCTGGCCAGTGCGTGCCCGGTCAAGGGCGGCACTGATTTGCTGAGCAAACAGCAGGCCGAAAAATGGCTGGCGGAAGTGGCAGAAAACGTTACCCAGTCAGTCTCGATAAAGGCCCTGCCCGACGGCGCCAACCGGCAAGAAAGTGAGCACTATGCCTGGGAGGACACGCCGCTGTTTCAGGAGGCGGCGATTGAAACACTCACCAGCCAGGTGCTCGGCCCTTATCAGGATGACTACCTGTTTTTGGTGTTGCGCGATGACTTTGGCGTCATGCGCGATCTGGCCAGCGCGCAACTGAAAGTGGCTGACTGGATTGAGCAATGGAGTGCCGACGATGCGGTTCAGCGCCAGTACCTGACGGGCGCTTACATCCAGTCCTTGTACGATGTGAATGCCGCGCGTCTGGAGGCTCTGGACGCGACAGATCCACAAGTCAAAGCGTTGAAAGACGACACCAGCGCCGAGCAGCAGAACGCGATTTATGACTACTTGCGGGCCAAACGTGACGACAGGGGCGCAGGACTCTATGGCGACGAGGCGTTTTGGCGAGAGGCCGCCAAAACCAATCCTCATGCTCGAGCCCACCTCACTCTGCGAGACGCGCTGGGAGAGGTGCTTTGGCAAAAGCACCAAAGCACCATCACCACGCTCAACCTGCAAACCTGGGAGGCGCTATACGGCAAAGCCATCGGCCAACGCGGCATCGATGACCTGGTCAACCGGGCAGAGATGGAAGCCTTCGTCAGCCAACAGCAACTCTTGCTGAGCCATTGGCACCAACGACTTAAGGCCATCCGCGAAGACCGGTTGAGCATGATCACCGGCGGCTACTTTCACCGGGCCGCCTGGTATTACGACTTCCAGCACGATGCGCTCATCAAGCATCGCCTGGAAACCGAATTCGTCTGCGTGGCCGCCCTGTGCTGGAATCGCGCCGCAACGGAAAAACTGGCGGCTTATCTGGAGCAAAACCTGCTTACTGTCGTGCCGGGGCTGGAAACCCTGGCGCTGAAGGACCAGTTGGAGGTGAGCAAAAAACTGACGGACTTGAGCAGCTTCTCGATCAAAGTGGGCACGGCCCAGGAGAGTCTTGCCAGCGTCAATGTGCTCGCCAGCCAGTTCAACAGTTTGATGAGTGAGCGGTTGCCCAACTATGCGGATTTGAATACGAGGTTTAAGGGGCTGCAAAGTTTGCTTGATAGCGCTTACATTCCGGCGCATCAGTTGACCGCTGCGGACCAGCTAGACCGAGTGCACAACGAATTTAAACGACAAAAAACCATTGACCCCAATGGCTTCATACGCGACATCGGCGCACCTGCACGCCTGCAACTGCTGCGCGAGTTCTCTCGCAGTGGCTTGACGCTGCGGGCGGCGTCGGCTTCCGAAATCCAGGCATTCAACAAGGCCCGCGATGCCACCCTTGACCTGCGCAGCCAGCTCAAGGAAACCTACAAACTGCGCCGTCGTGAGTTGTCGCGGGTCACCAGCGGTCTGGTGGCACCGGGTGGCGAACAGATTTACAACCAGCGTATCAATCAACTCAAGGCCGCGCTGGCGCCGTTGGAAGACAGCCTCAGTCGGGCCTTGACCGTCGGCAGTGGCCACCCTGGGCAAATCGGCACGGTGGTTGATGGGGTGGCGCCGGCACTGCGTGACGAAATGCACCGTACGGTGCGGGATTTCCGTGCGACGGGGACGTTTGGCAAGCCTCTGAGTAGCGCGCTGAAATCCGGGGGTGATGGGATTGCGCTGTTGTTGCTTGTGTTTCAGGGGCAGAAGTTTGTTGAGGCGTTGAGCGCGTTGGATAAAAAAACTATGCCGTCTCTCGCTGAGTGGGGCGTGCTCTTTGAGTCATTTGTGGGTATGTCGGCTGCGGGATTTGCGGCGGTACAAGGTCTGTCGGTGACGATTTTTCAAACGCATATTGAGCAAATGGACAGTGCTGCTGGGAAGCTCAATACGATGAGCCGTCTGGGGCGCTGGGCCGGTATTGCAGGGACCGGCGCATTTGGGTTTGGTGCTTTGGCCGCCGCAATTGATTTAGGCAAGCACTCTCAGCAATGGGGGAAAGCGCTGGCCGCAGGCGATTACAAAGGCTTGGCGGCTACGAGCCTGCAAATGGCCGGTGACGGAGTTTTGATGGGCACCAATACCTGGGGCGCCCTTCATACGACATCGATCATTAACAAAATCCTGAAAACTCCCTCCGAACTGCGGGCTCTGGCTTGGGCGGAAGCCAGCCTGCGACTGCTCAGCATCGGCGCTAAAGCCAACTTGGTGGGTTTAATCGGCACAGCCCTGCAATTGATGGGTGAAGGTCTTTACAACTACTTCAATCTGACAGCAATGCAAAAATGGCTGCAAGCCAGTGCTTGGGGGACGGCAAACTTGCAACGCAGTCTGCTAGATGACTGGACTGCGTTGGCGAAGGTGGTGCAGCAACCGACGTGCGAACTGCTCCGCGACGATAAGCGTACCTACTTGAAATTGGTGCTGCCCGGCGTTCGAACGCAGGAAATGGACAGTCGCCGATTGCAATTGCTGGCGTATCAGCAAACCCGTGATCTGCACATTCCTCGCCCCTACAGCGCCCAGTTACCGCCCGTGCGCTGGCAGGAGTGCAGCGCGGCGTGGGTGGCTACGGCCATGGTCGTCAGTCAGGAAGACGAAGCGCTGACCTTGCATCTGCCCATCAGCGACTCTCTGCAAACAACGGATTTTGCCCTGGCTTTCAACATCGGTTACCAACTGGAGGCCGAACGTGATTTGATCCACCGCACCTGCTTTGTGCTGCGTAATTTGTACGTCGCGACAGAGCGTGGTGTACGCCTGCCGGCCAAGGGGAGGTTCAAACTCGACCCGGTGGAGAGCATGCCGAGCGGCACAGGCAAAGCCCCTTACTGGTTATTTACCCGAGAAGAAATGGCGACGGTTGATGTTTAGGAAATTGTTCAAGCGCAGAAACAAAGCTGAAAACACCGAGCCCTCACCGGACATTCGCAGCCAGCGACCCAGTGCCGGGCAACTGCGGGTCAAGGGTTTGAATGAAACGTTGTTCCTCGCCCCGTTGCCGGTATACACGGGACAGGCGCAAATTTCTCGCCGTAACTTTTCGGAGATGAACGAGACCTATCTGGAGCTGGGAGGTAATAACTTCGGGATGGTGGAGTTGGGAAAAAGATTGGCCTTTCAGATATGGATGGTTTTGTGTACTGCATTTTTTGCACCCGTGCTTATTTGTCTATGGCTCGTTGCTTTTAGCCCTCCGGAGATTGATCGAAGATTTTTCGACATTGTTGGGGATGCTGTACAGGTGTTCGCCACTGGTTCTCTCCTTTTCATTATCCCGATTGGCGCCTTCGTCTACGGCATGCTATCCGGCGTCTATGCCTCAGCCAAAAGCTACCCAATCCGCTTCAACCGCCAACGCCGCGAAGTCTGCTACATCGACGACACCACCCATCGTGTCCTGATCGTCCCATGGGAAAGTGTGGTGGCCTGGGTCGCGAGCAGTCAGGGCATCACCAGCTACGGCGCGATGCGCGACTACACCTTCGGCATGGGCCTGGAAGACGAAGAGCACGACACCGTGCAGTTTGTGCTGTCGGCCCAACCCAGCGATGCCCACGCGCTGGGCATGTGGACCTCCATTCGTAACTACATGGAAGACGGGGAATTGGTGGATACCCCGAACCCTATGCTCGTCGTATTGGGGCTTACGCCAACGGAAGAAGAGCTCATACCTTACGAGGGGCTGCATACCTTTGAGATCGAACGCAACGGCGCACGCTTCATGGGTTCATTGGACGATGACGGCGGAGATCTAACCGCCGAACAGCGCCACCGTTACGGTTACGGCAAGCGGACACCCTGGCCCTTACGCTGGTGGTACGTCCGCCGCGTCCTGACCTTCTGGAAAATGCCCTACCTGATCGCCGAATGGGCCCACCGCAAGGGCCGTCCGACCCTGCCCGAACGCGTGCAAGTCTGGTCCCAACCTCTGCCCCCCGAACAGTGGGCCAAACCCAGCCCGGCGCTGCAAAAAGCCAACACGCTGGTCAAAACCGCCATGGACAAAAAAAGCGCGAACTTCGTCGATGCGTGCAAGGCGGCAGGGTTGCATTGATTCATATTGAGTTCAGTAGACGGCTTACAAGTGTTCGCAAGTGCTCAAGAACGGCGCCGAGCGCGAACGCTTGATGCAATGCATCGAGCTGGCCAGTGCGTGCCCGGTCAAGGGGGGCACTGATTTGCTGAGCAAGCAGCAGGCCGAAAAATGGCTGGCGGAAGTGGCGGAAAACGTTACCCAGCCAGTCCCGATCAAGGCCTTGGAGGAAGTCGGGCCGATGCTGGTGCCTGTTGTTTCCGATAGTCCGCTGGCCCACCTTTTTTTTCAGGAATGGAGCGCGACGTGTGGTGTGTGGCTGGAGTCGGACGCCGAAGAAACGGTGGTGCTCGACCATTTGCGCAGCCTGATTCAGGTCCGTGTAGAGGGCGATCTCACCGTCCTCTTTCGTTACTTTGAACTGCAAGCCGAGCATTGCCCGCCGCTGGACAACGCCTCGAAGGTCATGGCCGAACTGCTGCCCAAGACCTTCGCCCGGTCCATGAAAGTGGACCAGATAAGAAGTGTCGAAGATACCGACGCGCTGGGCGCAACGCTGATGAAGGACCCGACCCCGGCCAACATCAAGGCGTACACCGACGCCATGCACCGCGCGCGCGAACGCGAAAAAGTCCTCGCCCAACACCCCGAGGCCAGCGATCAAGCGCCGGGCGAGTGGAGCGCCGAAGCGTGGGACGGTCAGTCGTCGCCAATACGATACGGCTTCTGCCACGCTATATGCTGGGGCAGCGCTGACGGCGCTGATTGATAACGAAGTGCGGAAGGGGCTTGGTAAGGATCGGTTCTTTATTCGATCATCTGCGGCTCCGACGCTTACGCTGTTTGGTGCGGTTATTGGCGGGCTGTCCACCGCTGCAGCAATTGCGGAGTTCAAGTCCCTGCAAACACAACTGGAAAACGCACAAAACCGAATAGACCCGTGGCTGGAGATGCGTCAGATCGTGGTCGCTGGTCAGGTCGGCGTTTTTGGCTCTCAAGCGCTATTGGGGATGGTCCAAACGGGTAGGGCCTTGGCGGGGTTAGTGGAGGTCGAAGTCGCCGTTTTGCGGTACACCCTGTACATGGGACCGTTGAACTGGATCATTTTGGCGCTGGGTGTGCTGCACCTGATTACCACGTTCTTGCAGCAAACCCCGCTGCAAAACTTCCTGAATTTCTGCTGCTGGTCAAAAGGCCGGGCGTTCGACCTCGCACCTATTCCGCCGAAAGCTCAAGTGGACGAACTCGACCGGTTGTACCGCATTCTTTATGCGCCTCGGGTCAGTATGCAAAGTAGCTCGGATATGGGTAGTGGTAACGGCCCCTCCGGGCTGGCTACCGTCAGCTCCATCAATGCCCTGACCATCGAATTGCCAGGGGCGGAGCCCGGCAGTGTCTACCTGGAACTGAGCATGGTCGGTGACCCAGTGGATACCCAGCGCTCCCGCGACCTGATCAAAAATAGCCCAATCAACCACTACAAGTCACCGCGCCCTTGGCGAGACATGACGCCTCACTGGTTGTCCAGCAGCGTCTGTCAGTGGATACCGCACAAGGAAGGTCAGGGCTTACGGCTGAGTGGTCCCTTCAAAGAACTGAGCAACGTATTGGGCACGACACCCAGCACTGTTTCGCTAAGGTTGCGCTATCGCACGCCATTGATCTCGATGCTCGGTGCCCGCACTTTTATCGGAGGTGAACTAGGGCTGGCCTTTACCCTGAATGACACCACTGGCGTGATAGAGCTGCGGGCTGACCCAACGCCGCAACTTGATCGTGTACCGAACTACGCGCTCGGCGAGGACCACCCCGGCGCCATTTACCTGCAACCCAAGGACAAACAATGAGCATGCCACCGGCAGGCACAACGAAAAAACGGATGTTTTCGCGCAATGACTACCTGGCTCCATTGCCAATTCCTACGGGTAGAAAACCCTCGGACGTGCTCAACATTATTTGGCGCAGGAACGATGTGTTTTTGGATATTGGTAGCTATAGCATCGGCTCGGCCGTGATGGTGTTGTGGCCGGTGGTGATGCTGTTTTTAGTTATGGCTTATTTCACACGCAATATCGCCTCTGGCGATTTTAGCCAAGACATATTGGTAGCAGGCTCAATCATTACAGGCGTTCCAGCGTTATTTTTGATTCAAAGCCTCTTTCGCGAAGTCCCCTTACCTGTGCGTTTCAATCGCCAACGCCGAGAAGTCTGCGTCCCCCGCGATGATGGCGAGTACTGGATCGTGCCTTGGGAAAGTGTCACAGCAGCCGCCACTCAGCAGTCGTCTGTCAGCCAGGCCGGCAAAGTGACGATGGGCTTACTGATCATTGGTTTCGGTCTGTCAGCCAGGCCGGCAAAGTGACGATGGGCTTACTGATCATTGGTTTCGAAAACCCTGATCCACTGGCCAAGGAAGACAACAAACATTTCTCGCTAGGCTTCAACTGTGGCGGCGGCACTACGGCGATGGCGTTGTGGGAGTGCATGCGCAGTTACATGGAGATTGGTCCGCACGCTGTTGAGGATCAAACCGCACGTTTCGACAGGTCAAAAGGAATATGGGCAACCTACCTGGACGATCTGATCAAGGCCGCGAAACTCAGAGGTTGGTTCGTAACAGTCCTCTGGGAAGGGTTCTGTGGAATCTTTATTTTCAACACGCTGCTGATCGACGTGCTCGAACGTTGGAAGCTAAATCCGCCCCCGACCTGCCCTATCCCGACATCATCGAATGGTCAAAACCACTCCCTCCGGAACAATGGGCCAAATGCTCCCCGGAACTGGAGGAAGCCATAGCCACGCGCGAGGCTGAACTGGCAGTTCAGTCCAAGGACGCGGGATGAGCACGCCACCGGCAGGCACCACGAAAAAACGGATGTTTTCGCGTAATGACTATCTGGCGCCATTGCCGATCCCTACGGGTAGAAAGCCCTCTGATGTGCTTAATATCATTTGGCGCAAGAACGAGGTGTTTCTCGATGTTGGAAATTACAGCATCGGTTCGGTGGTGATGATGCTGTGGCCGATGGTGATGGTAGTTCTAGCCATGTCTTTCTTCACTAGAAATCTCAATTCTGGCTTCAGCCAAGATATTTTGATTCTCGGCTCCGTTATTGTCGGGATCCCAACGCTGTTTTTGATTCAATGTCTATTCCGCGAAGTGCCCTTACCCGTGCGCTTCAACCGCCAACGTCGAGAAGTCTGCGTCCCCCGCGAAGACGGCGAGTACTGGATCGTGCCTTGGGAAAGCGTCACCGCAGCCGCCACGCAGCAATCGTCGGTCAGCCAAGCTGGCAGAGCCACGATGGGTTTACTGATCGTTGGCTTCGAAAACCCTGACCCGCTGGCCAAGGAAGACAACAAACATTTCTCGCTAGGCTTCAACTGTGGCGGCGGCACTACGGCGATGGCGTTGTGGGAGTGCATGCGCAGTTACATGGAGATTGGTCCACACGCTGTTGAGGATCAAACCGCACGTTTCGACAGGTCAAAAGGAATATGGGCTACTTACCTGGAAGATCTGATCAAGGCCGCGAAACTCAGGGGGTGGTTAGTAACAGCCCTCTGGGAAGGGTTCTGCGGGATCTTCATTTTCAATACGCTGCTGATCGACGTGCTCGAACGTTGGAAGCTAAATCCGCCCCCCGACCTGCCCTATCCCGACATCACCGAATGGTCAAAACCACTACCCCCAGAACAATGGGCAAAACGCTCCCCGAAACTTGAAGAAGCCATCACCAAACGCGAGGCTGAACTGGCCGCGCAGGCAGAACAAGCGTTGCTCAAGGAGCGGGCTTAGAGACAATCGTGACCCAACTCCCCTCACTGCCAATCCCCGGTTGCGACGATCTACCGGACCACGACGTCTGCCTCCCGGCAAACCTGCGCCCCGACGCCAATCGCTTGATCCGCTATCTGCACGAGTTGCCGCATCGGCGAGTGCGTTATTGCCCTTGGTGCGGCAAAACCGATGTGACTCTCCAGACCCCTCCGGCCCGGCAACGGCTTCCGCGTTACTACTGCGGCTCCTGTCGTAAGAGTTGCAACAGTTTGAGCGATTCTCCTTTTGCAAATATGCACCGCATGGACCTGTGGTCTACGTTTGCGGTGTACCTGCTGGCCGGTTGGTCCAGCGTCCAGATAGCCTCTCGCTTGGGCGTGACCCCAAAGGTTTACTTCAACTGGGGGGCGGCGGTCGGTGAGGTGATGGCCGAGGAGTGTCCTGAGTTGTACCAGTGGTGGACGACACGCCATTACCGAGAAAACCTGCAACCGCCCGAGCACATTGCGCTGCAACAGCAAGCGGTTATCACGTGGATCGAGACGATGCTGAATGCGCAGCACGCGACATGCCCGAGGTGCGGGGGAGAGCGGACCTATCGAATTAAAGGCATTCGCCCGAAGTTCAAGTGCGATCCTTGTGTGACCTGCTTTTCCGTTTTGTCCGGGACGCCGCTGGTCGGGATGATCCGACCTGAACTCTGGGTTGATTTCGTGCAAGGGGTGATGGATGGCCTAAGTATCCCGGACCTTAAACGGCGCTCAGGGCTGGGCATGGGCGCCAGTTCGCGTTGGCGTGAGCAGTTTTTGTTATTGATCGAAACGTTGGGGCACTCTGAACTGTTGCAATGGATCACCTGGATGCGCAGTCGTCGCAACCACGAAGCGGTCAGTTTTGTGCGTCAGGGTGGTCATCTGGACAAGGCCACGCGCTCCATTTATCCGCAAGGGACGCGCAAGGGCAGGTTTGTTTCCTGGCGGTAGGTGCTGCGAAAGCTGCGATCTTTTGAATTTTTGCTTTTGGGCAACACCTGTCGGACTGCTCCCATTGTGGCGAGGGAGCTTGCTCCCGTTTGAGTGCGCAGCGCTCACAAAAATCTTCAGTGACTGTCTGAGTTTTGGGGCTGCTTCGCAGCCCAGCGCGAGCAAGCTCGCTCGCCACAGGATTGGGCATCAAGACCCTTACTGAACCTTCGCCAAATCCCCTTTCAACGCAACGCCCGCCATGATCGCGCCAGCGTGGCATTCATAGTTCGTTGCATCCTTACGCTCATTGCTCTTGTAGAAGCTGACAATGTTGGTCACCGCGTTAGCACCAGCGCCCTTGGCCGCTTGGAACAGGCTGATGATGGCCGATTGCGCGACCCATTCGCAGGCGACTGCGTCGGTCTTGTTGAAGGCGTTGGTTTTCTTGTTGGTCACGGCGCCGGGGCTGACGACGGTGACGGAGCCGGTCGGGGTGTTGCCGGCCAGGTAGAATTTCACGCTGCCATCGATTTTGCCGGTGCGGGTGGCCTCGGCAACGGCTTTATCGAGAGGCAGGTACACCGTGGTGTCGCGGGCCTGGCTGACGGCCGGTAGGGCGCAGATCAGCAGGGTGGCGGCCGCGGCGAGTTTCTTGACGTGCATGGAGGTCTCCTTGACCTTGATTAATACGGTTACGACCAGCGGCGAAAGATCAGCGAGGTGTTGACGCCGCCGAAGGCGAAGTTGTTGTTCATCACGTACTGGTTGCTCATCTGCCGGAACTCGCCGCGCAGGTAGTCGAGCTTGCCGCAGTGCGGGTCGACCTCGTCGAGGTTGAAAGTGTGTACGTACAGGTCGCGGTTCATCATTTCGATGCTGAACCAGGATTCCAGCGCACCGCAGGCCCCGAGGGTGTGGCCGAGGAAGCTTTTCTGCGAGCTGATCGGCATGTGCTCGCCGAACAACGAACTGGTTGCCTGTGTTTCGGCGATGTCGCCCTGTTCGGTCGCGGTGCCGTGACCGTTTACGTAGCCGATGTCCGACGGCTGCAAACCGGCGTCTTCCAGGGCCAGTTCCATGGCGCGGCGCATGGTCGCTTGCTCTGGACGGGTGGTGTGCTGGCCATCGGCGTTGCTGCCGAAACCGACGAGTTCGGCATGGATGTGTGCGCCACGGGCCAAAGCGTGTTCGAGTTCTTCGAGCACCAACATGCCGCCGCCTTCACCGATCACCAGGCCGTCACGGTCCTTGTCGTACGGCCGTGGGCTGGTTTGCGGCGCGTCGTTTTTCAGGCTGGTGGCGTAGAGCGCGTCGAAGACCATCGCTTCGGTCGGGCACAGTTCTTCGGCGCCGCCGGCCAGCATCAGCGGCAAGCGGCCGAACTTGATCGACTCGTAGGCGTAGCCAATGCCCTGGCTGCCGCTGGTGCAGGCGCTGGACGTCGGGATCAACCGGCCGGTGAGGCCGAAGAATATGCTGATATTCGCTGCTGTGGTGTGCGGCATCATCCGCACGTAGGAGTTGGCGTTCAGGCCTTCGGCTACGGAGTTGAGCAGCATGTTGCCGAACGCTTTTATCTCGTCGGTGCTGCCGGTGGACGAACCACAGGCGACGCCCATGCGCCCGTCCTTGATCGATTCATCGCCCAACAGCCCCGCGTCGGCCAACGCTTGCTCAGCAGCACCCACAGCGAGCCGCGAGACGCGACCCATGCTGCGCAGTTGCTTGCGGGTCCAGTGGCTCGGGACTTTGAAGTCATCGATCGGCCCGGCGAGACGGGTGTTGAGTTCAGTGAAGCGGTCCCACTCGTCCATCCGGCGAATGCCGCTGCGGTTGGCCTTGAAGTTGGCGGCGATGGTCTCCCAATCGCTGCCCAGTGAGGTGATGCCGGCCATGCCGGTGACGACGACGCGCTTCATCAGCACAGGCCTCCGTTGACGGCCAGAACCTGCCGGGTGATGTACGAGGCTTCCGCCGACATCAGGAAATTCACCGCACCGGCCACCTCTTCAGGTGTGCCCATGCGTTGTGCGGGGATCATTTTCATCAGTTCTTCCACCGGCACGTTTTCGTCGAGCATGGCGGTGTCGATCAGGCCGGGTGCGACACAGTTAACGGTGATTTTGCGCTTGCCCAGTTCGATCGCCAACGCTTTCGCCGCGCCGATCAAACCCGCCTTGGAGGCGCTGTAGTTGACCTGGCCACGGTTGCCGATCAACCCGGAAACCGAGGTGATGCAAACAATTCGCCCGGCGGCGCGACGACGAATCATCGGCATCATCACCGGGTGCAGCACGTTGTAGAAACCGTCGAGGTTGGTGCGCATCACCACATCCCAATCATCCTCGCTCAGCGCCGGAAAAGCACCGTCGCGAGTCAACCCGGCGTTGAGCACCACGCCGTAATAGGCGCCGTGAGCTTCAACGTCAGCTTCGAGAATGGCTTTGCAACTGGCGCGGTCAGACACATCAAATTGCAGCACGCGGGCGTTGCGGCCCAGCGCTTCGATTTCGGCCTTCACGGCCTCTGCCTCGGCCAGACCGCTGCGGCAATGCAGCACGATGTCGTGGCCAGCCTGGGCCAGACGCAGGGCGATAGCGCGGCCAATGCCACGGCTGGAGCCGGTGACCAGTACGAATTCAGTCATCACTCGACTCCTTGGATTTCTTGAAGATATTGCGCCGCCTGGGGCGGGCGGTACACGTTGAGCCGGGCGGTGGCGTGGATGCCGGGGGCGTTGATGTGGCATTCGAATACGCCCATGCCGCTGTCGTCTTCCAGCGAGCGCAGCCCGTGGATGGTCAGCTCGGTGCCGGCAGGAAAGTGTTCGACGTTGCATTCGAATTTGCGGGTGCCGAGCAGGAAGCCCAGCTCCACCGCATCGCCGCGCGCACGGGCATGGCAACCGGCGTAAGCCGCCACACTTTGGGCCATCAGTTCGATGCCGACCCAGGCCGGCAGGCTGCCGTCGGGACGGTTGAACAGGCCATCGGGTTTGACGGTGAGGCGGGTGTGAATCTGCTCGTCATCGAACGACAGGATCTGCTCGATGAGGATCATGTCGCCAGCGTGAGGCAGCAGTTCGGCGATCGGCCAGTCAATCATGGGGCGTCTCCGATAATCAGGCTGACGTTATTGCCACCGAAGGCAAACGAATTGCTCATCAGGTAGCGAGGTGCAATGGACGCCAGGCGAGTGGCCGGGGTCACCCAATTGAGCGCCGGCAGGTCGGGGTCGGGCTGGCCGTCCCAGACGTGGGGCGGCAGGAGGTGTTCGGGATTGTCGACGCTCAGGCTCAACCAGCAGAACGCCGCTTCCAGGGCACCGGCGGCGCCGAGGGTGTGACCGGTCATCGGCTTGGTCGACGAGCACGGCACGCCGTCCGGAAACAACGCGGCCACGGCCAGGCTTTCCATGGCGTCGTTGTGTTGAGTGGCGGTGCCGTGCAGGTTCAGGTAACTGATTTGCGACGGTTGCAGCGCGGCACGGCTCAAGGCCTGGTGCATTGCTTGCTGGGCGCCACGGCCGGTTGGTTCCGGTGCGGAAATGTGGTGGGCGTCAGAGCTGGCGCCGCTGCCGAGCAGGGCAATCGAGGGGCCGTCGCCAGCACTTTTACTCATCAAAAACAGCACCGCCGCTTCGCCGATGTTGATGCCGTTACGGTTGGCGGAAAACGGGTTGCAGCGCTGCTCGGACACTGCTTCCAGCGCCGAGAAACCGTTGAGCGTCAGTTTGCACAAACTGTCGACACCGCCACACAGCACAGCGTCGCACATGCCCAGATCGAGCAAGCGCTGGGCGCTCATCAAGGCTCGGGCGCTGGAAGTACAAGCGGTGGAAATCACATAGGCCGGGCCGCTCAATTGCAGCCAGTCGGCGAGGAAGTTTGCCGGCGCGCCGAGCTCCTGCTGCTGATAGTTGTAGTCGGCGGGGAACTCATGCTCACGAATGTAATGGGCCAATCCGCGACTGGCTTCGTCGATGCCCGAAGTGCTGGTGCCAAGCACGACGCCGATGCGTTCGCGGCCGTAGGTCTGAATCGCTTGATCGATCTCTGGACGAATTTGCAGCGCCGCTTCCAGCAGCAGTTGATTATTGCGGCTGCGTTGCTCGATCAACTCAGGCGGAATCGGTGCCAGTTCACCGTGAACCGCAGCCACCGGCAACGAACGTTCCGCCACCCAGCCAGACTCGCTTTGCATACCGGAGCAATCGCCGGCAAACAGATTGCGGGCGACTGCCTGTTTGTCGCGGCCCAGAGAGCAGATCACCCCCAGTGCGTTCAAATAGGCGGTCATGGCGTGTCTGCGCTCAGTGGCGTGACTTGGTATTTCGGGCCTTTTGGCAGGTTCAATTCAAAACTCAAGGGGCGTGAATAACGGACGTCCCAGCGCTCTGGCAACACGCGTTGCCCGCCATGCTGCGATGCAGTGGGATAGTTACTGTGCAACTCGCCTTCGGGCGTTAGCGCAAACAACAGCGCGGCGAACAGTTCCCGGGCTTCCGGATTCGGTGGCAGCAGACCATCGGCCTGCCAATCGCCATCGATCAACTTCTGCCGGGCCTGGGGAATGCCGAGTAAATCCATCATCGACCAACGCAGGCCAGGGCCTTCCTGCTGGATCACCAACACCCAGTCCTGACGCTGGTCAGCCATCAAACGCTGGATGTGCAATTGCAAGGGCAACGCCAGCGTTGGGCTGTGCTCGGGCAGCGGCGCGCGGCTGGCGCAAGCGCTCAGCAGCAGGGCAAAACCCAGCAGTACAAATCTCAGCAGCACCGCAAACCCTGTGGGAGCGGGCTTGCTCGCGAAGGCGGTCTGACATTCACCAATGATGTCGACTGACACACCGCTTTCGCGAGCAAGCCCGCTCCCACAGTTTTGAATTGCGCTAGACATCAAACAACACCTTCAAGAGGTTTGCGCGCCACGACATTGACCAGGGTTTCTTCCCGTTGGCCAAACGGCTTCGGCTTACGCAAACCAAAACGTTCAAACAGCCCGAAATCCTTTGCGCGACTCCACCACAAGTATGGATAAGACACATTCTGCGGGCCGAATTCAAAACCCTGCTGGCGAATCATTTCCAGATACCCGGCAGCACTCTTTTGCACATGCATCGGGTGGCGGAACAACCAGCGAATCACCCACGTATCAATGTAAGCCTCGGTGGACTCGGCGAACAGCAGATAGCCGCCCGGCTTGAGCACGCGATAGAACTCGGCCAGGGCCAAGTCCTGTTCGACGAGGTGATGAAAGGTCTGGTGACAGAACAGCAGGTCGACGCTGGCGTTGGCCACGTTGAGCGTCGCGCAGTCGCTGCCGATCAGCTCCACCGTCATGCCCTGACGCGCCGCCTCTTCTCCGCTGAGGTGCAGGCTGTGCGGGTCGGCATCGACACCGATCAGGCGTTGCGGCGAAAAAGTCTGGCGCAGGTACTGGAACGACTTGCCCTGGCCGCAACCGGCATCCAGCAACACCGGGTTGCTGGGCAGCGAATCGCTGAACAGGTTGCGCAGGTCGTTGATTGCCACCCGCAGCACATGGTGCTGCCAGGTGTGGCTGCGCAGGAACCAGAAACCGAATTTGGTTTCTTCGACGTAGTTGTCGCTCAGGTAACTCATGTCGCATCCCTTGCACAGATTTCCGAAATCACCTTCAACCGACGCTTCGCTTCGCTGACGAACGGATTGCGTTCATCCCAGGCGTAACCGGCGAGGATCGAGGCGATCATCCGGCGGATGTCCGGTGAGCTGCCATCATGGAAAATCACGTCCTGGAAGGTCCCGGCGTACCAGCCTTCGACGTAGCAGCGGAAGGTGTCGACGCCACGTTTGAGCGGGGCGGCGAACTCGGTCTGCCAGTCGACGCTTTCACCCTGCAATTGGCGATGCAATACGCCGGCGGCCATGCTCGCCGAGCGCATCGCGATGGTCACGCCGGAGGAGAACACCGGGTCGAGGAATTCCGCCGCGTTGCCCAGCAGCGCAAAGCCCGGGCCGTGCAGGGTTTTGACGTTGGCCGAGTAGCCGCCGATGGTCCGCGCCGGGGTGTCCCACACCGCGTTGTTCAGCACACCGGCCAGGCTTGGGGTTTCGGCGATAAAACCGCGCAGGCAGTCGTCCAGATTGTCGGTACGACCGTCGAAATGTTCGGCGGCGGCCACCACACCCACCGAGCACCGGCCGTTGCTGAACGGGATGGTCCAGAACCAGATGTCGCGATGGGTCGGATGGGTGGTGACGAGGATCTTGGTCCGGTCGAAGGCCGGGTTGTCGATCAGGTCCTCAACGTGGGTGAACACGGCTTGGCGCACCGGGAAATTCGACGGTGCTTCGAGGTCGAGCAGGCGCGGCAGCACGCGGCCGTAGCCGCTGGCGTCGAGCACGAAGTCGGCTTCGACGCGATACTCGCTGCCGTCCTCGCGCAGCACATTCAGCTGCGGTTTCGGCAGGTCGAAATCAGCGCTGACGATGGCTTCGCCGTAACGCAATTCCACACCTTGCAACGCTGCTTGATCGGCCAGCAACTTGTCGAAATCGGCGCGTTGCACCTGAAACGTGGTCGGCTTGCCGTTGCTGAACGTGTCGCCGAAATCGAAGTCGCTGTACTGCTCGCCCCACGCGAACGCAGCGCCGGTTTTTATCTGAAAACCAGCGGCGTTCACCGCTTCAAGCATGCCGGCCTCTTCGACGAAATCGAGGCAATGGGACAACAGGCTTTCACCGATGGAAAACCTTGGAAAATGTTGGCGCTCGATCACCAAGACATCGTGACCCTTGCGCTTGAGCAGCGCGGCGGCGATGGCACCCGAAGGGCCTGCGCCGATGACCACAACCTGACGACGTTCCATTTCAACGGTTGGCACGGGAGCTCCTTGCCGGGGCGGCGATATTCAGCGGGATTCGGTGCATGCCGGCCAGTGCCGGCAGCAATGTTGCGATCAGGCCCATCAACATCAGCGCGAAGTACAACGCCGGGCTGATGAGTTGTTGTTGCAGCAGCAGGTTGAGAAAGACGATCTCGCTCAAGCCACGAATGTTCAGCAGCAGGCTTTCCCGCCAGCGGCTGGCGCCGTCAAACGAGGCGCCGGCCCAGCCCAGGCCGAGCCAGTTACCCAGCAGTTTGCTGATGATCGGGAACAACAGCAGCGCGGTCAGTTGCAACCAGCCGAGGCTGGCCATGGCGCTGTGCACGTCGATCTGCACGATGCCGAACGTGAGAATCAGCGGGATGGCGATCCAGGTCTGCAAGCGATTCATCCAGACCGCCGGCAACGGCAACACCAGCGGCACTTTGAGCACGGCCATGCACAGCAGATAGCCGATGCCGAAAATCAGTGCGTTGAGCTTGAAATGCTCGGCCACCACCAGCAGCGCGAAGAAGCAGCCGCTGTGCAGCAGCGGTTGGCGCAAACCGAGCAGGCGCAACAGCAACGGCAGGCACGCGCCGGCCAGTGGCAGCAGCAAACTGCTCAGGTGCAGGCTGCCTTGGGCGAAGCCGAACAACGTCCAGCACGTGAGGTCGATGAGGATAGCGGTTTGCACCAAACGCCGGGTGGCGGCGGGCGGGTAGTTGATGTGTCGCAGGTACAGGTACAACACCGGGATCGCGGTGATGGCGAACACCAAACCGACCGCCAACGAGCTGATCCACGATTGCGTCGGCAACAGCCAGACCGCTGTCGCCAGCCCGCAGGCGAAGGGCAGGCAGAAACTCGGCAGGGCGATTTTCAGGCTCTGGCGATCCAGCCGCAGGTCGATCACGTCGCTGAGGATGTGTCCCAGCAGCAAGGCGAAACTCAGGCTGTAGAGGTTTTTCAGCCATACCGGCGAGATCAGATCGGCGCCGCTGAGCTGCCAGCCCGGCTCGATCCAGAAATACATCAACAGCGGCAAGCCAAACGTCGCCAGCAGCAATTGGCTGACAATCGGGATCAACCCGAAATGCCGGCCGACGCGGGTCGCGACGGCGAACAGCCCCAGGGCCATCGCCCAAAACAGCACGATCATCATGCTGCCGGCTCCGCGACGGCAGTGGCATGGACGTGACGCCCGGCCCATGGCGCGAGGATGAAGCTGAACGCCAGCCCGAGGCTCACCGATAGACCGAAGTTGCTCACCGCCGGCGTACTCGACACCGCCAGCAACCCGAACGACAGCCAAGTGGTCAACGCCGCCAGCAAGGTGCCCAGCAGGCTCACAGCGGCACCGCCGACTTGTTCGCGCATGAGAATCGCGTAATCGACGCTGATGGCCGTCACCAGCAGCAGGCCGAACAGGCTGAACAGTGTCAGCGGCTGGCCGAGCCAACCGAGGCTGGCGAGGCTGCACAGTGCGGCGAGCAATGGCAGGGCGACGATGCGCAACGCGCCGCTGAGGCCGAATGGCAGGATCAACACCAGCACGATCAGCACGCAGGAGGCGAGTTTCAATTCAGCGGCGCTGATCTGCGTAGCAGCGAAGACCTTATTCAGCTCGCCGAGGCGATCCACCAATTGCACGCCCGGTAAATCCAGCGCCTGAACCCGCAGCAGCGACGGGTTGTTCAAGCCTTGCAGGCTGATCATGGCTGCCACGCCGCCGTCAGCGGTCGGCCCCAGCCACAGGGTGCGATAAGGTTCGGCTAACGGCCCGGCCAGCGCCGCATCGATATCTTCGGTGGGCAGCGCTTGCAACTTCGCCAGTTCGGCTTGCAGCGCCTCGACTGGTACGCCGACGTCGAGCAACGGTTGCCAGAATTGCGGCAGTTTATTTAGCGCTTCACGTACTTGCTTCTGCTCACTTGGCTGGCTGACCAGTTGATTGAGGGACAGAAAGCCCTGGAGTTTGTCGAGGTTGACCAGTTGCTCCAGGCGATCAGTCAGGGCGCTTTGGCGTTCGAGTAATTCTTGCTGGTTGGCGGCGCGGATCAGGAAGAACTGGCTGGTGGGTTGGTAGCCGGTAATGCGCGCGATGGTCTGGGCTTCGTCGGTCAGGTGTTGCGGCATACCGACCCATTGGCGAATGTCGTTCTTGGTGCTGAGTTGCAACAGACCGCCGACACAGAAGACGATCAGCAGCGCCAGCAACACTGGCGTGCGAGCGCGTTGGAGAAGCGCTTCACGCAGGTTCACCAGAAACTCGGCAACCCGCAGCGGCCATTGCGCCGGCCGCAGGTCAGTGCCCTTGAGCAGGGCCGGCAGCAGGCACACCGCCGACAGGTAGGCGCCGAACAGGCCGGCGGCGGAGAACACGGCGATTTGGGTCAGCGCCGGGAACGGCGTCCAGGCCAGGGCGAGGTAGCCGATGCAACTGGTGATCAGGCTCAATGTCAGCCCCGGCAAGGTCAGGCGCAGGGCTGGCCAACTGTTCCAGGGTTTCAGGCTCCAGCTCTTGGACAGGTAGTGCAACGGGTAATCGACGGCAACGCCGATCAGGCTGGAACCGAGCACCAATGTCATCACATGCAGATGGCCGAACAGCGCGATGCAGGCCACTCCACCGAACAGCATGCCCACCAGCACCGGGACAAACGCGAGCAACACGCGCAGCCGCCGGAAGGCCAGCAACAGCAACAACAGGATGCCGAGTGTGGCGCCGCCACCGACCCAAGTCATTTCCCGGGTCGCTTGTTGCTGACCGTTGGCCGCATAGAGCAAGCCGCTGGCAGCGAGCAACTGCACGTCGCCCTGAGCCGCTTCTTCACGACTGTGTTTGAGCAGTGCGGCCACTTGCAGCGGCAGGTTCATGTCGAAGGCGTTGCCGGTGGTCCGCGCTCGCAGCAGCACCCAACTCTTGCCGTCTGCATCGGCGACCAAGGCACCGCTGCCGATGTCCAGTTGCACCGCGCCGTGTTGTGGCTGGCTGTTCTGGATGCGCCCGGTCAGGCCCAGCCAGTCATCCTGGCTCGGCACCAGGCTGAAACCGGTGAACGGGTCGAACAGCGCTTGCACGCGCTGTTGAATGAAAGCGTCGGGATGCTCGATCAGTTGTTGCCGATCCGCGTCCGAGAGCATCGCCAGCCGACCTTGCAGCAGCTGCGTGCGCAGCGCCGGCAAGTCGGCTTGCAGGGTCCATTGGACCTTTTCGAACAGACCGCTGGCCTGCCATTGCTCGCCGAGTTTCTGCGCCATGGCCACGGCTTGCTGGCGATCGGTATGGCCGACCAGCACCAGCATTTCGCGGTTCAGCGGTTCTTGCATGCGTTGTTCGGCGCGCAGTTCCAGCGCGTCCGGCGCCGTACCTGGCACCAGTTCCATCAGGTTGGCCGACAGCGGTGCGCCGTCACGCCATTGCCAGCCGGCGAGCGCGAGCACCGCCAGCAGCAGGATCAGGAACAGCCGTGGGAGCATCCGTTCACTCGGCAAAGTCATGTTGCTCCGCGTCGCTCAACGGTTGGGCGCTAGTGCTGTCCTGCATGCGCATGAGGGTGCTGTCTCCCTGGGTTTCCAGCAGTTCGATGCTGTTCACCAACTCGCCGCCGTCGATGTTGATCTGGTTGAACACTTGCTTGAGCAGCATCGAGCGCGGGGTGAGGGTCAGCTTCCATTTCTGCGCATCGCCGCTCAGCGACAGCTCGAAATCCCGTTGCAAACCGCTGCTGTCACCTTGCAGTACGGCGAGGAACAAACGGTTCTGCTCGGCACCGGCGCTCTTGCCCGGCAGCAGTTGCCAGCCGCTGGCGTCACGCCGGGCGATGCCCTTGGCGTTGATGCGGTAATCCTGTTGCAGCGGGGTTTTCAGCAGCCAGAGCAAGCCGTGATTTTTAGCGAGGACGAAGGTGCCCTTGCTGGTCAGCGGCTGGGGCAGGGCGCGCAGGTGTTTTTCCTGGACGAAGTTGCCGTGGATCACATCCGGCTTGGCCAGCTGATCGCTGAGTTGTTGCAGGTCGAAGGCCTGCGCGAGCGATGGCAGCCCTAGTAGCGCCAACACGGTCAGACACGTGATCGCTGAAAAACGTGGCGAGCGAGCTTGCTCGCGCTGGGCTGCGAAGCGGCCCCAAAAACTTGCCAACCATTGCCCTGATTGTGAGTGCTGCGCACTCAAGCGCGAGCAAGCTCGCTCGCCACAGGGAACTGGGTTGGCCTCAGAAGAGGTGTCGATACCGGTGTTCATGGCAGCATCCTTTCTACAGCGTCGGTGAACACTTTCGGCGAGGCCAATTGCATCTCACGGCTGCTCATGTCGACAGCGACCTGCACGGAAACGGCGCGGGTCAGGCGCTCACCGGTTTGCAGATCGCTGATCAGATAATTGATCTTCAGGCGGTTTTCCCACTCCACCAGGCTGGCGCGCACGTTGATCTTCTGGCCGAACACCGCACCGCGCACATAGCGCAGTTGCAGGTCGATCACCGGCCAGGCAAAACCCGACTCGACCATGGCGGTGTAGTTGTGGCCGAGCTTGTCCAGCAGCGCACACCGGGCGACTTCCAGGTATTTGACGTAATGGCCGTGCCAGACCACGTTCATGGTGTCGACGTCAAAGAACGGCACGAGGATTTCCGTATCGGCGTGAAGCACTCCCTTGCTACGCATGCAGCCTCCAGTGTTGCTCGGCGATTCGTTTCAGGCACAGACGCAATTCGCCTTCCAGGGCACGGTCTTCGATGACCGGCGGGAAGTCTTTGGCCAGCTCTTCGTGCATCGCGGCCAGGGACGGTGGCAGTGGCCGTGCGTCCTCAACCTGGCTGCGCAGCCAGACGCCTTGGTTGGCGGCCAGCAGGGTGGCGGCGGCGACTTGTTCGGTCAGCTCCAGCACACGGATCGCATCGCGGGCGGCGATGGTGCCCATGCTCACCTTGTCCTGGTTGTGGCACTCGGTGGAACGCGAGAACACGCTGGCCGGCATGGTGTTTTTCAGGGCTTCGGCGGTCCAGGCGCTGGTGCCGATCTGCACGGCTTTGAAGCCGTGGTTGAGCATGGCGCGGTCGGCAGTGGCGCCAGACAGGTTGCTCGGCAAACCGTGGTTGTAACGCTCGTCCACCAGCAGCGCGAGTTGCCGATCCAGCAAGTCAGCAACGTTGGCGACGAGGGTTTTCAGGCTGTCCATGGCGAACGCGATGTGGCCGCCGTAGAAGTGCCCGCCGTGCAGCACGCGTTCGGCTTCGGCGTCGATGATCGGGTTGTCATTGGCGCTGTTGAGCTCGATCTCGATGAACGAACGCAGCCAGTTCAGGCTGTCGGCCAACACGCCGAGCACATGCGGGGCGCAACGCAGCGAGTAGCGGTCTTGCAGACGATGCAACGGCGCGGTCGGCGCGTCGATGGCCAGGTCTTTGCGCAGCCATGCGGCGACTTGCATCTGCCCCGGATGCGGCTTGGTAGCGAACAGGCGTTCGTCGAAATGCTCAGGATTGCCTTGCAGCGCCACCACGTTCAACGCGGTGATGCGCGTGGCCAGTTGCAGCAGGTAATCGGCGCGGGCGAAGGCCAGGCAAGCGATGCCGGTCATCACGGCGGTGCCGTTCATCAGTGCCAGGGCTTCTTTAGGCCGCAGCACCAGCGGCTGCCAACCGAGTTCGCGATGCACGTCGGCAGCTTCGCGACGTTCGCCACGGAACATCACTTCGCGCTCGCCGGACAATGTCGCGGCTACGTAGGACAGCGGCGTCAAATCACCGCTGGCGCCCACCGAGCCTTCTTCCGGGATCAGCGGCAGGATGTCGTGTTCCAGGAACGCTTGCAGGCGTTCCAGCAGTTCCACGCGCACCCCGGACACGCCGTGGCACAGTGACTGCAAACGCGCCGCGAGTACTGCGCGGGTGGCCTGGGCGTCGAGCAGTTTGCCCAAGCCACAGCCGTGGAACGTGTACAGATGACGCGGCAGTGCTTCGACGTGATGCAGCGGCACCGCAACCACGCAGGAATCACCGTAACCGGTGGTCACGCCGTAGATCACGCCTTCCTTGTCCAGCAGCGAATCCAGGAATCGCGCACCCTTGGCGATGCGCTCGCGATATTCAGGGTCGCCCTGCAACTGCGTCGGCGCCTGACGGTTGGCCAGGGCCAGCACGTCTTCGATGCGCAAAGGGAGTTCGCCGAAGGTTACCGGCTCAAGCGTTGGCGTCGTCATCGGTCTTCCAGAAAGGGTAAAAGTTGAACCATTGTTGGGGCGCTTCAAGGCAATAGTGACCCAAGCGTTCGGCGTAGCGGGATGCCCACTGATGAATGACCTGTTCGCGGTCGCTGCGCTTCCACACCACGGCCTCGGCGAACGGTTCGAGGGTCAGTCGATAGTCGCCGGCCGGCTTCTTCAAACACAGCAACAGATTGACCTGACATTTGAGCAAACCGGCCAGCAGCCACGGACCTTGGGGGAACGCTGCCGGATGGCCGAGGAAATCCACAGTCACGCTGCGCCCGCCATGCAAGGGCACGCGGTCACCGGCAATCGCCAGCCACTCGCCGCGCTCCAGGCGTTCGTGCAGTTGCAGCATGATCACCGGGTTCAGTTCGCTGACCTGGATCAGCCGCAAATTGGTCGCCCCGGCTTCGCCCAGCAAGCGGTTGAACTGCTCGGCGTGCTTGGTGTGCACCAGCACGTTCATCGTGACTTTTTCGCCGATCTCGGCCAGCGCGCGGCAGACCTCGAGATTGCCCAGGTGCGCGCCGACCAGCATCTGCCCACGGGCGCCGCGCAGCTGTGTGCGCAACAGTGCCGGGTCGATGATTTCGATTTGCTCGATGCTCAGTTTGCCGTTCCAGACGTCGAGCTTGTCGAGCATCGAATCGGCGAAGGCCATGAACTGCCCGAACACCCGCCAATGGGTCGGGCGCAATTCATTGCGGCCACTCCAGTCGGCGAGGCGTTGCTGGTATTGCCAGGCGCTTTTACGAGCGCTGCGGCCGAACAGGAAAAAGTACAAGACGATGCCGTACAGCAGCGGGCTCAACAGCCGCCGGCCCAGCACTTTGGCGCAGAGGGCGGTGAATTTCATCAGCCAGAAACTGCCGCGCTCCTCGCGGTCAGCCCAGTGCTTTTTGTCTGTTTCAGTGCTCATGCTCGCCTCCGTCGCCAGAGGATCAGCGGGGCGCGCAGCAACATGCCGAAGAACAGCCGGGTGTGCATGCTCGAGATCAGTACGTTGTCGCGGAATAGGCGAAAATGCGAGACGCCGTCCAGCGGGTAATGGACCTTGGTGTGCAGCCACTGCATCGGCAGGTTGCGCCAGGCCAGGCGCACCAGAATGTCCGAGTCGAAATCCATGCGTTTGCCGATCTTCGCTGAGTCGATCAACGCCAGGGTTGGCGGCAATGGATAGACGCGAAAACCGCACATCGAATCGCGGATCTGCAACGACAACGTGTTGATCCAGACCATCACGTGGGTGAGGTAGCGCGCATACAAACGGCCCTTGGGCACGCTGGCGTCGTAGAGCGGATAACCGCAAATCACGGCTTCGGGATGGGCGCGGGACTGTTCGATAAAAACCGCGACGTCGGTGAGGTCATGCTGACCGTCGGCGTCCACCTGCAAGGCGTGGCTGAAACCCAGGCGCGAGGCTTCGCGAAAACCGGTCATGACGGCGGCGCCCTTGCCTTGATTGATGGTGAGGCGAATCAGGTAGGTGTGCTCACGTTGTGCCAGTTGATCGAGCACTTTTGCGCAGGCCGGGGTGCTCGCGTCGTCTACCAGGATGCACGGCAAACCTTGGGCGAGCAGTGCGTCGACCACCGTGGTGATGGCGGTTTCGTGGTTATAGACCGGGATGATGGCGCAGGGGTTATGCATGGCGAAGAGCCTCCGCCAATCCATTGTGGCGAGGGAGCTTACTCCCGTCCGAGTGCGAAGCGCTCGTAATGAAATCTGCGGCGACTGGTTTTGGGTCTGCTACGCAGCCCAGCGGGAGCAAGCTCCCTCCCCACAGAGATCTCCACTGCAACAGTGATTTCCATTGCCAAAGATTAAGCATTCGCCGCCTCCAGCACGATCCGCCCGCTGGAGCAGGTGGCAGTGTCGTTGCGATAGGCGAAGTACAACTTGCCGCGCACCGGGTCGAACCGCAGGTGCAGCTGGATTTCATCCCCTGGACGCACCAGTTGCTGGAATTTCAGCACTTCCATGCCGGCGAATCTAGTCGGCAAGTCCATCAACTGCTGACCCAGGCTCAAGGCCCAATCCACCTGCACCACGCCGGGCAATACCGGTGCCTGTGGAAAGTGGCCGCTGAAGTAGGCCAGGTCTGGCGGCACCGCCAGTTGCAGGCTCCACTCGCCGTCGGTTTCGACCTGTTCCAGCACCTCTGGCGCCTTCGGGCGTGGGGCCAGCAGCAGGGCTTCGACGTCGGCCTGGGGCAGTTTGCCTTGGGCGTTCAACGGCAACTGGCGCAGCAAACGCCAGCGCCGAGGCAAGGCGAGGGCTTCGCAATGTTGGCTCAGGTGCTGACGCAGTTCTTGAGTGAGGGTGCGCCGACCCTGATTGCGCAGGGCGTGCAGCCCTTGCTGACTGAGCACCAGCAACGCGCCCAGCGAGGCACGGTTTTCCTGAACCACCCCGAGGCGCGCTTCGGCGACCCAGTCGTGGGCCATCAGCGCCTGTTCCAGCATCGGTAGCGAGATACGTTTTTCTTCCAGTTTGACGATCCGGTCCAGCCGTCCCAGCAGTTCGAAACGGCCGTCGGCAGCAATCCGCGCAGCGTCGGCGGTGTGTTCAATGTGGCCGGCCGGCAAGTAGGGCGAGGCGATGAGCAACGCGCCGTCGCTGTCCTGACTCAACACGACGTCGGCGAACGGCTGCCAGAGGTTCTGGTCCTGACGCCAGGCAATACCGCCGGTTTCCGAGCTGCCGAGGATTTCCGTCGGCCATTGCTCCAGGCGTTCGAACAGGCTTTGCGCAGCCTCGGCGGGCAGGGCGCCGCCGGAGGAAAATACCCGGCGCACCGCGCTCAAGGCTGGCCAGTCGAGGTTATCGCCCATGCGCTTGAGCAGCGCCGGGCTGGCGACCCAGGCGAACGCCGAGTGTTCGCGGCTGGCGCGCTGCAAGTCTTCCGGGAAGGCCAGTTGCTTGCGCACGAACGGCCGCCCGGCGCACAGCGGCCAGAGCACCCGGAACAGCAAACCGTAAATATGTTGGGTGGCGACGCTGCCGATGATGCAGGCCGGGCCCAGGTCGGCGCCCCAGAGCTGCTCCAGGGCTTGAACCTCATTGGCCAGTTGTCGCAGGGTTTTGTCGATGCGCTTGGGCTCGCCACTGGAGCCAGAGGTGCACAGGCTGAGCTGACAGCGATCCAGGTCCAGCGCGGCGGCGGACATTGGCGAATGCTGATAGTCACTCAAGTGCGCATCATCGGCCTGATCGGTCAGCCACAGATCGACTTCAGTCGACCAGCGCTGGCGAGTCTGGGCTTGCAGGTCGGCGGGCAGCAGTACGCTGACCCCGGCGCGCCAGGCGCCCAGCAGTGCAATCGCCAGGTCGGCGCCATCTTCGAGGTGCACGGCAATGCGCTGCACACCCTGGGCTTGCAGGCCGGCGGCGAGGCGCAGGGCCTGTTCGCACAATTGCGCGTGGTTCAGCGCCGGTTCGGCCGTCACGGCACGTTCCGGCTGAGCCTTGAGCAGCAGTTGCTCAAGTGTTATCCAATTCATGGGTGGCCTCGTACCCGTTGTCGTATCAGCCATTCAATGGCAAACATCAGGCCGATCAATCCATAGGAGATCAGGCCGGTGTACAACATCCACCAACTCAGCGGCGCCCAAAGGGTCAGCGCGGCGGCGCACAATCCGTTGCAGAGAAAAAACACACTCCAGGCCACGGTGACCTGGCGGGTGTAAATAATCGCCTTGGCCGGCAGGTGCGGTTCACGCAGACGGGCCAGGCGTTCGGCCATCGGCGGGCCGTATTTCAGGCTCAGCCCGAATAGCGCCAACATGAAGCCGCTGATCAGCACCGGGTACCAACGCAATAGCACCGGGCTGTCGAACAGCGCCAGCAGCAGGCAAAACGCGATGGCGACGATGGCCATCCACAGGCTTCCGGGCCGCCGCACGCCGGTCAGCGCGCGAGCCAGCCACAGGCTGCCCAGGAGCAGGCCGAACTGCCACGGGGCGAAATGCTCCATGCCGAAATACACCGCAAAGGGGTACAGCAGGCCCGCCAGCAGCAGGCCGAGGCCGATCAATCGGCTCATACGGCCGGTTGAACCAGACGGTAGACCGCCTCGACCACGTCGCTGACGGTACGCACCGTTTTGAATTCTTCGGCGGCGATTTTCTTGCCGGTCTGGCGTTTGATGTGATCGATCAGGTCGACGGCGTCGATGCTGTCGATTTCCAGATCCTGGTACAGGTTGGATTCCAGGCTGACGCGCTCGGGGTCCAGCTCGAAGAGTTCGACCAGCGCATCGCGCAGGGTGTTGAAGATGTCGTCACGAGTTTGCATGGTCCGGTCTCAAGCTGCCTGTTTTGCAGTGACGAACGCCGCAAGGCTCGCCACATTGGAGAAGTGGTTACGGGTGTCTTTGGCGTCGGCATCGATCTTGATGCCGTACTTTTTCTGGATCGCCAGGCCGAGTTCCAGGGCGTCGACCGAGTCCAGGCCCAGGCCTTCGCCGAACAGGGTCTGGTCGTCGCCGATGTCGTCGACGCTGATGTCTTCGAGGCCCAGGGCGTCGATGATCAGCGTTTTAATTTCACGGTGTAGATCGCTCATCTTCGGCGAGCTCCTTAATAAAGTAATGGTGCAAATAGTCGTTGAGCTTGCGCGAGGCCTGTGGCGGAGGCCCCTGCTCGGAAAAGGTCTGTGGATCTATATCGGCCCCCACACGGAAACTGAAGTGCACGCGGCGTTTTGGGATCCGATACCAGGGCTCGGCCTTGGTCAATGTGGTCGGGCTGACTTTGATGATCACGGGGGTGAGGATTTTCGCACCCCGCAGGGCAATGGCCGCAGCGCCCCGATGAAAGGCCGGCGGTTGGCCGGGTTGGGTGCGGGTGCCCTCGGGAAAAATGATCAAGGTCTGGCCGCTTTTCAGCGCGTCGGCCGCGGCGTCGAGCATGTCCATGCTGCCGTCGTTGCTGATGTATTCGGTGCGGCGCAACGGACTGCGGGTGAAGGGGTTCTCCCAGAGACTCTTTTTGACCACGCAGTTGGCGTGCGGCACCAGACCAATCAAAAACACCACGTCGATCAGCGACGGGTGATTGGCGATGATCATTTGCCCCGGACGGCCGAGTTTTTCCGCGCCCTGAATGTCGTAGGTCAGCACGCCGCTGCGGGCCATGAACCGGACAAAAAACCAGAAGCAGCGACTGACGGTCTTTCGCGCCCGCAGCCGATGGGCCTGGGCATCGCCAGGCAGGCAGCCGAGCAGCGGGAAAACCAGCAACCGCAGGCACAGCCCGCCCAGCCCGAAAAGGGTAAAGCTCGCGGCGGTGGCCAGCAGGCGCCAGTAGTAGGCGTCGCGGTTTTTTTCAGTTACGGGTTGCGTTGCCAGGTCCATACACGATTTTTCCAGGCATGTTGGCAGGTTGACTGCTGGCCGAGCAGGGTACGCAACAGATTCAAGGCATGGGGCCAGTGAGTTTTGGACAACTCGTCCGGGTTGCTGTTCAGGGACAGCTGCCAGTCATTGCCGGGTGTGACTAACAAACCGACCGCATAAGGGAACGGCACATCGTCGATCCAGGTCGAGTAGGCCTCGGGCGGCTGTTCTTCGGTTACCACCAGCAACACTGCGGGCGCGCCTTCCGAAAGCAGCGCCGCCGCCTCCAGCATGCCGTGCTCAAGGCCATCGCCAGCCGCGGCGAGCGCGGTCATTTCACTGGTTTCGCTGCGCATGATCGACCACAGGCCAATGACCGCGTTGTGCACCGAAAGACTGAATTGAGTCGGCGATAGCGGCTGATCGGCCGCCAGATCACTGAGGATTTCGAAGGTGCGCGGGGTCTCGCCGTGACGGGAAATAAAGACCAACGGTAGGTCTTGCCGACCATCGGCCAACGGCCAGCCGACACTGAAGGCCATCCGCGCCAGGCGGCTGAGTCGCCGGCGCTGCATGGCCGGCAAAAACGACACGTCAGGGGCGGCATCGCTGCTCTGGAGCACGACCGGTTGTCGGCTCCAGGCCTGCCAATCGTCCACGCTTTCGAGCCCAGGGGCCCATGCGCGCCATTGGGCGATGTTGAAGTTGATCACAAAGATTCATCCCGCCCCTGCGGGCTTTCCTTGACGCGGCGGCTCGCACAATCTGCGGCGACCTTACGTGGCGCTTAACGCCGAGTGGCGCGCATTATCCCGGTGCGGCGGGCGGGTAGCAAATGCTGGTTACATTTTGCACAACCAAATGTACCGTTCGGTTCGTGAAAAAGCTGTCGTATGGCTATTGTCCACATTGAGGTCGGCCGATCTGTCGGCTCTGTCTGCGATCAGCGCACGAGTTCGCGGCTTTTTCATCAAGAGATTGCGCCTGACTCTGTAGTCCCTTTGCCCGCGAGGTAGCTAAGCAACGCCGTGGACTACTACACTCGGTCATTCTTTGATACACGGAGGTTTTGACATGCGGCGCGTGGTGTTCAATCAGAAAGGTGGTGTGGGTAAATCCAGCATTGCCTGCAATCTGGCAGCGGTCAGTGCCAGCGAGGGCTATCGCACCCTGTTGGTGGATCTCGATGCCCAGGCCAACTCCACTCAGTACCTGACCGGCCTCACCGGTAATGACATCCCGATGGGGATCGCCGATTTTTTCAAGCAGACCCTGTCGTCCGGGCCGTTCTCGAAGAAAAATCAGGTCGATATCTACGAAACTCCGTTCGACAACCTCCACGTCATCACCGCCACCGCCGAGTTGGCCGACCTGCAGCCCAAGCTTGAGGCCAAACACAAGATCAACAAGCTGCGCAAACTGCTCGATGAGCTGAGCGAAGACTACGATCGGATCTACCTCGATACCCCGCCAGCGCTGAACTTCTACGCGGTGTCGGCATTGATTGCCGCTGATCGGGTGCTCATTCCTTTCGACTGCGACAGCTTCTCGCGCCAGGCGCTGTATGGCCTGCTGGCAGAAATCGAAGAATTGAAGGAAGACCACAACGAAGGCCTGGAAGTTGAAGGCATCGTGGTCAACCAATTCCAGGCCCGGGCGAGCCTGCCTCAGCAAATCCTCGACGAGTTGATTGCCGAAGGGTTGCCAGTGTTGCCGGTGTACCTGGGCAGTTCGGTGCGCATGCGCGAGTCGCACCAAGCCAACACGCCGCTGATCCACCTTGATCCGCGACACAAGCTGACGCAGCAGTTTGTTGAACTGCATAACTTGCTAGAGAACGCGTGATTCCTGCCGGTAACGCAGAACCCATGTGGGAGCGGGCTTGCTCGCGAAAGCAGTGTGTCAGTCGACATCCACATTGACTGTCACACCGCTTTCGCGAGCAAGCCCGCTCCCACATTTGGTTTGCGGTGGCCTTAGATTCCCTGGCTACGCAACCAACTCATCAACTGCGGCAGCGGAAACGCCCCACTCTGACGCGCCACCTCCCGGCCGTTCTTGAACAGAATCAGACTCGGGATCGAGCGAATCCCCAGCTGCGCCGACAACTGCTGGTTAGCCTCACTGTCGAGCTTCGCCAACCGACACTTACCCGCCAACTGCCCCGCGGCCTGCTCGAATACCGGTGCAAACGACTTGCACGGCCCGCACCAGTCCGCCCAGACGTCCACCAGCAACGGCAGATCGCCCTTGATCTGACTGGCGTAATCGCCTTGCTTCAATTCGAAGGGTTTGCTCAGTAGAACCTCGGCCTTGCAGCGGCCACATTTTGGATGGTCGCTGAGGCGCTCGGCGGGGATGCGGTTGAGGCCGTTGCAGTGGGGGCATGGGATGAGGAGTGGGTCAGTCATTGGAGTGTTCCAAATAGAGGCTAATGAAGCTGAGTTGGAGACGTCTGCTCACATTTTCAATCGTGCGGCGGCAATCGTCGACACTACGCTGAGTGTTGCGGGCGAGCCGCTGGTCCGCCCAGGTATATCGCAACTTGCGATATTTCGGATCTGTGATTAACTTTCATAGCAAAATGCGATAAGGATGTTGCATGCATGTGTTCACCGAAAAACCAATTCGGGAGGCTAAAGCCAAATGGCCTCAGGCGGCCAATGCGTTGGATCAGTGGTATCGAATGGCCAAGAGGATCAAGCCAAATGATTTTGCGTCTATGAAATCCTCATTTCCTGCGATCGACAAAGTAGGCGATCTTCACGTATTCGATATCGGTGGCAACAAGTTACGGTTGATCGCTTATGTCCGGTACGGGCATCAAAAGCTGTACATCAAGCATGTGATGGATCACCGCGAATATGACCGGGGAAAATGGAAGGAGGGAAGGGTATGAGTGTTTTGGTCAAAAAGGCTGCCGAGCATTGGGAGTACGTTGCTCCTTTGCTCCGAAAACCAAAAAACGAAGAAGACTACGACCTGTTGGTACTAGCGCTCGACGAATTGTTAGAGATGACCAAGCTTGATGAGTCGCACCCATTGATGAGTCTGGTGGATATCATCGGCGACTGGATTGCGGAGTGGGATCACCAACACCACCCGATGCGCGAAGCGAGTGGTGCTGAGGTTCTGGGTTACATGATGCGCGAGCATGGTTTGACCCAAAGCGACCTGCCCGGCGTAGGCCCCCAATCGGTGGTCTCGGAGATATTAAGCGGCAGGCGCCAGCTCAACCTGCGGCAGATCCGCTGGTTGGCTGAGCACTTCAAGGTACCGGTCGATGTGTTTATCTGAAATTACGACGAACAACTAATCTCCAAATGCTTCCCCCACTCCGGCGGCCGCTCTGCGTAGCTCTCCATCCCGGGTTGCTCCGTGAACGGATTGCTCAACACCGCGTGCAGGCGCCGGACCTCGGCATAATCGCCACTCTCCGCCGCATCGATAGCTTTCTGCGCCAAATAGTTGCGCAAGATGTACAGCGGATTGACCGCGTGCATCCGCGTGCGGCGTTGTTCCTGATCAACTACGCCTTCACGAGCAGCCCGGGCGACATAGAGTTCGCCCCATGCATCGAAACCCTTGATGTCGACGAAGTCATCGCGTAACCGGGTGACGGCCAGTTCAGGTGACTCATCACCGAGGTGGCGGAAGAACAGCGTGTAATCAACGCCGCTGTTCTGCATCAATTGCAGCAGGCGTTCGAGCAGCTTCTGGTCGTCGTCTTCAGCGGTGGTGAGGCCGAGGCGGCGGCGCATCAGGTCCAGGTAGTGGGCCTGGTACAGCGGCAGGTACAAGCCGAGGGTTTCGCGCAGGGCGTCGACGCTGATGAACGGCGTCAGGGCCTGGGCCAGGGCGCTGAGGTTCCATTGGCCGATGGGCACTTGATTGCTGAAGGAGTAGCGGCCCTGATCGTCGGAGTGGTTGCAGATGAAGTTGGCGTCGAAGTCATCGAGGAAGGCGAACGGGCCGAAGTCGAAGGTGATGCCGAGGATCGACATGTTGTCGGTGTTCATCACCCCGTGGCAGAAACCATAGGCTTGCCATTTGGCGATCAGTTCGGCGTTGCGCTCGACGATTTCACGGAACATCGCCAGGTACGGTTCCGGCTGTTCCAGGCATTCGGGGAAGTGCATGACCAGCACGTGCTCGCCGAGGGCTTTCTGCTGCTCGGGGCGCTTGGTGTAGTAGAAGTACTCGAAATGCCCGAAGCGCACATGGCTCGGCGACAGGCGCAGGACCATGGCCGCGCGTTCCTGTTTTTCGCGCCAGACCGGCGTGTCGGAGCCGATCACGCAGAGTGCGCGAGTGGTCGGGATGTTCAGGGCATTCAATGCTTCGGAGGCGAGAAACTCGCGGATCGAGGAGCGCAGTACCGCCCGTCCATCGCCCATCCGCGAGTACGGCGTTTGTCCGGCGCCTTTGAGGTGCAAGTCCCAATGTTCGCCGGCCTCGTTGTAGACCTCGCCCAGCAACAAGCCGCGACCGTCGCCCAGTTGCGGGTTGTAGGAACCGAATTGATGCCCGGAATAGATCATTGCCCGTGGCTCGGCTTCGGCCCAGAGCTTGTGGCCGCCGAACAGCTCGGCGAACACCGGCGTCTCGGCCACCGCCGGGTCCAGGTCCAGCAGTGCCATGGCCGCGGGGCTCGCGACCACCAGCCGCGGGTTGGCGATGGGCTCGGGCAGCACGTGGGTTGAGAACGCATCGCCCAGGCGGGCGAAGCGATTGTCGAAGGTCAGTTCGTCGAGGGCTTTCAACGGCCATCTCCAGCAGAGTGTCCGAGCATTCTGCTAGGGATAAGGCGGTTAGTCGAGTTTGGTCGGCGGCGGCTCTTGTTCCGGGACGTCAGGAGTGTCGATGGTTTTCTTCTCGTCCTCGACCGGCACCAATTTGTATTCCTGACCGTGCAGGTTCTTCAGGTAAACCTCCATCTGACGGAACGAGATGTTGATGTTCTGCTTCTTGAACTCGTGGTTGATGAAGCGGTTGACCTCGTCGATGACCGGGTTGCGGTCGCCGAGGTCACGCACGTGCATGCGCAACTCGTGGTCGAGGGTGCTTTCACCGAAGTTCAGGAAGTACACATGTGGCTCGGGTTCCTTGAGCACGCGCGGGTTTTCCCGGGCGGCTTGCAGCAACAAGGCCCTGACCAGATCCAGGTCCGAACCGTAATCGACGCCGAGCTTGAGGGTCACTCGGGTGATGGTGTCGGTCAGCGACCAGTTGATCAGTTGCCCGGTGATGAACGTCTTGTTCGGGACGATGATGTCCTTGCGGTCGAAGTCGGTGATGGTCGTGGCGCGAATGCGGATCTTGCTCACCGTGCCCGACAGGTTGCCGATGGTGATGGTGTCGCCGATCCGCACCGGACGTTCGAACAGGATCATGATGCCGGAGATGAAGTTCGCAAAGATCTCCTGCATCCCGAAACCGAGGCCTACCGAGAGCGCCGCCACCAGCCATTGCAACTTGTCCCAACTCACGCCGAGTGTGGACAGGGTCGTGACAAAACCGACGCCGGCGATCACGTAGGACAGCAAGGTGGTCGTGGCGTAAGCGCTGCCCTGGGCCAGATTGAGCTTGGACAGCACCAACACTTCCAGCAGGCCGGGTAAGTTGCGCGCCAGGGCGAAGGTGATACCAATGATGATCAGCGCTCCGAGCAGGTCGCCGATGCTGATCGGCACCATGCTCATGTTGGCGCCGGTGCCGCTGGTGTATTCGTAGAGGGTGATGTTGTCCAGGTACGAGAACACTGAAATCAGGTCCGACCAGACCCAGTACAGCGCCGCGATGAAACCGCCGAGCAATGCCAGACGAATCAGGCGCAGGGACTGTTCGTTGACCTTCTCGATGTCCAGCGTTGGTTCTTCGATCACCGCTTCGCCGTCGCCCGCCTCTTTGGCAGCCTGACGTTTGGCCAGGGCGCGTTGATAGGCCAGGCGTCGGGCCGCAACGCTCAAACCACGGACGAACGTCGCTTCAATCACCAGCCAGAACATCAGCAGGTACAGGGTGTTGATCAGCCGGTCGCTGAGTTTCAGCGCGGTGTAGTAGTAGCCAAAGCACACGGCCACGAACAACGCGACGGGCAGGACGGTGAACATGATCCCAACCGCTTTGCGAAACAGCGAGGCGCTCTCGTGGGTCGGGCTGCTGATCAGCAGGCGACTGAGCAGCCAGGCCATCAAGGCATAACACGTCAGCACCACCGGCATACCGAGTACGTCATCGGCCAGGGCCGCCGGTTGCAATTCAGCAACCGCCACCACAGCCACCAGTGCCATGACCACCAGCCCGAGTCGACGGACCCAGCCCTGGAGGAATTCGACCTGAGGTTTTTCCCAGCGGAAATGCAGCTCAGCCACGCCGCCCGGCGCGAGGATCCGGTAGGCGGTGTAGAACACCAGCCAGGCCTGGCCCATTTGCAGCAGCGCGGCGCCCATGTTGGTGTTCTGCCCACGGGCGTCGATCTGCAAGGCATAGCCACACAAGGCCAGGCCCAGCGCCACCGGCATCGCCAGCAGAATATTGATCAGGATCGCCTGAGGCGTGTGCCACTGGCTGTCACGCTTGAAGTGGCCGATGTCCTGGTGAACCTTGTTCAGTCGGGCATACAGACTTTTGCGGCGCCACAGCAGGGCGCCGATCATCAATACCAAGGGCAGGAACAGCAGCGGTCGCTGAATCAGGCCGTCGCTCAGTTCGCTCAGGCTCGAGGTCCAGGGCAGCGTGGTGACTTGACGTTGCAGACGCTCTGGTACGCCGCGCATCCACTCCAGATCCAGCGGCTTGTTGCTGGGAATCCAGAACATCTGCTCGTCCAGCGTCGCCCGCAGGCTTTGCGCGGTGCTGAGCAATTGCTTCTGGTTGAGTTGCAGGGTGATGGATTCGTTGAGTACCGCACTCAGTTCGCGGTTCAGCCGTTCGAGCAGGTCGGCGCGGGTGTTGGCCAGGTCCAGCAGGTTCTTGCGCAACTGCGGGGTGACTTGCTCTGGCGGTTGAGTCGCCAGCAGGTTGTCGACGTAAGTGGCCGGGTTGCTGAGCAGTTCCCGTTGCTGGCTGACTTCAAACTGATACAGGCGAATGTCGGCGATCTGGTCTGCCAGGTCGCGGTCGAGCTTGAGGCGCGGCAGGGCCTGTTTCTGTTTATAGAGAATCTTGGAGAGCAGCAGGCTGCCCCTGAGCACGTTGATTTGCTCGTCCAGGGCCGAATCGCTCTGGGTCACGCTGTCCAGTTGTTGCTTGGTCTGCAGGTTCTGCTGGGTAACTTCGTTGAGACGGTCGGTGCTTTTGAGCAGGTAGTCCGAGAGCTTCAGGTTCGCCGCGCTTTCAGTGGCCAGCAAGCTGCTGCCGCCGGACTTCTGGGCTTCGATGGACTGTTGGGTCACCGTCTCTTGGGACTGGGCCAGGCGCTTCTGGTTGATCAGGGTTTGCAGTTCCTGGATTTCCTGGTCCTGGCGCGAGACTTTTTCCGAGAGCACGTCATGTTGGCTGTTGCCCAGGTCTTGCAACTGGCTGTTGCCGGCCAGTTCCTGGCGGCGCAGCGGGATCAGGGCGTTGAGTGCCGCGAGTTCGGCGTTGAGCTGATCACGTTGCTCGCCGCTCAAGGTCTTGCCGTTGTCTCTACCGGCCTTGAGAATGTTGTTGATCTGTTGAATGCGCGTCTGGCTGCTGGCGATCTCGGCCTGGGCGCGCTCGGGGCGGGTCTGGGCGGTGATGATCAGGCTGTTGGCGTCGGCCAGGGCTTTTTGCAGATCGCTTTGCTGGGTCGAGCGCTCGGTCAGCATCTGCTCGAGTTGCGCGATCGACAGATTGGCGTAGCGCTGCTCGATCGGCACCACTTTGGTGGCTTTGAGCCGGGCCAGCTCACGCTGGTTCTCTATGTTCTGCTTGGGCGCAGTGGCCAGTTGCTGCTTCAAATCGATCAGTTTCTGATCATAATCACGCCTGTTGTTGAGCTGGGTCAGCGTGTTCTGCAGGACGGTTTGCAGGGCTTTCTGATCGGCTTCCGGCAGTTTGCGGTCGGCGATTTTGTCCAGGCTCGCCTGCACGGCTTCGCTGGACGGCGGTTCGGCAGCTTGAAGTGTACCGACGGAGAGGCTCAAGCCCAGCAGGGCCATGATTAAAAAATTGCGCAGGGTTGGCATAGAGACCGATCGAAGCTAGGTGAAAAGAATGGCAGTTTAGAGGAACAAGCCCGGACCGGGGCGACTTCCTTCGGGGAATCTGACGCCCACTTTGCCGATCTTGTTCCCTTCCATGACCGCAACGGTCCAGATGGTGTTGTTCCACTCCACCTGGTCGCCCACGACCGGCGCACCGCCGACCTTCTGGGCAATGAAGTGGGCCAGGGACATGTCCGGATCGATGCCTTCGACTTTCAACCCGTACAGCGCCGCAACCGCAGCCAGCTGGGCGTCTCCTTCGAGTACGAAGTCGCCGAAGAAGCGCAAATCGAGGCCGCGTTGCGGTGCCTGGCTGAAGAGTTTTCCGAGCGCTGCCAAGTTGTGTTCGTGACCGATTACGCAGAGCAAATCGTCGACTTCGAGCACTGTACTACCCGACGGATGGAGTAGTTGCTGGCCACGAAACAGCGCCGCGATACGCGTGCCGTCGGGCATTTTCAGTTCACGTAGAGGCGAGCCGATGCACCATTTCTCGGCACCGAGGCGATAAACGAACATTTCCCACTCGCTGGTGACGTGGACTTCCAGTGCTGAACGGGAGATCGGTGCCGGCTCTGGCGGAACCGTCACCTTCAACAATTTGGCGACCCACGGCAGGCTCGTGCCCTGCACCAGCAGCGACACCAACACGATAAAGAAGGCGAGGTTGAAATAGAGCTGAGCGTTCGGCAGCCCGGCCATCAGCGGGAACACTGCCAGAATAATCGGGACCGCGCCGCGTAGGCCTACCCAGGAAATAAAGGCTTTTTCGCGGCCATGGAACGCTTTGAACGGCAGCAGGCCGACCATCACCGACAGCGGCCGGGCGAATAAAATCATCCACAGCGCCAGGCCTAGCGCGGGCAGGGCGATCGGCAACAAATCGTGAGGCGTGACCAGCAGCCCCAGCACCAGGAACATGCCGATCTGGGCCAGCCACGCCATGCCGTCGAGCATGTGCAGAATGCCGTGACGGCTGCGCACCGGACGGTTGCCGATCACCAGACCGCACAGATAAACAGCGAGGAAGCCGCTGCCATGCAAGGCGTTGGTCAGGGCGAACACCAGCAGACCGCCGGCAATCACCAGAATCGGGTACAAGCCGTTGGCGAGGTTGATGCGGTTGACCAGTTGCAGCATGACCCAGCCGCCGCCCAGGCCGATCACACCGCCGATGCCGAACTCGCGCACCAGATGACCGAGCAGGCTCCAGTGCAGGCCGGTCTGACCGCTGGCGAGCATGTCGATCAGGGTCACGGTGAGGAACACCGCCATCGGGTCGTTGCTGCCGGATTCGATTTCGAGGCTGGCGGTCACCCGTTCGTTCAGGCCTTTGCCGCCCAGCAGCGAGAACACCGCCGCGGCATCGGTGGAGCCGACGATGGCGCCGATCAGCAGGCCTTGAATGATGTTCAGATTGAACAGCCAGGCTGCCGCCATGCCGGTCAGCCCGGTGGTGATCAACACGCCGACGGTGGCCAGCGATAGCGCCGGCCACAAGGCCACGCGGAAACTCGCCACCCGTGTGCGTAAACCGCCATCGAGCAAAATGACCGCCAACGCGAGGTTGCCGACCAGATAAGCCGTTGGGTAGTTATCGAAAATAATGCCACCGCCGTCGACGCCAGCGGCCATGCCCACGGCCAGAATGATCACCAGAATCGGGATACCGAGGCGGGACGAAAGGGAGCTCACCAGAATGCTCGCACCTACCAGCAACGCGCCGATCAAGAACAGGCTGTTGATGGTCGTAGCATTCAAAGGCAATACTCCAGAAAGCTGAAAGGCGGACACAAACTGACCATGCAGTCTGCGTGCCAGCGATTCTAACCTGTTGAAATGTGATGCTGTCAAAAAGCTTTTGGTCCTTCGGACCTTCGCGAGCAAGCCCGCTCCCACAATAGATCTGTGTTGTACACAAACCAGGTGAACAACACGGTCAACTGTGGGAGCGGGCTTGCTCGCGAAGGCGTCAGACCTGCCGACGCTTTTACTGCGCAATCCCTGTGGCGAGGGAGCTTGCTCCCGCTGGGTCGCGCAGCGACCCCAAAAAGGCAACGCCGTGAATCAGATTCAACACGAAGACTGAATTTGCGACTGCTTCGCAGCCGAACGGGGGCAAGCCCCCTCGCCACAGGAGTGGTGTTGTTGATTAGAGGCTAAACCGTCCAACCATGTTGTTCAGGTCCAGCGCCAGGCGTGACAGCTCGTTGCTCGCAGCACTCGTCTGATTCGCCCCGGTCGCTGATTGCACCGACAGATCACGGATGTTCACCAGGTTGCGGTCCACTTCACGGGCCACTTGAGCCTGTTCTTCGGCCGCGCTGGCGATCACCAGGTTGCGTTCGTTGATCTCGACAATCGCACTGTTGATGGTGTCCAGAGACATGCCGGCACCACGCGCGATGTTCAATGTCGATTCCGCGCGTTCGGTGCTATTACGCATCGAATCCACCGCGTGTTCGGTGCCGCTCTGGATGCTGCCGATCATGCGCTCGATTTCGCTGGTGGACTGCTGAGTCCGGTGCGCCAGGGCACGAACCTCATCCGCAACCACCGCAAAACCACGTCCGGCTTCACCGGCACGGGCCGCTTCGATGGCCGCGTTCAGGGCCAGCAGGTTGGTCTGGTCCGCCAGACCGCGAATCACATCCAGCACCTTGCCGATGTCGCGGGATTCGTTGGCCAGGTCGCCAATCAGCGTCGCCGTGCTCTGCACATCGGCGCTCATGCGTTCGATGGCACTGACGGTTTCCTGCACCAGGTCACGGCCGTCACCGGCAGAGGTGGTGGCATTTTTCGAGGCTTCGGAAGTGCTCACGGCGTTGCGGGCGACTTCTTCCACGGCGCTGGTCATTTCGTTGACTGCGGTGGCGGCTTGTTCGATTTCATTGTTCTGCTGAGTCAGGCCGCGAGCACTTTCGTCGGTGACGCTGTTCAGTTCTTCAGCGGCGGACGCCAGTTGCGTCGCCGAGCCGGAAATCCGTTGCAGGGTGTCGCGCAGTTTGTCCTGCATTTTCGACATGGCCAGCAGCAAACGGCCCGCTTCATCTTCGCCGTCGACGGTGATCGGACGGGTCAGGTTGCCTTCAGCGATTTCTTCAGCGGCGCTCAATGCATTGGCGATTGGCTTGGTGATGCTATTGGTCAGCAACCAGGCGAACAGGAACGTCAGTCCGGTGGCGATCACCAGCAGCGTGACAACCAGATTGAAGGCCGAAGAATATTGATCGGAGGCCTGCTGGTTGGTGTCGATGGTCTGCTGGGTATTGATTTCCAGCAGGCGGTTCAGCGCGGTGTTGATCGCGTCAGAGTTTGTCAGCAAATCGGTGTTGAGCAGGGTGCGCAGTTCATCGACCTGATTGTTACGCGACAGCGACTTCATCCGGTCTTCAATCTGGCGATACTGACCCAGCAGCTGCACGTATTGATCATAGGTCGCACGTTCTTGAGGGCTGCTGATCAGCTTTTCATAAACGGTCTGTGCGGTGCGGATCTGCTGGTTGCGGGTTTCCAGCAGATCGATGGTTTTCTGCTGAACGTCCGGCTCGCGGTTAACCATCAGGCGATACGACAACACCCGCTGGCGCAGGGTCAACTGAGTGAACTCATCCAGACTCTTGATGCTTGGCACGCTGTTGGAGGTGATGTCTTCGGCGGCCGCGCGAATCTTGCTCATCTGGTTCAGGGCGAACACACCCAGGATCAGCATCAGAGCGCCAATCAGGGTAAAACCGAGGAACGCCCGCGGAGCGATATTCATATTACGAAGGGACATGGTGTTTACCGAAAAAGCGCATCCGTGCGGGGCTGAGACTGCTGTATGGATGACTTATCGGTCATACGACTAAAGTCTTGAGGCACTGCGTGTATTTGTCGCAGGAAGGGCTCGGCGACGAAGTGCAGGAACCAGATCCGCCTATCACAGTCTTTAAAGTTCGCGAGGAAGGTCGCCCGCCAGGAAAATCAAGGCCTTGCGCCCCAATAACCCTGGCATCGGTGGTGACTTTTCTTTATCGTACGCGCCCTTTGAAAATGCTTGGAAAATCAAAATGTTGGAAGCATCCCTTAGCCAATTGGAACAACTGGTCAGCGACCTGGTGCAACAGAACCAGACCCTGCTGGGCACCAACCAGACCCTGAGTGCAGAACTGGCCCAGGCCAAGGACGAAAACGAAAGCCTGCAACTGAGCCTGATGGAACAGGAAGAAAAACAAGGCGCCACCGCCGCCCGCATCCAGGCCTTGGTTGAGCGCGTCAGCGCCGGCCCTGTCAGCGCATGAATCATGGCACCGCAGGGGTAAAAGTCGTCTCGATCCTGGGGGAGGACTATTCGATCAAGGCGCCGGCCGGGGAAGAGCAAACCCTGCTGGATGCCGCATTGATGTTGAAGGCAGCCCTGGCCGACACCAAAAGGAAGTACCCGACGCTGATCGGTGACCGCTTGTTGGTGCTGGCGGCGATGAATCTGTGTTCCCAGCAGATCGAAATGAAAAAGCAGCACAAGCTCGAACTCGACCGTTACCAAGAGCAAGTCAGCGCCACGGTTGAAGTGATCTCCAAGACGATCAATCAGGCCTGATCGGCTTTGCGCACAACCAAAGAATAAAATTGTCGTTTGCGTTGTATACAATCGGCACGGCTGTTGCAGTGTTTCAGCCTCTTATTCTTTGGGGGTGCTCCATGCAGTTCTGGCGACGCAGTATTCAATGGCAGTTGATCCTGAGTATGGGCACCGCCCTGCTGGTCAGTATTCTGATCGTGGTTGGCGTTTATACCCTGGTGGTCAACCGCCTCGCCCAGAGTTATCTGGTCGAACAGGCACTGCCGTCGAGCATCGAAGCGATGCGCAACGACATCGAGCGAATCCTCGTCCAACCCCTCACCGCCGCCAAGGACATCGCCAGCAACAGCATGGTGCGTGACTGGCTGGCAGCGGGCGAAGACAGTGCCCAGACCGACACCTTCGCGAAGTACCTGGAAGGCATCCGCGCCGAACACAAAGCCTTTACCGCGTTGATTATCGGCACGGCTTCAAACCATTACATCACTGAAAAAGGCCTGGACCGGACTCTCAGTCGTTCCAACCCCAAAGACGCCTGGTTCTACTCCTTCCTCGACAGCAATCAGCCGCGCACCCTCAATATCGACAATGACACCGCGACCGGAGAATTGGCGCTGTTCATCGACCTCAAGGTCGAGCAGGCCGGTAAAGTCGTGGGCGTTGCCGGCCTCGGGCTGAGCATGAAAGAGCTGTCGGAACTGATCCACAACTTCAACTTCGGTGCGCGCGGCAAGGTCTATCTCGTGCGTTCCGACGGTTTGATCCAGGTTCACCCTGAGGCGCAATTCAGCGGTAAACGCACACTGGCCGAGCAAATCGGTGCCTCGGCGGCGCAAGCAGTAATGGGTCAGCTCTCTACCTCCAAAGCGTCTGCCACCAGCAGTTTTACCCGCAATGGCGAAGATTTTCTGGCGTTGAGCCTGCCACTGCGAGATCTCGGTTGGACCCTGGTGGCCGAAGTGCCGCAATCGCAGATCTACGCCGAGGCCCGTCGGGCCATGTGGATGAGCAGCGGCATCGGCCTGGCGGTGGCGCTGGTGTGTCTGATGTTGGTTGTGTTATTAGCCCGCGGGATGGTTCGACCGATCCGTCAGGTAACAGCCGCATTGGTAGCCATCGGTAGCGGTGGTGGAGATTTGACCCACAGGTTAGATTCCAGTCGCGCCGATGAGCTGGGCGACCTGGCGCGAGGCTTCAATCGATTCCTCGAAAGCCAACGCGACATGATCGGCGAAGTGCTGACCACCAGCGAGCGTTTGCGCACCGCCGTCGGCCAAGTGGCTGCGGTGGTGGACAACACCGCCGAGCGCTCCAGTCGCCAGCAGGAAATGACCGACATGGTCGCTACCGCCGTCCACGAAATGGGCCTGACCGTACAGGAAATCGCCCAGAACGCTGGCAATGCCGCGGTCGCGTCGCAAACCGCCCGCGATGAAGCGATGCAGGCGCGGGAAGTGGTCGGTGGTTCAATCCGGCATATTGAAAGCATGTCCGATGAAATCGGCGTCGCGGCCACGGCGGTGGGCGAGTTGGCGCATCAAGTGGCGTCCATCGATCAAGTGCTGGCTGTGATTCGCGGGATATCCGAGCAGACCAACCTGTTGGCGCTTAATGCTGCGATTGAGGCGGCACGGGCCGGCGACATGGGCCGTGGATTTGCGGTGGTGGCGGATGAAGTGCGGACCTTGGCGCGGCGCACGCAGTCATCGACGGATGAGATTCAACAGATGATCGGCAGTCTCAAGCAAGGTGCGGAAAATGCCGTGTCGTCCATGCATTCGGGGCAAGCGGCGACCGGGACTGGTGTTGAGTCGAGCCAGCGCACCGGGACGTCGTTGACCGCGATTACCGGGCAGATCGAGCGCATCAGTGACATGAATCATCAAGTGGCGACGGCCACGGAAGAGCAGTCGGCGGTGACGGAGGAGATCAACCGCAATGTGCAGGGGATTTCCGATCTGGCGCGGGCGACGGCGGGTGAAGTCAGAGCTTGCCGCGAGGATTGTCAGACGTTGCAGCGGTTGGCGGATGATTTGGCGCGGCAGATGGGTGGGTTCAAGTTGAGTTGATGTGTTGTCGGTGCGGGCCTCTTCGCGAGCAAGCCCGCTCCCACATTTGACCGCGTTGTGTGGTTGAACGCGGACCACTGTGGGAGCGGGCTTGCTCGCGAATGGATTTCTGCACCACCACATTACTTCTGGTTAGAACCACTCATCCTGCATCCCAAGACACACATCATCCCGCGCCTCAAGAATTGCCAACTCATGGTGACAACCCGGCACTTCCCATGTCAGGAAATACCGCGCCGCTTGCAGCTTGCCTTTATAGAAGCTCACATCCGCGGCGTTGCCCTTGGCCAGCCCTTCCTCAGCGCGAATCGCCTGTTCCAGCCAGCGCCAGCCAATCACCGTGTGCCCGAACACTTTCAGGTACAGCGCCGAGTTCGCCAGGCTGCTGTTGACCTTGCCTTGGCCCAGATCCGTCAGCAGGCCGATGGTCACGGTTTGCAGGCGCGCTACCAGTTTTTCCAGCGGTTCACGCAATGGCGTCAGCGAGTCGTACGCCTGGGCGCGCTCGGCGGTGTTGGCGATCAGTCGAATCAGTTGCTTGAGCCCGGCGCCGCCGTTCTGCGCCAGTTTGCGGCCGAGCAAGTCCAGCGACTGGATGCCGTGGGTGCCTTCATGGATCGGATTCAGACGGTTATCGCGATAGTACTGCTCCACCGGGTATTCGCGGGTGTAGCCGTGGCCGCCGAGGATCTGGATCGCCAGTTCGTTGGCCTTCAGGCAAAACTCCGACGGCCAGGATTTGACGATCGGCGTCAGTAAATCCAGCAGCTCATGGGCCTGCTTGCGCTCGGCTTCGGTCTCAAGGGTCGTGGTGTCGTCGAACAGCCGCGCCGCGTACAACCCAAGATCGAACGAGCCTTCGACGTAGGCCTTTTGCGTCAGCAACATGCGTTTGACGTCGGCGTGTTGAATGATCGCCACCGGCGCGGTGTTTGGGTCCTTGCTGTCCGGCACGCGACCCTGCGGACGCTCGCGGGCGTACTCCAGCGAATACAGATAACCGGCGTAACCGAGCATTACCGCGCCCATGCCGACGCCGATCCGCGCTTCGTTCATCATCTGGAACATGTAGCTCAAGCCGTGGTGCGGCTTGCCCACCAGATAGCCGATACACTCACCGTTATCGCCGAAGTTCAGCGCGGTGGACGTGGTGCCGCGCCAGCCCATCTTGTGGAACAGCCCGGCCAGCAACACGTCGTTGCGCTTGCCGAGGCTGCCATCATCATTGACCAAAAACTTGGGCACGATAAACAGCGATATGCCCTTCACGCCGGCCGGGGCGTCCGGCAACTTGGCCAGCACCATGTGCACGATGTTTTCCGACAGCGGATGGTCGCCGCCGGAGATGAAGATTTTGTTGCCCTTGAGTCGATAGGTGCCGTCAGACGCAGGCTCCGCCCGTGTGCGGATATCCGACAGCGACGACCCTGCGTGGGGCTCGGTCAGCGCCATGGTGCCGAAGAAACGCCCGTCGATCATCGGTTGCAGGAAGCGTTGCTTTTGCTCCTCTGTGCCGAAACTTTCGATCAGGTTCGCCGCACCCATGGTCAGGAATGGGTAAGAGGTCGATGCCGCGTTAGCCGACTGGAAATGCGCAAAGCACGCCTGGGACAGCAGCGTAGGAAGTTGCATGCCGCCGGCGTCGAAACTTCGCGCGGCGTTGAGGAAACCGGCTTCAAGGAACGCATCCACCGCCGGTTTCACTTCCGGAATCAGTATCGCCTGACCGTTCTCGTAGCGCGGCTCGTTCTCGTCGCCCTTGCGGTTGTGCGGGGCGAAGAATTTCTCGGCGATGCTGCGGGCGGTGCCGATGGCGGCGTCGAAGGTCTCGCGGTTGTGCTCGGCGAACCGCTCACGCTGGGTCAGGCCCTCGGCATCGAGGACTTCATACAGCTCGAAAGCCAGATTGCGGGAACTGAGCAGCGTCTCGGACATGTCGGCCTACCTTCTTTTGGAATGGACCGAGTCTAGGCGGGGGAAGGGCGGGGTGAACAGGATGATTGATGAGCGTGATGGTGTGTTGCGGGCAACGCTAATCAAATGTGGGAGCGGGCTTGCTCGCGAAGACGGTGCAACAGTCAATGTTGATGTCGACTGACACTCCGCCTTCGCGAGCAAGCCCGCTCCCACAAGGGTTTCGCATTCCAGGCGTCCATTGCGGGCGCCTGGTTTGTACCGGTTTAACCGATAGTCATCAGGCTGGCATTACCACCCGCCGCCGCAGTGTTAACGCTCAACGCCCGCTCGATCACCAGTCGCTCCAGCGCAATGTTGGTCTCGCCCTGGGACAGCCCATGAACCCCGACAATCGCCCCGGCACGCTTGGCCACTTGCTGGCAAACCGCACGCAGTTGATCGGAATGGCCATGATGCAGAACCGCATCAAACACCACTTCGTCCTTGTTCCAGTCGGAAACCAGCTTGATCCGCGCCTGAACTTCCTTCGGCAGACGTGCGAACAATGCCTTGGTCAGGTCAGCTTCCGGCCATACCGCCGAACCACCTACGGCCAATACCGCTGTCAGTTGAGTCAGCAGATCGCCTTCAACCTCCGCCAGGCACAGCACGTGTTCCCGTGGCAGGATCGCGTAGCTGTTGCGCTCACCGGTCGGGCCGGCCAGAACACGGGTGATCCCGCTTTGCGATTGCGCGGCGAACTGCACGCACAGGGCGCTCAGGTCGGCAAACTTGTTGCTGTCAGCCCAGGTTTGCAGGGCGGTCAGCGGCTTGCTCATGGCATCACGCAGACGAACGTCCGGCGCTGCGATGGCATCACCGCGAGCGAAGGATTGTTCGATCGCATCGGTAGGACGCGTCGACAGCAGACGGTACAGGTACAGCGGACCACCCGCCTTCGGACCTGTGCCCGACAAGCCTTCGCCACCGAACGGTTGCACGCCAACCACCGCGCCCACGATGTTGCGGTTCACGTAGACGTTACCGGCGTTGACGTTGTCGATCACCTTGGCGATGGTCTCGTCGATGCGGGTGTGCACGCCCAGGGTCAGGCCGTAGCCGGAAGCGTTGATCTGGCCGATCAGTTGATCGATGTCTTTACGCTTGTAGCGAACCACGTGCAGCACCGGGCCGAAGATCTCCCGTTGCAGCTCGTCGAAGCTCTCCAGTTCGATCAGCGTTGGCATCACGAAGGTGCCGCGTTTGACTTCTTCGGCGTCGGCGATGGCCACCTGATACACGTTGCGACCTTTGTCGCGCATGGCCTGAATGTGCTTCTCGATGCCAGCCTTGGCTTCGGCGTCGATCACCGGGCCGATGTCCACGGACAGGCGCTCCGGGTTGCCGAGACGGCATTCAGCCATGGCGCCCTTGAGCATTTCGATGACACGGTCGGCGGAATCTTCCTGCAAGCACAGAACCCGCAGTGCCGAGCAACGTTGACCGGCGCTGTCGAAGGCCGACGACACCACATCAATTACAACTTGTTCGGTGAGTGCCGAAGAGTCGACGATCATCGCGTTCTGGCCGCCGGTTTCGGCGATCAGCGGAATCGGACGACCCTGTGCATCCAGACGACCGGCGACGTTGCGTTGCAGCAAGCGAGCGACTTCGGTCGAACCGGTAAACATCACGCCTTTGACCCGATCGTCACCGACCAGACGGGCGCCAACGGTTTCGCCACGGCCCGGCAACAGTTGCAACACGCCTTCCGGAATCCCGGCTTCGAGCAGCAAGCGCACGGCTTGAGCCGCTACCAGCGGGGTTTGTTCCGCGGGCTTGGCCAGGACCGGGTTACCGGCGGCCAGCGCCGCAGCAACTTGGCCACTGAAGATTGCCAACGGGAAGTTCCAAGGGCTGATGCAAACCACCGGACCCAATGGGCGATGGGCGTCGTTGGTGAAATCGTTGCGTGCCTGCACCGCGTAGTAACGCAGGAAGTCCACGGCTTCGCGCACTTCGGCGATGGCGTTGGCGAAGGTCTTGCCGGCTTCGCGAGCCAGCAGGCCCATCAGTGGCTGAATCTCGCCTTCCATCAAATCGGCGGCACGTTCCAGAATCGCGGCGCGTTCGGCGGGCGGGGTGGCCTGCCAGATCGGGCCAGCGTTCAGGGCGCACTGGATCGCGTTGTCGACGTCCTCGACGGTCGCTTCTTGTACGTGGCCCACCACGTCACGCAGATCGGACGGGTTCAGCACCGGTGCCGGTGCTTCGCTGCTGGAGGCGCAACCTAGCATCGGCGCAGCTTTCCAGCTGTTGTGAGCGCTGGCCAGCAGCGCGCAGGACAGCGAAGCCAGACGATGTTCGTTGGCCATGTCGATGCCGCTGGAGTTGGCGCGCTCGGCACCATAAAGGTCGCGCGGTAGCGGGATGCGCGGGTGCGGCAGACCGAAGCCGCCTTCCACCGTGGCCATCTGCTCGATGCTGGCCACTGGATCGGCCACCAACGCCTGAATCGAGATCGACTGATCGGCAATCTGGTTGACGAACGAGGTGTTCGCACCGTTTTCCAGCAGACGACGCACCAGGTACGCCAACAGTGTTTCGTGAGTGCCGACCGGTGCGTACACGCGGCACGGACGGTTCAACTTGCCTTCGGAAACTTTGCCTACAACCTGTTCGTACAGTGGTTCGCCCATGCCGTGCAGGCATTGGAACTCGTACTGACCGGGGTAATAGTTCTGACCGGCGATGTGGTAAATGGCCGACAGGGTGTGGGCGTTGTGCGTGGCGAATTGCGGGTAGATGACTTCCGGCACCGACAGCAGTTTGCGCGCGCAGGCGATGTAGGAAACGTCGGTGTACACCTTGCGGGTGTAGACCGGATAGCCCTCCAGGCCTTCGACTTGGGCGCGTTTGATTTCGCTGTCCCAGTACGCGCCTTTTACCAGACGGATCATCAGGCGATGACGGCTGCGGCGAGCCAGGTCGATCACATAGTCGATCACGTACGGGCAACGCTTCTGGTAGGCCTGGATCACAAAACCGATGCCGTTCCAGCCCGTCAGCTGCGGTTCGAAGCACAGGCGCTCAAGCAGATCCAGCGACAGCTCGAGACGGTCGGCTTCTTCGGCGTCGATGTTCAGGCCGATGTCGTATTGCTTGGCCAGCAGGGTCAGCGACAGCAGGCGCGGGTACAACTCGTCCATCACACGCTCGTACTGCGCACGGCTGTAACGCGGGTGCAGTGCCGACAGCTTGATGGAAATGCCCGGGCCTTCATAAATCCCACGACCGTGGGACGCTTTGCCGATGGAGTGAATGGCTTGTTCGTACGAGGCCAGGTACTTCTGGGCGTCGTGTTCGGTGAGTGCAGCTTCACCGAGCATGTCGTAGGAATAGCGGAAGCCCTTGGCTTCGAACTTGCTCGCATTGGCCAGGGCTTCGGCGATGGTTTCGCCGGTAACGAACTGCTCGCCCATCAGGCGCATGGCCATGTCGACGCCCTTGCGGATCATCGGCTCGCCGCTCTTGCCGATGATGCGGCTCAGGGACGAAGTCAGGCCGGTTTCGTTGTGGGTCGCGACCAATTTACCGGTCAGCAACAAGCCCCAAGTGGCGGCGTTGACGAACAGCGACGGGCTGTTGCCCAAGTGCGGCTGCCAGTTGCCGGTGCTGATCTTGTCGCGGATCAGGGCGTCACGGGTGCCTTTGTCCGGGATGCGCAGCAGCGCTTCGGCCAGGCACATCAGCGCTACGCCTTCCTGGGACGACAGGGAAAACTCCTGCAACAGGCCCTGAACAATCCCGGCACGGCCGCCGGCGCTTTTCTGATTGCGCAGTTTCTCGGCAATCGAAGAGGCGAGCTTATTGGTGGCTTCGGCCATCGCGGCAGGCAGACGTGCCTGTTCCATCAGCATCGGCACCACTTCCGGTTCCGGGCGACGGTAAGCGGCGGTGATCGAGGCGCGCAGGACTGATTGCGGCAGGATGCTTTCGGCGAATTCGAGGAAGCACTGATGGGTATGATCCGTTGGCGCATCGACGGCGTCGTCGGAATCCTTAGTCAAACCGCTCAGCTCGGTCAGGGTTGCACCACCCTCGAGTTTCTCCAGGTAATTGAAAATTGCCTGCTTGATCAGCCAGTGCGGCGTGCGATCAATCGAGGTCGCGGCGGCCTTCAGCCGTTCGCGGGTTGGGTCGTCAAGTTTGACCCCAAGGGTGGTGGTAGCCATATTTTTATCCTCATGTTTGCCACGACCGCGTGGCATCAGCTGGCCGCAAGATTAGCTGTGCGCTGACAGAGGTGCAACCGGGTGCAACCCTTTTTTGTCGGAATAATTAGCGGGTGATCATGAAATAAATTCCGAAACGGAATAGTGGCCTCTCCTTGGTGCCTTTATTGACTTAAATGCCCTGTCTCTGCCCTGAAAGGGAGCAAAAAAGCGCTGTATTTCGATGAAAAGCCACCTAGGTGCAACTAATTCTCAAGAAACAGGTTGCACCTTATTTACGTTGTTGAATAGGATTCGCGCCCAAGGTGCAACCGGCTAAAAAGTCTGGTGCGCCGGCTGATGGCTTTCCTGGGGAAACATCGGTCATAAATGCGCGGGACCGGAAATCGTCTGAACGGCATCGTTGTTCGTGCACGGTTTCACACCCCGTCGCTACATAAAAACAAAGCCAGGGCGTATTTGAATGAGCGTAAGCAATCCAACCCTGATCACGTTCGTGATCTACATCGCAGCAATGGTGCTGATTGGCTTGATGGCCTATCGCTCTACCAACAACCTTTCTGACTATATTCTGGGCGGTCGCAGCCTGGGCAGCGTCGTGACTGCATTGTCCGCCGGCGCCTCCGACATGAGCGGCTGGTTGTTGATGGGCTTGCCTGGCGCGATTTACATGTCCGGCCTTTCCGAAAGCTGGATCGCCATCGGCCTGATCGTCGGTGCTTACCTGAACTGGCTGTTCGTCGCCGGCCGTCTGCGGGTGCAGACCGAGCACAACGGCGATGCGTTAACCCTGCCGGATTACTTCTCCAGTCGCTTCGAAGACAAAAGCGGCCTGCTGCGGATCATCTCCGCCATCGTGATTCTGGTGTTCTTCACCATCTATTGCGCCTCCGGCATCGTGGCCGGCGCCCGTCTGTTCGAAAGTACCTTCGGCATGTCCTACGAGACAGCGCTGTGGGCCGGTGCTGCGGCGACGATTGCCTACACCTTCATCGGCGGTTTCCTGGCCGTGAGCTGGACTGACACCGTACAAGCCACACTGATGATCTTCGCCTTGTTGCTGACGCCGATCATCGTGCTGCTGGCGACCGGTGGCGTCGACACCACGTTCCTGGCCATCGAAGCGAACGATCCAAGCAACTTCGACATGCTGAAAAACACCACCTTCATCGGCGTGATTTCGCTGATGGGCTGGGGTCTGGGTTACTTCGGCCAGCCGCACATCCTTGCGCGTTTCATGGCGGCGGATTCGGTCAAGTCGATCGCTAAAGCACGTCGCATCTCCATGACCTGGATGATCCTGTGCCTGGGCGGCACCGTCGCTGTGGGTTTCTTCGGTATTGCGTACTTCTCGGCACACCCCGAGCTGGCCGCTCCTGTGACCGAAAACCACGAACGTGTGTTCATTGAACTGGCGAAAATCCTGTTCAATCCGTGGGTTGCCGGTGTACTGCTGTCGGCCATTCTGGCTGCCGTGATGAGCACCCTGAGCTGCCAGTTGCTGGTGTGCTCGAGCGCCCTGACCGAAGACTTCTACAAAACCTTCCTGCGCAAATCCGCCTCCCAGATTGAGTTGGTCTGGGTCGGCCGCGCCATGGTGTTGCTGGTTGCGTTGATCGCCATCGCACTGGCCGCCAACCCGGAAAACCGTGTGCTCGGTCTGGTCAGCTACGCCTGGGCTGGTTTCGGCGCTGCGTTCGGTCCGGTTGTCTTGATCTCCGTAATCTGGAAAGACATGACCCGCGACGGCGCACTGGCCGGCATCCTGGTCGGCGCGATCACCGTGATCGTCTGGAAGCACTTCAACGTGTTGGGTCTGTACGAAATCATCCCGGGCTTCATCTTCGCCAGCCTGGCGATCTACATCGTCAGCAAACTGGGCGAACCGACCAAAGGCATGCTGATGCGCTTTGATGCGGCCGAGAAGGACTATCGCCTGAACAAGTGATGGGGGATGAGCTGAGGCTCTGACCTTTCGCTGAACATGAAAACGGTCCGCTTCCTTTTGGAGGTGGGCCTTTTTTTTGCGCGGATTTCGTGGCGTCGACGTTCAAATGTGGGAGCGGGTTTGCTCGCGAATGCGGTGAGTCAGCTTGCACCCATGCGGAATGTGGAACCGCATTCGCGAGCAAGCCCGCTCCCACAGGGTCAGTGGTACTCCTGAAGGGAATGTCTGTAGCCAAACATCCTAATTTGTGAAGGATATTTCCCTAAAAAAGTAGGGAAAATCTGATTTTCCTGACCTCCGCTCAACCCCCCTTGTCGCTCATGCAGAATCGCCCGCCTTCATTCTGCAGAGAGACATCGGATGTTCGCGCCTGCCAATCAACCGCGTTTCACGTTGACCCTCGACGGCGTCCAGAATGAGCTCAAGGTGCTTGAGTTCACGGGTAAGGAAGCCATCAGCCAACCCTTCCGTTTCGATCTGGAACTGGTCAGCGAACGGCCAGACCTCGAACTGGAAAGTCTCCTGCACTGTCAGGCGTTTCTGAGTTTTGATGGCGGCGGTTCCGGCATTCACGGTCAGATTTATCGGGTTGGCCAAGGGGATAGCGGCAAGCGTCTGACACGCTACCAAGTCAGCCTGGTCCCGCGTCTGGCCTACCTCGGCCGGCGCATCAATCAGCGGATCTTCCAGCACAAAAGCGTGCCGGCGATCATCGCGCAAATACTCAAGGACCACGGCATCCAGCGCGATGCCTTTGAGTTTCAACTCGGCAGCGACTACCCCGGGCGCGAGTACTGCGTGCAGTACGCGGAAAGCGATCTGGCGTTCATTCAGCGGCTATGTGCCGAGATCGGCATTCACTTCCACTTCCAGCACAGCCCCGACGGGCATCTATTGGTGTTCGGAGACGATCAAACGGTATTCCCGCGCCTGCCCGAGCCCACGCTTTACCTGCCCGGCAGCGGAATGGCCGCGAGCGCCCCGGCGATCAAGCGTTTCAACGTGCGCCTGGAAACCCGGACTACAGCGGTCACACGCCGGGACTACGACTTCCAAAAACCGCGTTTGCAACTTGAAAGTCGCGTGGACAGTGAACAGAGACCGGTGCTGGAGGATTATCACTTTCCCGGCCAATTCACTGACCGCGAACCCGGCAAGCAATTGACTCAGCGGACGCTGGAACGCCACGGCGCGGATTACCGTCAGGCAGAAGGCCGCAGCGATGAATCCGCGTTGGTCAGCGGACATTTCCTGCAACTGGCCGAGCATCCGCGCCAAACCTGGAATGACCTGTGGCTGATTACGGAAATCGAACACCGTGGCCGTCAGCCGCAGGTGCTGGAAGAGTCCGTCACCGACGACGGTGAATTCCAGGGCTACCGCAATACCTTTCTCGCAACGCCGTGGGACGTTTCGTTTCGCCCGCCGCAGGGGCCGGACAAGCCGCGAATGCTTGGCTATCAATCCGCCGTGGTCACCGGCCCGAGCGACAGCGAAATCCACTGCGACGAATTTGGCCGGGTAAAAGTCCAACTCGCCTGGGATCGCGATGGCGAACTCAATGAGCATTCCAGTTGCTGGCTACGAGTGGCCACCGGTTGGGCTCACGACCGTTATGGCAGCGTGTTGATTCCGCGGGTTGGCATGGAAGTGCTGGTGGGGTTCATCGACGCCGACGCCGACAAACCGTTGGTGATGAGTTGTCTGCCGAACGCCGCGACGCCCGTTCCGCTGGACCTGCCGGCCGACAAGACCCGCAGTATTTTCCGCAGCCAGAGCAGTCCCGGCGGCGGTGGCTACAACGAAGTTCGCATCGAGGATCGCAAAGGCGCCGAGGAAATCTACCTGCGGGCCCAGCGAAACTGGACCCAGCACGTGCTGAATGATCAACAGGTGCAGGTCGATAACGCCCGCAGCATCGTCGTCACCGGCACCGCCCGGCATGAATTGAAGGCCGACGAACAGCGCATCACTCACGGCCAGCGCCAGACCGAAGTGCGACAGGACGACCACTTGCTGGTGAGCGGCGACCGGCACATTCGGGTGAACAGCCAGGCGCTAAATGCCAGCCAGCAATTCCATGTCAGCGCCGGCCAGCAAGTGGTCATCGACGGCGGCGCCAGCGCGACCATTCAGGCCGGTGGGCAGTGGATCAACATTGGCCCCGGCGGGATTTTCAGCAGCGTGCCGATTCAGGTCGGTGGTGCGCCGATGCCGGTCATGGCAGCAGTGGCGAGTTCGTCGGATGTTCCGTTGAAACTCGCCGCAGCCCCGGCGGCGTTGCTCAGCGCGGCGCAGATCATGAGCCTGAAAGGTGATGCTCCGTTCTGTGAAGAGTGTGAGCGTTGCAAGGACGGTATGTGTCCTACGCCGAACACATTGGCTGGTACGCCAAAGGCCTCATCCACTGCATCTGTTTCAACCGTCGAGCCGGGTTTTCACATTGTCGAGCAGGGGGTGTCTCGCTCTGCGCTTGAGTCGATATTGTTTGCGCAGCCGGAGCCCGCGGTGCTGGAGAAATTTAGAAGCCTTAATCCACAACTCTCCAACTTCGCCAAACCCGGTCAATTAATCGTCCTTAGTGATCCGCGCAACACGCAATGCACCCGGGAAGAGGCTTTGCTGATGGAGGCCGCGCAGAAAGTCGATGCGGCGCTTGAGCCATTGAGCGATGCGGAGGCTGAGTTTATGGCGCGGCATCATGGAGGAATTGAGTCTTTTCTTTCGCAGGGTTCGACTGGGGTGGGTATTGGGGCGGCGATGTTTGGTAAGCACTTGGGAAACTTGAAGGACACGCTCTTAGAGTTGGAAAGCCTCCACAAACGCACTTTCGACAAACACGGAAAACTCCAGGGCGCGGACTTCTTTACCGAGCGTAAAAAGCTAATGGGGCGGTTGGATAACAGTCTTGGGCCATTGGTTCGTAAAGGCGTGGGTATTCCAGATCATCCAAAACTGAAAAATGCGCTGGGAATCTCAAGCCGTAGTCTTGTGCATCACTGGAGTAAGGCTGGTACGGCTGGAGGAATTCCTGGGTATGCGACGCATATTGATGGGGTGAGTAAGGCCGGTAAGGTAATTAAGGCAGGTGGTTGGGTGGGTGTTGCGTTAGGGGCTTCTGTTTCGGGGCTTAAGGTTAAGGAGACCTGCCGGGTTGGGGCTGAAGAGGCTTGTAGGAAAGTTAAGTTTTCGGAGGCTGGAAAGTTTTCTGGTGCATTTGCGGGGAGTATGGCCGGGGGTGCTTTGGGATCGCTTGCCTGTGTGGGAATCGGAACTGTTACTGCAGGCGCCGGCTTTGTTGGGTGTTCTTTGATTTTGGTGGGCGTTGGAACTTTGGGCGGAGCGGTGGGCGGGGAGGCGGCAGGAGAAAAGATTGGAGAGATAATTCATGAGGAAATCTATCAATGACGAACGATGATGAAGTTTGGTTCGTTCTGACCTTTGGTGGCTTGTTTTTTGGCTTGGGGTTTATATCTATCTTCGGTCATGTCTATCTTTATTTTTTTCAGATGCAGAAAATCATAGGGTTTCTTAGCAATTCCCATGGGGTTTTGGCGCGGAAGTCTTTTTTAAACGGTGGGCTGTTTGGAATCAACTTTGTTTTGACTGGTGTAGGATCTTTTTTGGTATTTCCGTCTTGGGCGATTAAGTGTGGCGCTTTGGATGAGGAGGATTATCTGAATTTTCCTAGAGGCTTACTGGGGATGATTCGCTTTTTTTACATCGCAGCACTGGGAAGTGGGGGGGCGATGATTGTGTTCTTGGTCGGTTGCAAATATATGGGATGGATTGAGTGACCTAGGTTCGGAGATAAATAAATCTGTCCCCTATGTAGGGCGCTGGGGCGAGCGGGACGGGGAAATTCTGTATGAGGTTGAAAAATGAAAACTGATGCGGAAACAGTATTCCTTTTAAGTGGCCTGGTTTTGATCATTATAATTTTACTGGTTACATTGGCTATGTTGTATGTCGCTTACTTTTACGCGGCGGACATATTGGAGAATCTGAGCAACTCTCCTGCCGTTATGGCTAGGAGAGATCTATTGGGATGGGATCCATTTGGCCACTTTCTATTTATTAGTTGCGTGGGTGCGTTATTTATTTTCTCGCGAAGTTCTTTGGGGAATGGAGATCTCAATTCGAGAGACTATGAATGCTTTCCAATTGGGTTGCGGCGGAAAATTAAGGCCGTCAATGGATTGATGCTTCTGTTAGGCGTAATTTCCATAGTTGGAGTGATCGTAGGTAAGTTTAAAGGCTGGCTAGCGTAGCGGTTTACCTGAATCGCTATGTTTGAAATATTTAACGATCATTTTTAGAGTTGGAGTTTATTGCTCCGAAAATTTTTATTTGAATGTTGTTTTAAATAACAGCGCATTCGAGTCCTTCGAGCGCTGCGAGAGCGTTCGTCATGAATACAGTAACTCCCTGTCATTGGTTGCAACTTCGGCCGTTAGAAAATGATGAAAAACTGTTCGCCATTTTTAGCAGCGCCAGCGCGGCTGAGCCGTTCAAAGCCTGGCGGCGCTCGATCACCGCTCTAGCCCCGAGCCCGATTTGGGCGGAGACGGCGTACGCCGAGTGGGAGCCGGTGATGCCCTATGTAGGAATTGTCGCCGCTGACAGTGAGTTTCTGGAGTGGGTTGCCACCACCGAGTCCCGGGACTGGGGTTGGTTGGCGGTTTCTTCGGCAAGCCTGGATGCGGTGGTTGATCACTTGCGAAGCCTGACGCAAGTGCTGCTACCCAACGACGACAAGGTGTTTTTCCGCTTCTGGGATGGCCGCTATCTGCTGCCGATTCTGCAATCCGCCGAGGTCGAATCCGCGCAATTGCTGCCGGTTATCGCGCGTTGTCTGGTGAATGGTCAGGCGCTCGATATCGGTGGTCGTGCGCTGAAAAGCACTCAAGTTTTCCCTTGGTGGCAAGTCCCCGAATCGCTGCTTGAAGAGCTTGCCGCTCAGTCTGACGCTACCCGGATTAACAACTTGCTGAAGTGGCTAAGCGAAGAGCGCCCGGATCTGTTCGAAGCATTTTCCGACAGGGTTTTACGGCGCAAGGCCGCAAGTTTTCTTGAGGTCCCGGACCTTCCCCAAGCACCGAAACAAGCCTTGGTGGATTACCTGATGGCGGAGCTGAATTGATGGATCAGATTGTGCGCATCGAGCAGGAGCTCGACAGTTTTCCGGCCACGCTTTCCCTCTATCGAGAGCAGTTGAAGCACTGGTTTAACCAGGCGGCGGACAAGGTTAGTCATTCGGCTGATTTGCCTTCGTTGATGGGCATGGAACGGATCATCAGGTTCGGCAATACCAGCACTGCCGTGAGCAGTGGCGACGACGATTTCTTCTCCTCCAAGGTGCAATGCCCGAAGGGTGGGAAGTTAGAGATCGAGAGCAAGTTTGAGTCGGTTTATGACATCCCTGTGGGGAATATTCAGGTCGATGTGATTGCGGTTGAGAGTGGTGAAACGACGCTTGTCACGCTTGATGAAAATGGCAGAGGAACATTCGAGGGCAAGGAGGGCAAGTTCTACCGAATTCACGTCCACAACGAAGTTACGCCGCAGCAAGTTGATGACCTTTTTTCTTCCTACAACGGCCTGACGACGGAACTTGAAAAATGGCTGCGTGATGAATGGAAAGTATTCAAACCGAAGTGGTCGGAATCGTCTTCGGCTGCTGTAGGCAATGGAATGCTCGCGGGAAGTTGGGCCGCGATCGAGGGTGTTTGGGACGGCATCAGCCTGCTGTCAGACATTCTCAAAGATCCCGGAAAGTTTGCTACTGAGTTGGGCGAGAGTGCCGCAGCGCTGGAGGACCTTGCAAAAAGCGCCCCCAGTGTCATGGAAAAAGCCCAACTGCTGGCCAGTGACGAAGCTGCGCTGTGCTTGTTGTTGCGCACCGCCAGCCTCTGGTTGGACATGCTACCGCCCAGCGAAATTGCAGGAAAAACGGCCGAAGCGGTGTCGTCTTTTATCGTGCAGTTGTTAATCGACATCCTGATTGGCGTCGTCCTGACGTTCGCTGCGGCCGGCGCAGGGATCGCCTATTTGACGATGCGCCTGGCTAATCGGGCCGCGCAGTTGCTCAGCGCTGTTCTGCGCCTCGTCAAAGCGATCTTCACGATCATCAATAACTTCATTGGTTACGTCGACCGCTACAAAAAAGTCGCCGCCCGGGGCATCGCGGCCGGCATGAAAAAAGGCCGGATGCAGTTGAGCTGGAGCGCCCGTCGTAACGCCTCGCTAAAGAAAAAAGAACACCACGACGACGAGTCCAAACAAGCGAAAAACCCCAACGGCGACAGCGCCGATTGCGTTCCGCTGACCTGCACCAACAACTGTCCGGTTTCGATGGTCACCGGCGAAGAACTGTTGACCTTGACCGACGGTTCGCTCGACGGAATCCTGCCGTTCGAATTCACCCGGCTCTATCGCACCAGCGCCGCCGAGATCGACAGCGGCCTCGGTTTTGGCTGGAGCCACAGCCTCGCGCATCGCCTGGAAATCGACGGCGACAGCGTCATCTGGATCGACCACGAAAACCGCCGCACCACGTTCCCGCTGCCGAACATCGAGCGCCCGGCGATCCACAACAGCCTGTCGCGAGCGGCGATTTATCTCGGCAATGACCCCGAAGAACTGATCCTCGCCCAGGCCGGCGACGATGCACGTTTCTTCCACTTTCATAACGGTTTTCTGACAGCGATCAGCGACGGATACGACAACCGTCTGCGCATTACCCGCGACCGCCAGGACCGCATCAAACGCCTCGACAACGGCGCCGGCCGCGCCTTGCTGTTGCGCTACGTGCGCAATCATTTGATCGCCGTCGATTACCAGCAATTACGCCCGGCGCCAACCCTCGACGAAGCCTGGCACACCGAACAGACGGTGGTCAGTTACGACTACGACGAGCGCGATCAACTGATCGCCGCCATCAATGCTGCCGGCGAAAGCGAGCGTTACGACTACGACGATCAGCACGTAATTCTCCAGCGGCAATTGACCGGTGGGGCGAGTTTCTTCTGGGAGTGGGAAAGGTCCGGCAAGGCTGCGCGATGTATCCGGCACTGGGCGTCGTTTTCGCAGATGGACACGAAGTACGTCTGGGATGACGAGGGTAGCGTCACCGTCCAGAACATCGATGGTAGCGAAGAGGTTTACGTCCACGACGACCGGGCGCGTTTGGTGCGCAAGGTCGAGCTCGATGGTGGTGAACACCTTAAGTCTTACGACGAACAGGGACGATTGATCGCCGAGCAGGATCCGCTCGGCGCGGTGACTGAATACCGCTACGACGAAATCGGACGCCTCGTTGCACTGATTCCGCCCGAAGACGAGCCAACGGCCTACGAGTACCGCAACGGTTTCCTGCACGCGCGGTATCGCGGCGAAGCGGTGTGGAAATATCAGCGCAATGCACAGGGTGATGTCACCGAAGCGACTGATCCTGATGGGCATGTCACCCATTACCACTACGACGCTCAAGGGCGGCTGCTGTCGATCCGTTATCCGGACGTCAGTCGGCACCTGTTCGTCTGGAATGGTCTGGGGCAACTGGTCGAAGAAACGTTGCCGGATGGCGGGCGGCGGCGCTATTCCTACGACGTGTTGGGCCGGCGGATTACCAGCCAGGACGAACACGGTGCTGTCACGCGTTACCAGTGGGACGCGGTCGGCCGACTGATCCAGACGACTTTACCCACAGGCGCCACCCGAGCTTTCAGCTACAACGCCTACGGCCAGATCACCGCTGAACAGGACGAACTCGGTCGCATCACCCGCTACGAATACGCCGACGAGCTGCATCTGGTCAGCCGCCGAATCAACCCCGACGGCACCCAGTTGAAGTATCGCTACGACAACGCGCAGCTTTTACTGACAGAAATCGAAAACGAATCCGGCGAAAAATATCAGCTGGCCTACACGCCCAACGGCTTGATCCGACAAGAAACCGGATTCGACGGGCAGCGTACGGCGTATGCCTACGACCTCAACGGGCAACTGCTGGAAAAAACCGAGTTCGGCGATGAGGGCTCGCAACTCGTCACGCGTTACGAACGGGATTCGGCCGGGCGCCTGCTGGTCAAAACCCTACCCGACGGCGTCCAGGTCGAATACCGCTACGACAGCCTCGGCCGATTGGTCGGCGTCGATGATGGCAACGACCATCCGCTGGAATTCGAATACGACCGACAAGACCGCCTCATCACCGAGCACCAGGGCTGGGGCACTTTGCGTTATGGCTACGACGCCTGCGGCCAACTCAACCACCTACGCCTGCCGGACAACAGCAAACTTGATTATCACCACACCAAGGGCGGCGCACTCAGCGCCATCGACCTCAACGGTGCGCGACTTACCACTCACCAGTTTCAATTCGGTCGTGAGAAAAATCGCCAACAAGGTCTGCTGCTCAGCGAATATTCCTACGACGACCAAGGACGCCTCAAAGCCCACGCCGTCAGCCAACAGCAACGACCGCTGTACCGCCGCGACTATGCCTACAGCCTCAACGGCAACCTCGACAGCATCGCCGACACCCGCCACGGCCAGCGCAGCTATGTTTACGACGCCCTCAACCGACTGACCCGCGTTCGGCATAGTCGAGACGAGTCACCGGAAAGTTTTGCCCATGATCCGGCGGGCAACTTGTTGATGCAGGATCGGGCCGGTTTGGCGAGTGTTAAGGGCAATCGCCTATTAATGCAGGGTGACCGGCACTACGACTATGACGCCTTCGGCAACCTGATACGCGAACGGCGCGGTACGGAGCAGAAACTCGTCACTGAGTATCGGTACGACTGCCAGCATCGCTTGATTGGCGTCACGTTGCCGGATGGCAGTTGTGCGAATTATCGCTATGACGCCTTCGGTCGCCGCATCGCCAAAACTGTCGACGGTCGGACCACCGAGTTCTTCTGGCAGGGCGATCAGGTCGTTGCGGAAAGTAGCCACGAGCATTACCGCAGCTACATTTATGAGCCAGGCACTTTCCGCCCGCTGGCCATGCTCGACGGCAAAGGCCCGCGTAAGGCCTGCCCGTTCTACTACCAACTCGACCACCTCGGCACGCCGCAGGAACTGACGGATTTCGGTGGTGAGATTGTTTGGGCGGCGAAGTACAACGCTTACGGCAAGGTCACTCGCCTGACCCATGGCGCGGGTGAACAACTCGAACAGCCGTTGCGATTTCAGGGGCAGTACTTTGATGCTGAGTCGGGACTGCATTACAACCGGCATCGGTACTATGATCCGGAGATTGGCCGGTACCTGACGCCGGATCCGATCAAGTTGGCGGGTGGGCTGAACCAGTATCAGTACACGCCGAACCCGACGGGGTGGGTTGATCCGTTGGGGTTGAGCGGGAATTGCCCGACACCCAATAAGTCGGGTTGTAAGGTGCCGGGGGATACGACTGGCGCTAGGGTTGATGAGGGTGAGCCGGCTCTTCCGAAGGCTTATACTCAGTTTCCTGAAGATCCAAACGAGCTTACGGAAGTTTTAGGGGTGCAGCCCAAAGTTTCACAAACTCAACATGGAAGTCAAAGAATGGTGTGGCGACCTAATGCGGATACTATTATTAGATATGAAAGTCATCCAGGAGATGCTGGACCATTTAATGCGAGACACCATGGTGAGCATTACCATTTGGAGATTAAACCTAGTCATTTAAGTTGGAGTCAGGCGGATAAGAAGAAGGCAGTTGTCAAAGTTAAACCTGACGGCTATCAACTCGGTCACGGAACCGGCTTTGTTTCCGGTGAAAAACATCCAGGTACTTCAAAATGACAGAATTTTCAGTTTCAGACGGCACCATTGAAAAAATAATATGTGAGCGAGAGCGTATTTTTATAGAGTTTGTGGATTGGCAGGAAGAACGTTGGTTAATTACATTTGAAAATGTTCTAGGTTTTAAGTCTGTTGGGGCAGTGGGGGCGGAGGTCTCAGAGATGTTTGTGAAGGACATAACCCCCTTGTCACAGGAGCTAACTGTGATAGATCCTTTGGAGGTTGGCGTTAACTATTGCTTTACTTGTGCTCGCGAGTGGAATGTTATTTTGACCATAGTAGCTGACGGATACACGGTTGAAAAACGTTCTTGAAATGTGGGGATAAATAAATCCGTCTCACTTCTTTAAATTTCCGTACATATTTCAATTTTTGGCTGGTTACTTTCATCAGGATTGGAGTTGTGATCACAAAAAAGGGGGCGAGTTTGTTTTTGCTACCAGCTTTTAAGGTGTTGTTGGCATTGATAAGAGCAAAAAATAAACCGGTCCTCCTTCCGTTTCTATTTTTTTTTATTTTGTTATGGTGGGTTTTTGAAGAATGACGTTATTAATAGCTATTAAAAAATGGATTGCTATGGTGCGAGCTACGTATAGGAATCGGGCAGAGAGTTCAGGTTCTGCTGTTCAGCAACAAACCACTAGCTGCGAACTTTATTATGAGAGTAAGGAGTGGAGAGCTGTTCCAAGCTCTAAATTTATAAGCTATAGAGCACAGCTGAATGCTTATAATGAAGCGATGACAAGAGAGACTAGAAAAATGTCTCGTTTTACTGGGGAGGATAGTAAAGGAAATTTGTTAGTAAAAATGGAGGCTGAGAATGTAGGTCAGGGATATGAACCTAATCCTTTAGATCCAGAAAATCCGCGTTTTATTCCTCAGATGGATGCGTTTGAGATGAAGTTCGACTTTGAGACGTTGAAGCCTATAACGCTTTATCCGATAGAGAAAATTTAATGCTGATGCATCCATTTCTTGCTGTTCCATACAATCCCAGTCTAGGGCATTTTCTCGGTGGGTTTGATATATATGACCGCGAGGAGAGTCTTGGTGTCGAATTGTCGGCATACGATCCAGACTGCCCTTTGGATAGAGAATTTTTAATATCTAAATTTATTATCAAGCGCTTCGCTGGGTTGAGTTATCGGCACAAGTTTGTTTTGTTTTTTGTGCTGGGTGAGGCTCTTGACGGTGAGCCGAGTGTTTTCTCTAAAGTTTTTGACCATGATCCGATAGCTCATTCTTTGCTTCCTATTGGATGGAGTGAAATGATAGATCCAAAGGCGTTTTTTGACGATGTTCACATTAAGCTATCCGAAGCCTGGTGTGATGAGCTGTATAAAGCCGGTCAAGAGGATTTTTTGACGTGGTAGGTGAGGAGTATGGCGATAAAGACGGTAGCAATAAGCAGGATGTGAAGCAGGACTTTGAAGAGTTGTTCCAGTTCTTTGGTTGTTATTTTCATCAAGACTGGATGTGCATGCATAATACGGCAGATGAAGTAATACAGTCGTTTTTTATGGAGTCGTACGTCGACTCCATATTAGAGGTGCGGACTCAGATAATGGTACTTTTATCGTCAAATAAAAAAGAAGTCGAACTGCGGCAATTTCTATTGAGCGATATGTACTGCAGCTACTGTTATTGGTTCGAATGGGCGTCCGGTGAATCTTGGTTGTTACATATTTTGGATCTGTTTGATCGTCAGCTCTTGAGCCTGAAAGCCTAGTCGTAAGCGAAATTTCCGGACAAGGTCATCGGAAGTTTCCTTCAAGCTGTGGCGGCTTCCATGAACTGGTGCGTTGTGAGATCGGTGGATAGTCTTTGGCTGTCGCTGCGAATGCAGTGGCAGGGTGTAGGAACCCTGATTGCTCACCGCGCATCAGCGCTGTCGTTTGATTGCGGCACTTAATATGTGTCCGTAAGATCGTTCGCGGCGGCTGTGCGCGGGACACGCTTCGGCGTGGCTGAGGTTCGTGAGCACTCGGTTTCCTACTCCCGCGTACGGCTGCCACCCAAGTCTGTAGGAGGACGGTTGGCAGTTCATATTTACTGCTCACGAGTATGAAAAATGAAAACTCTTCACCCCGATCCACCCTACGAAAAACCAATCCCCCACCCCGACGCCCGCTACATGGCACTCACCAGCAATTGCTGTGAAATGCCCACCCTGTTCGTCGACACCCACGCCCCGATTGATGTTTTATATGACGCTGCCAGCTACCGAATTCGCGCGGTCACTCAGGTGCTTGAGAACCTTTCCATGCGCGGTTCGATTGACTGTGAGTCCTTCATCCTTAGCGATTTTGCCTTGCTCTGCGCCATTCCGTTGCGCGATGGGTGTGATGTGCTGGATGTGATTGGGCGGCGGTTGCGGGCTCGCTCTCCGGAGTAGCAGCGAAGGGCTTTTGTGGCGAGGGAGCTTGCTCCCGTTCGGCTGCGTAGCAGTCGTGAAACCAGGCGCTGCGGTTTACCTGACGAATCCGGAGGGCTGGTTTTGGGGCTGCTGCGCAGCCCAGCGGGAGCAAGCTCCCTCGCCACAGGGTTTTTGGTTGGCCGGGATATCTTGGGGCTGCTGCGCAGCCCGACGGGGGCAAGCCCCCTCGCCACAGGGTTTTGTAGTGGTTGGGGGATTTTGGGGCTGCTGCGCAGCCCAACGGGGGCAAGCCCCCTCGCCACGGGGTTTTGTAGTGGTTGGGGGATTTTGGGGCTGCTGTGCAGCCCAGCGGGAGCAAGCTTCCTCGCCACAGGGTTTTGTAGTGGCTGGGGGATTTTGGGGCTGCTTTGCAGCCCAACGGGGGCAAGCCCCCTCGCCATAAGGGCAAGGTCAAAAGATCGCAGCCTTCGGCAGTTCCTACGGGGTGTGTGATTGCCTGGAATGGCCGCTCAGCCGTGAACTCCTGACGTTCGCCGCCGTACAAGGTAAACTTCCCGGCCTTCGCAGGAGCAATCATGAATTATCGTCACGCCTTCCATGCCGGCAATCACGCCGATGTGTTCAAACACCTGACTTTGACCCGCCTCATCGCCTTGATGTCGCGCAAGGAGCAGCCGTTTGCCTATCTCGACACTCACGCCGGTATTGGTCTGTATGACCTGCAGGGTGATCAGGCGAGCCGTACCGGTGAGTACCTGGAAGGGATCGCGCGGTTGTGGGATCAGCCGGATCTGCCGGAACTGACCGCCGATTACATGAAGGTGCTGCACGACATGAACCCGGATGGCCAGTTGCGCTATTACCCGGGGTCGCCGGAGTTGGCGCGGCGCCTGACGCGGCGGCAGGATCGGGTGATGCTCAATGAGAAGCACCCTGAAGACGGTTTGTTGCTCAAGGACAATATGGCCGGTGATCGTCGGGTGAAGGTTCACCTGGGCGAAGGCTGGCATGTGCCGCGCGCGATGTTGCCGGTGCAGGAGAAGCGGGCGGTGATGTTGATTGATCCGCCGTTCGAGCAGCTCGATGAGATGCAGCGCTGTGCGGCGTCGTTGAAAGAGGCGATTGGGCGGATGCGCCAGACCGTGGCGGCGATTTGGTACCCGGTGAAGGACCAACGCATGTTGCGTCGTTTCTATCAGGACCTGGCCGGCTCGGGCGCGCCGAAGTTGTTGCGGGTGGAGTTGTTGGTGCATCCACTGGATACGCCGAACAGCCTGAACGGCTCGGGGTTGGCGATTGCGAATCCGCCGTGGGGTCTGGAAGAGGAATTGCGGGAGTTGCTGCCGTGGTTGTCCAAGAAGCTTGGGCAGACCCAGGGTGGGTGGCAGATGGATTGGTTGATTGCTGAGAGTTGATCAGCAGGATTAATGGCGTCTGAGAGGACGCCTTCGCGAGCAAGCCCGCTCCCACAGTAGATTTATGTCGATCACAAGAGTGTGGTCAGGCGTAGATCCAATGTGGGAGCGGGCTTGCTCGCGAAGCTTTCGGCGATCTGATATCAGATCGGGCAAGTCACGCCTGTACCGCCAATCCCGCAATACCCTTCAGGATTCTTGGCCAGGTACTGCTGGTGATACGCCTCGGCGAAGTAGACCGTTGGGGCTTCGTCGATTTCGGTGGTGATGGTGCCTTTGCCAGCCTTGGTCAGTTCAACCTGGAACACTTGCGCGCTGTGTTTGGCGGCGGCGAGCTGATCCGGGTTGGTGGCGTAGATCACCGAGCGGTACTGAGTGCCGATGTCGTTGCCCTGGCGCATGCCCTGGGTCGGGTTGTGCAGTTCCCAGAACATCTTCAGCAGCGCTTCGTAGCTGACTTTTGCCGGCTCGTAGACCACCAGTACCACTTCGCTGTGGCCGGTCAGGCCAGAGCAGACTTCTTCATACGTGGGGTTCGGCGTAAAGCCGCCGGCGTAACCCACCACCGTACTGACCACGCCCTCGCGCTGCCAGAATTTGCGTTCCGCGCCCCAGAAGCAGCCCAGGCCGAAGATCGCGAAATCCACGTCGGTCACGAACGGGCCCAGCAGCGGGGAGTCGTGGACGAAGTGTTTTTCCGGCAAGTTCATTGGGGTTTCACGGCCAGGCAGAGCTTGTTCTTTAGTCGGGAGCACGTTTTTGTTCACCAGAATTTCCGAGCGCAAGACCATCATCAGTCCCCTCAGTCAGAGTGTGTAAGTAGTCAGACCGCCAGTGTGCCCAATGATTTCCGGTTGCGCACTATCCCTGTGGGAGCGGGCTTGCTCGCGAAGGCGGCGTGTCAGTCAGAATTCACGTCACTGATACACCACCTTCGCGAGCAAGCCCGCTCCCATAGGGGGTGTATCAATCAGGCAATCGGGCCGCGCGGATAGCGTTTGAGCTTCTCGATCAGCTCGGAACCCGGGATAGGGCGGTCGAACAGGTAGCCCTGGCCGACGTCGCAACGGTGGCGGCGCAGGAAGGCCAACTGCTCGGCGGTTTCGATGCCTTCCGCCACGACCTTGAGTTTCAGGTTGTGGGCCATGGCGATCACTGCGGAGGTGATTTCCATGTCGTCCTGGTTGTCCGGGATTTCGTGGATGAAGCTTCGATCGATCTTAATGATGTCGATCGGGAATTTTTTCAAGTAGCTGAGCGATGAGTAACCGGTGCCGAAGTCGTCCATGGCCAGGGTCAGGCCCAGGCGCTTGAGCTGGTCAAGTTGCAAGTGCGTGTCTTCGGTGGCTTCCAGCAGCAGGCCCTCCGTTAACTCAAGCTCCAGCAGGTTCGACGGCAGCGCTTCTTCCTTGAGGATGCTGGCGATGGACGCCACCAGGTCCGGGTCGGAAAACTGCTTGGGCGACAGGTTGATCGCCACCTGAAGATTGCCCAGGCCGGCGGCGGTCAGTTCCTTGCTCATGCGGCAGGCCTGACGGGCGATCCATTTGCCGATTGGAATGATCAGGCCGGTCTCTTCAGCGACGCTGATGAACTGGTCCGGGCGGATCATGCCTTTTTCCGGATGGTTCCAGCGCAGCAAGGCTTCCATCCCCAGCAAACGACCGCTGCGCAGGCACAGCTTGGGCTGGTAGAACACGTCCAGTTCGTTCTGGGTCAGGGCGCGACGCAGGTTGTTCTCGACGAACAGCTTGTAGCTGGCCTCGGCGTTCAGCGCTTCGGTGAACACCTGAACCTGATGTTTGCCGTTGGCCTTGGCCTTGTGCAAGGCGAGGCCGGCGTTGCGCATCAGCGTCTGCGGGTCGCGACCGTGCAGCGGCGCGCAGGCCAGGCCCACGGAGCCGGTGACGCTAATTAGCTGGTTGTCGACGAACATCGGCTTGTCGAGGGTCGCCAGCAACTGGTTGGCGACTTGCTGGCCGGCCGAGAGGTCGGTGTTGTCCAGCAGCACCGCGAATTCGTTACTGGCGAAGCGCGCCAGGCTGCCGCTCGGGCTCAGGCTATTGCGCAGGCGTCGGGCCAGGCTGATCAGCAATTTGTCGCCGGTCTGGTGGCCGAGGCTGTCGTTGATCCGCTTGAAGTTGTCGATGTCCACCAGCAACAGGCTGATCGGTGTATCGCTGTCTCGGGCGAAACGTTCGTCCAGGTTGCGGATAAACGCCGGGCGGTTGCCGAGGTTGGTCAGGTTGTCGGTGTAGGCCAGGCGCTCGATGCGTTGCTGGGCGAGCTTGGTTTGGGTGATGTCTTCGTAGATGCCGATGTAATGCGTCAGCTCGCGGTTGTCGCCGTAAACCTTGGAGATCGACAACTGGCCCCAGTAGGGTTCGAGGTTTTTGCGGCGGCTCTTGAACTCGCCCTGCCAACTGTTGCTCTTGGCCAGTGCCGAGGGCGCGTCGAACAGCAGTTCGCTGAGGTTTTCCAGCGCCGGCAGTTCCGACAGCCGCTGGCCGTGGACTTCTTCGGTGCTGTACTGAGTGATCGCGGTAAAGCTTGGGTTGACGTATTCGACCACGCCGTCGCAATTGACCAGCAAAAAGGCGTTGGCACTTTGTTCCACTGCGCGCTGGAACAGGTGCAGGGCGCTGGTGGCGGTGCGGCGGTTGTGGTTGTTGATGACTTGGGCGAACTGATCCGCCAGTTCACCGGCAAAGGCGATTTCGTCTGATTGCCAGGCGCGGGTCGCACCGGTCTGCTCCAGGCACAACACGCCGACCACTTGGCCATCGACGCGAATACTGGCGTCGAGCATGGCGTTGACGTCCCGCGGGCGCAGGCTTTCAGCCATGTGCCGGGTACGCGGGTCACGGATCGCGTTATGGGCATCGATGGCGCGACTGGTGTGCAGGGCTTCCAGATAATCCGGAAAACTGCTTGCGTCGATCGGCTCCGGCATCAGGTATTCCTGAGTGGCGCGGTGATAAGCCGAGATCGGCACCAGCGTCGAACCCTCGAGGTTCCACAGGCTGGCGCAGTCGATTTCGTAGATGTCGCAGGCGCAGCGGGTGATCAGTTCGGCGGCTTCTTGCAGGGAATTGCCGGAGCTGTAGCGCTGACGGGTCAGCAGCAGGATCAAGTCTTGCTGGGCACGTACCCGGTCCAGATGCTGCAGTTGTTCCTGTTGGGCACGCTGGTTGAGTTCCAGGGCGATTTGCAGGCGCGAGTTCTGGGTTTCCAGGTCCAGGGCCGGCAGCAACGGCTCGCCCTCGAACAGGCCGTCTACCACCAGCAAGTAGCCGCGCAGCAGGTGTCGATTGTGTTGTTTGTAGGCTTCGCCCAGTTCCAGCAGGCTCAAGGTGCCTGCGGCGGTGTGCAGTGTGTAGCGGATCAGGTAATGCGGGCTGTCGGCGAGTTGCAGCTGGATCGCGTCATGCAGTTGATAGCGCGCTTCGGGCTCCATCAGGCTGGCGTAGGGCGAACCGACCAGTGCGCAGAGCTCCACGGCCGGCAGGCCGAACTGTCGTTCGCAATTGGGATCAAGAAACAGCAGCGCCCAGCTTGCTTCATTCAGCCGTTCGAAACGCAGCATGCCGAGCCGCGAGGGCACAGGCAACTGCGTCACTACCTCGGCCACCATACGGCTGGCGGCATCGGGTTGGCTTTTCATTGGGGGAAACTCGCTTCGAATATGCTGATCGCGCCGGGCTCTCGCCCTCTTTACTGTTGCCTGCGGCAAGGTTGCATCATTGCGGCACCGACTGACAAGAGAGATGAAGGCCAAGTGCTATAAGAATATGTCGGCAGGAGGATGGATTTCTCCAGTGGACGGCCAAAAGTAATGGTTTGGATCGAAGGTTTCTGAGTTGAGCACTGTCCTGTGGCGAGCGAGCTTGCTCGCGCTTGAGTGCGCAGCGCTCACAAAAACCTTGGGGCCGCTGCGCAGCCCAGCGCGAGCAAGCTCGCTCGCCACAGGATTTCGCTTAACGCAATGGAATGTCGATCGTCTGCAAAAGGTTGCCGTCCCGGTCGTGATAATTCACGCGTATTTCCTGCGCCTCAACCACCACATGCGCAAAATTGTCCTGGCTCACCACCTTACTCGTCAGTTCATGCCGATAGTCCCCAGCCGCCGTTTGCGCCAGTGGCTGATCGAGGATGAAGGTCGACTCGCTGGCATACGGCAGCAGCTTGCTGTTGCACAGGGGCGAAGAAACGATGGTGTGAATGTCGAAGTCGAGGTCTTCGCTGTGGGTCAGGCGGCTGGTCAGGGAACCATGCACATCGCCGGAAACGAAAATGACGTTCTTGATGCGATGCGTACGAATAGTTTCCAGCAGTCGCAGGCGCTGTTCCGGGAAGGCCTTCCAGGCATCGTCGCCATGACTTTTGCGGTCGGGGTAGAACATCACGCTGGTGACCACAAACTTGACCCGCGCCGGGCTGTTGACCAGCCATTTAAGCAGGACCTGTTCCTGTTCTTCGTCGAGAATGCGCCGATCATCGGCGGACAGCGTGCGGCTGGTGCGGCTGTCGGTGACAAACCATTCGATATCACCTTCGCTTAGTGGGTACCAGTAATGTTCCAGCCTGGAACGATTCACTAGCCCATTGTCATAAAGCTCATGAGCCGGACTATGGCTCGCCTGATATAACTCATAAGCGTTCATGGCGTTGCGATACAACTCATCGTCGGACTTGCTGGCATTGGCTGGCCAGTTATCTTCTATTTCATGGTCGTCGAGAATCATGTAGGTCGGTGTGCCAGCCATCAACTTGCAGATATTGGGTTGGGAAAATGCCGCTCGGTATTTGCTAAGGATTTCGTTGTATTCGCGGTCGGGGGCAATGATGTTCAGATCATCGACGTAGATCTGATCCCCGGTCATCAACGTGGCGCTGATCGGCGGATCAGCCTGGTCCACCAGTTTCTTGATCGAGTCGAAAATACGATCGCCTCGCAGTGGGGATGATGGTTTGCCCGCGGTCATCCGCAGGTAACGGCAAGAGCCGATGATATAGGCGCGAGGCCGCGTGACCTTGCTGGACTGGGTGCGAAAACGATAGATCTCTCGCGGCCATTGCAGCGGTAGCTCCTGCACCGTTTCCACGGTGTGCACCGGGCTCATGGGGCTGATCCAGCCTGCCTGGTATTCGTACGCGGTATCTTCGCTCAGGTCATTTAACGCAATGACGTCGGACATGTCCCGCAAGGTCGAAAGTTTAGTAAACAGGCCTTTAGTCCAGCGTTCATCGCCCACTGGCCGATAACGGATGCCGGCAAATACCAGTGCGTCATCCTGAGTTTCACCGCGTAAGAAAATTCGTGCGTGGTTAGTTGTAGTGTGGCCAATAATCGGGCCGACAGTCGGTTTGAACATGTTCGAATCCGTTCGAAGTAATGCTAACTAAGCTATTAAGGGTGTCAAAGTCCGTGTTGAACTTTATGGGACTAAGCCTAGTTATTGGCTCGCAAAAAATATCGAGCCGAAGTGGACTCAAGTTGTGGGCGAAGTAAGCCGCAGATGTAGGAAGTTGCCAGGTACTTTCTTTCAGGCAAAAAAAGCCCCGCCAAATTGGCGGGGTTGAGGTACGAGCGTGGCGCTCGGAAATCGTGGAACGCGACAGGCCCTCCGGTGAAGGAGGGCGTGTCAGGTGTTACAGCAAGATGGTGCGGATGTCCGCCAGCAGGTCGCTCAGACGCTTGGTGAAGCGTGCAGCAGCGGCGCCGTTGATCACACGGTGATCGTAGGACAACGACAGCGGCAGCATCAGCTTCGGCTGGAAGGCTTTGCCGTCCCAGACTGGCTGGATGGTTGCCTTGGAAACACCGAGGATCGCCACTTCCGGCGCGTTGACGATCGGCGTGAAGCCGGTGCCGCCAATGTGGCCGAGGCTGGAAATGGTGAAGCAGGCGCCTTGCATGTCGTCAGCGGTAAGCTTTTTGTCGCGGGCTTTGGCGGCCAGCACAGCCGCCTCAGCCGCAAGCTGCAGAAGGCTTTTCTGGTCGACGTTCTTGATGACCGGTACCAGAAGGCCATCCGGGGTGTCGACCGCGAAGCCGATGTTTACGTACTTCTTGCGGATGATCGCCTTGCCGCTAGGTGCCAGCGAACTGTTGAAGTCCGGCAGTTCCTTGAGCAGGTGCGCACACGACTTGAGCAGCAGCGGCAGGATGGTCAGCTTGACGCCAGCCTTCTCTGCAACGGCTTTCTGCGCGATGCGGAACGCTTCCAGGTCGGTGATATCAGCCGAATCGAACTGAGTCACGTGCGGGATGTTCAACCAGCTGCGGTGCAGGCTCGACGCGCCGATTTGCATCAGGCGAGTCATCGGCACTTCTTCGATTTCACCGAAGCGGCTGAAGTCCACGACCGGAATCGGCGGGATGCCCGCGCCGCCGGTTGCGCCAGCTGCGGCGGCCGGTGCTTCCTTGGCCTTCTGCATCATGGCTTTGACGTAAACCTGCACGTCTTCTTTGAGCACACGACCGTGCGGGCCGCTTGGGCTGACCGCGTTCAGTTCGACGCCGAATTCACGGGCCAGTTGGCGTACTGCCGGACCAGCGTGAACCTTGGCACCCGACTTGACTGGTGCAGCAGCAACCGGTGCGGCAGGCGCAGCAGCCGGAGCCGACGCAACAGGAGCAGCGGCAGCCGGAGCAGCAGCGGCTGGAGCCGGGGCAGCTGCCGGAGCAACGCCTTTGACTTTCAATTTCAGGATCAGGTCGCCGGTACCGACTTCGTCATCCAGCTTGATGGAAACGCTTTCCACCACGCCAGCGGCAGGCGATGGAATTTCCATGCTCGCCTTGTCGGATTCCAGAGTGATCAGCGACTGGTCGGCGGTGACGGTGTCGCCAGCCTTGACCAGTACTTCGATGATCTTGGCCTTGCCCGACGAGCCGATGTCCGGGACATGAATGTCCTGAACGGTGTCGGCAACCGGTGCAGCAGGCGCGGCGGCTGGAGCAGCAGCGGCTGCCGGAGCAGGCGCAGCAGCTTGAGCTGGCGCGGCCGCAGCCGGTGCAGCAGCACCTGCCACTTTCAACGCCAGGATCAGGTCGCCGGTACCGACTTCGTCGTTCAACTTGACGCTGATGCTTTCAACCACGCCAGCGGCAGGCGATGGGATTTCCATGCTTGCCTTGTCGGATTCCAGAGTGATCAGCGACTGATCAGCAGCGACGGTGTCGCCGACTTTGACCTGGATCTCGATGATCTGGGCCTTGCCCGACGAACCGATATCCGGCACGTGAATCTGCTGAGTGGTTGCAGCGGCTGGAGCAGCGGCCGGTGCAGCCGCTGCCGGAGCAGGTGCAGCAGCCGGTTTTGCTTCAGCTTTGGCGGCCGGCGCAGCGGCAGCGGTTGCCGCAGGGGCCGCAGCAGCGGCACCTTCGACTTCCAGCTCCAGCAGTTCGTCGCCTTCTTTCAGGCGATCGCCGATTTTTACTTTCAGGCTTTTGACGATGCCGGCCTTCGGGGCAGGAATCTCCATGCTCGCCTTGTCCGACTCAAGCGTCAGGATGCTCTGGTCGGCTTCGATACGGTCGCCGACCTTCACAAATAGTTCGATTACTTCACCTTCACCGCTGCCGATGTCAGGTACTCGAATGAGTTCGCTCACAGAATGTCTCCTCAGCAGTCCAGTGGGTTGCGTTTTTCCGGGTTGATACCGAACTTGACGATGGCTTCAGCCACCACCTTAGGTTCGATGTCACCACGGTCAGCCAAGGCTTCCAGGGCTGCCAACACCACGAAATGACGGTCGACTTCGAAGAAGTGACGCAGCTTCTTACGGCTGTCACTGCGGCCGAAACCATCGGTGCCCAGGACTTTGAATTCCTTGGACGGGACCCACTGACGAATTTGTTCAGCGAACAGCTTCATGTAGTCGGTAGAGGCAATGACCGGACCTTTACGGCCGTTCAGGCATTCTTCGACGTAGCTCAGCTTAGGCTTCTGGCCCGGGTGCAGACGGTTGGTGCGTTCTACGGCCAGGCCATCGCGACGCAGTTCGTTGAAGCTGGTAACGCTCCACACGTCAGCGCCGATGTTGAACTGTTCACGCAGGATCTTCGCCGCTTCACGGACTTCACGCAGGATGGTGCCGGAGCCCATCAGCTGAACGTGGTGCGCCGCTTCGCGGGTGTCTTCCTCGAGCAGGTACATGCCCTTGATGATGCCTTCCTCGACACCGGCCGGCATGGCTGGCTGCTGGTAGGACTCGTTCATCACGGTGATGTAGTAGAAAACGTCCTGCTGCTCTTCGGTCATCTTCTTCATGCCGTCCTGGATGATCACCGCCAGCTCATAGCCGTAGGTTGGATCAAAGGTGCGGCAGTTCGGGATGGTGCCGGCCAGGATGTGGCTGTGACCATCTTCGTGTTGCAGGCCTTCGCCGTTCAGCGTGGTCCGGCCGGCGGTGCCGCCGATCAGGAAGCCACGGGTACGGCTGTCGCCAGCGGCCCAGGCGAGGTCGCCGATACGCTGGAAGCCGAACATCGAGTAGAAGATGTAGAACGGCAGCATTGGCTGGTTGTGGCTGGAGTACGAAGTACCGGCAGCGATGAAGGAGCTCATGGCGCCCGCTTCGTTGATGCCTTCTTCGAGGATCTGGCCCTTCTTGTCTTCGCGGTAGAACATCACCTGGTCTTTATCGACTGGCTCGTAGAGCTGGCCGACGGACGAGTAGATACCCAACTGACGGAACATGCCTTCCATACCGAAGGTACGGGCTTCGTCCGGGATGATCGGAACGATGCGCGGACCGATTTCCTTGTCCTTGACCAATTGCGCGAGGATCCGCACGAAAGCCATGGTGGTGGAAATTTCACGGTCGCCCGAGCCGTCAAGAATAGCCTTGAGGGTATCGAGTGACGGTGTCGGCACGCTGAAGCTCTCGGCGCGACGCTGTGGCACGAAACCGCCCAATGCAGTGCGGCGCTCGCTGAGGTAGCGGGCTTCGGCGCTGTTTGGTTCTGGTTTGAAGAAGGGCAGGTTTTCCAGCTCTTCGTCTTTGACCGGGATGTCGAAACGATCACGGAACAACTTCAGGCTGTCGACATCGACTTTCTTGGTGTTGTGCGCAGTGTTTTTCGCTTCGCCGGCACCGGTGCCATAACCTTTGATGGTCTTGGCCAGGATGACGGTCGGTTGTTCTTTGTGGTTGACCGCTTCGTGGTACGCCGCGTAGACCTTGTACGGGTCGTGGCCGCCACGGTTGAGTTTCCAGATCTCGTCGTCGGACAGATCAGCAACCATCGCCTTGAGTTCTGGCGAGTTGAAGAAGTGTTCACGCACGAACGCGCCGTCTTTGGCTTTGTAGTTCTGGTACTCGCCGTCGATGACTTCGTCCATGCGACGTTGCAGGATACCGTCGACGTCTTTGGCCAGCAGTGGGTCCCAGAAACGGCCCCAGATAACTTTGGTCACGTTCCACTGAGCACCGCGGAACACGCCTTCGAGTTCCTGGATGATCTTGCCGTTGCCGCGAACCGGGCCATCAAGGCGCTGCAGGTTGCAGTTAATGACGAAGATCAGGTTGTCGAGCTTCTCGCGGCCAGCCAGCGAGATCGCGCCCAGGGATTCCGGCTCGTCGCACTCGCCGTCGCCCAGGAAACACCAGACTTTTTGCTTGCCTTCAGGGATGAAGCCACGGGCTTCCAGGTACTTCATGAAGCGTGCCTGATAGATCGCCTGGATCGGGCCCAGACCCATGGATACGGTCGGGAACTGCCAGAAGTCAGGCATCAGCCAAGGGTGCGGATAGGACGACAAGCCCTGACCGTCGACTTCCTGGCGGAAGTTGTTCATTTGTTCTTCGGTGATGCGACCTTCCATAAACGCACGGGCGTAAACGCCTGGCGAGGTGTGGCCCTGGAAGTAGATCAGGTCGCCGCCGTGTTCGTCGGTCGGGGCCTGGAAGAAGTAGTTGAAGCCGATGTCGTACAGGGTTGCACTGGAAGCGAAGCTGGAGATGTGACCGCCCAGGTCAGAATCTTTCAGGTTCGTGCGCATCACCATGGCCATCGCGTTCCAGCGTACCAACGAGCGAATGCGGCGTTCCATGAACAGGTCGCCAGGCATGCGTGCTTCGTGGGTAACTGGAATGGTGTTGCGGTATGGCGTGGTGATGGCGTAAGGCAGTTGCGAACCGCTACGGGTTGCCAATTCGCCCATACGGGTCATCAGATAGTGAGCGCGGTCTTCGCCTTCTTTGTCGAGAACCGATTCCAGGGCGTCCAGCCATTCCTGGGTTTCGACGGGATCGAGGTCTTGCATGGCTTGCTCCAGGGCGGAAAGGCTTCCAGAATCGGTTGCCTGAGTTTGCGACTGGCCTTGTGGGCAGACGATATAAATTCTTGGATTGCCGAGAGGTTGTTCCGGCGGCGTGTAGTTTTACTACAAATCAACGGGCATTTCAGCCTTTCGAATGTATAGACGAGTAGTAAAACTACAGATGAATGGCTTGTGGCCTCCGGCTGCGTGGTGAGAATAATCGTTAAGGTTGGTCTTTTACCAACCAGAAAAGGTGAAAGCTTGATGTTGGCTGCCAAAATAAAAGAAATTTCAGCTATTTCTAACCTTTGTTCGACAGTCGGTCACGTAGCGTGTTTTCAAGAATCACTACATGAGCCCCTTCACACGCCGATCAAGGATAGACCATGACCCTGCCTTCGCTTGCCGAACTGCCCGCCATTCTTGAGCCATTGGTCACCCGTGCCGAACAGTCGTTCCGTGCGTCCGTCGCTTTATTAGAAGACGATCATGGCCTGTCTGCCTGGACGCCTGAACGCTGGGCGCAATTGGCCCGCGTCGTCGGCGCCAGCGACTTCGTGATTGAACAGAGCATTCGTGACCCTTTGATGTTGCTGGCGCTGGTGCAGTCCGGCGAACTGGATCGCAGCTTCGCCCCCGGTGAGCTGTGCGCGCAGATCGCGGCGGCAGTGAATGCAGCGCAAACCGAAGACGAACTCGGCCGCGCCCTGCGCCGCCAGCGCACCCGCCAGCAAGTGCGCATCATCTGGCGCGACCTGACCCGCCAGGCAGATTTGATCCAGACCTGCCGCGACCTCTCGGACATGGCCGATGCGAGCATCGATCAGGCCTATCAGTGGTTGTACTCGCGGAATTGCCAGCAATTCGGCGTGCCCACCGGCCGGCGCAGTGGCGAGCCGCAGCACATGGTCATTCTCGGCATGGGCAAGCTCGGCGCGGTCGAGCTGAACCTCTCGTCAGACATCGACCTGATCTTCGCTTACCCCGAGGGCGGCGAAACCGTCGGGGTGAAGCGCTCGTTGGATAACCAGGAGTTTTTCATTCGCCTCGGTCAGCGGTTGATCAAGGCGCTGGACCCGATGACCGTTGACGGCTTCGTGTTCCGCGTCGACATGCGCCTGCGTCCTTACGGCTCGGCTGGCGCGTTGGTCTTGAGCTTCAACGCCCTCGAACAGTATTACCAGGATCAGGGGCGTGACTGGGAACGCTACGCCATGATCAAGGCCCGGGTGGTGGCCGGCGATCAAGTGGCCGGCGCGCAGTTGCTCGACATGCTGCGACCGTTCGTTTACCGGCGTTACCTGGACTTCTCGGCCATCGAAGCGCTGCGCACCATGAAGCAGCTGATCCAGCAGGAAGTCCGGCGTAAGGGCATGGCCGACAACATCAAGCTTGGTTCCGGCGGCATCCGCGAAGTGGAGTTTATCGCCCAGGCGTTTCAGTTGATTCACGGCGGTCGCGACCTGAGCCTGCAACAACGTCCGCTATTAAAAGTACTGAGCACGCTGGAAGGGCAGGGTTACCTGCCGGAACCTGTGATCAGTGAGTTGCGTAACGGCTACGAATTCTTGCGTTACACCGAACACGCAATCCAGGCGATTGCCGACCGCCAGACCCAGATGCTGCCGGATGGCGCACAGGATCAGGCGCGGATCGCCTTCATGCTCGGCTTTGCCGATTGGCCGGCATTTCATGAGCGGCTGATGTATTGGCGTGGTCGGGTGGCGTGGCACTTCGCTCAGGTGATTGCCGATCCTGACGAAGAGGAAGGCGCTGAAGCCGAAGTGGTGGTCGGGGGTGAGTGGCTGCCGTTGTGGGAAGAGTCCCAGGACGAAGAGGCCGCTTGCCGGCAGTTGGAAGAGGGTGGTTTTGCCGATGCTTCCAAGGCTCTGAAAACCTTGGCCAGCCTGCGCAGCAGTCCGCAATTGCGGGCCATGCAGCGTTTGGGTCGCGAGCGCCTCGATGCCTTTATTCCGCGCTTGCTGGCCCAGGCCGTGGAGCACGCCAATCCTGATCTGGTGCTGGAGCGAGTGCTGCCACTGGTTGAGGCCGTGGCCCGGCGTTCGGCTTATTTAGTGTTGCTGACGGAAAACCCCGGCGCCCTGCGTCGCTTGCTGACCTTGTGCGCTGCGAGCCCGTGGATTGCCGAGCAGATCACCCGCTTCCCGTTATTGCTCGATGAATTGCTCAACGAAGGCCGACTGTTCAAGCCGCCGCTGGCGCCGGAACTGGCCGCTGAATTGCGCGAGCGCCTGACGCGGATTCCCGAGGACGACCTCGAACAACAAATGGAAGCCCTGCGCCATTTCAAACTGGCGCACCGCTTGCGGGTTGCGGCCTCGGAAATCGCCGGCAGCCTGCCGTTGATGAAGGTCAGCGATTACCTGACCTGGCTCGCCGAGGCGATCCTCGAACAAGTGCTGGCCCTGGCCTGGCGTCAAACGGTGGCCAAATACGGCACGCCGCTGCGTACCGACGGTACGTTGTGCGATCCCGGCTTCGTGATTGTCGGTTATGGGAAGGTCGGCGGCCTGGAATTGGGGCATGGTTCGGACCTGGACCTGGTGTTTATTCATGACGGCGATCCGCAAGCGGAAACCGACGGGGCGAAACCGATCGACGGTGCGCAGTTCTTCACCCGGTTGGGGCAGCGGATCATTCACTTGCTGACGGCGCAGACCAACTCCGGTCAGTTGTATGAAGTCGACATGCGGCTGCGACCGTCCGGTGCATCCGGGTTGCTGGTGAGTTCCCTGGGGGCGTTTGCCCGCTACCAGGAAAACGAAGCCTGGACCTGGGAACATCAGGCGTTGGTGCGGGCGCGGGTGCTGGTGGGCAGTCAGGATGTCGGCCAGGCGTTCGAGAGGGTTCGCGCGGCGATTTTGGGCAAGGCCAGGGATTTGCCGACCTTGCGTCAGGAGGTCAGCGAGATGCGCGCCAAGATGCGCGATAACCTCGGCAGCAAGAGCACCGCCGCCGGTACCGCGGCAAATGCCTTCGAAGCCACGGCGCCGTTCGATCTCAAGCAGGACGCCGGAGGTATCGTCGATATTGAATTTATGGTGCAATACGCGACCCTGGCGTGGTCCGAACAGCACCCGTCATTGCTGCGCTGGACCGATAACATCCGCATTCTGGAAGGGTTGGAGCAGGAAGGGCTGATGCCCGCCGAAGACGCCAGCCTGCTGCGCGAGGCCTATAAAGCCTACCGCTCCGCCGCACACCGGCAGGCCTTGCAGAAGGACGCCGGGGTGATACCGGGCGATCAGTTCGTGGACGAACGGCGGCAGGTGTTGCGGATCTGGCGCGAGCTGGGGCTAAGCTGAAACTCGGTAGTTGAAGCGGCGAGATTCAAATGTGGGAGCGGACTTGCTCGCGAAAGCGGAGTGTCAGTCACCACTGATGCTGGATGTGCTGGCCCTTTCGCGAGCAAGCCCGCTCCTACAGTAGATCTTCAGTGTTTGCTAGATTAATGCACCAATACCCCAAGTAGATCTGCGGTGTTTTGTAGATTGAAGCAGCTAAGCTGCACCGCACTGGATGTGCACCAATACCCAATGTGGGAGCGAGCCTGCTCGCGATAGCGGAGTGACAGTCGACAGTCATGTTGAAGGTGATGACCCATCGCAAGCAGCCCTGTTCCCGCAGTGATTCTCGAGGCGGGGAGGCGTATGCCTCCCCGGTTCGTTTTTGGAAACCACATGAAAATTCTGATCGTTGGGCCCAGTTGGGTCGGTGACATGGTGATGGCGCAGACACTGTTTCAGTGTCTCAAGCAACGCCACCCGCAATGCGAAATCGACGTGCTGGCCCCCGAGTGGAGCCGGCCGATTCTTGAGCGTATGCCCGAAGTGCGCCAGGCCTTGAGCTTCCCGCTCGGCCACGGCGCCCTCGAGCTGGCGACCCGTCGCCGCATCGGCAAATCCCTGGCCGGCCAGTACGACCAGGCAATCCTGCTGCCCAACTCCCTGAAGTCGGCGTTGGTGCCGTTCTTCGCCGGTATCCCGAAACGCACGGGCTGGCGTGGCGAGTTCCGCTACGGCCTGCTCAATGACGTGCGCACGCTGGATAAAGAGCGTTACCCGTTGATGATCGAGCGCTTCATGGCCTTGGCCTACGAGCCGGGCGCGGATCTGCCGAAACCCTATCCACGCCCAAGCCTGCAAATCGACCCGGTCACCCGCGAGGCGGCGATGGCCAAGTTCGGTCTCGAGCTGGATCGCCCAGTGTTGGCGCTGTGCCCCGGCGCAGAGTTCGGCGAGTCCAAGCGCTGGCCGTCCGAGCACTACGCCAAAGTCGCCGAAGCGAAGATTCGCGAAGGTTGGCAGGTCTGGTTGTTCGGCTCGAAAAACGATCACGCCGTCGGCGAAGACATCCGCGCGCGGCTGATTCCCGGATTGCGTGAAGAGTCGGTGAACCTCAGCGGAGGCACCTCGCTGGCCGAAGCTATCGACTTGATGTCCTGCGCCGATGCAGTGGTCTCCAACGATTCAGGCCTGATGCACGTTGCTGCGGCGCTGAACCGTCCGCTGGTCGCCGTCTACGGCTCGACCTCGCCGGGCTTCACCCCGCCGCTGGCCGAGCACGTCGAAATTGTGCGCCTGGGCATCGAATGCAGTCCCTGCTTCGATCGCACCTGCCGCTTCGGTCATTACAATTGCCTGCGCCAGTTGATGCCGCAACCGGTGAACGAAGCCTTGCAGCGGTTGCAGGGCACTGTGGTCGAGGTCAATTAGTTTGCGGGTTCTGTTGATCAAGACTTCTTCGCTGGGCGACGTGATTCATGCGTTGCCAGCGTTGACCGACGCGGCGCGGGCAATCCCCGGCATCAAGTTCGACTGGGTGGTGGAAGAAGGCTTCGCCGAGATCCCGACCTGGCACCCGGCCGTGGGCAAGGTGATCCCGGTGGCGATCCGTCGCTGGCGCAAAAACATCTGGCAGACCATCAAAAGTGGCGAGTGGAAACGCTTCAAACAAAGCGTCCGCGCCACTAAATACGACTTGGTGATCGATGCCCAAGGCTTGCTGAAAAGCGCCTGGCTGACCCGCTACGTCAAGGCTCCAGTGGCTGGGCTGGACAAGCACTCCGCCCGTGAGCCGATGGCCGCACGCTTCTACTCCCGGCGCCTGGCCGTGGGCCGTGGGCAACACGCAGTGGAGCGAGTGCGTCAGTTGTTCGCGTTGGCATTGGGTTACGACTTACCCAAAGGTTTGGGCGATTACGGCCTGAACGTCGAACGCATGGTGGAACTGCCGCGCAAGAATCCGTACGTGCTATTTCTCCACGGCACCACTTGGGACACCAAGCACTGGCCGGAATATTACTGGCGTGAACTGGCCGAACGGGTCGGTCACCTTGGCGTCGCGGTGAAACTGCCGTGGGGCAATCCGATTGAAAAGGCCCGTGCCGAGCGCATCGCCGCCGGTTTCCGGCATGTTGAAGTGCTGCCCAAACTGAACCTGGCCGGCGTCGGCAAAGTATTGGCCGGCGCACAGGCGTGCGTGGCCGTGGACACCGGGCTCGGCCATCTGGCCGCGGCGCTGGACGTACCGACCCTGTCGCTGTTCGGCCCGACCAATCCAGGCCTGACCGGCGCTTATGGCAAGGCGCAGATTCACATCGCCAGCGACTTCCCGTGCGCGCCGTGCCTGCAAAAGAAATGCACCTATCAACCGACGGCCGATGATGCCCGTCAGTTTGACCTGAAGCGCGAGTGGCCCCTGTGCTTCACGCGTCTGAATCCCCAGCGTGTCGCCAGCCGACTGAGCACGTTGTTACTGGCTGAGGAGCTGCGCTGATGCAATTGGCTTTTGTCCTTTATAAATACTTTCCGTTTGGCGGTTTGCAGCGCGATTTCATGCGCATCGCCCTGGAGTGTCAGCAGCGAGGTCATCAGATCCGCGTCTACACGCTGATCTGGGAAGGTGATGTTCCGCCGGGTTTCGAAGTGCTGGTGGCGCCCGTCAAGGCGTTCTTCAATCATCGACGTAACGAAAAGCTCACCGAGTGGATGGAGGCCGATCTGGCCAAGCGTCCGGTGGACCGCCTGATCGGTTTCAACAAGATGCCGGGCCTGGACGTCTACTACGCGGCCGACGGCTGCTTTGAGGACAAGGCGCAGAACCTGCGCAATTCGCTGTACCGTCGTTGGGGCCGCTACCGGCACTTCGCCGAGTACGAGCGCGCGGTGTTCGCCAAGGACGCCAAGACTGAAGTGTTGATGATTTCCGAAGTCCAGCAGCCGCTGTTCATCAAGCATTACGACACTCCGCTGGAGCGTTTCCATTTGCTGCCGCCGGGCATTTCCCAGGACCGTCGCGCACCCGCGAATGCGGCTGAAATTCGCGCTGAATTCCGTCGTGAGTTCAACCTCAAGGATGACGATTTGTTGCTGGTGCAGATCGGCTCCGGGTTCAAGACCAAGGGTGTGGATCGCAGCCTCAAGGCGTTGGCAGCATTGCCCGCCGATCTGAAGAAACGCACCCGGCTGTTTGTAATTGGCCAGGACGACCCCAAGTTATTCCAGATGCAGAGCGCCACATTGGGGCTCGGCGACAACGTTTCGTTCCTCAAGGGCCGCAGCGATATCCCGCGTTTCCTGCTCGGTGCCGACCTGTTGATCCACCCGGCGTACAACGAAAACACCGGCACGGTGCTGCTTGAAGCTGTGGTGGCCGGGTTGCCGGTGCTGGTGAGCGCGGTCTGTGGTTACGCCCATTACATTGCCGAGGCCGACGCCGGCCGGGTGCTGGACGAACCCTTCGATCAGGCGCAGCTCACGCAGTACCTGACTGACATGTTGAATGATGCTCAAGCACGGGCGGCCTGGAGCCGCAACGGTCTGGCCTTCGCCGAGACGGCCGACCTCTATAGCATGCCGCAGCACGCGGCCGATGTGATTCTGGCGGAGCACGCTTAATGAAGTTGATGCTGGCTGAACCGTTCAAGAGCCTGTGGGCCGGACGCGACCCGTTCGCCGAAGTCGAGGGCTTGCAGGGCGAGGTGTACCGCGAGCTCGAAGCGCGCCGGACCCTGCGCACTGAAGTGAACGGCAACGGGTTTTTCGTGAAGATCCACCGTGGCATCGGCTGGGGCGAGATTTTCAAGAACCTGCTCACTGCCAAGCTGCCGGTACTCGGCGCGGGCCAGGAGTGGAAAGCCATCCAGCGCCTGCAAGACGTCGGCGTGCCGACCATGACCGCCGTGGCTTACGGCGAGAAGGGCAGCAACCCGGCGGACCAGCACTCGTTCATCGTCACCGAAGAACTGGCCCCGACCGTCAGCCTCGAAGATTTCAGCATCGACTGGGTCAAGAACCCGCCGGAGCCGAAGCTCAAACGTGCACTGATCGCTGAAGTCGCACGCATGACCGGCATGATGCACCGCGCCGGGGTCAACCACCGCGACTGCTACATCTGCCATTTCCTGCTGCACACCGACAAACCGGTAACCGCTGACGACTTCAAACTCTCGGTGATCGACCTGCATCGGGCCCAGACCCGCCCGGCGATCACTCAGCGCTGGCGCAACAAGGATCTGGCTGCGCTGTACTTTTCGGCCCTCGATATCGGCCTGACCCAGCGCGACAAACTGCGTTTCCTCAAGGGCTACTTCCAGCAGCCCTTGCGTCAGATTCTTGCCGAGGAAGCTGCGTTGCTCTCGTGGCTCGAAGGCAAGGCCAACAAACTCTACGACCGTAAACAGCGATACGGGGACGCGCTCTAATGTCGGGTTGGACACTGGAACCTGCGTATAGCGAGCTGAGTGAAGACTTTGGTAGCCTCGAAGCAGTGTTTAACCTCCAGGGCGAGCAACTGACCCACGATCCGTTATCCGAGGTCATCCGCGTCAACCGCAACGGCGTGAACTATTACGTCAAACGTTACGTCGGTGCCGGCAAAGGCCTGCGCCGTTATCTGGGCAAGCCTCGGGTGAAAGCCGAATGGCAGAACCTCAAGCGCTTCGCCAAGTGGGGCATCCCTACCGCCGAAGTGGTGGCCTGGGGCCTGGAACGTCGCGGTGCGGCCTACGACCGTGGGGCGATGATCACCCGCGAGTTGCCGCGCACCGAAGACTTGTCGGCGCTGGCTGATCGGCATGACCCGAAACTGGCAGACCGTGCCTGGGTCGATCACGTCAGTCGGCAGTTGGCGGGATACACCCGGACCATGCACGACAACCGCTTCACCCATAACGATTTGAAGTGGCGCAACCTACTGATCGACGATGACGCCAAGCTGTTCCTGATCGATTGCCCGAATGGCGATTTCTGGCGTGGTTTCTGGCTCAAGTACCGAATCACCAAGGACCTGGCCTGTCTCGACAAGGTGGCCAAGTATCACCTGTCGGCCACCCAGCGCCTGCGCTTCTACCTGCAATACCGCCAACGGACCCGGCTTGACGCGGCCGACAAAAAACGGATCCGGCACGTGGTGAGATTTTTCGAGGGACGCGAATGACCGATTTTCTGGCCGCTGAAGACCGTGCGCTGCTTGAGCGCCACGGCCTCGGCACCTTCGACGCCCTCTGGGCCAAGCAGCTCGATGCGGTGGATGAACCCAACACCACTCGCGGCGGCTGGAGCAGCGTGTATCGGCTGGATCTGGAAGGGCAGGGCTTTTACCTCAAGCGTCAGTGCAACTACCTGACCCGGACCTTACACGCACCGTTGGGCGAGCCGAGTTTCGCCCGCGAGTTTCGCAATATCACCCGCTACCAGAAAATGGGCATCCCGGCACTGCAAGCCGCGTTTTTCGGTGAGCGTAAGGTCGGCGGCGAAGTCCGGGCGATTCTGCTGACCCGCGCCCTGGATGGTTGGGATGACCTGGATTCGCTGTTGCAGCGCTGGTCAGATCTGAGCGACGTGCAGCACTCGGCGATCCTGCACGCCTGCGGGCAACTGGCGCGGCGCCTGCATGGTGTGCGCCAGGTTCACGGTTGCTTCTACCCCAAGCACATTTTCTTGCAGGCCACCGGCGACGGTTACCGGGCGCAGTTGATTGACCTGGAAAAGACCCGGCCCTTGCTGTTCGGTCAGCGTGACCGGATCAAGGATCTGGAACCGTTGCTGCGCCGGGCGCCGGAGTGGGACGAACGTCATTTGCGCGCGTTATTGGCCAGCTATGTGGATCAGTCGAGTGACAGTTCTCTGGTGGGCAACTGGGTCTCGCGATTGACCGCGCGCCGTAGTCACAAGGAGACGCGTTGATGCGTTTGTCCGAACTCAAGAACGCCGGCCGCAGCCCGAGCCTGCCGTTGAACATCCCTTTGGCCGATGCCGCCGGGCCCGCCGAGTTGCAACTGTTGAGCTTGCTCCGGGTGTTGCCGGGCCAACGTTACGTCGGTGCCGGTGTCTGGCGTGGCCGTCCGGTGCTGGCCAAGTTGCTGGTTGGCAGCAAAGCGGCGCGGCATTTTCAGCGTGAACGCGATGGCGTGCGTTTACTCGCTGATCAGGGCCTGACCACGCCGCAATTGCTGGCGGATGGCCTGAAGGACGGCGAGGGCGGCTGGCTGCTGTTCGATTTCCTCGAAGGCGCCGAGAGCTTGGGGGAGACCTGGAAAAAAGTCGAACACTTGCCGGTGCTGGCGGACATGCAAGGCGCCGTGCTCGCCGAGGCGTTGGGCGCGATCGGCCAAATGCATCGCAAGGGTCTGTGGCAGGAAGACCTGCATCTGGACAACCTGTTGCGCCAGCGCGGTCGCTTGTACCTGATCGATGGCGGCGGCGTCTGCGCCGAAACCCCTGGCCAACCGCTGTCACGGCAGAAAGTCCTGGAAAATCTCGGCGTATTTTTCGCCCAGTTGCCGAAGTCGCTGGAACCGTTCACCGAAGAATTGCTGGTGTATTACCTGTTGAGCAACGGCGAGCACGCCTTGCCGATGGAAGCCTTGCAGAAGCAGATCAGCAAAGTGCGCCGTTGGCGCTTAAAGGACTTCCTGATCAAGTGCGGCCGCGAATGCACGCTGTTCAGCGTCCAGCGCGGGGCGTTTGGCTTACGGGCGATTCGCCGCGAGGAAGAAGCGGCGATGCTGCCGGTGCTGGAGCAGGCCGATGCTTTGCTCGATCAGGGCCACTTGTACAAAACCGGCGGCGCGGCGAGTGTTGGCAAGGTCGACGTGGCCGGGCGCACGCTGGTGATCAAGCGCTACAACATCAAGGGCTTTGCCCATTGGCTCAAACGCTTCTGGCGCCCGAGCCGTGCCTGGCATTCCTGGCGTGAAGGCAATCGGCTGGCGTTCCTCGGCATTGCCACACCCAAACCCTTGGCGTTGCTGGAGAAGCGTTTTCTCTGGTTGCGCAGCCGGGCGTACCTGGTGACCGAGTATTTGCCGGGGCCGGACATCATCGAGCGATTTGCGCCCTACGTTGAGAGCGGCGCCGCGCCGGAAGCCGAGCTGCTGGCGCTGGATCATCTGTTTGCAGAGTTGATTCGCGAGCGAATCAGCCATGGCGATTTCAAGGGCCATAACCTGTTCTGGCAGCAGGATCGCTGGGCGCTGATCGACCTCGATTCGATGTGTCAGCACGGCTCGCCGGGCAGCTTTGCCCCGGCGTATGCGCGGGATCGGGCGCGGTTTATGCGTAACTGGCCTGAGAGCAGTGCGCTGTATCAAGTCATTGAGCAGCGTTTGCCCAAAGACATCTCTGGCGCAGCCTGAATCCCTTCGCGAGCAAGCCCGCTCCCACATTTGATCGCATGTTTATCCAACAACTCGGTCTACTGTGGGAGCGGGCTTGCTCGCGAAGAGGCCCTCTCATCCAACACAAAATCCCCGGCCTGTCATATTGGAGGACAAGTTCTTACGAACCGTCCTACATGATCCACAGACGCCGTGAACTGTGCCCTGAATAACCCCAATGCTAGTTTGCCTGACGTTCTCGAAAGGCAGATTCAGATGAAAAAAATAGCGGTTGTACTGGGCGCCTGTTCACTGACCTTATTCGGCTGTGGCACCGCCGTAACGGTGCTGCAAGACGATGCCGATGCCGCCCGCGGCCTCAGAAAACAAAAGACCTACTGCCAATCCATCCCGCGCATCTACAGCGGCCTGGCCTATGACTTTTGCGTACTGAACGCACCACCCGACCCCACCGGTATTCTGGTGCCACTGGTCTTGCTGGATTTGGGCCTGTCGGGTGTTCTGGATACGGTGGTCTTGCCCTACACGATCTATCGGCAGGGGGCCGACGGCAATATTGCGATTTATTGGCGGCCGGGTCGCGGATAAGCCCCGGCAGCAGCCTTTGGCCGCCCCTTCTTCAGCGGCTGATCACCGCAGGGTCATTCCCGTCATGTTTACGCTATAATCCCGCCCTTTAGCTGTCTCTCGCCCCTTGCGAGGGCACATTAATTTTTGAGGCGCTTGTCGCCTGTATGCAGACTAAAGAGGCTAGACCCCTGTGGCATTGACGATTCTTGGCCTGTCCGGCGCCCTTAGCCATGATCCTTCCGCAGCCTTGTACATCGACGGCAAGCTGGTCGCGGCGGCTGAGGAAGAGCGCTTCGTACGCGATAAACATGCAAAGAACCGCATGCCCTACGAATCGGCGAAGTTCTGCCTCGAACAGGCAGGCATCAAGCCGTCCGACGTTGATGTGGTCGCGATCCCGTTCGCCCCGATCAGCCTGTTCGGCAAAGCGCGCTGGCACTACGCCAAGCGTTACTGGTACGCCCCGGACCGCGCCCTCGACGCGATCCTGATGGGCAACCGTCGCTACAAGCGCTATCGCAACAAGATCGTGTTCTGCCTTGAGCAACTGGGCTTCGACCCGAAGAAAATCAAGATCGAACCGGTCGAGCACCACCTGGCTCACGCCTCCAGCGCTTACCACTGCTCCGGTTTCAAAGAGAAGACCGCGATCCTGGGGATCGACGGCAAGGGTGAGTACGCCACGACCTTCTTTGGTTATGGCGAAAACGGCAAGATCCACAAGATCAAGGAATTCTTCGATCCTGACTCCCTCGGCGGCCTGTACGGCGCGATCACCGAGTTCCTCGGTTTCGAGATGCTCGATGGCGAGTTCAAGGTCATGGGTATGGCGCCGTACGGCGATCCAAGCAAATACGATTTCTCGCGCCTGGCTTCGTTTGAAAACGGTGAGCTGGTGATCAATACCGACTACGCCAACGTTATCGGGCTGCGTCGCTACAAAGAGAAGGGCAAAGGCTTCTACTTCTCGCCGAAGCTGATCGAGTGGCTGGGTCCGAAGCGCGAAGGCGATATCGCCGACGAGCCGTACATCCACTATGCCGCCAGCATGCAAGCGCTGTTCGAAAAGATCTCGCTGCAGATGATCGACCACTACTTGGGCGACGTGCTCAAGGAAACCGGCAAACTGGCCTTCGCCGGTGGCTGTGCGTTGAACGTCAAGCTGAACCAGAAAATCATCGCCCGCGACGACGTCAACGAACTGTTCGTGCAACCGGCGTCCGGCGATGCCGGCACCGCGGTCGGTGCGGCGGCTTATGTGTCCCACGCCCGTGGCGTACCGGTCGAGAAGATGGAACACGTCTACCTCGGCCCGTCGTACAGCAACGAAGACGTGATCGCCGCGTGTGCCCGTCACCCGAGCAAGCCAACCTGGCGCAAGCTCGAGAACATGCCGGAAAACATCGCCAAGATCATGGTCGACGGCAACCCGGTGGCCTGGTTCCAGGGCCGCATGGAGTTTGGTCCGCGTGCGTTGGGTGGTCGTTCGATCATCGGTTGCCCGAGTGCGACCGGCGTGGCTGACCGCATCAACCACCAGATCAAGTTCCGCGAGCGCTGGAGGCCTTTCTGCCCGTCGATGCTCGACACCGTGGCCCCGCAGATGATCAAGATCGATCACCCGGCGCCGTTCATGACCTTCACCTTTGAAGTGGCTGAAGAGTGGAAGACCCGCGTGCCGGAAGTCGTCCACGAAGACGGCACCTCCCGGGCCCAGGTGCTCAAGCGCGAATACAACCCGCGCTACTACGACATGATGAAAGCGCTGGAAGTGCTGACCGGCAACGGCGTGTCGCTGAACACCTCGCTCAACCGTCGTGGCGAGCCGATGATCTGCTCGCCGACCGACGCCCTGAACATGTTCTTCGGCTCCGACCTGCAATACCTGATCATGGAAGACATTCTGGTGGTCAAAGAAGGCGCGGACGCTTATGACACGCTCGGCTGAACGCCATGTGTTGCAGTTCTGTCACGGCTATGACGGGCCGTTCCTGGACTGCGCCCGGCAGTACGCCAGCCTGTTCGCGGGGACTGGCTATCGGGTGACTACGGTCTTTTTGACCGGGGCCGCCGATGCCGAGGTCGCCGCGGGCTGCGCTTCCGACGAAGTGCTGTTCATGGAATACAGCTCCAAGGCTATTCGTGGCCTGAAGCTGGGCGCCATCGGCGATCTGCGCAAGATCGCCGCTTCGCGCAATTTCAGCTTCTGTATTGCCCATCGCTTCAAGCCGATCTACATCGCCTTGCTCGGCACTTCGTTGCCGGTGATTGGCGTGCACCACGCGTTTGGCGATTACAAGCGCGGCACCCGCAGACTGTTCGCGCATATTTTCCGCAAGCGCCTGAGCCTGCTCGGGGTGTCCGATGCGGTGCGCGACGACATGCGCAAATGCCTGCCGAAATGGCCGGCGGCGCGGATTCAGACGCTCTACAACCGTATCGATGTGCAGTCCTTGCAGGTCAGCCAGGTATCGGTTCGTGAGGCTCGGGAAACCCTCGGTCTGGCGGCGGATGCCTGGGTGGTCGGCAACGTCGGGCGGCTGCATCCGGACAAGGATCAGGCCACGCTGTTGCACGGTTTTGCTGCGGCGTTGCCGGGTTTGCCAGGTAACAGCCAACTGGTGATTCTCGGTTCCGGTCGCCTGGAACAGGACCTCAAGTCGTTGGCCCGCGAACTCGGGATCGGCGACCGTGTGCTGTTCCTCGGGCAGGTGCCTGACGCCCGGCGCTACTTCCGGGCTTTCGATGTGTTCGCCTTGAGTTCCGATCACGAACCGTTCGGCATGGTGCTGCTCGAAGCCATGGCCGCTGGCGTACCGTTGCTCGCCACCGCGTGCGGTGGGGCGAAGGAAGTGGTTGAAGGTGTGGGCATTCTGTTCCCGCTGGGCGATGCCGAGCACTTGGCTCAAGGGCTGCAACATTTGGCCGCGATGGATGAGCAGCAACGTCGTCAATGCGCCGAGATGATGCTCGACCGTTTGCGAGAGCGCTTCAGCGACCGGGCGGTACGCGACGCTTTCTGGCATTTGCCACACGTTACCGAACTGGCACAGAGGGGCTGATGCTCAACCGATTTCAAGGCTGGCGCGAACGAGGCTGGGCGTCGGTTGACGCCTCGACGTATGCCGATGCCTGGCAGCGTTTTGGCGGCAGCGTCGCCACTCATCCGCTGGTGGTCGAACGCTTGGCGCAGTTGGCCGGGATCCCGGTGCGTTACCTGGCCTGGGAGCAGGATGGCGAAGTCAAAGCCGCGATTGCGACCTGGGGTCGCGACCTGGCGCTGTCCAAGGATGTGCTCAAACGCAGTGGCAAGAAAGGCCTGTTCGACCTTGGCAATGCCGAGCTGATCCTGCCGGCCGCCGCCGATGCCCAGGCACCCTTGCGTCATCGCGGGCGCTATTTATCAGCGCTGAACGAAGGTCGCTTCACCGGCATCAAGTTGCAAACCGAGCAACTGGCCATGGCCCGGACCCCGGAAGAACTGTCGAAGAAGTTTCGCTACAACCAGCGCCGCGAACTGCGTCTGCTGGAAGAGGCGGGCGGAGTGGTGCGGCCGGTGTCCGAGTTTTCCAGTGCCGAATTAGCGGCGATCTACTGCGACTTGTTCCAGCGCCGCTGGGGTTTCCCTGCCACCGGTGCGGCGCGCATGGGCGAGGTGATCGAGTTGCTGCGCGAGCTGCTGATCGGCTCGGTGATTTTCCTCAACGATGCGCCGATTGCGATTCAACTGGTGTACCGGGTTGAAGCGCCTGCGTGGATCAGCGTCGAGTACATCAATGGTGGCGTCGACCCTGAAACCCGCGAATTCAGCCCAGGCAGCGTGCTGAGTTTTCTCAACACCCAAAGCGCCTGGGAACACGCACGAGCCCTGGATAAGCCGCTGAGGTTTTCCTTCGGTCGGGCCGACCGTGAATACAAGGACCGCTGGTGCAATCCTGTGCCGGTCTTCACCGTATGAGCCAACCCATGAGTCGCAAACAACAACTGCTCAAGCGTCACCGTCGCACCAAACGCCTCGGCCTGCTGATAGCGCTGGTGCTGTTGATTGGCATTGGCATGCTGGTGGCCTGGTGGTTGCCGCTGGTGCTCGCGGTTTTGGGCTGGATCGCTCACGAGGCGTGGTTCGCCGACCATTTGTTCTATTCGCCGAAAGACGATTATCAGTACAGCTTCCCGCCCTACACCCAGCGGCCCAAGGTTCATCTGGTGGGCGAGCATTTGCGGCTGGACGAAGGCGTCATGCTGGTCGACGACGCCACGCTGGTGTTGGCGTTGCAGGTAAAAAGCACTTGGTTGGGCCGTTTTATCGACCCGGTGGTTGAGCTGGCTGGGGGCAACAACCCGGATCGGCAAACCTTCGAGCGTGGGGTGAATGGCCTGCGCTACCTGAACCTCACTGGTCAGGCGCACGTTCTATCCCAGGGCCAACTGCGCTTGCGCGGGCGCTTCTGCCGGATTTCTGGCGAGCCGGTGCTCTGGGCTTTTGAACAGCCGGATTATCACCGTCAGCGGGTGATGGTCATCGCGCCACACGCCGACGATGCCGAACTGGCGGCCTACGGTTTGTACAGCCAGGCCAATGAGGCCTGGATTGTCACCCTGACGGCTGGCGAGATCGAAGCCGAGCACTATCAGCAGTTTGGGCTGAACAAGGTCGAAGCGGCGCGTCTCAAGGGCCGTCTGCGCACCTGGGACAGCATCGCGGTACCGCGCTGGGCCGGAGTGCCAGAAGCGCATTGCGTGCAACTGGGTTATTTCTGTCTGCAACTGGCGGCCATGAAAGCGGCGCCGTCGCAGCCGATGGGGTCGCGAGAGGCGGAGTTGAATGACACCCGCCTGTTTCGCCAGTTGAACCCGTTTGCCTTGCCCGGTGATGCCGACTGTGCGCCGACCTGGAACAATTTGCTGGCCGACCTGCGCGAAGTGTTGCTGCGAGCACGCCCGGACGTCATCGTGCTGCCGCATCCGACCCTCGATCCGCATCCCGACCATATCTGCGCTCAAGAGGCGGTACTCGAAGCTTTGAAAGGCCTGGACTGGCAGCCAACCCTGCTCGGCTATGCCAATCATCTGCATGACAATGATCGCTGGCCGATGGGCGATGCCGGCCATGGCATCGCGCTGCCCCCGGCGTTCGATTCGAGTCTGGCAATGCATCCTTGCTGCTTGCCGATGTCCCTGGAGCAACAGCGCGACAAGGCCATGGCATTGGGTATGATGCATGACCTGCAACCGCCCATGCCGTTCAAGCGACGTTTGCGTCGCTGGATACAACGACTGCTGGCCGGGCGGGTCCCGCCAACCTATGGCGAGAACGAGTTCTTCCGAAAAGCCGTCAGGCGCCATGAATTGTTTTGGGTTTTGAAGCATAACGATACATCTACACCGCAAAAATGAAGCACGACGCGGTTTAGCATGTCGGCAATTTAACCAGCCGCAGTGAAGTACCTGTGATGAGTCCATGTCCGCGTATTCTTTTTCTGATTCCTTATTTTGGCCAATGGCCATTTTGGATGCCGTTCTTTCTGGAGAGTTGCAGGCGCAATACGGACATTGACTGGTTGTTGTTCAGTGACTGCGGCATTCCCGAGAACCTGCCGCCCAACGTCACTGTCGAGACCATGAGCTTCGGCGATTACTGTGGGCTGGTGTCCCGGCGCTTGAATATCGACTTTGCGCCCGATGCGGCTTACAAGCTGTGCGACATCAAACCGGCGCTGGGACACATCCACGCCGACCGCCTGCAAGGCTATGATTTCTGGGCGTTCGGCGATATTGATCTGGTGTATGGTGACCTGCGCAGTTATTTCACCCCGGATCGGCTAGCTGCGTGTGACCTGTTTTCCACCCATGAGCGCAGGGTCGCAGGGCATCTGTGCCTGATGCGCAATACCGCGCGCAAGCGCGAGGTGTTCATGCAGATCAAGGGTTGGCAAAAGCGCTTTACCGATCATGAACATCACGCGCTGGACGAGGGGGCCTTCAGCCGCATCTTCCTCTGGCGCAAGAATTTGCCCGAGCCTTTGTTCACGTTTGTGGGCAAGTTCAATCCGTGGCGTCGTCGCAGCGAGTTCATCGAGGCATTCAGCACGCCGGGTGGCTGTATCAAGTGGCACGACGGCACGGATGATTTTCCGCACCAGTGGAATTGGCGCAATGGCTGTTTGAGCAATGATCGCGATGGCGATCGCCGGTTTCCGTATTTCCACTTTGTTTGCTGGAAACGCAACGAGTGGTCACGGTTGCCCCAACCCGATCCGGCCGAGGTCAGGCGCATCGCCGCTGACCCGGCCTGGGTCATCGATGCAACTGGTTTCCACGGGGAGAGTTATGAGTCAACGGTCAAAGGTCCTGCAGCTGCAGCCTGACTACAACGTCAAAGCCCATGATTTTGCCGACCTTGCAGAGCAGATCGTCAAGGCGCTGCCAAGCGATCGCTATGAGGTCACCGCGGCGTTCCTGCGTGGCAAGCCCGGGCCTGGCGAGGCGGTAAGCCGTGCCGGCCGTTCGGTGTATTTCGAGTTTTCCGACAAGTCCCTCAAGGGTATGCGCTTGCGCGCAATGTGGCAGTTGTACAAGTTCTGCCGCGCTGAGAAGTTCGACGTGGTGATCTGCAACCGCTTCAAACCGGTGAACATGATGCTGACGCTCAACCGGTGGCTGAAAGTGCCGCTGTGCATCGGCATCTCCCACGGTTTCGGCGAGTACGATCGGTTCTACCGGCGTCGCCAAACCCAACGCCTGATCGATCGCCACTGGCGCTTCGTCGGCGTCTCGCCGGCGGTCAAACAGTACCTGCTGGACTGCGACTGCGGCTTTACCGACCCGAACACCTACGCCATTACCAACGCCATCGACATCGAGCAGGCCGAAGGCTTGCAACACAGCCGCGAGCGCGCTCGTGAGTTGTTGGGGATCGATCCGTCGGTACGGCTGATCGGCGCGCTGGGCCGTTTGGTGCCGGTCAAGGGGCACACCTACCTGTTGCAGGCTTTTGCTGCGCTCAAGGACAAATACCCGAACAGCCATCTGGCGATCATCGGTGCCGGCCGCGAAGAGTCGAAACTGGCGGCCGAGATCGAACGTCTTGGCCTGACTGGCCGTGCGCACCTGTTGGGCTTCAAGGAAATCGCCTTGCAGTACATTCGCGCGTTCGATATCTGGACCATGCCGTCCCTGGCCGAAGGCCTTGGTCTGGCGCTGCTCGAAGGCATGAGCGGGCACCTGCCGGTCATCGCCTCGAACGTGCCGGCGATGCTGCCTCTGATCGAGGGCGCCGGCGGTCTGACGATTACGCCAAAGGATGTGCCGAGCCTGATCGCGGCGCTGGATAACTACCTCGCCCTGTCGGACGACGACCTCAAGGCCAAGGGCGAACAGGCGTTTCGTTATCTGCAGAAAGAACACGACATCGAGGTGTTCCGTCAGGAGTACCTGAACCTGATCGACTCCGGCCTGGAACAGGCCCGCAAGGAACAAAAATGAACGACGCGCAGCCAATCGTTACCGTCATCATCGCGTCGTACAACCACGCTCCCTATATCGAGGAAAGCATCCTCAGTGTCCTCAATCAGACCTACTCGAACATCGAGTTGCTGGTGGTCGATGACGGCTCCAAGGACGACAGCGTCGAGCGCATCAAGGTGTTACAGGCACAGCACGGCTTCGATTTCCGTGTTCAGCAGAATCAGGGGCTGACCAACACGCTCAATGGTGCGATCGCTCGCTCAAAAGGCAGCCTGATCGTGCCGTTCGGTTCCGATGACATCATGTTGCCGGAGCGCATCGCGACCCAAGTTGCGTACATGGACGGCAAGCCCGAGGTTGGTATTTGTGCCGGCAACATCGAACTGATCGACGCCGACGGCAATCTGTACCCGGAGAAGCGCCAGCGCCGGGATGTGCCGTTTCGTCGTCTGGACTTCGATGACATGTTCCTGGAGCGCAAGCCCTACCCGCCGGCGCCGACCCTGATGATCCGCCGCGAGGCGCTGGACAAGGTGGGCGGGTTTGATCCGAATATCCGTCTGGAAGACCTGCTGATCGAGCTGAAGGTGACTCATGCCGGTTACTTCATCGACGGCCTGAATGTATTGATGGCGCGCTATCGCAAGCACGCCACCAACTCCTACAAGAACCATCGCTTCATGATCGACAACATCCTGCGCTCCTACGCGTTGTTCAACGATCATCCGCTGTACGACGAGGTACGCTACAAGTTCCTCAGTTCGATGTTCCTGAAAACCGCCAATCGCGATCGCAAACTGGCGCGGGAACTGCTGGCGCAGATCCCGCTCAAGGCCTGGAACAAGAAGACTTGGCGTGGGCTGGGCCGACTCTACTTCTCGCCCCTGGAAAAAGACTGACGGCTATCTCAAGGGTCGCTCGTGCTTAACGAGCGATCTTTTCCTTCAGGCTCTTGTCCGCGTTTTTGCCCTGGCGCAGCCACTGCAAGACTTTCTTGCCAGCGGTAATTCCCGGTTTTTCGATGTACAGGAATGTCATGCTGCTGATGATGATCAGCAGGCATGCGCACAGGGCCATCAACGGCAGGAAGGTCCAGGTTTCACGGGTATCGATAGGTAGTAGATGTGGCAGACGCTGCACCAACAGCCAAAGTACGAAACCGTGCAGCAGGTAGGTGCTGTAGCTGATTTCTCCCAGCCAGCGAATGCTGCGTGGTTTCAGGGCGCCGAACAGCGTATTGCCTGACGCGACGATGACGAAAAACGACGAGAGCAGAAGCAGTGGCATCAAGCTGAACGCACGATCGAATGCGATGAACGCAATGATCAACGCCAGCAAGGCAATGATGCCGGCCAGTCGCGTTTGACTCCAGGCCACCAGATGCGGCCGGCGAACCCAGTACGCGGCACCGATGCCGCCGAGGAAGCTGGACAGAAAGTGCTTCTTGAGCGAGTGTTCCCAGCCAACCAACTGGTACAGGGCGTAAATGCCGATCAGGCATAGCACCACTTGCAGCCAGTTACCGCGATAGACGAACACCATGGCGGCCAGCGGCAGCGCCAGATAGAAGAACACCTCGTAACCCAGAGTCCAGGTGACGTTGGAGATCAGCATGCCGGTCTGGTGATACTGGTTGACGTCCGGTCGCTCGAAGGTCAACCAGGACAGAATCTGGCTGACGAGCTGCATGCCAGGCTCCTTCAGCTCCCAGTTCTGCAGATGGAATACCGAGATAAACACAATCAGCATCAGCGGCAAATACAACGGGTAGAGGCGAAACACCCGGGAGACCGCAAACGCCAGCCAGTCGTGTTCACGACCTTGGCTGAGTAACCGGCTCCAGAACAGAAAACCGGTGATCATGAAAAACAGCGCAACGCTGCCCTGGCCGAGCTGTGAATAGAAGTTGCTCGGTGGGAAATCAATCACGCCGGTGCGCAAGAAAATCCAGGTAATGATCGAGTGGTGAATGAACACACCAAAGGCCAGATAGCCACGCAGGCCGTCGATGCTGGCGTAACGACTTTCACCTGAATGTTGCAGGTGTCGGGCGATTTTCGGTACGGCCCGCAACAGCAATGCTGAGGTCGCGATGGCCAGCAAGTAGGCGACCAGCGCAATGAGGGGGTTAGTTTCGGTCATCAATGAGCCTTGGCCGAACTGCTGACGGCCAGCACTTGACGGTGCAGGTTACTTACGGCGGATTTTGACGCCGTCACGGCGTATCCCTGGAGCAGTGCTTCGAAATGATCCTCGAACAACCAGCGCCGGTCCACTGTGTAGCGTTGCATGTGCCGCAAATTGCGTTGGCGCAGCGACAGACTCAAGGATGACGGGTAGATGCGCATATCCGCCAGATCGATCAGGCCGAACTCGCCATCCTCCAGCACCAGTACGTTCCCCAGGTGCAGCGAGCGGAAGTACACGCCTTGTTCATGCAACAGCGCCATGAACTTGCCGAAACGCTCTACCAGCGCCTGACGCACCGCAGGAGCCGTTATCCCTTGCAAGACCTGCCGCAGGGTATTTCCCGACAACGGCGAGTACTGCACTGCACTGCTGCCGTCTTCGAGGCGATACAGGTTCAGGGTCTGTGGGGTGGGAATGCCCATATTGCGCAATTGTTCGCTGTTGACGGCAAAGCGTTCGGAGTAGGGGTTGAAGCTGCCCGAGGTGTACCAGCGACGACGACGAAACAGCTTGAGGAAGCTGCCGTCCGTCAGGCGCAGGACCTTGGGTCCCAGGCCATCTTCCTCGATCACTTGGGCGTTCGCGGTCAGTTGCTGCATCACAGTCGGTGTCAGCGTCTTGACTGGCCTGGCCAGTAAGCGTCGGGCGCGCTGGTTGATGCTCAGTGCGGCGATCAGCGCCAAAGGAATCCACAGCAGGAACCAGTGCTCCTTGGGTCTTGAGATGATCCCGCCGCCTTCTGTCAGGCCGGCACCGATGCCGAATATCAGCCAGGTCGAGGCGACGATAAACAGAGGTTGTACGCGATACCGCCAGCTACTGAACAGGGCCCATGCCTGAAAGAAAAGCCACGGTATAAACCCGAAAATGCCGACGTAATACAGCACGCCCAAGGCAAAGCTATGGGGCTCCTGCAAGGTGTAACCGATGCCGGCATCGATAGTGAGGCTAGCGTTGAAACCATGGCCGATCCATGGATGTTCGGCGATTCTTTGCAGTGCCAACTGCCAGATTTCGAAGCGATAGGAGTCGCCTCGTTGAGTGATCATCTGTAAAAACAACACGGCAACGGCGGTTCCGCTGACGAATAGCAAACTCAGCAGCACGACAGACCGTCGGTTCCAGCAGATAAAACTGAGCCATAGCGCCGCCAGCGTCAGGGCTACAAGTGGGGTTCTGGAGCCAGTGGCAATTACCGCAGCAAACATGATGACCATCGCCGGAAGGCTGAGCCAGAGCATCTGGCGACGCTTGCAGGTCATGCTCATGCTCAACCAGTAAGCGCAGAAGAAGCCGAAGACGTGGGAGCTGAGCAGCGGGTTGTCGAACGCGCCGCCACCGATCAGGCGCATGCCCGGCTGATAGATATGGGCAAACATGAACAGGTTGTAGACCGAAGCGATCAAACCGACCATTGCGGCACTGAACAGCAAGGGCTGGATGATTTCACTGCGGTGGCGCACCAACAAGTAGCACCCGGCAAACAGCAGCAGCGTATGAAGCACTGGTTTGAACTGGCTGGCGGCGCTTTCGTCATCCGGTGGTCCCCAGCCCAGGCTCAGCATGGCCCAGGCGGCGAACAGCAGCAGCGCAATGAAAACCGGCTCGCGCAGCAGCTCCTTGAGCTCCCGTGGACGCAGGCAAAGGGCAATCAGCGATGGAATGCTGAACAAACCGTAAAACAGTTTGTGGCTTATGTTGCGTCCCGGCAGAAAAAACAACGCGCACAGGAGCAAGAAATAGCCGAGTGGAAGAATCCACAGGCAAATGAAATCGAAGATTCGATTGGTCGTGCTATTGAAACCGCTGAGTTGCATGCTGAGAGATTCAATCCTGAAGTTGATCGGCCATTTTTTGGGTGATGGCTATTTGATGCTGAATGCAGTGCCTAACAATAACAGCCTTTATGCGTTTGCCAGAACCCTGAAGAAGCTGTGCTAAAGTCAGCGTCCTTTTTATCGACAAACGCGTGATATGACCGACTCCAGTCTCTCCGCAAGCCCATCGAGCTTGAAAATCTACTTCCGTCTGCTCGGCTATGTACGGCCGTATATCAGTCTGTTCCTGATCAGCATTGTCGGCTTTCTGATTTTCGCTTCGACGCAGCCGATGCTCGGCTACATCCTCAAGTACTTCGTCGATGGCCTGTCCAATCCCGAGGCCGTGCTGTTCCCGACGGTGCCTTACCTGCGCGACCTGCAGCTGCTGCAGGCGGTGCCATTGCTGATCATTCTGATCGCGGCGTGGCAGGGTTTGGGCTCTTATCTGGGCAACTACTTTCTGGCCAAGGTTTCCCTCGGGCTGGTCCATGACCTGCGGGTGCAGTTGTTCAACAACCTGCTGGTTTTGCCTAATCGCTACTTCGACAAGCATAACTCGGGTCATCTGATTTCGCGTATCACCTTCAACGTGACCATGGTGACCGGGGCGGCCACAGATGCGATCAAGGTCGTAATCCGTGAAGGCATGACAGTGATCTTCCTGTTTGCCTCGCTGCTGTTCATGAACTGGCGCCTGACGCTGGTCATGGTCGCCATCCTGCCGCTGATTGCCGTCATGGTGCGCACCGCGAGCAAGAAATTCCGCAAACAAAGCAAGAAGATCCAGGCGGCCATGGGGGACGTGACCCATGTGTCCTCGGAAACGATCCAGGGTTACCGCGTGGTCCGCAGCTTCGGTGGCGAAGTCTACGAACAGAAGCGCTTCCTGGCAGCCAGCCAGGGCAACACCGACAAGCAACTGCGCATGACCCGCACCGGCGCGATCTACACGCCGCTGTTGCAGTTGGTGATTTACACCGCCATGGCTGTGTTGATGTTCCTGGTGCTGTACCTGCGCGGCGATGCGTCGGCCGGTGACATGATTGCCTACATCACCCTGGCCGGCCTACTGCCCAAGCCGATCCGCCAGTTGTCCGAAGTCAGCTCGACCATCCAGAAAGGTGTGGCCGGTGCCGAGAGCATCTTCGAACAATTGGACGTTGAGCCAGAAGTCGATACCGGCACCATCGAGCGCGATGCAGTCAGCGGTCGTCTGGACGTGCGCAACTTGAGCTTCACCTACCCGGACACTGAACGCCAGGTACTCAACGACATCAGCTTTTCGGTCGAACCGGGGCAAATGGTGGCGCTGGTGGGGCGTTCGGGCAGTGGCAAATCGACCCTGGCCAACCTGATTCCTCGCTTCTATCACCACGACAAGGGCGAGATCCTGATCGATGGCGTCGAGGTGGAGCAGTACAAACTGCTGAACCTGCGCAAGCACATCTCCCAGGTGACCCAGCATGTGACGCTGTTCAGCGACACCGTGGCCAACAACATTGCTTATGGCGATCTGGCTGGCGCGCCCCGTGAAGACATCGAGAAAGCGGCGAAAGATGCTTACGCCATGGACTTCATCGCGCAATTGCCAGAAGGCCTGGACACTCAGGTTGGCGAGAACGGCGTGTTGCTGTCCGGTGGCCAGCGCCAGCGTCTGGCGATTGCCCGTGCCTTGCTGAAGAACGCGCCGCTGCTGATTCTCGACGAGGCCACTTCGGCCCTTGATACCGAATCGGAGCGGCACATTCAGGCGGCACTGGATCAGGTCATGAAAGGCCGGACCACGCTGGTGATCGCTCACCGTTTGTCGACCATCGAGAAGGCTGATCTGATTCTGGTCATGGATCAGGGCCGGATCGTCGAGCGCGGCACCCATGCCGAATTACTGGCGCAGAACGGTTATTACGCGCGCTTGAATGCCATGGGCCTCGATGCCCCGCAAGTCGATATCGCCTGACCGGCGGTGAGGGTGAGCCGGTCTCATCCTCACCTTGCTCACCGTACGTGCAATGCGCTCGGTGATTTGTATCAAAATATTTACCTTTCTTGACCAAACCAGAATAAAACTTTGCGCTGCGCTTGCTAAGGTTCCTGAACGAACTTTGATTTCAATCGAGGGGGCCATCCCTTTCGCGCGGGTACTGCGATGTTGCAACGATGTCTTTGGAAACTGTTGCCCAAGCAGCAACGAGCTTTCCTGTTGGGGCGCCTGTCGGTCGTGGATCGTCAGGTGGTGAACAAGTCGATGTCAGGCAATTTACAATTCCCCAAACCCTTCGCACAGCAAAAGTGCCTGTTCATTCACGTCCCCAAATGTGCCGGGAGCAGTGTCTGTGCGGCGTTGTTTGATGACTGGAGCCCCGGGCATTTGCCGTTGTACTGGTACGAGGCGCAGTTCCCCGAGCAGTATCGCACCAGTTTTAAGTTCGCCTTTGTCCGGGATCCGCTGGAAAGGGCCTACTCCGCTTACACTTTTTTACGGGGTAACGAGCTGGGTCGGCGCGATCAGGCTGCGCAAAGACTGGTCAATCAGTACCGAGACTTCGACGATTTTGTTGCGCGCTGGCTGCATGCGGATACGATCAGTCGACAGCTGCATTTTGCCGCGCAAACAGATTTTCTCACTGACGCCCTGGGGCACCTGGACCTGGACTTCATCGGTTATCACGAGCACATGGCGCGGGACTTCGGGCTGGTTTGCGAGCACTTGAAGCGCCCGGTGATGCTGCCCCATGTCAACAGCTCGCAACAGCGACAGCCAATGCTTGCCCGGGATTTCTGTACGGTTCGGACCCGGCGACTGGTGCGTCGGGTGTATCAACGCGATTACGAGATGCTCGGTTATGAATAAATCCCAATCGATGTCCATGGAAATGCCTGCCATCCGCCCCTACGGGCTGGCGCTGTCGAATGAAGCCCGGGCCGCGCTCAAGTCGCAGCGCCCGCGCTGCATTTGGTTGACCGGGTTGTCCGGGGCGGGCAAGTCGACGCTGGCCAATGCCCTGGAAGTGCAGCTGAATCAAAGCGGCTTTCACACCTTTATCCTCGACGGTGACAACCTGCGCGGCGGACTGTGCAGCGACCTGGGAATGGGGGCTGATTGTCGTCGGGAAAACATCCGGCGCATGGCCGAGGTGGCGCGATTGATGGTTGATGCCGGCCTGATTGTAATCGTTGCGGCGATATCGCCGTTTCGCGCCGAACGGGAGACCGCACGGCGGTTGTTCGCCGAGGGCGATTTCATCGAAGTGTATGTGAGCACGCCTTTCTCGGTGTGCGCGCAACGTGACACCAAAGGTTTGTATCAGGCTGCACTGGAAGGACGGATCAAGGATTTCACCGGCATCGACAGCCCTTATGAGGCACCGCTGGCGGCAGAGTGCAGTATTGACACCCAGGATCTGGAACTTGATGACGCCTGTGCCCGGTTGTTGGCGATTTTGCTCAATAAATGATCAGAAAACCCTGCCAATTCATCCTGTTGCAGCCGTCGCACAAGCCTGCGCCAACCCTGTGTTAATATCGCGCCCCGTTCATTTTGTATGTGGGTTGCTCCATGAAGTTGTCCATGCCGCGATTCGATCAAGCCCCTGTCTTGGTGGTCGGCGATGTCATGCTCGACCGTTACTGGCATGGTGGTACCTCACGGATTTCCCCTGAGGCGCCGGTGCCGGTGGTCAAGGTCGAGCAAATCGAGGACCGCCCGGGCGGTGCCGCCAACGTTGCGCTCAACATCGCTGCCCTCGGCGCCCCAGCCTCGCTGGTCGGTGTGACCGGCGACGACGAAGCCGCCGACAGCCTGGCCAACAGCCTGCGTGGCGCTGGCGTGCGGGCGTTGTTCCAGCGCATCAAGCACCAGCCGACCATCGTCAAGTTGCGGGTCATGAGCCGTCACCAGCAACTGCTGCGTATCGACTTCGAAGAACCCTTTGCCACCGACGCCCTGGCGCTGGGCGAACAGGTCGACGAACTGCTCGAAGGCATCAAGGTGCTGGTGTTGTCCGACTACGGCAAAGGCGCGCTGAAAAACCATCAGGTGCTGATCCAGGCCGCCCGCGCCCGTGGCATTCCGGTGCTGGCCGATCCCAAGGGCAAGGATTTCTCGATCTACCGTGGTGCGAGCCTGATCACCCCGAACCTCAGCGAATTCGAAGCCATCGTCGGCGGTTGCGCCGATGAGCACGAATTGGTGAGCAAGGGCGCGACCTTGATGCACGACCTCGACCTCGGCGCCTTGCTGGTGACCCGTGGCGAACACGGTATGACGTTGCTGCGCCCGGATCACCCGGCGCTGCACCTGCCGGCCCGTGCCCGTGAAGTGTTTGACGTGACCGGTGCCGGTGACACGGTGATTTCCACGCTGGCGGCCGCGATTGCCGCTGGCGAAGAACTGCCCCACGCGGTGGCCCTGGCCAACCTGGCGGCGGGCATTGTGGTCGGCAAGCTCGGTACGGCGTGCATCAGCGCACCGGAACTGCGTCGCGCCATCCAGCGTGAAGAAGGCTCCGAGCGCGGTGTGCTCGGTCTTGAGCAACTGTTGCTGGCGGTCGACGATGCGCGTGCGCATAACGAGCGGATCGTCTTCACCAACGGTTGCTTCGACATCCTGCATGCCGGCCACGTGACCTACCTCGAGCAGGCGCGGGCTCAGGGCGATCGTCTGATCGTCGCGGTCAACGACGACGCTTCGGTGAGTCGCTTGAAAGGGCCGGGTCGTCCGATCAACAGCGTTGACCGGCGCATGGCGGTACTGGCCGGTCTGGGCGCGGTGGATTGGGTCATCAGTTTCCCTGAAGGCACCCCGGAAAACCTGCTGCGCGAGGTCAAGCCGGACGTGTTGGTCAAGGGCGGGGACTACGGGATCGACCAAGTGGTCGGCGCGGACATCGTGACCGCTTATGGTGGGACGGTGAAAGTGTTGGGGTTGGTGGAAAACAGCTCAACTACCGCAATTGTCGAGAAGATCCGCAATAACTGATTGGGGCTGAGGGATTGTTGTGGCGAGGGGGCTTGCCCCCGTTCGGCTGCGAAGCAGTCGTAAAACCTGCAAGTGCGGTGTAACTGGCAGAATGCTGGGAGCTGCTGCGCAGCCCAACGGGGGCAAGCCCCCTCGCCACAAAAGCGTCATGACCGGTTAATTGCAACATCAAAAGATCGCAGCCTCCGGCAGCTCCTACAGGTGTACACATAACCCTGTAGGAGCTGCCGGAGGCTGCGATCTTTTGCTTTCAGGAGCTGACTTTTTTACGCGGCACGATTTTCTTCAGCAGTTGCTTGGCCTTGCCACGCAACCGCGCCAACCCCGAATCTTTCCCCGGCGGGGCCAGTCCTTGCTGGCGCACCCAATCCTTCCAGCGAATCCGCTCATCGCGCACCAGCCAGCCTTCCTGTTGGGCAAAGCTCTCGGCCAGGTACAACCCGCGCGTACTCGCCGGGTATAGCTGATCCTTTTTCAATGTGTAGAGCTCGGCCATTGGCTGGCCATCCTGCAACGGCATCAAGTACAAATCCGGACGCTTGCGATCCAGTCGAGCCACCAGTTGATCACCTTCCAGTCGCTCGTCGACATGAAACAGACTCAGCGACTTGGCTTCCTTGGGCACGTCCAGACGCAAGTCATAGATCAATTGCAGGGACGCGGTCGGCAAATGCACGTAGGCCCTTGGCCGCTCGATCAGTTGCATGTTGGCACACCGCACCGGTCGCGCCGCGCCGGACAACGGGGTCAGTCGAAATGGCAGCGCTTCGCGATAATGCAGGGCGGTGGAATAGGGCGCCGGCAGCCAGGTGTCGTTGAAACGCCCGCTGAGCCAGCCTTCCGGGGTTTCCAGCAGGCACTCTTCGGCAATCTCCTGGATCGCCGTGTGCAGTGGCAGGTTCAGTTCATGGGCCGGCACGTAACCGGAAATCAGCTTGAGGACCACATCGCCACGGTCCTGCCGACGCTGACGCACCAGCACCCAATAATCGCGGCTTTGCCAATGCAGGGTCAGGCGCACCGAGACCCCCAGATTGGCCAGCTCAAGCGCAAAGCGCTCGGTGTCGGCCACTGCCACTGGGCGGCGGCGTTGCAGGGTCTGGGAGAAATTCAGCGGCATCCCGACGCTCTGATAGCTCAAGCCTTCGGGAGTCGCTTCGACGTACAACGGCAGGGTCTTGAAGTTGCTCGGGTTCTTTCTAATGAGCGTACGCGGCATGTCGGCTCCTGCTTAAGGCCGCGTGGGCGGCATCAGTTTCTACGAAGGACTTGGGCAACGGTCGCGACGTTGTGGGCGAGGTGCAGCGGATTGATGGTCCCGACAATAGCACTGGCAACACCCGGATGTTCAAACAACAACTCGAAGCTGGCGCGCACCGGGTCGACGCCGGGGCTCAGGCAGACGTGACCGCTGGCGAGGGCTTTTTTCACCAGGATGGCTTTGCCGTGAGCAGCAGCATAGTCAATGACGGCTTTTTCGTTTTGTTCGTTCAAATTGTAGGTGACCATGGCGCAATCACCTTGTTCCAGAGCCTTCAAGCCGCCTTCAACGGTTTTGCCGGAAAAACCGAAACCGCGAATCTTGCCTTCGGCCTTGAGCTCGGCGAGAGTCGCGTAGACCTCGCAGTCGTTGAGGATCGCAAGGTCGTTGCCGTCGGAGTGCACCAGCACCAGGTCGATAAAATCCGTTTCCAGGCGTTGCAGGCTGCGTTCCACCGAACGGCGTGTGTGAGCGGCGCTGAAATCGTGGTTCGACTGGCCGTCGGCAAACTCTTCGCCGACCTTGCTGACAATCACCCAGTCCTGACGCTGACCGCGCAGCAACGGGCCGAGGCGTTCTTCGCTGCGGCCATAGGCCGGGGCGGTGTCGATCAGGTTGATGCCCATGTCGCGGGCGAGTTTGAGCAGCATGCGCGCTTCGTCATCGTCCGGGATCTGGAAGCCGTTGGGGTATTTCACCCCTTGATCGCGACCGAGTTTGACGGTGCCCAGGCCCAGCGGTGAAACCAGCAGGCCGGTGCTGCCCAGCGGGCGATGCAGGTCGTGCAGGGTCGGTTGGCTCATGGCAGCAGTTGCTCCCACGCCGCAACACCCATCGGTGGTTTTGGCAGCTCGGGCAACGGCGCAGCAGGGCCGGGTTGAATGCCGTCGCGGTCAAGGCTGGCGATGACCCGGTCGGCGAAGTCCGGCGCCAGCGCCAGTTTGGTAGGCCAACCGACCAGCAGTCGACCTTGCTCGGCGAGGAAGGCTTTGTCCGGTCGGGTCAGGCCTGTTTGCAACGGCTCGGCGCGATCCACGCGTAAAGTGGCCCATTGCGTGGTGCTCAAGTCGATCCATGGCAGCAACTGGCCGAGTTCTTTCTGCGCCGTGGCGATTTGCTCGGCGGGTTCGCGGGCAACACCTTCGGCTTCGGCAATGTCCCCGCCCAGGTACCAGATCCATTGGCCATCAGCGGCCGGATGGGTGGTCACGGTGATGCGCGGTTTGGTGCCGCCGCCCAGGCAGTGGGCGTACAGCGGTTTGAGGCTCGGGCCTTTGGCGATGATCATGTGCAACGGCCGGCGCTGCATGGCGGGCTGAGTCAGCCCCAGCGCTTCGAGCAGCGCAGCGGTCCCGGCACCGGCGCTAAGGACGATGCGCTGGGCGCGAATCTCGCGGCCGTCGACTTTCAGGCCGACCAGAATTCCACCTTCCAGAAACGGTTCGATTGTCTGCCCGGCGAGCAAACCATCACCCGCCAGATCCGCCAGGCGCTGGATCAGGCTCGGGACGTCGACCACCAGTTCTGCCAGGCGATAAACCTTGCCCTTGAAGCGCTTGTCTTGCAGGGCTGGCGGCAGTTGGTCGCCCTTGACCTGATCGACCCGCCCGCGCACGGCTTTGCTGGCGAAGAAACTGGTGAGGTTGCCGGCAATCGTGCCGGGGGACCACAGGTAGTGGGCTTCGGACAACAGGCGCACGCCGGTCAGGTCCAGTTCGCCGTCACCGGCCAGCGCCTCACGCCAGCGGCGCGGCATGTCGGCGATGGCCTCCGAGGCGCCGGTCAAGGCGCCGTGCAACGCATATTTAGCGCCACCGTGGATGATGCCCTGGGACTTCACGCTTTGCCCGCCACCGAGGCTGGCACTTTCCACCAGCACGGTCGAAAAACCCTGACGGCGCAGGCGCGCATTCAGCCAAAGGCCGGCGACACCAGCGCCGACAATCAGAACGTCGGTGGAAATAACAGATGGCATGCGGCGACCTCAGTGTTCAAGACGAGGGCGCAGTATACAGACTCGAAGATTAGAGGTTTTGCTGGCGATCAATAGATGGCCAGACACCACCGCACCTGTGGCGAGGGAGCTTGCTCCCGCTGGGCTGCGTAGCAGCCCCAAACCCTGAGCATGCGGTCTTTCAGGCAGACCGCATTGTCTGGTTTTACGACTGCTTCGCAGCCGAGCGGGAGCAAGCTCCCTCGCCACAGGGGATTGATGCCGCAGGGATTGATGTGGGCAGTTAGTGCCCGGCGGTTTTGGAGAAAAGCTGGATCACCACAACGCCGAGCACAATCAACCCCATCCCCAGCATCGCCGGTACATCCAGCTTCTGCCCGTAGATAAACAGCGCTGCCACGCTGACCATCACAATTCCCATGCCGGCCCATACCGCGTAAGCGACGCCCACCGGAACACTGCGCACCACCAGGGTCAGCATCCAGAAAGCGATGCTGTAGCCGACGATCACCAGGATCAGTGGCAGGGGCGTGCTGAAGCCTTTGACCGCTTTCATCGAAACAGTGGCGATCACTTCGGCGCAGATGGCGATGGCCAGGTAGTAGTAAGCGGTCATGGGGTAATCCTCGTGTGAAGTGTTGCTTTCTGAGGTCGGCATTCTAGAGATTCTCCAGATGCGGTAAAGTCATTACCTATCTGCCGTGGAGATGGGTTTGGCCATGAACATGCAATGGAATCTTGAGCAACTGCGTTTGTTTGTCAGCGTAGCGGAACAGCGTTCGTTTTCCGCGGTGGCGCGGGATCAGCGCAAGGCGCAGTCGGCAGTCAGCAGTTCGATTGCGTTGCTGGAGGAGGATTTGGGCGTGAGCCTGTTCGACCGCAGCAGCGGCCGCCAGCCGAAGCTGACCGAGGCCGGCAGTGCCTTGCTGGAAGAGGCGCGGGAAGTGCTGCGCCAGTGCGAACGCCTGAACGGACGGGCGTTGGCAATGATGCGTGGTCAGGAGGCGCGTCTGCGCGTAGCGCAGGATGAGGCGATGCCTTATCAGCCCATCATCGAAAGCTTCGAAGCCCTGGCCGAGCAATTCCCCAGCCTTGAAGTGCAACTGACCAGCGCCGCCCAGGGCGATGTCGCGCGCAAACTGGTGGAGCGTCGTGCCGATCTCGGCTTGCTGTTCTATCACGACCAGATCCCCGAAGCGCTGGAGCGTCGGGTGGTGGGTAGCGTCGAAATGGTCACGGTCTGTGGCATAGGACATCCATTGGCAGCGGCAGGTGAAGTGGACTGCCAGCAACTGGCGCAGCATCGACAGTTGCTGATGTCTACGCAGTCCAGTGTCTATCCCGGCAGCGAGCCGGCGAGCCCGCAGGTCTGGCGTGCGGACAGTTTCTACGTGATGGCGGAATGGTTGGTGCGTGGTCTGGGTTGGGCCTGGTTACCGCGCCATGTGGTGCAATACCCGGCCTATCAGGATCTGATGGTCGAACTGGTCAGCGAATGGACCCCGCCGGCACTGGTGGTGGAACTGGTCTGGCGTCGTGACGAACCGCTCGGCCCGGCGGCGCGTTGGTTGGCCGAACGTTTTGCCGTGCACTTGCAGGCGATCGGCTTAAAAACCGATAAACTCCGCCGCCATGAATAGAACTCTCTACACCGCGCTGTTTTACCTGGGGCTGCCACTGGTAGCGATTCGGCTGTGGCTGCGCTCGCGCAAGGCGCCGGCGTATGCCAAACGCATTGGCGAGCGGTTCTCCTACGGGATGCCGGTGATGAAGCCGGGCGGCATTTGGGTGCACGCGGTGTCGGTGGGCGAAAGCATTGCCGCCGCGCCGATGATTCGCGCCTTGCTGCAACGTTATCCAGCGCTGCCGATCACCGTGACCTGCATGACCCCGACCGGTTCGGAGCGTATTCAGGCGTTGTTTGCCAATGAACCGCGCATCCAGCACTGCTATTTGCCGTACGACTTGCCGTGCGCAGCGGCGCGGTTCCTTGATCGGGTTCAGCCGACGCTGGCGGTGATCATGGAAACCGAGCTGTGGCCCAACCACATTCATCAATGCGCCAAGCGCGGGATTCCGGTGGCGCTGGCCAATGCGCGACTGTCCGAACGTTCGGCCAAAGGCTATGGGCGCTTCCATAAGCTGACCGGGCCGATGCTGGCCGAGATGAGCCTGTTTGCGGTGCAGACCGAGGCTGAGGCCGAGCGCTTCCGCTCGCTCGGCGCGCGTCCGGAAACCGTCGAGGTCACCGGTTCCATCAAGTTTGACCTGACCATCGACCCGCAATTGCTCCTGCGCGCCACCGAGTTGCGTGGGCAATGGCAGGCGATGGAGCGTCCGGTGTGGATTGCCGCCAGCACCCACGAAGGTGAAGACGAAGTGGTGCTGGCTGCGCATCAACAGCTGCTGGCCAGTCATCCTGATGCGTTGCTGATTCTGGTGCCGCGGCACCCGGAGCGTTTCAATTCGGTGTTTGAACTGTGCAAGCAGCAGGGTTTTGCCACGGTGCGTCGTTCCAGTGGCGAGCCGGTCACAGCCGCTACTTCGGTGCTGCTGGGCGACACCATGGGCGAGTTGCTGTTTCTCTATGCCTTGGCTGACAGCGCTTTTGTCGGCGGCAGTCTGGTGCCCAATGGCGGGCATAACCTGCTGGAACCGGCGGCGCTGGCCAAGCCGGTTTTGAGTGGTCCGCACCTGTTCAACTTCCTCGAAATCGCCGCGCAGTTGCGCAGCGCTGGCGCGTTGGCCGAGGTCGATGATGCTGAAGGTTTGGCGTTGGCAGTGCAGCGGTTGTTCGAATTGCCGCGCGATGCGCAGCGGATGGCAGAAGCGGGATTGAAAGTGATGCGTACTAATCAGGGCGCGTTGCAGCGGTTGCTTGATGGGTTGGGAAGATTGGTCGACAAAACCTGAATCTGTCACTGATTCATTGTGGCGAGGGAGCTTGCTCCCGTTCGGCTGCGAAGCAGTCGTGAAATCAGCCAATGCGGTCTCCCTGTCAGACCGCATGCTCAGGTTTTAGGGCCGCTTCGCAGCCCAGCGGGAGCAAGCTCCCTCGCCACAGGAAAGCCCTGCGGCGAAATCCCTTATGGGCGGGCCTTGAGTTGTTCCGCCGCAGCCTTCGCCAAATCCGGTGGCAGAAAGTCTTTGTCCGGATTGTAGTCAGCCTTGAGATAGCGCGACAAATCCTGCAAATCCCCCGGGTTTAACGTGCCCGCCGCCTGCTTCAAGCGCAGGTTGTCGAGGATGTAGTCGTAACGGGTGTTGTTGTAGTTACGTACCGAGGTGTACAGCTGACGCTGGGCATCGAGCACGTCGACGATGTTGCGCGTCCCCACCTGATAACCGATTTCGGTCGCTTCCACCGCGCTCTGGTTGGAGATGATCGACTGCTTGCGCGCCTGTACCTGCTCGACGTCGGTGTTCACCGCGCGGTGCAGGTTGCGGGTGTTTTCGACGATTTGCCGGCGTAGGCCTTCACGCTGTTGTTCGGACTGGTCGAGGCGTGAGGAAGACTCGCGCACCTGGGAGCTGGTCAGCCCGCCGCTGTAGATCGGAATGCTCAGCTGCAGGGCCAGCGTGCGTTGCTCGACGTTGCCGCCGTAAGGCGTACCGAAGGCACTCGGGTTGCCGAAGCCCAGCGCATCGTTGTCGCCTTTCTCGTACTTCGCCACGGCGTCCAGGGTCGGTGCGTGACCGGCCTTGCGCTGCTTGAGGGTTTGTTCGGCGGCGCTGACGGCGTAGTTGCTGGCCAACAGGTTGAGGTTCTGTCGGGCGGCGGTGTCGACCCAAGCCTTGGCGTCGTTCGGCGCCGGCGGCAGGATCGGCAAGGTGTGGACGATGCCCTGGATCGAGTTGTACTGACGGTTGGTCAGGGTGATCAGCGCTTCGAACGCATCATCCACCTGACGCTGGGCCAGGATTCGGTTGGCCCGCGCGGTGTCGTAACTGGCCTGGGATTGCAGCACGTCGGTCTTGTCCGACAGGCCCACATCAAAGCGCTCATTGGACTGGTCGAGCTGACGTTTGAACGCCGCTTCTTCAGCCTTGGTCGAGGCCAGGTTGTCCTGGCTGCGCAGCACGTTGAAGTAGTTCTCAGCGGTTTGCAGGATCAGGTTCTGCTCGGTCGCCGAGAGTTGCAGTGCAGCCTGCTCATTGACGTCCTTGGCGGCCTGGAACTGGAACCAGCGATCGGCGCGGAACAGTGGCTGGGACAGGGTCGCCTGATACGAATGAGCACTGCGGTTGGCAGTGGCCGCAGGCTGGTCGAGCTGGGTGCGCACATCGGCCACTTCAGCGCCGCCGGAGATGTTTGGCAGCAACCCGGCGCGGGCCTGGGGCACGACTTCTTTCTGAGCGCCGTACTGGGCGCGCGCGGCGGCCAGGTCGGCGTTGTTATCCACCGCTTCCTGGTAGACGCTGACCAGGTCGGTTTTGGTGGATAAGGGCGCTTCAGCTGCCCAGGCCATTCCATTGGACGCACAAGACACGGCAAGGGCCAGTGAGAGTTTGCGCAGCATTTGGCCATCCCTAAAAATTACGCTGATAATTTGAGCGCCAAAGGTACGGCGCGGCGTCGTACAGCGTCAAGGCGCGGCACGGCGAAGCGAGTGTAGTTGCGCACACGTTTGGCAACAATCCTGTAATTACGCCATTCATCATGGTGTTTACCGCGGTGTTGGCGTTCTTTGCCAGTTGTGTCTAGACTGGCCGGGTTCTTGTCGGGGTGCCTTGCTATGAGGCTGAGATCGAATAATTTCGGATCCCGTTGAACCTGATCAGGTTAGCGCCTGCGTAGGGAACAAGATTTCTCGTCACCCGGCGAGTCCTCTTGTGCTTCGTCCGGGATGTTGTTCGACAATCGAACACCCCTCGAGCACTGAGCACAGCACAGCTGGTATTCCAGCGCCCGTGCGTCCATTCGATTACAGGTTCGCTCCGACAATAAATCCACTGCCTGGATGTGTTCGGAGAGCCCGTGATGACGATAAAACCAAAAAATACGACGAACCTGAGTGACTCGGCCCAAGTCGATCAACAATCGGTTCAGCCGTTTACCCGCTCGCAAAAAATCTATGTCCAGGGTTCCCGCCCGGACATCCTCGTGCCGATGCGCGAAATCAGCCTCGACGTGACCCCGACCGACTTCGGCGGTGAGATCAACGCACCTGTCGTGGTGTACGACACCTCCGGCCCGTACACCGACCCCAACGTCATCATCGACGTGCGCAAAGGCCTGGGCGACATTCGTTCGCCGTGGATCGAGTCCCGTGGCGACACCGAGCGTCTGCCCGGCCTGAGCTCGAACTTCGGCCAGGAACGCCTCGCCGATGCCGAGTTGACCAAGCTGCGTTTCGCCCACGTGAACAACCCGCGCCGCGCCAAGGCCGGGGCCAACGTCAGCCAGATGCACTACGCCCGCAAAGGCATCATCACCGCCGAGATGGAATACGTCGCCATCCGCGAAAACATGAAGCTCGAAGTGGCCCGCGCCGCCGGGCTGCTGGACCAGCAACACGCCGGTCACAGCTTTGGTGCCAGCGTGCCGAAAATCATTACCCCGGAATTTGTCCGTGACGAGATCGCCCGCGGTCGCGCGATCATTCCGGCCAACATCAACCACACCGAACTGGAACCGATGATCATCGGCCGTAACTTCCTGGTGAAGATCAACGGCAACATCGGCAACAGCGCACTGGGTTCGTCCATCGAAGAAGAAGTGGCGAAACTGACGTGGGGCATTCGCTGGGGTTCGGACACGGTCATGGACCTGTCCACCGGCAAGCACATTCACGAAACCCGCGAGTGGATCATCCGCAACTCGCCAGTGCCAATCGGCACCGTGCCGATCTACCAGGCCCTGGAAAAAGTCGGCGGCGCCGCCGAAGACCTGACCTGGGAGCTGTTCCGCGACACGCTGATCGAACAGGCCGAGCAGGGCGTCGATTACTTCACCATCCACGCCGGCGTACTGCTGCGCTACGTGCCGCTGACCGCCAAACGCGTGACCGGCATCGTTTCCCGCGGTGGTTCGATCATGGCCAAGTGGTGCCTGGCGCACCACAAAGAGAACTTCCTCTACACCCATTTCGAAGACATCTGCGAAATCATGAAGGCCTACGACGTCAGCTTCTCGCTGGGCGATGGCCTGCGTCCGGGCTCGATTGCCGACGCCAACGACGCCGCGCAATTCGGTGAGCTGGAAACCCTCGGCGAGCTGACCAAAATCGCCTGGAAGCACGACGTGCAATGCATGATCGAAGGCCCGGGCCACGTGCCGATGCAGTTGATCAAAGAGAACATGGACAAGCAGCTTGAGTGCTGCGACGAGGCGCCGTTCTACACCCTCGGCCCACTGACCACTGACATCGCGCCAGGCTACGACCACATCACTTCCGGTATCGGTGCGGCGATGATCGGCTGGTTTGGTTGCGCGATGCTTTGCTACGTCACGCCGAAGGAACACTTGGGCCTGCCGAACAAGGACGACGTGAAGACCGGGATCATTACTTACAAGATCGCCGCTCATGCCGCCGACCTTGCTAAGGGCCATCCAGGGGCGCAAATTCGTGACAACGCCTTGAGCAAGGCGCGTTTCGAATTCCGTTGGGAAGACCAGTTCAACCTCGGTCTCGATCCGGACACCGCGCGTTCGTATCACGATGAAACCCTGCCGAAGGATTCGGCCAAGGTCGCGCACTTCTGCTCCATGTGCGGGCCAAAATTCTGCTCGATGAAAATCACTCAGGAAGTCCGTGAGTACGCGGCCAACCAACGGATTGAAACCGTCGATGCCGAAGTCGCCCAGGGATTGGCGGACCAGGCAGAGCGGTTCAAGCAGGAAGGCAGTCAGCTTTACAAGAAGGTTTGATCCCGTATTGATCACCCTGTGGCGAGGGGGCTTGCCCCCGTTCGGCTGCGAAGCAGTCGCAAATCCGGCGATGAGTTCTGACTGACAGATCTCGGTTGTCTGTTTTGGGGTTGCTGCGCAATCCAACGGGGGCAAGCCCCCTCGCCACAAGGGATCTGTGGGTCAACACAACAACAAATGTCCCTCTGAGATAACACCCTTGAGCATTCAACCCAGCACTTATTCCCCTGATATCGCGGTGCCGACCGACAAACGTGTGTTCGGCGGCCGCGATCTGTTTTCCCTGTGGTTTTCCCTCGGCATCGGCCTGATGGTCTTGCAGACCGGTGCTTTGCTCGCGCCAGGTCTGGGACTGTCCGGCTCGCTGCTGGCGATCTTTCTCGGCACGTTGGTCGGCGTTTTGCTGCTGGCTGCGGTCGGCGTGATCGGCAGCGACACCGGCCTGTCGTCGATGGCCGCGCTCAAACTCAGCCTCGGCGTGAAAGGCGCGAGCCTGCCGGCGATGCTGAACCTGCTGCAACTGATCGGTTGGGGCTCGTTCGAAATCATCGTCATGCGCGATGCCGCCAGCCTGCTCGGCGCTCGCGCCTTTAGCGAAGGCAGTTTGCTGTCGAACCCTCTGCTCTGGACCCTGGTGTTCGGCGCACTCGCGACCTTGCTCGCGGTCAGCGGCCCGCTGACGTTCGTGCGCAAGATCCTGCGCAAGTGGGGCATCTGGTTGCTGCTGGCGGCATGCATCTGGCTGACCTGGAACCTGTTTGCCAAGGCCGATCTGGCGGCATTGTGGGCGCAGGCGGGTGACGGTTCGATGCCATTCGCCGTGGGTTTTGACATCGCCATCGCGATGCCGCTGTCCTGGCTGCCGCTGATTGCCGACTACTCGCGTTTCGGCAAGCGTGCGAAAAACGTCTTCGGCGGCACCGCGCTGGGCTTCTTTATCGGTAACTTCTGGTTGATGAGCCTCGGCGTGGCTTACACGTTGGCTTTCGCACCGAGCGGTGAAGTGAATGCCTTGCTGTTGGCGCTGGCCGGTGCTGGCCTGGGGATTCCGCTGCTGCTGATTCTGCTGGATGAGTCAGAAAACGCCTTTGCCGATATTCACTCGGCGGCGGTATCGAGCGGGATTCTGTTGCGCTTGAAAGTCGAACATCTGGCCTTGGCCATCGGCGTTATTTGCACGCTGATCGCTTGCCTGGCGCCATTGGCCCAGTACCAGAACTTCCTGTTGTTGATCGGTTCGGTGTTTGCGCCGCTGTTCGGTGTGGTGCTGGTGGATCACTTCATCCTGCGTAAACGCAGCAGCCAGGTGGCGTCAGCCGCGTTGCGCTGGCCGGCGTTGCTCGCCTGGCTGGGCGGCGTGAGCACTTATCATCTGCTGGCCAATCTCTATCCGGACATCGGCGCAACCCTGCCGTCGCTGGTACTGGCAGGGCTGCTGCAGCTTGTGCTCGGTCGAGCCTTCAGTTACGGCCGGGAAACAGCTCGGGCCTGAGAATACCGTTGAGGCGCGGGTAAGGGATCTTCAGTTCAGTGTGGCCCAGGGCGTACGGCGCAATGGTGCTCACGTTGTACTTGAGGATCACCGCGCCGTAGGTCAGTGCCACGAGTGGGGTTTTCACAAACGGCCAGCTCTTGACGAACTCGGGTTCCTGATCGAGCTTGGTGCTGATCAGCCAGCTGTTGTGCGCCACTTGCGCAGCTTTCCAGAATGCATCTTCCTGCCCCGGCAACAACATATCCGACAGGGTCAGCACCTTGTGCTGCTGGCGCGAGTAGTTGATGAAAGCGCGGCCCGGCGTGCCATGTTCGTCGCCGGTGTCCAGGTAACTGGACAATTCAACGATCACCAAGCCGTCATGCTGCTCACGTACCTTGGCTTGCAAGTAGATGCTGGTGTGCGGATCGGCGGTGCGCAAAAACTGTTCGCGGTAGGCGGCCAGGGTCGGTGCAACCGGGGCGCCGGGCGTAGTTTGGGTCAATTGCAGCAGGCGTTTTTCGACGATGCCGTCCAATTGTGGCTCCGCAGAAAAATGCACCGTATCGATGTTCGCCAACGGGCATTCAGGCGTGGAGCAACCTGGCTTCAAGGTTTCCGAGGCATCGCGGGTCGAGTCCAGCGGTGTCCGGTAGTTGGGTTGGAACAGGCTCTGGCAGGCGCCCAACGTCAGGGCGATGGCGGCCACGGAGGCGATTTTAAAAAGCGACATGGGCGTCCTTCATAAAACAGGGAAAGGCGAAAAGTTACCGCTTCGACTGTCAACGAAGCAGTCAGTTCGCCACTAAGCTAATTAGAGTTGGTTTCGCCCTCACCGTCTATCCCGATGACGGTAAAGGGGCTGCATCAAACGTCGCGAGCGCGTTAGGATGGCGCGAAGTCGAGGTTGGAACCTCGTAACGGAAGCAGTAAACGAGGATTGTCATGACTGATTTTGCCAACGCCATTCCAACCACCGTTGATATCGTTCAGCGCGAAAGATGCTACGAGGGCTTCTACAAACTCGATCGTCTGCATTTGCGCCACGAATTGTTCGCCGGTGGCATGAGTCGCGAGATCAATCGTGAAGTGTTCGTTCGCCACGATGCAGTCTGCGTGCTGCCTTACGATCCGCAGCGCGACGAAGTGGTGCTGATCGAGCAGTTTCGGGTCGGCGCCATGGGCAAGACCGACAACCCGTGGCTGATCGAGTTGGTCGCTGGTCTGATCGACAAAGACGAAGTGCCGGAAGAAGTTGCTCACCGTGAAGCGCAGGAGGAAGCTGGGCTTGTGTTCGGGGCGCTTTGGCCGATGACCAAATATTTTCCATCGCCGGGCGGCAGCAACGAATTCGTGCACTTGTTCCTCGGGCGTTGTGAAACAAACGGAGTAGGGGGGCTGCATGGACTGGCAGAAGAAGCGGAAGATATCCGTGTCACGGTCTGGGCCTTCGAAGATGCCCTGCAGGCCGTACGCGATGGACGAATTGCCAACGCGGCCAGCATCATTGCTTTGCAATGGCTTGCTTTGAACCGCGCTGAAGTGAGGGGGTTATGGTCGTAAACAAGCTGCGCGATCGCTATCGGGTGGACCTCGTGGGGCTGCAAGCCTCCTGCGAGGCAAACTACGCGCGTTTGATGCGACTGTTGCCGGACATGCGCAGCGAGCCTGAGGCGCGGCGCATTGCCGTGACTCAGGGCGATCAGATGCTCGGTGTTCTGGCGCTGGAAGTGCTGCAAGTCTGTCCGTACACCACGACGTTGCAAGTGCGCCAGGAACACAGCCTGCCGTGGCTGCCGGTGCCGCAACTGGAAGTTCAGGTCTACCACGATGCGTGCATGGCCGAGGTCGTCAGCGCCGAACATGCAAGACGCTTCCGGGGCATCTATCCTTACCCGAACGCCGCGATGCATCAGCCAGATGAAAAGGCGCAGCTCAATTTGTTCCTGGGGGAATGGCTGAGTCACTGTCTGGCGTGTGGGCACGAGTACGCCGTCGTTCGATAGATGTGAACTGCGTCCGGTTCAGCGGTTTCCTCTTTTGATCTTCCCCCAGCATAATTGCGGCCTATATTTAATCCCGCGATCACGCCCAGGGAGAACGCCTTGCCGAGCGTATCCACATTGACCACCGCCGATTCGGCGTTGCTGGTACAGCTGTCCGACAGTCACCTGTTTGCCGAGGCGGACGGCACGCTGCTGGGCATGAACACGCGCGACAGCCTGCAAAAGGTCATTGATCTGGTCCGGCTGCAACAGCCGCAGATCGATTTGATCATTGCCAGTGGCGACATTTCCCAGGACGGGACGCTGGAGTCCTATCAGCAGTTTCGCGACTTGACCCGACAGCTTGATGCGCCGGCGCGGTGGATTCCTGGCAATCATGATGAACCGATGATCATGGCTGAGGCGGCGGTGCAGAGTTCGCTGCTGGAGCCGGTTGTGGACGTTGGCAATTGGCGGGTGACATTGCTGGATTCGGCGGTGCCGGGTTCGGTGCCGGGGTATTTGCAGGATGAGCAGTTGCAGTTGTTGGCGCGTTCATTGAGTGAGGCGCCGGAGCGGCATCATCTGGTGTGTTTCCATCATCATCCGGTGTCGATTGGTTGTGCCTGGATGGAGCCGATCGGGTTGCGTAATCCTGAGGCTTTGTTTGCGGTGCTGGACCGGTTTCCTCAGGTGCGTGCGGTTTTGTGGGGGCATGTGCATCAAGAGATCGACCAGATGCGCGATGGTGTGCGGCTGATCGCTTCGCCTTCGACGTGTATTCAGTTTGAGCCGGGGAGTGAGGATTTTAAGGTGGGGGAGCAGGCGCCGGGGTATCGGTGGTTGCGGCTTTTGCCTGATGGTCTGATTGAGACTGGGGTTGAGCGTGTTGTCGGGTTCGATTTTACGGTTGATTACGGTTCCAACGGGTACTGAGTTTTGGGTGTATATCCGTTGCTGCGGTAACGGCTTCTTATGGTTTCGCTCTTACAGCGAGTCCCTTTTGGCAAACACCCCAAAAGGAACCAAAAGGTCTCGCCCCGAGCGTCCGGCCCCTCGCTTAGGCTCGGCGTTCCTTCGTTCCGGTATTCATCTGGGGGCATCGCCTCCGGTCGGCTTCGCTTCGACCTCCTCTCGATGTGTGCGGCTTCGCCGCACGGCGCTACGCGCCCACCCCCCAGATGAACACCTCCACTCAGCCTCCCGAAGGGGCGGGCAGAGCAAGATCAAGATCAAGATCAAGAGCAGGCGAGCTAACGCTCGGCCTAATGAGTGGTGAAGAGCGGAGCGGTGTACGCCGCTCTGCTTTTGATTCTGCTTTTGTAGGAGCGAGGCTTGCCCGCGAAGGCGGCCTGCCAGCCGACCCATATCTTTCGGATGTACTCGGTCCAATTGTGGGAGCGAGCCTGCTCGCGATGACGTCCTCGCAAACGACGCTGTTTAATGGTCAGCAAAAATTTCGGAGCCTTCCCACGATGTTTTCAGGTTGCCCGTCGGACGTGGCATCTCTAGCCTTTTGTCTGTCGCTGACACATTCAGCGATCGGGCTTCGCGGCTCGCTTTCTCAGGCATAATCGCCCCGCCTAAACAGCAGCGCTTTCGGGTGTCTGTCGTTTCGTGTCATGGCGGCTGTGCGCGGGATACCTTCGGGTATGCCGAGTTGCCAGAGGATCGGTCCGCGAACCTGCGTACAGCTGCCACCCAAATTGCTTCGCGGTAATTTGTCAGTGGCTCCATTTCTTCCTCTGGAGTACCGCTATGTTCAAACCAACCCCTAATCCGCCCACCCGAAAACCCAGCACGATGTTCATGATCGTCCCTAATGTGGACGCCGAAAGCCTGTTAGCCCACGCCTGTGAGTCCCTTGCCTCTGCCAGTGTCATGGCCAGTGATTTTGCCGCTCGCCTGCAAGGGCCGGACCGGCATACGGCGATGGCGTTTCAGCAAATTGTCATGCTGGCCGAGTTGGCGGTGAATCGGGTGCTGGATACCGTCGATCCGGCGTAGACCGCGTCATCGTTCATCGCGAGCAGGCTCGCTCCCACATTGGATCGCGTCCATCCGGACAACCCTGTCTATTGTGGGAGCTGGCTTGCCTGCGAAGGCGGCCTGACAGCCGACCTATCTCTTCCGGATGGATTCGGTCCAATTGTGGGAGCGAGCCTGCTCGCGAAGGCGTCCTCGAAAACGATGCTGTTTAATGGTCAGCAAAAATTTCGGAACCTTCCCACGATGTTTTCAGGTTGCCCGTCGGACGTGGCATCTCTAGCCTTTTGTCTGTCGCTGACACATTCAGCGATCGGGCTTCGCGGCCCACTGAACTGAGGCATAATCGCCGCGCCTTACAACAGCACTTTTGTGTGCTTGTCGTTTTTTGTCATGGCGGCTGTGCGTGGGATACCTTCGGGTATGCCGATTCTCAGTTCTCGGTCCGCGAACCCGCGTACAGCTGCCACCCTTACATTGCATCGCGGCAATTGGGGGTGGCTCCATATTAATGAACTGAGGTGTCACCATGTTCAAACCAACCCCAAATCCCCCGACCCGCAAACCCAGCACGATGTACATGATCGTCCCCGAAAAAGACACGGAAAGCCTGTTGGCCAATGCCTGTGAGTCCCTGGCGTCGGCGAGTGTCCTGGCCAGCGATTTTGCGGCGCGACTTCAATGGCCGGACCGGCAGACAGCGATGGCGATCCAGCAACTGGTCATGCTGGCTGATCTGGCGGTGAATCGGGCGCTGGATAATGTCGATCCGGCGTAACCATTAGGCCGAGTTATCGTTCTTCGCGAGCAAGCCCGCTCCCACATTGGATCTGCGTCGTTCACAAATCCCCTGTGGGAGCGGGCTTGCTCGCGAAGGCGTTAGAACAGACGCCTCAAATCCCAGGGATATCCCCGATCCTCCCGTCTCCCTGTAAACTGCGCCTCTTTACCCGACGCTCAGGGAGTTCAAATGTCCGGTTCGATCCTTTATATCCACGGTTTCAACAGCGCGCCTTCGTCAAAAAAGGCGACACAGTTGATGGAAGTGATGGACCGTCTGGGCTTGAGCGATCAGTTGCAGGTCCCGGCCTTGCATCACCACCCGCGCGAGGCCATCGGTCAGCTAAACCGGGCGATTGAAGCGCTGGGGCGGCCACTGCTGGTCGGCAGCTCACTCGGCGGCTACTATGCCACTCACTTGGCCGAGCACCATGACCTCAAGGCCCTGCTGATCAACCCTGCCGTCAGTCCGCACCGGATGTTTGACGGGTATCTGGGGACGCAGAAAAACTTGTATACCGATGAAGCCTGGGAATTGACCCACGACCATGTGACGGCCCTGGCCGAGCTGGAAGTGCCGGCGCCCCAGGATCCGCAGCGCTATCAGGTGTGGTTGCAGACCGGCGACGAAACGCTGGACTACCGCCTCGCCCAGCAGTATTACCGAGCCTGTGCCTTGCGCATCCAGGCCGGCGGCGACCATAGTTTCCAGGGCTTTGCCGAACAATTGCCGGCCATGTTGAGTTTTGCCGGTATCGGCGCAGATTTGTATCAGGCGATCGATTTCACCGCTCTATAAAAAACTTCGCCTCTTATTCACGGAACATTGACGACGAGACCCCATGGCCACTCCCAGCGCTAGCTCTTATAACGCAGACGCCATCGAAGTCCTCTCGGGCCTCGACCCGGTGCGTAAACGCCCCGGCATGTACACCGACACCAGTCGGCCGAACCACCTCGCCCAGGAAGTCATCGACAACAGCGTCGACGAAGCCTTGGCCGGGCACGCGACGTCGGTGCAGGTCATCCTGCACGCCGATCACTCCCTGGAAGTCAGCGATGACGGCCGTGGCATGCCGGTGGACATTCACCCGGAAGAGGGCGTGTCGGGTGTCGAGCTGATCCTCACCAAACTCCATGCGGGCGGCAAGTTTTCCAACAAGAACTACCAGTTCTCCGGCGGTTTGCACGGGGTAGGTATTTCCGTGGTCAACGCCTTGTCGAACGAAGTTCGTGTCCGCGTAAAGCGTGACGGCAACGAATACCAGATGACTTTTGCTGACGGTTACAAGAAAACCGAGCTGGAAGTCATTGGCACCGTCGGCAAGCGCAACACCGGCACCAGCGTGTTCTTCGCGCCGGACCCGAAGTATTTCGATTCGCCAAAATTCTCCATCAGCCGCCTCAAGCACGTGCTCAAGGCCAAGGCCGTTCTGTGCCCGGGGCTGCTGGTCAGTTTTGAAGACAAGGCAACCGGCGAAAAAGTCGAATGGCATTACGAAGACGGCCTGCGCTCCTACCTGGTAGACGCGGTCAATGGCTTCGAGCGTCTGCCGGACGAGCCGTTTTGCGGCAGCCTGGCCGGTAATAAAGAAGCGGTTGATTGGGCGCTGCTGTGGTTGCCGGAAGGTGGCGACAGCGTGCAGGAAAGCTACGTCAACCTGATCCCGACGGCCCAGGGCGGTACGCACGTCAACGGTTTGCGTCAGGGCTTGCTCGATGCGATGCGCGAGTTCTGCGAGTTCCGCAGCCTGCTGCCGCGCGGCGTGAAGCTGGCGCCGGAAGACGTCTGGGAGCGCATTGCCTTCGTCCTGTCGATGAAAATGCAGGAGCCGCAATTCTCCGGCCAGACCAAAGAACGCCTGTCGTCCCGTGAAGCGGCGGCTTTCGTCTCTGGCGTGGTCAAGGATGCATTCAGCCTGTGGCTCAACGCCAACCCGGAAACCGGCATGCTGCTGGCGGAGCTGGCGATCAACAACGCCGGCCGTCGTCTGAAGGCGAGCAAAAAGGTCGAGCGTAAGCGCATCACCGCAGGTCCCGCACTGCCGGGCAAACTCGCCGACTGCGCCGGGCAGGACCCGATGCGCTCCGAACTGTTCCTGGTCGAAGGTGATTCCGCTGGCGGTTCGGCCAAGCAGGCGCGTGACAAAGAGTTTCAAGCGATCCTGCCGTTACGCGGCAAGATCCTGAACACCTGGGAAGTCGACGGCAGCGAAGTGCTGGCCAGCCAGGAAGTGCACAACATTGCCGTTGCCATCGGTGTCGATCCGGGCTCGGCAGACATCGCCCAGCTGCGTTACGGCAAGATCTGCATCCTCGCCGACGCCGACTCCGACGGTCTGCACATCGCGACCTTGCTTTGCGCGTTGTTCGTCCAGCATTTCCGCCCGTTGGTGGATGCCGGTCACGTCTACGTCGCGATGCCGCCGCTGTACCGCATCGACCTGGGCAAAGAGATTTACTACGCCCTGGACGAAGCCGAGCGCGATGGCATCCTTGATCGGCTGGTGGCCGAGAAGAAACGCGGCAAGCCGCAGGTCACCCGATTCAAAGGTCTGGGTGAAATGAACCCGCCGCAACTGCGCGAAACCACCATGGACCCGAACACGCGGCGCCTGGTGCAGTTGACGCTGGAGGATTACGAGGCCACCGCCGAAATGATGGACATGCTGCTGGCGAAGAAACGCGCCGGTGACCGCAAGTCCTGGCTGGAATCCAAAGGCAACCTGGCCGAGGTTCTGGGCTGATGCGGCTTGGCTTTGCCCTGGCGTGTGCGTTGCTGCTGGTCTCGGTAACGGCGTCTGCCGAACCGGCGCCGGAGCTGCGCCTGTTGTCCGAACATGCCGTCGATGGCATGCGCGGCGGCAACCTGTCGGGGCTGGCCCAGTGTGGCAAAGAGCTGTGGACCGTTTCGGATCGCGACGATGATCAAATCTACCGTCTCGATACCCGCCAAAAAACCTGGCAAGCCGAAACCGTGCACATCGACGTACCACCCGTGCCGGACAGCGGTTTGCCCTTGGGATTGAGTTCGCGTAATTGGGCGGCGTCTTTCGTGCGCGGTGGGGACCTGGATTTCGAAGGCATCACCTGTGACAGCGCCGGCAATCGCTACATCGTCAGCGAAGGCCACGCGGCCGTGCTGCAAGTGTCGCCGCAGGGCACTGCGTCGTGGCTGAAAATCTCGCCGATGCTGGTTCGCGAAGCGCGGGCCAGCGGCATGCTGCTGCAATTCAATGCGCTGTTCGAAGGCTTGGCGATCAATCCGGCGGGCGATGAAATGTGGCTCGCCGCGGAGCGTCAAAGCCGTGGTTTGCTGCGGATCAAACGTAAGCAGACCGTGTGGGACTGCGACGGTGGCTGTGTGTTGTTGAGCGAAGCGGGCATGGAAATGCAGCCACCGCAGTTTCCCAAGGCCAGACCGGTTAACCGGGATTTTTCCGACCTGTCATTGTTCAACGGCAAGCTGTTTACCCTTGAGCGCAACGCCTATCAGATCTGTCGCCGCGACGCGCAAACGGCCAAAGTCGAGCGCTGCTGGTCGTATGCCGCCGAGTTGTTGCAGGAAAACCGTCGTTACTCACAGAACTATGGGCTGGAAGAGGCGTTGATCATTGACGCCGACGGTGCCTGGATTGGTGTCGACAACAACTTCGGTGCCCGCGCCGATGGTGAAGTCCGCCCGATTGTCTGGCGCTTCGCCGCGCCTGAAGGTGGCTGGAGCGCCAAGCCGTGAGTCAGCAACCGCCGGGCAAACGCGCCGGTCGGGTGTTCATGATCCTGGCCTGGTGCGCGGCATTGTTTTTGGCGACACGGTTTTTCGGGCAGTTGGAAGAGCGTCAGCAAAACCCTAATGCGGTGCTCAGTTCGCAGCAGGGTGAAGGTTTTGTCGAAGTGAAACTGGTCGGTAACAACCAGGGTCATTTTGTCGCCAGCGGCCAGATCAACGGCCAGCCGGTGGATTTTATGCTGGATACCGGGGCGACCGATGTGTCGATCCCGCAGGAATTGGCCGAACGGCTGAAACTGGAGAAAGGCTTCGGGGTGACCCTGAGCACGGCCAACGGTTTGAGCCAGGGTTATCGAACCCGCATCGACCGTTTGCAACTGGGCGATATCGTGCTGCGTGATGTTCGCGCGCTGGTCGCGCCAGGCCTGGAAGGCAATCAAGTGCTGCTCGGTATGAGCGCACTGAACAAACTTGAATTTACCCAGCGCGGTGGCACCATGCTGCTGCGCCAGACAACGAAATGATGAGGCCCGCATGAGCGACTCCCTTGATCTCAGCCTGGACGGTGTAGAGCGCCGGTCACTGGCTGACTTCACCGAAAATGCCTACCTCAACTACTCCATGTACGTGATCATGGACCGTGCCTTGCCGCATATCGGCGACGGCCTGAAACCGGTACAGCGGCGCATCATCTATGCGATGAGCGAGTTGGGGCTGGACGCCGATTCCAAGCACAAGAAATCGGCGCGTACCGTCGGTGACGTACTCGGTAAATTTCACCCGCACGGCGATTCGGCCTGCTACGAAGCCATGGTCCTGATGGCGCAGCCGTTCAGCTATCGCTATACGCTGGTCGACGGTCAGGGTAACTGGGGTGCGCCGGATGATCCCAAGTCCTTCGCCGCCATGCGTTACACCGAAGCGCGGCTGTCGCGCTATTCCGAAGTGCTGCTCAGCGAACTGGGCCAGGGCACGGCGGACTGGGGCCCGAACTTCGACGGCACGCTCGATGAACCGCTGGTGTTGCCGGCACGTTTGCCTAACATCCTGCTCAACGGCACCACCGGCATCGCCGTGGGCATGGCCACCGACGTACCGCCGCACAACCTGCGCGAAGTCGCGACAGCGTGTGTGCGTTTGCTCGATGAGCCCAAAGCCACGGTCGAACAGCTCTGCGAACACATCCAGGGTCCGGATTACCCGACCGAAGCGGAAATCATCACCCCGCGCGCCGACCTGCTGAAAATCTACGAAACCGGCAAGGGCTCGGTGCGCATGCGCGCCGTGTACCACGTCGAAGACGGCGACATTATTGTCACCGCGCTGCCGCATCAGGTTTCCGGTGCCAAGGTGCTGGAGCAGATCGCAGCGATGATGCAGGCCAAGCCTTCCAAGGCCCCGCAAATCGCCGACCTGCGCGACGAGTCCGACCACGAAAACCCGTGCCGGATCGTGATCATTCCTGGCGCCCGCAAGAATTTTGACCACGATGCGTTGATGCAGCACCTGTTCGCCAGCACCGAGCTGGAGTCGAGCTATCGGGTGAACATCAACATCATCGGCCTCGACGGCAAGCCGCAGCTCAAGAATCTGCGTGCGCTGTTGGTTGAATGGCTGGAGTTCCGCGTCAACACCGTGCGCCGACGCCTGCAATTCCGCCTCGACAAGGTCGAGCGTCGCCTGCACCTGTTGGACGGTTTGTTGATCGCCTACCTCAACCTGGATGAAGTGATTCACATCATCCGTACCGAGGAACACCCGAAAGCAGCGCTGATCGCGCGTTTCGCCCTGAGCGAAATCCAGGCCGACTACATTCTCGACACCCGTTTGCGTCAGTTGGCGCGACTGGAAGAAATGAAGCTGCGTGCCGAGCAGGATGAATTGCTCAAGGAACAAGCCAAGCTGCAAGCCCTGCTGGGCAGCGAAGCCAAGCTTAAGAAGCTGGTGCGCACCGAGCTGATCAAAGATGCCGAAACCTATGGCGACGACCGTCGTTCGCCAATCGTCGAGCGCACCGAAGCCAAAGCCCTGACCGAACACGACCTGCTGCCGAACGAGAAAGTGACGGTGGTGCTGTCGGAAAAAGGCTGGATTCGTTCCGCCAAGGGTCATGAAATCGACGCCACCGGGCTGTCCTACAAGGCCGGGGATGGTTTCAAGGCCTTGGCACCGGGTCGCTCAAACCAGTTTGCGGTGTTTATCGACTCCACCGGCCGCAGTTATTCGGTGGCCGCGCATACCTTGCCATCGGCCCGAGGCCAGGGCGAACCGCTGACCGGTCGCCTGACGCCGCCACCAGGCGCGACCTTCGAATGCGTGCTGATGCCGGAAGACGATTCGCTGTACGTGATCGCCTCCGACGCCGGTTACGGTTTTGTGGTCAAGGGTGAAGACTTCCAGGCCAAGAACAAGGCCGGCAAAGCCCTGCTGAGCTTGCCGAACAACTCTAAAGTCATCCTGCCGCGCCCGGTCGCCGATCGCGAGAACAACTGGCTGGCCTCGGTCACGACCGAAGGTCGCCTGCTGATCTTCAAAATCAGCGACCTGCCACAATTAGGCAAGGGCAAAGGCAACAAGATCATCGGGATCTCCGGCGAGCGTGTGGCCAGTCGCGAAGAATATGTCACGGACATCGCGGTTCTGCCGGATGGCGCCACGTTGGTGTTGCAGGCCGGAAAACGTACCTTGTCACTGAAAGCGGACGACCTCGAACACTACAAAGGTGAGCGCGGGCGTCGTGGTAACAAACTGCCACGTGGCTTTCAGAGGGTGGATGCGCTGCTCGTCGAAAACCTCAATTAGGCGTGCTAGAGGCGCTGATCTACGATTTAACGCGTAGATCGGCGCTTTCGCGCTGGAGTCGGAACGCATATTCACGGATGATATGGCCTTTCAAGCGCCGGCGTGGCCGAGCGTTCTTCATATTTATTGAGTATTTTCACTGTGGTTAGCCTTGTGGCAGCCACCTGGATGGGACGATGACTGCTCTGCGCCTTCCTTTTATTTTGATGCTCGCTGGCGTTCTTGGCCTGGCGGGTTGCAGCGTACACCAGCCGGTGTCGTTGTATCAGCTGGACAGCGGAAGCCCGGCTCAGCCTGCGCAAAGCGCCGGCATGGCTGTATTGTTGGGCCCGGTAACGATTGCCGACTACCTGCAACGTGAAACCCTGCTGCAGCGTCAGCCGGATGGCAGCCTTCAGGCGTCGGTCGATGGTCGCTGGGCGGGTAGCTTGTCTTCGGATATCGATCAGTTGCTGCTGCGTCAGGTGGCCGGTCATCTGGACAGCCAGCGCGTAGTGCTGGCGCCGGCGACATTGGGCTTTGCCCCGGATGTTCAGGTGCTGCTGACGATTACTCGCCTGGACTCGGGTGAGTCGCAACCGGCGATCCTCGATGCGCAGTGGCGTCTGATCGACCGTCGTGGCCAGGTTCGCGATAACCGCATCATTCATCTGCAAGAACAGCATGCTGGCGGTACTGCGGCTCAGGTTCAGGCTCAGGGTGTGTTGTTGCAACGTCTGGCGGAGCAGTTGTCGGTAGCGTTGAAGCCGCTGGCCAATCAGCCACCGATTGCTGACGCACCGCGTAAACAGGCGGCCAAGCCTGTGGCGCCTGCTGCCGAGCAGGACAAGCAGCCGAAGATTCCGATGGCTTCGCCGATTCGTACCGATATGGAAGTGTTCAGGTTCTGAGCCTGGATTGATCCAACACAAAGCCCGCAGAGATGTGGGCTTTGTTGTTTCTGCCGGTTGGACATCTCCATTGCCTGTCCTGGCCCCATCGCGAGCAGGCTCGCTCCCACAGGGGACCGCATTCGCAGGGACGGCGCCGATTAAATGTGGGAGCGAGCCTGCTCGCGATGAGGCCCCAACAGGCAACAAAAAACCCGCAGACGATCACTCGTCTGCGGGTTTTTTCATTACAGGGCGATTACGCCCGGCGTTCATGCATCCGCGCCAGTTGCCGCTCCAGCATCGACGGATAAGGCTCCATCAACCGCTCTACACAACATGCGCCTTCAGGGCTAGCGATCGGCCGGATCCGCGCACGTTGGCGAATCAGCGCATCGTCGCCGATCTTGCGCTCGACCAGCAGCAGGTTGCGGCTGTGTTGCGAGAGGGCCAGGGCATCCTGGGCCGCCTCGGTCAGCAGCAGGTCGATCTGGCTCAGGCCGAACAAATCGTCGCCCAAGGTCAGGCCCAGCTGCAATTGCAGGGTGATGCCGCTGTCGGCGACCTCGATCTGCAACTGATGGCCCAGGGCGCGTAGCAACTCACCGCAGCAAATAGCATTGGTCAGGTAGTCGTCGCCGCTGTCTTCGGTGTGGAACAGCATCAGCGTGCTGCCATCGTTCAGGGTGTGCAGTTCGCTCTGATAGAGCGAAGCGGCCTGATCGAGGCAATCACGGTAGCGCTTGAGCAGTTCTTCCAGGCGCGTGCGCGGCAGGCGACGCAACTGATCCTGAGCGCCGAGTTGCACGGCCAATACCGCGCTGTGCTGTGGCACGTTCGAGATAACGGGTTTAGCCACTGGTTTCGGCGCGTTGTCTGCCGACTCATCGCGCAGATCGGCAAATGCGTCATCGTCCTCATCGTCTTCGACGGTACTGACAGTGCGCTTTGGCGCAGGCTTGAGACCGGCCACAGGCTTGGTTTCATCGAAACTCGGATCCCGCAGATTGCGCACTTCAAAGGCTGGATCAGCCTCCTCGTCGTCGTAATCGGCATCGTCGAATTCAGGTTCCGGCAAGGGTTCAGGCTCGGCCGGTTCCGGGGCGAAATTGGCGTGCAGCTGACGGGCCAGGTCGCCGATTTCATCCTGACGCTCGGTGGCCGGGGTGTATTCGTCGATATTGCGCAGCCAGACCCGCAATTGCAGCAACGGCGTGGAGATGTGCCGACCCAGGCGCAGGCTCAAGGCCAGGGACAGGGCCAGCAGAATCGCACTCAAGATGCCCATGCTTTGCAGGCTGATGGTCATCGGCTGCTGGAACTGATCCATGTCCAGGCTGATGCGCAATTGCCCGGCGGTCACGTCCTGGAACGTGATCTTGCTCTCGTACATGCCTTCGGCTTCGCCCAACAGGCTGTGCTTGGGACGCTGACCGGATTCGGCGAGGATGCGGTTATCCACGCTGTAGATGGCGGCGTGGGCCACCAACTTGTTCTTGGTCAGGTTGTTGAGCAGCACGTTGAGGCTGAGGATGTCGTTGGACACCAACAGCTCCGTGGCGGAGGTGGCAGTCTGCGTGGTCAGGCTTTCGCCCAGCGCATCCGCCTGCTCGTGCATGGCCTGCTTGAACTGCAAACCCATCACACAGGCATAGATCACCAGGGCCAGAGCGACCAGGATCACGTTATGGCTGGCGATGCGCAATGCAATCGGTACACGGCGGTGGCGCAGTGCCCGGAAGATCAGCAGGAAGAAGTTATCGGTTTTTACTGGCGTGGGCCGGTTCACTGAGCTCGGCTCTTTTGTCCGTGAAGTTGACGCGCAGTATAGCGACAGGCCCAAGACCGGCAAAGCGCTGACGGTGCCCGATGGTCACTGAAAGTGGGTAGAATGCGGTTTTTTTCCACCTGCGGGGGTGCGCCTTGCGCGAAATCGTCCTGATAAACATCACGGGAGTCGACCGTCCGGGTCTGACTGCGGCCATTACCGGCGTTCTGGCCCAGGGTGGTGTGAACATTCTCGACATTGGTCAGGCAGTGATCCACGACACCTTGTCGTTCGGCATCCTGGTTGAAATTCCTGACACTTTGCAGGGCAAGTCGGTGCTCAAAGACATCCTGTTCAAGGGCTACGAGCTCGATCAGCAGGTGCGCTTCACGCCGGTGTCCGAAGAGGATTACCAGCAGTGGGTCGGCAATCAGGGTAAAAAACGCCACATCGTCACCCTGTTGACCCGCAAAGTGACCGCCGGGCAATTGCAGGCCGTGAGTTCGATTACCGCCAAATACGGGCTGAACATCGACCATATCGATCGTCTGTCCGGGCGCATGCCGCTGGACACCCCGGCCGACAAGGGCAAGGGCTGCATCGAGTTCTCCGTACGTGGCGAAGCGGCCGATCCACAGGCACTGAGGGCTGAATTCCTTAGCGTCGCGCAGGAATTGAACGTCGACATCGCCTTCCAGGAAGATTCGCTGTTCCGTCGCAACCGTCGTCTGGCGGTGTTTGACATGGACTCGACGCTGATCGAAGCCGAAGTCATCGACGAACTGGCGAAGGCGGCGGGCGTGGGTGATCAGGTCTCTGAAATCACCGAGCGGGCAATGGCTGGTGAGCTGGACTTCCGCGAAAGCTTCAAGGAACGCCTGGCCTTGCTCAAAGGGCTGGACGTCAGCGTGCTGGACTCGATTGGCGCCTCGCTGCGTCTGACCGAGGGTGCCGAAACCCTGTTCGCCGAACTCAAGCGTCTGGGCTACAAGACCGCGATCCTGTCTGGTGGCTTCACCTACTTCGCCAAGCAATTGCAGGCCAAACTGGGTATCGACTACGTGTTCGCCAACGAACTGGAAGTGGTGGACGGCAAAGTGACGGGCGTGGCGGTCGAGCCGATTGTCGATGCACAGCGCAAGGCGGATCTGCTGAAAGAGCTGGCCCACAAGGAAGGTTTGCGTCTGGAGCAGACCATCGCTGTGGGCGATGGCGCCAATGACCTGCCGATGCTGGCGATTGCCGGGCTGGGCGTGGCGTTCCGCGCCAAGCCGTTGGTCAAGCAGTCGGCGAAACAGGCGATCTCCACCCTTGGGCTGGATGGTGTGCTGTATTTGCTGGGCTTTCGGGATCGTGACGGGCAGCTCTGAGTACTCGGTTGCCTGAGCTGGCTTCTGTGGCGAGGGGGCTTGCCCCCGTTGGGTCGCGGAGCGGCCCCCTGCATTCGTTCAGTCAGACCGAGTTGTATGGATTTACGACTGCTGCGCAGCCGAACGGGGGCAAGCCCCCTCGCCACAGGTATTGGGCTCGCTCTCAAAGCGATTTCCACAACGAATCAAAATCCTCTTGCGCCCCGACCACGCCGCTCCCCGCGGCGTTTTCGTTTTTACTGGCCTCCAGCGAGCGATAGGCAAACTGGTTAAAGCTGTTGGTGCTCGACACCCGTCGATCCAGCCCGGCGCGCCGTTCATGGCCGTTGGTGTTGATCAGTACCTTGTTACCTTCCTGGAACGGCAAGCGCGGGGCCAGCAGGGTGGCGGGCAAGTCGATGGCGCTGATGGCCGGCAGTAGAAGGCCGCGCAGGTACTGACTGTGATCGTCTCGGGTGCGCACCAATTGCAGGCCACAAGGCTCGGCGTAAGGTGCGACTTGCTCGATACCCATCTGCGTGCCGCCGCCGCGCACTTGGCGAATCCAGCGCACAACGGCGATGCTCCAACCCTGACCGGCAGAATCCTCAATACCGACCATTTCACCGGCCTGTAGCTCGGCGGGCACCGCACCGGGCCACGCCAGGCAATAACCGCCGGGGCTGTGATTGACCACCGGCAGCGCGTAAGTCGGGAAGTGCTGGTTACGGTCGCCAGCCTCGTGGCTGTCGTCGTTTTGCAGTTGCGGGTATTCAATTTCTTCGTAAGGCAGCAGGGCATCGCCGTTGCCACTGGGCGCGGCGTCGAAGGCATGACTCCAATTGTCTTTGCCTCCACCTGCCGGGGACGCCGCCGAAAACTGCGCCAGCCGCCCGGCGGGGTTTTTCAGGATGTCGCTGAAGGAGCGTTGCCCGCCCAGGTAAAAATGTAGCGCGCTCATGCCCACGCACAGGGTCAAGGTGCCATTGCCGACGGTGCGCTGGAAGCTGCGCTCGGCAGCCTGGCCCCACGCCGCGTGCAGGTGTTGCAGCGTATCCGGATTCAAGCCTGTCGGTACGGGCAGCGTGGAGGAATCGTTGCCTGGATTGAGCAGGCGGGCTTCGATGGCCGCCACCAGCGGCTGCGGATCAATCCCGAGCAAACCCTCCTGCTGCTCGGCGCGGAACTTGGCACGATAGCGCGGCCCGGTGTCGAGGTCCGGCGCGACAGCAAACAGCTCATCACCGGGGAGGCCGGGGTGCAGCTTGATCCATTTACTCCAGGGTTCCAGCACCTCGGCGAGCCGGGCGATCTGGTTCTGACGCAGTTGATTGCAGCGCGAGGCGCCCAACAGCAGGGCGGCGACGTAGGTGTTTTCGATGCTCAGGTCTGGCGTCTCACTGGCCAGTTCATCGCGCACACTGATGGTTTGCAGTCGATGCTCACAGCCGATTCGATACAACTGATGCAGCTCCAGCCAGACCCCTTCCGGCACCGGGCAGTAGAGCTGGGTGGCGCGGATCAACGGGCCGTTCAGGCAATGGATCGCCCGTTGCAGCGCCTGAGTGAGCAGCGGCGCGCGGTCCTTGCTGAAACGTGGCGCGATCCGCATGACGATCTGTTTGTAGCCGATCGCCAAATGGCTTTGCAGCGCCTGGCAGAGGTTGGCGATCTTGCGCGAGCGCTCGTCGAGGACAATCGCCTGATGCAGGAAATGCCGTTCCAGGTGCTTGCAGACGTAATACACCTCGGGTCGCAACAACTCGAGCAGTTGCAGGCGATTGTCGCTGGGCGTCAGCAATTGATTGAGTTCGCTCAGGCCCTGATACAACTGGCGAGCGGTTTCGCCAATGTTGGCTTTGGGCAGGTTGGCGATCCAGCGCTTGAGGTCGCGCGGGGTGGCTTCGCAGAACGACAGGCGTGACTGCGTCGGAATCGGTGCTCGCAGTAATAGCGGGGGGCTGGTCTCATTCATGCCGTGGAAAAGCTCCAACCGGGAAATGGGCAGTGAATGACCTGACTGTAGCACTTGCTGTCGCAAGGCGTACGTCGCGATGCCTGTGGCATATGCGCTTGGGTAGGAGCTGCCGAAGGCTGCGATCTTTTTCGCGAGGGCGCCGCAGACAAAGATCAAAAGATCGCAGCCTTCGGCAGCTCCTACGGGGGACGGTGTGGAGCGGGAAGCGCCGAACCCCTCGCGGGGTTCGGCTCAGCGGATCAGGCTTTTGGCAAACCCATGCCCTGGCCCATCTGCACTGGCGTGCCGGCCGCCAGCTCTTCAGCCCACTTCACTTGATCCGGCCCGAACAGCACGACAGCGGTCGAGCCCAGTTTGAAGCGACCCAGTTCCGCACCTTTCTCCAGATGGATCGGCGCACGGGCGGCTTCGTCGTAACGGAAGGTTTTCAGCTCGCGTTTCGGCGGCGTCACCAACCCGGCCCAAACGGTTTCAATCGACGCCACGATCATCGCGCCCACCAGCACCACGGCCATCGGCCCGCGCTCGGTGTCGAAAATGCACGCTACGCGCTCGTTGCGGGCGAACAGTTCCGGAACGTTTTCGGCGGTGGTCTGGTTGACCGAGAAGATCCGGCCCGGGATGTAGACCATTTCGCGCAGGGTGCCGGCCAGCGGCATGTGCACGCGGTGGTAATCCTTCGGCGACAGGTAAATGGTCGCGAAATCACCGCCCATGAATGGCGCGGCATTGGCGGCATCGCCACCCAGCAGTTCCAGAACGCTGAAGCTGTGGCCCTTGGCCTGGAACACGCGACCGTGTTCGATCGGGCCGAGTTGGCTGACCGCACCGTCGGCCGGGCTGAGGATCGCGCCCGGGGTTTCGTCCAGTGGACGCGCGCCGTCTTTCAAGGCGCGGGTGAAGAATGCGTTGAAGTGCTCGTAGGCAGTCAGGTCCTCGACCAGTGCCTGAGACATGTCCACTTGATAACGCTTGGCGAACCACGCAGTGAAGGCGTTCTTGAACCAGCGCACGCGGCATTCGGCAATGCAGCCGGCCAGTCGCGAGAGCAAGTGATGGGGCAGCAGGTATTGGCTGAGGATAAACAAACGCTTATTCATTAACTGTCCTTAAAAACCTTAAATCTCTACGGGGGTGTCGGGATGGTTGCCCCATTCGCCCCAGGAGCCGGCGTAGCCTTTGACCCGCGGATAACCGAGGGACTTGGCCACTAGATAGGTGAAGCCAGAACGGTGGTGAGTCTGGCAGTGGGTAATCACTTCTTTGTCTTTGCTGATGCCGAGTTGTTCGAGGATCTGTGGCATGTCGGTGCGGATGCGCAGGTGGCGCGCCTGATCCATGCCGGCAGTCCATTCGAAATTCACGGCACCCGGGATGTGCCCGGCCTTGGCCGCCAAGACCTTCTCGCCGGAGTACTCCAGCGGCCCACGGGCGTCCCAGATCGCCAGGTCCGCAGCGCCGAGACGGCTTTGCAGGTACTCGCGGGTGGCGGTGGGTTCGTCGTGCAGGGTCAAGGCAACCGGGCCGCCGACCGGGGCCGGAATCTGGATCGACATCGGCAAGCCTTCTGCCAGCCAGGCCGGAAGACCGCCGTCGACATAGTGGTATTTGCTGTGGCCAATGACATCCAGCAGCCAGATAAACCGGCCAGCCCAGCCGCCACCTTCGTCGTCATAAACGACGTAGACCGCATCAGGGTTGTGGCCCAGTTCGCCAAACAATGCTTCAAGGGAGGCGTGGGTCGGCAGCAAACCTGGCGCTGGCGCCTGACCGAGTTGCGTGCGTTTCGGATCGACAAAACGCGCACCGGGCAGGTGCCCTTCGGTGTAGCGGGCGCTGCTGGTCAGGTCCACCAGAATCAGATCGCGGGCGTCGAGACGCGGGAGCAAGTCGCTCGGCTCGATGACCAGCGGCAAGCCAGAGAAGTCAGACATGTGAGGTCTCCAGAGCACAAAGGGGAGGATTGTAGCGCAGCCTATTGGCCACGGGTGCTAAAGCTGTGGAGTGCCTTTTCAATGCACTGCGCGGTTTTGCCGAAGGCTTGCACGGTGATTTCCGAGAACGGCCCGCCGCCCTGATCCGCCACCACAATCATGATCACCCGGCCATTATTGACCAGTGAACGCAGCAACAGGTGTTCGCCGCCAAACTGTGAACGCAGGCCGGCAGGGAGCAGGGCCGAAAACTGGGCATTGTTGTCCGGCGTCAGGCGTACCTGGGCTTGCTGCGAGAGCAAGCGTTGCAGCACGTTGCTTTGGCTAACCGCAAAATTCAGCCCGGCGGCTTCTTTCGCCAGCCCGGCCGTTTGATGCACCCGCAGATTGGCGTGGGTGCGGTCGGCCATCAGGATCATCACCCGACGCATGCCGCAGGCCACCAGCGCATCCCGCGCCGAGGTGGTCAGGTGCATTGCATTGGTAAAACGGCTCGGCTCCACCAACAGTTCGGCGCATTGTTTGCGCCACTTTGTCAGATCTTCGGTGGTCGGTGCCGGGGCCGGCAGCAAACCCGCGTGAATGTGATTCATGCCCCACGGCCACAGTAGCGAAACCGCCGGGTGCCAGAGGTCCGGCATGGCGTGATGTCGGGCGCTGTTGGCGGCCTGTTGGTGCAATTGCTGTTGCACTTCATCCATCGAGATTTGCAGGTAAAGGCTGGTCAGGAACTGCCAGCGTTCACTGTGCGGACTGTCCCAGGCCTGTTGCGCCGACAGCGCCAGACCGTTGGCCAACAGCACGGTGTTAGCCGGTTGGTTGAGCCAGCGGCGCAGGGTTGGATCGTCGTCGAGGCGGTTTTGCTGACGCAACGGATGATCGCTGTCCCGGGCGATGCGTAGGACTTTCACCAGTTCCCGTTGCTCGTTGAGCAGCAGGCGATAGCCCTGTTGCACCCAGATCGGCAGGCGCCAGATATCCACCAGCGCCAGACAGATCTCCAGCAGGCGCACGCCGAACAATTGCTTTTCGACTTTGCGCGCCGACTCACCTTTATGGATGACTCGCAGTTCCCATTCTTCGAGCAACTGTGGATGGGTCAGCGCCATCGGCCACAGCGGCGAGAGAAACAGCAGGCTGCCCCAATGAATGTCCTGCCACAGCCGCGCCAGGCGACTGGCGAAAAAACCGTTGGCCTGTTGGGTCGCGTGCTGGCTGATCAGTTGCAATTGGCGCAGGGCCACCGGGATCTCGGCCTGAGGTACGGCGGGCAGGCGAGCGAGCAACTCTTCGGCACGTTTCAAACCGAGGCGGCTGAGCGCCACTTCAAGGTTTTCCGCTGGCTCGCTCATGCTGCCGTGGGTGTGGCGGTTGGCTTCGCGAATCACGCTCAAGGCCAGGGCCGGGCTGTCCTGGATCCGCTCGGCGATGTCGCGCAATGAGCTGCGACTATCGCGAATGGCTTTGCAGACCCGGTCATGACTCTCTTGCGGAACCGGCAGGCGCACTCCATCGAGAAGCTTGACCCAGCCTTCAAGAGTGGTCGGTTTTGGGGTTGGAACGTTCGTTTCGTTAGCCATGGCTGGACGGGATCATCATTGGCGGTAAACACGCCCGGCGCGGGCTAAATTGGCTTTTCGCCTGAACTGGCTATAGTCTGGCGCAGTTTTGCCGATAAGTAGAAGAAGAGATTTTTTAACTTCCGAATATGACCTTGAACCCGACTCAGTAAGTACTCTCCTACCTATGGCTAAAATTATCGGCATCATCGTCGTATTCGCGAGCGTGCTCGGCGGATACGTGCTTTCCCACGGCAAGATTGCCGCCCTGATCCAGCCTTTCGAGGTGATGATTATCGGTGGTGCGGCCCTTGGCGCATTCCTGCAGGCCAACCCCGGTTACATGACCCTGCACGTGCTCAAGAAATCCTTGGGCATGTTCAGTTCGCGCTTCAGCCACACCTTCTACCTTGAAGTGCTGGGCCTGATCTACGAGATCCTCAACAAGAGCCGCCGCGAAGGCATGATGGCCATCGAAGGCGACATTGAAGATGCCTCTGCCAGCCCGATCTTCGCCAAGTACCCGGCGGTACTGAAAGACGAACGCATGACCGCGTTTATCTGCGACTACTTGCGCATCATGTCGTCCGGCAACATGGCTCCCCATGAGCTTGAAGGCCTGTTCGACATGGAGCTCTACAGCCTTAAAGAAGACCTGGAACACCCATCCCACGCGGTAAACGGCATTGCCGACGCCATGCCGGGTTTCGGTATCGTTGCGGCGGTACTCGGTATCGTGGTGACCATGGCTTCCCTGGGCGAAGGCGACCAGAAAGCCATCGGCATGCACGTTGGTGCGGCGCTGGTCGGTACCTTCTTCGGTATTCTCGCGGCTTACGGTTTCTTCGGCCCGCTGGCTCACTCCCTGGCTCACGACGCCAAGGAAGAACTGAACGTCTACGAAGCCATCAAGGCATCCTTGGTCGCTTCGGCTTCCGGCATGCCGCCATCGCTGGCGGTGGAGTTCGGTCGCAAGGTTCTGTACCCGGCGCACCGTCCTAGCTTTGCCGAGCTGGAACAAGCCGTTCGCGGTCGCTAAGCCATGGAAAATAATCAGCCGATTATCATCAAGCGCGTCAAGCGCATTGCTGGCGGGCATCACGGGGGCGCTTGGAAAATCGCCTTCGCTGACTTCGCGACGGCGATGATGGCGTTCTTCCTGGTGTTGTGGCTGCTGTCCACTGCCACGCCGGAACAGAAGATCGCCATTGCCGGTTACTTCAAAGACCCGGTCGGCTTCTCCGAAAGCGGCACGCCGTACATCATCGATTTGGGCGGCACACCGACCCTGGCGCCGGAGAACACCCTCAACCCTGAGGTGAAATCCCAGCCGCAGCCGGACAAGGTGACGGTCGATACCGACCAGGTCGAAGGCATGGCCGAACAGGTCGAGAAAGAACGCCTGGAATTGCTGCTGCAAGAACTGCAGAACAAGGTCGAAGAGAACCCGCAGTTGCAGAAGTTCAAGGACCAGATCCTGTTCGAGATCACCCCGAACGGCTTGCGCATCCAGATCATGGACGCGGATAACCGGCCGATGTTCGACTCAGGTTCGGCTCGTCTGAAACCGTACTTCGAAGACATCCTGCTGGCCATGGCCGATACCATCAAAGCGGTGCCGAACAAGATCAGCATCAGCGGTCACACCGACGCCAAGCCGTACTCCGGCACTGGTGATTTCGGTAACTGGGAATTGTCGGCCAACCGTGCCAACGCCGCTCGCCGTGCGCTGGTTGCCGGTAGCTATCCGGATTCGCAAGTTGCACGTGTCGTCGGTTATGCCTCGTCGGCGTTGTTCGACCGGGAGCACCCGTTCAACCCGGTCAACCGTCGTATCGACATCGTTGTACTGACGAAGAAGGCTCAGGCCGCGATCGAAGGTTCACAAGGTGCCGAACCAGCGCCGACACCAGGGCAGGGCGCTCCGGGTGAAGCACCGCCGGCACCGGCCACACCGGTCGATCCGAATGCTGTGCCTGCGGACAAGCAACCGGTACCGGCTCATGAACTTCGTGAGCGTTTGAACCTGTTTGAAGATCCGGCGCCGAAGCCGGGTGATCCGGCCAAACCGGCGGAACCGCCCAAGCAGTGACCCACAACAATCAAGCCGACAGAGATGTCGGCTTTTTTGTGCTGCTTTCATTTTCAGCGTGGGCACGGTCCCTGTAGGAGCGAGGCTTGCCCGCGAAGGCGGCTTGGTAGCCGACCTGTCTTTTGCAGATGTACATCGATCAATTGTGGGAGCGAGCTTGCTCGCGATGGCGGCCTTCGAGTCGATCTATTTTTGGATGGTGTACATATCCGTTTCTGCGGTAACGGCTGCCTAAGGTTCCGCCCTTACGGCGGGCTACTTGGAAAAGCGCCAAGTAACCAAGCGCTTTTGCCCCTTTCGTTCGGTGCCTCGCCCAGGCTCGGCATGCCCTCGCTCCGGTCCTGCTCCGTGGGCCCGCCGCCATCGGCCATCCATGGCCGGGGGCGGCTAACCCGGCATCCATGCCGGGTTGCCCACTGCGCAGAACCTCCACTCGGCCTCTCGAGGGGGCGAACACCGCAACAGCACCGCGAGGCGGCCTGATAGCCGACCTGGTTGTCAGGTGGGTCGCGTTTTCCTGTTGGAAGCGGTTTGCTGGTGAGATTAGTAGTTGTAGGCGCGATCTGAAATTTCTTGCCGGGGCTGGACGCTGGAAAAAGCAGAGCCCTGAAACCAGAAAGCCGCGAGATGATCGCGGCTTTTTTTGGAGCACTTAAACCCTGTGGGAGCGGGCTTGCTCGCGAAGGGGCCATCAGCTTCAACATCAATGTTGACTGACATACCGCTTTCGCGAGCAAGCCCGCCTCCACAGGTTTCGTGCCGGTCTAGTAACTAGTCTCCGGCAAACTCGCAATAATCGACCGATAACTATTCATCCGCTGCTGCTGCACACGCCCGTCTTCCAACGCCTTGAGCAACGCGCAACCCGGTTCGCGGTCGTGCTTGCAGTCGCGAAAGCGGCAAGTACCGATCAAGTCGTTGAACTCGATGAAACCGGCTTCGACGTCGGCACGGCTGACGTGGCCGAGGCCGAATTCACGGATGCCCGGAGAGTCGATCAACTCACCGCCGCCGGGGAAGTGGAACAATCGCGCAGTGGTGGTGGTGTGAGTGCCTTGGCCGGACAGCTCGGACAACGGGCCGACGCGGGTTTCGACTTCCGGCAGCAGGCTGTTGACTAGCGACGACTTGCCGACGCCGGACTGGCCGACGAATACGCTGATGCGCCCGTCCAGTTGCTCCTGCAATTGCTCCATGCCGTTGCCGTGGTGGGCCGACACTTCCAGCACCGGGTAACCGAGCGTGCGGTAAACCGCCAGCAAGGCATTCAGCGCTGGGGCGTTCTGCTCGTCGATCAGGTCGAACTTGTTGAGCAGCAGCAGTGGACGAATCCCGGCGTGCTCAGCAGCGACCAGATAACGGTCGATCAGGTTGGCGTGGGGCTCAGGCAGCGGGGCGAAGACAATGACGATCATGTCGACGTTGGCCGCAACCGGCTTGAGCTGACCACGGCTGTCCGGGCGGCAGAGTTCGGTTTTACGCGGCAGTTGCGCCACGATCACCCCGATGCCCTGGTTGCCGGCACGCCAGACCACCTGATCGCCGGTCACCAGCGCCGGCAGGTTGGCACGCAAGTGACAGCGGAACACTTGGCCGGCCAGCTCACCGTCGAGCGCTTCGACTTCGACCTGCACACCGAAGTGCGCGATCACCAGGCCCGTCTGTTCCGGACCCAGGTCGCCGCCCTCAAGTGCCTCGACAGCCGAGGACTCGCGTTTGGCGGCGCGGGCAGCGCGTTCGCCCTGAATCTTTTCGATGCGCCAGTTTTGACGACGATTGAGTTGGCGTTTGGCCATGGGTGTTCCGTATCAAGAATGCAGCGATTAGGTAAAACGGCCGCGAGTTTAGCACGCCCGGCCGGTTGCCTAGGCTAAACTGCGCAGCATTGCCTAGGAGCCGACACATGCAAAACCCGCAGAATCTGATCTGGATCGATCTGGAAATGACCGGTCTGAACCCTGATACCGACGTTATCATCGAGATGGCGACCATTGTCACCGACAGTGATCTGAACACTTTGGCCGAAGGCCCGGTGATCGCCATCCACCACAGCGACGCGATCCTCGCCGGCATGGACGAGTGGAACACCCGTCAACACGGCGGCTCGGGCCTGACCCAACGGGTTCGCGATAGCCGCATCAGCATGGCCGAAGCCGAAGCCGAAACCATCGTCTTCCTGGAAAAATGGGTACCAAAGGGCAAGTCGCCGATCTGTGGCAACAGCATCTGCCAGGACCGTCGCTTCCTTTATACGCACATGAAATCTCTGGAAAGCTACTTCCACTACCGCAACCTCGACGTGTCGACGCTCAAAGAGCTGGCCGCACGCTGGGCGCCGGACGTGCGTGACAGCTTCAAAAAAGGCAGCACTCACTTGGCGCTGGACGATATCCGCGAATCGATTGCCGAGTTGCAGCACTACCGTAAGCATTTCATCAAGTTCTGATGTGGCGGCGTCTTGTGGCGAGGGGGGCTTGCCCCCGTTCGGCTGCGAAGCAGTCGTAAACCTGTGCATGCGGTATGACTGACGGGATGCAGGGGAGCGCTTCGCACTCCAACGGGGGCAAGCCCCCTCGCCACAGGCTTTCTGATTGCCCTCTTTTGGTGCCGCCACGAAATGGCTAGACTGCGCGCCCTCCTGCCAGGACCGCCACCATGTTGCTGATGCTCTACCTGATCGCCATTACCGCCGAAGCCATGACCGGTGCCTTGTCTGCCGGCCGTCGCGGCATGGACTGGTTTGGCGTGGTGCTGATCGCATGCGTCACGGCGTTGGGCGGCGGTTCTGTGCGTGACGTGCTGCTCGGTCACTACCCGCTGACGTGGGTCAAACACCCGGAATACCTGGTGCTGACCTCGGTCGCGGCGATGTTCACCGTCTTCACCGCCCGCTGGATGCGTCACCTGCGCTCGCTGTTTCTGGTGCTCGACGCCGTGGGTTTGGTCGCGTTCACGCTGATCGGCTGCATGACGGCGCTGGAAATGGGCCACGGCATGCTGGTGGCGTCGGTCAGCGGCGTGATCACCGGGGTTTTCGGCGGCATCCTGCGGGACATCTTCTGCAACGACATTCCGCTGATCTTCCGCCGCGAACTCTACGCCAGCGTCTCGTTTGCGGCGGCGTGGTGCTACATGCTTTGCATCTACTTGGAATTACCAGGTGAACAGGCAATTTTGATCACGCTGTTTGGTGGTTTTCTGCTGCGCTTGCTGGCGATTCGGTTTCACTGGGAAATGCCGAAGTTCGTCTACAACGACGAAGCCTGATCTACACACGGTTCCGCGTCCTACGCCAGTCCGTGTTGTTTCAGGGCCCACTCGACATGCTCACGCACCAGTTCTGACGGGTAATCCCTGCGCGCCTTCAACGCTTCCAGCACTGGAATACTCGACGGCGCATTCCCCAGGCCGACCGCCAGATTTCGCAACCAACGCTCATACCCGGCCCGGCGTAAGGGCGAACCCTCGGTACTGCTGAGAAACCGCTCCTCGTCCCACATGAACAGTTCGGCCAGTTCTGCGTTGTCCAGGTTGTGCCGTGGCTTGAAGTCGCTTTCGCCGGACGGACGGGCGAAGCGGTTCCACGGGCAAACGATCTGGCAGTCGTCGCAGCCGAACACCCGATTGCCGATCAGCGGTCGCAAGTCTTCCGGGATCGCGCTCTTCAGTTCGATGGTCAGGTAGGAAATGCAGCGCCGGGCATCCAGCACATACGGGCCGACGAAGGCGTTGGTCGGGCAGATGTCTAGGCACGCGGTGCAGCTGCCGCAATGTTCGGTAGCGTGGGGTGGGTCTTCCGGCAGTGGCAGGTCGACGAACAGTTCGCTGAGAAAGAAATAACTGCCGGCCTTTCGATTCAAGACCAGGGTGTTTTTGCCGATCCAGCCAAGGCCAGCCTTCTCGGCGATGGCTTTTTCCAGCACCGGGGCGCTGTCGACGAAGGCGCGGTAACCGAACGGGCCGATCACGGCCTGAATTTTTTCTGCCAGTTGTTGCACGCGTTTACGGATCAATTTGTGGTAATCGCGGCCCAAGGCATAACGCGATACGTAGGCTTTTTCCGGTTGGGCCAGTAATTGCGCCATTTGCGTGTCGCCGGGCAGGTAGTCCATGCGCAGGGACACTACACGCAACGTGCCGGGCACCAGTTCTTCCGGGTGCGAGCGTTTGCTGCCGTGGGCGCCCATGTATTCCATTTCGCCGTGGTAGCCGGCTTCGAGCCAGCGCTCCAGGTGCTGCTCATGCTCGGCCAGGTCCAGGCCGCTGATGCCGACTTGCTGAAAGCCCAGCTCGCGGCCCCAGTCCTTGATGGATTGGGCCAGGGCGGGGAGGTCTGTAGTAATAGCGGGCATGAGGCGAGAGAAACCGGAGCTGAGATGCGTATAATTCTGCCAGACATCGGAGCCCGAAGACGCATGCCGCACACTAAAGATGATTTACCCGACGCGCTGTACAGCTCCGCGCAAGTGCGTGGGCTCGATGCGAGCCTGATCGCGGCCGGCACGCCGGGCTTCGAATTGATGCAGCGTGCGGCCCGGGCGACCTGGCGTGCGCTGGTCCGCCAGTGGCCAACCGCGAACGAATTGACGGTGCTGGCCGGTCACGGCAACAACGCTGGCGACGGTTATCTAGTCGCAGTGCTGGCCCGGCGAGCCGGATGGACGGTGCGGGTGTTGACGGTCGGTGAACCTCAGCGTTTGCAAGGTGATGCGGCGTTGGCCCATGCCGAAGCCGTTTCTGAAAAAGTAATGATCGACGCCTGGAGCGCCAACGCCGAACTGCGCGGCATCATGCTGGATGCGCTGCTGGGCACTGGCCTGGCCGGTGAAGTGCGTGAGCCTTACGCCAGCGTCATCGCCGCGATCAATGCCAGCGGCCTGCCGGTGGCGGCGGTGGATATCCCGTCGGGGCTGTGTGCCGATACCGGTCGCGTGCTTGGCGCGGCCGTTCGGGCTGATCTGACCGTGACGTTCATCGGTCTGAAACTGGGACTGTTCACCGGTGATGCGGCGGACGTGGTGGGCGAGTTGGTTTTCAATGATCTGCACGCTGACCCGCAATTGATCGAAAGTGCCGCCATCAGCGCCCGTCGCCTGACGGCGAGTAACCTGCCGCGCCTGGCCGCTCGGGCGCCAACCTCGCATAAAGGCAAGTTCGGTCATGTGCTGCTGATCGGCGGTGATCGCGGTTTTGGCGGCGCGATCCTGCTGAGCGCGCAAAGCGCGTTGCGCAGTGGTGCCGGCATGGTGTCCGTGGCCACGCGCAGCGAACACGTTCCGGCCGCGCTGGCGAGAATCCCTGAAGCCATGGTGTTGGGCACTTCGTCGGCTAATCAGCTCATGGGATTGCTTGAAAAGGTGTCCGTGTTAGTCGTCGGTCCAGGCTTGGGTCAGGCGGCTTGGGGCAAAAGCTTGTTGTCTGCTGCTGCCAACGCGCCGTTGCCGCAAGTCTGGGACGCCGATGCGTTGAATATGCTGGCCGAAGAACAGGTGAAGTTGCCCGCAGATTGCATCATCACCCCGCATCCGGGCGAAGCGGCGCGGTTACTGGGCATGACCACCGCCGAAGTTCAGGCGGATCGTCCCGCCGCCGCTCACGCATTGAGCAAAAAATACACAGCTGTAGTGGTTCTAAAAGGTGCCGGCAGTCTGATCGCCAGCTCCGATGGGCGTTTGGCAGTTTGTCATCAGGGCCATCCGGCGATGGCCACCGCCGGTCTGGGCGATGTACTGGCCGGTCTGGTCGGTGCCTTGCTGGCCCAGGGCATGGCGGCGTTCGACGCCGCGTGCCTGGCGGTCTGGCTACACGCCAATGCCGGTGCACAGGAAGGTAAATCGGGCCGTGGGCTGGCGGCCAGTGATCTGATCCCAGCCATTCGTCAGTTGTTGGAGGAGCAAGCACCGTGTCTGAAATAATCCTGTACCTGGCGGATGAAGAAGCGATGACCGCGTTTGGCGCGCGGATTGCGCAAACCACCCAAGGGCATGGCCTGATTTTTCTCGAGGGCGATCTCGGCGCGGGAAAAACCACGCTGTCCCGTGGCATCATCCGTGGCTTGGGGCATGTGGGCGCGGTAAAAAGCCCGACCTTTACCCTGGTCGAACCCTATGAGATTGGCGACATCCGGGCCTTCCATTTTGACCTCTATAGACTGGTCGATCCGGAAGAGTTGGAGTACCTCGGCATCCGCGACTACTTCGACGACGATGCCATGTGTTTGATCGAATGGCCCCAGAAGGGTGCAGGGTTTTTGCCAAAGCCCGACCTGACCATTACCATTAGCCCGCAAGACAGCGGGCGTTCGCTGAAAATTTTGCCACAAGGCTCGCGTGGCGAGTCGTGGTGTGCCGCTTTGGCATTGGAAACCAATTAAATGATGGGGTCAGGTATGCGCTTTCGCGCGATGGTAGCTGCCGTAGGATTGTTGTTTTTGGCGGTGACCGTCGACGCTGTGGCCGATTCGAAGGTCAACAGCGTTCGCCTGTGGCGAGCACCGGATAACACACGACTGGTGTTCGACCTCTCGGGGCCTGTGCAGCACAGCGTGTTCACCCTGACTTCGCCGGATCGGCTGGTCATCGACATCAATGGCGCGACCCTCGGTGCGCCGTTGAAGGTCAACACCTCCAATACTCCGATTACTGCCATGCGTTCGGCCCAGCGCACGCCAACCGACTTGCGGGTGGTCATCGACCTGAAAAAAGCCGTCACGCCGAAAAGCTTCGTCCTGGCGCCGAACGCCCAGTACGGCAATCGCCTGGTGGTCGACCTGTTCGATAGCGCCGAAGCCGCCGCCCCCATTCCGCCGCCGCCGAGCAACGTCGCGACGGTGGCTCCGGTCCCGGTCACCCCAGTCGATCCTCCGGTGAAACTGCCGCCAGCTCCGGCCGGCAAGCGCGACATCGTTGTGGTCATCGATGCTGGTCATGGCGGTGAAGACCCGGGTGCCTCGGGCTCTCGCGGCCAGCATGAGAAAGACGTGGTATTGGCCATCGCCCGTGAGCTGCAGCGCCAGATCAGCGGCATGAAGGGCTACCGCGCCGAACTGACCCGTACCGGCGACTACTTCATCCCGTTGCGTGGCCGTACTGAAATCGCCCGCAAGAAAGGCGCCGACCTGTTCGTCTCGATCCACGCCGACGCCGCGCCTTCCGCCGCAGCCTTTGGTGCATCGGTGTTTGCCCTGTCAGATCGCGGCGCCACTTCGGAGACCGCCCGTTGGCTGGCCGATAGCGAAAACCGTTCTGACTTGATCGGCGGTGCCGGCAGCGTCAGCCTCGACGACAAGGACCGCATGCTCGCTGGCGTGCTGCTCGATCTGTCGATGACCGCTTCCCTGACCTCCAGCCTGGACGTTGGCCAAAAGGTCTTGAGCAACATTAGTCGCGTCACGCCGTTGCACAAACAACGCGTCGAGCAGGCTGGGTTCATGGTCCTGAAGTCGCCGGATATTCCGTCGATCCTGGTGGAAACCGGCTTCATCTCCAACGCTAATGAAGCGACCAAGTTGTCTGGAGCTAGCCATCAGCAGGCGCTTGCACGTTCCATCAGCGCCGGCGTCCGCCAGTTCTTCCAGCAGAACCCACCGCCGGGCACCTACATTGCCTGGCTGCGTGATTCCGGCAAGATCGCCCAAGGGCCGCGAGACCATCGCGTCAGCCCGGGCGAGACGCTGGCGATGATTGCCGTGCGTTATCAGGTGTCCCCGGCGACCCTGCGCAGCGCCAACAATCTGAAAAGCGATGAGCTGAAAATCGGCCAGACCCTGACCATTCCCGGCACTGAACTGGCGGCCAAAGAATGAACCAGGCGCTGACCAATACCGCTCGTATCGAGCTGCTTAGCCCGCGACTGGCGAACCAGATTGCCGCCGGTGAAGTGGTCGAGCGCCCGGCATCGGTGATCAAGGAGTTGCTGGAAAACAGCCTCGACTCCGGCGCCAAGCGCATTGATGTCGATGTCGAGCAGGGCGGCGTCAAGCTGCTGCGAGTGCGCGACGATGGCAGCGGTATTTCCGCCGATGACCTGCCGCTGGCCCTGGCGCGGCACGCCACCAGCAAGATTCGAAACCTCGAAGACCTCGAACAGGTGATGAGCCTCGGGTTTCGCGGTGAAGCCCTGGCGTCGATTAGCTCCGTGGCGCGCCTGACCCTGACGTCCCGCACCAAGGACGCTGATCAGGCCTGGCAAGTCGAAACCGAAGGTCGGGACATGGCACCCCGTGTGCAACCGGCCGCCCATCCAGTGGGCACCTCGGTGGAAGTGCGGGACCTGTTCTTCAACACCCCGGCCCGGCGCAAATTCCTCAAGACTGAAAAAACCGAATTCGATCACCTGCAAGAAGTGATCAAACGCCTGGCCTTGGCGCGATTCGACGTGGCGTTCCATTTGCGCCACAACGGCAAGACCATCCTCAGTCTGCACGAAGCTCATGATGATGCGTCCCGTGCCCGGCGTGTGGCGGCGATTTGCGGCGCGGGGTTCCTGGAGCAGGCGCTGCCGATCGAAATCGAGCGCAATGGCCTGCATTTGTGGGGTTGGGTCGGGTTGCCGACGTTCAACCGCAGCCAGGCAGACTTGCAGTACTTCTTTGTGAATGGCCGTGCCGTGCGCGACAAACTGGTGGCCCACGCGGTGCGCCAGGCCTATCGCGACGTGCTGTTCAACGGCCGGCACCCGACGTTCGTGCTGTTTTTCGAAGTCGATCCGGCGGGCGTTGACGTCAACGTGCACCCGACCAAGCACGAAGTGCGTTTCCGTGACGGGCGCATGGTTCACGATTTCCTCTACGGCACCTTGCACCGCGCCTTGGGCGATGTGCGGCCGGACGATCATCTGGCGGCACCCGTGGCGACGGCCATCGTCCGACCTACCGGCATCGATGCCGGTGAGTTCGGCCCGCAAGGCGAAATGCGTCTGGCGGCCAATGCCTTGCTGGAACAGCCGCAAGCGCAACCGTCGTTCAATACGGCGGCAGGTTCGGGTGCTGGCGCCGGATATCAGTATCAGTACACGCCGCGGCCTCAATCTGGCGTGCCGGTTGCGGAAGCCCAGGCGGCCTACCGCGAGTTCTTCGCGCCATTGCCCGAAGCCAACGCAGTAGCGCTGCCGGCCGGGCAGGACGACATTCCGCCACTGGGTTATGCGCTGGCGCAGCTGAAGGGCATCTATATCCTTTCGGAAAACGCCCAAGGCCTGGTGCTGGTGGACATGCACGCCGCTCACGAGCGGATCATGTACGAACGCCTGAAAGTCGCCATGGCCAGCGAAGGCCTGAGTGGCCAGCCGCTGCTGGTCCCGGAATCCCTGGCCGTGAGCCAGCGCGAAGCCGATTGCGCCGAAGAGAACATCGCCTGGTTCCAGCGGCTGGGCTTTGAATTGCAGCGCCTTGGTCCGGAAACCCTGGCGATCCGGCAGATCCCGGCACTGCTCAAGCAGGCGGAAGCCAACCGCTTGGTCAGCGACGTACTGGCCGACCTGATGGAATACGGCACCAGTGACCGGATTCAGGCGCACCTGAACGAACTGCTCGGCACCATGGCCTGCCACGGCGCGATCCGGGCAAATCGACGCTTGGCTTTGCCTGAAATGAACGGCCTGCTGCGGGACATGGAAAACACCGAACGCAGCGGTCAATGCAACCATGGCCGACCGACCTGGACCCAATTGGGCCTGGACGATCTGGACAAACTGTTCTTGCGCGGTCGTTGATGAGCCAGCTTCCTCCAGCGATTTTTCTGATGGGCCCGACCGCTGCGGGCAAGACCGATCTGGCTATCGAACTGACCAAAGTCCTGCCTTGCGAACTGATCAGCGTCGATTCGGCGCTCGTCTATCGCGGCATGGACATCGGCACTGCCAAGCCCTCCAAAGAACTATTGGCCGAATTCCCACACCGCTTGATCGATATTCTCGACCCGGCGCAGAGCTATTCGGCGGCGGATTTTCGTCGTGATGCTCTGGAGGCTATGGCCGAGATCACCGCGCGAGGCAAAATTCCGCTGCTTGTAGGCGGCACGATGCTCTACTACAAGGCTTTGGTCGAAGGCCTGGCGCAAATGCCGGCGGCCGATCCAGAGGTTCGCGCGCAAATCGAAGAAGAGGCTGCACGCCTTGGCTGGCAGGCCCTGCACGATCAATTGGCTCTGATTGATCCGGTCTCCGCCGCGCGAATTCACCCGAACGATCCCCAGCGTCTCAGTCGGGCACTGGAAGTTTATCGTGTCAGCGGTCAGAGCATGACCGAGCTGCGACTCAGACAATCTGCGCAAAGTACTGAAGCAGCCGCTTCGGGACTGCAACAATTGCCCTATACTGTCGCGAACTTGGCCATCGCTCCGGCTAATCGTCAGGTACTGCACGCCCGTATTAAACAAAGATTCACAAATATGTTGGAACAGGGATTCATCGACGAGGTCGTAGCCCTGCGTACGAGAAGTGACCTGCATTCAGGGTTGCCGTCTATACGCGCTGTAGGGTACCGACAAGTCTGGGATTACCTGGATGGCAAGCTGACGCAAGCCGAGATGCAGGAGCGGGGAATCATTGCCACGCGCCAATTGGCAAAGCGCCAGTTCACCTGGCTACGCAGTTGGGCTGATTTACACTGGTTGGACAGCCTCGATTGCGACAATCTGCCGCGCGCCTTGAAATACCTTGGGACCATCTCCATATTGAGCTGAGTCCTTGCAATTGCCGTCTATCCTTGGGGGTGTGACGGCTCAAGCCATCTGTTTACCTATTTTTTATATTGAATCCTTAAAGGAGTGCGGCACATGTCAAAAGGGCATTCGCTACAAGACCCTTACTTGAATACTTTACGTAAAGAGAAAGTTGGGGTTTCCATCTACCTGGTCAACGGGATCAAACTGCAAGGCACGATCGAGTCTTTCGACCAGTTCGTTATCCTGCTGAAAAACACCGTTAGCCAGATGGTTTACAAACACGCTATCTCTACAGTGGTGCCGGTTCGTCCAATTCGTCTGCCTAGCGCAACCGAATCCGAAGCAGGTGACGCTGAGCCAGGTAACGCCTGATAGGAGTCTCCTTTGTTCTTTGAGCGCCACGGTGGTGGTGAGCGAGTGATCCTCGTTCACTTGGATGGACAGGACCCTGAGGCGCGCGAAGATCCGCAGGAGTTTCAGGAGTTGGCTAATTCGGCCGGCGCCGAGACCGTTGCGTTTTTTAACGTGCCGCGTCATCGGCCAACCGCCAAATTCCTGATTGGCAGCGGCAAGGTCGAGGAGCTGCGCGACCTGGTCCATGCCGAAAAGGCAGATCTGGTCATCTTCAATCACATCCTCACGCCCAGTCAGGAACGTAACCTCGAACGTGTTTTCGAGTGTCGCGTGATCGACCGTACCGGTCTGATTCTCGATATTTTCGCCCAACGTGCCCGTACCCATGAAGGCAAGCTCCAGGTAGAACTGGCCCAGCTTGACCACATGAGCACCCGGCTGGTTCGTGGCTGGACCCACCTTGAGCGTCAAGGTGGCGGTATCGGTATGCGTGGCCCGGGTGAAACCCAGTTGGAAACCGACCGCCGTTTGCTGCGGGTTCGCCTGCGACAGATCAAGGGCCGGCTGGAAAAAGTGCGCAGTCAGCGCGAACAGTCGCGACGCGGCCGTTCGCGTGCGGATATTCCTACCGTGTCCCTGGTGGGGTATACCAACGCCGGCAAATCCACGCTCTTCAATAACGTGACGAAATCCGACGTGTACGCGGCTGACCAGTTGTTCGCCACGCTGGACCCGACCTTGCGCCGTCTGGAACTCGACGACCTGGGGCCGATTGTCCTGGCCGACACTGTGGGTTTCATACGCCACTTGCCCCACAAACTGGTCGAGGCGTTTCGGTCTACGCTCGAAGAGTCAAGCAACTCAGACCTGCTGTTGCACGTGATCGATGCGGCCGAACCGGATCGCATGTTGCAGATTGAGCAGGTGATGGTGGTGCTGGGTGAGATCGGAGCCCAGGACTTGCCGATCCTCGAGGTCTATAACAAACTCGATTTGCTTGAAGGCGTTGAGCCACAAATCCAGCGCGACGAAAACGGCAAGCCCCAACGGGTCTGGCTGTCGGCGCGTGATGGAAGTGGTCTGGAATTGCTTGAGCAAGCCATTGCCGAGTTGCTGGGCGGTGATTTGTTTGTGGGTACCTTACGCTTGCCGCAACGCTTTGCTCGACTGCGTGCGCAGTTTTTCGAGCTCGGCGCGGTACAGAAAGAAGAACACGACGAAGAAGGCATCTGCCTGCTGGCCGTTCGCTTGCCTCGGGTCGAGTTGAATCGACTGGTGAGCCGCGAAGGCCTGCAACCGATGGATTTCCTCGAGCAACACACTTTGCAATAAAAGCCTGAGAAAGCGGTTGTGCCGCGGTGACAGGCATTCTGTAGCATTGGTCGGCGCGCCGTGGGTGCGTCTTTGCTTTATCAGATGGAGAGCGCTATGGCTTGGAATGAGCCGGGTGGCAACTCGAATAATCAGGATCCTTGGGGTGGCAAGCGCCGCAATAACGGCGACCGCAAGGGACCACCGGATCTCGACGAGGCCTTCCGAAAGCTGCAGGAAAGCCTGAACGGGTTGTTCGGTGGTGGTAAGAAACGTGGTGACGACGGCGGTGGTTCGGGCAGGAGTGGCGGCTTCGGCGGCCTGCTCGGCATCGGCCTGGTCGTGCTCGCAGCCGTGTGGCTGTACAGCGCGGTCTACGTGGTCGACGAGCAGGAGCAAGCCGTTGTGCTGCGCTTCGGCAAGTACTACGAAACAGTCGGCCCGGGCCTGAACATCTACTTCCCGCCGATCGATAAAAAGTACATGGAAAACGTGACGCGCGAGCGTTCGTACACCAAGCAAGGCCAGATGCTGACCGAAGACGAGAACATCGTCGAAGTGCCGCTGACCGTGCAGTACAAGATCAGCAACCTGCAGGATTTCGTGCTGAACGTCGATCAGCCGGAAATCAGCCTGCAGCAAGCGACCGACAGCGCCTTGCGCCATGTGGTGGGTTCCACCGCGATGGATCAGGTCCTGACCGAAGGTCGTGAGTTGATGGCCAGCGAAATCAAGGAGCGTCTGCAACGCTTCCTCGATACCTATCGCACCGGTATCACCGTCACCCAGGTCAACGTACAGAACGCAGCGGCACCGCGTGAAGTCCAGGAAGCCTTCGATGACGTGATCCGTGCCCGTGAAGACGAGCAGCGTTCGCGCAACCAGGCTGAAACCTACGCCAACGGCGTCGTGCCGGAAGCCCGTGGTCAGGCCCAGCGTATCCTTGAAGATGCCAACGGTTACCGTGACGAAACGGTATCGCGCGCCAAGGGTGAGGCTGATCGCTTCACCAAACTGGTGGCCGAGTATCGCAAGGCACCCGAAGTTACCCGCCAGCGTCTGTACCTGGACACCATGCAGGAAGTCTTCACCAACACCAGCAAGGTTCTCGTGACCGGCAACAAGAATGGCCAGAGCAATCTGCTGTACTTGCCGCTGGACAAGATGATTCAGAACAGTTCAGGCGGTAATGCGCCGGTAACCGGTTCTGCCGCCGCCAATAGCAACACGGATGTCGCGCCGCATGTCACTGACTTGCCGCAAACGCGCACAAGGGAGACCCGCTGATGAGCAATAAATCGCTGATCGCCCTGATCGTTGGCGTCGTTGTGCTGCTGGTTGGCTGGAACTGCTTCTACATCGTGGCTCAGACCGAGCGTGCGGTGATGCTGCAGTTCGGTCGCGTGGTCCAGACTGATGTTCAGCCAGGCCTGCATGTGAAAGTGCCTTACGTTAACCAGGTGCGCAAATTCGACGCACGCCTGATGACACTGGATGCACCGACACAACGCTTCCTGACGCTGGAAAAGAAAGCCGTCATGGTTGACGCCTTCGCCAAGTGGCGCGTGAAAGATGCCGAGCGCTTCTACACCGCAACGTCCGGCCTCAAGCAGATTGCTGACGAGCGTCTGTCCCGTCGTCTGGAATCGGGCCTGCGTGACCAGTTTGGTAAGCGCACCCTGCACGAAGTGGTTTCCGGTGAACGTGACGCGCTGATGGCTGACATCACCGCTTCGCTGAACAAGATGGCGGAAAAAGAGCTGGGTATCGAAGTTGTCGATGTTCGGGTCAAGGCCATCGATCTGCCGAAAGAAGTAAACCGCAGTGTGTTCGAACGTATGAGCACCGAGCGTGAGCGTGAAGCTCGCGAGCACCGCGCCAAGGGTAACGAGTTGGCTGAAGGCATCCGTGCCGACGCTGATCGTCAACGCCGCGTGTTGCTGGCCGAAGCGTATCGTGAATCCGAAGAGGTTCGCGGTGACGGTGATGCCCAGGCTGCTGCGATCTACTCCAAGGCTTACGGCCAGGATCAGGAGTTCTACGGTTTCTACCGTAGCCTGCGTGCCTACCGTGAAAGCTTCGCGAACAAAACCGACGTCATGGTCCTCGACCCAAGCAGCGACTTCTTCCGTTATCTGGAAAAGTCCAAGCCTTGATACAACGTTGACCTGAATCATCCCCCGCCTGGCAGCTAAAACCTGCGGCGGGGTGATCCTTTGGGAAAACGTGTGTATGATGCGGCAGCCGGGAAATTCCCGGCTTTTTTGCGTCTGCACGTTTGATTGCGGTTTTTTGGCAGGCGTCCGAGTTGAATGACTCGACCGGTTTTTCGAGGAAAGTGATTGGCGAAGCCGGTTTCAGGCTTTTCGCCACGTCGTTCATGCGCGTGGTTTGCACATGAGCCGATCATTTTCTGCTTCACTCAAGGCTCGCCCAACGGCTGGCCGCCCGGATCATAGGGGAATGGCGTAATGGCAACGGTAGACCGCTGGCTGCTGCCAGATGGCATCGAAGAAGTACTGCCACCAGAAGCGGCGCGCATTGAAGTAGCGCGCCGCCAGGTGTTGGATCTGTTCCAGAGCTGGGGTTACGAGTTTGTCGTGACTCCCCATATCGAGTACCTGGAATCCCTGCTGACCGGCGCGGGCCAGGACCTGGATCTGCGTACCTTCAAGGTCATCGACCCGCAATCGGGCCGGCAGATGGGTTTCCGTGCGGACATCACGCCGCAAGTGGCGCGCATCGATGCGCACACCCTGCGTCGCGAAGGCCCGAGCCGTCTGTGCTATGCCGGCAGCGTGCTGCATGCTCAGCCGCGGGCGTTGTCGTCTTCGCGCAGCCCGATCCAGTTGGGCGCCGAGTTGTACGGCGACGCCAGCCCGAGCAGCGACGTGGAAGTTATCAGCCTGATGCTGGCCATGCTGCAACTGGCCGATGTGCCAGACGTGCACATGGACCTCGGTCATGTAGGCATCTACCGTGGCCTGGCCCGCGCCGCCGGTTTGTCCGGTGAAGTCGAGCAACAATTGTTCGACGCATTGCAACGCAAGGCTATCGACGAGGTCATTACCTTGACCGAAGGCCTGCCTGCCGATCTGTCGGGCATGTTGCGAGCGCTGGTCGACCTGTGTGGCGGCCGTGAAGTGTTGAGCGCTGCCCGTGAGCGTCTGGCCAATGCGCCGGCGCCGGTACTGGCTGCGCTGGAAGACTTGCTGGCGATTGCCGACCGTCTGTCCACGCGTTTCCCGGAATTACCGCTTTACTTCGATCTGGGCGAACTGCGCGGCTATCACTACCACACCGGTGTGGTGTTCGCGGTGTTCGTACCGGGTGTTGGCCAATCCATTGCCCAGGGCGGTCGTTACGACGACATCGGCGCCGACTTCGGTCGTGCCCGCCCGGCAACGGGTTTCTCTACCGATTTAAAAACCCTGGTGACCCTGGGGCGTGCTGAGATCGAGCTACCGTCTGGCGGTATCTGGATGCCTGACAGTACGGATGCGGCACTCTGGCAGCAGGTTTGTCAGTTGCGCAGTGAGGGTCAGCGTGTCGTTCAGGCGTTGCCTGGGCAACCATTGGCCGCCGCCCGTGAAGCGGACTGCGACCGGCAATTGATTCAGCAGAACGGGCTTTGGCAAGTATTGCCGCTGGCTTCTTGAGTTTTCCTGCCGGCGGCTGCCGGCACCAAGTTTGCGCGAATGAGGACAAGTGTTATGGGTAAGAATGTCGTAGTCCTGGGCACCCAATGGGGTGATGAGGGCAAAGGCAAGATCGTTGATCTGCTGACCGAACATGCTGCCGCCGTAGTGCGCTACCAAGGTGGCCACAACGCTGGCCACACCCTGGTGATCGACGGCGAAAAAACCGTCTTGCACCTGATCCCGTCGGGCGTGCTGCGCGAAGGCGTGCAGTGCCTGATCGGCAACGGCGTGGTGGTTGCACCGGACGCTCTGCTGCGCGAGATCATCAAGCTGGAAGAGAAAGGTGTACCGGTGCGCGAGCGCCTGCGTATCAGCCCTTCCTGCCCGCTGATCCTGTCCTATCACGTTGCGCTGGACCAGGCGCGTGAAAAGGCCCGCGGCGAGCTGAAGATCGGCACCACCGGTCGCGGCATCGGCCCGGCTTACGAAGACAAGGTTGCCCGTCGCGGTCTGCGCATCGGTGACCTGTTCCACCGTGAGCGTTTCGCCGCCAAGCTGGGCGAGTTGCTGGATTACCACAACTTCGTTCTGGTCAATTACTACAAAGAGCCAGCGATCGACTTCCAGAAAACACTCGACGAGTGCATGGAATACGCCGAGCTGCTCAAGCCGATGATGCTCGACGTCACCGCCGAGCTGCACGAGCTGCGTCGTGCTGGCAAAGACATCATGTTCGAAGGCGCCCAAGGCTCCCTGCTGGACATCGACCACGGGACCTACCCGTACGTCACCAGCTCCAACACCACTGCGGGCGGCATCGCTACCGGTTCGGGTTTTGGTCCGATGTACCTGGATTACATCCTCGGCATCACCAAGGCCTACACCACTCGCGTGGGTTCGGGTCCGTTCCCGACTGAGCTGTTCGACGACGTTGGCGCGTTCCTGGCCAAGCGTGGCCACGAGTTCGGTGCTACCACCGGCCGTGCCCGTCGTTGCGGCTGGTTCGACGCCGTTATCCTGCGTCGCGCTATCGACGTCAACAGCATCTCGGGCCTGTGCCTGACCAAGCTGGACGTGCTGGACGGTCTGGAAACCATCAACATCTGTGTTGGCTACAAGAACCAGGATGGTGCAGTGATCGACGCACCGACCGACGCCGACAGCTACATCGGCCTCGAGCCAGTGTACGAAGAGATGCCAGGCTGGACCGAATCCACCGTCGGTGCCAAGACCCTGGAAGAGCTGCCGCAAGCTGCTCGTAACTACATCAAACGCGTCGAAGAGTTGGTCGGCGCGCCGATTGACATTATTTCGACGGGCCCGGACCGCAACGAGACCATCGTTTTGCGTCACCCGTTCGCTTAATAAGTCGTTGATGTAAAACACAAAGGCCCCTTAATTGGGGCCTTTGTCGTTTATGCCTGCAGGACGGCACAACCTTTGCTGTAATTATCCCTTCTGGCGTGCCATCAATTTAATGGCGTCAAAGCAGAGGGATATTCCCGTGTCAGCCATTCTCTCACTGTTACAAAGCCGTCTTCTGCGGCCCGTGTTCGTTACCCTTGGTATCGCCCTATTGGTGCAAGTGCTGGTCGCCGTCGCTCTGACTCGGAGCACAGTCACCGCATTGGAAGCCGATCTTGGAAATCGCTTGGGGGTCGACAGTCAAAAGCTCTCTGGTGAGCTGGAGCAGGCGGGGCGTGAAGTCACGTCGAGTCTGGACAGCTTGTCCACCAGTACCCGTCAGCGCCTTACCGCCGGTTTGTCCTCGCGTCTGAAGGATGAGCAGGCGCAGTTGCGTACGACATTGGAAAAAGACCTGAAGGACTCCGCCAACGACATGGCGCAGCTTCTGGCCTCGGTCGCACCTCGTGCCATGTGGGACAGCGACGTTCCGACCCTGTCTGAATTCGCTCGTCGGGCCCAGCGCAATCCGAACGTGTTGTTTGTGATCTACGACGACGCCACCGGCCAGCATCTGACGCGCTATTTGAACCGCGAGAACCCGATCAACAAGGCGCTGCTGGAGAAGGGCCAGGGCGAGCGGGCATTGGACAAAGTGCTGGATGCGGCGAAGAACGATCCATCGGTCTACTACCTCGAAGCCTCAATCAGCCCCAATGGCGTGGAAATCGGCAAGGTCTTGATGGGTGTCTCCACAGCGTCGGTGGAAGTCGATTTGGCGGCTCTCGACAAGCGCTTCTCGGCGCTGATCGCCAGCAGTGATCAGTTGGTCGGCGATAGCCTCAAAGGCGCCGCGGCGGATAGCGCGGCGGCGATGGGCGCGCGTCTGAAGTCGGCGCAGTCCACGGCTTCGCAAATGCAGGCCAACACCACCAGCACCGTGCAAGAAGCGGCGGGTACTTTGCGCTGGCGCATCGGCATGGGCTTGGCGATTGTAGGTTTCGGCGTGCTGCTGTTGCTGGCTGTGGTGTTGGGTCGTCGAGTGGTCAATCGCCTGAAAATGCTGATTGCGGCCATGGATGACTTGGCGGCGGGCGAGGGTGACCTGACCAAGCGTGTGCAGATCAACAGCAAGGACGAAATCGGCGACATGGCCGCGGCGGTCAATCGCTTCGTGGATAAGTTGCAGCCAATCGTGCGTGAAGCGGGCGACGTGGCCCAGCGCACTGGTGTGGAAATCGGCGCGATGACCCTGCGCAATGCCGGGGCTGATGCGGCGGCCGGCATGCAGCGTGATGAAGTGGCCGAGAGCTTGCGTGCGTTGTCGCAAATGGCTGATGAGGCTCAGACTGAAAGCCATGCGATGCAAGCGGCTTTGCAGCAAGTGGTGGACATCCGTTCGGCGACCGACGAGAACACTCGGACTTCGGCGAAGGTTGGTAGCTTGATCGAAGCGTTGGCTGGGCAAGTCGACACCGGGGCGAAGGTGATCGAGCGTCTGGCGCAGCAAAGTGAACAGATTGAAGTGGTGCTGACGGTGATTCACGGGATCGCCGAGCAAACCAACCTGCTGGCGCTGAACGCGGCCATCGAAGCGGCGCGTGCCGGTGAGACCGGTCGTGGCTTTGCGGTGGTGGCTGACGAAGTGCGGGCGCTGGCGAGCAAGACCCAAAGCTCTACCGGCGACATCCAGGCGCACATCGTGGCCTTGCAGCAAGGTGCGCGTGAGGCGGTGGCGGCAATTGGTCAGGCCGGGCGTCAGGCCAGCGAAGGTTTGTTGGTATTGCGTGACAGTGCGCGGCTGCAGCAGTCGGTGCAGGTGTCGGTTGAGCAGGTGCATGCGGCGATTGGTCTGGCGACCCAGGCCGCGGCGCATCAGGCGCAAGGCGCGCAAGCCGTGCGTGGACGGGTTGAGACCATTCATGCCCAGGCTGAGAAAGCGGCTCAGGCGGTGGTGGAGACCACGGCCAGTGGGAAGGTGCTGGATGGGTTGGCGGCGCAATTGAAGGCGAGCCTTGGGCAGTTCAGGGCTTAAGCCTTTTGTTTGCAGGTCTGACGCTTTCGCGGGCAAGCCTCGCTCCTACAAGGACCATGCGATCCCTTGTAGGAGCGAGGCTTGCCCGCGAAGCTTTTCAGCGGCTCAAATACATCCGCGTCGTCAACAGATAAACCGGCAGCCCCGACACCAAAATCAACAACGCCGCATAAGGCGCCGCCGCCGCAAACTCCACATTCGCGGTATGCGCCCAAACCTCCGTCGCCAGCGTATTCAGCCCGGTCGGACTCAGCAGCAACGTCGCCGTGAGTTCCTTCATCGCATCCAGAAACACCAGCGCAAACGCTGCGCCGAGTGCCGGAAAAATGATCGGCAATGTCACTCGGCAAAACGCGCTGAATGACGACGCACCCAGTGTGCGAGCGGCCTCTTCCAGTTGCGGCGCAGCCTTGTTCAGCGCCGTGCGAATCGGCGCCTGGGCCAGCGGCAGAAACAGCAGCGCATAGGCGATCAGCAACAGCATCGACGTCTGGTACAGCGCCGGCACATAGTGCAGGGCGAAATACACCAGGGTCAGTGCGATCACCAGGCCTGGCAGCGCATGCAGCAGATACGGCAAGCGCTCGGCCCAGATCGCCAGCTGACCTTTGTAACGCACCACCAGCAACCCCACCGGCACCGCCAGCATCAGGCACAGCGCCGCGCCGCCCAGCGATAGTGCCAGGGACGACAGCAACGCTTCACTGATCGCCGCCACCGGGAACGCTGCCGACGAGCCGACTACCAGCCAGTACGCCAGCATTCCCAGCGGAATGCCGCTGCCGATGATCGCCAGCGCCAGGCAGTAAGCCTGTCCCGCGAAGGTCCAAGGACCGAGTCGAACCTGTTCTGCATGCCGCGCCGCGCCCTGGCCGGTGCGTACATGTCGGCCCTTGCCGCGCACGCGCAACTCAAGCCACAGCAACACCAGGCAAAGCGCCAGAAGCACCGCCGAGAGCATCGCGGCATTGGCGTTGCTGAATTCCAGTTCGAACTGTTGATAGATCGCCGTGGTGAACGTCTGCAGGCCAATGATCGACAGCGCGCCGAACTCCACCAGCATGTGCAGCGCGATCAGCAGCGAACCGGCCAGCAAGGAAGGCCAAAGCAGTGGCAGGGTGATTCTGAAAAACACGCCCCAGCGATTCAGCCCCAGGGTGCGGGCGGACTCTTCCAGCGATGGGTCAAGATTGCGCAGCGTCGCCGCCACCGGCAGAAATACCAGCGGATACTTGGACAAGGTCATCACCAGAATCGCCCCGCCCAAGCCTTCGAAATGAGCGCTGAGGGAAACCCAGGTAAAGCTACTGACAAACGCCGGCACCGCAAATGGCAAGCACAGGATCACGCCCCACAGTCGCCGTCCCTTCAGGTTGCTGCGCTCCAGCAGCCAGGCCAGCGACAGGCCGATCACGCCGCAAGCCAGGGTCACGCCAATCATCAGCGACAGGGTGTTGCGCAGCAGGCCAAACACATACGGCCGCCACAGCAGATGCAGCGCTTCGGCCCAGCCTGCCTGCCAGGTTTTGAGACCGACATAGGCTAGCGGCAGCAAGCTGAGCACAACCAGCAATAACACTGGCAGCAGCAGCCAGATCGACGGCCGTTTACGTCGTGGCACGTAACCCCCAGGCGCGGCGGGGGCGGATAGCGATGCGCACATCAGTTCAAGCCAACGTCACGTTCCAGATCCAGAGCTTCTTCGGCATTGCCGAGGTCGGCTGGCGTGACTTTGGGGGCTTCGAGTTCGCTGAACGGTTTGAGCCCACGATCCGATTCCATGCCTTTGTGCAGCGGGTATTCGGCAGTGGTCTGGGTGATCACGCGCTGACCTTCTTCACTGGCCATGTAGGCGAGCAATTGCTGGGCTTCTTTTGGATGTTTGCTGGATTTCAGCACGGCAGCGCTGGAAACGGTGATCAGTCCGCCGACGTCGCCGCCAGTGAAGTAATGCAGTTTCGAGTCGAGCTGGCCTTTTTCGCGCTGCAAGGCGAACCAGTAATAGTTGTTCACCAGCACGGTCGCGACTTCGCCGTTTTCCACAGCTTTGAGGGCGACCATGTTGTTGCTGTAGACCTTGCCGAACGCGCGCAGGCCGGTCAGCCATTCTTCGGCAGCGTCCATGCCGTGGGTCTTGATGATCGCCACGGCTTGTTCCTGGAAGGCGCCGCTGGAAGGCACGAAACCGACCTTGCCTTGCCATTTTGGATCGGAGAATTCCATGACCGATTTCGGCAGGTCTTTTTCATCGACCAGTTTCGGGTTGAAGGCGACCACGCGGACCCGGGCGGTGATGCCGATCCAGGTGCCGTTGCCCGCGACGTAATCTTTCGGCAGGACGGCGAGGGTGGCGGCATCGGACTGAGCCAGCAGGCCTTGTTCGCCGAGCTTGTTCAGTGGCGGCGATTCTTCGGTGTAGATCACATCGGCCGGGGAGCGATCGCCTTCTTCGACGACCTGGCTGGCGAGCTGGTTGCTGCTGCCTTTACGCACATTGACGTGAATCCCGGTCTTGGCTTCAAAGGCTTTGGCGACAGCGTCGCCGACTTCCTTGTGTTGGCCGTTATAGAGCGTCAGGGATACCGGGTCGGCGGCTTGGGTGAGGGGAGTGGCGAGTGCCAGGCCGAGGAGGGTAAAGGTCAGGCCGCGGCGCAGGGTATTTCGAAACATCATTCGCAGGGTTCCTCACTGTCGCATTGCAAAAACTTGCAACAATGATAAACGATATTGCTTCTCAAGTGCGCCTTGCGGGCTGGTAGAGGGTTGGCCGAAGGTGGCTAGTGCGGGCTTTTGTGGCGAGGGGGCTTGCTCCCGTTCGGCTGCGAAGCAGTCGTAAAACCGGATCATAAGGTTTATCGGGAGGGGGAGGGGGCCGCTTCGCACCCCAGCGGGAGCAAGCACCCTCGCCACAAAAAAGCGGTGCCGAAGGATTTTTTCAGGCCAGAAACGCAAAAACCCGCTTTCGCGGGTTTTTGTGAAATCCCAGAGCGAGCTCTGAAATTTGAATTGGTGCCCAGAAGAAGACTCGAACTTCCACGACCTTGCGGTCACCAGCACCTGAAGCTGGCGTGTCTACCAATTTCACCATCTGGGCATAATCTTCAGCGTTGCCGCTGTTGATGTGGCGCACTATACGGAGAGCTTTTTGATCTGTAAACCCCTGATTTGGTTTTAATAAATCAGAAGCTCAGAATGCAAAAAACCCGCTTTCGCGGGTTTTTGTGTGAGCCTTGAAATTGATCTAATCTCAAGCTCTAAATTGGTGCCCAGAAGAAGACTCGAACTTCCACGACCTTGCGGTCACCAGCACCTGAAGCTGGCGTGTCTACCAATTTCACCATCTGGGCAGTATCGGCAACGCTAGTGCGTCGTCGATGGCGCGCACTATACGGAGCGTCTTTTTAACTGTAAACCCCTGTCATCAAAAAAACTTGGAATATTTCACCAGTGGCATTTAAATCAGCTTCGCGGTGTCGATAAAGGGCTTTAGATGGGCTGTCATAGCCTGAAATTTCCCGTTTCATTACGCCTATGCCAAACTAACCCGCATATAGACAAGGTGAAAACTCTCTAATGGCCGATTGGCAGTCCCTCGATCCCGAGGCCGCTCGTGAAGCGGAAAAATATGAAAACCCTATTCCTAGCCGCGAACTGATCCTTCAGCACCTTGCTGATCGAGGTTCGCCTGCTAACCGCGAGCAGCTGGTCGAAGAGTTTGGTCTGACCACAGAAGACCAGCTCGAAGCCCTGCGCCGCCGCCTGCGCGCCATGGAGCGCGACGCTCAACTCATCTATACCCGTCGCGGCACTTATGCGCCGGTGGACAAGCTCGACCTGATCCTGGGCCGCATCAGCGGTCACCGTGACGGCTTCGGCTTCCTGGTCCCGGACGACGGCAGTGACGACCTGTTCATGAGCCCGGCGCAAATGCGCCTGGTATTCGACGGCGACCGTGCCCTGGCCCGTGTTTCCGGCCTGGACCGTCGCGGTCGCCGCGAAGGCATGATCGTCGAAGTCGTCTCCCGTGCTCACGAGACCATCGTCGGTCGTTACTTCGAAGAGGGCGGTATCGGCTTCGTGGTCGCGGATAACCCGAAGATCCAGCAAGAAGTGCTGGTTACCCCGGGCCGCAACGCCAACGCCCAGATCGGTCAATTCGTTGAAGTGAAGATCACTCACTGGCCGACACCACGCTTCCAGCCGCAAGGCGATGTGGTTGAAGTTGTGGGTAACTACATGGCGCCGGGCATGGAAATCGACGTCGCCCTGCGCGCGTACGATATCCCGCACGTATGGCCTGAGGCGGTGTTGAAAGAAGCCGCCAAGCTCAAGCCGGAAGTCGAAGAGAAAGACAAAGAGAAGCGCATCGACCTGCGCCATCTGCCGTTCGTAACCATCGACGGTGAAGATGCGCGCGACTTCGATGACGCGGTTTACTGCGAATCCAAGCCAGGCAAGCTGCGCCTGTTCTCCGGTGGCTGGAAGTTGTACGTGGCGATTGCCGACGTCTCCAGCTACGTGAAAATCGGTTCGGCGCTGGACAACGAATCCCAGGTTCGTGGCAACTCGGTGTACTTCCCCGAGCGCGTCGTGCCGATGCTGCCAGAGCAACTATCCAACGGCCTGTGCTCGCTGAACCCGCACGTCGATCGCCTGGCCATGGTTTGCGAGATGACCATCTCCAAATCCGGCGAGATGACCGACTACTGCTTCTACGAAGCGGTGATCCACTCCCACGCTCGCCTGACTTACAACAAAGTCAGCGCGATGCTCGAAACGCCGAAACTCACCGAAGCGCGTCAGCTTCGCGGCGAGTACACCGACGTTCTGCCACACCTGAAGCAGCTTTACGCACTGTACAAAGTGCTGCTGGGTGCTCGTCACGTACGTGGTGCGATTGATTTCGAAACCCAGGAAACCCGGATCATCTTCGGCACCGAGCGCAAGATTGCTGAAATCCGTCCGACCGTGCGTAACGATGCGCACAAACTGATCGAGGAGTGCATGCTGGCGGCCAACGTGGCCACGGCTGAATTCCTGAAGAAACACGAAATTCCTGCGCTGTATCGCGTGCACAACGGTCCGCCACCGGAGCGTCTGGAAAAACTGCGCGCCTTCCTTGGCGAGCTCGGCCTGTCCCTGCACAAAGGCAAGGATGGCCCGTCGCCGAAGGATTACCAGGCATTGCTGGCGAGCATCAAGGACCGTCCGGATTTCCACCTGATCCAGACCGTCATGCTGCGCTCGTTGAGCCAAGCGGTTTATAGCGCTGATAACCAGGGCCACTTCGGCCTGAATTACGAAGCCTATACCCACTTCACCTCGCCGATCCGCCGCTACCCGGACTTGCTCACTCACCGGGCGATTCGCAGCGTCATCCATTCGAAAATGGACACCCCGCACGTTCGCCGTGCTGGCGCGATGAGCATTCCGAAAGCGCGCATCTATCCGTACGACGAAGCGACCCTGGAGCAGCTCGGCGAGCAGTGCTCGATGAGTGAACGCCGTGCCGACGAAGCGACCCGTGACGTTGTGAACTGGCTCAAGTGCGAGTTCATGAAAGATCGCGTGGGCGAGTCGTTCCCGGGTGTGATCACCGCCGTGACCGGTTTCGGCCTGTTCGTCGAGCTGACCGACATCTACGTCGAAGGCCTGGTGCACGTCACCGCGCTGCCGGGCGATTACTACCACTTCGATCCTGTGCACCACCGTCTCGCCGGTGAGCGTACCGGTCGTAGCTTCCGCCTGGGTGACACTGTTGAAGTGCGCGTGATGCGCGTTGACCTCGACGAACGCAAGATCGACTTCGAGATGGCTGAAAAGACCATCAGCGCGCCGATCGGTCGCAAGAAGCGCGGTACTGAAGCCACCGCACCTGCTGCCTCTGCTGCAAAAACAGCTGCAGAACCGGCTCCGGCGAAAACCGGTCGTCGTCCTGCCAAGGAAAAGGCTCCAGAAGCCTATCGCCCAAGCGATGCGGCGGCGAAAAACGCCGAGCTGCGCAAAAGCCGTGAAATGAAGCAGGCGTTGCTGTCTGAAGCGAAAAGCGGCGGTAAAGCGGCGTCTGGGGGAAAGACCGGACGGTCGGCGCCTGAAAAGGCTCCCGGCGGCAAGCCAGCGAAACCGAGTAAACACCGTAAAGGCCCGCCAAAAGCGGGTTCGGCTCCAGCTGCCAAAAGCGGCGGGGCGCGTAAACCTAAGGCCAAGTCATGAGTCAGTTGGAAAAAATCTACGGCGTGCATGCGGTAGAAGCGTTGCTGCGTCACCACCCAAAACGCGTCAAGCAGATCTGGCTGGCTGAAGGCCGCAGCGAACCGCGTGTACAGGCGCTGATCGCGCTGGCGAATGAAAATCGCGTGCCTGTCGGCAACGCCGAGCGTCGTGAGCTCGACGCCTGGGTTGATGGCGTGCACCAGGGTGTGGTGGCGGACGTGAGTCCGAGCCAGGTCTGGGGCGAAGCGATGCTCGACGAGCTGCTCGATCGCAGCGAAGGCGCACCGTTGTTGCTGGTGCTCGACGGCGTGACCGACCCGCACAACCTCGGCGCTTGCCTGCGTTCGGCCGATGCGGCCGGTGCGCTGGCGGTGATCGTGCCGAAGGACAAGTCAGCTACCTTGACCCCAACGGTCCGTAAAGTGGCCTGCGGCGCGGCGGAAGTGATTCCGTTGGTGGCGGTGACCAACCTGGCGCGTACCCTGGAAAAACTCAAGCAGCGCGGCTTGTGGGTTGTCGGCACGGCGGGCGAGGCTGAGCAGAGTCTGTATCAGCAAGACATGACCGGCCCGACCATCCTGATCATGGGTGCTGAAGGCAGCGGCATGCGTCGCCTGACTCGCGATCTTTGCGACTACCTGGTGCACTTGCCGATGACCGGCAGCGTCAGCAGTCTCAACGTTTCCGTAGCGACCGGCGTGTGCCTGTTCGAGGCTCAGCGTCAGCGCAGTGTCAAAGCAGCCGGGACCGGCAAAAAGTCCTAAGCCAAGTTGTAATCCCTGTGGGAGCGAGCTTGCTTGCGATAACGGCGTAACATTCAGCATAAATATTGAATGTTGTGCCCTCATCGCGAGCAAGCTCGCTCCCACAGTGGTTTGTGGCGAGGCAAAAATCGGTGTGCGGACGAACTGTTCAAATAATCACCAATTGCCTTGCACCTCTTCTGTCCCTTCTCTACAATTGCGCCCCTTGCTGTGACGGCAGGCACGCATGTGTCTATCGCCGGCAAGTCCATAAGTGTCATTCACTCCTTGTCTGACCGTTTTTGAACGGCAGGCTACAACCCGTAAGGAGCATTCATGCGTCATTACGAAATCATCTTTTTGGTCCACCCGGATCAAAGCGAGCAAGTCGGCGGCATGGTAGAGCGTTACACCAAGCTGATCGAAGAAGACGGCGGCAAAATCCACCGTCTGGAAGATTGGGGCCGTCGTCAACTGGCCTACGCAATCAACAATGTTCACAAGGCTCACTACGTGATGCTGAACGTTGAATGCACTGGCAAGGCCCTGGCCGAGCTGGAAGACAACTTCCGCTACAACGATGCAGTGATCCGTAACCTGGTCATCCGTCGCGAAGAAGCCGTTACTGGCCAATCCGAGATGCTCAAGGCTGAAGAAAACCGCAGTGAGCGCCGTGAGCGTCGCGACCGTCCTGAGCACTCCGACGCTGAAGGCGTTGACAGTGATGACAGCGACAACAGCGATAACGCTGACGAGTAATCCACGGACCTTTTGAGGAGCCTATTACATGGCACGTTTCTTCCGTCGTCGTAAATTCTGCCGCTTCACCGCTGAAGACGTGAAAGAGATCGATTACAAAGATCTCAACACCCTGAAAGCATACGTATCCGAGACCGGCAAAATTGTTCCAAGCCGTATCACCGGTACCAAAGCTCGTTATCAGCGTCAGCTGGCCACCGCTATCAAGCGCGCCCGCTTCCTGGCCCTGCTGGCCTACACCGACAGCCACGGCCGCTGAGACCGGGCAGTCGACACGTAGCAAAGGATTGAATGCATGCGCGCCATAGCTGAGTTCATCATGCGCGGCCGTATGCAGGCCACTCTGGTAGTGGCCGGATGCGCAACGTTGCCGTTGTTGTATTGGTTGGGTGCTGCCGCGGGATGCCTTGTGCTCCTGCGGCGCGGATTGAAGGACGCCATTGGCGTACTTGCTCTGGGATTGCTGCCGGCATTGGTCTGGTGGCTTTACTCCGACGACCCACGGGCACTTCTGGTGCTGCTGGGGTCTTGGAGCCTTGCGTTGGTTTTGCGCGCAAGTGAGTCCTGGAACCGCGTGCTGCTGGTCAGCATAGCGATGGGAGTGGTGTTTTCGGTGGTGCTGGGGACAGCTTTTGCTCCCCAAATCGAGATGCTGGCGCAGGCCTTGATAAAGGTCATGCCGTCGCTACTCGGTGATGTCTACCAGAAGTTGTCGGTAGACGAGCAAGCGCGTTTCGCGTCCCTGATTGCACCGGTCCTGACCGGCCTGATTGCGGCCTTGTTGCAAATCGTCAGTGTGCTGAGCCTGCTTGTCGGGCGCTACTGGCAGGCGTTGTTGTACAACCCGGGTGGTTTTGGTCGCGAGTTTCGCGCCATCCGATTCCCGCTGGGGCTGGCGATGTTACTGCTGGCGTTCATGCTGCTGGGGCCGAACTTCGGTTCTCAGTTGGCGATGTTGACGCCGTTGTGCAGTGTACCGCTGGTGTTCGCCGGGCTGGCCCTGATTCACGGGCTGGTGGCGCAAAAGCGACTGGCCAGGTTCTGGCTGGTGGGGTTGTACGTGACGCTGTTGCTGTTTATGCAACTGATCTATCCGTTGCTGGTGGTCTTGGCCATCGTCGACAGCCTGATTGATTTTCGCGGTCGTCTGGCGCCGAAAGACGCCGATAACGCGAACGGTGAAGGTTAAAAGTTAAGAGGATTTTCACATGCAACTGATCCTTCTGGAAAAAGTCACCAACCTGGGCAACCTGGGTGACAAAGTGAACGTTAAGGCTGGTTACGGTCGTAACTACCTGCTGCCTTACGGCAAAGCTACCGCTGCGACCGCTGCCAACGTGGCTGCGTTCGAAGAGCGTCGCGCTGAGCTGGAAAAAGCCGCAGCAGACCGTAAAACTTCGGCTGAAAACCGCGCCGCCCAACTGGCTGAGCTGGAAGTGACTATCACTGCCACCGCTGGTGACGAAGGCAAGCTGTTCGGTTCGATCGGTACTCACGACATCGCTGATGCACTGACCGCCTCTGGCGTTGAAGTTGCAAAAAGCGAAGTTCGTCTGCCGAACGGCACCATCCGCAACGTAGGCGAATTCGACGTAGCCGTGCACCTGCACGCTGAAGTTGAAGCCACCGTACGCGTTGTCGTGGTAGCAGCTTAAGCAACACTGATCGGCTGGCGGCTTGTCCGTCAGACGGTTAACATCGGGCACGATCCTGTTTACAGGTCGTGCCCTTTGTCTTTCTGCAGTTCCTGATTTTCAAAATACTAATTCAAGTGGCCATGAACGATATCTCCGCTCCCGAGCAATATGATCTGCAAACCGCTTCCCTGAAGGTGCCGCCGCACTCCATCGAGGCCGAACAGGCTGTGCTCGGTGGGTTGATGCTGGACAACAATGCCTGGGAACGCGTGCTCGATCAGGTCTCGGATGGCGATTTCTATCGGCATGACCACCGCCTGATCTTCCGTGCGATCGCCAAACTGGCGGACCAAAACTCGCCCATCGACGTCGTGACCCTGGCCGAGCAATTGGACAAGGAAGGTCAGACCTCGCAAGTCGGTGGCCTCGGTTACCTCGGTGAACTGGCGAAAAACACGCCATCCGTCGCTAACATCAAGGCGTATGCCCAGATTGTCCGTGCACGGGCGACCTTGCGCCAACTGATCGGCATTGCCTCCGAAATTGCCGACAGCGCCTTCAACCCCGAAGGCCGCACGGCAGAAGAGATTCTCGACGAAGCCGAACGACAGATCTTCCAGATCGCTGAGGCCCGGCCAAAAACCGGCGGCCCGGTGAGTGTGAATGACCTGCTGACCAAGGCCATCGACCGCATCGACACCTTGTTTAACACCGACAACGCCATTACCGGCCTGTCGACCGGTTACACCGACCTCGACGGGATGACCAGCGGCCTGCAGCCGTCTGACCTGATCATCGTCGCCGGCCGTCCATCGATGGGTAAAACCACCTTTGCGATGAACCTGGTGGAAAACGCCGTGTTGCGCAGCGACAAGTGCGTACTGGTTTACTCGCTAGAGATGCCAGGCGAATCGCTGATCATGCGTATGTTGTCGTCCCTGGGCCGTATCGACCAGACCAAAGTCCGGGCCGGCCGCCTGGAAGACGACGATTGGCCGCGCCTGACTTCGGCGGTCAACCTGCTCAATGACCGCAAGCTGTTCATCGATGATACCGCTGGTATCAGCCCGTCGGAGATGCGTGCGCGGACTCGACGCCTGGTGCGTGAGCACGGCGATGTCGCTCTGATCATGATCGACTACCTGCAACTGATGCAGATCCCGGGTTCAAGCGGCGACAACCGGACCAACGAGATTTCCGAAATCTCCCGTTCCTTGAAGGCCCTGGCCAAGGAATTCAACTGCCCGGTGGTGGCGCTGTCCCAGCTCAACCGCTCCCTGGAGCAACGGCCGAACAAACGCCCGATCAACTCCGACTTGCGGGAATCCGGAGCGATCGAGCAGGATGCTGACGTCATCATGTTCGTATACCGGGACGAGGTGTACCACCCGGAAACCGAGCACAAGGGCATCGCCGAGATCATCATCGGCAAGCAGCGGAACGGTCCGATCGGCACGTCGCGACTGGCGTTCATCGGTAAGTACACGCGCTTCGAAAACCTTGCGCCGGGCAGCTACAACTTCGACGACGAGTAACCCAGCAGAAAACTGTGGCGAGGGAGCTTGCTCCCGCTCGACTGCGCAGCAGTCGCAAAGCCTGAGAATGCGGTCTATCCGAAAAAATCAGTTGCAGGTTTTGGGGCTGCTTCGCAGCCCGGTGGGAGCAAGCTCCCTAGCCACAGGGGCTGTGCGGGGTCTCAGGCTCTTCGAGCAAATCAGGCTTCACCAATTTCCGACCATAGCCGTCGGAATTGGTTATTTTTTGTGCTATATTCCGCGCCCGCGAAATTCAATGAAAGCCAACACCGGTTATCGACATGATGCAAGCAGCCAAGCCGTTATTTGACTATCCCAAGTACTGGGCCGAATGTTTCGGGCCAGCGCCATTCCTGCCCATGAGCAGGGAGGAGATGGATCAGCTCGGCTGGGATTCCTGCGACATCATCATCGTCACCGGTGATGCGTACGTTGACCATCCGTCGTTCGGCATGGCGATCATCGGCCGGCTGCTGGAGTCCCAGGGCTTCCGCGTCGGGATCATTGCCCAGCCGAACTGGCAGTCCAAAGACGACTTCATGAAGCTCGGTGAGCCGAACCTGTTCTTCGGTGTCGCGGCCGGCAACATGGACTCGATGATCAACCGCTACACCGCCGACAAGAAAGTCCGTTCCGATGACGCCTACACCCCCGGTGGCATGGCGGGCAAACGTCCGGACCGCGCGAGCCTGGTCTACAGCCAGCGCTGTAAAGAAGCCTACAAAAACGTGCCGATCGTCCTCGGTGGCATCGAAGCTTCCCTGCGCCGCATCGCTCATTACGATTACTGGCAGGACCGGGTACGTAACTCGATCCTGATCGACGCCTGCGCCGACATCCTGCTCTACGGCAACGCCGAGCGTGCGATTGTCGAAGTCGCCCAGCGTCTGTCCTACGGTCACAAGATCGAAGACATTACCGACGTGCGCGGCACCGCGTTCATCCGTCGCGATACGCCGAAAGACTGGTACGAAGTCGATTCCACGCGTATCGACCGTCCGGGTAAGGTCGACAAGATCATCAACCCGTACGTGAACACCCAGGACACCCAGGCCTGCGCCATCGAGCAGGAAAAGGGTCCGGTTGAAGACCCGGAAGAAGCCAAGGTCGTGCAGATCCTGGCCAGCCCGAAGATGACTCGCGATAAAACCGTGATTCGTCTGCCATCGGTTGAGAAGGTTCGTGGTGATGCGGTTCTCTACGCTCACGCCAACCGCGTGCTTCACCTGGAAACCAACCCGGGCAACGCCCGCGCGCTGGTACAGAAGCATGGCGAAGTCGACGTCTGGTTCAACCCGCCGCCGATTCCGATGACCACCGAAGAAATGGACTACGTGTTCGGCATGCCTTACGCACGGATTCCGCACCCGGCGTACGGCAAGGAAAAAATTCCGGCCTACGACATGATCCGCTTCTCGGTGAACATCATGCGTGGCTGCTTCGGTGGCTGCACCTTCTGCTCGATCACCGAGCACGAAGGCCGGATCATCCAGAACCGTTCCGAAGAGTCGATCATTCGCGAAATCGAAGAGATCCGCGACAAGGTCCCAGGCTTCACCGGCGTCATTTCCGACCTCGGCGGCCCGACCGCGAACATGTACCGCATCGCCTGCAAGACCCCGGAAATCGAATCCGCGTGCCGCAAGCCATCGTGCGTGTTCCCTGGCATTTGCCCGAACCTGAACACCGACCACTCGTCGTTGATCCAGCTGTATCGCAGCGCCCGTGCCTTGCCGGGTGTGAAGAAGATCCTGATCGCTTCCGGCTTGCGCTACGACCTCGCGGTCGAGTCGCCGGAATACGTCAAGGAGTTGGTGACTCACCACGTGGGTGGTTACCTGAAGATCGCCCCGGAACACACCGAGGAAGGTCCGCTCAACCAGATGATGAAGCCGGGCATTGGCAGCTATGACAAGTTCAAGCGCATGTTCGAGAAGTACTCCAAGGAAGCCGGGAAAGAGCAGTACCTGATTCCGTACTTCATCGCCGCCCACCCGGGCACCACCGACGAAGACATGATGAACCTGGCCTTGTGGCTCAAGGGCAACGGCTTCCGCGCCGACCAGGTGCAGGCGTTCTACCCGTCGCCGATGGCTACCGCCACCGCGATGTACCACTCGGGCAAGAACCCGCTGCGTAAGGTCACTTACAAGAGCGACGCCGTGACCATCGTCAAGAGCGAAGAGCAGCGTCGTCTGCACAAGGCGTTCTTGCGTTATCACGACCCGAAAGGCTGGCCGATGCTGCGTGAAGCGCTGACCCGCATGGGCCGCGCCGACCTGATCGGGCCGGGAAAAACCCAGCTGATTCCGTTGCATCAACCGGCCACCGACAGCTACCAGAGCGCCCGTCGCAAGAACTCGACACCGGCTGGCAGCCATAAAGTGGCAGCAACTGAAAAGACCACCAAGATCCTCACTCAGCACACCGGCCTGCCGCCGCGTGCCAGCGATGGTGGTAACTCGTGGGACAAGCGTGAACAGGCCAAGGCTGCGGCGTTCGCCCGCAACCAGCAAGCCGCCAAGGACCGCAAGGACGCGGCCAAAGGCAAAGGGCCAAAGCCTGCGCGCAAGCCGGTTGTACCGCGCTAAGCCTCGCTTGAGCTGACAACAGAACGCCAACCTTCGGGTTGGCGTTTTGCGTTCCAAGGGGTGACTAATCATTGTGGCGAGGGAGCTTGCTCCCGTTCGGCTGCGAAGCAGTCGTCTACTTTCAGAGCCGCTGCGCGCCCCAGCGGGAGCAAGCTCCCTCGCCACAAAAGCTATCAGCCATACTCCTGTGCCACATTTACGTGCAATCCCCTCCAACCAATTTCCCGCATTGCCCGATTTTGGTGCTGTACTGCCCTAAGCAAATCTGTGAAAGCGCCAGCGCTGCTGGGTGGCATAAGTCTTGCGCGCTTTCGAATACGCTTTAGGCTCGCAGGAGGCACGCCGTGTCGATTCATGTCGCATTGCATCACGTCACACATTACCGCTACGACCGCGCCGTCGAGCTCGGTCCGCAGATCGTTCGCCTGCGCCCGGCGGCCCACAGTCGCACGCGGATTTTGTCCTATGCGCTGAAAGTCTCGCCCGAGCAGCACTTCATCAACTGGCAACAGGACCCCCAGGGCAATTACCTGGCGCGTCTGGTGTTTCCGGAGAAAACCGATGAGCTGCGGATCGAAGTCGACCTGTTGGCGGAAATGGCGGTGTTCAATCCGTTCGATTTTTTCCTTGAGCCCTACGCGGAAAAGATCCCGTTCACTTACGCCGCCGATGAGCGTAAAGAACTGGCGCCGTACCTGGAAACCTTGCCCCTGACGCCGAAGTTCAAGGCCTATCTGGACGGTATCGACCGCACGCCGCTGCCCAGCGTGGATTTCCTGGTGGCGCTCAACCAGCGTCTGAGCGAAGACATCGGTTACCTGATCCGCATGGAGCCCGGCGTCCAAACCCCCGAGCACACCCTCGAACACGCCTCTGGCTCCTGCCGCGATTCAGCGTGGCTGCTGGTGCAATTGCTGCGCAATCTCGGGCTGGCGACGCGTTTTGTCTCTGGCTATCTGATCCAGCTGACCGCCGACGTCAAAAGCCTCGACGGCCCGTCCGGCACGGACGTGGATTTCACCGACCTGCACGCCTGGTGCGAGGTCTATTTGCCCGGCGCCGGCTGGATTGGCCTGGACGCGACCTCAGGGCTGTTTGCCGGGGAAGGACACATTCCGTTGGCGTGTAGTCCCGATCCGGGCTCTGCGGCACCGATCAGTGGCTTGGTGGAACCGTGCGAGTGCGAATTTACCCACGAAATGTCCGTGGAGCGGATTTGGGAAGCGCCGCGGGTAACAAAACCCTACACCGAAGACCAATGGCTGGCGATCCAGGCGCTGGGCCGGCAGATCGATGCTGATCTGCTGGAGGGCGACGTACGCCTGACCATGGGCGGCGAGCCGACCTTCGTGTCCATCGATGATCCGGACGGCGCCGAGTGGAACACCGCAGCGCTCGGGCCGGACAAGCGTCGCCTCTCCGCCGAATTGTTCCAGCGGATGCGCAAACATTACGCGCCAAAAGGCCTGGTGCATTTCGGCCAGGGCAAGTGGTATCCCGGCGAACAACTGCCGCGCTGGTCGCTTAACTGCTACTGGCGCCGGGATGGCGTGCCGATCTGGCACAACAGCGCACTGATCGCCGATGAGCAGGAAGACTACGGCGCAGATGGCGAACTGGCCGGGCGTTTTCTGGCGAGTGTCGCCGAACGCCTGAAAATTCCGACACGTTTTGTGTTTCCAGCCTACGAAGACAATTTCTATTACCTCTGGCGAGAAGGCACTTTGCCGCAGAACGTCAGCGCCGAAGACTCGCGTCTGGAAGAACCTTTGGAGCGTGCGCGACTGCGCAAAGTCTTCAGCCAGGGGCTGGACAAGGTCATCGGCCAGGTCCTGCCGCTGGCGCGCACCGCCAAGGGCGATCAATGGCAAAGCGGTCGCTGGTACCTGCGCGAACAACATTGCCGGCTCGTGCCGGGGGATTCGCCGCTGGGTTATCGCTTACCGCTCGGTTCACAGCCTTGGGTGAAAGCGGCGGAGTATCCGTTTATCCATCCCAATGATCCGAACCAGGAATTCCCGATACTTCCCGACACCGTCGCATTGAACAGTCCGGGCGTGCCGGCCGAAGCGGTTGAGCGTGAACCGAAAGTCGACGAATCTGCCGACTGGCTGACCCGCACCGCATTCTGCGCCGAGGCTCGAGAAGGGCGGTTGTACCTGTTTATGCCGCCATTGGAACGGGTCGAGGATTATCTGGAGCTGGTTACCGCCATCGAGGCTACCGCTCAGGAGTTGCATTGCCCGGTATTACTGGAAGGCTATGAACCGCCAAGCGATCCGCGCCTGAGCAACTTCCGCATCACCCCGGATCCGGGCGTGATCGAAGTCAACGTGCAGCCATCCGCGACTTGGGACGAACTGGTGGAGCGCACCGAGTTCCTGTACGAAGAAGCGCGCCAGACCCGGTTGACCACCGAGAAATTCATGATCGACGGTCGGCACACCGGCACCGGCGGCGGTAACCATTTGGTACTCGGTGGCGCGACCCCAGCGGACTCACCGTTCCTGCGCCGTCCCGACCTGCTGCGCAGCCTGATCAGCTACTGGCATAACCACCCGTCCTTGTCCTACCTGTTTTCCGGATTATTCATCGGTCCTACGTCCCAGGCGCCACGGGTGGACGAAGCGCGTAACGACGCGTTGTACGAACTGGAAATCGCCTTCGCCCAAATGCCGAAGCCGGGAGAGGAATGCGCGCCGTGGCTGGTGGATCGCTTGCTGCGTAACCTGTTGATCGACGTCACCGGCAACACCCACCGCGCCGAGTTCTGTATCGACAAACTCTATTCGCCGGACGGCGCCACCGGGCGTCTCGGATTGCTGGAATTGCGTGCCTTTGAAATGCCGCCTCACGCACGCATGAGCCTGGCTCAGCAGTTATTGCTGCGGGCGCTGGTGGCGCGGTTCTGGCGCGAACCTTATGCACCGCCGAAACTGGCGCGCTGGGGCACCGAGCTGCACGATCGCTTCCTGTTGCCGCACTTTATCGAGCAGGATTTCGCCGATGTCATCGTCGACCTGAATGCGGCGGGTTATCCGGTGCGGGCCGAGTGGTTTGCCGCGCACCTGGAATTCCGCTTTCCGAAGGTCGGCGATTACGCCGTCAGTGGCATCGAACTGGTAGTGCGTCAGGCGCTGGAGCCTTGGCATGTACTGGGCGAGGAGGGCGCGGTCGGTGGCACGGTGCGTTATGTGGATTCGTCGCTGGAGCGCTTGCAGGTCAAGCTCACCGGCCTGGCGCCACAGCGTTATCTGCTGACGTGCAATGGCATCCCGGTGCCGTTGCAACCCACCGGGCGAGTCGGCGAGTTCGTCGCAGGCGTGCGCTTCCGTGCCTGGCAACCGTCCAACTGCCTGCAACCGACAATCCCGGTCCACGCGCCGCTGGTGTTCGACTTGCTCGATACCTGGATGGAGCGATCGCTGGGTGGTTGTCAGTACCACGTCGCCCATCCGGGCGGGCGTAACTACGACAGTCTGCCGGTGAATGCCAATGAGGCCGAGAGCCGAAGGATGGCTCGATTCTTCCGAGTCGGACACACCCCAGGGAAACTTCCTATACCGAACGTGACGATTAATGACGAGTTGCCGATGACACTCGATTTGCGACGTTTCTAAGCCCTACGCGACGCTCGGATTTTTCGTATATCCGGGCGTCATGAGCCTGCGTTAGTCTGACCGTTCTTTGTTGTCTGCCGAGCTTTCCATGCCTGACCTGCTTGACCGCTACCCGCTGACGGCGGGCACTTATCACGAACTGCTCGACGACAGCGGCGCCGTGCGCCCGCATTGGCGTCGGCTGTTCGACCAATTGCAACGCAGCACCCCGACGCAACTGGTGCAGCGCCAGGCTTTGCTGACCCGGCAGATCCAGGAAAACGGCGTGACCTACAACGTCTACGCCGACCCCAAGGGCGCCGATCGCCCGTGGGAACTGGACCTGTTGCCCCATGTCATTGCGGCTGATGAGTGGCAGCATTTGTCCGCAGGGATTGCTCAGCGGGCACGCTTGCTCAATGCCGTGTTGGCGGATCTTTATGGTCCGCAGCGTTTGATCGCCGAAGGGCTGCTGCCGGCGGAGCTGGTGTTCGGTCACAACAACTTCCTGTGGCCGTGTCAGGGTATTGCACCGCCGGACGGGGCGTTTCTGCATCTGTACGCCGTGGACCTGGCGCGCACTCCCGACGGTCGTTGGTGGGTGACAGCGGACCGGACCCAGGCGCCGTCCGGTGCGGGTTACGCATTGGAAAACCGCACCATCGTGTCTCGGGCGTTTCCCGAGCTGTATCGCGATTTGAAGGTGCAGCACCTGGCCGGGTTCTTCCGCACGTTGCAGGAAACCCTGGCTCGCCAAGCGCCGAGTGACGATGAAGCGCCGCTGGTGGTGCTGCTGACACCGGGTCGGTTCAACGAAAGCTATTTCGAACATTTGTATCTGGCGCGCCAACTCGGTTATCCACTGGTGGAGGGCGGCGACCTGACGGTGCGCGATGCCACCGTCTACCTTAAAACCTTGAGCGGGCTGCGCCGGGTTCACGCGATCATGCGGCGCCTCGACGATGACTTCTGCGATCCGCTGGAGCTGCGTACCGACTCGGCCCTCGGCGTGCCGGGGTTGCTGGAAGCGGTGCGTCAGGGCCGGGTGCTGGTGGCCAACGCGTTGGGCAGCGGCGTGCTGGAATCGCCGGGTCTGCTGGGCTTTCTGCCAAGGATCAATCAGTTCCTGTTCGGCGAAGAACTGATCCTGCCGTCCATCGCCACGTGGTGGTGTGGGGAAGCGCCAGTGTTGGCTCAAGCTTTGGAAAAGTTGCCGGAGTTGCTGATCAAACCGGCATTTCCCTCCCAGAGCTTTGCGCCGGTGTTTGGCCGTGATTTGAGTGAAAAACAGCGTCAAGCATTGGCCGAGCGCATGCAGGCGCGGCCTTACGCCTATGTCGCGCAAGAACTGGCGCAACTGTCCCAAGCGCCGATCTGGCAAGCCGAGGACGGTCAGTTGCAACCGCGAGCCATCGGCATGCGCGTGTACGCGGTGGCCAGTCGCGATGGCTATCGGGTATTGCCCGGCGGCTTGACCCGGGTGGCAGCCGAGGCCGATGCCGAAGTGGTGTCGATGCAGCGCGGTGGTGCGAGCAAGGACACCTGGGTGCTCGGCGAGCGAGCCCCCAGCGGCGAACAATGGAAAACCCAGCGCACGATTGGTGTCCACGATCTGGTGCGGCGCGATCCCTATCTGCCGTCGCGGGTGGTCGAGAACCTGTTCTGGTTTGGCCGTTACTGCGAGCGCTGCGATAACAGTGCGCGGCTGCTGCGGATCATGCTGGCGCGTTATGTCGACGGCGATGACCCGCAAGCCCTGGAAGCGGCGGTCGATCTCGGTGAGCGCCTGAATCTGTTGCCCGACGAAGGCGAGTTGCCGGAACGCTTGTTGGCGGCGCTGCTCGGCGATGACTGGCCGTTCAGCCTGCGTTCCAACCTGCAACGCTTGCAGTGGGCGGCCTCGCAAGTGCGCGGCAAGCTCTCGCGGGAAAACTGGCAGGCGCTGGTGGAGTTGCAGCGCGAGGCCATGGAGCTTGAAACCGAAGAGCCGGATTTCGGCGAGTTGCTGGATTTCCTCAACCGCTTGGTCATGTCGCTGGCGGCGCTGTCCGGTTTTGCCCTGGACGACATGACCCGGGACGAAGGCTGGCGTTTCCTGATGATCGGCCGGCGGATCGAGCGACTGCAGTTTCTCAGTGGCAGTTTGGCGGCGTTTCTGCGCGGTGCCGGGGCTTTCGATCAGGCCGGGCTGGAGTGGTTGCTGGAGCTGGGTAACAGCAGCATCACCTACCGCTCGCGGTATTTGGCCGTGGCGCAATTGATCCCGGTGCTCGACCTGTTGCTGCTGGATGAGCAGAACCCCCACGCGGTGCTGTTCCAGTTGAAACTGGTGACCCGCACATTGAAACGCCTGAACGACGATTTCGGTGTCCCGCGCGAGGCGTGTTTGCCGCAATTGGTCGAGCGTTTGGCGCACTTCGACCTGGGTTGCCTGGAGAACTCGTTGTTTGGTGAGGCCAGTGTCCACGCGGCTGTCGAAGGTCTGGCTGATCTGCTGCAAGAAATCGCCGATGCCAGCGGCCAGGTTTCGGATCGCCTGGCCTTGCGCCATTTTGCCCATGTCGATGATGTCAGCCAGCGCACGGTGTCCGTCTGATGAATGCCCGTTACCAGATTTTCCACGATACCCATTATCACTACGACAGCCCGGTGTCCCTGGCTCAGCAACTGGCGCACTTGTGGCCGCGTGCCTGCGACTGGCAGCGCTGCACCGCGCAGGCGTTGCTGATCAGCCCGGACCCGACGACCCGTCGCGATGAACTGGACGTGTTTGGCAATCCGCTTACTCGGTTGGCGTTCGAGCGTCCCCACGATGAGTTGCTGGTGAACGCGGAGCTAACCGTCGAAGTACTGGCCCGACCGACCCTGGATTTCAATCTATCGCCGGCCTGGGAAGAAACCCGCAATGCGCTGACTTACAGCAGTCAGCCGCTTTCGCCCCAGTTATTGGAAGCCTGTCGCTATCGTTTCGAATCACCGTACGTGCATTTGAAGCGCAACTTCGTCGAGTTCTCGGAAAGCTGTTTTCCACCGGGTCGGCCTCTGCTGTTGGGCGTCCAGGCATTGATGGAGAAGATTTTCAGCGAATTCACCTTCGATGCCGAGGCCACCCAGGTGGCGACGCCGTTGGTGGAAGTGCTGGAACGCCGGCGCGGCGTCTGTCAGGACTTCGCGCACTTGATGCTGGCGTGTGTGCGTTCCCGTGGTTTGGCGGCGCGCTACATCAGTGGTTATTTGTTGACCCAGCCACCACCGGGGCAACCACGGATGATTGGCGCCGATGCATCCCACGCTTGGGTCTCGGTGTTTTGTCCGGTACTCGGCTGGGTGGATTTCGATCCAACCAACAACGTGCAACCGGCGCTGGAACACATCACGCTGGCCTGGGGCCGGGACTTTTCCGATGTCTCGCCGTTGCGCGGAGTGATACTTGGCGGTGGGAGCCATGACCCGGAAGTCAGAGTCACCGTGATGCCGCTGGATTAACCAAGATCCAATGTGGTGCATTTGCTGGAGAGGAAATCCAATGTTCCCGGTTTCAATCAAAGGCGTCCTGCAATCCCCCGAAGGCCTGGTCGTGCTGATGCTCAACGAGCGCGACGAATGGGAGTTACCCGGCGGAAGAATTGAGCTGGGCGAAACGCCACCGATCTGCCTGGCACGGGAAATCGCCGAGGAGCTGGACGTCGAGGTGGAGGTGGGAGAGCCGCTGGATTCGTATCTGTTCGAGGTGATCCCCGGTAAACACGTGTTCATCTCGACTTACCGCTGCCAGTTGCTGGGCGGTTTTGTGCCGACGATCAGTCATGAACACAAGGAGATCGGGCTGTTTGATCCGGCGCGTTTGCCGGCCAACTTGCCCAAGGGCTATCGCGATTCGATTTATAAAGCGTTGGGCCTGTGAGGGTCAGCAGCAAGACTGCTGACCCTGGACACAGATCCGGTGAGCCTGATCAGATCATCGGGCTCTGAGGGTCTCAGGCGTCAGGCGCCTGATCTTTCGGTGCTTCAACATCATCTTCTGCCGCCACTTCACCTTCTGCATCCGGGTTCAGTGCTGCTGCTTCTTCTTCAGCTGTAGCTTTCTTGCGCTGAAGCTTTTCCTCTTTCTTCTGCTCCTTGGCCAAGTCTCTCTGACGTTTGGCGAAGGAATAATTAGGTTTAGCCATGGGCGATCCTCTGGGGTCGAAGGTGAGGTTGAGCGGCGCATATTCTGCCCTGTATCGGTGCCTAGCCGTTAGCTGGGTTTTTGCTCGGCCCATTTTGGCAGGATCGAGGCTTGCCAGGCGTCCAGTGCGTCGAGCAGGGTTTGCGGCGATTCGCTCACTTGCAGCATGTCACGGTGTGGTTCGCGAACGAAGCCTTCGCCGACGATATGATCAAGAAAAGCGGTTAATTTGCTATAGAAACCGTTTACTTCGAGCAAACCGAGCGGCTTGCCGTGGTAGCCGAGCTGGCCCCAAGTCCAGACTTCGAACAGTTCTTCCAGCGTGCCGAGGCCGCCGGGCAAAGCGATAAACGCATCGCTGAGTTCAGCCATCCGTGCCTTGCGCGCATGCATGCCGTCGACCACTTCCAGGCGCGTCAGGCCGCTGTGGCCGATTTCCTTGTCTTTGAGGCTTTGCGGGATGATCCCGATCACTTCGCCCCCGGCCGCCAGTGCCGCGTCAGCGACGATCCCCATCAGCCCGACGGCGCCGCCGCCATAGACCAAGGTCAGCTTGCGCTCGGCCAATGCTCGCCCCAAGGCGACAGCCGCTTCACGATAAGCCGGGTCAGTGCCAGTGCTGGCACCGCAAAATACACAAACGGACGCTATAGACATGCCTTGCTCCAGGGTCAGGATGGCCACAGAGTAAAGGCATGGAAGCGACGCTCCAAGGGTTAAACCTCGCGTGTAGGTGTTTCGTAGGTACCGCTGGCGCCACAAGCGTAGGCGGCGAGCAAACTGCACAACAGGCTGTTGATGGACATGACAGAGGCTCCGTCTAAGTGATGAGGGCTTGAGGATAGGGCCGGCCCAGACGTCTGGCTGTTAGATTGTTTCGATGAGTGTCATAGCTCGAAAGTTGTATACAATTTTTGACTCAAGTCATAGGAACTTGCGAAGATTTCAGGCAGTCTTCTGTCCATTCGAGTTTTCGTTAACCCTGCCTTGGAGATTCACCATGTTTGCCAAACTTGTTGCGGTATCCCTGCTGACGCTGGCCAGCAGCCAATTGATGGCTGCCGAGTGCAAGACCACGATCGACTCCACTGATCAGATGACCTACGCCACTAAGGCCATTGAAATCGACAAGAGCTGCAAGACCTTCACCGTCGAACTGACCCACTCCGGCAGCCTGCCGAAAAACGTCATGGGCCATAACTGGGTGTTGAGCAAAGAAGCTGACATGCAGCCAATCGCTACTGCTGGCCTGGCCGCAGGTATCGACAAGAACTACCTGCCGGAAGGCGACGCACGCATCATCGCCCACACCAAGATCATCGGTGCTGGCGAGAAAGATTCGGTGACCTTCGACGTGTCGAAACTGGCTGCCGGCGAAGCCTACGGGTTCTTCTGCTCGTTCCCGGGCCACATCTCGATGATGAAAGGCACGGTTACCCTGAAGTAATCGAATCGCACGCATAAAAAAGCGTCCGCTTGGGACGCTTTTTTGTGCCTGACGTTTGATCGCGTCATCGTTCTTCGCGGGCAGACACCTCTCAAATCAAGGCGCGAAAGGCATCACCCGCTTGTGATGAGTCTTTTTGTACGTGTCGCAGATGATCTTGAACGCTTCGTCGCGCACTGGTTCGCCGTGCAGGAATGCATCAATCTCGGCATAGGTCACGCCGTGGGACGCTTCGTCCGGTTTGCCTGGCGACAAGTCTTCCAGGTCGGCCGTCGGGATTTTTTCCACCAGCGATTCCGGCGCACCGAAGCTTCGGGCAATCGCCCGGACCTGATTTTTCACCAGACCGCTCAACGGTGCCAAGTCGCAGGCGCCGTCACCGAATTTGGTGAAGAAACCCATCACCGCTTCTGCCGCGTGGTCGGTACCGATCACCAAACCATGGGCTGCACCGGCGATGGTGTACTGGGCGACCATGCGCATCCGCGCCTTGGTGTTGCCCAAGACAAAATCCACCGAAACCGCGTGCTTGCCTTCGAACGCTGCAACTTCACTGGCCAGGGATTTGACCGCCGGGCCGATGTTCACCGTGTGGCGTTCGTCCGGGGCGATGAAATCCACTGAGGCCTGGGCGTCGTGTTCATCGAACTGGGTTTCGTACGGTAGGCGCACGGCGATGAACTTGTAGCTGTCGTCACTGGTGCGGGTGCGCAGTTCGCGCATAGCCCGCTGGGCCAGCAGGCCGGCAGTCAAGGAATCGACGCCGCCGCTGATGCCCAGCACCAGGGTCTTGAGCCCGGAATTGACCAGGCAATCCTGGATAAAGGTAATCCGCCGGGCGACTTCAGCCTCAAGGGCTGCTTGATCGGCGAACGGCGGCTGAACCTTGAGCTGATCAGCAATCTCACGCTGTACGGCTTGCATGAATTCACTCCTTGCTAGAAATGCCAGATGTGCTGGGAATGGAGGCAGGTACTTTGAAAACGTGTCGCAAGTAGGCGACGAAATTCGGGTCTTTGCAGTGAGTCTTGCCAGGCTCATCAGAAATCTTTGCCACGGGCTGACCGTTGCAGGCGGTCATTTTAAGCACGATGCTCATCGGTTCGACACCCGGAATATCGCACGTCAGGTTGGTGCCGATGCCGAAACTGACATTGATCCGACCGCGCAGCGCCCGGAATATTTCCAGGGACTTGGGCAGCGTCAGGCTGTCGGAGAACACCAGCGTCTTGCTCATCGGGTCGATGCCGAGCTTGTGGTAGCGGGCGATGGCTTTTTCTGCCCAGAGCACCGGATCACCGGAGTCGTGGCGCAGGCCGTCGAAGAGCTTGGCGAAATACAGGTCGAAGTCACCGAGGAAAGCATCAGTGGTGATGCAGTCGGTCAGGGCGATCCCCAGCAAGCCGCGATACTCGCGAACCCAGCAATCAAGGGCGGCTATCTGGCTATCTATCAACCGTGGGCCGAGTTGCTGATGGGCCATGATCCACTCGTGGGCCATGGTGCCCAGCGGTTTCATGTCCAGCTCGCGGGAAAGATGCACGTTGCTGGTGCCGACGAAGCGCCCAGGGAAATCGTGCTTGAGCACGTTCACCACTTCTTCCTGCACTCGGTACGAAAAGCGGCGCCGGGTGCCGAAATCGGCAACCTGCAACTCGGACAATTCGTCGCTGCTGGCGTTGGCGGTCAGCCAGTCGAACTTGCGATAGAGCTGCTCGCGGGCCTGCTCCAGAACGACTTCCCGGTAGCGATAGCGGTTACGCACTTCGCTGACGATCGCCAGCATCGGTACTTCGAACAGAATCACATGCAGCCACGGCCCGCGCAGGCGGATGAACAACTCGCCGTTCTCAATGCCGGTGTGGACGTAGCGCAGGTTGAAGCGGAACAAGCCAAGAAATCGAAGGAAATCCGGCTTCATGAAGCTGATGCGCTCCAGGAAACTCAACTGGTCGGCGCTCAGGCTCAGTTCGGCGAGACGCTCGATCTGGTAACGGATTTCCGCCAGGTACGGGCGCAAATCCTCGCTGTTACGGCAACGAAACTCCCATTCGACTTCGACGTTAGGGTAGTTGTGCAGCACCGCCTGCATCATCGTCAGTTTGTAAAAGTCGGTGTCGAGCAGGTTCTGCACGATGCGATCGCCAAATACGCTCTCGCTCATAACGGGTCTCTCCATGCTGGCCGCGGCCCGTGGTCGCGACGTTTCAGCTGTTTCAATGAATGGGGCTAGTGGCGCATATCAGAGGTGCGGATTGCCAGCGATTTTTGCGTCCGTGGTGGATTATTCCCAGGTTGCATCTTTTGGCCCTCCTGTTGCACAGCCCCATGAGACTCATCTGTTATAGGGTGTCGCCTCAAGAGCCGCTTGAATGACTAGTCCAAGACTCTCCCAACTTTTCAAATAGCCATCCAAGTGTGAGTGGCGAGGTATAAGTCCTATTTCGATTGCTTTTTTCATTGCCGCTTTGAGCATCTCATTGGTTACCGGGTTGGCCATGATTTACTCCGCGGTTAAAGTGATTTGATCCAATGTGTCGAGGCCATCCTGTAGTAATACATAAACAGGCAGTATCAGGCGATACAGGTCTGCATCATTGGTGTTTTTGACAGTGGCGGATGTCAGCGTTTCTAAAAGGCTGGTGGCGGCACGAATTCTGAAACAGGCATCTTCAAACAAATGATTGGGCGCAACGTGTGAGTCTATGTAAAAGGTTGGGGTTGTAGATGCGCTTGCTTTCAGGGGTTGATATCGATTCATTGGTGAATTCCTTAAGAGTATTTGAGCCATGATAGAACCGTAGCGCTATTTATTTTTTATTTGTGGAAAACAATCGTGGTATTGCTGTGCTGCTGAGCCGGTATGAAATTACTTCGGCTCAGCAGTCTTGCTATTTCATATGGGCTTAGGGCTTGGCGCGTTGCCAGGAAGGTTTTCAGGATGCGTCAATACATCAGGGCTATTCGTTCTCGCTGGCCAGGCCATAAAATCGAGATCCAGATCTCGGAATTTACTTGAGTCGAAAACAGGAGTTTTGATACCTGCACGACGTTGTTCGTCGTAGTCACGCAAGATGCGCATACCGACTTTGAACAGCAGGGCCATAGCGATTAGGTTGACCAAGGCCAGCAATGTCATGGTGATATCGGCAAATGCGAGTACCGTGGATAAATCTTCGACAGAACCCCAGAACACCAGCCCTAATACGAATACACGGTAGGCGAATAATGTTTTTCGAGGTTCGCCAAATATGAATCGTAAACTGTTTTCACCTAGGTAATAGTTGTAGAGCATCGCGGTGAAGACAAACAAGGCCAATACGATACTGATGAACATCCTTCCCCATTCACCCACCACTGCCGCCAGCGAGTGTTGTGCCAAAGCTATACCATCGCCCTCGAAACCGGGTGTGTAGAAACCTGAAAGCAGTATGAGTAACGCGGTGCATGTACAGATGATGAAGGTGTCAATAAAGACGCTGAATGCCTGCACCACACCTTGTGCAACCGGGTGCTCGATCTTCGCCACCGATGCAACATTGGGCGCGCTGCCCAATCCTGCTTCATTGGAGAATACTCCACGCCGTACGCCCATTATGATTGCGCTGCCGACGAGCCCGCCAAAGGCCTGATCCAGTCCAAACGCACTTTTGACAATCGTCATTAATATGGCCGGAACCTGGTCAAACTGCAGCACGATTACGTAGGACGTCACGCCAATGTAAGCGAGAACCTTAAGCGGAACCAAAAGATCCGAGACCGCCGCTATCCGCTTTATACCGCCAATAAATACCATTCCCAGCATCAACGATAATGCGAGCCCGGACCAAGTGGTTGACAGAGCAAATGCATCATTTAGCGAGTGTGATACGGCATGGGATTCCAGGCCGTTTATAGCAAAGCCAAAGGTGACCAGAAGCAGGAGAGCGGCAATCATTCCAAGCCAGCGCTTACCAAGACCATGCTGGATGTACCATGAAGGTCCCCCTCGATACAGGCCATTTCCATCACAGCGCTTATAGAGTTGACCCAGTGCGCACTCGAAGAAGCTGCTCGACATACCCAGCAGAGCGGTCATCCACATCCAGAACACCGCACCGGGGCCGCCCATGCTCACCGCAATGCCAACGCCTACGATATTCCCGGTTCCGACGCGACCCGCAAGGCTGAGCGTTAACGCCTGGAATGAACTCAAGTGGTGATTGCCCGTATGCCAACTGCAATGTAATACCGAGACCATATGGGCGAAGTATCGAAACTGAACAAATTTTGACCGGATGGTGAAATAACTCCCGAGTCCGAGAACCAAAGGTATCAAAACCTTTCCGGAGAGGAAGTCGTTAATGGCGTCAAGCATTCAAAGCTCCTTGCTATTTTAAGAGTGCTGGCGAGTGGGTGATGCGGTAAGTCCTGAAGCCGTTCAGGTGTCGTAATATCCGGTCATCTATCGTTGGGCGCAATTACGCAAGTTGCTTAAAAGTGATGCGAGTTGCTGCTATGTTTGAGTCTCCTGTAATTTTTGTGTGAGTCTGTATGCGTGATTTTCTTCCGGCTAACTTAAAACTGCTTTGTAGTCACTACCGATCCATCGCAGAAGTCTGTAGGAAACTTCGCATTAATCGTGGTCAATTTAATAAATACCTTGGAGGAAACAGCTTTCCTACACCTTTTAATCTGAAGCGGATCTGTGATTTTTTCGGAGTTGAAGAAGCCGAGATTCATTTGCCGCCAGATCAATTCGGCACTCTCATAGGCGTCAAAGCGAGGCATATCAGTTCTCCCAGAGAGGTGGCTGCGCCGCAACGGATGCTTGATCATCTTCGTCAACAGTCATCGTTGCAGCTAGAAGCCCACACGGGTTACTACTACGAGTACTACCACGCAATGACGGAGCCCGGTTCGATTCTTTGCTCCTTGGTTCATTTGCACGAGGAGGGAGAGCATTTCGTATATGAGCGTAATGAACGCTTACAGTTAGCGGGTGGGGGTGGGGCGTTTGAGCGGTATCGATATGTCGGGATTGCCTACTACCTTCAGGATCGCTTGTTTCTCATCGATTATGAATCGCTGACGTCCAATGAGATCAGTCAGACCATTCTTATCCCGAGCTTCAAAAGCTGCATTACCCGACTCAATGGATTGAAGATGGGCGTTTCGGCGGCTGACCATCGCACTCCTGCGTGTTCGAGGGTTGTTTGGGAGTATCTAGGGCGGGAAATTGATCAAGTTGATGCGTATCGCAGAGTGCGGCTATACAGCATGGATGATCCGACAATCGACGATGACCTGCGTGGGCGTCTTGCTCAAACCCAAGTCGTCGATGGTCTTTTTGTTATCGCTTGATTTGAAAGTGAGTCACGCAACTGCTGTTGCAGGTTTTAGGGCCGCTGCGCGACCCAACGGGGACGAGCCCCCTCACCACAGGGATGGCGCGCGGACTCAATGTTGTGGCGCATCCGGACTATCAATCTGCTCCAACATCCACTTCACAAAATCCCGCACCTTGGGCACTTCTGCCGAATGTTCCGGGTAGGCCAGGTAGTAGGCGTCGGAGCTGGGCATCGCATGCTGCCAGGGAATGACCAGTTTGCCGTCGGCCAATTCCTCTTCCACCAGAAACCGCGGCAATAGCGCCACGCCACAGCCGACTTGCGCTGCGCGGATGCACATATAAAAGGTTTCGAAGCGCGGGCCGTGATAGCTGTGCTCGGTGTGATAGCCCTGACTGTCGAACCAATCGTGCCAGGCCTGGGGCCGGGAGGCGTTTTGCAGCAGGACCAGGTCGGTGAGTTGCGTCGGGTCGGTGAACGGCGTGTCCGGCAGGCTGCCCGGTGCGCAGACTGGCACCAACTCTTCGCCGAACAGCTTCAGGCTTTCAGTGCCGGGGCGTGAGCCTTGGCCGAAGTAGAACGCCAGGTCGCTGCGACCTTGAAGCAAATCGTCGGCTTCCTGCTCGCTGCACAAATCGAGGTGAATCGAGGGGTGGCGCAGGCGCCAGCCTTTCAGGCGTGGCACCAGCCAGCGTGCGCCAAAGGTTGGCGGCGTCGAGACGCGCAGGACTTCAGTATCACCGCCGTAGGAGCGCAGGTAATGGGTCGACATTTCGACCTGAGTGAGGATTTTTCTTACCTCCACCAGGTACAAATCCCCGGCCGGGGTCATTTGCAGGCGTCGGCGCACCCGGCGGAACAGCAGGTGCTGCAGCAACTCTTCGAGTTGCGCGACCTGTTTGCTGACGGCGCTCTGGGTCAGGTTCAGCTCTTCGGCGGCCCGGGTGAAGCTCAAATGCCGGGTCACGGCCTCGAAACACTGCAGTGCAGTGATCGACGGCAGGTAGCGTTTATTCAGCATGGGTGGTCCTTTTTCTTGTTGCTCTATGCTTTTCTTTTACCGACAACTGCGAAGCATGAATAAACGGAATGATATCTCGCTTAATGGTCGTTTGTTGGCTCGTCTCGGGGGAGCTACAACTACAGGCCTGATCAGTCGTGATTTTCCGGCTGCACGATTTCTGTTTTCTGCTTGAGGAGTAACCCATGGTTGCCGCATTGCTTGATCGTCTAGGTGTGAACCCGGCCCTGTACCAGAACGGCAAAGTGCCGGTGCATTCGCCGATTGATGGCAGCCAGATTGCCGCGGTGAACTGGGAAGGTGCTGCCGAAGTCGAGCAGCACATCAGTCGCGCAGATCATGCGTTCGAGCTGTGGCGCAAGGTTCCGGCGCCGCGCCGTGGCGAATTGGTACGCCAATTGGGCGACATCCTGCGTGAATACAAGGCTGATCTCGGTGAGCTGGTTTCCTGGGAAGCCGGCAAGATCACCCAGGAAGGCCTGGGCGAAGTTCAGGAAATGATCGACATCTGCGACTTCGCTGTCGGTCTGTCCCGTCAACTGTACGGTTTGACCATCGCTTCCGAGCGTCCTGGCCACCACATGCGCGAAACCTGGCACCCGCTGGGCGTTGTCGGCGTGATCAGTGCGTTCAACTTCCCGGTCGCGGTCTGGGCCTGGAACACCGCACTGGCGCTGGTTTGCGGTAACCCGGTGATCTGGAAACCGTCGGAGAAAACCCCGCTGACCGCACTGGCTTGCCAGGCACTGTTCGACCGCGTACTGAAAAATTTTAGCGACGCACCTCCGCACCTGAGCCAAGTGATCATCGGTGGCCGCGACGCCGGCGAAGCACTGGTCGATGACCCGCGTGTCGCGCTGATCAGCGCTACCGGCAGCACCCGCATGGGCCGCGAAGTGGCGCCGAAAATCGCCGCACGCTTTGCTCGCAGCATTCTGGAACTGGGCGGCAACAACGCGATGATCCTCGGCCCAAGCGCCGACCTGGACATGGCCGTTCGCGCAATCCTGTTCAGCGCCGTCGGCACTGCCGGCCAGCGTTGCACCACGCTGCGTCGTCTGATTGCACACGAATCGGTGAAAGAAGAAATCGTCACTCGCCTGAAAGCGGCGTACTCCAAGGTTCGCATCGGTAACCCGCTGGAAGGCAATCTGATCGGTCCGCTGATCGACAAGCACAGCTTTGAGAACATGCAAGACGCGCTGGAGCAAGCTCTGAGCGAAGGCGGCCGGGTGTTTGGCGGCAAGCGTCAGTTGGAAGACAAATTCCCGAATGCTTACTACGTGGCCCCGGCCATCGTGGAAATGCCGGAGCAGAGCGACGTGGTCTGCAACGAAACCTTCGCGCCGATCCTCTACGTGGTTGGCTACAAAGATTTCGCCGAAGCCCTGCGCCTGAACAACGCCGTGCCACAAGGCCTGTCCTCGTGCATCTTCACCACCGACGTGCGTGAAGCCGAGCAATTCATGTCGGCCGTGGGCAGCGACTGCGGCATCGCCAACGTCAACATCGGCCCGAGCGGTGCAGAAATCGGCGGCGCGTTTGGTGGCGAGAAGGAAACGGGCGGTGGTCGTGAGTCGGGCTCCGATGCATGGCGCGGCTACATGCGCCGCCAGACCAACACCGTGAACTATTCGCTGGAGTTGCCGTTGGCTCAGGGTATTACGTTCGACTAAGTCTCGAATCGAGCAGTGATCCCGTGTGGGAGCGGGCTTGCTCGCGAAAGCGGTGTGTCATTCAGCAAAAGTGTTGGATGTGATACCGCATTCGCGAGCAAGCCCGCTCCCACAATTGAATGGTGTGTTGGTTAGGTTTCTGATTGGAGTCTGGCAATGCCGTTACGCGAAGAGTGTCTGTGGGAAAAACTGACGCCACAAAGGCCCGACAATACGGCGCTCAAGGGTGAAGTGAAGGTCGATGTCTGTGTCATCGGCGCCGGTTTTACCGGGTTGTCGGCGGCAGTGCATTTGTTGGAACAGGGTAAAAGTGTCTGCGTGCTGGAAGCCCATCGCGCCGGTCATGGCGGGTCCGGACGCAATGTCGGGCTGGTCAACGCCGGGATGTGGATCCCGCCGGACGAGATCGAAGCCGGGTTCGGCGAAGCGGTGGGCAGTCAGCTCAACCGCATGCTCGGTGCGGCACCGTCCCTGGTGTTCAGCCTTGTGGATAAGTACAACATCGATTGCCAACTGCGCCGCGAAGGCACGCTGCACATGGCGCACAACGCCCGTGGCGAAGCCGACTTGCGCAGTCGTGAAGAACAATGGAAACGTCGCGGGGCGCCAGTTGAACTGTTGACCGGCCAAGCCTGTGAACAAGCGACTGGCACCAAGAAAATCGCCGCCGCGTTGCTGGATCGGCGTGCTGGCACTCTCAATCCGATGGCCTACACCACCGGTCTGGCCAAAGCGGCCATCGCTCTCGGTGGTCAGTTGTTCGATCATTCGCCTGTTACAAGACTTGAACGTCAGGGCCAACGCTGGTCGGTGCAAACGGCCCAAGGCTCGGTACTCGCCGAGCAGGTGGTGATCGCGTCCAACGCCTACACCGAAGGCGACTGGACAGAACTGCGGCGTAACTTCTTCCCCGGTTATTACTACCAAGTGGCCTCGGTGCCGCTAACCGAAGACGCAGCGCAACAAATTCTGCCCGGCGGCCAAGGCTCCTGGGACACTCGACAAGTATTGAGCAGTATTCGTCGGGACAAGGACGGGCGCCTGTTGCTCGGCAGTCTCGGCAACGGCAATCAGAAACCGACCTGGTTCTTGAAGGCCTGGGCCGATCGGGTTCAGCAGCATTACTTCCCGTACCTTAAACCGGTTGAGTGGGAGTGCACCTGGACCGGTTGCATCGCTTTTACCCCCGATCATCTGATGCGCCTGTTCGAACCGGCGCCCGGAATAGTGGCAGTCACCGGTTACAACGGCCGCGGCGTCACCACTGGCACAGTCGTAGGCAAAGCTTTTGCCGACTATTTGTGTAACGGAAATCCTCAGGCGCTACCGATTCCGTTCGCTCCGATGCAGCCGCTGGCGGGTGTTGGCCTGCGCAGTTGCCTGTATGAGGCCGGTTTTTCGCTGTATCACGCAGGCCAGTGCTTGCGGATCGTCATTTGATTGTTGATTTTTGTTGCTGGAAGCGGCGCTTTTTCGCGCAGCGACTAGCCTGTAATGGTGCGAGTTGTAGCAGTTGCGCACCAGCAGTGTGCACTTCGGTGACGCACGTTGTTACAGGCTGGTTGCACGTCGTTTAACGCCGCGGTTGCAATGATGGCGCATGCGGGTTGCGCCTTCAAAAAGAAAAGGTTTCACCTCCCGCGGTTTAGACGGTTGCACGCCCAATGAAAATGGGATCGAAACAGTCGAAATAACAATAAAGCAGCGACTTTTTTCAGAATAAAAAACCGATGGCACGGCCCTTGCTCTGAGCATTCAGAGAAGTCGCAGTGCCAACTAAAAAAAAACCTTGGAGCACCACCTCATGTCCCAGACGTTTTACAAGAAAGGCTTTCTGGCCCTCGCAGTGGCAACTGCTTTGGGTATTTCTGCGTTTGCACAAGCTGATGTGAAAATCGGTGTGGCAGGTCCAATGACTGGCGCCAACGCGGCATTTGGCTTGCAATACATGAAGGGTGCGCAGGCAGCGGCCGACGCTATCAACGCATCGGGCGGCGTCAACGGGGAAAAAATCGTACTGGTCAAGGGCGATGACGCCTGCGAACCGAAGCAGGCTGTGACGGTCGCCAAGGACCTGACCAACCAGAAGGTTGCCGGTGTAGTCGGTCACTTCTGCTCCTCATCCACCATCCCGGCTTCCGAGATCTACGACGAAGCGGGCATCATCGCGATCACTCCAGGTTCCACCAACCCACAAGTTACCGAACGCGGCCTGAGCGCCATGTTCCGTATGTGCGGGCGTGACGACCAGCAAGGCATCGTGGCCGGCGACTACATCGTCGACGTGCTCAAAGGCAAGAAAGTCGCGGTCATCCACGATAAAGACACCTACGGCCAAGGCCTGGCAGATGCCACCAAGGCTCAGTTGATCAAGCGCGGCGTGACCCCGGTGATCTACGAAGGTCTGACCCGTGGCGAAAAAGACTTCAGCGCCCTGGTCACCAAAATCCGCGCTGCTGGCGCCGACGTCGTCTACTTCGGCGGTCTGCACCCAGAGGCTGGTCCACTGGTTAAACAACTGCGTACCGAAGGCCTCAAGGACGTGAAATTCATGTCCGATGACGGCATCGTGACCGACGAATTGGTGACCACCGCTGGCGGCCCGCAATACGTCGACGGCGTGCTGATGACCTTCGGCGCCGACCCGCGCCTGCTGCCAGACAGCAAGACTGTGGTTGAGCAGTTCCGCAAGGCCGGCACTGAGCCAGAAGGCTACACCCTGTACGCCTACGCTTCGGTCCAGACCCTGGCGGCTGCTTTCAACGGCGCCAAGTCCAACAAGGGCGAAGACGCTGCCAAATGGCTGAAAGCACACCCGGTCAAAACCGTGATGGGTGAGAAGACCTGGGACGCCAAGGGCGACCTGAAAGTCTCCGACTACGTGGTTTACCAGTGGGACAAGGACGGCAAATACCACCAGCTTGAAAAACAGAAGTGATATGAACGTGTGACCGGTCTGTGGCGAGGGAGCTTGCTCCCGTTGGACTGCGCAGCAGTCCTGTTGTTGGGGATGCTACGCGACCCAGCGGGAGCAAGCTCCCTCGCCACAAAAATTGTGTTCACCGTTAGTTAGCTGACTGGTATCCGCCAGAAGGCCCGTCTGTCTTTTCTCGTAGAGCTGCACGTAACCGTGTTGCACTGGCGGCTGAACCCCGGTCCGTTGCAAACCGCTTCTGTGCAGTCTCTCAAATGCGTGAGATTGCGTTATGGATGGTATTTTCCTGCAGCAACTGGTCAATGGCATGACTCTCGGGTCTGTCTATGGCCTGATCGCCATCGGCTACACAATGGTCTATGGCATCATCGGCATGATCAACTTCGCCCACGGCGAGGTTTACATGATTTCCGCTTACCTCGCGGCAATCAGTCTGGCTCTGCTGGCTTACTTCGGTATTGAATCCTTCCCTCTGCTGATGCTCGGCACACTGATCTTCACCATCGTCGTCACGGCGGTGTATGGCTGGGTCATCGAGCGTGTCGCCTACAAACCGCTGCGCAACTCCACACGACTGGCACCGCTGATCAGCGCCATCGGTATTTCGCTGATCCTGCAAAACTATGCACAGATCGCCCAGGGCGCTCGCCAACAGGGTGTTCCGACACTGCTGACCGGTGCATGGCGCGTCGACATAGGCACTGGCTTCGTCCAGCTCACCTACACCAAAATCTTCATTCTGGTCGCAGCGTTTGCCGGTATGGGCCTGCTGACCTACGTCATCAAGTACACCAAGCTCGGCCGCATGTGCCGCGCTACCCAGCAAGACCGCAAAATGGCCTCGATCCTGGGGATCAACACCGACCGGGTGATTTCCTACGTGTTCATCATCGGTGCAGCGATGGCGGCCCTGGCCGGTGTGCTGATCACCATGAACTACGGCACGTTCGACTTCTACGCAGGTTTCGTCATCGGCATCAAAGCGTTCACCGCAGCGGTACTCGGCGGGATCGGCTCACTGCCTGGCGCGATGCTCGGCGGGATCATCCTCGGGATTTCCGAGTCGTTGTTCTCGGGCCTGGTGAATTCGGACTACAAGGACGTTTTCAGCTTCTCGCTGCTGGTTCTCGTATTGGTCTTTCGGCCTCAAGGCCTGCTCGGCCGTCCTCTTGTGTCGAAGGTGTAAGCGATGTCTTCAACCACTAAAAAAACCATTGATGTCAAAAGAAGCCTGGTTGACGCGATTCTTGCCGGCCTCGTTGCCCTGATTGTGTTCGGCCCGATTGTCGGTGTAGTCCTTGAAGGCTACAGCTTCAACCTGCAGCCGACCCGTGTGGCGTGGCTGGTCGCCATCGTCATGGCTGGCCGCTTTGCCTTGAGCCTGTTCCTGCAATCGCCCCGGGGCCTGAAAATCCTCGAAGGCTTTGAAACCACCGGCTCCGGGGTTCATGTACTGCCGCCCGATTACAAATCCCGTTTGCGCTGGGTTGTGCCGCTGGTGATCGTCATTGCCGTGGTATTCCCGTTCTTCTCCAACTCGTACTTGCTGGGCGTAGTCATCCTTGGGTTGATCTACGTGCTGCTGGGCCTGGGGTTGAACATTGTGGTCGGCCTGGCTGGCCTGCTCGACCTCGGTTATGTGGCGTTCTATGCCATCGGTGCCTACGGCCTGGCGCTCGGTTATCAATACTTGGGGCTGGGTTTCTGGACGGTGCTGCCGCTGGCGGCAATCACGGCGGGGCTTGCCGGTTGCATCCTCGGTTTCCCGGTGCTGCGTCTGCACGGCGACTACCTGGCGATCGTGACGTTGGGTTTCGGTGAAATCATCCGGCTGATCCTCAACAACTGGCTGTCCCTGACTGGCGGCCCGAATGGCATGGCGGCTCCGTTGCCAACCTTCTTTGGCCTCGAATTCGGCAAAAGAGCGAAGGAAGGCGGAATACCGTTCCATGAGTTCTTCGGCATCGCCTACAACCCGGACGTGAAGTACTACTTCATCTATGCGGTGTTGTTCCTGGTCGTGCTGGCCGTGCTGTATATCAAGCATCGCCTGACCCGCATGCCAGTCGGTCGTGCTTGGGAAGCACTGCGTGAAGACGAAATCGCTTGCCGCTCCATGGGCCTGAACCATGTACTGGTCAAGCTCTCTGCGTTCACCATCGGTGCATCGACGGCCGGTTTGGCGGGTGTGTTCTTTGCCACCTATCAAGGCTTCGTGAACCCGACCTCGTTCACCTTCTTCGAATCGGCCTTGATTCTCGCCATCGTGGTACTTGGCGGCATGGGCTCGACTATCGGCGTGGTGATTGCGGCGTTCGTGCTGACCGTCGCCCCTGAACTGCTGCGTGGCTTCGCGGAATACCGCGTGCTGTTGTTCGGCGTGTTGATGGTGTTGATGATGATCTGGCGACCACGCGGCCTGATTCGGATCAGCCGTACCGGTGTGACCCCGCGTAAAGGAGTAGCGCCATGAGCGAAGTCGTACTCTCGGTCGAGAAGCTGATGATGCACTTCGGCGGCATCAAGGCGCTGAGCGATGTCAGCCTGAAGGTCAAACGCAACTCGATCTTCGCCCTGATCGGCCCCAACGGTGCCGGCAAGACCACGGTGTTCAACTGCCTGACCGGGTTCTACAAGGCCTCGGGCGGCAAGATCGAACTCAATGTGCGTGGCGAGCAGACTAACGTCATCAAACTGTTGGGTGAGTCGTTCAAGCCGGTCGATTTCGTCTCGCCGAAATCCTTCCTTAGCCGGCTGTACTACAAAATGTTCGGCGGCACCCACCTGGTGAACCGTGCCGGCCTGGCCCGCACGTTCCAGAACATTCGCCTGTTCAAGGAAATGTCGGTGCTGGAAAACCTGCTGGTGGCCCAGCACATGTGGGTCAACCGCAACATGTTGGCCGGCATCCTCAACACCAAGGGTTACCGCAAGGCCGAAAGCGATGCGCTGGACCACGCCTTCTACTGGCTGGAAGTGGTGGACCTGGTGGACTGCGCCAACCGTCTGGCCGGCGAACTGTCCTACGGGCAGCAACGTCGTCTGGAAATCGCCCGGGCCATGTGCACGCGGCCGCAGATCATCTGCCTCGACGAACCGGCCGCCGGCCTCAACCCTCAGGAAACCGAAGCGCTGAGCGCGATGATCCGGCTGCTGCGCGACGAGCACGATCTGACCGTGGTGCTGATCGAACACGACATGGGCATGGTTATGAGTATTTCCGACCACATCGTGGTTCTGGACCACGGCATCGTCATCGCCGAGGGCGGACCTGATGCGATTCGCAACGATCCGAAAGTGATTGCGGCCTACCTGGGCGCCGATGAAGAGGAGTTGGTATGAGTCAACCGATCCTCGAACTCAAGGAGCTGGACGTGTTCTACGGGCCGATCCAGGCCCTGAAGAAAGTCTCGCTGTACATCAACGAAGGCGAAACCGTCAGCCTGATTGGCTCCAACGGTGCCGGCAAGTCGACCCTGCTGATGTCGATCTTCGGCCAGCCCCGGGCGGCTGACGGGCAGATCATCTATCAGGGTGTGGACATTACCCACAAGTCGTCCCACTACATCGCGTCCCACGGCATTGCGCAGTCGCCGGAAGGCCGACGGGTGTTCCCTGACATGACCGTCGAGGAAAACCTGCTGATGGGCACCATCCCGATTGGCGACAAGTACGCCAAAGAAGACATGCAGCGCATGTTCGAGCTGTTTCCACGGCTCGAAGAGCGGCGTACCCAGCGGGCCATGACCATGTCCGGCGGCGAGCAGCAAATGCTCGCCATCGCCCGGGCATTGATGAGCCGACCCAAGTTGTTATTGCTCGATGAGCCGAGCCTGGGGCTGGCGCCGATTGTGGTGAAACAGATCTTCTCGACCCTGCGGGAACTGGCGAAGACCGGGATGACTATCTTCCTGGTCGAGCAGAACGCCAACCACGCGCTCAAGCTGTCTGACCGAGCGTACGTGATGGTCAACGGCGAGATCCGCCTCACAGGCACCGGCAAGGAGCTGCTGGTGAACGAGGAGGTGCGTAACGCCTATCTCGGCGGGCATTGATTCGCTGCTGAACTATCCACAGCCTCGACGAGCAATCGCCGGGGCTTTTTTACATCCCCAAAACACCACTAATTAATGTGGGAGTGAGCCTGTTCGCGATAGCGGCGGATCAGTCACTGCAACTTTGACTGACCTACCGCTATCGCGAGCAGGCTCACTCCCACAGGTATCTCCAACAGGTGTTTCTGTGTGCTTTCTGGAAATTGTGGAAAACAATATTCACAAGCTCTCAAACCGCGACATAAAGCCGCTGCAAATAGTTGTTTTGTCACGGTTTTGACTTGTCCCCGTTTGCTGTGGAGCTGGCTGTGAATAACGTGGGAGTAGCTGGCTGAGCGCCTTTGAAACCGTGGCTTGCAGAGTTGTGGTTGTTTTTTGATCAGTCGTTTTTGCCGGACCATGAGTCGGCGTTGTCAACCTTTTTGTTGTCAGCAAAAACGGCCGGATTCACCGTGCGCCGGCCTGTGGATAAGTCTGTGGTTAAACTCTGGAAAGACTCGGCTGAGGGCCGTCGTTACTGGCTTGGCGCCATCGTCGGATTACCCGGTGGATCGTGCAAAATGCCATGGGCTACACGGTGGGCTCTTGAGGGTCAAGCAAAAAACTTTCTGACCTGCTCGCAAAGCCTTGTGCACAGCGGCTCGCGCTGTTTTGCACTTGCCCCCAAAGACTGTGGACCGGCCTGTGGATAACGTGCGCGCACATGGCTACAAGCGAGGCCTGGCAAGGGCTGGCGGCAGGTGAGTGTTTTTTGTACAGATAAGATGAATAAATCTTCATTTTGCCGATTTTACGTTCGGATACTCTGCGCGCATCGCCCCACAGCCGGTGGGGTCTTTGTCAGTGGAAGACCTGGAGCAACTGCATGACCGATAGTCCCGCTTTTGTTCCAGAAGATGTTCCCGTAGAACCCGGCAGCCCGATGCGCCGGTGGCGTCAACGGATCGGTTACGACATGGCCGTGATGGACCTCGGAGGACGAGGCCTGGCCCTGATCGGTGGGCTGATTTTACTGGCCTGGATCAGTTCGGGTATCTATAAGGTCCAGCCCGACGAGCAGGGCATCGTCCTGCGCTTCGGCCGCTGGCAGCAGACCGCCGAGTCCGGTTTGCACTATCACCTGCCGTTTCCCGTCGAAACCGTACTGCTGCCAAAGATTACTCAGGTCAACCAGTTGCAACTGGGCAGCGGCAGCAGCACCCAAGGCTCGGCCAGCAATGGCGCTCGCGACAAACAAATGCTGACCGGCGATGAAAACATCGTCGAGGCCGACTGCACGGTGTTCTGGCGGATAAAAGACGCGCGTTTGTACCTGTTCAAGATCAGCGATCCTGAGCGCTCGGTAAAACTTGCGGCCGAAAGTGCCTTGCGCGAAGTCATCGGACGCACGCCGATTCAGGCGGTGATGTCTGATAAACGCGCGCAAATTGCCGATGAAACCCGGGACCTGTTGCAGCAATTACTCGACCGCGAGCAGGCCGGGATTCTGATCACACAAGTACAACTGCAACGGGTCGATCCGCCACCGCAGGTGATCGATGCCTTCAACGACGTGCAACGGGCGCGCGCCGACCAGGAACGTTCCCGTAACGAAGCCGAAGCCTACGCCAATGACATCATCCCCCGTGCCCGCGGTGACGCTTCGCGCATCACCCAGGAAGCCGAGGCTTACCAGGCTCAGGTCGGGAACCTGGCCGAGGGCGAGGCCAAGCGCTTTCTTTCGGTCTACAACAGCTACGTGCAATCCAAAGACGTCACCGCCTGGCGCCTGTACATGGAAAGCATGGATGAAGTCCTGAAAAAAGCCTCCAAGGTCATTATCGATTCCTCCGGCAAGGGCATGTCCGGTGTGGTGCCTTACCTGCCGTTGAACGATGCGGGCAAATCAGCCGCCAAGGAGGTCCGCCCATGAATCGGCTGATCAAACGACTGACGATGGTCAGTGCAGTGCTCGGGCTCTGGGCGCTGGGGGCTTCGGCGTATGTGGTGGATGAATCGCAGCAGGCGCTGATTATCCGCTTCGGCGCACCCATGGGCGTGGCCGGTGAGCCGGGCTTGAAGTTCAAGGTGCCGTTCAGCGATTCGATTGTGTTCTACGACCGCCGTTTACAGACCCTGGCGTCCCCGGCCGAACAAGTCATTCTGGGCGATCAGAAGCGGATCGAGGTCGAGACCTATAGCCGTTTCCGCATCAGCGACCCGCTGCGTTTCTATCAGGCCGTGGGAACGCTGGAGCAGGCCAACGCGCAGCTGACGCAAATGGTCAGTTCCTCGCTGCGTCGAGAGCTGGGCGAGATTCCGCTGCGCTCGTTGTTATCGCCGGCGCGTCGGCAAGAAGTCGCGATCATCGAGAAAGACGTCGCCGACAAGGCCCTGTCATTGGGTATCGAGGTGACGGAGGTGCGCTTGCACCGCGCCGATCTGCCGCTGGAGGCCAGTCAGGCCATTTATGACCGGATGAAATCCGAGCGCCAACGCGAAGCCAAGGAACTGCGCGCACAAGGGTTTGAGTGGGCCCAGCAGATTCAGGCCAAGGCTGATCGCGATCGCACGGTGTTGCTCTCCGAGGTCCAGCGTCAGTCGGCGATCACCCACGGTGAAGCGGATGCGGCAGCGAACCAGATCCTCTCGGCGGCCTTCAACAAGGACCCGGAGTTTTACAAACTGTACCGCTCGTTGCAGACGTATCGCCAGGCGTTGGCCGAGAGTCAGCCGATGCTGGTGTTGACGCCTGACGCGCAATTTCTCAAGCAGTTCCAAAGCGGGCCGGTAACCACCGGCGGGCGGTAGCCCGAACCATGAGTGACCTGTCCGCTGATCCCCCGGCATTCCGACAGCGGCTGGCCCGACTGCTCGCCACCATGGGCCCGGGGCTGGTGGTGATGATGGCGGACACCGAGGCCGGCAGCGTGATTACGGCCGCACAAAGCGGTGCGCAGTGGGGCTACCGTTTGCTGTTGTTGCAGTTTCTGTTGGTGCCGTTGATGTTCATGGCTCAGGAACTGACGGTCCGGCTGGGGTTGTGCACCGGCAAGGGCTATGTGGAATTGGTGCGTCAGCGCTTCGGCCGGGCGCTGGCGGCGGTCACGGCGGTGGTGTTGTTGCTCAGCTGTTTCGGTTCGCTGTTGACGCAAATGAGTGGCCTGGTCGGCGCCGGCAGTCTGTTCGGGATTCCCGGCTGGGTGATCTTGCTGACCCTGGTGGTGTTCATCCTCGGCATGGTGCTGACCGGTTCGTACCGCTCGGTCGAGCGGGTGACCCTGGCGGTGGGCATGTTCGGCCTGGCCTTCGTGGTCATGGCGATCAAGTCACAACCCGACATTCCACAGCTACTGCATGACATCACCCGCATGCCGCTCAACAAACCGGATTATCTGTATCTGGTGGCCGCCAACCTGGGCACCAGCGTGATGCCGTGGACGGTGTTCTATCAGCAATCGGCACTGATCGACAAAGGCCTGGATGCTACGCATCTGCCCATAGCGCGCATTGATACGCTGGTGGGGGCGGTGTTCTGTCAGGTACTGACGGCGGCCATCGTGATCGCCGCTGCCGCTACCCTTGGCGGGCACACCGCAGGGCTGGACAGCATCGCCCAGATCGGCCAGGCCTTTGGCGCGTTGATCGGCCCGACCTGGGGTCAGTTGGTGTTTGCCATCGGCTTGGCCGGTGGTGCGCTGGTGGCAACCATCGTGGTGTGTCTGAGTGCGGTGTGGGCGGTGGGTGAAGCCTTGGGCGTGCGCCATTCGCTGGAGCAACACCCGCTGGATGCGCCCTGGTTCTACGGCCCGTTTGCGCTGTTGCTGATCGCCGGGGCGGTGCTGGTGGCGTCCGGGGTGAACCTGATCCGCTTGTCGATTGCCGTCGGGGTGCTCAATGCCTTGTTGATCCCGCTGATTTTGCTGTTGTTGTTCTTGCTCGCGCGCGGCGTTCTGCCGGCGGAGCATCGCTTGCGTGGGCGTTATGCACGGGTGGTCGCGGTTATTTTCACGCTGACGTCGGTACTCGGGTTGTATGCCGGGCTCTGCGGTTCGCTGGGATGAAGTTGTGATGACGAAGGTTCTTGTCGGGAAACCACGCGATGTTATTTGACGGTGCGCTGCATGCGCTGAGTATGATTTTTGAAGTGTTCCTGCTGGACCTGATCCTGTCCGGGGACAATGCGCTGGTGATCGCCATGGCGTGTCGCGGCTTGCCGCCGGATCAGCTCAAGCGCGCGGTCATGATCGGCACCAGCGGCGCGATTATCCTGCGGGTGCTGCTGACGACGCTGGCGGGCTGGTTGCTGCTGGTGCCGGGGCTGAAGTTGATCGGTGCCGTGCTGTTGCTGGTGATCGCGATTCGGTTGCTGATCGAGGAAGAGGCGACGGAGGAGGGCGAGCCGCCAACTGGAGCGCTGTCGACTTTGGGCGGTGCGGTGCTCACCGTGCTCACAGCCGACTTGATCATGAGCATGGACAACGTGGTCGGGTTGGCGGCGGTGGCTCAGGGCAGCGTTTTCTATCTGCTGTTGGGGTTGCTGTTGAGTGTGCCGTTGTTGATGTTCGGCAGCGTGCAGATCGCCCGGTTATTGCAGCGTCAGCCGATGCTGGTGGTGATTGGTGCGGCGTTGCTGGGGTATGTGGCGGGTGATATCGCGGTGGGCGATCCGATCGTTGTCGGCTGGATCAACACTCAGTCGCCTGCGCTCAATCAAGTGGTGCCGCTGCTGTGTGCCGCGTTCGTGGTGCTTCAGGCACGGATTATCCGGCGTCAGCGTGCCCGCTTGCCGAGGCCCAAGGTCATTCGGCGGGTGGTGATGAATGTCGAGGTGATCAATGCCCAGCCACCATCGCTGAACAGCGCTGCTGTGATAGCGCCGCAAAAGAAGATCATCGCAGCGCCAGAACCGGCGATTGAGGTGATTGCCGCCGAGCCGAGTAGCCCGGCGCCTCGCCCGTCATCACGCTTTGGAGCGTATACCGGGTGGGTGACGGTAGTGGCCGGGCTGGCGGCTATTTTTCTGGTCGGGGGTGTGTTGTACAGCGTGGTGGAGGGGATGGCCGGGACTTTGCTGCCAACTGCGCAAAAGGATTTTGCCTACGTTTGCACCGGGGCGAGTACCACCGTTTACTACCGGCCCGGCGGTAGCTCGATTCGCATTGTGACCGGCGGCGGCGAGGCCTCGGGGTACGTCAGCTACAAGAAAATCCTTTGGCAGGACGCCGGGGTTGCCGTCAAACAATTGCACCTGACGCCGCCGAGCGAAATCGAAAAGACCAGCCCCACGGTAGTCACGCTCAGTGGTGGCAGCTTTGCGCAGATCGCCTGTACGCGTGGTCTGTAAGGTCGCTCAGCAACAGCGGGTTGCCGCTGTGCTCCGGGCCGGGCATGCTGGCTGCTGATTTTCTATTCCAATGGCTGCCGATCAGCCGAAGCAAGGAGAACACGATGTCCAACACCCTGTTTATCACCGGCGCGACCTCCGGTTTTGGCGAAGCCTGCGCCCGTCGTTTTGCCGAGGCTGGCTGGAAACTGGTGCTGACCGGTCGTCGTGAAGAGCGCCTCGACGCCCTGTGCGCCGAGTTGTCGAAGCAGACCGAGGTCCATGGCCTGGTGCTCGACGTGCGTGATCGCAAGGCCATGGAGGAGGCGATTGCCAACTTGCCGCCGTCATTCGCCAAGTTGCGCGGGTTGATCAATAACGCCGGCCTGGCACTGGGCGTGGACCCGGCGCCCAAGTGTGATCTGGACGACTGGGACACCATGGTCGATACCAACATCAAGGGCCTGATGTACAGCACTCGCCTGCTGCTGCCACGCCTGATCGCTCACGGTCGCGGCGCCGGTATCGTCAACCTCGGCTCCATCGCCGGCAACTACCCGTACCCGGGCAGCCACGTGTATGGCGCGAGCAAGGCGTTCGTCAAACAGTTCTCCCTGAACCTGCGTTGCGATCTGCAAGGCACGGGTGTACGGGTCAGCAATATCGAGCCGGGCCTGTGCGAGAGCGAGTTCTCGCTGGTGCGCTTTGCCGGTGACCAGGAACGCTACAACGCCACCTACGCCGGTGCCGAGCCGATTCAGCCGCAAGACATCGCCGACACTATTTTCTGGGTGCTGAATGCGCCGGCGCACATCAACATCAACAGCCTGGAGCTGATGCCGGTGAGCCAGACCTGGGCGGGTTTTTCGATTGAGCGTAATGGTGGCAAGGCGTAAGACCGAGTCATCGTTTTTCGCGAGCAAGCCCGCTCCCACATTGGATTTATGGTGTGTCTGCAATCTTGGACACAACACATTTCCCCTGTGGGCGCGGGCTTGCTCGCGAAGGGGCCCGAACTGGCAAAACAGCACATAAGGTAGACTCCTCATCCAACAACCCCACCGCACCCTGCGGTTTTCAAGGTTTTTAGAGGAGGCTACGTGAGTAACCGAGGTGAGCAGTCGCTGCTCAAACAATCGACCATTCTGATGTTCGCCGTGGCGATCGCCGGGATCGTTACCGGTTTTGTTTCAGGTGCCCAATCCATCCTGTTCGATGGTTTTTTCTCGTTGATCGCGACCTTCATCAAGGTCCTGATGCTGATCACCGCCAAGTTGATCGCCAAAGAAAGTAATCACCGCTTCCAGTTCGGCTTCTGGCACCTGGAGCCGATGGTGTTGCTGATCGAAGGCAGTTTCCTGTTTCTGATCGCGATCTATGCCTTTCTCAACGGCGTGTTCGGCATCATCAATGGCGGCCGCGAGATTGAGCTCGGGCTGGTGATCATCTACGCGGCGGTGTTTACCGTCGTCGAGTTCGCGTATTTCTTCTACGTTCGTCATCGCAACCGAAAGCTCAAATCAACGCTGATCCAGTTCGACAACATCAGTTGGCTGGTGGACGCGATGCTGTCGGTGGGTTTGTTGGTGAGTTTCCTGACGGCGCTGTTGCTCAAGTCCCAGGGTTATGGGCAGTGGGCGGTCTACGTCGACCCGCTGATTCTGATTCTGCTGGCGCTGAGCATGTTGGCGCCGGCGTTCAAGATCCTGCGCCCGGCGCTACGTGATGTACTGGGCATTGCCCCGGATCAACTGGACGACAAAGTGCGCCAGGTGATGGACGCGGCCAAGGTCGAGCATGGTTTCGACGACTACATCTCCTACGTGCAAAAGCACGGACGGGCGCGGTTTATCGAGATTCATGTGGTGTTGCCGGCGGATTACCGACTGGAGAACGTTGGGCAACTGGATGTATTGCGCGAGGAGATTTCCGCGAAGTTGGGCAAGGCGGATGCGGCGCGCTGGCTGACGATCAGTTTTACCGGGGATCGGAAGTGGATTGCGTGATGGATCGGTGATCTATGGGGAGGGGGTATTTACCTGTGGCGAAGGAGCTTGCTCCCGTTCGGGTGCGCAGCAGCCGCCTGCGATGTGCCCGAAAAAATGAGGGTCTGCTGCGCAGCCCAGCGGGAGCAAGCTCCCTCGCCACAAGTCAGCTCAGGTAATCAACTAGTCCGCGATAACAGGTCGCCAAGTGATACGGCGTGGTCGACGGCATGTCCTTGCGGCTGACTTCACCCTCCTCATCACGACACTCATACCAACCCCCCGCATGCAGGAAACGCTGCTGCAACGCCTGCAATTGGCGCAGCACCGCCGCTTCGCTGTCCGGCCGCAAGGTCAGGGCGCGCAGGTATTCGGCCTGCGCCCAGATGCGTTGAGTGCTGTCGCGAGGACGACGGGGGTCGCTCTCCAGATCGAGCATGGCTCGAACGGCGCCATTGTGTTCGACCACGCCCAACTGCTCGGTGTAGCTGAACGCCCGGCTCAGGGAGCGATGCAGTTTGCTGTCTCGCAGCAACGAAGAAGACTCCAGCAGGAAGTACCACTCGAACTGATGGCCCGGTTCGAACCAGTTATCCACAGCCCCCAGAGGTTTTTCCATCAAAACGCCTTCCTGCGGGACGACGAATTTCTTCTGCATCCCGGTACACAGCGCTAGCAAGCGGTGCTGCACGGCGATGTCTTCACGCACTGACAGGGTTGCGAGAAACGCTTCGGCCAAATGCATCAGCGGGTTCTGCAGCGGTCCGGTCTTGAGCGAAGACCAGTCACGGTCCAGGCACGCTTCGTACAGACCATCGTCCGTGGCGAAGCGTTGGGCCACGACTTCCAGTGCCGCGTTGAGCACCGATTCCACCAGTGGTTCGCGAACCTTGTCCCAGTAATGGGCGCAGGCGAACAGGATGAACGCGTGGGTGTAGAGGTCTTTGCGCTGATCCAACGGCGCGCCTTGCGGGTCGATGCTGTAGAACCAGCCGCCGTGCTCGGCATCGTGAAAATGCTGCTGCAAGGAACGGAACAGCGCCGCCGCCCGGACTTCGGCCTCCGGCACCTGGCCGATCAGGCTCGAAAAAAGATACAGCTGACGGGCGCAGGCCATGGCGCGATAGCGCTGCGGTGGCAGCGGTTGATGCTCAGCGTCCAGCGCCTCATAGGGCAACGCCATGTCGGTGTTCCAGCCGGGGCCTTGCCAGAGCGGCACGATGACGTCCTGGAAATGCTGTTGCACCGAGGCGAACAGGGCGGTCAATTCAGGCTGGGAGGCAGAGCGGGAAGCATGCGGCATTGGCTGGCGTCGTCACGGCAGGGGCGATTGCGCGACATGTTAGCAGAGAGGCCGGCCCTAGAGAGCCGGTGTCTGTCAGGCCGCCATCGCGAGCAAGCTCGCTCCCACAGGGGAACGCATTCCAATGTGGGAGCGAGCTTGCTCGCGATGAGGCCAGAACTGGCAATAATGAATTCAGCCCGCCAACAACCAAACTCCGGTCGCTGCCGAAGCCGCCCCGACCACCCGAACCAACGGCGCCGCCGCCTGAGGCAACACGCGAACCATCGCATAACCGGCCGCATGCAACGCCGCCGTCGCCGCTACAAACCCGGCGGCATACGCCCAAGGGCTCGACATGTCCGGCAGTTCCAGACCATGTGCCACGCCATGAAACAGCGCAAACAACGCCGTCGCACCGACCGCAACCGCCAACGGCGGACGCACCGCCAACGCCACCGCCAGGCCCAGCGCCAACACCGACGCCGCAATCCCGCTTTCCAATGCCGGCAGGTTCAGCCCTTCAAAACCGAGCAAGCCGCCGATCAGCATAGTGCCGACGAACGTGCATGGCAGCGCCCAGCGCGCCGCGCCTTTCTGCTGCGCCGCCCACAAACCCACCGCGACCATCGCCAGCAGGTGATCGATGCCGCTTATCGGGTGGCTGATGCCCGCGATCAAACCGTTATCACCATGACCTGGGTGGGCGAAGGCGATGGCCGGGGTCAGCAGCAGGGCCAGGGTGCCCAGGATGCGTTTCAGTGTCATGGATAAGCTTCCTTGTTGATAAAAATTGAGCGTGATCAGGCTGCGGTCAGCAGGCCCTGGCGTTCGATGAAGGCGATGATTTCTTCCAGGCCCAGGCCGATCTTCTGGTTGCTGAAGACGAACGGCTTGCCGTTGCGCATGCGTTTGGTGTCGCTGTCCATCAACTCCAGCGAGGCGCCCACCAGCGGCGCGAGATCGACCTTGTTGATCACCAGCAAATCGGATTTGCAAATCCCCGGCCCGCCCTTGCGCGGCAACTTGTCGCCAGCGGAAACGTCGATTACATAGATGGTCAAGTCGGACAGCTCCGGGCTGAAGGTCGCCGACAGGTTGTCGCCACCGGACTCGACAATAATCAGGTCCAGCCCCGGAAAGCGCCGGTTCAGTTGATCGACTGCTTCGAGGTTGATCGAGGCGTCTTCGCGGATCGCCGTGTGCGGGCAGCCGCCGGTTTCGACGCCGATGATGCGTTCCGGTGCCAGGGCTTCGTTGCGCACCAGAAAGTCAGCGTCTTCGCGGGTGTAGATGTCGTTAGTCACGACCGCCAGGTTGTAGCGATCACGTAGCGCCAGGCACAGGGCCAGGGTCAGGGCGGTTTTACCGGAACCGACCGGGCCGCCGATGCCGACGCGCAGAGGTTGTGTGTTCATGCTGCTTCTCCAAATAAAAGGCCCAAAATAAAAGGCCCTAGGAACGGAACAGACGGCTGTACTGGCGCTCATGGGCCATGCACGCCAGGGACAGGCCGAAAGCGGCGCTGCCATAGTGTTCGGGATTGATTCGGGTAGCGTGTAGCTGCGCCTCTTGTAGCAACGGCAGCAATTGACTGGTCAGGCGTTGCGCGGCCTGCTGGCCCATGGGCAGGGTTTTCATCAACACCGCCAATTGGTTTTCCAGCCAGCTCCAGAGCCAGGCGGCCAAGGCATCCTGCGGCGTGATCCCCCAAGCGCGGGCGGCCAATGCCCAGCCGAGAGCCAAGTGCGGCTCGGGACGTTGCTCGAGAAAAGCCCGGGCTGGCGCATCGAGTTCCGGTAAACCGTTGAGCAGTTGCTGCAACGAATAGCCCATCTGCCGACTTTCCTGATGCAGTTCGCGGGTTTCCCGGCTGGCGCGATGTTCTTCGCAGCGTTGCAACAGTTCGGCCCAGTTTTCGTCGGCGGCGGCCACGCAATGGGCGAGCAACAACGGCGCTTCGAAACGCGCGAGGTTCAGCAGCAACTGATCACTGATCCAGCGTCGCGCGCTATCAGCATCATTCACCCGGCCGTTATCCACCGCCATTTCCAGGCCTTGGGAATAGCTGTAGCCGCCAATCGGCAACTGCGGACTGGCCAGGCGCAGCAGCGCCCAGGCTGGGTTCATAAACGCACGCCGAACTGGTGCAGTTTCGGTGGGTAGTTGAAATCTTCGTCGCCGTGCCGCGAGTGGTGATGGCCGCCACCGTAAGCGCCGTGTTCCGGCTGGAATGGGGCTTCGATGTTTTCGACCTTGGCATCCAGCTGTTCGAGCATGGCCTTGAGTACGTAATCGTCGAGCAAACGCAGCCAGCCATCGCCGACTTGCAGGGCAACGTGGCGGTTGCCCAAGTGATAGGCCGCGCGGGTCAGTTCGAAGGCATTGGCGCAGGTGACGTGCAGCAATTGTTCGGGACGAGCGCAGACGCGCACGATTCGCCCGTCTTCAGCCTGTAGGCATTCGCCGTCATACAGCGGCGGCTGGCCGCGCTCTAAAAACAACCCGACATCTTCCTGCTCGGCACTGAAACAGCGCAAACGGCTTTTGCTCCGGGCTTCGAAGGTCAGGTGCAACTCGGCGGCCCAGACGGGTTGAGGGTCGATTCTGCGATGAATCACCAGCATCGGAAAGCTTCCAGCAGAGGACAATACTCAGGCTAGAGCAAGGGGCTTGCCAATCGGACAAGACGTAGGAAAACCCTGTCGGAGCTTAGTGGTTGTTGCAAGATGTTGCAGACTTTTGAGTCATGTTGGTGCATGTAAGATTTTTCATGCACCAATGTGGGAGCGGGCTTGCTCGCGAAGGCGGTGTGTCAGGCGAAATTGATATCGACTGACGCACCGCCTTCGCGATGTAGAAACGGACACATCCTTTACGATTGAAACCGGGGACATCCTTTACGTTTCTGTTGGCTTGAAAGGCGGCTTTCGCCGCTTTTCAGCCTGCCTAAAAGGTAGTTGCAGAGGTAAATATCCCAAACATCATCGTCTACTTCCTTGAGTCCTAGCGCCTCACCTGCCAAGGATTCACTGACGAAAATCATCTTGCCTTTCCATTTCATCGACCCATTCTGCCTGACCATGCGGATCGTCATGTCCGAAGCGTAATCGGCCTCAGGCACGCGTCCGTCGTACTGCCGTTTTGACGGCTCATAGAGGTCCGCAGGAACTTTCATCTCTAAAGCCTTGTGAGGCCGTACGTAATTGAACTCTTGTCGAAACTGTTCGAATGCCAACTGTTGTTCCACCAGGTTACGTTCAGGTGCATGAAGCAATGCAGCCTTGAGCGTTCGATGCATGCGTTCATGACGGCCATTCTGGTCAGGTCGCCCCGGCTGAATTCGTTCTGGGTAGATCCCTAAACGTATCCACCACGCCGCCAGACTGGAGATGCGTGAAATGCCGGTGGAGGCAAAGGGGGAGCCGTTATCCGTGCGGATCACGTCAGGCAAGCCGTACTCCCGAAACGCCCAGTCAAAACCCTCGCGGGCGCCGGCAACACTGCTTTGCGCTCTGCACAGCAATAGAAATCGACTGACGTGATCAGTAATTGTCAGTGGGTAACAACGTTGGCCGTTCTGAAGCGCGAAGTCACCTTTAAAATCCGCTGCCCATGTCTGATTAGGCGAAGTGGCGTCGCGCAGCGGATTTTTTCCTGCTGGTGGGCGATTGAGGAAGCGCCGTTTTTGCACCAGGCCTGCTCGCTTAAGCCACTCGCCTGCCGTGCTGACCGTTGGCCAAGACAACTCTGGATGATCGATTTTAAGGTTATGCACCAGTTTTTCAGGTCCCCAGCTGTGATGCTCGCGCTTGTACGCGATTAGCAACTCAAGCACCTCGTCGCTGATTTTGAAAGGGCTCGTATGCGGGCGCCGTGACAGCTCCTTTAGCCCATCAATGCCATGTGCCTCGTAGCGTGCAAGCCATTTGTCCAAAGTGGGTCGGCTGAGCCCGTAGTGATGGGCCAGCTCGCTTTTGGAATGGCTGCCTTGCAGCCAGTCGCCTATGAGTTTGATTCGTTGATCCATTGGAGACTCTTGATTCCAGGGCATGGTCAGGTACCTCCTGACCGTATTTCACACCTGTAAAGGATGTCTCCGGTTTAAAACGTAAAGGATGTCTCCGGTTTCTACCCGAGCAAGCCCGCTCCCACAGGGGATGTGTGTTATTCCGTGCTACCGAGCCCCTGCCAATGCTTGAGGCCAATAAAGATAAAGCGCAGTTGCTGGGTGATCTTCGCCTGAGGCGTCAGGTGCTCCGGCAATGCGTCAACGGGTGGATCGATAATGTCCGGCAGGGTGGCAAACACGCTTTTAACGATCAGGTCAGCCATGACGCTCAGCCCGGCAATGTCCAAATGTTGCAGCTTCGGCATCAGCGACAGGTCGGACGCCAGGTCGGAGCTGATGTCTTCGCGCAATCGGCCAATGGCCTGACGCACCGGCAGCGAACCGCCGTATTGCTCACGGGCAAGAAACAGGAATTGCGAGCGATTGGCGCTGACCACGTCGAGGAAGATCCGCACCGACGCATCAATGATGCCGCCCATGACGAATTCGTTGTGGCGTACCAGGCGGATGGTTTCGCGGAAGGTCTGGCCGACTTCGCTGACCAGCACCAGGCCAAGTTCGTCCATATCGGCGAAATGCCGGTAGAAACCGGTGGGCACGATCCCGGCGGTTTTCGCCACTTCGCGCAGGCTCAGGCTGCCGAATCCTCGGCCGCATTCCATCAAATGGCGGGCGGCGTCCATCAGGGCGTTGCGGGTCTGTTGTTTCTGTTCGGCGCGGGGCAGCATCGCAAGGGTGTTTTCTGGACAGGACAGCGGCGCACTCTAGCAAATCGGCTTTGCCGGCGTCGAACGGGGATCGGGGTTCATGCGAAGAACAAGCGTGCTTCTATAAAAGTCAAAAGCCCAATCCGGGGATTGGGCTTTTTTTCAGGGCCGCCATGGGCTTAGCTCACAGCGCTGTTGCGTTCGATTACACGGTCACCACCACCTTCAGCAAGGGTTTGGCCTTGTGGGGTGCGATCAGAACCATCAGCTGCAAGGGTCTGGCCTTGTGGAGTGCGATCGGAACCGTCAGCAGCAAGGGTCTGGCCTTGTGGAGTGCGGTCGGAGCCGTCAGCAGCAAGGGTCTGGCCTTGTGGAGTGCGGTCGGAACCGTCAGCAGCAAGGGTCTGGCCTTGTGGAGTGCGGTCGGAACCGTCAGCGGCAAGGGTCTGGCCTTGTGGTGTTTTGTCGTAGCCATCTTGGGTGATCAAGCCTTTCTCTTTCAGGCGATCATTACCACCTTCGGCAAGGGTCTGGCCTTGTGGAGTGCGATCCGAGCCATCGGCAGCGACGGTTTGGCTGAATACCGAGTGATTGGTTTTGACTTGCGGTGTGGCCTGATCAGCGGCTGGCAGAGCAAATGCGGTGCTGGCTAGCATCGAGAGGGTCAGGCTAAGCAGTAATTGGCGTTTCATGATGGGTTGCTCCTTGGGAGGGCGATAAAGTGGGTACGAGGTCAATGCTACTCTCGATAAGTCGATATAAAAGTTCATAAACGCAATGGTAATAATCAACAGAATTGATTGTTCCGTGCAGGCGCTCTAGAACGGGCGTTTCCGGCGGGCCGTTTTGCACTGAGGTGGGTATTTTCGACTCACTCGTGCCGCACAAAAGTGCGGGGTCGGTAACGCCAGAAGCGGGCGCAGTGTGTGGGCGATGGATTATTTGAGGGTTAAGCGGTAATCGGGTTAAACCTGCGGGCCGTTTTCCAGTCGTAGATTCCATGGCAGGCCGGTTCTGGCCTAACGTTTCACCCGTGCGTCGCAGTCAGGGCGCTCAGTCGTATTCAGGAGCCCCGTGCAATGACGCGCACTTCAAAAATAATTACCTGGACCTTCGCCAGCCTGATTGTGCTGCTGGCGGTACTGGTTCTGATCATCGTGTTCTTTGATTGGAACCGGATCAAACCCCCACTCAATGCCAAAGTCTCCGAAGAGCTGCACCGTCCGTTCGCCATTAATGGCAACCTGGCGGTGGTGTGGCGGCGCGAACTCGATGAAGGCGGCTGGCGGGCCTGGGTGCCGTGGCCGCATGTGGTGGCCGAAGACTTGAGCCTGGGTAACCCGGACTGGTCGAAGCAGCCGCAAATGGTCACCCTCAAGCGTGTCGAGTTGCGCCTCTCGCCGCTGGCCTTGTTGGCGCAACGGGTAGTGATCCCGCGCATTGACCTGACCGAACCGAATGCCGGCCTCCAGCGCCTGGCCGACGGTCGCGCCAATTGGACCTTCAAGTTCGATCCCAAGGACCCGAACGCCGAACCATCGAAGTGGGTGGTGGACATCGGCGCCATCGGATTCGACAAGGGCCACGTCACCCTCGACGACCAGAGCCTGAAAACTCAGCTCGACGTGCTGATCGACCCGTTGGGCAAACCGATTCCGTTCAGCGATATCGTCGGCGACAAAGCGGCAAAAACCGCGTTCGATAAGGGCGGCGCACCCCAGGACTACGCCTTCGCCATCAAGGTGAAAGGCCAATACCACCAGCAGAAGCTCGCCGGTGAAGGCAAGATCGGCGGCCTGCTGGCCTTGCAGGACGCGGCCAAGCCGTTTCCGCTCCAGGCCCAGGTCAAGATCGCCGACACCAGCGTCGATCTGGCGGGCACGCTGACAGACCCGCTGAACCTCGGTGCCTTGGATTTGCGCTTGAAGCTGGCCGGCACCAGCCTGGCCAACCTTTACCCGTTGACCGGCGTGACCCTGCCGGCCTCGCCGCCCTACGCCACTGACGGTCACTTGACCGCCAAGCTGCATGACGCGGCCGGCGCGCAATTCCGCTATGAAGGCTTCAACGGCAAGATCGGCGACAGCGACATTCATGGCGACCTGGCGTACGTCGCCAGTCAGCCACGGCCCAAACTCAGCGGCGCGCTGGTCTCCAACCAATTGCTGTTTGCCGACCTGGCGCCGTTGATCGGCGCCGATTCCAACGCCAAGCAGAAGGCTCGTGGCGGCGAAAGCAAGCAGCCGACGGACAAGGTCTTGCCGGTCGAAGAGTTCAAGACCGAGCGCTGGCGTGATATGGACGCCGATGTCGAATTCACCGGCAAACGCATCGTCCACAGCGAAAAACTGCCGTTCACCGACCTTTATACCCACCTAGTGCTGACTGACGGTCTGCTCAGCCTGGAGCCGCTGCGTTTCGGCGTAGCCGGCGGCAAGCTGGATGCGCAGATTCGTCTCAATGGCCGCAGTGAGCCGCTGGAAGGTCAGGCAAAACTCACCGCTCGTGGTTTCAAACTCAAGCAGCTGTTCCCGACCTTTGAACCGATGAAAACCAGTTTCGGCGAGTTGAATGGTGACGCTGATATCGCCGGCCGTGGCAACTCGGTGGCCAAGTTGATGGGCAGCGCCAACGGCAAGCTGAAAATGCTGATCAACGACGGTGCCATCAGCCGCGAGTTGATGGAGCTGGCGGGACTTAACGTCGGCAACTACGTGGTCGGCAAAATCTTTGGCGACAAAGAAGTGAAGATCAACTGCGCGGCGGCCGATTTCGATATCAAGACCGGTTTGGCGACCACGCAGTTGTTTGTCTTCGATACCGAGAACGCGATCATCTACATCGATGGCACCGCGAACATGGCGACTGAGCAACTGGACTTGACCGTTACGCCGGAATCCAAGGGCTGGCGTTTGATTTCGTTGCGTTCGCCGTTGTACGTGCGGGGCAAGTTCATCAAACCGGATGCGGGCGTGAAAGCGGTGCCGTTGTTGTTGCGTGGGGCCGGTATGGTGGCGTTGGGCGTGATCGCGGCGCCAGCGGCGGGGTTGTTGGCGCTGATCGCGCCGAGTGGTGGCGAGCCGAACCAGTGTGTGCCGTTGTTGGCGCAGATGAAGTCGGGCAAGGCGCCGGTGACCGTTAAACCAACCAAGTAATTTGTGGCGTCTTTGAAGACGCCATCGCGAGCAAGCTCGCTCCCACATGGGGCCTGTGAACGCAGATCCATTGTGGGAGCGAGCTTGCTCGCGATAGCGGTCTATCAGGCGCTACAGGTCTTTCAGAATGTCAGCCATATCATCCGCATGCTCTTCTTCCTGCGCCAAAATGTCTTCGAAGATGCGCCGGGTCGTCGGGTCTTTTTCGCCGATGTACTGAATGATCTCGCGGTAGCTGTCGATGGCGATCCGCTCGGCGACCAGGTCTTCGTAGACCATCTCCTTGAGGTTTTTGCCCGCCACGTACTGGGCGTGGGAGTTTTTCGACAACAGGTCGGGGTTGAACTCCGGCTCACCGCCCAGTTGCACGATGCGCGCGGCCAGGCGGTCGGCGTGTTCGGCTTCCTGGTTCGCGTGTTCGAGGAACTCGTCGGCGGCAAAATGGGCTTTCAGACCGGTGGCCATGAAGTAGTGGCGCTTGTAACGCAACACGCAGACCAGTTCGGTGGCCAGCGATTCGTTGAGCAGGCGCAGCACTTCATTGATATCGGCGCTGTAGCTTTCGGTCACGGCACCGTTCTCGACGTTCTTGCGGGCCCGCTCACGCAGGGTGGTTACATCAGACAAATGCATGTCGCTCATCTCAATCTCCTGGAAGCTAATCCGGTTGACGTCACGCCTCTGGGGACGTGATCGCTACCTAAGGTGTGAGTGATGAGCATTGCAAAAAGTTTGATGTAATTTGACGGACGCAAAAGATCGCAGCCTTCGGCAGCTCCTACAGGGGAATGCGTTCTCGTGCAGGAGCTGGCGCAGCCTGCGATCTTGGCAATAGCCCCGACAACAAAGCCTCTTCCTGCAACCATGCAAAAAATGCCCGCACCGGTGGATGCCGTTCACGCCCCGGCACGCACAATGCGCTGTAGCCGGCCCCGTCGACCTGAACCTCGCCCTTGTAAGCCACCAGCAACCCGCTGGCCACGCTTTCGGACACCAGAATATTGCTCGCCAGCACCAGCCCCTGGCCGGCAATCGCCGCTTGCAGGGCGTAATGCTCTTCATCGTATTCGCGCACGGCGGGTTGCCCGGTCAGCCAGGTTTCGCCGGACTGCGCGCACCACGCCTCCCACCCGTACGCGTAAAATTTTGAATTGCACCAGCGTACGCTGATCAGCGCCGGCACTTGCCTGGCCGCCAGGGCCACCTGTTCGGGAGAGCCATAGACGCCAAAGGATTCGTCGAATAAACACAGCCCATAAAGATTCGGATAGCTATCAAGGCTGTAGCGCACCACCAGATCGACACTCGCATCCTGATGCAAATCGACGACTTCGCAATGGGTGTCGAGCCGTAGGCTGATGTTCGGATGCCGGGCATAGAAGCGACCCAAACGTGGCACCAGCCACAACGCGGCGAAGGCGGGGATGGTAGAAATCGTCAGGCTTGTGCTGCTGCGTTGCGGGCGCAGGGTGTCGACGCTCTGCGCCACGTCAAGCAAAGCGCCGTGCAAGCTCTGGAACAGGCGTTCACCGCCCTCGGTGAGGCGCACTTGCCGGGGCAACCGTTCGAACAGCGCGATGCCGAGCCAGCTCTCCAGCGAACGAATCTGATGGGAAATCGCCGTGGGCGTCACCGAGAGTTCTTCGGCGGCGGCCTTGAAGCTCAGCAGGCGCGAGGCGGATTCGAACGCGCGCAGGGCGGTCAGCGGCAGCGAGGCAAACATTGAATACTCCATGGATGAAATAGATTCATCCTGACTGACTTTTGCTCATTTGAAGACAGCGGCCATGCGCTTCAACCTGCACGCCACAAGCCGTTTGAGTTTAGTCCTGAGGATATTCAGATGAACAGAGTTCTTGCGATTCACGCCAGCCCCCGTGGTGAGCGTTCCCACTCCCGGCGTTTGGCCGAGGTGTTTTTATCGGCCTGGCAGGCCCGTCATCCGCAGTCGCAGTTGACCCGTCGCGAAGTCGGCCGGGCACTGATTCCGCCGGTCAACGAGGCGTTCGTGGCGGCGGCGTTTTACCCCGAGCCCGAGGCCCGGCCGCTGTCGATGCAGGCCGATCTGGCGTTCAGCGATGAACTGGTCGGCGAATTGTTTGGTCACGATCTGCTGGTGATTTCCACGCCGATGCACAACTTCAGCGTGCCCAGCGGTCTCAAGGCCTGGATTGATCAGATCGTGCGGATCGGCCTGACCTTCAATCACATCCTGGACAACGGCGTGGCCCAGTACGAGCCGCTGGTGCAGGGCAAAAAAGCGCTGATCGTCACCAGTCGCGGCGGGTTTGGCTTCGGCCCGGGTGGTGAGCTGGAAGCCATGAACCACGCCGATCCTCTGCTGCGCACGGCGTTGGGGTTTATCGGCATCACTGACATCATGGTGGTTGCCGCCGAGGGTGAAGAGTCCGCCGAGCGGACCTTTCAGATCTCCGTCGCCGAGGCCGAACAACGTCTGTTGGCGCTGGCCAGGGAGCTCTAGATGGCCTGGGTATTTTTGCTGATCGCCGCTGCCTTCGAAGTTACCTTCGCCATGGGCATGAAATACGCCGAAGGCTTTACCCGGCTCTGGCCGTCGGTGATCACGGTCGTGGCGGCGGTGGGCGGGATTTACTTTCTGACCCTGGCCATGCGCGAGTTGCCGGTGAGCATCGCTTACCCGATCTGGACCGCCATCGGTTCGCTGGGCACGGTGTTTCTCGGGTTCGCGCTGCTGGGCGAGGGTCTGACGGCGATGAAGCTGCTGTCGGTCGGGTTGATCGTGGCCGGGGTGGTGGGGTTGAAGTAAAGCGTGTGTGGCGGCTGTCATAGACTGGTCATCTTCGCTGGCGATGCTTGGCTGATGTCTTGCATCCCGCCTTGCGTCACCTCCCCGATTACAAGGATGTCCGCCCATGTCGCAAGGTTCCGCCACGCGTTACCCCTTGGTGCTGGTCCCCGGTATGCTCGGGTTTATCCGCTTGCTGCTGTACCCGTACTGGTACGGGATTATCTCGGCACTGCGCCGGGGTGGGGCGACCGTGGTGGCGGTGCAGGTGTCGCCGCTCAATTCCACGGAAGTGCGGGGCGAGCAGTTGTTGGCGCGAATCGATGAAATCCTGCGCGAGACCGGTGCCGAGAAGGTCAACCTGATCGGCCATAGCCAGGGTTCGCTAACGGCGCGTTATGCGGCCGCCAAACGCCCGGATCGGGTGGCTTCAGTCACCTCGGTGGCCGGGCCGAATCACGGGTCGGAGCTGGCGGACTACCTGCACAAGCATTACCCGGCAGACAGCGCGAAAGGGCGGTTGCTTGCGGTTTTGCTGCGGATAATCGGCGCCTTGATGAGCCTGCTGGAAACCGGTTATCGCGGGCCGAAACTGCCGGTGGATATTCACGCCTCCCATGAATCCCTGACCACTGACGGCGTGGCGCTGTTCAACCAGCGTTATCCACAGGGCTTGCCGCCAACCTGGGGCGGGCACGGGCCGGAAGAGGTTAACGGCGTGCGCTATTACTCCTGGTCCGGGACCTTGCAGCCGGGCAAGACGGATCGCGGCGGCAATCTGTTCGACGGGACCAACCGCAGTTGCCGGTTGTTTGCCACGACCTTCGTGCGCGAAGTCGGGCATTGCGACGGGATGGTCGGGCGTTACAGCTCGCATCTGGGGACGGTGATTGGTGACGAATATCCGATGGATCACTTCGACATCGTCAACCAGTCGCTGGGGCTGGTGGGGAAGGGCGCGGATCCGGTGCGGTTGTTTGTCGAGCATGCCGCCCGGTTGAAAGCGGCGGGGGTTTAGACCGCCTGTGGCGAGGGAGCTTGCTCCCGCTGGGCTGCGAAGCGGCCCCATTTTGCGACCGCTTCGCGCTCGAACGGGAGCAAGCTCCCTCGCCACAAATTACTACGCATGGCCCAACACCGTGGTCCAACGCTCCGAAAGAATCACCCCACCCAAGGTCAAAAAACCGCCAACCAGGTGATACATCGCCAACTGCTCATGCAGCACCACCGCCGCAATCAGCGCGGTAATCAACGGCAGCAGATTGAAAAACTGCGTGGTCCGGCTCGGGCCCAGGCGTACCACGGCTTGCATCCACGCCAGCGGCGCAATCATCGAAGCCAGCAGGCAGGCATACAGCACCAGCGGAATATTCTGCAGCGTCGGGCCAATTTTCGGTGAGGCCACAAACAGCGGAAACAGCACCACCACCGCCACCAACACCTGCAAATACAGCAACACCAGCGGTGGCAGGCGCAGCTGCCATTTTTTCAGCAGCGTGCTGTAGATCGCATAGGCCAGGGTCGCGATCAGCATCATCGCATCACCCAGATTCACCCCGTGCTCGAGCAATGCGCCGAGGCTGCCGGACGACACCACCACCAAAACACCCGCAAAGGAAAGCACTGCACCGGCCAGCGCGCCGGCGGTCAGGCGTTGGCCGAGGCTGACGATCGCCATCGCCAGGGACATCAACGGCATCAGCGACAGGATGATGCCCATGTTGGTGGCAGTGGTCAGGCTCGCGGCGAAGTACGCCAGGCTTTGATAGACCGCCATGCCGAGCACGCCGAGAACGAAAATCTTGCCCAGGTTCGGGCGGATCATTGGCCAGTGGGCAATCACCGGTTTAAGCATGAACGGCGTGAACAAAATCCCGGCGAGCAGCCAGCGGTAGAAACCGATCTCGGCGGGGAATATCGCGCCGGCCGACATTTTGGTGATCACGGTGTTGCCGGCCCAAATGAAAATGGCCAGCAGGGGAAACGCATATTGCATGAGAGAGAAACCAGAACGTTGATGAGGGGCAATTATCCGCTTGTCTGGATACAAGCCTATACTTCGATCCAGACAATCGGCCCTTGATGACGGACAGCATGAGCAGTAAACACATCGATCTGCTGGATTTCAGCGAACTGCCGGCCCCGGTGTACTTCCGATACGCCGACTTCGACACCCACGAATACGCTTCGGCCCACCGCCACCCGTGGGGCACGCTGGAGTATTCGGCCAACGGTGTGTTGCACATGGAAATCGGCAGCAGTCGCTTCATGTCGCCGCCACAGTACGCCGTTTGGGTACCGCCGCAGACCGAGCACAGCTTCTACAGCAACCAGCCGATCAACTACCGCGCGGTGTGCCTGGCACCGTCGCTGTGTCGGGATCTGCCGCAACAGGCCTGCACCCTGGCCATCAGCGACATCCTCAAAGCGATTCTCAAGGACTTCGCTGCCCGGGACGTGAAGATTCCCGAGCGGGAAACCGACGTGCGCCTGGCCCAGGTGTTGGTGGATCAGTTGCAACAAGCACCGGAGCATGCCTGTTATTTGCCCTACGCCAGCAGTCCTGGGCTACTCGGGATACTCGAAGCCTTGCAGGCCGAGCCTGGGGATAACCGGCCGTTGTCCGATTGGGCGACGCAGATACACGTCAGCGAACGGACCCTGGCCCGGCAGTTCGTTCGTGAGCTGGGCATGAGCTTCGGCGAATGGCGGCAACGCCTGCGGTTTCTGGCGGCGATCGAAGCGCTGGACAGTCAGCGCAGCATTCAGGACATCGCCTTCGACATGGGTTACAGCACCGGTTCGGCGTTTATCGCGATGTTTCAGCGTCAGGCCGGGTGCACGCCGGAGCAGTATCGACGCAGTCATCTTGAGGGCAGGTGAAGGTGTTACAGGCTTTGTCTACACTTCAGGGCGAGGCCGCATCCATCGGTGCGGTAACAAGGAGAAAACTCCATGAAGATGTTGCGTGTCCCTTTGTTGATGATCGGTTTGTTGCTCTGTTCCCAAGGCTTCGCCGCCACGGCCCAACAGAACAAAATGACCGCCTGCAATGCCGACCCTCAAGCGAAAAGCCTCAAGGGCGATGAGCGCAAAGCATTCATGAGCACATGCCTCAAAGCCACGCCGGCGGCCAATGACGCCAAAGTCCTGACCCCGCAGCAAGAGAAAATGAAAACCTGCAACGCCACCGCCGCCACCCAGGCGCTGAAGGGCGATGCGCGGAAAACCTTCATGAGTGATTGCCTGAAGAAAAAATAAACCCTCGGGATAAATACGATCAAAGTGTGGGAGCGGGCTTGCTCGCGAATGCGGTTTCCAATTCAGCACCCTAGTCGCCTGACACACCGCATTCGCGAGCAAGCCCGCTCCCACATTGGATCTATGTTCACGGGACTAATGTGGGAGCGAGCTTGCTCGCGATGGGGCCAATAAGCTCACTGAAAAAAACCGCCAGTCCCCCGACCAAGGTCGACCTACACATTCCCTAGTGCTGACCTCGGATCGCTGGCAGACTGCCCATCCTTTTACGCCGTTCGTTTTGAGGCTGTATGCCAACGTTTTCTCAACGTCACGTCTTGCTGTTAATCAGTTGGGTCATCATCTTCGGTGGTTTGCTACTGGTCATCCCTCTGCGCCTGTTGCCCAGCCTGTTGGCCGGGTTGCTGGTGTTCGAACTGGTCAACATGCTCACGCCGCAATTGCAGCGGCTGATCGAAGGTCGCCGCGCCCGTTGGCTGGCGGTGGCGCTGCTGGGCACTTTGGTGGTCAGCGTGCTGGCGCTGATCTTTGCCGGTGCTATCAGTTTTCTGCTGCATGAAGCGGAAAATCCCGGGGCTTCCCTCGACAAATTCATGCACGTGGTTGACCGCGCTCGCGGGCAATTGCCACCGTTCATCGATGTTTACCTGCCGGCCAGCGCGGCCGAGTTCCGCGTGGCGATCGGCGAATGGATGACCAAACACCTCAGCGATTTGCAATTAGTGGGCAAGGACGCGGCGCACATGTTTGTGACGCTGCTGATCGGCATGGTGCTGGGGGCGATCATCGCCTTGCAGCGTGTGCCCGACGTGACTAAACGCCGGCCGCTGGCCGCCGCGCTGTTCGACCGTTTGCATCTGTTGGTGCAAGCCTTTCGCAACATCGTGTTCGCGCAAATCAAGATTTCCCTGCTCAACACCTTCTTCACCGCGATTTTCCTCGCGCTGGTCCTGCCGATGTTCGGGATCAAACTGCCGCTGACCAAAACCCTGATCGTGCTGACCTTCCTGTTGGGTCTGCTGCCGGTGATCGGTAATCTGATGTCCAACACGCTGATCACCATCGTCGGCTTGTCACTGTCGATCTGGGTCGCGGTGGCCGCGTTGGGTTATCTGATGTTTATCCACAAGCTCGAATACTTCCTCAACGCGCGCATCGTCGGCGGGCAGATCAGTGCCAAGTCGTGGGAGTTGCTGCTGGCGATGCTGGTGTTCGAAGCCGCGTTCGGCTTGCCGGGGGTGGTGGCGGGGCCGATTTATTACGCGTATTTGAAGAGTGAGTTGAAGCAGATCGGGATGGTTTGATTCGCTGTTGATCTATTGTGGCGAGGGGGCTTGCCCCCGTTGGGTTGCGAAGCAGCCCTCAATTCTCCAACACACCGCATGTGCCGGTTTTGCGGCTGCTGCGCACCCGAACGGGGGCAAGCCCCCTCACCACAAGGTGTCAGATCAGTCCATCGGCCCGTAGCGTTTCATCGCTTCAATCGCCAAACCACTGCCGATGCTGCCAAAGATGTTCCCTTCCACATGCCGCGCGTTCGGCAGCATTGCCGAGATGCTGTTGCGCAGCGCCGGAATCCCGCTCGAACCGCCGGTGAAGAACACCGTATCAACCTGATCGACGCGCACGTTGGCATCGTTCAGCAATTGCGTGACGCTGTTGCGCACCCGCTCCAGCAGGTTGTCGATGGCCGACTCGAACAGCGCTCGGGTCAGTTCAACGCTCAGGCCTGGCTCGATGCGGTCCAGCGGCACGTGACGGCTGTCGGCGTGGGTCAGCTGGATCTTGGTTTCTTCCACTTCCATGGCCAGCCAGTGGCCGGCGCGCTGGTCGATCAGCTTGAACAGGCGATCAATGCCGCCGGTGTCTTCGATGTCGTAGCGCATGCTGCCCAGGGACAGGGTCGATTTCTGCGAGTAGACCGAGTTGATGGTGTGCCAGGTTGCCAGGTTCATGTGGTGGCTGGTGGGCATGTAGGCGCCGCTCTTCATCCGGCTGCCGTAGCCGAACAGCGGCATCAGGCCTTGCAGGCTCAGTTGCTTGTCGAAGTCGGTCCCGCCGATGTGCACGCCGCCGGTGGCGAGGATGTCATCGTGGCGATTGTCGTGGTCGCGACGCTCAGGCGACAGGCGCACCAGCGAGAAGTCGGAGGTACCACCGCCGATGTCGACAATCAGCACCAGTTCTTCTTTTTCGATGGTCGACTCGTAGTCGAACGCGGCCGCAATTGGCTCGTACTGGAACGACACGTCTTTAAAGCCAATAGCGCGAGCCACATCCACCAAGGTGTTTTCGGCTTCCTGGTCGGCCATTTCATCGTCGTCGACGAAAAACACCGGGCGGCCCAGCACCACTTCATCGAATTCCCGACCGGCGGCGGTTTCGGCGCGCTTCTTCAACTGGCCGATGAACAAGCCGAGCAGGTCCTTGAACGGCATCGCCGTGCCGAGGACGCTGGTGTCGTGCTTGATCAGCTTGGAACCCAACAGGCTCTTGAGCGAGCGCATCAGCCGGCCTTCGTAGCCTTCCAGGTACTCGTGCAGCGCCAGCCGGCCGTACACCGGGCGGCGTTCTTCGATGTTGAAGAAGACCACCGAGGGCAGGGTGATCTTGTCGTCCTCCAGCGCGATCAGCGTTTCCATGCCGGGGCGGAGCCAGCCGACGGTGGAGTTGGACGTGCCGAAGTCGATACCACAGGCACGGGCTGGGGATGCGTTTTTCATGTCTTTCAAGTTCCGGTTAAAAAACGGCCGCGCAGTGTATGCCAGTGCGGCGCAGAATCGAAGGCCGACTATCCGCTAAATCGCCACGAATAACGCCTTGATAAGCTGGCCGGATGCCCCAAACTTGTCTGCATCGACCCTGGCAGCCAATCGGCGGTCGCAAGAACCGACTACCGCTGCCGATAAACTTCTGATGCGCTGCCCGGTCACAACCTTGAGATCGGTCAACCTGGCGGCTGCCAATGCGTGCATGCTGCCGGTGGTGGCGCGATTTTGATAACGGATGGTGATCCTTAGATGGACTTCAAAGACTATTACAAGATTCTCGGTGTGGAGCCGACCGCAGACGATAAGGCGATCAAGGCCGCCTATCGCAAGCTGGCGCGCAAATATCACCCGGACGTCAGCAAGGAAAAAGACGCCGAGGAAAAGTTCAAGGACGCCTCGGAAGCTTATGAAGCGCTGAAAAGTGCCGACAAGCGCGCCGAGTACGACGACTTGCGCAAATACGGCCAGCACGGCCAACCGTTCCAGGGCCCGCCAGGCTGGCAGGGTCGTGGCGGCGGTGGTTTCGGTGGTGGTCAGGACTCGGGCGATTTTTCGGACTTCTTCAGTTCGATCTTCGGCAACCGGGGTCCGGGTTTTGGTGGTGGAGAGTCGCGTCGCAGTGCTGGACGTCGAGGGCAAGACGTGGAAATGGAACTTGGGATTTTTCTGGAAGAAACCCTCTCGAACGAATCGAAGAAGGTCACCTTCCAGGTGCCGCAGTACAACCCTGCCGGCCAGCATGTCAGCAATACCAGCAAAAGCCTGAACGTGAAGATCCCGGCCGGTGTGACCGACGGCGAGCGTATTCGCCTCAAGGGCCAAGGGGCTCCGGGGATCGGTGGCGGCGCCAATGGCGACCTGTTCCTGATCATCCGCTTCGCGCCGCACCCGAAATTCGATATTGAAGGCGAAAACCTGATAATCACTTTACCGCTGGCACCTTGGGAATTGGCGCTGGGCGCCGAAGTGGCCGTGCCGACCCTGACCGGCAAGATCAACCTCAAGGTCCCGGCCGGCAGCCAGAACGGCCAGCGCATGCGCGCCAAGGGCCACGGTCTGCTGAACAAGAAGGGCGAACGGGGCTTCCTGTTCGTGCAACTTAAAGCCGTCATGCCGAAAACCTCGGACGATGAGGTCAAGGCGTTGTGGCAAGAGCTGGCGAAGAAAGCCGCTTTCGACCCAAGAGAAAACTTTTGATCCGCTAGAACCCTGGAGCTACTGACTATGAGCAGTCCCCTGATCGTTCAACTGGACATGGCAGAATTCTGTGAGGCGACCGACTTGTCGGACGTCTACGTGATCGAAATCGTCGAACACGGCATCCTCGAACCTCAGGGTGCACTGCCCAAGGACTGGCGTTTCAACGATTACGAATTGGCCCTGGCCAAGCGCGCCGCCAAACTGCGGCGCGATTTGGAACTGGAATGGGAAGGTGTCGCCCTGGCACTGGACCTGCTTGAAGAAGTCCAGCAACTGCGGGCCGAGAACCGGATGCTGAAACAGCGACTTGGGCGGTTGGTGGTCGAGTAGCGGTAAAGCACCAAAACCTGTGGCGAGGGGGCTTGCCCCCGTTGGGCTGCGCAGCAGCCCCAAAACAGACACCTCAGTTCATCAGGCATACCGCGTTCGCAGGATTTACGACCGCTTCGCGGCCGAACGGGGGCAAGCCCCCTCGCCACAACACGGTCCTCAGGTCTCACACCTTCCTGGGCAACACCACGGTAAACAACGTTCCCTCGGCTTCATTGGAACTGACCTCAATCGTCCCCCGATGCGCAGTCACCACTTCCTTGACGATAAACAGCCCCAAGCCAAGGCTTGTCGACGGCTGCCCGAGTTCTTCGTCGGCGCTGCGCACCAGTGGGTCGAAGATCGTGCCGATCGCGTCTTCCGGAATCGGTGTTCCACCGTTATGTACGGTGAGGCGCACGGTGTCGGGCTCGCCGCTGAGGGTGACCGTGACATCACGCTTGTTCAAACCATGTTGCAACGCATTGCCAATCAGGTTCTGCAACAGCTGACTGACTCGCCCGGCATCCCAGACACCTCGGGTGTCCCCTGTCACTTCGAGTATGGGATTGCACTCGGGGTTGCCGGCACAGGCCAGGGCAATCGCCTCATGCGCCGCGTCGGTCAGGTCCATCGGCACCGGTTCGATCGGCAGGCTCTTGCCCAGGCGACTGCGCACCAACTCCAATAAATCACCGACCATCACCGCCATATGCCGCGTGCCACGATGGATGTGGTGCACGCAAGTCAGGGCGTCGCCTTCCAGATGTATTTTTCGCTGCAGCAGTTCGGTGGACATGCTCACCGCCTGCAAGGGCGCCCGCAGGTCGTGGCCGAGGATGGCCAGGAAGATGTCCCGCGAGTGGTTGACCTGCTCGGCATAGGCGGCGGTCGACTCGGCCAGGGCTTCGTCGATGGCTTCGTTGAACCGGATCATGTCCTGGAAGTGAGCCAGCTCTGGCGTCTGCAGGCTGTTGACCCACAGACGAATGACGCAGGCGCGCAAGTGGCGGAACTCGGAGGTCATCTGCACCAGATCAAAACCGAAGGTGTGCCGCAACTCGCCATGGCTGGCGGCGGCCTGATCCAGGCTTGGAGATTTTTCCGGACCGTCGCCCTTGGCCTTGGCGGCCTGCTCATGGGCGGTCTGGACGGTGGTCATGTCCCGCGCGGCGGCCAGCAGGATGGCGCGGGCATGATCGCGCAAGGTGGTGCGATCCAGGTTGTCGTCGGGCGTGAGCGCACGGGCGAACTGCTCCCATTCATCGACGATACGATCAACCTCTACCACGATGAATTCGCTTAGGCGCATGGACGGTGTTCCCGAGCAAGAATGGCAGGTGATGGAGCTGCATATTAGCGCCTTCACGTCCGGGTAAACACCGCTGAATACACGGATGCAGATGACCTGTCGGAGTGGGTGGTATTTATATATTTTCAGGATTTTAATAATTGAAGTGTTTATGAGTTTTTCGCGGGCTTGTCCGCAGGTTTTTGATCTTTTGTTTCAGTCGAACGTTGGATAGCCTAATCAGCCAACAATAATCATGGAAGATTGTTATATGGCTGATGCGCAAGAAGTTGAAGGGCGTGAAGAATCATCTGTCTCCGAAGTCAGTAAGCCAGGCATTCATTCTGATCGGATCAAACAGGCGATCCTGAACGCGAAAGAAATGGGCCCAACGCCAGCATTGCTGGCCTTTCAAACCTTGGAGAGCCCCTTTCCGGACTGGTACCTGAACGCCCGAAAGATAGATCGCGATGAATTGAAAGATCTGTTCGGTCGGCGATGGTTGCTTCAAGGAAAACTCGACAAAGAATTAGATAAACTGCAGCAGGATATCCGGGACTTTGACGAGCCACTGTTATTAAAGTCCTTGAGCGATCATTTAAATGTTCAGCTGGATGTCCGGGCGGCGGAGCTGCGATTATATGTGCCCAATAAACTTATATTGGGCATCAACACGGGTGCTAATCATTTCAAACAACTGAGTCTGCTTGATGCGGCCCTGCATAACTTCGAGGCATCCGAGGCCGAGTCTGGCGCTTTCAGTGACGGTTCCGGCGTGTTTACCCAGGATGCCGAGGGCGCGCCCCTGCGCCATGCCATGACCGTCGAGCAATTTGTCACGTTGTGCCGCACGTTGGATATCGGGGCGCAGTATCAAACGCATCTCAAGGACATTCTGACCCCGCTTCAGGCCACGGCCCGGTTTGAGTTGCAAAAGCAGTCAGTAGCCAGCGACAAGGCCGCTTTCAAACTTGCGGCACTGGTGGCGCAACTAAAGGGCGATCTCACCTCCTACGGTTTCGGCCAAATGCTGCAGGTTCACGACGGTGCGCCGAACCGGGAGTTGTACGGTGCGCCGATGCACTGTCATCGTTTATCGTTGATGGGGTTCAGGCTCACCGGGATCGTGCTGTTCAGCGCCGTGAGCGATCCGACGCTGCTCAAAAAGTCCTTCGACGAGCTGACAACTCCGCTGCTGAAATTCTGGCTCGACTGGTCGCACCGGGTGCCGTTTCTTCCTCACCAGGGCTATGAACGGTTCAAATTGATCAAGGCGTTTTTGGCCAACGGTCCCAAAGGTTTGTCCGAGGAACTGCTGCGCAATGAAGACATTTATCAACAGAGCCACCTGACTGGAAAGCTGATCGCCTATGTCCCGGACGACCCCGAGCATCCTCTCAAGGAGTACGACTCTTTCATCGACTTTATGAAAACCCTGATCGGGCAGTTGCTCAGCCCCGATTATCAGCGGTTTTTCAGTCGGTTCGTCGCACAGAGCGACAAGGGTGTGTTTTTCAGTCGGCTCAACGAACGCCTCAATACCTTCACCTGGAAACAGCGCGAACCCTTGGACATGGGGCCATGGTGGCGAGAAACAGCCGTCGAGAACCCGACCCCGGAACCGATCACCAACCTCATCGACGGCAACCTGTGGAGTGCGGTTTTTACCGAACGACGGGATAAGGCGCTGGCCGACGCCCGCCGCATTGCCGTGCCCACCGGCGACGAGGACGCGCAAAGTCGCTGGAAGCGCCTGAGCAGCTACCTCGACATCGGCTGGAACGTCTTCAACTTCGCCGCGATGCTGGTGCCGGGATTAGGCGAAGCGATGCTCGGCATCATGGTTGCGCAACTGCTCGAAGAGTTGGCCGAAGGCCTCGAAGACTGGAGCAAGGGTGACCGTGAAGAAGCGTCGGCGCATCTCACCTCGGTGCTGATCAACGGTGCCCAACTGGCAATGATGGGCGCCGCGCACGTCTTGCCGTCGGGCATGCCCGCGCCGGTAAAAGCCTCGCCGTTTGTCGATAGCCTCAGGGCCGTTGAACTGCCCGATGGCAAGGTCAGCCTGTGGAAGCCCGATCTCTCGCCGTATGAGCGCAACCTGACATTGGCGCAGGCGTCGCGCCCAGACGAACTGGGACTGCACCGACACGACGGTCAGACGGTGTTGCCGCTGGACAACAAATACTATGGATTGAAAGAGGACCCGAACACCGGTCGGCAGCGCATCGAACACCCGACACGCCCCAACGCCTACCAGCCAGAGCTGGCGCATAACGGCGCCGGCGCCTGGAGTACCGAGCTGGAAGATCCGACGCAATGGGACGCCGCCCGAGTCTGGCAACGTCTTGGTCATTCGGTGGACGAGTTACCGGTGGCCACGCAGGCGCAGATCCGTACCGTCAGCGGGGTCGATGACAACGTGTTGCGCAGGCTGCATGTAGAACATGAACGCTTTCCCGCGCTGCTAGAGGATACGATCAAACGCTTCAAGACTTATGCCGAAGCCGAGGATATGAGTCGACAGATTCTGGATAACCGTGTCACCGAGGCGTTGGAAGGTTTTCTGCCAACCTTCGTCACTGAGTTGCAGGGATGGCCGCCCACCCGAGCGATGGCGCTGTTTGAAACGGAGTCGTTCGCCGGGCCGTCGATCAAGTACGGTAATGCAGAGGTTACGCCGGCGCAGACGATCAAGCTCAGCCGCGCCCGACTGCGCAAAGGCGAACTGGCTGAATGTGTGCTGGACGCCCTGCAGGAAAACGAGGTGCTCGACCTGCTGGGCAAACGAGTGTCCGCGGTTCGTTCCGAGCGTCTGGAAGCCTTGCGCGGTCGTCTGGCAATGCATGCCCGGCGTCAGACACGGCGGCTGTTCGACTCGCTGTCCAAAGCCGCCGACGTCACCGACAATCCGCGACAGTTGCTGCTTCAACGTGACTATCCGCATTTGCCGGGGAACGTTGCCCGGGACCTGTTGAAGCAAGCCGACCCCGACGATCTGCGCTTCATCGACCAAAAAAGCCGTTTGCCGCTGCGGGTCGAGCAGCAGGCGCGAGACGCCATGACGCAACTGCGTGTGGCCCGAGCCTACGAAGGCCTGTATCTGGCAGAACTGGAAAGCATCGACACCGCACGCCTGGCATTGCATAGCGCGGCCGCGTTGCCAGGCTGGTCGTCCACGGTGTGCATTGAAGTCCGTGAGCTGTCTTTCAGCGGGCCGTTGCGCGACCGCGTTGGCCCACTGGATGCGCCAGACCGCAAGGTGTTGGTGGTCAATGAAGAGGGGCTGTACGAGGCCAGGGATGCACTCGATCAGCACCTGCATGGCGCTGACGATTTGTACGGCGCGCTGCTGCACGCCTTGCCCGATACGGAACGCAGGGCGCTGGGATACGAGATCAACCAGGGAGCCCGGCTCAAAGCGACGGTCGTGCAAAAACCGCTGTCCCATGAGCAGCTGGAGCCGATCCTGGTACGTACTCCCGTTCGAAAGCCTGGCTACGATCCACGAACCATGCACCTGAAGGGCGGTATGCAGGGTTATCCACAACGTTTGCCGAGCAGCTATGCGCGTAATCGTCTCAAGTATCGTGTGCGCTGCCTCTATCCGACGCTGGTTAACTCCGGTGTTGAGGAGTTGCTCAATTCCTACGAGCTGACTGGCGGTTCGGCCGAAGCGGGTTTGCTCCAGCTTGAGTATGAGTTCAACACCTTCAACCACGATTTCCGTCGCTGGGTCGCGCTACCCACCGAGCATTGGCGGTTGTTACCGGAAGGCTCCCAGGAAATCCTTGAGCGCGAACGGATCTATCAGGCACTCAAGGAATGCTGGCAGCGAACGGGGCCCGCTCATTACGACGGTGCCAGTGAATATCTGGGGCAAACCCTGAGC